>NZ_QQXL01000010.1 GCF_003640665.1 Galactobacter caseinivorans
CCAGGAAAACTACGCCCCCCAACACCCTCTGAAACAACCAGAACTCGTTGCGGCGACAAGAGAAAACAATACACCCCAAACCACCCCCACACCAAATCGGGCACACCCACCGCCCCCACCCGGGCAACATCCGCGTGAACTCGGGCGGAACGGCGCTCTCGGCACCCCAGCCGGCCCCTCGGACGTCCTCTGCGGCCCCTAAGAAGCTGCTGAGAGCTGGCTCACTCGCGGCTGAGCCCGGGCTCCCCCAGCACCAGCCGGTACCCCATGCCCTGCTCCGTCAAAAGATGCACGGGGTGGGCAGGGTCCGCCTCCAACTTGCGGCGCAGTTGAGAGATGTAGAGGCGCAGGTACCCGGTGTCCTGGATGTCATCCGTGCCCCACATCTCCCGGTACAGCATCTGGCGCGTCACCAGCCGGCCGGCGTTGTGCACCAGCACCTCAAGGAACTTCCACTCCGTGGGCGTGAGCCGCACCGTGTCCTGCCCTCGCTCCACTACGTGCGAGGCCAGATCCACACTCACCGACCCAAAGCGCACCACGGCCTCCGGCGCCGGCGCCTCCGCGTGATCGCCGCCCGCGGCACGGGAGCGCCGAGCCAGGGCGCGCAACCGCGCCAGCAACTCGTCCACGGCAAAGGGCTTGGTCACGTAGTCATCCGCGCCGGCGTCCAGGGCACGGACCTTGTCAGAGGAATCCGTGCGCCCGGAGATCACCATGATGGGGACCTGGCTGAAGGCACGCACACCCTCGATCACCTCAAACCCGGACATGCGCGGCATGCCTAGGTCCACCAGGCACACGTCCGGGTGCTTGGTGGTGGCGGCCGCTAGCGCCTCGGCGCCGTCCCGGGCCGCGATCACCTCATCCCCCCTGGCGCGCAAAAGGAGGCCAAGGGCACGCACCATCTGCGCGTCGTCGTCCGCTATCAAGACCTTCATGCCCGTGTCTCCTCCCCCGCCTGTGCGGGTGCCTGATGTGCCGTCACCGACGGCAGCGTCACGACCATCGTCAGCCCGCCGCCGGGGGTGTCCTCGGCCGCGAGCGTGCCGCCCATGCCCTGCGTGAATCCGCGCGCCACGGCCAGGCCCAGACCAAGCCCCGTCGAATTATCCGTGTCTCCCAGCCGCTGGAACGGCTCAAACATGCGGGCGCGGCGTTCCTCTTCGATCCCCGGCCCGGTGTCCACCACGCGCAACTCCACCTCGTCGCCAAAGCGGCTGAGCCCCAGACGCACCGGCTCGCCCTCCGGCTGATACCGCAGCGCGTTGGCCAGCAGGTTGACCAGCACCCGCTGCAACAGCACCGGATCCGCGCGTACCTGCACCGAGTCCTCCGGCCACACCAAGCGCACCTCCGCCGGGCCAAGCCCCAGCTCATCTAGCGCGGCGAGCGCCACGTCCGCCGGCTCGGTTGGCTCGGCCACTACGCCCAGTGCTCCGGCCTGCAACCGCGAGACGTCCAGCAGATTGGTCACCAAATCCGTCAGCGTCTCCAACGCCTCAGACGCCGTCTCCAACAACTCGGCGCGGTCCTCCTTGGACAGCCTCACCGTGGGCAGGCGCAACGCGCCAAGCGAGGTCACGGCGGCCGCGAGCGGCCGGCGCAGATCATGCCCGACGGCGTTCAGGAGCGCCGTGCGCACCCGGTCCGCCTCCGCGACGACCCGGGTATCCAGGGCCGCCTTTTGCAGTTGGGTGTTCTCCAGGGACGCGGCGAGTTGCCCGGCCACGGCATGCAGTAGCCGTTGATCCGCGGCGGAGAGGCTCACGCCCCAGACACGCAGGGCGCCCTGCGTTCCCACCGGCTCGCTGGCCGCGCTCTGTGGCACGCGTTCGCGCGCCGCGTCCTCTGGCACACGATCGCGCGCCGCGCTCGAACCACCCGAACCACCCGAACCACTCGCACCTTCTGGGGAGCCGCCTGAGGAGCCTTCTGAGGAGCTGGCTCCGTCCGCCACCACGCACGCCGCGCCGTCCAGGCTCTCCAGCGCCACGCCGTCTGCCCCCAGCGCCTCGCGAGTGCGCCCCAGGATGCCGGGGACGGCGGCGTCGCCCTCCACCGCCCCTGCGGCCACGTACGCCAGCAGCTCCGACTCTGCGGCGGCACGCCGCGCCACCCTGGCACGCCGCGCCGCGCGGTCCACCACACCGGAGACGAGCAGCCCGTTGACCACATACAGCGCCAGTGCCAGCGCGTGGATGGGCGCCGCGATGGACACCGTGGAGATGGGGGCCACAAAGAAGAAGTCCAGCGAGATGCCAGAGAGGACCGCGGTCAGCAGTGCAGGCCACCAGCCACCCACCATGGCCACGGCCACCACCAACAGTTGGTAGATGAGCGCGTGGGCCACCAGTGCCTCGTCGCCCTGCAAAAAACTCATGCCCCAGGTCAGCAGCGGCCCGCCCAGGGCGGCCAACCCAAAGCCCGCGAGCATGCGCCGCCGGCTCAGCACCCCGGACTTGGGGAAGTGCACGGAGCTGCGCAGCCCGGCGGCCGCCGCGTGATTGACCAGGTGCACGTCGATGTCCCCGGCCTCGCGCACCACGGTGGCACCGATCCCGGGCCCGGTCAGCGCCGCTCGCCAGCGCCCGCGCCTGCTGGCACCCAGCACCAGCTGCGTCGCGTCCGCCCCGCGGGCAAACTCCACTAGCGCCGCCGGAACATCGTCCCCGCGCACCTCGTGATAGCTGCCACCCAGGCGCTCCAGCAGCTCCCGCTGGCTGGCCAGTTCGGTGGGCTGGCTGCGCGCGGAGCCGTCTTGCGTGTTGACGTACACCGCGAGCAGCTCACCGCCGGCAGTGCGCGCGGCGATGCGGGCGCCGCGCCGCAGCAGCGTCTGCCCCTCCGGGCCTCCCGTGAGGGAGACGACCACGCGCTCACGCGTGGCCCAGAGTTTCCCGATCCCGTGATCGCGGCGGTAGTCGCGCAGAGCCGCGTCAACGCCGTCGGCCATCCACAACAGCGCCAACTCGCGCAACCCCGTCAGGTTCCCCAGGCGGAAGTAATGCGCCAGCGCCGCGTCCACACGCTCGGCCGGGTACACGTGCCCGGCGCTGAGGCGCTCGCGCAGCGCGGACGGGTCAAGGTCCACCAGCTCCACCCGCTCCGCGCCGCGCACCACATCATCTGGCACCGTCTCCTGCTGGCGCACGCCCGTGATCGCGGCGACCACATCGCTGAGGGACTCCAGGTGCTGCACGTTGACCGTGGAAAGCACGTCAATCCCGGCGTCCAGGATCTGGCGCACGTCCTGCCAACGCTTGGCGTGCGCGGAGCCGGGCGCGTTTGAATGCGCCAACTCGTCCACGAGCACCACCTCTGGGTGCCGGGCCAGGATGGCGTCCACGTCCATTTCTTGGAGCTCGACGCCGCGATGCCGGCTGGCGCGGCGCGGGATCACTTCCAGCCCGCTCACCAACGCCGCCGTGGCGGCGCGGCCGTGTGTCTCCACCAGCCCCACCGCCACGTCTCGCCCTTGGGCAGCCCACTCCTGCGCCTGCTCCAACATGGCAAAGGTTTTGCCCACGCCGGGAGCCGCGCCTAGGTAGACCCTCAGGCGAGCTGGACTCATGCCCCGTTTCCCTCCGTCCCGGAGTCGAGTTTGGCCAGCTCCAGATTCAGGCGCAGCACGTTCACGCGGTCCTGTCCGGGAAGCCAAGGGCCGGTGTGCTGAATGCTACGCGTGACGAGCTCCGCCACGCTGCCCTTGTCCAGGCCGCGCTGGCTCGCGACCCGGTCTGACTGCAGGCGCGCGTACTCCACGGAGATGTCCGGATCCAGGCCGGAGGCGGACGCGGTGACGGCGTCCGTGGGGACCTGATCCGCCGCCACCTTGTTGAAGGCCGCCACCTGGGCGCGGCGCTCCTGGATGGCCGCCACCAGGTCGGTGCTCTCCGGGCCAAGGTTGGAGCCACCGGAGCTCATGGAGTCATAGCCATCCCCCGCCGCGGACGGGCGGGGCTGGAAGTAGAGCGGGTCCGGGTCGCCGTTGGCGGTGAGGAAGTTCTGGCCAATCAGCTCCGAGCCCACCACCTTGCCCTGCTGGTCGGTGACGCGGGAGCCGGCGGCCTGCGCCGGGGCCACCACACTGCCGATCCCGGTGATGGCCAAGGGGTAGACCACGCCAAGCAGCACGGTCATGAAGATCAGCAACCGCACACCGGTGCCGAGTTGGCGCAAGGCGCCGCGTTGGATATTCATTCTTCAGGTGTCCTTCTCAAAAAAGTGGGGTGGGTGACCGGGGCCCAGCAACGGGCCCCGGTCGCGGCCAAGAAACGGCCCTAGAAGCCGGGGATCAGGCTGACAAGCAGGTCAATGAGCTTGATCCCCACGAAGGGAGCCACCACACCGCCCAGCCCATAGATCAACAGGTTGCGGCCCAAGAGCTTGGACGCGGACACTGCCCGGTACTTCACACCGCGCAGCGAGAGCGGAATCAGCGCAAGAATCACCACGGCGTTAAAGATCACGGCGGAGAGCACCGCGGACGCCGGGGAGGACAGGCTCATCACATTCAGTGCCGCGAGCTGCGGGAACACCCCCATGAACATGGCCGGAACAATGGCGAAGTACTTGGCCAAGTCGTTGGCGATGGAGAAGGTGGTGAGCGCACCGCGCGTGATGAGCAGCTGCTTACCGATCGCCACGATGTCGATGAGCTTGGCCGGGTCAGAGTCCAGGTCCACCATGTTCCCGGCCTCCTTGGCCGCGGACGTGCCGGTGTTCATGGCCACGCCCACATCCGCCTGGGCCAGCGCCGGGGCGTCGTTGGTGCCATCCCCAGTCATGGCGACCATGCGGCCGCCGCTCTGCTCCGCCTTAATCAGCGCCAACTTGTCCTCCGGAGTGGCCTCCGCGAGCACGTCATCCACGCCGGCCTCCGCCGCGATGGCGCGGGCCGTGACCTGGTTATCACCGGTGATCATGACGGTGCGGATTCCCATGGCGCGCAGCTGCGCAAACTTCTCTGGCAGGCCCTCCTTGACCACATCCTTCAGGTGGATCACGGCCAGGACCCGGCCGCCACCCGCCGCGGTCAGCTCGGCGACCACCAGGGGTGTGCCACCGCTGGCAGCGATGGTGCCCACAGCGTCGTCGAGCGCTGAGTGGGTCCGCGCGTCCGGGGACTGCCCCGCCGCGTCAAGCCAGGCGAGCACCGCTGAGGCGGCGCCCTTGCGCAGGGACGAGCCATCGGCGCGGTCCACGCCGGACATGCGCGTCGTGGCACTGAACGCCACGGGCGTGCCGTCCGACGCCCCTGCGCCCGACGCCTCTGTGCCCGACGCCGCGGCGTCGGCAAGCGCGCTCGGCGCACCAGCCTCTGTGCGCGCCAGGTCAAGAACCGAGCGCCCCTCCGGCGTGGTGTCCGCTGCGGAGGCCTCCACCGCAGCCGACCAAGCGCTCTCCTGGTCCACACCGGCCGCCGGAATCACCGCAACCGCGCGGCGATTGCCGTAGGTGATGGTGCCGGTCTTATCCAGCAGCAACGTGGAAACGTCGCCAGCGGCCTCCACTGCACGGCCGGACAGCGCCAGCACGTTGCGGCGCACCAGGCGGTCCATGCCGGCGATGCCGATCGCGGAGAGCAGCGCGGAAATGGTGGTGGGAATCAGGCAGACCAGCAGTGCAACCAGCACCGCGAGACTCACGGGAGGCGCCACCGCGGAGGCAATCGGGTTCAGCGTCAGCGTGACCACCAAGAAGACCAGCGTCAGCGTGGCCAGCAGCACGTCCAGGGCCACCTCATTGGGGGTCTTGCGCCGTGAGGCACCCTCCACCAGCGCGATCATGCGATCCACGAAGGTCTGGCCGGGGGTGGAGGTGATGCGTACAAGCAACCGGTCAGAAAGCACGCGCGTGCCGCCGGTGACGGAGCTGCGATCGCCGCCGGACTCACGCACCACCGGAGCGGATTCGCCCGTAATCGCGGACTCGTCCACGCTGGCCACGCCGTGAATCACGTCGCCGTCGCCCGGGATCAATTCGCCGGCCTCCACGACGACCACATCGCCGGCCACCAGCGCCGAGGAGGCGCGTTTGGTGACCGTGGCGCGCAGGGCGGCCGGGTCTGAGGCCGGGTCCCAGGCGCCGGCGCGGTTGCCCGCATCCGAGCCGCTTGCGGTGGAGCCGCCCTGGGCGGTGGGCTTGGCCTGGGTGGTGGGCTTGCCCTGCTCGACGACGCGCGCCGGGGTCTCGCTGCGCGTCTTACGCAGCGTGTCTGCCTGGGCCTTACCGCGGCCCTCCGCCACCGCTTCCGCGAGGGAACCGAAGAGGACGGTGAGCCACAACCAGATCGCGATGGCCCACGTGAAACCGGCCGGCGTGGGCGTGGCGGTCTCCTGTGCGCCAAGGAAGGGCTCGGCGAGCGCCAGCACCGTGAGCAGCGCCGCGCCGAGCTCCACCACAAAGAGGACTGGCCGCCGGATCATGGCCACGGGGTTCAGCTTGCGCAGGGCCAGTGGCAGGGCCTTCAACAGGGCCCGGCCGCTCAGGGCGCTGGGGGTCTTGGCACCGCTGGGGGTGGCGCCGGTGTCCTGGGGCTGGTTCTGCGAGGCGTCGGGATCCCCGGCGCCGCCGTGTGCCGCGCCTGAACCGGAGGGGTTGTTGGCTGGAGGGGTTGCTATGGGGTGTTCGGTCTTGATCGACATGTCAGATGGTTCCTTCCGCAAGCGGACCCAGGGCCAGCACCGGGAAGTACGTCAGGGCTGTGAAGAGCAACGTGACGCCGGCGAGCATGCCTTGGAAGAGGGGGCGGTGAGTGGGCAGGGTTCCGGCGGTGGCGGGGATGGGTCGCTGTGCGGCCAGCTTCCCTGCCAATGCCAGGACCAAGAGGATGGGCAGGAAGCGTCCCAAGAGGATCGCGAGGCCCAGCGCCCAGTTCAGCCAGGGAGTGTTGGCCGTGAGGCCGGCAAACGCGCTGCCGTTGTTGTTGGCGGCGGAGGTAAAGGCGTACAGCACCTCGCTCAGGCCGTGGTTTCCGTCATTGAGCAACGAGGTTCCGGTGATGGACTCTCGCAGCGCAGGAATACCAAAGCTCAGGGCGGTCCCGGTGAGCACCAGCGTGGGTGTCACCAGGAGGTACAGGCTCGCCAGCGTGATCTCGTGGCGGCCAATGCGCTTGCCGAGGTACTCGGGGGTGCGTCCCACCAGGAGCCCGGCCACAAACACCGCAACGATCGCGAGGATGAGCATGCCGTAGAGGCCGGAGCCCACACCACCAGGTGCCACCTCTCCCAACATCATGTTCAGCATGGGGAGGGCACCACCCAGCGCCGTGTACGAGTCATGCATGGAGTTCACCGCACCCGTGGACGTGCCCGTGGTGGTGGTCGCGAAGAGCGTGGAGCCAATGATGCCGAAGCGCTGCTCCTTGCCCTCCATGGCGCCGCCCGCCGCTTCCGGAGCCGCGCCGTTGGCGGCCAGCTCCGCCCAGGTGAGCAGCGCATAGGAGGTGATGAACAGGCCCGCCATGACCACCAGGATGGCCCGGCCCTGGCGGGGGGAACCCACCATGAGGCCAAAGGTGCGCGGCAGCGAGAACGGGATGATCAGCACCAGGAGGATCTGCACCAGGCTGGAAAACGGATTGGGGTTCTCAAAGGGGTGGGCGGAGTTGGCGTTGAAGAAGCCACCGCCGTTGGTGCCCAACATCTTGATGGCCTCCTGGCTGGCCACCGGGCCGCCGGGAATGTTCTGCACGGTGCCGGTCACCGTAGAGACGGCCTCAGGCGAGGCCAGGTTCTGCACCACACCCGCCACGACCAGGAGCAGGGCACCCACGGCCGCGATCGGCAGCAACAGGCGCACCGTGCCGCGGGTGATATCCACCCAGGCGTTACCAATGGTGCCGGAGCCCTTGCTGGCCAAACCACGAACCAAGGCAATCGCCACGGCCAGGCCCACTGCGGCGGAGAGGAAGTTCTGCACCGCGAGGCCGGCCATCTGCACCGTGAGGCCCAGGGTCTGCTCCGGAGAATAGGACTGCCAGTTGGTATTGCCCACAAAGGAGGCGGCGGTGTTAAACGCCAACCCCTCCTCAACCGCGGGCAGGCCAAGGGAGGCGGGGAGGAACGGCTGCATGCGCTGCAGCGCGTAGACCAGCAGCAGACCGCCTGCGGAGAAGATCAGCACCGAACGCAGGTAGGTGCGCCAGGTCTGTTCGGCGTCCGCGCTAACCCCACTGAGCTTGTAGATCCCGCGCTCAACGCGCCAGTTCTTGGGGCCGGTGTATACCCAGGCCATGTAGGCGCCCAGGGGGCGGTGCACTGCGGCGAGAATCAGGATCACCACGGCCAGGGCCGCCACAGCCCACAGCACGTTCAATCCCACGTCGCTCATTCGAAACGCTCCGGGGACACCAGCGCCACCACAAGGTAGACGGCGGTAGCAAGACCCAAACCAAGGGCAATCAAGCTGAGCACCATCACAGCCGCTCCACCGCCTTGGCCAGGGCCGCGAGGGCAACAAAGAGCGTCACCACAACGGCGACGACGATCAGATCCACGGGAGTTCTCTCCTCATACAGCGCGAGTCAGGGGGCCACAGCCCCCAGGGGGGTGAAAACCGCGGCGGATCCGGCCCCACACAGGGCCGTTGTGCCGCGGTACTCCCCCATCCCAACCCCCGCAGCGCCCTCCCACCCCTCACCCTCACGAAGTCCTCACGCCCCCGCGCCCTTTCCTCACGCTCATCACGCACGCCCACGGCGTCGAGCAGTGCATGGTGCCTGCGCGTGGTGCCCGGCGACCGCCCCGCGTCCCGTCGGCACAACCGCAACACAACTGACGCCCGGCGGAGGGTGTGGGCCACCCCGGGGCGTGGTGGGATGAGTCATGGTGAGCAACGGGGGTGTCAAACGACGGTCGGTGCTGGCCGGCGCGGGGGCCATGACCGCCGCGCTCGCCGGGTTCTCTCCCTTTGCCGAGCCCTCCGCGGCGCCCCATCCCGCCAGGCTGACCGCGCTGACGGACCCCGACCTAGTGGAAGCCTTCCCGCGCTACGCCGACGTGGCCTGGGACCCCGCCACCGGCGTCCGCCCCCTGCGCAGCAACGGCGCGCAGTGGTGGCTCATCGGCTCCTCCACGGCCGAATTTGCCGGCCCGCACGTGGCCGCGCTGGCGGCCAGGCACGGCGCGGCGCTGTACCTGGATGCCAAGGCCGGGGAGACGGACGCGCAGATCTCGGCCCGCATGGGGCTGGCGCCGGAGCGCCTCACGTTTCCGGCGGACACCGTCCCGGCCGGGCCCGCTCGCGTGTGGGGCACGGCCGCCCCGCTGCTCACCCGAGCGTCCGCCAGCTACGAGGGCATGCTGGAGGGCGGCTCGGGGGCTGGCAGCGCGGTGACGGGCTCGATTGGCTGGGACAGCTCGCGCCGCGCGGTGCGTTTTGACCGGCTCGACGGCGGCGCGCAGACGCGAGTTGGCCGCGCCGTTCGCTTCTTTCCCACCGCCTCCCCGGCGCATCGCGCGGACGTGGCATTGTTCCTGGGCGGCGGCAAGAACTCCGTCACCGTGCCCGGCGTGAGTGCCGCGCAGATCGTGACAGGGTGGCGGGAACAGCACGCCTGGTTGGTGCCCAAAAACCCCTGGTTCCTGCGGCAGGGCTTCTTCTCCAATACCGGCCGGGACCCGTCAGGGGCGGTGCGGGCCAACATCGACGCGGTGAATGCGTGGGGCAGGCGGGAGCTGGGCTCGCGGTTCCTGGACGTGGCCGGGTGGCTTGGCTCGCCCGAGGTGTGGGAGGCGGTGGGCGTGAGGCCAACCGCCGAGGACCTTCGTCAGCAACGGCTGGGGAACCTTGCCCCCTCGCTGGCGGACCGCGGGGGCTCACACCTCAGCGATGCCGCGGCCCGCGCCTGGGTTCGCACCGTAGTGGGGCCGCGTTTGCTCGCGCTGGGGTGGGTCTAGCCGCCGGTGAGCGGGGCTGGTGCGGAGCGGGCGCGGGGCTGCTTTGCGCCTCGATGTGCGCGGATGCAGTCCCCGTTGGGATGGACTTTGTACAGATTGATGCGCAAACCTTGGAGTGGTGCGACGCCAGGGGCCACCCGATGGCCCTCGGCACCCGTTGCGCCGCCCTCCCTTGCATCTACCTCAGGAGTCACCAATGAAGCTCGGCATGATGTCAGTGTTCGTGGACGATCAGCGTGCGGCGCTGGATTTTTACACCGAGAAGCTCGGATTCGTGAAGAAACACGACATCCCGCTCGGCGGCGACTTCTGGATCACCGTGGTCTCCCCGGAGGACCCGGACGGCCCCGAGTTGCTCCTGGAGCCCGCCGGCCACCCCGCAGTGAAGCCGTACCGGGACGCCCTCATGGCTGATGGCATCCCGCTGGCCCAGTTCGCTGTGACCGACCTTTCCGCGGAGGTGGAGCGGCTAAGGGCCCTTGGCGTGGAGTTCACGCAGGACACCATGGACATCGGCACCGCGCTGATCGCCGTGTTGAACGACGGCTGCGGCAACCTCATCCAGCTCATCCAGATGAAGCCGGAGAACGTGCCCGCCAGCTAGTCGGCCCCGCGCTCCAGCCACTCGGGCACGGCATCCGCAAAGCGCTCCGGCAGGCCCACCGTCGCCTCCACCCGCGCCCAGGTGGCCGCGCGCGCAACGCACCCCAAGCGGCGGGCGGCGCCGACCGCCCGAGCCGCGTCAACGCCGTCGGGCAGGTGCCATCCCCGAACATAGCTTGCCTGCGCGCCCGCCGCGGCTGGCCCCTGCACCGCCACCGCGAGGCTGAGCCACGGGTGCGCCACGCTGGCGTCACCCCAATCGAAGGGCACGTTGCCGCGCGCAAAAACGTTGCCGGGGTGCAGGTCGTCGTGGTGCAGGCTAGGCGGGATCCCGGTGGCGTCCAAGACCGCGGCGTCCTCGCGCCACCGCGGCAGCAGGCCGGCCAGCTCCGGGGCATGCCGGGACACCAGTTCCCGCGCCAGATCCGGCAGCCGCGCGGTGCGCAGATCCGGGACGCCGTCTGCCAGGAGGGCGGGAACCAGCGGCTCGACGGCGCGTTGCAGCCTCCCGTACTCACTCAAGGCCGCGCTCCAGACGGTCGGCGGGGTCTCGCCCCCGCCCTCTCCCGCCTGGTCTTGCAGGGTGGGGCCGCCGTCCGGCAGCAGCAACCAGCCGCGCTCCGCGTCGGTGGCCAGCGCAGTGAGGGCCGACGAGTCGTTGAGGTGGCCCAGCCGAGCCACGATGCTGACCTCCGCGCGCAGCCCCGGCGGAAGTTCCTTGAGCCAAACGCGGCCGCCATCGGGCAGGTCAAGGCGGCGCACGCGGGACCACTCCCGTTCGCGTTCCCAGCCCGTGCCGGGGGCGCCGTGGCCGGAAACTTGTCGCGTCAGGAGAGCGAAGGCCCAGTCCAACGCGGCGTCCGGCTGGAGCGAGTGTTGAGACATGCGCCCATCCTGCCGCACGGGTGGGCCAACTCAGCGGGGTGGTGACTGGAAGGTGCCAGATGCAGCTGTGGTTTCATTGCCGCCGCCGGGGTCGACCGCTCCCGACTTTGGCAGATCGGTACTACCGTTCTCTTCCCAGCCGCCCCATCAACCATCGGTCTCACGACGCTCTTGCCGCTCGTGCGATCTGACATCCCACGGCCGTTCACCCGCCGTTCTCCGCTGCCTCTCGCTCGCGCTCGCGACGTTCGTGCCACTCTTCTTGACTGAGCGCTGGATCGCTCCACTCAGGGAACCGAACAAATACACCCGGCTTGCTCTTAGATGGAGGCCTTGGCTTATCCCTGAGTGCGACAGAATCAAATAGGCTATCATAATCATTCGTCCAGAATAATTCGCTGGATATCTTCAATGCGTACTGACCGCTAGCTTGCACCATGTATTCAATTCTAAAGCCAGTTACCGTGTTCGCCATGAGAGTTCTCGATGCAGACTTGTGTTCCTGAGCCGACTTCCACCCTTGGTCGTCAAAGTATTTCTGCAGAGGTTCTAGATCTTCAGCCTCACCCCAGCCTCCCACAGGGAAACGAAGCCTGGAGGCGCTAATATAGTAGGAGCGACCGTACTGCGCCCGAACATCCTCACTAGCGCCCCCGCCGCCCAGATCATACGACCCCGGCCGCGGCAGAACATCGCCGCCGTTCCATTCCCAATCTTTTGTGTCAACGACGGCCTGGACGCTCGACATCAACTTTTGCATCTCTCCATATCGCTTTCTCATGAGCTCAAATTCTTGCTCCAAGGATAGTTTTTTCACATCAGCAGATGCTAGCCCCCCTGCATCCCTAAATTCAATGCCTTGCGTATTTCCTGACTCCGCCTTCCCTCGACTCTCGCCGCAGCCAACCACAGCCATGCTCAATCCACTCCGCTGGCCACGGACCTGAGTCCGTCGGAACCCCTTCGAGCGGCCTCAGCGGCCGCGGACCAGACACCGACACGGGGTCCGGGATCCCGGACCCCGACCGCCGTCCGCCCTGGCGTCCACCGCCGCTTCCGGCTTGGATAGGGCCATGAGCTCCTCGCGCCGCCCTGCCACGCCCCACCCCTCCGCTTTCACCTGGGAGGGCCGCACCGACGGCGACGGCGCGGAGCACCGGCGTTGGCATCAGGCCGTGAAGTTGGGGACGGAGCAGGCGGGAGCGGCACAGCAGGGAGGTGCGGAGGCGGACCCGGCGGCAGCCCAGGCTCAGCTCTCCACCACGCTGCTCGGCTTTGCCTCGGACGCCGGCGTGGCCAGGAATATGGGACGCGTCGGCGCCGCGAAGGGGCCGGACGCCTTGCGCAAGGCGCTCTCCTCCCTGGCGTATCCCTCCGAGTTGGGCGGCGTGCTGGACGCGGGCGACATCCGCGTGAGCGGCGACGAGCTGGAGGACGGGCAGGCGGACATCGGCGCCGCCATCGCCGAGCAGCTGGGCGCCGGGCGCTTTGTCACCGTGTTGGGCGGCGGGCATGAGACCGCCTTTGGCTCCTACCTTGGGCTGGCCCAGTCCGGGGTGCTGGAGGGGTCTCCCCGCCTGGGCATCCTCAACCTTGACGCCCACTTTGACCTGCGACTGGCCTCGCGCCCCAGCTCCGGCACGCCGTTCCTGCAGATTGCCGAGGCGCAGGAGGCGGCGGGACGCGAGTTTCACTACGCCGTGGTCGGGATCAGCGAACCGAACAACACCCGCACCCTCTTCGACACCGCGCACCGCCTTGGCGTGCGTTACCTGACGGACGAGGAGTGCCAGGGAGCGGACAAGGACGCGGTGGTGGCCTTCGTAGAGGGCTTCCTGGAGGACGTGGACGTGGCCTATCTGACCATCGATCTGGACGTGCTCCCCGCCGCGGTGGCCCCCGGCGTCAGCGCCCCGGCAGGCTACGGCGTGCCATATGACGTGATCCGCGCGGCGGCGCTGGCCGCCGCCCAGTCCGGCAAGCTGGCCCTTCTGGACGTGGTGGAACTCAACCCCGAGTTCGACGTGGACGGGCGCACCGCCCGCTCGGCGGCGCGCCTGATCCACGATGTGGTGACCAGGCGCGCTCCCCGCGGCGTGTAGCTCCGGCGGCTCAGGCCTCGGTGCGGCCCAGCTTGCCCACCACGGACTCCGCGGCGGCCAGGATGGCGCCGGAGGCGATGGCCGCCTCTGCCGCCAGCAGGTCCGGCGCCAGGTAGCGGTCCGGGCCCGGGCCCTCTGCGGTCTTGCGCAGCTCGGTGATCACGGCGCCGGTGGCCGGGGACGGCGTCAGTGGCGCGCGCAGCTCGATGCCGCGGGCGGAGGCCACCAGCTCCACCGCCAGGACGCGGCGCAGGTTATCAACGCTCTTGCGCAACTTGCGGGCTGCGTGCCAGCCCATGGACACGTGATCCTCCTGCATGGCGGAGGACGGAATGGAATCCACCGAGGCGGGGACCGCCAGGCGCTTGTTCTCCGAGACCAAGCCGGCCTGCGTGTACTGGGCAATCATGAGGCCCGAGTCCACGCCAGCGTCGTCCGCCAGGAACGGAGGCAACCCAGCCGACCGAGCGACGTCGAGCATGCGATCCGTGCGCCGCTCCGCGAGGGAGGCCAGGTCCGCGGTGACGATCGCCAGGAAATCCAGCACGTACGCCACAGGAGCCCCGTGGAAGTTGCCGTTGGAGGTGACGGTGCCATCCTCCAGCACCACCGGGTTATCGATGGCCGCGGCCAGCTCGCGCGAGGCCACCAGGCGGGCGTGATCCACAGTGTCCCGGGCGCCGCCCGTGACCTGCGGGGAGCAGCGCAGCGAGTAGGCGTCCTGCACGCGCGAGTCGCCCTCGCGGTGGCTGGCCACAATGGCGGAGCCGGCCAGCACGCGGAACATGTCATCCGCGCTGGTGGCCTGGCCCGGGTGCGGTCGCAGCGGCAGGTGCAGGGCCGGGCGGAAGGCCTGGTCGGTGCCAAGCAGCGCCTCCACGCTCATGGAACCCGTGAGATCCGCGACGCTGAGCAATTCATCCAGGTCGGCGATGGCCATGAGGAGCTGGCCCAGCATGCCATCCGTGCCGTTGATGAGGGCCAGGCCCTCCTTCTCCTCCAGCGTGACCGGGGTCAGTCCGGCCTCCGCAAACAACTCCGGCACGGGGCGCAGCACGCCGTCGCGATCCGTGGCCTCGCCCTCACCCATGAGCACTAGCGCGCAGTGCGAGAGCGGCGCCAGGTCCCCGGAGCAACCCAGCGAGCCGTATTCGCGCACCAGCGGGGTGATGCCGGCGTTGAGCAGGCCCACCATGGTCTGCAGCACCACCGGGCGCACGCCCGTGCGGGAGGAGGCCAGGGTCTTGGCGCGCAGGAACATGAGCGCACGCACCACCTCGCGCTCCACCGGATCCCCCATGCCCGCGGCATGCGAACGGATCAGGGACTTCTGCAGCTGCGTGCGCTGCTCCTCGGGGATGTGCTTATTGGCGAGCGCGCCAAAGCCGGTGGAAATCCCATAAACGGGGGTGTCCGAATGCGCCAGGCGCTCCACATGCGCGCGCACCGCGGCCACGGCCTCCAGCGCCTCCGGGGCAATCTGGATGGGGGCCTCGTGGCGCGCCACGGCGATAACGTCGGCAGGGGTGACGCCGTGGGTGGAGAGGGTGACGCTCATGGTTCCTTCTTTCGCTTGGGGTCCCGGGTCTTGGATCTGGGGTCCGGGGTCTCGGGGTGAGGGGGTCAGTGGGTTGAGGCGACGCGCACGCCGGCACGCCACACGGCGTGCGTGAGCGGCATGCCCGGCCGGTAAGCCAGATGGATGGCCGCTGGCGCGTCCAGGACGTGCAGATCCGCTCGGTGCCCGACGGCGATGCGGCCGATGGGTGCCTCATGGCCGGTGGCCTTGGGCCGGGTTCCGGCGGCCAAGGATTCGCGGTCGGCGCGCAGGGCGCGGGCCCCGCCAACGGTTGCGGCCCGGATGGCCTCCGCCAGCGAGAGCCCCTGCTGCAGCACCGCGGTGCCCACGCAGAAGTTCATGGAGGAGGTGTAGGAGGTGCCGGGGTTGCAATTGCTGGCGATGGCCAGGGTGGCGCCGGCGTCCAGGAGCCGGCGGGCCGGGGCCAGCGGGGCTCGCGTGGAGAGGTCGCAGGCGGGCAGCACCCCGGCCACGGTCTCGTACCCCTCTCGCTTTGCTCCCTGGGCGTCGCGTCCCGATCCGGCCAGCGCCTCGATGTCCTGTTCGGAGAGGAAGTTGAGGTGATCCACGCTGGCCGCCTGGTACTCCACCGCAATACTCACTCCGGCGCCGGGCTCAATCTGGTTGCCGTGCAGGCGCAACCCCAGCCCGGCTGCGCGGGCCGCGTCCAGGACGCGCCGGGTCTGCTCCGGCGTGAACGCACCCTTGTCGCAGAACACATCCGCCCACCGTGCGTGCGGCGCCACGGCGCTGAGCATGGTGGTGCAGACCAGGTCCGTGTATTCCTCGGGGTCCATGCCATCCGGGACCAGGTGGGCACCAAGGAAGGTGACCTCATCCACCAGCTCCGCGGCAATCACGGCGCTGCGGGCCTCGTCATGGACCGTGAGGCCGTATCCGGTTTTGGTCTCCAAGTAGGTGGTTCCGCCAGCCACGGCGTCCGCCACGCGGGCGGCCACCAGGGCGCGCAGGCGCTCGTCGCTGGCCGCCCTGGTAGCGCCGGTGGTCACCTTGATGCCGCCAGCCGCATATGTCTGACCGGCCATGCGTGCCTCGAACTCCGCCGAGCGGTCGCCGTCAAACACCAGGTGCGAGTGGGCATCCACCCACCCCGGCAGCGCAGCGCGCCCGCCCAGGTCCTGAACCACATCGCACGCCGGGGCCTGAGACTCTTGGCCCACCCAGGCCACCACACCGTCCTGGATCACCACAGCGGCGTCGGGCACTACGCCCAGCTCGTCATCCACCGTGGTGAGCTCAGCTATTCCGGTGAGCAGGGTGGCGCGCCCCGCCTGGGTGCGCGCCGCCCCGCCAGTGCTTCCCTGGCTCACGCCTGAACCTTGGCGGCCTTCACCGCGGCCGGCTCGGCACCCTCAAGTCGCTTGGCCTTGGCCTCAGCCTCCGCCAGCATGGGGACGCGGACGCCACGCTCCTTGGCCACCTCGATGGCGCGCTCGTACCCGGCGTCCACGTGGCGAATCACGCCCATGCCCGGGTCATTCGTCAGCAGCGCCGCCAACTTGGCGGCGGCCAAATCCGTGCCGTCCGCCAGGCCCACCTGGCCCGCGTGGATGGAGCGGCCAATGCCCACGCCGCCGCCGTGGTGGATGGAGACCCAGGTGGCTCCGGAGCTGGTGGCCGTGAGCGCGTTGAGCAGCGGCCAGTCGGCAATCGCGTCGGAGCCGTCCTTCATGGACTCCGTCTCGCGGTAGGGGGAAGCCACGGAGCCCGAGTCCAGGTGATCGCGGCCAATGACGATGGGGGCCTTGACCTTGCCCTCCTTGACCAGCTGGTTAAAGAGCAGGCCGGCCTTGGCGCGGTCGCCGTAACCCAGCCAGCAGATGCGGGCCGGCAGGCCCTCAAACTCCACGTACTCACCCGCCGCGTCAATCCAGCGGTGCAGGTGCTCGTTCTCCGGGAAGAGCTCCTTGATGGCCTTGTCGGTGACCGCGATGTCCTCCGGGTCGCCGGAGAGCGCCACCCAGCGGAACGGGCCAAGGCCCTCGCAGAAGAGCGGGCGGATGTAGGCCGGGACAAAGCCGGGGAAGGCGAACGCACGGTCGTAGCCGGCCTGGCGGGCCTCATCGCGGATGGAATTTCCGTAGTCAAAGACCTCCGCGCCGGCGTCCTGGAACTCCACCATGGCCTTGACCTGCGCGGCCATGGCCTCGCGGGACTTCTTGGTGGAACCGTCCGGATCCGCCTCAGACTCGGCCGGCCAGGACTGCACCGTGAACTCGGTGGGGACGTAGGAGAGCGGGTCGTGGGCGGAGGTCTGATCGGTGACGACGTCCACCGTGACCTGCCCCGCTTGGTGGCGGCGCAGCAGCTCCGGGAAGAGCTCCGCGGCGTTGCCCACGATGCCGACGGAGAGCGCGCGGCGCTCGGTCTTGGCGGCGTTGACCTTGGCCAGGGCCACGTCCAGGTCCGTCTCCACCTCATCCAGGTAGCGCTTCTCCTGGCGGCGGCGCAGGCGGGTCTCGTCCACGTCAACGATCAGGCAGACGCCACCGTTGAGGGTCACGGCCAGGGGCTGGGCGCCGCCCATACCGCCGCAGCCGCCGGTCAAGGTGAGGGTGCCCGCCAGGGTGTCATCCTTGGTCTTGCCCTGCTCGCGCAGCTTCTTGCCCACGGCGGCGAACGTCTCGAAGGTGCCCTGCAGAATGCCCTGCGTGGCGATGTAGATCCAGGAGCCGGCGGTCATCTGGCCGTACATGGTCAGGCCCTCCGCCTCCAGGCGGCGAAACTCCGGCCACGTAGCCCAGTCCCCCACCAGGTTGGAGTTGGCGATCAGCACGCGCGGGGCCCACTGATTGGTGCGGAAGACGCCGACCGGCTTGCCGGACTGCACCAGCAGGGTCTCGTCGTCCTCCAGGTCCTTCAGGGTGTCCACGATCGCATCAAACGCGCCCCAGGAGCGGGCCGCGCGGCCGGTGCCGCCGTACACGACCAGATCATCCGGGCGCTCGGCAACCTCGGGATCCAGATTGTTCATCAGCATGCGCATGGGCGCCTCTGTCTGCCAGGACTTGGCAGAGAGTTCGACGCCGCGGGCGGCCTTAACGGGACGGGCTCCGGGAAGTGACATCTGGACTCCTCAAACGGCGACGGCGTCTTTGCCGCGGCGATGACTGTGGCTTCACTGTTGCCGGCACTCCGTGCGCGGCGTTGATCCATGGCATCACGCTGAGGGGTCTGCGTCACGGCATAATCGGTGGGTGGTGTCTGGGATGCCAGACTTGCCGTGCCCGCAGCCCGCGCCCGCAGCCCGGCACCACAGTGAGGGCTCCACGACGGGATCGCTCCCCTTCGGGAACCGGACGAACACTCCCGGCTTACTCTTGGGCGGGAATGTTCGGGCTGCCCTGCGAGCCACCGCACGAAAAAGTTCTCGAAAACTATTAGTCCAGTACAGCTCGCTGGACACAGAAAGCGAGTACTGGCCGTTGGTCCTGGCGACATAAACGACCTGGAAGCCGTTGCCGGTTGTCGACACCAAAGTGTGTGCCTTTCGGTCGTCGAGTTGCGTCACCGTCCACCCCTGCGCCTCAAAGTACTTTCTCGCTGTTTCGAGGTCTGCCGCAGCCCCCGTTGCACCTGGAGGGAACCGCAGTCTCATAGCCTGCACGTAGTAGGTGTTGTCCTCCCCCACTTGATCTGCGGCCGCAATGTCGCCACCTCCGCCCGAGCTCACGGCACCCGAGCTTGGAATGTCGTCACTGCCGTTCCACTCCCACTCACCGCCGTCAATGGCTTTCTGGACACCGGGGAGAGCTTCTCCACGTCTTCGCGAGACAGTCCGGCTGCATCGCGGACCTCATGGGCAGCCGACGTGCGCAATCCGGGAGACGAGCACGGTGGCCACGATGGGCCCGCGCCGTCAGCCACTTCATCCCCCTGGTCACATCACGCCCTGATCGCCCGGGTAGCTCAGATAGCCCGGGCAACCACGACGCATAGCTATGGGTACATCAAATGCAGCAACATGTCGTGCCCCTTCCACCCCGCCGGCCACTCACCTGGGGCCGTCGGATCAGTTCCGGGGGCCAACCCCGTAGAGCCGGGTGGAGAGCACGCGTGCCGCACGCCGAACAGCCTCCACCAACTTTTTCTTGCGCGCCGCATCCATGCGGTGGCTCATATACGTCACGGCCATGCCAGCAACGGGCAGTCCGCGGTGATCGTGCACCGGCACAGCAACGGAGGCGAAGTCAGGAGTCACGTCTCCGTCCTCCTCTGCCCAGCCTCGAAGTCGCGTGCGTTCCAGTTCTGCGCGGAGCTCCCGCGGGCCGCTGACTGGGGAGATTTCCGAACGCGAACTCAAGGCGCTGCGATCCGGGAATAGTGCGCGCACCTGGACGGCGGTGAGCTCCGCCAGCATGGAGCGACCACTCGCGGTGAGGTGGGCTGGCATCCTCACGCCCACATCCGTCACGAGCGAGGGCCTGTGCCGCGCGCGCTCCTCCACCACGTAGATGACCTCGCGCCCGTCCAACACGGCAAGGTGGGCACTCTCCTCCAGCTCATCCACCAGAGCGGAGAGCACCGGCGCCGCCAGCCGGGCCAGCGGGTCCTGTGCCACGTATGCGTTGGAGAGCTCAAAGGCGCTCACGCCCAGGCCAAAAAGATGCTCCTCTGGTAGGTGCACCACAAAGCCGTTGTCCTCCATCACCTTGAGAAGGTGATAAACCGTAGAGCGTGGCAATTCCAGCTCCCGGGCAATGGATGTCGCCGAAACGGGCCTGCGCCGCTCCGAAAGCCAACGGAGAATGCGCAGCGTCTGATCGGCTGCAGGAACCTTGGACGTCATGAGAGGATTCTGGCATTCCAGACTGCTCCGCTGGCAATTGCCTCGCTGACCACCCGCTCACGGCATCTAGAAGGACACCTCGAGATGAGCCCCGCATTTTCCAGCGCGCCCGGCCCAACCCCCGGCCCTGGTTCGGCTTCCACAACACACCAGCCCAACGGCGAGCTCAAGCGTGGGCTGAGCATGCGCCACATCCAATTCATTGCCCTTGGCTCCGCGATCGGCACTGGCCTCTTCTACGGCTCCTCCGCCGCGATTCAGTCCGCCGGGCCGGTGGTGCTGATCGCGTACATCATTGCCGGCGCGGCGGTCTTTATGGTGATGCGGGCCCTGGGTGAGATGGCCGTGCGCCACCCGGTGCCGGGCTCCTTTGGACAGTACGCCGCCCGCTACCTTGGCCCCTTCGCGGGCTTCCTCACGGGCTGGACCTTTGTCTTCGAGATGATTGTGGTGGCCCTGGCGGACGTCACCGCCTTTGCCGTCTACATGGGCTTCTGGTTCCCGGACACACCCCGGTGGATCTGGGTGGTGGCCGTGATCCTCTTCATCGCCGCCATCAACACGCGCAACGTCAAGGTCTTTGGTGAGCTTGAGTTCTGGTTCTCCCTGATCAAGGTCACCGCGATCATCGCCATGATCGTGGGCGGCATCGTCATCATGGTCCTGGGCATGCAGATCTCCGGCGGCGGCGCCACCGGGCCGCAGAACCTCTGGAGCCACGGCGGCTTTGCGCCCAAGGGTGCGGAGGGCCTGCTCGCGGCGCTGGCCGTGGTGGTCTTTGCCTTTGGCGGCGTAGAAACGGTGGGCATCACCGCCGGCGAGGCCACGGACCCCAAGCGGGCCATCCCCCGAGCGGTCAACACCGTCCCCGCCCGCATCCTGGTGTTCTACGTGGCCACGCTGGCCATCGTGATGTCCCTGATCCCGTGGAACCAGGTCACCGGCGACGCCAGCCCGTTCGTCCAGATCTTCACGTCCCTTGGCATCCCAGCCGCCGCGGGGCTGCTCAACGTCATTGTGATTACCGCCGCCATCTCCGCCATCAACGCGGACACCTTTGGCGCGGGCCGCATGCTCTTTGGGCTGGCCCAGCAAAAGCACGCCCCGGCCGTCTTCTTGAGAGTGTCCCGCGGAGGGGTGCCCTGGATGACCGTGGTCATCATGTGTGCGGCGCTCGGCGTCGGCGCTGTCCTGAACGCGATCATGCCGGAGGACGTCTTTGCGGTCATTGCCTCCCTCGCGACCTTCGCCACGGTGTGGGTGTGGCTCATGATCCTGCTCTCCCACGTGGCCATGCGGCGAGAAATTTCCCGGCACGGCTGGGCTGAATCCGAATTCAAGATGCCCCTCTGGCCGGTCGGCTCCTGGCTGGCCATTGGCTTCATGCTCCTAGTCGTGACGCTCCTGGCCCTCCACGAAAGCACGCGCGGCTCGCTTCTGGTCGGCGTGGCGTGGCTTGTCATCCTCACAGTCGGCTACTTCACGCTGGTGCACGGGACCGGCCGCGACCGTCCTGAGCTCCACGACAACACCGCGACCGAGTAAAACTCACCCAAGGTGATCATCGCCCGGACGTGAGTCCGTTCCAGCGCAACCGTTCCTGATGGCGTCGTGGGAGCGTGGCCACCACCAGGTCGTAGGAGTCCTCGATCAGTTCTGCTAGGTCCGTGGGGGTCAGGGTTGCCTGCGCGTCCCCGCCGATGCGCACCGTATTCCAGTGCTGCTTATTCATGTGATATCCCGGAACAATCTCCGGATACTGGGTCCGCTGGCGGTCCGCATCCGCCGGGTCACACTTGAGATTGAAACGCGTGGCCCCGCCTGCGTCCTTGCTAGCGGTCAACATCGCGAACATCTTGTCCGGTTGCTGCATCTGGACCCGGATGCGATACACGAGGTGTCCGGGCCCAAAGGGCTCATCCTCGTAGGCGCCCGGCAGCGCAAGGCAGATCCGCGCCAGCTCCTCGAGTTCCATGGGCCCAGAGTACGGGGCCAAACTACCGAGGACCCAGCCATGGCATACGGATCCGCCGGCCACCCAAGCACCAATCACGGCGCGCCCCGCCTACACCCTCGATGACGAAGTGCCACAGAATCTGCACTACCAAGGCTCGTGCAGCCTAAACCGAAGTTGTCACCAACTCCTGCACCGACCCCTACCCCCTGTTGGCGCGGCAGCCCCTCGGTCCAAACATGTGCGTCGATTTGCGCCCTCATTCCTGCTTCAAACGCGACAAGTCGGGCTGGGCTGTAACTAGACCAGAAGAGTGCACAGCCCTCTCTGGACGCGCCTGGCCTCGGACTGGCTTCTAGGTAACAGCCATCACTTTGACCCAGCCAGGTAAGTTCCCCCTTGCTCGTTCGCTAGGACCGCACCCACTGCTCTTCCAACTCCTGGATCCACTTTCCAATTCAGATCTTGGTCGCGACGTCCATGCACGCAGAAGTGCCTAGTAGCGGCTCGAACTTTGTCCGCCGGGACGGCGTAATCTCGCGGAAATGTAGCGAATCTGCACCCTACCGTCGCTCGGATCTTAGGGCCGAAGAGGAACCCCCTCCTCCCATGGTCCTTAGGGCTATTTTGCAAGACCCACCAGTCGTCTGTTAAATAGACGCCCTGATGATAAAATAAGCCATTCCCGACAATAAACGAATTTTCTCCTGTCGGCATTACCGCCAACACAGAATGACCATATTTGATCGCGAATGATTGTCGTTTATTCTCTTCTAGAATCATTTCGACTTCGTCGATAACTTTCGCCAGAACACCGTCTGCAATGTCTAACACACTAAATGGCCCCGCGGACTCTGGTCCCACTTTCCTGATGCGGTATGCCATCCCAGCCTCACTTCCAATGAGGAAAGCTGATATTAGACTCCCTCCTTGATTCGGAAAGAAGTCTTGTACGGAAATTGTTCCGAATATCACGACTAGAGCCGACAGGATTGATAATCGCATGGCGAGCGGTTGGTTGAATCTAAAGAAGAGGAACCAAAATAGAGCGGTAAGCGTAAGAAATGTACTTAAACTTAATGCCGCGTCGATGGCGCGCCCTGACCAGCTGGACGATTTGCTTATAACTACAAAAACTTGAAAGACCATAAATGACAGTGTGACGCATATATAGAAAACATGGCCAAAGTCAAACGTGTCTCGTTCTTTATTGCTCCATTTTCTCAATCGTTTTCTCCGCTCAGCGGCCACGCGTCAATGGCATAGTCAATGGCATAATTGGTACCGACCGCCGTCGCCCCCGTATTAAGGAATGACATTACGTCCGAACTCAGGTATTTGCCGACTTCTAATCTTTGAGACGCCAGGGGCGTCGTCGACGCCCCACTAGTTGGCGTGCCGAACTTAGGTATCGATGAAATACCGGTGCTTGCAACGCCAGCGATTGTCGACCGCGTCAATAGATCATTCCAATCAGTTTCTGTGTCATTTAGGTGGCCCGTCGCAAGCCCCCACCAATCCCCGCACTTGTGCTCGCCACCACCCACGGTTCCTGGGGCGAGTCCACACCAGGTGAATGATTCTCCTTTTTGAACGACTTCCCGCATCTAGTCTACCGAGCCACCAGCAGCGCCGGCGACTCCGTTAGAACCAGCATGAACAGCCAGATTCCTTCCAAACTGTGTTTAAAGTCTTTTGGCTTCAGATTCTGCCAAACACTGTTCTCCGCGACGAATAAGTCTACGCATGATGCGTATCACCACTGGCCCTGTTGGGTTTGCAGCATAGCCTCCTTAGCGGCTGCCTTTCCTGCTACCGCCTATTCCCAATTCTGGGATAAGCCGTTCCGAGCGGATGCGCCGTAGGCTCTGAGGTCTTTCTCGGGCAGTGTGCTAGACCATCGGGGTCGGTGAAGGCTAACGGGTTGTTGCCTGCGTAGGCGTAGGGGTTCCCGTCCCAGCCTGAGCCCACCACCGCCGCGTATCCACCACACCGCGAAGGAGCAGCCCATACCCGGCCGAAAGCGAGGGCCCCCAGCGGCGTCGAGCGCTTGCCTTGACTGTGGCGGATCCTGCACGCCCATCAGGTCCCCGGCCACCGACCACTCCCACACATACGCGGCCGGGGCAGCGGAAGCGGAAGCGGAAGCGGCCCAGAGAAGAGCTCAAGCGCGGCAAGGAAGGCATCTGCACACGCACCATGCACCCACAGATCCCGGTGCGGACTGTTGGCGCTGTCATAGGTGCACGCCCCGTCCGCACCCTCGTGGTCCCCCAGCACAGGGACGTGCATTTTCCGCACGTGCTCGCATGCGCGTTTGGTCGCGACGGTGTCCCCGCCAGCGCGCCGGGGTGCAGGGCCTGGACCAGCAAGGCGCGGATCCCGGCGGCGATCGGTGGCGTGCAGGCTGGAGCGTAGGCGGGTGAGCGGGTCCCAGGCCATGAGTGGGTTGGCCGATCAGTCGATCGTCAGCTCGCCCATCAGGTCCCAGCCCTGGCCCTCCACCGTCCGCGAGACGATGCGGGGCGTGCGCGCCAGCAGCGGGCGCATGCTCTCCAGGCCGTCCTTAAAATGCTGTGAGTTCACGTGGTCGGCGGCCGCATCGTCTGCAAAGGCCTCCACGAGCACAAATTCGTGGGGGTCCTCCACGGATCGTGACCACTCAAAGAAGATGTTGCCGGGCTCGGCGCGCGTGGCCTCGGTGAAGGCTGCCGTCGCGTCGATGAAGTTCTCCGCGGATTCTGGCTTGACCTGGTATTTCACAACAATGAAGATCATGCACCCAGCTTAGGGACTTTTGCGTGGCCGGGCATCCTCGGCGTGCCTGCCCCGGCCTTGGCCCCGGCGGCGGTCGCGCGCAGCGCTCACGAACATCCACGCCGCGTAGGCGAACAACGCCCCCACCGCGACCGGCACCACCACAGCGCGCCACGGCCCGGTGACATACGTGGCAACCCACCCGATCCACGGCAGCGCGTACCACAGCTTGCCGCGCACCTGGACGGGCTGCACCGGCGCCGGATCCGCCACCGGGTTGTGATCACCCTGCGTGATGAAGAGCAGCTTGCCGTCCGCCGCGCGCAGCTGCTGCGTGATGCGGTGGGTCACCACCGCGGCCTCGCCACTGCGCAGTTGATACGTCACGACGTCGCCCGGGGCCAGTTCCTCCGGCGGCGTTGGCCGGATCACGACCATGGTGCCCGGCGGGTAGGCGGGCTCCATGGACCCGGTCTGAATGGTCAGAGCGGTGGAGCCGGTCACGGCAGGAATCACGATGGCCGCGGCTCCCACCACCACCGCGAGGCAGAGCACTGCCAGCACGACGCCGGTGGCCAGGACCCGCAACGCCGTTGCCACCGGGCCGCGGCGCGGGGACGGAGGGGTGACGGCGCCGCTTTCGGGGCCGGAAGCCGCGCTCATGCGTGCTCCCCGCGGCGGCGCCGGGCCGCGAGCAACAGGCCCACAGCGCTCAGTCCGCCGCCCAGCAGGACCCACCCCGCGACGTCGGCTCCGGTGTTGACCAGAGAGCCACCCGGCTGCCCCGAGGCGACCGCCGTCGGGGTGCCGCCGGACGGGTCCCAGGGAATGATGGCTGCGCCGCAAGGCGGCGTCTTGTCTTGCGCTGCCGCCGCATCCAGCGCCGCGGCGCGGACCTGGAAACCCATCGACTTGCGCGCGCCGTCGCGACCATCCCGCGCGCCAAGGGTCCGATCGATGGCGATCGAGGCGTCAAAACGCAGGGTCTGACCCGGCTTGATGGTGAGCGACGGCGAGACGACGGCGCAGGTGCCCTTGACCAGGGGATCGCCAAGTGACGTGTTGACGCTGCGTCCATCGACGTTGATGCTCAGCCGGGTGGCGCCGGCCAAGGCGGCCGAGTCGGTCCAGCCATCGGTGAGCTCCAGGCGAAGCTTGCCCACCTGCGCTGAGCCGTTGCGAATCCACACGCGGTCCGTGCCGGAATCGCCTGGGACCACCCGGCCCAGACCGGAAAAGAGCTCCGTGCCGATGGCGCGCTGAAAGTTCTTTCCGTCCTCTGAGACCTCCAGGCCCTTGCCCGGGGTGGCCTGCGCCGCCGGGGCGCCGCCGAGCGCAATGACGGCGCCCATGGCTGCGGTCAGCACGCAGGTCCACACCAACCGGGCGGGCCAGCGGCTGTGACGGCGGGGCTGACGGCGGGGCTGGCTGTGGGGGCGGGGCATCAGCCGTCCCCCGAGACCATGCTCAACGGGCCGCCGAGGAGGCCGGACCGGTTGATCACGAAGGTGAATGCGACGTCCTCTGCGGCGGGGCTGGTCCCCGTGGTCATGACGATGCGCATGTTGATATCGCCCACAGTGACGAGGTAGGAGCCACTGCGCAGAGTGAAGCTGGCCGTGCCCGGGCCGGGGTGCAGCGTCTCCGTTGTGGTCCAGCCCAAGATGGCTTGGTGCTGCACCACCAAGGGGGTGGTGATGTTCTTGATGGGGAGGGTGAGATCCAGACTGTTACCGACCTTGGTCGCGGTGAGCTTGAGCCGGTTGAGGAAGATCTTGGTCCCGGCCGCCGTGCAGTCCACAGTGTTACCGACGTTCAGGGAGCCGAGCTGCACGCACTTCCCGGTTGAAGCCGACACGAGCTGGTAGGTGCCACCGGTGGCCTTCTGCACCATCCAGTGCTGCGTCCCCGCCGCGCTTGCCGTCTGGATATTCATGGCCCCGGCGGCGCTCACGTCAAGATTGCGACCGTGCGCATGCATGGGACGAAGCGTGACCGTCTGGGGGCTGGAACCTGAGACCGGGCGGATTTGCCACGCCTGATTATCATTTTGCGAGCAGTTATAGGAGAGCGCGGCGGTCCCGTTGCCGGTCGCAGACCCGGCAACATCGAGGCACTGTCCACTGCCGGCCTCGTTCACGGACCGGGTGGAGAGTGTGAACCAATCAGAGACGCCCACCGGGCGGTAGTCGTTCGCCGCGGGAAAGATGTCCGCGGTCCTTTGCGTCGCGGTGGGGCTCGTGTCCGTCGCAACCCAACCAGCGACGTCGAGCTTGGCCGTCAGCGTTGCCTCAGCCGTCAGCGTTCCTTGAGTGCTCGCGAGCGTGGAGCGGTCGGCCACGGCCGTGCGCACACAGAACTTTTGGCTCGCGTTGGCGGCCAGAGTTCCCGGAAGATTCAGGCTCAGTGCGGACCAGTTGGCCGACACGGCGCCGGCGCCGGGCTGCGTAGTCGGCTCACACACAGTGGCCGCAGCCACCGGCCAGATGACCAGCGGGAGCTTGGTCGCCAGGCCGCCCGGAGCGGAAATGGAGAGAGAGGCGGTGCCGGCCGCGGTGCTCTCATTCTTGATGGTGAAGGAGCCCGTCTTGCTGAGCGAGGAGTGCGTGTTGATGAAGTCACTGCCGAAGATCGCGGGGAAATTACTCTGCGTGATCTTCACGACGGGCGTGGTGACCTGCGCCGTCGCGTTGGCGGACGCGGACCAATACGCCCATGCCGTGCCGCCCCCAAAGACCGCCGAGCCCAGCAACAACCCCACAACTAGTCCGGTCAGGCTGCGGCGGCGCCTGCCCAAGGTACGGCGGCTCAGGGCGCGGCGTCCCCAAGAACCGGGGCTCTGACGGGGGGTTGGGGAAGGCATGCTCACGGCTTCTGTTGGGTGGTGAGTTTGATCGTGACGGAAACTCCCTGGCCGGACTGCGAGGCAGGGGTGGCCGGGTCAAGGGAGAACTCGACGCAGTAGAACTTGCTCTGGCCCGCGGCCAGAGCATCCAGGTTCGCCGCCGTGTAGCCATCGATCTTTGCCCGCGTTCCACCCAGACCCGTGGTGCACGCCCCGGCGGAGGCCACCGGCGTGAGGCGCGCAAAGGTGTAGTCGTTGATGGCCTGTGAGCTGGCTGCCGACATCGAGGCACCCAACGTCGCCGCAACGTCGCCCAGGTTGCTGACCTGGAACGCCACCGCGCGCGACGTGCCGGGAGTGAGGCTGACAGAGCCGAGGCCCGCCGTACCCGCCCCGTTGACCCGCAGGTCCATGGAACCGGCTTGGACCGTGGCGCCGGGCAGGCGCGTGCCAGCGTTCAGGAGCGCATAGCTCCCTCCCGCCGCGGAAATGCCCACGACCGTGCACGCCGCAACGAGCGCCGTGCCCACGATGAGGCGCCTCAAACGCCTGCGGTCTTGGCGGTACTTTCGGTCGCCGCTGATCTTCTTGGCGGCATGTCGGCCGGACATCTCACTCCCTCCCAGCCCTCGGGACGCGGGGCGAACCCGCGTCCCGATGAGCGGCGCCAAGGGGCTCGACGCCGCCGCTGGCGATCAAGGAGTGCTGGTGCCGTCCACCTGGGTGGCGCTGATGGCAAACTGCGACAGGTTCACCGCACCCTTCTTGGCGGGGTTGTCCTGGGCCGGGGAGCCAGCAGCGCCAAGCGGCCAGTCAAGGGTCACCGCGATCTGCACGTCATACGTGCCGGCCGTGTTGCTCTTGTGCTTGATCGTGGCAGTCTGCCCGGCTGCCCCATTGATGTTGTAAGCCGCGGTCTGGGCGATGCGACCGGCGAGGGCCACATCCTCCGCCTTGCCGGGGGTTGCCGCGGCGATGGAACCGTCAGCCACGTCCGCCTTGAAGACCAGATTCTGGCCCTGGGCGGTCACGGAGTACGTGCCGGTGTAGACCAGCTTGTCGCCCGGAACCAGCCGTACTGCTGCGATGTCCGCAACGGCCGTGTCCGCACCCGAGGTGTGCTGGATGGTCCAGGTGGGGGCGGTCTTCTGCGCCAGGCGCAGGTCACCGGCTGTGATGGTGGTGGGGGTGCCGACATTCACGGAGTCGTTCCACAGCGCAAGCGAGCCGCCGGTGCCCAGTAGCAGCGCGACTGCGGCGGTGGCGGCAATAGCGCCCTTGGTGCTCTTCTTCATGGGGGGTCCTGTCTCAGGGGGGCAAGGCAGGGCTGAATCGCTGGCCAGGGGGAGGCTTGCGGGGTCCTGATATTTGCCGGGGGGTCGAAGACTCCATTAAGACATATATTTCAGTTTTTTGGAAGCACAGCTTAGTGGTGATAGCAGGAGATGCCATCCGCCCAGCTGCACTGCTTGCGCCCGGTGGGCGGAGCCGGCGCGGGCTTCGGGGCTGGCGTAGACGCTTGGCTGGACTGAGTCGGCGGGACGGTAACCGGCGCGCTGGTAGAAGGCGCCGGGACGTCGGTCGGGACCGCGCTCTTGGGGGTCGAGGATGGCGTGGTTACCGGCGCCGGCTTGCTTGCCTGCGGGGTCCTGGTCGCCGGAGCAGGCCTGGTGGCCGGTACCGACCTGGTTGCCAGCGGGGTCCGGGCCGCTGACTGGCTGCCGGCCTCAGAGCGCGTCGGTGACGCCACGGCGTCGTCCGTTGTTGGCTCCGGTGACCGAGTCGGCGCGGCGACGCTCGGAATCGCTGGCTCCGCCGTGTTGCCGCGCGTGGGAGCCGAACTCAAGGGCGGAGCGAGCGACGCGGCCGTCGGAGAAAGGGGCGGCGCCAGCAGACCACCCATCAGGAGACTGCCGCCCACACCGAGCGCAACGACGCCCACACCGACGCCCACCTTGGCCCCCGTCGGCGCGGCCGCCACCTTGTCGGAGAGCGCGGCCAAGCCTGCGGGGTTTAACGACTGCCCCGTGGGCTGGAGCGCCTGGACAACCAGGGCACCGGGCTCGGCCCAAGCGAAGGCCGCAAACGCCGCAGGGAACAACACCACCAAACGATCCGCCGCGCCCTGCGCCTCCCGAACGCGAGACGCACAGAAAGCGCAGCCATCCACGTGCGACCAGAATTTCTTGGCCCGACCCGGCTTGCGCCGGCGGCCCATCGCATAGGGGGCGTCCGCCAGAGTGAGCCGACAGAGCTCCGGGGCATCAGCGAGATCAAGATGCGCCGCAAACCAGCGAGACTTGAACTCATTCTTGGCCCGATACAGCCGCTGAGAAGCGCTTTCTGGAGCAAGCCCCAGGGAACTCGCAATCTCAGCGATGCGGCGCCCCTCCTCAAGGTTCAGCGTGAGGAGGAGCCGATCTGACGCGGAAAAGGAGCCCAAGATGGCCTCCACCAGCATGCCCACTTCCAGGCGCTGCGGCTCATGGCGCACCGGCGCCACCAGGTCCAGCTGCTCGTGTTCCACGGGCTGGCTCTGCTCAGCTTCCGCGCGTTGGCGACCAATCTCGCGGCGCAGCGACTGAAAAACATAAGCCCGGAAAAACTGCTCAGGGCCCTTCCCCGCAATCAGCGCGCGCAGCGTGCCCTCCATGACGCTACTGAGCGAATCCTCAGCCTGCTGGATGGGCAGGCGCTTGGCCGCATAACCCAACAACTGGCCGTGATAGCGATTCCACAGCACCTCGAAGACCTCAAGGTCACCCGCCCGGACAGCGCGAAGCAACTCCCGGTCAGAGACCGCCTCAGTGGATGCGCGCGCCACCGTCAATCCGCCGTGCTGCATATCTCGCTCTTCCCCCGGTTTTGTTCTGACTGTTCGGGCCGCCCCATGTGGCCCCTGCGCACCCCACGCTCTGCATGGGTACATCCGCTTGAACAATCGAACAGAACTTTACCCAGCAACCTGGGCCATGAATAGAGCGGGCGCTACACCGGAGCCTGTGCGCCGGGCCGGCGGGCCGGCGGGCCGCGGGGTCGCGGGCCGGCGGGCCGCCTCAGCAGGAGTGGGTTCGGAGGGTGTGGGCCCAGGGGCGTGGGCTCAGGCCGTCCCGCCAGAGAGCAAGTACACGGCAATCGCGAGCGGCGCGATCGCCAAGGCGACGAGCACCGCGGTGCCGCCGGCCCAGCGGCACCCCTTGCGCAGGGCTGCGTACAACCCGCTGCCAAGGGCCAGCAGGCCCACGCTGCAACTGACCAATCCCAGCGCGACGTACACGCCGGCGCTGGGCGGCCACTGCTCACTGGGCAGCTCAAAAAGACCGCGACCGTAAAGGAGCTGAGCCTGAACATTTGCGCCCGCAATAGCCGCTGCTGTGGCCACAGTGACCGCCAGGGCGACCGCCGCCATCACGATCGAAAGTGCCCCGAGCGGGTGTACTGCTGCGAATGCCGGAGGCCGCGCCGTGCCCTGTGCTGCCAGTGTCGCGTCCATGGTTTCCACCCTTCCCGAGTGGCCTCCCCTTTTCATCCATCCAAGGGATGAGTTTGGGAGGGAGGTCATGGTTGGTCTCGCCGCGCCATCTCAGCCCTGGGGTAGAGACGGTGGCACGGGTGGGAGGATGCTGGGTTTGAGCGGCGGGCTCTGCGGGGTTGCGGTTGACGTTGGGTCAACTCATATTCTGTTGTTCACCGGGTGCAATGAGGCGAGCCGGGGCGGGTCGTGGGATGCCTGGGGGCGGGGTTGCCATGCGAGGGCTCCGGCAAACGAAAGGGGGCATACATGGAGTATCCGATGCGCGAGGTGGTCCGGAGCACCGGGGTCACGAGCCGCGCGCTGAGACACTACGACCGGCTGGGCCTTCTTCACCCCAGCTCCACAGGCACCGGCGGCGAGCGCAGGTACGACGAATCCGCATTGTTGCGCCTGCAACGACTCCTGCTCCTGCGGGAAGTGGGCCTGCCCCTGGAACGCATTCGCTCGGTTCTGGACCGGGAGACAGATCACGAGGTGGCCCTCGTTGAGCATGTGGCGTCGCTGCGCGCCGAACGTTTACGACTAGCAACACAAATCAGGGCAGTGGAAACAACCATCACTGCTCTGCGAGAAAAGAGGGGACTCAGCATGAATGAGATGTTTGAGGGATTTGACCACGAACAACACTCGGCGGAGGTAAGCCGGCGCTGGGGGCCGGCAGCCGCGCACGCTTCCCACAACTGGTGGGCGGGGCTGGACTCCACTGAACGCCACGATTGGCAGCGGGAGGTTGCGGAGCTCAGCCAGGCCTGGGGGCAAGCGGTGACGGCGGGAGCCGACCCGCGCGGGGAGGAAGCTCAGGCGTTAGCAGCCCGCCACATCAGATGGCTCACCTCGGTGCCGGGCACTCCTGCCGCTCAAGCGGCACAAGAGGCCCGTGCGGCCAGGGAGAGCTGGGACGCTGCTAGTGCCGGGGAGACCGGGGCTGCCGGAGAATCCCTGGAATCCGAGGGGGCCGGCGCTCAAGCCACGACTGCCGAAGCAGAGGCGATCGCGGCGGCCGAACAGACCCTGCGCAGCTATGTGCTTGGCCTGGCCGATTTGTACGTCTCCGATCACCGGTTTGTAGCAACCTTTGGTGGGATGCCGGGCACCTCATTTATTCGTACCGCCTTGCGGGCTTACTTCGGGGAGAACTGAGCCGGCGACGCTGGGGAACACATCTGGGGGCGATTTGCCCAAGGTCAGGGGATGATGTTGCGAGGACCAGGCGGTGCCGGCCGGAAACGAGCGAGCGCACCACCAGAGACCGCAGGGCGGGGCGCTTCCCGCGCGAGAGCACCACCCCTTCAGTGCACCCAGCCCCGTAGCCGTATCCGTATCAGTGGCCTTTGCCCGTCGTCCGTTGCCCGTTGCCCGTTGCCCGTTGCCCAGGAGTCAGCTTGAACCTCGATCCACGCGTTGTTTTCGACACCGTTGACCTCACGGGCGTCATCGCGAACGCCATCCTGGGTGGCGTGGTGGCGCGCAGCCTCAAGCTCGACGCCGTCGGCTTCGTTTTCCTGGCGATCATCACTGCCCTGGGTGGCGGGCTTCTGCGCGACACTCTGCTCAACGTGGGGCAGCCTGTGGCTCTGACCAACCCGCTGTACCTGGTCTTTGCTCTGGCCGGCGCTGCGGTTGCGTACTTTGTCCCCATCCGTGGGCGGTGGACTCAGAGGATCCTGACCGTTGCCGACGCACTCTCCTTGGGGTGCTGGGCCGCCACTGGAACTGCCAAGGCCCTCAGCGCGGGGCTGACGTGGCTTCCGGCGATGCTCATTGGGCTGGTCACCGCCGTGGGCGGCGGCATGATTCGGGACCTGCTCGTGGGCCGGATTCCGGCAGTGTTCGGAGGCAATACGCTCTACGCCACAGGAGCTCTGATCGGTGCGGCGGAGATGACCATCTTCTGGCACGTAGGGCTGACCACCTGGGGCATGGGGGCCTCGATCGTCTCTGTGGCAGTGCTCACCGTCTTGGCGCGCCGTTTTGGTTGGCGACTCCCTGGCCCGGCCCAGTGGTTGGAGGACTGGTCGCCGCGACGACTCCCCACCCTCTTGCGCCGGCGCGGCTCACCTCGCGGCCTTGCCGAGCAAGGGCTTGGCCCCGCGACAGCAGCGACGGCAGCGACGGCCACCGAGGCAGCAGCAGCCACGGCGCCTGGCACTGCGGAGCACAACGAAGCCGTGGAACGGTTAGGGTCCCAACGTCAGCGGCTCACGCCCGCGCGGCTCATGCGTATCCGCGGTCGCGGCGGCTCACGTCAGCGTCGGGGCTGACGGCACGGTGAGGGGCGCAGCGAAGTACGCAGCCCGCCTGTCACGGGGACATCCGCCCGGACAGCCGCAGCGCGTCCCTGGCCAGCGCGACCACGTCACCATCGGTAAACATCACCTCGGTGTGGCCACCGCCTGGCCCCGCGGGGTCACCCTGACGGAAGGCCTTCGCGGACAGGTGGATTGAGTCCACGCCCGCCGCGACCAGCTCCGGGATCGCCTCTAGTGTCAGGCCTCCTCCGGCCATGATCTGGATGCGCCCGGCAGCCACCTCCACCATGCGGCGCAAGACGTGCAGCCCGTCCCCTGAGACCGGCGCCCCGCCACTGCTCAACACCCGCACGCAGCCCAGGGAGATCACCGCGTCCAGCAACTCCTCGGGTGAGCTCGCGACGTCGATGGCCCGGTGAAACACGACGGGAAGCCGGCCTGCGGCAGCCATCATCCGCCGCATCACGTCAAGATCTACGCGGCCTGCTCGGGTGAGGGCACCCAGGACGACTGCTTCAACCCCGGGTATCCCTGCCAGGGCCTCGAGGTCCGCTTCCATCACGGCCACCGCGGCCTCGTCGTACACAAAGCCGCCCTCGCTGGGCCGTACCAGAACGCACACACCCACCGGCTCGTGGGCCGCCTCAAGAGCCACAGCCGCACAGACCGCTTTCACCAAACCGATCGATGGGGTGAGGCCCCCGGTTGAGGCCAGGGCGACGCAGAGCTCCAGCCGATCCGCGCCGCTGCGCACGGCCGCAATGGCGCCAGCAACATCCTGCACGGCGATTTCTAGCAGGACGGGATCACGCTGTTTCCGGGAGGTCATCACACCAGTGTCCTGGATGGGGCCTGGCCGGACCAGAGCACCTCACATCTCTCAGCCGAACTCCGCTGAGAGGACTCCCCTATGCCGCAAACGAGAGGGGCGCGTAGTCCGCGGTGTGCGTGGAAATCACGCGCCACGGTGTTCGCGGTGGTCCGCCGCGCGGTCCGCTGGGCACGGGCACCGGCTCCACCAGCAGATGCCCTCGGTGCACCTCGTGATGATGAAAATTGCACAGGAGGATGCCGTGATCCAAGTCCGTGGGGCCGCCCTCTGCCCAGGGCACCACATGGTGGGCCTCGCACCAATCCGGTGGCGCCGTACACCCCGGTGCGCGGCAGTGCCGGTCCCGGACGATGAGGGCCTTGCGTTGATGCGGCGAGAAGTGCCGGCGTTTACGTCCCAACTCCAAGGGCTCCCCGCCATCGCCTGTGACCAGGTACTGCACGTTGTCATTGCAGAGCAGCGTGAGTGCCTCGCCCACGGGGATCACCCGGTTACTGCGTGAGACCCTCGCAAAGCGATCATCCAGCGCGGAGAGCGCATCGGCCCATTGCGGACCCGCCGGCCCCGCCGGCCCCACCGGTCCCGTCGCACCCGTCACGAGGGGCGCGGGCTCGGCGGCCTGATGGCGCGCCAACGCCTCGGCGCTCAAAGTAATGACGAGTGTGGGGGCGGCGCCGTGGTTGGTGGGAGAGTCCACCCCGCGTGCATGGTGGTCAAAAATCATGTGCAGCACGTCGAAGCTGATTTGCTCCCGGCTTCTGATTTCATCCTGCGCAGCCGGGCCAACCGGAGCCCCCGGAGCCGTCTGGACGTCATCCGGAGACTCCGGGCCTCCCGGCCGGCGGCGTGGGCTGGTGTATGCGTCCAAGAGGCTCAGCAACGCTGCGCCCTCTGTTTCGGGAGCGAACCCTGAGATGTCGTATCCGCCGCCCTTGGCGTGGCTGAGGCGCAGGGAGCGGGCCCGGACCTGCGTGGCATAGTCCGGCTCCACCCGTTCCGGCCTCATGGCGACGGCCCAGTCCTTGGCCTGATCTCGCAAGTGATGCACCTCGAGACGGCGCCCACCCCACACGTCCCTGTCATACACCGGCTCTGGCTCGCCCGGTGCGCGTTGCGTGAGATCCACCCGCCCGCCCGTCGCCTGCGCCACCAGGGCCGCCTCGCTGTGCGCCAAGATCCCGGTGGGCGCCTCGGTCGGCTCCTCCTCAGGCAATTCCTGGTGCACCACCCAGGCCTGTTCTGAGGACAACTCCCCGCGTTGCAGCGCCGCAGCCAGGGCCGGCCGCGCTGCTGGCCGCGCAGGATGCTCGGCATCCGCGGCAAGCGCGCGGGTGGCCGAGGCCAACTTCAGGAGCGTCTCAGCCTGGAAAGCGCGCAGGCCAAAGAGCTGCATGAGCTGGCCCTTGGGTGTGCGGAACCCCATACGCATGTCGAATGATTCAAAGGGATCACGGGCCGGGCGTCCGCTGGAATCCACCATCCCGCTGGGGCCTGAGCTGCGCGCAAGCAAGGCGGCGGCCATCTCCACCTGCAGCCCCACCACGGCCCGCGAGAGGTCCGCGATGGTGCCAAGCCAACCGGCCAGTTCTTCATCCGAGAGGTGCTCCCATGCCACCGCGCCGGGGGCCAAGACGGCCCTGGTCGTCGCAAGGGCGGAGTCAAGCGCCACTCGGTCCGGCACTGCGCGTTCCGGGTCCATGCCCCCGCTTGCTTGACGTTCCACCGTGCACCCCCTGGCCGATTCGTGCCGCCCTCGCGACTCCCCTCAGCATGACGGCACTCATGGGCGCCGTGTCCAGAAATGCTCCGGCCTGTGGACGACACGCTCAAGAATCGCATCATCCACAGGCCGGGCTCCCTCACACCTTCTGTAGTGCTACCGGCTCCGGCGCCACCGTCAGGATCACAGCTTCACCGGGCTCGTAGTCATCATCGGCGCCGTGCTGCACCGCAATTTCCTCGGATCCTCCCGCCGCGTCCACCTCGAGCTTCACCACGGTTCGCCGCAACGACCCCAGGAACCCGGAAGACACCACGGTGCCCGGCATGCCGTGGCCGTCGCCCGCGAGCGCGCCACCAGCGCCACCGGAACCGGCACCAGCACCACCAACCCGCTCCACCCTCACATGCTCCGGCCGCACAAACGCCATGACCTCGTCCCCCACAGAGGCCCCGTCGAGGGACCCCACGGGCAGCACCCGGCCGTGCACCAGCACGCCGTCTGCCTGAACCACTCCGCGCAGCCGGTTGGAGAGGCCCACGAAGTTCGCCACGAACGGCGTCGCGGGCTTGCGGTAGAGCTCTTCGGGCGTGCCCAGTTGTTCAATGCGCCCGCCGTTCATGACGGCGACGCGGTCGGAGATGGCCAGGGCTTCCTCCTGGTCGTGTGTCACGAACACGGTGGTGATGCCGAGTTCGGTGACGATGGCGCGGATCTGTTCGCGCAGCCTCACGCGCACCTTGGCATCCAGCGCGGAGAGCGGCTCGTCGAGGAGGAGCGCCTTGGGTCGGGTGACGAGTGCGCGGGCCAGTGCCACGCGCTGTTGCTGGCCGCCGGAGAGCTGGTGCGGGAAGCGATCTTCGAACCCCTCCAGGCCTACGACTCGCAGCGAGTCCTCCACGCGGGTGTCCCGAGCGGCGCGGGGCACGCCGCGGCGTTCCAGCCCAAAGGCCACGTTTTTGGCGACGGTCAGGTGCGGAAAGAGTGAGTAGGCCTGGAACACCATGCCAATGTCGCGCTTGTTGACCGGCACGGCAGAGACGTCTTCGCCGCCGATGAGCACGGCGCCGCCTGACACCTCCTCCAGCCCCGCCAGGCATCGCAGCGCGGTGGTTTTGCCGCAGCCGGAGGGGCCCAGCAGGCAGACCAGTTCCCCAGGCTGCAGTTCAAGGGTCACGCCGTGCAGCACCGTGGTGCTGCCGTACTTTTTCACGACCTCTACGAGGCTCACTGCGGCGCCAAGGCCCTCAGTGCCCGACGACGCGTGGTCGCCACCGCGGGTGGGCTTCACTCCGCCGGCGGCGTGGTTTGTGGTGGTGGCGTCAGCGGGCATGGGGGCCCTCCTTCGGGGAAGCGGGGCCGGCGGCCGCGCCACCGGGATGGGGAGTTTCGGGCAAGGACGCGGGACCGGGACCAGCATGAGGACCGGAGTCAGGAACAGCGGCGCCAACGGGCACGCCGGGAAGTGCGGGAGCCACTGGCGACACAGCTACCTGCGCCCCGCCAGCCCCGCCAACGCCGCCAGCACCGCCAGCACCCCGACCGCCGCGCACCTTGCGCGGCTTGCCGGTGAGCACGCCCACCAGCACCAGCAGGGCAAAGATCACGATGAGCGAGAGCAGGGACATGGCCACGGCCCCGAAGGGGTCGGTTTGGTTGAGCTGGAGCAGCCCCACCTGGAACGTGCGCCGGCTCAGCAGCGAGGACACGGTGAATTCGCCCAGCACAATCGCGATGGTCAGCAGGGAGGCGTTGAGGAGCCCGCGGCGCACGTTGGGGGCAATGACCCGCAGCAGCACGGTGAACCAGTTGGCCCCGAGAGACCTGGCCGCCTCGGAGAGGGTCCGTGCGTCCACGCCGTTCAGGTCCGTCGCGATGGCGCGGTAGGCAAAGGGCAGCACCAGCACGCCGTAGGCCAGGAAGAGGGGCCAGGTCTCGGAGGAGATGTTCTTGCCGATCCAGCGGTACACGGGCGCAAAGCCGACCACCATGACGATCGCGGGGATCGCGATGGGCAGGATGGTGAGCAGGTCAAGGCCGCGTTGTAGGCGGGGGAACTTCAGGTGCACCAGCACGATGGTGGGGAAGATCAGCACCAACACAATGACCAGGACAAGCAGCGCCAGCAGCAAGGAGTTACCGAGCCCGCGGAACATGGCGCGGTACTTGCGCGCGTTCTCAGGGTCAAAGAGCGCCTGCCAGTGCTCCAGGCCGTACCCGCCGCCCGTTTGCCGCAGCGTGAATTCCAGCATGCCAAGGAGCGGGAAGAGGAAGAGCACGGTGACGAGCGCCAGGATCAGGCGGCGCAGCCAGGGGCGCGGGGCGGTTCCCACGGAGAGGTTGCGGCTCATCGCTGCCACCTCGCGGCCTTCTTCATGAGCAGTGAGTAGACGACCATGACGATCGCCATGACCACCACCATGCCAAGCGCCAGGACGCCGGCGGAGTTGGCGTTGGATGCCCCGGTCTCGCCGATCAGTGCGGCGCGCACCTGCAGGGGCACAATCTGTGAGCCCTGGGAGATGAGGGCGGCGGCGGTGGCGTAGGAGCTGAAGGCGTTGGCGAACAGCAGCAGTAGCGCGCCGAGGAAGGACGGCGCCAGGACCGGGAACCCGACCTTGGTCCAGTAGGTCCTGCGGGTCCCTCCCAGCGTGGCCGCGGCCTCCGCCCACTGGGGACGCAGCCCCTCCATGGCGGGCAGGAAGGTGATGATCATCAGCGGGACCTGGAAGTACAGGTAGGGCAGCACCAGACCGGGCACCGTGTAGAGCCAGTTGCCGTTTGCGTAGAGGTCCACGCCCATCTTGTCCCGCAGGAACACGGTGATGAAGGCCTGCATGCCGATGCTGACCATGAACGCGAAGGCGAGCATGACGCCGCCGAATTGCGCCAGGACGGAGCTGGCGGCGTCCATCATTCGCCGGATCCAGCCGTCTTTCTTCACTCCGGTCAGGGCCCAGCACGCCAGCGCGCCGATGACGGCGCCGAGCACGGCGGTGAGCAGGCTCAACCAGGTGGAGGACCAGAATGTCTGCCACACCACGGGGTTTTGGTAGACGGAGAAGTTCTCCAGGGTGAAGCGCCCGGCCTTGTTCGTGAAGCCGCTGGCGACGGCCAGCAGGGTGGGCAGCGCCAGGAATAACAGGATGTATACGGCAAACGGCATCAAGCCGAGTGCCGAACTAATTCGTCTCATGAGCCTCAACTACTCCGGGGGCGGGGAGGGTGGGGGGAATGCCAGGTGCCCGACGGCGTGTGGTGGCGTTGCGTGCTGCAGCCCACCACACGGCGTCGGGCAGTGATCTTGGCGGCGCCGCGCGCAGTAGCGCGCCGCGCGGCACAGCCGAGGGCGGCGGGCCGTGAACCGGCCCGCCGCCCTCAACTGATCACTTGGAGATTTCTGGCCAGCGCTCGGTGAGGAGCTTGTTGGCCTTGTCGGTCTGCTCGACGTTCGCGGAGACCCAGTCTTTGGAGGTGGTGCCGAAGGTGGCCTTGTTCAGCGCGGCCTCATCCACGGCGCCGGACTTCTTCAGGGCATCCACGCGCACGGGGACGGCGTTGCCCTCCAGCAGCAACTTCTGACCCTCGTCGGAGAAGATGTATTCCTGCCACAGGCGTGCGGCCGCGGGGTGCGGGGCATCCTTGTTGACGGCCTGGTTGTAGAAGGAGACGTACGCCTTGCCCGGCAACACCGCGGTCTTGAAGTTGGGGGACTTGGCGGCCGCGGCGACGTTGTTGTAGGACCAGTCGAGGACGACCGGGGTCTCGCCGGAGGCGATGGTGCCCGGGGTCGGGTCCACCGTGAGGAAGTTGCCCGCATCCTTGAGCTTCTTGACCCAGTCGATGCCGGGGCCAAAGTCGTCCGGGCTGCCGCCGTTCAGGGTGGAGATGGAGCCCACGGCCGCGAAGGCTGCGCCGGCCTGGGTCGGGTCGCCGTTGATGGCGACCTTGCCCTTGTAGTCCGCGCCGAGCAGGTCTTCCAGCTTCTTGGGCTCGGGGACCTTGGAGGAGTCGTAGCCCACGGACATGATGCCCGTGTAGTCGTTGACCCAGAGGCCGGTGGACTCCTTGTTTGCGTCCGGGATGTCTCCCCAGGTCGCCACCTTGTAGGCGGCAAACTGGTCGGTGTTGGCCAGGGCAACCGCAGCGCCGAGGTCAAAGACGTCCGGCGCAGTCTCCGTTCCGGCCTGGTCCTTGGCGGCCTTGATTTCCTCTGCGGAGGAGGCGTCGGGGATGTCGGAATTGATGGTGATTCCGTACTTTTCCTCGAAGCCCTTCTTGATGGCGCCGTAGTTGGCCCAGTCGTCCGGCAGCGCCACGACGTTGAGCTCCTTTTCGGCCTTGGCGGCCTCCACGAGCTTGTCCATGCCGCCAAAGGACTCGGCGCTGGTTGCGGTCTTGGCATCCGTTGATCCGGAGCCGCCGCCCGCGGTGTCAGAATCGCCTGATCCACAGGCGGTGAGGGAACCTGCCAGCGCGATAACCGCGGCTGTGGCAAGGAGAGAACGACGCTTCACTGGGGATTTCCTTCCATCGGCAAGAGGGACCGCCCGGGGGTAGGGCCTTCGATGGTGATCCTCAAGAGATCGAGCGCATCGTGTCCGTCACCCCTGGTCTAATACCGCAAAACTACGGATCGACCTCACCCAGGTGACGGGCAGGTGAACGGATTTTCGGCAAGGGGTTTTCGCCGATTTGATGGCCTATCAAGCGCCACAGGATCGACGAATTACCCACTCCAGTGACATCCCAACAAAATGGCCGGTTTATCCAACCATGACAACGTGAGGCTGAGCGTCTCGGCTAGGCCGGACGGGTCAAACATCCCCGCCCAAGGCAGTCACCCCATGGCTACATTCATCTCAAAAAAATCATCGCCGGCCCCGCGGCGCGGCGTCACCAATCGCCGTCAACGCCTCCGGAAGCGTTCCATTCAAGTGAAAATCCCCGACGGACCTCGCCCGGAAGCTCAGAGGGTTGTGCGTGGCGATGGTTTGGGCGTTGCGCCAGTGCCGATCCAGTCCCTTTGACGTGCTTGTCGCGGAGGCGCCCACGGTCTCAAAGAGCTGCTGGGCCGCGCCAAGCGCCAGCTCCGGCACCAGCACCTGGGCCTGCTCCACCGCAATCTCCCCGAGGATCAGCTCATACGGCGGCTGGCCCTGAAAGTCGTGCTGATCCGCTCCGGCCAGGGCCAGCGCTGCCAGCGCCTCATCCAGCGCCCGAGCGGCGGCAAGCACCGCGGCCTCGGCACCAAAGGCCTTGGCGGAGAGCCGCCCCACCGCCTCCTGAATCAGCGGATCCTCTCGGAAGGGCACCCCGGATCCGGTGTTGAAGGTGCGCTTGCGCACCGCGATGGTCGCCACTGCGTCGCGCCGCGCCGCGCGGGCAATCCCCGCCAGGACGGCCAGGAGTACCAACTGGAAGAAGGCGGACTCGTGGACGGACTCCGGAGAGTTCTCCGCGCACTCAAACAACGCCTCAGGGGGCACCCGAACCCGGTCAAAGGTGGTGGTTCCTGTGCCGGTGAGCCGCTGGCCAAAGCCGTCCCAGTCGTCCTCAATGCTGACACCGGCGGCGTCCGTGGGCACCACGGCAAAGCGCCGCCCTGGCCCGTCCGGATGCGCCGCGGACACGCGGGTGTGATCGCTAAAGATGGTGCCGGTGGAGTAGAACTTGGTGCCGCTGACCTCCCAGCCGCCGCCCCCTTGCCGCAAGGTCGTGTTCAGGCTCCCCAACGCGTTGCCGCCCCGCTCGGTGGAGGCGTTGCCCACCGTCTCTCCCGCGACCACCCGCGGGTACCAGTAGTCCTGGCGTTCGGCCCGCTGGAAGCGCAGCGACTCAACAAATCCCAGGTGGGATCGGTAGAGCTGCGCCACGTTGGAGTCCGCCTCGGCGACGTCGATCAGGATCCGCACCAGGGTCTCTACGGTGGCCCCCGCCCCGCCGTACTCAGTGGGGACGCGCAGCGCGCCAAAGCCCAGTTCGTCCAAGGTATCCACCGCCTCGAAGGGCAGTTCGCGATGCAGCTCGCGTTCCAAGGATCCGGCTGCGATGAGCGCCAGCGCGGGAGAGAAGCGCAGCGAGGCTTCCTCGTAGCTGATGGGCTTGGTGCGGGAAGGCCCGCGGGTTCCGCGTGTGGGGGTGACGCTCATGCCGCTCCTGGTTCGTCGCACCGACGAAAGGACAGTGAGCGCACGCCGGCCCAGCCGCGTGTGCGGTCCGGACCGAGGGTGAACGTGAGTTCCATCGGTCCTGGCGGAAGCACCCTCCCGCTCAAGGCGGTGATGGTTGCTGCGACGTCGCGGAGCCAGGTCTCTCGGTCGCTCTGGATGGGTGCGAGCCAAGGCCCGCACCCCCATCGTGACGCAGAAAGGCGCCGAGGGTACAGCGCGGCGCGTCACAGAAGGTCTTGATGCGTTGCCCGACGCCGCCGGGTCGGCTTTGCCACGCGGCGTCGCCTCGCCGGGGTCGCCCCTTGGTGACCACCTCCGCACCGCATCAAAAGGGCAACGGAATTGGAACCAACGCCACCGTCCGGCCGCGCGCATTGCACCGTAGGATGCGTGACCAGGCATGTCGCCTTCCACCCCTGGAGGAATCATGAGCTCGGCCCCCTTCACAGCCAGCCCCGCGTCGGGCACAGCATCCCGGAACCCGATGATCTGGCTCAGAGTGCTGCTCTTCATCGTGGTGCACACCCTGGGCCTTTTCGTGGCGCAGCTGGCGCTCCCCTCCGTGTGGTTCTCTCTGAGCCAGGCGCTCTCCCCAGATGGCTCCAACATCGGCCCCACGCTCTTTGGGCTCTTCTGGTCGGTGGGCAACCTCATGCCCCTCTTCCTGGCATCGCTGCTCGCGTGGCTGGTGCCGTATCGGCTGAACCTGCGGGTGCCCGGCGAACGGGTTCATGGGGGCCGCTATGTCGCCTTGGCGCTCATCGGTGCCGTCGCGGTGTTTGCCTGCCTGCTGGCGCTGCCCACCGGCGCGCGCCGATGGGATGAGTCGGGGGCGGTGCTCACCATGCTCGGTGACCAGTCGTTGGGGTGGTTGGTGGCCTTCATCAACGGACTCGGCACCGCCGTCGCCGTCTTTGCCGTGCTCTGGCCGGCGTTGCGTCGCCGGATGGGTCCCTGGGCCGCCGGTGCCTGCGCCGCCCTGACAGTGTCCGTGGCCGGAGTGATTTTTCAGATCGCGGCAACGCTGGACGTGCTGGGTCGCCCCACCCTCCAAGAATCTGCCAGCGCCACTCTGGTGCCGGACTACCTGGGCATGTTCCTACGCATCCTGGCCTGGGTGATCTTGGCGGCCGGCGTCGCGACTCTGGGACGGGGAAGCGCCCCCGGCCGCACCATCGCGCTGGGCGCGCTCGCCGTGAGCGGAGCGGGCTCCGCCGCGAGCGTCGGCGGACTCGCCTGGAGCCTTCCCTTTCCGATGCAAGCCCTGCTCCTGCTGCCGTCGCTGCTGGTGGGGTTCCTCGCCTGGCTCTGGGGCCGCACCGCGAAGCCGGAAAATCCGCAAGCAGCGCCCAACGGCGCGTCGTCAGCGGGTGCCTAGCCTCCTTTTAATCCATGGAAATGATATAAAGGTCTTCCGGCGACTGATCGCACCAGGAGACTCCCATGAGCAACACCAGTAACGCGCCCGCGCAACCGATGGCCCGCCGCGAGCTGGCCCTCAGGCTCGCCATCTTCGTGGTCACCTCTGTGGCGCTGGCACAGCTGGATCCGCTGGATCCGCTGGCGATCCTAAACGACGGCGGGTACTCCCTGAACACCCTGCA
>NZ_QQXL01000011.1 GCF_003640665.1 Galactobacter caseinivorans
CCAGGAAAACTACGCCCCCCAACACCCTCTGAAACAACCAGAACTCGTTGCGGCGACAAGAGAAAACAATACACCCCACACCACCCCACACCAAATCGGGCACACCCCCTCCCGCGGGCCCATCACCACCGCGCGCAAGAGGCCAACTTCCGCGCCATGACTGGGATCCACTGCCCTTCGCTACCGCCGCGGCGCTGCCTCTCAGGCGTCAGAACCCCAAAAATTTCCCTTCAAAGTGTTGGGCCTCACAGGGTTCTGGCCAACCCTGTTTGTGTGCCTGCGCAATGCACACACTTTTCGCAAATAATGCGCACAAGAATCGCTCCCCGGCTGCGCCTCCACCGCCCCCGTCGCCGCGCCCGTCGCCGCGCCCTCCCGTCACCACCTCCCGCTCTTCCTCCCTGCGCCCTCGACCCAGGCCCGCGTTGGACCCAAACTGGAGTCATGAGCCAGCAAGCACCCTTCCATCCCATCCACGACCTTGGCCTCACCGAGCCCATCATCAGCGCCCCCATGGCCGGCGTCTCCGGCGGCGCCCTGGCCTCTGCCGTGCGCGCGGCAGGCGGGCTGGGTCTTGTCGCTGTGGGCCACGGCGCCTCAGAAGAGCTGATCCGTCGCGAGATGTCCCTGGCCGCCGACGCGGCACGCCCGGCCCCTTCCCCGGCACAGTCAGCTGCCCCGGCAACACCGGCTGCCGCCGCCTTCCCCGGCTCCTGGGGCGTGGGCCTCATGGCCTGGTCCCTTGAACTGGATGCCTCCGCCTTAGACACGGTGCTGGAATACTCCCCACCCGTCGTTGCGCTGGCCGCCGGTGACCCCACCGCCGCGGCCAAGCGCGCCCACCAGGCCGGGGCAAGAGTCGCGGTGCAGGTGGGCAATGCCGCGGAACTCGCGGCGGCAGAGTCGGATCCGTACATTGACCTCATCGTGGTGCGCGGGGCCGAGGGCGGGGGCCACGGGCTCAATGACATCTCCACCCTGCCCCTGCTCCAGCTCGCGCTCTCCACCTGCCACAAACCAGTGGGGGCGGCCGGCGGCATCGCCACCGCGGCGGGGGTGGCGGCCGTGCTGGGTAGCGGCGCGGTCGCGGCGTGGGTAGGCACCCGATTCATCCCGTGCTCGGAGTCCCTCTCTCCCGCAGCCCAACAGGCGGCCGTCAGCGCCGCGTCGGTCTCCGACACCGTCTACACCAGCGTCTTTGACCTTTCCCTCGGCATCCCCTGGCCGCGCGAATACGGCGGACGCGCGCTGGCCAATCAGGTCACCGACACCTGGGCCGGCTCCCGTGAGGACGCGCTGCGCGCCGGACTGGCCGCCGGTGACGCGCCCGCGATGGACACGGCACAGCGCGTGAGGGCCGCCCGAGCCGCGGGGGATCCCACAGCTGCGCCGGTGTATGCGGGCCAGTCAGCCGGCCTGGTCCCGAGCACGGCGACCGGCGCTAGCGCGGCCTCCGTGGTCCAGGAGTTGGCCGGTTTCCGCGAGATTTTGCGACGCGCGGCGGGCGCTTGGGGCACCGCGGGTTAAGCGCTGCGGGCTCACTTCTCCTGCCGGACCCCGCCTGATCACCTCACGCAGAGCCAGGGCCTCCCAGCGCGTCCAGCACGGCGGCGGCTCGCTCGGCGTCGATCTCGCCGCGGGCCACTGCCCTGGCGGTGGCTGCCCTCACCACCGCGTCATATACCGGGGCGGCCAGCTCTGGTGCCTCCGGCGAGGCCAGGGCACGCGCGGCAGAGGCCACGCCGCCTGGTTCTCGCAGACGGGCGGCGCGCAGCCCTGCACCGGGACCTGCCATCAGGGCGTTCTCCACCCCGGCTCGCAGCAGGGCTCCCAGCAGGCGCGAGGGATCCTCCACGCCCACAGCCGCCAGTCCCTCCCAGGCGGTGGCCGCGGCGGAGCCCAGTGGGTCCGCGGCCAGGGCGAGCGAGGCAGCGTAGAGCGCGCGGTCCTCCTCTGCAATCACAAAGGGCTCGCCGCCCATCTCCACGACCAGGGCCTGCGCCACAGGGAGCATCATGGCGTCCGCTGTGACGCCAAAGGCCACGTCGTTGAGCCGGGCCAGGTCAAGGCTGGTCCCGGTGAAATCCATGATGGGGTGAATCGCCAGCGGGATCACGCCGGCCTCCCGCGCGGGGGTCAGCACGTCCACGCCAAAGCGCGCGCTGCTATGCACCACCAACTGGCCCGCCCGCCATTGCCCCGCCTCGGCGAGGCCAGAGACCAAAGCCGGCAACGCGTCGTCGGGCACTGCGATGAGCACCGCCTCCGCCCGCCGCAGCAGCTCCGGGATGCTGAGCACCGGCACGCCCGGCAGCAGCAACTCGGCGCGCTCCAGCGAAGCGTCGGAGACGGCGTGCACGCCCACCACCGCGTGTCCGGCGCCGCGCAGGGCGGCACCCAGGACGGGCCCCACCCGGCCCGCGCCGATGATTCCCACGCCCAAGCGCCCTGGCTGCGTCATGACTGTTCCTCTTGCGGCCGTGCTACCTGCCCGCCGTCCTGGGCCAGCCAGTGATTGCGGTCCTCGCGGCGCGCGGATTCCGCGGTGCGGCGCACCTGTGAGGTCACCAACTCGCTGGCCACCGCAGCGTCCACGTGGGGAATGCTCGTGGGAACGGGCCCGGCGGTGGTCGCCAGCTCCACCGCCGCGACGCCTGCCAGGCGGGCCAGCCAACCCTGCGAGGCCAAGACGCCCTGGGTGCGCGCATGCGGCACCAAGGACAGGGTGCGCGAGAGCCGACCCGTGCGGATCAACAGCACGGTCCTGGTTGCCAAGAAGCCCTGGCGCCCTCCCGCCAACGGGGCCAGCCAACGGGCGCCACGCGGGGTGGTGACAAACTCGTCGCCGCCGCTGCCGTCCAGCCCTCTGGTCAACGTGCCCATCGCATCATCAACGCCTGGATCTGGCAGCAGCGTCGCCAGGATGGCGATGGCCTCCTGGAAAGTCCCCACCGGGAGCACCACCGAACGGGACTCATCCTTGCCCTCTTCGCTGTTCCCGTACCCGGCCACATTCGCCTCCACGCGCACCCAGCCAAAGAGCCGCCAGGTCAGCGGGCGCTGAATCATGATGGCCTGCACGCGCCCCGGCGGGACGGTGCGGTGCTGGGTGTCCGTCAGGCCGTGCTTGAGACGCAGGCCATCCGTGGACCAGGACGCTCGGAAGCCATAACCGGCGTTCAGCTCGCTCCAGAAGCCGCCCACCACCGCGATTCCGCCCGGGATGACGACTCCCAACACCACGCCAGACTCCGCCCAGATCGCCACCGCGATGACGGCCACGGCCATGAGAAATGCCCACGGCAGAATCCGCAGGGCGGTGGCTCCCAGGATGCGGCCGGGAGGGACGCGGACCAGTTCTCGCTCATCCGCCGTACCGCCCGGGAGCTTGCCGTACACGTCCTCCCCGGAAAGATCCGCGACCGCGCGTTGGGCCCACCCGCTGGCGCGTTCGGTCAGACGCTGATGCGCACCGGCTGTGCCAGTCCCGCCCGCAGCGCCGGCTTCCGTCGCCGCTTTGGCGCCGGCCGCCCTGCGCAGGATGTCGGCGCGGAGCACTTCGGCCTGCCCGGCGGCGAGGAACTGCAACCGGAAGGCGCTGCTGCCGCCGTCGGCCACCTCAAAGCGCAACTCTGACAGGCCAAACAACCGTGGCAAGAGCGGCCGCCCGATGTCCACGGCCTGGACCCGATCCAAGCGTGCGTCGCTCTCCTTGCGGGAGATCACACCCGTGCGCAATTGCACCTGCGTGTCAGTGATGCGGTACTTGGTGAAGCGCCAGGACACGTAAAACAGCGCCACGATGATGATCAGAGCCAGCACGGTGCCGCCCACGATCCAGGGCAGGGCCCCGCTGATGTCGCTGAGCCCATCGCCGGTAAACAGCCCGTCAAACCACTGGCGCCCGGACGCAAAGACGATGACAACAATCGCGAGCCAGCCGCGCAGATACGGGGTGGCCGGATGGACGCGCTGCCAGGGGAACCCGGCGTCGTCGACCACTGCCGGGTCCGAGGCCTGAGACTTGGCGGGATCCGGTCCCGAGGCCCCCGGGGTGGCGCTCACAGCCCCGCCAGCCTCTCCTCACCGCGCTGCGAGAGCTGATCCCGCAGGGCGGCTCCGTCAGCGGCCAGCAATCCGGTGATCTCTGGGTGAGCGTCCGGGGACGCCGTGTGGATTTGCAGCTTGCACAGTCCAAAGGCGCGCATGAGCGGCCCGGCCACCACGTCAACGTATTGGATGCGCCCGTACGGGATCACCTCCGTGCGGTGATAGATCACGCCCCGGGCCACGGCAACGTCATCCTGACGCAGCGCGTAGCGACGACTGCGCACCTGGAAGGGCGTGACGATCATGCCCACCACCACGCTGAGCAGGACCACGCCTGGCACCAGCCAGGCCAGCCACGCAGGGTAGCCGGACCACACGCCGGTGAGGTGGAGCACCAGCGGAACGGAAACCACCGCCAAAGCGATGAGCCCGCCGATCACGTTGGCGATCTGCTCCACCGCTGTGAGCTTGGGCGAAACCCGCGTCCACTGCTCGGAAGGTGGGTCAGCGAGCACCTTGGACACCGGGAGCGCCTCCTTGTTCGGGTCGTTTTTTGCCTGCCTGGCGGTCAGCACCGTCCCCATCCGTCGGCGGAATCTTGCACAGCGCCTGCACCACAAAGCCAACCACTACCAGCACCACGCCGCCACCGACCTGGAGCAGGCTGGTCCAGGAATTGGCGGAGCCAAAGCCGCCGCCGCTGACCAGCTGCAGCAGTACGCCCGCGTGCCAGCCAAGCCAGGTGGCGCCAACATAGGCCGCGGACTGCGCCAGGACCAGCACGCGCACCGCCGCGAGCGGCGAGATGGCACGGCGCGCCTTGCGGGTGCGAGTTCTGTAGACCCACAATCCGGCGCTCACCATGCCAACGGCCAGGACCATCAGCGTGAGCAACGAGACCCAGCTCATGATCGGAGTAGCCCACCCCTGGCGCTCCGCCAGCAGGCTCAGCACCCATCCCACCGCGACGGCCGCCGTCGCGAGCAGGGCCAGAGCGGCACCGCGCAGGGGGGTCATGACTGCGCCGCCTTCCCGGCTGCGCCGGCGTCGGTGATGCCCGACGGCGCTGGGTGGGCTTCCGGCACTGGGTGGGCTTCCGGCGCAGCCGGATCCGACGGCGCTGGTGCCCGGTAGGGGCGCACCCCGCCGCGATCCGCCGCGGCGTCGGCCAGTTCAAAAACGCTACGCCCGCCAATGAAGGCGCCCGGATCCATCCAGGACCACGGGGTCAGCACAAAGGCGCGCTCCGCGGCGCGCGGGTGAGGGAGCGTGAGCTCCTCGTCGTCGCTGCTGAGCGAGCCAAAGGTGATGATGTCGATGTCCAGCGTGCGCGGGCCCCACCGGACAATGCGCTCGCGGTGGTGGGCCTGCTCCACCTGGTGCGCCAGCCCCAAAAGCCCCAGCGGGGAGAGCGTGGTGCGCACCTCAATGACCTGATTCAGGTACTCCGGCTGATCCGGCGGGCCGCCCACGGGGGCGGTTACCACCAGCGGGGACTCGGCCGTGACCTGCACCAACTCGTGCGCGGCCAACTGGGCCACCGCGTCCGTCAAGATCTGCGGGCTGGAACCCAGGTTTGAGCCCAAGGCAAGCACGGCAGTGACGGGGCCGGCGGGCACGGCACTCAGGTCGGCGCTCATGCGCGCTCCCGGTAAATGGAGATGATGACGTCGTCAAAGGGCACGGGGATGGGCGCCTGCGGCTTGTGAACTGCCACGGCCACCGCGGCCGGGGAGAACTGGCTCAGGATGCGCTCGGCAATCACGCTGGCCAGCTTCTCAATGAGGTCATACGGGCCAGCTTCAATTTCTTGCACCACGGCCTGTGCCACGCCGCCGTAGTCAATCGTGTCCCGCAGGTCATCGCTGGCCGCGGCAAGCCTGGTGCTGGTGTGCAGCACCAGGTCCACCCGAAACTGCTGGCCGTCCCTCTTCTCGTAGTCAAAGACTCCGTGGAAGCCGGTGGCCTCGATACCCGTGATGGTGATGGTGTCCCACGCCCCGGCAGCTGCGGCGGCATTCACCGCGCTGCTCCGTGCGCCCACGCGGCGGCGACGCGGACAGCGTCCCTGGTCGCAGCGACGTCGTGCACTCTGACGCACCAGGCGCCCTGTGAGGCGGCCAACGCGCTGGTGGCCGCCGTGGCGGCGTCCCGATCCGTGGGCTCGTGTGGCAGCTGGTGCTCCTGAAGCAGCCGCCCCAGGAAGCGCTTGCGGGAGGTGCCGATCAACACGCGGTGACCCAGGCGGGTGAAGCGCTCCGTGGCGCGCAGCAATTCCCAATTGTGGGAGGCGTTTTTGGCAAAGCCCACGCCAGGATCAAGGATAATTTGCTCCGGCTTGACACCCTGCGCCACAAAGCGATCCCGCAGCTCCAACAGCTCCGCCTCAACCTCCGCGACGGTGTCCGTGTAGTGCGCCAGGGAAGCCATGCTCTGCTGATCGCCGCGGCGGTGCATCAGCACGTACGGCACGCCGCTCTTGGCGATCAACGCGGGCATCCCGGCCTCATGCGTGAGCCCGGAAACGTCGTTGATCAGGTGTGCGCCGGCCTTGAGGCAGGCCTCCGCAGTGGCCACGTGGGTGGTGTCCACGGAGACCACTGCGCCGGTGGCGACCAGGGCCGCGACCACGGGGACCACGCGCTTTGCCTCCACGTCAGCGGGCACAAAGTCGGCATCCGGGCGGGTGGATTCCCCGCCCACATCGATGATGTCCGCGCCGGCCTTGACCAGGGCATGACCGTGAGCAATCGCGTCGTCCACATCGAGGTAGCGGCCGCCGTCAGAGAAGGAGTCCTGGGTGACGTTCAGGACCCCCATGACCAAGGTGCGATCAGTAGGCAGGGCATCCCACGCGGCCTTGCGCGGCTTGGCGCGCAGGATCATCAGCGGGGAGGTGTTGGGGCCGGTACCGGGGGTGGCGGCGAGGCTCATAGGGTCCTTTCGGGGGTCTCGCGATGTGGTGCGGGGGTTCCTGCGCCGGCCCGCCGGGGGCCAGTCAGGGTGGACGGTGGGTGGCAGCCGTGCGACTGCCGCGCTTACCGACCGAGGATGAGGCTCATGGCCTCCGCGCGCGTGGCCGGCTCTCGCAGCTGCCCACGAACGGCCGAGGTGGTGGTGAGTGTGCCGGGCTTCTTGACCCCGCGCATGGACATGCACAGGTGCTCGCATTCCACCACAACAATGGCGCCGCGCGGTTCAAGGTGAGTCTCCAGCGCCTCCACAATCTGCGTGGTGAGGCGCTCTTGCACCTGCGGACGCTTGGCAAAAAGATCTACGAGCCGGGCCAGCTTGGACAGCCCGGTCACCTTGCCACCCTCGCCGGGGATGTACCCCACGTGGGCACGCCCATGGAAGGGAACCAGGTGATGCTCGCAGGTGGAGTAGAACGGAATGTCCTTGACCACCACCAGCTCCGAATGCCCAATATCGAAGGACTTGTCCAGGATCGCGGCCGGGTCCTGGTGCAGGCCGGAAAAGATCTCCGCATACGCCTTGGCCACGCGGGCCGGGGTGTCCTTCAAGCCGTCCCGCTCCGGATCCTCGCCGATGGCAAGCAGGATCTCGTGGACGGCCGCGGCAATGCGCGGCTGATCCACGTTGGGGTCTATTACTGTCTGCGGGTCAATGACCTCGAAGTCATGAGAGCTGCTCACCTCTCGATCCTACGGGGTGTGCCCGACGCCGACGGCTGGGTGAGCGCGCCGGCGCCGCTTGGGCGGGACACTGGGCCACGGCCGAGGGCTGGGTGCGATCAGGCCCTCTGCTGCGGCGCGGACCCGGTGCTGGCGTTTGCCCGGGAAAGGAGGCGGAAGGGAACGCGGCAATCTTTCGCCAGGAGTGTTTCCACCATAAAGTGGATCATCATGACGGCTGATCGTGCGTGGCATCGGATCTATGTCAAGATGTGAGAGAAGTTGGCTAGATGTCGTCGGAACCAGGTTGCGACGACGCCCCGTTGCAGACCCGCCGTGGCCCAAAGGCACGTTCGTTCTGATAGATCGGAGGGCTTGATCGCATGCCCATGAATCGTGCAGACCTGAAAATCTACAACACATTGATCGACGCCGCCCTGGCGGCTGTTCCCAGGGACACCGACCGGCGCGTGCGACAGTTCATGGGCAAAAAAGTGAAGAACACACTGGGCATCGACGAGGTCAACTCGACGCTTGAGATGGGCTACATGGCCAACCTTTGGGCGGCCCTGGGGTACCAGGACGCCATGCGTCACCTGTTCGAAGCCATGATGATTCGCCTGGCATCCCAGGAAGGAAGACGCACCCCCAACAGCTTGAGCACGTCTCTGCTCGGGTGGCCTGCCGAGTACGCGAACCTCACCGGCTACGCCCACCTCTTCAACCGCACCAACACCCCATACTTCCCCCTCAGCCGACAAATCGACGACCCCATCTTCACCAACCCCAGTGACTACCGGCAACGCACCATGGGAACACCCCAAGCCCCGGGATCGTCCTGGGGGTTCAAGGACGTCGTCGTTCCCATGCGGTTCATTCTTGACGACATGGAATACATGGGCCTCCACCGACTCGCGACCACCAACGACTGGGGCTGGAACCGCGAACGCTTCAACCAAGAACTAGAACTCCACGCCACCAACCTGCGCCAATTCCTGGGCTACCCAGCCACCAAACCCCACATGCCGGTGGACCCACACGTGTTCATCCCGGACGGCTTCACACACTTCCCTGTCCAACACGCGACAGATGCGGTCCCCAGCCCCGAGCCCTCCCGGCCCCTCTCCGGCCTGGAACATCTCCCCGCCCCCATCCCCACGAACAACCCACTCCCGCCCGGGATCCTCCTTAACCACCCCAACGGCATCCCCGTCGGAGGAACCACCACCACGCCCACACCCCAGCCACCGTCAACCCCCGCAACAGACCTACCCGCAGCGCAGATGCCTGGCCCCGACGCCGACCCCACACCACTCTGGGCCCACAT
>NZ_QQXL01000012.1 GCF_003640665.1 Galactobacter caseinivorans
CGTTGTTTGAGAACTCAATAGTGTGCCAAGTTTGTTGACACCGTTTTATTTATTGAAGTGGTGTTTGTTTGTGTGTTTCCACCCCGTGGGGATGCATGGACGATTGCCATGGTTCAAATGATGCAGCTGGCTGATGCGTTTTCCCGTGTTGGTTGGTTGTTTCGCATTGTTTTTTGCGGAGAGTTTGATCCTGGCTCAGGATGAACGCTGGCGGCGTGCTTAACACATGCAAGTCGAACGATGATCTCCAGCTTGCTGGGGGGATTAGTGGCGAACGGGTGAGTAACACGTGAGTAACCTGCCCCTGACTCTGGGATAAGCCCGGGAAACTGGGTCTAATACTGGATATTACCTTCTGCCGCATGGTGGTTGGTGGAAAGATTTTTCGGTTGGGGATGGACTCGCGGCCTATCAGCTTGTTGGTGAGGTAGTGGCTCACCAAGGCGACGACGGGTAGCCGGCCTGAGAGGGTGGACGGCCACACTGGGACTGAGACACGGCCCAGACTCCTACGGGAGGCAGCAGTGGGGAATATTGCACAATGGGCGCAAGCCTGATGCAGCGACGCCGCGTGAGGGATGACGGCCTTCGGGTTGTAAACCTCTTTCAGTAGGGAAGAAGCGAAAGTGACGGTACCTGCAGAAGAAGCACCGGCTAACTACGTGCCAGCAGCCGCGGTAATACGTAGGGTGCGAGCGTTATCCGGAATTATTGGGCGTAAAGAGCTCGTAGGCGGTTTGTCGCGTCTGCCGTGAAAGTCCGGGGCTTAACTCCGGATCTGCGGTGGGTACGGGCAGACTAGAGTGATGTAGGGGAGACTGGAATTCCTGGTGTAGCGGTGAAATGCGCAGATATCAGGAGGAACACCGATGGCGAAGGCAGGTCTCTGGGCATTAACTGACGCTGAGGAGCGAAAGCATGGGGAGCGAACAGGATTAGATACCCTGGTAGTCCATGCCGTAAACGTTGGGCACTAGGTGTGGGGGACATTCCACGTTTTCCGCGCCGTAGCTAACGCATTAAGTGCCCCGCCTGGGGAGTACGGCCGCAAGGCTAAAACTCAAAGGAATTGACGGGGGCCCGCACAAGCGGCGGAGCATGCGGATTAATTCGATGCAACGCGAAGAACCTTACCAAGGCTTGACATGGATTAGATCGCCGCAGAGATGTGGTTTCCCTTCGGGGCTGGTTCACAGGTGGTGCATGGTTGTCGTCAGCTCGTGTCGTGAGATGTTGGGTTAAGTCCCGCAACGAGCGCAACCCTCGTTCCATGTTGCCAGCGGGTTATGCCGGGGACTCATGGGAGACTGCCGGGGTCAACTCGGAGGAAGGTGGGGACGACGTCAAATCATCATGCCCCTTATGTCTTGGGCTTCACGCATGCTACAATGGCCGGTACAAAGGGTTGCGATACTGTGAGGTGGAGCTAATCCCAAAAAGCCGGTCTCAGTTCGGATTGGGGTCTGCAACTCGACCCCATGAAGTCGGAGTCGCTAGTAATCGCAGATCAGCAACGCTGCGGTGAATACGTTCCCGGGCCTTGTACACACCGCCCGTCAAGTCACGAAAGTTGGTAACACCCGAAGCCGGTGGCCTAACCCTTTTGGGAGGGAGCCGTCGAAGGTGGGATTGGCGATTGGGACTAAGTCGTAACAAGGTAGCCGTACCGGAAGGTGCGGCTGGATCACCTCCTTTCTAAGGAGCAGCTAGCAAGCGTTTGGCCCGTCCATATGGCGGGCTTGTGATGTTTGTTTAGTGTTTGGTGTTGCCTCCACTGGTGTTGGAGGGCATCGAGCTCATGGGTGGAATGTCAACAAATTATTCTTTCACGGTTGGTGTTGGATGTTTGGTTTAGTACGCCGGTTTCGGTGGTTCTCGTAAGAGGAGCGTTGAGGTTGGTTGGAACGGCTGGGTGTTTGATGCTGGTGTTGGGTTTGGCGCACTATTGGGTCCTGAATCAACGGACGGAGGGTTCCCTTTTGGGGGGCTTGAGTTTGTGGGTTCGGTTTTTGCCTGCCGGCGATCATGTGCCTGCCCGTTGTGGTTGGTGTGTGGTGGTGGTTGGGGTTGTTGTTTGGGAACTGCATAGTGGACGCGAGCATCTTGCAGGGCATCAGCACGTGTGTTGATGTTCTGCATAGCAATTTTGATTATTTATCAAACCTCACTGCTGGGTCTTTTGGGATCTGGTGGTGGTGGTTTTCTCGATAAACATATAACGCTCATGTAGAACTTCTTGTTGCATGGCTGGGATGGCTGCCCTTTGGGGTGGTTGTTGTGGTTGTGTGGTTTGTAAGTTTTTAAGGGCACATGGTGGATGCCTTGGCATCGGGAGCCGAAGAAGGACGTGGGAATCTGCGATAAGCCTGGTCGAGTCGATAACCGGACGTTGACACCAGGATTTCCGAATGGGGAAACCCAGCACGATGTGAGTCGTGTTACCCGTCACTGAATTCATAGGTGGCGTGGAGGGAACGCGGGGAAGTGAAACATCTCAGTACCCGCAGGAAGAGAAAACAACAGTGATTCCGTGAGTAGTGGCGAGCGAAAGCGGATGGGGCTAAACCTATATCGTGTGATACCCGGCAGGGGTTGCGGTGTGGGGGTTGTGGGGTCGCCCGTCCAGAGACTGCCGTTTCTGGGGGATGAGGTGCAGACGTATAGGCGAAACGGTTTGAAAGCCGTACCAGAGAGGGTGTGAGTCCCGTAGCTGTCATGCGTGCTGCCGTTCTGTGGCGTGTCCCCAAGTATCACGGGGCTCGAGGAATCCCGTGTGAATCTGCCAGGACCACCTGGTAAGCCTAAATACTACCCGATGACCGATAGCGGACAAGTACCGTGAGGGAAAGGTGAAAAGTACCCCGGGAGGGGAGTGAAATAGTACCTGAAACCATGTGCTTACAAACCGTCGGAGCCTTGAGGGGTGACGGCGTGCCTTTTGAAGAATGAGCCTGCGAGTTAGTGCTGTGTCGCGAGGTTAACCCGTGTGGGGAAGCCGTAGCGAAAGCGAGTCTGAATAGGGCGCTTGAGTGGCACGGTCTAGACCCGAAGCGGAGTGATCTACCCATGGCCAGGTTGAAGCGCGTGTAAGAGCGCGTGGAGGACCGAACCCACTTCAGTTGAAAATGGAGGGGATGAGCTGTGGGTAGGGGTGAAAGGCCAATCAAACTCCGTGATAGCTGGTTCTCCCCGAAATGCATTTAGGTGCAGCGTTGCGTGTTTCTTACCGGAGGTAGAGCTACTGGATGGCTAATGGGCCCTACAAGGTTACTGACGTCAGCCAAACTCCGAATGCCGGTAAGTGAGAGCGCAGCAGTGAGACTGTGGGGGATAAGCTTCATAGTCGAGAGGGAAACAGCCCAGAACGCCAACTAAGGTCCCAAAGCGTGTGCTAAGTGGAAAAGGATGTGGAGTTGCTTAGACAACCAGGAGGTTGGCTTAGAAGCAGCCACCCTTGAAAGAGTGCGTAATAGCTCACTGGTCAAGTGATTCCGCGCCGACAATGTAGCGGGGCTCAAGCACACCACCGAAGTTGCGTCATTCAGTTATGTACCCAAGCCTTCGTGGTTCAGGGGACTGGATGGGTAGGGGAGCGTCGTGCCGACAGTGAAGCCGCGGTGTAAACCAGTGGTGGAGACGGCACGAGTGAGAATGCAGGCATGAGTAGCGAATGACGGGTGAGAAACCCGTCCGCCGAATGATCAAGGGTTCCAGGGTCAAGCTAATCTGCCCTGGGTCAGTCGGGACCTAAGGCGAGGCCGACAGGCGTAGTCGATGGACAACGGGTTGATATTCCCGTACCGGCGAAGAACCGCCCATACTGATCTTGTGATGCTAACCGCCCCAAAGACATCATCATGCTCCTTCGGGAGTGTACCGGTGTGTGCGGCGCGGGACCCGAGCAGGAAAGGTCAGCGTATTAACAGGTGTGACGCAGGAAGGTAGCCGGGCCAGGCAATGGAATTGACCTGGTCTAAGGGTGTAGGACGTGGCGTAGGCAAATCCGCGCTGCATGATGTCTGAGACCTGATGGGCGCCCACTATGTGGGTGATCCGGTGATCCTATGCTGCCTAGAAAAGCATCGACGCGAGGTTCTAGCCGCCCGTACCCCAAACCGACACAGGTGATCTGGTAGAGAATACCGAGGCGATCGAGAGAATCATGGTTAAGGAACTCGGCAAAATGCCCCCGTAACTTCGGGAGAAGGGGGGCCCCAACCGTGAAACCCACTAGCTGGGTGGAGGCGGATCGGGGCCGCAGAGACCAGGGGGAAGCGACTGTTTACTAAAAACACAGGTCCGTGCGAAGTCGCAAGACGATGTATACGGACTGACTCCTGCCCGGTGCTGGAAGGTTAAGAGGACCTGTTAGCAACTTGTTGCGAAGCGGAGAATTTAAGCCCCAGTAAACGGCGGTGGTAACTATAACCATCCTAAGGTAGCGAAATTCCTTGTCGGGTAAGTTCCGACCTGCACGAATGGAGTAACGACTTCCCTACTGTCTCAACCATGAACTCGGCGAAATTGCAGTACGAGTAAAGATGCTCGTTACGCGCAGAAGGACGGAAAGACCCCGTGACCTTTACTATAGTTTGGTATTGGTGTTCGGTGCAGCTTGTGTAGGATAGGTGGGAGACTTTGAAGCGGGCACGCTAGTGTTCGTGGAGTCATCGTTGAAATACCACTCTGGCTGTATCGGATTCCTAACCTCGGCCCGTGATCCGGGTCAGGGACAGTGCCTGATGGGTAGTTTAACTGGGGCGGTTGCCTCCTAAAGAGTAACGGAGGCGCCCAAAGGTTCCCTCAGCCTGGTTGGCAATCAGGTGGCGAGTGTAAGTGCACAAGGGAGCTTGACTGCGAGAGTGACAGCTCGAGCAGGGACGAAAGTCGGGACTAGTGATCCGGCGGCACGTTGTGGAACGGCCGTCGCTCAACGGATAAAAGGTACCTCGGGGATAACAGGCTGATCTTGCCCAAGAGTCCATATCGACGGCATGGTTTGGCACCTCGATGTCGGCTCGTCGCATCCTGGGGCTGGAGTTGGTCCCAAGGGTTGGGCTGTTCGCCCATTAAAGCGGCACGCGAGCTGGGTTTAGAACGTCGTGAGACAGTTCGGTCCCTATCCTCTGCGCGCGTAGGAAATTTGAGAAGGGCTGTCCTTAGTACGAGAGGACCGGGACGGACGAACCTCTGGTGTGTCAGTTGTACTGCCAAGTGCACCGCTGATTAGCTACGTTCGGATGGGATAACCGCTGAAAGCATCTAAGCGGGAAGCTCGCTTCGAGATAAGATTTCCATGACACTTTATGTGTCGAGAGGCCCCCAGCTAGACCACTGGGTTGATAGGCAGGATGTGGAAGCGAGAACTAAAGACTCGTGAAGCTGACCTGTACTAATAGGCCGACAACTTACACCACACACAGCCCATGAACTGGCTTCAAAACAGTTCAAGCAAGCTCTGCACGCGTCCACTATTCGGTTACGAAACAACAACCTTCGCAACCCCAAAA
>NZ_QQXL01000013.1 GCF_003640665.1 Galactobacter caseinivorans
GGGAAGTAGGTGAAGTTCTCGGGGATGAACACGTGTGGGTCCACCGGCATGTGGGGTTTGGTGGCTGGGTAGCTCAGGAATTGGCGCAGGTTGGTGGCGTGGAGTTCTAGCTCTTGGTTGAAGCGTTCGCGGTTCCAGCCCCAGTCGTTGCTGGTGGCGAGGCGGTACATGCCCATCTTGTACATGTCGTCGACGATGTAACGGATGGGGAGAATCACGTCTTTGTGTCCCCAGCCGGACCCCGGACTTTGAGGGGTGCCGATGTAGTCCCGGTTGAACTCATCCGGGTTGGTGAAGATCGGGTCTTCGATTTCTCGGCTGAGGGGGAAGTATGGAGTGTTGGTGCGGTTGAAGAGGTGGGCGTAGCCGGTGAGGTTCGCGTACTCGGCTGGCCACGCCAGCATGGATCGGCACATGCTGTTTGCTCCGCTGTGTCCCTGATCGGGCACTGAGCGGACCATCATTGCCTCGCAGAGGTACCGCACGGCCTCCTGGTACCCCAGGGTTGCCCACAGGTTCGCCATCTGGCCCATCTGCACGTATGTCAGGGGCTCATCGATGCCCATGTTCCCTGTGACCTTTTTCCGAATGAACTGGCGCACTCGCGGGTCAACGTCTTTGGGCACCGCGGCCAGGGCCGAGGTGATCAGGGAGTTATGAAGCTTCTCAGCTGCGCGATTCATGGGCATGGCGTCGGTGCTTCCTGAGGCAGGATCCGGTCCGGTTGGTTGAGGAGGATCCCGGGCGGGAGTGGGTTTCCTGTGGGGATGGGTGCGGGGAGGTGTTCCAGGCCGGGGAGGGGACGGGAGGGCTCGGGGCTGGGGACCGCATCCGTCGCGTGTTGGGCTGGGAAGTAGGTGAAGTTCTCGGGGATGAACACGTGTGGGTCCACCGGCATGTGGGGTTTGGTGGCTGGGTAGCTCAGGAATTGGCGCAGGTTGGTGGCGTGGAGTTCTAGCTCTTGGTTGAAGCGTTCGCGGTTCCAGCCCCAGTCGTTGGTGGTGGCGAGGCGGTGAATGCCCATGATCTCCATGTCGTCCAGAATGAACCGGATGGGAACGACGACGTCTTTGAAGCCCCAGGACGATCCCGGGGCTTGGGGGGTTCCCATGGTGCGTTGCCGGTAGTCACTGGGGTTGGTGAAGATGGGGTCGTCTACCTCGTCGCTGAGGGAGGAGGGTGGGGTGTTGGCGCGGTTGAAGAGGTGGGCGTAGCCTGTGAGATTTGCATATGCAGCCGGCCAGGCCAGCATCGCGCTGTCCAGACTATCCGGGGCGCGTATTCCTTCTTGCGAACCCAGCCGAACCATCAATGCTTCGAACAGGTAACGCATGGCGTCCTGGTACCCCAGGGCCGCCCAAAGGTTGGCCATGTGGCCCATCTCAAGCGTCGAGTTGACCTCATCGATGCCCAGAGTTTGCTTCACCTTTTTTCCCATAAACTGTCGCACCCGCCGGTCGGTGTCCTTGGGGACTGCAGCCAGAGCGGCGTCGATCAGCGAGCCATAGAGCTTGAGGTCTGCACGGTTCATGGGCATGGCGTCGGTGCTTCCTGAGGCAGGATCCGGTCCGGTTGGTTGAGGAGGATCTCGGGCGGGAGTGGGTTTCCTGTGGGGATGGGTGCGGGGAGGTGTTCCAGGCCGGGGAGGGGACGGGTGGGCTCGGGGCTGGGAATTGCTTCGGTCGCGTGTTGGACAGGCAAGTGCGTGAAGCCGTCCGGGATGAACACGTGTGGGTCCACCGGCATGTGGGGTTTGGTAGCTGGGAAGCCCAGGAACTGGCGCAGGTTGGTGGCGTGCAGCTCGAGCTCTTGGTTGAAGCGTTCCCTGTTCCAGCCCCAGTCGTTGGTGGTTGCCAGGCGGTGGATGCCCATGAATTCCATGTCGTCGAGGATATGTCGGATGGGGCGAATGACATCTTTATGCCCCCAACCCGTCCCCGGGATTTGGGGGGTCCCGATGTAGGCCCGATGAAATTCGCTCGGATCGGTGAAGAGTCGCCCCATAATCACCCGGCTGAGGGGGAAGGGTGGGGTGTTGGTGCGGTTGAAGAGGTGGGCGTAGCCTGTGAGGTTCGCATATTCAGCGGGCCACGCCATCATGGCGCTGTCCAGACTATTGGGCGCGAGCCTTCCGTCTTGTGAACTCACGCGGATCATCATGGCTCCGTACAGATGACGCATAGCGTCCTGGTACCCCAGAGCGGCCCAGAGGTTGGCCATGTAGCCCATCTCGACGGTTCCGTTGATCTCGTCTATGCCCATCGACTGCTTCATTCTTTTGCCCATGAACTGCCGCACCCGCCGGTCGGTGTCCTTGGGGACTGCAGCCAAAGCGGCGTCGACCAGCGAGCGGTAGAGCTTGAGGTCTGCACGGTTCATGGGCATGGCGACGGCCCCCTTGCCGCGGCGTTAGTCGGCGTTGATTTCACTGATGGGTGTGCCGGGCGGGAGGTCCTTGACCTGCTGGTACATCTGCCCAAAGAGTGCCCAGTGCACGCTGACGTCGGTCAGTTCCATGTTGTTCACGCTGGGGTCTCCGCCCAGGAACGGCGGCTGCTTGTATGAGGCGCAGTCGTCGAAGTTCAGGCCAAGGAGGCGATTGTTGCGGCAGAAGGTCTTGAACTGGTCGGGGTTAAAGAAGTCCTCGGCCTTGCGATCGCTCGTGATGAGGGTGATGAACTCGCCTGCGGTGGTGATGGCATCCAGTTCGCCGGTGCTGATGTCCGCGCGGACCACCACGGGACCTTCGGGGGTGACACCGGCCGCGTAGTGGCGGGCCAGCCAGTCTGTGGCGAAGACGGTGAGGCCCTCGGAGTCCTCGCCAAAGGCGTCTGCCAACTCCTCGGTGGCAGCTGGGCCGGTCTCGTCATTGTGGATGCGCAGCAGTCCGCGCCGCAGAGTCGCGCCTGCCCAAGCGTCTAACCCGTGGCCCAGCAACTCTGAGGCATACGGACGGGATTCGGGAAGGGTGGAAGTGGGCTTGAGTTTCATGAGTCCTACTCGCTCTCGTCGTCGTTGCTCTGGAGGTTGGTGGCCCAGGTGGTGAGGAGGGCTGCGTAGGAGGGGTAGGTGGGTCCGGTGGGGGGTGTGTTGGTGGTGAT
>NZ_QQXL01000014.1 GCF_003640665.1 Galactobacter caseinivorans
ACGTCTGGCGCACCAAGCACTACCGCGTCGCAGAACCCTGCAACAAAAACAACACCGCCCCCGGCTGCACCCCCAACAGGTAACCCAGAACCACCACAGCGAGGCATGTCGGGGCAACCCCACACGCAGCCGATTGGAGAGAGACCATGCGCACAAAACCGGCACTCAAACGGTCCGAGGTCGCGTCCCGGGCACTGGGGCTCGGCCTCGCCGTGCTACTGGGGGTCAGTGCGTGCTCGGGACCGCCCGAGACTCCCGCCCAAACCAGCATTCCGATGGGGACACCGACACCGCTGGCGTCCTCACCAACGGCGAGCCCGAGCGGCAATGCGACAGCCAGCTCTAGTCCAAGCCCGAACAACGCGTACGTACCGGCCACCAGCACGTCACCGGCCAAGAACGTGCCCAAACCGGTCCTTCCCGCACTGGCGAAGAAGAAGACCTTCGAGGGTCAGAAGGCGTTCATCAAATATTGGATGGAAACCTACAACTACGCCTTCGACACCGGCGACACGGCTCCATTCGGTGCAGTGTCCGCCCCTGACTGCAAGGCATGCAAGACCATCACCACCGGCGCAAAGGCCATGCGAATGAAGAACAGTGCCTGGCGAGTCGGGGTTCGCACAGATTTTGACTTGTCCACGGCAAAACAGCGTCCAGCAGTGGACGGAATGCAAGTAATCGATGTCAGAGCAACCGACCAACCTGGCACGTTCTGGACAACCACCGGAGAAAGCAAATCGTACAAGCCCATCAAAGGCGGCACTGCGCAGATGCGTCTGTGGATCGAGTACATCGCTGGCCACTGGAGAACTGTCGACATGCGTAAGATCGGCGGCTAAGTCATCATGAGACGGCAGCCACTGGCACTGGTGAGTGTTTTCTTTCTCCTGCTCTCGCTCATCAGCCCCTCCCCAGCACTCGCCAATGAAGGAACGGACTTTGACAGTGGTTCAACTCAGGACAAATTTGAGATAAGTGCGTCTCAGGCAAGTCCACGCGCTCCGAAGCCAGGTCCGGTGGTGGTCAAGGGCAAGAACCCCAAAGCGCCCGGGGCCGGATCCTCCTCGAACGGGACACGAGGACCCAAGTTCATCTGGGACACCACCACCGTCTGCAACAACTCCCTCCCCAACTCCCGCATCAGCAAAGCGGTCAGCAA
>NZ_QQXL01000015.1 GCF_003640665.1 Galactobacter caseinivorans
GTTGGGGGTGCAGCCGGGGGCGGTGTTGTTTTTGTTGCAGGGTTCTGCGACGCGGTAGTGCTTGGTGCGCCAGACGTCGATGTTTAGGGGTGTGGAGGTGGTGTTGGCGGTGCCGGGGATGGGTTGGTAGGGGCCGTTGTTGACGGAGAATTGGCCGGTGTAGGTGGTGGTGAGGGTGGCGGTGAAGATTCCGGTTGTGGTGTAGATGTGGCTGGTTTCGGTTTGGATGTCGAAGCCGTTGCCGTTGCCGGCGACGGGGGCGCCGGGGGTTTTGGTGGTGAGTTTGGTGCCGTCGCCGTAGGTGAAGGTGTAGGAGATGGGGGTGGCTTTCACGGTGACTGGTTGGCCTAGGACGATGGTGTCCAGGTGTTGTGTGCCGCCGTCGGCGTAGAGGTTGGTGTGTGCGCCTTTGAGGGTGAAGCCGCCTAGTTGGGATTTGAGGGTGGAGGCGGGGATGGTCAGGGATTGGAAGTCTTCGGTGCTGATCGTGGGTGGGGGTGGTGCGGGTGTGCCGGCGCCTTGGGTGCCTGGGCCGGTGTTTTTGCGGAGGCCGACGCAGTCGACTGGTTTGCTGCCGTCCCCGCCCAGGCCGATGGCGAAGACTTTGTTTTTGTCTTCTTCCTTGCAGATGGCGTTTCCGACGAGCCCGCAGACGTTGCTGACCGCTTTGCTGATGCGGGAGTTGGGGAGGGAGTTGTTGCAGACGGTGGTGGTGTCCCAGATGAACTTGGG
>NZ_QQXL01000016.1 GCF_003640665.1 Galactobacter caseinivorans
AGGTTGGTGGCCCAGGTGGTGAGGAGGGCTGCGTAGGAGGGGTAGGTGGGTCCGGTGGGGGGTGTGTTGGTGGTGATGGTGAGGATTTGTCCGGTGTGGCCGGCGGGTCCTGGGTTGGTGTCGAGGATGTGGTTGTTGCCGGTGCCGTCTGTGGTGATGGGGATCCAGGCGGTGTTCCAGATGCCGGGTTGGGTGGTGTTGGGGGTGAAGTTGGTGGCGGCGTAGGGGTTGGGGGAGGCCAGGATTTCTTGGTTGGTGTCTTCGTAGGCGTCTGTGTTGGTGGCGTGCTCTTCTGCGATTTCTTGTGTGGAGAGGAGTTGGTGGCCGGGGAGGTCTGGGTGGTCGGTGAGGGTGCCGTTGTGGCGGGTGAGGGCTGTGCGCAGTTGGGCGGGGAGGGGGTAGCCGAGTTCTTCTTCGAGTTCGTTGAGTTGGTCTTGGGTGGCGCCGGGGGCGAGGAGTTCTTCTGCTTCGTCGCCGAGGAGTTCTTCGATGTGGGCCCAGAGTGGTGTGGGGTCGGCGTCGGGGCCAGGCATCTGCGCTGCGGGTAGGTCTGTTGCGGGGGTTGA
>NZ_QQXL01000017.1 GCF_003640665.1 Galactobacter caseinivorans
CGACGGTCACCACCGCGGAAGCCACCACCACGGTTGTCATCACGACGGGGGCCGCGATCATCGCGGCGGTCGCCACCAAAACCGCCACCCTGACGATCATCACGACGGGGGCCGCGATCATCACGACGATCGCCACCAAAGCCACCACCGCGAGTGTCCTCACGACGGTCATTGCCGCGGAAACCGCCACCCTGACGATCATCACGACGGGGTGCACGATCATCACGACGATCGCCACCAAAACCACCACCGCGAGTGTCCTCACGACGGTCACCACCGCGGAAGCCACCACCACGGTTGTCATCACGACGGGGGCCGCGATCATCGCGGCGGTCGCCACC
>NZ_QQXL01000018.1 GCF_003640665.1 Galactobacter caseinivorans
ATGTGGGCCCAGAGTGGTGTGGGGTCGGCGTCGGGGCCAGGCATCTGCGCTGCGGGTAGGTCTGTTGCGGGGGTTGATGGTGACTGGGGTGTGGGCTGGGTGGTGCTTGCTCCGACGGGGATGCCATCCGGGTAGTTGGGGAGGATCCCGGGCGGGAGTGGGTTTCCTGTGGGGATGGGTGCGGGGAGGTGTTCCAGGCCGGAGAGGGGGTGGTTTGAGTCGGGCATAGGTTCGGTGCCGTATTGGTCGGGGAAGTAGGTGAAGTTCTCGGGGATGAACACGTGTGGGTCCACCGGCATGTGGGGTTTGGTGGCTGGGTAGCTCAG
>NZ_QQXL01000019.1 GCF_003640665.1 Galactobacter caseinivorans
TAGGCGCGATTAGCGCAGCGGTAGCGCGCTTCCCTGACACGGAAGAGGTCACTGGTTCGATCCCAGTATCGCGCACGAAAACCTCTGCCACAGTGCTCTGCACAGGCGGCAGTGGTTTTTTGATGTGAGTAGCAACATGCGGACATAGCTCAGCTGGCTAGAGCGCCACCTTGCCAAGGTGGAGGTCGCGGGTTCGAATCCCGTTGTCCGCT
>NZ_QQXL01000001.1 GCF_003640665.1 Galactobacter caseinivorans
TTGCTGACCGCTTTGCTGATGCGGGAGTTGGGGAGGGAGTTGTTGCAGACGGTGGTGGTGTCCCAGATGAACTTGGGTCCTCGTGTCCCGTTCGAGGAGGATCCGGCCCCGGGCGCTTTGGGGTTCTTACCCTTGACCACCACCGGACCCGGCTTCGGGGCATCTTTAATGATTTTCCCGTTGATCCCGACTTGTCCATCCTCGGAAGTGTAGCCACCGTCGAATCCGCCAGGTTCTGCCGACGCGTACTGACCGGGTACGAGAGAAGCGAGCATGAAGATAAACACGAATAGTGACGAACGGACAGCCAGAGGTTGTTTCTTAGCGCTAGGCATTCTTCGCTCCAGCGTCAACTGTTCGCCATACACCGCCGGAATATTCAAGCCAGATGTAGGACGATGCTGTTTTTCGAATCTTCGGCTTGTAGTGACTACTAGGACCGGACGCAGTAAAATACTGCGCGGGCTCATCCTTGACTTCAATGGTGAAGCGGCTAATTCCTGGTTGAACCAGTGTTGGTTGTCCAATGCTAGTAACCGTGGCGCCCCCGCCAATGCGCCAGGTCTTCCTGTCTAAGTACATTTTTTTGGCGCCGTCTTGCGTGGCTTTGCAGAATACGCATCCTCGGTCTGAGATCTGGGTGATCAGGGTGCCGTCGCCGGTGTCGAAGGCGTAGTTGTAGGTTTCCATCCAGTATTTGATGAACGCCTTCTGCCCCTCGAAGGTCTTCTTCTTCGCCAGTGCGGGAAGGACCGGTCTGGGCACGTTCTTGGCCGGTGACGTGCTGGTGGCCGGTACGTACGCGTTGTTCGGGCTGGGACTATCTGTCGGGCTGCCGCTCGGACTCGATGACGGCGACGACGCCAACGGCGTGGGACTCCCCAACGGAATACTGGTCTGAGCCGGGGTCTCGGGCGGTCCGGAACACGCACTGACACCCAGCAACACCGCGACGCCGAACCCCAAAGCTCGCGCCGCAACCCCAGACCGCTTCAACCCAAAAAACGCGCCCATGAGCCCTCCCCAGTCAGCCAAGTGCGTAATGAACACACAGTAGACGATCCCTAACGGTGTTGGGAGTGCTTATCCACAGAAGGGTTCGTGCGCACCAGGACGCGAAGATTGTTCGTCCCACAAGCCGTCGTCAGCGCGCGGCGCCGATCCAGTGGAGGACGTTCGCCAGCGTCGTCGTGCGGGCTGGCCAAGCAGCCGGAGAAGGCGGCACGGGCGCTACCTCGATGCCGTGCCGGTCCAGCCAGACACCGTGCAACCCGGCGGCCTGCGCACCCACGGCATCCACGTCGCGGTCGTCGCCGATGAACCATGCCTCATCGGATCGAACGCCAAGCGCCTGACATACCTGGTGAAAGAGGCCCGGATCGGGCTTGGGTACCCCCAGAGCGGAGGACGTAAACAGCCTGATTCCCTCCAGCCCCAGAGCCACGAGCTTTGCCTCCTGTTGCGCCTGCTCGCCGTTGGAAACAATGGCAAGGGCGGGCGGGCGCTCTAGGGCGGCGACGGCGTTGAGGAACGGATGCACGTCGGCGAATGGTCGCCACGCGGCCTGGTACTGCGCGCGGTAGCGATCAAACCATCGCAGCGTCGCTGCTCGGTCAAGATCCGCCACCCCATAGGACTCCAGGAACTCCCGCGTGCGGATGACGCGCTGCTCCTCAAAGCTCAACTCGCCGTCAAGGTAGCGCTGGAAGTGCTGGACCTCGAGGCTGTGCCACCGCGACAGTGCCGCCTCCGGGGCGCCGTGAACACGGGGCCCCAGCCCCGTCGCCTCGAGCGCCTCGAGTAGAGCTTTGCCGCTGGCGTTCTCGTGGTCCAGGAGCGTGCCATCAAGATCAAGCAGGATTGCCCGCGGCCGGCACAACAACGTTACGCGCCACGCCCTTGCCATGATGAAATGCTCATATCAGCCCCACCTCGCATCGGAGATTCTGTGATCACGTTAGCGGCAGCGTGTGGCATCGCGCTGGTGGAGTTGGGCCTCGCGCTCACTCCCGGGCCGAACATGATCTACCTGGTCTCGCGCAGCATCAGCCAAGGGTGGCGCGCGGGAATGGTGTCCCTGGCGGGCACAGCCGCTGGTTTTGTGGTCTACCTGGTGATGGCGAACCTGGGGTTGGCCGCTGTCTTCTTTGTGGTCCCCTGGCTCTTCGTTGCCCTCAAGATCGCCGGTGCCGCCTACCTGCTTTGGCTGGCCTACAAGACACTGCGCCCGGGCGGAACATCGATGTTCCAGACCACCACCCTGCCGCGGGACTCCCTGGGCAAGCTCTTCCGCATGGGACTCATCACTAACCTGCTCAATCCCAAGGTCGCGATCCTCTACCTGGCCCTGATCCCTCAGTTCATCGACCCGGCAGCGGGCAGCGTCGTGGCCCAGGGCTTCCAGCTCGGTGCCATCCAGATCGCCGTGGGTGTCGCGGTGAACGGCGCCATCATCCTCGCGGCGGCCTCTGTCGCGGCCTTCCTGCTCCGCAGGCCGGCCTGGGTGCGCTGGCAAAAGTGGGTCACCGGCACCCTGTTGGGTGCCGTCGGCGTGAAGCTCGCGATCGACGCCCCCGCCCCGGCCGCCTAAGTCCTGCCCGTCGGCGCACCGTGTCAGTGCACCAGGAAGAGCAGCCCGGCCACCAGGATGAAGCACAGCCCAAAGATCGTATTCAGGATCCGTTGCCCGCGCTCGGTATCCATGAGCCGCCCCAGGGGTCGCGCCAGCAGCGCGAAGCCGAACCACATCACCAGCACGTCCACCACCACGCAGGTCGCGGCGATGATGAGGTATTGCGGTGCGGCGGGCTGGTCCGGCCGAATAAAGGGTGGAATGAAGGCCAGGAAAAAGACGATGGCCTTGGGGTTTAACAGGTTCACCAGGATGCCGCGCCGCAGCATCGCGGCGGCGGGTTCGCGCCGTCGCCCGGCGGGCGCAGTGGCAGCAGTGGCGGCAGCGGCGGCAGCGGCGGCAGCGGCGGCAGGGGCCACGGCGTCGTCGCCCACCACCTCCACCCTCTCGGTCTCGGTGACCTTCGGCTTGGCCAACAGCATCCGCACGCCCAGATACACCAGGTAGGCCGCGCCCAAAAGCTTGACGGCGGTCAGGATCGCGGGCGATGCAGCGACCAGCGCCCCCACGCCCACCGCCACGATCAGCAGTTGAACAATCAGGGCAATCTGCTGCCCCATCACGCCCCAGATGGAGCGCCGCCATCCCTGCGTAATGGCATTGGTCATCGTATTCACGGCCCCGGCGCCCGGGGTGAGCGAAATGACGATGGCGGCGGTGAGCAGGGTGCTCCACGTGGCCAGGCTCATCCGCGCGGCCCCTAGTTTTCAGCGCCCGACGCCGCGGCGTCGGCTTGAGTTCTCGGCCCACCTTGGCGGTTCGGTACCGCTTTGGGATCGCGTTCCGCGGGCCCGGCGGCCGTGATGGCCTCTGAGGTTTCGTCGAGGAAGCGGGCAATCACGGCCAGCTCTTCCCCGGTGTACGTGGCGGTGACCGCGGACATGGCGCGGGCCAGTGGCATGAAGATGCGTGCGCCGGTCTCGCGGGCGGAGTCGGTGGTGGAGAGGGTGACGCGGCGGCGGTCCACCTCGCTCTTGGCGCGGACCACATGCCCGTTCGCGGAGAGTCGGTCCACCAGCGCGGTGGTGGCGGGCGCGGAAAGGTCAAGGCGGTGGGCCAGCTCAGACACGGTCAGGGGGGAGTCAACGTCGTGATGGCGCACCACCGCGGAGAGCGCGTGGAGGTCGGTGCGGTGCATGCCCTCGCCGCGGGCGGCGGAGTCCACGTAGCGGTCGGAGGCCACCGTGACGTCCTGCAGTAGGCGCACCACCTCCCAGCGGAGGCGTTCGGCGTCAGGCTGCACGTTCTCTGCTCGGGCCATCATGTGCACATTCTACTTCCATGACCTACTATTTCCATTGTCGAAGTATCTCCGGGAGGAACGAAGGATCGTCGTGGCTGATCATGTGAAGAAAAAGGGCACCAAGGGCGCCATCTTGCGCGCCGTCGGAGCCGTACTGCTGATCGTCGCGTGGCTGGGGGTGATGGGCGTCGGTGGTCCCACCTTCGGCAAGATCGGAGACGTTCAGACCACGGATCAGACCACCTTCCTGCCCTCCTCCGCTGAGGCCACGCGCGCCGTGGAGTGGCAAAACAAATTCAGCGACACAGAGTCCATCCCCGCGATCATCATCGTGGAATCCGACCAGGAGCTGAGCAAGGACTCCGGCGCCGCCTTCTTGAAAAAAATCCAGGACACGGGTCTGGTGGAGGGCAAGGCCGTTGGCCCCATCCCGAGCGAGGACGGCAAGGCCTTTGAGTACATCGTCCCCCTCAGTGCTGCTGAGGAGACCAAGGAGGCTGTGGCCCAGCTCCGGGAGCTCAGCTCCACGGCGTCCGGGGACGGCACCTTTGCCGGCACCGCCGCCATCCACGTCACCGGCGCCGCCGGCTTCACGGGTGACCTGGTCACGGCCTTTGGCGGGATCGACGGCACGCTCCTGATCGTGGCGCTGCTCGCGGTCTTGGTGATCCTGCTGATCGTCTACCGCTCGGTGCTGTTGCCCATCACGGTGCTCCTGACCTCCATGGCCGCCCTCTGCGCCGCCATCGTGGCCGTCTACCTGATGGCCAAGAACGGCATCATCGACATCGACGGGCAGAGCCAAGGCATCCTCTCCATCCTGGTGATCGGCGCCGCCACCGACTACAGCCTGTTGCTGGTGGCCCGTTTCCGCGAGGCCATCGCGGAGGGCGAGGATCGCTGGGCCGCCGTGAAGCACGCCTGGCTGCGCTCGGTGGAGCCCATCCTGGCCTCCGGTGGCACCGTGGTGGTGGGCCTGCTGTGCCTCATGTTCTCGGATCTGAACTCCAATAAGGCTCTGGGTCCCATCGCCGCCAGCGGCATCGTTTTCTCCGTCATCGCGGCGCTGACCCTGTTGCCGGCGCTGCTGTGGCTCTTTGGCCGCGCCGCTTTCTGGCCGTTCATGCCCAAGCCGGCCCCAACGGCGTCGAGCGCCGAGCAGGAACTGGTGGCGGGCCACGGCCTCTGGGGCCGCCTGGCCCTGTGGGTGCGCCGCCACCACCGCGTGGTGTGGGTCGCCACGGCGTTGGTCCTGCTGGTGGGCTGCGCCGGGGTGTTCCAGCTCAAGGCCTCCGGCGTGCCGGAGTCGGAGCTGGTGCTGGGGCAGACCGATTCCAAGGCGGGCAACGAGGCCATCGCACGCCACTTTGACGCCGGCGCAGGCAGCCCCGCGCAGGTCTACGCGTTGGAGGCGGACCAGGCGCAGGTCCTGAAGGCCACCGAGTCAACGGACGGCGTGGCCTCCGCCTACATCGTGGGCCAGAACGGCGGCCCGGTCACCCCCAAGAACGCGGCCAAGGTGGTGGAGGGGCGCGTTCAGATCTCCGCGACGCTCTCTGATTCGGCCGACTCTGAGGCGGCGCTGGGAACCATCGCGACGCTGAGAACTGCAGTGCACGACGTCGACTCGGAGACTTTGGTGGGCGGGTCAAGCGCCACGGCGCTGGACAAGCAGACCACGGCGCAGCACGACGTCCAGAAAATCATCCCGATTGTGCTGGTGGCGATCCTCATCATTCTGATGCTGCTGCTGCGCTCTGTGGTGGCGCCGCTGGTGCTGATCGTGACCACGGTGCTCTCTTACGGCACGGCAATGGGCGTCTCCGCGTGGATCTTCAACGGGGTCTTCAACTTCCCTGGTGCGGACCCGGCGGTGCCGCTCTTCGGCTTCACCTTCCTGGTGGCCCTGGGAGTGGACTACAACATCTTCCTGATGTCCCGGGTGAGGGAAGAGGTCAAGAAGCGCGGTGCGCAGGACGGCCTGACGCGCGGGCTCGCGGTCACCGGCGGCGTGATCACCTCCGCCGGCGTGGTCCTGGCGGCCACCTTCGCGGCGCTAGGCGTGGTGCCCATCATGTTCATGGTGCAGCTGGGCTTCATCGTGGCCTTCGGTGTGCTGCTGGACACCCTGGTGGTGCGCACCCTGCTGGTCCCCGCGCTGGGGCACACGCTGGGCCGCGCCATGTGGTGGCCAAGCAAGCTGGCCCGCGGGGAGAAATAGCGGCTCGGCTCGCGGCGGCTGCCTCCGGGCTCAGTCATGCCCTCTTTCCTACCTGAACGCCCTGGGAATGAATCCGGAGACGCCCTGGTTATACCTCCCGAAGCCGCAAGTTGAGTCACATCGAATCAAGTTCATTTGACATCAAAACGGTGCCGAGTAAAGTTGAGTGCAGATGGCTCAAGGGGTCGCTCAGGCCCCGGTGGCTATAGACATCACCGAGAAAGAAAGCAGGAAAACCATGTCCCGTGCCGTGGGTATCGACCTCGGAACCACCAACTCTGTCGTCTCCGTCCTTGAAGGCGGAGAGCCGACTGTCATTGCCAACGCCGAGGGCTCGCGCACCACGCCGTCCGTCGTTGCGTTCGCCAAGAACGGCGAGGTGCTGGTGGGAGACATCGCCAAGCGCCAGGCCGTCAACAACGTTGACCGCACCCTCTTCTCCGTCAAGCGCCACATGGGCACCGACTGGAGCGTGGATGTGGATGGCAAGAAGTACACCGCGCAGGAGATCTCGGCTCGCACGCTGATGAAGCTCAAGCACGACGCCGAGGACTACCTGGGTGAGAAGGTCACGGACGCGGTCATCACCGTTCCGGCCTACTTCAACGATGCCGAGCGTCAGGCCACCAAGGAGGCCGGCGAGATCGCGGGCCTGAACGTCCTGCGTATCGTCAACGAGCCCACCGCGGCCGCCCTGGCCTACGGCCTGGACAAGGGCAATGAGGACGAGCTCATCCTGGTGTACGACCTGGGTGGCGGCACGTTCGATGTGTCCCTGCTTGAGGTTGGCAAGGATGACGACGGCTTCGCCACGATCCAGGTGCGCGCCACCTCCGGCGATAACCGCCTGGGCGGCGATGACTGGGACCAGCGCGTGGTTGATTGGCTGCTCTCGCAGGCCAAGGCCAAGGGCGCCGATCTGTCCAAGGACAAGATTGCCCTGCAGCGCCTCAAGGAGGCCGCAGAGCAGGCCAAGAAGGAGCTCTCCTCCGCGAGCAGCACCAACATCTCTCTGCAGTACCTCTCCGTGACCGCGGACGGTCCCGTGCACCTGGATGAGCACCTCAGCCGTGCCAAGTTCCAGGAGCTCACCGGAGACCTGCTGGAGCGCACCCGCAAGCCGTTCAACGACGTGATCACCGAGGCCGGCGTCAAGGTCTCAGAGATCGCTCACGTGGTCCTGGTTGGCGGTTCCACCCGCATGCCCGCCGTGGCAGAGCTGGTCAAGGAACTGGCCGGCAAGGAAGCCAACAAGGGCGTGAACCCGGATGAGGTGGTCGCCGTAGGCGCCGCGCTGCAGGCTGGCGTGCTCAAGGGTGAGCGCAAGGACGTGCTCCTGATCGACGTGACCCCGCTGAGCCTGGGCATCGAGACCAAGGGCGGCGTGATGACCAAGCTCATTGAGCGCAACACGGCCATCCCGACCAAGCGCTCGGAGACCTTCACCACCGCTGAGGACAACCAGCCCTCCGTGTCCATTCAGGTCTTCCAGGGTGAGCGAGAGTTCACCCGGGATAACAAGCCGCTTGGCACCTTTGAGCTGACCGGCATTGCGCCGGCCCCGCGCGGCATGCCGCAGGTTGAGGTCACCTTTGACATCGACGCCAACGGCATTGTGCACGTCTCCGCCAAGGACAAGGGCACCGGCGTGGAGCAGTCCATGACCATCACCGGTGGTTCCTCGCTCTCCAAGGACGACATTGACCGCATGGTCAAGGAAGCCGAGGAGCACGCCTCTGAGGATAAGAAGCGCCGCGAGGCCGCGGAGACGCGCAACGCCGCGGAGTCCAGCGCCTACTCGGTGGACAAGCTCATCAAGGACAACGAGGACAAGCTCCCCGAGGCCGTGAAGACCGAGGTCCAGGCGGACGTCGACGCGCTGAAGGCTGCCCTTGAGGGCCAGGACAACGACGCTGAGGTCAAGACCGCGTATGAGAAGCTGCAGGCTTCCCAGACCAAGCTTGGCGAGGCGCTGTACTCCCAGGAGCAGGCATCGGCCGCCTCTGAGGGTGCCGAGGGTCAGCCCACCTCCGCGGATGAGGATGTTGTTGACGCCGAGGTTGTTGACGAGGACGACGAGAAGAAGAACTGAGGTTAGGCGAGCATGTCGAACGAGGAGATTCAGCCCGAGGAGGAGCCCACTGCGCCCCAGGAGGACGCAGCGGAACAGGACACCGAGGGTGATGCGCTGAGTCAGGCGCAGCAGATCCTCGACGACGCGGCCGCCGCCCAGGAGCAGGGCTCCGACGCGGAGGCCGAGTTGAAGGCGGATCTGCAGCGCTTGCAGGCAGAGTTCACCAACTATCGCCGCCGTGTGGAGCGGGACAAGGAGGCGGCCCGGGAGATCGGGATCAACGCCACCGTGTCCGCGCTGGTTCCCGTGCTGGATGACCTGAATGCGGCCCGCACTGCGGGCGATCTTCAGGACGGTCCGTTTGCCGCCATCGCGGCCAAGCTGGACACCGCACTGGGCGCCGTTGGCCTGGAACGCATCGATGAGGCCGGGGTGGAGTTTGACCCCGCGATTCACGAGGCGTTGCTGCGCCAGCCGGTGGAGGGGATGGAAGCCGATCACGTGGGCATGATCCTGCGGGCCGGTTACCGCCGAGGCGACCGGGTCCTGCGCGCAGCGCAGGTCATGGTCTCCACGGGAGAATAAGCAGTTCGACGCCGCCCGGGCCAGGTGCCCGGGCGGCGTCGCCCCCTGAACTTTTCTGAGCGGAGTCCCGCTCATCACATGCGAATACCTGAGAAGGAGGCGCTTAGATGGCCAGTCAGGACTGGGTGGACAAGGATTTCTACGCGGTGCTCGGCGTCTCCAAGGACGCCAGCGATGCAGACATCAAGAAGGCGTACCGCAAGCTCGCTCGCAAGTACCACCCTGATACAAACCACGGCGAGGCGGCGGCCGAGGGCAAGTTTAAGGACATTACCGAGGCCAACTCGGTGCTCTCCGATGCCGACCAGCGCCAACAGTATGACGCGGTCCGGGCCATGGGCTCCGGCGCGCGCTTCCAGGCCGGAGGCGGCGGCGGTGCGGGGTTCGACGACGTGTTTGGCGGCATGTTTGGCGGCGGCGGCGCAGGCGGGCAGCGCCCTCGCTACGCCCCGGGCGCCGGCGGCAACGCCGACTTCGAGGACCTGCTCAACGGCATGTTTGGTGGCAGTGGCGGCGGCTTTGGCGGCTACCAGCAGCAGCCACAGCGCGGCGCCGACCGGTCAGCGGAAACCACCATCACCTTTAAGGGGTCCATCGAGGGCACCACGATTGGCCTGCGTGAGCCGAGCGGGGAAACCATCGACGTCCGCATTCCCGCCGGTGTGCGCAACGGGCAGACGGTGCGCGCCAAGGGCAAGGGCCGCTCCGGCGCCGCGGGCAACGGTGACCTTCTGGTCAAGGTTCACGTCAAGGAGCACCCCTTCTTTCAGCGCGACGGCGATGACATCCGGGTCCACATTCCGGTGACCTTCGCTGAGGCAGCCCTTGGCAGTCAGCTGTCCGTGCCGACCCTGAGCGGGGACTCCGTCAAGGTCAAGGTTCCGGCAGGCTCGCAGTCCGGCAAGACGCTGCGGCTGAAGGGCCGGGGGGTCAAGACCGCCAAGCGTCACGGGGACATGTACGTGATCCTGGACGTGGCGGTTCCGTCCCGGTTGAACAAGGAGGCCACGGCTGCCCTGGAGGCCTTCGCGGCCGCCACGGCGGGCGAGGATCCGCGCGCGGATTTGAGCACGCGCGCCGCACTGTAGGCCCTCATCTGTAGGAGGGGGAGGGCCTCACGAGAAGGAGGGAGTGGTCACGATGGAGCAGAACGAACCGGTGTTTGTGATCTCCGTGGCGGCTCAGTTGGCCAATATGCACCCGCAGACGCTGCGGCAATATGACCGGATGGGACTCGTGGTGCCGCAACGGCGCAACGGGAAGCACCGGCGCTACAGCAGCGTGGATGTGGAGCGGCTGCGCAGGATCCAGGAGCTCTCCACCGTCGGAGTGTCCCTGGAGGGCGTGCGGCGGATGATCGAGTTGGAGCGGGAAGCGGCGGCGTTGCGTGATCAAGTCATGCAGCTCCAACGGCAGGTCACGCTGTGGCGCAGCCAGGCCCAGGCCATGGGCCCGGGTGGCGTCCGAGTCTTCTCAGCAGGCAGCACCGGAGAGGTCTCGATCAAGAAAAATGGGCGCGAGGCACGCGCGCGCCAGACCCGCAGCTGGGGCATGTTTGAACTCACAAGGTGATCAAAGTCACACCATCTGGCGTGCACTTGATTCGAGGCCACTGAATGCTGTTCACTAGTGGTTGTGGCTCCAATCCCCCCATTTGGGAGCCACAACCGCGCCTGCGGAGCGACGTTCCCCCAAGTTGTCGCTCCGGCCCCCCAGGGCGCTGAAGGGCGGAAGGTGTTGAGTCTCTGAGATTCCACCTTCCGCCCTTCTCCTTTAGAGCCGTCTGGCCGTCAGGTCAAAAATGTTGCGCCCGGCCTTGAGTGCCTTGTCCTCAAAACTGGTGAGGGTGCGGCCCTCAAAGCGCGGTGCCCAGCCGCCGCGCTCGTCCACAAAGTCAGGCTCCGCCTCGCGCTTCTCAATCTCCTGGCGGCGGATATCCGTCAGGGGGGAGTCCTCCCCGGCGCGCTCGCCCAGGTGCTCATTGTTGAACTCTTCCGAGGCCTCGATGATCTCTCGCATCTGCTCCGCGTAGTTAGACCAATCCGTGGCCAGGCGCCAGGCGCCCCCAGGGCGCAGCACACGAGCGGCGCGAGCGGCAAAGGCGTCCGTGATGAGGCGGCGCTTGTGGTGGCGCTTCTTATGCCACGGATCGGAGAAGAAGATCCAGAGCTCGTCCACCTGGCCGGGCTGCAGCACCACGTCCAACACCTCCGGGGCGTTGGCCTGCATCACGCGCACGTTGGTGAGGCCGCGGCGTTCCACCTCCTCCATGAGCTTGGCCAGGCCAGGGGTGTACACCTCAACAGCCAGGAAGTTGCGCTCGGGGTGCTGCTGGGCCGCGTGCGCAGTGGCCTCTCCCAGGCCGGAGCCAATCTCCACCGTGAGCGGGTGCTCCGGGTGATCAAAGGCGGCGGGCACATCGATCTGTGCGTCCGGCAGGACGGAGGTGGAGGCGTGGTGGCGCGGCACCTCGATCAGGAGCTGCTGGTGCATGGTGTCCCACGCCCGCTGCTGCCCGCTGGTCATGCGCTCCCCGCGGCGCACAAAGCTCACCGGCTCCGCGCGGTAGAAGGTGGGGTCCTCCACAGCGCGGCCTTGGCGGGGTGCGCGGCGGTGATCGCCGGAATCAGGCGCGCCGGTGTCAGGTGTGCCGGAATCGACGGAGGCGGGGTCGGCCTGGCCAGAGTCAGCAGGGGCCGGGTCGGCCTGGGAGGAAGTCATGGGCCAAGTTTACCGAGAGCGCCCGCGCCAGTGGCGCGCCGTCTAGACGTGCCGCCCCTCACAGGCTTGACTGAGCGCGGAACGTGCGGCCCACCACCGGACCCAGCCACACGCCGTCGAGCACTACTGATCTCTTGGAGGCACCATGGAGTCGATGATCGCGGACGTGTCGCTTGCGCAGGTCCTGGCGGAGCTGAACGCGCTGGAGGATCCCAGGGCGCGGGCCGTCAACGAGCGCCACGGCGACGATCATGGTGTGAACCTTGGCAAGCTGCGCGCCATCGCCAAGCGCCTCAAGACCCAGCCGGCGCTGTCCAAGGAGCTCTGGGCCACGCCGGACACGGCGGCGCAACTACTGGCGCTGCTGATCTGCAAGCCCAAGTCCCTCACAGAGGCGGAGCTGGACGCCATGCTGCACCAGGCGCGCTCGCCCAAGGTTCAGGACTGGCTGGTGAACTACGTGGTCAAGAAGAGCGCACATGCCGAGTCCCTGCGCCGGGCTTGGATGGCGCACCGCGACGCTGTGGCGGAGTCGGCAGGGTGGGCCCTGACCTCAGACCGAGTGCAGAAGGACCCGGAGGGTCTGGACCTGGCGGGGCTGCTGGATCAGATCGAGGCGCGCATGGTCGCGGCCCCGGAGCGGCTGCAATGGGCCATGAACACGGCACTGGCGCAGATCGGGATCAACCATGAGCCCCTGCGGGCGCGCGCGGTGGAGATAGGCCAGGAGCTTGGCGTGCTCAAGGACTACCCCACGCCACCCAACTGCACCTCCCCTTATGCACCCTTGTGGATCGCGGAAATGGTGCGGCGGCTAGGGTAAAGTCTGAGCGCGCTCAGGGCAGTTCCGCCCGGCCGCAGCCCCTTGAAACGGAGACTCATGCCCCGCCAAGCCGCGGAACTCACGCCGCTGCAGCGCCAATCCGTCCTGACAGTGCTGAAGTCCCCCAGGCTCTTGAAGGTGGAGGTCCTGGCCGGCCTCGTGGTGGCGCTGGCGCTGATCCCGGAGGCCATCGCGTTCTCCGTGATTGCCGGCGTGGACCCCCAGGTGGCCCTCTTTGCCGCCTTCACCATGGCCATCACCACCTCCGTGCTGGGTGGCCGGCCCGCCATGGTGTCCGCGGCCACCGGAGCGGTGGCGTTGGTGGTGGCGCCACTGGTGGCCTCGCATGGGATGAGCTACTTCCTGGGCGCGGTCATCCTGGCTGGCGTGCTGCAGGTGGTGTTTGCCGCCGTGGGGATCGCCAGGCTCATGCGCTTCATTCCGCGCCAGGTGATGGTGGGTTTTGTGAACGCCCTGGCCATCCTGGTCTTTGGCTCGCAGGTGCCGGAGCTGCTCGGTGTCCCGTGGCTGGTGTACCCGCTCACGGCGGTGGGCCTGCTGATTGTCTTTGGGCTGCCGCGCCTCACCACGGTGATCCCGGCTCCGCTGGTCGCGATTGTGGTGCTCACGCTGGTCACCGTGGCGGCAGGCATCGCCGTGCCGACAGTGGGGGATAAGGGGGAGCTGCCCTCCTCGCTGCCTCTCCTGGCGCTCCCGCAGCTCCCGCTGACGTGGGATGCGCTCATGGTGATCCTGCCGTTCTCCGCCGCCATGGCGATCGTGGGACTGCTGGAGTCCCTGATGACGGCCAAGCTGGTGGACGACATCACCGACACGCCCTCCAGCAAGACCCGCGAGGGCTTTGCGCAGGGCGTGGCCAACGTGGTCACCGGCTTCTTTGGCGGCATGGGCGGCTGCGCCATGATTGGCCAGACCATGATCAACGTGAAGGTCTCCGGGGCCAGGAGCCGCGTCTCCACGTTCATGGCGGGAACGTTCCTGTTGCTGCTCATGCTGGTGCTGGGGGACGTGGTGGCGCTGATCCCCATGGCCGCGTTGGTCGCCATCATGATGTACGTCTCCATCGCCACCTTTGACTGGCACAGCATCAAGCCGTCCACGCTGCGGCGCATGCCCAAGTCGGAGACGGCGGTCATGCTCGTGACCGTGATCGGCACGGTCGCCACCCACAATCTGGCCATCGGAGTAGTGGTGGGCGTCCTCACCGCGATGGTGCTCTTTGCCCGCCGGGTGGCCCACCTCGTCACGGTGCAGCGCAGCATCGTCAGCGACGAGGGGCAGGAGGAGGCCCGGTACGTGGTGCAGGGGGAATTGTTCTTTGCCTCCTCCAACGATCTCTACACGCAGTTTGACTATGCCGGTGACCCCGCCGCGGTGCGCATCGACCTCAGCCAATCCCATCTCTGGGACGCCTCCACCATCGCCGCGCTGGACGCCATCCAAGAGAAGTACCGCCAGCGCGGAAAGCACGCGGAGGTAGTGGGGCTCAATGAGGCCAGCGCCAGCATGCGGGAGCGGCTTTCGGGGCGATTCGGGGCGGGGTAACGTCGGCATCATGCTGCAGTTGCCGCCGTTGTACCAAGACCTGACCTTCCTCTCCCCGCTCTCGGACGAACGGGCCGCGGCGCTGGCCCGGTTCATCGCCGACGCGCAGCCCGCCACCGTGCTGGACATCGGGTGCGGTTGGGGTGAGCTCTTGATGCAGACCATGGCTCGGACGCCTCAAGCGATGGGGCTGGGGGTGGACCTGGAGCCTGAGCGCCTTGTGGAAGCCCGGCGGCGCGCCGCCACCCGGGGCTTGGAGGGCCGGGTGTCCTTTGAGGCTCGCGACGCGCGCCACCTTGAAGGGACCTTCGACGCCGTGATCTGCATCGGCGCATCCCAGGTGTGGGGGCTGCCGGTGGAGGCGGCGCAGCCACTCGACTATGCCGCTGCGCTCGCCGCATTGCGTGGTCTCATGCGCCCCGGCGGGCGGCTCGTGTACGGCGAAGCCATGTGGTCCAGCGCCCCGACGCCCGCGGCCACCTCCGTCCTGAGCGGGCGCGACGACGAGTACCTTCAGGTGGAGGGGATGGTCTGCGTGGCGCAAGCACACGGCTTCACGGTGACGGCAGCCCAGGTCGCCAGCCTGGAGGAGTGGGACGATTTTGAGGCAGGGTTTGTGGGCCGTCTGGAGCGCTGGCTCCAGACGCACCCGGCGGACCATCCGGAAGCAGTCGCGGTGCGCGAGCAGCTGCAGGACCAACGAGAGGGCTACCTCAAGGGGTACCGAGGTGTGCTTGGCATGGCGTATCTGACTCTGGTCGCGGTGTAGCTTCTCACCCGGTGGTCCGCCGGTGGGCGGAATAATCCCCTCCCGCCCAGAGTTGAGTAAACTAGACTCAAGTTTATTCACGAAAGGACGAGCGTGGACGCCAAATTTACGAGCAAGAGCCAAGAGGCACTCTCTGCCGCTGGCATGAACGCCTCCACCGCGGGCCAGCCCCAGGTGGAGCCGGTGCACCTCCTCAAGGCGCTGATGGACCAGCGGGAGTCGGTGGCGGTCGCGTTGCTGAAGGCCACTGGGGCGGACCCGGATTCGGTGTCCGTGCAGGCGTCCAGTGCCATCAAGACCCTGCCCTCCTCCAGTGGCACCTCCGTGGCGCAGGCCCAGTACTCGCGCGCCATTTTGCAGGTGGTGACGGCAGCCCAGCAGGCCGCCGAGCGCAACGGGGACACCTTCGTTTCCACGGAGCACCTGCTCATTGGTCTGGCCGCGGACGCCGGCCGGGCCGGGAACGTCCTGCGTGAGGCCGGGGCATCGGTGGAGGCGCTCAACGCGGCCATCCCCAGCGTGCGCGGCTCCCGCAAGGTGGACACCGCCGACCCGGAGGGCAGCTTCCAGGCCCTGGAGAAGTACGGCACGGACCTGACCCAGGTGGCCGCCTCCGGCGATCTGGACCCCGTCATTGGGCGCGATCAGGAGATCCGCCGCGTGATCCAGGTCCTCTCCCGCAGGACAAAAAACAACCCCGTCATCATCGGCGAGCCGGGCGTGGGCAAGACCGCGGTGGTGGAGGGCCTGGCCCAGCGCATGGTGGCCGGTGACGTGCCGGAGTCCCTGCGCGGCAAGCGCCTCATCTCCCTTGACCTGGGATCCATGATCGCCGGGGCCAAGTACCGCGGCGAGTTTGAGGAGCGCCTCAAGGCCGTGCTCCAGGAGATCAAGGATTCGGACGGGCAGATCGTCACCTTCATCGACGAGATCCACACCGTGGTGGGCGCGGGCGCCTCCGAGGGGTCCATGGACGCGGGCAATATGCTCAAGCCCATGCTGGCCCGCGGCGAGCTGCGCCTGATCGGCGCCACCACCTTGGACGAGTACCGCGAGAACATCGAGAAGGACCCGGCGCTGGAGCGTCGCTTCCAGCAGGTCTACGTCGGCGAGCCCACCGTGGATGACTCCATCGCGATCCTGCGCGGCCTGAAGGAGCGCTACGAGGCCCACCACAAGGTGGGCATCGCGGACAACGCCCTGGTGGCGGCCGCCGCCCTCTCGGATCGCTACATCACGGGGCGGCAGCTCCCGGACAAGGCCATTGACCTGGTGGATGAGGCCGCCTCGCGGCTGCGCATGGAGATTGACTCCGCACCGGAGGAGATCGACGTGCTCCGCCGCAACGTGGACCGCATGACCATGGAGGAGCTGGCCCTCAGCGGGGAGACCGACCCCGCCTCGGTGGAGCGCCTGGCCGTGTTGCGCCAGGACATGGCGGATGAGAAGGAGGAGCTGGCCGGGCTGACCGCACGCTGGGAGGCGGAGAAGGCATCCCTGAACAGCTCCGGTGACTTGCGCGCCACCCTGGATGAGCTGCGCAGCCAGGCGGAGATGGCCCAGCGCAACGGCGACCTTGGCGAGGCAAGCCGCATCCTCTACGGCGAGATTCCCCAGGTGGAGGCGCAGATTGCCCAGGCGGATCAGAACGTGGCAGAGGACAACACCGAGCGCATGGTTTCCGATGAGGTCACTGCGGATGACATCGCCGAGGTGATCTCCGCGTGGACCGGCATCCCGGCCGGGCGCATGCTGGAGGGGGAGAGCCAGAAGCTGCTGAACATGGAGGCACAGCTGGGTGAGCACCTCATTGGCCAGAAGAAGGCCGTGGGTGCCGTCTCAGACGCAGTGCGCCGCTCGCGAGCGGGCCTGGCGGATCCCAACCGCCCCACCGGCTCCTTCCTCTTCCTTGGCCCCACCGGTGTGGGCAAGACGGAGCTGGCCAAGTCACTGGCGGACTTCCTCTTTGATGACCCACGCGCCATGGTTCGCATCGACATGAGCGAGTACTCGGAGAAGCACGCGGTCTCCCGCTTGGTGGGTGCCCCTCCCGGATACGTGGGCTACGACGAGGGCGGCCAGCTCACGGAGGCCGTGCGGCGCCGCCCGTACTCCGTGGTGCTGCTGGATGAGGTGGAGAAGGCCCACCCGGAGGTCTTTGACATCCTGCTGCAGGTGCTGGACGACGGCCGGCTGACGGATGGCCAGGGCCGCACGGTGGATTTTCGTAACGTGATCTTGGTGATGACCTCCAACCTGGGCTCGCAGTTCCTCGTGGACCAGACCCTGGAGGATTCGGCCCGTCGGGAGGCCGTCATGGCCGTGGTCAACGCCGCCTTCAAGCCGGAGTTCCTGAACCGCCTTGACGACGTGATCATGTTTGATCCGCTCTCCCTGGAGGACTTGGGCCACATCGTGGATCTGAACGTGGTGAGCCTGCAGCAGCGCCTCCAGGACCGGCGTCTGCGGCTCACCGTCACCGACGCGGCCCGCGAGTGGCTGGCGCTCACCGGCTACGACCCCGCCTACGGTGCCCGGCCGTTGCGCCGCCTGGTGCAGCGCGAGATTGGCGACCGTCTGGCCAAGTCCCTGCTCTCCGGGCAGATCCTGGATGGCGAGGAAGTGGTGGTGGATGTCTCCACGGATCCCGCGCAGGGGCTCACGGTAGAGCGCGGTCAGCTCTAGGCGCAACGGGAGAGCCGGGGTTTCGGAGCCCCGTGACCCGGCACCCCGGCCATAACGTGTAGGCTGGAACCACGGAATAATTGGACACATCCATCGGTGCCTCTCTCGCCTGAGCGTGAGGGACTTGCCCTGATGTCGAGCGATAAAGGGGGTCACGCCATGGGGCGCGGCCGTCAGAAGGCAAAAGCTACGCGGCAGGCCCGGGAGATGAAGTACTACTCCCCGGGTACCGATCTGCATGCCCTTGAGCGCGAGCTCGGCGGCATTCATGATCTGCCGAGCGTGCCGTCGGACAGGGAAGAAGAAACCTACGACGACGATCCGTACGCGGATTATGACAAGAAGTATGCCGGAGAGGATGAGGACGAGGCCAAACACGGCTGAGTCAGCATCCCGCTCGTACGCGTGAGGGCCGCCCGGGTCACCCGGGCGGCCCTCACGCGTACCCGGTTCACCTGCTCGCAAAGGGAGACGCAGTGCCAAGCCGCCACGATCCACAGCCGCAGTTTGCCGACCCGACCCTCACCGCCGCCCACCGCGCCGCCCTGCGCAGCCTGGACCGCGTCGTCGAGCACACGGCGGAGCCCACCGACCCGGCGCTGGCGCTTCAGGCCGTCACCGAGCAGCTGGCCGCTGGCGGCGTGCTGATCCTCACGGGCGCTGGCGTCTCCACGGACTCCGGCATTCCGGACTACCGCGGCCCCAACGGCTCGCTGCGCCGATCCAGGCCCATGACCTTCCAGGAGTTTCAGGCTGACCCGGCCGCCCGCCAGCGCTATTGGGCCCGCGGTTTTGTTGGAACGCATCGCATGGCGCAGGCGCGTCCCAACCTGGGCCACGCCGTGATCGCGGACTGGCAGCGCCGCGGCCTGGCCAGCGGCATCATCACTCAGAACGTGGACGGCCTGCACACCGCGGCCGGCGCGCGTGACGTGATTACTCTGCACGGGGACATGCGCTCCGTCAGCTGCCTTGACTGCGACACACAGGAGCCACGCGAACACTTCGACGAGCGCCTGGAGGCGGCCAACCCCGGCTACCGCGAGTCGGTGGAACTGGGGGATGAGCAGATCAATGCGGATGGTGACGTGAGCCTTGACGCGGCCACCGTGGCGCGCTTTCACACCGTGCGCTGCGAGGTCTGCGGCTCCGATCGCCTCAAGCCCTCCGTGGTCTACTTCGGCGAGAACGTCCCGGCGGCGGTCCACGCGGCCGCGGATGCGCTGAAGGACGCCTCGCGTTCCCTGCTCGTGGTGGGCTCCTCGCTTGCGGTCATGAGCGGCTACCGTTTTGTGCTCGACGCCGCGGGGAAGGGTAAGCGCAGCGCCGTCATCAACGGGGGCCCTGGGCGCGCAGACGCCAAGGTGGATGTCCTGTGGCGCACCCAGGTCACCCCGGCACTGGAGGAGGTCGACGCCGCGCTGCGGCGTCGGGGGCTATAGCCCTGGCAGTCCGTAGCCCTGGCGGTCCGTGCCTAGCCTGCGTAGGAGCCCACCAGGCGCACCGCGCCGCCGTCCACGCCCTTGGCACCCTGCACCGTCTCGGGATCGTTCATGATCTCCTCGGTGCGGGACGTGACGTTGCCGGCCACCCACGCGGCGGTGCCGCGGGCGGCGAGGCGCTCAATCGCGGCGTCGGCTTGGGAAGCCTCCACGATCGCCACCATGCCCACGCCGACGTTGAGCGTGCGCTCCAGGTCGGCCTGGGGCACATTGCCCAGCTGGGAGACCAGGCGGAAGATGGGCGGGAGTTCCCAGGTGCCGCGGTCCACGGTGGCCGCCAGGCCGGTGGGGAGCACGCGGGCCAGGTTGGCGGCAAAGCCGCCGCCGGTGATGTGGCTGAAGCCGTGCAGCGGGGCCACGCCGGCGGAGGGGGTGGTGTTGAGGAAGCGCATCAGGTCTAGGCAGTCGCCCGCGTAGACCTTGGTGGGCTCCAGCAGTTCCTCGCCCAGCGTGCGGCCCAGCTCTGAGACCTCACGATCCAGGGCCCAGCCGGCGTGGTTGATCACGCGGCGGACCAGGGAGTAGCCGTTGGAGTGCAGGCCGGAGGAGGCCATGGCGATGACCACGTCGCCCTCGCGGACCCGCTCGGGGCCCAGCAGTGCGTCCGCCTCCACCACGCCGGTGGCCGCGCCGGCCACGTCGTACTCGTCCACGCCAAGCAGGCCGGGGTGCTCGGCGGTCTCGCCGCCCACCAGCGCCGTGCCTGCCTCCTGGCAGGCGGCCGCGATGCCAGAGACGATCGCGGCGATGCGCTCCGGAACCACCTTGCCCGTGGCGATGTAGTCCGTCATGACCAGCGGCTCTGCGCCCACCACCACGATGTCGTCCACCACCATGCCCACCAGGTCAAAGCCGATGGTGTCGTGCTTGTCCATGGCCTGCGCAATGGCGACCTTGGTGCCCACGCCGTCCGTGCTGGTGGCCAGCAGCGGGCGCTTGTAGCTCAGCAACGCCGAGGCGTCATACAGGCCAGCAAAGCCCCCCACCCCGCCCAGCACCTGGGGCCCGTGCGTGGCCTTGATGGAGGCCTTCATGAGTTCGACGGCGCGATCACCCGCCTCCACGTCCACGCCTGCCTCGGCGTAGGTGATGCCGGTGGGCTGCTCTGGCTGAATGCTCATCCTCGTGGGGTTCCTTCCGGGGACCGGCTGATGCGGCGAGTGGCGTGAGAGGCGGAATGCGGTGTGACGGGAAAACGGGGACTCAGGCGGAGGCCTGCGCGTGATCGGCAGGGACCTGATCGGCAGGGACCTGATCGGCGGGCGTGAGGTGCGCGCCCAGCTCGGCGTCCGGGCCGGGCTCGCAACCGGAGCGGGCGGGGGCGCGCTCCAGCAGATCCTTGCCCAGGTCCTCTGAGTCGGGGAGCTCAATGGGGTACACGCCGGTGAAGCAGGCCGTGCACAGGCGCTCGCGCGGCTGCTGCGTGGCACCGATCATGCCGTCCTCGCTGATGTATGCCAGCGAATCGGCGCCAATGGAGGTGGCGATCTGATCCACGGCCGCGCCGTTGGCGATCAGTTCAGCGCGGGTGGCGAAGTCGATGCCGTAGAAGCAGGGCCACTTGACCGGAGGAGAGGAGATCTTGATGTGCACCTCTGCGGCGCCGGCCTCGCGCAGCATCCGCACCACGGCGCGCTGGGTGTTGCCGCGCACAATCGAGTCGTCAACCACCACCACGCGCTTGCCGCGGATCACGGATTCAAGGGCGTTGAGCTTGAGCTTGATGCCCAGGTTGCGCAGCGTCTCTGAGGGCTGGATGAAGGTGCGCCCCACGTAGGCGTTCTTCACGAAGCCGTGGGTGAAGGGGATGCCGGATTCCTCCGCGTAGCCAATGGCGGCGGGCGTGCCGGATTCTGGCACCGGGATCACGATGTCCGCGTCCGCGTGGTTCTCGCGGGCCAGCTGGCGGCCCATCTCCACGCGGGACTCGTAGACGGAGCGCCCGTTGATGGTGGCGTCCGGGCGGGCCAGGTAGACGTACTCAAAGACGCAGCCGGCCGGCTTGGCCTCGGCAAAGCGTGTGGAGCGGATGCCGTGGGAGTCAATGGCGATGAACTCGCCGGGCTCAATCTCGCGGATCACGGAGGCGCCGACGGTGGCCAGTGCGGCCTGCTCCGAGGCCACCACCCAGCCGCGTTCCAGGCGGCCAAGCACCAGCGGGCGCACGCCCTGCGGGTCGCGGGCTGCGTACAGCGTTGACTCGTTCATGAAGACAAAGCAGAAGGCGCCGCGGATCTGGGGCAGCAGCTCCAACGCGGTGTCCTCCAGGGAGGTGGAGGCCGGGTCGTTGAGCAGGGAGGTGACCAGCGCGGTGTCCGTGGTGTTGCCCTGGGCAATCTCTCCGGCCGGGAAGTTTCCGTGCCGATCGGTGACCATGCGGGCCAACATCTTGGAGTTGGTCAGGTTGCCGTTGTGCGCCAGGGCCACGGTGCCAGAGGTGGTGGGGCCAAGGGTGGGCTGGGCGTTGGCCCACTTGTTGACGCCGGTGGTGGAGTAGCGGCAGTGACCCACGGCGATGTGCCCGGTCATGGCGTTGAGGGTGTTCTCGTCAAAGACCTGGGACACCAGTCCCATGTCCTTGTAGACGTTGATGCGCTCGCCATCGCTGGTGGCGATGCCCGCGGACTCCTGGCCGCGGTGCTGCAGGGCATAGAGGCCGTAATACGCCAGTTTGGCGACGTCCTCACCGGGGGCCCAGACCCCAAAAACACCGCATTCGTCTTGCGGCCCCTTCTCAAAGGGAAGAATGTCGTGGTTGAGCAGTCCGTCGCCGCGCGCCATGGTGTTTATCCTCTCACGCGTCAGATGTGGAATCGTCCACTGGTTCCATGACCACGTGCACCGTGCGTTCGCGCCGGCGCCCCACCCTGTCCGTGAGGAGGAAGGCCAGGGCTCCTACGCCCACACCCACCACCCCAAAGGTCACCAGGAAGAACCCAAAGACCGCCAGGAAGCTGAATTCCACCGGGCCCCCCGCAGCAGCCTCAACCAGGGAGGCGTGGGAGAACCAGGCGGCGATCAGCGCCACCAAGGCGGCAAGCACAAAGCCAGCGCCGAGGAAGGGGAAGATCTTGGGTGCCGTGCGGACCCGTAGGTCCACCGCGGTGGGCCGTGTCACAGGCGTCTCGGGGTGGGGACCGGAAACGGGGGAGGTCATGACTAGATTCTATCGCGCCGCCGCAAGCGGCAGGACCTCGCTCAGATCCGCCCGGGTTCCAGAGGCGGTCAGGCGGGACTGCCCGACGGCGTCTGCCCAGCTCAGGCGCCCGGTGGCCAGTCCCAGCCAGGTCGCCGCGTCCATCTCGATCACGTTGGGTGGGGTGCCGCGGGTGTGGCGCGGGCCGGGAATGCATTGGGTCACGCCGAAGGGCGGCACCCGCACTTCAACCGAGTTGCCCTCCGCGACCTCAGAGAGCTCCTCGAGCAGGTACCGCACAGCGGTGGCGAGCACGGGACGTGGCAGCGCAGCGTCGTCGGCCGCTTTCCAGGCCCGCACCGCCTCGCCGCCCGTCGCCGCGTCGATGCGCCGCTTGACCGCCACCGCCGCGCCTCAGTTCCCCGCGGCGCGCAGCGAGGTCACGGCCGGAGTGGGCAGGATGGCGCCCACGGGCTCGCCGCCGCCAAGGATGGGCTTGATGACCTCTTCCAGCACCGAATCCACGGCGTCCTGGCTCAGGATGCCTAGGGCGGCCAGGGCGTTGAGCCCCACCACCGTGTTGGCGCGCGACTGGCCATCCAGCATCTTCAGGGCCAGCGCGCTGCCGTCCGGGGCGCCGAGGATCAGCACACCCTCCGCACCCAGCTTGGAGAGCACGCCGAGGCGTTCCATGACCACGGTGTTCTCCAGGCCCTGGCCCTGCACGGCCCACGGGTGGGCCAGCATGGCCGGGGCGATCCGCGCTACCGGGTCGCCGACCGCTGAACCCAGCCCGGCGGCGTCGTCCGCTGCCAGGCGCAGCAGGCCGGCCACCGCACGGGCCAGGCCAACCAGCGGCATCTGCGGGACCGGGGCGCCGCACCCGTCAATGGCAATGTTGCCGATGGGGGCGCCAGAGAACTCCTCCACGGCGGCCATGACGGAGAGCTGCAGGGGGTGCTGCGGGTCAAGGTAGGTCTCGGTGTCCCAGCCGGAGGCCACGCAGGCGCTCAGGAACCCGGCGTGCTTGCCGGAGCAGTTAAAGGCCAGGTGATTCTGGCCAAGCCCCTGGCGCAGGCGCTCCTGGTAGGCCGCCGTCTCCTGCGGCCAGGCCGTGGGGCAGCGCAGGTCAGACTCGCTCAGGCCCGTGTCCGCGAGCATGCGCGCGGCCAGGTTCTGGTGGCGCTCGGAGCCCACGTGGGAGGCACAGGCCAGCGCCAGGGCCTCCTGGTCCAGCTCGGCGCCGGCGCGCAGGGAGGCGATGGCCTGGAAGGGCTTCAGGGTGGAGCGGGCATAGATCATGGCCTCCGGGTCACCCAGGGAGGCCACGAGTGTGCCGTCACGGTCCACCACGGCCAGGGCGCCAAAGTGGCGGGATTCGATGACGCCGTTGCGATCAACGGTGGCCAGCTCAACAACGTCGGAAAGAGAAATGGGGTGCGTCATGGGCCCAGTCTAGGAGCATGGCGCCCGGTAGGGTTGGTGCTCGTGAAGGTCCTCGTGATTGGCCCCGGCGGCCGCGAACATGCCCTAGTCCGTTCCCTGCTTGCAGATCCGTCTGTCACCGAGGTGCACGCAGCACCCGGTAACGCGGGCATCGGCGCAGAGGTGAGGCTCCATCCCCTCAATACCAGCGACCCGGTGGCAGCCACCGCGCTGGCGCGCGAGCTGGCCGTTGACCTGGTGGTGGTTGGCCCGGAGGCCCCCCTGGCCGCTGGCGTGGCTGACGCGCTGCGCGAGGCGGGTTTTGACGTCTTTGGCCCGTCCAAGGAGGCCGCCAAGCTGGAGGCGTCCAAGGCTTTCGCCAAGCAGATCATGGCGGAGGCGGAGGTTCCCACGGCCATGGCTCGCATCGCCACCAACGCCGAGGAGGCCGCGGACGCGCTGGATAGCTTTGGCGCCCCGCACGTGGTCAAGGACGATGGCCTTGCCGCGGGCAAGGGCGTGGTCGTGACCTCGGACCGCGCAGAGGCGCTGGCCCATGCCGAGGCGTGTTTCGCCGCCGGCGGCACCGTGGTGATTGAGGAGTTCCTGGACGGGCCTGAGGTCTCCGTCTTTGTGCTGGCGGATGGCACCAACGCCGTGGCTCTCTCCCCGGCTCAGGACTTTAAGCGCATCTTTGATCATGACCAGGGCCCCAACACCGGCGGCATGGGCGCCTACACCCCGCTCAACTGGTTGCCCGAGGGCTTTGTTGACGAGGTCATGGAGCGCGTCGCCATGCCCACCCTGCGCGCCATGGCCCGCCGCGGCACCCCGTTTGTTGGGGTGCTCTATTGCGGGCTTGCTCTCACGAGCCGCGGCCTGCGCGTCATCGAATTCAATGCCCGCTTTGGCGACCCAGAGACGCAGCCGGTCCTGGCGCGGCTGAAGACGCCACTGGGGCGCGTGCTGCGCGCCGCCGCCCGCGGCGAGTTGGACACGGTGGGTCCGCTGCGCTGGGACGAGCGCACCGCCGTCGCCGTGGTGCTGGCCTCCCACGGCTACCCGGGCACAGTCCGCACCGGGGACGTGATCACTGGCGTTGAGGACGCGGAAGCGCTCGACGCCGTGAGCGTGCTTCACGCGGGAACGGCCACTAACGCGGCCGGCGAGTTGGTCAGCGCCGGCGGGCGTGTGCTCGCCGTGGTGGCGCTGGGCCAGGATCTTGGGGCCGCGCGGGAGCTGGCCTATGCGGGCGTGGGGCGCATTCGCCTTGAGGGCTCCCAGCACCGAACGGACATCGCGCTGAAGGCGGCCCGCGGTGTCCAGACCGCCGCGCCGGCGTTGCCGGGATGGCGGCACGTGTACTCCGGCAAGGTGCGGGACCTGTATGAGCCGCAGGACCCGGCCATCACTGACCGCGTGCTGGTGGTGGCCTCGGATCGCATCAGTGCCTATGACCGGGTGCTCTCCACCCAGATTCCGGACAAGGGCGCCGTGCTGACCCAGCTCTCGCTGTGGTGGTTTGAGCAGCTGGCCGGGATTCCCAACCACGTCATCTCCACGGACGTCCCCGAGGCGGTGCGCGGGCGCGCCATGGTGTGCAAGCGCCTGGAGATGTACCCCATCGAGTGCATCGCGCGCGGCTACCTGACCGGCTCCGGCCTGGCCGAGTACCGGGTGGACGGCACCGTGTCCGCCCAGCCGCTGCCTGCAGGGCTGGTGGACGGCTCCCGCCTTGACCCCGCGATCTTCACACCAAGTGCCAAGGCGGAGGTGGGCGAGCACGATGAGAACATCACCTTTGAGGAGATGGCCCAGCGCGTGGGGCTCCCGCTCTCCGAGCAGCTGAGCGAGCTGACGTTGCAGGTCTACACGGCGGCCGAGGCCATCGCGCGTGAGCGCGGCGTGATCCTGGCGGACACCAAGGTGGAGTTTGGGCTGGACCCGGTCACCGGCACCGTCACGCTGGGGGATGAGGTGCTCACCCCGGACTCCTCGCGCTTCTGGGACGCGCAGCTGTACCAGCCGGGCCAGGCGCAGCCTTCCTTTGATAAGCAGTATGTGCGGGACTGGCTCACCTCGCCCGAATCCGGGTGGGACAAGGACTCCGGCCAGGAGCCCCCCGCGCTGCCTGCGGACGTGGTGGAGCGCACCCGCGCCCGCTATGTGGAGGCGTACGAGCGCCTGACCGGACGCACGTTTACCGCCTGAGCGGATGCTGTACTGACGTGAAGGGGGCGGGGTCCGCGGAGCTGAACTCCGTGAACCCCACCCCCTCAACTTCAGGCGAACGTGTTCCTAGCGCAGGGCCGCGCGCGCCTGCGTGGTGAGCTCCAGCGCCAGCGCGGCGCGGTCCGTGGCGCCGGCCGCGGAGAAGTGTTCCCGTGCCAGTTCCAGGTGCTCCAAGGACTGCGCGGCCTCGCCCGTGATCTGCAGGCAGCGGGCCACCAGCAACTCCAACTCGCCGCGCACCGGGTAGGAGAGCGCCTCGCCCTCGCGGCGCACCGGCAGCAGCAGCTCCAGCGCCTCCTCGGGGCGCCCGTTGAGCTGCTCCCATTGGGCGCGGATGATCTGCAGCTCCAGGTCCTCTGCCATGGTCGCTCCGATGACGGCTTGGGCCTGCTCCGCGCGCTCAATGCACGCCAAGGTGCTTGGCTCCACGATGCCCGCGGTCATGCGGGCCGCGGCGCTGGCCTTGTTAAAGCGCGTCCACAGCTCAATATCTGAGGCCGGGCGCAGCAGCTCCGCCGCTAGGTCGTGATGGCGCAGCCCCTCGCTGACGTTCTGCTTGCGGAAGGCCACGTTGCCAATCACCCAGTGGGCGTTGCCCGCGGCCTGGTCCGGGATGTCCCCGTCCGCGGCAGCGGACAGGTCAAGGCACGCCAGCCACGCGTCGTCGAGCTGGCCGGACTCAGCCAGGGAGGCCACCAGCGCAAACTGCGCTGAGAGGGCGATGATGGAGGTGGGCGGCAGGGCTTCCTTGCCCTGCTCCACCCCCCGCAGAGCGTGCTCCACGGCGATGTGAAGGCGCCCGATGATGAGATATGCGTTTGACACGAGAGTTTCTGCGCGGACTTTCAGGGCAGAAGATTCGTCCGTGAGCGGGTGGTTGAGCACCTCCTCTGCCATGTGCAAGAAGGCGTCCCCGTCCCTCAACTCGCGCAGAGCCTCTGCCTCGAGGAAGGCCATGTTCCACCAGGCGCTGGAGTTTTTCATGCCCTGCGCAATCCCAGCGGCCTCGTGTGCGGTGGCCCTGGCGTCCTCGTAATCGTGGGCGGCGAAGGACTGCCTGGCGCGGTGCTCCAGGAGCACAAACTCAGCCTCGTCCGGAGAAACCGGCGTATTCCAGGCCTCCATGACGTCGCGTTCGATCCCCAAGCGGTGCGAGAGCTCGGTGATGATCTCGGCGGTGGGCTCGCGGCTGCCGGTCTCCAGCAACGAGACGTAGCTCGTGGAGTACTTGCCGTGGCCCAACTGGGCCTGGGTCATGCGCAAGTCCTGACGCGCCCTGCGCAACTTCTCACCAAATTTAGAGCTCACGGTAGACCTTTCATCCAGACGGTATTGTCAAACAGTACGCCAGAATGTCACGAAATTTACTGCTTGACCTGAAAACTTTCCTGCGGTTGACTATGCATGTAACCCCGAACAACCTCGCTTGAAAGGTTCATCATGCGCAACTTCGTGTCTTTCATCTCCGGCCGCGTCAACTGGCCGTTCTGATCTTCCCTCTCTGATCGCTGAAGATCAGAAGGACTGAACGCCGCCGACTCCCCAGCAGGGGACAGGCGTAGAGAGGGCCTCCACGGATCACCGTGGAGGCCCTCTCTTTTGTTTGTGGCTACGTCTGTTGGTGTGGCCGCGTCCGCGGATCCGCCCCGCGCCTAGCGGGAGGTCAGCGTCAGCAGGCTGGCCTCTGGCGGGCAGGCCACCCGGAACGGAACCATGCGTGAGGAGCCGATGCCCGCTGAGACGTTCAGCGGCGCCCTGCGCCCCTGTGAGGCCCACCAGCTGAGCCCGGAGGCCTGGCCCGTGGGGAGGTCGCAATTGGAGACCAGGGCCCCGTAGCGGGGCACGTCGATCTGCCCGCCGTGCGTATGACCGGCCAGGATCAGATCCGGCTGCGCCCGCGCAAAGACGTCCAGCACAGCGCGGTAGGGCGCATGCGTCAGCGCCAGGCGCAGGTGCGGCGAGGAGGAGTCGGTGGAGGACCCGGTGGGCCAGCCCGCAAAGCGGTCACGCAGCAGATGCGGATCGTCCACGCCCGTCACGTCCACCCGCAGGCCCCGGACGGGCAGGGAGAAGGCCCGGTTGCTGGCGTTCTGCCAGCCAGCCAGCGCAAAGGCCCGGTGCATCCGCTTCCAGTCCAACTCATCGCGCGGATCGTGGCGCAGCGTGGACGAGGGGTCCTTGCGCCGGCCAACGTACGCCAGGGGATTGCGCGGGCGCGGCGCAAAGTAGCAATTGGAACCCGGCACAAAGACGCCGGGGAAGGCCAGCAGCGGCCCCAGCGCGGTGATGAGGGCGTCCACGCCGTTCTTGTGGCTCAGGTTGTCTCCGGTGTTGACCACCAGGTCTGGGTTCAACTCCGCGAGCGAACGCAGCCACAGCGTCTTGCTGTCCTGTCCCGGCACCATATGCACGTCCGAGATGTGCAGGATCGTGAAATCCGGCTGACCGGGGGGCAGGATCGCCAAGGACTCGCGGCGCAGGGTGAAGTCACGCGTGGCGGTGTTGGCCAGGGCAAGCGCCCCGATGCCGGACGCGACGGCCGCGCCGGCGAGAGCGCCGGCGCGGCCGAGGGTGGAACGAAGAGACGTCAAGTGAATGGCCCTTTACTAGTCGTCGCTGTCGGACTTCTTGGGTTTCTTGGGCTTCTCCGGTTCCTTGGAGGGCTCGGACTTCTTGGGTGCCTCGCTGTCCTTCTTCTCTTCCTTGTCCTTCTTCTTGGAGGACTTGGAGGACTTAGCCGTGCTCTTCGGTGCGCTCTTGCGAGTAGAGGTGCTCTGGCGGTTGGTGGTGCTCTGGCGGTTGCTGGTGCTCTGGCCGGTGGCCGTGCCGGAGCCACCGGCGGAACCTGAGCCACTGTTCTTGTAGTTCTTGGTGAACGGGCCAACCGAGGGGATGTTCTCCATGGGGTAGCGATCCGCGACCTTGGCCATGTAACGGGTCCACAGCGGCGAGGCAAAGGTGCCGGAGTCGGCCGTGGACGGCGTGCGCTTGCCACGGATCTTCAGGCCGCTGTTGAGGCCGTAGTGCTTGTTTGTCGCGGGGTCGTAGGTCTTGCCGTCCTTACGACCCACCCACGAGATGGTGGTGATGTCAGAGGTGTACCCGGCGAACCAGGTGGAGGTCGCGTAGTTGGAGGTACCGGTCTTGCCGCCGATATCGCCGCCGATCAGCGCACCGGCCTGGGTGCCGTTGCCGTTGGTGGGGCGTGTCTCTGCCAGCGGCTTCAGGGTGCCGTTGAGCTTCTTCACCACGTCCGCCTTGATGACCTCCTTGCAGTCACTCTCTGGCAACTTAATCTCGCCGCGGTTGGACTTCACGGAGACGTACGGGGTGCTCTCGCAGCGCTTGCCCTCGTTGGCGAAGACGCCGAAGGCTCGGGCCTGCGCCAGGGCGGTGACGTTCTGCGCGCCCAGGATGAAAGCGGGCGAGACCGCCATGGCCTCCGGGGTCGCCGGCACGATCTTGCCGTTTGAGTCGGTGGTCTGGCCCTCCAGGAGGCCAAGGCGTTCTGGCACGGAGGCGATGTCGCAGAGGTCCAGTCGGTAGGCCTCTGCCACCGTGGCGGAGTTGATGGACCAGTACAGGCCGGCGGACGCGGCCATGGGGTAGTTCATGTTGGCAGTGGCGTTCTTAGGCGCCCACTTGGGTTGGCTCACGCGCCCGCCGTCGAGGCAGGAGGCCTTCCACGACGTTCCGTCGTAGTTCTGGCGCTTGGCGTTGACGCGGGTACCCATGGACTTGCCGGACTCCAGCCAGGCCACGGCGGTCCAGGGTTTGGCGGTGGAGCCACCCTGATAACCGTTGGTGTTGTAGTTGACCTCGGTGTACTTGTCCGGGTTCTTCTTGCTCTTGCCGACGCCGAAGTTGGTGTTCTGCGCCATGGTCAGGATCTCGCCGGTCTTGTTGTTGCGCGTCAGCAACGCCGCGCCGGCTCCACCCTTGTCACCGGCCGGGACCGTGATGCGGGTCTGCTTGGTGGCTTCCTTCTGCATCTTGGAATCCAGCGTGGACGTGATGGTCAGGCCGCCCGAGTAGAGCAGGTTCTGGCGATCCTTCTTGGTCTTGCCGAAGGCGGGGTTGTTGCCCACGTCGTTGAAGACGTAGTTGCAGAAGTAGGCGGAGTCGCCAGCAGCGGAGCAGCCGGAAGTGTCCTGGGACTCGTTCAGCTCAATCTTGGACTTGACCGCCTTGTCATACTGGGGCTTGGTCAACGCGCCGTTCTTGAGCATGGTCCCGAGCACCACATTGCGGCGCTTGAGGGCATTCTGCGGGTTGTTGGCGGGGTTCACGCGAACCGGGCTCTGCACCATGCCGGCCAGCAGCGCGGACTCCTGGGCATTGAGTTTGCTTGCGGGCTTGGAGAACCAGCGCTGCGAGGCGGCCTCCACGCCGTAGGTGGCGCCAGCGAAGGGGACCAGGTTGAGGTAGCCCTGAAGGATCTCATCCTTGGACATCTTGGTCTCGATCTGGTTGGCCCACTTGATCTCGCGGACCTTGTCTCCCACGTTCTTATTGCCGTTGCGCGCAATGGTCTCGGCATCCATGCCCGAGGCCTGCTGATCATTCACGAGGAGGTTGGCCACGTACTGCTGCGTGATCGTGGAGGCGCCCTGGCGGGTGCCGGTCAGGTTGCTGACCACGGCGCGGGCAATGCCCTTGCCGTCCACGCCGCCGTGCTCGTAGAAGCGCTCGTCTTCCACGGAGATGATGGCCTTGGTCATCCACGGAGAGATGTCCTTGAGCTTGATCACCTTGCGGTTCTGGGTGAAGAACTTGGCCAGCTCCTTGCCATCGCGATCCAGCAGCCGCGAAGGCTGCGCGATGGTCGCCGTGGTCTTGGGGATCTCAATGGAGGCATAGGTATCCCCGGCCATGGTGGTCGCGGAGGTCGCGCCAACAGCCAGGGGCACCATGGTGCCGGCCACTAAGAGGCCTGCCACAGCGGATGCTAGGAAGAAGGCGATCACCTTTCCCAAGGTGGTCGCCGTATTGATCAAGGGGGACTTGCGCGCAGCCATACTCTCTAGGATACAAGCCGGGACCGCGAGGGACTACGCTGGAGACCATGACCACGTGGGAATACGCCACTGTGCCGCTGATGGTGCACGCGACTAAGCAAATTTTGGACAACTGGGGCAGCGACGGCTGGGAGCTCGTCAACGTGCTGGCCATGCCGGCCGCAGGCCCCGCCAGCACTGTGGGAAACGAGATGGTGCAGGCGCCGTCCGTCAACCTCGTGGCGTACTTCAAGCGCCCCCTGGCCTGAGCAACACCAGCTTCACTGAGAGGTTTCTGCCAAATGACCCAGAACCCGGAATCCGTCGTCTCCGAGGGCCGCGTTGAGGCGCGCCTGGCGGAGCTTGGCATCACGCTTCCCGAGGTGGCCAAGCCGCTGGCGGCCTACGTCCCCGCGCTGAGCCACAACGGACTGGTGTACACCTCAGGTCAGCTGCCCACGGTGGCCGGTCAGCTTCAGGGTGTGGGCAAGGCTGGTGCGGAGGTCTCCGCCGAGGAGGCCAAGCGGCTGGCGGGCCTGTGCATCGTCAACGCGCTGGCCGCCGTGAAGTCTGTGATTGGCGACCTTGACCGCGTGACGCAGGTGGTGAAGGTGGTCGGTTTTGTGGCCTCCACGCCGGAGTTCACCGGGCAGCCCGGCGTGATCAATGGCGCCTCGGAGCTGCTGGGGCAGGTCTTTGGCGACGCCGGCGCTCACGCTCGTTCCGCCGTGGGCGTGTCCGTGCTGCCGCTGGATGCCCCAGTGGAGGTAGAGCTTGTCGTTGCATACGCCTGAGTCCACCCCGCGGACGGGGACCTTCCGGGCGCTGCCCGGGGTGAGGCCCTCCAATCAGGTGTGTTCCGCCAGTGACGAGCCTCCCGCCACCGGTGTGCTGCGCCGCCTCTTTCAGTTGCCTGCCGGGCACGAGGACGCGGCCCGCACCTGGCTGGAGATGGGCGCGCGCTCTCCGCGCCGCGCCCGCGAGGCCTCTGCTGTTCTTTTGGTCAGGGATTCGCCCGACGGCGTTCGGGCGTGGCTTGGTCAGCGCGGCCCGGAGTCCCCGCTCGGCGCCATCTCCTTTGCCGGCGGTTCCTGCTCGGTGGAAGATGACGAGCCGGTGCGGTGGTTTGGGCCCAGCCCCTCCAAGTGGGCCAAGATGCTTGGCATCAGCGACTTTGCGCTGGCCCGGCGCCATGTGGTGGCCGCCATTCGTGAGCTCTTCGAGGAGACCGGCGTGCTGCTGGCCGGCCCGGATGAGCTCTCCGTGGTGGAGGAGACGGCGTGCGAGGAATGGATGCGTGCCCGCAGGGACGTGGCCACGCAGGAGCTCAGCTTCGCCCAGTTCCTTGACCGCCGTGGCTGGGGCCTGCGCACAGATTTGTTGCGGCCCGTGGCGCACTGGCTCTCCCCAGACTTTGAGCTACGCCGCTTCGACATCCACTACTTCGCCGTCGCGGCCCCCACGGGCCAGGACGTCAGCCCGCTCGTGGGATCGGGCGGTGCTGGAGCGGGGAAGTGGGGGCGCTGGGTCTCCTCCAAGGAGCCCGGCGCGCTGCCGGAGTCGCTGGACCTTGGCAACGAGATCGGTGCGGACTACACGCGCGGCCACTCGCTGGCGGAGCTCTCCTCCCCAGCCACGCAGATCGTGTTGGCCAAGCTGCGCCGCACGCGCGGATGCGTCGCCTACCTCTCCTCCAAGCGCCAGATCCAGGCCTTCCAGCCGGAACTGGTGGAGGTGGAGGGCCAGCTGTTGCTGGAGGTCACGACGGTGGACGCCGCCGAGGGCAGTGCCGTGGCACGCGGTCGCTGACCGGCGCCTTGCCGCTCGACGGGCTCGGGCCCACAAAGAAACTCAGGCAGACACAGAAGGAGGGCGGCACCCGCGGGTGCCGCCCTCCTTCTGTACCCAACGGCGTCGGGCACTCAGCCTTCAGCCAGCGCTGGGACCTAACGCGAGCGCTGGCGCAGGCGCTGCAGGTCCAGGATCACGACGGCGCGTGCCTCCAGGCGCAGCCAGCCACGCTGGACAAACTCCGCCAGGGCCTTGTTCACGGTCTCGCGGGAGGCGCCAACCAGCTGGGCCAGCTCCTCCTGCGTGAGCTCGTGAGCCACCAGAATGCCGTCCGTGGTGGGGCGGCCAAAGCGATCCGCCAGGTCAAGGAGGGCCTTGGCCACGCGGCCGGGGACGTCCGAGAAGACCAGGTCCGCGAGGGACTCGTTGGTGCGGCGCAGGCGGCGGGCCAGGGCCTGCAGCAGCTGCAGCGATACCTCCGGCGAGGCCTGGATGGCCTTGCGCAGGTTCTCGTGGCGCAGGCCGGCCAGGCGCGTCTCAGAGACCGCGGTGGCGGTCGCGTTGCGCGGGGAGGGGTCAAACAAGGCCATCTCGCCAAAAAGCTCGCCCGGGCCAAGCACGGCCAGCAGGTTCTCGCGGCCGTCCGGGGACGTGCGACCAAGCTTGATCTTGCCGGAGACGATGACGTAGAGCTGATCGCCCTGATCGCCCTCATGGAAGACAGACGCTCCGCGGGAGAGATCAACCTCCGTGAGCTCGTCGGTCAGCACGGCGAAGGCCTCGTCGCTCAGATGTGCGAAGAGCGGCGCACGCCGCAGGACCTCGATATCCATGATGCTCCTGTTCAGAAATGACGGTGGATCCGAACCCATGATGCCGCATACCGCCCGCTTGTGACGACTCTCACGCGCTCGACACGCGTGAACCGAGGGCAAACGGGCGACTTTCTGAGCCCTGAGCCAGCAAGTGTGACTAAGTCCGGGGCCACCAGGGTAACAGCGCGTGAGGCGCGGCACGTCTTCCAGGCTAGCGTCAGGGCTGCCCGTTAAGATCGAAGGACCGTCTCCTCGCTCGTTCCCGCGCGGGCACATCTTTGGCGGGAGGGCGAGCCATGAGGGGGTCTCGGTGTTTTTTGGCCTGGAATTGATGGATTGGGTGCTCATCGTGGCGCTGCTCCTCTTCGCCGTGGCCGGCTGGCGCAAGTCCTTCCTGACGGCGCTGGGTGGTGTGCTCGGCTTCCTGGCCGGAGCGGCCGCCTCCTTCTTTGCCATTCCCCTGGTCTTCTCGTGGATCCCGGACCCCAATTGGCGCGTCCTTGGCCTGATCGTCACCTTCATCGCGTTCCTTGCCCTTGGCCACGGGCTCGGTGAGGCGCTGGCCACCGCCGTGCGCGGCTGGCTGGACATGCCACGGCCGCGGTGGTTTGGCCGCAGCGGCGGGGCCCTAGTGAACCTGGCCGCCGCTGGCCTGGCCATCTCAGCGCTTGCCTTCACCTTCGCCACCCTTGGCCTGCCCTTCCTCTCCACCCAAATCGCCAGCTCCAAGGTCATCACCACGGCCCGCGCGCTCACCCCGCCCGCCGTGGAGCGTGCCCTGGGTGAGGCCCGAACCCTGGTGGCCGGCATGCCGCTGCCAGAGCTGCTTGCCCCCGTGGTGCCGCCCGGAGACGTGGTGGTGCCGCAGGAGGAGCTGGATAACCCGGAGCTGCAACGCGCGCGCCAGTCGGTGCTGCGCATCACCGGCACCGCCACCGCATGCGGCGTGAACCAGACCGGCTCAGCCTTTGTGGTGGCCCCTGATCGCATCCTGACCAACGCCCACGTGGTGGAGGGAGTGGAGCAGCCGGTCGTTGATGTGGAGGACGGCCGTGCGCTCACCGGCAAGGTCGTGGCCTTTGATCCGGTGCATGACGTGGCCGTGGTCGCGGTGGACGGGCTGAACCTGGAGCCACTGGCCCTTGGCCCGGAGCTCTCCTCCGGGGACGAGGGCGTCTTCATGGGCTTCCCCGCCGGCGGCCCGTTCTCCTCCCAGCCCGCCGCCGTGCAATCCCGCCACCAGGTCAACGTGCCCAACATTTACGGTGCTGACCCCGGGGCGCTGGAGATCCTGCAGCTGGCCGCCAACGTGCAGCAGGGCAACTCCGGCGGCCCGCTGCTGACCTCCAACGGCAAGGTGGCCGGCATGATCTTCGCCAAGGCCAAGTCGGAGGACAAGGTGGGCTACGCCCTGTCCCGCGACGAGATCCGCCCGTTCATCAATCAGGCCAGTTCGCTGACCCAGCCCGTCTCCACCGGAACGTGCACGGCGCACTGACGCTTAGCCGCGCATCGTCTCCGCGATCTGATCCATCACCGTGGTGTCCGCCAGCGTGGAGGAGTCACCCGCGGCGCGGCCCTCTGCCACGTCCTTGAGCAGGCGGCGCATGATCTTGCCGGAGCGGGTCTTGGGCAGCTCCGGCACCACAAAGACGGCCTTTGGCTTAGCAATGGGCCCAATGTCCTTGCCCACGTGCAGGCGCAGCTGCTCGCTGATGTCCGCGGGCCAGTCCCCGTCCACACCGCGCAGGATCACAAACGCGACCACCGCCTCTCCCGTGGTCTCGTCCTTGGCGCCCACCACCGCGGCCTCCGCGACCGCCTCATGGCCCACCAGCGAGGACTCGATCTCCGTGGTGGAGAGCCGGTGCCCGGACACATTCATGACGTCATCCACGCGGCCAAGGAGCCAGATGTCACCGTCCTCATCCTTCTTGGCGCCGTCCCCGGCAAAGTACATGGTCTCGAAGCGGGACCAGTAGGTCTCCTTGAAGCGCTCCGGGTCCCCCCAGATGCCGCGCAGCATGGAGGGCCACGGGTCGCGGATGACCAGGTAGCCACCCTCGCCGTTGCCGACCGGCGTGCCCATCTCATCCACCACGTCCGTGGAGATGCCGGGCACGGCCACCTGGGCGGAGCCCGGCTTGGTGGCGGTCACGGCTGGCAGGGGCGCAATCATGTGCCCGCCGGTCTCGGTCTGCCACCACGTGTCAACGATGGGAGCCGGGTGCTCCTTGCGCGGTCCTGGTTTGCCGTCGGTGCCGGCGCCGTTGTTGGCACCGATCACCTCGCGGTACCACATCCACGCCTCGGGATTGATGGGCTCACCCACCGTACCGAGCACGCGCAGGGAGGAGAGGTCATAGGCGTCCGGGATCTCCCGGCCCCACTTCATGGCGGTGCGGATGGCGGTGGGCGCCGTGTACATGATGCTGACCTTGTACTTCTGCACCAGGTCCCACCAGCGGCCCCGGTCAGGGGTGTCCATGGTGCCCTCGTAGAGCAACACGGTGGAGCCGTTGACCAGCGGCGCGTAGGTGACGTAGGAGTGGCCGGTGATCCAGCCGACGTCCGCGGTGCACCAGTACACGTCCGTCTCCGGGTGCAGGTCAAAAGTGTCGCGGTGCGTGACCGCGGTCTGCACCAGGTAGCCGCCGGTGGTGTGCAAAATCCCCTTGGGGCGTCCGGTGGTGCCAGAGGTGTAGAGGATGAAGAGCGGGTGCTCCGAGTCAAAGGGCTGGGCCGTGTGCTCGGCGGAGGCCTGCGGAACCACCTCATGCCACCACAGGTCCCTGCCCTCCACCCAGGCGGTGGGCTCGGCGTTGCGACGGACCACCAGGACGTTGTCCACGGTGTGGCCAGGGGCCTCCAGTGCTGCGTCCACTGCGGGCTTGAGCGGGCTGGGCTTGGTGCGGCGCCACGTGCCATCCGCCGTGACGACCAACTTGGCCTCCGCGTCGTCGATCCGGTTGCGCAGCGCGTCCGCGGAGAAGCCGCCAAAGACCACGGAGTGCACCGCCCCCAGGCGGGCGCAGGCCAGCATGGTGATGACGGCCTCCGGAATCATGGGCAGGTACACCGCCACGCGGTCCCCGGCGCCCACGCCCAGGGAGGCAAACGCGTTGGCCGCCTGCTTCACGGCCGTGGTCAGCTCAGCGTAGGTGTAGCTGGCGGTGTCCCCGGGCTCGCCCTCAAAGTGCAGGGCGGTGCGGTCCCCGTGGCCGGCCTCCACGTGGCGATCCAGCGCGTTGTAGGCCGCGTTGAGCTTGCCGTCCCCAAACCAGCGGTAGAACGGGGCATTGGAGTCATCCAACACCTCGGTGAAATCGCTGTGCCAGGTGATGGCCTCCCGCGCGCGCTCAGCCCAGTAGCCAAGACGATCTTCTGCGGCGCGTTGATACAGCGAGGCGTCCGCCACGGCGTTCTTCACAAACTCCGGGGAGGGGGGAAATGCGCGGTGCTCGCTGGAGAGGTTATCCAGGGTCGGGTTCTCTGCCATGGGGGCCTTCCTCGATGGGTCTTGGGCCGTATTTCTGCTCCGGTTGTGACTCACGCTACATCGAATCCGGGCCCGTTGGCCGGTGGGAGACGCCCGCCCCGGCAGATCTCGCTAGGCTGGGTCAGTCGGTGGTGGCCACCACCGAAACATCGCAGGAGGAAACCATGAGCCAGCAGTCTGGGAACCGGGCGGTCCTTGGACCCTTCACCGCGCGCGAGGTGACGTTGATGGGCGGGGCAGTGCTGCTCGCCTTGGCGGCACTCTTCTCCTTTGGGCGCACGCGCGGGGACTTCGCGGTCGTCATCCTTGGCCTGCTCGCGCCCCTGGCCGCCGCCGGCGGATACGCCTGGCGACGCACGCGCGGGCGCGCCCGGCTTGACCTGGCCTCCTTCTCACTTGATCAGGCAGCTGCCGTGGTGTCCGTTACCGCGCTGGTCGTCGCGATCGGCGGCATGGGCGGGGCCGGCTCCGTGGTGCAGTTCTTTAGCATCGTGGGCGCCCTGGCCATGTGCGTGGCGACCTGGGGCTCGCTGTGGGTGGGCGTCTTCCGCGCCGACTTCGCGGACACCCCGGAGGTCCCCGTGCTGACCCGCGACGTGCTCGCGACCGGCGCCGGGAGTAGCTTTGGCACCGCCACCGCCACCGCCACCGCCACCCAGGTGCACCCTGGCACAGGGCCCGACGCCGCGGCGTCGGGCAGGGGCGTCACTCACCCGGATGCCCCGGCAGTGCCGCACACCGGCGTCGTGGCGTCCGCGGGGCAGCCAGGCGGCGACGCCGCGTTCTGGTTTGCCGTCCCGACCCCGCGCCCCGTGAGCAACCGCGCCAACGGCAGCCTGCTCTTCACGGCGGAGCCGGGCGCGTGGTGGCTCGCGGTGCGCCGCGTCCCCGAGGGCCTAGTGGTGCGCCACGACGACGGCCGCGAGGGACTGCTCTCTGACACCACAGAGCTGGAATTGGCCTGATGCCCGCGCGCCTCACCCCAGCCCAGAAGACGGCGCGGCTGTTTGAACGCGAGACGCCGCTAGGCCGGACACGGCGCGCCAGAAGGATCAATCGCGAGCTCGCGGCGACGTACCCGTATGTGGTGCCGGAGCTGGATTTTGCGAACCCGTTTGAGCTGTTGGTGGTCACGGTGCTCTCCGCGCAGACCACCGATGTGAAGGTCAACGAGATCAGCCCTGCCCTCTTTGCCGACTACCCCACGCCGCAGGCGCTGGCAGGTGCCAACCCCATCGCGGTGCAGGAACTGGTGCGGCCCACAGGCTTTTTTAAGACCAAGGGGGCCAATATCCAGGAGCTCTCGCGGCGCCTGGTGGAGGATCACGACGGGGAGGTGCCCGGGGATCTTGACTACCTAGTCTCGCTGCCCGGCGTGGGGCGCAAAACCGCATTTGTGGTGCTGGGCAACGCCTTTGGGCGGCCCGCCATCACCGTGGATACGCACTTTGGGCGGCTGGCACGCCGCTTCGGCTGGACCCAGCAAGAGGACCCCGTCAAGGTGGAGGCGGAGGTGGGCGCGCTCTTTGAACCACGCGACTGGACCGATCTGTCCCACCACCTGATCTTCCACGGCCGGCGCATCTGCCACGCCAAGAAACCCGCCTGCGGTGCGTGCCCCGTGGCGCAGTGGTGCCCCTCCTACGGCGAGGGGGAGACCGACCCGCTGGCCGCCGCCGCGCTGCAGAAGTACGAGTTGGCGCCGGGCCGCGAGGAACTGCACCAGCTCATGATGGGCGGTGCGACGCGGCGCGAGCTGCGCGCCCTGGGTTATGGGCTGGGCCAGTGAGCGAGCCATCGGTGGAGGAAGCGGCGGTGCAGCAGTCATCGTCGCTGCGGCAGTCGATTCCGCGGGAGCAGCTGCGCTCGCTGCTGGAGGACTATGCCGCGCATCCCGACCGGGTGCCGCCGTACGACAGCATGCGGCGCAGGGCGCAGGAACCAGCCTCCCGCAGCGCGGCCGTGTTGGTGCTTTTTGGGGTGCTGGACGCGGAGCCAGCGCAGCATCGGTGCGCGTCCGTGCCCGCGGATCTTGATGTGTTGCTGGTGGTCCGGGCCTCAGGCTTGCGGGATCACCCGGGGGAGATTGCTTTCCCGGGCGGCGGCGTGGAGGCACAGGACGCGACCCTCCAGGCCACCGCGCTGCGCGAGGCCTGGGAGGAAACCGGGCTGGATCCCGCTGGGGTTGAGGTGCTTGGACTGCTCCCGGCCGTGCCCACCGTGTCCCGCTTCGAGGTGACCCCCGTGGTGGGGTGGTGGCGGGAACAGAGCCGTGTGGGAGTGGTGGATGCGGGCGAATCCGCCGCCGTCTTTAGGGTGCCGGTGGCGGACTTGGTGGACCCTGCGCACCGCTGCGTCAGCGTGCTGCGCCGCGGGAGCGAGGAGTGGCGCATGCCGGCGTTCCAGCTGCCGCAGGGCCTGCTCTGGGGCTTCACGGCAGGGATCGTGGCCGGGCTGCTGGATGAGCTGGGATGGAGCGAGCCCTGGGATGAGGGCGTGGAAGTGACGCCGGCGGGGTACTAGCCGCAGCCGGTGCATGGCCGGCCCGTGGGGGAGCGCTATTTGGCGCTCGCGTAGTCCTGCGCCTGCCCAATGGACACCGGGAAGTCCACGGGAATGTCCCCAAAGAGCAGGCGCGCCGCCTCCTCAGCCGAGGCCGTCATGGCCTCTTGCACCGCCGCGGCCTCATCCTGGTGGGCGTGCACCATGATCTCGTCATGCAAGAAGAAGACCTGCCGCGAGCGCGGGGCCACCCGGCGCAGGCGGGTGCGCAGGCTGGCCATCCAGCACTCGGCCCACTCAGCGGCGGAACCCTGCACCACAAAGTTACGGGTGAAGCGGCCGAAGGAGCGCGCCTGCGCCTCCGAGGAACGCCGCGCGGCCAGCGCCTCGGCGTCACTGAACCCAGCGTCGTCGGACAGATCCGGGCCAGGATCCCCGCCGCCCCCGGGCGCGCCAAGGGCGCCGCCGGGTCCCGTGGCGGCACCGCCGGCCTGACCCGGCGCTGGGCTGTGCCGGCCAAGCCAGGTGCGCACAATCCCGCCGCGCTCGCCAGTGCGAGCCGCCTCCTCGAGGAAGGCCGTGGCCCGGGGAAAGGTGGCAGCAAGGCGGGGGGCCATGGCCGCGGAGGGGCCGGTGGTGCCGCCGTACATGGCGCCGAGCATGGCGACCTTGGCCAGATCGCGATCCCCCTCAAAGGCGCGGTCGGCGATGGCCTGGTAAAGGTCCGTCCCGCGTGCGGCCTGGGCCAACTCGCGATCGGCACTGATGGCGGCAAGAATGCGGGGCTCCAGCTGGCTGGCATCCGCGACCACCAGCACGTGGCCGGGGTCCGCGCGGACGGCGGAGCGGACGTCGTGCGGGATCTGCAGGGCGCCGCCACCGTGGCTGGCCCAGCGGCCCGTCACCACGCCGGCCACCACGTAGTCGGGGTGGAAACGGCCGTCCCGCAGCCAGGCGTCCAGCCAGCCCCAGCCGTTGGCGGTGAAGAGGCGCTGGAGTTTTTTGTAGCGCATCAGGGGCTCAATCACCGGATGCTTGACCTCCATGAGGTCCCACTTGCGGGTACTGGCGGTGTCGATGCCCGCGCGGCGCAGGGCACGCAGCAGCTCCGGCTGGGAGTCCGGATTCATGCGTGGCGCATCCAGGAGCAGCTTGAGCTGCTCCGCCAGGTCCGCCAGGCGCGCCGGGCGCGAGCCAGGCGGAACGCGCGGGCCCAACTCCCTCTCCAGGAGCGCCTCATGCGTGGCACGGTCCCAGGGCAGGCCGTCATGATTCATCTCCGCTGCCAACAGGGCGCCGGCCGAATCAAGGCTCATGAGCAGGCGCAGCTTGGCGCCGTCCGGGCCTTGGGGCAGAGCGGCGAGCTGGCGCTGGTACTCGGCGGCGAGTTGCTGCGGCGTGCTGCCCTTGGTCTTGGGGGCATCAAAGAGGGAGTCCTGCTGAGAGGGCGCCTCTTCTGAGATCCAGGCGGGACGGGGCGGGATGAGAGGTGCTGGGGCCTGGGGCACGGCGCCGCGCAGGATCTGGGCGGAGAGCCCCAGATCGTGGCAGCGGACCGCCTCGGCGCCGCCGCGCAGCAGCTCGGGGTAGGAGACCCTGGTGTCCTCCCAGACCCATCGGCAGGCGGGGTCATTGTCTTGGAAGGCGGCGACGAGGGCGGGCAACTGCGCCGCCGTGACCTCTGTTCCCCGGCCCGCAGGCAGGCCCGCCGCGTCCAGCGGGACCACGATCCTGCGCGCGGGGTCTCCGGGGGCGGAGTCTGCGGCGGCGAGGAGGTAAGCGGTCATGAGGTAATCATCTCGCATCGGGGCGACAGCGTGGTGGTGGCGGGTGGCGGGTGGCGGGTGGCTGGTGGCGGGTGGCTGGGGGGTGTGGCTGGGGCCGGGGTGCTTCGTGAGTCCGGGGCACATCCCTCACAGACGCGGTGGTTGAGGGCCGGGTGGGCGTGTTATCCACAATCCGTGGCGGATGGCCGCCGGACGGAAGCCGCGTGCGGGAACGTGGCTGGCATGTGGACTTTGCAGGAGGAACGCCAGAGGGCGCGGGGCAGCGGTAGAGCCGCGCGGCACGTGCCGCCGCCATCGGAACCCGAGGCAGCGGTGGTTTTGGTGGGTGGCGGGGACGTCCTTGCGGATGCGGTGGTCCCTGTGGTGGCGGGCGCCGGCGTGAGCCTGCGTGTGGAGGATGCACCCCAGTCAGGTTGGCGGGAACGGCCCGGGGTGGTGATCCTGTGGTGGGCGGGACTGACCCAGCCGCCTCCGGCGGGGGCCGTGCTGGTGGATGTGGACCAGGGCAGGCTGTGGGCGGCGGCCGCGCGGGCACCGGGGCACCGGGCGGTGCAGTTGCCGGCGGGGCGCGCGTGGCTGGCGGAACACCTGGGCGGCAGGGTGGGAGGGGGCGCACACGGGCCAGGGCGCGTGCTCTTGGTCGGTGGGCTGGGGGAGGAGCACCACAGCGCCAAGGTGGCCAGGGAGCTAGCACTCGCGGCGCATCGAGGGGGGATGGAGACGGTTCTGGTGGATGCGGACCCCCGCGGGAGCCTGCGCTTCTTGGCCGTTCACGAGGTGGAGGATGTCCAGGGCGCGCGGGCGTGGTGGCCGGACGCCCTCGCGTGGTCCAAGGACGGTGCCGCACACGCGCTCATGGGTGCGCTGCCGCGGTGGAACGGGGTACCCCTGCTCAGTTGGGATGCCCTGGCCGCGGTGTCGGAACAGGAGCACTCGCGATGGGCCGGCGGCGCCTGGCCGGGGCCGGAGCAGCTTGAGGTGATCTCCGCTCTGGCGCGGGGTACTGAGGTGGTGGTCGTAGACGTGGGCCCGCTGAGCTGGCCACTGGCGACGCTCCCAGGGGGCTCCGCCGCGGCGTCGGCCCTGTCTGAGCTGGTGCTCTGCGCTGGCCACGGCGCGCCGTGGGATGAGGGGTGGTGGCTGCACGGCCCGGGTCTTGGCCTGCCGCAGGGGGTGGAGGGCAGCCTGGTCACTGTGCGCTCCCGGTCGCTACCGGTGGATGGGCCCGCCGCGGCCGCCGCCCTGGGAGTGGCGTGGGCGGGAACGTTGGATGCGCGGCCGGCCAGGGGCAGGGCAACGCTGCGGCGCTCGGGCCAGCGCATGCTGGTACGCCATTGGCTCCCGCGCCTGCAACGGGGTATGGCGTTGGGGGCCGGATCATGAGCGCGCCGGACCGGGCGCGCGGGAGTTCCGCGGCGGCGACGCCTTGGGCCGGGACGGAGCTGGACGGGCCCACTCTGCGGGGCCACGCGGTGGGGCCGCTGGTGGAGCGAGTCCGGCGCGAGCTGGCCACCCGGGGCCAGCAGGCCACCCTGGAGAATGTGGCCGAGCACGTCAGGGGGGCCACCGGAGTGCGCGGCGCGGAGGCAACGGAGTCGCTGGCTCGCAGGGTGTTGGCGGCGTTGGTGGGCTTTGGGCCGCTGCAGAGCCTGATCGAGTCACCCGGGGTGACGGACGTGTTGGTGAATCCGGACGGCACGGTCTGGGTGGATGATCAGGCCGGGCTGCGCCGGGTCCCCTCGGTGGTGCTGCCGGCCTCAGAGGTCAGGAAGCTCGCCGTGCGCCTGGTGTCGCTGGGTGGGCGCCGGCTGGATGAGGCGCAGCCCTACGCTGACGTGGTCCTGGCGGGGGTGCGCGTCCACGCCGTGCTGCCGCCCATCTCCGATGGTGCACCGGCGCTGTCCCTGCGGCGTACCCGGAGCACTCGGGCCGTGTTGGGGGAGCTCTTCCACGATCCGGATGACCCGTGGCCGCCGCTGTTACGCCACGTGATCACGGCCCGGCTGAATTTCCTCATCAGCGGGGGGACGGGCGCAGGCAAGACCACGCTGCTTTCCGCGATGCTGGCCGAGGCCTCTGCGGATGAGCGCCTGGTGATTGTGGAGGACGCCCACGAGCTCAGCCCGGCGCACCCCCACGCCCTGGCGCTGCAGTCGCGGGCGCCGAATACGGAGGGGGCCGGCGGGATCCGCATGACGGAGCTGGTGCGGGAGGCGCTGCGCATGCGCCCAGACCGGCTGGTGGTGGGGGAGTGCCGCGGTGAGGAGGTCAGGGATGTGCTGATGGCGCTCAATACCGGGCACGACGGCGCTGGGGCCACGGTGCACGCCAACTCCGCCGGGGCCGTAGGGGAGCGGCTGGTGGCGTTGGGCGCCCTGGGCGGATGGGACGCCCGCTCCACCTCGCTGCAGGCCGCGGCGGCCATCGACGTGGTGATTCACGTGGCCCGGGTGGGTGGCGCACGGCGGCCGGTGGGCATGGCACGCCTTCGCGTTCAGCCCGGTGGAGAGCTGAGCAGCGAGAGCATCCTGGACCAGGACCATGCGGGGAACTGGCGCCACGGCCCGGCCTACGACTGGTTCCAGAGGCTGCGAGGCCGCGGAGCATGAGGCGGTCCCCGTGAGCGCCGCCGTGCTCTTTGCAGCGCTCGCCGCACTGGGCGCGGCCGGGTGCGCCGCCGCGTGGGGCCCCGACCTGGGCGGAGGCTTGCGATGGGGACGCCGATCGGCACAGCGACGCGGCCAACGAATCTTGGTGGCGGGAGAGCACAAGCTGTCCGCCAACCCCGCCGATCCCTCCAACCTCGCAGATCTCGCGGATCAGAGCCTGAGCCGCGATCCCCTTCCGGAGGAGGTGGCGCGTGAGGTGCTGGGGCGGCTCGTGGCCCTGCTGCAGGCCGGGGTGCCGCGGGCTGCCAGCTGGGAGTTGCTGTGGCGCGGATGCCAGAGCGCGGCCCAGGAGAACCCCGGAACCGCACCGCAATTGCTCCCGTGGCGGCGCGGGGCAGTGAAGACACAAGGGCAGCGCTCACAACTCATGGGTCAGTGGGCCAGGGCGTTGGCGGAGGTCGCGCTCGCGGACGCTGCGGGCGAGGAGGCCTGGTCCCTGGCCGGGTCTGGGCCTGGTCGCGCGTGGCGGGACCTGATGTGGGCGGTGGGGCTTTCCTCCGCCAGCGGTGCACCCCTAGCGGAGCTGGTTGGCAGGGTGGCCGATGACTGTTCCGCCAGGGCGGACGCCGCCCGGGCCAGGATCTCCGGTCTTGCCGCGGCCACCTCCACGCGTCGCATCCTCATGTGGCTCCCGGCCGGCGGGCTGCTCCTGGCACAGTTGCTCGGGGCGGACCCCTTGGGCGTGCTGGTGACAACGCCAGCGGGCCGCATCGCGGCGCTCCTTGGTGCGCTGTTCTGGCTGGTGGCCCTGGCATGGTCGCGCAGGATCATGCGTGCAGGGCGGCAACCGTGAGTGCGGTCGGGGCGGCGCTGCTGGCCGGGCTGAGCCTGGCGGGGCTGGTCCTTGCGCTGCTGCGGGCGCCGGGTCAGAGCAGGAGGGGAGCCTCGCGCGGTCGGAACCCCGCGCCGTCGGGCAGTGCAACTCGCCGGGCGGAAGCCGGCCCCGCCGCTCACGGGCCCGCATCCAACGCCCACACGCCCCTGCTCTCCGACGCGGCGGCGGCGCTCTTGGCCTCAGGTCTCTCGCTCGACGCGATGGTGGAAACGCTGGGCGGCCCGGGGCCGGCCCCGGAGCTGGCCATCGTGGCGCGGCGGCTGCGATGGGGCGAGGATTGGGAGGGTGCCTGGGAGTCTGCTCCAGCCCATGCCCGCCTGCGTGATGCGCTCGAGTTGGCCGCCAGCACTGGCGCCCCGGCTGGGGCCCTGCTGCGCGACGGCGCCCAGGATCAGCGCAGGGCCTGGGCGCGGGCGGAGGAGGCCCGCGCCAACTCGATCGCCGTGCGGTTGGTGCTGCCCCTTGGCCTGTGTGGGCTCCCGGCATTCATCTGCTTGGGGATCGTGCCCATCGCACTGGCGCTGCTGCCCTGGGGTTAGGCGGCACGCACCCGTGCGCCGCGCTCGCTAGTTGACGGCGTAGGTGGACTGCACAAATCCGCCGCCCAGAGCCCGAGAGGAGCTGAGGGTGAGTTCAACGTCGCGATCTAGCGGCCCAAAGAGGGGGATGCCCTGGCCCAGCAGCACCGGGGCCGTCGTGATGGTGAGCTGATGGATGAGCCCCTCGCGCAGGAAGGTCTGCACCAGCTGTCCGCCATCCACGTAGACATTGCTGGCTCCGCCCGCGTGCAGTTCGCGCAGCAGCACCGGGAGGGTGGGTGCCACGGTGATGTTGGCGTCGTCGGTGCTCAAGTGGGTGCTCAGGACCAGCACCCGCAGTCCCTCATAGGGCCAAAAGCCGAACGTCAGCGTCTTCTCGTAGGTGTTGCGGCCCATCACGATGGTGTCGATCCCGGCCATGAAGGCGTCGTAGCCGGTGTCTCCGGCGTGCTCTGCGCGGACGTTGAGCCACTCCAGGTCTCCGTCCGGGCGGGCGATGAAGCCGTCCAGGCTGGTGCCGATAAAGACGCGTCCGGTGAAGGCGTGTGGCTGCTGGGAGGGGGAGTTCACGGGGTCTCCTTCGGGTTCGGGGTGGGCGGCTTGGTGAGGTGAGAGGAGAGCGCAAGGTCCAAGGCGCTGCGGAGCCGGGCGTTCAAGGTGCCCTGCCGGTCCATGGCCCAGAGCAATCCGGAGCCCGCGACCGCGGACTGGATGGAGGCGGTCAACGCCGCGGTGTCAGTACCCGGGGCCAGTTCGCCGGCGGCGACGGCGGAATCCAGTAGATTGCGGACGGTGCGCTCCTGGGAGCGCTGCGTGGCAAGCGTGAGGGCACGGAGATCCTCGTCCACCAGATCCGCGCAGAGGAAGGCCAGGTGGTTCGCAAAAACCTGCGGGGTGGTCGCGGGATCCCAGGTGCCCACCACCAAGTCGGTCAGGGCCTGGAGCGGGTGCGATCCCTGATCGCGGGAGTGCAGGTGTCGCTCGGAGGCCCGTTCGGCGTGCGAGTGGGCGAGCGCGAGCATCAGCCCGCGCTTGTTCCCGAACCGTTGCACCACAGTGGCAGGGGTGACGCCCGCCTCCGTGGCGACCAGCGCCAGGGTAAGCGCACTCGGGCCCGTGCGGCCCATGATCGTCACGGTGGCCCGCAGAAGAGTCACGTCATCCACCAAGCGTGGTCTTCCTGCCATGCCGGCCTCCAATAATACCTAAGCGTTCATTTATTATTGCAGACTGGAAACCGCAGCACCACGCGGCCTGGCTCGGCTCCCTCACATTCGGCCGCTTCCCCGCCTAGCCCGGCGTGTTATCCCCGGATCTGTCATCGGCGCTCCCACGGCGGCGAGCGCGGCGCCAGTCTGGAGGCAGGGCCACACGGGGCCCGGGGGACCGGCCCACGCCGGAGGGAAAGGTAGGAACACCATGAAGAAGCACACAAAGCCGGCGGGGACGCCGCGGCGTTTGCAGGGCGAGGAGGGCATCGCCACGGCGGAGTTCTCCATCGTCACGCTGGCCGCGGTCGGGTTCGCCGGCCTGTTGGTGGTCATTCTGGGCGGCGGCGAGGTCAAGGGCATGCTCTCTGACATGGTCGGCAAGGCCCTGGGCGGCTGAGATGACGGGGCAACGCCGGCAGGAGAATCAGAGTGAGCGGGACTCGGGCAGCGTGACGGCAGAGACCGCGGTGCTCCTGCCGGTGGTGCTCCTCATTCTCCTGGCCATCGCGGGGGTATCGGTGGTGGGCTCCGCCCAGGTGCGGGTGCAGCAGGCCGCCGGCGTGATCGCCCGCGAGCAGGCCAGGGGGGTGGACGTCTCGGATCAGGTGCAGCGTTTAGCGGGCGACGGCGCCAGCGTCAGTGTGGCGCGCGACGGCGGCTGGGCGCGGGTCACCGTGACCCGCAGCGTCCCGCTGTGGCAGGCGATTGGCCCGGGGATAGAGGTCAGCGCCGAGGCCGAATCGAGGGTGGAGAAACAGGCCACGGCAGAGGGAGGCGGGTGAGGTGAGAGGGCTCGGTGAACTGCGTGGCACAGGGGAGCGGGGGGTCTCCACGGCCCTGCACCTAGGGGTCCTGGCCGCGGGGGTGGCCGCGGGAGTGGCAGTGCTGATCTGGGCGGATGCGTCCGCCGAGCACAGCCGCACGGCCGTCTCAGCGGACCTGGCGGCGCTGGCGGCCTCGGATACGGCACGCGGGCTGGGTCCGGTTCCCGGCCAGGAACCCTGCGCCGTGGCCTCTGAGGTGGCCCGGCGCCACAAGACCGTGCTGCTGGAGTGTCAGGTGCTCAGCGGCGCTGGGGCCTCGGCGCAGGTCAGGGTGCGGGCCACCGCCTCCGACGGGGCCGCGGGCTGGCTCCCGCTGGCCAGGGCGGAGACCTCTGCCTGGGCGGGCGAACCGCAGGTGGGAGACTAGCGCCGGCCGCGCCCGGCGGGGACCAGGTGCAATATCTCGCCCAGCAGCCTCACGGCCCCGGCCTTATCCAGCGGATTGTTGCGATTGCCGCACTTGGGGGACTGCACGCAGGAGGGGCAGCCGCTCTGGCACTCGCAGGCCAGGATGGCGTCGCGGGTGGCACGCAGCCAATGCGGGGCCATGGCGTGGGCGCGCTCGGCGAATCCGGCGCCGCCCGGATGGCCGTCGTACACAAAGATGGTGGGCTGGCCGGTGTCCGCGTGCAGGGCGGTGGACACCCCACCAATGTCCCAGCGGTCGCTGGAGGCCACCAGCGGGAGCATGCCGATCGCGGCGTGCTCGGCAGCGTGCAGGGAACCAGGAGCGGACTCGGCGTCCACTCCGGCGTGGCGCAGCCGCGGTTCGGGGATGGTGAACCAGACGGCCTTGGTGAACAGCTCCCGCGGCTCCAGTTCCAGCGGCTCCTCGCCCAGAATCTCGTTACTGATCAGCGCCTTGCGCTGGAAGGAGACCACCTGAGTTGTCACCTTCACATCGCCAAAGAACACCCCGATCTCCCCCCACTGCTCCTCGCTCGTGGTCTGCAACACCTCCACGGTGGTGAGGTCGCGGGCCTGGGTGTAGTACTCCGGTTGGGTGCGGGAGACCAGCACGGTGTGGTTCTGCTCGTCCAGCAGCTCCACCAGATAGGTGCGGCCTTGGTGCACGTAAATGGCGCCGGTATGGGCCTGATAGTGCGTCTGTGGGGAGTCCATGGTCCCCAGCATGGTCCCGGTCTCTGCGTCCACCACGCTCACCGGACCGCCGCCGGCGGAGCGCAGGTCCACCATCTCGTGCGCGCTCTGAGGGTGCGTCCAAAACCATCCGGCGGGGCGGCGCCGCAACCAGCCGCGCTCCACCAGGTCCTCCACCTGCCCGGCCGTCCCCGGCCCAAAGAGCGTCAGATCCTCCGGGCGCAGCGGCAGCTCGGACGCGGCGGCGCACAGGTGCGGGCCAAGCACGTAGGGGTTCTCCGGGTCAAAGACCGTGGCCTCCACGCCGGAGTCAAAGACCGCCTCGGGGTGGTGCACCAGATAGGTATCCAGCGGGTCATCGGCGGCGACAAAGGCCGCAAGCGAGTCCTGTCCCGAGCGCCCGGCGCGGCCAATCTGCTGGAAGAAGGAGGCACGGGTCCCCGGCCACCCGGCCACAAGCACCGCGTCCAACCCGTCCACGTCGATGCCGAGCTCCAGCGCGGAGGTGGAGGCCACACCCAGCAGCTCACCGGAGCGAAGGTCGTTCTCCAACTGCCGCCGCTCCTCCGGCAGGTACCCGGAGCGGTAGGCGGCGATCCGGTGCGGCAGCCCGGCGTCGATCTCTGCCACCAGGCGCTGCGCCGTGGTCGCGATGGCCTCCGCCCCGCGGCGGGAGCGGATAAAGGCCAGGGTCCGCACGTGCGCGCACACCAGATGGGAGAGCAAATCAGAGGTCTCCGCGACCACCGAGCGACGCTGCAGGGCCCCGTTTTCCCCGCGCTGATCCGTGAGCGGTGGCTCCCACAGGGCCACGGTGCGCTCGCCGCGCTCGGAGCCGTCCTCCGTCACAGCCGTCGCCACGTCCCCGATGAGCCGGCCAAAGCTCTCCTCGGGATCCGCGCTCGTCGCGGAGGCGGCCAAGAAGACGGGCTCGGCCCCGTAATGGGCCGCCACCCGGCGCAAGCGGCGCAGCAGCACGGCCACGTGGGACCCAAAGACGCCGCGGTAGCTATGGGCCTCATCGATCACCACAAAGCGCAGACGCCGCAGGAAACCGGCCCACTGCACGTGGTTGGGGAGCATCCCAAAGTGCAGCATGTCCGGGTTGGTGAGCACCACATTGGCGTGCTCACGCACCCAGCGCCGCTCCTCCCGAGGAGTGTCCCCGTCATAGGAGGCGGCGCGGACGCCGTGCAGACGCAGCCCGCTAAGGGAAGAGAGCTGATCCGCGCCAAGTGCCTTAGTGGGAGACAAATACAAGACCGTGGCCTCGCCGCGGCCAGCGGTGCGGGACCCCTCGGGGGTGAGCCCGCCGCGGATCACGGCGTCCAGGGCCGGCATCAGGTAGGCCAGGGACTTACCGGAAGCGGTCCCGGTGGAGATGATGGTGTGCTGGCCAGCGTGAGCGGACTCCGCGGCCTGCACCTGGTGGATCCACGGCTGCTGCACGCCACGGGCCTCGTACGCGTCCACGATCTCCGGGCTCAGCCACAGCGGCCACTGCCCAAAGCGGGCCGCACGCGCAGGCAGGGTGCGCACATGCTGCAGGGTCTCCGGCGCTTCCCCGCGGCCCAGAAGCGGGATCAGCGTGCGGAAGTCCTTCATGCGCACATCCTGCCACGCGGCGCCCACCGCGCAGTGCTCAGGCGGTGTGCCCCGTGCGCTCGCCGGCGTCCGGCTGGTCGGGGGTCTGCAACACGGCCATGGTTCCAAGCAGGGTCCAGCCCAGGTACTTGTAGAGCTCGTAGCCGTCGGTGCTCGCCACCAGCAGGCCGGTCTCCGCGTCGGATTCAGCGGCGATGGAGGCCAGGTAGCGCGTCACCAGCGAGCCGTAGCCGCGGCGGCGGTATTCGCTCGCGGTGACGATGCGGTCGAAGACCGCGTAGTCGTTAATGGCCGCGACGTGGCCGGAAGCCAGCACCGCGTCGTCGCCCTCGTGGTGCAGAGAAACCCAGGCGTGATCGCCGTCGCGCTTCTCATCCCAATACAGGCCCTCGGTCAGGCGCGGGGCCTCCACGTCCTGCTGGCCCATGTCCGTGACCATCAGCGCCTCGCGGGTGGAGACCACCTCGAGTCCGTGCACGTGCGCCATGTCCGTGAGGTGGTCAATCTCGCGGGTGAACGCGGTGACGCGCCGACCCGGATACTCCGTCAAAGCGGAGGACAGGGCGCCGATCTGCTCGGTCGTGGGGGCATGGATCACGTACTCCCAGTTCTCGCTGGCCTGTCCAGTGCGCCGATACGCATGGATGGGGCCATCGTGCCGGGTCTCGTAGCCGCGGGCCTCGGCCCAGCCACGCATCCAGGTGCCGATCAGTTCATCGCTCGCGTTCGCAACCATGATGTGAGGCTACCGGGCGGCCGGGCCGGGAGCACGTCGGAAAGGACTCGTTCGTGCATCAAAACGACATGAACGGTGAGAAAACCGCGTTCCTGCGGCGAGTCGGTGGCGCGGGGCAGGGGGCCCGTGACGCGGCAGTGACGGCCCAGAGTTGGCCCGCAAGCGGCGCAAGGGCGGCGCAAGGGCGGCGCCGAGTTCCTAAACTAGGCCTGTGAGCACCCACCACGCCCCGGAACCGCTGCCCTCCTCCCACGCCGCGTCCCAAGAAGCACCCCAAGAAGCACCCCGCGACTTCTCCCGCGTCCCCGCCGCCCCGCGCAGCGACGACCGGGCGCTGCTGGACGCCCTGGCGGCGGACCTGGAGGCGGCGCGCTATGTGCACGATGGCGTGCTGGAGCTCCTTGGTCCCGTGGCGATGGCCGCGTTGGATCGAGACCAGCCGGTGCAGCCGCGCCGCGCAGTGGCCCGGGTGGAGGCCACGCGCCCGCTGGATGCGCTGAGCACCTTGGTGCGCGCGTTCCTGTTGGGCGGGTCCGTCAGCCGCGAACGCTGGGAGGCCGCGCTGCCGACGCTTGGCCTGGGCGGCGCAAGCGAGCTTGGCCTGGTGGAGGCGGATCCGGAGCGCCCGGAACTGTTGCGTGCCGCGATTGACCTGCGCCCGTACGCCTCGGACTCCCACGCGGATCTCTGGGTGGCCTCTGACGTGGGCTCGCACCACCGCCCCGGCGTGCTGCGCCACGATCATGTGTTGGGCATTGGCGCCGCGTCCCTCACCCTGGCCGCGGCCACGATCCGTCGCCCGGCGGCCACCGCGCTTGACCTTGGCGTGGGCTGCGGCATCCAGACCTTCTATCTGTTGGCGCATTGCGATCACGTCACCGCCACGGATCTTTCCGCCCGCGCCCTGGGCTTCACGCGCTTCAACCTGGCGCTCAACGCTGCGGCGCTCGGCCTGGATCCGCAGGACCTGGAGGCCCGCGTGAGCCTGCGCCAGGGCTCGCTTTTGGAGCCGGTGGAGGGGGAGCGCTTTGAGTTGATCGTCTCCAATCCGCCCTTTGTCATCACCCCGCGCCGCCTCGGCGAGAGCAGCGAGGAACGCTTCACATACCGCGACGGCGGCCTGCCTGGGGATCAGCTGGTGGCTCAGCTGTGGTCTGGGCTGGCGCAGGTCCTTGAGCCGGGCGGCACCGCCCAGATGCTGGCGAACTGGGAGATCCCGCGGGCTCTGGTGCCCGACGACGCTCGGTTCAGCGACCCGGTCACCGGCACGCAGGTGCCCGGTTGGGCCGGGCGGCCGGCCCAGTGGACGCCGCCGGAGCTGGAGTGCTGGGTGATCCAGCGAGACGTGGAGGACCCGGGCGGCTACGCCGAGACGTGGCTGCGCGATGCCTCTGAGGTGCGCAGCCCGGAGGCGGCGGAGCTGCGTTATGAGGAGTACCTGGATGACTTTGAGGCGCGCGGCGTGGGCGCCATTGGCCTTGGCCTGGTCTGGCTGCGGCGCCGCGCGGAGGGCGCCGGCAGCGGCATGATCGCCGGCAGCGGCAGGATTGCCGCGGAGGGCATCGGCCGGCGCTTTGAGTCCATCCAGCACCAGGTCGAGTCCCCGCTTGGCCCCACGCTGGGCCAGGCGGTGTGGCAGGCGGACGCGGTGGCTGCCGTGGATGTGGCGCTGGTGCACGCGGAGGCGGCGAAGGACGTCACGGTGGAGACGCACTCGCGCCCGGGGGATGAGCACCCGCAGGCCATCCTGCTGCGGCAGGGTTCCGGACTGCGCCGCACCCGGCTGCTGCCCACGGCGCTGGCGGGCCTGGTCTCCGCGTGCGATGGCGAGCTGCCCCTTGGGTCCCTCTCACGCGCCGTCGTCTCCGTCCTGGAGGCCACCGAAGCGCAGAACCACCCCAGCGCGGAGGAACTGCTGGAGCAGGCCAAGGAACTCTTGGTGGATGGATTCCTGCGATTCCCGTCACACTCCGAGTAGAGTTTTGCCGCATGACCTCCCACCCCAGCAGCACGAGCGCTGCAGGCCTCGTCGAAGCGGCCGATGCGAGCACGAGTGCCACGGGCAGACTTGCGCCGGAGCGCCGCGTGGTGATCTCGGATCCGCAGGCGGTGCGCGCCCTGGCGCACCGTGCCCGGGTCGAGGCGCTAGATGAGTTGTACGCGACCCGCGGCACCCGGACCGCCACCGAGCTGGCGGTGCGTTGCGACCTGACGCCGAGCGCCATGAGCTATCACCTGCGGGCGCTGGAACGCTTTGGCCTGGTGGAGCGCGCGGAGTCCCAGGGGGATGCCCGCGAGCGGCGCTGGCGTGCGGCCGGGGACCAACTGGTGGTGAGCCCCCTTGGCGGGTCACCGACCGGGACGGCCGCGTACGTGGAGATGCAAATTGCGCAGTTTCGCGAGCGGGTGTCCCAGGAGATCATTTTCCGCGCGGAGCACCAGTCCGCTGACGGCTCCCGCGATCAGCCCTACATGAACTACGGCTCCCTCTATTTGGACGCCGCAAGCGAACGCGAGTTTCAACAGCGGGTGCAGGATTTGGCGGACGAGTTTGAGGCCCGTTCCGATGAGGTGCACCGCGATTCCGAGGACGGGCGGAGGGCGTACTACCTGCTCTCCGTGCTGCCGGATCGGGCTGATCGACGCTAAGCACCCTGGTCCGGGGGTTAGTGTTATGACTGTCTTGCGGCCTCGAATCCCGAAGCCGCGTGCGTCGCAACGAGGAGTACTGTGCCCGCCAAGGCCAAGGAAAAGACCGGCAAGAAGCTCGTGATCGTCGAGTCACCGGCCAAGAGCAAGTCCATCGCCAAGTACCTTGGCGAGGGCTTTGTGGTGGATGCCTCTGTGGGGCACATCCGCGACTTGCCGCAGCCCTCAGAGCTGCCTGCCGAGCTGAAAAAGTCGCCGGTCGGCAAGTTCGCCGTGGACGTTGATCACGGCTTTGAGCCGTACTACGTGGTGTACGCGGACAAGAAGAAGCGTGTGGCTGACCTGAAGCGTGAGCTGAAGGACGCCGACGAGCTCTACCTCGCAACTGATGCCGATAGGGAGGGCGAGGCCATTGCCTGGCACCTCCTGGATGAGCTCAAGCCCAAGGTCCCTGTGTTCCGCATGACGTTCACGGAGATCACCAAGGAGGGCGTGCAGCGCGGCCTGCAGAATCTGCGCGAGCTGGACATGGACTTGGTGGATGCGCAGGAGACCCGGCGCATCCTTGACCGCCTCTACGGCTACGAGATTTCCCCGGTGCTGTGGCGCAAGATTGGCCGCGGACTCTCCGCTGGCCGCGTCCAGTCCGTCGCCACCCGGCTAGTGGTGGAGCGCGAACGCGAGCGCATGGCCTTCCGCTCGGCCTCCTATTGGGACCTGGCTGGCGAGTTTGTGGCCGGCTCAGGCGAGTCCTTCCGGGCTCGGCTCAATACGTTGGACGGCGCGCGGGTGGCCAGCGGCCGCGACTTTGACGACCGCGGGCAGCTGCGGGCGGCCGCAGCCAAGGCAGGCGCCGTTCACCTGGATCAGGAGCGCGCGGAGGCACTGGTCTCCGGCCTGGCAGAGTCCGCCTTTGCCGTGAGCTCGGTGGAGTCCAAGCCGTACACGCGCCGCCCGGCGGCGCCGTTTACGACCTCCACGCTGCAGCAGGAGGCCAGCCGCAAGCTGCGCTGGAGCGCAAGGGTGACCATGCAGGTGGCCCAGCGACTCTACGAAAACGGTTACATCACCTATATGCGTACGGACTCGGTGAACCTCTCCGGTGAGGCCATCAACGCCGCGCGCAGGCAGGTCAAGGAGCTCTACGGGGCGGACTACGTCCCGGCCAGCCCGCGCCTGTATAAGGGCAAGAACGACGCCGCGCAGGAGGCCCACGAGGCCATCCGCCCCGCGGGCGATTCCTTCCGCACCCCGCGCGCCGTGATGCCCCAGTTGGGCTCCGACGAGTTCAAGCTCTACGAGCTGATCTGGAAGCGCACCGTGGCCTCGCAGATGTCTGACGCGAAGGGCAGCACCGCGACGGTGCGCCTGGAGGGCAAGGCGTCCGACGGCCGTGTGGCTGAGTTCAGCGCGTCCGGCACCGTGATCACCTTCCGCGGCTTCATGGCCGCGTACGAGGAGGGCAAGGACACCACCGACGCGGATCGGGACGACGCCGAGCGTCGCCTGCCGCAGCTGGTGGAGGGCGCCGCGTTGACGGCACGCGAGATCGAGGCCTCCGGGCATGAGACCTCCCCGCCGCCGCGCTACACCGAGGCAAGCATCGTGGCGGAGCTGGAGAAGCGCGAGATTGGACGCCCGTCCACCTACGCGCCCACCATCTCCACGATCATGGACCGCGGCTACGTCACCAAGCGCGGCGGTGCCCTGGTCCCGTCCTGGATTGCCTTCTCCGTGATCCGCCTGCTGGAGGAGCACTTCGGCAAGTACGTGGATTACGACTTCACGGCACGCCTTGAGGATGACCTGGACGAGATCGCGGCCGGGCGGCGATCACGCACCGACTGGCTGCAACTCTTCTACTTTGGCGAGAACGGCCACGAGGGCCTCAAGTCCACGGTGGATGACCTGGGCGAGATTGATGCCCGCGCCATCAACTCCATTCCGGTGGCAGATGACATCACGCTGCGCGTGGGCAAGTTTGGCCCGTACCTGGAACAGGCCCTAGCGGCCGACGCCGAGCCCGGCACCGACCCCAAGCGCGCCAACGTCCCCGAGGACATGGCCCCGGATGAGCTCACGGCCGCCAAGGCGCGCGAGCTCATGGACGCAGCCGTCCCGGGCGATCGCGAGCTGGGCCGCCACCCAGAGTCCGGCCACATGGTCGTGGCCAAGGATGGGCGCTACGGGCCCTACGTCACCGAGCTGATCCCGCAGATGACGGAAGAGCAGCTGGCCGCGTACCTGGACTCGCTGCCCACCGAGTACTACAAAAACGGCAACCCCAAGCCCAAGAAGAAGCCCGCAGCGCAGAAGCCGCGCACCGCGAGCCTGCTCAAGGGCATGGACCCCAACACGGTCACCTTCGAGGAGGCCATGCGGTTGCTCTCGCTGCCGCGCGTGGTGGGCACGGACACCGATGGCACGGAGATCACGGCGGCCAACGGCCGCTTTGGCCCGTACCTGAAGAAGGGCCCCGACTACCGCTCCCTCGGCAGCGAGGAGGAGCTCTTCACCACCACCGAGGAGCAGGCCCGCGCCATCTACGCGCTGCCCAAGCAGCGGGGCCGCGGCAACGCGAAACCGCCGCTGGCAGAGTTTGGTGAGGACCCGACGTCGGGCAAGCCGGTGGTCGCGAAGGAGGGGCGCTTCGGTGAATACATCACCGACGGCACCACCAACGTGACCATCCCGCGCGGCACCAATCTGGAGGAGCTCAGCCCCGAGCAGGCCATCCAGATGCTGGCGGAGAAGCGGGCCAAGGGCCCCGCCAAGCGCACGGCGGCGCCCGCGCGCAAGCCGGCAGCCAAGAAGGCCCCGGCCAAGAAGACGCCGGCCAAGAAGGCCCCGGCCACCAAGCCGGCGGCCAAGCGGGCGGCGCCAAAGAAGTCCGGCCCGGACGCGTGAACGCCGCGGGGCGTGGGGACGGACCCGTGAGGCGGGAGCACAGCATCACTGAGGGGGTGCGCGCATGAGGCTAGGCGTGCTGGATATTGGATCCAACACCGTTCACCTGTTGCTGGTGGAGGCATACCCAGGGGCTCGCCCCGTGGCGTTTGCCTCCCACAAGCGACCCCTCTCGTTGGTGCGCTTCCTGGATGAGAAGGGCGCCATCAACCAGCGCGGCCGCCGGGAGCTGTTGAACTTTGTCTCTGAGGCCGTGTCCTTTGCGCGCCGCCACGGTGTGCAGGACCTGCTGGCCTTTTGCACCTCGGCCCTGCGCGGCGCCAGCAACGGCGCCGCGGTCATCACCGAGGTGGAGGCCACCACCGGCGTGACCCTGGAGGAGCTATCCGGGGAGCAAGAGGCGTCCATGACGTACTTTGCCGTGCGCCGCTGGTTTGGATGGGATACCAGGGACCTGATGGTGCTGGACATCGGCGGCGGCTCCTTTGAGATGGCCACCGGCCGCGATGAATTCCCGGCCGCGGCCGTCTCCGTGCCGTTGGGCGCCGCGCGCCTGACCAAGGACATGCTGCCAGGCAACCCGCCGGCGCCCTCCTCCGTCGCGGCGCTGCGCGAGTACGTGGCGCGCACGCTCAAGGGCCCCGTGAAGGCCCTGGCGGAGCAGCAGAGCCCGGACCTGGTCGCCGCGACCTCCAAGACCTTCCGCTCCCTGGCCCGCGTGGCCGGAGCGGCGCCAAGCGGCGCCGGGCCCTACGTCACGCGGATCCTGCGCAGGGATGACCTGCGCCTGTGGTCCCGCAGGCTGGAGGCGCTCAGCTTTGAGGAGCGCGCCTCCCTGGCCGGCGTCTCGGAGATCCGCGCCCCCCAGCTGCTGGCGGGCGCCATCGTCGCGGAGACCGCCATGGAGGCCCTGGACGTGGACGAGGTCAGGGTGTGCCCCTGGGCGCTGCGCGAGGGCCTCATTTTGCACCGCTTTGACCGATTGATGCGTGATCATGATGTTGTCAACGACGCTTATGTGGGGGTGGGATCCGTGGACTTGCTGTCCAGAGATGTGAACCAGGTACCGCAGACGCAGCTCCCGTTGGACCTGCCGCTCTCCCAGTTACCCCTGGACCTTCCCTCAGCAGCGGGGAGTAAGCCATGAACCCCGGATGGCCCGGCAGCCCGCAGGTGGGGGAGCCCATCCCCGTAGCCCTGTCCACCTCCTCCGTGTTCCCCTTGGGCCCGGATCATGCCTTTGCCGTGGCGGATGACCTGGGATACGACGGGGTGGAGGTGCTGGTCACCGGCAACTCGCTCTCCCGCGACGGGGACCAGCTCCACGCCCTGCAGCAGCGCTTTGGCATGCCCGTCATGGCCATCCACGCGCCCACCCTCCTGCTGACCCAGCAGGTCTGGGGCGGCGCCTGGACCAAGATTCAACGCTCCGCCCTGCTGGCCCACGAGCTGGGATGCGACGTGGTGGTGGTGCACCCGCCCTTCCGTTGGCAGGGCAAGTACGCCTCCGGTTTTGAGGAGGGCGTGCGGCGCGCCAACGAGAGCTACGGCGTGCGCATCGCCGTGGAAAACATGTACCCCTGGCGCGCACGCGGCACCGAGACGCAGATGTATATGCCGCACTGGGATCCGGTGCCCATGGACTACAAGTACGTCACCTGGGACTTCTCCCACGCCTCCATTGACCGGATGGACTCCCTCTCCGCCGTGAAGAAGCTGGGGGACCGGCTCACGCACGTTCACCTGTGCGACGGCACCGAGAACGGCGCCGATGAGCACCTGGCCCCCGGCATGGGCACCCAGCCCGTGGCGCAGACGCTGGATTACCTGGCCAGTTCCGGGTGGGTGGGCTCCGTCGCGGCGGAGGTCAGCACCCGCAAGTTCCGCAAGACCCCCGGCGAGCTGGAGCGTGTGCTCGGCGAGACGCTGGAGTTTGCGCGGACGCACCTGAAACGTCCTACGGCCTGAGGCAGCCCGTAGCCTGAGGCAGCCCCTAGCCTGAGGCAGCCCCGCCGGGCGGGTGGCAGACTGGATTCATGACGAATTCCAGCACCGCGACCCCCCAGAACTCCGCCCCCTCCACCATCGCCTTCCTTGGCACCGGCAACATGAACGGCGCCATCCTGCGCGGCCTGCTCGCCGCCGGGCATCCCGTCGCGTCGGTCCGCGCCACCACGCGCTCCGCGGCCAGTGCAACGGCGCTGGCTCAGGACACGGGTGTGGAGGTGCGCTCCACGGAGCAATCGGCGCGGGCCAACGACTGGGCCATCGCGGACGCCGACGTGGTGGTGCTTGGTGTGAAGCCGGTCGGCATAGCGCAGCTGTGCCAGGAGATTGCCCCCGCGCTGCGCCCGGAGACGGTCGTGGTCTCGGTGGCCGCCGCCATCACCCTCGCCGCCATGGAGGCGGCGCTGCCCCAGGGCCAGCCCGTGGTGCGTTCCATGCCCAATACCCCGCTGCAGGTCGGCGCGGGTGTGGTGGGCTTGGCGCGCGGCACAGCGGCCGACGACGCCGCGGTCGCCTTGGCCACGGGCGTCTTCGAAGCCTCGGGTCAGGTCTTTGAGGTCCCGGAGCAGCAGATCGACGTGGTCGCGGCCGTCTCCGGTTCCGGCCCCGCGTACGCGTTCTACCTGGCGGAGGCCATGGCAGACGGCGGCGTGGCGCTTGGCCTTGACCCGGAGCTGGCGCGGCGGCTGGCGAGCGCGACTGTGGCTGGGGCGGGCAAGATGCTCTCCGAGCCTGGCGTGGACCCTGCGGCGCTGCGCAAGGCCGTCACGAGCCCCAAGGGCACCACCGAGCGCGCCATTGACGTCTTTGACGCCCAAGGCGTGCGCCAGGCCATCGCGGCAGGCGAGAAGGCGGCCACGGACCGGGCCAGGCAGCTCAGCGCAGAGCTGGCCTGAGGCGCGGCGGTCGCCGGCTCAGGGTCGTTGGCTCAGGGTCGCCCGGCGAAGCGCTCCAGCAGCTCCACATGGCCGGACACGATGAGAATGTCGCGGTGCGTGACGATCGTGTCCGGCTGGGCGTAGGTGAAGTCCTCGCCAGGGGACTTTACGCCCACGACCGTGACGCCGTACTTCTCGCGTACATGGGATTCCGCCAGCGTGAAGCCTTGGGTCTCCTTGGGCGGGTACATCTTGGCGATGGCGAAGCCGTCGTCAAACTCGATGAAGTCAAGCATGCGCCCGCCCACCAGGTGGGCGGTGCGCACGCCGGCGTCCGCCTCCGGGTAGATCACGTGGTTGGCGCCGATCCGGGAGAGGATCTTGCCGTGGGCTGGGGTGATGGCCTTGGCCCAGATGTGCTCAATCCCCAGGTCAACTAGGTTCACGGTGATGAGCACGCTTGACTCGATGGACGTGCCAACGCCCACCACGGCTGAGGAGAACTCCTGGGCGCCCAGCTGGCGCAGGGAGTCGATGTTGGTGGCGTCAGAGGCCACGACGTGGGTGAGTGTGTCCGCCCATTGCTGCACCAGCTCGGGGCTGCGCTCAATGGCGAGCACCTCGCGGCCTTGCTTGACCAGTTGCTCGGCGACGGAGGCGCCAAAGCGGCCCAGGCCGATCACCAGTACCGGGGCGTTGTGGACCGTGTTGCGATCAGCCAATGATGGGCCTCTCTTCCGGGTAGGTATACAGCTGGCGGCGGTGGCGTAGGGAGAGTGCGGTCGCGAAGGTGATGGTGCCCACCCTGCCAAGGAACATCAGGGCGATGAGCACGTATTTGCCCGCCGGTGGCAGTTCCCCGGAGAGGCCTGTGGAGAGTCCGACGGTTGCGAAGGCGGAGATGGTCTCAAAGACCACGTGATCCAGGGACGCCTCCGGGTCGATGGCCATGAGGGCAATGGTGCCCGCCATGACGAGCGAGGCGCCCATGGCGGTGACGGCGATGGCCACGCGCATGGTGGATTCGGGGATGCGCCGGCCAAAGGCCTGGATCTGGGCGGTGCCGCGGGCCTCGGCGAGGATGGCGAGGAACATCACGGCGATGGTGGTGACCTTGATGCCGCCGGCCGTGGAGGCGGAGCCGCCGCCGGCAAACATGAGCGCGTCCGTGAACACCATGGTGGCCGGGTGCATCTGGTCCTGATCCACCAGGTTGAAGCCGCCGGAGCGGGTCATGATGGAGGCAAAGAGCGCGTGCAGCAGCTTGTCCCTCACCGACATGGCGCCGATCGTGGCGCGGTTCTCCCACTCGGAGAGCCCCCAGGCCAGGGCGCCGCCCACCACCAGGATCAGCGAGACCACGATGGTGAGCTTGGTGTGCAGATTCCAGGCCCGCCCGTGGAAGCGGTGCTTGATCAGCACCATCATCACGGGGAAGCCGAGGCTGCCAAGGAAGACGCCAAGCATGAGCGGGGTCAGGAGCCAGGGGTCCGTCTCGTAGGGGACCAGGCCATCCGAGTGGGGCGTGAAACCGGCGTTGTTGTAGGAGGAGATGGCGTAGAAGACGCCGTGCCACAGGCCCTGCCACAGGTCCTCACCGATGATCCAGAAGCGGATGCTCAGCCACAGCGTGAGGAAGGCCTGGATGGTCACTGAGGTGCTGATGACGATGCGCAGCAGCGAGCCCACCTCGCCCAGTTTCCCGGAGGCGGCGGTGTTCATGGACTGCTGGGCCAACAGCTTGCCGCGCACGCCTAGGCGCTTGGTCACGGCAAGGGAGAGCACGGAGGCCAGCGTCAGGATGCCGAGCCCGCCCACAAAGATGGCGATGAGGATGACGAGCTGGCCAAAAAAGGTCCAGTGCGTGGCCGTGGAGACCACGGTGAGTCCGGTGACGCAGACGGCGGACACGGCGGTGAACATCGCGTCCTGCAGGCTGGTGAACGTTCCGCTGCGGCTGGAGATGGGCAACGCGAGCAGCAGCGTGAAGAGCGCGATGGCCACCACAAAGACGCCCAGCGCCAGGCGGGCGGGGGAGCCCGCCGCCAGCCGGTCCACCACATCGCGGACGCGGGCACTGGCGCGCGCGAGCGGATTGACGCGCTCGGGCTCGCCCGTGGGGGCCGTGGTGGACATGGACCGGTGCTCCTGATGATGAGTGGGCGGCCTCTTCCCCTGGGGCCACGCGTTGCCTGCGGCCCACCGTGGGTGGACAGCGCCCATTCAACCACCCCACGGCGACCAGGCGGCATCCACGCGCCGCGACTCCGTGTCCCGTGCGGGCGGTGGCAGGGCCCCTGCGTTAGCCTGTGGCTGTGATGATGCACACCCCGAGCACCGGCGTCACCCTGGTCTACCACGACGCGATGGCCGCGTACCGCTTTAGCGAACACCACCCCATGAACCCGGATCGGCTTGGCCTGACGGCCCGCCTCATCGAGGAGCTGGACGTGCTGGGACAGGGCGCTGGTTCGCTGCGTGAGCCCTTTGTGGCCGACGACGATCAGTTGCGTTCCGTGCACGGCGCCGACTATGTCGCGGCGGTGCGGCAGGCCTCCGGGCCGGACGCTGAGGCGGCGCCCGGGTTTGGCCTGGGGACCGAGGATGACCCGATCTTTGAGGGCATGCACGAGGCGAGCGCGCGGCTCTTTGGCGGCTCGCTGGTCGCGGCGGAGGCGGTCCTGGAGGACAAGGGTGTCCCGGCCGTCAACTTTGCTGGCGGCATGCACCATGCGTCGCGGGACAAGGCCAGCGGCTTTTGCATCTACAACGACGCCGCCGGGGCCATTGCGCGGCTCTTGGACAGTGGGGTCCGCCGCGTGTTGTACGTGGACCTTGACGCCCATCACGGCGACGGGACGCAGTCCATCTTCTGGGACGACCCGCGGGTGCTGACCATCTCCCTGCACGAGTCGGGGCGCTCGCTCTTCCCTGGCACGGGGTTTCCCTCTGAGACCGGCGGGAGCGAGGCCCCCATGGGCGCGGTCAACGTGGCCCTGCCAGCCGGGACGCGGGATGCCGGGTGGCTGCGGGCCTTCCACGCCGTGGTTCCGCCCATCGCCCGCGCCTTTGCCCCGGAGGTGATCGTCTCTCAGCATGGCTGCGATGGGCATGAGCGGGACGAGCTCACCAACCTGCGCCTGAGCGTGGACGGTCAGCGCCAGAACGCCCTGGACATGGCGGAGCTGGCCACGGAGCTGACGCAGGGCCGCTGGATCGCCACGGGTGGTGGCGGCTATGACATCGTGCACACCGTGCCGCGGGTCTGGACCCACCTGCTGGCCGTGGCATCCGGGCGCCCTGTGCCGCTCAAGACGCCGGTTCCGCCGCGTTTTCGCGAGTATGTTCTGCAGCGCTACGGCGTGGAGGCGCCCCTGAAAATGGGCGACGACGCCGAGCTGTGGTGGCGCTCGTGGGAGGTCGGGTATGACCCGGGGGACCCAGTGGATAGGGCCATCATGGCCACCCGCAAGGAGGTCTTCCCCGCCTTTGGTCTTGACCCCTGGTTTGACTAGCCAACGCGTCCTTACGAGGAGCTGTCCCAGGCGTTCGTCACTCGTGCCCGCTACCATCGGTGCGTGCCCTCTGATCTTTATGCCGTGATCGCAGACCCCACCCGTCGCCAGTTGCTCTCCGAACTCGCCGCTGGCGAGCGCAGTGTGGGCTACCTGGTGGAGGCCGTTGGCGTCAGCCAGCCCACCGTTTCCAAGCACCTGCGGGTGCTACGCGATGCCCAGTTGGTGAGCATCCGCGCCCAGGGGCAGAAGCGTTTCTATGCCCTGGAGTCCGGCCCGCTGCGTGAGGTGGTGGAGTGGGTGGCCACGCTACTGCCGCATCCGGAAGCGCCGGAGGAGGAGGCCAAGGCGGTCTCTGAGCCACACGGCGTCGGGCAGGTGCCTGAGAGTTCCGTGGGAACTGAGGTGGCGAGCACGCCCGGCGCGGAGCTGGAGCACGGCGAGCTGGACGCGGCCGGGCTGGATGCCGCCGGGCGGCGCGGCAACGGGGTGGGGCGCACCATGGAGCAGGTCACGGGCCGCGCGCAGGAGCTGCTTGACCGGCTGGCCAAGCAGCGCTTTGGCCGCCGTCGCTGACACCGCTCAACCCGAGTCGCACCAGACACACCAGCACCTGATGTTCACATGAGTCACATTGGCACCGTAGACTCCCCAGAGTAGTCCCGTGCTCACTCGAGAGGTGCGGGCCAGTCCTGGGGGACCACTGGTGCCCCTCCACGAGGAAGCAGAGGTCCGCCCATGCCGGAGCCCCGCCACTTCGCCGACGCACGGTTCATGACCGTCGCGGAGGTTGCCGATGTCATGCGCGTGTCCAAGATGACCGTGTACCGCCTGGTGCACTCGGGCGAGCTGCCCGCCGTGCAGTTTGGTCGCTCTTACCGGGTTCCGGAGAGCGCCGTGGAGCAGTTCCTCGGATCGGCCAGGATTGAATACCGCGAGAGCGGTACCGCTTAAGCCCCCGTTTCTGGCCACCACAAGCCGCCCGATGCGACACGCAAGGTGTACGGCAGGTACCATGATTCGGAACGTCGCACGCTGGCCGGACTGGTCACGCAGTGAACGCTGATCAGTAACTATCTAAGTTGGAGGAGAACCTATGGGTTCCGTCATCAAGAAGCGCCGCAAGCGTATGGCCAAGAAGAAGCACCGTAAATTGCTTCGCAAGACTCGTCACCAGCGCCGCAACAAGAAGTGAGCGCTCGCGAGGGCCGGGATCCTGATTGGATCCCGGCCCTCGCTGCGTCCGCCGTAGACTGGCACGTGTGAATCCCTCCCCCCTCCCCGGTTCCGCACCGCGCGTCCAGTTGCTGACCAAACACGGCTGCCACCTCTGCGCGGATGCCCGGCTGGTGGTGGCCCAGGTGACCCAGCGGCTAGGCCTGAGCTGGGAGGACGTGGACACGGACGCTGCCCCCGAACTGGCGGAGCGTTACGCGGAGGAGATTCCGGTGCTGATGATCGACGGCGTGCAGCGCGACTTTTGGCGGATTGACCCCGCGCGGCTTGAACGCCTGCTCACCGCATGAGCTCCTCGCAGCACCTTCCCGACGCCACGCTGCGTCGCATCTCCCTCTATCTGCGCTCCCTGACCGAGTGGGGCGCCGCTGGGACCACCACCGTCTCCTCCACGCGCCTGGCGCGGGCCGCCGGCACCACGCCCGCCACCCTGCGCAAAGACCTGAGCCTGCTTGGCTCCCACGGCCGGCGCGGCGTGGGGTATGAGATCACCACGCTTGCACCCGTCCTTGAACAGGCGCTGGGGCTGACCACGCCGTGGCGCGTCGCGATCGTGGGCGCCGGGCACCTAGGCATGGCCCTGTCGGGGTACGACGGCCTGACGACGCGCGGCTTTGACGTGGTGGCCGTGCTGGATGCCTCCCCGGAGGTGATCGGGACCGTGGCCGCCGGTGTCACCGTGCAGGATGCCACGCTCCTGGAGGAGGTGGTGCGCCAGCAGCAGGTGACGATGGCGGTGCTCACCGTTCCGGGCCCGGCGGCCCAAGGCCTGGTGGACCGCCTGGCGGCGGCTGGGGTGCACAGCGTGCTGTCCTTTGCGCCGGTGGCGGTCAGCGCGCCCGACGGCGTGGACGTGCGTCGCGTGGACCTGACCACCGAGTTGCAGCTGTTGGCACACCGGGCCGGGCCCGGCGTGGGGGCCTAGGGTTCGAGCCGAAGGGCGCCGGCGAGATGGAGCCGGCGCAAGTGAAGAGGCCCGTCACCGCTGGGTAGCGGTGACGGGCCTCTTGCGATGGTGAGCGGCCGGGGCTAGTACCCCATCGGCTGCGCGAACTGCTGCTTCTTCTCTGCCTTCTTCGCCTTGAACCACGCGTTGGAGACCGGCAGCCACCAGAGCACAATGATGGCGGCGGCCATGAGGAAGAGCAGGATGCTCAGGGGCGAGTCCAGGACGGTGAACAGGTTGAACAACACGGCGATTCCGCCACAGACCGTTCCGACAATGCGCCAGGCGTTGGACCCCTTCCACGTTTGCAAGCCCACCAGCACGGCCGTCCCGGCCATGACGACGTAGAGGATGACGACGAACCACAGCACGCCCTGCAGAAAGCCTGGAGTGAGCATTCTTTCGAGGTCGGCACGGTCCTGGCCGCTTGTGTCACTGAGCAGCGTCTGCCGAATTACGGACGTGGGAACGGCGAAGACGCCAATGATGGTCAGGACCACCGCAAGCGCCGCGCCCACCCACAGCAGGACTCCGGCCACGGTGATCGTGGTGGGGCGTGAGCCGGCGCTGGTCGGCTGCGACGAGAAGCCGGGCAGGGCCCCGTAGCCCTGCTGACCCTGGTAGCCCTGGAACGCCGGCTGGCCTTGGTAGCCGGGCTGGCCCTGGTGGCCCTGGTAGCCGGGCTGGCCCTGCTGGCCCTGCTGGCCGGGGTGGAAGGGCTGACCCGGCTGCGTTGGCTGCCCTGCCTGGTTGCCGGAGAACGGGCCCTGCGGGACCTGGCCGGTGTGGTCGTACGGTCCGCCGGGGACAAAGGCGCCGGGATACTGCTGCTGGCCAAAGACGGGCGGCTGCGCCTGCGCCTGCGCAGGCTGGCCGTACTGACCCTGCTGGCCGTACTGCCCCGGCGTCGGCTGGCCCGGCTGGCCGTACTGCCCCGGCGTCGGCTGGCCCGGCTGGCCGTACTGCCCCGGCGTCGGCTGGCCGTACTGGCCTGCCGAGGGGTTCTGCGAGGACGCGGCGGCCTCGCGCGCTGCCCGTCGCGACCCCGGACGCGCCTGATCCCACCCCGGACGCTCGTCGGAGTTCGACTGTCCCGGCGCCGCAGTGTCCTGCTGACCGAACTGGGACTGCTGGCCAAACTGATCCGGCTGTCCAACCGTGCCCTGCTGGCCCTGGGAACCGGCCGAGCCGTGCTGTTCCTGCCACGTGGGCTGCGCGGCGGCGTCGGGCCCTTGGGGGAGGCGCATGCCGTAGCGCGGCTGCCCATTGACGTCATCCCAGCCCGCGGCCTCTGAGGCGGAGTGGGGCTGTGCCGGCTGGTTGGGGTCGTGCTGGGGGTTCTGTGGGGGCGTGCTCATGCCCTCTCCTCGGCTCGTGATGCGGCGTGGAGCAGTCGGAACAGGTGCCCCGCTGCGCTTTTTCACAGCCTAATCGCCATGCGGCCCATGGGGCAGGACATTGAGCAATGGCGAGGCCGCAGAACCCGCCCGCCCACGCACCCGCCCATACACCGGCCCGCCCACGCACCCGCCCGCCCACGAGCACAGCAGTCCCCAACGCAGCAGGCCCCCGCCGATGGGCGAGGGCCTGCTGAGATGCCGCCCAGCAAGGGGCAGGCGGAGGAGTGCGGGGTTCACCCGCGGGGATCAGGCGCGGACGAACTCGGCCTCAAGCTCCAGCTTGATCTTCTCCGAGAGCAGCAGGCCGCCGGTCTCCAGGGGAGCGTTCCAGGTGAGGCCCCAGTCCTTGCGGTTGATGGTGGTCTGGGCGGAGAATCCGGCGCGGTGCATGCCGAAGGGATCGGTGGCGGTGCCGTTGTACTCCACCTCAAGCTCCACCTGGTGGGTGATTCCCTTGATGGTCAGATCCCCCTTCAGGACCCAGTCCTCGCCGGCGCCGGTGGCGGTGACGGAGGTAAAGGTCAGGTTCGGGAACTCGTCCGCCTGGAAGAAGTCGCCGGTGCGCAGGTGCTCGTCGCGGCCCTGGTTGCGGGTGTCGATCGACGCGGTCTCGACGGCCACGTTCAGCGCGGAGTCCTCAACGGACTCGCCCACGGTCAGGGCGCCCTCGACGTCGGTAAAGGTGCCGCGGACCTTGGAGATGCCGGCGTGACGAACCACGAAGGCCACCTGAGTGTGGGAGGGGTCCAGGTTCCAGGTGCCGGGGGTGAGGTTGGTGGGAAGAGCAGTCATTGCTTGGATCCTCTCGAGAAAAACGCCGATCGGCCGTGGCCGCTTTGGTTGATGTGTCAATCATAAGCATGAAGGTTCAAGTTTGTCGAGTGACTTCCGGAAGAACTCCAGGTTTCCAGCAAGTCCCCGGAATCTCACAGGAGCGCAGGGCCCCCAGGATTCGGCCCCGCCGCATGACTTTGAGACAATGGGCCTTATGTCTTCTGTGACCGTGCACCTCGTCCGCCATGGCGAAGTCTTTAACCCCGAGGGCGTGCTCTACGGGCGGCTGCCACACTTTGGCCTCTCAGAGCGCGGTCATGAGATGGCCGCCGTCGTGGCCAAGCACTTCGCCGCGCGCCAGGAGCAGGGCCACCGAGTGGTGCGGCTGGTGGCCTCCCCACTGCTGCGGGCCCAGCAAACAGCCCAGCCCATTGCCAAGGCGCTGGGGCTGGACATCGTGGAGGAACCCCGCGTGATCGAGGCCTGGTCACGCTTTGAGGGCCTGAACCGGATCAAGTCCCGGTTGCGCGAGCCCCAGCGCTGGCCCCATCTGCGTAACCCGCTCCAGCCCTCCTGGGGCGAGCCGTACGCGGACCAGGTCACCCGCGTGGCCGGCGCGGTCAAGGACCAGAGCGCGGCCGCACTTGAACTGGGCGGGGACGGCGCCGAGGTCGTCATCGTCTCCCATCAGCTCCCCATCTGGGTCACCCGCGTGGCCTCCGAGGGGCGCTCGCTGGCGTGGAACGCCTTCCGCCGCGAATGCACCCTGGCCTCAGTGACCTCCCTGACCTTCAAGAACGGCGCATTGGCCGGCCTTGACTACTCCGAGCCGGCCGCAGCCTTGCTTGTCGGCACCGTCAACATCCCCGGAGCGTAAGCCACGTGAACTCCCCCCTCCCGCGTCGTCGCCTGCTCTCTATGGCCGCGCTCGCCGCACTGGCCGTGCCGCTCGCCGCGTGCACGCCCACCGAAAGCAATGTGGCCGAGCAGGCCAAGAAGGGTGACGGCAAGGGCTACATCGCCGGGGACGGCACCGTCCAGGAGTACGCCCCGGATCAGCGCGCCGAGCCGGTCGAGTTCACGGCTACCAGCTTCGATGGCGAGTCCATCAACACCGCCGACTGGGAGGGCAAGGTCACGGTCCTGAACTTCTGGTACGCCGCCTGTGCCCCGTGCCGGCTGGAGGCGCCCACGCTGAAGAAGCTCAGCAATGAGTTCAAGAAGCAGGGGGTGCAGTTCATTGGCGTGAATGTGCGCGACGAGAAGGCGGCCGCAGACGCCTTCGACAAGACCTTCGGCCTGGAATACCCCTCCATCAACGATGTGAAGGACGGCGGCGTGCAGCTGGCGCTGGCCAAGATTGTGCCCGCGCAGGCCGTGCCGACGACCCTGGTAATTGGCCCTGATCGCCGCGTCACCGCCCGCGTCCTTGGCGTCACCGAAGAGTCAACCCTGCGCAGCCTGATCAAGACCGCGCTGGCCGACGGCAAGTGAGCCCCACGGTGCTTCTGGCCACGGCTCCGCCAGCCATCTCTTCGGTGGCGATCTCCGCCGCCGGCTCCAACGCCTTTGCCGAGGTGGTCACGGACGGCTCGCTGCTCGTGGCGCTTCCGGTCGCGATCCTTGCCGGGCTGGTCTCCTTCCTTTCCCCCTGCGTGCTGCCGCTGGTACCCGGGTACCTGGGATACGTGACCGGGCTGTCCGGGGTGGACCTCGCCGAGCGCAAGCGCGGGCGCATGGTGGCCGGCGTGGGCCTCTTCGTTCTGGGATTCTCGGTGGTCTTTGTGCTGCTGGGCATCGTGTTTTCGCAGGTCTTCCTGTGGTTGAAGCACGACGGCGCCTGGGTCACCCAGGCGCTCGGCGTGGTCGTGATCCTGCTCGGCATCGTGTTCATGGGCGGCTTTGGCTTCCTTCAGCGCGAGCGCAAGATCCACCGCCGCCCGCCCGCGGGGCTCTGGGGCGCACCGGTGCTCGGCGTGACCTTTGGGCTGGGCTGGGCGCCGTGCATCGGCCCCGCCTTGGGGGCGGTGCTCGCGATTTCCTCTGGGCCCGGCGCCAACGTGCCGCGCGGAGCCCTCCTGGCCTTTGCCTACTGCCTGGGACTGGGTATTCCCTTCCTTTTGGTGGCGTTGGGCTTTGGCCGAGCCACTAAAACCCTTGCCTTCTTCCGTCGCCACCAGCTCGCAGTCATGCGCGTGGGCGGCGGCATCCTTATCCTCCTTGGCCTGCTGATGGCCACCGGACTCTGGGGCCGCTGGATGGCGGACCTGCAGAACTGGTTCCAATACGCGGTGGAGTTGCCGATCTAATGACTGAGAAGAACACCCCCGAGAACAACGAGACGCCCGACGCCGCTGCTGGCGCCGGCTCCCCGACGCCCGACGCCGCTGCTCCCCGCGCGCAGCCGGGCAAGAAGGCTGCGAAGAAGTCTGGGAAGAAGGCTGGCCAGGCCGACGTCGAGCTGCCAGCTCTGGGCTTCTTTGGCATGCTCCGCTGGGCCTGGACGCAGCTCACCACCATGAAGACGGCGCTGTTTTTGCTGCTGCTCGTGGCCGTGGCGGCGGTGCCCGGGTCCCTCTTCCCGCAGCGTGAGGCGAGCCCGGAGAAGGTGGCCCAGTACCTGCGTGACAACGAATTCTGGGGGCCGGTGCTGGATAAGCTCCAGTTCTTTGAGGTCTTCTCCTCGGTGTGGTTCTCCGCGATCTACATCCTGCTTTTCATCTCCCTGGTGGGCTGCGTGCTCCCGCGCACCAAGCAGCACTTCCAGGCCTCGCGCCGCCCGCCTGCCCGCACCCCGGCCCGCTTCACGCGGCTGCCGGAATCCGGCGTGCTGGAGCTCCCTGCTGACGCCGAAGCGGGCCAGAACGATGAGGTGCTGCGCCGCGTTGCGAAGCTGCTCAAGCGCCGTCGCTACCGCGTGTCCGTGCGCCCAGCAGAGGGCAGGATGGGCGCCTCCGTTGCCGCCGAGCGCGGCTACCTGCGCGAGTGGGGAAACCTGGTCTTTCACTACTCGCTCGTGGGCGTGCTGGTGTCCGTGGCCGTCGGAGGGCTCTTTGGCTTCACCGGGCAGCGCTACCTGGTGGAGGGGCAGGGCTTCACGAACACGCTCATCGCCTACGACCAGTTCAACCCCGGGCACCGCTTTGACGCCGAGTCGCTCTCTCCGTTCACGGTGAAACTGGATGACTTCCACGTGACCTTCAACCGGCAAGAGCGCACGGACGGCAAATACGGAACCCCGGTGGGCTTTGACGCCAAGGTGCAGGTCAAGGACTCAGCGACGTCCGAGTGGAAGGCAGAGGACCTGCAGGTGAACCACCCGCTGCGCGTCAACGGCACCGATCTGTACCTGGTGGGCAACGGCTATGCGCCGGTCATCACCGTCAAGGACGGCAAGGGCGACGTGGTGTTCTCCGAGCCCGTGGTGACGGTGGCGCAGGATGGCATGTATAACTCGCTGCTGGTGCTCAAGATCCCTGACTCCAACCCGGATCAGCTGGCCTTCCAAGGCTTCTTCCTGCCCACCACCACCATCAACGCCAACGGCGCGGCCACCTCGAGCGACCCGGACGCGCTGCTGCCCTCGCTGTACCTGAACTCCTTCTACGGTGACCTGGGGCTTGACTCCGGCAAGCCGCAGAACGTCTTCTCGCTGGACACGGACAAGCTGAACAAGCTCAACGATCGCAAGCTGGACGCTGGCGGCATTGTGCTTGGCCGCGAGCCGGGGGAGAACGTCTACACCCTGCCGGAGGGTAAGGGCACCATCTCCTTTGACGGTGTGAAGCGCTACATCGGCCTGCAGGTGCGCCACGACCCGGGCAAGGCCTGGGTGGGCGGATTTGCCGCGCTGGCCACCGTTGGCCTGGCCATCTCCCTGTTCATTCCGCGCCGCCGCGTGTGGGTCAAGCTCAGCGACGGGCCAGCCGGTGAGAACCCGGGCACGCGTAGTATTGAGTACGGCCTGCTGGCGCGCGGAGAGGACCCCCGCCTCACGGCGGAGGCCAAGGCTCTGCGAGAACAACTCATGAAGGAATTCCCTGGGTTGACCCCGGTGGAGATCACCTCAGCTGACAACGGGGCAGTGCGCACTCTGCGCGACTGACCCCACCACGCAAGAAGAGATACCGAGGACGCTGACGATGGGCATTTCCCCCATGATCGGGAGCACCGAGATTGACCTCGCTTTGGGGACCAACTCGGAACTGGCCATGCTGCTGGCCGCGATGGCCTACGCCGTGGCGCTGGTCGTGTTCACCCTGGACCTGGTGCGCTCCTCGCGCACCGTCCAGGAGTTGGAACAGTCCCTGCTGGCGCAGGAGGACAAGGAACTCGTGGGCGTGGGCGGCGCGGTCCGCGTCTCCAAGGGCGCGCGCTCCGCAACGGCACGCGGCGGCGCCGCCGCTCAGAGCGGCACCGCTGGGACTGGAGGCACCGGAGCGGGCGACGACGCGTCGTCGGGCACTGCGCCCCGGGTGCGCCACGGCAACGCCGAAGTTGACGGCCAACTCGTGGACGATTCCATGGATTACACCCGCGGCGCCCCGCGCCGTGGCCTGGCCCGCGTGGCCATCTCCCTGATGGCGCTGGCCGCGGTGATCCACCTGGCCGCCGTTATCATGCGCTCCATCGCCGCCGGCCGCGTGCCGTGGGGCAACATGTACGAGTTCCTCACGACCGGCGCGCTGATTGTCGCCGTGGTGTTCCTGGTGGCGCTGATCTTCAAGGACATCCGCTTCATGGGTGTGTTTGTGTCCGCGCTCGTGGTGGTCATGATGTGCGCCGCGACCATGGGCTTCCCGACCCCCGTGCAGCCGCTGCAGCCCGCGCTGCAGTCGCCGTGGCTCATCATCCACGTCTCCATCGCCGTGCTGTCCTCTGCGCTCTTCACCCTGACCTTCGCCATGGCCGTGCTGCAGCTCATCCAGAGCTACCGCCAGAAGGCGCTCATCCAGGGCAAGCCGGACCGGCTTCCGCTGATGCGCCTGGTGCCGTCGGCGACCTCGCTGGAGAACGTGGCCTACCGCATCAACGCCCTGGCCTTCGTGGGCTGGAGCATCACGCTCATCCTCGGCGCCGTCTGGGCAGAGGCCGCGTGGGGCCGTTACTGGGGCTGGGACGTCAAGGAGGTCTGGACGTTCATCATCTGGGTCATCTACGCCGGCTACCTGCACGCGCGTGCCACCCGCGGCTGGACCGGAAACCGCTCGGCCTGGTTGAGCATCGTGGGCTACGCCTGCGTGGTGTTTAACTTCACCGCCGTCAACATCATCTTCCCCGGCCTGCACTCCTACGCGGGCACCTAAACCGCAGGCGCCTCATCGGCGAGAGCCTGAGGCGCAGGCACGGATGACGCAGCGCTGGTGGCCCGGCGCTGGTGGCCTGGCGCTGGCGGCTCGGCACTGAAGGCCCGGAACCCTTGAGGTTCCGGGCCTTTTGCTGTGCCAGCCGTTCCCTCCCGGACTGCGCTGCTGGTAGGAGCGCCCGTCAGACCGGGGGTGGATAAACGCAGTCCACGGTGGGGCCCAGGACCCGACGCGGCGCCCACCGGCCCCGTCATAACGTAGAGGCTATGAAGACAACAATGAAGCGACTCTCCCTCCTCGGCGCTACCGCACTGGTGGCGTCCATCTCCCTGACCGGCTGCGGCATGGGCGGGGATTCCATGGACAAGAGTGAAGAGAAGAAGGCATCCACTGGTAGCGAGGCCAGGTCCTCCGGCCTGGCACCGACCTGGATCCCGGCCGAGGCCAAGGACGTGAAGGTCCAGCAGCGCACCACCGGCAGCGAGCGCCTGCTCACGGCGGAGTTCCAGGGGAAGCTCCCTACGCAGTGCACCACGATCAAGGCAAAGGGCGCGCCGACTGAGGCTGAGCTCAAGGCCGCCTACGCCCTGGACACCAAGACCAAGGGCTCGCCCGTCGCCGATTTCACCACCTCGCCGCTGCTCTCCGCCGGCTGGTGGCCGCAGGATCAGCAGAAGGAGACCACGGCCCTGTGCGGTCGTTGGTGGGTCTCGATCAAGGACGGACACGTGTACGGCTTTGCGGCCGAGACGAAGAAGGCGGCGGACATGATCACCAAGGAACGCAACAAGTAGTCCGCAGCCGGCAGGAGCTGACAGACGCGCAGCGCCCCGCCCCCGCTTCAAGGATTCTCTGCATCAGAGACTCCCTGAACCACGGGGAGGGGCGCTGGATGGTGCGTGGGCGTGGGACCGGGGCTGAGCCCGAGGTTGAGCCCGGAGTCGGGCCTGACCTGTCAGTCGTTGGCCGGCGAAGTGGGGCCGGGGCGCGGATCCGTCGACGGACCGCCGCTGGGGTCCTCAAGATCCTCGCGGTCCCCGTGCTCTGGCTCGTGGCCGGGGGCGGTGTCGGCATCGGGGTGGTGTGCCTTGCCATCCGGAGTAGCAGGGTTCTGATCTGTGGAGGCTTGCTTGGGGGCGGCCTCCCCGGTGGGACCCGGCTTGTGCCCCGTGGAACCTGGCTTGATCCCGCTGGTGCCTGACGTTTGTCCGGTGACATCGCGCTCGTGACGCTTGAGTTCGGCCTCGCGCTCGGAAAGACGCGCCTCGCGCTCCTTTTGGCGGCGCTGGGTCTCGAGGCGGCGCAGGAACTCCGGATCATCGTCCGGGCCAAGGCCTCGCTGCACGGGACGTAGCGGGCTTGCGCGGCGCTCAACGCGGGGAGCGCCGAGCCAGAACCAGAGCCCGGCACCGATCACCGGAAGCAGAATAATCGCCAGAATCCACACGCCCTTGGGCAGGGAACGCACCTTGGAGGCCGGGGCGAAGATGGCGTGGAACAGCGCATAGAGCACCACGGCCACCGCCGCCAGAACACCCACCATGAGCCATCGCATGGAGCCAGTCTAGACAAGTTCTTGCGGATGCGGCGCCGCGGGGATCGCCAGTCCGCCGAGGGCTGATCGGTTGTGCCCCGCGTGACGCCTAGAATGGTGGGGTGAAGGTCTTTCTGTACACCCTGCTGCGCACCGTCATCTTTGTGGGGGTTGCCCTGCTCGTCTACTTCATTTTCGGATGGGGAAGCTGGGGCCTCATGGGCAGCATCCTGTCCGTGGTGGTGGGGGCCGTGGTGGCCTTCGCGGTGGGCTACCTCTTCTTTGACCGGCAGCGCCGCGCCGCCGCTCGGCAGTTGGCGGATGCCATGGAACGCCGCAAGGCGGAGCGGCCCGTTGGCCCCACCCAGGCGGAGAAGGATGCTGGCGTGGAGGATTCCTACCAGGACACCCTGCGCCGCGAGGCGGGCCTGACGAGCGATGCCCGTGCGCCACGCTCCGTGGACCCGGCCGACGACGAGCGCTGACTGCGCACGCCGAGAACGGACTCGCCTCCCGCGCCCGACCGGCCCATCCCCGGCGGCAAGCGACACTCCTCACGTCAACGACACCTCATACGACAAACGCCGCCTTGCAAGGCGGCGTTTGTCGTATGAGGTGTCACGCGGCTGAGGGGCCTGGCCCGCGACGTCACCCGCGACGTCACCCGCGGCCGTGCCCTGCCCGGGCAACCGAGCCTATGCCAACAGGAAGGGCAGCGCCGAGGCGACGGAGAAGAGCGCCGCGAAGACGATCGCGATGATGCCCGTTTGCTTCAGGACGGGGATCAGCTCGCCGGCGTGCTGCGCGGTCATGACGCGGCGGACAGGGGCGACGCTGAGCGCGAGGACCACCAGGGTCAGCAGTAGCCACGGATTGCTGGGTGCGGCGAGGACAGGCAGCACGGCGGCGACGCCAAGCATGAACGCGTAAGAGACACGGGCGGCGTGCTCGCCCAGGCGCACGGCCAGGGTGTTTTTGCCGACCTCGCGGTCCGTGGGGATGTCGCGGATGTTGTTGGCCATCAGCAGGGCCATGGCAATCAGGCCCGTGGAGACGGCGCCGAGCCAGGCCGTGAGTGGCAGCTGGTGCACCTGCGTCAGCGTGGTGCCAAGGGTAGCGACGAGGCCAAAGAACAGGAAGACGAAGACCTCGCCCAGGCCAAGGTAGCCGTAGGGGTGCTTGCCGCCCGTGTAGCCCCAGGCGGCGAAGATGGCGGCGACGCCCACCAGCAGCAGCGGCCACACGCCGGAGCCAAAGATCAGCAGCAGGCCGACCAGCGCGGCCAGCCCAAAGCAGATGAACGAGGCGGCCTTGACGTGGGAGGGCTTGGCCAGGCGGGAACCGGTCAGGCGCAGCGGGCCCACGCGGTCATCGTCCGTGCCCCGCACGCCGTCGGAGTAGTCGTTGGCGTAGTTCACGCCGATCTGCAGCAGCAAGGAGACCAGCAGCGCCAGGATCGCGAGCACCCAGTGAAAGGCGCCGGTGAGGCCAAAGGCGGCCGCGGTGCCGACGGCAACCGGGGCGATCGCCATGGGGAGGGTGCGCAGACGCGCTCCGGCGATCCATTGGGCTGGGGTGGCCACGGTAAAGTCCTTCCGAGTCTTGAATGAATGACCCTCCATTGTCTCCCCAGCGGCGGGTTGGGCCGAATCGGGTGGCGGGAGTCTCAGTCCTGGCTGGTTTCTTGGCCTACCGGGACCTCTCCGGCCGCCGACCGGAGCCGGTTGATGATGCGCACGCGGTCCGGTTTGCCGTTGCTCAGCCGGGGCAGCTCAGACTCCGTGGAGAAGATCGTGGGAACGGCCGCGCGGCCCAATTGGGTCAGGACCGCGGCGCGGATGTCCCTGACGAGTTCGGCGTCGGCGTCGGGACCCAGATCGGGGCCGGGGCCGGTGGAACGCAACTCCGGGCGCACCACCAGTGCCACTGCCACCGTTTCCACCCAGTCCCGATGCGCAACGCCCGCCACAAACGCCTCCTGGACGCCGTCCACGGACTCGATCACGCGTTGCACCTCCTGAGCGGACACCTTCACCCCGCCGGTATTGATCACGTCATCGGTGCGGCCGCTCACGCTCACGGTGCCATCCTCGGACACCTGCCCCAGGTCGTCGGTGATGTACCAGCGCACGGCGTCCGCGTCGGTGACGAAGTGCTCCGCGGTGCGCTCCGGGTCGCCAAGATAACCGGCGGCCACCATGGGCCCGCCCAGCCGAAGCCGCCCGTCGACCGAGCGCACGCTCACGCCCGGCAACGCCGCGCCGTCGTAGACGCAGCCGCCGCAGGTCTCCGCGGACCCATAGGTCAGCACCACCGCGAGCCCGGCCTCGCGGGCCGCGGCGCGCGTGGCGTCCGGGGCGCGGCCGCCGCCCACCAGGATGGCCGAGTACTCCAGCAGCGCTGACCGCACGGCCGGGTCCGGGTCCTGCACCAAACGGGTCAGTTGGGTGGGAACCAGGGAGGTATAGAGGCGTTCAGAGGGCCCGACGGCGTGGCGTAGCGACTCGGTGGCAGCGGCAAAGTCGGCGGGGGCAAAGTGCCGGGTGAGGTCCAAGGTTGCGAGGCGGGTCCCCCCGAGCAGCGCCCGGGAGACAACGGCGAGGCCGGCCACGTAGTGCAGCGGCAGGGCAAGCAACCAGTGTCCATCGCCGCCAAGGTATGTACGGGTTGCGGCGGCGCTGGCAGCGAGCGAGGCCGCCGGGAGGGCGGTGCGCTTGGGGGTGCCGGTGGAGCCGGAGGTACGGACGACGGCGGCGGTCCCGTGCCCCGCGCCCGTCGGTGTGGTCACCGTGAAGGTGCCCGGCTCGGCACCCTCCAGCACCTCCACGGCGGGGCCGGACCCGGCCTGCGCCGCGCCCAGCCGGGACGCGAGTGAGGCGACGCTCGCCGCGAAGGCGGCGGAGGCGTCGTCGGGCAGGTGGAGCAGGTCTCCCGGAAGCATGGCTGCGTTCGGAACCGGGCTCAGAAGTAGTGCGGGAAGGCCGACCAGTCGGCGTCGCGCTTGCCGAGGAAGGCGTCGCGGCCCTCCACGGCCTCATCCGTCATGTAGGCCAGGCGGGTGGCCTCGCCGGCAAAGACCTGCTGGCCGGCCAGGCCGTCATCCGCGGCATTGAAGGCAAACTTCAGCATGCGCATGGCCTGTGGGGACTGGCGGGCGATGTCCGCCGCGTACTCCAGGGCCACGTCCTCCAGGCGCTCGTGGTCAACGGCCTCGTTGACGGCGCCCATGCGAACCATGTCTTCGGCGGAATATTCGCGGGCGAGGAAGAAGATCTCCCGTGCGGCCTTCTGACCCACCTGGCGGGCCAAGAGGGCGGAGCCGTAGCCGGCATCGAAAGAGCCCACGGTGGCGTCCGTCTGCTTGAACTTGCCGTGCTGGCGGGAGGCGATGCTCAGGTCAGCGACGACATGCAGGGAGTGCCCGCCGCCGGCGGCCCAGCCGTTGACGACGGCGATGACCACCTTGGGCATGGTGCGGATGAGGCGCTGCACCTCAAGGATGTGGAGGCGGCCGGCGCGGGCGGGGTCGATGGTCTCCGAGGTGGTGCCCTCGGCGTAGCGGTACCCGTCGCGCCCGCGGATGCGCTGGTCCCCGCCGGAGCAGAAGGAGAAGCCGCCGTCCTTGGGGGAGGGGCCGTTGCCGGTGAGCAGGACCGTGCCGACGTCCGGGGTCATGCGCGCGTGATCCAGGGCCCGGTAGAGCTCATCCACCGTGCCGGGGCGGAAGGCGTTGCGCACCTCCGGGCGGTCGAAGGCGATGCGGACCGTGGGCAGGTCGCGGACGAGGGCCCCGTCCTCGCTGCGCTCCACCTGGCGGTGGTAGGTGATGTCTTCAAAGTCGAAGCCGTTGACGACGCGCCAGCGGGTGGGGTCGAAGGTATCGGAGACGCGGGACGGAAGGGAGGTGCTCACGAGGGATGAGTCTAGTCGGTAGGGGTTGGTCGAGCGGGGGGGCGGCTCAGGAAACCACCGGCTCAGGAAACCAGCGCCTCAGGAAACCAGCGCCCACCCGGCGAGCAGGAAGAGGGCCAGGTGGTACGGAATCATGACCAGGGCGCTGTCGCGCTCGGCCTTGATGACGAAGCGGCGCCAGGCGAGGATGCCGTCGGAGGCATAGAAGAGGATGGCGCCCAGGAGGGCGGCCCATCCGCCGAAGGTCGCTGAGCCCACGCCCGCGGCGAGCACCAAGAGGCTGATGACCACCAGGTAGACGCCGGCCAGGATCCCCTGGCGTTGCGCGGCTGCCGCGGAGACAATTCGCCAGCCCACGGCTAGGAGGGCCGCGCCCACCACCGCGACGCTCACGTAGATGCCCCAGCCGGAGGGCCAGCCCTCGCTCCACGCGTCGCGCAGCAGGGCGGCAACAAACACCAGGTGCGCGGCGCCAAAGGCCACGGCGCCGGGGATGAAGCGGCGGTCGTCGAGCAAGAAAAGGTCGCCCAAGAGGCACAGCACCAGCGCGCCGCAGCCCAGGACGGCTGACCAGCTGGGCTTGCCCTGCTCGGCCGAGTGCAGCGCGACCGCCAGTACGAGCAGGGTGGGGACCAGCCCCTTGGTCATCCACCTGGCGCCGTTGACTGGGCGGGCGGCCAGGATCCAGTCGATCACCGCCACGAGCACGGCCGCGATCAGGAGGCCGATGGTGATGGGGCCAAGCGGTGAGAGCATCATCGGGCGGTCCCCACGCCCTCGACGTCGGGCTCTGGGCCCAAGTCCAGCGCGTACAGGCTGGAGGTTGCCAGGGCCAGCACCTTGCCGTCGGCCCGCTGGATTTCGGCGTGGGACACAGAGGTGGAGCGCCCCACGTGATCGGTGTGCCCCACGATGCGCAGGGTGCCTGCCTCCAGGGTGATGGCCTTCAGGAAGCGCACGTGCAGGTCCATGGTGGTCCACACCATGCCGGCCGGGCTGAGGGTGTCCACGGCCAAGCCGCAGGCGTTGTCCAGCATGGAGGACACAAATCCGCCGTGCCCTGACCCAATCTTGTTCAGGTGCTCCGGGCGCACCGTGCACTCCAGCGTCACGGTCCCTGGTTCGGCGTGAACCAGGCGGATCCCCAGGTGCTCGTTAAACGGAGACTCGGAGATCTCGCCCGTGATGAGCCGCTGGAGGTACTCGAGTCCGGAGAGGGTGCGGCGCAGCTCGCGCTGCGGGGATGCGTCAAGGGCCATGCGCCCATCCTAGAAGGCGGCAACGGAGAAGGCTGCAAGGGCCCGACGCCGCCGGGGCGCGTGAGTGCCTCGAGCGTCGTGGTGTGCAAAGCGCCTTGGGCCCACACCCGCGCCGTCACCGACGCCCCAAGCATTGACGCAGATCACACGATCCCGGTACGTTCTTCCTGACCGATCGGTCAGGAAATGCGGGGCCTTGTTTCCCCTTCCGACCGACAGCACTCGATCACAACCGGCCCCTCGCGGGCGCACGGCGGAGGCTCACCCCTCCAGAAGGAGAGTCATGACCGAGGCCTACCTCATCGGCGGCGCGCGCACCCCCGTGGGTCGCTACGGCGGCGCCCTCTCATCCGTTCGCCCGGACGATCTAGCGGCCCTCACGGTCAAGGCGGCCGTCGAGCGGGCCGGAATTGACCCGGCAGAAGTGGACGAGGTCATCCTCGGCAACGCCAACGGCGCCGGCGAGGAGAACCGCAACGTGGCCCGCATGGCCTGGCTGCTGGCGGGCTTCCCAGACTCCGTGCCGGGCATCACCGTGAACCGGCTCTGCGCCTCCGGCCTCTCCGCCATCGCCATGGCCGCGCAGATGATCAAGGCTGGCGAGGCCGACATCGTGGTGGCTGGCGGCGTCGAATCCATGTCGCGCGCCCCCTGGGTCATGGAAAAGCCCACCACCGCCTTCGCCAAGCCGGGCGCTACTTTTGACACGTCGATTGGTTGGCGCTTCCCCAACCCGGAGTTCCTCTCCGGAGAGCTCTCGCGGGACGGCAAGATGACCTACTCCATGCCGGAGACGGCGGAGGAGGTCGCCTCCGTGTACGGCGTGAGCCGCGAGGACTGTGACAACTTTGCGGTGCGCTCCCACGAGCGCTCGCTCGCGGCCATCGCCGCTGGGCACTTCAAGAACGAGATCGTCCCCGTCACCGTCAAGGGCCGCAAGGGCGCGGAAACCGTCGTCGACACCGACGAGGGCCCCAGGCCCGGGACAACGGCAGAGGTGCTGGGCAAGCTGCGCCCGGTGGTGAAGGGCGGCTCTGTCGTCACGGCGGGCAATGCCTCCAGCCTGAACGACGGCGCGTCCGCGATCGTGGTGGCCTCCGAGGCGGCGGTGAAGCGCCTTGGCCTCACCCCCCGCGCCAAGGTGCTGGGCGGCGCCAGCGCCGGCCTGGCCCCAGAAATCATGGGCATGGGCCCCGTCCCTGCCACCCGAAAGGTGCTGGATCGCCACGGGCTCACCACGGCAGACTTGGGCGCCGTGGAGCTGAACGAGGCCTTTGCCTCGCAGTCCCTTGCCTGCCAGCGCGAGCTGGGGCTTGACCTGGACATCGTCAACGCGGACGGCGGCGCCATCGCCCTTGGCCACCCGCTTGGCTCCTCCGGTTCCCGCCTGGTGGTCACGCTACTTGGCCGCATGGAGCGCGAGCTGGCAGACAAGCCGGGACGCAAGCTGGGCCTGGCCACCATGTGCGTGGGCGTGGGCCAGGGGTCTGCACTCCTGATCGAGGGAGTCTGAGCGTGGGCGGCTTTGATCAGGCCTCACTGCACGACGCCGCGTGGGCGGCCGGTTTTTCTGCCTTGCGTGTGCGCGAGGGCAGTGACCGGGTGGTCGCCTCCCTGAATCGGCCGGAGGTGCGCAACGCCATTGACCAGACCATGGTGGACGAGCTTCACGCTCTTGCGGATCACCTGGAGCGCCACCCAGCGCTGCTGATCCTCACGGGCCTCCCCTCGGATCCAGACAAGGGCACCAAGGGGATCTTCGCGTCCGGTGCGGATATCGCCCAACTGAAGGAACGGCGTCGGGCAGAGGCCCTGGCCGGGATCAACTCCACCATCTTTGACCGACTGGCTCAGCTGCCGCTGCCCATGATCGCGGCGCTGGACGGCTTTGCGCTGGGTGGGGGAGCGGAGCTCTCCTATGCGGCGGATTTTCGCATCGGCACCCCGCAGCTGCGCATGGGCCAGCCGGAGACCAATCTCGGCATCACCGCCGGAGCGGGTGCCACGTGGCGGCTGCGCGAATTGGTGGGGGAGCCGCTGGCCAAGGAAATCCTGCTGGCCGGCAAGATCCTCACGGGCGAGCAGTGCCTGGCTGCCGGGCTCATCACCGAGCTCGTGGAGCCGGCGGAGCTCCTGACCGCGGCGCACGCGCTGGCTGATCGGATCGCCGCTCAAGACCCGCTGGCCGTGCGACTCACCAAGGCGGTGTTCCACGCCCCTCGGGAGGCGCATCCCATGATCGACACCCTGGCGCAGGCCGTGCTCTTTGAGTCCGAGGCCAAATTTGAGCGTATGCAGGCCTTTTTGGACAAGAAGAACGAGCGAAAGCAGGACAGCAAGTGAGCCAGAAGCTTCCCGCCCGTGTGGGCGTCATCGGCGGCGGGCGCATGGGCGCCGGCATCGCGCACGCGTTCCTGATCTCTGGCAGCGACGTGGTGGTGGTTGAGGCGAACGACGACGCTGCTGCCGCCGCCTCCGAGCGCGTGGCCGCGTCGGTGGATAAGTCGTTGGCTCGCGGGCTTGCCGGGACGCGCGAGGAGTGGCTGGGCCACTTCAGCACCGCGACGAGCAAGGCTGCGCTGGCGCACGTGGACCTGGCCGTGGAGGCCGTGCCGGAGCTGTGGGACCTGAAGGTCTCGACGCTGCGCGAGGCCGAGTCGCACCTGGCCGAGGGAGTGGTGTTGGCCTCCAACACATCCTCACTGTCCATCGATGGCTTGGCCGCCGAGTTGCAGCGTCCGGGTTTGTTCCTTGGACTTCACTTCTTCAATCCGGTTCCTGCCTCCAAGCTGATCGAGGTGGTGTGGGGCGCCGCGACGGATGACGAGGTGCTCGCGTCGGTGCGTGGCTGGGTGGAGGCGCTGGGCAAGACCGCCGTGGTCGTGAAGGATTCCCCCGGCTTTGCTTCGTCTCGACTGGGGGTATCCCTCGCGATCGAGGCCATCCGCATGGTGGAGGAGGGCGTGGGCACTCCGGAGGACATCGACAACGCCATGGTGCTTGGATACGGGCACGCGTCTGGTCCGCTGCGAACCACCGACATTGTGGGGCTGGACGTTCGGCTGGACATCGCGACGTACCTGGCGCAGGAGCTTGGGCCGCGTTTTGCGCCGCCGCAGCTCATGATGGACATGGTGGAGCGCGGCGATCTGGGGCAGAAGTCCGGCAAGGGCTTCTACGACTGGGCGTGATTTTCAGCTGATCTTCGGCCGGTCCCCGGCTGATGTGCGCCGGAACCGCATCTGCAGCCCGACCCCGAACAGCCCCTCTGTTCGGGGTCGCTCAGTTCCTGGCCGGATGGCTCGACGCACTCCACCGGTCATCTCTCCACCGGCCACCTGTCCACTGGCCCCAACTCCACCGGCCGCCAGTCCTCCGGCCGCCAGCCCCATGAGCAGCACGCTTGCCGATGTGGCGGGCCGAGGCGCCGCCGCAGAGCAGGTGGGCGGCCAGGCGCGGACGATCCACACCGTGCGAAACCCCGCTTCCGTGAGCTGTATCTGCTCCGAGGCCACCTTCCAGACCGCGGGGCGCGGCGTTCGGAACAATCCTGGGCACCACAGGAATCCTGGCCACCACGGGAATTCTGGCCGCCACGGGGCGCTCGACGGGCGCCACAGCACAGGCGATGGAGGGTCGTTGCGGCAACGGTGTCCCCTGCGCCTGCGGGGGCGAGAGGAGTGGTTGTTGCCGTCGGGCGATCCTCACCCGCCCGGCATGGGCCTCGTGGTGGTGAAAATTACAGAGCAGGATGCCGTTTTCCACGTCCGTGGCACCGCCCAGCGACCAGGGGATCAGGTGGTGTGCCTCGCAATAGCTGGCGGGGAACGAGCATCCCGGCGCCCGGCATCGCCTATCTCTTGCCATGAGGGCACGGCGCTGCGCCGGCGTGAACAGCCTGGTGGTGCGCCCCAGCCGCAGCGGCTCATCATTGGCATCGGTGGAGAGGAACTGCACCTCGCCGTCGCAGATCATCCGCGCCAGCGAGCCGATCGAGACCACGTCGCCGGTCTGCGGGAGCCACGCACCATGTTCCAGCGCGGAGTCGGGTCCGTTGTTGCTGGCCGGAGCTGAAGTTTCTGGAGCACTCTCGCTATGAGCCGGCGCACCGTGCCCTGGAGCAGCCCCGGCCACCGCCGATGTACCGGTGGAGCTCCCACCGCCGGCCCGCGCCGCCGTCTTGTGCACCGCCGCCGCGCGAGTCATGACCATCAGCGTGGGCGCCGCCCCGCCGGAACGCGGCGCGGCGCTGGACGTAGCAAGCTGGGCGAAGAGCGATGTGAGGACATCGAAGCGAATCTGCTCCGGCAAGCGACGCTCGGCGTTGTCTGCGTCCACGGCGTGTTCGCCGGCCCCGGCTGCACCGCCAACCCCGGCTGCACCGCCGCTCACCTCGGCCGCACCGCCAACCCCGGCCGCACCCAGTTCACGGGCTCCGCCAGCCACACGCGGTGCCGTAAACGAATCCAGCACGGTCTTGATGGCCGCGCCGTCCAGCGCCGGGGCAAGGCCGGAGAGGTTCCACATGCCGTCGCGGCGCTGGCTGAGCCGGAAGGACCGCGCTGCCCGTTGTCGGCGCTCGTCCGGCTCCAAACCGTCCGGGTCAATCGCCCGATTCCACAGCGTGGCCTGCGCCTTCAACAACTCGGGACGCAGCCGCTGCTCGCCGTTCTCCGCGGCGGCCTGGCCCAGCTTCCCGCCGGTGGCTCCGCCAATGAGGGCGGCCTCAGCGGCCTGGAGCATCTCGGGATGGGCGGCCCGGTGCGCGGGCGGCAGACCGGCGGCGATGACGCGGGCCTGGTCCACGCTCACCTGCCCCTCATCCAACGCCTTGCGCAGCAACCCCAGGGCCGGAGGAAGGGGCCCGGCGGAGAATCCGCGGCGCTCCGCCGTGGACTCGGCCACGGCCAGGAGGCCGGAAGTGGCACCCGGGACGGTGCCAAAACTGTGCTCGATCATCTCCCGCGGCGAGCGGAAGTGCTGCCGCCGGCACAGGGACTGATCCGGCGAGGCGTCGGAACGGGACACCACCTCGCGGGTCAGCGCGACCTGCAACCCGCCAGAGCTGCGATGCAGCTCAGCCGCGAGACTCAGGGAGGCGACCACCGCGTCGTCCGGCAAAGAGGACAGGGCCCCAAGCAACTGAGCCACACCGCCCTCGATGGCGCGGAGAGCGTCACGGAGCCCGGCGACGGCGTCCGACGCGGTCGCGCTGCCCGCTTCGGTCGCGCGGCTCGGATCGAATGCGCTGCCCGGATCGGCTGCGTTGGCTGGCTGTTCCACGATGCGCACCCCCCGATGCCTGAAGCGGTAGCGGAACCCCTTCCGCCGTGTGATCTATGGTCGCAAAGGGGGCCGACACTTTGCTCGCGGCCCCCACTTCCCGCGGAGCCTCGGCGCGCCTAGCGTGGAGGCATGACCACCCTGCAGCCCGTGACCCTGACCGGTGACCTCGTCCGCCTGGAACCGCTATCCCTGGAGCATGAGGAGGGGCTGAAGGAGGCCGTGAGAGACGGCGAGCTCTGGCGCCTCTGGTACACCAACATCCCGGCGCCGGAGGGAATGCGCGCGGAGATTGAGCGCCGCCTTGGCCTGCAAAGGTCCGGCAGCATGATCCCGTTCACCACGCGCGCGGTGCGCGACGAGCGCATCATCGGCATGACCAGCTACATGAACATCGATCACAGCATCCCGCGCGTGGAAATCGGCTCCACGTGGAACGCCAAGAGCGCCCAAGGATCTGGCACCAACGCCGAGTCGAAGCTGCTGCTGCTCACCCAGGCCTTTGAGGTGTGGGACTGCCCCGCGGTGGAGTTCAGGACGTCGTGGCAGAACCAGCAGTCGCGTGCCGCGATAGAAAAGCTTGGCGCAAAGCTCGACGGCGTTCTGCGCCAGCACACGCGCACGCGTGACGGTTCGCTGCGCGATACGTGTGTCTATTCCATCGTTGCCGCGGAGTGGCCGCAGGTGCGATCCATGCTGCGCTTCCGCCTGGGCCAGGACGTGCTGGGCCAGGACGTGCTGGGTTAGGTGGAGCCGAACACCCCAGCCCCGAGCAACCCCAGCCCCGCGCGGGTCACCGGAGGCTGACGAGCAGCTCCGCGACCCGCGCCCGAATGTCATCGCGCACCAACTCCATGCGCTCCATCCCCTCGATCCCGCGCAGGGACGGCTCGTCGGTGATCCAGCGCTCCACCCTGACCCCTTCCACCTCCGGCAGCTGGGCCTCCTGGCCCAGCACCACCACGCGATCGGCGGCGCGCATCAGCTCTGGCGTCACCAACTGAGGTGACTGCCCGGCCACGGACGCGCCAACCGCCTCCAGCGACTGGACCGCCAGGGCGTTGAGGGCGGTCCCCGGGTGGGTTCCGCCGGAGGTGACGCGCACGGAATCGCCGGCCAGCTGACGCATCAGCGCCTGCGCCATCTGTGATTTGCCGCCGTTTTTGACGCAGACAAACAGGATGGACGGGCGGTGGGCTGTGTGGGTGGCAGGGCCTTGGGGCGCCGCGGGGTTGGGCGTCATGCGATCTCCTGAGGGATGAGTGCACCGGCGATGGATTCGAGGGCGCCGGGAAGCAGTGAGTAGTAGGCCCAGACCCCGCGCTTCTCGCGACGAAGGATGCCGGCATCGACCAGGGTCTTGAGGTGATGGGACACAGTGGGCTGGCCAAGATCCAGGGGTTCCTGGATGTCGCACACGCACGCCTCGTGGCCCTGGGCCGCGGCAACGATGGAGAGGATCTTGAGCCGGTTCGGGTCCGCCAGCGCCTTGAATTTTGCGGCCAGAGAGGCGGCTTGTGCCTGCGTCAGGATGTCCTGGCCCTGCGCAGGGGCGCAACAGGCGCCTGCGGCAGCGCCGGACACACCGCCAGCATGGGCGGCGTTCAGTAGTGCGGTCATGGGTCAGCACACCTCGCTTGCCTGGAACAACAAACGTCCAATTGACGAACGTCGATGTCCAGGATCATACTCAACACATCGACATTCGTCGATCTTCTGCCGCAGCACACCACACCACACACCGCACAGCCGCCCCTCACGCCTTCAGGGAGAACCCATGAGCCCCCGCCCCACCGTCCTCTTCGTGTGCGTCCACAATGCCGGCCGCTCCCAGATGGCCGCCGCCTGGCTGCGCCACTTTGCCGGCGACCGCGTGGAGGTCCTCTCCGGCGGATCCCAGCCGGCCGACTCCATCAACCCCGTCGCGGTCACTGCCATGGCGGAGGTGGGAATCGACATCACGGCCAACACGCCCCGCCGCCTTGCGACCGACGACGTGCGCGCCTCCGACGTGGTCATCACCATGGGTTGCGGCGACGCCTGCCCCATCTTCCCGGGCAAACGCTACGAGGACTGGGCGCTCACCGACCCCGCCGGCCAGGGCCTGGACACCGTGCGCGCCGTCCGCGACGACATCAAACTCCGCGTCCAGGCGCTGCTTGCGGATCTGCTCCCGGCGGGGGAGCGCGCGTGACGCTGCAGCTCACGGTCCCACCCGCCGTCGACTCCCCGCGGCTGAGCGGCCTGCCCGTCGCGATCATCGGCGCCGGCCCCGTGGGGCTGGCGGCGGCCGCCGCGCTGTTGGAGCGCGGGCAGCGCGTGGTGGTCTTTGAGGCGGGCCCGGGCGCCGGGCACGCGATGCGGGGGTGGGCGCACACGCGCTTCTTCTCGCCGTGGGAATACGTGCTCGACGCCGCGGCGGTGCGTTTGCTGGACCGGCACGGGTGGGAGCCCCCGCAGGCGGGCAAAAACCCCAGTGGCGCCGAGTTCCTGCGCCAGTATCTGCTGCCGCTGGCGCAGACTCCGGAGCTTGCCGCAGTGATCGGCTACAACTCCCCGGTGCTGGCGGTGTCCAAGGAGGGCATGGACCGCACCAGATCTGTGGGCCGCTCCCTGGCCCCGTACGTCCTTCAGGTGAGTGCGCCGGACGGCGTGCGGTCGGTGAGGGCGCGCGCCGTGATCGACGCTTCGGGTACCTATGGGCAACCCAACTCTCTGCTCTCCTCCGGGCTCCCCGTGCTGGATGAGCTGGCCGCGGAGCACATCCTCCCCGCGCTCCCGGATGTGCTGGGCCAGGACCGCGCCGCTTTTGTGGGGAAGCACATCGTGGTGGTCGGTGCGGGGCATTCGGCCGCCAATACGCTGCTGAAGCTGGCGAATCTGGTCCGCGCCAACGACGGAACCCGGGTGACGTGGGTGGTGCGCTCCCGGCGTCCCAGCCGGGTGTATGGTTCCGCGGCGGACGAGCTGGCGGCGCGCGGCAAGCTCGGCACCGAGCTGCGGGCGCTGGTGCGAGGCGGCGTGATCACGCTGGTGGATTCCCTGGAGATCGACGAGGCCAGGTGGGTCGGCGGGACGCGTGAGGGGCAGGGTCGAAGCGAACTGCCCGGCCAGCTCGAATTGCAGGGCAGGCGCCGCGGGGAGCCCCTGACGCTCACCGCGGACCTGGCGATCGCCGCCACCGGTTTCCGCCCTGACCTGGGGCTGCTGAGCGAGCTTCGGCTGGCGATGGACCAGGTCGTGGAGGCCCCGCGGGCGCTCGCCGGGCTGATTGACCCCCACCTGCATTCCTGCGGGACCGTGGAGCCGCACGGGGTGGCGGAGCTGGCCCATCCAGACGCAAACCTCTTTATTGCGGGCATGAAATCCTATGGACGAGCCCCCACGTTCCTCTTGCTGACCGGCTACGAACAGGTGCGTTCCATCGCGGACGAGTTGGCGGGGGAGCACGCGGCGGCCCGGGCGGTGCACTTGGTCCTACCCGCCACCGGCGTGTGTTCCACCGAGTCCGACGGCGGGTGCTGCGCCTAACGGGTACGGGCAGTTCGGCGGCGCCCGCGCCGTGGTGGCGGTTGACGAGACCGCGCCGCATGCGCCAGGATCGGAGCTGTCCTGTTGTCTGCGTAAGGCCCCCCAAGTGCTGCTTTCCCTCGTCTGATCCGCACCGAGGAATGGCGTTGATCGCCGCCTCGGAGCATCATGCCCTCGTCGCCGCATCCGGCCGCCCGGGCAGATCCGAGGGGACCACTCATGCAGCACCAGCAACAGCACCCATCCGTCGTCCTTGACCAGGTGTCCCTGTCCTTTGCGGACGGGACCCAGGTGTTCACGGACCTCAGCACCACCTTCCGCGCCGGGGTGACCGGCATCATTGGCCCCAACGGCCTGGGCAAGTCCGTGCTTCTGCGCCTGATCTCCGGGGAGCTCACCCCGGACGCGGGCCATCTTTCGCGCCCGGAGCGCGTGGCCGTGTTGCCCCAGCGCCTCACCCTCCAGGCCGGCCGCTCCCTGGCGGACCTGCTCGGCGTGGAGCCCGTGCTGCGTGCCATCCAGGAGCTCACCGAGGCCGAGCCGGCCCCCGGGAGGGCCGCCGCGTTGCTAGAGATCATCGGAGAGGACTGGGACGCGGAGGAGGCGGCGCGCGCCGCCCTGAACGCCGTCGGGCTGGGAAGCCTTGCCGATACCGAGGCGGGCCTGCAGCGCACCGTCGGCACCCTGTCCGGCGGGGAGGCCATGCTCCTGGCCCTGGCTGGGCTGCGCCGCACCACCCCGGAGCTGACCCTGCTGGACGAGCCGAGCAACAACCTGGACCACGAGGCAAGGGAGCGCCTCCGGGAGGCGCTGCGCGGCTGGCCGGGCTCGGTCATCATGGTCTCCCACGATCGCTCCCTGTTGCGCGCCGCGGACGCCATCGCGCAGCTGCGCCCGCGCAGGGTGCGGGCTGGCCGCGCCGAGGGGGTGCTCTTGGAGCAGTTTGGTGGGGGCTGGGATGACTACGCCTCTCGCCGGGCTGCCGCCCAGGAGGCCGCCTCGCGGGAGCTGCGCGAGGCCGAATCCGCGCTGGCCAAGGAGCGTCGCACGCGCCAGAGCGCGGAGACCGCCCTGGCCCGCTCTGCCCGGCAGGGCAAGCAGGCGGCCACCTCCATGCCCAAGATCCTGGCCAATACCCGCAAGAATGCGGCGGAGGGCACCGCGGGGCGTGTGCGCACGGCCCACGCCGCCAAGGTGGGGGAGGCCGCGCAGGCGCTGGATGAGGCCCGAGAGGCGGTGCGGGAGGTGGCCTCCATCGACGTGGACCTGCCGGGCACGGCGCTCGGTGGTGGGGTGATGGCGCTGTCTGGCCGGGTGCCCCGGCTGCCTGGGACGGTGTTGATGGACGACGGCGTGCCGCTGGGTGAGGGGGCCAGTCTCACCGTGCGCGGGCCGGAGGTGGTGGAGCTGACGGGGCCCAACGGCGCGGGAAAGAGCACTCTGCTTGAGGCGCTGATGCCCGGTGCCGTGGTCCCGACTGGCGTGCTGCACCAGCGGACCGGGGTGGTGGGGGAGGACGAGGCGCTGCGAGATGGCGACAGCGTGCTGTCAAATCTGCTGCGGGTTCTGCCCGGGTTGACGGAGGCCAGGGCAAGGGAGGTCCTGGCGCGCCTGCGACTGCGCGGGGAGCGGGTGGCTGAGCCCTTTGGGAGGCTCTCCGGCGGCGAGCGTTTCCGCGTGGATCTGGCTAGGGTGCTGGCCGCTGATCCGCCGCCCCAGATGCTGGTCCTTGACGAGCCCACCAACGACCTGGACCTGGAATCGGTGCAGGCGCTAGCCGTGGCGCTGCGCAACTACGCCGGCGCCGTGGTGGTGGTGAGTCACGATGCGGATTTTCGGGCGTCCCTGGGGGTCACGCGCAGCTGGGAGCTGCGCGCGGCCCAGGGGGAGACGAGTGAAGCACCACACAGCAGATCGGGGTGAGGCCGGCTGGCCCCACCCCGATCACGTGCCCGGCGCTTGGAGGCGCCGTCTACTGCTGTTCAGCTAGGACTTAGCCCGCGTTGCGAACCGCGTCCACGCCCTTCTTGCCGTAAACCGTGGCAACCTGGCGCTCCAGCTCCTTCTGGTCGCTGCTCTTGTTCAACAGAGCATCATCCTTGCGAGCAATCTTGCCCGCGGCCGTCACGGTCGGCGTACCGTCCGTCACGATGAAGGCATCCGTGGCCATGGGCCCGGTGTGCACGGCCTTGGAGTTCAGCTTCCTCCAGGACTCGTACGTCGCCGTCTCCCGCGGAAGCGGAACGGCCTGGTTCACCTTGATGTCCTTGGGCATGGTGCCGTTGAGCAGGTAGTTGTAGACGGGACGATCCACGGCCTCGGTGCCGTAGGGGAAGTGCCCGTGGCTACCCTCGTTGTCGATCGCGATGAAGCTGGTGTTGGGCAGCTTCACGCCGGTGGCGTAGCCGGTCTCCCATGAGGTCTGGGAGTCCTGCTCGCCCTGGATGACCACGGTCTTGGGGAAGGTTGAATCCGCAACCGGCATCATCTGCGAGGTGCGCCAGAAGGCACACAGCGGCGGGTCACTCAGGAAGCCCCACTTCGCGGTGACGGGCGCCTTGGGAGTCGTCTTCTTGTTGTAGGCGTCCCAGTAAGCCGCGCCCTGCGTCCACTGGCCGTCGTTGCAGCGGATCATGTCGAACGGATCCGTCAGCGTGCCCTGGGAGACGCCCGCTTCAGCGGCACCCTCCACGTTCTTCAGCGTGCGAGCCGCAAACTGCTTCACCTTGAGGTCGGAGCGCTGGGCCACGGTCTCCATCTTGCCGAGCGCGGACAGCTTGGCCTTGGCCTGGTCCAACTGCTTGGCGCTCAGGCCGTTCTTGCTCGCCTTGAGCGACTTCACCATGGTGAGGGCGGCCGATGCCGGGTTCTTGGCGCCAGCGGTCTTCAGCTTGGCTGCGGCCTCTGCTTCCTCGCCCCACTCGATGACGAGGGAGACCACGTTGGCTGCCTGGGGGTACTGCTCATTGACGCCAAAGGCTCCGGCGCCGCCGAGGAAGGACCAGAGGAAGAGGACGGTAAAGTCATCCAGCTTGTTGGAGGCCGCGACGTAGCGCTTGTAGATGGCCTGGGGATCGGTTCCCAGTGCGTAGGAGCTGTCCTGGCGAGCAATCCAGTTCATCATGTGGCGCTGGAACTGGCGGTCACGGGCGATGGGCTGCATCTCCCAGGTCTGCTGCAGCGTGGCGTCGGTGACGTCCGTGGCGGAGTCAAGCACAAACTTGTCTCCGTACTTGGCGCCAAACACCTTCTCGTACCAGGCACCCAGCCAGGTGCCGTAGGAGTAGCCCACGTAGCTGAGCTTGGGGGCGGCGAGCAGGGTGCGGATGAAGTCCATGTCATACGCGGTCTGCTCGGTGTTGATGGTGCGGACGTCCTCGTTCGCGGCACAGGCCTTGCCGGCCGCCTTGAGGCTCGCGTTCTTATCCGTGGAGTTGCTATCCCAGGTCCAGCTACAGCTGGCTTGGCTTGACTGTCCCACGCCGCGCGGGTCAAAGCCCACGTAGTTGTAGTACGGGTTCAGGTCCGGGGTGCGCTCCTGCATGGCAGGGCCCCACGGAAGGCCCTCTCCGCCCGGGCCGCCCGGGTTGATGAACATGGTGCCCTTGTAGCGCGGGTTCTTCACGTCAATGTTCTTGGCCTGCGAGATCCGGATGTCCCAGGTCTTGCCGTTGCTCGGGTTCTTCCAGTCGCGCGGCACCTTGACGGTGGCGCACTTGACGTTGGCGACGTTGAAGCGGGTGTTCAGTTCATCGCTACCAAAGTCGCAGGTCTCCCACGTCAGCTTTTGCTTGGAGAGCGCACCGGCCAGTGCCTTCACGTTCGGCGTCGGGTCGGCTGCTTCCGCGGTGGGAAGGGCTCCGCCTGCGCTGCCTGCGACGGCGGCCGCAAGCGCTAGGGCGCCTCCGGCGACGAGGGCGACGCCGCGGCGCCAACCGGGGTGGGACTGTCTTGTTTGCGGACGCTGGGTTTGGTCCACCGGGATTACCTGAGACACGTTAACTCCTTGGGTCAAGGACACGGGAAACAATGACAAGGCTTAACGGAACCAGTAAAGACACTGTTAGGCAAGGGTTCGCCTGAAGGATGTTTCACCCAACGGGGCATGCAGTTTTGCCCGGGGATAAGACCAATGGTTTGTCTTGTGCCAAGCCGAAATCCGGCAGCGGCCCGCCCGCCCCGGTCACGCGGCGTCGGGCAAGGGGTCTGCGTTTGTGGACTGCGCAACTGTGGCGCCGATCACCGAGTCGCTGATACGGTGGTTCCACTAACTGACCGATCGTTCAGGAAAGGTGTGCCGTGAGCATCAGCACCCAAACCGCCTACGTCCCCAGCTACGCCCTCGATGAGTGGTGGACTCCGGCGGCGGGCACCGCAGGCACCGAGGTCTATGACGCCTCCAACGGCCAGACGCTGGGACAGGTCAGCGCCACCGGCCTGGACATCAAGGCCATGATCCACCACGCGCGCACCGTGGGGCAGGCCGGCCTCAGCGCCCTGAGCCTGCACGAACGCGCCCTCATCCTGAAGCAGCTTGCCCTCTATTTGGGGGAGCACAGAGCGGTCCTGGATGAGCTCAACCTGCGTACGGGTGCCACCAAGAAGGACGGCTTCGTCGACATTGACGGTGGCATTGGCGTTCTCTTCACCTTCTCCTCTAAGGGCCGCCGCGAGCTGCCCAACTCCAACGTCATTGAGGAGGGGCCCGTGGAGGTGCTCTCCAAGGACGGCTCCTTCCAAGGCACCCACGTCTTCACCGCGCTGCCCGGCGTCGCGGTCCAGATCAACGCCTTCAATTTCCCGGTCTGGGGAATGCTAGAGAAGTTTGCCCCCAGCTTCATCGCTGGCGTGCCCACCATCGTGAAGCCGGCCACGCCCACCGGCTACCTCACCGAGGCCTGCGTGCGGCTCATGATCGAGTCCGGACTGCTCCCCGCCGGCTCGCTGCAGCTGATCTCCGGCTCCGCCCGCGACGTGCTTGATCACCTGGACTACCGCGACATGGTGGCCTTCACCGGCTCCGGTTCCACGGCGAATCAGCTGGCCAAGCACAGCAATGTCACCGAGGGTGGCGTGCGCTTCACCGCGGAGACCGACTCGCTCAACGCCGCCATTCTTGGCCCGGATGCCACCGAGGACACCCCGGAGTTCAAGGCGTTCATTCGCTCGGTCTCCACGGAGGTCACGGCCAAGGCGGGCCAGAAGTGCACCGCCGTGCGCCGCGTCCTGGTCCCGGCCGGCTTCCGCGATGCGGTGGTCGGGGCCCTGGCTGCAACCTTTGATGAGCGCACCCGCGCCGGGGATCCGCACGCGGAGGGCACCACCATGGGCCCGCTGGCCTCCATGGATCAGCTGCGCGATGTGCGCGGCGCCGTGGGGCGCCTGGTCGCCGCCGGCGGCACGCTGGCATACGGCGACCCCGAGCTCCAGGACGCCGTCACGCAGCAGGGCCACGAGGCCGCGTCCGGGGCCTTCATGTCCCCGGTGGTGCTGACCTGGGATGACCCTGAGGCACCCGAGGTGCACTCGGTGGAGGCCTTTGGCCCCGTCACCTCCGTCATTGAATACCAGGATGTGAACGACGCCGTGCGGTTGGCTGCCATGGGCGGCGGCTCGCTCGTGGCCACCGTCTGCTCGCATGACCCCGCCGTCGTTGTGGCCCTCACGCGCGGCATCGCGGCGCACCACGGCCGCGTGCACGTGCTGGATCGGGACGACGCCAAGACCTCCACCGGTCACGGCTCTCCCATGCCTCACCTGATCCACGGCGGCCCCGGCCGCGCCGGTGGCGGCGAGGAGCTGGGCGGCACCCGCGCCATCCTGCACCACATGTCCCGCACCGCGCTGCAGGGCAGCCCCAACATGCTCACCGCCATCACCGGCGTGTGGCACGCAGGCGCCCACCAGCAACTGGCCGGCGACCCGGCCTTTGGTGGTTCGCCGCAGAACGTGCACCCGTTCCGCAAGTCGCTGGCCGAGCTTCGTCTAGGCGACGGCTTTGTGTCCGGGTTGCGCCAGGTGAGCCGCGAGGAGATTCAGGCCTTCGCGGACACCACGGGGGACACCTTCTATGCGCACACGCAGGAGGCCGCGGCGGAGGCCAATCCGTTCTTCCCCGGGATCGTGGCCCACGGCTACCTGCTGGTCTCCTGGGCCGCCGGATTGTTTGTTGAGCCCGCTCCGGGGCCGGTGCTGGCCAACTACGGCCTGGAGTCGCTGCGCTTCATCACACCGGTCGCGGCCGGGGATTCCATCCGCGTGACCCTCACGGCCAAGAAGATCACCCCGCGCGTGACGGACGAGTACGGAGAGGTGGCCTGGGACGCCGTTCTGCACAATCAGAACGGCGAACTGGTTGCCAACTACGACGTCCTGACCCTCGTGGAAAAGGAAAACGTCACCTACAAGAACTGGTGACCGGGTCCGCGCCCGCGCGGATTTTTTACCCTGCACGACGCCGCTGGGTGGGCTTCCCTTGGAAGCTCACCCAGCGGCGTCGGGCGTTGGGTGTGGGGCACCGACCGCCTGCTGGCGGTGGCTACCCGCCGGGGTCAGGCGCCGTCCGGCGGCAGGATGCCCAGTTCCGCGCGGATCCCCGCTTGATCGCCCTGCGTCTGCAGGGTCCACTCGGGGCGCATCAGGCTGTCGGGGGTGACTCGGAGCAGGGTCTCGGGCTCCATGCGCCCCTCCACGATCACGCGGCGCTCGCCGTTGGTGGAGTAGCCCACGCCCAGGGAGACGCCCATGGACTTGGCGTTCCAGTTGTAGGCGGAGCTGGTGCCCTCCGTGGCGCCAAGGTGGTCAAAGGCCCACAGCAACACGGCCAGGCGCATCTCCTTGCCCAGGCGCTTGCCCTGCTCCGATGAGGTGAGCCAGGAACCTGTCCCCACGGAACGCAGGATGTTGAAGTCTTTGGCCGTGACGTCCTGGCGGCCGATGACGGGCATCTCCCACCAGGGTGTGGTGTCGCCGTCGTCGATCCGACGCACCGCAAAGCTCACGGACCAATCATGCGGCGCGCGCCAGCCGCGCTCGCGCCAAATGGTCTTTGCGGTGCCGGCCAGCAGGGCTGGGCGGGCGTCGCGGGTCCACGGGAAGGCGAAGGGCATCTCATCCGCCGGGTGGATTCCGGCCACGGCCGCGTCCGTCAGGCCGTTGATGTCCTCGTCCCAGACGGGGCGCAGGACCAGTCGCGGGGTGCGCAACTCCAGGCCAAAGAGCGGCAAGGTGTGTGCGAGCGGGTGGGCCGGTGCGTTGGAGGTGCTGCTCACGGGTGTCCTTCCGGTGGGGATGACGTACTCGTCGGGTTGATGCTAACCCCGGGGCTGGGTCCGGCGCAGTCTCCGCAGTCTCCGGCGCAGTCCCCGGCGCGGGAAGGCCCGCCACCTCCGCGTGTGCGGTGATGGCGGGCCTCCTGAACCCGGGGGTGCGCCTCCGGGGCCGGCTCCATGGCGTGTGGCGTGACCAGGTGAGTGCTCAGGCGCCGCGGCGGGTGGAGTGGGTGTGCTTGGGGACCTGGTGGGAGAGGGCTGGGCCCTTGCCACGCATGTCCGCTCGCTTCCCGCCGGCCGGGCGGGGCGTTCCCTGCTGGGGGTTCGTCATGGTGGCCTCCTTTCCTCATCAACCGCCGTGCACGCGCCCAGTCTCTGGGGTGGTGTGCGGCCCTTTGCCGCGGCGATGTGATCAGTCAACACCCAGTGATAGGGAAGTGTCAATCACTAATTTTTCGTGGACAGGGTCGGCCGGCGCTGTCCTGAGTGCGGTGACGCTCTGGCCTGTGAGAGGGTGGAATCTGCCGATCGAGACAAGCAGTGGGACCAGAGTGCTGGGACCAGAACAGGGGAGACCCCGTGACGCAGGAGACCGGTTGGGACGAGTCCCACCAGGTGCAGTGGATGTCATCGCCGGAGTTCATCGAGGTGGTGCTGATGGCGCTGGAGCAGCAACAGCGCCCGGCGCAGAGCGTGCACCTGGTGGATCTGCATCACCGACCTGGGGCGGGGGTGTCTGTGGTCCTCGAGGCCGTCCCCACCGACGGTGAAGAGCCCTTTTTCCTTGGAGCCACCACGGAGCCCATGGACCCGGCCCCGGAGCACGTGATGGTGCTCAGCGATCGCGAGCCGGGCGACGGCACCGAGCTGCGCCGGGTGCTGCTCTGGCTGCACCCCTATGACCCCAAGCTCCCGGGCCTTGCCCTCACCTCCGTGCCGGCCTCGGTGGAACGCATCTGGGGTGCAGGTTCCCCCGTCACCCAGCTGGAGACGCTGGCCTACCGGCCGCTGCGCCGCGCCGTGCTGCGTGCCACCTTCAAGAACGGTCAGCGGCTCTACCTGAAGGCCCTGCACCGCGACGCCGATTCCCTGCACAGGCGCCACTCGCTGCTGCTGGAGGCCGGGGTCCCGGCGCCGGCGCCCGTGGGGCAGACGGTCCACGGTGTGGTGGCCTTGCGTGAGGCGGAGGGCGAGTCGCTCGCGTTGGCGATGAGCCGGGTGGGCACTGAACTGCCCGACGCCGCTGACCTCCTGGCGCTCTTGGACCGCCTTCCGCACTCCCTCCTGACGGAGCGACGCCGCGAGTCCTGGTCTGATCGGCTCCCGGACTACGCGGACGCAGCCAGCGTGGCCTTCCCGTCCCTGCAGGGGCGGATCGTCGAGGTCTCGCAGGCGCTCACCGCGCAGCTCGCGGCCGTGGACCCGGGCCCGGAGGAGCCCGTGCACGGTGACCTCTATGAGGCCAACGTGTTTGTGAAGGGGCACCGGGTCAGCGGGCTGCTGGACGTGGACGGGGCCGGGCCAGGGTACCGAGTGGATGACCTGGCCTGCCTGCTGGCGCACCTGGCCGTGCTGCCGCAGCTAGATCACCGCTACCAGGTGGTGCCTCGCTACGCCGCGCTGCTGGATGAGGACTTTGTGCGGTACCTGCGGGGGCGGGGGATCGCCGCGGCGGCCCTGCACGCCAGGGTAGCTGCCGTGGTGCTGACCCTGGTCGCTGGGGTGCATGACGAGGGGCATGAGGATGCGGAAGAGGTGGCCACGCAGAGGGTGGCCATTGCGGAGGCGCAGCATCGCAGGGCTGCGGTGGATCTGCTGACCAGGGCATGAGAGCTCTCTCATCTTCCTCTCCCTCAGGTCTCACATAGCTTGGGCACAGTGGTGTCAACGGCGGGGGAAGAACCCGCCACCACATCACGGAGGTAAGAGCCATGAACAAGACCACGAAGACCGTTTGGACCCTCGGCGGAGCGCTTGGCGTCGTCACCCTCGGGGCCGGCATCGCTTTCGCCTCCGCCCAGCCCACGGACCAGCAGCCGGAGCGAGTGGCCACGCAGCAGCAGGTCGCCGCGGACCTGCGTTCGGCCTCACCGGCCGCCGCAGCCGCCACCGCTCAGGTCAGCGCCGCCTCGCCGGTGTCCGCCAAGACGGCAGTGTCGGCTAAGACCGCGGTGTCCGCCAAGACCGCAGTGTCTGCGAAGACGGCTGTGTCGGCTAAGACCGCGGTGTCCGCCAAGTCTGCCAAGTCGGCCGTGAGCCCCAAGTCGCCGGTGTCCGCTAAGTCGGCGGTGAGCCCCAAGTCCCCGGTGTCCGCTAAGTCGGCGGTGAGCCCCAAGTCGCCGGTGTCTGCTAAGTCGGCGGTGAGCCCCAAGTCGCCGGTGTCTGCTAAGTCTGCGGTGAGCCCCAAGTCGCCGAAGTCCGCCAAGTCCGCGAAGTCCGCCCGCTCAGCAGGCTGATCCCGCGGGGCGGACCCCCCGCCCCGCGCAGCAGCCGCAACCGAGCTGTGGCCGCAACCGAGCTGTGGCCGAAACCGGAAAGGGCGCGAACCGTGAGGTTCGCGCCCTTTCGGCTGCCCGCGCTGCGAACCCGGCTACGCGTCGTCGAGCCGGTAGCCCACCCCGCGCACCGTCGTGAAGCGCGCCGCGCCGAGCTTGCGGCGCAGGTAGCGCACGTACACGTCCACCACGTTTGAGCCGGGGTCAAAGTCAAAGCCCCATACCCGCGAGAGCAGCTGCTCGCGGGTCAGGACCTGGCCCGGGTGGCGCAAAAAGGTCGCCGCCAGCTCAAACTCGCGCGTGGACAACTCAACCTCGCGCTGGCCCACGCGCACCTTCCGCGAGACCAGGTCAAGCACCAGCTCGCCCGAATGCAGGGTGGTGCTCTCCGGCGCGCCGGCCGGGGTGGAGGGGGTCGTCGAGCGCAGTCGCAACCGGATCCTGGCCAGCAGCTCCTCAAAGCGGAACGGCTTGGCCATGTAGTCATCCGCCCCGCTCTCCAGGCTCGCGACCGTGTCATCGATGCTGGTGCGCGCTGTCAACACGATCACGGGAATGGAGGAGCCCTGCCCACGCAGGGTGTCCAACACCTCCATCCCGTCCCCGTCCGGCAGGCCAAGGTCTAGGACGATGAGCTCCACGGCCTCGTCCCCCAGCAGGCGCTGGGCCTGCGCCACGGTCCCGGCCACCAGCGGTTGATGCCCGGCGGCGCGCAATCCCTTGGAGACAAAGGAGCTGATCCGCTCCTCATCCTCCACGATCAAGATGATGCTCACGGGCGCTCCTGGGGATGGTGGGGTGAAAATATTAGGTCGTCGGCGGGATCGTCCTGGTCCTGGTCCGGCTCTGGATCGGCGGGGAGGACCAGGGCAAAGGTGGAGCCCGCGCCGGGTTGCGAGGACAACTCCACGCGCCCGCCGTGCGCCGTCGCAATCGCATTCACGATGCTGAGCCCCAGGCCGGCCCCCTCCGTTCGGGTCACCCCGCCCACGCGTCCAAAGCGCTCAAAGATGCGTTCCTGGTCCTCGGGGCGAATCCCCGTGCCCTGATCCCGCACCCACAGGCGCACCTCGGTGTGCTCCACCGTGCCGCCCATGCTGATGGCGGTGCCCGGGGCGGAGTACTTGACCGCATTGGCCGCCAGCTGCAGCAACGCCTGGGTGATGCGGCGGGCATCCAGCGGCTCCACGGCCTCCGGTCGGCTGCGGAGGCTCCACTCGCGATCCCCCAGGGTCTGGGCCTTGGCGAATACCTCATCCAGCAGTTCGCTCACATCAGTGGGGGCCGGGCGGACAAAGCCTGTGGCTCCCGACTGCGCCAGCATCACCAGATCGTTGACCAGGAAGGTCATCCGTTCCAGCTCATCCACGGCAACCGCGCGAGCGTTGCTCACATCCTGCGGGTCATGAACATTCATCAGCTCCAGGTGGCCCTGGACCACAGTGATCGGCGTGCGCAACTCATGCCCCGCGTCGTCCAGCAGTTGCTTTTGACTCAGCACCGCGCCCTCCACCCGGTCCAGCATGTCGTTCACCGTGACGGTGAGCTCCGCCAGATCGTCGCGGCCCACCACGGCGATGCGCTCGGAGAGATCCGTCTGCGAGATGCGCCGGGTGGTCTCTTGCAGCAAGCGGACCGGGCGCAGCAGGCGGCCCACCACAAACCAGCCCGCCACGGCGGTGAGGGCAAGGGCCAGCACACCCACCAGCGCATACATTCCAAAACTGGCATCTACGAGCCGGCGTTCCACGGAGTAATCAAACGCATATATCAGCCGCGCGGAACCCACGCCGTCCTGCGTCACGACAGGCATGGAAGCCACACGGTAGGTGGTGGTGGAGGTGGTGACTGTGTGCAGCATCGACGAGTTGCCCGGCTCTGGCCCGGCGGCCCAGGCCACCAGTTCGGGGTCAGCCTCCAGTCGCAAGCGAATCTGATCCGGGGCAGTCCAGCGCGTGCGGCCGTTCACCACCGCGATCATGCCCTCGTTCTCTGCCGGGAGCGTCTGTTGCATGGCCGTGTAGAGCAGGCGCTCTCCGGAGAGCGGCGCGGTGCGAGCGGCGCTCGCCTGGCCGGTCGACGGCGCGGGGTCGGCTGAGGGGCTAGGGCCCGACGGCGCTGTGGCGGGCCCGGAGGTCGCGGCACCACCGGCTACATCACCACCGGCTGCTTCACCCGACGGAGTGGTGCCGCCGGGCGTGGCCAGCGCAGAGAATCGCTCCACGGCAATGCCCAACGTCCGGTCAATGCGCTCATCCGTCGCCGCGCGCTGGGCGGCATAGAGCGTGCCGCCGGTGATCACAAAGGCGAGCGTCATGAGGGCCACCAGGCCAAGCAACACCCGGGTGCGCACGGACCAGCCGCGCGGTCGCGGCTCAGTCATCGTCGTCCCCATCGCCGCGGCCGCCGTCGTCGTCGTCGTCCCCATCGTCGTCGTCGTCGTGATCCGAGGGAGGGGCGGGCTTGACCGTCTTGTCACTGGGCAGGGGGACGGGGCGTTTGCTCTTGCTCGGGCTCGGCTTGGTGGTCGGCTTGGGCGGCGCGGTCTTACTGGGTGGTGCGGTCTTACTTGGCGGCGCCGTCTTGCTTGGGGGTGCGGTCGTGGGAGGCGCCCCTGAGGAGGGGGGCACCGGAGTCGCGCTCTTGCTTGGGGTGGGCTCGGCAAGGGTGCTCACCGTCGCGGCGGGCCCCAACTGCACCGGCCCCGGCGGTTGGCTGACCTGAATCCCGGCCATCACCACCACCAGCACCAGGGCAAACGCAAGCGCGCCCAGGCCGATGCGCGTCCACAACCGCCCACTCATCCCGGGTGGATTCCCCTCGCTAGCCATCCCACGCCCGGCCCCGTCCCTAGGCCAGCGGCGCGGTGAGGACCATCGGGCCCTCCGGCGTGATGGCGACGGTGTGCTCCGAGTGTGCGGTCAGCGAACCGTCCGCGCTGCGCAGGGTCCACCCATCCCGGTCGGTGCGCAGGGTGGACGTGGTGCCCATGAACCAGGGCTCGATGGCAAAGACCATGCCCGGCTGAATCTTCATGCCCCTCCCGGCGCGGCCGTCGTTGGAGATGTGCGGGTCCTCGTGCATGGTGTGCCCCACGCCGTGCCCGCCGAACTCCAGGTTCACGCTCAGGTCGTAGGAGCGAGCCACCTCGCCGATGGCGTGAGAGATATCGCCCAGCTTGTTCCCCGGCTGCGCCTGCGCAATCGCGGCCGCGAGGGCCTCCTCGGTGGCCTGAATGAGGCGCTGGCCCTCCGGGTTGGGGTTTCCCACCACAAAGGTGACGGCGGCGTCGCTGACCCAGCCATTCAGGCTCGCGGCGAAGTCGACAGTGAGGACGTCCGCGTTGCGCAGCTTGTAGTCGTGTGGCTTGCCGTGCAGTACTGCGTCATTCACGGAGGTGCAGAGCGAGTAGCCAAACGGACCGTCGCCAAAGGCGGGGGCGTAGTCCACGTAGCAGGACACGGCGCCCGCCTGCGCGATCATGCGCCCGGCCAGCGCGTCCAGTTCAAGCAGGTTCACGCCCACCTTGGCGTGCTGGCGCAGCGCCGCCAAGACCTCTGCCACGAAACGCCCGGCGGGACGCATGGCCTGGATCTCCGCGGCCGTCTTGAGCTCAATCACTGACTACTCCTTCCGCGGGCGTCCAGGTGAGGGCGCCCACGCTCCCATTCAATCACCGAGTGGCACGGGCGGCGCCGCAGAAGCCGGGCCGGACAGATGAGAACCCTCTCATCTGCCGCCCCGGCCGTGCGCCGGCAGGCGCAGTGCGCCGACTCAGTACGCCTTGGAACGCTGCGGCACCAGCAGGTGCAACAGCGCAAAGGTGCCGTCCTCGCGGATGGCCCGCAGAGCGCCGTCGAGCGCTTCCTGGATCTGTTCGTTGCGCTCAATCCGAGCGCCAAAGCCGCCAAAGGACTGAGCCATCAGCGCAAAGTCCGGGTTGCGTAGCTGCGTGCCAGAGACGCGGTCGGGGTAGTGGCGCTCCTGGTGGGTGCGGATGGTGCCGTACTCCTGGTTGTCCATGACGATCACCAGGGGAGTGGCGCCGTACTGCGTGGCGGTGGCCAGCTCCTGGCCGTTCATGAGGAACTCGCCGTCTCCGGCGATGCTGACCACCAGGCGCTCCGGGTAGTTCAGCGACGCGGCCACGGCGGAGGGCACGGAGTAGCCCATGGAGCCATTGCGGGCGGAGATCATGGAGGCGTAGAAACCAGTGGGGAAGTAGCGGTGCGCCCAGTTGGTGTGCTCGCCGGCGCCGAAGGTGACCATGGTGTCCGCGGGCAATGCGGGGACAAGGTGGGCCATCATGGCGTCCATGGTGGCCTGCTCTGCATCCGTGCGGGCCTCCGGGAGGGCGGCGAACTTCTCCTGCTCGCCGCGCATGCGTTCGGTGAAGGCCTGCCACTCGGGCTTGACCTCCAGGTCCATGCGCACCAAGTCCCTCACAAAGCGATCAGGCTTGGACACGATTTGGTGGGTGACGGGGCCGGAGCGCCCGCGCATGGAGGCATCCATGGAGACAATGAAGTTTTTCTGATCCCAGTTCTGACGGATGTTAAAGCCATTCGTCAGCACGTCCCCGGGGACGGTGCCCACAAACACCAGCAGGTCCGTCTCCTCCATGAGGTCGTAGGTGGGACGGGGGCGGCCGTAGCCGATGGGACCCACGTAGGACGGGGAGGAGAAGGGCACGGTGCCCTCGCAACGCCACTCGGCGGCGGCCGCCAGGTGGTGATCCTCCAGCCACGCGGTGAAGGCCCGGGCGCCCTCATCGCTCCAATCGTTGCCACCAAACACGAACAGCGGCTTCTCCGCACCCGTCAGGGCAGACTTCAACGCCTTCCAGTCATCCACGGTCATGCCGCCCTGAGCCACCGGGATCTTGGGGTGCACGCCGGACTCAACCTGCTCCCGCAGGATGTCCTCTGGCAGGCCAATCACCACGGGGCCGGGACGGCCGGCGACGGCCGCGAACATGGCCTCCGCCACGATCTCGCTGGCGCGCTCGGCGTGGTCAAGGACCATGACGCGCTTGGCACCGGAATCAAACCAGGCCTTGGGCTCAAACTCCTGGAAGGCCTCGCGGTCGCGGTGCTCAAAGGGGATCAGGCCAACAAAGAGCACCATGGGGGTGGAGTCCTGCCAGGCAGTGTGCAGACCAACGTGGGCGTTGGCCGCCCCAGGGCCGCGGGTGACCATGGCGATACCCGGGATCTGGTTCAGCTTGCCATCCGCCTCCGCCATGTACGCGGCGCCGCCCTCATGGCGGCAGACCACGGTCTCGATGCTGGAGTGATAGAGCCCATCCAGCACGTCAAGGTAGCTCTCGCCTGGGATCACGTAGGCGCGCTCCACGCCGTGGGCCACCAACGAATCGACGATCAGGTGGCCGGCTGAGCGGGTGGTGGTCGGGGCGGTGTCGGGTCGGGACGTCATTGTTCCTCCGGGTACTGCGCGGTCATGGACGGCCGCGGACGGCCTGACCTCAAAGTACCCGGACGCCGCTGTTGTGAGCGGAATCTTGGCGCCGTGCCGCGTCGTTTGTGACGCGGCGGCCCGCTACTTGCTCGGCACGTCCTTGCTCGGCTCGCCCTTGGTCGCGGCGGCATCGGCAGCCTGCTCCGCCGCGATCTCCGCGTCCACCTTGGCCTCCAAGGCGGCCTCGGTTTCCGGGTCGAGGGCGTCGGGGTCAGCGTCTGCGTCTGCTGCTGCGCTGTCCTCGCTCGTGTCCTCCCCGGACGTCTGGGCCAGGGGAGTGCCCCACGCAATCCAGGCGTACACGGCCGTGACCACCACGAGCACGTAGCCGAGCAGCAGGCCAAAGAGCGGCTCCTCGGAGCCACTGAGCTGGGGCTGCAGGGTGGTCAGCAGGGCCAGGCCGGCGCCGCCAAGCGCCGTGAGCCCCCAGGCCCAGCGCTGCGCAAAGCCCACGCCGACCAGGGAGGCCCCGATGAGCGCGGTAAAGAAGAAGTTGAGCCACGCGGTGAGCAGTGGCCCGGACATCTGATCCGCGGACAGGGTCGCGAAGAGGCGCTGCGGGGTGGTGACAGCGTGACCCCACTGCAAGATGGTGAGCGCCACCGCGAGCAGGAGCAGGCCAAGGAGGCCCACCACGGAGAACTGCGTGGGCGCCAGCACGCGGGTGAAGCGGCCCTTGAGCGGATGGCGGCTGAAGCCATACATGGCCGTGGCGGCGCAGATGAAGAGCGGTATGGCTCCAAGCAACAGCCAGTAGTCGTTCTGGCCCGGGTACAGCGCGGCCACGAGCGGGTTCGCGAAGTAACCAAGCATGACCAGCCACCAACCGAAGTCGTTGCGGCGAGCCAGGAGGATGATGCCCACCGCAAGCAGCAGTGAGGACAGCATGGTGAGCAGCATGATGGTGGCCTGTGAGGTACCAGCGGCGCTGCCCGTGAGGGTCTCAATGATCTCGTTCACAACATGCTTTCGTCAGGGCGGCGAAGGCCCGGTGCCGGGCCAGCCAGGCAGGATCTCTCCGCCAAGCCACCGACCATTCTACGCGTCGTCGAACAGGGTCAGGGCCGCTGGGCCAGCGTGCCAGTGCAGCCGGGCTCAACGGCGCGGGAGGAGCCCGTCGAAGAGCATGGCGATGATGGTCTGCTCCGCCTCGCGCTGGGAGAAGCGGCCCTCGGGTCGGTACCACTCCGTGAGGGAGTTCACCGTGCCGAAGAGGAAACGGGCCACCGGTCCGGGCTCCAGATCGGCGCGCAGCGAGCCCTCATCCTGAGCGGCCTTCACCAGCTCCGCGACCCGCCGGTCCAACTGGCGCCGGCGCTGCATGGCGGCCAGCTCCACCTCCGTATTGCCGCGCAGGCGCAGCAACAGCGTGACGTACGGGCGGCGGTCGAAGAGGGCCACGACGGTGGAGCGGATCACAAAGCGCAGTCGCTCCACGGCCGGTCCGCTGTGGGCCCCAGGGGCGTCAAACACCGCCTCCAACGGGGTGAGCGCGGTGTCAAGGGCCAGACGCAGGATCTCCACCTTGGAGGGAACGTGGTGATAGATGGCCGACTTGGAGATGCCCAGGCGCTCCGCGAGCATGCCCATGCTCGTGGCGTCGTAGCCAAACTCCGTGAAGGCCTCCACCGCGATCTTCAACACCGTGGCCTGGTCATAGCCGGGGCGGCCGCGGCGTGCGCCGGCGGGGATGGAGGTGGGGGGCATGCACAGATCCTGTCATGAATTGCGGCGGCCCCTTGATCTGAGGGTCGCCGGGCCGCCGGGTCGGCTACGAGGCGAGGGGGCTACTTGCTGCGCAGATCGTAGATGCGGCGCATCTTGCCGATGGAGCGCTCCAACGATCCGGGGTCAAGCACGTCGATCTGGCAGGAGGAACCCACATGGATCTTGATGAGCTGGTGCAGCTCGGCGGCCGCGGCGTGGGCCCGATCGCTGGTGCAATCCGCCCGGCGCTCCACCTTCACGGAGAGCTGGTCCATGCGATCCGGGCGCGTGATCTCCAGCGTGAAGTGCGGGGACAGGCCCGGCACCTTGAGGATCAGCTCCTCGATCTGGGTGGGGAAGAGGTTCACGCCACGCAGGATGATCATGTCGTCGCTGCGGCCGGTGATGCGACCGATGCGGCGGTGACCGGGACGGGCGGTGCCAGGCTCTAGCGTGGTCAGGTCGTGGGTGCGGTAACGGATGATCGGCAGGGCCTGCTTGGTCAGGGTGGTGAAGACCAGCTCACCTGCCTCGCCGTCTGCCAGTACGCGCCGTTCGTCAAAGGGATCAATGACCTCTGGGCGGAAGTGATCCTCCCAAATGTGGGAGCCGTCCTTGGTTTCGTTTGACTCGCCGGCCACACCGGGGCCCATGACCTCTGAGAGCCCGTAGATGTCACACGCGTCGATGTCCCACATGTCCTCCAATTCCTCACGCATCTGCTGCGTCCATGGCTCCGCGCCAAGCACGGCGACCTTGATGGAGGTCTTGCGCGGGTCCATGCCCTTGCGCTGCATGGCATCGCCGATGGTCAGCAGGTACGTGGGGGTCGCAGCGATGGCCTCTGGCTCAAAGTCGTTGATCAGCGTGATCTGCTTTTCCGTCTGCCCACCGGACATGGGGATCACGGTGGCGCCCAGGCGCTCAATCGCGGCATGCGCGCCCAAGCCGCCGGTGAAGAGGCCGTAGCCGTAGGCGTTGTGCACGCGCCAGCCCGGCTTGACGCCGGAGATGCGGAAGCAGCGGGCGCCCAGCTTGGCCCAGTCATCCAGGTCCTGCTGCGTGTAGCCCACCACGGTGGCGCGGCCGGTGGTGCCCGACGACGCGTGGATTCGCACTACTTCCTCGCGCGGGACCGCAAACATCCCAAACGGGTAGGTGACGCGGAGGTCTTCCTTGGTGGTGTACGGGAACTTGGCCAGGTCCGCGAGCTCCACGAAGTCAGAGGGGTGCACACCATGATCGTCAAACTTCTGCTTGTACAGCGGCACGCGGCGGTAGGCGTAGTCAAGGATCGCCGCGGTGCGCTCGGTTTGGATCGCCTCAATCTGATCCCGGCTCATGGTCTCCTCGGGATCCAGGGCTCCGGGCTGCGTGGTGTGCGTGGTCGCGGTCATCGATCTGGCCTTTCGGGGGATTGCGGCGGATCCTGCTGAGTTGCCTGCGTGCTTACTTCACGATGGGAGGTGCGCCCATGACGGTGCGGGAGCGCCCCCGGAACTCCAGCAGCACCAGTTCGCGGCCGTCGTCATCCTGCTGGGTCACCGTGATGTCGTAGAGGCCGCTGCGCCCCTGCTGCACCCGGCGCACGGCGGTGGCGCGCAGGGGGCGGTCCGGCAGGCCGGGGCGCAGAAAGTTGACGTCCGCGCCCTGGGCCACCGTGTAGCGATCCTCTGCGCCGGCCGGCTCGTTGCAGGCCATGGCAAAGGCGACGTCCGCGAAGGTGAAGAGCATGCCGCCCTGGGCGATGCCAAAGCCGTTGAGCATTTCCTTGCGCAGGGTCATCTCGATGACGGCGCGGCCGTCCGAGGCCTCGATGGGGGTGATGCCCAGCCAGTGGGAGCAGTGATCAAATTCGAGGATGGAGTGAACCTTCGCCATCTCCGTGCCGCTCATGGTGCTCATGGCCCTACTTCCCACGTCGAGGAGCCGCTCGGATAAACGACCGAACGGTTAGTCAGTTAAAGGGAAGGTATGCCCGGTCGCGGGGGCGTGTCAAGCGTCACACCCCCGCCGCGACGGCCGCGGGGTCAGCCCTTCTCCGCCCCGGGCACCAAGGAGCGCGCGTTCACGGCGGAGAGCACAAACGCCTGATCCCAGGCCCGGTCCTTCCACCCCTCGTAGCGACCGGAGGCGCCACCGTGCCCGCCGTCCATCTCGATGGTCATGACCACGGGGTGCTCGGAGGTGCTGACCTGGCGCAGCGCCTGCACCCACTTGGCCGGCTCCACGTACAGCACTCGGGTGTCGTTGAGCGAGGTCCGCGCCGCGATCAGCGGGTAATCCACGGCCCGCAGATTCTCATACGGCGAGTAGGCCTTCATGTACGCGTACACCTGGGGGTCCTCGATCGGGTTGCCCCACTCCTCCCACTCCATCGCAGACAGCGGCAGCTCCGGGTCAAGGATGGAGGTCAGCGGGTCAACAAACGGGACCTGCGCCAACACCGCGGCGTACAGCTCCGGGGCCATGTTCGCCACGGCCCCCATCAGTAGCCCGCCGGCGCTGCCACCCATCGCGGCCACCCGGCCGGGCTGACCCCAGCCGTGCTCCAGCAACCAGCGCGTTGAGTCAATGAAGTCGGTGAAGGTGTTGAGCTTGGTGAGCTTTTTGCCCTGCAGGTACCAATCGCGACCGCGCTCGCCGCCGCCACGCACATGCGCCACCGCATAGACCACACCCCGATCAAGCAGGCTCAGCCGCGCCACGGAGAAGACCGGATCCATGCTGGCCTCGTAGGAGCCGTAGCCGTACACGACCAGCGGCGCCGTGCCGTCCGCGGCCACATCGCGGCGGTGCATCACGGTGAGCGGAATCTGCGTGCCATCCTGCGCGGTGGCCCACTCGCGGTGGACCGCGTAGTCGTCCAGGCTGATGCCCCGCACCGGCGTGGTCTTGAGCAGTCGCGCAGCGCCGTCGCTCGCGCGCACATCGTGCACCTCAGCCGGCAAAAGGTCGCCCACGCGCGTGAGCCGCAGGTAAGGGGACTCGAACGCCGCGGAGCGGAAGGCAATCGTCACCGGCACGACGGCGCGTGCCTGGGTTCCGCCCGCAACGGCGGGAACCTCCAGGAGTGGCGTGCTTGGCGCGGCCTGCGCGGGCGTGCCCAAGCCGTCAAGGGGCAGAGTCCAGACACGCGGCGTGGTGTCCTCGCGAACGGAGAGCACCAAGTGCGTGCTGGTGGCCTCCAGGCCCCCCAACTTCACCTCGTTGCTGGTCGGGATCAGCGTGGTCCACTCGCTTGGGACGCCGCCCGCGGCAGGGGCCAGGGAGAGCAGGCCGTTGGGCGCCTCGTGATCATGCAAAATCACCAGGCGACGCTCGCCGTCCAGGATCACGGGGAGGGCCTGGTGCAGCAGGCGCAACTCCCGATCCACGATCATGACCGGCGCAACGTCCGGGTCCATCCCGGGCCAGATCCAGGTCTCCCCGTACTCGGAGTTGCCCACGTTGATGAGCAGATCCTTGCCGTCGGGGGAGCTGTAGCCGCCCAGCCACATGCCGGGATCCGTCTCCGTGAACAGGACCGTATCTGTGGCGGGGTCCGTGCCAAGCACGTGCACCATGAGCTTCTCGGGGCGCCACGCATCATCCACCACCGTGTAGATGACGCGATCGCCCTCCGGGGTGAGCTGGGGGTCATAGAACGTGCCCTCGATCAGATCAGGCAGGTCCTCACCGGTGGTCAGGTCACGCACGCGCAGGGTGAAGCGCTCATCGCCGGAGTAGTCCACGGCGTAGGCCAGGCGGGTGCCGTCGTGAGACACGTCCAGGCCGCCCAGGCTGAAGAACGGGTGCCCCTGCGCCTCCACATTGCCATCAAGCAAAATCTGCTCGCCCGGCACCGGGACCCCGGGGGTGAGCACCGGCGGGGTCCAGTCCGCCTCCTCGTCCCCGGTGTCCGTGGCGGCGACGCGCGCGTGGATGGCGTACTGGCTGCCCTCCTCGGTGCGGGCGTAGTACCACCAACCGCGCTCACGCGCCGGAACGGACAGGTCCGTCTCCACCGTGCGGGCCTTGATCTCGTCAAAAATGGCCTGCCGCAACGGCTCCTGATCCTGCGTGACCGCCTTGGCGTAGGCATCCTCCGCGCGAAGGTGCGCCAGGACCTCCTCAGACTCCTTCTCCCGCAGCCACTCCCACGGATCCGTGCGGGTATCGCAGTGGTGGGTGCTGCTGACAGGGCGCTGAGGAGCGACTGGGGGCTGAGGTGTGCTGGTCATGGGCCCATCCTTGCCGCGCGGGCCGGGCAGCGTCCAGCCCGTTCGCGCGCGGCGTGGTCCCGCGGTGGGGTGGGGCGGCGCGGCCGACCGGAACCGGGACGCGAACCTGGACACCGCGGCGTCGAGCAGGCCGCCCTGGGAAGGGTCACATCAAAAAGAGTTGAGCGAATGCTGTCCTGCGCAAGCAACATGTGGATGAATGGCCACCATGACGGATCTTTTTTCTGGATATGGAGACGGCGCTCCCGGGCGGCGCACCGCGGCGGGAGTGCCCGGTTGGGATGAGATGTTTCCCAACTCGGCGTTTGGGCCGTCCACCCCGCGGGACGCCTATCTGGAGCTGCACCGCGTGTTGGGGACCATGGATCAGGACGAGCTGCGCAGCCGCACCGACGCGCTCGCCGGCACCTACCTTTCCCGCGGCGTGACCTTTGACTTCGCGGGGGAGGAGCAGCCCTTCCCGCTTGATCCCCTGCCGCGCATCATCGACGCGCGCGAATGGGAGGGCATCGAGGCCGGCGTGCAGCAGCGCGTCGCGGCGCTGGAGGCCTTCCTCGCGGACATCTACGGCCCGGGGATCGCCGTGAGGGACGGCGTGGTGCCGGCCGCCGTCATCGCCTCCTCCTCCCAGTACTTCAGGTCGGCGCGGGGGATTGACCCGGCCAACGGCGTGCGCATCCATGTGGCGGGCGTGGACCTGATTCGGGACGAGGCCGGTCGGCTGCGCGTCTTGGAGGACAACGTGCGCATCCCCAGCGGCGTCTCCTACGTCATCTCCAACCGCGACGCCATTGCGCAGACCCTGCCGGAACTGATCCGCACCATGCGGGTGCGTCCCGTGGATGGCTACCCGGGCATGCTGTTGAAGGCGCTGCGCGCCTCGGCGCCCAGCGGCGTCGACGACCCAAACGTCGTCGTGCTGACGCCCGGGGTGCATAACTCCGCCTACTTTGAGCACACGCTGTTGGCGCGGCTCATGGGCGTGGAATTGGTGGAGGGGCGTGACCTGTATTGCCAGGGTGGGCGCGTCTTCATGCGCACCACCGAGGGGCCGCTGCAGGTGGACGTGATCTACCGGCGGGTGGATGACGAATACCTTGATCCGCTGCACTTCCGCCCGGATTCGGTGCTTGGCACCCCCGGGCTCATGGCCGCGGCGCGCGAGGGCAAGGTCTCGCTGGCCAACGCGGTTGGCAACGGGATCGCGGACGACAAGCTGATGTATACCTACGTCCCCGAGCTGATCCGCTACTACCTCTCCGAGGAGCCCATCCTGCAAAACGTCCCCACGTGGCGGCTGGAGGAGCCCGCCGCGCTGGAGGAGGTACTTGATCGGCTAGAGGAGCTGGTGGTCAAGCCCGTGGACGGCGCCGGTGGCAAGGGCATCATGATTGGCCCGGACGCCTCCACGCAGGAGCGCAACGCCATGGCCGCGCGCCTGCGAACGGATCCGCGCGGCTGGATTGCCCAGCCTCTGGTGGTCCTCTCCACCCTGCCCACCCTGGTGGGCGACGGCGTGCGGCCGCGTCACGCTGACCTGCGCCCCTTTGCGGTCAACAACTCAGGGACCGTGGACGTGCTGCCCGGTGGGCTCACGCGAGTGGCCCTCCCGGAGGGCGAACTGGTGGTCAACTCCAGCCAGGGCGGCGGTTCCAAGGACACCTGGGTGGTGGACGGCGTGCGTGGGTCGGTGCATCCGGCGCGGGTGCGGCGCAGGGCTGCTGCCGCGGCGGCCGCAGCGAACAGTGCCGGGGATGATGAGGCCTTCCCAGCGCAGGCGCTCTCTGGCTTTGACCAGCCCATCGACGGGGACCAGCGCAAGCAGCAGCAGCAACAGCAACAGCAGCAGGGGCAAGCGCAGGGGCAAGCGCAGTTATCGCAGGGAACGACGAGGGGGGAGGCAACATGCTGAGTCGCATCGCGGAGAGCCTGTTCTGGATCGGGCGGTACATCGAGCGCAGCGAGGGCACGGCCCGCATGGTGGACGTCCACCTGCAGGGCCTGCTGCAGGATCCGTGGGCGGATGAGGACAACGCCTGCCGCACCCTCCTGGGTGTGTTGGGTGCTGAGGTGCCGGATGAGGTGCTTGGCAGGGAGATTCTCATTAGCCGGCTCGTGACCTCCCGAACCGAGCCGTCCTCCATCGCGTTCATCCTCGGGGCGGCACGTGAAAACGCCCGCCGCGCGCGGGAGATCATCTCAGCCGAGTTCTGGGAGGCCCTGAACACCACCAACGCGCGCATGCCGCACACGCTCACGGAGGACAAGGTCCACCCGCTCTTTGGCTGGGTGCGCCAGCGCGCCATTTTGGCCGTGGGGATCGCGGACATGTCCATGCGCCACGACTCCGGGTGGCACTTCCTTGCCCTTGGCCGGGCCATGGAGCAGGCGGACATGACGGCGCGGCTCTTGGCCAGTCGCCGGTGGGGTTCGCCGGACGGGGACGGGCAGGGGCCCAGCTGGGTCAGCATGCTCCGGGCGTGCGGTGGCTACGAGGCGTTCCTGCGTTCCTGTCGGGGCGTGATCTCCGAGCAGGCGGCGGCGACCTTCCTGGTGCGGGATCGCCACTTCACGGGCTCCGTGCTGTTCAGCCTCAACGACGCGCTCGCCGCGTTGCAGGCGCTGGACCCGGACCGCGGTGACGGCTTCACTCCTGGCGGGGCCTCCGCCGAGCTGGGCAAGATCCGCAGCGAGCTCATCTATGTCTCAGATGAGGAGCTGGCGGCCAAGTTGCCGAGCTGGATGCGGTACGTGCAGTCCTCGGTGGTGGCCGCGGCGGATGCCACCCGCCATCGCTATTTCGCCAGTTACGAACAGCCATCCTGGACAGGGAGTGCCTCATGAGCCGTCTGAAGGTCGTCCACTCGCTGGAGTTTGTTTACGACCGCCCCGCGCAGGCCTCCTATAACGAGGTCCGCATCTTTCCGGTGCAGGAGTTGGACCAGACGGTGCTGGCCAGTTCGCTGACGCTTGACCCGCCCATGCCCGTGCGCAGCAGCACGGACGGCTTTGGCAACACGGTGGGGGAGTTTGAGCTGCTGCAGCCGCACACGCGCATGAGCCTGACCGCGGAGACGGTGGTGGCGGTGCAGCGCGAGGAGATCCGGCCCCCGGTGATTTCGGTGGCGGACGTGGTGGAGCGCACCGTGAAGACCATGGATCTGGCGGAGACGGTGGTGCAGACCAAACTCACTGAGCCGCCGGAGGACGTGGCAAAGATCGCCGCGAGCCTGATGCAGCCTGAGGACACCAACGCCTCAGCGCGGGCCATCGCCGAGCGGATCGGTGCGGACATTGAATACGTCACGGGCGTGACCACGGTGCACTCCAGCGCCGCCGACGTGTGGGAGCTGCGCCGCGGCGTCTGCCAGGACATCGCGCACGTCACGCTCGGCGCGCTGCGCTCCGTGGGCATCCCCGCCAGGTACGTCTCTGGCTACTTGCACCCCAGCCTTGAGCCGCAGCTGGGCCAGACCGTGCCGGGGGAGGCGCACGCGTGGGTGGAATGGTTCGCCGGCCGATGGGTCGGCTTTGACCCCACCAACTCCCTGCCGATTGGCGAGCGGCACGTGGTCGTGGGCCGCGGGCGGGACTACGGCGACGTGCCCCCCTTGCGCGGGGTGTTCGACGGCGATAGCTCCTCACGTCTCGAGGCGTCCGTGACGGTGACGCTCCTGGCGTAGGGCGTCTCGGGTCGGGGCCGGGGCCCGGGTCTGGGAAGGGAAGCGGGCTTATCGCGTTGAAGCGGGCGTGTGGGCCGCTTTTTGTCGATAGGGCCGCTTGGGTGCGGGGTTTTTCGTGTTGGTGCTCGACGCCGTGTGGTCACCGTGGGCGGGGAAGCGGGCTTATCGCGTTGAAGCGGGCGTGTGGGCCGCTTTTTGTCGATAGGGCCGCTTGGGCGCGGGGTTTTGGCGGGGTTCTGGCGTCGGTGCTCGACGTCGTGTGGTCGCCGTGGGCGGGAAGGCGACGGCCCGGTGTCACGCACACGAAATACTCAGGGGGCTAAGGTGGTGGCCAGCCCGTACCCGGAAGGTCGGGCCGATCCCGTCAGATCTCGTACCCACCCAAGGAGCACCACCGTGCACCAGAGAAGAACCCGAACCGGCCTGCGTGCCGGCATCGCGGCGGCGCTCGCGGCCTTTGTCCTCGTGATGACCGGAGGCGCGGCCCAGGCCGCCCAACCCGTCGTTGAGGCAGGCGCCCAGCCAGCCGCCGTCGTTCAGCCCCAAGCAGCCGAGGGTAAGACCTTTACTATCGGCACCGATACGGCCTTTGCCCCCTTTGACTACGCGGATCCAAACTCCGGCGAAATCACGGGTATCGACATCGACATGATTCGAGCCGTCGCGGAGGCGGAGGGCTTCAAGGTCGAGATCAAGCCGATGGGCTTTCAGCCCGCGGTGACTGCGCTGGACTCCGGGCAAGTGGACGGCGTGATTGCCGGTATGTCCATTACGCCCGAGCGCAAAAAGACGTTCGACTTCTCCACGCCGTACTACAAGTCCGGCATCGCCATGGCCGTGGATCAGGATTCCGACATTGCCTCCTTTGAGGACATGAAGGGCAAAACAGCCATCGCCAAGAACGGTTCCGAGGGCCTGACAACGGGCGAGGAACTGGGCAAGAAGTACGGCTTCAAGATGTCCTCCATCGAGGGATCCCAGGCCCTGCATGACGCGGTGACGTCCGGTCAGTACGCAGCGGTCTTTGACGATCTCCCGGTCCTGCAATACGCCGCTGCGCAGGGCAAGGGCCTCAAGCTAGTGGGCGATCCCAAGCCCGCCGGTGACTACGGCTTTGCCGTGAAGAAGGGGAAGAACGCCGACCTGCTGGCCGGCTTCAACTCCGGCCTGGAGAAGATCAAGGCCAACGGGAAGTACCAGTCGATTCTGGATCAGTACCTGAAGAACCCGGAGACGGCCAGCTCCTCCAAGGGCACCATCGTTGACCTGGCCGTTTCCAGCTGGCCGGCACTGAGCAAGGGCCTGGTCAATACGCTGACCGTCACCCTGGCCGCCTTCGTCTTGGCGCTCGTCCTCGGCCTGGTCTTCGGGATGCTCAAGATCACCAACTCCCGCGTCTTGCGGGGTATCGCCTCCGTGTACGTGGCGGTCTTCCGCGGCACGCCGCTGCTGGTGTGGGCCTTCTTCTTCTACTTCGGCCTCCCGCAGGTCACCGGCTGGCGGATCGATTCCTTCACCGCAGGCATGCTCGCGCTTGGCCTGAACGCCGGCGCGTACCTGACGGAAATCCTGCGTGGTTCCGTCCAGGCAGTGGATCCGGGCCAGCTTGAAGCGGCCCGATCCCTGGGCCTTGGCTGGGGCAAGTCCATGCAGCGCGTGGTCATCCCGCAGGCCATCAAGATCGCCACGCCGTCCATCATCAATCAGTTCGTCATCACGCTGAAGGACTCCTCGCTGCTGCTGGCCATCACCTATGGCGAGTTGCTCTTTGAGGCCCAGCGACTGGCGGGCGCCAACTACCGCATGACCGAGATGCTGATCATCGTGGGTGTCATCTACTTCGTGGTGATCACCCTGCTGACCTGGGTGGCCAACATCGTGGACAAGAAGGTGAACAAATGAGCGCTGAGACAGCGGCCGTGAAGGCCCAGACGCAGGGCAAGATGGCGATTCACGTCAAGGATCTGCGCAAGAGCTTTGGTTCCAATGAGGTCCTGAAGGGGATTGATTTGGACGTTGCCGAGGGTGAGGTGGTCTCGCTGATTGGCCCCTCCGGCTCCGGCAAGTCCACCATCCTGCGCTGCCTGAACCGCCTGGAGGAGCCCACGTCGGGAACCGTTGAGGTGGATGGTTTCCGCATCACGGATCCCAAGGTGGACATCAACCAGGTGCGCCGCCAGATCGGCATGGTGTTCCAGCACTTCAACCTGTTCGCGAACATGACCGTGCTGCAGAACGTGATGCTGGCTCCCGTGGATACGGGCAAGAAGTCCAAGGCGGCGGCGCGCGAGCAGGCGCTGTCCCTGTTGGAGCGCGTGGGCCTGTCGGAGAAGGCCAATGCCCGCCCGGCGCAGCTCTCCGGCGGGCAGAAACAGCGCGTGGCGATTGCCCGCGCGCTGGCCATGGAGCCCAACATCATGCTCTTCGACGAGGCCACCTCGGCCTTGGATCCGGAGATGGTGGGCGAGGTGCTCCAGGTCATCCGCGACCTGGCGCAGTCTGGCATGACGCTGGTGCTGGTCACCCACGAGATGGGCTTTGCCCGCGAGGTCTGCGACCGCGTGGTCTTCATGGCCGACGGCGTGGTGTGCGAGGAGGGCCCGCCGGAGACGCTTTTCGCGAATCCGCAGACCCCGCGCCTGCAGGATTTCCTCTCCAAGGTGCTCTAGCGCGCGGCGCGAGCAGTACCCGGTGCCCGACGGCGGTCGGTGACCTTCCCCAGGAAGGTTGCCGGCCGCCGTCGGGCGTTGTGGGGGCGCGTGGTGGGGACGCGTGGCGGGGTCCGGGTCGGGTCGCCGCGTCGGATCGTGGCCGAGTGAAGCGGGCTTATCGCTCGGAAGCGCTCTTGTGGGCCGCTTCTCGTCGATAGGCCTGCTTGGGCGGGGGCGGGGACGGGAAGGGGGCGGGGGCGGCGGGGGCGTCGCCGCCCGCCACGAGACGCAGATCTCTTGCCGTTTCGGCTTGACCCTGCGACCCTCGTCACATAACCTGAACGAACGGTCAGTAATTCATTTGGGGGACCGCATGCCCTCGACCCGCCACAGGCCAGCACAGGAGGATCCAGTCATGAGCAGCACCGCCATTGACCCCCGCGCCACAGCAGATGACGAGGGCCGCGCCGCCTTCGACGCGATCATTGCAGCGGACGGCCGCATCGAGCCCCGCGACTGGATGCCGGATGACTACCGCAAGACCCTGATCCGCCAGGTCAGCCAGCACGCGCACTCCGAGATCATCGGGATGCAGCCGGAGGCCAACTGGATCTCCCGCGCCCCGAGCCTGAAGCGCAAGGCCATCCTCATGGCCAAGGTTCAGGACGAGGCCGGCCACGGGCTCTACCTGTACTCGGCCGCGGAGACGCTTGGCGCCAGCCGCGACTCCATGGTGGAGGCCCTGATTGAGGGCAAGGCCAAGTATTCCTCGATCTTCAATTACCCCACCAAGCAGTGGGCAGACGTCGGTGCCATTGGCTGGCTTGTGGATGGTGCCGCGATCATGAACCAGGTGCCGCTATGCCGCGCCTCCTACGCCCCGTACGGCCGCGCCATGGTGCGTGTGTGCAAGGAAGAGAGCTTCCACCAGCGCCAAGGCTTCGAGATTCTTCTCAGCCTGGCCAACGGCACGCCCGCGCAGAAGGCCATGGCGCAGGAGGCCGTGGATCGCTTCTATGCGCCGGCCCTCATGATGTTTGGCCCGCCGGATGATGCCTCTCCCAACTCGACGCAGTCCATGGAATGGCACATCAAGCGCTTCTCCAATGATGATCTGCGCCAGCGCTTTGTGGGCATGATCGCCGAGCAGGTCAAGGTGCTTGGCCTGACCCTCCCGGACCCCGAGCTGCGCTTTGACGAGGACAGCAAGAAGTGGATCCACAAGGAGCTGGACTGGGTGGAGTTCATGGACGTCATCAAGGGCAACGGCCCGTGCAACGCCCAGCGTCTTGAGCGTCGCCGCGAGGCACACGAGGACGGCGCCTGGGTCCGCGAGGCCGCAGCAGCCTACGCCGCAAAGCAGAGCAAGAAGATGCAGGAGATCGCCTGATGAGCACGCCCGCCACCGGAAACAACACGGGTCAGACCAACGCCACCGGCGCGGTCACCGAGGATAAGCACTCGTGGCCCCTGTGGGAGGTCTTTGTGCGTAGCTCCCGCGGCCTCTCCCACGTGCACGCCGGTTCGTTGCACGCGCCGGATGCCGAGATGGCCGTGCGCAACGCCCGCGATCTCTACACGCGCCGCAACGAGGGCGTGTCCCTGTGGGTGGTTCGCAGCGACGACATCATCGCCAGCGACCCGCAGGATAAGTCCTCCTACTTCGAGTCCCCCAAGGGCAAGGACTACCGCCACGCCACGTATTACACCGCCTCGGAAGGGGTGAAGCACCTGTGAGTCACTCGCACGAGCAGGAGATTGAAGACGAGTTCGCAGGCGTCGGTGACACCATTGCCTCCGCCACTCGCGTGACCCCGGGCCACGCGCTGCGCCCAGAGGACATTGCCCTGCAGGACGCCCCTCCCGCGGAGGACAACGCGGAGTACGCCCTGTGGCTCGGGGATGACTCCCTGATCCTGGCCCAGCGCCTGTCCTGGTGGATCTCACGCGCGCCGGAGATGGAAGAGGACGTTGCCCTGGGCAACATTGCCCTTGACCTGCTTGGCCACGCCCGCTCCTTCCTGACCTACGCCTCCAAGCAGTGGGGCAAGACCGAGGACGAGCTGGCGTACTGGCGCGAGGAGGAGGAGTTTCGCAACCTGCGCCTCACCGAGCAGCCCAACGGCGGCTTTGGCGAGACCATTGCGCGCCAGCTCTACTTTGCCGTGTACCAGGAGCTGCTCTACACGCGCTTGGTTCAGAGCACGGACTCCACCATCGCCGCGATCAGCGCCAAGGCCCTGAAAGAGGTGGCGTACCACGTGGATCACGCCACCCAGTGGTGCCTGCGCCTTGGCATGGGCACGGACGAGTCCGCGCGCCGGTTGCAGCACGCGCTGAACCTCATGTGGCCGTACGTGGGGGAGCTGTTCCAGGACGAGCCGCTCAATGAGCGCATCGCCGCCGCGGGGATTGGCCCGTTGCCCTCCTCGCTGCGCGAGGAATGGGACCAGCGCGTCAGCGCCGTCATCGAGGAGTCTGAGCTGCAGGTTCCCCAGGCCAAGGCCGCCATGGCGCACAGCCGCGCTGGCGATCACTCCGAGCACCTGGGCTACTTGCTCGCCGAGATGCAGGTGTTGGCCCGCAAGCACCCGGGAGCCTCCTGGTGAGCAAGACCGCCCAGCTCCAGCAGCTCTGGGACATCGCCGCTACGGTGCATGACCCGGAGATCCCGGTCCTCACCATCGAGGACCTGGGGATCCTGCGTGACATCCGCCTGGAGGAGGGTGAGGCCGTCGTGACCATCACCCCCACCTACTCTGGCTGCCCTGCCATGGACACGATCGCAGCTGATTTGCGGCTGGCGTTCATGGACGCAGGGTTTGACGGCGCACGGGTGGAACTGACCCTGGCTCCGGCATGGACCACCGATTGGATGAGCGAGGCCGGCAAGGCCAAGCTCAACGAGTACGGCATTGCCCCGCCAGTGGGACGTCAGGAGGGCTCGCGCCTGCGCCTGACCCTGTCCGTGAAGTGCCCGCGCTGCAACAGCCTGGACACCCGCGAGCTGGCCCACTTCGGCTCCACCTCGTGCAAGGCACTGTTCCAGTGCAATCAGTGCCAGGAACCCTTCGACTACTTCAAGGTGCTCTAATGACCTCCACCGACACCGCCGCTCCGGCCCGTCGCCGCGCCCGTTTCCACACCCTTCCGGTCTCAGAGGTTCGCCGCCTCACCGCCAACGCCGTGGAGGTGACCTTCTCCATCCCGGAGGAGATCGCGGACGAGTTTGACTACGCCGCCGGGCAGTACGTTGCCCTGCGCGCCATGGTCCCCTCATATGACGGCACCCCGGTGGAGTTGCGCCGCAGCTACTCCATCTCCGCCGCTCCCAACCGCGGCTCCATCACCGTGGGCGTCAAGAAGGACTCCGGCGGCCTGTTCTCCACGTGGGTGAACGAGTCGCTGAAGGTTGGCGACACCATGGACGTCATGAACCCGCAGGGCACGTTCGTGTCCAAGGCAGAGGTCATGCGCCCGGGCTCCGGCCAGCACCTCGTGGCCATCGCCGCCGGATCAGGCATCACGCCCGTCATGTCCATTGCCCGCAGCGTCCTGGAGAATGACCCGCAGGCCAGCGTGGACCTGGTCTACGCCAACCGCTCCAGCTCCGATGTGATGTACGTCGAGGAGCTCGCCGATCTCAAGGATCAGTACAGCACCCGCCTGGCCGTGCACCACGTCCTTTCCCGTGAGCAGCGCATTGCGCCGTTGCTGACCGGGCGTCTTGACCAGGAAAAGCTGAGCCGGCTGCTGGAGTTTGTGCTGCGCACGGAGACCACCGACGAGTGGTTCCTTTGCGGCCCCATGGACCTGGTCCAGATGGTGCGCGACGAGTTGGCGGCCAAGCAGGTTCCCAGCGAGCGCGTGCGCTTTGAGCTCTTCACCACCGGAGAGGTGGGAGATCCCAGCGGCCAGCACGGCAAGCCGGTGGTCATTGAGGATGACGCAGAGACCGTGGACATCGAGTTCACCCTGGACGGGCTGCGCGGCTCGGTGGCCTCCCCGGTGGAGGCCAAGGAGACCATCCTGAACGCTGCCCTGCGCTCGCGCCCGGACGTCCCCTTTGCCTGCGCTGGCGGCGTCTGTGGCACCTGCCGCGCCAAGCTGGTGGAGGGCACCGTCACCATGGAAGAGAACTACGCGCTGGAGCCGGAGGAACTGGAGGCCGGGTACGTCCTCACCTGCCAGTCCCACCCCACCAGCGAGCGCGTGGTTGTCGACTACGACGCTTAACCCGCGCCACAGCACGTCCCCTGCAGACTCTGTACCCTCTGTAGCCCCGCCGAAGGAGCCTCACCGTGATCACTACCGAGCAGGACGGGGCGGTCCTGGAGATTGTCCTCAACGCGCCGAGCAAGCTCAACTCCATGGACGAGGAGGGCCTGCGAGAGCTCGCGGCCGCACTCGAGGCCGCGCGACCCGCCGCGGCGTCCGGGCAGATCCGCGCCCTGATTCTGCGCGGGGAGGGCAAGGCCTTCTGCGCTGGCCGGGACATTGCCAACGTTGACCCCGCGACGGACGACGTGCCCGGGTACCTTGACGGTCTCACCGCGCCGGTCATGGCCGCGTTGCACGGCTTCCCGGCGCCGACCTTTGCGGCCGTTCAGGGCGCGTGCCTTGGCGTCGGCTTGGGCCTGGCCATGGCCTGCGACGTGGTCTATGTGGGGGAGCGGGCCAAGATCGGCTCGCCCTTTGCCAACTTGGGTGCCGCTCTGGATTCCGGCGGCCACTGGCTGCTCACGCAGCGCCTTGGCACGCACCGCGCGCTGGATCTGATCTACACCGGCGAGCTGATGAGCGGCACGGAGGCGGTGGCCTTGGGGCTGTTTAGCCGCACAGTGCCCGACGACGAGTTGCTGGCTTTCACGCGCGAGCGCGCCTCCCGCGTGGCGGACGGCGCGACGGGCGCCCTGCTGGCTTCCAGGGATCTGGTCTTCCAGGTGCGCGATGGCCTGGGCTTTGACGAGACCCAGGCGGCCGAGTCGCGGTTGCAGGAGTCGCTGCGCAGCACCGAGCACTACGTGGAGGGCTTCGCATCCTTCCGTGAAAAGCGTCGCCCGGTCTTTAAGCACTGACCCGAGGCGCGCTGCGGGTCAGCGCGGACGCACTCGGCCGCCGTTCCTCCCTGCGGCCTCCGCCCTCACCAACGATCGGTGAGCCGGAAGACGTGGGTGGCCCGGTGGGCCGTCGCGTTGATCATCTCGGCATTGTGCTGATCGCTTCCAAGCGAGCGCTGGCGCGCCTCCTCGGCGGAGCGCCCAAAGCGCTCGTGGCGGGCGGTGAGCTGGGAGACGCGCTCGTCCTCATCCGGTGCAAGGAACCACAACTCGGCGCACACCTGGCTCGCTACGTTCCACGGGGCGTCGTCCAGCAGCAGGTAATTGCCCTCCGTGACTACCAGCGGGGTGGTGGCCTGCACGGGGACCGCGGAGCCGATGGAACTATCCAGGGCCCGGTCAAACTCGGGGGCGTAGATGATCCCGTCCAGGCCGGCCGCCGCGGACTCAGGCTGCTGGGCAAGCCGCTGCAGCAGGTGGACGTAACCATGGGCGTCGAACGTGTTTTGTGCGCCCTTGGAGGCGCGCAGCCCCAGGGAGTCCAGGACCGTGTTGGAGAGGTGAAAGCCGTCCATCGGGACAAAGACCGCGAGGACCGGGCCCAACCGCTTCACGAGCGCTTCTGCGAGGGTGGACTTTCCCGCGCCCGGCGCGCCGGCGATGCCCAAGATGGTGCGCCGGCCTGACAGGGCCAGCTGCAGTGCCCGGTCCACGAGCTGATCCAGCGTGACGGGCACCGCGACACGCGCCGGCGCGGCCAGGGGCGGCGCCTCAACTCCCGGGGCGGGCTGCGTGTTTTCTTTCATGTGCGTTCTCCTGGGGGTGGTGGAAGCGCCGTGCCGTGGTGGTGCCGGGTGTGCTGACTGAGGCGGAGTGTGCTGGTGGTGCGGGTCCTGCTGAGAGGACGCCCGAGCGGAGCAGTGGGCGCCACGCTGACCGTGGCCAGCGTGGCGCCCAAGGGACCCCGCTCTAGGGAGGCTGCGAGTACGGCGACCTAGCGGCCGCCCGCCGCCTCCACCTCGGTGGGCTCTTCGGCGCCGGTCATCAGCGCCACCACCTCACCCATGGTGCGTTCCTTCGGGTCCACCACCGCCGCGCGCCGCCCAAGGCGGTGCACGTGGATGCGGTCCGCCACGTCAAAGACGTTGGGCATGTCGTGGCTGATGAGCACCACGGGAATGCCGCGGTCGCGGATGTTCCTGATGAGCTCAATGACCATGCCGGACTCGCGCACACCCAGGGCGGCGGTGGGCTCATCCAGGATGATCACACCCTTGCCGAAGGCTGCCGCACGGGACACGGCCACACCCTGGCGCTGGCCGCCAGAGAGGGTCTCCACGGCCTGATTCACGGACTTGATGCCGATCTTCAGTTCCGAGAGGTGCCTGGCGGCCTCGGCGCGCATCGCAGGCATGTCCAGGCGCCTAAACACCTTGCCCATGATGCCCGGGCGGCGCAGCTCCCGCCCCAGGAACAGGTTGGAGGCAATGTCCAGGGCTGGCACCACGGCCAGGTCCTGGTACACGGTCTCGATGCCGTGCGCCTTGGCGTCTCCGGTGGAGCGGAAGTGCACGTCCTTGCCGTTCATCATGATCTTTCCCTCGTCGGGGATCACGGCCCCCGCGAGGGTCTTGATGAGCGTTGACTTTCCCGCACCGTTGTCGCCAATCACGGCGAGGACCTCGCCCTGGCGCAGGTCAAAGTCTGCGCCGTTGATGGCGACCACGCCGCCGTAGCGCTTGATCAGGCCTCGGGCCTGGAGCGCCATGACGTGGGGCTCGCTGGTGGCTTCAGCCGTTGAGGATGGCTTCGTCATATCCATGATGGCTTCTCCTAACGGGAAGTGCGTCGTCGAGTGAACTGGTCCACTGCCACCGCGACGATGACCAGGGCGCCAGTGGCGATGTTCTGGTAAAGGCTGTCCACGCCGGCCAGCGTCAGGCCGCTGCGCAGCACGCCAATAATCAGCGTGCCGATCAGGGTCCCGAGCACTCCGCCGCGTCCACCAAACAGGCTGGTTCCGCCGATCACCACCGCGGTGATGGTGTCCAGGTTGGCGTTTTGATAGGCGTTGGAGTCAGCGGTGGAGATGCGGCCAAGGGCGGCCCAGGCCGCGATCAGCGCAATGACGCCGGACACGATGTACACAGAGAACATATTTCGTCGCGTCTTCACACCGGAGAGCAGCGCACCATTCGGATTGCCACCCACCGCGTAGACGTGACGCCCCCAAGCAGTCTGTGTCAATGCGTAGCCCATGATCGCGTACACCAGGAGCATGACCACCACGCCGTACGTGGTGGTGAACGTGCCGATCTTGAAGGTATTGCCCAAGAAGGTCAGCAGCGGAGAGGTCACCTGGTAGGTCTCGGAACCGGCCAGCAGGCGGGTCGCCGCGACGATCGCCGTGAAGGTACCAAGGGTGACGATGAACGGTGGCAGCCGCAGCACGGTCACCAGAGCGCCGTTCAGGGCCCCAAGCCCCACACAGACGATCATGGCGATGACCATGGCGCCCACCGGGCCAATGCCAGCGGCGGCCTGGGCCAGCACGATGGTGCCGAGGACCGCGATGGCGCCGATGGACAGGTCAATGCCTGCCGTCAGGATGATCAGCGTCTGTGCCACCGCAAGGATTCCCACCACAACGGACTGCTGAAGAATCAGCGACAGGTTGGCCGGTGCCAGGAATCGGGGGGACATGGCGCTAAAGATGATGATGGCCACGAGGAGCGCGACCACGGACCCAAAGACGGGCGAGTGGAGGATGCGTCCGGGCAGTGACTTCAGAACCGAGGTGTTCGTGTTCTCAAATCGAGTGGTTGTCATGAAGTGTCCTTTGACTGTGCGGGGCCGCCGCCGTGACGGCGACCCCGCAGCGAGACGTGATCAGAAGGTGTTGAAGGCTAGCCCCAGCAGTTCTCGGCACCCCAGGTGGTGTCCTTGGACTCCACGCCGTCAACGGGCTTGTCGGTGATGAGCATGGAGCCGGTGTCGTTGAAGGACTGAGCAGGCTTGGTGCCGTCCTTGGCGAAGGCGACGACTGCGTCGACGCCGGAGGTGGCCATCTTGGCCGGGAACTGGAGCACGGTTCCGCCGATCACGCCCTTCTTGACGTTGGCCACGCCGACGCAGGAGCCGTCGATGGAGCCGATGGAGACGGCGCTCTCCTTGCCAGCGGACTTGATGGCGGCGTAGCCACCCGCGGCTGCCGGCTCGTTGATGGTGTAAAGCGCGTTGGCATCTGGTGCGCGCTGGAGCAGGTTCTCCATGGCGGTCTGGGCCTTGGTCTGGTCTCCATTGGTGTCTGCCTTACCGGCAATCTCCGAGGAGTCCTCGCTCAGACCCATGCCCTCAAGGAAGCCCTTGTGGCGCAGGGAGTCAACGGTGCCGCCCGGGGTGCCGTCCAGCATGAGCACCTTGGGGGTCTTGCTGCCCAGGGCGCCCTTGACCCACTTGCCCTGGGTGACGCCGGCAGCCAGGTTATCGGTGGCGAAGGTCGCGTCCACGGCATCCGCCGGCTCGGTGGCCGTATCAAGCGCAATCACGATGACGCCCTGGTCGCGGGCGTTCTTGATGGCGGAGAGGATGCCGGAGGAGGAGTTAGGGGTAATCAGGATGCCCTTGACGCCCTGGGTCACCAGGTTCTCGATCGCGGCGACCTGGCCCTCGTTGTCGCCATCAAAGGCGCCGGCCAGGGCCACGAGCTTGGCGCCCTTGGCATCTGCCTGCTTCTGGGCGGCCTCGCGCAGCTTCACGAAGAACGGGTTGGCGTCGGTCTTGGTGACGAGGCCAATCTTGACCTCTTCGCCACCGCCGCCGGAGCCACTGCCGCTGTCGTTGCCTGCCGCGCAACCGGAGGTGGTGACCACCATGGTTGCTGCAGCGAGGGCGCCGGCGGCCATCATCATGCGGCGAGAGAATGTGAACTTCATGAGTGCGCTCCTTTAAAACAAGGGGTGAGGCTGTGATGTCCGTCATAGTATCCACGACGCAAGCGCTTGCGCAAGCGCTTTCGCGAACTCCGGACCCAATGCTAGCGTGAGTTCACCCAAAGCGGGCACTCAAAGGGAGAATGTGCACTGTGGTCACGATCAACGAAGTAGCGCAGCGCGCAGGGGTCTCTGCCAGCACCGTCTCGCACGTTCTCAACAAGACTCGTCCCGTCAACCAGGACACCCGCGAACGCGTGGAGCGCGCCGTGGAGGAACTGGGCTATCGGCGCAGCGCCGTGGCCAGGACCCTGGCCGGGGGCAAGTCCAACACCATCGGCCTGGTCATCTCCGGCCTGAGCAACGCCTACTTTGGCCCCCTGCTCGCGGCCATTGAGCGCGGCGTCACCGCCGCCGGCTACGTGTTGGTCATCGGGGACTCGCATGATGAGGCCACCATGGAACGCCGCGTGGTGGAGTCCCTGCTTGACCGCCATGTGGACGGCCTGCTCGTGGCTCCCTCCCCGGGCTTCCTCGAGTCAAGCGCCAACGTGGTGGCGCAGGCGGGAACCCCGCTGGTCGCCATTGACCGTTCCATCGACGTCGATTGCGATCAGGTGGTCCCGGAGAACCGGCTCGCCACCCAGGAATTGACGGAGCACCTGTTGTGGCACGGGCACCGGCGGATCGCCGTCATGTCCGGCCTGCCGGGGCTGGATTCCACGGAGGAGCGCCGCGCCGGCTACATCGATGCCTTGGAGCGGCGCGGCCTCAGCGTGGATCCCGACCTCATCGCTGTGGCGGATTCTGGCTCGGAGCAGGCCAGGGCCGCCACCGCCAAGCTGTTCTCCGCCCCGGACCGCCCCGGGGCCCTCCTGACCCTGAACAACGCCATGACCATCGGCGCCCTGCGCGGCCTCAAGGACGTGGGGCTGGAGGTCCCGCGTGACGTGGCGTTGGTCGCGTATGACGACTTCGAGTGGAGCGATCTGTTTGAACCCGGCCTGACCGCCGTGGCGCAGGACATCGACGCGATGGGGGCACTCGCCGTCGAGCGACTGTTGGCCCGCATCAACGGCGACACCGAGCCGGCCCAGACGCACGTGATCGCCACCGACTTCCGGCTGCGCTCCTCCTGCGGCTGCCCCAGCTAGCCGCGGCCCGGTCAGCCACAGCCCAGCCACTAGGCTCGTCGCATGCCTTCCGCGCCTCACCGCACCAGCCCTGACGAGATCACACCGCCCCGCACCATCGCGGTGATTGGCGCGGGCGTGGTGGGGCTGACGTGCGCGCTGGAACTGGCGCGCGCAGGGCACCTGGTCACGATGGTTGCGGATGCCAGCGCGGAGGACTCGGTCTCTGGGGTGGCCGGCGGGATCTGGTTCCCGCACCAATCGGAGGGTTCCCCGCGCGCCGCGCGGCTGCTCGCGGACTCCTTTGAGGCCTTCCGAGCCCTGGCCCATTCCGTTCCGGAGGCCGGCGTGGACCTGCGCCGTGGCGTGTGGGTGGCGCGGGGCGCCGCCTCTGATGACGCGTGGGTGGATTCGCTCGGTGCCTCGGCGGACGGCGGCCCCGCCGGGCGGGCAGCCATCGCGGCGCTGCCTCACCACCAATGGCCCGACGGCGCCACGGACGCCTTCTCCTGCTCCCTTCCCGTGGTCGACATGCCCACCTACCTGCCGTGGTTGCGCGCCCAGTGCGCCGCGGCAGGGGTGCGGGTGGTGAGGTCCACGGCCGATTCGGTGGCGCATGCCGCGTCGGTCGCGGCGCGGGAGGGCAACCCAGCGGACCTGGTGGTGGTCGCGGCAGGGGCGCGCTCGGGGGATCTGCTCGGGGACACCAGCGGATTCCCGGTGCGCGGCCAGGTGGTGCGGCTGGAGCAACCACAGGATCGGAACGGCGCCCCGATCATCACCGAGTGGTTCATGGATGATGACCACCCGGACGGCATGATCTACGTGATCCCGCGCCGCGGGGACATCGTGGTGGGCGGCACGGACGACGTTGGCGCCGCGGACACCACCTGGGATGCGCGCACCGAGGCGGCCATCCTGGCCCGCGCGGTGGCTGCTGTCCCGGCGCTGGCCGGTCTGCGCGTGATCAGCCGCGGCGTGGGTCTGCGCCCCGCCCGCCCGTCCCTGCGGCTGGAGGCCGTGGCCGCTCATCCGGTCCAGGTCATCGCCGCCTACGGCTTTGGCGGCGCGGGCGTCACGCTCTCCTGGGGCGCCGCGGCGGAGGTCGCCTCGCTGGTGGGGTCCAGCTGACGGCCGGCTCGGAGCCGGCCGCGAACGCCGCTAAGCGCCGGCCTCGATCTCGTCCCAATACGCCCGTGACACCGTGGTGACGCGCTCCATCAAACCGCGCAGCGCAGCGACGTCGTCCGGGTTCAGGCGTGAGCCCACCGCATCCGCCCACTGCAACTGATCGCGCTGGGTGGCCTCCAGGACCTGCCGGCCGGCCTCCGTGGGCACCAGCAGCTTGGCGCGTGCGTGGCGCGGGTTGGTGGCCCAGTCGCCCCACCCCAACTCCACGACGTCGTCCGCGACGCGCTGCACGCTCTGGCGCGCCAGGCCAAGGGTGCGGGCGATGTCCGCGACCGATTGCGCCTGCGCCAGGGCCGCCCCCAGGACCTGCCACCGGGCGGGGGTCAGCCCGTGGCGCTCGGCGACGGACTCTGCCGCGTAGAGAAACTCGGCCTGGAGTTCGGAGACGGGGACCACCAGGGAGGTCAGCGCGAGGGCATCGGGAGAGGGCGCGGGCAAGGGGACCTTTCGCGGGGCGTGAGCCCAAGAGCGGAGCTGGGAAGCAGAGCCGGAGGAAACGTGGAGCGGACCAGTTGACAGTACCCTGCCGAACCTGCCGGGGGCCAACCTCGACGGGGTCGACGGGCCCGGTCGGTACGGCTACGTCTCGGAGTCCTCAAAGATGAGGTGGGTCTGCGTATCCATGACCTCTGGCATGGCCTGGAGCACCTCAAAGACCACGCGCCGCAGGGCGGTATTGTCCGTGGCGCGCACCAGCAGGATCACGTCGAAGGTGCCGCCGACCAGCGCCACATGGTGCACCTCCGGGATGCGGCGCAGCGTGGCCTGCAGCTCGCGCCAGGAGTGCTGGCGCAGCTTGAGAGTCACGTAGGCGCTGGAGCGCAGCCCCATCTTGGCTGGATCCGTCCTGACCGTGAACCCGGTGATGACCTCGCGCTCGCGGAGGCGGGCGATGCGCTGATAGGCGTGGGCGCGGGAGATGTGCACGGTGGTGGCGATCGCGGAGACGGAGGCGCGTCCGTCCTGGGCCAGGGCGTCGATGATGGCGCGGTCTGTCTCGTCCAGCTCCGTGGTGGTCTCTGCACGCTCCGGCACGGTGGCCCCTCTCCGGGCCATGGGGAGCCCGCACTTTGTCCAACCCGGGAACAAAGCACACGGCCCGGTATGGACATTCTGACTCAGAAAGCTGCTCCGGCGCACATCCCGTCCGCACTTGGCGTCTGGACTGGCGAAGAATCGCCTCAAAAATGGAGAATGACAGCATGGATCAGCATGTGAGTCAGGCCACAGCCCCGGCCAACGGGGGCACCGCGGAAGAGAACCGCACGGACGCGCGGGTGCGCCAAGCCAGCACCGGCTTCGGGATCAGCGTGGAGGACTACCTCCTTCCCACGCGCGGTCGCATCCAGATGCTCGGCCATGACGGCTCGGTGCTTCCGGTCAACGAACAGGGGATTGCCCCCGGGCACAATTACCCGGTTCCGGAGGACGAGCGGCTGCTGCGCGCCTACGAACAGCTGGTGCTCGGCCGCCGCATCAACGACCAAAACGCCGCGCTGGTGCGCCAGGGCCGCATGGCCGTGTACCCCTCAAGCCACGGGCAGGAGGCGTGCCAGGTGGCCGCCGCCTTTGCCCTGGAGAAGCGCGACTGGCTCTTCCCCACCTACCGCGACACGGTGGCAGTGATCGCCCGCGGCGTGGACCCCAACCAGGTCATGACCTCCTTCCGCGGGGAGTGGCACCAGGGTTATGACCCCCTGGAGCACAACACCTCCGTGGAGGCCACCCCGCTGACCACCCAGCTGCTGCACGCAGTCGGCGTGGCTCACGCGGCCCGCCTGCGCGGCGAGGACACCGTGGTGTTGGCCATGTGCGGCGACGGCGCCACGAGCGAGGGTGACTTCCACGAGGCGCTGAACTTCGCCGCGGTCTTCCACCTGCCCGTCATCTTCTTTGTTCAGAACAACGGTTACGCCATCTCCGTACCGCTCTCCGCCCAGTCCGCCGCGCCCTCCCTTGCCCACAAGGCCGTGGGTTACGGCATGGCCGGCGAGCGCGTGGACGGCAACGACTTGATGGCGTTGCTTGCCGTGCTTGACCGGGCTGTGAGCATTGCCCGCGAGGGCTCCGGCCCGCTGCTGATTGAGGCGGAGACCTACCGCATGCAGGCGCACACCAACGCCGATGATGACACGCGCTACCGCCAGAGCGACGAGGTGGCGCAGTGGGTGGAACGCGACCCGGTGATCCGCATGCGCGCCTACCTTGACGAGCGCGGGCTGCTGACGGAAGCCGAGCAGACTCGCATCGCGGAGCTGGCGGAGGAGACGGCAAAGGACCTGCGGGACGCGATGAACGCGGACGTGCAGACGGACCCGCTGGAGCTGTTCCGCCACGTCTTTGTGGAGCAGACCCCGCAGTTGAAGGAGCAGGAGGCCAAGCTGGCCGACGAACTGGCCCGTGAGGCAGAGCAGACGGAGGAAACCCGATGAGCACGCAGGCCACCCCAGAGGTGAAGCAGGCAGACTTTGCCGGTGTTGACTCCCAGGCCCGCGGCGCGCACGTGGACCAGCCGGCACCGGCGCTGAAGAAGCAGGCGCCCAAGGCCGGCCCCACCACGTTGGCCGCGTCCCTGAACACCGCCCTGGCGGACGCCATGGCGGCGGATCCAAGCATGGTGGTCTTTGGCGAGGATGTGGGCAAGCTGGGCGGCGTCTTCCGCATCACGGACGGCCTCCAGGATCGCTTTGGTCAGGAGCGTTGCTTTGACACGCCCCTGGCGGAGTCCGGGATTGCCGGCATGGCGGTGGGCATGGCCATGAATGGCATGCGCCCGGTCGTGGAGATGCAGTTTGACGCCTTCGCCTACCCCAGCCTTGAGCAGGTCTTTAGCCACATCGCGAAGATGCACAACCGCACCATGGGCAAGGTTCGCCTGCCCATCACCATCCGCATCCCCTACGCCGGCGGCGTGGGCGGCGTGGAGCACCACTGCGACTCGTCGGAGGGCTACTACGCCCACACTCCGGGGCTCAAGGTCTTCACGCCCTCCGGTGTGGAGGACGCCTACCTGATGCTGCGCGAGGCCATCGCCAGCGATGACCCGGTGATCTTCTTTGAGCCCAAGAGCATGTACTGGTCCAAGGAAGAGGCGGACCTCGGCGCGCTGCGCGAGTCTTACGAGGCCGGCGACGCGGAGCGCACAGAGGGCACCGCGCGCGTGGTGCGTCCCGGCAAGGACGCGACCCTGATTGCGTACGGCCCCTCGGTTCCCACCGCGTTTGCGGCGGCGGAGGTCGCGGCAGCTGAGGGCCTGGATCTGGAGGTCCTTGACCTGCGCACCATTGTGCCGCTGGATGATGCGGCCATCGACGCGAGCGTGCGCAAGACCGGCCGTGCCATCGTCATTGCGCAGTCCCAGGGCTTTGCCTCCGTCGCGAGCGAGCTGGTGGCCCGCGTGCAGGAACGCAACTTCCACTCCCTCTCCTCGCCGGTGCTGCGCGTGACCGGCTTCGACATCCCCTTCCCGGCCCCCAAGTTGGAGAAGCACCAGATTCCGAGCGTCGATCGCATCCTTGACGCCGTTGACGCACTGACGTGGGAGGACTGATGACAACCGTGTCTATCCAGGCCAATACCTTTAACCTCCCCGACCTGGGAGAGGGCCTGACGGAGGCCGAGCTGGTCACCTGGAAGGTGGCCGTGGGCGAGAGCGTGGCGCTGGATCAGGTCATCGCAGAGGTGGAGACCGCCAAGAGCCTCGTGGAGGTTCCCACCCCCTACGCAGGCACCGTCCTGGTGCTGCACGGGGCGGAGGGTGAGACCCTCGCCGTGGGCCGCCCGCTGATCACGGTGGGCCCGGAGGGCTCGGATCCCGCAGCGTTTGCCGCCGGTTCCGCCGGTTCCGCCGAGCAGGCGGAAGGCGCGCAGTCCTACCGCGAGGAGGAGCGCGCCGGCTCGGGATCCGGCAACGTCCTGATCGGATATGGCACCTCGGAGGAGGGCTCTCCCACGCGTCGCCGTCGCGGGCGCAGGGCGGCCCACGTTCCGGTGCAGGCTTCGGGGACGGCTTCGGAGACGGCGGCGGAGTCAAGGCCCCTGCCCGACGCCGCGGCGTCGGCTCCCACGGAGACCTCGCCTTCCGCAGGCGCACCGGCTCCCGCGCTGGCTGCCCGCGTCGTGAACCCCCTCGTGCGCCGCTTGGCACGCGACATGGGCGTGGACGTGGCGGCACTCTCCGGCTCCGGACCCGATGGGCTCGTGATGCGCGCCGACGTGCACGCCGCCGCCTCCGGTGCCGGCCAGGCACCAGCCGCAGGCTCGGCCACCCAAGCCAACCCCGCGTCGTCGGGCAGTGGTTCCGGTGGAGCCAACGCAGGGACGGCGTCCTCCGGCGCAGGCGCCGGGGAGCTGGACAAGCGCTCCGGGCTGGGGATCGCCAGCCGCACGCCCATCACCGGCGTGCGCAAGGTGGTGGCACAGACCATGTCCCGCTCGCGCCGAGAGATCCCGGAGGCCACCGTGTGGGTGGACGTGGACGCCACGGAGCTGCTCAAGCTGCGCCGCGGCATCCGCCCGGATGCCAACGGGCGCCGCCCGGGCGTGCTCGCGATCGTGGGTCGTTTTGTGGCCGCCGGCCTGCAGCGTGTACCGGAGCTGAACTCCCGGATTGAGCAGGCGGCGGATGGCTCAGAGGAGATCGTGACGCTGGACGGCGTGAACCTTGGCATCGCCGCCCAGACCGAGCGCGGGCTGGTGGTCCCCGCCGTGGAACGCGCAGAGCGCCTCAGCGCGCGTGAACTGGACGCCGCCATCGCCGAGCTGATCAATACCGCCCGCGAGGGCAAGTGCACCCCGGCGCAGCTCACCCGAGGCACCTTCACGCTCAATAACTACGGGGTCTTTGATGTGGACGGTTCCGCCGCGATCATCAACCACCCGCAGGTCGCCATCCTTGGCCTGGGGCGCATCAAGGCGCGCCCGTGGGTCGTGGACGGGGAGATCGTGGTGCGCGAGATCACCGAGCTCACGCTGAGCTTTGATCACCGCGTGTGTGACGGCGGGGCGGCCAGTCGCTTCCTGCGCTTTGTCGCGGATGCCATCGAGCGCCCGGGAGAGGCGCTCGCGGAGCTCTGATTCCGGCGCTGCCGTGATGATGGCGCGCCGTGATGATGGCGCGCCAGGGACGCGGGGGCAACCCCGTCCCTGGCGCGGTCGGCCGGGTCCACCTTTGGTGGGCCCGGCCGACTAGTCTGAGCGCATGGAGAGTACTGAACGTGAGCACACCAGTGGGGCACAGAGCAGCGCGGCCGTGATGGCGGCTGGCTGGACCCGTGTGGGGGAGCGTGAATGGGTGCGCGTGGAGCAGCCATGCTCCGTGAACCTCGGCCTGATCATCGGCGAGGAACGCGCGCTGGTGATAGACACCGGCGCTGGGCCCCGCTCGGCCGGCCGTCACCTGGAGGCCGTGCGCCTGCTCACCGACCTGCCGCTGGTGGCGGTCAATACCCACCACCACCACGATCACGCCCTGGGCAATCACGCCTTGGCCGGCGCAGGCGTCACGGAGTTCTGGGCACACCAGGGCACCATCGACGCCCTGGATCAGAACGGTGAGGCCCAGCGTTCGTTGCTGAGTGAGGAGGACGGCGAGCCGGAGATGCGCGCCGCGTCCGGCCCAGGCACCCGCGTGCTCCCGCCCACTCACGCCGTCACCAGTTCACCCGTTGACCTTGACCTTGGCGGGCACCAGGTGACCCTGATGCACCTTGGCCGGGCCCACACGGCCGGGGATGTGGTGGTGGCCTCCGGGCCCATCCTCTTTGCCGGTGACATCGTGGAACAGGGCGGGCACCCGCAATTTGAGGACGCCTTCCCGGACGAGTGGCTGCGCGTCCTGGGCAAGATCATCGCGATTGACGAGCTGTACCAGCGCATTGTCCCCGGCCACGGCACCACCGTGGACGCGGACGAGGTCAGGGCCCACTACCACCGGCTGGCCCGCGCCATCCAGGTGGCGGACACAGCACTGAACGAGCACGAGAGCGATGCGACCAAGTCCATCCCGGTGCTGCCCTTTGGGCCCGTGCAGTCAAGGCACCTGCTCAACCGGCTCCGCGATACGAGGGCCGGCGCGCTCTAAGGAGTCGGCGCGCTCTAAGAAGTCGGAGCCGCACCCGCGGCGGGGTCCCTCGGCAGCGAGTCAACCCAGCGCTCCAGCAGGGGGAAGACGCAGCAGGCCGCGGCCAGGCACAGCGTGAGCCCCACCATGAAGAACCACTGCAGGCTGGGTGCGTCCTCGGTGCCGGGGGAGCGTAGCTGAGGAATCAGGAGCACGGCGCACACCACCACGGCGGCCAGCCCCAGGATCGCCAGCGTCAGCGAGGCGCCACGCGCCAGCATGCCGGGGCGGGCATCCATGCGGCGCGGTGCCAGGCCGCGCAGGGCACGGGCCTTGGCGAGGGAGCGTTCGCGCAGAGCCACGCCCCACCCGGCCGCCACGCCGCAGAGCGCCACCACCAGGAACGCCCCGACGATGTCTGAGGGGCGGTGCCAGCCCATCACCAAGGTGCCCGCGCCGGCCACACCGGCCAGCACTGAGCCAAGCATGGCGATCCAGGGACGGGCAGCCCGCGGGGCCGCGAGCAACAGGGCCAACACGGCGGCGGCCGCGGCGGTGCTATGCCCGGAGGGGAAGGAGTTCATATTCGCCGCGGACACGCCAAGGTCGGGGCGCGTCAGGAAGTCGTGCTTCAGGAACTGGGTGGCGAGCATGGCTGCGCCCCCGCCTGCCACGGCGATGAGCGGGACCACGACTTGGCGCCGGACCACCGCACTGATGAGCACGCCAGCAGCCCCGATGAGCCCCACTGCCAGCGGCAGCACGTCCAGGCTGACCTGCGCCTGATTGCGCTGGTACTGACCCCAGGCGGACTTCAACGCGCCCTCCAGGCTGCGCTCGTCCACCCACTGCCCGCGCACGGTCAGGATGAAGAGGGCGTACAAGGCCGCCACGCCCACCAGGGCACCGATGGGTAACAACCAGGCCCACCAGCGCGGGCCGCGCTGCTTGGCGCCGGTGGTCAGCAGATCGCGACCGGGCAGCGGATCGCGGCTGGGCCGCCCGGCGACTCCCAGACCGGTGGCACCGTCAACAGGGGCACCGTCGGCAGGGGCACCGTCGGCAGTGGCACCGCGATCGGTGGCCGCCGGGGGGTGTGCGGTCACCGGAATCTGGTCCGTGGAGGGGGAAATCATCTGATTAGAGTCCCACGCCTGTCCGGGACCAGCCTGGGAAAGCGGCCAGAAATGGCCCGGATGTGGGGCACGCGACACCCCGGACTACGGTGGTACCCATGAGTTTGCTCCCCCTGCAGAGCCCCACGTTGCCCTCCGTCGAGGAGCTGCAAGAGCGCGCCCACGTGGTGTGCCTGCCCCTGCATGTGCGCTTCCGCGGCGTGGTGGAGCGCCAGGCGGTGCTGCTGGACGGGCCCCAGGGATGGTCGGAGTTTTCCCCCTTCCTCGAGTACGCCGACGCGGAGGCGGCGCGCTGGTTGGCCTGCGCCGTGGAGGCCGGCTGGGAGGGGCTGCCCGCTCCGGTGCGCACCGCGGTCCCCGTCAACGCGACGGTGCCCGCGATCCCGGCCAGCGACGTCGAGCAGTTGCTTGCTCGCTACGACGCCCCCGGCACCGTCAAGGTCAAGGTTGCGGAGGCCGGGCAGACCCTGGCGGACGACGTGGCGCGGCTGGCTGCCGTGCGCGCGGTGCTGCCCCAAGCGCGGCTGCGCATCGACGCGAATCAGAGCTGGGGGCACCGCGAGGCGCTGGTGGCGTTGGAGGCGCTGGCCCCCTTCGGCCTGGAATACGCGGAGCAGCCGGTGCCCGGCATCGAGGGCCTGGCGCGGCTGCGCGAGGAGCTGGCACGGCGCGGCCTGCCGGTCCTGATCGCCGCGGACGAGTCGGTGCGCAAGGAGAGCGACCCGCTGGCCGTGGCGCAGGCCGGGGCCGCGGACCTGATTGTGGTCAAGGCCCAGCCCCTGGGCGGAGTCCGCCGCGCCCTGGAGATTGTTCGCCAGGCCGGGCTGCCCGCCGTGGTCTCCTCCGCGCTGGACACCTCGGTGGGCCTGCGCGTCGGCGCGGGGCTGGCAGCCGCGCTGCCGCAGCTTCCCTACGCCTGCGGCCTTGGCACCGGCTCGCTCTTTGTGAGCGACGTCGTGGAGCCGGGTTACGTGGCCAGCGGCGGCGAGCTTGACTTGCGCACCGTCGCGGCGGACCCGGCGCTCCTGGCCCGCCACGCGGCCTCTGCCGAGCGCAGGGAGTGGTGGATGGCGCGCCTGTCCCGAGCGCACGCGGTGCTGGCCGCGCAGGCACGCTAGACGCACTCGCGGCGGCCACGGACCAACAGGGTCCCGCGCCGCCGGGCGGAACTAGAATGGAGGGTATGAGCAACCCCGGGTTCAGCGCGTCAGCATCGGCCAGTCAGGAGAGCCCGGCGGAAGAGCTGATGGCCCCCGCGGCTGCCCGCAAGGCCGTGCAGGCGCTCACGGACGGGGGTGTGGCCTATGTGGTCCTGTGCCCCGGCTCCCGCAGCGCACCCCTGGCGTACGCGCTCGCCGAGGCGGAGCTGGCCGGGCGCATTGAGGTCATGGTGCGCATCGACGAACGCGACGCAGGGTTCCTTGCCGTGGGGCTTGCCGCGGCGTCCGGCCGCCCCGTCGCCGTCGTCACCACCTCTGGCACCGCGGTGGGGGAGCTGCTTCCGGCCATCATGGAGGCCAACCACGCAGGCTTGCCCCTCGTGGCCATCACGGCGGACCGCCCGGAGGAACTGCACGGGACCGGTTCCAACCAGACCACGGCGCAGGCGGGCCTCTTTGGTGAGCACGTCCGCCTCGCCACCACGGTGGGTGCGGGGCAGGACCCCACGCCCGCCGTCCGCGCCGCGTTGCTGGCAGCGGAGGGGTTGGTCCCCGCGGAGCAGGGCGGCACCGTAGACATAGCGCTCACGCCCCGCGGCCCGGTCCAGCTGAACCTGGCCTTCCGCGATCCGCTGGTCCCGGCAGACGACGCCGCTCTGGCCGGGCTACCCGCCCTGCCCCCGCGCCCGGCCCAGCTCAGCGACATCGAATGCTTGGAGCGGGACTCGAGCGACGCGGATGCCGCCGGCGCACAGAACTCGGGCCTCTTTGCTTCGGCGGGACACTCCGCCCCGCCCCGCCGCACGGTGGTGGTGGCCGGCCACGACGCGGGGCCCCTGGCGGCGGATTTTGCCGCGGCGCTTGGGCTTCCACTGCTCGCTGAGCCCAGCTCTGACGCCCGCTTTGGCGTCACAGCTCTGTCCACCTACCAATACCTCTTGCCCACGCTGGGGGAGCAGGTGGAGGCCGTGGTGCTCTTTGGCCGCCCCACCCTCTCGCGGCCGGTCGCCGCGCTGCTGGGCCGCGCGGACGTCGAGTCGGTGCTCTTCCTGGCTGAGCCCGCGCCCTGGTTCACCCCCGGACGGCGCCGCGAGCGGATCGTGGAGTCCCTGGAGGAGCTGGCCGCGTTTGCCGGCACGGCCCCCGCCGGGTGGACGCGCTCCTGGCTGGACGCGGACGCCGCGGTGCGCGAGTCGCTGGAGTTGGTCCTGGCGGAGCATGAGTCAAAGACCGGGCGGCTCACCGGCCCGGGCCTGGCCGCCACGGTCTGGGACGCGCTGGACGGGCCGCTGGTCCTTGGCTCCAGCCGGCCGGTTCGCGACCTGGACCTGATGGCAGCGCCCCGCCGCGGGCGCGGGCCGCGCGTGTACGCCAACCGCGGGCTGGCCGGGATTGACGGCACGCTGGCCACGGCGGCGGGCGTGGCTCTGGCTGAGCGACGCCGCACGGTGGCGCTCATGGGAGACGTCACCTTTTTGCACGACGCAGGCGGCCTGCTCACGCCCAGCTTTGAGCGCGAGCCGCGCCTGGACGTGATCGTGGCGCAGGACGATGGCGGAACCATCTTCTCCACGCTGGAGCACGGTGCGGTGGCGGCGCGTGGCCCCTACGCCCGCACGGTGACGCGCTACTTCCGCACGCCGCACGGGCTGGAGTTGGGGCCCATCGCGGAGGCCTTTGGCTGGGACGCCTCCACCGCCACCACGCACCAAGCAGTGAGTTCCTGGCTGGTGGAGGGCGCCACCGCGTCCGGCCGGCGCCTGTTGGAGGTCCCGGTGGAGCGGCGCGACCCCCGCGCCCTCCACCAGGCGCTCTCCCGGGCGGCGGCGGAGACCCTCACCCAGCGCTAGGGGCCTAGTCCTCCTGGGCCGCCACGTGGTTGGGGTCAAGGACCCGGCGCAGGAAGTCCTGCGTGCGCGGCTGCTGCGGGTTGCCGATGACCTCCTCTGCGGGGCCCTGCTCCACCACCACGCCGCCGTCCATGAACACCACACGGTCCGCGACCTCGCGGGCAAAGCCCATCTCGTGGGTCACCACGACCATGGTCATGCCCTCCTGCGCCAGGCGGCGCATGATCGCCAGCACATCTCCCACGGTCTCCGGGTCAAGGGCCGAGGTGGGCTCGTCAAAGAGCATCAGCGTGGGGTCCATGGACAGCGAGCGGGCAATCGCCACGCGCTGCTGCTGGCCGCCAGAGAGCTCCCCGGGGAAGCGGGTCTCCAGCTCCGCCAGGCCCACGGAGCGCAGGTGCTTGCGGGCAATCGCCTCCGCCTCGGACCTGCTGCGCTTCAAGACCTGCATCTGAGAGACGGTGCAGTTCTTCAGGACGCTCAGGTGCGGAAAGAGGTTGAACTGCTGAAAGACCATGCCGACGGAGCGGCGCATCTTGTCCACGTCCACGTCCGGATCGGTGGCCGCATGCCCGCCCACCTCGATGGTGCCGGCGTTGGGGGTCTCCAACAGGTTGATGCAGCGCAGCAAGGTGGACTTGCCAGAACCGGATGGCCCCACCAGGCAGACCACCTCGCCGGGTGCCACCGCCAGGTCAATGCCCTTGAGTACCTCGTTGGAGCCGTAGGACTTGTGCAGACCAGTGATGCTCACGCCTGCGGTGCTCTGAATGGTGGCTGCGGAGCGGCTCATGCTTGGGTCCCCTTCGTCAGATCAGTTGTGCCCCGGGCGGCAGTTGCAGAGGGCGATGCAGGTCCAGCGAGGGAGCTCGCCGCCGCCGTCGCGGCCCCGTCCGATCTTCGGCGCTTGGGCCGGGAAGTCTGGTTGGTGCGCTTCTCAAACCAGCGGGCCAGCAAGCTCATAGGAAGAGTGATCACAAGATAAATGGCGCCGGCAACCATAAGTGGCGTCATGCCCGCCGGGTACTCGGTCATACCATTTCGACCGAAGGTGGTGAGCTCGTACTGGGACATCGTCATGCCCAAAACAAAGGCCAGCGACGTGTCCTTGGTCAGCAAGATGAACTCGTTGGTGAGTGGCGGAAGCACAATGCGGAAGGCCTGCGGAATCACGATGGTGACCATGGCTCGCCACTGCGGCATGCCAAGGGAACGGGCTGCCTCCATTTGCCCCTTGGGTACTGCCTGGAGCCCAGCGCGCAGAGTCTCTGCCATGTACGCCGCGGAGGAGAGGCCAAGAGCCACCATGACATTGACCCATTGCGGCCACGTTGTGCCGAAGGCGATGGGCAGGCCGAAGCCCATTGCGAGCAGCACTAGCAACACGGGCAGGCCGCGGAAGAACTCGATGTAGACAGTCGCGATCCACCTGTACGGGCCAAAACTTGAGGTCTTCATGAGAGCCAACATGGTGCCCAGAACCAACCCGAAGGCGAAGGACGTCACGGTGTACAGCAAGGTGTTTTTTAGGCCGACAAGGATGATCTCAGGGAACATCCCGCCCACTGCACCGAACCTGAAGAATGACTCGATAACTAGGGGCCAATTAACCAGCAGGACAAGCAGAATAACAGATAAGACCAGAATGCCTAGCTGGATTCCTTTGCTCAAACGCGAGCGTTGGCGAGTGGTGAGTACCATGGAGGGTGCCTTTCACTGCACGTGGGTGGAGCCAAGGGGTGATGCGCCGGTGGGCGGGGCGTTCCAGCCCCACCCACCGGTTCGGCGACTGCCAGAATTAGGCGTCGCCGAACCACTTCTTCTTGATCTCGTCCATTTTGCCGTCGGATTCCATGGTCTTGAGAGTGTCATTGACGAGCGTCAGCATGGCCGTGTCGCCCTTCTTAACTGCAACACCCAGCTGCTCGCCCGTCTTGATTTCCTCCACTACCTCCAGGTCATCCTTGCCCTTGATGCCGTAGCGAAGAATGGACTGGTTGCCCAGTGATGCATCGGTGGTGCCAGCGATTAGCGATTGCACCTGCAACTCGCCTGTCTCAAAGGCGGTTGCCTCGATGTCCTTCTCCTTGGCGTAGTCGGAACCGGTGGTGGAACCCTGAACCGAGACCTTCTTGCCCTTGGCAGAATCAAGATTCGTGATGCCCGAGCCCTTCTTGGCCACCAGTACCAAGTCGTCATCCAAGTAAGGCGTGGAGAAGTCCATGTTGCCCTTGCGCTTTTCTGTGATGGAGATGCCAGAAACGGCGATGTCGCACTGAGACTTGAACAGGCCAGATTGGATGGAATCGAAGCCCGCCTTAACGACGTTGAGCTCCGCTCCGGCCTTCTTGGCGATTTCCGTTGCGATATCCATATCGAAGCCCACGTACTTGCCCCCCTCTTCATATTCGAAGGGCTTGTAGGGGACGTCGGAGCAGACTGTCAGTTTGCCGGGGTACTTCAGCGCGAACACGGAACCCCCGCCGGAGCTGCTGGCGGCAGGCGTGCCGCCGCCGCCACAGGCGGAAAGGGACAGGGCGGTCGCGGCGAATGCTGCCGCGACGATGGCAAGGGACTGACGGCGCATGGAGATTCCTCTTTCGGCACAGGCTGAGTGATGCCCCAGTCTAACCGCCATGCTGTGGCTCATGTCACAGGCCCACGCAAAGTTGACAAGGAGGCGTCACAGAACGGAAACCGCACCGCCGTCGCACCGCCGTCGGGCCGCCGACTGCCGCGCTCAGGGCGCGCCGAGCGCCTGCAGCATGGGCCGCATCTTGGCCCAGGTCTCTGCCAATTCCGCCGGGGCCTCTGAGTCGGCCACGATCCCGCACCCGGCCCATAGCCGGACCGCATCCGCGCCGTCCGGGCCACGCTCAACCATGCCCCCGCGCAGGGCGATGCCAAACTCGCCGTTGCCCGCGGCGTCCACCCACCCCACTGGCCCCGCGTAGGCGCCGCGATCCACGGCCTCCAGCTCGCGGATGATCTCCCCGGCGCGGGTGCGCGGGGTGCCGCAGACCGCGGCGGTGGGGTGCACAATCTCCAACAGGTCCAACGCGCCGGGGGTCCCGCCGTCCGGGCGCGGGGCCAGGCAGGCGCGGACGTCGGAGGCAAGGTGCCACACGTTGGGCAGCTGCAAAACAAAGGGCTCGTTCGGCGCCTCCAGGGAGGAGACCAACGGTCCAAGGGCCTCCGTGAAGGAGTCGATCGCGAACTGGTGCTCCCTGCGCTGCTTGGCGTCCGCTACCAAGGACGCCGTGGCAGCGTCGTCGCCCGCCGTGGCCCCGGCGGCCCGGTCAAGCGTGCCCGCAAGGACGCGCGCGCGGGCCGTGCCGTCCAGCACCTGAATCAGCATCTCCGGGGTGGCGCCGATCAGGCCGTCCACGCCGTAGGTCCAGCAGTCCACGTATCGCACGGAGAGCTCGCGGAGGGTGTCCGCCACCGGGGTGGGTCCGTCCAGCTGGACCACCGCGTCGCGGGCCAGCACAATCTTCTCCACCTCGCCGGCGCGAATGCGCGCCACCCCGGCGTGCACCGAGGCCTGAAAACCCTCCTCTGTGATGCGTCCGGGCCGTACCGCCGTGGCCCGCGCCCCGTGACTCTCCACGGAGTCGGCCACGAGCTCAGCCAGCCGGGCCTCCGCGCCCTCTGCGCTCAGCTGAACGGCGGGATCCGCGGTGGCCCAGGTGATCCACGCGCCGTCGGCGTTGCGCCCCAGCTGGATCTCCGGAACCACCAGGCGCGAGTCAAAGGAGGACGCGCGTGAAAAACCAAAGGAGGCAAAGGCGCTCAGGCCGGTTCCCGGCTGCCCGACGACGTCTGTGACCTGGGCGTTCTGCGCCAGCTCGCTGAACCAGGCAGAGAGTGACGCAAAGCGGGTGGGGCCGCTGGCAAGGGCGCGGGTCGCCTCCCCAAAGCCGAGCATGCCGCGCTCGTGGTGGGCCCACACCAGGGTGGAGTCACCTGCCAGCTCAGCCAGGAAGGGGGCGGAACCGGCAAGGGCGCGGGGCGCGGTCAGCACCCGGAGTGCGGGGCCCTGTGGGATGGAGATCATGGCCGCTCGAGTCTACCCGCGCCGGGCGTCAGGACTGCGCGGGCGCGGGCACGTCCGCGCGCGTGAGGTGCACCACCCGGCGGTGGGCCCAGTTTCCGTATCTGGGTGTTGGCGGGGGACACTGTCTAGGTGAGTCGCGCAACGCTGCAGAAGCAGCCCGAAGAGGTCCAGCGGATGTTCGACGGGGTGGCCCGTCGCTACGATCTGACGAACGACGTGTTGGCCCTGGGCCAGACCCGCCATTGGCGGCGCGTGGTGGTGGACGCGGTGGACGCCGTCCCCGGGCAGAAGGTCCTTGACCTCGCCGCGGGCACCGGCACCTCCTCCGAGCCGTACGCGGATGCAGGCGTGGACGTGGTGGCGTGTGATTTCTCCGAGGGGATGCTGGAGGTGGGGCGCCGCCGCCGCCCGGACATTAACTTTGTTCAGGGCGACGCCATGAATTTGCCGTTCGAGGACAACACCTTTGACGCGGCGACCATCAGCTTTGGTCTGCGCAATGTGCAGGACCCGGACAAGGCCATGCGAGAGATGCTGCGCGTGACCAAGCCCGGCGGCCGCCTGGTCATTGCCGAGTTCTCCGATCCCACCTTCGGCCCGTTCCGCACCGTGTACAAGGAGTACCTCATGCGGGCGCTCCCGTGGGTGGCCACCAAGGTCTCCTCCAACTCGGACGCCTACGTCTACCTGGCCGAATCCATCCAGGCCTGGCCCGCGCAGGACGCGCTGGCCCACCGCATCACCGCGGCAGGCTGGGAGGGCGTCAAGTATCGCAACCTCACCGGCGGCGTCGTGGCCGTGCACCGCGCGTTCAAGGCCACGCCGGCCGGCGCCTAACTCCAGCGGAAGATCCCTCAAGCATGCGCATCATCATCGCCGGCGGCGGCCCGGCCGGTTCAACGGCAGCCACCTACCTGGCCCGCGCCGGCCTGGACGTGGTGGTCCTGGAGAAGACGCACTACCCCCGCGAGAAGGTCTGCGGTGACGGCCTGACGCCGCGCGCCGTCAAGGAGATGCAACTCGTGGGGCTGGAGCACCGCGAGGAGGACGGCTGGCGCCGTCAGCAGGGGCTGCGGTTGGTGGCCAAGGGCAAGCGCGTGGACTTCCCCTTCGCGGAGCTCTCCGAGTTTCCCGGGTACGGGCTGGTGCGCACGCGCCTTGGCTTTGACGAGGAACTGGCCATGCTGGCCCGCGCCGCCGGCGCCACCATCCTTGAGGGCCACTCAGTCACGGAGGCGCTGCGCGATGACTCCGGGCGGGTGACGGGGCTGCGCGCCCAGATCCTGGACGCGGCCGGGCGGCGCACCGGCGAGTCCGTGGACGTGCACGGTGACCTGGTGCTGGCGTGTGATGGCAACTCCACCCGCACCGCACTGAGCCTGGGGCTGCCCAAGCGCGACGACCGCCCGCTCGGCGTGGCGTATCGCACCTATTACACCTCCCCGGAACACAACATGGACTGGATGGAGGGCTGGCTTGAGCTCCCCGACGCCCAGGGCAAGCCGCTGCCGGGCTATGGCTGGGTCTTTGGCGTGGGGGATGGCACCTGCAATGTGGGGCTCGGCATCCTGAACTCCTCCAAGCACTTCGGCAAGCTGGATTACCGCAAGGTGCTCTCCAGCTGGACCGGCGGCATGGACGCCTCCCGCACCTTTGATGCGGAGCATCAGGTGGGCGGCATCAAGGGCGCCGCCCTCCCCATGGGCTTCAACCGCACCCCGCACTACCTGCCCGGCGTGCTGCTGCTCGGGGACTCCGGCGGCATGGTCTCCCCGTTCAACGGTGAGGGGATCAGCTACGCCATGGAGGCCGCACGTTACGCCGCGGAGCTCATCATCGTGGCCTCCGCTGGCACGCGGGGCACCAGCAGGGCCGCGCAGGACGCCCTGCTGGCCACCTACCCGGACATCGTCCGGCAGGCCTGGGGCTCCCACTTCACGCTCGGCAAGGTCTTTGCCCGCCTGATCGGCAACCCCAAGGTCATGTCCTTGGCGCTCTCCACCGGCATGCAGGTTCCGCCGCTGATGCGCTTTGTGGTCAAGGCCATGGCGAACCTCACCGCCCAGGACAGCCCGGGCTTTGACGATAGAGTGATGCACGTGCTGGAGGGGCTCTTCCCTCCGGCTTCCAATCGTTCCCCCGCCCCCACGCGCGGCCTTTCCGGGCCGGCGCGGACCTCGACAACGAAGTAGGACCGAGCAACGTGAGTGAATCGTCCTGGACGTCCGCCGGCCATGGTGTCTCGGAGTCGATCAACTTCGACCCCACCACCCAGGCGCTGGCCGCCACCATCCAGTTGCCCGCGGGCTTCCGTGCCGTGGCGGAGGACGCCGCGTTTGGTCCTGCCGTGATGTCCGGGATGGCCAAGGTGGAAAAGCGCCTGCTGGACGCGATTGCGAACTCCGATCCGGTCATTGACCGCGCCTCCCGTCACCTCGCGGAGGCCGGCGGCAAGCGCGTGCGCCCGCTGCTGGTCATCCTGGCCTCCCTGCTGGGCACCGGCGTCAACGACCGCGTGATCCAGGCCGCCACGATCGTGGAGATGACGCACCTGGCCACGCTGTACCACGACGACGTGATGGACGACGCCCCGCTGCGCCGCGGCGCCCCCACGGCCCAGCAGGTCTGGGGCAACTCCGTGGCCATCCTCACCGGAGACCTCATCCTCGCCAGGGCCTCCGTCCTTGGCGCGGAGCTTGGCCCGCGCGCCGTGGCGTTGCAGGCCCGCACCTTTGAGCGCCTGTGCTTGGGTCAGCTCCACGAGTTTGTTGGTCCCCGCGAGAGCGAGGACGCCGTGGAGCACTACCTGCAGGTCATGAGCGACAAGACGGCGTCGTTGATCGCGGCCGCGGGCGAGTACGGCACGCTCTTTGGCGAGGCAGACCAGGCCACGCAGCAGATCCTCACGGAGTACGGCGAGAAGGTGGGCATCGCCTTCCAGCTCGCGGATGATGTGCTGGATGTGACCGGAGCCTCCAAGAAGTCCGGCAAGGTGGCGGGGACGGATCTGCGAGAGCGCGTCCCCACCCTGCCCGTGCTGTTGTTGCGCCAGGATGCCGCCGCGGGAGACGCTCAGGCGGCGCGCGTGGTGGAGCAGATCGACGCGGACCTCAGCAGCGACGAGGCGCTGGCCGCGGCAGTGCTTGCCTTGGCCGCCCAGCCCGCCACGCAGCGCGCGTGGGAGGTGGCCCTGCAGTGGTCGCGGGATGCTGTCCAGGTGCTGGCCCCGCTTCCGGAGGGCACCGTCAAGGAAGCCCTGGTGTCCTTCGCGGACGCCGTCGTGACCCGCGAGGGCTAAGCCGGCGGCGCCACCACGTCGGCGCTGCTGAGGCCCTCGGCCGTCAGCACGCCCGCCAGGGCCGCGCCCAGTTCTGCCGCCTTGGCCCGGCGCACGTCCACCGGAACCCGGTGGCGCATCTGCCGGTACAGCGCGTCGTCATCCCACCGCGGGAACACGTGCAGGTGATAGTGCCACACATGCTGATTGCCCGCCGGTTCGTTGTGCTGGCGCACGCTGGTTCCCTGCGGCGCCCACGCCGCCTTCATGGCAAGCGCCACCCGACGCGACATGACCGCGATGGCCGCGTTCACGGCGTCGGGCAGGTCGTAGAGCGCCTCAAAGTGCGCGGAGGGAATCACCATGGCGTGACCCTCATGATCGCCAAATCCGTCGCAGGCAATGAGGACGGAGACCAACTCGTCGCGGTACACCAGGTCGGTGGGCACGCAGAGATTGTCCGCGGAGAAGGGGACGGCCCCCTGCACCAGCTCACAAAACGGGCACGCGTAATCGCGCGGCGCGTGGCTGGTGAAGAGGGCCGCGGTGTTCACTTCTCGGAACCGTCCCTGGCGACCACATCCGGGTCCACATCGCCGGTGGCGTCCACGGTGCCAAGCGCAGGGAGGACCTCCTCGAAGACCCACGCGAAGTAGTCCATGAAGTATTCGCTCACGGTGGCGTCCATGGGAACCCAGCCGCCCTTGGCGTTGGGGCGGCGCGCAATCAGCGGATCCGGCACGTTGAGGGAGTCCACCGGGATGCCCCAGGTGTACGCCTCGTCCTCGTCCTCCATGAAGAGGAGGTAGCCATCCTCCACCTCCAGCTCGTCCGGGTCCCAGACAAAGTAGTAGGCCTCCATGAGGTCCTCCACCGCGCCAACGGCCAGGTAAAGGTCCTCCAGGGCGGTGGGGATCTGAACCCCGGACTCGCGCAGGGCCTCTTGCAGCTCCTCGCGGGTGAGCCCGTCCTCGGGCTGCCAGGGTTGGTCAAAGTAGCTGGGGATCAGGGAACGGAAAGACTGCGTAAACGGCTCGGCCATACCCCAATCGTAGGGCCACTCGGGGGCCAGCGGCGACCGCCGTGGTGAGCGACTCAGATGGCCGGATGGGACCTGCGCCGCTGCTGGTGCAGGGCGTCGATGATCAGCACCACCACGGCCACCCAGACCAGGCAGAAACCGGCCCAGCGCTGCGGTGGCATGGGCTCGTGGAACACAAACACGGCGATGATGAACAGCAGCAGCGGGGCAATGTATTGCAGCATCGCGATGGTGGTGAGCGGCAGCCTGGCGGCCGCGGCGGCAAAGGCCAGGAGCGGCAGGGCCGTGGCGACGCCGGAGGCGGCCATGAGCCAGAAGTGGCCGGCGCCCTGCTGGAAGAGCGTCAGCGTGCCCTGCCCGGCCATGATGCCCATGACCACCGCGGCGATGGGGGTGAGCCAGGCGGTCTCCGCGGTGAGCCCCTCCAGGGCGCCAACGCTGCGTCCCACGCGGTTCTTGACCAGGCCGTACGTGCCAAAGGAGAACGCCAGGATGAGGCTGATCCAGGGCACCTGACCGTAGGCCACGGACAAGACGGCCACCGCCAGCAAGCCGATCCCCATGGCCACCCACTGCAGGCGCGAGAGCCGCTCGCGCAACACCATCACGCCAAGCACCGTGGAGACCAACGGGTTGATGAAGTACCCCAGGGAGGCCTCCGCCGTATGCCCGGAGAGCACGGCAAAGGTGTAGGTGAGCCAGTTGCCCGCGATCAGGATCGACGCGGCGGCCAGCGTGAAGGTCAGGCGCGGGTTGGTGAAGACCGTCCAGAAGGAGCGCCAGGAACGCATCACGGTGAGCAAGATGGCGCACAGGAGCAGGGAGAAGATGACCCGATCCGCCACCACCTCCACGGCGCTGGCAGACTCGATTGTCTTGAAGTACAGCGGCAGGAAGCCCCACATCACGTAGGCGGAAACGCCGGCGATGAAGCCGATCTTGTGGTGATTGGGTGCGGGAGGAGTGGACACGGTCACGATCCCTAGCAGACCACTCGTGCCTGCGCTTGTCACATCCGTGACGCCCCGCCGGCGGGAGGGCGGGGGTTGGCGGCGCGGTGGGCGGGCGGCGCGGTGGGTGGCGCGGTGTGCTCGACGGCGCGTGGCGGGGTAGGCGGCGGGGTGCGCGAGGAAACCCGGATCTGCTCATGTTTCGTGGATCTGCTCGCCTTTCATGGATCTGCTCCGTCCATTGGGGCGAGCAAATCCACCGAACACGAGCAAATCCATAGAACACGAGCAAATCCTCGGCGGGGGTCCCCGTCCGCCGTCGCCGCCGTCCCCGTCGTCCGCCGCCGCCCGCCGCCGTCCGTCGTCCCCGCCGCCCGCCGCCGTCCCCCGCCCCCGTCCGCCGTCCGCCGTCCCCGCCGCCCGCCGTCGTGCACTCGCGTTCGTGGCGCATGTCACCTCTCAAGGCATCTTTCAGGCGGCCCGCTTAGGATTGTGGCTGGCCTGTGCACCCGCGCCGCGCGTGTGCCCACCTCAGAGGCCCCCGGATTTGTCGGAAGGATCCCCGTGCCGTCCCCCCTTGAGAACCGTCCCCTGCGTGTTGCGATCATCGGAGCCGGCCCGGCCGGCGTGTATGCGGCGGACATTCTGACCAAGGCCGAGCGGGAGTTTGAGGTCAGCATTGACCTGTTCGACCAGCACCCTGCGCCGTACGGACTCATCCGCTACGGCGTGGCCCCGGATCACCCGCGCATCAAGGGGATCGTGAAGGCGCTGCACAAGGTCCTGGATCGCGGGGACATCCGCTTCATCGGCGACGTGACCTACGGCCGCGACCTGCTCCTGTCTGACATCCGCGATCTCTACGACGCGGTCATCTTTGCCACCGGCGCCAACGACGACGCCGCGCTGAACATCCCGGGCGAGGAGCTGGAGGGCTCCTTTGGCGCCTCCGACGTGGTGTCTTGGTATGACGGGCACCCGGACGTGCCGCGCACCTGGCCGCTGAACGCCAAGGAGATCGCGGTCATCGGCAACGGCAACGTGGCCCTGGACGTGGCTCGTGTGCTGTCCAAGCACGCGGATGACCTGCTGGTGACGGAGATCCCGGACAACGTGTACCAGGGCCTCAAGTCCTCGCCCGTCACGGATGTGCACGTCTTTGGGCGCCGCGGCCCCGCGCAGATCAAATTCACGCCGCTGGAACTGCGCGAGCTCTCCCACTCCAAGGACGTGGACATTGTCCTGTACCCGGAGGACTTCGAGTTTGACGCCGCCAGCGATGAGGCCATCAAGAGCAACAACCAGGTCAAGACCATGGTCAACACCCTGACCAACTGGATCGTGGAGGAGCAGGACACGGGCGCCTCACGCCGCCTGCACCTGCACTTCCTGCAGTCTCCCGTGGAGATCTTGGGGGAGGACGGCAAGGTGGTTGGCCTGCGCATGGAGCGCCAGGAGTTGCAGGGGGATGCCAGCGTGAAGGGCACGGGGGAGATGGTGGATTACCCGGTCCAGGCCGTCTACCGCGCCATCGGCTACTTCGGCACCGAGGTGCCGGAGCTGGGCTTTGATGCCAAGCGCGGCGTGATCCCGAATCAGGGCGGCCGGGTGCTGGACGCCGACGGCGCTGTGGTCCCTGGGGTCTACACGACCGGCTGGATCAAGCGCGGCCCGGTGGGCCTGATTGGCCACACCAAGGGCGACGCGCTGGAGACCATTGGGCACCTGCTAGATGATCACGCCTCGCTGAAGCCGGCCACGCAGCCCTCAGAGGACGCGTTGATTCAGCTGCTCAACGAGCGCGGCATCGAGTTCACCACCTGGGAGGGCTGGCAGGCCCTTGATGCGCATGAGCGCGAGCTGGGCGCCGCCGCCACCGAGGCCGGGCCTGTGGCGCGCGAGCGCGTGAAGGTGGTCCCGCGCGAGGACATGGTGCGGATCGCGTTGGGGGTTCAGGCGCCCGTCGGCTGAGGTTTCTGGGCCGCGCCGGCTCGCGGCGCCGGGCCCCCTGTCACCACTTATCCACATTTGCTGTGTAGTGATGCAGTAAATCAGTGCATTCCCGGTCTAGACTGCTCGGGTGCCCCGATTGCTTGCCGACATCACGCCCCTGAAGGTCTCGCCTGCGTATCGGCGGATCTTCTTCGGTAATGCCCTCTCCATCATCGGCACCGCCGTCACGCTCATGGCGGTCAGCCTGGAGGTCTTTGAGCTGACCCAGTCCTCTGCGGCGGTCGGCATGATTGGGCTCTGCGCCCTGATCCCCTTGATTGTGGCCGGGCTCTACGGCGGGGCCATCGCGGACTCCTTTGACCGGCGCAAGGTGGCCCTGTGCTCCTCTCTGGTGCTCTGGTTCACCACCGTGCTCATCTGCGCGCAGGCGTGGGCGGGGCTGCAGCAGGTCTGGCTCCTCTACCTCCTCACCGCCATTCACTCCGCGGCCGGCGGCATCAATGCGCCTACGCGCGGGGCCATCATCCCGGCGCTGGTGGGAGACAAGCTGCTCCCGTCCGCCAATGCGCTGAACATGATCCTTGGCTCCGTCGGCATGATGGTGGCGCCCGTGATTGGCGGTTTTCTGGTGGCCACGGTGGGCTTCAAGTGGACCTACACCCTGGACGTGGTCACGTTTCTTGGCTCGCTGTACTCGGTGTGGCGGCTGCCGCCCATGCCGCCGTCGGAGAAGCGTGGCGTCCCCGGGTTCAAGGCCGTGTTCGACGGCTTTGCGTTCCTGGCCACGCGTCCCAACGTCCGCATGACCTTCCTGATTGACCTCTGCGCCATGATCCTGGCCGCGTCCAGGGCGCTGCTGCCTGCCATCGCCGCCTTTTCGCTGGGCGGAGGGACCGCGACCGTGGGCTTCCTCCTGGGGGCGGGCGCGGCTGGCTCGTTCCTCGGCGCCATCTTCTCCGGGCCTTTGGGTGGGGTGGTCCGCCAGGGGCGCGCGGTGTACTGGGCGGTCTCCGCGTGGGGGCTCACGACCCTGGCGGTCGGAGCGGTGGTTCTCATGTGCCGTCCGGGGCCCGACGGCGCTGCGAACGTCTGGGGGGTCATCCTGGCTGTCCTTTTCCTGCTGGTAGGCGGCCTCGCGGATACGGTCAGCAGCGTGTTCCGCAACACGATCTTGCAGTCGGCCACCCCGGATCACCTCCGCGGGCGCCTGCAGGGAGTCTTTGTGGTGGTGGTCACGGGCGGGCCGCGGTTGGGGGACGCGATCGCCGGTGGACTCGCGACCGCCTGGGCCGTGGCGCTCGGTTCCTCCTCCGCCACCAACGGGGCGCCGGGCGAGGGTCTCACCCTGCTGCTGGGCGGCCTGGCCTGTGTGCTTGGTGCCGCATTGTTGATGCGCTGGCAGCCCGGGTTCTTGCAGTACGACTCCCGCGACCCCCAGCCGTGAGGCTCGCCACCGTGAGAACTGGGCCGTGAGGTGCGCTACTTCCCGGGAACATGGCAGGCACTAGGCTCGTTCTCCTAAGGAAGAGCCCCTGCACCCCTCAACGTGGGACATGCGCAGCGGGCCTGCGGCGGAGAGGATTGAGCGGTGCACCGACACTTTAACGGCGTCAAGACGGCGGCCCTGATGGGCGGCATGTTTGCCGTGCTCCTGGCGATCGGTGGGCTCATTGCCGCCAGCACGCGCAGCCCAGTGTTTATTTGGGTTTTTGCGCTGATCGGCGTGGCGACCACGGCGTATAGCTATTGGAACTCAGACAAGCTGGCGATTCGTTCCATGAACGCCGTGGGGGTCACGCCGGAGCAGCAGCCCGTCATGCACCGGATTGTGCACGAGCTCTCCACGCGCTCCGGACAACCCATGCCCCGCCTGTTTGTCTCCCCGACCAGCAGCCCCAACGCCTTCGCGACGGGCCGCAACCCTCAGCGCGCGGCCGTCTGCTGCACGGAGGGCATCCTGGAGTTGCTCTCCGAGCGGGAGCTGCGCGGTGTGCTTGGCCACGAGCTGATGCACGTCTACAACCGGGACATCCTCACCTCCTCCGTGGCCGCGGCCCTGGCCGGCGTCATCACCTCCGTGGCGCAGTTCCTCATGTTCTTTGGCGGCGGCAGGGACGAGAACGGCCGGCCGGCGGGCAATCCGCTGGCCATGATCGCCATTGCCCTGCTGGCCCCGGTCGCGGCCTCGGTGATCCAGATGGCGGTCTCCCGCACGCGAGAATATGACGCGGACCAGGACGGCGCGGAGCTGACCGGGGACCCGGCGGCGCTGGCCTCTGCGCTGTACAAGATTGAGCACGGGATCCAGGCGGCGCCCCTGCCCAAGCAGACCCGCATCGAGAACACGGCGCACATGATGATCCAGAGCCCATTTGGCAAGGTGGCCAAGCTCTTCAGCACCCACCCGCCCACGCAGGATCGCATTGAGCGCCTGCGGGTGCAGGCGGAGCGGGAGGGGCGAACCTGGGGCTGATCCGGCCCGGATTCGCTGAGAACTCGATCACAATTTTGTGAGGATCCCCTTGCCCGGGACGGCCTAGATCGTTGGCCGCCCGGGCGTTTTGCTGCCCGGCGGCGGGCTGGGGCCCTTCGCGTCCCTGGGACCCGCGTCGTTTCGGGCGTATCCTCTGATAGCGAAACGTCGCGTTTCGCTCATTCGTTAGGTGCACCTTCACGGCGACACCGGTGGCGCAAAGGACACGGAACCGTGCTGGGGAACTACATCATTGGCCTGCGCGAGGGCCTGGAAGCGGCCCTTGTGGTCGTCGTCTTGCTGGCTTACCTCAGCAAGACCGGGCGCTCCCACCTGAAGCCGCGCATCTGGGCGGGCATTATTCTCGCCATCCTGGTCTCGGTGGGCTTTGGCGCCCTCCTGACCTTTGGCCCGCGCGGCCTCACCTTCCAGGCGCAAGAGGCCATCGGTGGCGGGCTCTCCCTCGTGGCGGTCGGCTTTGTCACCTGGATGATTTTCTGGATGGGCAAGGCCTCCCACAACATGGCCAAGGAATTGCAGAACAAGGTGGACTCCGCCACTGAGCAGTCCGGCGGCGCAGGGTGGGCCCTGGTCTTCCTGGGCGCCGTGTCCGTGGGCCGTGAGGGCCTGGAGACCGCGCTCTTTGTGTGGGCCAACGCGGACGTGGGCAATGGCGGCACCGCCGTCTCCACCCTCGGCGCCGTCCTTGGCATCCTGACCGCCGTGGTGATTGGCGTGCTGCTCAACCGCGGGGCCATGAAGTTCAACCTGTCCGCGTTCTTTACCTGGACCACGTACTTCCTGGTGTTTGTGGCGGCCGGCATCTTCTCCTATGCCATCACTGACCTGCAGGAGGCGGGCTTCCTTCCCGGCATCCACGACTACGCCTTCGACATCTCCGAATGGGCGTTGCAGGCGGATCCCTCCGGGGTGGGCCTGGCCATCGTCAAGGCCGTGTTCCAGCTGACCCCCGCCATGTCCCAGTTGGCCTTCGGCGCGTGGCTGCTCTACCTGGCCGTGATGCTGCCCATCTGCATCTGGCGCCACCGCCAGATCATCGCCAAGCGCCGGGCCAAGGTGGCAGAAAAGGCCGCACCCGCGTCGGCACCCGCGGCCGCAGCCACGGCCGCACCCGCGGCGGCAGAACAAGCCAGCCACGCGGCGTCGGGCAGTGCGTCCACAGATCTGTCCTCCGCGCCCCGCGACTCACGCGCCCCCCGGCGCCCCTGACTTCCCGAACTGATTTCTCCTCACCTTCATCCCCGCGGCACCCGCCGCCTCACTCCTTAAAGGATTCCCTGTGAAGAAGAGCCTCCTGGCCCCTGTCGGCGTTGTCGCCGTCGCCGCGTTGCTGCTGACCGGCTGCACGGATAACACCAAGACCAGCGCCGCCGCCGCGTCCAGCTCGGACGGCGTCATCACGGTCAGCGAGTCGGAGACCGAGTGCAAGGTGGGGGCCGCGGAGGCCCCCAGCGGCCAGGTCACCTTCCGCATCACCAACACGGGCAGCAAGGTCAACGAGTTTGAGCTGCTGGCCGCGGACGGCCTGCGCATCTTGGGCGAGCTGGAGAACATTGGCCCCGGCGTGACGCGGGACCTGCAGATGCAGGTGGAGCCCGGCGACTATCAGGTGGCCTGCGTCCCCGGGATGATCGGTGCTGGCACGCGCTTGCCCTTCAAGATCAGCGATTCCGGCGCCAAGGTGGAGGTCTCTGCGGACCGCGCCCAGCTGCAGAAGGACGCCGTCACCGGCTACACCTCTTACGTGAAGGCCCAGTCCGCGCAGTTGCTGACCGGCACCCAGGAGTTTGTGAAGGCGTTCAAGGCCGGCGATGAGGCCAAGGCCAAGGAGCTTTACGCCAAGACTCGCACGCACTTTGAGCGGATTGAGCCGGTGGCGGAGTCCTTCGGCGATCTGGATCCCGCCATGGATCTGCGCCTGCCGGATGTGGAGTCCGGGACCGAGTGGACCGGCTGGCACCGCGCTGAGCGCGATCTGTGGCCGGACAAGGGCTACAAGGCCATGACGGAGGCGGAGCGCAAGAAGATCGGCGACAAGCTGATGTCTGACACGCAGAAGCTGTACGACCTGGTCTACTCCTCTGACTTCAAGATCGACGTCAACACGATCGGCAACGGCGCCATGGGCCTCATGGACGAGGTTGCGGCCACCAAGGTCACGGGCGAGGAGGAGTTCTACTCCCGCACCGATCTCTATGACTTTGCCTCCAACGTTGATGGGGCCCGCGTGGCCTTTGAGACGCTGGAGCCGCTGCTCAAGAACTCCGGTGACGACGAGCTCATTGCGCAGCTGAAGGAGAAGTTCACGGCGGTGCAGACCCTGCTCGCCAAGTACAAGGACGGCGAGGGCTACGTCTCTTACGACAAGCTCACCAAGGATCAGGTCAAGGAACTGGCGGATTCGGTGAATGCCCTTTCTGAGCCCCTTTCAAAGCTGACCAAGGCGGCAGTGAAGGTCAAGTAACGCACCCTCGCGAGTGAAGTGGACGTCATGAATCAAGACCCAGGGGATGCCCGCCCCGCCCAGAATGCTGGCTCCGAGTCGGTGACGCCGTCACCGGATGCGTCGGCGCGGCCGGAGACGGAGGCGGACGCGGCGCGTTCAGGCCACGTGCCCGACGACGTTGCGGACAGCCGCGCGGGCCAGGGCACCTCGCGTCGTCGACTCCTTGGCGCTCTTGGCACCGGTGGCGCCGGACTGATCGTGGGGGCCGCGGCCACCGGTGTGGCGCTGGCGCCGCGCCTGGAGTCCGGGGCCGGGGCGGCACCGGAGCCGACGCAGGGTTCCGCCCCCGCCGGCGTGGTCTCCATGTTTGGTCCGCACCAGGCTGGGATCGTGACGCCGGCGCAGGATCGGATGCACATGGCGGCGTTTGATCTGATTAAGCCGAATCTGAAGGACTTGGAATCGCTTCTGCGTGACTGGAGTTCGGCGATAGGTTACATGACTCAGGGGCTGCCGATTGGCGGTTCGCAAGGGGCGGGCGGTGCCGATCTGTTGTCCGCGCCGATGGACACCGGCGAGGCGGTGGGTCTCACCGCCGCTAATCTCACCGTCACGATTGGCTTTGGTCGCAGCTTGTTTGTGGATTCCAAGGGCAAGGATCGCTTGGGCCTGGGATCCAAGTTGCCGCAGGCGCTGATCGAGTTGCCGCACTTTGCCGGGGACATGCTGGAGAAGGCGCGTTCCGGCGGTGACATCGTGGTGCAGGCCTGCGCGGATGATCCGCAGGTGGCCGTGCACGCCGTCCGCAACCTGTCCCGCATCGCCTTTGGGCGCGCCAGCGTGCGGTGGAGCCAGATCGGGTTTGGGCGGACCTCCGCCACCTCCCGGGCCCAGGCCACGCCGCGCAACCTCTTTGGCTTCAAGGACGGCACGGCCAACCTGAAGGCGGAGGACCCAGAGCTGCTGGAGGATCACGTGTGGTCCACCGGGCTCACGGGGGAGCAGGCGTGGCTGAACAACGGCTCCTTCCTGGTGGCCCGGCGCATCCGCATGTTCATCGAGACGTGGGATCGCCAGGCGTTGGGGGAGCAGGAACGCAGCATTGGGCGCACCAAGTCCGTGGGCGCGCCGCTCTCCGGGGGCGAGGAGTTCACCGAGCCGGACTTTGCCAAGAAAGCGGAGGGCGGCTTGGCGATCGAGAAGGACTCGCACGTCTCGCTGGCCCACCCGCAGCAGAACAACGGCGTGCAGATGCTGCGCCGCGGCTACAACTACGCGGATGGGTCCGACGGTCTTGGCCGGCTGGACGCCGGGCTGTTCTTCATCGCCTACGTCAAGGACCCACGCACGCACTACGTGCCCATGCAGAAGCGCATCTCGGCGCGGGACATCATGCAGGAGTACGTGCGCCACACGGCCAGCGGGCTCTTCGCGGTGCCGCCCGGGCTCAACGGCGCCGGGGGATACCTGGGCCAGTCCCTGCTGGAGTCCTAGCGCCTGGCTGGTGATGTGTCCGCATGTCGTCAGGCTGGGCACGGCCTCGCGTCAGGCACGGCATCATGGGGGCATGGGTCAAAACATGGACATCGAATGCGTCGGCGGGCTGTGGAACGGGCGCTGGATCAGCACGCCGCTGAACGAGCACGGGCAGCTGGCCCCTGCCCTGAACGATGAGGCGGGCAAGCCCTACTACCGGCTGATCTTTGACCGCTGCATCATCGACGCCAACAATCACCACAGCTACGAGAACCCGCGCTTTGTGCCGGTGGTCCTCTAGCCCTGGATCCGCTCGCCTTTCCCGGATCTGCACTGGCCCTTCCCGAACCTGCCTGGTCCCGGCGAGCTGCCGCCCCGGATCCGCTCGCCTTTCCCGGATCTGCTCACCTTTCATGGATTTGCTCCGTCCAATGGGCAGGGCAAATCCACGGAACACGAGCAAATCCACGGAACACGAGCAGATCCCGTTGATCGGACGCTCGACGCCTGGTCCGGCAGCGCGCTCCCAGGCTCATCACCCCGAACTCGCCGGACTCGCCGACCCTCCGAACACACCGAGCACACGGATCACCCCGATCACTCCGAACACACCGAGGGCCGCCCCCTGCGTCCCTCGGATTCAAGGTGGTGCAGGCGGCGGCCCTCGATGAGCCGGACTTGAGCCGGACTTGTGCCGGACCCGAGCGGACCCGAGCCGGACCCGAGCCGGGCGGGTCCGCGCAGGGTCAGCGCAGGTTCACGAACTGCAGATCGGCCTCGTCAAAGCCGCGCAGCATCGACATGACCTCCTGCAGGTCATCGCGGGACTTGGAGGACACGCGCAGCTCGTCGCCCTGGATGGAGGCCTTGACGGACTTGGGGCCCTCGTCGCGGATCAGCTTGGTGATCTTCTTGGCCACGTCCTGGGCAATGCCCTCCTTGATCTCCAGGTCCATGCGGTACTCCTTGCCGGAGGCAAAGGGGTCACCGATCTCCAGGGACTTGAGGGAGATGCCGCGCTTGACGAGCTTGGACTCGAACACGTCCAGCACCGCCTTGGCGCGCTCCTCGGAGTTGGCCTTGATCAGCAGCTTCTCGCCGGAGAAGTCAATCTCGGCGCCCACGCCCTTGAAGTCGTAGCGCTGGGCAATCTCCTTCTGGGCCTGGTTCAGGGCGTTGGCGACCTCCTGCTTGTCGACCTTGCTCACCACGTCAAACGTTGAATCGCTCGCCATGTCACACTCCTCTTGCTTGGCTCAATACTGACTCGCGGAACACTTCTTGCCCCAAGCCTAGGGCGTTCGGTGCATGATGGCCTGAATTGACCGGACCCGAACCCCTCTGAGGTACCCATGGCAGCACGTCCAGACCGGCAGCTTCTGCACGGCACCTGGCACATCCGTCTCACTTCGTTGCCCATGTGGCGCAAGCGGCGCGCACCCACCTTGAGTTACCTGCCGATGCCGGATGGCTCAGTTCTGGACGTGGTTGCCTGGAAGGGGCGACGCCGCCTGCGCACCATCGTGGGATGGGACCGCCCCAGCGGTGAGGGTTGGCAGTGGCGCGGGGCCGGCTTGGTGACCAGGTTTACTCCCAGCCTGTGGTCCTTGGTGGTCTGGGAGGAGGAGGGTCAGTGGGCGGTGTCTCGCTTTGAGCGAACGCCGTTCACCCCGGCGGGCACGGACGTGATTTTCCGCGACGCCGAGCCGGAGGCGGCCGTGCTGGAGGCCGCCCGGGCGGCCTGCCTGGAACACCCAGCTACGGCGGACCTGGCCGGGGGTTTGTTTGCGCCGCCCCTGTAGCACCTCACCCCCTGCGCTCTCCGATCCGCAGGCGCCACGGCGCGCCACGTCGCGCCGCCCAGCCGCGGCCAGGGGCGCACCTCGATTTCGTGGACCGGCCCCTCACCAGGTAGACTCTTGTGTCGTCGCCGGAGTTCGCTCCGGAGGCTAGCCGCGGCAGATTACCCGAGCGGCCAAAGGGGGCTGACTGTAAATCAGCTGGTTATGCCTACGGGGGTTCGAATCCCTCATCTGCCACCAAGAATGAGCATCGCGGGAGACCATACAGGTCTCCCGCGATGCTTGTTTTACGGCAGGTTTAGTCTGGTTAAGCCCCTCCCGCAAGGCCTTTACCGCTCACCGAGAGTCGCATCAAGGCCGTGGATTCCCCGCCCTTGATTTGACAGGGGCCTGCCATTGACGAGACACTGATCCTTACGCCCTGGACTAGGGGACACCCCATCGTCGGATCAGCACACGCTGCATCGCGACGAAGATGACGGAAGTACGGACCATGCAGCGCTCTCGAGGACAACTCCAGTTTGGCCATGCCAAGCCAGTCCTCGCCGCGCCCTCGTCTCACGAGGAGCTACGCCGGTCTTGCACCTTCCGCCACCCAAGGGGAATCCAGAGCTGATCCACGGCACCGCCAAGGTGCCAGTGTTTTGAGCCCCGGACCCACGGTTCGGGGCTTCTTCCTTTCCTTACGCCTCCCTTGACGGGGAGGCGAGGATCCGCGGGAGGAGTGGCCTTGAGCCGCAACCTCCCACCACAGCCTGCAGCGTCGGCCGACGCCGCGGGAGGCGCGTGGGGATCACACCAAAGGAAAGTGACATGGAAAGGATCAATAGCCGGCTCATGAATTGGGCTTCCATCCTGGATGAGAAGACCCGTGAGCAGGCGATCACCACCTCAAAACTGCCGTTCATCTTCCCGCACCTGGCGCTCATGCCAGATGCGCACCTCGGTAAGGGAGCCACGGTCGGATCCGTGATCCCGACACTCGGGACCATCATCCCGGCCGCCGTGGGAGTGGACATCGGCTGCGGCATGATCGCGGTGCGGACTCAGTTCCGTGCCGAGGACCTGCCGGCCGATCGGAAGGAACTGCGCGAGTCCATTGAGCGCGCCGTTCCGCTCTCCGCGGGGCAGTACAACAACAAGGTGGTGGCCACCGCGCAGCCGCGTGTGGAGGAATTGGCCGCAATGGCCGAGCGGGCGGGTTTCGATCCCGCCTCGTACGCCGGGAACTGGACGCACCAGCTCGGCACGCTCGGCTCTGGCAACCACTTCATCGAGGTCTCCCTCGATGAGACGGATGCCGTTTGGCTGTTCCTGCACTCCGGTTCGCGCGGCGTGGGCAACAAGATTGCGCAGGCCCACATCAAGGTCGCCGCGGGTGTGGCTAAGCGCTACTGGATTGATCTGCCGGATCCGGACCTGGCGTACCTCGTGGAGGGAACGCCGGAGTTCAGCCGCTACATCAAGGAGCTGCGCTGGGCCCAGCACTTCGCGCTGCTCAACCGCGAGGAAATGATGGACCGGGTGATCCGGCAGGTCTCCGAGTGGGTGGGCACGCCAGTGCAGGAGCAGGAGCGCATCAACTGCCACCACAACTTCACCGAGTCGGAGAAGCACTTCGGCAAGCAGGTCTGGGTGTCCCGTAAGGGGGCCATCAAGGCCGGCGAGGGTGATTGGGGCCTGATCCCGGGTTCCATGGGCACTGCGTCCTACGTGGTCCAGGGCCGTGGCAACCCGGTGGCGCTGAACTCCTCGCCGCACGGCGCTGGGCGCGAATACTCGCGCTCGGCGGCGCGCAAAACCTTCACGGTGGAGCAGCTGCGCACCGCCATGGAGGGGATCGAGTACCGCGACACGGACGCGTTTGTGGACGAGATCCCGGCCGCCTACAAGCCGATCGACACGGTGATGGAGGATGCCAAGGACCTGGTCCGGATCGTCCACACGCTGCGCCAGATCGTCAACGTGAAGGGTGACTGACGGGCCTGCGGCCCGGTGTTGCCTTCCTGTGCCCGACGCCGCGGGGTGAGCTTTCGCACCGAAAGCTCACCCCGCGTCGTCGGGCAGTTTTTTTTGAGAGGCGCGCCGTGGCCGGCGGCCCTGGGGGCTAGCGGTTCTGCGCGATGACCTCGTACTGGTGCGGCGCAATGATGGTGTCGGAGATGCGCATGTCCAGCAGCAGGAACGGGCGCTCATCCGCCGGCTGGGCGTTCCATTGCTTCAGCACGTCCAGGTCGGTGAGGGAGCGCACCAGCACGCCGCGCCCGCCAAAGGCCTCGGCCAGTTCGGTGAACGAGACCTCGGGGATGAGCATGGGGGAGCGCTCCAGGCCAAGCACGCCGTAGAGGTTCACCTCCGCGCCGTAGGCGGCGTCGTTCCAGACCACGGCCAGGCCGCGGCCGGCGCAGGTGCGCACCGCCGTCTCCAGGTCCGCCAGCGCCATGAGCCCGCCGCCGTCACCGGTCGTGAGCACCACGGTGGCCTCTGGGCGGGCGGTGCCCGCGCCGGGCATGGAGGAGAAGCCGGTGCCGATGGTCTGGTAGGCGGTGCCGACCATCACCATGTTGTCCGGGCGCTTCACGTCCCAGTACATGTTGGCCCAGCCAAGGAAGTGCCCGCCGTCAGAGACCACCACCCGATCCTGGGGGAGCAGCTCACCCAAACGGGCGGCGACGGCGCGCGGGTCAAGGCGCCCGTCCTGCGCAAACTCGCCCTCCACCACGTGCTGGCGCAGAGCATCAAAGTCCAGGCCCTCCCGCCAGCCGGTGGCCAGCGGCGTGGTCCCCTGAACGTCGGGCGCAAACTCGCCAGCGGCGTCGTGCTCTGCCGCCTGCAGGCTCTTCACGCGCGCCGCGAGGTCTGCGGCCACCACGGCGGCATCGCCGCGAATGAAGGAGCCGACGTAGGGGTGGGTGGCCGTCGCGGCCGTGTCCACCTGGATCACGCGCGTGCCGGGGGCAAAGAGCTCACCAAAGCGCATCGTGAACTGGTTCAGCGAGGCGCCAAAGACCACAGCAACATCCGCCGTGCGGACCAAGTCCATGGCGGCGGGCGCTCCGAAGCCGCCGGCAACCCCCAGGTCAAACTCGCTGCGCGGAAACAGGCCGCGGCCCAGGGCAGAGGAGGCGGTGACGGCGTGCGTCAGGTCCGCCAGCTGTCCAAGCGCCTGCCCCGCGCCGCTGAGCCAAGCCCCGCGGCCGCCTAGCAGGAAGGGGCGCTCGGCGGTCGCCAGGGCCTGGGCCACCTCTTGCAGCGTGGCCTCTGTGAACTCGCCCCGGGGTGCCAGCGGGGGCAGCGGGCGGATCGGAGCGGTCTCGGGGACCGGGCCGGCCTCTACCCGCGCCACGTCGTAGGGGATCGCCAGGACGGTGGGCACCTGGTAGCGCAGGGCATGCTCCACGGCGATGGCCGTGGTCGCTGCCGCGTCCGTGAGCCCCACCGTGTAGGTGCGCGCGCCCACCGCGGCGGCCATCCCAATCTGGTCAACGTCCCAGGGGCGCGGCCCGGACGTGGGCTCGTCACCCACCACCAGGACCAGCGGGACGCGCGCCTGCACGGCCTCCGCCAGGGCGGTGATGGTGTTGGTGAACCCGGCGCCGTAGGTGGTGGTCGCGATGGCCAACCCGCCTCCGGCGCGGAAGTGGGCGTCGGCGGCGAAGACGGCGCCTGCCTCGTGACGGGCCGCGGTGTAACCCACGTCCGTCTGACGCACCAGGGCGTCAAGGAAATAGGCATTGCCGTTGCCCATCACGCCAAAGACGTGGTTGGCGTGGGAGGCAAGAGTGAGCGCAACGTGCGCGGAAACAGAGGGCATGGGAGGTGCCTAACGAGAGAGACGGGAAGGGAATCCGTATGTGTCTCGCTCGGCCGACCGGAGCGTGTTCACTGCATCGGCGCGGCTTCGTGCCCCTTTTTCGGGCACTGGCGGTGAAGGGACCGCCGGACGTGCAAAGTCTAGGGGAGAACAGGGGCGCACGGCGAGTGCTGGTGGGGGCCGCTCCCAACGGGGTGCGCCTCGCCGCAACGTCGCGTTTCCCCGCCCCTCTGGCTAAAGTGGGGACATGGCTACTACAAATGTGACCGAGGCCACCTTCGGCCAGATCGTCGAAGAGAACCCGATCGTCTTCGTTGACTTCTGGGCCGCATGGTGTGGTCCATGCGTCGGCTTTGCGCCGGTGTATGAAGAGGTCTCCGGACAGCACCCCGATGTGGTCTTCGCCAAGGTGGACACCGAGGCGGAGCAGGCCCTCGCGGCCGCCGCCAACATCACCTCCATCCCCACGCTCATGGCCTTCCGTGACCGCGTGCTGGTCTATTCGGAGCCCGGCGCCCTGAACAAGACGCAGTTCACCGAGCTGGTGGAGGCCGTGAAGGCCATTGACATGGGAGAGGTCCACGCCCGCATCAATGCCGAGGAGCAGGCCCGCCAGGGTGTGGACCGCCCAGCCCCAGCCAGCGAATGACGGCCAGCGAATAGGGCGGCCACCTACGTACCCGACCAGCTACTCATCCGGCCACCTACTCACCCTGCCGGCGCGTCGCCAACCTAGCCCAGCGTCGTCGGGCAGCTGGCAACTACTCCTCTGAATCCCACGTCTGAACCCACACCATCTGCCCTGACCGAACCTTCCGGAGGCATCATGTCCGTGCTAGACGAATCCCAGCGGAACTCCGCACCGTCCTCCACGGAAGGGCTGGAGGACCTGGCCCTGCTGGATGAGACGATCGGGGAGAACCTGCGCAGGATTGCGCAGCAGTACCCGGACGCGGATGCGGTCCTGGAGGCCGGCACCGGCAGATTCTGGAGCTACGCGCGTCTCATGGAGGACGTGGACACGGTCTCCGCTGCGCTGATTGCCGCGGGGTTCGCCAAGGGGGATCGGGTGGGGCTGTGGGCCCCCAACAGTGCCGAGTGGACCTTGGTGCAATACGGTGCGGCCCAGGCCGGCGTGATCCTGGTGAACCTGAACCCGGCCTATCGCAGCCACGAGCTGAGCTTTGTGGTGAAGCAGTGCGGCATGCGGGCCCTGATTGTTGCCCCGCCGGATGCGCGCACCAACCCGCCCAACGTGGCGCGGGAGGTGGCGGCGCAATGCCCGGACCTGGAGACCCTGATCATGCTTCCGCTCCCCGGGGAGGTGGATCAGGCGTCCTATCCGCACGCGGTTCCCGGCCGCCACGAGCGCCACGGGGAGGGGCTGCATCATCACCAGAAGCACTTTGTGGAGAGCACCTGGTCTGAGGTGATGGAGGACTCGACGAAGGTCAGTGCGGAACAGTTGGCCCAGCGCGCGCAGTCGCTGCGCCCCACGGATCCCATCAACCTGCAATACACCTCTGGCACCACGGGCTTTCCCAAGGGCGTGACCCTGACCCACTTCAACCTGTTGAACAATGGCTTCCACATCGGCGAGCTGCTGGGGTACACGGTGGAGGATTCTGTGGTGCTTCCCGTGCCCTTCTTCCACTGCTTTGGCATGGTGATTGGCAACCTGGCCGCCCTGTCCCACGGCGCGGCGACCATCATCCCCTCCCGCACCTTTGAGCCAGCGGCCGCGCTCGCCGCGGTGCAGGAGTATGGCGCCACCAGCCTGTACGGCGTGCCGACCATGTTCATTGCCGAGCTGGCGCTGCCTGACTTTGACGACTACAACCTCTCCTCGCTGCGCACCGGCGTCATGGCCGGCTCGCCGTGCCCGGTGGAGGTCATGCGCAAGGTGATTGACCGCATGCACATGGGGGAGGTCGCCATCTGTTACGGCATGACGGAGACCAGCCCCGTCTCCACCATGACCCGCTCCAATGACAGCATTGAGCAGCGCACCCGGACCGTAGGGCGCACCATGCCGGCGCTGGAATCAAAGGTCATTGACCCCGGAACCGGTGAGATCCTGCCGCGCGGGCGGACGGGGGAGCTGTGCACCCGTGGGTACTCGGTGATGGCCGGGTACTGGGATGAGCCGGAGCAGACGGCGGACGCTGTGGATGAGGACGGCTGGATGCACACGGGTGATTTGGCGAGCATGGATCCGGACGGCTACATCTCCATTGACGGGCGCATCAAAGACCTGATCATCCGCGGAGGGGAAAATATTTCCCCACGCGAGGTGGAGGAGTTCCTCTACGCCCACCCCTTGATCCAGGACGTGCAGGTGATTGGCGTCCCGGATGAGAAGTACGGCGAGGAGCTGATGGCCTGCATCGTCTTGGTGGACGGCGCAGAGACGCTGACACCGGATGATATCCGCGACTTTGCCTCCGGAACCATCGCCCATTACAAGGTCCCGCGCTACGTCCAGATCCTGGACGGCTTCCCCATGACCGTCTCTGGCAAGGTCCGCAAGGTGCAGATGCGTGAGGACGCGGCGCGGTTCCTGAGCGGCGGCAGCTAACTCATCCGCCGCTGGCGACGCCGGTGGTGACGCCGGTGGTGACGCCGTCACCGACGCCGCTAGTGCCGCCGGTGATCCTGCGGCGCCAGCCGCGGGCCGTAGGACGGGTTCTTGGCACCGGACGCATACAGCAGCCGGACCACGCGCTGGCGATGCCCGGCCCACGGGGCGAGGAGCCGTTCCATGCCGGCGTCGTCCACGCGCCGCCCCGTCAGCGCCTGCCCCACCAGGTGGGCCACGTGGAAGTCTCCGAAGGAGACGTGGTCCGGCGCGCCGTGCGTGCGCTGCAGGGTCTCCGCCGCGGTCCACACGCCCACCCCGGGGAGGGAGCGTAGGGCCCTTTCCAGGGCCGCCAGCTCGACGGCGCCCGGCCGAGTGGGGACGCCTGCCTCCAGTCGGTGCCACGCACTTTCCCGCTCGGCGGCGGCCACCAGCGTGTTGCGCCGCGAGGCATCCACGCGCGCAGCGTGCCACTCCCACGAGGGGATGGCCCGCCACGCGGCGCCGGTCGGCGGCAGCATGAGCGCAACGGCTGCGCCGGCCCGGGGTGGAACGGCAGCGGTGCCCGTGGTGGGCCTGTGCCCCGGCCCGCCACGTGACACCACCACGTGCCCGGGCGCCCGCTCCCCAAAGCGGGTGACGAGCCGAGCCCAGGCGTAGTGGGCCTCCAGCCCTGTGACCCGTTGTTCCAGGATGATGGCGGTGAGGGTGTCCAACACCCCGCCGCCGTGGGGGAGCTTCAGGCCCAGGCGCACCCTGCGCGTGGCGCGCACGGATTCCGGCAGCCGCTCGTGGAAGCCGGGCGCGTCAAAGTCCGTCCAGTCGTCGTCCCTGCCCAGCCACGCCGGCGCGGCCTCCAGCGCCGCCTGCGCTCCGGGCCCCCACGCGTCGAGCCGGATCTGGTCCCCGCGTTGCGGATCAAGGAGGGTGCCACGCGTGGTGCCTCCCAGTCGCGCGTCGCGCGGATCTGCCTGGCGGGTGGCACCCGCCGCCACCTCGCGGGCGGCGCCGGGCACCACGCTGAGCCGCACCGTTGCGGGGCCGGCGGCCAACCGCACGGCCCGCCACGCGCCGTCGGGCATCCAGCGCAGGGTCGGATCCCCGGGGCCGTGCTGCAGCGGGGCCAGGGTGGCGCGCACGTCCAGCGGCCCCTCCGGGGCCCACAGCCGGCTCGCGGCGGGGCCCTGCGCCCCGGTGTCCTCACGCATGCGACCATCCTGCCACCGGGCCCCGACGGTTCGCCTACACCGAAACGAACCCCGCCCACACGGAAACGAACCGCAGCGCATTCGGCCCGCAAACGCCAGCCTGTGAAGATGTATGTCGCGCCACCAGCCATTTCCCCGTCATGATCGGTAGTTTTGCGCACATGCGATATGCGGAGACTGTGTTGGACCTGATCGGGAAGACGCCGCTGGTGCGGCTGCATTCGGTGACCAAGGGGATCGGAGCCACGGTGCTGGCCAAGGTGGAATACCTCAACCCCGGCGGGTCCATCAAGGACCGCATCTCCCTGGAGATGATTGAGCGTGCGGAGGCCGCGGGCCTCCTGCGCCCCGGCGGCACCATTGTGGAGCCCACCAGCGGCAATACCGGTGTGGGGCTGGCCATGGTGGGCGCGCTGAAGGGCTACCCCACCGTCTTTGTCACGCCGGACAAGGTGGGGGAGGAGAAGCGCGCGGTGCTGCGGGCCTACGGCGCCGAGGTGGTCGTCACGGCCTCCTCTGTGGCGCCGGATTCCCCGGATTCCTACTACGGAGTCTCGGACGCGCTGGTGCAGCGCACGCCCGGCGCCTACAAGCCGGATCAGTTCTCCAACCCCGCCGCGCCTGACTCCCACTACGCCACCACCGGGCCGGAGATCTGGGCGGACACGGACGGGCTGCTCACACACGTGGTGATCGGCGCCGGCACCGGCGGCACCATCACGGGCACCGGCCGCTATCTCAAGGAGGTGTCCGCGGACCGCGCCACCGGCCCCGTCACGGTCGTGGCCGCAGATCCCGCAGGCTCCGTCTACTCCGGTGGGACCGGCCGCCCCTATTACACCGAGGGCGTGGGGGAGGACATGTGGCCGGGCAACTACGACCCCGCCGTCCCGGACCGCCTGGAGGCCGTCACCGACGCCGAATCCTTCGAGATGACGCGGCGCCTGGCCCGCGAGGAGGGGCTGCTGGTCGGCGGCTCCTCCGGCATGGCCGTGGTGGCCGCGCTGCGCGTGGCCAAGGACCTCCCGGACGACGCCGTGGTGGTCGTGATCCTGCCGGATTCCGGGCGCGGCTACATCGGCAAGATTTTTGACGACGCATGGATGCGCTCGCACGGCTTTGAGACGCGCGTTCCCCCGAAGGGCTCGGGAGAGCACCCCCTGCCCGACGCCGCGGGCACAGTGGGCGGCGCCCTCACCGGATCGCGCCGCCAGGCCCGCAAGGGGCTGCCAGCCACCGTGGACGTCGCGGCGGCACTCGTCTCGCTGGAGGCGGCGAAGGTTCCGGCGCTGCCGGTGCTCTCCTCCGACACCTGGCCCGCCCGCGAGGGCGAGGTGCGCGGCTCCGTCTCCGTCCAGGGCCTGCGCACGGCGCTGGCGGCCGGGACGGCACTGGGCGAAACCGCGCTCTCACGCGTGCTGGAGCCGGCGCTTCCCACTGTGGGCGCCGGCGAGGGGCTCACCGCCCTAATCGCCGCCTGGGCCGGCGCTGGCGCGGTCCCCGTGCTGCGCGGCGGCGAGTTGGTGGACGTGGTCACGCCCACCGACCTCAGCCTCGGATAAACGCCCCACGGCCCTTCGCTTGGCGGCACCCGGTGCCGCACCCCGCAGACACAGCTACGCGGTTCGTTACCGGCCAGCCCGGTTCGTCACCGGCCAGCCAAGTTCGTTACCGACCAGACAGTTCAGAACAGGAATCGCATGTCCTCGCAGAGCCAGCCCCAGACCCCCGGATTCAACACCCGCGCCGTGCACGCCGGGCAGGCCTGGGAGGAGAGCACGGGCGCGGTGATTCCGCCGCTGTACCTCTCCACCACGTACCACCCGCACCGCATCGGCGAGCTGCGCGGCGGCTACGACTATTCGCGCGGCACCAACCCCACCCGCGACTCGCTGCAGGAGCAGCTCGCGGCGCTGGAGGGTGGCCGCTTTGGTATCTCCTACGCCTCCGGGCTTGGCGCGGAGGACGCGATCCTGCGCGGGCTGCTGACCTCCGGCGACCACGTGGTCATGGGCAATGACGTGTACGGGGGCACCTTCCGGTTGATCGACAGGATCCACGGCGGCGCCGGGATTGGCCACACGCCCGTTGACCTGGGGGACGTGGACGCGGTGCGCGCGGCCGTGCGCCAGAACCACGCGAAGATGCTCTGGATCGAGACCCCGTCCAATCCCATGATGAAGATCGCGGACATCGAGGCGCTGGTCGCCGTGGCCCACGAGGCCGGCGCGCTCGCCGTCGTGGACAACACCTTCGCCACGCCCTACCTGCAGCAGCCCCTGGCCCTGGGCGCCGACCTGGTGGTCCACTCCACCACCAAGTACCTGGGTGGGCACTCAGACGTGGTGGGTGGTTCCGTCATCACGGACAACCAGGAGCTGGCGGACAAGGTTCGCTTCATCCAGTTCGCCGCAGGCAACCAGTCCTCGCCCTTTGACGCGTACCTGACCACGCGCGGCATCAAGACGCTCGGCGTGCGCATGGATCGCCATGTGGCCAACGCGGAGGCCGTGGCGGACTGGCTCTTGGGCCGCAGCGAGGTCTCCCATGTGCTGTACCCGGGCTTGCCGGATCACCCGGGGCACCAGATCGCGGCGCGCCAGATGAGCGGCTTTGGCGGCATGGTCTCGGTGCGGCTGAAGGGCGGCGCGTCCGCGGCGCGCACCGTGGCAGAGGCCACGCGGGTCTTCACGCTGGCGGAGTCCCTGGGGGGCATCGAATCCCTCATGAATTACCCCTCAGAGATGACGCACGCCTCCGTGAAGGGCACCGAATTGGCCGTGCCGGAGGACCTGTTGCGCCTGTCCGTGGGCATCGAGGACGCGGCGGATCTGATCGGCGATCTGGAGCGGGCTTTCGGCCAGCTGTAGGTCTTACCGGCGCCGCGCGGCGCGGTCCGCCTGGCGCAGCTCGCGGCTCTTGGCCCGGCGGGCCTGGACCTGCTCCTTGAAGTAGGAGCGCGCGCCGGGCAGGTAGAGCAGCACCACGCCGATCAGCAGCGCGGCCGCCAGGGGCAGCAGGCGCGCGCCCTTGAGCAACATGGGCAGGCCGGCAATCAGGCCGAGCGCCGTCAGCGTGAGCCGCCCGGCCAGGTGGCCAAGGGCCAGGCGTAGGGTGCCCCAACCCACCACGAGCGCCAGCGCGCTGAGCCCGATGCCCAGCATCACGAACGCGGTGGTGGATTCGAAGCCGAGGAAGCTGGCCTGCGCCCAGGACGCCACCGCGAAGGCGGCAACGGCGATTCCGGCGGCGCCCCACCACCACACGGCCACCGTCAGGGAGCGGGGGCGTGGGGGGCGGGGCGTGGTCATGCTCCGAGCCTACCGGCGGTTCAGAAGCGAGGCGCGCGTTCCTTGACCACCAGCGAGTGATTCTCGTGGTCGTAGTGGGCCACGTCCATGCCCTGGATCCAGACGCGCTCGGCCCGCTGCATCACATCCAACGGGTCCCCGCTCCACAGCACCACATCCGCCTGCTTGCCCGGCGTCAGCGAGCCCAGCTTGTCTTCCAGGCCAAGCACCTTGGCTGGGTTCAGGGTCACTGCACGCAGGGCGGTCTCGCGATCCAGCCCCTCCTTCACGGCAAAGGTGGCCTGGTGAATCAGGAAGTTAATGGGGATGACGGGGTGATCGGTGATGAGGCTAATCTCCACGCCGGCGCGGGCCAGCTTGCCCGGGTTGGCGATGGAGCGCCCGCGCAGCTCCGGCTTGGACTTGGTGGTGAGCAGCGGGCCAATCAGGACCGGAATCTCGCGCTCGGCCAGCACGTCCGCCAGCAGGTGGGCCTCCGTGCCGTGGTCAATGACCAGGCGGTAGCCAAACTCGTCCGCCAGGCGCATGGCCGTGGCGATGTCATCCGCGCGGTGGCAGTGCTGGCGCCACGGAATCTCGCGATCAAGCACGGCAGCGAGGGCCTCCAGCTTGACGTCGCGGCCCGGGCGCCCCTCGTCGATCCAGTTCTGGGCCTCCGCGAAAGCGGCACGGATCACCATGGCGGTGCCTAGGCGGGTGGAGGGGGTCTTGTCCTTGCCGCCAAAGACCTTCTTGGGGTTCTCCCCCAGCGCTGATTTCACGCCCGACGGCGCGCGGAGCAGCATGCTGTCAACCCACCTTCCGTGGGTGTGAAGCGCCGCCGCCTGGCCGCCGATCGGGTTGGCGGAGCCGGGGTTCACGTTCACCGTGGTGATGCCGCCGCCCAAGGCCTCGTTGAAGCCGGGGTCAAAGGGGTTGATGGCATCCAGGGCGCGCACGCCGGCCGTCACGGGATCGGTGCGCTCATTGGTGTCATCCTCGCTGGGGGCCTCTCCCTCCTCGTGGGTGCCAAGGTGCACATGGGCGTCCACCAGGCCCGGGAGCAGCCAGCCGCCCTTCGCGTCCAGGACCTCTGCTCCCTGGGGGAGCGCAAGGTCCGGGCCAAGGGCCTGGATCTTGCCGTCAGAGATCAGGAGCGTGCCGTCAAACTCGGGGGCATCGATGGGGACCACGTGGGCGTTGGTGATGGCGAGGGTCATGGGAATCCTTCGTTGAGGGGGCGGGGAATTCGCACTGGAGCCAGTGAAGTGGCTCACTCCCACGCTACCTGCGCCGAAGGTGACGTCTCTCACCGGACTCCCCGTCAACCGGCCCAAGCGGCTAGAGTGGGGGGACGCCGTTATCCGGCTTTCCCTCGTGTGTCATCGATTGAAGATGACTGTTGGTGTGTGCGCTTGTGTGAGCGCGTGTTGTCGTGGAGGGATTGCGCCGGTCACGGGCCAACCGTACCCGTGTCAAGGTGGTTCCCCACGAGGACCTCTCTTGCGCATGCCTACGTCCCCCACAGAGGAGAACCGCGTGACTACCAGCACGTCTGAAAACTTTGATCCCACCACCGAGGCCGTCGCCCCGGAAGCCGCCGCCAACGTCGAGCAGGCTGAAACCAAGACCGTGAAGACCGAGGCCGCGCAGGCCCCCGTCCAGGCCGAGACCCCGGCCACTGAGGCCGCCCCCGAGAAGGCCGAAGAGCCCACGGGCCCTACCTTCGCCGATTTGGGCCTTGACGCCCGCCTCCTGGCCGCCGTGACCGACTTGGGCTACGAGCGTCCCTCTCCCATCCAGGCCGCCACCATCCCGCTGCTGCTTGAGGGCCGCGACGTGGTGGGCCTGGCCCAGACCGGTACCGGCAAGACCGCCGCGTTTGCCGTCCCCGCGCTCTCTCGCATCGCCGAGCTCAACGACGTCAACGGCAAGCCCAGCATCCCGCAGGTGCTGGTCCTGGCCCCGACCCGCGAGCTGGCCCTGCAGGTCGCGGAGGCCTTCAGCAGCTACGCCAAGTACGTTGATCAGCTCAGCATCCTCCCCATCTACGGCGGCTCGCCCTACGGCCCCCAGCTCTCCGCGCTGCGTCGCGGCGTGCAGGTTGTTGTGGGCACCCCCGGCCGCGTGATTGATCACCTGGACCGCGGCGCGCTTGACCTCTCCGGCCTGCAGTACCTGGTCCTGGATGAGGCAGACGAGATGCTGCGCATGGGCTTCGCCGAAGAGGTGGACCACATCCTTGAGTCCACCCCCGCGGACAAGCAGGTTGCACTGTTCTCTGCCACTATGCCGCGCCAGATCCGCCGCATCGCCGAGAAGTACCTGCGCAACCCGGAGCAGGTCTCCGTGGATGCCGTCTCCAGCGCCGGCGTGAACATTCGCCAGCGTTACCTGCAGGTTATGCACTCCCACAAGCTGGACGTCATGGCGCGCATCCTTGAGACCGAGGATCACGACGGCATCATCGCCTTCGTCCGCACCAAGGTCGCCGCAGAGGACGTTGCCTCCAAGCTGAAGGCCCGCGGCTTCCGCGCCGTCGCCATCCACGGTGACATTGCCCAGCAGCAGCGCGAGCGCACGGTGGAAAACCTGCGCGAAGGCCAGATCGACATCCTGGTCGCCACCGACGTGGCCGCTCGTGGCCTGGACGTGGAGCGCATCAGCCACGTCTTCAACTACGACGTCCCCCACGACACCGAGTCCTACGTGCACCGCATCGGCCGCACCGGCCGCGCCGGTCGCCAGGGCGACGCCGTCCTCTTCATCACCCCGCGTGAGCGCTTCCTGCTCAAGCACATCGAGAAGGCCACGGGCAACGCCGTCACCGAGGTGCCGATTCCCGGCATCGAGGCCGTCAACAAGTCCCGCCTTGGCCGCCTGGCCGCCAAGGTCACCAAGGCCCGTTCCTCCAAGGACATCTCGCAGTACCGCGAGCTCGTGACCGATTACCTGGCCGAGCACGATGTTGACCCCATCGAGGTCGCCGCGGCGTTTGCCCACCTGGCTCAGGGCGGTCGCCCGCTGTTGACTGAGGAAATCGCTGTGGCACCGCTGGCCAAGCAGGCCCGCGCAGGCAAGCGCACCCGCGACGCCTTTGCCTCCCGCGGCCCCAGCAAGCCGCTGGGCGCAGGAAACGCCACCTACCGCATCTCCGTTGGACACCAGCAGCGCGTGCTGCCCGGCTCCATCGTTGGCGCTCTCGCCAATGAGGGTGGAATGCACTCCGGTGACATCGGTTCCATCGACATCCGTGCGGATCACTCGCTGATCGAGCTGCCCGCCAAGCTGTCCCCGGACACCCTGGCCAAGCTCTCCAGCACCCGCATCGGTGGGCGCCTGATCAACCTGGAGCCGGATACGGGCCGTCGCCCCTCCGATTCCTCTGACGAGGGCGATCGCCGTGCGCCGCGCCGCGACAACCGTGGCGATGACCGTCGCGGGGATAACCGTCGCGACAAGTTCGCCGGCCGTGGCGAGCGTCGCGACGATCGTCGTGGCAGCTACGAGCGTCCCGAGCGCAACGACCGTGGCGGCGAGCGTGGTGGCTACGCCCGCCCCGAGCGCGGCGCGTCGGAGCAGCGCGATGATCGCCAGGGCTACGGCCGCAACGATCGTCGTGAGGCCCCGCGTGATGCAGATCGCACTTCTCGTCGCGAATCTGATGGTGATCGCGGCGGAAAGGGTGGTTTCCGCAGCGGCGGAAATTCCCGGAATGACGGCGGTTTCCAGGGCGGTTACAAGTCCCGCAAGCCCCGTCACTAAGACTTCGAAACCGGGGGTTTCCCTCGATTTCGTCTGGCGCTGACGGGCTGGTAAGCTCGTCTGCGTTGCCCCCCTAGCTCAGTGGTAGAGCGCAGTCTTGGTAAGACTGAGGTCACGGGATCGATTCCCGTGGGGGGCTCTGAATGGAGAGCCGCTCCGACCCGCTTTTGCGGAGCGGAGCGGCTCACTTCATTCGTGGCGGTGTAGCTCAGCTGGTTAGAGCGCACGACTCATAATCGTGAGGTCCCGGGATCGAGTCCCGGCACCGCTACCAAGGAAAGGCCCCGGGCAACCGGGGCTTTTCGCATTTCCTAGGCCACTCTGCGGCGGCTGTGGCGTGAGCCCTGACGTTAGCCCTGGCCTGGCCGACGCCGCCCACCGTGCGCCGTGGGGCGTAGTGCCACTTTCCACCGGGTTTTGGCCGTGCGCCCGAGTATTTGCCGTCCTTGCGGCGAAAAGCCGGTGGAGATCCGGGCCGCCATCCGCGGATTCCCCGAGATTTCATGGATCCCCCGTCGAGTGGGCGGGGGATCCACGCAAACCCGGGGGATCGACGTTCGAGGCGTCCTGCGCGCCGCTGCGCAGCAGCGTCCCGGAGCCGAGGTAGACGCTGTTCTGCACTAAGGCGTAGGGGTCCAAGCCTGCAGTCGGATCGGCCCAGCAGTTACGGCCAAGCTGACGCGGATAGCTGATCCAGCCGCCGACTTCGCTGCCGGGGATGAGCAGCCCGCGGACCTTGCGGGTGCGCAGGTTGACCGCGCGGAAGATAGGAGGCTCGGTCCCCGGCGCGGAAGGTGTCGGCGAGCATTCCGGTCGGGTGGTTGGGCTCGGACGAGATCGTGAGCAGCTTGCCGACCTGCATCAGCTCCGGCTCCTCCAGCGCACCCCAGCTCACGCGGCCAGCTCCGGCGCCAGGAGGGCCTGCGTGGGTGACTGGCACCCGAGGCTAAGAACGCCTCGTAGTCGGTCAGCAGGGCCGTTTTCTGGGCCTCCGACAGGCTGCTGTTAGCCAGGACGGAAGCGACGACGTTAGGGGTGCGCTGCAGAACGGAGTCCAAGCCCAGGGTGCGCAGCGCGGCCGCGGTGACAGCGGCGGGGGAGAAGCGCAGGGCAGCGGGCAGAGCGTGGACTGTGCTCGGCGAGAGCAGCTCCGCGGGGGACTTGGTCAGGCGCTGGATGTTGCTGTGGGAGATGGGGTGGCCGGCCGCAGTGGCGAGCTCAGCGACCCGGCGCAGCCTCAGCTTCTGGGTGTCGATGGCGTCCCGGATCAGGTCGCCCAGGGGATTGATGGACATGGCACTCGCTCCGCTCTCAGTGGTGATCGGTCATGCCCAGGTGGTCGGGGCGTTTATGTGAACTCAGCTCGGAGTGGGCGACAGCTTGGGCTGGACGAGCCCCGGTCGGAGTTCCAGAAGAACGCCATTCGGGATGCCCCCCGTTGTGCCTCGGGGTGACGGGGCGTAGCGCAAGGAGAAGGAGAGACGAAGTCTCATTCTTCGACTTCGTGACTCGCTCACGACCGTCGGCTCTGGCTTCGCCCCGCCGACGATCGAGGCTCGTCGGGGCAGTGAGATGGGATGGCGATGATGCGACGTTTGCGAGTAACGCGGAGTAGGCAAGGAACTACGTCTAGTGACGGCCCATGAGTGCATAACCAGCCACCACGAGTCACGCGCGGACGAAGAGGGAGGTTCGGCGTCTAGCCCACAGGGTCCGCGATGACGGCCTCGAGGGTAATCCGGGTGAATGGGCTATCTGAGGTCAAACGGAGCCGCAGGTGAGGTGGTGGATCGGCGGTGAGTGCGTAATTGGCTGGAGGAGCCGACCAGAACGACGAGCGTGCACTGAAGCACCACGCGGCGCCGGTGCGCATCGGCAACGGTCTGCTCAGCAACGTGTCGTCCCAAGTGATCCGCAGGGTCGCTGTGGGCGTCCTGACCAAGTGCCAGGTCAACTAGGCGACAACGCCGCAATGGAATCCTTCTGGGCACTGCAGCAAAAGAACGTCCTCAACCGGCAAACCTGGGCCACTCGCCAAGACCTGCTCCTGGCGATCGTGACCTGGATCGAACGCACCTACCACCGCCGCCGCGCCCAAGACCGGCTCGGCGGCTTGACCCCCATCGAATACGAGAGCAAACTCGACACCACCCAGGCCCTCGCGGCCTCAACCGAAGTTGTCACCAACTCCTACACCAGTCCCCTCAGTGGTAGCGGGTGTGCTGGCCATTGTGGCCGGTGCTATCACCTACTGTTCGCGTGATGGAAATGGAGTTGTGCTCCGCATTCTTTGGACAGGTACTCCGTATTGCACGGGACCGTAAGGTAAAATGTTCATGGCAAACCTATTCACGCCTTAGGAGGTATAGTGATGAAATTTGGATTGCTAATGGCAACAGGTGCTCTTCTCGTTGGAGTGCTTGCTATTTGGGGAATATTCCTAGTTTTCTCTGGCGACCCGGTGGTGGCGCGCAGCGGGCAGGCCCTCATACTGGTTGGCGTTGGAGTCGGGTTTTTGACTCTGGCGTTGCGAGCTATACAAAGGCGTAGATCGCTCAAATGAGCTTGCTGGCGTGGCCCCGTTTTCCTTGATGGGAAACGGGGCTTCGCTCTGCCACTCACGCGTGTAGCAAGCGGCCTCGGTTGCCGGCCACGTGTTGAGTTACGGTCTTTAATGGCTTGGTTTGCATCACGGGCACCGGCCCGCGTTGATTCGGAACAGCGTGTGGCCGACTTTCGCGTAGACGACCTTGCAGACCGCCGCTTTCGGCGCGGGCTGCAATGAGCGCCTGAATGGTCTGTGCGGAGGTGTTGGCATTGACGGCGTGCACGAGGGCCACGAGGACGCCGATCTTGGTCATCGCAAGGGCGGTCCGAAGCTCCTCACTGCCGACTAGCTCGCCGGTCTCAATGGCGGTCGTGATCTCTTCGAGGGTCTCGTTGGCGGAGGCCAGGGACCGCTCAATGGGCTTAGCCATCTCTTGGGCGTTGGCGATGATGCATTTCGTGTCGAGAGACAAGGACGTTCCTTTCGTTGGGCTGGCGAGAGCTAGTTGCCGCTGGTGTTTTCGAACTGGGGGAGGATCTGGGTCGGCTTGAACGTGACCTTGTAGAAGTCCGTGGAGACGTTCTTGCCCTCGATCTGCTCCACGAAGTAGGTGGTGTTGTCAGAGTGGCCCAAGAAGTGCTTCTTAAACTCGTCGGCACCGGTCTTGCAAGTGACCTCGAGCTGGTTCTCGGCGGTGTCGGCCTGGATCGCACACAGCCCCTGAATCTCCAGGAGGTACTTGTCTGTGATGCCGTTGAAGAACGCGACCCGGCGGGCGACCTTGAAGTTGTCGGAGTCCTTGGAAAGGTTTTCTGAGGCAACGTCTGCGTCGTTGGCGCAGGCCGTCAGGGCGAGGGTGCAGGCTAGGAGTATGGCGGCGGCTGCCGCGAGGTGCTTTTTCACGCGGGTCCTTACCTTTTGGGCATAAAAAAGGCCGCCCTGGTGTGGAGCGGCCTGACGAAAATCGGGTGGGGGAGGGGTGGCGACGTGCGCTTGTACCAAAGTTGACATGTGTGGAGGAGTGGAACTGAGCCAACGATTTTGACAACGATTGTGCAACACCGGTTGTGGCGATGCCCGATTAGCCGTTAACTTTTGACGCGAAAGCAGACTCTTCGAGGGCGGGGAAATAATGAAACTTTGCGGCCGCAAAGTAGCTGCAGGAGTTGTTGGCGCGCTCATGTTCGGAGTGCTGGCGTTGTCGGCGGGCTCCGCTAACGCGGCTATGCCGCCGGCCTCGTACAAGACGGAGCGCATCGAGTTTAAGGTTCGGGAGCGATTGCCGAATGGCAAATGGCGTAGCACTCCCGTGAGGACCGGGTTCTATGACAACGTGTCGCAAAAGGGTTGGGGGCAGGACAAGGCAGAGCATAGGCATAACATCAAGACCCAGGCATCGATTCGGTACCTCGCCTCGGCGCCCACCATCGTGAAGTCCGGCACCTCATATGCCCACACGGTGTGGAGTAATGAGATTAAGTGCAAGAACGGAAGATGCACGGTCACGGATGAACGGGAAGTCAGGGGAGTCTTTGTGCGATCAGCGCTGAAGGTGCTCCACGGTGAGACAGTCGGTGGAGAGCTTGGTCTTCAGACCGCGTACTGCCTGAACCCTGACAAGGCCCTCCGGTGCCCCGACTGGGTCGACGTTGGCCTCGGCAAGGCTTGGTCTGCGGTGTCAGGAACTGTCGGGTTCGCTGGCAGGTCGGCTGCGACAACTTCCCTCCCAAGGGATGGGAAGTTGTACACAGCCACGACCGAGCGCATCGGCATCGGCAAGGCCGTCGACGCGGCAGAACTTGACGAACTGATCGTCGGGGATGAGTAGCGGGTTGGTCACGGAACCCTCCGTGTTTTTTGAATTGACCGCGGGAATCGGGGAGGCGCTGAGGTTCGCGAGCTTCACGGGATCTGTGCACGCTGTTTCCGTGCTGTTATGGGAGCCACTGATTGTCAGCGTTACTTTCGAGGACGACGGCCTAAGAACGGTTGTGGTGGATGTGGACTTCTGGGCGGAGGGGACGGTACCGGTCCCTTCCGTTCGGGAACGCGGGTTTGACCTCGGCTTGCAGCAGATCGCTGAACCGGGGGAGTGGAACTCATCGCCTTCGAGGGAACTACTTGAGGTGCTTGCTTGTCCGGAACAGCCGCGTCTGTTCAGGATTGTTGGAAACGTGGAGGAAACCCTCCGATCCTGTAATAGCGGCTAGCGCCAGGTTCCTGAGCAGTCGAGAGCCGAAAGGCTCCCACGATAATTCGTGGGAGCCTTTCGAGCGGACGCTGTGACATCCCCTTGGCGGCCTGATCGGCGCGATGCCGTCGTGGCGAACTGGCACCCAAGCGTTCGGGGAACCCTCGGGCACACCAGACGACACCCATTTTTTGCCGGACCGCCCCTTCAAAGCCGACCAGTCCACGGGCCGATGGCAACCTAGTCAGCGCTTCGACAGCGTCAGCCTCGGAGTGCCTCCAATGGGTGGGGCCCCAGCGTGTGCTGGGGCCTCGTCGGTTTTGTGGATGATGTGGACATCATGGGTGCGGGCGAGGGTTGTGGTGTCGCCGCGGGCGTTGGTGAGGGGGATGGGGTGGTCAAACCACCACCAATCGCCGTCGCGCGTGGCCGCGATGTCCAACTTGTTGCGCCTCAGCCCACACGCCACCTCGTGCAGCCGCGCCCTCACGCTTCCACAACCTTGGCGGGCTTCCACCCGACGAAGGTGACCTCCTTGGGCGTCCAAGCATGGGTCTCACCTTCCGAGTCAGTCCCTTACCAGAGCACGCCTTCCGGCTTGTCGGCTTGGTTGACGACCTGGGTCATCCCGGGGCGGAGGTGGTCCGCCTCATGAGCTTGCTTGTCCACGGTCAGGCTCCTTCGATTAGGCCCACGCACAACACGAGGGCACAAAAAGGCCGCCCACCAGGACGGCCATAGTCTTCGGGAACCGGGAGAAGAGATCCTCCACCCAGTTGAGACGCTCAGGTTTCATTAGCGCGCTCCGCCCAAGGGCTTGCTGCGGCAGCGCGGGACGGGCAAGTTTCGGTCTCCGCTTCCAGGGCGGTGATCTGCGCCTGCAGCTTGTCAATCCGGACTTGTCGGCGGGCTCGGGCGCGGCTGGCCGTGACTTCCGCAATCGGCTTGAAGTCCCCAACCTCTGCGACCAGGATCTCGGCGTCACCACCCCAACGCCGCACGATGGCCTGCTTGTCACGAGCGGAAGAGCGTGACTTGTACGTTTTGGTCTGGGATGGCCAAAAGAAGTCGGGGCGCTCAAGGGCCCAGCGGTCGCCCTGCGCGGCCGCGATGGCTACCCATTCGTCCCAGCCCTCTGGCTTCTATCCGGCCTTGAGGTGATGCAACTGGTGGTTGCCTTCGATCTCGATGTGGTCGATGGCCTCAGTCGGGGCGCACAAGGGTGTTCCCGTGGCGTTTGCCGGTCTCCGTGTCGATGAACCAGTTGATGTAGAAGAACTGATTGCGGAGTACGACGGATGGCGGTGGTGTGGGCCGTCTTTGGGATTCCCGTTCTTGTCCGTGCGCGCGCCGCGCTGGTCCAGGAGCAGGCCCTTGGAGTAGTCCCTGTGCGCATACCCTGCCCTCGCGTGGATCCCTCTCGTTCGCGTGGATCCCCCGAGATTTCATGGATCCCCCGTCGAGTGGGTGGGGGATCCACGAAAACCCGGGGGATCGGTGGGATGAACCTGAGCGGCGCGGATCGGCGAACAACGTTTCGCCGGGCGTTCGCAGCGCATCCGGACAACGAACGTCCTAGCACCCACAACCCGGTGGGCATCCGCTAGACCGGTCGCGAGGGTCCATCCCAGTTGAACCCAGCCCGGCAGCTGCCTACCCGCGCGCGGTGAGCGTGGACCCGGCGCTGGCCGACACCACGAGTGCCACGGCCATCAACCCTAGGACCGACGGCGCCTGGGACAGCAGCAGGAATCCGGCGAGTGTGGCCACGGCCGGCTCCAGGGACAGCAGGATCCCGAAGACGGGCTTGGGTAGGCGCTTCATGGCAGCGAATTCGAGCGAGTAGGGGATCAAGGAGGCCAGCAGCGAGGCCGGGATGGCGATGAGCAGCAGCGTGGGATCTCCCACGAGAGCGGGCAGCGCGGTCGGAAGCCCAATCGGCATCATGAGCACCGCGGCCACCACCAGGCCACCGGCCAGGCCCTGTGCCCCTGGCAGGCTCTGGCCAATCCGCTGGCCAACCAAGATGTAGGCGGCCCAGGCGGCGGCAGCGATCAGGATGAAGCCGACGCCCACTGGGTCAAGGGGTGTGCCTGTGAGGCTCTCCACGAAGAAGAGCGCCATGCCCGCCAGGGCGAGCAGGATCCAGATTCCCTCGCGCCAGCGCCGGGCGAGGACCGCGGTCAGGATGAGCGGCCCCATGAACTCGATCGCGACGGCGGTGCCTAGGGGCACGCGCTCAATGCCCGCGTAGAAGAAGCCGTTCATGAGCGCCAGGCTCACGCCAAAGAGCACCACGCCGATCCACTGCCGTTTGGTCCACCTCCAGGCCTTGGGTCGAACCAGGACCAGGAGTACCAGCGCGGCGATGCCGATGCGAAGGCTGTTCATGCCCCAGGCGCCCACATGCGGGAAGAGCATGAACGCCAGCGCCGCCCCAAATTGCAGGGACACGGAGGAGCACAGGACCAACAGCGCGGCACCGACGGTGGACTTGCGGTGGCTCGCGGCACTGTCCGTACCGAGCGGTGCCAGCGGTTCAAGGGGTTCCAGCGAGGTCTGCGGCGTCTGCGAGGGGGTCACGGGCTGGGGAGTGGGCATGTACCCAGCATTCAGTACCTCAGAAGGTGTAGTCCAGTTATGGTTTGTTGCAACAAACTATTAGCTGCCCTTAAGGATGAGAATGTTGCAACTCAGCCGGCTCCGCGTCCTGGCAGAGGTCCATCGTTGCGGCTCCCTCACGGCCGCCGCCACGGGCCTTCGCTACACGCCCTCTGCCATCTCGCAGCAGATCTCCCGGTTGGAGAGGGAGACCGGCACGGTGCTGCTGGAGAAGGTGGGACGGGGCGTGCGCCTGACCCCCGCGGCGGTGCGCCTGGTGGGCCACGCGGAGGAGGTCATGACGCGCCTGGAGCTTGCGGAGGCGGAGCTGGCGGCCGGGGACGTGACGGCCAGGGGTCGCCTGCGCGTGGCCTCCTTCCAGACCGTGCTCCTTGAGCTGGTGCCCCGCGCGCTCACGTGGCTCGCCGAGCGTCACCCCGAGCTGGACGTGGAGCTGATCCACCGGGAGGCGGGCAGCTCCACGGACGCCCTGCTCAATCACGAGTTTGATGTGGTGCTCGGCGAGGAGTTTCCCGGCAGCCCGTCGCCCGTCCAGACGGGCCTGCACCGCGTGGAGGTCTGCACCGACCCCCTGCGGCTGGCCCTCCCGGAGCATCCGACGGCGGGCGGCCTGCCCTCCACGGTGGGGAGCCTGGCGGAGCTGGCGACGGCGCGCTTCTCCGTTGACCCGGCCGGCATGCCGATGGGGGACTGGGTGCGTTCGGTGTGCCGGGGCGCGGGCTTTGAGCCGCTGCTGCGTTGCGAGACCGTGGACCCGCTGCTGCAGGTGCAGCTGGTGCGCACCGGGCACGCGGCGGCGTTCCTTCCCGGGCTCATCGCGCCGGGCCAGCTGCGCGGAGTCAACCTCTTTGACCTCGCGGAGCTGCCCCGGCGCTCGCTGTATACCTTGGTGCGCGACGGCGCTGTGAACCGGCCGGGCATCGTTGCGGTACGTTCCGCGCTGGAAGCGGCGGTGCAACGATTGAGCCCGCCCGCCGTCGTCGGGCAGTTGGCGCCGTAGAAGGCCCCCTACCGCACCGCGGGGCCCAGCCGCGAGCCGTCCTCGCGCTGCAGCGCCACGATGCTGGCGAAGGACGGGCTGCCCTTCAGCGCCGGCCCCTGATCTCGCAACTCCGTGCCGACTGTGCCCTCGCCGGGCACCACGCGTAGCGCCTCGCCGTTGACGAAGAACTCCACGGGGTCGGTGCCCGTCTCTGCGAAGGCCTCAAAGCGATCCCGCGTCACGGTGAATCGCACGCGAGTGCCGCGCCAGGTCAGGCGGAACGTCAGGCTGGGCCAGTCGGCAGGCAGGCGGGGGCTGAAGCGCCACACGCCGTCGTCGTCTCGCAGCCCACCAAAGCCGTTGACCAGCGCCGCCCACACACCGCCGGTGCTGGCCACGTGCACGCCGTCTGAGGTGTTGTGGTGCAGGTTCATCAGGTCCACGTCCAGGGCATGCAGGAAGTAGTGCATGGCCAGCTGCGCGTAGCCCACCTCCGCGGCCACGATGGATTGCACCGTGGCGGAGAGGGTGGAGTCGCCGGTGGTTAACGGGTCGTAGTAGTCAAAGTCCGCTCGCTTTTGCTCCGCCGTGAAGCGGGAGGAGCGCAGCCACAGGGCCAGCACGGTGTCCGCCTGCTTCAGGACCTGGAAGCGGTACAGCACCAGCGGGTGGTAGTGCAGCAACAGAGGGTGCTTGTTGGGCGGGGTGCCCGGGACGTCCCAGACCTCCTTGTCAAGGAAGGAGGCGTCCTGCTGATGCACGCCAAGCGCCTCGTCAAAGCCCACAAACATCCCGGCGGCTGCGGCCAGCCAGGCCTCGGGCTCATCCGGCTGCAGCGCCAGCTCGGTGACCAGCGTGCGGTACGCCTCCGGGTCCGTGCTCGCCAGGCGCTGAACCGTCCGCGCGGCCTCCTCCAGGTTGAAGGCGGCCATCACGTTGGTATACGCATTGTCGTTGACCAGCGCCGTGTATTCGTCCGGCCCGGTGACCCCGTGCAGGTGGAAGTGCAGGCCGTCAGAGGCCTTGCGCCAAAAGCCGAGGGAGAGCCACATGCGGGCCGTCTCCACAAACACCTCTGCGCCGCCGCTGCTGAGCAGGTCAAGGTCAGCGGTGGCCTGCAGGTAGTGGGACAGCGCGGAGGAGATGTCAGCGTTGATGTGGTACTGCGCGCTGCCGGCGGGGAAGTAGGCGCTGGCCTCCTCCCCGTTGATGGTGCGCCAGGGGAACAGCGCGCCCTCCTCGTTGAGCATCCGGGCGCGTTCGCGCGCCTTGGGCAGCATGTTGATGCGGGCGCGCAGGGCGTTGCGCGCCCACTGCGGGGAGGTGTAGCTCAGGAAGGGGACCACAAAGATCTCGGTGTCCCAGAAGTAGTGGCCGGAGTAGCCGTTACCGGACACACCCTTGGCTGAGATGCCCTGGCCGTCCGCGCGGGCCGCCGCCTGGGCCAGCTGCCACAGGTTCCAGCGCACGGAGCGCTGGGTGGCGGGCAGGCTACCGCCCACCTCCACGTCGGAGCGCTCCCAGAAGGCGCGCGCCCACTTGGCCTGCTGGTCAAAGACGGAGGCGGCGCCGCCGCGCATGGCGGTCGCCACGGAGCGCCCGGCGCGCGAGCGCATCTCCAGGGCCGGCTGGCGGCGCGAGGAATGGTAGGTCACGTACTTCACCAGGCGGACGGCCTCGCCGGCGTGCAGGTCAATGTCCACCCACTCATCCAGGCGGTCCGGGCTGCGGCGCGTGCCGGTACGCGCCCGGCCGGCGCCGCCGTCGGGGTAGCGCACCTCGTGGCCCACGCCGGTCGCCACGGTCATGCCGGAGTTGCGCACGGAGAAGGAGAGCACGTCCACGCCGTCGTCGTTCCAGTTCCCGGCCGGGACCAGCGGGTGCTCATCCACCGCCTCAGATTTGCGCGGGTCACCAATCCCTTCAGGGCCCGACGCCGCGTAGTCGGCTTGAGCGGGCGAGGGCACCTTATCCGCCGCTCCCGGATCAATCAGGGTGGAGCGCAGGTGGATGTGTGCGTCCGCATCCAGCGGGCGCACGGAGTACTCAAAGAGCGCCAGGTGGCGCTGTTCAAAGGAGACCAGCTGGCGCACGCGCACCTCCACACGGTCCCCGCGGGCGGTGCGCCACTGGGTCCTGGAGGTCAGGGTGCCGTCGCGGAAGTCCAGGCGCGTCTCGGCCAGGTCCACCTCGGTGCGCCCCAATTCAAGGGCCTCATCATCCACATACACCAGGAAGCCGCGGGCGTCCGGGGCCGGGATCATGGTCTGCCCGCTCTCCGCCTGCCCGTAGGAGTTCTCCGGGTAGGCGATCCGCCAGGTCTCGTGCAGGCCGTTGATGAAGGTGCCGTTGCGGTGTTGGCCGCCATCCGGGCCCTGCCAGCGCAGCCCAAGGAAGCCGTTGCCGGTGGAGTAGACGGTCTCATCCTCCAGGCTGGGGGCATCTTCGGCTCGGGGGTCGCTCAGGGACCAGGTGTCCGCCACGGCATCGTCGCCGGCCTTGACCAGCTCCGCCAGGTCATCCACCACCGTGTCCGCGCCGGCCTCCAGGAGCGCCGAGTGCGGCTGATCGCGGGCCACACCAATCACCAGGCCAAAGTCGCCCGCGGCCCCGGCCGCCACACCAGAGATGGCGTCCTCCACCACGATGCATTCGGACGGGCGCCAGCCCAGCTCCTCCGCTCCGGCCAGGTACGTATCCGGGGAAGGCTTGCCAGGCAGCCGGCGGGCGGCCGCCACCTGGCCGTCAATCACGACGGGGAAGCGGTGGGCCAGCCCCGCGGCGCGCAGCACCTCGCGCGCGTTCCGGGAGGAGGACACCACGGCGACCTCGAGACCCGCCTCAACCACGTGGTCCACGTACGCCACAGAGCCCGGGTAGGGCTGCACGCCGTCGCGCTCCAGGATCTCGGTGAACGCCTGATTCTTGCGGTTGCCGAGGGCGCACACCGTGCCAAAGTCCGGTGCGTCGCTCGGGTCGCCGTCAGGCAGCGACAGCCCGCGATCCTGCAAAACTGCCCGCACGCCGTCGTACCGTGGCTTGCCGTCCACCAGGGTCAGGTAGTCCTGATCACTCAGCGCGTCGCTGCGAGAAAGGTGGTCAAAGAACTCGCCAAAGGCCTGCTTCCAGGCGTGGCGGTGCACATCCGCGGTGGGCGTCAGGACCCCGTCCAAGTCAAAGAGCACGGCACGAGCGTCCCGAAGGCGCTGGGGCACAGGGCGCGGGGTGTGCGGGGCGGTACTGGCAGACACAGAGTCCTCCGGAAGCTGGTGTGGGGAAAGCACCCTGTCCACGCTATGAACGGCGGTGCTCCTGGTCAAGCGAATCCGAATGTGACGCCGCGCGCCATGGGCGCCTGGACGCCCGCCGCGATGCCCACCCGCCCCCAGCGCCGCCCGTAGACTGGGGCCCATGCTCAACTGGGACACGGCCTCCACGGCCACGAAGGTCAGCCTGCTCGGGGCCATTGGCCTCATGGTCGCGGGGCTCATCCTCGCGCTGGTGGGCGCCTCCACCCAGAACAAGCCGCTGATGTTCATCGCGCTGGGCCTCCTGGCCCTTGGCATCATCACCCACCTGGTGGGTTTTGGGATCCGCGCGGCGGAACAACGCAGGAACATCCGTGGCAACCACTCAGGAACGGGCGGGCAGCGCCCCGCGAGGAAGGGGCGCATGTGAGCGTCAACGCAGATTTGCAGGGCAGGGTCTACCCACCGGCGCCGCCGTACAGCGTGGGACGCGAGGGCATCCGCGCCTTTGCCGCCGCCGTGAAGGCCACCCACCCCGTCCACTCGGACCTGGACGCGGCGCTCGCCGCGGGGCACGCGGATCTGGTGGCGCCGCCCACCTTCGCCGTCGTGATCGCCCAGAACGCAGAGGGCGCCTACATCCAGGATCCGGAGTCCGGGATCGACTTTGCGCGGGTGGTGCACGCGGAGGAGCGCTTCACCCATCACCGCGCCATAGTGGCGGGGGACCAGATCACCGCCACGGTCAGCGTCGAGCGCGCCAGGGCCGTGGGCACGGGCGGCATGGTGGTGACCCGCACGGAATTGGTGGGCGCTGACGGGGAGCCGGTCACCACCGTGCTCTCCACCCTGATGGTGCGAGGAGAGGACTGAACATGAGCATCACCCTTGATTCCCTTGAGGTGGGCCAGGAGTTGGCTCGCACCACCGTGGCGCTGAACCGGGCGGACCTGGTCCGCTACGCCGGCGCCTCCGGCGACTTCAATCCCATTCACTGGAATGATCGCTTCGCGACGGAGGTGGGTCTGCCGGGTGTGATTGCCCACGGCATGCTCACCATGGGCGCGGCCGTGCAGCTGGTCACCGACTGGATTGGTGATCCCACGGCGATTCTTGACTACCAGACCCGCTTTGCCGCGATGGTTCCCGTTCCCGACCCGGCGGGGTCCGCGCCGGACCAGGCGGACGGCGCGCAGCTGAGCGTCGTCGCGAGCGTGGGCAAGCTGGATGCCGCCGCCGGCACGGTGCGCGTTGACCTGCTCGTGACGCTGGGGGAAGAGAAGGTCCTGACCAAGTCCCAGGCAGTGGTCAAGGTGGCACAGGCGTGAGCGGTGTGAGGCTGGCGGAGCTCACCACGCTGCGCGTTGGCGGGCCAGCGGACACGCTGGTGGCGGCCACCAGCCGCGAAGAGATCGTGGAGCACGTGAGGGCGGCGGACGCCGCGCGGGAGCCGTTGCTGGTGCTCGGCGGCGGTTCAAACCTCCTGATCGACGACGCCGGGTGGCGCGGGACCGTTCTGGGCATGGGTACCAGCGGGGTCACGGTGGGGGAGCCCACCGGCGCGGGCGGCGGCCGCCTGGTCACCGTGCAGGCGGGCCACGACTGGGACGCCGTGGTGGCCCAGACCGTGGAGGAGGGGCTCAGTGGCTTAGAGGCCCTCTCCGGCATCCCTGGCTCCGCCGGTGCCACACCGGTGCAAAACGTGGGGGCCTACGGCGCGGATGTGTCCCAGACCTTGGTGCGGGTCACCGTCTTTGACCGCGCCACGGATCAGGTCAAGGAGCTCAGCGTGGGGGATCTGCGCATGGGCTATCGCGACTCCCTCCTGAAGCGCAGCACCGAGAACGGCTCGCCGCGCTACGTGGTCCTTGATGCCACGTTCCAGCTCTTTGCGGACGAGGACCGCCCGGTTGCCTTTGCGCAGCTGGCGCAGGCCCTCGGCGTGAGTGTGGGGGATCGGGTCCCGGCGCCTCAGGTGCGTGAGGCGGTGCTCGCGCTACGTGCCTCCAAGGGGATGGTTCTGGATCGTCATGATCCCGATACCTACTCCTGCGGCTCCTTCTTCACCAACCCGGTGGTGTCGCCAGCGCTCGCGCAGACGCTTCCGCAGGACGCGCCGCGCTTCCCGGTGCAGGAGTCTGAGGGCCTCAAGCTCTCCGCCGCCTGGCTGATTGATCACGCGGGCTTCCACAAGGGTTTTGGGCTGCCCGGCATGCCCGGAGAGGCCCTGGCCGGTGGGCGGGCCTCGCTCTCCACCAAGCACACCCTGGCGCTGACCAACCGCGGCCAGGCCAGCAGCGCGGACGTGCTTGCTGTGGCGCGTGCGGTGAGAGACGGCGTGAAGGACGCGTGGGGCATCGAGCTGCACCACGAGCCGCTGCTGATCAACTGCACGCTCTAAAGTGGGGCGCCGCCGCGGGATCACCGCGGCGTGGCACTTCACATAGGAGGCAAGCGGGGCCAGGATGGGGTGATGGACAACATCATTCCGGATGCATCTGACATCGATAACCAGCCCACCACCAGCCTGGAGAAGGCCCACTCCATGGCCGTGCACAACCTGGAGCAGGCGGATCACCTGTTGGCCCAGGCCACGCAGGACGGCGCCCCGGCGGAGCGCCTGGAGCAGCTGCGTCATCTGCGTGAGGTGGCCAAAGAGGACCTGGAGCGCACCCGCCGGAACCTCTGAGCGGCGTCGGGCCCAGCTACAGCGTGGCGGGGCCCTCTGGGCTTCCCTTGCTTTCTAGGGCGTGGGGACGCGACGAAGCGGGTGGCCGGTTCGTTTCTTCGTGCTGTGTCGCTGCCCAGTTGGCGAGGAGAGCGAGCGCGTCTGCCGCGGGCGTGCTCGGCTCCGCCCCGTACGTGGTGAGGGTGAGCCCCGGATCGGCAGGCAGATCCAACACGTCGTAGGTGATCTCGATGAGCCCGACGATGGGGTTGATGATCCGTTTGGTGCCGGTGAGGTGCATCCTCACGTCGTGTCCGGCCCACCGGGTGCGGAACTCGTCGCTGCGGGTCACGAGTTCCCCGACCAGGTCGGTGAGGTCCCGGTCGTAGGGATTGAGCCCCGCCTCGTGGCGGAGCAGCGCAACCATCCCATCCGCTGCCTCGTCCCAATCCGGGTAAAAGTCATGCCGACGCGGGTCCAAGAAGGTGAACCTGACGATGTTCGGCGGCTCCACCGGGTCATCGAAGACCGGCGCGTAGAGGGCCCGGAAGAGCGGGTTGCAGGCCATCACGTCGTTGCGGGCGTTTCTCACGAAGGCCGGCGTGCTGAGCATCGAATCCAGGAGCCGCTCAATGCTGGGCCGCACCGGTGAGGCCCGTGGGCGCCGCGCGGCGCTCTTGGGGCGGGCGGCGCGGGCCAGGTTAAACAGGTGAAGACGCTCTGCCTCATCGAGTCGCAGCGCACGCGCCACCGCGTCCAGTACGTCGTCGGATACGCCATTGATGTGGCCCTTTTCCAGGCGCGCGTACCACTCCGTGCTCACCCCGGCCAGGACGGCGACCTCCTCCCGCCGCAGCCCCGGTACACGGCGCCGCCCGCCTGCTGGCGGCAGGCCGACGTCGTGCGGTGTCAGCTTGGCGCGGCGGGTGGCGAGGAAGTCGCGAATCGCGCTCCGGTGATCGGAAGGTTCCATGCATTCAACGCTACTCCGGCTCCCGGGCGCTAGAGAGGGGGTAGTTCATACCCCCTATGAACGCGCTCTCCCGCGCCTGGTCTGCGGCTGATGTCATGGATGCACATCAACACGTCAGCACTCTCAGGAGAGAACACCCCACATGAGTACGCACCACCTGGAAGCCGCCCCCCACACGGAGAGCGGGAACACCACACCCGCGCAACCCCGGCTGCCCTTGGTGGTCTACGTCTTGGCGCTGGGCACCTTCTTGATGCTGACCACCGAGTTTGTGGTCGCGGGCATCCTCCCGGAGGTCGCCGGGGACTTGAAGATCTCCCTTGCGCAGGCGGGCGGCCTCATCACGGTGTTCGCGGTGGGCATGATCATCGGTGCCCCGCTCATGGCGTTACTGACCATGCGACTCTCCAAGCGGTTGACGCTTGTCCTTGCACTGGTGGTGTTTATCGTCGGGCATGTGGTGGTGGGCCTTGCCTCGGACTTTTCGGTGTTGCTCGCCGCTCGGTTTGTCACCGCGGTCGCCACCGGCGCGTTCTGGGCGGTCTCGGCGGTGGTCGCCACGCGGGCCGCGGGTGCGCAGGCCGGCGCCCGGGCCATGGGCATTGTGAGCGCAGGCGGCGCACTGGCCACGGTGCTCGGCGTGCCCATCGGGGCCTTCGTGGCCCAGATGGCCGGCTGGCGCGGGACGTTCTGGTTCCTGGCCGTTGCCGCCACGGTGGCCGTGGTCTTTGTGGCCCGTTTGGTGCCGGAGGAGGGTCCCAGCACTCAGGTGTCATCGGTGCGCACCCAGTTCAGCGGGCTGCGCTCTGGCCGGCTGTGGCTGGCGCTGCTGGCCTGCACCACCACGACCGGCGGCGTGCTTGCCGCCTACTCCTACATCTCTCCCATCCTCACCGAACAGGCGGGCATCGCCACCGCGTTGGTGCCCCTGGTGCTGACCGGCTTTGGAGTGGGCTCGTTCATCGGCACCATCGTTGGCGGGCGGTTTGGGGACAAGCACCCGGGATTGATCACCATTCTCACGCCCGCCGTCACCACCGCGCTGCTCATCGCCATCAGCGCCACCACGGGGCTTCCCTGGGTCATGACGGCACTGGTCGTGGTCCTTGGGCTGTTCGGGCTCAGCGCCAATGGCGTGCTGATCCACCTCGCCGTCACCTTCTCTGGGAAGGCCGCGACCCTTGGATCCGCGCTGGCCGTCTCTGCCTTCAACGCCGGCACGGCCATCGGCACAGCGGTCGCTGGGGCCACGCTCTCTAGCTCGTGGGGCATCCACGGCCCGGCCGCTGTCGGCGCCGTGATCGTCTTCCTGACGCTGGTGCCGACCATCGCCCTGGCGCTCCTCCAGCGCCGTAAGGCACGGTCGGCGTCACCAACGCAGGCCAAGGGGATGGCCAGCGCCGAGCGCTAGAGCTCCCCGAGCGCGATCTTGAGCATGCGGCGCAACGGCTCCGCAGCACCCCAGAGCAGCTGATCTCCCACGGTGAAGGCGGAGAGGTACTGCGGGCCCATCTCCAGCTTGCGCAGGCGGCCCACCGGAACCGTGAGGGTGCCGGAGGCCGCCACCGGGGTGAGGTCTCGCATGGAGTCCTCCTTGGTATTGGGTACCACCTTGCTCCACTCGTTGTCCTCATCCAGGATGCGCGTGATCTCCTCGATGGACAGGTCCTGTGTGAGCTTGATGGTCAGGGCCTGCGAGTGGGAGCGCATGGCGCCGATCCGCACGCACAGGCCGTCCACGACGATCGCGTCTGCGCCGGAGCGGCCCAGGATCTTGTTGGTCTCCACCCCGGCCTTCCACTCCTCCTTGGACTGCCCATTGCCCAGATCCGCGTCGATCCAGGGGATCAGGTTGCCGGCCAGGGGGACTCCAAACTGGCTGGCGTCCAGCTCCGGGGAGCGCTGAGCTGCCAGGACCTGGCGGTCGATGTCCAAGATGGCGGAGGCCGGGTCTGCCAGTTCGGAGCTCACCGCGTGGTTGAGCGAGCCAAACTGGGTCAGCAACTCGCGCATGTGGCGGGCGCCGCCGCCGGAGGCCGCCTGGTAGGTCATGGACGTGGCCCATTCCACCAGCCCGTTCTTGAAGAGCCCGCCGAGCCCCATCAGCATGCAAGAGACGGTGCAGTTGCCGCCGATGTAGTCCTTGATGCCGCCTGCCAGGCCCGCGTCGATCACCGCGCGGTTGACCGGGTCAAGCACAATGATGGAGCTGTCCCGCGTGCGCAGGGTGGACGCGGCGTCGATCCAGAGACCGTCCCAGCCGGCCGCGCGCAGCTGTGGGTGGACTGCGGCGGTGTACTCCCCGCCTTGGGCCGTGACGATGATGGCCAGTTTGGCCAGCTCGCCCAGGTCGTAGGCGTCCTTCAGCGCCGGGGCGCCCGCGGCAAACGCCGGGGCCGGTGCGCCGGCCTGGGACGTGGAGAAAAAGACGGGGTCAATCGTGGCGAAGTCGCCCTCATCCACCATGCGCTGCATGAGGACGGAGCCGACCATGCCTCGATATCCAACAAATCCGACGGCCTGGGAAGTCATGCACTCATGCTACGGAAACCCGGCCGGTGGGCCGGTCTGTGTGACGCGTGATGCCCGACGCCGCGTGGCCGGACTAGGAGCCTGAGTCGCGCCGTGCTTCCCGCTCGCGGGACGCCTTCTCCCTGGCTTCCTTCTCTTTGGCCTCGATTTCCAGCGCCTCGCGGGCGTTGTAGGCGTTGATGGCCTGCTCGTCCGTCATGCTCGCCTCGATGGCACCGTGCGCCTCGGCGAGGAGCTTGGTGCGGCGGTTGGCGCACCACAGGGCGCCAAACACGAAGATCTGCGCCACGACCACGATGAGGATCACGCCGAGCACGGTCCGGTCTATGACCACGCTCCACACCCCGGCGACCGCGACGACCAGCGCCAGGAGCGGGAAGAGCATGTACCCCAGAACAAAGAGCGTCTCGGGGCGGCGGGTCAGATCCTTCATGCTGCGGGGGCCTCTCGGTCCAGGTGGGCGGGGGCCGTGCGGCGCCACACCTCAAAGCGGTAATCGGGGCCAGTGGGAGAGGTATGAAAACCCGCTGGCGTGGGGGAGGCGGAGACCAGCTCGAAGTCTGGGCCAAGCACTGGGGCGGCGGTGTCCCCGTCAGGGACAAGCACGTCAAGCACGGTCACCAGGGCAACGTCGACGAGCCCGGCCTCCAGCGCCTGGCGATAGACCTGCCCGCCGCCGGCCACCCACACCACCTCGGAGCCCTCGGCACCGTCTGCGAGGTCGAGCGCGCGCGGCAGGCTGGTGGCTGCGAGCGCCCCCGCAGCCTCCACCTGTGCGGCGTGCTCGGCGGACGTGCTCAGCACCACCGTGGTGCGGCCGCGGAACGGGCGGAAGCTCTCCGGGATGGACTCCCAGGTGCGCTGACCAATGATCACCGGGTGGCCCCAGGTACGTTCCTTGAAGTAAGCCATATCCTCCGGGGAACGCCACGGCATGACCCCGCCGATCCCAATCCAGCCGTCCCGGGAGCTCGCATAAATGATCCCGATCCGGCGCTCGGCCGCGTCGACGCGCGCCATCAGACGGCCACCGGGGCCTTGATGCCCGGGTGGTGCTGGTAGTCGTTGATCACAAAGTCCTCAAAGGCGTAGTCCAGGATGCTCTCCGGGCGGCGGGCAAAGCTCAGCGTGGGGTACTCGAAGGGCTCCCGCGCCAGCTGGGTTTTTACCTGCTCCACGTGATTGTCATAGATGTGGCAGTCGCCGCCGGTCCAGACAAACTCGCCCGCCTCCAGGCCGGCCTGCTGCGCCACCATGCGGGTGAGCAGGGCGTAAGAGGCAATGTTGAAGGGGACCCCGAGGAAGAGGTCCGCGCTGCGCTGGTAGAGCTGGCAAGAGAGCTTGCCATCTGCCACGTAGAACTGGAAGAACGCGTGGCAGGGGGGCAACGCCATGTTGCCGATCTCGGACACATTCCAGGCGGAGACAATGAGGCGCCGAGAGTCCGGGTTCTCCTTGATCTGCTCCACCACCTGGGAGATCTGATCGATGTGCTCCCCGTCCGGGGTGGGCCACGAGCGCCACTGCACGCCGTACACGGGGCCAAGCTCGCCCTCCGAGTCGGCCCATTCGTCCCAGATGCTCACTCCCTGCTCCTGCAACCAGCGCACATTCGATTCGCCACGCAGGAACCACAGCAACTCCAGCGCCACGGACTTAAAGTGCACGCGCTTGGTGGTGATCAGCGGGAAGGAATCCCCGGCCAGGTCAAAGCGCAGTTGGCGACCAAAGACGCTGCTGGTGCCGGTCCCGGTGCGGTCCTCTTTGTGAGTGCCGGTGGCCAAAACCTCGCGCAACAAGTCCTCGTACGGCGTGGGGATGCTCATGGCCCACAGTCTAGGCCAGCCAGCTGGGCTGGCCGGTCGTTGCCGGGACTGTTTCCCCTAGGCCGAATGCCTGCCCTTGGGGCGTGTGCCCGACGCCGTGGCGGGGCCGGCCCCCGGGGCGGCTGCAACGCCCGTGGCGGCCTGGTCCTCGCTGGCCCCCGGGGCGGCTGGAACGCCAGTGGCACCCTCGGTACCGGCCGCGCTCACCGGGCCCGGCGGCGTCGGGCCGCTCACCGCAACCAGGTGGCGGTACTGCGGGTGGCGGCTCAGGAAGTCCACCACGTAGGAACACGTGGGGATGATGCGTTCCTCGCGGCCCCAGGTGCGCTCCAGCACGATGGCGACGAGGGCCCGTGCGTAGCCGCGGCCGGAGAACTCTTCCTTGATGATGGTGTGTTGCAGGTCAAGGACCTTGCCATTGCGGCTGAAGCCGAGGAAACCGATGAAGCTGCCCTGAGCTGTGACGCCCTGGTCAAAGAGGTTGAAGCGTTCCTGGTCCTCGTCCAATTCCACACGCAATTGTTGCTGGGCAATAAGCGGCGTTGCAGCCATGGCGGGCTCCTTCCGGCGGGACGCTCCCGCGTGATGTGCGACACCCTGAGCCTAACCCGCGCCCATGTCAGTTCGCTCGACGCCTTGGCAGGGCCTCAGTCGTCGAAGGGCTCGTGGATTTCGACCGAGACAATCTTGGACGGGTCATCGATGCGGCGCTGTGCCACGAGGATGGCGCCGGGGCGCAGGTACGGATCCGACTGTGGCAACGCTGAGCGGGCACCGGAACGGGCGTGGTCGGCAAGCACTGGCAAGAGGGCCGGGAGGACGGGGCGGTGCGTGCATACCACCATGCTCTGTGGCTTGATCAGCTGCTTCTTGAAGGCCTTGGCCGCCCTGCGCGGGTGCCGGTCGGCCGAGTGCTCCGTCAGCGCGGGGAGCGTCTTGATCTGGAGCTCCCGCAGTGCGGCGTAGGGAGCCATGGTTTGCATGCAGCGTCGCCACGGGCTGGAGGCCACGCGCTCCGGACGCCAAGCATTGAGAAGAGCGGCCAACCTGGTGGCCTGGCGCCGACCTGTGGTCGCCAGCGGGCGTTGGCCCTCCTCGCGGGTCCACGCCGCGCGCGGCTTGGCCTTGGCATGGCGGGCCAGCACCAAGGCGACGGTGTCCAGCGAATCCCTGCGAAAGGCAGCACGAAGCGCGTCCAACGGCTCGCGATCCACGGCATTGCTGAGGCGGTCGCCCGCTTTGTCCACGTTCATCCAGTGGACCTGATCCACCTCGGCGCCGTCGGGGGCCGCGGCGGAGCGCACCTTGGCGGCCCAGTAGAGCACCACCTTGGTGCCCTTGGGTACCTCGTAGGTCACCGCGGGAAGGGGCAGGCCAAGGCGGATCTTGAGCCCCACCTCCTCTGCCACCTCCCTAACGGCGCACTCGGCCACGGTTTCGCCCTCGTCCAACTTGCCCTTGGGGAAGGACCAGTCGTCGTACTTGGGGCGGTGGATGAGGAGGACTTGCAGCTCTCCGCGATGAAGTCGCCACGGCACGGCGCCGGCGGCCACCACGTCAAACGCGGTCGACGCCAGCCCCGGTGCGTCACTTGATCGCACCGGCAACTCGACGGACTGGCTCATGCGCGATGGGACCCCGTGGAGCGCTGGCGCTCACGAGCGCGCAGGAGCGACTCCTGGATGTCCTCCAGGAGCTCTCCATCCGAGCCGCGGTGATGGCGGGTCCACTGACCCTCGGCATCCAGGTGCCAGGAGGACGTCGCGGGGTCTAGATAACGGTTCAGCAGGGCCACCACATCGCTCTTTTCCTCGTCGTCGCTGAGCGAGACGAGTGCCTCCACGCGGCGGTCAAGGTTGCGGTGCATCATGTCCGCTGAGCCGATGTAAACCGTGGAGTCTCCACCGTTGGCGAACGCAAAGACCCGGCTGTGCTCCAGGAAGCGGCCCAGGATGGAGCGCACGCGGATGTTCTCTGAGAGCCCAGGCACGCCGGGGCGCAGGGAACAGATGCCGCGCACAATCACGTCCACCTTCACGCCTGCCTGCGAGGCGCGGTAGAGGGCGTCAACGATGGCCTCATCCACCATCGAGTTCACCTTGATGACCACGCGGCCGGCCAGACCGGCGCGCACGTTCTGGATCTCGCGCTCAATCAGGTCAATGAGCCCGGAGCGCAGGGAACGCGGCGCCACGAGCAGGCGCTTGAACGTGGTCTTTGGCGCGTAGCCAGAGAGCTGGTTGAAGAGCTTGGACACGTCCTCTCCCACCTGCGGATCGCAGGTGAGCAGGCCAAGGTCCTCGTAGTAGCGCGCGGTGCGCGGGTGGTAGTTGCCCGTGCCGATGTGCACGTAGCGGCGCAGCGTGTCCCCCTCGCGGCGCACCACCAGGGAGAGCTTGGAGTGGGTCTTGAGCCCCACGATCCCGTAGACCACGTGGACGCCGGCCTGTTCCAACTTGCGGGCCCAAGAGATGTTGGCCTGCTCGTCAAAGCGCGCCTTGATCTCCACCAGGGCCAAGACCTGCTTGCCTGCCTCGGCGGCGTCGATCAGTGCATCCACGATCGGGGAGTCGCCGGAGGTGCGGTACAGGGTCTGCTTGATGGCCTGGACCTTGGGGTCAGAGGCCGCCTGCTCAAGGAACGCCTGCACAGAGGTGGAGAAGGAGTCGTAGGGGTGGTGCAGCAGGATGTCCCGGCGGCGCACCGCCGCGAAGACGTTGGCGGCCTTGGACGTCTCGGATTCGTTGAGGAACCGGGAGGTCTTGGCGAGGTGCTTGGGGTAGTGCAGCGAGGGGCGGTCGATGGAGGAGATGGCACCAAGGCCGCGCAGATCAAGCGGGGAGGGCAGGGAGAAGACCTCGTCGTCTTCCACGCCCAACTCTCGCACCAAGAGTTTGCGCACGGAGTCAGAGATGTCATCCGCGATCTCCAAGCGGACGGGCGGGCCAAAGCGGCGGCGCAGCAGTTCCTTCTCCAATGCCTGGAGCAGGTTCTCTGCGTCGTCCTCCTCTACCTCGAGGTCCTCATTGCGGGTTACGCGGAACGTGTGGTGCTCCACCACGTCCATGCCGGGGAAGAGCAGGTCGAGGTGCTCACCGATCAGGTCCTCCAGCGTCACAAACCTGGCCGGGGAAGCGGACGAGTGGCCCGCTCGCGGGCCGTCGACGGAGACCAGGCGCGGCAGGGCGTCCGGCACCTTCACGCGGGCAAAGAGCTGCTTGCCGGTCAGTGGGTTCTGCACCAAGACGGCCAGGTTCAGGGAGAGGCCGGAGATGTAGGGGAAGGGGTGGGCCGGATCCACGGCCAGCGGGGTCAGGATCGGGAACACCTGGCGGCGGAACCACGCGTGGAGCCGTTCGCGATCCGCCTCCTCTAGCTGATCCCAGCGCACAATCGAGATGTTTTCCTTGGCAAGGGCCGGGCGCACCAGCTCGGCAAAGGCCGCTGCGTGGCGCACCTGGAGCTCGTGCGCACGGTTCAGGATGCTTTCCAACTGATCGGTGGGGTTCAGGCCCGCGGCGCTGGGGACCGCGATGTCCGCGACGATGCGCCGCTTCAATCCGGCCACGCGGACCATGAAGAACTCGTCCAGGTTGGAGGCAAAGATGGAGAGGAAGTTGACGCGCTCCAGCAGGAACAGATCCGGGTCCTCTGCCAGCTCAAGCACGCGGGCGTTGAAGTCCAGCCAGCTCATCTCGCGATCCAGGAAGCGATCAAGCGAGAAGCCGCCCTCCGGCTCGGCCGCCGGCGCAAACTCTGGCAGTTCGATGCGATCGACCGTCGCCTTGGACGGCGTGACGTCGCGGTCGCCGTAATTGGGCGGCGTCGGGATTGAGCTCGTGTCCACCGGGTCCTCCTGTGAAGGGGCGTGCGTGGCGAAAAGTCCGGGGGAGCGGACCAGGCGCCTGGGGCGTGAGAGGGAAGTTAGGAAAGAGCAGAGGTACTGAGGTGTGTTCGCCAGGGTCGCAGATTCCAGAAGGGTCAGCGACCGGCGGCCTCAACGACCACGCTGTCGAACAAGCTGTGACCTAGTTTAGTCGGGCCGGACGCGCGTACATCACATCCGCGTCCCAGCGCTCAAAGCCGAGTCGGCGGTACAACGCCACGGCCGCCTCATTGTCGGCGTCGACGTAGAGCATGACGTGCTCCAGGCCGCGGCTGGCCAGGTGCCGCAGCCCTGCGACGGTGAGTGCCTTCCCGAGGCCCTTGCCCTGGGCCAACGGGGAGATGCCGACGGCGTAGACCTCGCCCACAGCCTCGCTGGATTGGCCCCGGGCGTCCTGGGCGGCCGGGTGCACCTTGGTCCAGTGAAAGCCCAGCACTGTGTCCGCCGCATCCACGGCCAGGAGAAAGCCGGCCGGGTCAAACCAGTCGCTGCGCTCGCGTTCTAGCAGGTCATTGAGCGTCATGCGGCCCTGCTCTGGGTGGTGGGCAAAGGCTGCGGCGTTGATTTCCAACCAGGCCTGCTCGTCGCGTCCCGGTTCAAAGGCGCGCAGTCGCACGCCTTCTGGTAGCGGCGCCTCGTCGACGTCTTGGGCGGCCTTGCGGCGCATGCGCCACAGATCGCGGACCGGGACCAGCCCGTGGCGTTGGGCCAGCTGCGCGGCGGCGCGGTCGTCGCCGTGGGACCAAGCCTCCACAGCGGCGTCGCCCATGGCCGTCTCGAGGTGCGCTGCCAGCTCGCCGCCGAGCCCCCGGCCGCGATTCTCCGGCCTGACGACCATCTCAATCACCGTGGGGGAGTCCGGTGCGGAACTCAGCACGGCGGCGCCGGCTACCTCCGCGTCGTTGTGTTGGGGGCCGGCAACAAAGACGGCCAGCACGCCGCCCACGGAGTCGGCGTCCTCCGCGGTGCGCAGTTGCACCCACGTCTGTTCGTTAAAGGGTGGGTTCCCGTCCGCTTCCTCGCTGGCGCGGGCCAGCTGAGCAAGCGCCTCAAGCACGGAGTCGGAGGGGCGGCCGCGAAAGGACTGGAGGCTCCACTCGCGTTGGGCGGAAGCGGGGTTCTGGCTCATGCCTCCACCGTAGCCCGCAGCGGCTCCGCGGCCCAGAGGAAGACCGGTGGCTCAGCACATAGCGCAAGAGCAACGGCCCAAGAGAAGCCGGCTGCCTCACTCAGCAGTTGGCGTCCCGGCGCTGCGAACTACGCGCCTGCTTCGTCCTGCGGCGCCGCGTCGGCCGCACTGAAGCGATATCCCACGTTGCGCACGGTGCCAATGAGCTGCTCGTGATCTGATCCGAGCTTGGCGCGCAGGCGGCGCACGTGCACGTCCACGGTGCGGGTCCCGCCAAAGTAGTCATAGCCCCACACCTCCTGGAGCAACGCCTCGCGTGTGAACACGCGGCCCGGATGTGCGGCCAGGTACTTCAGTAGCTCAAATTCCTTGAAGGTGAGGTTGAGGGTGCGGCCCGCCACCTTGGCTGTGTAGGAGTCCTCGTCGATGAAGACGCCGTGGACCTTGATGCGCACCGGGCCGGGCTCTGGCTCGTCGCGGTGCCGACTAGCCAGACGCAACCGTGCCTCCACCTCAGCCGGGCTCGCCCCACTGAGCATGACGTCGTCGGCTCCCCACTGCGGGCCGACGGCCGCCATGCCGCCCTCGGTCAGAACCAGCAGAACGGGCGTGCTGACGCGCAGCGTTGCGGCGGATTGGCACAGGGAGCGCGCGCCGACCAGGTCCTGGCGGGCGTCGATCAGCATCACGTCGGCCGGTTTGGCCAGCGATGAGGGCTCCGGCCTGGCCAGCTCAACCTCGTGGCCCAGCAAATCGAGGGAGGGCAAAACGGCGGGAATACCGGGCGCGAGCGTGAGTAGCAAGACGTGCGCCACGTGCACTCACTTTCGCCGGGAGGCCAGATCCGTGCGCTGGTGCGCCGGTGGCCTCAGCTTACGCAATGGCGTGTTCCGGCCGCGTTTCTGGGGCGGCCTGCGCTGCTTTGTGTCACGCGCAAAGGTGCGCGGCGCCGGGGGTGGCCCGGGCGTCAGCCCAGACGTCGGCGCGGCCGAGGTTCCCAGCCTGGGCAGGCGCCGGTGGCGCATGCGGCAGGATGGACCCGTGAGGATCCCCACGTTTTTACTTAGTGCCCTAGCCGCCGTTGTTGTCCTGGCGGTGCCCTTTGCGTTGCCGGAACAGCTCTTCACGGGGGGTGTGGTGGTGGTTGTGGCGCTGCTGACGGCCACGGTCAGCGCGCTGTTCCCCCGCATCACCGGCCTTGGTGCGCCCCTGGCGGTCTCCTGTGTGCTGGCGCTGAGCGGCGGCACGGCGATCGCCACCACCGTGCTTGCTCCTGCGCCGCTGCGCTTGCTGTGGTGGGCGGTGGTGCTTGGCTTCACGGTGCTGGCGCTCTTCCTGGTGCAGCTGTTGCGCGGGACCGGCGCGCAGGATCGCGTGACGTCTGTGGCCACCGCGATCGCGGGCGCGTTCATGGTGGATTCGAGCGCCGGGTGGGTCGCTTGGTACCTGGACCTCTCGCGGGGCATGGATGGATGGCGCCCCGCGGCGTGGCTCTGCGCTGGGGTGGGCGTGCTGCTGGCTTTGGCGGTGGCGTGGGCGCTGAACCGGCGGGTGGACTCGGGCTGGGGCGCCCCGGAGCCCAGCGCCACACGCGCCAGATCCGGTCGCCGGGCCTCGCGCGCGGGTTCGCCTCGCATGGCGCCTGCCACACTGCCCGACGCCGCTGCGGAGCCGGGAGCGCTGCTCTCTGTCGGTTCTGCGCTGACTGCTGTGCTCGCGATAGGGCTGGTGCTAGATCTCATTGCGCGCCCACTACTGGGTTGAGCAGTTAGGATGGCGGCATGCATGGTGAATTCTTGGGCCTCGAGATCTTCTTCTACTGCCTCCTCGGCATCGCCGGGTTGGCCATGGCTGGCTTTGCCGCCTTGGTGATTGGCAAGCTGTTCAAGGGCCAGAAGTAGGGCAATCGCGGATGCCGATGGAGCTTCCGGTCGACCTCACTCCTGAGCTGGTTCCGCTTTCCTGGCTGCTGGGCAGCTGGGAGGGATACGGGATGCTTGGCGAGGGTGAAGCAGGAGACCAACACATCTTCCAGCGCGCCACTTTCACCGATACGGGCCTGCCCGTCGTGGAGTACCGCGCGGAGACCTGGCTTGCTGACTCGGATGGCACTGTGGTTCGCCCCCTGGCGGTGGAGAGCGGCTTCTGGCAGCTTGACCGCCCCCTGACTGAGGCGGATGGTGGGCCAGGGCTGGAGCCTGCGGACGTGGTCCCGGCCCTGCGCAACGCAGACGCCGTGGAGGAACTGCGCAACGATCAGGACGGTTTTGACCTGGTCGTGAACATCAACCACCCCCGCGGCATCTCTGAGCTTTACTACGGCTCCATTAAGGGCCCGCAGATCACGCTGGCCACGGACGCCGTGGTGCGCGGTCAGAACGCCCGCGAGTACGCGGCGGCCACGCGGATCTTTGGACTCGTCAATGGCGACCTTTTTTGGCGCTGGGATGTCTCTTCCGGTGACGAGTCCGGGCTCAAGGCACACGGCTCTGCGGCGCTGAAGCGGCTCCCGGAGCGGACCAAGCGCCGCCACCAGGCCGCAGATGCGGCCTCAGCGCAGGCGGCCGGAGCACCGGACCTGACGCCGGGCGAGGGCAGCACGGACGGCCCCACCACCGGAGCCGGCCCTGCCGGCTCAGACCACTCTGACAAGGGGAACACCCCAGCATGAGCACCACCCCGGACAACACCCCGGACACGCAGGCCGCCTCCGACGCATCGGTGGCGGCCTTTGTGTCCCCCCTCCTGTCCTGGCCAGGGGCGGTGAATGAAGGCGGCGCGGACGCGGGGATCCCCGCGCACTACGGCGCGCCGTTGCGTGAGGGAAGGGCCCTCGCGGACGGCCAGGCGTTTGTGGACCTCTCCACCTGGGGGGTCGTGACCATGACCGGGCCGGACCGCCTGCGTCTGCTCCATTCCCTCAGCTCCCAGGGGCTGGACCGGTTGGCGGAGCAGACCCCCACCCGGACGTTGTTCCTGGATCTGCAGGGTCGCATCGAGTTTGACGCCCGCGTGATCGACGACGGGACCACCAGCTTCCTCATCGTGGAACCGCACCGGGCCGGCGCGCTGGCCGCGTGGCTGGATTCCATGCGCTTCATGATGCGCGTGGAGGTCGCGGACGCCACGCAGCAGTGGGCGGTGGCGGGCAGCAATGCCGAGTGGACTCTTGACGGGGCGGACCTGGGCCCTCGCTGGGTGGACCCGTGGCCGCAGGTGCAGCCCGGCGGCTACCCCTACTCCGTGGTGGAAGAGCACCCTGGAGCGGAGAACGACTGGCGCCTTGACCTGATCCCGCGGGATCAGTGGGAGCAGGTGGCCAAGCGGCTGGTGGCAGAGGCGGGGCTCAGCCCGGCCGGACTCATGGCGGCGGAGCAACTGCGGGTCGCGGCCTGGGAGCCAAGCCAGGCCCACGAGATGGACCACAAGTCCATTCCGCATGAGTTGGACCTGCTCCGCACCGCTGTGCACATGAACAAGGGCTGCTACAAGGGCCAAGAGACCGTGGCGCGGGTCCACAACCTTGGCCATCCGCCGCGCCGACTGGTGTTCCTTGATTTGGACGGCATGGAGCACACGGTGCCATCCCCTGGTGCGCCGATCCTGGCGGACGGGCGCACCATCGGCTCCGTGACCTCTGCCGTGCTGCACCACGAGGCAGGTCCCATTGCCCTGGCCGTGATTCGCCGCAACGTGGACCCAAGCCTCACGCTGGTGGTCCAGGACGGCGACACCAGCTACGCCGCCGCGCAGACCACCATCGTGGCGCCTGACGCCGGCAGCGTGGTGGGGCGCCCCCAGGGGATCCGCCGGCTCTGAGTATCACCCGGCCATGCGCCGTCGGGCAACGGCCGTGCCCGGCTCAGCCGAAGAGCAGCGCGGCCTCGTCGTAGCGGTGCTGCGGCACCGTCTTGAGCGACTCCAGCGCTGCCTCAAGGGGGACGCGGTGGATGTCGGTGCCGGTGAGGGCAACCATGCGGCCCCAGTCGCCATCCGCGACCATGTCAGCCGCGCCCATGCCCATACGGGTGGCGAGCACCCGGTCAAAGGCCGTGGGGGTGCCGCCGCGCTGGATGTGGCCAAGGGTGGTGCAGCGGGTCTCGATCCCGGTCATGTCCTCGATCAGCGGCGCCAACCGGTCCCCGATTCCGCCAAGCCGCTTGCGGCCGTGGCGGTCAAGGCCTAGCGGGGTGTGCACCTCCTCGGCGTCCTCTGGCACAAAGCCCTCCGCGACCACAACGAGCGGCGCACGCCCGCGATCCTCGGCGTCTCCCACCCACTCGGCAATCTGGGCCATGGTGACCTTCTGCTCGGGAATGAGCACGGCGTGCGCGCCGGCCGCCATGCCGGTGTGCAGGGCAATCCAGCCCGCATGCCTGCCCATGACCTCCGCGACCATGCAGCGATGATGTGACTCACCGGTGGTACGCAGGCGGTCAATGGCCTCGGTTCCGGTTTGCACCGCGGTATCAAAGCCGAAGGTGTAGTCGGTGCCGCCCAGGTCGTTATCGATGGTCTTTGGCACGCCAACAATGGGCAGACCGGCGTCCGCGAGGCGCTTAGCGCCCGCCAGGGTTCCCTCGCCGCCAATGGCTACGAGGCCGTCCAACTGGTGGCGATCCAGCGCGGCCGCAACGCCGTCCACGCCGCCTTCGGGGTGGTCAAAGGGGTGCGTGCGGCTGGTGCCAAGAATGGTGCCGCCCTGCTTGGAAATGCCGCGAACCATGGAGCGTTCCAGGTTCATGAACTCGCCCTGGAGCAGGCCGCGCCAGCCGTCAAGGAAGCCCAGGTATTCCTGGTCGTGGGACTTGATGCCGTTGAGCACGGCTCCGCGAATCACCGCGTTGAGGCCGGGGCAGTCTCCGCCGCTGGTCATAATGCCGACGCGCATTCTGGGACTCTCTCTCGTCGTGACCTACATCTTCATGAGGGGCACGACGTTGGGCCCAGTGCTGCAACACCAGTGTATCCCGCCTCACACTTTGCCGCAGAGAGGTGAGGCTTTAGCCCTTGATGGTGGGCCCGTTCTTGCTTGGCCGGTTCTTGGTGGCGCGGCCCACGAGCCGCTCCAGCGGGATGGATTCATCACTCCACGGCAGCACCAGCCAGAGCACCGCGTAGAGACCCACGCCGATGACCGGCAGCAAAAAGAGGACCAGCGTGATGAGGCGGACCAGGTTTGCGTCCCAGCCAAAGCGTTGGGCCACGGCCGCGCAGATCCCTCCCAACCAGCGGCGCGGGCCGCGTCGGAAGGGCTGGGCGCGTAAGGCGCGGTAGAGGGGCTGCACGGTGACTCCTAGGGGGTTGGCTACGTGGTGGCTGGCAAGCTAGCTAGCTGGCTCGGGGCGGGCTGGCTTAGGAGAGGAGTTCGCGGATGCGGCGCACGCCCTCCGCCAGGTCCTCATCTCCCAAGGCGTAGGAGAGGCGCAGGAAGCCGGAGGGGCCAAAGGCCTCGCCGGGCACCACGGCCACCTCGGCGCGCTCGAGGATGAAGTCGGCCAGTTCAGCGGACGTGGTGGGGGTGAAGCCCTGGTAGTCGCGATTCAGCGCGTCACGGACGTCCACGTAGGCGTAGAAGGCGCCCTCCGGGGTGGGGCAGTGGAAGCCGGGAACCTCGTTGAGCCCTGCGACCATCGCCTTGCGGCGGCGGTCAAAGGCCACCTTCATCTGCTCGACGGCGTCGAGGGGGCCGGCCACGGCGGCGGCGGCCGCCATTTGGGCCACGTTGGAGACGTTGCCCGTGGAGTGCGACTGCAGGTTGGAGGCGGCTTTGATGACGTCCGCAGGGGCGATCATCCATCCCACCCTCCATCCGGTCATGGCGTAGGTCTTGGCCACGCCGTTGAGGATGACGACCTTCTCCAGTTCAGGGGTGGCCGTGGCGATGGACGTGAACACGGCGTTGTCATAGGTGAGGTGTTCGTAGATCTCGTCGGTGACGACCCACAGGTCATGGGCCAGGGCCCAGGCGCCAATCGCCGCGGTCTCCTCCGGCGTGTAGACGGCGCCGGTCGGGTTGGACGGGGAGACAAAGAGCAGGATCTTGGTGCGATCGGTGCGCGCGGCCTCCAGCTGCTCCACCGTGACCTTGTAGCCCTGTTCCGGGCCGGCAAAGACGTCCACGGGGACACCGCCGGTGAGGCGGATGGCCTCCGGGTAGGTGGTCCAGAACGGCGCGGGGACAATCACCTCATCCCCGGGATCCAGCAAGGTCTGGAAGGCGTTGTAGACCGCCTGCTTGCCGCCGTTGGTGACGAGGATCTGGTTCTCCTCGATGCTCAGGCCGGAGTCACGCTGCATCTTCTCAACGATGGCCGCACGCAGCGCCGGCTGGCCGGTGGTGGGGGAGTAGCGGTGAAAGCGCGGGTCCTGTGCCGCGGCCACCGCAGCGTCCACCACATAATCTGGGGTGGGGAAGTCGGGTTCGCCCGCACCAAAGCCGATGACGGGGCGCCCGGCGGCCTTCAGGGCCTTGGCCTTGGCGTCCACCGCCAGGGTTGCGGAGGGGGCGATGGCAGCAATGCGAGCGGAAATGCGAGACATGGACGTCGTCATCCTTGGAGGTCGAGGCGATTCTCTGGTGGCCATCAGGCCGGTCCGCCGCGGAGGGCGGCGGGCGGCCAAGGTGATCTCCATCCTATCGGGGCGGGCCTGTGTGTGGGCGGTGAGCGTCACATGCGTCAGTTCGACGCGACGGCCCGTGTGCATGTAGTCTTTCTTCTCGGTGTTGCCCTCCTGCCGGAGCGGCGCGCCAACGAAGGGCAGTGGCGCAATTGGTAGCGCAGCGGTCTCCAAAACCGCAGGTTGCAGGTTCGAGTCCTGTCTGCCCTGCGATCGGGGCTTTTCCCCGACTGACGGCGTGGATCATCGGCAAGTTCGCCGGGGTCCGCGCCGTATCGACATTGAGGGACACGGAGGCTGAAGGTGACCGACACCGCTGTGAAGGGACCCGGATCGGGCAAGAAGAAGCGCGGCTTTTTCGGCGCCATCGGACTGTTCCTAGCCCAGGTAGTGCAGGAGCTGCGCAAGGTCGTTTCTCCGACCCGCAGTGAACTGATCAATTACTGGCTTGTTGTCCTTGCCTTCGTGGTGCTGGTCATGGTGATTGTCGGATTGCTTGATGGCCTCTTCGGCCAGCTCTCCATCTGGACCTTCACCCGCCCCAAGGAAGTTTAGGTCGCGGCGACGACAGCGTCGTCGCCGTGTCCCACCCTCACGTATCGAGTAGGAAAGCAGGAAGTTCGCGTGCCCGAGCAGGAACTCGAAGCCCAGAACCACGACGAGACTCCGTTCTCCGACGTGGACGCCCCCGCCGAGCAGGAGCTCGCTGCAGAGGCTCCCGAGGAGACCGTTTCCGAGGAGTCCTCTGAGACCGTGGAGGCCGCTGAGTCCGCCCAGACGGCAGCTTCCGAAGCGGAGACTTCTGATGAAGCAGCGTCTGAGGATGCTGTCTCTGATGAGGCCGCCTCCGAGGAGGAGCCCGCCGCCGCGGACGAGTCCGAGGATGACGAGGATCCGAATGCCAAGATCCTTGAGGAATTCCGCACCAAGCTGCGTCGTCAGCCGGGTGACTGGTTCGTGATTCACTCCTACGCCGGTTACGAGAACCGCGTGAAGGTGAACCTGGAGACCCGCATCCAGACCCTCAACATGGAGGATTTCATCTACGAAATCCAGGTCCCCATGGAAGAGGTCGTGGAGATCAAGAACACCACGCGCAAGATTGTGCGCCGCGTGCGCATCCCCGGCTACGTGCTGGTGCGTATGGAACTCACGGATGCCTCCTGGGGCGCCGTGCGCCACACCCCCGGTGTCACCGGCTTTGTGGGCAACGCCCACGATCCCGTGCCGCTGAGCCTGGATGAGGTGTACTCCATGCTGGAGCACACCGTCATCCCTGCCGCGGATGCGGAGCGCACCGGCAAGGCCCCCAAGGTGCCGGTCACCGATGTGACCGTGGACTTTGAGGTCGGCGAGTCCGTCATGGTGAATGACGGCCCGTTCGAGACGCTCCCGGCCACGATCTCGGAGATCAAGTTGGAGGCCCGCCAGCTGGTGGTGCTCGTTTCCATCTTCGAGCGCGAGACGCCGGTGACGCTGTCGTTCGCACAGGTCAACAAGATCACCTGATCCTTGGCTCCTCGGAGCCTCACATCATCTTCGTTTCGCCCGGCTTGCTTGGTTGGGTGAAACGGTGCAGGACGCCGCGCCACGGCGTCTATCCTCCCGGCCACGCTCCTGTGTGTCGGGACACGCAAGAAGGGAAGGACCATTCATGGCCCCCAAGAAAAAGGTCACTGGCCTTATTAAGCTGCAGATCCAGGCAGGCGCCGCTAACCCGGCCCCGCCGATCGGCCCGGCGCTGGGTCAGCACGGCGTCAACATCATGGAGTTCTGCAAGGCGTACAACGCCGCGACCGAGTCGCAGCGCGGCAACGTCATCCCGGTGGAGATCACCGTGTACGAGGATCGCTCGTTCACGTTCATCACCAAGACCCCGCCGGCAGCAGAGCTCATCAAGAAGGCCGCGGGTGTCCCCAAGGGCTCCGGCGTGCCGCACACCGACAAGGTCGGCAACCTGACGCAGGCTCAGGTTGAGGAGATCGCCACCTCCAAGATGGAGGATCTCAACGCCAACGATCTGGCCGCCGCGTCCAAGATCATCGCCGGTACCGCCCGTTCCATGGGCATCACCGTCAAGGGCTGAAAGCCCTCACTCGGTTCTCGTCGCAACAGCGACGGGGCCATCCAGACGTCACCGACCCGGTGACGGTGGAAGGGTCGCGCGCGACCCGCATGACCACGACTGCACAAGGAGCACAAGCAGATGGCAAAGCGCAGCAAAGCATATGAGGCCGCGGCCGCCAAGATCGAAGAGGGCAAGTTCTACGCCCCGACCGAGGCCCTGAACCTGGCCCGCGAGAACGGCTCGGCCAAGACCGATGCCACCATCGAGGTCGTCTTCCGTCTTGGTGTGGATCCCCGTAAGGCTGACCAGATGGTCCGCGGCACGGTGAACCTCCCGAACGGCACCGGCAAGGTGGCCCGCGTGGTCGTCTTCGCCAACGGTGACAAGGCCGACGCCGCCCGCGAGGCCGGCGCCGACTTTGTTGGTTCCGACGACCTGATCGAGAAGATCCAGGGCGGCTGGACCGACTTCGACGCGGCCGTCGCCACGCCGGACCTCATGGGCAAGGTGGGACGCCTGGGCAAGATTCTTGGCCCGCGTAACCTCATGCCCAACCCGAAGACGGGCACGGTGACCATGGACGTCGCCAAGGCCGTCACGGACATCAAGGGTGGCAAGATCGACTTCCGCGTCGACAAGCACTCCAACCTCCACTTCATTGTGGGCAAGGCGTCCTTCACCCCGCAGGCCCTGGCCGAGAACTACGCGGCCGCCCTGGAAGAGGTGCTTCGCCTGAAGCCGGCCTCCTCCAAGGGTCGCTACATCACCAAGGCAACCGTCGCCACCACGTTTGGCCCGGGCATCCCCGTGGACCCGAACGTCACGCGCGTTCTGCCTGCCTGATCTTTATTGATCAATCCAGAGGGCCTCGGGGGATTCCCCCGGGGCCCTTTGGCATTCCGCGATCACAAGTGCCGGTTTATGCATCCGTGACTGCTGCATTACCCGCCTCCAAGTAATCGCAGAGGCAGTCTCGCGGAGCTGCGGGGCCCTGCGCTCAGAAGGCCGCGCTTCCCTTAACCTGCCAGGGAGTTCATTCCAACAATTGGAATGACAGGAAGCCGAACAAACCTGCTTTTCATCTCACATTCGCGGGATTCTTTGCTATGCTAAATCTCGCGTGGTGCGTGATCGCATGACAGGGCGAGGAGCGCCACGCACGTTCACCGGATGCCCCCAAGACCCGGTGGACACTGTCGCCGGCCGGTCCCCCAATGGGCCGGCGACTGAAGCCCCCTTCCTCCCCCCCAAATTTGGAAGGGGGCTTCCTCGCGCCCAGGATCAGGTGCCCCGGTGAGACGCCCCGAGCTGCCTGCCTCCCGTCAGGATCTGCCCGCAGCGGAGGGTGCCCGGCGCCATCGGAGGGCGCGATTTGGCGGGGGAGGGGGCGGTCTGTATTCTGGACAGGTACCAAAGACCGTTGGTCGCAATGAGCTAGCGCTGATTGCTGAAGGTTCCCGCTTGCGGGACGACCCACGCAGGCACACGAACTTTGAGCCAGGGCCACGCCCTGCATCCGAGCCCCGTGCCTTGCGCCGGGGCTCGTCTCGTTTTTGGGGTCCGGCCGACCACACCCCGGAAGGAGGGTTATGGCAACGCCGCAGAAGGAGGTCTCCGTCGAGGAGATCACCGCAGACTTCAAGGAGTCCTCAGCAGCTGTCCTGACCGAATACCGTGGGCTTACCGTTGCGCAGCTCAAGACTCTCCGTCGCTCACTTGGTGCAGATACCAAGTACACGGTTGTTAAGAACACCCTGACGGGGATCGCGGCGAAGGCCGCTGGCATCGATGCATTCGATGGCCAGCTTGCCGGACCCACCGCGATCGCCTTCATCAAGGGCGACTCGGTCGCGGCCGCTAAGGGCCTGACCGATTTTGCGAAGGACAACGAAAAGCTCATCATCAAGGCCGGTTTCTTTGAGGGCCAGTCCATGGACGCCTCTCAGATTGCCGACCTCGCCGCTCTTGAGTCTCGTGAGCACCAGCTGGCCCGCGTGGCTGGCGTGCTGCAGGCTCCGGCTTCTGCCGCTGTTCGCGTCATCGACGCGTTGCGCCTGAAGCTCGAGGAAGGTGCCCCGGCTGCTGCCGAGGCCCCGGCCGAGGAAGCTGCCGCTGCCGAGGAGGCCACCCCGGCCGCCGAGGAAGCGACCCCCGAGGCCTGAGCCTCACACCCATACGTTTTCCGCGGGCTCGCGCCCGCATTCGAGAAAGGACGCCATCATGGCGAAGCTCAGCAACGACGAGCTCCTTGATGCCTTCAAGGAAATGACCATCATCGAGCTCTCCGAGTTCGTGAAGCAGTTCGAGGAGACCTTCGACGTCTCCGCCGCGGCCGTCGCCGTGGCCGGCCCGGCCGGTGCCGCGGTCGTCGAGGAGGAGCAGACCGAGTTTGACGTCATCCTCGAGAGCGCTGGCGAGAAGAAGATTGGTGTCATCAAGGAGGTGCGCTCGTTGACCTCCCTCGGACTGAAGGAGGCCAAGGAGCTCGTCGACGGTGCCCCCAAGGCCGTCCTCGAAGGCGCCACCAAGGAAGCTGCTGAGAAGGCCAAGGAGGTCCTCGAGGCCGCCGGTGCCTCCGTCACCCTCAAGTGACTTCTCCCGGGCTCTAGCAGCCCGGCAGCTCTGACAGGAGCCCCCCACCGCCTATGGCGGTGGGGGGCTCCTGTTCTTGTGCGACTGGCCCTGCTGGACCGGCTCCTGCTGGACCGGCTCCTGCTGGGCCGGCTCCTGCGCGGCCGGCGCTGCGCTGAGCGCCGGCCGCCGTGCGTCTTACTCCGCGCTGAGCAGCAGTGCCTCGCCCTGGCCGCCGCCGCCGCACAGGCTGACGGCTGCCTTGCCTTCGCCGCGTCGGTGCAGCTCCAGTGCCGCCGTGAGCGCCAGCCGCGCGCCGGAGGCACCGATCGGGTGCCCAAGCGCAATGGCACCACCGTGGATGTTGGTCTTTGACCAGGAGTAGTCCAGGTCGGCGAGCGACTGCACGCCGACCGCGGCAAAGGCCTCGTTGATCTCCACCAGGTCAAGGTCTCCCACGGACCAGCCGGCCCTGGTCAGCGCCTGGTTGATGGCGTTGGAGGGCTGGGAGTGCAATGAGTTATCCGGTCCGGAGACCTGCCCGGAGGCGCCAACAGTGGCCAGGATGGTGGAGCCATTTGCCTCGGCCCAGTCCCGCGAGACCACGAGCAGCGCCGCAGCGCCGTCGGACAGGGGGGAGGAGTTGCCGGCCGTGATGGTGCCCTCCTTCGCAAAGGCGGGGCGCAGTCCGCCGAGCGTCTCCACCGTGGTGGTGGGGCGCACCCCCTCATCCGTGTCCACCACGGTGTCACCCTTGCGGCCGCGGATCGTCACGGGGACGATCTCCTCGGCAAGGAGGGAAGCGGAGGCGGCTGCACGCTGGTGCGAGTCCGCTGCCAGGGCATCCTGCTCCGGGCGGCCGATGCCAAGGCGCGCATTATGAGTCTCGGTGGAGGAACCCATGGAGATGTTCTCGAAGGCGTCCGTGAGGCCATCGTGAGCCACAGAGTCCACAGCGCTGAAGTCCCCGTAGGTCCAGCCGCTGCGCGAACCGGGAAGGAGGTGCGGGGCGTTGGTCATGGACTCCATGCCGCCGGCCACCACCACATCGGCCTCGCCAAGGCGGATCATGCGAGCCGCCTGCGTGACAGAGAGCAGCCCGGAGAGGCAGACCTTGTTCAGGGTCTCCGCGGGAACGTCCCAACTGATGCCGGCGGCGATGGCCGCCTGCTTGGCCGGGTTCTGGCCGCAACCCGCCTGGACTACCTGACCCATGAACACGTACTGAACATCGCTGGCGGCCACGCCGGAACGCTCTAGCGCCCCAGAGATGGCGGCGGCGCCCAATTGCACTGCCTGGAGGGAAGCCTGGGCTCCCTTGAGCTTGGTGAAAGGCGTGCGCGCCCCGCCGATGATGACGGCGTCGCGGGGAGATGCCTGGGACATAGTGCCTCCTTGGTGGCCATCGGTGAAGATGCCGATGCTGCTGTCGCTGGCGGTAGCGTGTGTGCCAAAGCCGCCGCCCTTGACGATACTCCGTGCTATGAGCTTGCACACTTTTGCCGCACGTGTGCCCTGCCGCTGGCTCGCGCCCGCGCCGGAGTCTCCCGTCACGGGGCGCAGTAGGGCAGGGATGCGGGGAAGAGGACTAGACATGCCGAGGTATTCGTCCTAGGATGGACCTTTGCGGCTTCCCATGTCTTCAGTGCGACCTTCATATAGCGGTGGGTCGGACCCCTTTGTGGTGCTCGCGCCAGGGCGCGAGTAATTAAGCGGAGCCGTACCCGGAAACCTGAAGGTCTGTGGAAGGATCCCTCTTGGTCGCCTCGAGCACCTCTACGAACTCAACCGCTAGTTCAGCCCGTACCGCAGAAGCGGCGGGCCGCCTCTCCTTCGCCAAGATCCACGAGCCCCTCGACGTCCCGGATCTGCTGGCTTTGCAGACCGAGTCGTTTGATTGGCTTGTGGGCAATGAGCGCTGGCAGGCACGCGTAGTCAAGGCTGACGCCGAAGGCGATAAGGGCGTGGCCCGTATTCCTGGCCTCGCCGAGATCTTTGAAGAGATCTCTCCGATCGAGGATTTCCAGGGCACCATGTCCTTGAGCTTCTCCGAGCCGGAGTTCGCCGATCCTAAGTACACGATCGCTGAATGCAAGGATCGCGACACCACCTACTCGGCCCCGCTGTACGTCAAGGCCGAGTTCATGAACAACATCACCGGCGAGATCAAGCAGCAGACCGTGTTCATGGGCGATTTCCCGCTGATGACGCAGAACGCGACCTTCATCATCAACGGCACGGAGCGCGTCGTCGTCTCCCAGCTGGTGCGTTCACCTGGTGCCTACTTTGAGCGCACCCCGGATAAGACCTCCGATAAGGAGATCTTCTCCGCCAAGGTGATCCCCTCCCGTGGCGCCTGGTTTGAGCTGGAGATCGACAAGCGCGATCAGGTCGGCGTTCGCCTCGACCGCAAGCGCAAGCAGTCCGTCACGGTGCTGCTGAAGGCTCTTGGCTGGTCCGAGGGTCGCATCCTCGAGGAGTTCGGTGGCTACGACTCCATCCGCGTGACGCTGGAGAAGGACACCGTCCAGACCGAGGACGAGGCGCTGCTGGATATCTACCGCAAGCTGCGCCCGGGCGAGCCGCCCACGGTGGAGGCCGCCAAGACGCTTCTGGAGAACCTCTACTTCAACCCGAAGCGCTACGACCTCGCCAAGGTGGGCCGTTACAAGCTCAACCGCAAGCTGGGCGTAGATGTGGACATCGCCTCGCCGGATGCCTCCGTCATGTCAGAGGCTGACATCGTCGCGATGATCCACTACCTGGCCGCGCTGCACGCCGGCCAGAAGAGCATCGCGGGCTCCCGCGAGGGCCAGGCCATGGACATCCGCGTTGAGGTCGACGACATCGACCACTTCGGCAACCGTCGCATCCGCGCCGTGGGCGAGCTCATCGAGAACCAGGTCCGTACGGGCCTGTCTCGCATGGAGCGCGTGGTGCGTGAGCGCATGACGACGCAGGACGTCGAGGCCATCACGCCGCAGACCCTGATCAACATCCGCCCTGTGGTGGCTGCGATCAAGGAGTTCTTCGGTACCTCGCAGCTCTCGCAGTTCATGGATCAGAACAACCCGCTGGCCGGCATCACGCACAAGCGTCGTTTGTCCGCGCTGGGCCCGGGTGGTCTTTCCCGTGACCGCGCAGGCATGGAAGTTCGAGACGTTCACCCGTCCCACTACGGCCGCATGTGCCCCATCGAGACCCCTGAAGGCCCCAACATTGGCCTGATCGGTTCGCTGGCCACCTACGGTCGCATCAACCCGTTTGGCTTCATCGAGACGCCCTACCGCAAGGTGGTGGACGGCGTCGTCACCGAGCAGGTTGATTACCTGACGGCGGATGAGGAGCTTGACTTCCAGATCGCTCAGGCGAACGCGCCCCTGGATCCCAAGGGCCACTTCGAAGAGGACCTGGTCCTCTGCCGCGAGCGTGGCGGTGGCGGTGAGCCCGTGCTTTCCGAGCCCGAGCACATTGACTACATGGACGTCTCCCCGCGCCAGATGGTCTCGGCCGCAACGGCCCTGATTCCGTTCCTGGAGCACGACGACGCAAACCGCGCACTCATGGGTGCCAACATGCAGCGTCAGGCAGTGCCCCTGCTCAAGACCGAGGCCCCTGTGGTCGGTACCGGCATGGAGAAGTTCCTTGCCGTTGACTCCGGCGACGCCGTCATGGCCAAGAAGCCGGGCGTTGTCACCGTGGTTTCCGCGGATCTGGTCACCGTCATGAACGACGACGGCACCGAGACGCACTACCCGATCATGAAGTTCGCTCGCTCTAACCAGGGCAACGGTTACAACCAGCACGTGGTGGTCACCGAGGGCGATCGCGTGGAGCACCAGTCCCTCATCGCCGACGGTCCCGCGACCGACGGCGGCGAGCTTGCCCTTGGCAAGAACCTGCTGGTGGCCTTCATGCCGTGGCACGGCCTCAACTACGAGGACGCGATCATCCTCTCCGAGCGCATGGTCTCTGAGGATGTGCTCACCTCGATTCACATCGAGGAGCACGAGGTGGACGCCCGCGACACCAAGCTGGGTGCCGAGGAAGTCACGCGTGACATCCCGAACGTCTCCGAAGAGGTGCTGAGCCAGCTCGACGAGCGCGGCATCATCCACATCGGTGCCGAGGTCGAGGCCGGCGACATCCTCGTGGGTCGTGTGACCCCCAAGGGTGAGACCGAGCTGACCCCGGAGGAGCGCCTGCTGCGCGCCATCTTTGGTGAGAAGTCCCGCGAAGTGCGTGACACCTCCCTGAAGGTGCCCCACGGCGAGTCCGGCACGGTCATCGGTGTGCGCATCTTCGATCGCGAGAACGACGATGAGCTGCCCCCGGGCGTCAACCAGCTGGTCCGCGTGTACGTGGCCCAGAAGCGCAAGATCACCGTGGGTGACAAGCTCTCCGGCCGTCACGGCAACAAGGGCGTCATCTCCAAGATCCTGCCGATGGAAGACATGCCGTTCCTTGCGGACGGTACGCCGGTGGACATCATCCTGAACCCGCTGGGTGTTCCGGGTCGTATGAACGTGGGCCAGATCCTCGAGATCCACCTTGGTTGGGCAGCCAAGCAGGGTTGGAACGTCGAGGGCGAGCCCGAGTGGATCAAGGATCTGCCGAACTTGCCTCGCGTGTCCGGCCCCACCAAGGTCGCCACCCCGGTGTTCGACGGTGCCAACGAGGACGAGATTCGTGGACTGCTGGATCACACCGCGCAGACCCGCGATGGCGTGCGCCTGATCGGCAACACCGGTAAGACGCAGATGTTCGACGGCCGCTCCGGCGAGCCGTTCCCGGACCCCGTGTCTGTGGGCTACATGTACATCCTGAAGCTGCACCACCTGGTGGATGACAAGATCCACGCACGCTCCACGGGTCCGTACTCCATGATCACGCAGCAGCCGCTGGGCGGTAAGGCCCAGTTCGGTGGACAGCGCTTCGGTGAGATGGAGGTGTGGGCGCTGGAGGCTTATGGCGCCGCGTACACCCTGCAGGAGCTCCTGACCGTGAAGTCGGATGACATCCACGGTCGAGTGAAGGTCTACGAGGCCATCGTGAAGGGCGAGAACATTCCCGCCCCTGGCGTGCCTGAGTCCTTCAAGGTGCTGCTCAAGGAAATGCAGTCGCTCTGCCTGAACGTCGAGGTTCTTTCGACTGAGGGAGAGAAGATCGAGATGCGCGACCAGGACGAGGAAGTCTTCCGGGCCGCCGAGGAATTGGGCATCAACCTGTCCCACGTGGAGCCTAGCTCCGTCGACGAGGTCTGATCCTCGTTGCGGGTGGCCGGTTTCCCCGGCCACCCGCATTCCTCCGCCTTTCCGCCGTCGGGCACTGCCCCACGGCGACGACTTCCGAACTTTGAATGAGAGAGAGCAAGGACCCACATGTCCAACGAACCCTCCTTCGGCCTCATGCGCATCGGCCTCGCCACCGCGGAACAGATCCGCGAGTGGAGCTACGGCGAGGTCAAGAAGCCTGAGACCATCAACTACCGCACGCTGAAGCCAGAGAAGGACGGCCTTTTCGGCGAGCAGATCTTTGGCCCCACCCGTGACTGGGAGTGCGCCTGCGGCAAGTACAAGCGTGTCCGCTTTAAGGGCATCATCTGTGAGCGTTGCGGCGTCGAGGTGACCCGTTCCAAGGTCCGTCGTGACCGCATGGGCCACATCGAGCTTGCCGCTCCCGTGACCCACATCTGGTACTTCAAGGGCGTTCCCTCGCGCTTGGGTTACCTGCTTGACCTGGCACCGAAGGACCTGGAGAAGGTCATCTACTTCGCTGCCTACATGATCACCTCCGTGGATGTGGATCGTCGTCACGACGAGCTGCCGAACCTGCAGGTGCAGCACGACCTCGAGGTCAAGAAGATCGCTGATACGCGTGATTCTGACATCGCCGCAGTCGGTCAGGACCTGGAAAAGGACCTGGCTCGCCTGGAGGATGAGGGCGCCAAGGCCGCCGAGAAGAAGAAGGCCCGCGACTCCGCCGATAAGGTCATGTCTCAGATCCGCAAGCGTGCGGACCTGGAAATTGATCGTCTCGAGCAGGTCTGGGACCGCTTCAAGGGCATCAAGGTCGGCGACCTGGAGGGCGATGAGGGTCTCTTCCGCACCATGCGTGAGAAGTACGGATTGTTCTTCTCCGGTTGCATGGGCGCAGAGGCCATTCAGAAGCGCCTGCAGGATTTCGATCTTGCCGCAGAGGCCATCTCCCTTCGCGAGACCATCGCGACGGGTAAGGGCCAGCGCAAGACGCGTGCCCTGAAGCGCCTCAAGGTCGTCAACGCCTTCCTGGCCACGGAGAACTCGCCTGAGGGCATGGTTCTTGACGCCGTTCCGGTGATCCCGCCGGAGCTTCGTCCCATGGTGCAACTGGACGGTGGCCGCTTCGCGACCTCCGACCTGAACGATCTCTACCGTCGCGTGATCAACCGCAACAACCGCCTCAAGCGCCTGCTTGAGCTGGGTGCTCCGGAGATCATCGTCAACAACGAGAAGCGCATGCTGCAGGAGTCCGTGGACTCGCTGTTCGACAACGGTCGTCGCGGTCGCCCGCAGACCGGGCCGGGCAACCGTCCGCTGAAGTCCCTCTCTGACATGCTCAAGGGCAAGCAGGGTCGCTTCCGTCAGAACCTGCTCGGCAAGCGCGTGGACTACTCCGGCCGTTCGGTCATCGTGGTTGGTCCGCAGCTGAAGCTGCACCAGTGTGGTCTGCCTAAGCAGATGGCCCTGGAGCTCTTCAAGCCGTTCGTGATGAAGCGCCTGGTTGATCTGAACCACGCGCAGAACATCAAGTCCGCCAAGCGCATGGTGGAGCGTTTCCGTCCGCAGGTCTGGGACGTGCTGGAAGAGATCATCTCCGAGCACCCCGTGCTGCTGAACCGCGCACCCACCCTGCACCGCCTCGGCATCCAGGCGTTTGAGCCGCAGCTGATTGAGGGTAAGGCCCTCCAGCTGCACCCGCTCGTCTGTGCCGCGTTCAACGCCGACTTCGACGGTGACCAGATGGCAGTTCACCTGCCGCTGAGCCCCGAGGCCCAGGCGGAGGCGCGCATCCTGATGCTCTCCTCCAACAACATCCTGAAGCCTTCGGACGGCCGCCCGGTCGCCCTTCCGGCCCAGGACATGATCATCGGTCTGCACCACCTCACCACCAAGCGTGAGGGTGTGGACGGCGAGGGCCGTGCCTTTGGCACGGTCGCCGAGGCGATCATGGCTCACGATCGTGGGGATCTGCACCTGAACGCGGTCGTCAAGATCCGCGTGGAGGGCTTTGTGCCCTCCGAGGAGCAGCCGGCACCCGAGGGCTGGGAGCCGGGTCAGACCGCGCTGATCGAGACCTCGCTTGGGCAGGTGCTCTTCAACGAGACCCTCCCCGAGGACTACCCCTGGTTCGAGGGCCTGGCGACCAAGAACTCCTTGGGTGACCTGGTCAACGACCTGGCAGAGCGTTACCCCAAGGTCGTCACGGCCGCCACGCTGGATAATCTGAAGAACTACGGCTTCGCTTGGGGAACCCTCTCCGGCGTGACCGTGGCCATCTCGGATGTCACGTCCAACATGAACAAGCCCGCGATCCTTGAGCCTTATGAGGCCCGCGCGCTGAAGGTGCAGCAGCAGTACGACAACGGCCTGATCGCCGATGACGAGCGCCGCTCCGAGCTGATCGACATTTGGACCCAGGCCACCGATGAGGTTGCCGAGGCCATGAAGAACGGCATGGAGAAGCTCAACACCATTAACCGCATGGTCACCTCCGGTGCCCGCGGTAACTGGCTGCAGCTGCGTCAGATTGCTGGTATCCGTGGCCTCGTGGCCAACCCGCAGGGCGAGATCATCCCGCGTCCGATTAAGTCCTCCTACCGTGAGGGTCTGTCGGTTCTCGAGTACTTCATCGCCACGCACGGTGCCCGTAAGGGCCTGGCGGATACGGCTCTGAAGACCGCCAACTCGGGTTACCTGACCCGTCGTCTGGTGGACGTCTCGCAGGATGTCATCGTGCGTGAGGACGATTGCGGTACCACCCGCGGTCTGCTCGTGCCGATTTCCACCGGCGAGGGCGAGTCGCGTCACCTTCACGAGACCGTGGAGAACTCGGCTTACACCCGCACGCTGGCTCAGGACGTGGTGGATGCCAACGGCGAGATCCTGGCCTCGGCCGGCGACGACGTCGGAGACGTGCTCATCGACAAGCTGTACGCGGCGGGCGTGGATCAGATCCGCGTGCGCTCCGTGCTGACCTGTGAGTCCGCTGTCGGTACCTGCGCGCTGTGCTACGGCCGTTCCTTGGCCTCCGGCAAGCTCGTGGACATCGGTGAGGCAGTCGGCATCATCGCCGCACAGTCCATCGGTGAGCCCGGCACCCAGCTGACCATGCGTACCTTCCACTCTGGTGGTGTTGCCTCCTCCGGCGATATCACCCAGGGTCTGCCCCGTATCCAGGAGCTCTTCGAGGCCCGTACCCCCAAGGGTCTTGCCCCGATCTCCGAGGCGGCGGGTCGCGTGTCCATCGAGGACGGCGATCGTTCGCTGCGCGTCGTGGTGACGCCGGATGATGGCTCCGAGGAAGAGGCATACCCGGTGCTGCGCCGTGCGCGTCTGCTGGTGAGCGATGGCGAGCACATCGAGGTGGGCACCCAGCTCGCCGCGGGCGCCATCGACCCCAAGCAGGTCCTGCGTGTGCTTGGCCCCCGTGAGGCCCAGAAGTTCTTGGTCCGCGAGGTCCAGGACGTCTACCAGAGCCAGGGTGTGGGTATCCACGACAAGCACGTTGAGGTCATCGTGCGGCAGATGCTGCGTCGCATCACGGTCATTGACCAGGGTGATACCAAGCTGCTGCCGGGTGAGCTCACGGATCGCGCTACCTTCCAGAACGCGAACCGCCAGGCTGTCTCTGAGGGTCTGCGTCCGGCTTCCGGCCGTGACGAGCTGATGGGCATCACCAAGGCCTCGCTGGCCACCGACTCGTGGCTCTCGGCCGCCTCCTTCCAGGAGACGACCCGAGTGCTGACGCAGGCGGCCATGGAGGCCAAGTCGGATCCGCTGCTGGGTCTGAAGGAGAACGTCATCATCGGCAAGCTGATCCCGGCCGGCACCGGCCTGGATCGGTACACGCAGGTGGAGGTGGAACCGACGGAGGAGGCCAAGGCCTCGTTCTACTCGGGTCCCAGCGCGTTCACCGGCTTCGACTACAGCGGTGTTGATGGACTGGGTGGAGAATTCTCTGCCATGTCCATGGACGACTACGGCTTCGGCCAGGACTTCCGCTGAGGTCCACGGTCGCCGCGGTGAAGCGCTGAGGCGCTAGAGCGCGGCGACCACCAGAATCGGCGAAGCCCGCCATCACCCTTGAGGTGGTGGCGGGCTTCGCCGTTTCCGGGTCCGTCGCCCGGGTCCAGCGGGCACCCGCGCCCGACGCCGTGGGGTCGCCCGGGTGCGCACCGCACCGGTGAGGGCGCCGCTGACGCGGCCCCGCGCCGTCGTGCAGGGGGAGTGGGGAGCCTCACCCTCTGGTCTTGCCCTGCTTCTGGTACAGTAAGCAGTGAGAGTTTTCATGTGGCGAAGTGGACCCAGTCCGTGCCGCGCGTAGGTTGCGCGGCGTACGCCACACTTTCGCACGCCTACGGTCCTTTCCGCGGTAGAGCGAGAAAACGACCACGCCGAACCTGACGCCACGCGGCGGGGCGGCATCAAAGCGACAATGACGGAGGACACGAAAGTGCCTACTATTCAGCAGCTGGTCCGTAAGGGCCGGACGCCGAAGGTCACCAAGACCAAGGCCCCCGCCCTGAAGGGCAACCCTATGCGTCGTGGCGTGTGCACTCGTGTGTACACCACCACCCCGAAGAAGCCGAACTCCGCCCTGCGTAAGGTCGCCCGCGTGCGCCTTGCCGGTGGCGTTGAGGTCACGGCTTACATCCCGGGCGTGGGCCACAACCTGCAGGAGCACTCCATTGTGCTCGTGCGCGGTGGTCGAGTGAAGGACCTTCCCGGTGTCCGTTACAAGATCGTCCGCGGCGCGCTTGACACCCAGGGTGTCAAGGGCCGCGGCCAGGCTCGTTCACGCTACGGCGCCAAGAAGGAGAAGAAGTAATGCCTCGCAAGGGTCCCGCGCCGAAGCGCCCCATCGTCAATGATCCGGTTTACGGGTCCCAGCTGGTCACCCAGCTGATCAACAAGGTGCTTCTTGACGGCAAGAAGTCCACCGCCGAGCGCATCGTCTACGGTGCCCTCGAGGGTGCTCAGGCCAAGACCGGCACCGATCCGGTGGCGTCCCTCAAGAAGGCCATGGATAACATCCGCCCGGCCCTCGAGGTTCGCTCCCGTCGTGTTGGTGGCGCCACCTACCAGGTTCCGGTTGAGGTCAAGCCGGGCCGCGCCACGGCGCTGGCCCTTCGCTGGCTGGTCGGCTTCTCCAAGGCTCGCCGCGAGAAGACCATGACCGAGCGTCTCATGAACGAGATCCTGGATGCCTCCAACGGTCTCGGCGCTGCAGTCAAGCGTCGCGAAGACACCCACAAGATGGCCGAGTCCAACAAGGCCTTCGCTCACTACCGCTGGTAAGAACGCCCCGTCGGGGCCCGGGATCACCCGGGCCCCGCTGGTCCTCATCAAAGGGAGATCACCGTGGCACTTGACGTGCTCACCGACCTGAACAAGGTCCGCAACATCGGCATCATGGCCCACATCGATGCCGGCAAGACCACCACCACGGAGCGCATCCTTTTCTACACGGGTGTGAACCACAAGCTGGGCGAGACGCACGACGGTGCCTCGACGACCGACTGGATGGAGCAGGAGAAGGAGCGCGGCATCACCATCACGTCCGCGGCCGTCTCTGCTTACTGGAACGGTAACCAGATCAACATCATCGACACCCCCGGTCACGTTGACTTCACGGTCGAGGTCGAGCGCTCCTTGCGTGTGCTCGATGGCGCCGTTGCCGTCTTCGATGGCAAGGAGGGCGTTGAGCCCCAGTCCGAGACTGTCTGGCGTCAGGCCGACAAGTACGACGTGCCGCGCATCTGCTTCGTCAACAAGATGGACAAGATGGGCGCTGACTTCTACTTCACGGTAGAGACCATCGTCAGCCGCCTTGGCGCCACCCCGCTGGTCATGCAGTTGCCGATCGGCTCCGAGTCGGAGTTCATCGGTGTTGTTGATCTGCTTTCGATGAAGGCCTTTGTCTGGGAGGGCGACGCCAAGGGCGACGTCTCCTTGGGCGCTGCTTATGAGACCAAGGAGATCCCCGCGGATCTGCTGGAGAAGGCAGAGGAGTACCGCGCCAAGCTCGTTGAGCAGGTTGCAGAGTCCTCTGACGAGCTCATGGAGAAGTACCTGGAAGGAATTGAGCCCTCCAACGAGGAGCTCAAGGCCGGCATCCGCAAGATGACGATCAGCTCCGTTGCCTACCCCGTGTTCTGTGGCTCTGCCTTCAAGAACCGTGGTGTGCAGCCCATGCTGGACGCCGTCGTTGATTACCTCCCCTCTCCGCTGGACGTGCCGCCGATGATTGGCCACGACCCGAAGAACGAGGAAATCGAGATCATCCGCAAGCCTTCTGAGGACGAGCCCTTCTCGGCGCTTGCCTTCAAGATCGCTACGCACCCCTTCTACGGTCAGCTCACCTTCGTGCGCGTCTACTCGGGTCACCTCGATGCAGGCTCCGCGGTGTTGAACTCCACCAAGCAGAAGAAGGAGCGTGTTGGCAAGCTCTTCCAGATGCACGCCAACAAGGAGCAGCCGGTAGATAACCTGCACGCAGGCCACATCTACGCGGTCATCGGCCTCAAGGACACCACCACGGGTGACACCCTGTGCGACCCGGCCAAGCCGGTTGTCCTCGAGTCCATGTCCTTCCCGGACCCGGTCATCTTCGTGGCGATCGAACCCAAGACCAAGGGTGACCAGGAGAAGCTCTCCACGGCCATCCAGAAGCTCTCCGCTGAGGACCCGACCTTCACGGTCTCCCTCAACGAGGACACCCGCCAGACCGAAATCGGCGGCATGGGCGAGCTCCACCTGGACATCCTGGTGGACCGCATGCGTCGCGAGTTCAAGGTTGAGGCCAACGTTGGCAAGCCGCAGGTTGCTTACCGTGAGACCATCAAGAAGAAGGCCGAAAAGGTCGACTTCACTCACAAGAAGCAGACCGGTGGCTCCGGCCAGTTCGCTAAGGTGCAGGTCACCTTTGAGCCGCTGGACACCTCCGAGGGCGAGCTCTACGAGTTCGTCAACGCGGTGACCGGTGGTCGCATCCCGCGCGAGTACATCCCCTCCGTGGATCACGGCATCCAGGACGCCATGCAGCTCGGTGTCTTGGCTGGCTACCCCATGGTGGGCGTCAAGGCCACCCTTCTGGACGGCGCTTACCACGACGTCGACTCCTCCGAAATGGCGTTTAAGGTTGCCGGCTCGCAGGTGTTCAAGGAGGGTGCTCGCCGCGCCAGCCCCATCATCCTTGAGCCGCTGATGGACGTTGAGGTCCGTACTCCTGAGGAGTACATGGGCGACGTCATCGGTGACTTGAACTCCCGTCGTGGCTCCATCCAGTCCATGGAAGAGGCCGCAGGCGTGAAGGTCATCAAGGCTGGCGTTCCGCTGTCCGAGATGTTTGGCTACATCGGTGACCTGCGTTCAAAGACGCAGGGCCGCGCGGTGTACTCCATGAAGTTTGCGTCCTACGCCGAGGTTCCCAAGGCCGTGGCGGAAGAGATCATCCAGAAGTCCCGCGGCGAGTAATCAAAGCGGACGGGAGTGGGCTCCATGATGGAGCCCACTCTCACTGGCCGTCCTTAGCGGGGCGGTCGGACGAATCCGGTTCGCCACTGGCGATCCGGGACCAGAAATTTCAATAAACCCCAAAGCCCTCAGTAGACTGAAGACAGCTTGCTCGCAGATCGCGAGTGAAGTCTCAGCTAGCTGAGAACAGTTCTAGGAGGAACAGTGGCGAAGGCAAAGTTCGAGCGGACCAAGCCGCACGTCAACATCGGCACCATCGGCCACGTTGACCACGGCAAGACCACGCTGACCGCCGCCATCTCGAAGGTGCTTGCTGACAAGTACCCGGATGTCAACGAGCAGCGTGACTTCAGCGCGATTGACTCGGCTCCGGAGGAGCGTCAGCGCGGCATTACCATCAACATCTCGCACATCGAGTACCAGACGGACAAGCGTCACTACGCTCACGTCGATGCTCCGGGTCACGCTGACTACATCAAGAACATGATCACCGGCGCAGCCCAGATGGACGGCGCGATCCTCGTGGTTGCCGCCACCGATGGCCCCATGGCCCAGACTCGCGAGCACGTTCTGCTCGCCCGCCAGGTCGGCGTGCCGTCCCTGCTGGTCGCGCTGAACAAGTCCGACATGGTCGACGACGAGGAGCTGCTTGACCTCGTCGAGATGGAGGTCCGCGAGCTGCTGTCCTCCCAGGAGTTTGATGGCGACAACGCGCCGGTCGTGCGCGTTTCCGCTCTCAAGGCTCTCGAGGGCGACGCCGAGTGGGTCAAGTCCGTTGAGGATCTCATGACGGCAGTGGACGAGTTCATCCCGGACCCGGTCCGCGACAAGGACAAGCCCTTCCTGATGCCCGTTGAGGACGTCTTCACGATCACCGGTCGTGGCACCGTCGTCACCGGTCGCGCCGAGCGCGGCACGCTGAAGATCAACTCCGAGGTCGAGATCGTGGGCCTGCGTCCCATCCAGAAGACCACGGTCACTGGCATCGAGATGTTCCACAAGCAGCTCGACGAGGCCTGGGCCGGCGAGAACTGTGGCTTGCTGCTTCGCGGCATCAAGCGCGAGGACGTGGAGCGCGGTCAGGTCATCGTGGCCCCCGGTTCCGTGACCCCGCACACCGAGTTCGAGGGCACCGCCTACATCCTTTCCAAGGATGAGGGTGGCCGTCACAACCCGTTCTACTCGAACTACCGCCCGCAGTTCTACTTCCGTACCACGGACGTCACCGGCGTCATCACGCTGCCCGAGGGCACCGAGATGGTCATGCCGGGCGACACCACGGAGATGAAGGTTGATCTGATTCAGCCCATCGCCATGGAAGAGGGCCTCGGCTTCGCCATCCGCGAGGGTGGCCGCACCGTTGGTTCGGGTCGTGTGGTCAGCATCCTCAAGTGATGCTCGCCCTCACGGGCAAGTAATTGCTGGACGCTAGCCGTCTAGTTGAAGGGGGCTCGGCATTGCGCCGGGCCCCCTTTGGCGTGCCGTCTGGAGTGTGGGACGCAGCTATCCACAGCCAAGAAGAGGGGGCGCTCAGCGGGGGAGTTGTGGGGTAAGCTCATCTGTATATCCACTCGGTGGATTTACTAGCGCTTCGGCGAAGGGGGTGTCCCACGATCATGTTCTTCTCTTGGATAGTGTTGCTCGTTGGTGTGGTGCTGATCTGTGTCGGCTCAAGCCGCATGAGCGCCGGCAAGGCGGCACTGAAGGCGGCGCAGGATCAGTTCAACGACGCCTACCTTCGCGGCTTCCGCGCGGGCTCAGAGTCGGCGCGCGGGCCGGGTGCGGACCAGCAGGTGCGCGGGCAGCGGCCCGCCCCCACCATCATGCGCCCTCTGCCGGCGCCCCCGGGCCCGGGGCAACAGGGCCCAGTGCCTCCCAGCATGCCGGTTCAGCGAGCCCCCGGCCTGGGGTCCGCGTTGGGTGCCGCGCCCGCTTCGGCGCTGCGGCCCCCTGCGTTCTCGGGCCAGGCGTTGCCGGGCCAAGCGATGCCGGGCCAGGCGTTGCCGGGCCAGGCGTTGCCGACCCACGCGGGCCAGGCCTCCCCGCAACTGCACGTGCCAGCGCCGGCGCGCAAGGCGCCGGTAGATCGCCGCGCGGTGCTTATCAATGTCGTCCTTGGCGCGGCCACCTTCTTGCTGGTCGTGGCTGCGGGACTGTGGGTCGGCACCCGGCTTGACCCCATCGGCCAGGGTGTCGCCCTCATGGCACTTTCTGCGGCCTTCTACGCCGCCGGGCTCGTGCTGCATCAGCGCCAGCCCCGCCTGCGGCCGGTGGCGTTGGCCTTCTCCATCTCCGGACTGGCCCTGTTGCCCATCGTGGGCGTGGCCTGGTGGGTGCAGTTCCCGGAACAGGGACCGGCCGCGTGGCTCGTGGTGTCCGCCGTGGGCACCGTGGCGTACCTCTTTGCCGCCGTTCGTCTCGATTCCAGGGTGGTGGCTGCCTTGGGTGTGGTCTTTGCCGCCTCCGGTGCCTTCACCTTCGGCGCGGCGATGCGCAGCGGCATCGCCTGGTATGCCGCCAGCTCCACCCTGCTCGCCGTCCTCCTCTCTCTGGTCGCCACACGGTGGGCACATCGTCTGCCCCGAGTGCTCCATCAGACGTTTGTGGTGGCCCACCGGTTGCTGGTGCCGAGCTACCTTGCCGTGGCCCTCTGTGTCTTCCCGTGGTTGAGGGCACAAGACTCCCTGATCATCACCGCATCCGCGCTCCTCTACTACGTGGTCCAGCGACTTCTGGCGCCGCAGCGCGACCGCAGCCTGACTCGGTGGGGTGCGCGGGCGGCGTCGATCGGTGTGGTGCTTTCCGCCGGAGCGGTGGCAGAGCTGCCAGGCAACGTCATGCTGCGCTGCGCCGCCGTCGCGGTGGTGCTGGTGGCAGGCCAGTCGGTGTGGGCTCTGCGCCGCGATGGTGTGTCCTTCGCCCGGACGACGGCGCCCGGCACGACCACACCAGGGGCGCTGGCCTGGGCAGAGCGGGGAGAAAGCCGCCGGACGCCCGCCATCCTGATGTCTGTCGCCGCGGCCTTCGCCCTGTGTGGGACGGAGGTGGGACAGCACGTCCCCAGGGCAAGCGCCGCGTCCTTCCTGGACGTCTCACTCAACTGGAGCTGGTACCTGGTCTTGGCCGGCGTGGTGGTGTTCACCCTCGTGAAGGCGATGTCCCCGGCCCTCCCCGTCTTGTGGCGGATGATCCTGCTTGGGGGCGCCACGCTGGGTGCCGTCATTGAGCCTGCCTCCTCGCGGCCGTGGGCAGGGGCCTTCCTCCTGTTCGCCGTCGCGCTGGTGTCCGCGCTGCAGTGGTCCAGGGAATCGGGTGCAGCGTGGCGGACCGGCTTCGGAGCCCTGGCGCTCGGCGCGGGCCTGGGGTCCTCCGGGCCGCTCGCCGCTGACCTGGCGGTGACCCTGGGAGCCAGCGACGCCCTGCGCGGCAACGTGATGAGCCTGGTCTGGGCGGTGGGCGCGCTGGGTCTAGGCACCTGGCGCGCGGCGGTGGCCGTGAGCCAACGCAGCGAGACCCGGGGAGGCCGGTTCCACTGGGGCGCAGGCGCGCTGCTGTCCGCCGCGGTGGGCGCAGGAAGCAGCCTGGCGGTGGACTGGCGCGCGGCCTCACCGCGTGGCGGACGCGTGGGGGCGCACGGCTTGACCTTTGACGCGTTCGGTCAGCATCCGGACCCCCTGGCCGTGACCGGTGTGATGGTGGCGATCCTGGCGCTGGCCGTGGCCACGGTGGCTGCCACCCAGCTCTTCTTGGCAAGGGGGGCGCTGCGTCAGCACCTGCCAGGTCAGCAACTGCCAGGCCAGCAACTGCCGGGCGAGAACGCCACCGAACCGGCGCCCTACACCCTGGCTCCTTTTGCACTGGCTCCTTTTGCCCTGGCCGCCCCGGCCGTAGTGCTGGGCGCGGTGGTGGGCGGCGCGGGCGACCGTGTGCTCGTGGTGCTGGTGGCCTACCTGTGTGCAGCCGGGCTCTGTGTGGCCGGTTCACAGGTCTGGGGGAGGAGCTGGAGCGCCCTCGGTGCCACTGCCGCGCTGTTGATGGGCCAATGGCAGGTGCTCTCCATGACCGACGCTCCGGGCGTGGTGGTTCTGCCCATCACGGCGGCGATTCTGCTGGCGGGAACCGTCGTGGCCACCACCGGCCCGCGCGCTAGCTGGGCCCGGGTGGTCAGCGCGAGCGTTGCGGGCGCGCTGATACTTGGACCCTGGGCGGAGGCCCTGCGGACACGCCTCGCGATCTCCGCGGATGCCGTGCAACCGGTGGCCTTTACCTTGTTGCTCCTGCTGGCGGTCGCAGCCGTGCTCTGGCACGCGCGGGTGGCGCGCCAACTGGGAACGCCAGTGGCCGGGGTCTCCGTGGCGCTGCTTGCAGTGGGGCTCACCGCGCTGCGTGCCGTTGATGGGCAGTGGAGCTGGTGGTGGGGATCGCAGGTGCTGAGCGCCTACCCGGCCACCGAGCTCGTGTTCTCTTGGGCCGCACCGGCGTTGGTGCTCCTCGCCGGGGCGTCCGTCAAGCTGTGGACGCGTCATTGCACCCGGCTGGGTCAGGCCAGCGCCTGGGCCACCGCGGCCCTTCTGCTGCCGGCATTCCTTCTGGGACCCACAGTGCTGGCACACCAGGAGGGTGGGCTGTTGATGTTGATCGGCGCCGTGCTTGGCGCCCAGGCGTTCGCCGCGCGCTCCCTCGCCTTGCGCTCCGCTCAGACGCCGGGAAGCGTGCTCCTGCTCTCCACCAGCCGGATGATGCCGGTCCCCGCCGCCGGCGCCCTGCTGTGCGGCGTCTGCATCAGCATCATGGGGCAGACCCCGCTGTGGCTGGGATGGATTGCCGCCGCCGCAGTGGCGGTGAGCGCGATTCCCGCGATGTGGGCGGGCCAGCACGTGGCGTCGAATGCGGGGGGAGCGCCGGGCCACGGGGGATACCGGCGCACCTTCCGCCGCCACGGCGACGACGTGATCAGCGTCGCGGCCCCCTTCCTGAGCCTGATCATCCTGGGGGCGGTCGTGGTTGCCGGGCCGGGAGTCACCGTGTTGGCCACGGCCGCCGCGCTGGCCTACCTCTTCCTCGCCGCCACGCGAGCCGCGTGGTGGATGGGCCTGCTCGCCTTTGGCGCCACCGCCTGCGCGGCGGTTCAGGCGGTGCTTGACCTCTCCGTCGGCGCGCAAGAACCACGATCGTGGATCCTGGTCCACGCGGTGCTATTGGCGCTGCTGCCCGCGGTGCTCACCCGCCGCGTCGCCATGCGGGGACGTGTTTCGGCAGTGGAATCCCAGCTTCACCGCGGGGCGGGGTGGGTGGCGGCCGGCCTCCTGACGCTTGGCGCCGTGACCGGGCTGGCCGCGGGTCACGACCCGGCGTGGCTGGCATGGGCCGTGGTGGCGGATCTGGTGCTCGCCTCCCAGGCGTCATGGTTACTGCTGCGTTCCAAGGACCAGCAGCGCCTCCACTCGGTGGTGGACGCCGGGATGGCCCTTGCCGCCCTCGCCGTGGTGCGTGCGGCCGCCGTGGAGGGGGACCTCCGGGTGGCACCCTTCTGGTTCTTGGTGGTCCTGGCGGCAGTCCTGATCGGCACCGCCTGGTGGCGCAGGGCGCACAAGCCCTCCCAGCAACTGCGCGCGTGGTCCGCCGCGGCGATGCTGACGCTTGCGCTCTTCACGGTGGTGCTCGGCACCACCGGAACGGACGAGGAGTGGGCGCGTCACGCGGTGCTGGTGGCACTCTTTGCCCTGCTCCTGGTGACGGGCGCGGCGTTCGACGACGCTGCAGCCACCTGGATTGGCCTGGCGGGCCTGTGCGTGGACGTACTCGTCGCAGCGCGCCACCAGACAGTCGCCATGCTCTTCCTCCTCGCCGTGATGCTCTTCGGCATCGCCACCTGGCTCCTGCTGCGCAAGAGCCGCCAGGCCCAGCACCAGGCCGCCCGCCCGCCAGTGGGGCCGCCACTCCCGCCGAACCAAGGGCTCCGGCAGGAGCAGGCACCCGTGCAGCGGCCGAGCCTGGGAGGGGCCATGGGCCAGGCAGTGCCACCACAAAGCCAGGCCGTCCCGCCGAACGGACACCAGCCGTCGCTTCGCCGGGTCCAGCCCAACAGGCCGGGCCCTGCCAACCCGCCCCCACCGGCGTCGGGCAGAGAAGACTAAGCGCCGCTCGCTCTGAGTGATGCCGCCGCCAGGCCACCGGCCAGGCGGCGGCATCACGCGCGTTGGCCGGGCGAAGACGCGGCGACGGATGTGGGATCCGACACCCGAATTGGCGAATCCGCGGCAGATCTGCGAGGATAGTCAAGTTGCGCTTGCGCAGATTTGGGTCACGACGCTCCTCCTGACGGAGGGTGAAGATGATCCGAGGAGCCAGAGCAACCCGATCCCGTAGAAGAGTGTGTCATCCTGCTGTTCTCAACAGCGCGACACGCCCGAGTACGGGGGTCGGAGCCACGGCGGGGCGAGGAACCCGGGAATCTTCCCGGATTCGGCTCGTCGGTGGCGTGCCGGTCCGCAAGGGCCCGTTCGGCACCACAACTTACATAGTGCTAACCAAAGAAATGAGGCCAGAAGCCATGGCGGGACAGAAGATCCGCATCCGGCTGAAGTCGTATGACCACGAGGTCATTGACACGTCCGCCCGCAAGATCGTTGATACGGTCACCCGCGCCGGCGCGACTGTTGTCGGCCCCGTGCCGCTGCCGACGGAGAAGAACGTGTACTGCGTTATCCGTTCGCCGCACAAGTACAAGGACAGCCGCGAGCACTTCGAGATGCGCACCCACAAGCGCCTCATCGACATCGTGGACCCGACTCCGAAGGCCGTTGACTCGCTGATGCGTCTCGACCTGCCGGCGGATGTCAACATCGAAATCAAGCTCTGAGGGAGGTGCTGAGAGACTATGACCGCAACCCGTAATGTCAAGGGACTGCTGGGCACGAAGCTCGGCATGACCCAGGTTTGGGACAGCAACAACAACATGATCCCGGTGACTGTGGTGAAGGCCGACTCCAACGTCGTGACCCAGCTGCTGAACCAGGGCAATGATGGTTACACCGCTGTGCAGATCGGCTTCGGCCAGATCGACCCGCGCAAGGTGACCAAGCCGCTCGCCGGCCACTTCAAGGCTGCCGGCGTCACGCCGCGTCGCCACGTCGTGGAACTGCGCACCGCGGATGCTGCCGACTACAACCTGGGCCAGGAATTGTCTGTGGAGCTCTTTGAGGCCGGCCAGAAGGTCGACATCGTGGGCACCACCAAGGGCAAGGGCTTTGCCGGCGTCATGAAGCGTCACGGCTTCCACGGCGTTGGAGCCTCGCACGGTTCGCACAAGAACCACCGCAAGCCCGGTTCCATCGGTGAGGCTTCCACGCCGAGCCGCGTTTTCAAGGGCCACCGCATGGCTGGCCGCATGGGACACGTTCGTCACACCACGCTGAACCTCACGGTTCACGCTGTGGACGTGGAGAACAACCTCCTGCTCATCAAGGGCGCCGTCCCGGGCGCTCGTGGCCAGGTTGTCCTGGTCCGTTCTGCCGTGAAGGGAGCCTGAAACCATGGCTACGAAGGCACTGAAGGTCGATCTCCCCGCGGAGATCTTTGACATCCAGACCAACGTTCCGTTGCTGCACCAGGTCGTTGTGGCACAGCTTGCTGCCGCCCGCCAGGGCACGCACAAGACCAAGAACCGTGGCGAGGTGTCCGGCGCAGGTCGCAAGCCGTTCAAGCAGAAGGGCACCGGCCGCGCCCGTCAGGGTTCAATCCGCGCCCCGCACATGACCGGTGGTGGCGTTGTCCACGGCCCCACGCCGCGTGACTACTCGCAGCGCACCCCCAAGAAGATGAAGGCAGCCGCCCTGCGCGGTGCGCTTTCGGATCGCGCCCGTCACGGTCGCATCCACGTCGTCGAGTCCCTCGTCTCCGGGCAGACCCCGTCGACGAAGGACGCGCTGGCAACCTTGCGCTCCATCTCTGATCGCAAGAACCTGCTTGTGGTGATCGATCGCTCGAACGATGTCGTGGCCCTCTCGGTCCGCAACATCGAATCGGTGCACTCCCTCTACGTCGACCAGCTGAACACGTATGACGTGCTCGTCTCGGACGATGTGGTGTTCACCAAGGCAGCTTTCGAGGCCCTGGTTAACAAGGAGGACGCCAAGTGAGCGCCGCGTTCAACAAGTCCGTTCACGATGTGCTGATCCAGCCCGTCGTGTCCGAGAAGTCCTACAACTTGATCGACGAGGGTCGTTACACGTTCATCGTGGACCCCCGCTCGAACAAGACCGAGATCAAGTACGCCGTGGAGACCATCTACGGCGTCAAGGTGGCCTCGGTCAACACCATCAATCGTCCGGGTAAGCGCACGCGTACCCGCTTCGGGTGGGGGCAGCGCAAGGACACCAAGCGCGCCATCATCACCCTCAAGGGCGATGCCACCATCGACATCTTCGGCGGTCCGCTCGCCTGAGCGGAGACCACTTTAACGAGGAAATGACACATGGGTATCCGTAAGTACAAGCCGACAACCCCGGGCCTTCGCGGCTCGTCGGTTGCCGACTTCTCCGAAATCACGCGCTCGACGCCTGAGAAGTCTCTCCTGCGTCCGCTCACCAAGTCCGGCGGTCGTAACAACACCGGCCGCATCACGACCCGTCACAAGGGTGGTGGCCACAAGCGCCAGTACCGCGTGATCGACTTCCGTCGTCACGACAAGGACGGCGTGCCGGCGAAGGTCGCTCACATTGAGTACGACCCCAACCGCACCGCTCGCATCGCGCTGCTCCACTACCTGGACGGCACGAAGCGCTACATCATCGCCCCGAACAAGCTTTCTCAGGGCGATCGTGTCGAGTCGGGTCCGACGGCTGACATCAAGCCGGGCAACAACCTGCCGCTGCGCAACATCCCCGTTGGTACGGTCATCCACGCTGTGGAGCTGCGTCCGGGCGGCGGTGCCAAGATGGCACGGTCCGCTGGCGCCTCCATCCAGCTGGTGGCCCGCGAGGGTCGCTTTGCTCAGCTGCGACTGCCCTCCGGCGAAATCCGCAACGTTGACGTGCGCTGCCGCGCAACCGTCGGCGAGGTCGGCAACGCCGAGCAGTCGAACATCAACTGGGGCAAGGCCGGCCGCATGCGCTGGAAGGGCGTCCGCCCGACCGTGCGTGGTGTGGCTATGAACCCCGTCGATCACCCGCACGGTGGTGGCGAGGGCAAGACCTCCGGTGGCCGTCACCCGGTCAACCCGAACGGTAAGCCCGAGGGTCGCACGCGTCGCCCCAACAAGGAAAGCGACAAGCTCATTGTGCGTCGCCGTCGTACCGGCAAGAACAAGCGATAGGAGCTCGGAGACATGCCACGCAGCCTGAAGAAGGGCCCCTTCGTTGATCAGCACCTGTATCTCAAGGTGGTGAAGGAGAACGAGAAGGGCACCAAGAACGTCATCAAGACGTGGTCCCGCCGTTCAATGATCGTGCCCGACATGCTGGGACACACGATTGCCGTGCACGACGGACGTAAGCACGTCCCGGTGTTTGTCACCGAGTCCATGGTTGGCCACAAGCTGGGCGAATTCGCGCCGACGCGCACGTTCCGCAGCCACGTCAAGGACGACAAGAAGGGCAAGCGCCGCTGACCCTTTGGGGTGAGTTGTGCTAGCTCTTCTTTCAAGACGGAAGAAGGAAAGCAATGGAAGCCAAGGCTATTGCGCGCCACCTGCGCGTGACGCCAATGAAGGCCCGGCGCGTCGTCGACCTCGTTCGTGGTAAGCAGACGAATGAGGCGCTCGCGATCCTGAAGTTTGCCCCCCAGGCAGCTTCAGAGCCGGTGTTCAAGGTTGTCGCTTCTGCGATCGCCAACGCACGTCAGGCCGCCGACCGTGATGGAGTCGCCTTCAACGAAGATGACCTGTTCATCTCGGAGGCCTTCGTCGATGAGGGACCGACCATGAAGCGGTTCCAGCCGCGAGCTCAGGGTCGCGCGTTCCGCATCAACAAGCGCACCAGCCACGTCACCGTGGTCGTAGCGACGCCTGAGAAGGGTGGGGAGAAGTAAATGGGTCAGAAGATCAACCCGAACGGCTTCCGACTCGGCATCACCACCGACCACAAGTCGCACTGGTTCGCCGATTCGAACAAGCCGGGTCAGCGTTACGCTGACTTCGTCAAGGAAGATGTCAAGATTCGCGAGCTCATGACTAAGGGCATGGATCGCGCTGGCATCTCCAAGGTGGAAATCGAGCGCACGCGTGACCGCGTTCGCGTCGACATCCACACCGCCCGCCCGGGCATCGTCATCGGTCGCCGTGGCGCCGAAGCCGATCGTCTGCGCGGCGAGCTGGAGAAGCTCACCAGCAAGCAGGTTCAGCTGAACATCCTCGAGGTCAAGAACCCCGAGATCGACGCTCAGCTTGTTGCGCAGGGTGTTGCAGAGCAGCTTGCTTCTCGTGTCGCGTTCCGTCGCGCCATGAAGAAGGCCATGCAGTCGGCCATGCGTGCAGGTGCCAAGGGCATCCGCGTGCAGTGCGCCGGTCGCCTCGGTGGCGCTGAGATGAGCCGCAAGGAGTTCTACCGCGAGGGCCGCGTGCCCCTGCACACGCTCCGTGCGAACATCGACTTCGGCATGTTCGAGGCCAAGACGACCTTCGGCCGCATCGGCGTGAAGGTCTGGATCTACAAGGGTGACGTCACCGACAAGGAGCTTGCTGCACAGCAGGCTGCAGCCCCGCAGCGCGGCGGCCGCCGTGATGATCGTCGCCCCGGTGGCGGCGAGCGTCGTGGCCCCGGCGCCGGTGGTGGCGAGCGTCGCCGTCGTAACGACCAGGGTGCCCCGGCTCCCGAGGCCGCTGCGGCACCGGAAGGGGGACAGGCCTGATGCTGATTCCGCGTCGAGTCAAGTTCCGTAAGCAGCACCACCCCAAGCGCAATGGCATGGCCAAGGGCGGCACCACGGTGTCGTTCGGCGAGTGGGGCATCCAGGCGCTGACGCCGGCCTATGTGACTAACCGTCAGATCGAGGCCGCTCGTATCGCCATGACGCGCCACATCAAGCGCGGCGGCAAGGTGTGGATCAACATCTACCCGGACCGTCCGCTGACCAAGAAGCCTGCCGAAACCCGCATGGGTTCCGGTAAGGGTTCCCCCGAGTGGTGGGTCGCCAACGTCAAGCCGGGACGTGTGCTCTTTGAGCTCTCCGGTGTCAATGAGGAAGTTGCTCGTGAGGCCCTGCGCCTGGCGATCCACAAGCTTCCGCTGAAGGCGCGCATTGTGCGCCGTGAGGGTGGTGAATGATCCATGGCCATCGGTTCGAAGGAACTTTCGGTCGAGAACCTGGAAGGGTTCGACAACGCCCGCCTGGGTGAGGAGCTGAAGAACGCCAAGAAGGAGCTCTTCAACCTGCGCTTCCAGTCGGCCACGGGTCAGCTCGAGCAGCACGGCCGTATCTCGGTTGTGAAGCGCGACATCGCCCGCATTTACACGATCCTGCGTGAGCGCGAGCTCGGCATTCGTGAAGAGGTCGTTGCCAAGGTCGAAGAGACCAAGAAGGCGACCAAGAAGAAGTCCACCAAGAAGGCCGAGGAAACCCCGGCTGAGGACGCCGAGTAATGAGCGAAAAGGAGAACGCCGTGACTGAGCAGGCTGAAGCCCGCAATTACCGCAAGACCCTTCGCGGTTACGTGGTGTCCGACAAGATGGACAAGACCATCGTCGTTGACGTCGAGGACCGTGTGAAGCACGCCCTTTACGGCAAGGTGCTGCGTCGCAACAAGAAGGTCAAGGCTCACGACGAGCAGAACTCCGCCGGTATCGGCGACTTCGTTCTGATCGCCGAGACCCGTCCGCTGTCGGCCCAGAAGAACTGGCGCCTGGTGGAGATCGTCGAGAAGGCCAAGTGATCCGTTCCCTCGCCTAGCCGAGGGACAGATCCACACACGGGACCCGGAATCCTGCGAGCAATCGCAGGATTTCGGGTCCTGCGTGTTATGGGGGTAGACTCGGGGTTCTGTGCGTGCTGCGCGGGGAGACTATCCACCTCCCGTTGCAGCACAAGCACCGCACCGGTATGCCGGCTTCAGGGTGCAGCACAGCCTCGGCTCGACCGCCTCGGCCCCGATTCCGATCGTTGCTAACGCCACGCGTTACGCGAAGGAATGGGGGGTAAGCGATGAGCAGAGTGGACCATCAACCCGTTCCGCAAGGCTCCGAGTACGGAGAACCAGCGAGACGACAGGAGATATAAGTGATTCAGCAGGAGTCGCGACTCAAGATTGCTGACAACACGGGTGCGAAGGAAATTCTCACCATTCGTGTTCTCGGCGGTTCTAAGCGTCGCTACGCAGGCATCGGCGACGTCATCGTCGCCACCGTCAAGGATGCAATCCCTGGCGGCAACGTCAAGAAGGGCGACGTCGTCAAGGCTGTCGTCGTTCGCACCGTGAAGGAGCGCCGTCGTGCAGACGGTTCCTACATCAAGTTCGATGAGAACGCCGCGGTGATCCTTAAGAACGAGAACGAGCCGCGCGGCACGCGCATCTTCGGCCCCGTGGGCCGCGAGCTGCGTGACAAGCGCTTCATGAAGATCGTCTCGCTGGCCCCGGAGGTGCTCTAAACATGGGTGCAAAGATCAAGAAGGGTGACCTGGTTCAGGTCATCACCGGCGCCAACGCCAAGCGCGGCGGCGACCTCGGCAAGCAGGGCAAGGTCCTGCGCGTGTTCCCGACCGACAGCCGCATCCTCGTTGAGGGTGTCAATGTCGTGACGAAGCACTCCAAGGTCGGTCAGACTGACCGTGGTTCCAAGACCGGCGGCATCGAGCACATCGAGGCCCCGATTCACGTCTCGAACGTGGCCCTGGTGGACCCCGAGACCAAGAAGCCCACCCGTGTCGGGTTCCGCGAGGAAACCGTCACCAAGGATGGCGTCGAGAAGACCGTGCGCGTGCGCTACGCCAAGGCTTCCGGAAAGGCCCTGTGATGACCGAAGCAGCAGTCAAGATCACGCCGCGTCTGAAGACCAAGTACCAGGACGAGATTCGTTCCGCACTGAACGAGCAGTTCAAGTACGGCAACGTCATGCAGATCCCGGGCCTGGTTAAGGTCGTTGTCAACATGGGTGTCGGCGAGGCCGCTAAGGACTCGAAGATCATTGAGGGCGCCGTGCGCGACCTCACTGCCATCACCGGCCAGAAGCCGATGGTGACCAAGGCTCGCAAGTCGATCGCTCAGTTCAAGCTGCGCGAGGGTATGCCGATTGGCACCCACGCCACGCTGCGCAACGATCGCATGTGGGAGTTCGTGGACCGCCTCGTCACGCTCGCTCTGCCCCGTATCCGCGACTTCCGCGGCCTCAACGGCAAGCAGTTTGACGGCAACGGCAACTACACCTTCGGTCTCACCGAGCAGGTCATGTTCCACGAGATCGACCAGGATTCCATCGACCGCACCCGCGGCATGGACATCACGGTCGTGACCACGGCCAAGACTGATGAGGAAGGCCGCGCGCTGCTCAAGGCGCTGGGTTTCCCCTTCAAGACCGATAACTGATCCAACTACGTCGAAGGTCCGTGTTTCACGGAAACCACGTCGAGGAAGGGCGTTAGCCCACCATGACAATGACAGATCCCGTCGCAGACATGCTCACGCGTCTGCGTAACGCGAACTCCGCTCACCATGAGGACGTCACCATGCCGTCCTCCAAGCTCAAGGTCCGCATCGCCGAGATCTTGAAGGCCCAGGGTTACATCCAGGACTTCAAGGAAGAGGCTGCGGAGGTCGGCAAGAAGCTGACCATCGACCTCAAGTTCGGTCCGAACCGCGAGCGCTCCATCGCCGGCATCCGCCGTATTTCCAAGCCGGGCCTGCGTGTCTACGCAAAGTCGACCAACCTGCCCCGCGTTTTGGGCGGCCTCGGCATTGCAATCCTGTCCACGTCTTCCGGTCTGCTCACAGACCGCCAGGCATACTCCAAGGGTGTCGGTGGCGAAGTCGTCGCCTACGTCTGGTAAGGGAAGGGAGTAACACACCATGTCCCGTATTGGACGTCTCCCCATCACGGTTCCGGCTGGCGTCGACCTCAAGGTCGATGGCCAGAACGTCACCGTCAAGGGCCCCAAGGGCGAGCTGACCCACGTGGTCGCTCAGCCGATTCAGGTCTCCATCGAAGACGGCACCCTCACGGTGTCCCGTCCCGATGATCAGCGCGCCTCGCGTTCGCTGCACGGCCTGACCCGCACGCTGATCAGCAACATGATCATCGGCGTCACCGATGGCTACACGAAGAAGCTCGAGATCTCTGGCACCGGTTACCGCGTGCTGGCGAAGGGCTCCGATCTGGAGTTCTCACTCGGCTACTCGCACACCATCACGGTGCAGCCCCCGGCCGGCATCACTTTCTCTGTTGAGGGCGCGAACAAGCTGACCGTCTCCGGCATTGACAAGCAGCAGGTCGGCGAAGCTGCCGCCAACATCCGTAAGCTCCGTAAGCCCGATCCGTACAAGGCCAAGGGCGTTAAGTACGAGGGCGAAGTCATCCGCCGCAAGGTCGGAAAGGCAGGTAAGTGACCATGGCTCTCGCTATCAAGGGAAAGAGCAAGGCCGCCAAGCGCGGTCGTCGCCACCTGCGTGTTCGTAAGCGCGTCACCGGTACCGCGGCTCGTCCGCGCCTGGTTGTCAACCGCTCTGCCCGCCACATGGTGGCGCAGATCGTTGACGACGGCCGTGGCGTGACCGTGGCGTCCGCCAACACGATGGAGGCCGATGTGCGCTCCATCGATGGCGACAAGACCGCCAAGGCCAAGCGCGTTGGTGAGCTCGTTGCCGAGCGCGCCAAGGCTGCCGGCATCGAAGCCGTGGTCTTTGACCGCGGTGGCAACAAGTACCACGGCCGTGTGGCCGCGGTGGCCGACGGCGCTCGTGAAGGTGGGCTGGCGCTGTGAGTGAAGAGAACAACAAGAAGGACACTCAGGTGAGCGAAACTGCTACGCAGGCACCCGAGGCCAACGACTCGAACTCGCAGGCCGCTCGCGGCCGTGGCGAGGGTCGTGGCCGCGGCGAGGGCCGCGGTCGCGGTGAGGGCCGTGGCCGCCGCGACAACAACCGTCGTGGCCAGGAAGAGGAGAAGGACAAGTTCCTCGAGCGCGTTGTCTCCATCAACCGCGTCTCCAAGGTCGTCAAGGGCGGCCGTCGCTTTAGCTTCACCGCACTTGTTGTGGTGGGCGATGGCAACGGACTCGTTGGCGTCGGCTACGGCAAGGCCAAGGAGGTGCCCGCGGCAATCGCCAAGGGTGTCGAAGAGGCCAAGAAGTCGTTCTTCCGCGTCCCCCGCGTCGGCACCACCATCCCGCACCGTGTGCAGGGTGAGGCCGCCGCTGGCGTCGTGCTCCTGATCCCGGCCTCCGAGGGTACCGGCGTTATCGCCGGTGGTCCGGTCCGCGCCGTGTTGGAGTGCGCTGGCATCCACGACGTGCTGTCCAAGTCGATGGGTTCCACCAACCAGATCAACATGGTGCACGGCACCATCGAGGCGCTGAAGTCCCTTGAGGAGCCGGCAGCTGTTGCCGCTCGTCGTGGGCTGGCCCTGGATGAGGTCGTCCCTGCGGCGATGCTTCGCAAGCTGCAGAACACGAAGGCAGGTGCATGAGCATGTCGAAAAACCTGCTCCCCAGCGATGCCAAGTTGTCCATCACGCTGAAGAAGTCCGTTGCAGGCACCAAGCAGGATCAGCGCGATACCGTGCGTTCCTTGGGCCTGAAGCGCATCAACCACACGGTTGAGCGCACGGCAGATGCAGTGACGGTGGGCATGGTCAACAAGGTCAAGCACCTGGTCACGGTCGAGGAGGCCAAGTAACCATGGCAGAAAAGAACGAGAGCGCGCTCAAGGTTCACCACCTGCGTCCGGCTCCCGGCGCCAAGACCGCCAAGACCCGTGTGGGTCGTGGCGAGGCGTCGAAGGGTAAGACTGCAGGCCGAGGCACCAAGGGCACCAAGGCTCGCTACCAGGTCCGCGCCGGCTTTGCCGGTGGCCAGCTGCCCCTGCAGATGCGCCTTCCGAAGCTGCGCGGCTTCACCAACCCGTTCCGTGTCGAGTTCCAGGTTGTGAACCTGGACCGTATCTCGGAGCTGTTCCCCGAGGGTGGCGATGTGACCGTTGAGTCGCTCGTCGCCAAGGGAGCCGTCCGCAAGAACGAGCCCGTCAAGGTGCTCGGCCAGGGCGAGCTCACCGTCAAGGTGGACGTGAAGGTTAACGCCTTCTCCAAGTCCGCACTTGAGAAGATTGCCGCCGCCGGCGGGTCCACCGAGACCCTCTGATCGGCCTCGGCCCGCTGGGCCGAACCTGGATGGGGCCCTTGTCTTGGAGCTACGGCTCTGGGGCAAGGGCCCTTCCCCTTCCTGGGACACGTCTGGCAAACGTGCTCCGATTCACTGATCAAGCCGCCAGAGGGCTAGACTCTAAAAGCCGCCGGACGTGTCTCCGGCTCCCCGTCACCACCTCCCACTGAAGGAGACTGCGTGTTCAGCGCCATCGCCCGGGTCTTTAAGACCCCGGATCTGCGACGAAAGTTGCTCTTTACCTTGGGCATCATCGTCATCTATCGGATCGGCGTTTACATCCCGGCTCCTGGGATCGACTACACCGCCGTGCAGACGTGTCTTGCCTTGGGCAACACCACCGGCGGTCTCTACGAGTTCGTCAACCTGTTCTCAGGCGGTGCACTCCTACAGGTCTCGGTGCTGGCGATGGGCATCATGCCGTACATCACGGCATCCATCATCATTCAGTTGCTACGCGTGGTGGTTCCCAAGTTTGAGGAACTGCACAAGGACGGCTCCGCGGGCCAGTCCAAGCTCACGCAGTACACGCGTTACCTCACCATCGCGCTTGGCCTCTTGCAGGCCACCACGCTGGTGACCCTGGCGCAGTCAAAGCAGCTCTTCACGGGTTGTGGCGAGGAGATCATCCCCGGCGCCACCATCTGGACCTTCCTGCTCATCATCGTCACCCTCACCGCAGGCACCATCTTCATCATGTGGCTGGGCGAGATGGTGACGGAGCGCGGTGTTGGCAACGGCATGTCGCTGATCATCTTCGTCTCCATCGCGGCAGGCTTCCCCAGCTCCATGCTGGCGATCCTCTCCGATAAGGGCTGGTTCACCTTCATCATGGTGATCATCGTTGGCCTGATCGTCTTGGGCCTCGTGGTCTTCGTGGAGCAGTCACAGCGCCGCGTTCCGGTGCAGTACGCCAAGCGCATGATCGGGCGCCGCACGGTGGGTGGCACCTCCACCTACATCCCGATCAAGGTCAACATGGCCGGCGTCATCCCCGTCATCTTTGCCTCCTCACTCCTGGCGCTGCCGATGATGATTGTGCAGTTCAACCAGCCGCCGGTGGGTCAGAGCATGGCCCCGTGGGTGGAGTGGATCAGCAACAACGTGGCCAAGACGGACGCGCCGTTGCACATCCTGCTGTACGTGCTGCTGACCTTCGCCTTTACCTACTTCTACGTGTCCATCACGTTCAACCCCATTGAGGTTGCGGATGACATGAAGAAGTACGGCGGCTTTGTGCCCGGCATCCGTGCCGGTGAGCCCACCGCCAAGTACCTGGGCTTCGTCTCCTCCCGCATCACCTTCGCCGGCGCCATCTACCTGGCCGTCATCGCGGTGATCCCGGTCATTGCCCTGGTCTTCCTTAACGCCAACCAGAACTTCCCGTTCGGCGGCACCAGCCTGCTCATCATGGTGGGTGTGGGCCTGGAGACGGTGAAGCAGATCAACGCTCAGATGCAACAGCGCAACTACGAAGGACTTCTGCGATGACTCGTCTCCTCATCGTCGGGCCCCCGGGGTCCGGCAAGGGAACTCAGGCCGCCCGCATCACCGACCGCCTCGGTGTGGTGGCTATCTCCACCGGCGATATCTTCCGCGCCAACGTCAAGGAGATGACTCCCCTTGGCATTGAGGCAAAGAAGTACATGGACGCCGGGGACTACGTGCCGGATTCCGTCACTAACGACATGGTGCGGGATCGGTTGAAGCAGGCCGACGTGGCCGATGGCTTTTTGCTGGATGGCTACCCGCGCACCACCGCCCAGGTGGCCGAGCTGGAGGACATCCTCGCTTCCGAGAACCAGCAGCTCGACGCCGTGATCCTCCTGGCAGCGGACGAGGACGAGCTCGTGGCTCGCCTCCTTGGCCGCGCACAGACCGAGGGTCGCGCGGACGACACCGAAGAGGTCATTCGCCACCGCCTGGCCGTGTACCGCGAGCAGACCCAGGACGTGGTGGAGGCTTACCGAGCCCGCGGCTTGGTCCGCGAGGTTGACGGCCTGGGTGAGCTGGACGAGGTCACGGCGCGCATCGTGGCGGCGCTGGCCTAGCTGGCCGCCGGTCTCCGGCAGTGAGCACGCCCGGTAGCCAACACACCGGGGCAAGCAGAAGCCAAGCAAGCACATCATCACCGCAGCCCCCGCCCCGGCGGGGGCTGCGTCGTGTGGGGGAGGGGTCCCCGCCTCAGGGCGGCGCCCACACCCCACGGCATTCACCGAAGGAGGGCCCATGGGCCTGGAACGCATCGAATACAAGAAGCCGGCGCAGCTGCAGCGCATGCATGCCGCTGGCCTGGTCCTGGCCGAGGCGCTTGATCGCACCGTGGCCGCCGCCGAGCCGGGCAAGACCACCAAGGACCTGGACGCCGTCTTTGCAGCTGTGCTGGCGCAGCACGGTGCCACGAGCAACTTCCTTGGCTACTACGACTTCCCGGCCACCATCTGCACCTCCGTCAACGAGGAGGTGGTGCACGGGATCCCTGGGGACCGCGTGCTCCAGGACGGCGACGTGCTCAAGATCGATGGGGGAGCCGTGGTGGATGGTTGGCACGCCGACTCCGCCCGCACCGTGATCCTGGGGACGGCCGACCCGGAGGATCAGCGCCTCTCTGACGTCACCGAGGAGGCCATGTGGGCCGGCATCGCCGCCCTGGCGACCGCGCGGCACATCGGCGAGGTCGGCGACGCGATTGATGACTACGTCAGCGCGCAGGACGGGGCGCCCCTTGGCATCCTGGAGGACTACGTTGGCCACGGCATTGGCTCCGCCATGCACATGGCCCCTGACGTGCTCAACTACCGCTCCGGTCACAAGGGTGCCCGCATCAAGCCGGGCATGGCCCTGGCGATTGAGCCCATGCTGGTGCGCGGCGAGATCGAGACGCGGACCTTGGAGGATGACTGGACCGTCGTCACCGAGGACGCCTCCCGGGCCAGCCAGTGGGAGAACACGGTGCTGGTGCACACGCGGGGGATCTGGGTGTCGACGGTGCCCGACGGCGGTGCGGCGCGTTTGGCACGCTACGGCGTCACTGTGTCGCCGCTGGCCTGACACCAGCGCCGCCTCGGGAGCCGAGGCGGGCTGAACACCCGGCCACGCGGCGTCGAACAGCGCAAAAACGGGGTCTGACACAGTGTGATCAAGGCCATTGAGCCGGGGGATTTCGCCAGCCCCGATTTATGTACTATTCTTGACCGTTGGTTGTCTGTGTTTGCGTGCCCGTCATCGGGGGCGCAAAGGCGACCACGTCATCCATTTATTCCTGGGGTACAACCGTTCCCGGGACCGACGTTAGCGGAGGACATGGCCAAGAAAGAAGGCGTCATCGAACTGGAGGGCACCGTTACGGAGGCCCTGCCGAACGCGATGTTCCGCGTGAAGCTCCAGAACGAGCACGTCGTGCTCGCCACGATCTCAGGGAAGATGCGACAGCACTACATTCGCATCCTTCCGGAGGATCGGGTCGTCGTCGAATTGACGCCGTACGACCTGAACCGCGGGCGCATCGTCTACCGCTACAAGTGATCGGTACCGGGGCTTCTTAGGAATCCCGGTGGGGCGATGCCCCACCGACACACAAATCAACACGAAGGAATGCAGCCGTGAAGGTCAATCCGAGCGTGAAGCCCATCTGCGAAAAGTGCAAGGTCATTCGTCGCAACGGGCGCGTCATGGTGATTTGCGAGAACAACCCGCGTCACAAGCAGCGCCAGGGCTGATTCCCCTCGGGGAATCGGTTCACACGTTAAAAAACTGAAAAGGCAGTCCAGCACCGCTCACTGCAGTGAGAACCCCCGGGCCATGGAGGCCGGGGCCGGGTCCCCTCAGGGACGCCGGACGATGAGACTGCTCCACACCTCCTGGGAACACGAAAGAAGACAACCAATATGGCTCGTCTCGCTGGTGTAGACATCCCGCGCGAAAAGCGCGTGATCATCGCACTTACTTACATCTACGGCGTGGGCAAGACCCGTGCCGAGGAGACCATCGCGTCCACGGGCATTGACCCGTCGATCCGCGTGAAGGATCTCTCCGACGAGCAGCTGGTTCAGCTGCGCGACTTCATCGAGGGCAACTTCAAGGTTGAGGGTGACCTCCGCCGTGAGGTTGCCGCCGACATCCGCCGCAAGGTGGAGATCGGCTCCTACCAGGGCATCCGCCACCGCAAGGGCCTGCCCGTCCACGGCCAGCGCACCAAGACCAACGCTCGTACCCGCAAGGGCCCGAAGCAGACCGTCGCCGGCAAGAAGAAGGCCCGCTGATTCAGCGGCCTATATCCACGGATTTTAGGTAGGAGAGAACATGCCCCCGAAGGCACGCACAGCGGTCCGCAAGCCGCGTCGCAAGGACAAGAAGAACGTTGCTCTGGGCCAGGCCCACATCAAGAGCACGTTCAACAACACCATCGTTTCCATCACGGATCCCACCGGCGCCGTGATCTCCTGGTCCTCCGCCGGCCAGGTTGGTTTCAAGGGCTCACGCAAGTCCACCCCCTACGCCGCACAGATGGCAGCCGAGCAGGCTGCCAAGCGCGCGCAGGAGCACGGCATGCGCAAGGTCGACGTGTTCGTGAAGGGCCCGGGCTCGGGTCGCGAAACGGCCATTCGTTCGCTGCAGGCCGCCGGCCTCGAGGTTGGCTCCATCTCGGATGTCACCCCGAGCGCGCACAACGGTTGCCGCCCGCCCAAGCGTCGCCGCGTCTAATCGCGGGTCGCGCGCTGGGACGGGTTCTGGCCGAACTCTGAACAGAGTTCGGCTCGTTCCCGTCCCGTCCCGGGACCACCCCGGTCCCACCCGACGATTCACCACCACGGTGTCGTCGTCCTTAGTCGCCATGTGTTGCGTCATATAGCGGACGCTCGCTGAAAGGACAACATCAGTGCTCATTGCACAGCGCCCGACCCTGACTGAAGAGGTCGTCGCCGAAAACCGCTCACGGTTCACCATCGAGCCGCTGGAGCCGGGTTTTGGCTACACGATCGGTAACTCCCTCCGTCGCACCCTGCTCTCGTCCATCCCCGGTGCCGCTGTAACCAGCGTTCGCATCGACGGTGTGCTGCACGAGTTCACCACGGTGGCAGGCGTGAAGGAGGATGTCACCGAGATCATCCTCAACGTCAAGCAACTCTCTGTTTCCTCCGAGCATGACGAGCCTGTCGTCGCCTACCTGCGCAAGCAGGGCCCCGGCGTCGTCACGGCCGCGGACATCACTCCGCCGGCCGGCGTGGAGATCCACAACCCGGATCTGCACCTCGCCACGCTCAACGAGAACGGCAAGTTCGACATGGAACTGACCATCGAGCGTGGCCGCGGCTACGTTTCGGCGGCCCAGAACAAGAACGTCGACGCCGAGATCGGTCGCATCCCTGTGGATTCGATCTACTCGCCGGTCCTGAAGGTGACGTTCCGCGTCGACGCCACGCGCGTCGAGCAGCGCACTGACTTCGACAAGCTGGTTCTCGATGTCGAGACCAAAGAGTCCCTGATCCCGCATGACGCCGTTGCCTCGGCCGGCACCACGCTGGTGGAGCTCTTCGGTTTGGCCCGCGAGCTGAACACGGCTGCAGAAGGTATCGAGATTGGCCCGTCGCCGACGGACGCACAGGTTGCGGCCGACATGGCACTGCCGATCGAGGACCTCGAGCTCACGGTTCGCTCGTACAACTGCCTCAAGCGCGAGGGCATCCACGCTGTGGGTGAGCTCGTTGCACGCTCCGAGGCAGATCTGATGGACATCCGTAACTTCGGAGCCAAGTCCATCGATGAGGTCAAGCTCAAGCTGCAGGACCTTGGTCTGTCCCTCAAGGACTCCCCGGCCGGTTACGACCTGTCCGCTCACGTGGACGACGTCGACTACGACGCCTGAGTCGCACACACATCTTTAACGGCTCCTGCGCCATCTGGCGGAGCAGGAACCACTTTCTAGGAGAATTCCATGCCTACCCCCACCAAGGGTCCTCGCCTCGGAGGAAGCCCGGCACACCAGCGCCTCATGCTGGCTAACCTGTCGCTTTCGCTTTTCGAGCACGGCCGTATCACCACCACGGTGACCAAGGCCAAGCGCCTTCGTCCCTTCGCCGAGCGCCTCATCACCATCGCCAAGCGCGGTGACCTGGCCTCGCGTCGTCGTGTCCAGTCGGTGCTGGCTCCTCGCAGCCGCACCAACAAGGGTGTCGTTTACGAGCTCATGGCCAACATCGCCCCGGCGATGGCCGAGCGCGACGGCGGCTACACCCGCATCACCAAGATCGGCAACCGTGCCGGCGACAACGCGCCCATGGCCGTGATCGAGCTCGTCATGGAGCCCGTTTCTGCCAAGCAGGCCGTCGTCAAGGAGGCCGCCAAGGCCACCGAGAAGGCTGCCCCCAAGGCCGAGGCAACGGAGGAGACCCCGGTCGCCGCCGCTGCCGACTTTGACGCCGCCAAGGCTGAGGAGTCCGCCGCCAAGTTTGACGGTGCCGTCGCCGCCAACGCCGATGGCTCCGCTCCCGAGGGTGCAGAGATCAAGGGCAACGCCGACTCCATGAAGTTCCACGTCCCGGGATCGCGCTGGTACGACCAGACGATCGCCGAGGTGTGGTTCAAGAACGCCGATGACGCCAAGGCCGCTGGCTTTGAGCCCGCCGGTGGCGAGGCTGCTCAGCAGCAGGGCGAGTGATTCAGGCGGGCTGAGCCCGCACTGATTCATCCCACGAAGGGGCCGTTCGACCGCAAGGTCGGACGGCCCCTTCGCTGTCCCCGGGGCGCGAGGCCCGACCCCATTTTTTGGCGGCGGCGCCGCTAGATACGATGGGAGGCGTGTCTTCCGAGCCCGCACCCACCCGCTTTGCCCTGACCCTGGCCTACGACGGCGGCCCCTTCCATGGCTGGGCCCGCCAATCCCAGCTGGGCAGCGTGCAACAGAGCCTCGAGGAGGCGCTGGAACTGATCCTGCGGATGCCCACCCGCACCGTGGTGGCCGGCCGCACGGACACGGGGGTGCACGCGCGCGGGCAGGTGGTTCACCTGGATATAACGGAACAGGCCCTGAGCCGGCTCGTCACGCGGGATGGCGGCCTGGATGCGGAGGCCACGCTGGTGCGCCGGCTCAATTCCATCCTCAACGCCAGCACATCGGGGGCCGTGTTGGTCCGCGAGGCCAGGGTGGTTCCGCCCGGCTTTGACGCGAGATTCTCCGCGCTCTGGCGCAGCTACACCTACACGATCGCCGATGGCATGGACCGCTGGGACCCGCTGCGCCGCGGCGACACCCTCTTTCACCCCCGTGAGCTGGACGTGGAGGCCATGCAACAGGAGGCTGCCGCGCTGGTTGGCCTGCATGACTTTCTCTCCTACTGCAAGCCGCGCCAGGGTGCCACCACCATCCGAGAGTTGCAGGAACTGTTGGTGCAGCGCCACGAGGAGGACGGGCTGATCCGCGTCCACCTGCGCGCCGATGCCTTTTGTCATCACATGGTCCGCAGCATCGTGGGCGCGCTGATCTCCGTTGGCGAGGCCAAGCGGGAGCCGGGGTGGGCACACGCGCGGTTGCAGGAGCGCGTCAGGGATGCCAAGACCACCATGGTGGCCGGGCACGCCTTGGTGCTGGAGGCCGTGGGCTATCCAGAGGATCACACAGCGGGGGAGCGGGCCCAGGCCACGCGCGTGCGGCGCAAGGTGCAGTAGCCACCTCCGTTGAGCAGTCCATGCGGGATGTGGGCGTCCTTTTCACCCCTGTGTGGTATCCCTCGTCTCCTCGTCTTGGAAGGAACCCCCTCCGTCGGGTAACGTGGGGTGCTGTTGTGCATGTGCGTCTTCGACACCACCTGCCTCGCGTGACGGTCCGGTTGCAGGGCCACTGGTTAGCGGGCAGAGCGAAGACCGAAGTGGAACCCGGACCTGACCTCACCTAGACCCGGGATTTGCGCACAACAACACCACGGCGCCCGCGCCGGGCGGTTCTCACGCCCAACTCGGTGCCGGACGTCCGACCAGTACAAGTCAACGAAGGCATATACACAGTGCGTACGTACACTCCGAAGGCCGACGACGCAGATCGTCAGTGGCACATTATCGATGCCAATGACATCGTCCTTGGCCGCCTCGCCAGCCAGACCGCAACTCTGCTGCGTGGCAAGCACAAGCCGACTTTCGCCCCCCACGTGGACATGGGCGACTTCGTCATCATCATCAACGCCGAGAAGGTTGCCCTCACCGGCGCCAAGCTCGAGAAGAAGCGGGCGTATCGCCACTCGGGTTACCCGGGCGGCCTGCGCTCCGTCAACTACGCCGAACTGCTCGAGAAGAACCCCGTTCTTGCCGTGCAGAAGGCTGTCAGGGGCATGCTCCCGAAGAACTCATTGGCCGCGAAGCAGCTGACCAAGCTCAAGGTGTTCCGCGGTGCCGAGCACCCGCACGCCGCTCAGCAGCCCAAGACCTACGAGATCTCGCAGGTCTCCCAGTAATCCTGGGCCACCCAAGAGTTAAAGAAACTTCAAGGAGATGACTGTGGCTCAGAACGACGAGCTTCTCGAGGAGACCCCCTCGACTTACACCACCGAGTCCAGCACGGACGAGGCCGGCGCCCCCGCAGTGGAGCGCAACCTGACCGTCGGCGGTTCCGCCCTTGGTCGTCGCAAGGAGGCGGTCGCACGCGTGCGCATCGTCCCCGGCTCCGGGCAGTGGACCATCAACGGCCGCGCCCTGGCAGAGTACTTCCCGAACAAGCTGCACCAGCAAGAGGTCAATGACCCCTTCAAGCTGTTGGGCCTGGACGGCGCGTACGACGTCACCGCTCGCATCAACGGCGGTGGCCCCTCCGGCCAGGCCGGCGCTCTTCGCCTGGGCATCGCCCGCGCGCTGAACGAGATTGACCGCGAGAACAACCGCGCAGCACTGAAGAAGGCCGGCTTCCTGACTCGTGACGCTCGCGTCATCGAGCGCAAGAAGGCTGGTCTCAAGAAGGCCCGCAAGGCGCCTCAGTACTCCAAGCGCTGATCCGGGGGCTTCCCACGGCTTGCAGACTGCGTCTGTCTGCCGCGGGGCCCTCGCCCAGGATCGGCGCTCGGATCCACAAGCGCTGATCCGGGGGCTTCCCACGGCTTGCAGACTGCGTCTGTCTGCCGCGGGGCCCTCGCCCAGGATCGGCGCTCGGATCCACAAGCGCTGATCCGGGGGCTACCCACGGCATGCAGACTGCGTCTGTCTGCCGCGGGGCCCTCGCCCAGCAGCGTTTCAGAAATGCCCCGCACCCTTGGTGCGGGGCATTTCTGCGTCCGCAAAGCCCCGCAGACGCGGCGTCGGGCACCGGCGTGACCACGCGCCGTCGGGCAGGCGGACCGTCCCGCCGCACCTGGGAGAAGACCCCGAGAACGGCTCACCGGCGCATCTGTACGGGAGGTGACGGGCGAAGGAACTAGACTCCTTTTCCATGGGTCGACTTTTTGGAACTGACGGCGTGCGCGGCATGGCCAACGATTTGATCACCCCCGAGCTGTCCATGGGCCTGGCCCAGGCAGCGGCGGTGGTGCTCGGCTTCAACGAGACCGAGGTGGGGCACAGGCCCGTCGCCGTGGTCGCGAAGGACCCTCGGATCTCGGGTGACTTCATCTCCGCAGCCATGGAGGCCGGCCTGGCCTCCTCCGGCGTGGACGTCTTTGACGCCGGCACCCTGCCCACCCCGGCCGCCGCGTACCTGGTCGCGGACCTCGGCGCTGACTTCGGCGTGATGATCTCCGCCTCCCACAACCCCGCAGCGGACAACGGCATCAAGTTCCTGGCCCGTGGCGGCAAGAAGCTGGACGACGCCGTAGAGGACGCCATGCAGGCCCGCCTGGAGCAGCCGCCGCTGCGCCCCGTGGGGGCCGAGGTGGGGCGTGTGCGCCGCTTCGCCGACGCGGAGGACCGCTACGTGATGCACCTGCTGCAAACGCTGCCCCACCGCCTCGAGGGCATCAAGGTCGTCATCGACGCCGCCCACGGCGCAGCCTCGGGGTGCTCCCCGGACGCCTTCCGGGCCGCCGGCGCGGAGGTCATCCTGATCGGTGCGGAGCCCAACGGTCTCAACATCAACGACGGCTACGGCTCCACGCACCTGGAGAAGCTCCAGGCCGCGGTCGTGGAGCACGGGGCACACCTGGGCGTGGCCCACGATGGGGACGCGGATCGCTGCCTCGCCGTGGACGCCGAGGGCACCATCGTGGACGGCGACAAGGAGATGGCGATCATGGCCATCGCTATGAAGGACGCCGGGACGCTGAAGGATGACACGCTGGTCGTGACCGTCATGTCCAACCTTGGTCTCAAGATCGCCATGCGCAACGCGGGCATCAAGCTCGTGGAGACCGGCGTGGGGGATCGCTACGTCCTGGAGGCCATGCGCGCCGGCGGCTACAACCTGGGCGGCGAGCAGTCCGGTCACGTGATCATGGCGGATCACGCCACCACGGGCGACGGCGTGCTGACGGGTCTGCAGATCGCCTCACGGATGGCGGCGACCGGCAAGTCACTCAAGGAGCTGGCCTCCGTGGTGAAGGTGCTCCCGCAGGTGCTGATCAACGTGCGAGGCGTGGACAAGGACTCCGCAGCGACGGACGCAGGCGTGCTGGCGGCCGTGGCCCGTGCGGAGCAGCTGCTGGGCGAGGAGGGTCGCGTGCTGCTGCGCCCCTCCGGCACGGAGCCCGTGGTCCGCGTGATGGTGGAGGCCGCGGACCACGCCACCGCCCAGGACGTGGCCCGCTCCCTGGCGCAGACCGTGCAGACGGAGCTGGCGCTGGCCTAGCCCCCGGGAACCCACAGCATGAGGAAGGCCTCGCACCCGTTGGGGTGCGAGGCCTTCCTCATGAGCCAGCCGCAGCGGCGGGCCCGTTGACGGGGTGGGGGATCAGATGCGCGGGTTGGCCTTGAGCTCGTCGCGGATCTGGGTGAGCAGCTCCACCTGCGGGTCCATGACCTCTTCGGCGGTGATGCCCTCCTTGGCCGCGCGGCGCTCGGCCATCTTGTTCAGCGGCAGCACGATCGCGAAGTACACGGCAGCAGCGACGATCAGGAAGTTCACGAGCGCGGTCAGCAGCACGCCGAACTTGATTTCGCCGACAACGAGGAAGTCGTCGAAGCTCGGCGACCCGACGAGGGTGGAGATGGCCGGCATGAGCACGCTATTGACGAGCGCGTCCACGACCTTGCCGAAGGCGGCACCGATGATGACACCGATGGCGAGGTCCATGACGTTGCCACGGGAGATGAAATCCTTGAATCCTTTGAGCATGCTGACAATGCTAGGGGTATTTCCTCCAGGATTCAGCGAATCAGGCCGTGAAACGACGGCGAGATGCCTCACATTGTGTAGGGACCTTAGCGAAGTGTGCGGCGCGGCGTGGGTAGCCGGGGGAGCACGCGGCTACAACTTGCGCAGCAGCATGTGGTGAATCGAGTGGTCCGCGTCCTTGCTCAGCACCAGGCCGGCCCGGCCGCGGGTGGGACGCACGTTCTCGCGGAGGTTGGGCTCGTTGATGCGTTTCCAGATGTCCAGGGCGGTGGACACCGCCTCCGCATCCCCAAGTTGCGAGTAACGGTGAAAGTAGCTGGCCGGGTCCGCGAAGGCGCCCGAGCGCAGGCGCATGAAGCGGTCCACGTACCAGCGCTCGATGTCCCTGGTGCGTGCGTCCACGTAAATGGAGAAGTCGAAGAAGTCTGAGAGCCCAAGGCCCACCGTTCCGTCAGCGCGCGGCCTGGCAGGGGCCAGCACGTTGAGGCCCTCAACGATCAGCACATCAGGGTTGTCCACCACAATCTGCTCTCCCGGCAGGATGTCGTAGGTGAGGTGGGAGTACTTGGGAGCCACCACGTGGGACGCTCCTGACTTGACGGCGGTGATGAAGCGCAGCAGCGCCTTCTGGTCGTAGGACTCAGGGAAGCCCTTCCGATCCATGATCCCGCGGCGCGTGAGCTCCGCATTGGGATGCAGGAATCCGTCCGTGGTGATCAGATCCACCTTGGGAGTGCCGGGCCAGCGGCGCAGCAGTTCCTGCAACACGCGCGCGGTGGTGGACTTGCCCACCGCCACGGAACCGGCCACGCCGATCACAAACGGAGTGCGGCGCCGGTGCTCCCCCAGGAAGCGGGTCGTCACGGAGTGCAGCGAGTCGGTGCCCTCCACATACAGCGCCAAGAGGCGGGACAGGGGCAAATACACCTCGCGGACCTCGTCCAGGTCCAGCTTGTCACCCAGCGCCGAGAGGCGGCGCACGTCCGCGTCGTCGAGCGGTTGCTCCAGCTCATCGGATAACCGAGCCCAGGTAGCGCGCTCGAGTCCCACGAAGGGGGAACTCGCGGAATTGTCTCCCAGGCCCATGGACCTGGTCACTGCTCGGTGTTGACTCACGTTGGCCATTGTTCACCGACGTGTTCTGGGTCGCAAAATTTTGAGGGGTCTCGCCGTTAAGATGGTGTTCATGTGTGGAATCGTGGGTTATGCAGGCCGGACCGACCTCGCGTCGGGTCCCAAGGCTCTTGACGTTGTTCTGGAGGGGCTTCGCCGCCTCGAATACCGCGGTTACGACTCGGCCGGTGTGGCCGTCGTTGCCGACGGAGAGATCACCTCGCGGAAGAAGGCCGGAAAGCTGGCCAATCTGCTCGGTGAGATCGATGAGAACCCCCTGCCCGCCTCAAACACCGGCATTGGGCACACCCGATGGGCCACCCACGGTGGCCCCACCAACGAGAATGCCCATCCGCACCTGGCGGATGGCGGCAAGCTTGCCGTGATTCACAACGGCATCATCGAGAACTTCTCCACCCTGAAGCAGGGCCTGGTGGCTCGCGGGCACGTGTTCCTCTCTCAGACCGATACCGAGGTCGCTGCCGCCCTCCTGGGCGAGGTGTACCACGGCGAGGCCGCCGAGGACCTGACCCTGGCGCTGCGCCTGACCTCCGCCAAGCTGGAGGGTGCCTTCACCCTGCTGGCCGTGCACGCGGACCAGCCCGGCGTCGTGGTGGCCTCCCGCCGCAACTCCCCGCTGGTGGTGGGCCTGGGAGACGGCGAGAACTTCCTGGGCTCTGACGTCTCCGGCTTCATCGACTTCACCCGTCGCGCGGTGGAACTGGGCCAGGACCAGGTCGTCACGATCACCCCTGATGACTACACGGTCACCGACTTTGCCGGGAACCCGGCCCAGGGCCGCGAGTTCACGGTGGACTGGGACGCCGCAGCGGCAGAGAAGGGCGGTTTTGACTCCTTCATGGCGAAGGAGATCCACGACCAGCCCCAGGCCGTGGCTGACACGCTCCTTGGCCGCGTTGACTCCAACGGCCGCCTGGCCCTGGACGAGCTGCGCATCGACGCGGACGAGCTCAAGGCCATCGACAAGATCGTGGTCCTGGCCTGTGGCACCTCCGCCTACGCCGCGCACGTGGCCAAGTACGCCATTGAGCACTGGTGCCGCGTGCCCGTGGAGGTGGAGCTCAGCCACGAGTTCCGCTACCGCGACCCCATCGTCAGCCCCAGCACCCTGGTCGTGACCATCTCGCAGTCCGGCGAGACCATGGACACGCTCATGGCGCTGCGCTACGCCAAGGAGCAGGGCGCCCGCACCCTGGCCATCTGTAACACTAATGGCTCCTCCATCCCGCGCGAGTCTGACGCGGTGCTGTACACGCACGCCGGCCCGGAGATCGCCGTGGCCTCCACCAAGGCCTTCCTGGCGCAGATTACCGCGACCTACCTGCTTGGACTGTACCTGGCCCAGCTGCGAGGCAACCTGTTCCGGGGAGAGATCGCGGACACCCTGGCTGACATGGCCGCCATCCCCGCCAAGATCCAGTCCATCCTGGATCGCGAGGATGAGGTCAAGGAGCTGGCCCGTGCCATGCAGGACACCACGAGCGTGCTGTTCCTTGGCCGCCACGTGGGCTACCCCGTGGCCATGGAAGGCGCGCTCAAGCTCAAGGAGCTGGCGTACATCCACGCGGAGGGCTTTGCCGCTGGCGAGCTGAAGCACGGCCCCATCGCCCTGATTGATGAGGGCAAGTCGGTCTTTGTGGTGGTGCCCTCACCCCGTGGGCGCTACTCCATGCACTCCAAGGTGGTCTCCAACATCCAGGAGGTCCGCGCCCGCGGCGCCAAGACGCTGGTGATCGCCGAAGAGGGCGACGAGGCAGTGCAGGACTTTGCCGAGTGGGTCTTCCGCGTGCCGGAGACCAAGACGCTGCTGATGCCGCTGCTCACCGTGGTGCCGCTGCAGATCTTTGCCTGCGAGCTGGCCGGGGCCAAGGGCCTGAATGTGGACCAGCCGCGCAACCTGGCCAAGTCCGTCACGGTCGAGTAGCCAAGGCGCGGCGCCCTCACTGGGTGTGACGCCCCAGCCGGGCGCCTCGCTTAAGAAAGACCGAAGAAGCCCCGGACCGCATGGTCCGGGGCTTCTTGAGTGTTGATGGGCGGTGGTGGGGCCTACTTGTTTTCCCACGTGGGTGCGGTGGGCACGTATTCGCGCAACCACTGCACCAGCTCCGGGCCCAGATCCGCGCGCTCGGAGGCCAGCTGGATCACGGCCTTGATGTAAGAGATCTTGTCTCCGGTGTCGAAGCGTCGGCCGCGGAAGATCACGGCGGTGACGCCGCCACCCTGATCAGCTGGCATGCCGGCCAGCTCAAGCAGCGCGTCCGTCAGCTGGATCTCGTTTCCGCGACCGGGCTCGGTGGTCTCTAGCACGTCAAAGACGGCGGGGTGGAGCACATAGCGGCCAATGACGGCCAGGTTGGAGGGGGCCTCCTCGGGGGAGGGCTTCTCCACCAGAGTGTTGACCTTCACGTAGTTCTCCCCAGGAACCTCTGTGACGTCGGCGCAACCATAGGCGGAGATGCTCTCGTGGGGCACCTCCATGAGGGCGATGACAGAACCGCCCACACGCTCCTGTACTGCAATCATGTCCGCGAGGAGGGTGTCCTTGGCATCGATCAGGTCATCGCCGAGCAGCACGGCAAAGGGCTCGTCGCCCACGTGGCCGCGGGCGCGCAGCACGGCGTGGCCCAACCCGCGGGGGTCGCCCTGGCGGATGTAGTGGATGTCCCCCAAGTTCGTCGCGTGCTGCACGGAGGCGAGCTTGTTGTTATCGCCCTTCTCCCGCAGCTGGGACTCGAGGGAGGGCATGCGGTCAAAGTGGTCCTCGAGGGAACGCTTGTTGCGCCCCGTCACCATCAGCAAATCATGCAGGCCGGCAGTAACTGCCTCCTCCACGACGTACTGAATCGCGGGCACATCCACGACAGGGAGCATTTCCTTGGGCATGGCTTTGGTGGCGGGTAGGAAGCGAGTCCCCATTCCCGCGGCCGGAAAAACGGCCTTACGGACTTTCGCAGTGGTCATGGTCGCTATTTAATCACCCAAGTGCAAGGGCCCTCAGAAGGCTACGATCGTGGGGTGATTGTGGGCATTGGAGTGGACGTGGTGGCATTGGCGCGTTTTGAGCGTCAGATAGAGCGGACACCCGCCTTAGTTGAGCGGCTCTTCTGCCCCGACGAGCGTGTGCGGCACCCGCGTTCCCTGGCTGCGCGCTTTGCCGCGAAGGAGGCGGTGGCCAAGGCGCTTGGTGCCCCCGGGAACTTGCGCTGGCATGACTGCGAGGTGGTGACCTCACCCTCCGGGGCGCCGTCCATCCGCGCGTCCGGAACGGTGGCGGAGCGGGCCACGGCGCTGGGCGTCTCCAGGTGGCACGTCTCTTTGACGCACGACGGCGACTCGGCGATAGCCATGGTGGTGGCGGAGGGTGACGGGCTGTGACCGGCGTGTGGCCCGGCAGTAGGCTGCGCGCGGCGGAGGCCGCCGCGATTGACGCGGCGTGCGCTGCGGGGGATCCCGATCGCTACATGCGTGTGGCGGCGCAGGGCATCGCGACGCTGGTGCTGCGCCACCTGGGGCGCGGCGGCGCGCAGGTGCGACGCAGCGCCGTGCCGGTGATCGCCGCGCCGCTGCCCCAGCGCTCACAGGTGACGGCCCTGGCCGGCAGCGGTGTGGCCGGCGCCCGGATCGTGGCGCTGGTGGGGCCGGGCAACAACGGCGGCGACGGGCTCTACGCGCTGGCCGCCCTGGCGCGACGCGGCGCTGCGTGCACCGCAATCCTCCTGGCCGAGCGCCACCACGGGCGCGGGGCGCAAGCCCTGCGGCTGGCGGGAGGCCGCGTGAGAATGGCCGGCACGGCGGGGGCGGAGCGGGCCCTTGCCGCCGCCTCGGTGGTGCTCGACGCCGCTCTGGGCACCGGAGCGCGCACAGCGGGTTCGGCGCGGGGCCGGGTCATGGCCTGGCCTCAGCTTCCCGATGCGGCCTGGCGAATTGCCTGCGACCTGCCCTCCGGCCTGGATGCGGAGGGCGAAGAGCCTGGGGCTGGGGGAGCCTGCGCTGGTACAGAAGTGCAGCCGGTGGAATCCCAGCCTGTGGAACCCCCCTGGGTGGACACGACGGTGGCGTTGGGTGCGCCGTCGCTGGGCCTGGTGCTCGGCCGTGGCCGGGAGCTCTGCGGGGAGGTGCACGTGGTGCCCGTGCCGGGGCTCTTGGACCCCACCCTCCTGGGGGAGCCCGCCGTGCAGTTGCTCAGCCCGAACGAAGCGTTGGACAGCATGCTGTCACCACGCGCGGGCGATCACAAGTACAGCAGGGGAGTGCTTGGCCTCGTCGCCGGCTCGCCCGCCTACCCAGGAGCGGCCATCCTGTGCGCCAAGGCGGCGCTGGAGACCGGCGTGGGGATGCTCAGCGCATTCACTCGCGGCACGGCAAGGCTGCAGTTTGGCGCCGCCGTCCCGGAGGCTGTGGTCTCCTCTCGCGACCAGGCACCGGACGGGCCGGCGGCAAGCAGGGTGAACGCCTGGGTGCTTGGCCCAGGTCTGGGCGAATCTGAGCAAGACCTGGACGCTGCCCGCAGGGTCCTCGCGTCCGGAACCCCCGCCGTCGTGGACGCCTCCGCGCTCGCCGTCGTGCAGTTGCCAGCGCTAGCGCCAGTGCCAGTGGAGTCGCCAGCGCCGTCGCGTCCGTGGATCCTGACCCCACACGCGGGCGAGCTGCGCGCGCTGTCCGAGCGGCTGGGGCTTGACCTGCCTGACCCGGCACGGTGGCCGCTGGCGAGCGTGAAGCAGGCGGCGCGGGCGCTGCGCTGCGTGGTGCTATTGAAGGGTTCGTGCACGCTGGTGGCGACCCCGCAGGGCCAGGTCTTTGCCGCGGCCAGCGCGGGGCCGGGGCTGGCGGTGGCCGGCAGCGGGGACACGCTCGCCGGAATCCTCGGCGCGGTCCTGACCACGCACGTGACCCGCAGCGGCGCGGCCACGCCCCAGGAATTGGCGCGGTGGGCCGCCGCGGCGGCGGTGGTGCACGGGCTGGCCGGGGCCGCAGCCCCTGGCCCAGCGGAGGGGCTCAGTGCGGGAATCCGAAGCGTGTTGCAGACCCGCTGAGTCCACCGGATGGGCCAATTCGTCGGCGTGCGTGGAAGAATGAGCCGAGCTGATCTTGAGTGCTGGGTGAAGAGGCCCGCACCGCACGGCAAGGGGGAGTAGACACACGTGGGCACCAATGGCTTTGATTTTGCCCGCGGGAATCTCTCCAAACTCACCCGCCTGCCGCTCTACGCGCTGGGAAAGCCCGCGCAGTGGCTCATCCCGCGCACACCCAAACAGTGGGTCTTTGGCAGCGGCGCAGGCGTGGCACAGGGCGCCTGGGAGCTGTGGCAAGAGGTGGCCCGGCGCGAGCCCATGGCCCGCATGGTGTGGCTGGTCGCCAATGACGCGCAAGAGGACCAGGCCCGTGAGGCGGGCATCGACTGGGTGTACGCCCAGAGCTGGCGCGGGTTCTGGCGGACCCTGCGCGCCAAGACCCTGGTCGTCACCCACGGGCTGGGGGATGTGAACCGCTACGCCTCCGGGGGTGGCTACGTGGTCCAGCTCTGGCACGGGATTCCCCTGAAACGCATTCATCTTGACTCCCCGGCCACGCTGAACCTTGGCCGGCGGGTACCCGCCGTGGTCACCGCGCTGCTGCGCCGCCTCTACCGCGCGGGTTCCCGCCGCATCTCCCTTTTTCCCGTCCCGTCCGCCCTGGTGGCCTCTCGCATTCACTCCGCCTTTGACCTGCCCCCGGAGCGCATCCTGATTTCCGGTGACCCCCGCGACGAGGCCCTTGTGAGCGGCAGCAAGCGCGAGCGCGCCGCCCTGGCCTGCCGTGTGTTGGAGGGCGCGGGTGTGGTGGGTGCTGAGGACTCCGGCCGGCGCGTGGTGCTCTTTGCCCCCACCTGGCGCGACGGGGACCAGGACCCTGCGGTGCCTGGGCCGCAGGAGCGCGACGCGCTCCAGGGGCTGGCGGAGGAGCTTGACCTGATCATTGTGGTGCGCCCGCACCCGTTGGGGGTGGGGTCCTACCGCTCCGCCCTGGCCGGCGCCGACCGGCTGCGCATGGCGGACTCCGAGGCGGTGGCGGACGTCAACCAGATCCTGAGCGGTGTGGAGCTGCTGATCACCGACTACTCCTCTGTCGCGATGGACTACTCGCTCACCGGCTCCCACCTGGTGTGGTTTGCCCCGGACCGCGAGGAGTACGAGCGCACCCGCGGTTTGTATGAGGACTATGCCACCACCACCGGTGAGCATGAGAAGGACTGGGCCGGCGTCGTCGAGCGGGTGCGGGAGGCACTGAGCGTGCCCGACGGCGCGACGGCGCGGGCCTCGCTGTTGGCCACGCGCTCGCTGCGCGATCGCTTCTTTGACGTCACGGAACCCGGCGCCCCTGGGCGCGTGTACGACGCGATCCTGGCGGATCGCACGCCGGGCCAGCACCGTGACGAGGAGTCCGTGTACCAGCCGCAAGCGGGCGCGGACGTGAGGGAGGCCGAACCGGTGGCGTCTGACGTGGCGAGCTCTGAACCGATGACTCCGGGGCCAGTGGTCTTTTTTGAGAGCTTCTACGGGCTGCGTGCCAACGACAACCCCGCCGGGATCGACGCCGCCCTGGCGCGGCTGCGCCCGGAGGTGCGCAGGATCTGGAGCGTGGCGTCTGAGGCGGTTCAGGTGCCCAGCGGCGCGGAACAGGTGGTGGAGGGAACCCCGGCGTGGGAGGCCGCCCGCCGGGACGCCGGACTGTTTGTCCTCAACGACTGGCTCCGCACACCCGTGCCCCGCCCGGGCGAACAAAAGGTGCTGCAGACCTGGCACGGCACCCCGCTCAAGAACCTGGCGCTGGGGCGGCCCAAGGTGGGCCTGCGCACCCGCCTGGCCATCCTGAAGCAGTCCCGCCGATGGGACGCGCTGCTGAGCCAGAACCCGTACAGCTCCCATCGCCTGGCCACGGACTATGCGTTCAGGGGGCCGGTGTGGGAGCTGGGCTACCCGCGCAACGATCGTCTCAGCCCTGCGGACCCCGCGGCCGCCCGCGCCGCCGCGAGGGTTGACCTTGGACTCTCGGCGCACGCCCGCGTGGTGCTGTACGCACCCACTTGGCGCGATGACGGGCGGATTGTGCTGGACGGCGCGGGGATCGCGCGCGTGCAGCGGGCGCTCAGCGCGGCTGACTCGATTGGCGCGGCTGGCTCGGGTGGGGAGGGCACCGAAGGCGACGACGTCGTCATCCTGGTCCGCGCCCACAGCCGCGTCGCGGAGGGGCTCGGGGACGCCGGCGCGGGAACCGCGGTCCGCGATGTCTCTGGGGAGAACGGGCTGGAACGCCTGCTCCTTGCCGCGGACGTGCTGGTCACCGACTACTCCTCGGTGATGTTTGATGCGGCCGTCACCAGCATCCCCATGGTGTTTCACGTTCCCGACCTGGAGCTGTACCGCGATAGCCAGCGCGGCTTTGGGCTGGACTTCGAGACGCGGGCCCCGGGCCCGCTCACGCGCACGGAGGAGGAGCTGGTACAGGCGATCCGCGCGGCGAGCACGGGCGACGCTGAGTTTGAGTGGCGATACGCTGCCTGGCGGGCGGACTTCACGCCCTGGGACGACGGCGCCGCGGGCGAGCGTGTGGTGCGCCGGCTGGAGGCCGAGGGTTTCCTGCGCTGAGGTGCCTGGCTCTCCTGGCCCGGGTTTCTTCAGCAGGCGCGACTAGCCCGCCGCGGGGTCCTCGATGCGTACCCGTGAGGTATCCACGGTGCCCTCGCCGCCGGTCACCACGCCGCGCAGGAAGCCGGTTCCCCATGCCACGTGCATGGTGGCGAGCACGCCCGGCACCAAAACCCGGGCGGCCAAGCCACCCGCGTTCTTGGCGCTCACGGCCGTCCCAAGCAACAGGGCAAGGTAGAGGCCCAGCGGGGCGTAGGCCAGGGAACCGACCAAGCCGAGCCAGCCGTGCAGCACACCGGTGGCCTGTAGGACGGCCACGATGATGGCCACGGTGATGAGGAGCACCAGCGCTGGCGGGGCAAAAAAACGCAGGGAGTTGCTGGCCCCGTGGCGCCTGACCAACTCTCCGCGCCACACGCCGGTGGCGTGGAACTGCCGGGCCAAGGCGCCCCATGAGGCGCGCGGCCAGTACGTCACCGTGAGATCTGGATCGAAGTAGACCAGGTGGCCGGCCTCGCGCAAGCGAAGGTTGAGCTCCCAATCCTCCCCGCGGGCAATCCCCTCGTCGAAGAGGCCCACGGCAAAGAGCGGCTCGCGGCGGAACACGCCAAGGTAGGCGGACTCGGCCGGTCCGGCCTCCCCGTGCCCGTGATAGGCGGCGCCGCCCAGGCCCATGCGGGAGTTGTATCCCACCGCGATGGCGCGCTGCACGGCGCCCTTGCCATGGGCGCTCATGACGCCACCCACGTTGGCGGCGCCCGTGCGATGCAGGGTCCGCACGGCCGCTCGCGTGTAGCCGTCGGAGAGCGTGGCGTGGGCGTCCACGCGGACAATGATGGGGTGGACGGTAGCCCGCAGGGCCAGGTTCAGACCCTTGGAGATGTTGGCCTCGGGATTGTGGACCAGGCGCAACCTGGAGTCCGCCGCGGCCAGGCGCGCGGCAATCACATCCGTGCCGTCCGTGGAGGGGCCAAGGGAGAGAACCAGCTCCGTCTGACCCGGGTAGTCCTGGGTCAGGACCGCGTTGACCGCCTCTTCCAGGTCCGTCTCCTCATTCAGGACGGGCATCACGTAACTCACGCCCGGCCACTGCTCAGCCCCGGCGGCTGCGCCGGCCTCCCCGTGGACGGCTGCGCCTGCCTCCGCGCCGACCCGCGCGCCTGCCTCCGCGTCGACCCGCGCGCCCGGGTAGTCCGGATCGGAGGGGCGCTGAGTAGGGGTGGGAGAGTCGGCGGGCATGGGCACGATTCTGCCACGCCAGCGTGGCCCTGCAGGTGCAGACAAAGCCGGTCGGCGCCAACAAAGCAGGGTGAAGACGGCTGATCGGGACGACTAAAGTGGGGCCCGTGCACCACGACCCCTCACTCCCCGCTGAACCAGAGCGCCTGGCGAGCATCGATCTCTGCGCGATCCGCCACAACATCCGCCAGATCGTGGCGCGGACGAGCCCGGCCGCGGTCATGAGCGTGGTGAAGGCCAACGCCTACGGTCACGGCGCGGTTCCCGTGGCCAAGGCGGCGCTGGAGGCCGGGGCAACCTGGATCGGCGCCGCCCACGTGGCAGAGGGCCTTGCCTTGCGTGCTGCGGGCATCGACGCCCCGCTGTTGTGCTGGCTACACACCGAGGCCACCGACTTTGCCGCCGGCATCACGGCGGGGATTGACCTTGGCGTGTCCGGCTGGGAGCTGGAGGGGATCGCCAGCGCGGCGCGTGCGGTGCGGATCCCCGCCCGCGTGCACCTCAAGATCGACACCGGGCTGGGCCGCAACGGCAGCACCCGCGCGCAGTGGCCGGCGTTGCTGGAACGGGCCGCGCAGCTGGAGGCGGACGGAGTGTTGCGGGTGGTGGGCATCTTTTCCCACTTCGCGGTCGCGGACGAGCCAGAGCGCCCAGAGACGGACGAGCAGCTCCAGGCGTTTCGCGAGGCGGTGGCCCAGGCACGGGAGGCGGGCCTTGAGCCTCAGGTGCGCCATCTGGCCAACTCTCCCGCGCTACTCTCGCGGCCGGACACCCACTTTGACCTGGTGCGCTGCGGCCTGGCCACCTATGGGCTTTCCCCGTTTGAGGGCGTCACCAGCGCAGATCTCAAGCTGCGTCCGGCCATGCGCCTGTCCACGCGCCTGGCCAACGTCAAGCGGGTGCCGGCCGGGCATGGCGTCTCTTACGGGCTGCGCTACAGCACGGATCGGGAGACGGTCTTTGGCCTGGTCCCGCTGGGCTACGCGGACGGCGTGCCACGGGTCAGCGAGGGCGGGCCCGTGCTGATCAACGGCTCCGTCTACCCCAGCGTGGGGCGCGTGGCGATGGACCAATTTGTGGTGGACCTTGGCCCGGATGCGGACGAGGACGCGCTCCTGGGCGCCGAGACCGTCCTGTTCGGCGGCGAGGGCGCCCCGGCCGTGGAGGAGTGGGCCCGCGCGGCGGGGACGCTGAATTACGAGATCGTCACCCGCATCTCCGAGCGCGTGCCGCGCAGGTGGTTAGAGGCGCCCAGCGCCGGCGGGCCCCAGGACAAGCGTCCACAGGACGAGCCTCCCCAGAATCAGCACCCCGCAAGCAGCGAGGAAGGACAGTAGTGGAGCAGATGCGCCTGAACCTGGAGCTTCCCAGCGCCCCATCCACCCAGGAGGCCGCCCGCAGACTCGGAACTGTGCTGCAGGCCGGTGATTTGCTGGTGCTGGTGGGGGAACTTGGAGCCGGAAAAACCACGTTCACCCAAGGGCTGGGGCTGGGACTTGGCGTGCGCGGCGGGATCATCTCCCCGACCTTTGTCCTGGCCCGCAGGCACCCCTCCCTGACCGGCGGCCCCGAGCTGGTGCACGTGGATGCCTACCGGCTCGGCTCCGCCGGAGAATTGGAGGACCTGGACCTGGTGGACACCATGGACCGGGCCGTCACCGTCGTGGAGTGGGGACGCGACCGCGCGGAGGGGCTCTCCGACTCCCGCCTGGAACTGGAGCTGATCCGCCCGGTCGGCGGCGCATCCGAGCTGGAGCGCGCAGCAGATGCCCCGGCCCCTTGGGAGAGTGAGGAGCTGGAGGACGATGCGACGCCGCGGCAACTGCACCTCAGCGCTCACGGCCCGCGATGGGACGCGGCGGCCTGGCAACGGCTGCGCTCGGCCCTGGAGTCCCACCCCCTTCCCTGAGCTAGGACGTGCTCGCAGGGGCACGCGAACAGAGCGAGGGCATGAACGCGGCGGGCGTAAACTGGTCGCGTGCGTCTGCTTGTCATTGACACCTCCTCCGTCGTCTCCGTCGCCTTGATTCAGGCCCCGGACGATTCCTCCTCCGGCGACGCTCAGATCCTGAGCGACCTGGTCGGAACAGACACCCATCGCCACGCCGAGGACCTGACGCCCGCGGTGCGCTCCGCGCTCGCCGAGGCCGGTTGGGACGCGCCGGACGTGATTTTGGCCGGAGACGGCCCCGGCCCCTTCACCGGGTTGCGCGTTGGGCTGGCCACGGCCCAGACCCTGGCCTTTGCCTGGGGCATCCCCGTCTATGGCCTCTGCTCCCTGGATGGCCTGGCGCACCAGGCCGCGCCGCTCGCGGTCGCGGCGGGCGCCTCGGAGCTGCTGGCTGTCCTTGATGCGCGGCGCAAGGAGCTCTACTGGGCGCGCTACTCCAGCCGCGGGGAGCGCCTGGATGGCCCCCACGTGGGCGGCGTGGAGACCCTTCCGATGCGCGCGGAGACCCTGCCGGTCAACGGCACTTCCCTGCCCGACGGCGTGGTGCTGGCCGGCGCGGGCGTCGCCGCCCGCTCGGAGCAGTTGGCGGCGCACCCGCTCCCGGTGTTGCCGGGAACAGAAAGCCTGGCGGTGAGCGCCGCGCACCTTGGCCTGGCGTGGCTTGAGCAGGGACGCCCGCAGGACGCGCCGCGGGCGCGCTACCTGCGTGAGTCCGATGCGGTGGTGCCCGGCTCCATGGCCGGGGTGGACGTCAAGGCAGGGCAGCGCGGATGAGTCCGCATGCACCGGGACCGGCGCACCTGCCGGACGCACCGGCGTCGGACCTGGAAAAGGCCCCCGCCGGCTACACCATCACCACGCTGGGACCGGAACACGTGCCGGCCCTGCATGCCCTGGAGACGGTGCTCTTTCCGCTGGATGCCTGGCCGGAGCAGATGTTCCGCGAGGAGCTAGCCCACCCAGAATGGCGTCGCTACTGGGGTGTGCGCACGGCCACGGGTGAGCTGGTGGGCTATTGCGGTGCCCAGTATTCGCCGCGGCTGGCGGATGTGCAGACCATCGGTGTGCTGGCCGCGCACGAGGGGCACGGGCTGGGGAGCTTCCTGCTGCGCCTCATGGTGGAGCGGGCCAGCGCGTGGGGCGCCACGGACCTGCTGCTAGAGGTGCGCCAGGACAACCCGCGCGCCCAGGCCCTGTACGTGCGGCACGGATTTGAGACCATTCACACCCGCAAGGGCTACTACAACGACGGAACGGACGCGCTGATCATGCAACGCGCATTGGGTGGCAGTGACTCGGGCCGAGGCGACGTCCACGGCGACGTCCAAGGCAACGGTCACAGCGGGCCAGTGCCCGCCGAAGGAGAACAAGCATGAGCGCCGATGCACCCCTGGTCCTGGGGATCGAATCCAGCTGCGATGAGACGGGGATTGGCCTGGTGCGCGGCACCGAGTTGTTGGCCAACGCCGTGGCCAGTTCCATGCAGGAGCACGTGCGCTTTGGTGGGGTCATCCCGGAGATTGCCTCCCGCGCCCACCTGGAATCGCTGGTGCCCACCCTGCGTGAGGCGCTGGCCACCGCGGACGTGACGCTGGCGGAGGTGGATGCCATCGCCGTGACCACCGGCCCGGGACTCGCCGGCGCCCTCATGGTGGGGGTCGCAGGAGCTAAGGCGCTGGCGCTGGCCACGGGCAAGCCCCTCTACGCGGTGAATCACCTGGTGGCGCACGTGGGAGTCGGCGTGTTGGAGGGCGGCGAACTGCCGGATTCCCTGGCGGCGCTGCTGGTCTCCGGCGGGCACACGGAGATTCTGCGCGTGGGCTCGCTGAGTTCCGATGTGGAGCTGCTGGGCAGCACCATCGACGACGCAGCGGGGGAGGCCTACGACAAGGTGGCACGCCTGCTTGGCCTGCCGTACCCGGGCGGTCCAGTGATTGACAAGCTGGCGGCGCAGGGAAACCCCAAGGCCATCCGCTTCCCGCGCGGGCTGAGCCTTGGCAAGTTCATGGGCACGGCGGAGGCGCCCGGCCCGCACCGCTACGATTTTTCCTTCTCCGGGCTCAAGACCGCCGTGGCGCGCTATGTGGAGGACTGCCACGCCCGCGGCGTTCAGGTTCCTGTGGCGGATGTGGCCGCGAGCTTCCAGGAGGCCGTGGTGGACGTGATCACCAAGAAGGCGGTCCTGGCCTGCCAGGAGCACGGGCTCAAGAACCTGCTCCTGGGCGGAGGGGTGGCAGCCAACAGCCGCCTGCGTGAATTACTGACAGCACGCTGTCAATCGGCGGGGATCGGTCTGCGCATCCCGCGCCCCGGCCTCTGCACCGACAACGGCGCCATGATTGCCGCCCTCGGGGCACAGCTGGTCCAAGCGGGCGTAGCCCCGACCGGCACCGACTTTGGGACGGACACGGGAATGCCGCCGTCCGTGATCTCGCTGCCGCCGGCCGCGTAAGCCGGGCCTAGTCCTCCATGCGCAGGCGGCGCGTGTTCTGCAGCACCACCTCGCGCAGGTCACCGTCATGCGCCGCGGCCACCGCGCGCTGGCGCTGGTAGCCGGCACCCTCTGTGACGATCCGCCAGACGTCGGCCAGTTCCTGCTCGCACCCCAGGCGCTTGGCCACGGGGGCCAGGCGCGTGAGCTCGTCCGCGAGGTGCTCGGTGACCAGCTTCTCGTTGCCCGCCGAGTCAAGAATGATGATCGCGTCGAGCCCGTAGCGGGCGGCCCGCCACTTGTTTTCCACGCGGAACCAGTTGCTCATCACCGGGATGTGGCGGCCCGCGTCAAGCTGCGCGGACATGTCCGCCACCAGGCACTGGGTGAAGGCGGCCACGGCGGCCACCTCGCGGATGGAGGTCAGCCCATCGCAGATACGCATCTCCACCGTGCCGAAGCGCGGAACGGGGCGCACGTCCCAGCGGATCTCGTTGATCTCATCCACCACGCCCGTGTGGACCATGTCCGCCACGTACTTCTCATACTCGCTCCACTGATCAAAGTGGAAGGGTAGGCCGCCGGTGGGAAGCTGCTGGAACATCAGGGAGCGCTGCGAGGCGTATCCGGTGTCGTTCCCGCTCCAGAAGGGGGAGGAGGCGGAGAGCGCCAGCAGATGGGGCTGGTAGTTGATCAGCCCGTCCACGATGGGCAGGGCCTTGGCGCTGTGGTCCAGGCCGACGTGCACGTGCACGCCGTAGATGACCATCTGGCGGCCCCACCACTGCGTGCGATCAATCAGGGTCGCGTAGCGCTCCTTGTCCGTGACCGGCTGCAGCTCCGGCGGGGCAAACGGGTGCGAGCCCGCGCTGTAGAGCTCCACGCCAAGCGGGTCGGTGATGCGGCGCACCTCCGCGAGCGTCTCCGAGAGCTCGGCGCGAGCCGAGGCCACCTCGTGGTGCACGCCGGTCACCAACTCCACGGTGTTGGAGAGCAATTCCTGCGTCACCCGCGGGTGCTCATCATCGATGCCGAGGCCGTCCTGGAGCTTGATTCCGTCCAGAACCTCCTGGGCCACCGAGCGCAGGTCGGCGCTCTGAGCGTCCACCAGGGCAATCTCCCATTCGATGCCCAGCGTGGATGCCTCAGATTGCGCGAAGTCGATCTGCACGTAGTTTCCCTCCAACCGAGGATCACCCTCACGGTGACCCTGCTTCCCCCGATTCTAGAACCGCCGCGCCCTCTTGCCTGACGAAACGGCGTCGCTTCGTCACCGAAGGGGATCATGGCGCGCCCCGCGGGCCCCCTTCTGTGACCCGCACGACCCGCGCAACCCGCAGCTCCGTCCGCGGCGGGACCCGCTCAGTTTGTCGCGGCCGGGCTCTGCAGCAGCCGGCGCAGACGGATGGCGCCCATGGAGGTGGTGGCGCGCAGTTCGGCGGTGGACTCCGAGGCGGGGCCGGGGGTGGCCTGCAATTCGTTAAAGACGGAGCCTGCCTTGCTGTGGGCGTCCACCCAGACGGCGACCCCAGGGGAGACGGCGATGTCCACCTCACCCATGGACGTGGCGGCGTCGAGGCGCCCGCTCTCCACCCGGTCCACGCGGACCGCTCCGAGGGAGGTGCGCAGGCGCGCCTCGCCTGAGAGCACGCCAAGGGTGATGGAGCCGTTGGAGGTCTTGGCGGAGAGGGGGCTGCCGGTGCGGCCCAGATTCAGCGCGCCGTTGGAGCTCTTGATGGTGGTGCGCCCGCCGGAGGCACCCAGCTGCACCTCCCCGGAGGAGGTGGTGAGCTCCGCCTCGCCCTCAACGGTGCCAACAAAGACGGGCCCGTTGGAGGTGGTGGCCTTGAGCGTGAGCGCCCGGTCCACGGCGATGGAGCCGTTGGAGCTGTGCATGCGGGCCTGCCCCACCGGGCCATCCACCCGCACGGATCCGTTACCGGTGCGGCATTCCACGGGGGTGCCCTGTGGCACCTCCACGGTGATGACGGCCGTGCCCAGGTTGAACCCAAAGAGGCCCAGGGTGGGCGCGTAGATGCTCACGGCATCCTTGCTGCCCTCCACGCTGATGCGCTCTGCGGTGCGCTGGTCAATGCCGCGGCCGGGGTGCGCGGGCGCTACCTGGACGCTGATGCGTCCGGGCTCCGCGCTGGCCTTGATGTTGATGAGAGCGGACGGCACGGCGATCACGAGCCGCGCGTCCGGTGCCACGGTGAAGTCCTGCATGGCGTTGCCTTTCGAGAGGGGGAGGCGCGCGGGGTGCGCGTCAGTTCATCCAGCCGGTGATGCGACGGCCGTCGTTGCGCACGCCCGGCGCGCGCGGGGGTGCCGGGGGAGTGGGCGGCAGGGGCGGGGTGGCCACGGCGGTGGCGACGGTGCGCACCAGCCACGCGTTGACGGACTGCCCGGCGGCGGCGGCAGCGGCCTCCGCCTGGGACTTCAGCGACTCCGGCAGGCGCAGGTTGATGCGCGCGGTTTCCCCGTGGTCCGCCTCCAGGGCATCCGCTATGCCCGACGCCGCGGGGTACAGCCCCGCTGCTGCCTCGCCGGAACGCGGGGTGGGCTGCGGGGCCGCCTCCGCTTCCGCTTCGGTGTCCGCGGTGGGCGTGAGCCCTGAGGCGGTGAGCCGGGGCTCGCCGCCGGAAAGTGCCAGGCTGACGGAGCCGGGGGCCAGGTCGGCGCTGAGTTCATCCGCGGCGGCGGCGAGGGCGTTGATCAGGGTGAGGCGCAGCGAGGAGTCCAGGGCAAGGGCCAGCCGTTCCGCGTGCTCTGCCGCGGCAGAATCCTCCGGGACGGCTGCGGCCAGGTCGCGCTGGGTGGCGGAAACAAAGCGATCGAGATCCATGGCACCACTGTGGCACCATCATGGTGTCACGTCAAGCAAAAGTGGCACCACAGTGGCACCACAGTGGCGCCATGTGGGCTGCGGTGGGGCCGCGGGTGACGCGGTGGCTAGCCGAGTGGTTCCACCTCGATGGCCGCGCGGCGCTCGCCGACGCGGGTGAGGATGAGCGTGGCGGCGCGCCCGTTCTTGTTTTTGCCCAGCCCGGCCAGCACCTCGCGGCGCAGCTGCTCCGGCGTCACATCCACGCCGCGCTTCTTCACATCCAGACGGTTCACGCCGGTGGACTTGGCCCAGGCGCGCAGGTGCTTGGACTTGAGCGGATGGACCTGCACCACACGGTAGGCATGGCCAAGCGGAGTGCTCGGCTCCTCCTCGCAGCTCAGGTAGGCGATGTGCGGGTCAAGGCCGCGCGCCCCGATCTGCTGAGCCAGGTCCGCGACCAGCCCCGCCCGGATCACGGCCCCATCCGGCTCCACCAGGAACCGGCCCAGCCCATCCAGGCCGTCCGGGACCAAGAGGTCTCCTACCAATGCGGCCGCCTCCGGATCCATGCCGGGGAACCAGGTGGATGCGGTGAGCTCCGCGGAGGAATTGCCGCGGACCACCACCGCGGCCCGGCGCACCTGAGGCCTGCGAAGGCGGTTGAACCACATCGTGGCCTCCACGACGTCCCCGCCGTCCGAGAGCCAGACCGCCTCGGCGTTCTCCGGCACGGCGGTGTGGGGCAGGCCGGGCCCCAGTTTCACGCCCACCTCGCGCCCGGCGTCAGCCAGGGACTCCACAAAGCTCAGGGGCGGGGAGAAGGCCTCCGGATCAAAGATGCGCCGGGTTCCGGAGGAACTCGTGTCGCGTCGCGCAGGATCCAGCCACACGCCGTCGACCCCTTCCAGGTCCACCGTGGTGGCGTCCCCGTGGATCACCCGAGCGTCGTCGAAGGGCATCAGGTTCAAGGTGGCGGCCGCCGCCGTGAGCTCGTCCGCCTCCACGGCCGTCACGGCCAGCCCCAGCGAGGCGAAGGCCAGCGAGTCCGCGCCGATCCCGCATCCAAGGTCGGCGACGGAGCTCAGGCCCGCCCCGGCAAAGCGCTGGGCGTGGCGGGCCGCAACGGGAAGGCGCGTGGCCTGCTCCAGCCCGGCGCGCGTCAAAAAGAGCGAGTCCGCAAACGGGCCAAACTTGGCCTCGCCCCGGGAGCGAAGGCGCAGCTGATGCACCGCGGCGCTGACCAGCTCCGCCGGGTGCCCGTCCTTGCGCAGGCGCAACGTGAGCTCGGTGGCCGCGGCATCCGATCCGGCCTCCGCCGGGCGGTGGGCCGCCAGCAGGGCCAGGCCCTCCGGGGTCAGCAGCGGGGCAAGCGGTTCCTGGGCGGAGGACGCGGTAGGCAACGACATGACCTCAACCCTAGACGGCGAGGGGCGGCGACGGCGGCGCCGGGCGGTCTCGCCGTGGGTGAACTTCTGGCACTCACCTTGACCGAGTGCCAGCGCCTTCCTAGAGTGAGGACATCAGCACTCGCAGCACGTGAGTGCTGATCACCACCCCGCAGGCATCCGGATCGGCACCGCGACGACGACCCGGCCCGCAGGCGGTCCAGAATCATTAGGTCACGACAGAAGGAGAGAGCCGCATGTCGGTCTCCATCAAGCCCCTCGAGGATCGCATCGTCATCCAGCAGCTCGAGGCCGAGCAGACCACCGCCTCAGGCCTGGTCATCCCGGACACCGCCAAGGAAAAGCCCCAGGAGGGCAAGGTTGTCGCCGTGGGCCCCGGTCGCATCGACGACAACGGCAACCGCGTTCCGGTGGACGTCGCCGAAGGCGACGTGGTCATCTACTCCAAGTACGGCGGAACCGAGGTCAAGGTGGGCGGCCAGGAGTACCTGGTGCTCTCCGCCCGCGACGTCCTCGCCATCGTCGAGAAGTGATCCTCGCGCCGTCGCCCCGTACCAGCCCAGCTGGGCGGGGCGACGGCGTCTGAGTGTGGCCCGCTCTCGCGGACCCGCTCTTTTGCCTCACCCCCGTGTGAGGCCCCTCATCTCAAGACTTCTTCACTGTAGGAGCACATAAATATGGCAAAGCAGCTCGCGTTCAATGACGCGGCACGCAAGGCCCTCGAGGCCGGCGTTGACCGCCTCGCTGACACCGTCAAGGTCACCTTGGGCCCCCGCGGCCGCAACGTGGTTCTTGGCAAGCAGTGGGGCGCCCCGACCATCACCAACGACGGCGTGACCATCGCCCGTGAGGTGGAGCTCGAGGATCCCTACGAGAACCTTGGCGCTCAGCTCGCCAAGGAGGTCGCCACCAAGACCAACGATGTTGCCGGCGACGGCACCACCACGGCGACCGTCCTGGCCCAGGCCCTCGTCAAGGAAGGCCTGCGCAACGTTGCCGCCGGCGCCGCCCCTGGCGACGTCAAGCGTGGCATCGAGGCGGCCGTTGAGGCCGTGGAGAACCGCCTCAAGGAGAACGCGCGTCCGGTGGAGGGTGCCAACGTGGCCCACGTCGGCGCCATCTCCGCGCAGTCGGACGAGATCGGCGCACTGCTGGCAGAGGCCTTTGAGAAGGTGGGCACCGAGGGTGTCATCACCATCGAGGAGTCCAACACCACCAACACCGAGCTGGTCGTCACCGAGGGCATGCAGTTCGACAAGGGCTACCTGTCCCCGCACTTCGTCACGGATCCGGAGCGCCAGGAGGCTGTCCTCGAGGACCCGTACATCCTGATCAACTCCGGCAAGATCTCCTCCGTTCAGGAGTTCCTGCCGCTGCTGGAGAAGGCCCTGCAGGCCTCCAAGCCCCTCTTCATCATCGCGGAGGACGTGGAGGGCGAGGCCCTGTCCACGCTCGTCGTGAACAAGCTGCGCGGCACCCTGAACGTCGTGGCCGTGAAGGCCCCGGGCTTCGGCGATCGCCGTAAGGCCATGCTCCAGGACATCGCGGTGCTCACGGGCGCCCAGGTGATCTCCCCGGATCTGGGCCTGAAGCTGGACCAGGTGGGCCCCGAGGTCTTTGGCACGGCACGCCGCGTCACGGTCACCAAGGACTCCACCACGATTGTGGATGGCGCAGGCGAGGCCGAGGACGTTGCGGGTCGCGTGTCCCAGATCAAGGCTGAAATGGAGCGCTCGGATTCCGATTGGGATCGCGAGAAGGCCCAGGAACGCCTGGCCAAGCTCTCCGGCGGTATCGGCGTGATCAAGGTCGGCGCCGCCACCGAGGTGGAGCTCAAGGAGCGCAAGCACCGCATCGAGGACGCCGTGTCCTCTACGCGTGCGGCACTGGAGGAGGGCATCGTCGCCGGCGGCGGCACCGCCCTCGTTGACGCCCTCGCCGTGCTGGACACCGACGAGACGGTCACCTCGCTCACGGGCGATGCGGCCACCGGCGTGGACATTGTGCGCCGCGCTCTCACCACCCCGGTGAAGCAGATCGCAGCCAACGCGGGCTTTGACGGTTCCGTTGTGGCGGCCAAGGTGGCCGAGTCCCCGGTGAACTCCGGGTTCAACGCCAAGACCGGCGTGTACGAGGACCTGCTTGCGGCCGGCGTCATTGACCCGGTCAAGGTCACGCGTTCCGCCCTGCGCAACGCCGCCTCCATCGCGGCCTTGGTGCTCACCACCGAGACCCTCGTGGTGGACAAGCCGGCGGACGAAGAGGACTAATCCTCCCCTGACGTTCCCGGCCGCGCAGCTTGGCGTCGCCACCCCAACGCCGCCCTTCCCGCCTGTGCGGGGAGGGCGGCGTTGTTGTCGGCGCAGGTCCCGGGGCTGGCCCCCCGGCCGGCCCCAGCCGGCCCCCGGTCCAGCAGAAAAGGTCACGCTCAGGTAACATTGATGTGATCCAGCGGTCACCTCCCCGCCAGGAATCCCGAACTGATGCCACACAACATCACCCCCGCCCCTCAGCGTCAGGGCACGTCTGTGTCCGCGACCGGGGCCACTGCCGCCGCCGCTCAGGCGCCCCAGCGCTCCGGTTCCTTCCGCCGTGACCTGGCCGGCCTGCGGGGTGTGGCCGTGCTGCTGGTGGCGGTTTATCACATCTGGATTGGCAGGGTCTCCGGGGGAGTGGACGTCTTCCTCCTCATGTCCGCGTTCTTCTTGACCGGCGGCTGGGCCCGCTCGGTGGATCAGGGGGCGCCGCGGACCGTGGCCGGTTCGTGGTTGCGGCGCCTGCAGGGCCTGCTCCCCGCCGCCGTGCTGACCTTGGTGGTGACGGTGTGCGTCACCCTGCTGCTGCAGCCGGCCACCCGGTGGGCGGAGTTCATGACGCAGGCGTGGGCCTCGCTTGGCTACACGCAAAACCAGCACCTGGCCGCCGCCTCCGTTGATTACTACAACGCGGATCATTCCTCCGCGAGCCCCTTGCAGCACTTCTGGTCCCTCTCCGTGCAGGGGCAGGTGTTTGTGCTGTGGCCGCTCCTGCTGGCCGGCGGCGCGCTGCTGGCTCGCGGGCTCAGCGCCCTTGCCGCCCGCCGTGGGCGCGGCCCCATCGGCTTCCGGGCCGTCATGATCGTGGTGTTCCTGCTGGTGGGCGGCGCCTCCCTGGCCTACTCGGTCCAGTTCACGCAGTCCCACCAGGCGCAGGCCTACTTCTCCACGCAGGCCCGCCTGTGGGAGTTTGCGCTCGGCTCCCTCCTGGCCCTCTCGGTGGACCGCATCCCTGCCCTTCCGCGCCTGCTCTCCCGCGCGCTGGGCTGGCTCGGGATGGCCGCGCTGCTCAGCTGCGGCGTGCTGCTCAACGTCGAGGGCCAGTTCCCTGGCTACGCGGCCCTATGGCCCACCCTCGCCGCGGCCGCGATCATCGTGGCCGGCACCGGGGAGCGCCCACTCACGCGGGCCGACGTCGGTTGGTGGCTATCGCGCCGACCCGCCACCTGGCTCGGGTCCATCTCCTACCCGCTCTACCTGTGGCACTGGCCGGTCCTTGTCCTCAGCCTCTACCTGCTTGGACAGGAGCGCCCCACCTTCTGGCAGGGAGCCCTGATGCTGCTTGGTGCCATGCTGCTGGCCTGGCTGACGCACCGCTACGTGGAGGCGCCGGCTACCCGGTGGGCCGCTGCCCGACGCCGCTCGGTCACCACCGCGCGCGCCTCGCGTTCCGCAGACGCTCACGAACCCAAAGAATCCAAAGAACCCCGCCAGCACCGGGTACCCCGCCTGCCCCGCCTGCCCCGCCTTCTCCGCCTGCCCCGGCAAACCGCCGCCCTGGCTGGGGCGCTCCCACGCGTCGTCGGGCGCTACAGCGGTGCCTTCCAGCGCAATGCCCGCAGCGCGGCCGTGGTCCTGATCAGCCTGGCGGCCGTCTTGCCGCTGGCCGTCTGGCAGAGCGCCCTGACCTCGCAGGAGCGCGCCGCGGCCGTGCAGCCGGAGCGCGATAATCCGGGAGCCGCCAGCCTGGAGAGTGACTTTGTGGATGAGAGTGATCCCTCCTCCATCGCGCTGCCGCTGGCCAGCCAAGTCAAGAACGACTGGGCCACGCCGGGGGAGGCGTGCACGGGGGACTGGGTTCCGGATAACCCCGCCAACGAGTTCTGCCTGCAGGGTGGGAACCCGGAGGCCAAGAAGACCGTGGTGATGGTGGGGGATTCGCACGCACAGCAGTGGTCCCCGGCGCTGGACGCCGCAGCAAACCACAGCGACCTGCGGTGGGTCATGGTCTACCGGCCCGGGTGCCGCTACGGCGACCTGCCCAATGAGGCGGAGCATGTGGACTGCCAGAATCACAACGCCGCCGCCAAGGACTACGTGCTGGACCGGGCCGCCTCCATCGACGCCGTGCTGGTGGTCGGGACCCGCACCACCGAGCCGGCCACGGCGGGGGAGGTGGCACCGCAGGAGGTGGTCGTGGACGGGCTCCGCGCGGCCCTTGCCCCGTGGGCCAAGGCCGGCCTGCCCATCGTGGCGATCCGTGACACCCCGCGGCAGGCCTTTGATGTGGCGGACTGCCAAGCCACGCTGACCACCTCGGTCCAGGATTGTGAGGGGCGCCTGGAGGACCTGGTGGCACCGAGCAACCCGGCGCTGGAACTGAGCAGCGGGCCGGACCGGATCCCGGGCGTGCGCACCATGGACCTGAACGACGTGGTCTGCCCCCAGGGCACCTGCCCGCCCGTGATCGGCAACGTGAATGTGTGGATCGATAACTCACACCTCACCGCGAAGTTCTCCTCCACCACAGGCGCCGCCTTCGATCGCAGGATGAAGACCGCGCTGGGATGGTAGGCACGCAAGGTTGCGAAGCCCGCAAGGTTGCTGGGCCCGCAAGCTGGCATCGCGGGTGAGAGGGATCACGGGCCGCTGTGGCCAGGAAGTGGCCTGGGAATGAATCCCACCCCCTTCGGCGCTCTAGACTAATACCTACCCCACCGGCTCCTCCCGAAAGGCATCGCGTGAGCGCCAACGATGACTTCAATCCCTTCGCTTTCGAGGGTCTGACCTACGACGACGTGCTGTTGTTGCCCGGCCCCACGGATGTGATCCCCTCTGAGGCAGACACGAGCACGCGCCTGACCAAGCGGATCTCCCTGAATGTGCCGATCCTCTCGGCGGCGATGGACACGGTCACCGAGGCCAACATGGCCATTGCCCTGGCCCGCCTGGGCGGCGTCGGCATCATCCACCGCAACATCTCCATCGACGAGCAGGCTCGTCAGGTGGACCAGGTGAAGCGCTCCGAGTCCGGCATGATCACCGATCCGGTGACGATTGCCCCGGACGCCACCCTGCAGGACCTGGATGATCTGTGCGCGCACTTCCGCGTCTCCGGCCTGCCGGTGGTGGACGAGCAGCGCCAGTTGCTTGGCATCATCACCAACCGCGACACCCGTTTTGTGCCGCGCGCGGACTGGGCCACCACGCAGGTCCGCGAGAAGATGACGCACATGCCGTTGGTCACCGCACCGGTGGGCACCAGCCGTGAGCAGGTGCTGGAGCTGCTGGCTCAGCACCGCATCGAGAAGCTGCCGCTGGTGGATTCCAAGAATGTGCTCCAGGGCCTCATCACGGTCAAGGACTTTGACAAGGCGGAGGACTACCCGCTGGCCACCAAGGACGACGAGGGCCGCCTGCGGGCCGGCGCCGCCGTGGGCTTCTTTGGCGAGGGCTACGACCGCGCCATGTCCCTGGTGGATGCCGGAGTGGATCTGCTGGTCGTGGACACCGCCAATGGCCACAGCCAGGGTGTGCTTGACATGATTGCGCGCCTGAAGAAGGACCCGGCGGCGGCGCACGTGGACATCATCGGCGGCCAGGCAGCCACCCGCGAGGGCGCCCAGGCGCTGATCGACGCCGGCGCTGACGCCATTAAGGTGGGCGTGGGCCCCGGCTCCATCTGCACCACCCGCGTGGTGGCCGGCGTGGGCGTGCCCCAGGTCACCGCCATCTACGAGTCCGCGAAGGCCGCCATTCCGGCCGGCGTTCCGGTGATCGCGGACGGTGGGCTGCAGCACTCCGGTGACATTGGCAAGGCCCTCGTGGCCGGCGCCGACTCCGTGATGCTTGGCTCCCTCCTGGCCGGCACGCAGGAATCCCCTGGAGACCTGGTGTTTGTCAACGGCCGCCAGTTCAAGAACTACCGCGGCATGGGCTCGCTCGGGGCCATGCAGACCCGCGGCAAGAACACCTCCTACTCCAAGGATCGCTACTTCCAGGCGGATGTCCCCACGGATGAGAAGCTGATCCCCGAGGGCATCGAGGGTCAGGTGCCGTTCCGCGGCCCGCTCTCCTCCGTGGTGCACCAGTTGGTGGGCGGACTGCGCCAGACCATGTTCTACGTGGGCGGCCAGACCATCCCGGAGTTGAAGCGCCGCGGCAAGTTTGTGCGCATCACCTCCGCGGGCCTCAAGGAGTCCCACCCGCACGACATCGCGATGACGGTGCAGGCGCCGAACTACCACCGCTGAGGCTGACGCAGCATCAACCTCTAGGGCCCGACGGCGGCCCGGAACCTTTCGCAGGAAAGGTTCCGGGCCGCCGTCGGGCGTTTTCTGCCGTGCACGCCTTCCCGCGCCCGGCTGCCTTCCCCCGCCCGGCCGGGAGACGCGAGTGGGGGAGTGGGCCCCCGGGATTGGTAGGGTGGCCCGGTGAGTAATGACATCGAGATTGGCCGGTTCAAGCGCGCCCGCCAGGCGTATTCGCTGGACGACGTGGCAATTGTCCCCTCCCGCCGCACCCGCGATCCCCAGGACGTGTCCACGTCCTGGCAGATTGACGCGTACTCCTTTGACACCCCGTTCATCGCCGCCCCGATGGACTCCGTGATGTCACCGGACACCGCGATTGAGCTGGGGCGCCAGGGCGGCGTGGGCGTGCTGAATCTCGAGGGCGTCTGGACCCGTTATGAGGATCCGGAGAAGGTCCTCACCGAGATTGCCTCGCTGGAGAGCGCCACCGAGCACGGCACGGACCCCCGGGTCACCCGCCGCCTGCAGGAGTTGCTCGCCGCGCCCATTCAGCCAGAGCTGATCAAGGCCCGCCTGGAGCAGATCCGCGAGGCCGGCGTGGTGGTGGCCGGTTCGCTGACCCCGCAGCGCACGCAGGAGCACTACAAGACGGTGCTGGAGGCCGGCGTGGAGCTCTTTGTCATCCGCGGCACCACGGTCTCCGCCGAGCACGTCTCGGAGCGCCACGAGCCCCTGAACCTGAAGAAGTTCATCTACGAACTTGACGTCCCCGTGATCGTCGGCGGCGCCGCCGGATACACCCCCGCACTGCACCTGATGCGCACCGGAGCGGCCGGCGTGCTGGTCGGTTTTGGTGGCGGCGCCACCGGGACCACCCGCCGCGCCATGGGCATTCACGTCCCCATGGCCACCGCCATCGCGGACGTCGCGGCCGCGCGCAGCGACTACCTGGATGAGTCCGGCGGGCGCTACGTGCACGTCATTGCCGACGGCGGCGTGTCCACCTCCGGTGACATCGTCAAGGCCATGGCGCTGGGCGCAGATGCGGTGATGTTGGGCACGGCCCTGGCTCGCGCCGAGGAGGCCCCGGGCCGCGGCTGGCACTGGGGCATGGAGGCCGCCCACGATTCGGTGCCGCGCGGCGACCGCGTCAGGGTCGGCACCGTCGGCCCCATGTCGCAGGTGCTGCACGGGCCCTCACACCACACCAACGGCACCTCCAACCTGGTGGGCATGCTGCGCAAGTCCATGGCCACCACCGGCTATGTGGACCTGAAGTCCTTCCAGAAGGTGGACATGATCCTGGCGCCGTACCAAGCCGGCTCCTGACACCCCATGCCTCGGACCGCCACCCCCTTGAGGGGGTGGCGGTCCGCTGTTGTGGCGGGGCGGTGACGCGGGGATGCTGGGCATCACGTGGGCGCTGGTTAGTCCCGTTCTCTATGGGCCGTAGAATAAGCACTGTGCTGAAGACCGCCCTCAAGCCCAAATGGATCGGCACCCTCCTGGGGTGTCTGATTGCGGCGACGCTCTTTGTTTTGCTGAGCCAATGGCAATTTGGCCAGTCCACGGAGAAGGCCCCGACCACCTCCGGCAAGACGGAGAACGCCGTCCCGCTGACCTCACACTTCCAGCCCGGGCGTGACATGTTTGCGCCGGACGCGGACCAGATTGTCACCGCCAAGGGCCGTTTCGTTGAGGGCTCCGCCCTCCTGGTGAACCGTCTCAAGGACGGGGCGGAGGGCTACTGGGTGGTCGCCGCTTTCCTGCCCGACGGCGCCCCGGAGGGCAACGTGATCCCGGTGGCTCGCGGGTGGCAACAGGAAGCAACGGCTCCGCAGGCACTGCCCACCGGCAGCGTTGAGCTGCGGGGGCGCCTGCTGCCAAGCGAGGCCCCGACGGCCGGCCCAAGCAGCGAAGGGAAGGGCCTGAAGGACCTTTCCGCAGCCCGCCTGGCCAACGTCTGGGATCGGGACAGCTACGACGGGTTCATTGCCATCTTTGACGCGACCTCCGCCGGCGCAGATGTGGGCGCCGCCAGCGCAGGGCTTGAGCCCATCTGGGTTGGCCCGCAGCCAGAAGAGGACAAGGTCAACTGGCTCAACATCTTCTACGGCGTCGAATGGGTCGTCTTCGCCGGATTTGCCTTCTTCATCTGGTGGCGGCTGGTCAAGGATGACATGGTCCGCGACCAGGAATACCAGACCGAGTTGGAGGCGTGGAAGGCCCGCCAGGCCGTCCGCGCCGCGCAGGCGGCAGGCGAGCACACGGCGTCGGGCACAGAACCCGCCGCAACGCACGCCACCCAGCCCGCCGCAACACCCCAGAACCACACCAGTGACCAGGCCGCCAACGAGCGGCCCAGCCGGAAGGACCCGCACGCATGAGCCAGCCCGCCCAGGACCCAGCAGCCATGCCGGCTCCAGAGGATGACCCCATGCCCACGCGCAAGCGCACCTTCGCTGGCACCCGCCAGCAAATCAAGGCGGCCGCGGGCTTCTACAAGGTGGCCTCCTACATCACCGGCGTGATGCTGCTGCTCTTGGTGGTGGAAATGGTGCTCAAGTACGGCTTCAAGCTCGTGGCCTACGCGGGCGGAACCACCCTTAGCGGCGGCAGCAATGTGTTCACGCTGGTCCAGGAGGGGCAGGTGGTGGGCGGCTTCAACGTCTCCATCGCCGTGCTGATTGCCCACGGCTGGTTGTACGTGGTGTACCTGCTGGCCGTGTTCATCCTGTGGTCGCGCATGCGCTGGAGCCTGGGGCAGTTCATCGCGATTGCGTTGGGTGGCGTGGTGCCCTTCCTCTCCTTCATCATGGAGGCCAAGGTGCACAAGCAGGTCCAGGAGGACCTGGCGCAGAATCCTGAGGCCATCCGGCGGTACTGAGGCCGGTCCTGACCGGTGCCGCCAGCGGTGGCGCCGATCACCACACTCTTTTCCCTGAACGACTCTCCGATAGGCTTGGGCCCGTGACTGACACCCCCTCCACTTCAGAGCAGCGCCCGGTTCTTGTAGTCGACTACGGCGCGCAGTATGCCCAGTTGATCGCCCGCCGCGTGCGCGAGGCAAACATCTACTCCGAGATCGTCCCTCACACGGCGAGCACCGAGCAGATCCTGGCCAAGAACCCGGCCGCGATCATCCTCTCCGGTGGTCCCTCCTCCGTGTATGCAGAGGGCGCACCGGTCGTGGGCGCGGACCTGTTCCGCGCCGGCGTCCCGACCCTGGGCATTTGCTACGGCTTCCAGGCCATGGCCAACGCCCTGGGCGGCGTGGTCGCAGAGACCGGCCTGCGTGAGTACGGCTCCACCCCGGTGGCCGCAACCGGCCAGATCAGCACCCTGCTGGACGGCGTGCCGGCAGAGCAGCTCACCTGGATGAGCCACGGCGACTCGGTCTCCCAGGCGCCGGAGGGCTTCACGGTCCTGGCCACGTCTGAGGGCGCCCCCGTGGCTGCCTTCGCGGATGAGGAGAACCACCTCTACGGCGTGCAGTGGCACCCCGAGGTGAAGCACTCCACCTTTGGCCAGAAGATCCTGGAGAACTTCCTCTACCAGGGCGCGGGGCTCACCCCCACCTGGACCGCGGGCAACATCGTGGACGAGCAGGTAGCCCGGATCCGCGAGCAGGTGGGCAACAAGCGCGCCATCTGCGCCCTCTCCGGCGGAGTGGATTCCGCCGTAGCCGCCGCCCTGGTGCAGCGCGCCATCGGCGATCAGCTCACCTGCGTGTACGTGGATCACGGCCTGATGCGTCAGGACGAGTCGGCAGAGATTGAGAAGGCCTTTGGCGCCTCCACCGGCGGAGCCAAGCTCATGGTCGTGGACGCCGCGGAGCTCTTCCTGGGCAAGCTCGCCGGCGTCACCGACCCGGAGACCAAGCGCAAGATCATCGGTGAGCAGTTCATCCGCACCTTTGAGCGGGCGCAGGCAGAGATCATTGCCTCCTCCGAGGGCGAGGACGTGGCGTTCCTGGTGCAGGGCACCCTGTACCCGGACGTCGTGGAGTCCGGCGGCGGCGAGGGTACCGCCAACATCAAGAGCCACCACAACGTGGGTGGGCTCCCGGATGACATCGAGTTTGAACTGGTGGAGCCGCTGCGCGCGCTCTTCAAGGACGAGGTGCGTGCCGTGGGCACCGCCCTTGGCCTGCCGGATGAGATTGTGCACCGCCAGCCCTTCCCGGGCCCCGGTCTCGGCATCCGCATCATCGGCGAGGTCACCAAGGATCGCCTTGACCTGCTGCGCAAGGCGGACGCCATCGCCCGCGCGGAGCTGACCGCTGCCGGGCTGAACCGCCAGGTGTGGCAGATGCCCGTGGTGCTCTTGGCGGACGTGCGCTCGGTCGGCGTCCAGGGGGATCACCGCACCTACGGTCACCCCGTGGTGCTGCGGCCCGTCTCCTCTGAGGACGCCATGACCGCGGACTGGTCGCGCCTGCCGTATGAGCTGCTCTCCAAGATCTCCAACCGCATCACCAACGAGGTGGACGGGGTCAACCGCGTGGTGCTGGACGTGACCAGCAAGCCGCCGGGAACCATCGAGTGGGAGTGACCCGCTGAGCTGGCCCCGATCGAGACGCTGCCGCGTCCCGGTCGGGGCCGCTGAGTTTGTGCGGGGGCGCTGTGTTCTTCAGCGTCCCGGGCAGTGATGCCGGGCCCATTTCACGCGGTTTGCGGCGTGTGAGGCCTCGCCTGCCGGGCTGGCCCGGCGGGAGCAACTACCGTTAAAAATTGATGCCGGGCATGCCCCTCGCCCGGCGCAGAGGGACGAGGAGAGACGTGAGCGCACAGACCGGTCAGGACGCACGCTTTGGAGCATGGCTGCAGTCCCTGGGACCCGGCGGCGGTGGGGATACCCTGCTGCACTTTGTGCCGTCCTCAGAGAATAGCGTTGAGCTGACGCACGCCCACCCCTCCGGCTTGGCGCAATTGCTGGCCGGGCGCCGTACGCGCCTGTCCACGCTGCTGCGGGATCCGGTGCAGTACACCCAGGCTCGGCGCACTGCGCGTGCCATCAGCTCCACCATCGCCGACGTGGCCGCACAGCGCGGCATCGAGGTGGGCTACCTCGCCACCGGCCTGGTCACCTGGCGCGCGCTGCGTCAGAGCGGCAACGATTTTTACTCCGCCCCCGTCATGCTGGGGCACGTCTCCATGGAGCGCCGCGAGGGTGTGGATGATGAGGAGTTGCAGCTCGTGGAGCGCAGCACCCCCAACCCGGCCCTGTTGCGCCACCTGAGCCACACCTTTGGCGTCAAGATTGAGGCCAAGGAACTGATCGACGCCGCGTACGTCACCGCGCGCTTTGACCCTACGGCGCCGCTGACCGTGCTGCGCGAGGCGCTGCGCGATGTGCCGGGGCTGGTGGTCGCCGACCGCATGGTCCTTTCCACCTTCGCCGACGTCGCGGATCCCGCCGACCCCTCCGTGGTCTCCCCTGAGCACCCGGTCGTCGCCGCGCTGATGCAGAGCGTGGGGGACACGACCATCCTTCCGGGCCCGCGCCGCCGTACCCCGCGTGGCCAGGCCGGTCCCGCCGCTGGCAGTGGTTCCGCGCAGGCCGAGGCCCAGCCCGACGGCGCTGTTCCCGGCGCGGCTGTTCCCGACGCGGGTGAGACCAATGCCGCGAAGGCTGACTCTGCTGGGGCTGGTTCTGCTGCGTCCGGTGCTGCTGACTCCGGTTCTGATGAATCCGGTTCCGGCCGATCCGGAGAGCCCGCTTCCGGCGGCTCCAAGGACGCCGGCCAGACGTCTTCCACACCCATCGTTGACCCGGCCGGGGCCGCTTCTGCGGCGCCCGCGGGACCCGCCGGCGCTTCGACGGCCGCCACCGACGCGGCGTCGCGGGCTACGGGAGCCCCGGCGTCAGAGCGCCTGGTTCCCCAGACGCTGCGCGACGACGTGGCGACCCCGGGCTCTGATCTGCGTGATCCCTCCGACGAGTTGCTGGTCTTGGATGCGGACGAGGACCAGTTTGCGGCCCTTGATCTGGTCTCCGCCGGTCGCTCGGTCACCGTCAGCGCCCCTCCCGGAACGGGTGGAACCACCTTTGCCGTGAACGCGGCCGTGCGCTTGGCCGCCCAGGGCAAGCGCGTGCTGGTTGTTGCCGAGCGTGAGCAGTCAGTCTCGGATTTCTTGGGGTCCCTGGCCCAGGTGGGTCTGGATTCCCTGGCCCTTCCCCTGCGCCGCGACGTGGATGCGGAGGAACTGCGCCGCCGATTGGTGGAGGCAGTGCTGCGCAACGAGCGCACCACGGAGCCGCATGCGCAGCAGAACCAGACCTTGTTGCGGGATCGTCGGCTGGCGCTGATTGAGCACGTGCGTTCGCTGCGCTCGGTGCGCCCGCGCTGGAAGGCCTCCCCGCTGCAGGCCATGCGTGAACTGGCACGAGTCACCTCACGCGTGCCCGCCCCGTCCACCACGGTGCGCCTGAAGCGCTCGGTGCTAGACGCCATGCCGGATCGCGCTCCTGTGGCAGAGCAGCTGCAGCGGGCCGCTGACCTGGGAGCCTTTGACGAGGCAACCGCACTGAGCCCGTGGTTTGGCGCCAGGCTGCGCCACCGCGGCGAGGCGGAGCAGGCGGTGGAGCTGGTGCGCGGCCTGGGCAAGGACGTGCCGCCGCTGCGTGCCAAGCTTGAATCCACGGCCAAGGCGACGCGCATTAAGCCCGTGCGGACCTTTGCCCAGTGGGGCAAGACGCTGCGCCTGCTCGTGGATGTGCGCCGCTCGCTGGACAAGTTTGAGCCGGACATCTTTGACAAGGCCGTGGATGACCTCATTGCCGCGACGGGCTCGCCGCATTGGCGCAAGCAGCGCGGCATTGAGATGAGCTCCATGACCCGCTCGCGCCTGCGCCGTGTGGCCAAGGAGTACGTGCGCCCCGGTGTGCACATCGAGGACCTGCACACGGCCCTGATCCAGGTGCAGGAACAGCGCAAGGCGTGGGAGCTGCTGGCCACGGATCAGCGCTACCCCAGCGTCCCCACCGGTCTGGAGGAGGTGCTGAGCACCTTCCGCGAGGTGTTGGCGCGCCTGGAGAAGCTGGAAAAGGTGCTGCCGACCCCGCCTGCGGGTGAGCGTGTGCTGAGCAAGCTGGCGCTGGCCGAGTTGCAGAGCACGCTGGAGTCCCTGAGCGCGGCAGAGAAGGACCTCTCCACTTTGCCGGAGCGCACCATTTTGCTGGAGACCCTGCGTGAGCAGGGCCTGGGGGATTTGGTGGATGACTTTAAGCGCCGCTCGGTGCTGAAGGAGCTCATCCCGAGCGAGCTGGATCAGGCGTGGTGGCAGTCGGTGCTGGAGGCCATGGTCTCTGGGGATGACTACCTTGCGCTGCAGGACGGGCAGACGCTGGCTCGTGTGCAGTCCGATTTTGCGCGCTCCGATGCCAAGCATGTGGGTGCCGGTGCAGAAGAGGTGCGGTATCGCCTCTCGCGCAAGTGGAAGGGCGGGCTGGCGGATCACCGGGTGGCCGCGCGGGATCTGCGCGCGCTGCTCAAGATCGGCGACCCCTCCGTGGCCCAGCTGGCCGCGCTCTCTCCTGACCTGGTGGGCGCGCTGGTCCCGATCTGGGTCGGTGCACCCCTGTACTTGCCCTCCGCGTTGCCGCGCTGGAGCCGCTTTGATGTCACCATCCTGTTGGACGCAGAGTCGCTGTCCTTGGTGGCAGGGCTCGGGGCGATTGGTCGCTCCGATCAGGTCATCGCCATCGGCGATCCCGTCTCCGGTGCGCCGCGCCCGCTCACGGTGTCCGTGGACCCGGGCGAGGCTTCCCACGCCCGCCGCGTGCCGCTCAGCGCCTATGAGGCGTTGGCGGGCGTGACGCCGCGCCGCGCCCTGACCCGGGTACACCGCCCCATCGACGACCGCCTGGTGCACGCCGCTTCCCCGAGTTACGAGCGGGGTCTGAGCGCCTATCCGTCCCCGGGCGGAGCGGATCCCGCCGCGGCCGTCATCACGGTGGACGGCGCCACCGCCCTGGCAGGCTCCGGCGCCGTGGAGACCACGCCTGCCGAGGTGGCTGCGGTGGTCAAACTGGTCTTTGAGCAGTTGGAGAATCATCCCGAGCGCTCCCTTGCCGTGATCGCGGGGAATCAGCAGCATGCTCGCGCCGTGGCCAAGGCCGTGGGCGCCGCGATGGCGCACCACCCCGACACGGAGTCCTCCTTCCGTCGCAGCCACGAGCCGTTTGTGGTCACCACGGCGGAGCGTCTGCAGGGGCTGCGACGTGACGCGGTGATCTTCACGTTGGGCTTTGGACGCACGCCGCATGGGCGACCGGTCCACGACTTTGGCACGTTGGCCACCCCGTCCGGCGCCCGCGCCGTGGGCGCCGCGCTGCTGGCCGGGCGGGAATGGATGCGAATTGTTGCCGCGTTCTCCGCGTCGGAGCTGGATGCGGAGCGGCTGCGCCACGGCGCGGCCAAGCTGGTCGCCGCTATGCGTGCGGTGGAGTCCCCGGCGCACGTGAGTGACAGCGCCCAGGTGGAGGATCCTCTGCTGGGCGACCTGGCCGAGCGACTGAGGGTGTGGGGCCTGACCGTGGTGCATGAGCACGCGCCCGGGGTGGACTTGGCCGTCTTCCCGCCGGAGGGATCGCAGGCAGTGCCGGTGGCGGTGGTCTCGGATGGTAGCGACACCTACGCCTCCGCCTCCGTCCGCTCGCGCTCCCGCATCGTTCCCACGGAGCTGGCGCGCCGTGGGTGGAACCCCACGCAGGTGTGGACCATCGACGTGTTCTCTGATCCGGCGGCCGTGGCTCGTCAGATTGCCGGCGAGCTGGGCCTGCGCACGCCGCGCGGGCGCCATGACGCCACCGCGGCGTCCGAGCAGGACTGAGCTGGTGCAGTTGCTAGCGCTGGCCGTCCCGGTCTCCACGCTGGGTGCGCTGTGCCAGAGAAGTCGGAAGGGGCAACGCAGCGGGCTGCAGGGCTGGCAGCGGGGCGGCGCGCGATGAGCGAGCGCCGCCACCGCGGCCCACGCCGTTTTGTGGCACCGATGACGCATCTTGCGGGCGAGCCGACCGTGGGATCCATCCAGGGATGGCACGCGGGCGAGGCCAAGCAGGCGCCTGATGCGTCCGAGCCATCCGCTACCGATCCCTCCGGAGACGCCGCGAGCCGGCAAGCGCAGCAGCGACTGGAACAGCAGACGGACCGGCCCGAGAACGTCAACCGGACCGAGAACGTCAACCGGCCTGAGCACCTCAACCGGCCCGAGCGCACGCCCGCTCAGCGCGCCGAGGATGCGGCGCGCCTGGCCTGGTACCAACGGGACAAGCCGCCCCACTGGAGTTAGTGGCACCCAAACACTCCAGCACCCAAGCATCCCGCTACCCCGTCACCACAAGGCTGACCGCGCCGCGTTGTGGGGCACCAGAAACGGCAGCGGCCGCGCTGCGTGGCACTGACACGACCACCACTACTCCTTGGCCGGACTGCGCCGAGGAGCCAAGCCACCCACCGGCTTGCTCCGCGCCTCCCGCCCACAGGACCCTGGCCCCGCTGACCACGCTCCGACTCGGTGCGCTCCTCTCCTCAGAGGCATCCGTGACGATCACCTCCACCACATCGCCGGGCCGCACAAACCCGGCCGGGTTTCCCTTGCCAAGGGCCAGACCCACAGCGACCCGGCCAGGTTCCAGCCCCTTGGTCAGGCCTGAGCCGGCCAGGGCGGAGCGATGCAGCGGCACGCCGGCGGGCCACGGCACGGCCAGGGTCCGCCCCACCAGCTCGCGCTCGTGACCCTCCTCCGGGGAGGAAGGCCCAGAGAGACGCACCTGGATCAGGTCCTCCGCGCTCAGCACATGCCCGGCGCTCAGATCGGCACGGGGAGCGGAGACCAGCCTGGCGCCGGCGTCCGCCGGGGCCACGGCGCGCAGCCCGGCAAAGACGGCGACAAAAACGAGTCCCGCGATCAGCCAGCGTCGGCGCCGCCTCCACCATTCGGCGGGCGAACGCCGCGGGCGGCGCAGGGTCGCTTGCCGTCCGCGCTGGGGTGCTGAGCCGGGCTCGTCACGCGGGGCGTCCCGCATGGAGGTGCCCCGGCCGGAGGTTCGTCGGGGGTGGGATCGCTGAAACATGAATCCAGAGTGCCCCGCCGAGCGGTGCCCGGAGACGGCAAACGGCCCCGTTGTGGATAACGGGGCCGTGTTGGTGCAGCTGTGAGGGACGCGAGCGCGTCGGCTACGAGGAGGCGGCCGGCGCGGTGGCGGGGGCCGTTGCAGAGGCGGAACCGGCGGAGTTTTTCGTCGGCGCGGAGCTCCCCGCATCCGAGGACCCGCCTCCGGAACCGGCGTTTCCGGAACCAGTTCCTCCGGAACCAGTTCCTCCGGAACCGCTCGCGGCAGCGGACGTGGCCGAGCCAGCGGCGGCCGGAGCCGCGGAATCCGCGCCAACAGAGGACGCGCGCGAGTCGTTGCGATAGAAGCCGGATCCCTTAAAGACCACGCCCACGCTGTTGAACTTCTTGCGCAGGTGCCCCTGGCATTCGGGGCACACCGTCAGGGAGTCCTCGTGGAAACCCTGGAAAATGTCGAAGTGACGGCCGCAGTCCTTGCAGGCGTATTCGTAGGTGGGCATGAAAAACCTTCGCTCTGGCGTGCCGCACGGGAGTGGGCCTCCCCGGCACAGGGAATCTGTGGCACTACGGATCTTCGACTAGCAATCTTAGCCCCGCCGACCGCCTGCGTCCGTGGTGCGCGCCACGGCCGCGCTCATCCGAGGGCGAACGGAAGCCGACTGACGCCGGAAGGCGTCCACACGGCGTCGAGCACCGCATCCCACGGCTGCGCCGGCACCGACTGAACCACCTCGGAATCCAGCACAACGCCTACGTGCAGCCCAGCATGATCCGCCAGGAAGCGGTCGTAATACCCGCCGCCCTGGCCAAGGCGCGTCCCGTCAAAGCCGACAGAGAGCGCCGGAACCAGCACCAGATCCGCGTCCTGTGCAGAGGCGGACTCGGCGCCCACCGGCTCGGGAACCGGCGCCAAGGCGCTCATGCCCACCTGCACATCGGGGTGCCACAGGACCCAGGTGAGTTGGTGTTCTGGGGCACACAACGGCACCACGACGCGGTGGCCGCGTTGGTGCCAGCGGCGCAGGGCGTGCCTCAGGTCGGGTTCCCCCGGCGCGGCAAGGTACGCGGCGATCGTGAGGGGGCGCTGATCCAGTAACGCGGTGACCTGCTCCGCACTGCGCCCCAAGGCGTTGGCGGCCGCCTCCCGCTCGGGTGCCTGCAGGGCCCGGCGGGCAGTGCGGACAGCGCTGCGGGCGGCGCGCTTGGCATCGGCGAGAGATTCCATGGGCCCATCATGGCCCACACGGGGCAGGACGCGCCTACGATGCCAGCATGCGCTATCCCCGACGCCCGCCCACCTTGGTGGTGCCGTCTGCGCTGGCGCTGACCCCGTGGCGGCTCGCGGATCGGGAGCAATGGTCAGAGTTGGTCCGGCGCAACGAGACGTGGTTGAGACCGTTTGCCGCGGTGGCGCCACCCGGCCTGGGGCAGCTGGGCCGTGCCGCGGCGGATGCCGCTCGCGACTCCACGTCCTGGCCGGCCATCGTGCGTGCGCAGGAGCGGAGGAACCGGTCGGGGGAGGCGCTGGGTTGGATCCTGCGGGTACCCGCCGCGGGCGCACTGGCCCTTCCAGCAGAGGAACAGAGGCCGGAGCGGTGGCGCCCGGCCGGCCAGCTCAGCATCACCGCCATCCATAGGGGCGCCTCCATGAGCGGAACGCTTGGCTACTGGATTGACCGGGAACTGGCCGGCCGTGGGCTCATGACCAAGGCGGTGGGAGCGGCGGCACGCTACGCGCTTGGTCCCGGCGGGCTGCACCGTCTTGAAGCGGTGATTCACCCGGCCAACCAGGCCAGCATCGCGGTGGTGCGGCGCTGCGGATTCCGCGAGGAGGGGCTCCGGGCGGGGGCCCTGCACACCAGCACCGGTTGGCAAGATCACCTGGTGTTTGCGCTGACGAGTGAGGAGCTGGGCGCATCCATGGGGAGGTGAGTCGGGAACCCCACAGCGATTGAGACGGGAACACACCGCGCCGCTTGAGCCCTCATCGCCGAGATGGCGGCTATTTTTGTGGGAGCCGGCTCTGCTGGCACCCCCCTTTTTTCCCACAGGAGGCCACGATGTCGTCGCAGACGGACACGTTCAAGATTCGTTGGGGCAAGCTTGCCCTGGCGCTCATCGGCGTGCTCGCGGTGCTCGCGACGCCCGTGACCTTTGTTGTGGCTCTGGTGAGCCCGCTGAGTCTCTGGACTCCTTTGCTGTGCCTGGCGTTGGTTGTGATCAGCTTTGCTGGCCTGCGTGCCTCCGCGGTCAAGGATCGCCAGGCCAAGGCGTGGCAGCGCGCCGCGGCGACGGTGCCTCAGCGCGTGGCTGCCCAGCCGGAAGCGGCCCAGGCCAAGGACACGAAGGTCGCCCAGCCGGCGGACAAGAACGCCTCTGATCAGAAGGTTGCCGCGCAGAAGACTGGCGCACAGAAGACTGCGGCCCAGGTGGCTGCAGCCAAGCAGGCAGCGGAGAAGCAGGCCGCGGCAGAGAAGGCAGCGGCGGCCGCCAAGGACCGCCCGTTCGACATGCAGGCGCAGGACAAGGCCCCGGCCGAGGTCGCGGCGCCCCAGCAGGACGTCACCGTCACTGCCACCCAGGCCGAGCCGGCAGCGCAGGCCACGCCCGCGTCGTCGGGCACCGCCGTGGCGCAGACCGCACCGGTCCAGACGCCGACGCCGGACACCTCCTGGGCGCCCCGCGAACTGCCGGTGCCCGGCTACGTCGGTGCCGCCCGCGCCGAGCGCTCGGCCCCGGCCCCGCTGGAGCAGGCCGCAGAGAAGCGCGCCACGGAGGTCACCAGCATCCGCCAGGCGGAGGCGGACCGCGTGGCGGAGGAACGAGCGGAACGGCTCAACCTCGACGCCGTGCTGCAGCGCCGCCGCGCTTAAGGTAGGCAACTCCCCGTCCTGATCCGGTCAAACGGACCGCGCGCCGAGGCTGCGTGGGGGATGGGGCGGCCGGGCACCAGGCGGGTTCAGGCGCCCCCGTGCCCCTCCGGCGCCAGCGGCCCGGACGTCCCCGGGTGATGCGCAAAGATCAGCGTGGTCTCGGCGTGCGCCACGGAGCTGTCCGTCGCCAGGTGATCCAGGACCCAGTCCCGCAGGGCATCCGCGGACGCCACGGCGATGTGCAGCAGGTAATCCGTGCCGCCGGAGACGTGGAACATCTCCACTACGTCCGGCAAGCTCGGCACAAAACTGGTGAAGCGGTCAATCTCGTCGCGATCGTGCGCGCGCAGCTTCACGGCGACCAGCGCGCGGACCGGACGGCCCACCGCCGGGAGGGATACGCGGGCGTGGTAGCCCTCAATCACGCCGCGTTCCACCAGAGATCGGGTGCGCACCAGCGCGGTGGAGGGGGCGATGCCCACCAGTTCTGCCAGCGCGGCGTTACTGATGCGCGCATCCGCCACGAGGGCGTCAATGATGGCGCGGTCGATCGCGTCGATTCCGGTCGGGTTCTGCGGCGAGACGGTGCTCATGTCCTCATTGGATCACAGGCCAACCGTGGCGCGCTCTGGGCCGCTGCCAGGGCGCTGACCTAAGCTGGCCTGGATGACTTTTTCCAAGCCCCGCCGTCCCCTTGCCGCTTGTGGCCTGCTCGCCATTGCCGCGGTGGCTTTGAGCGCCTGCACCACGGATTCAGATACGCCGGTCATCACCGACGCCCCCTCCACGACCACCTCCACGGTGCGCGTGGCGGCGGTCGGTGCGGACCAGGACGCCCGGCTGCTGAGCACCGCCACGGTGGAGGCGCTCGCAGCCAACGGCCTCAAGGCCAAGGACCTCACGGGTGAGCAGCAGGACGGCTGGAGCGTTGATGAGGCGCTGGGCGCGCTGAAAGACGGCAACGTGGACGTGGTGATCTCCGGTTCTTCCGCGTTGGCCGCCAAGGCGCCGGCGCAGACCTCTGGTGAGGAGCAATCCTCAGGGCCCGACGACGCAGGGTCGGGTTCCCCCTCCGCCTCGCCTTCCGCGTCGGGGACGGATGAAAACCCGGACCAGACGCAAGGTGAGGGCACGCCGGGCGCCGGCCCGGCGTCGTCGGGCAGCGAGGCTTCCGGGGCCCCCTCCACTGTGCGCACGCCGCCGGCTGACCAAGCCGCCGCCGTGGCCGCCGCCAGCTCGGTGCTGCCAGAGGGCAGTGCCGTGGCGAGCACCGCGCTGAAAGAGCGCCGCCCCGTCATGCTCGCGAGCAAGGCGGTCGCCAGCGCAAAGGAACTCACCACCGTGAAGCAGGCGGCCTCCGCCTGCTCCGGCCTCTCCATCGCCACCCCGGAGGACTGGGATGCCAGCTGGGGCAAGGTGTGGCTGACCGGCCTGGGATGCGAGCCGCAAAGCACCACCCACCCAGACACCTCTGCCGCGGTCACGCGTGATCTGCTGCTGGGCACGGTGCAGGTGGGCGTCGCGGAGTCAACGGATCCCGGCATTGCCGACTACGGGCTGGTCTCGCTGGAGGATCCGGACAAGGCCCTTGGCACGGATCCGGTTGTCGGCATTGTGCGCAAGCAGACAGTGGGCCAGGACGCCATCGCCATCATGAATAAGGTCACCGGCGCCGCCCAGGGGGATGACTGGCTGGAGCTGCGCCGGGTGGCTGACCCGCTCACCCAGGATCAGCGCGGGGCGGACGTGGGCCGCTGGCTGGTGGCACGCGGCGTGCTGGAAGGCAACGACGATGGGCTGCCCAAGACCAAGGCGCCCGCGTCGGCTTCCTAAGTATCCGCACCACCTTCCGTCGCAACATGCGCGCACAGCGTGACCCGGCGCGGTGTCGGTGACAAGATGGCTCCGTGCCCGAATACAAACAGTCAGCCAAGCTCCAGAACGTTCTCTACGACATCCGTGGTCCGGTGTTGGAGGAGGCGCAACGAATGGAGGACGCGGGTCACCGCGTCCTGAAGCTGAACATCGGCAACCCGGCACCGTTCGGCTTCCAGGCACCGGACTCCATCTTGGTGGACGTGATCCGCAACCTGCCCCACGCCCAGGGGTACTCCGAGTCCCGCGGCATCCTCAGCGCGCGCACGGCGGTCTCGCAGTATTACCAGACGCGCGGCATCCAGACCATCAGCGTGGATGATATCTACCTCGGCAACGGCGTCTCCGAGCTCATTACTCTCAGCCTCAACGCCCTGCTAGATGACGGCGACGAGATCCTGGTCCCCGCCCCCGACTACCCGCTGTGGACGGCGTCCACGTCGTTGGCCGGCGGCCGCGCGGTGCACTATTTGACCGTGGAGGAAGAGGGGTGGATGCCGGACCTGGAGGACATGGAGGCCAAGATTACGCCCCGCACCAAGGGCATCGTGGTCATCAACCCGAATAACCCCACGGGCGCCGTCTACCCCAAGCCGGTCCTGGAGGGCATCCTGGAGCTGGCCCGCAAGCACGGCCTCATCGTTTTTGCCGACGAGATCTACGAGAAGATCACCTACGAGGGCGCCGAGGCCATCAACGTGGCCTCCCTGGCGGATGACGTGCTGACGCTGACCTTCTCCGGGCTTTCCAAGGCCTACCGCCTGTGTGGTTTCCGCGCGGGATGGATGGCCATTTCCGGGCCAAAGCACCTCGCCAGTGATTACATCGAGGGTCTGAATCTGCTCACGAACATGCGCCTGTGTGCCAACGTTCCGGCGCAGCACGCCATCCAGACCGCGCTGGGCGGCTATCAGTCCATCAATGACCTGATCCTTCCCGGCGGGCGTCTTCTGGAGCAACGCAACCTGGCGTACAAGCTCCTCAACGAGATCCCCGGGGTCTCCTGTCAGCAGGCACACGGGGCCATGTACCTCTTCCCGAAGCTGGATCCTGAGGTGTACCCCATTCAGAATGATGAGCGTTTTGCCCTGGATCTGCTCAAGCAGCAAAAGATCCTCATCACCCAGGGCACCGGTTTTAACTGGGTCAAGCCGGATCACTTCCGCCTGGTGACTTTGCCCGGCGTAGAGCTTCTTGAGGACGCCATCGGTAGGATCGCCGAGTATCTGGAGGATCTGCGCGAACACGCCTGATCCCGACGGACTCTCAGGAGGAACGCGTGGCCAAGTCGAGCAAGTCGGGAAAATCCAAGCAACAGGGCAAGTCAGCCGCCAAGGCGGCCAAACCGGCGGAGGCGCCGGCGGTCGCGGTTGATCAGCCGGCGGCTGAGGCACACCAGGTGCCCGACGTCGCTGCGTTGCGTTGGGTGGTCGGCTCCACCTTGGGGGATCACAACACCAGGGACAAGACCGGTTTTGACGGAGACAAGGTGGCGGGCCAGGCGGCGTTGGCCGCGGGCGTGCCAGCGCTGAGCGAGCTGCAGGAGCGCCTCTTTGCTGCCTCTCAGGGCGGGGACAAGCGCCGGGTGCTACTGGTGCTGCAGGCCATGGACACCGCTGGCAAGGGTGGCATTGTGCGCCACGTGGTGGGCGCCGTGGATCCGCAGGGCGTGGAGCATGTGGCGTTTAAGGCCCCCACCGCGCAGGAGCAGAAGCATGACTTCCTGTGGCGCATCCGCAGGCATGTGCCCGGCCCGGGCAAGATCGGCGTCTTTGACCGCTCCCACTACGAGGACGTGCTGGTGCACCGCGTGCGCGAGCTGTCCCCGTTGGCTGAGGTGGAGAAGCGCTACGGAGCCATCGTCGACTTCGAGAAGGAGTTGGCGCAGGAGGGCATCACCGTCATCAAGGTGATGCTGCACATCTCCCGCGAGGAGCAGGGTGCCCGGTTGGCCGAGCGCCTGGAGCGCCCGGACAAGTTCTGGAAGTACAACCCCTCAGACCTGGATGATCGCGAGTACTGGGATCAGTACCAGGACGCCTACCGGATCGCGATGGATAAGACCTCCACGCTCGCGGCGCCCTGGTACGTGGTCCCTGCGGATCGGAAGTGGTACGCCCGCCTGGCCGTGCAGACGCTTCTGACCCAGGCGCTGGCCGGGATTGACCCCCAGTGGCCCGCGGCGGACTTTGACGTGGAGGCGGAGAAGAAGCGCCTCGTCGACCTGGGCTGATTCGGTGCTCCCCGCCGGCGGCGCCTAGCGAGCATCCTCGCCGGGAGCGCCGGCGGCGCGTGCCGCGTCCAGTCGCTGACGCGCGCCGTCCAGCCACTGCTCGCAGCGCGTCGCCAGTGCCTCGCCGCGCTCCCACAGCGCCAGGGATTCCTCCAGCGCCGTGCCGCCAGCCTCGAGGCGCTGCACCACCTCCACCAGCTCCGCGCGAGCCTGTTCGTAGCTCAGGGCCTGCACATCGGCGGGGAGGGTGGGCTCCGCCGGGGCGGTGGGTTCGTTGGTGTTCTGGGTCATCGTCGTGTCCTTACGTTGCGGTGAATCGTTGTGGTGAGGTCGTGGAGGTGGCCTCGCGCGGATGATCGGCGCTCGGGGCTCCCAAGAGTGCCGGGACTCCTGGCGCCAGCCCCTGGTCAGTCCCTGGTCTGTCCCGGGCCAGCACGGGCCTAGCCTGGCTCGCCCAGCGAGCTCAGCGCCAGGCTGCCGCGCGCCAAGCGTGCCCTGACTGCGGTACCCGAGGGGGCGTCGTCGGGCGCTCTGAGCACCGTGCCATCCTCGCGCTGCAGCACCGCGTACCCGCGGTCCAGCGTCATTTGTGGGGACAAAGCGCGCAACTGCGCCGTGAGGTGAGAAACCTCGTCGCCGGCGCGGCCCACGCGGTGCGTCACGGAGAGCAGCGCCCGCTCGCGCAAACGCTGCAGTTCCTCGGCGCGCGTGCGCACCATTCCCTCCGGATCGGAGAGCACCGGGCGGGAACGGATGTTCTCCAGGTCCCGCGCTGACCGGTCCAACATGTCCTGCAACGCGCGGCGCAGTAGCCGCCGGCCCTCCGCGATGCGGGCGCGTTCCTCGCTCACCTCCGGGACCACACGCTTGGCCGCGTCGGTCGGGGTGGAGGCGCGCAGGTCGGCCACGTCATCCAGCAGCGGGCGGTCCGCCTCGTGGCCAATCGCGCTGACCACCGGCGTGGTGGCGGCCGCGACGGCCCGCACCAGGCGCTCGTCACTGAACCCCAGCAGGTCCTCCAGCGCGCCGCCGCCGCGGGCAATCACAATGACCTCCACCTCCGGGTCGGCATCCAACTCCTGGAGCGCGGCAATCACCTCTCCCACGGAGCGCGGGCCCTGGACGGCGGCGTGGCGCACCTCAAAATCAACGGCGGGCCAGCGCAGCGCTGCGTTGCGCAGCACATCCTTCTCAGCGTCAGAATTGGCGCCGGTGATGAGCCCAATGCGGTGCGGAAGGAACGGAAGGGGAAGCTTGCGGTCGGCGTCGAACAGGCCCTCCTCACTCAGCTGGCGGCGCAGGCGTTCCAGCCTGGCCAACAGGTCTCCCAGTCCCACTGGGCGCAGGTCGGAGGCGTTCATGGACAGGCGCCCGGTCTTCAGGAAGAAGCTGGGGCGGACGTGAGCCACCACGCGTGAGCCCACCTCCGGCCGGTCCGGGAGGCCGCGCAACACGCTGGACCAGACGGTGACGGGCAGCGAGTGCTCCACCTCCAGGTCACGCATGGTGAGGAAGCCGTGCCCGTTGCGCAGGTTCACCTCGATGAGCTGGCCCTCAATCCAGGTGGCCGGGGCGCGCTCGATGTGGGCCTTGAGGTTTTCCGCGAGCCGGGTCAATGGCCACGGGTTCTCCGCGCTGGTGCCCGAGGCCGTGGTGGCCGGGGGATCATCCTGAGACATGAAACGCTCCTTTCGGATCGGGCCTGGCCTGAGCCGCCAAGACACCTACCCCCAGTAGAGTAGGTGCCCCTGACAATAAACACCCGCCCGGGCGGGGGAGGAGCGCACGGATGCGAAACGTGTTGGCCGTCTTGCTTGCGGCCTTAGCCGCGCTCTCCGGCGCTTCCGCGTGGGGTGGGTCGGTGATTGACCAGGCGCTGACGCAGCCGCAAACGCTGCATTCCACGCTGGGTCCGTTGATCGACAACCAAGATGTGCGCGCCATGCTGGCGACCCGGGTCAAGGCCCAGGTCGTGGAGCGCATGCCGGGCGGAGTGGTCCCCAAGCGGGCAGCGAAGCTCGTGGATGCCGCCGCCAAGCGCGCCACGGATGCGGTGCTTGATGATCCGCAGGTGAAGCAGAGCTGGCTGGATTCGCTGGATGAGTCCCGTGAGCTCTACGTTCAGCGCGTGCGCAAGGAAGGCGGCAACGCCGGCCGGGTGGAGGTCGTCTTGGATCCGCTGGCCACCCTCGCAGCCACCCACGTGAGCGATGCGCTCAACTCCACCGGGGTCAAGATCAAGGCTCCTTCCAACGTCACCTGGCGACTGGATGAGGACATCTCGGAAATTTCCCCCGTGGCCTCCCTGGCCGTGCCCGGCACGCAACTGGTGGTCCACCAATCCCAGTACTGGCTGATCTACGCGATCGTCGCGGCCGCCCTGATGCTGCTGGCCTTGCTGGCCGCCAAACGCCGTGCCGTGGCGATCTTCACCGCCGGCGTGGTTGGCGGCGCGGCTGGGCTGGTCGGGGTGTGGGTCGCCGGGCTGGTCGGCGGCGTCGCAGAGGGCAACGGCAACGCCGTCGCCGGTGCTGCGGCGGGGTCGCTGGGGACCCTGATGCGTGAGACCTCTTTCCCGGTGGCCCTTGCCGGTGCCGCCTTGTTCGTTCTCGGCGTGGTGATGCTGATCATTGGGGGCGTCGTAAACAGGCGTCGCTCGGTAGACTTCGCAGTATGAGTACTACCGCCGTGTCCGTGTCCCTGGGTCTTCCCGAGGTGCCGCGAAATCGGCGCTCACGCGCCGAAATTGAAGCCGCCGCACCCGTGGAGGGCACCAAGCGCGTGCTGCTTGCGGCTCCGCGAGGCTACTGCGCCGGCGTGGATCGCGCCGTGATCGCGGTGGAGAAGGCCCTGGAGCACTACGGCGCCCCCGTGTACGTGCGCAAGCAGATTGTGCACAACCTGCACGTGGTGCGGACGCTGGAGGCCAAGGGCGCCATCTTCGTTGAAGAGACCGAGGAGGTCCCCACCGGGGAGCTCGTCGTCTTCTCCGCGCATGGCGTCTCACCCGCCGTGGTGAAGTCCGCGGAGGATCGCGAGCTGCGCACCATCGACGCCACGTGCCCCCTGGTGACCAAGGTCCACCGCGAGGCAGTGCGCTTTGCCCGCGCCGGCCAGGAAATCTTGCTGATTGGGCATGAGGGACACGAGGAGGTGGAGGGCACGTACGGCGAGGCGCCGGAGGCCACCACGATCGTGAACAACCCGGCCGAGGCCCGCACGGTTCACGTCACCGACCCGGAGAACGTCACGTGGCTCTCACAGACCACGCTCTCCGTGGACGAGACCATGGAGATTGTGGCGATCCTGCGGGAGCGCTTCCCGAATCTGCAGGACCCGCCCTCGGATGACATTTGCTACGCCACCACCAACCGCCAGGCGGCCATCAAGGAGATCGCGCCGCACGCGGACCTGGTGATCGTGGTGGGCTCCGCCAATTCCTCCAACTCCGTGCGGCTGGTAGAGGTGGCGCTGGAGTACGGAGCCCGCGCCGCGCACCGCGTGGACTTCGCCCGCCAGGTGGACGAGTCCTGGTTTGCGGGCGTCACCACCGTCGGCGTGACCTCCGGCGCCTCCGTTCCGGACGTGCTGGTGCAGGACGTGCTCGCGCTGCTGGCCGAGTACGGCTACGCCGGCGTAGAAGAGATCGTCACGGCGGATGAGGACATCCTGTTCTCCCTCCCCAAGGAACTGCGCGCCAAGCTCAAGGAAGACGGGGACACGTCCCGCGGCCTGGGCGGGCGCAAGGCCAAGGCCAAGCCCACGGCGTAGGGCTTGGGCGGGTCGGCCGCTGCTCGTGCTCGTGCTGCTGCTCGTGGTCCTGCTCCTGTTCCGTTCCGTTCCGATGGCCACCCGGTTCCGGGCCTGCCACTTCATACGACAAACGCCGTCTTCCACGACGCCGTTTGTCGTATGAGGTGTCACGGTGGCCGGCTGCTGTCGTGTGAGGTGGCATGTGTCTTCCGACGTGGCGCCACCACCCCGAAGCACAGCCTCGTCCTCGAGTCCGCCCCTCGTCCTCGAGCACGGCCTTCACCCTCGAGCACGCCCCTCGTCAGGGCTGCCGCCGAGGTGTGCCTTCAGTCCGGACTCCACACCCACCCGGTTCCGGGCCTGCCACTTCATACGACAAACGCCGTCTTCCACGACGGCGTTTGTCGTATCAGGTGTCACGGTGGCCGGCTGCTGTCGTGTGAGGTGGCATGTGTCTTCTGACGTGGCACCACCACCCCCACCACCCCGAAGCACGCCCCCTCACCCGGTTATCCACAGGCCGCCCGGCCGCTTTCTGGCTCAAGGTCCACAATCGGTGGGTATGGACAACTCACCGCACACCGATTGGCCGACTCCGTGCCCGCTGCTGGTTCGCCGCGAGCCAGCGCATCGACTGGTACGGGCCCAGCAACGAGGAGACGCGGCGCGAATATCCCCCGGGAACTACGTGGAAACAACGCAGTGGGAGGGGCTGGCCCCGTGGCAGAAGCGACGGGTGCTCGCCGAGGGGCTCCATCTGAATCATCCGGAAATCGTCTTCGCCGGCGCCAGCAGCCTGGAGCTGCGGGGGCTCCCGGTCTTGAACTACGGGCTGGCCATCGCGCTGCACCGGGACGGGCGCCCGCGCCGCATGCGACGCAACGTGGTCTCCGGAGGGCAGGCGCTGACGAGATACACGGTCGAAACCGTGGATTTCGCGCCACTAGATGACGGTGCAGATCGGATCGGAAACTGGCGCTGCGAGTCCCTCGAGGCGGCAGCGGTTCGCGTCGTCACCGGAGTGGAGACCGGGCTTTCGGCCGCGGTCTTGGTGCTCGACGGCGCGTGGTGGGCTCTCGGGGCCGGTCCAGATGGGCGCGCGGCGCTCGAGCGGGCTGCGGTGGGACTCCCGGGGGTTGCCGTGAGCCGGTTCAACCGCGCAATGGATCTGGCGTCGCCGCTTTCAGAAAGCGCGGCGGAATCGTTGGCTCGTGTCGCCATGTGGGAGCTGGGGTTCCAACTACCTGCTGCGCAGGTGGAGTTGCTCATCGAGGGACGCCTTGTGCGGCCGGATTTCTTGTGGCCGGGCCAACTGATTCTCGAAGTTGACGGCGAGGGCAAGTACGCAGGGCCCGACGAGGCTCAGAGTCGGCGCGCGGAAAAGCAACGTCAGTTGGCCTTGGAGCGGGCAGGCTATCGTGTGGCCAGGGCCGAATGGGCGGACGTCATCAACCCGCAGCGTTTCCGAGGAGTCCTGGCCCGGCTCGGGGTCCCACCCGCCGAACGGCAACGCCAGGCCGGCTGAGTGCACCCTCACTGAGGATCGTTTTATTGGCACGGCGGCGGGAGCGAACCCGGTGGGCCAGCTGAGTGCCACCTCATACGACACATGCCGTCGTGGAAGACGGCATGTGTCGTATGAGGTGGCATTTTCGCCTGAAGGCGAGGTGGCTAGCGGGCCGGGGATCCCGAGTCCATACCGGGGGCGTCCTGGTCCGTGAGTTCCGCCGGGACCGGGCGCGGGGCCGCCTCGATGGGCGACGCCGCGTCGAAGGGCACCGCCGCCGTGTCCGGGAGCCCCGGATCCAGCTCGCCGATGCGCCGCACGCTGGGAAGAACGCGGGATTGCAGGGCTCCCACAAAGCGGTTGTAGCCCTCCACCGTGCCGCGTAGGGACGAACCGAGCTTGTCCAGGTGGCCGGAGAGCGTTCCGAGCCGGCGGTGCAGTTCTTGGGCCTCGCTCAGGAGTTCGCGGGCATTCTGTGTCACGAGTTCCTGCCGCCAGGACACGGCCAGCCCCTTCAGGATGGCCAGCAACGTCCCTGGGGAGGCCAGCACCACGCCGCGCGTGAACGCATCGTCTAGTAAGGATCCGTCTGCTTGCAACGCGTCCGCCAGCACCGACTCGGACGGCACAAAGCAGACCACCAACTCGGGGGAGCCCGGCAACGAATCCTGGTAGCGACGATCACCCAGGGCCATCACATGCCCGCGCAGCGCCTTGGCATGCTCGGCCAGGAGGCCCGCCCGTTCGCGGGCCGCCTGCGCAGTGTCCTCTGTTCCCACGCGATGGGCCTGCAACAACTTATCCAGCGGAACCTTGGCATCCACCGCGACCGACTTGCCTCCGGGGAGCCACACCACCAGGTCGGGGCGTCCCGACCCGGCGGCTACTTGCTCATCAAAGTCCACGTGGCGCAGCATCCCGGCGGCCTCCACCACACGGCGCAGCTGCACCTCGCCCCAGGCGCCACGCCGGCTTGAATCCCTCAACGATCCGGCCAGGGACGAGGTGGTGCGCAGGAGCTCCGCGTCCATGTGGGCCGCACGCTCCAGCTGTTCCGAGAGCTGCGAGTACTGATCCACGCGGTCCCGCTCCAACACGGTGACGGTCTTTTGCATGCGTTCCAGCCGCTCGGACACCGGCGCAAGCGCGCGAAGCACCGCCTCATCCCGGGTGCGCCTGGCCTCATCCGTCACGAGCCCGCTCTCAAGCACCTGGGCCCGGGCAAGGGCGCCCGCCGCCTGAGCCCGCGCGTCAGCGGCGTCGTCGAGCGCTGAACGCAACCCGGCGTCGTCGCGCCGGGGACCCCACTGCAGCGTGCCAAGCACGCCAAGCCCCGCGCCAACCACCAATAACAACACGGCCCACAGCACCGTCGCGAAAGTCATGTCCTCAGAGTGCCACCGTGCCCCGACAGAGTGCTCCAAGCACCGGTAGGATGGTGTCTCGTGGCTCTTACTATCGGAATCGTCGGACTGCCCAACGTTGGCAAGTCCACCATGTTCAATGCCCTGACCCGTGCGCAGGTGCTCGCGGCGAACTACCCGTTCGCTACGATCGAGCCCAACGTCGGTGTGGTCCCGCTGCCGGATGAGCGCCTCAAGGTGCTCGCGGGGCTCTTCAGCTCCGACAAGACCATTCCCGCGAGTGTGTCCTTTGTGGACATCGCCGGAATCGTCAAGGGCGCGTCTGAGGGGGAGGGGCTGGGCAACCAGTTCCTGGCCAACATCCGCGAGGCGGACGCAATTTGCCAGGTGACGCGCGGCTTTGCCGACCCTGACGTGATTCACGTGAACGGCAAAGTTGACCCGGATGATGACATTGACACCATCACCACTGAGCTGGTGCTGGCGGATATGCAGACGGTAGAGAAGGCCCTTCCGCGCCTGCAGAAGGAGCTTTCTAACAAGAAGCTGGACAAGTCTTACGTGGACGAGGTCGCCAAGGCGCTGACCATCCTTGAGGACGGCCGCACGCTCTTCAGCGCCACCGTCACGGACAAGCTGGATCTGGAGCTCATCAAGCCCCTTCAGCTCCTGACCGCCAAGCCCTTCATTTACGTCTTCAATCTGGATGACGAGACGCTCGCGGATGAGGCCCTGAAGACGCGCCTGACGGAGTCCGTGGCCCCGGCCACCGCAGTGTTCCTTGACGCGCAGTTTGAGGCCGAGCTCGTGGAGCTGGACGAGGACGAGGCAGAGGAAATGCTGCACGAGGCCGGCTACGAGAAGTCCGGCCTGGAGAAGCTGGCCAAGGCCGGGTACGAGACCCTCGGCCTGCAGTCCTACCTCACCGCCGGGCCCAAGGAGACGCGCGCCTGGACCATCAAGCGCGGTGCCACTGCCCCCGAGGCGGCCGGTGTGATCCACACCGACTTCCAGCGCGGGTTCATCAAGGTCGAGGTCATTGGCTACGACGACCTGGTGGAGCTGGGCTCTGTGAAGGCGGCCCGCGAGGCGGGCAAGGCCCGCATGGAGGGCAAGGAGTACATCATGCGCGACGGCGACGTGGTGGAGTTCCGCTTCAACGTGTGAGTGACCGGACCCTCGGGCCGGATGTCACCGAGGTCGGCTCGTCGGAGCCCTGCGATGACGCTGGTCAGGAATCGATGGCGAAGCCATCGTTGTCAAACAGAACACCGTCGGTCTCTAGCCTCTTTCTCGCCTCCGAATAGACGACGCCACGACTCTTCGGGTTGCCCGCGACGAGGCGAAGGAGTGTCTCGCGGGCGACATTCCGATGCAGCACTACCGCGACCTGGACGCCCCAGAACCGGTCGAAGGCAAACCGGTCGAGGACGAGGACTGTTGCCGCCGGATTCCCCGCGGCAACAGCGCGGATAGCCTGATTGGGGTCGGAGAAGAACGGTTCGAAGTCCGCTTCTTCCTCTGCCACGCGAGCGAGGGCGTACCGTCGCTGCTCATCGGCCTTTTCCTCGGCTGTTTTCCGTGCCATATCTGGAAGCTCTCATCTCATCAGTCAAGCCGTCTGGGTCGTATCGCGGAGGAAGGAGCCCTCTGCGGAACTGGGCGATGGTGACAACCGCGCATCGCTCAGTTTTGATCAGGCTCGTTCACAGAAGAATCCTATGCTCCCGATCGCACTCGGCGACGATGCCTTCCGCGGCAGTTGACAGTTCATCGGCGCGCTCGCAGCGCGTGTGGATGTCCGCGCTAGAGGTTGCCATCTGCAGCGACGTGGTGGAGTTCCGCTTTAACGTCTAGTAGCGTGCCGGTTCAGCGTCTGATCGTCCAGTCACGCCTCAGGTAGCTCGTCACAACACTACCGTTTTCGGTATAGTTGTGACATGGCCACCGAAATGAAGTACCGGGATGTCATTCGCGAGATAGCGCTCGATCACTATGGCTATGTCGCCACGAGAGATGCAGCTGAGGCTGGCGTTCCTGCCGTTGAGCTCCCTAAGCTGGCTGCCCGAGGCGGTTTGAAGAATATCGCGTACGGACTGTACCGCGTACCGGATGTTCCTCCTACTCGATACGACCAGTTCGCCGAAGCGCTCCTGCGGGTTGGCGAGGGTGCATACCTCCATGGGGAGTCGGTGTTGGCCTTGTTTGGACTCGCCGACGTGAACCCTCGACAGATCAAGGTGGCCGTTTGTAGACGCGCCCGCTCGAAATTGCCAGCGTTCATCGAGTTGACGCAGGTAGCGGACGATGCATGTACGACGCTCTACGAGGGACTCGAGTCGCAGACTGTCGCCGATGCCCTGCTTGAGTGCCGTGGAGGTATCGAGCCCGAACGTCTCCTGGTAGCCGCCAAGCAAGCTCGAGTTCAAGGATTGCTCACGACCGCCGAATGGCAGCGAGTGACAAAGGGCGTTCGGCGGTGAGCTACGCCGGCGCTCCCGCGAGTGTGCGCTCGTTGGAGCAGCGCATCCGTAACCTCGAAGGTGACGACGGATTGGCCCAGCGTCGCAGGGTGAGCATGGCGCTGGTCGTAGTTGGTCAGATGCTCCCTGGGGGAGTGATCAAGGGTGGCAGCGCGATGGCGTTGCGCTATGGGCGGGGGACGCGGTTTACCCAAGACCTCGATGCCGCGCGAGTTCAGACGCTCGCCCGATTCCGGAGCGACTTCGAGGAGACTCTGGCAGAAGGTTGGGCTGGTTTCACCGGCCGCTTGGTCGAGAGGTCCGCGCCCCGGCCGCCGGCTGTTCCGACGGCGTACGTCATGCAGCCCTTCGACGTGAAGCTCGATTATCTCGGTAGGTCGTGGTGCACGGTGAAGTTCGAACTTGGTCACAACGAGATAGGCGACGCCGACGAGCCAGAGTTCCAACTCGCCGACGACTTGGCCGGGCTCTTCACCGAGGTCGGCCTCGAATCTCCGGGGCCGGTACCGGTGATGCGCGCAGATCACCAGGTCGCGCAGAAGCTCCACGCTGTCTCCGGTGAGAGCAGTGAACGTGCTCGCGACCTGGCCGACCTCCAACTTCTTGACAAGGGTGAGGACCTCGACCTCGGGCAGGTCGCGGCGACGTGCGTCCGGCTCTTCGACTACCGGCGGCAACAGGCTTGGCCGCCGCCCATCGTCGTGGGCGAGCAGTGGGACACCCTCTACGCTGATGCCGCAGAAGACTTGGACGTGTTGCCGACCGTGGAAGAGGCCGTCGCCTGGGCCAACGATTTCGTGCAACGCATTTCAGCGGCCGGCTGAGTGGTTGCCCGGCGTGGCAAGACGAGAGCCACAGCCGTCCTCAATCGGCAACGACCAACGCGAGGTGGCGCAGAGGCTATTCCGTGACAGAACGTGGCGGAGTTCCGCTTCAACAACGGACGTCCGTTCCGTGGGGAATCTGCCTCGGGACGAGCGATAGGGTGTGCAGATGACCAACTCACCGTCACACGGCGACACCGTCACGCCGACTACTCGTCTTCGTGCGCCGAGGGGCGTTATCTGGATGCTGTTTTTTGCGCCGTTCCTTATCGCGGCCGGAGCCTTCATAACGGTGGCGATGCGACCGTACGTGACTGAGATATCAGCGGAAGGGGATGCAATGCTCATGGCATGGTTCGGCGCGATCCTGCTGTGCCTTGGCGTCGCATTCCTCATCGCCGGACTCGCTCTTGTGGGCGTTCGTTCGCTCATGCAACAGCAAACGGAGCTACTCCGTCGCGCTCAACCCGAGCGCCACCGAGACTGATGCCGGTGGGCGAATCTGCAGTCAAACCACGAATGCGACTTGAACGTCGGGCTCTGCGGGATAGGGTCGCGGCGATCACGCCGCTAGTGGTTGCATGAGCAGCGCAGCATGGATCGCTGAGCTCGACCGACAGGTACCTGACGACGTCGCGAGGTTGCTCACCACGGTCCCCGAGTGGTTCGCGCAGCCGGAATCCAACGAGGAGTACATCGAAGCAGCTCGCTCCAAGGAGACATGGACGGTCCGTGACAGCGCGGGAAGGGTCGTCGGTGTCACGCTGATCGATCGCCACTTTGTGCATGTCGCCGAGGTGCACCTCACCGTTGTCGACCGGTCAGTGCACGGGACCGGCGTCGGCACGGCAATGCTCAGGGCTGTCGAAGACGATGCGGTGCGCCGTGGGGTGCGGCTGCTGCAGGTGAAGACCCTCGGAGCCTCACACCCAGATCCCGGATACGCGCGCACTCGTCACTTCTACGAGCGGTGGGGTTTTCTGTCGCTGGAGGAGACCGAGCTCTGGGGTGAAGGCACACCCTGTTTGATCATGGTGAAACCGCTGCCTGCCCTTCGAGTAACAGGCACAACCTGACGGTCTCTGCAGCCTCGAAGTTTTGAGAAGCATGCGGTCACGGACGTGGTGCACGTCCCGCCCAAAGGTTGGCATCTGCGGCGGCGCGGTGCAGCTCCGGTTCAACGTCTAGCAGCTTTCCGGATCAACTTTTGGTTCTGCTCTCCGGGCCAACCCGGTACCGCAGCCAGCCACAAAAGAAGCCCACCTGCCCCAAAGGCAGGTGGGCTTCTCTTGTGGCTGGCTATTCGCGCGCTTGTGCGGGGGCCAAGGCGGAACAGGGGGCGATCAGAGCGGGACGCCCCAGGTGGAGGGTCCGTTTACCGCCCAGGGCGCCGTTCGCATCACCGGTCAGGCGGACAGCACTTCACTGAGCCATGCGCTCACTGTCCGGGGGTTCAGGCCAAGCAGCGTCTGGGCGCTGTTGCTTTCGGCGATGACGTTGCCCTCCTGTGCATTCAGGGCCTGGTAGAGCCCGACGACGGGGGCGGATGCCTCTGCACCAAACAGCGGCTGGATCAGCTCGCCAAACTGGTCCGGGGTGATGGCCTGGAACTGGACTTCACGGCCCAGCTGCTCGGTGAATCCCTTGGCGAGGTCGGGGCCGGTCAGTCCGGGGAGGTGGCCGATGGCCACCGTTCCGGTCACGGTGGTGTCGGTGAGGAGCTTAACGACGACGTCGGCGACGTCCAGGTGCGAGCTCCACGACACGGGGAAGGACTCGGGCAGGGGGTAGCGCAGCACGCCTTCTTCCTGCGCGGGGCCGGCGACCATGGGAAGCAGCAGGTTCTCCAGGTACAGGCGCGGGGCGACCACGGCGGTGGAGACGCCGGTTTCGGTGATGTTGCGGATCAGGGTCGCGATGGGGCTCTCATCGGGTGCCTGCAGGGCGGTGCCGGGCTGGTCGACGATCTGCCCGCTGGTGGAGATGACGACGCGACCCGGACGGGCGGCGGCCACAGCTGCCGTAATTGCCTCGACGTAGGCGGGTGCGCTCTCGGCGCCGCCCATCGGCAGGTGGACGAACACGCCGTCCGCGCCGGTGTATGCGGCGGTGAGTGCCTTGGCGTCGGCGAGGTCGACGGCCACGGAGGTGACGCCGTCGGGCAGGCCGGCGGGCGTGCGCACGGCGGCGACGGCCTGCTTGCCTGCGGCGGTGAGAGCGGAGAGGACGGGGGAACCTTGGGCGCCGGTTGCGCCATGCACGATGTAAGTCATGCCCCTATTAGTGCATGCAGTGCACCGGTTACGTCAACTGCACTAATGGGGTATTCTTCAAGTTGTGAGTGATCCCGATATTCCCGACTGCGGCGTTGCCCGCTTCCTGATGCTGTTCGACGGTCCGTGGGCCACGCTGATTGTGCGCGAACTCATGCATGGCCGCCAGCGCTTTGGCGAGCTGCGGGAGGCACTGGACGGCATCAGCGCCCACACCCTCACCAACCGCCTGCGCCTCTTCGAAGCGCGCGGCATCGTGACTCGCACCGCGTACCCGGAGATCCCGCCGCGCGTGGAGTATGAGCTCACCGAGTTGGGGTGGCAGCTGCGGCCCGTGCTTGATGCGATGTACGCGTGGGGGATGGACGCCCCGGCCTCAGCCTTCACCAACGCGGACCTGCCCTCGCGCCCCGATCTAGTCGCCGGCTGACGTTCGATTAACCCGCGAGGCCACGCGCCTCGTGGAGGTCAACTCCGGCCCACATCCCGCCTCAGGATGCCTGGCCAGGTCTCCACCTCCGCAGGCGTGCGCGCCACGTGCAGCGTCGCCTGCGGCAGCAGCGCGGCAAGTGCTTCCGCGGTGGACAGCGGGTGGCTCGGGTCATCGATCCACGCCAAAATAGTGGTCGGAATGTCGATCCGCGCCACGGCCGCAGGGTCCGGCAGATCGCTGAGCGCAGCGCCTCGGAACAAGGAAGGCAGCAAGTGCTCGACGACGTCGGGCACAGTGTGCGGGCGGCCCACGGTCGCGGGTGGCGGGGGAGCGGCCTGCGCCGCAGCGATGAACGCCTCGACGCCATGGGACTCGATCAGCTCTGCGGCGGCGCGATAATTCACGGCCTGCGAAGTGCGGGTTTCCCATGCGGTGGGAGGCAACATCAGCGTGAGCCCGCTGAAACGGCTGGGCTCACGGGAGGCGGCATGCAGCAGCGTGGCCGCCCCCATGGACGGGCCAACGCCGTGGACCCGTTCGCCCGGGAACCAGTGATCCAGCAGTCGCAGAAGGTCATCGGCCAGGCCCGTCCATCGATAATCCTCCGGGACGTTCCGCCCCGTCGAGCGGCCGTGCCCACGGGCGTCGTACCGCAGCAGGCGGGTCCCGCTCAGCCCGCGACCGAGGTCAAGATGCAGCACCCGATCCCGCGCGCGGCTGGATGTGAGGCCGTGCAACTGGACCACCGGATGGCCGCCTTCATCGCTCCACGCGACCGCAAGTTCGGCGCCGGGGACCTCGAAGGGTGGCATCGGGTTTCTCCTTGAATTACGAATCTGCGGCTGACTCGTGACGGGCCCCAGAAACTCTTGCGACGGTGTTAACCGTTCAGACTATCTGCGGCGCTAGGCTTCGGCCATGCGACTGACCAATGTCTCGCACCTTCGCCTGCCGTTCGGACGCCTGTGGGGCTACGACGTGAGCGTGGGCGCGCTGGGCCGCCAGCTGCCGGTGTCCTTTGACCAGCGGCTGCACGTGGGTGCCGGCGAGCGTCCGGGTTCCTGGATGGGGCTGTCTTTTCAGCTGCCAACGCCCACGCCGCGTGAGGCGTTGGCCAAGGCCTGGCTGGCCGTCATCGCCCGTCACGGCACGCTGCGCTCGGCCTTCGTCCCCGGCAAGGACGGGGGACCGCAACTCCACGACCTTTCGCTGGGTCCCGGCGGTTGGGTTGAGCATCAGGTGGCACCGGGCCAGGCGGTCAATGAGGCCGTGCGGCGCGTTCTCGATGCGGCCTGCTCGCCTTATCAGCAGCCCGCGCATCGGCTGTGTGTCCTCGAGACCGCCGCCGGGCTCACCGTCGTCATCGCAGCGGACCACTCTCATGTGGATATGTGGTCCATGTTGGTGATTGCTCGTGATCTCCTGGCGGCCCTGAACGAAGAAGCGGCGGGCCGCGAGCTGTTGCCCGGCTCCGTGCCCACCTTTGCCGAACACACCCAGGCGTTGCTGGAGTGGGAGCCGGCGCCGGAGCGCGTGCACCAACGCTGGGAGGCCATCCTCCGCGACAGCGGCGGCGTCATGCCGCAGTTTCCGCTGCCACTTGGCGCTCCCGAACTCCAGCCAGAACGCGTCGAGGTCCGCGATGTCTTCGATGTTGATGACGCGGCAGACTTTGCGGCGCAGGCCCGCAGCGACGGGGTCTCTACCCTCGCACTCGCCGTCGTCGCGATGACCGCCGTGACGCGCGAGCTGGCCGGAACCCCGCTGCGCGCCGTCTTCCCCGTGCACAGCCGTTTTGATCACAACTGGCATGACTCCGTGGGCTGGTTCATCACCAATTCTGTGCTCGAGTCGGCGCTCGCCGAGCCGGCGGCCGCTGCCGCCGCGGTGAAGGAGGCCGTGCAGCTCGGTTCGTGGCCGCTCGCGGACGTGCTGGCTCCTTGGGGCGGCATGCCCGTGGCGCCGGGCATGTTTGCGATCTCCTGGCTGGATCTGCGCAGGCTGCCGGTCCGCATCGACTCCGTGGGCCTGGATGCCTCCTACGTCAGCGCGGCCATCGCCACCGACGGTGTCATGTTGTGGTTCATCCTGGACGAGACCGGGCTGCATCTGAGGTGCCGTTATCCGGACACAGTTGAGGCCCGCGCGAACGTGGGCGGTTGGCTTGATCTGTTGGTCGCTCGGTTGCAGGCGGATGCGCGTTCCTCGGTGCGGGGGTTGCTGCGCGTGGCGGGCCGGAGGTTCCGGCTTGATCGGGCCACCCGCGAGGACGTCGGGGCGATCGCGGCGTTGGTCTCTGAAGATGAGTTTGGCGCGGACCACACAAGTGCCGGGCTGGGCGCATACCAGGCGGCCTTCAGCGCGGTTGCGCGCGAGCATTCCAACTACCTGGGGGTGGTCCGGGACAGCGATGACCGCATCGTCGCCACCATGCAGTTGACGATCATTCCGGGTCTTTCCCAGGGCGGCTCCTCCCGTCTGCAGATCGATGGACTGCGCGTTGCGGCGCCGGACCGGTCGCAGGGCCTGGGCTCCGCGATGCTGGAATGGGCGCATGATTTTGGCCGTGCCCGTGGGGCGCAGATGGTGCAGGTGAGCGCCGACAATGCGCGCGAACGCGCGCGAGACTTCTACACGCGGCTCGGATACGCGACCACCCACGTCGGGCTGAAAAGGCGCCTTTAGGCGCCCATAAAAGTCATTGTTCGACGCCGTTTGGTCGGCTCCCACGCTCAGCGGAGCGAAGTACCGCGGCGCTGCCCGCGCTGTGAGACCCAACCATCCGGGCAACATCGGCCGCCAAGGAGAGACCAAGGCAGGCTCGGCCGCGTCAGCGTCAGCGTGAGCACCTGCCCACCCCGACCGTTGACGGGGCGGGCCATGCCGCGCATGGTGGAGGGGTGAGAGTCCTCGAGTTCGACAGCGTCTCGTTGGCCGTCGATGAATGTGGCGACAAATCTTCCCCGGCCGTCCTGCTCTTGGCCGGCGCCACCCAGTCCATGGACTGGTGGACCCCGGATTTCTGCGGCCTGCTTGCCGAGCAAGGGCTGCGGGTCATCCGGTTTGACCAGCGCGATACCGGCCAGTCGAGCGCGAGCCCTCCCGGCAGCCCGGACTACTCGGACGCCGACCTGGCGCAGGATCCGATCAGGATCCTTGACGCGCTGGGCATCGGCTCGGCACATGTGGTGGGCCTGTCGATGGGCGGCGGCCTGGCCCAGCTCCTGGGCCTTCGCTACCCTCGGCGCGTGCGCACCCTCACCCTGATCGAGTCGTCGCCGATCGGCGGGGAGACGGCTCAACTTCCAGCGCCTTGCGCCGCCTTGGTCGCCGCTGAACGCGACCTCCCCTCGGTTGCGGACTGGGCAGACACCCAGGAGGTTATCGACTACCGGGTCGCGGCGGAGCGCCCGTACGCGGGTTCGCTTGGCTTTGACGAGTTCCGGGTCCGCGCCATTGCCACGGTCGAATGCGAGCGCACCACCAGCATGGAATCCGCGATGAGCAACCATTTCCTTGCGGGCAGCGGCGTACCGGATGGCGATTCCCCCGAGGCCACCGCACTCACGGACCCCTCGCTGATCGCCGCCCCGACCCTGGTCATTCACAGCGACGCGGATCCGTTCTTCCCTTTGCCCCATGGCGAGGCGCTCGCCGCCATGATTCCGAACGCCACGCTGCTACGGATCCATGGCATGGGCCATGAGGCGCCGCCCCCTCAGTTGTGGGGCGTCGTCGTGCCTGCCATCCGTGACCATGTGCTGGGACATGACCAGCCTGGCGCGCATGATGCTGGCACCGCTTGAGCGGTGGGCCAGATGCTCAACGGCGCCGTTGGTGGCGTGGCTCTCCTTCCTGGCGATCATCATGTACGTCCAGCAGGCGTACGGTTCTGCCGCCAGCGCCGTCGTGTTCTTGGTTCAGACGGTGCCGGCGCTCTTGGCGGCGCGCAGCGTCAGCGACCGGATCCCGAGCAGAGCGGCTCGGAAGTACTGGGTGTGGGGCCATCTCGTGTTGAGCGCGATGACCGCAGCCCTGGCACTGACGCATACCCTTTTTGCCTCGGTGCTGGCCTACGTGGCTCTGTCCATGCTCCTCAAGGCCATCCTGTCGCCTCTCTACATGTCGCTCATCGCCGGGTCCGTCCCGCAGGAGCAGCGGCGCTCCACCATGACCGGTGTGGGGGCGGCGGGCTCCATCGCCATCGTGATCGCCCCGGCGCTCGGCGGCCTGCTGCTCAGCACTGTGGGCCCCGGCTGGCTCTTTGCCGTCAACGCGGCGACGTACGCCCTGGTGGCTGTCATCATGCTGGCACGTCAACAGATCCGCTCGCCGGAGGCGGCACAGGCTGGGGCGGATCAGGGCTCCCAAGCCGGCCAGCCAGTAGAGCCTCCGGCGCCGCGTAGCCCGTGGTCCTCCCTCCCTTCACCGAGGTCCCTCCTGTTTGGCCCGGGCAGCGGCGGTCGCTTTGTCTTGAAGGATCCGGTGCTGGCCACCTGGGTGCTTTTGCTCCTGGTCGGGGCGCTGCTCAACGGGATGGAGACCCCGTTCAGCTTCGACGTGCTTGGGGTAACGCAGGCCGAGTTTGGCTGGATCCTCTCCTGTTTTGGGCTGGGCGGACTACTGGTGTTGATCCTCTCCAGCGTCCGCGACGAACCGTTCATTGGGCCAAGATGGGCGGTGGTGATGTACGCCGGTGGTTTGGCGGCGTGGATGGTGGCGGGGCCCGTGGGCGCCTACCTGGGGTTCTTCGTCGCTGGGATGGGCGGAGCCCTGATCTCCGGGTGGACCCGGGCCCAGCTGGATCTCTGGTCTGAATCTCGGGGCGTGCGTGCGCAACTCATGTGGGGTTGGGCCAACCAGACCATGCTGTTCGTCAATCTCCTGACGTACACCGCGGTGTCCGTCGCGTTTTCCTTCCACCCCTCTTCGACGGTCCTCGCAGGAGCAATCCTCCTTCTCTTCATCCCGTTCTTCGTGTGCGTCGCGGCCAACCTCCGCCAAAGCCAAAGCACCCCGCCCCCTCCGGCCGCCCACTAGCGCCGCGGCGCTGAGGGCTGAGTTGCTCGACGACGCGTGGTCCAGTTCGGCGCTCAGCGCGCAACAAGGCGCTGGGTCGCGGTCGAGGGATGAGGAGTGCCGTTGATTCTTCGCCAAGTCGATCAGGTAGCATCCGGGTCATGATTGAGATCTCGGATTTTGTGTCTCACGGGCCGGTTGAGCCTGAGGTCATTGAGGCCTACAGGGGGCGCGTTCCCGATGAGGTGATCCAGCTGTGGGAGAAGTACGGGTATGGGACTTTTGCCGAGGGCTTTTTGCGGGTGATCAATCCGGCTGTGTATGAGGCGGAGTTGGCGGACTGTCTTGGTAAGACGCAGGGTGATGGGGTTGCGATCCCGATTTTGGTGACGGGGTTGGCTGACCTGATCACATGGGAGCCCAGCCATTCTGGATTTGTCGGGATCAAGTACCGTGAGGACGGCATCTCGGGTCTTAACAGCACGTTGAGCGCTATCCTGCGGATGCTGGGCAGGGGTACGGACTGGTACCTGTCAAGGACGTTGAATTGGGACATCTTTCCGAAGGCCATTGCGGCACATGGGGAGTTGCCGTATGGGGAGTCCTTTACCTTTGTGCCGTTGCTGTCCTTGGGTGGACCGGAGAAGGTTGAGAATCTGAAGAAGCGCGAGACGATTGCCGCGATTCAGGTGATGGTGGAGTTCCAGGGCGTGGTTGGCCACTGAGGGGCGCGCCTTGACGGCCGGACACGTATAACCACAGTTTTAAGAAGAAGGACCACAAGAACGCCGATCAGTTTTTTGGCCGGTGAGTTCAACGAGGCGCACACTCGCCTTTCCGCGCGTGGCCGGCGGCGTGCGACCATGAGGTCATGTTCCTCGAGACACCGACCCTAGACACCGAGCGCCTGCGCTTGCGGCCCTTCTGTGACGCCGACGGTGACGCACTTTTTGCTCTCCAGAGCGACCCCGAAGTGGCGCGATACTGGGATTCCCCGCCGTGGACGGAGCGTGAATCCGTGGCTCGGTTCATGGCTGGTTGTCAGAAAATGGCGCAAGCGGGCGACGGCGTGCGGGTGGCGGTGGAGCGCGTTGCCGACGGGAGCTTCCTCGGCTGGTGCACGTTCTATGACTGGAATCCGGATTTTCGCAGCGCTGGGCTTGGTTTCTGTTTCACCCAAGCCTCGTGGGGCCGGGGTCATGCGACAGAGGCGGCCCGCGCGTTGCTGGGCTGGGCCTTTGCCACGCTTGACCTCAACAGGGTGCAGTCGGAGGCAGATACCCGTAACGCGGCGTCGGCTCGGGTCCTTGAAAAGCTGGGGTTCGTCCTAGAGGGCACGCTGCGCGAAGACTGCATCGTGAACGGTGACGTGTCAGATTCGTGGGTCTACGGCTTGCTGCGCCGGGAGTGGGCAGGAATCGCGGCGTAGTCGCCGCTCACGTTCACCGCGCACAGAACGGACACGTAGTGCCGCGGCGGCCAGTCACCTGTGACTGGCCGCCTGGCCTGATACGTGTCCGTTCTGGGCGTGCGGGTGACGTGCGTCAGCCTGCTCGCAACTGGGATTCGAGCGCCGCCGCCACGTCCATGAGGAGGCGTTCCTGCCCTGGCTTGGCAATGAGCTGGACGGAGTCCGGCAGGTGCGAGTCGGTAGACGGAACCGGGACGGAGAGGGCGGGGAAGCCCAGCAGGCTCCACGGAAGGGTCATGGACAGGAGCGCCTCACGCACGCCGCTCCACTCTCCCTCGCCGCTCAGCTCGCGCTGGTCCACCAAGGGTGCCTCGATCGGCACGGTCGGCATCACCAAGATGTCGGTCGTGGTCAATCTTTCCAGCACGCTCGCCCTGAGCTTGAGGCGCTCCTCGAGAGCTCTCACGTACTCCCAGCCGCTCACTTCAGACGCGGCGGTAAGGCGTTCAAGCACCTCCGGTTCAAAGAGCTCCGGATGCTCGCTGACCCGCTGCGCATGAATGGCGTACGCCTCACCCGATTGAATCAGCCCGTAGAGGCGTGCGCTCTGGTCAATCTCTGGCAGGCCCACAACCCGGGACGCTGCCCCGGACTGCCCCAGGGCGTTCAGCGCCAGGCCGGCTGCCGCGCGGGATCGCTGGCCAGCGCGCTGCGTGAGCGCGCTGTCCACGGAGGCTATCCGAACGGCGGCCACCTCCACAGGCGGCCGGGCCGCCCATTCCTTCCAGCGCGGAAGCCTGGCCCCGGCTAGGTCGGAGCCGGCGGAGAGCGCCCACCAGGACGCGGCCAGGTCTGCGACGCTGCCCGCCAGCGGCCCCACTACGTCCATCGTGGGGGAGAGGGGGAACGCGCCCCGCGAGGGGAGCGCCCCTTGGGTGGGGCGCATCCCGACTGTTCCGCACAGCGCTGCCGGGACCCGGGCGGAGCCGCCCGTGTCCGTCCCCAAGGCCACCGGCACTATGCCGGCGGCCACCGCGGCACCGGAGCCCCCGCTCGAGCCGCCCGTCATGCGCTGCGTATCGTGCGGATTCCGCGCAGGCCCAGTGGCCGCTCGGTCACTGGTTGGACCGTAGGCAAATTCGTGCGTCTGCGTCTTCCCGAGGACCACAGCACCGGATTGCCGCAGCGACGTCACCACATCCGCGTCAATGACCGGGACATGATCGCTGAAGTGCCGCGACCCCATGGTGGTCCTGAGGCCGGACGTGGCAATCATGTCCTTGACCCCCACGGGCATCCCATGGAGCGGGCCTCGGTCCAGGCCCGCCTCCAGTTCACGGTCGGCCTGTCTCGCCGCCCGCAGGGCACCCTCGTCGTCAATGGTGACAAAACAGTTGAGCGACGGGTTATGCAGGTGCGCCGAGGCAAGCGCCTGTTCGGTGAGTTCCTCGGCGGAAATCTCCCGGTTCCGCAGCCGCGCGCCCACCTCCGCGAGGGAGGTGCCCCCAAAAGGCCCGACGCCGGCTAGCGAGGGTTCGCTGCTCATGCGGCGGTCTCGGTCTTGGCACGCTTGGTACGGATGCCGGGCCGCACAAAGATCATGGCCAGCATGCCAATGGCCGTCGCCACAGCGGTGGCGATGAACATGGAGTTGTAGCCGTGCAGCATCACCAGGAACCCGGTCAGCGTGGGCGCCACGATCGTGGCGATGTTGGTGATGAAGTGGCTGATGCCGCCGTAGGTTCCGGCGCGGGTGGGTGCCGTATCGATGATGACGATCCAGTACACGGCGTTGGGCAGCGAGTTCAAGGCGTTGCCGATGGTCATGATCAGCAGCACCGCCCAGACGGTGTCCACGGTGGGGATGAGGCAGAAGCAGATGGTCGTCAGCAACAGGGATCCGGCGGCAAAACCGCTGCGGGCAATCCAGAGGCTGCCGGTCTTGCGGCGCAGCCAATCTGAAATCCGGCCGCCGAGGAGGACGGTGAAGCAGGCGCCAATCCAGGGGATCATGCCGAGGTACCACAAGGAGCCAAGGTTGAAGCCAAAGTTGTCCTGCAGGTACTTGGGTGTCCAGGTCAGAATCATGAAGTTCACGTACTGGAAGGCGAAGTATCCAATGGCGTTCAGGACCAGGGTGCGGCTCTTGAAGAAGGCCCACCAGGGCAGCTTCTCGTCTTCCGTGGACACGCTGCGCTCGTCGGCGAGCATGTCATCCGTGTTGCGAATGACGGCCAGTTCTTCCGGAGAAACGCGGGGGTTGTTCTCTGGGCGGTCGGTGAAATAGCGCAACCAGAAGAACAGCCAGATCAGTCCCACCACGCCGAGGATGATGAACATCCAACGCCAGCTACCGGTGGCGGTCAGGAGGAACACGGCGATGGGCGCCGCAAGCATGGCGCCAAGGGGGGTGCCAAGCAGGCCGAGTGAGGCAGCAAAGCCGCGCTCGCGGACCGTGGCCCAGTTGGCCATGGTGCGGTTAATAGTGGAGAAGGTGGGGCCCTCTGCTACTCCGAAGAGGATGCGGAAGACCGCAAAGCCGACCAGCGCTGAGCCGCCGAAGAGGGCGATGCCGATGTCTCCGGCGAACGCCATGCCGACCTCAAAGATGGACCATAGCGACACGGCCCAGATCCAGACCCAACGCGGGCCCTTGCGATCCGCCAGGATGCCGCCGATCAGGGCGCCGACCATGTACCCGTAGCCGAAGTAACCCAGGACCTGGCCCCAGGCCACCTTGTCCAGGCCAAACTCTTCAATCATGGGGTTGGCGGCGTAGGAGATGGCTCCACGGTCCACATAGTTGATGACCGTGATGATCACGACCAACATGAAAATGGTGTAGCGGAAATTGGGATTGAATGGCCTGTTGATCGCTGGGCCTCGCTTGGAGGCCTTGCGGGCCGCGTTGGGATTGTTCATCAACGCTCTCGCTCTCTAGGTGGTGGGCGTCTTTGCCCTGTGGAGGATGACTGGCGGTGCTGTGTCGGGACGCTACAGGCAAAATCCCAAGCACACAATCGTTTGTGTTGTGTGAAGTTGTGGCGGAGCTCACTGAGGTGGGCGGGCGCGGGGCGCCCGCTGGCAGGTGTGGGCGGGTGGGGGGTGAGGTGTGGTGCGCCCTGGGTTAGGGCTGCACGGGTACGCCGCTGGAGGCGCGGATGATGAGGGCCGGCTCCAGCTGTTCGCTTACCGGATCCTCCCCGGCCATTTTTTGCATCAGCAGCTCAAAGGAGCGGTAGCCCATCTGATGCATGGGTGAGCGCACGGTGGTGAGCGGTATGGGCAGCTCCACGGCCAGGGAGGTGTCATTGAACCCCACCAGGGCCACGTCGTCTGGGATCGCAATTCCGTGATCACGGAGCACGCCAATAGCGCCGATGGCCGCAAAGTCGTTAGTGGCAAAAATAGCATTCGGGACGGTGCCCGCGGAAAGAATCTGTTCAGTAGCCATTCTTCCGCCCGCCGCATCGAAGGGGCCGTAAACAATTCGATGGTCGGGCACGTCAATGCCTGCTTCCCGGAAGCCGTCTACCACTCCGCGCACACGATCCGCTGCGGTGGACGCATAGCGTTGGCCCGCCAAGATTCCCACGTCCAAGCGACCCGTCTCGATGAGGTGGGCGGCCACGAGCCGCCCGCCCGCGTAGTCGTCGCACGTCACCGAGACGTGCGCTGGATTGCGCCTGCTGACCAGCACCAGCGGGAATTCATCTTCCTTGAGCTCATCGAGGAATGGATCCTCAAGGTGCGCGTCGCCGAAGATCAGTCCGCCCACACGGCGGTCAATCATCATCTCCGTGCGGTCCCGCCTGCGCTGCTTCTGGTCCAAGGAGTTGGTGGCAAAGGTGGAATACCCATGGGCAATCGCCGCCTCTTCAATTCCTTCGTAGATGGTTGCCAAGACAAAGTCCTGGAGGCGCGGAACAATGACTCCCACGAGATGGCTGCTGGCAGTTCTCAGGTTAGAGGCGTAAATATTGCGGCTGTATTGAAGGCGTTGTGCAACTTCCCTGATCCGATCCACCGTCTCTTGTGAGGCCCATTGGAGCACCTCGCTTTGTTTGGCGTTCAGTACCCGCGAGACGGTGGAGACGTTCACCCCAGATTCCTTGGCGATCATGCGAAGGGTCACTGGGCGAGCGTGGATGCCGGCCATGCTGCAGCCTCCTGGGGTGCTTGAGGAAATCGATTCTGCTGCTCGTCAATTTAGCCTAGCTCGCTCGGTCCGCCCGCCGCTGGCTCCACGTGAGGAAGGATGGCCACCTGCCTTGACTCTGGCGCCACTGCTCAATCTGTCCGCGGACTGTGCGCGGACAAACGCTGTCTTGCCTCAGCGTTGCGTAATGTTCCACGCGTCAGCGCCCTGCGAGCAACGCTGGCGACAAGATGAGCCTTGGCAGGGATCAGAGTTCAGTGAACGCGGTGCAGTCAGCAACGCCAGTCAGCCTTTTGCCCTTTCGCAACTGAGGGCCTATCGAAGGAATATCACCATGAGCATTCCAGGGAAGACGCCGCAACCGGCAGGGACGGGAGCAGCGCCGCACGCGGAGTCCAGCTCATGACCGGCGGCATCGGGTGGGACAGGTCCGTCACAGCTGAAGACCCTGCTTGGCATCGGCGCGGGCAATGCCGTCGAGTGGTTTGACTGGGCCATCTACGCCACCTTCGCCTCCTTCATTTCCACGCAGCTCTTCTCCAAGGCAGACCCCACCTCCGCGTTCCTGGCCACCACCGCGATCTTCGCCGTGGGTTTTGTTGCCCGGCCGTTCGGTGCGACCGTCTTTGGGCTGATCGGGGACAAGGTGGGTCGCAAGGCGGCCATGACCATGGCCGTGGGCCTGGGCTCCATCGGCTCGTTGATCATTGCGATCACGCCCACGTACGCCAGCATCGGGGCAGGCGCCTCGGTGATCCTCCTGGTGGCGCGGCTGCTGCAGGGGCTGGCGCACGGCGGAGAGCTGCCCAGCGCGCAGACCTACCTGGCGGAGGTGGCACCCGCGCCCAAGCGCGGCCTGTATTCCACCCTGATCTACTTCTCCGGGACCACCGGCATTGTGTTCGGCACCCTGCTTGGCGCGGTCCTTACCGTCGTTCTCACCCCGGAGCAGATGGCGAGCTTCGGATGGCGAATTCCCTTCGCGATCGGTGCCCTGTTGGGGCTCTACACCTTGGTGATGCGCTCGCGTCTGAAGGAGACCGACCAGTTCCAGGAGCAGAAGAGCGCCAAAGCGACCGCGGTCATCAAGGGCCCCTCGGCAATCTCGCAGATCCTGGCCAATTGGCGCCAGGCCCTGCAGGTGGTTGGCCTCACCGTGGGTTTGACGGTGGTCTACTACGTTTGGTCGGTTTCCACTCCTGCGTACGCCATCTCAACGCTCAAGATGGATCCAGCCACCGCCTTGTGGACGGGCGTTGCGGCGAACCTGGTCTTCATGGCGGTACTGCCGCTGTGGGGCAAGCTCTCAGACCGCATTGGTCGCAGGCCGGTCCTGCTCATAGCTAGCGTTGGTGCTGCGGTCCTGCAGTTCCCCATGTCTGCCCTGCTGCATGGAGAGGCCTGGCAACTGTTCGTCTCCATGTCCGTCATGCTCATCTTCATCGCGGCATCCTGCGCCATCGTTCCGGCGGTCTACTCGGAGCTGTTCCCCACCTCCATCCGCACCATCGGCTCGGCTGTTCCTTACGCCATCGCGGTGGCAGCGTTCGGTGGCACCGCGGCGTTCCTTCAGGCCGGTTTCAGTGCGTGGTTTGGGCCGGTCAGTGGCCCGCATGCGTTCTCCATCTACATCATGGTGCTGCTCCTGATCAGCGCGCTCACCGTGATCAAGCTGCCAGAGACGCGGGGTAAGGTGCTGACCGACTAGGCGCCACGACGGCCCTAGAACGCTCCCGGACCCCGGCCGTCTGGCCGGGGTTCGTGCGGCATGCAGCGCCAACAACCATGTAGCACCAACAAAGGAGCCTCACATGAGACCGAAGGAGCGCCGCTCCATGGTCGTTCTGTGCGCAGTGATCCTTGTGGCCGCACTGGGCGTCTATCTTTTCCTGACCTCTGGCGCGCTCGGTGTGCTTTTTGATCCAGGAGAGTAGCGGGCCACGCCGCCGGTGCCTGCGCTCAGCCCACCAGCCGCTCGTCCTCGCGCTCATCAAAGGCGTTCCGAGAGAGCTGGACCTCCTCGATGTGGTCCTGAGCCCACGCGGCCAGCGCCGCCATGGGCTGGTGCAGGCTACGCCCCAGCGGGGTCAGCTCGTATTCAACCCGCGGTGGCATCTGGTCATATGCGGTCCTTGACACCACGCCGTCGCGCTCTAATTGGCGCAGCGTCTCGGAGAGAACCTTGCCGCTGATGCCACCAACCGCCTCCCGGATCTCGCCAAAGCGCAGCCGCCCCGGGTCCAGCGCCATCACGATCATGGCCGTCCATTTATTGGCGATGCGCGCCAGCGAGGTGCGCGACGGACACGTCGCCACCATGACATTCCACTCCGGCCGTTCCATGAAGCCCCTCCGGTTACGTTGAGGTAACAGGTTACCTATTGTCACTATAGGGGGACAAGGCAGCCGAAACCAAGGAAACCCCTGATGATCGAGAAGACCCCCGCGTCCGTGGCCGCAACCTACTTTGATGCGCTGAGCCGCGGCGACGTACCCACCGTGATGAACCAGTTTGACCAGGAGGTGCTGTGGCACCAGCCGGGCACCAACCGCTTCTCCGGCGACTACCGCGGCGTGGAGGCCATTGGGGCCCTGATCAGCGGCATGATGGAGGTCAGTGACGGCACGTTTGCGCTCGCCGCGACGGGCTCGTACATGGTCAACGGCGAGTTGGTGGCCGTTCCGGTGCGTTTCACCGGCAAACGCGCCACCGGCGCCCTGGATCTGGCCGGAGTGGACCTGCTGACCGTCCGCGGCGGGAAGATCGTCGCCGCACACCTCTTCTCAGAGGACGCTTCGGCGGAGGACGCTTTCTGGGGCCAGTTCTGACCCGGATATTTATTCAGTGCTCGACGCCGCCCCGGTCGCCTTTGGCGGCCGGGGCGGTGCCGTGGAGCCTCGGGTGATCAGCTCCACCGCGATGGTGACGGCTCGAATGGAGCCCGCGTTCCCGGCCATGTGCGCCAGGAGTAGCCTCGCCGCCGCCTTGCCGGATTCGGCAAAGTCCTGCCGCACCGTGGTGAGGTCAAGCGCCTTGGCCAGGTCACCGTCGTCGTATCCGGTGAGGGAGATGTCCTGGGGGACACGCACGCCGGCCGCCTTGAGCAACCCCGCCACCTGCGCGGCAATGGCGTCGTTGCTGGCGACGATTGCCGTGGCGGCACCCAAGTGCTGCACCAGCTGCTGGTCAGCCACCAGCCGGCGAGGCGCTCCCAACTCCGCGACCAGACCCTCCCAGCGCAGCGACCCGGAGGCCACATAGTCCTCGGAGACCAATGGCTCGTGCACAAAGACCACCTCCGTGTGCCCCAACTGGCGCAGGTGTCTGCCGAGCAGCCGCGCGCCGCGCTCATCGTCGCCGTTGATGGTGGTCAGGGCAGAGCCGATCACGTCCACGAGCACGGTGGGCAGCCCCGTGCGTTGCGAGAGCTCCTCGACTTCGGTGGAGGGGGGCACGCCCATGAGGATCACGCCGTCAATGTCCTCACGCACGGGAAGCACCTGAAGCAGTGGCGAGGCAAGGGTGTTGGCCGCAGGGAGGTCGTGAATGATCACGTCGATGCGCGGTTCTGCCGCCTCCGCAAGGATCCCCTCTAGCCTGCGGTAATAGCTGGGGGAGCTGGAGAACGGGGCGGCGACGGCTATGGTCCGGCTGCGGCGTTGCGCCCCCGCCCGGTAGCCCAGGGCGTCCACCGCCGCCAGCACACGGGCGCGGGTTGCTTGCGCCACCTTGTGCGGATGGTTCAGAGAGAGGGACACCGTGGAGATGCTGACGCCAGCACGCTCGGCGACGGCGTAAATCGTGGTGGAGTGCGGACCGGTCATGCCGTGAGCCTATGCGTCGAAGAACTTCGCACAAAGCACTTTGATAAAAGATCTTCGAGTCGTAGTTTCTCTTCATGTCACAAACAGCGAGGCGGAGAAGCAGGGCAGGTGAGTTAGAGGACCTCACCCAGGTCTTTGATCAATCACCGGCCCTAGTGCATCCCCTCGCTGATGAGAGCCTGGCGGAGCGTCGCCGCTTTGCTCGCGAGCTCTCTGACATCGTCGCCGCGCAGGTCGCACCCCCCATCGACCCAACGGTGACTATCGCCGGCGAGCAGATCGCCGGCCTTCCCATCCGGAGCTATACCCCCGGCGGATGGGACACCAACACGGGGCCGCTGCTGGTTTTTTTACACGGCGGCGGCTTCGTGTTCGGTGAACCGCATGAGCTCATCAACGACTCTCTCCTCAGTAACCGCGCGCGGTCCACGGGCGTGCGCATCCTTTCGCTGGGGTACTCCCTTGCCCCGGAGTTCCCGTTTCCTGCCGCTCGCGATGAGGCGACGCGCGTGTGGTTGGCCCTGCGAGCGGCCCACCCTGCCGTGCGGATGGGCCTTGGGGGCGTCTCCGCTGGTGCCGCGATCAGCATCAGCACAGTGCTGGAGCTGACGGCGTCCGGCGCCCCGTTGCCTGACTATCTCCTCCTGGAGGTACCTCCGGCCGGTCCCGATCCCGTGCCTGCCGAGCAGGATCTTGCGGGTGCGGACCCCCACCCTGGCGTTCGCGAGCAATGGGCGATCTATCCGCTCGCGCTGGCCGCGTACCGGGGCCGGCCGGGGGACCGCCTCCTGTCTTCCGACTCTCCGGACCCGTTGCGTTTGCCTCCCACACTGATCCTCATGGCAGAACATGACGCCCTGCGTCCGGGTGCCGAGGCGCTGGCGGCCAGACTGCACGCTGCCGGCACGGCGGTCACCTCGCAGGTCATTTCAGACACCATCCACGGCTCCATCGGAGCCACGCGAAGGTGCCAGGCGGCCCGGGAATGGGAGGCGGTCGTGGCGGGTTGGCTGGCGCAGCCGAGCGGACCAGACCGCGCTCCCTCTGAGTCAGCGCCCGGCGTTTCGCCCTCGTCAGAACCCGGTGGCTTGGCCCCCTTTGCACCCGGTGCCTTACCCCCCTCAGAAGGAGAACACCATGCCGCTTGACCCGCTTCTGCAACAATTCATGGCCGCTGCTGCCGCCGCAGCCCCCGGCTCGGCTCCGAGTGCGGAGCCCGAGGAGATCAAGCAGCGCAGGGCCGCGGCGGCGGCCGCGGATCAAGCGGTGTGGGCCAGCCAGGGGGTGCAGACGCCTGAGGTTCCCATCTCGGTGGTGACGGTGGAGGTGGAGGGTGCGCCGGATGTGAACATCCGGGTGCATCATCCGCGTCTGCCCCACGTCCCGTTACCGGCCATCATCACCTTTTTTGGTGGCGCCTTTCGCCAAGGGTCAAATGACTTTGACTCCAACCGGTGGATCCACGCCAGCCGCGCACAGGACGCCGACGTGGTGGTGATCGCGGTGGACTACGCGCTGGCCCCGGAGCATCCCTTCCCCGCGCAACAACACCAGGGCGTCGCGGTACTGAACTGGGTCGTGGCACACGCGCAGGAATTGGGTGTGGATCCGGCGCGCCTGGCGTTGGGCGGACAGTCCTCCGGCGGCAACCTGGCAGCCGCGGTGGCGCAACGCAACGCCCTTGGCGCCGCGCATCCCCTGGCGCTACAGCTGCTGGAGGTCCCCGTCCTGGACCTGAGTGGTGGCCATACCAACCTCACGGTCCTGGGTGAGCTGGGTTTACCCGACGAGCTCTTTGAGGCGGAGGTGGCGTCGCTGGCGCGGCTCTACCTCCCCGAGGGCACCGATCCCAGGGACCCCGCCGTGTCGCCGCTGTTCCGGGAGGACCTGACCGGGCTGCCCCGCACGTTCATTCTGGCCGCGGAATATGACCCGCTGCGGGGGGACGCCCGGGCTTACCTCAATCGGTTGCGCCAGGCCGGGGTGGACGCGGCCGGGGCCATCATGCTGGGACAGGATCACGGCTCAGGTGGGCTGGTCGGGGCGCTCGAGGGGGCGCGCGCCTGGCACCGCACCGTGGTGGGAGCGCTGCGCGAGCTGCACCAGTAGCCGCCCGGGGCTGAGTAGTCTGATGGACATGGTGAACTCTCCTGGGACGGACAAGCTGTGGGCGGAGGCGCTGCGCGCAGCGTCCAAGTTGCGCGGGATGAAATACGTGAGCCAGACCGTCTACGTGGTGGACGACGTCTACCTCACCACCCTGGAGCCTCAGGTGGGATATCGGGGCCGGGGGAGGGAACAGCCCGTCTTCCGGTACACGGTGAACATCAAGCCACTCGCCGTGGATGAGATCTTCTGGGCGGCCTTCATGCCAGATGAGGACATGACGGCGCGGAAGCGTCTCAACCGCCGCATGAACGGCTGGTTCCTGATCAGGCCGTTGACCCTCGCCAGTGAAACGGTGGACGCAAAAGAGGGGGACCTCCCGGAGTGGGAGCCCCTCCTGGACGAATTTGAGCGCGTGCGTGCTGCTTTCATCGCGGAACAACCCACGCTGGAGGCCTTTGCGCAGGCGCAGGCCGAGGCGCAGGCTCGTATGGAACCCGGCACAACGGCGTCGAGCACTGCGTTGCCGCTGACCATCACGTCGCTCACGGCGGCGGGTCGCAGCGAGGAGGCGGCGCGGCTGGCCGACGAGGCCATCTCCCGCGGGGAGCGTTCTAGCATGTCCTTCACCGTGGACGCGCTGAAGTATCTCTCGGCGTATGCCAAGGGCCCGCAGGCCTACGCGGCCTTCACGCAGAGCCTGATCCCCACCCACGACCTGCAGGTGATCAGCGAATCCGCTCAGCGTCCTCCCCTCGGCCTGCCCCGTGAGCACTTCGCGGGAAACTTTGAGCGCGACCTGGCGTCGCTGGACGGAAAAGAGACGTGGGCAGTGGTGTTGGACGCCCGCCCGCCGGTGGGTGCGGCCAATGAGCGGACCGTGTTGCGCTATCTGCAGGCCGCGGGTTCCGCGGAGGCCATGATGGTGGAGTATTGCCGCCCGGTCCAGCGAGAGGCGGGGATCATGTCCGTGCGTTCCATCGTTGGCCGCACCGGCGCTGCCAAGGAGCCGCTGGACGTGTCGCTGTCGCTGCCGCGCTTCACCGAGCGCATCGCCTCCGCGGAGATTTTCGCGGTGGAGGAAGCCACGGCGTTGTTCTACAGCTTTTACCGCACGGATGCGTTGCCAGAGGGCTACGAGTTCCGGGACGCGGAGGCTTATTTGCCGGACGGCGGCACGGTGGACCTGAGCGGAGGCGACAGCCGGCGCTGACCGGTTGAGCGGCGCGCGGTTTAGTCGGAGCCCGGTTTGCGCCGGCCCTGCTTGGTCTCTGAGCGCTGGCGCTTGGACTCGAGCCGGCGGCGCTGGGAGCCGCGGGTGGGCTTGCTGGCGCGGCGCACCGTGGGAGGGACCAGGGATTCCCTGAGGAGCTGAGCCATGCGCTCGCGCGCGGCCACCCGATTGCGACGCTGAGCGCGGTGCTCCTCGGCGCTGACGGTGAGGACGCCGCCGCTGAGCCTGGTCGCCAGCTGCGTGAGGACTCGGGTGCGTTGCTCGTCGCTCAGAGCGGAGGTGGTGGCGATGTTCAGGCTGAGTTGCACCCTGGAGTCTGAGGTATTCACGCCCTGGCCTCCCGGCCCGGAGGCGTGGGAGAACTGCTCCTGGAGCTCACGGCCGGGCACGGCCAATCCACGGGGCACTCCCGGGCCTGGCGGCACGCGTAACTCTTCCATCTACCCTCCTGCGGTGCGGGCTGGCCTAAGCGCCGTCGCCCTGTTCCTCCCGCAGGCGCGGCTCCACCCGCTGCTTGGGGTGGTATCCGGACTTCTCCGCGTAGAAGGCACGGATGCGGTCCATGTCCGCGCTGACGTCTCCGGTGAGTTCAAAGGTGGGGCCCAGTCCGGTGGTCATGGTGGTGCGGTCCACAAAGCCCAGGGTGACCGGCATGCCCGTTTCACGTGCAATCCGATAGAAACCGGACTTCCAATAGGTGTTGCCGCCGCGGGTGCCGTCCGGGGTGACGACCAGGGCAAAGACCTTGCCGCTCTTCATCCGCCCCACCACTTCCTCCACCACGCGGCCGGCGTTGGCCCGGTCCACCGGGATGCCGCCCAGCTTGCGCATGATGGGTCCGCGCCAGCCGGCAAACAGGCTGGCCTTGCCCAGCCATTTAGAGTCCAGGCCAAGACGCCAGGCAATGGCCAGCATGAACACAAAGTCCCAATTGGAGGTGTGTGGGGCGCCGATGAGTACGGTCGGGACGGGCGGCGCGGGCTGCGGGGCCAGCTTCCATCGGCTGATGGACCAGAAGGCGCGGGCAAGTTGGCGTCGGAGCATGCTCAGACGTTAGCCGACCCCGGGCCACCGGCGCGCATTGTGATGGCCGCCGGGTGGGCAGATGCAGCGCCTGCCTGCCCTGGGCGTGCTGGGCGCAATGGGCGCACCGCCGCCGTAAAATGATCCTCGGTGCCCTCGCACCGACGGCTTGCAGTTGCTGGCCCCGCAAATCACAACAGGAGTCCCCTCCATGACCGCAACCCTGGTTGCCAACGGCGTGGCCGGTGGCCACGATCACCGCACGCTCTTTGAAGGGCTGGACCTGACGGTCGCGCCCGGGGACGTGGTGGGTGTTGTTGGCGCCAACGGTGCAGGCAAATCAACCCTCCTCAGCCTCCTGGCCGGGGTGCTGGCACCCCAGGCAGGGACTGTGGCCTTGGCGCCGTCGGACGCTTTTGTGGGGTGGTTGCCCCAGGAACACGAGCGTGTCCAGGGGGAGAGCGTGCCGGACTACCTGGCCCGCCGCACCGGCTGCGCCGAGGCCACTCGAGCCATGGAGGAGTCGGCAGAGGCGCTCGCCGACCCGGCGCTAGAAGCCACCGCGGGCGACGCCTATGCGGTGGCCTTTGATCGCTGGATGGCGAGCGGCGCGGCGGATCTTGAGGATCGCATTCCCGGCGTGCTGGCGGAACTGAATCTTGACCTGGGCCCCGAGCCCATGGAGGAGGTCATGATGACCTCACTCTCCGGCGGGCAGGTGGCCCGCGTGGGCCTGGCTGCGCTGTTGCTTTCCCGCTTTGACATTGTGCTCTTGGACGAGCCGACCAACGACCTTGATCTGGACGGGTTGGAGCGCCTGGAGGCGTTTGTGCAGGGCCTGCGCGGGGGAGTGGTGCTGGTGAGTCACGACCGCGAGTTCCTGGCACGGTGTGTCACGCGAGTCTTGGAGCTGGACCTGGCCCAGAACGCCAATCGAGTGTATGGCGGCGGCTACGAGTCCTACCTGGAGGAGCGTGAGACCAACCGCCGCCACGCGCGGGAGGCGTATGACGAGTTCGCGGGCAAAAAGGCGGACCTCGTCTCGCGAGCGCGGACCCAACGTGAGTGGAGCAGCCAGGGCGTGCGCAACGCCATGAAGAAGGCACCGGATAACGACAAGATCCAGCGCAAGGCCGCGAGCGAGTCCAGCGAGAAGCAGGCGCAGAAGGTGCGGCAGATGGAGAGCCGGATTGCGCGCATGGATGAGGTGGAGGAGCCGCGCAAGGAATGGAAGCTGGAGTTCAGCATCGGCGCGGCGCCCCGATCAAGCAGCGTGGTCGCCACGCTGAACCAGGCCGAGTTCCACCAGGGTGGCTTCACCCTGGGGCCTGTCTCCGTGCAGATCAACGCTGGGGAGCGCATCAGCATCATTGGGCCCAACGGCGCCGGGAAGTCCACGCTGCTGCGCGGGTTGCTGGGCCGTACTGCACCGGATGCCGGCACGGCGAGCCTTGGCACCAGCGTGGAGATCGGCGAGATTGACCAGGCCCGCTCAGCGCTGGCCGGGGAGGTGCCGCTGGCGGATGCCTTTGAGGCGCTGGTCCCGGAGATGGCCTCCGGCGAAGTCCGCACCCTGCTCGCCAAGTTCAAGCTCAAAGCCGATCACGTGAACCGGCCGGTGCAGGACCTCTCACCGGGGGAGCGCACTCGTGCCGGGATGGCGCTGCTGCAGGCGCGCGGCGTGAACCTGTTGGTGCTGGATGAGCCCACCAACCACCTTGATCTGGAGGCCATCGAGCAACTGGAACAGGCTCTGGAGACGTATGAGGGCGCCCTGCTGCTGGTCACCCACGATCGCCGCATGCTGGATACCGTGCGCACGGACTACCGCTGGAAGGTGGAGGCGGGGCAGGTAGTGCAGCTCTAAAGTCGCTGGGGACAGTGCCGCACCAGCCCGTGATCTTTTCGGTACTTGGGTGTGATAGCCCCGGGGCTACAGCGCGTGTAAAGATGATCACCATCGGGGTGATAGGAGCCCGAGCAGCGACGAATAGCGCAACGCGTGCACATTCGGCTGCCCCAGCGAAGGGTGTGGCATGAAAAAGAAGCCGATTTCTAGGCTCGTGGTGGGGGCGGCGCTGGCAGCTTTTCTGAGTTTTACCCTTCCAGCCTGCTCTCAGCCCAACCCGGAAGAGGGCGCCAGGGACAGCTCGGCCTCGGCGACCACGGCCACCACGACCCCCGGTTCCTCATCGTCCGTGCCGAGTCCGAGGGCCAGCGGCGATCCTCTCGATAACGGAGGGCATGCGGAATACACCTGGGACGACTATGTCAAGGCAAAGCGCAAAATGAGTGGATTGAAGTCCTGGCCTCAGGTTGACAGAATTCGATTTATAAAAGAGGAAGAGACGGCCAAAGTACGCTCCGACTGCTTGACGAATGCTGGTTTTCCCACGACTGTTAATAGTGACGGCTCCTGGACAACCAACAATAGCTCAGACCAGGAGGAAGCGTTCGCCCTAGCGAATTACACCTGTGAAATCCAGTATCCCAAGGAGCTGCGCTACGCTCAGGCGCTAACGCGAAAGCAATTTAGGTCGATATTTGCGTATTACCGGGACTCGCTTGTGCCGTGTCTCAAAGATCGCGGGTATGAAATCGCCAGCCAACCCAGTGAAGAAACCTTTGTGGAGGCGGCAGTATCGGGTTCGGAAGCTTGGAGTCCCTATGACTCAGTCGACACATCATCTAGCGACTCGGTGGAAATTGATTCTTTGACCAAGGACTGCCCTCCTATGCCGTCTAACGAGGTGCTCTACGGTGGCTAGCCACCACGCAAGCCCGCGCCCTCGCCGCTTGGTCAGCCTGCTTTTGGCCGGACTGGCGATAGCGCTCGTGGCGGCGCTCGGTGGCTGGGCTCTGAGAGCCACGCTGGTGGGAAGCGATTCGGTGGCAGGTGACGCTCCCGCCCAGGACGTGTGGGCCGAGGCCAAACAGACGTCCATTGGGAGGGCCCTGAATCTTTCGACGACTGTGAAGCAGCAAGTCAGGGTGGTCGCGAGCAATCACCTCCCCGGAGTCGTATCCTCCGTTTCATCCGGGGAAGTCAAACAGGGTGATCAGATCTACTCGGTAGCGGGCGTCGGCGTTTATGCGGCTGAGGGTGACACCCCTTTTTACGAGGACATTAAACCCAAATCCACCGGGGAGAATGTCAAGCAGGCTGAGTCCTTCCTCAAATCCCAAGGTCATTTCCAGGGTCACCCCGACACGACGTTCGATGAAGGGACCACGCGCGGTATTAAAGCCTGGCAGGCAGCGTCGGGCCAAAAGGCGGATGGAATCATTCCATTGGGCCGACTTGTCGCCATCGCAAAACTCCCTGCACAGGTCCAATTGGCTGAAGGGATTAGCCCCGGGAAGCAGCTGGCCGGGGGCGAGGACGCGGTCCTCGTCGCCAGCGGGAGCCGCAATTTCACGCTGTCCCTCACGGCCGAACAAGCCGCCATGATTCCGCAGGACTCCACGGTCAATGTGCAGGCGGACAAGCTGACTTGGCCGGCGCTGATCAAGAGCAGTTCCTCGGACGAGTCCGGTGGCGTGATCCTCACGCTGGTTGGGAAGAATGGTGGAGCCGTCTGTGAACGGGACTGCGACAAGCTTCCTGCTGGGACCAGCATCACGCTGCGTTCTCAGGTTGTGGTGGTTCCAGCCACGACTGGTGTAGGCATTCCCGCTTCAGCCGTCAGAACTGGCCCGTCAGGAACGGCACAGGTTCAAACCGAGGCGGGCCAGGTGGACGTCAAAGTGAAGGCGAGCGGGCAGGGAATGGTCATCGTGGAGGGCCTGAAAGCCGGAGACAGGGTCAAGGTTCTTGAGTCGGCGACTGAGCCTTCATGAGTGCCCTGAGCGTGCAAGGACTTGCCTTCACATACACAAGCGGTGGCGATGAGCTCTTCGACGGACTCAGCCACGAGTTTGCGCCCGGAAAGATCACGGCCGTGACCGGGCCCTCCGGTCGGGGGAAATCCACGTTGCTCTACGTCTTGGGGCTCATGCTGACGCCGTCTCGGGGAGAGGTGCGCATTCAGGGAGAGGCCGTTTCATCGGCGCCGGATGCAGCCAGGTCCGGAATCCGGGCGGCCATGCTCGGTTTTGTCTTTCAAGACGCGGCCCTTGACCCGTCCCGGTCGGTGCTCGATTCGGTGATGGAGCCTTCGCTGTACGCAGGGCGGACACGGCGCGACTCATTGGAACGTGCGCGTCAGCTATTGGACGAACTGGGGGTCGGGGCCCGCGCTGATCACCGCCCTGGACAGATTTCTGGTGGGCAGGCCCAACGTGTCGCCGTGGCGAGGGCGCTGATGAACAATCCTGCCGTCATCCTGGCGGATGAACCCACTGGAAATCTGGACCCAAGCAACGCGGAGGGTGTCATTGACATCCTGTCCAAAGCGGCAGGTTCGCAGCAAAGAACCGTAGTCATCGCCACCCACGATCCCTACGTCATTAGGCGCTCAGACGAGGTGTTGTCGCTATGAGGCGCGCCGCCCTGGTGCGAGAATCGCTCAGCGATGCCTGGTCGAGCAAGGTTCCCTCCGCCATCATCGCCTTGATCGTGGCGGCCATGTGCGTCATGACCATTTCGACGGTCGGTCGCACGGCCGCCGCAGAAGCGCAGGTGGCGGAGCGCATCAACTCGGCCGGTGCCCGGGAGCTGGTGGTGACCGATAAGCGCGGTGCCCAACTCATCACGCCTACTTTGGTGGACATGGCGTCCAGGCTCTCGGTGACGGATCGAGCGGTTGGCATCGGGTCGCCGCAGGACGTGAAGAACGCGGGAATTGGACCGGGCGCAACTCCCGTGCCGGCCTGGGCCGTCGTAGGGGATCTGGAGGCGGTGGCGCACCTGGTGTCAGGCAGAATGCCTGGCCCCGGTGAGGCCCTGATCTCCACCACAGCACTGAAGAAGGCTGGTCTGGAATACCCCGTCGGGTCCATGACCTCGTCGGATCCTCGGCTACCGCATGGCTACGCTGTCGTGGGATCCTTCACGCCTGTAGAACCCTTCTCAGAGCTCGGTCAGGGCCTGATCGTGACGGCCCCTGAAGGTGCAGCGTCCACCAATCTTCGCATCGTGCTGAAGCAGGCCGGGCAAGCCGAGGTAGCGCAGGCGGCCATCCTCAGCTTTTTCAATGATGTGCAAGATCCGCAGGCTCTCGGCGTGAGTTCGCCGGTTGAACTGGCGCAGCTTCACTCGGAAGTGGTCGGGGACCTTGGCGGATTTGGTCGTTCCCTTCTTTACAGCGCGCTCGGCATCGGTGCGCTCCTTGTGAGCATCGTTGTCTTCGCTGACATTCTGGTGCGGCGCAAAGACTTGGGCCGTCGCCGTGCGCTGGGTGCCACGCGTGGCAACATCGTGTGGCTTATGCTGCTGCGCTCTCTCTTCCCGGCCGTCACTGGAGGAATCTTGGGGGTAGTCGGCGGAATAGTTGCTGCACAGCAAGCTGGCTCGCTCCCACCGCTCACCTTCTGCCTTGGGGTCTTGGTCCTCTCCCTCATTTCCGCGGGCCTCAGCACGCTAGTGCCGGCGAGTTTTGCGGCCTTCACGGACCCGGTGAAGGTCCTGAGGACGCCTTAATGAGTGGTGCCTCCGGCACGCTCCGCCTGCGGGTGATGACGACATCTCTGAGCGATAGCCGGACCCTAAACTTGAAGGGGTCTCACCCCACTTCCCGAGAATATACGGGGGTGAATAAGTTACAGGATGTTGACAGTATTGCAAATTGGCGACTTCTACTTGTCCACTCTGAGTGTTTGGTTGATCTTCGCGATTGCGGCTTCCTCGCTTCCTGCCGCGACTCGGAACTTTCTCCAAACTTTCTCTCGGGGTCCGGCTATGAGGGTTCGGTGCGACTAGTATCGGTGAAACCTCGCTGCTGGGCTATAGGTGGTCAGTGCTGAGTGATTGATTAGCTGTTTTCCGTTGATTCATCAACGGAGCAGCAACGAAAAATTCATCCGCGCGGCCGCTGCGGCAGCATTGGTGCCTGGCCTGGTAGCTTCTGGGGCACTTGTTGCCCAAGTTGACACCAAGTCTGGAAAACGTACTTGCGCTGCAGCATATAACGCGACGCTGACTGCTATGCTCAGCAGTTCTGGAGTCGGTGATTTTGCTAGAAGGCACACGCGCCGGATTGGAACCAGTACGACTAATTCTCGGCATAGCTGCCTCGGGCCGAACCATTCCAACTCCATGGCGACTCACAGTGTTTGGTCCGCTTCGTCCGAGCGCGCCATTCAATCTACGACTACAAATTGTGCTTCTAAGCCGCTGTAGAGTGGCCGCGATCCACGTGAGACATCTGGACTGGGTTTATTCCCGGAGAAATAGGTAAGGGACCATCGAATGGGTGCGTTTCGGCCATGTTGTGTAGTATGCAACGATTCTGCCTCCGAATCTGCGGCCGGGCTGACCAAGAGTAGGAAGACGCACCAGCGTTCCTCGTGGTGGAACTTTACGGAGAATAATTTGTATTTCTCTTCTGAGTGAGTTGGCAGGTGCATGAATACTATCGCCTGCTTGCTCGGACCCATTTCTGGGCGATTAATCTCTTGGTCGGCGCCGACGGTGCGGCCTGAAAAAAGCGTTCGGAGCCTGGGTCATGGCCAGGGCATGGTCGTAGTGGTTTCGTGTGCAACGGAACACGTTCCCACAACGTGTGCTAAATCATCGCCCTCTAGGCTGACCCCATGAGCGAACTCCGACTGAACATCACCCTTGAGACCCGTGGCCCCGCCACCGCCATTTTGCTCGGCGACGAGCAGGTCGCGGAGCTGAGTACGGCCAAGGCGTTTCCCGTCATCGTGAGCATTGGCGATGCCACCGCGCGGCTGCGGTTGGCGCGCATGGGTGGGGAGAACATGATTGGCCTGAGCAAGGCCAACCGCTCGCTGTTGGGCGTGGAGACCGGCGATACCGTGGACGTGGTGATCACCCCCGACCTTGCCGAGCGCACCGCGGAGCTTCCCGCGGAGCTCGTGGCCGCGCTGGCAGCGGACGGCGTGGCCCGGCGTGCCTTCGAGTCCCTTTCCCTGAGTCGGCGCAAGGAGATGGCGCGGTCCGTATCCGAGGCCAAGCAGGAAGCCACCCGTGAACGCCGGCTCGCGAAGGTAGTGCAGGAGCTGCTGGCGCTTTGACGCGGGTGAACCCAGCGGGTCCAGCAGGTGAACGAACGGATCGGCAACATGACCATTCCAGTCACAGAGCAAATTTCTTGGGCAGCCGAGGGCCCAAAGACCTAATCTGGAGGGTCACCACCGCCTGAGAAAGGGACAGCATGTCCTCGCCGGATTCGGCACACTCGCCCCAGCACCCCGCCAGCGGCTCGCAGCCGCCCAACGGCGGAAGTGAAGGGGCACCTCAACTCAAGCGTGGTTTGCACTCCCGCCACCTGCAGATGATCGCCATTGGCGGCGCCATCGGTACGGGGTTGTTCCTGGGATCCGGCGGCACCATCGCCACGGCCGGACCGGGCGGCGCACTGCTGGCCTACGCAATCATCGGCATCATGGTGCTCTTCGTGATGCAGTCGCTGGGAGAGATGTCCACGCACCTACCGGTGGCGGGCTCCTTCCAGACCTACGCCTCCCGCTACGTCAGCCCGTCCTTTGGCTTCGCCACGGGCTGGAACTACTGGTTCAACTGGGCCATCACCCTGGCCACGGAGCTGGTCGCCGGCGGCGTCATCATGTCCTATTGGTTCCCGGATGTACCCGGCTGGGTGTGGGCGGCCATCTTCCTGGCGGTCCTCACCGGCCTGAACTGGCTTTCCGCGCGCGCCTTTGGTGAGGGCGAGTTCTGGTTCGCGCTCATCAAGGTGGCCGCAGTGGTGGTGTTCCTCATCCTGGGTGTCCTCATGATCGTGGGCATCCTGGGGGACAGCAGCCCAGGCTTCAGCAACTGGACCACGGGAGAGGCTCCTTTTGTGGGCGGCTGGCTCTCCGTGGTGGCCGTCTTCATGATCGCCGGCTTCTCTTTTCAGGGCACCGAGCTGGTCGGCGTGGCCGCGGGGGAGTCCAGCAACCCCAAGAAGGACATGCCCCGGGCCATCCGCAGCATCTTCTGGCGCATCATGCTCTTCTACATCCTGGCGATCGCCATTATCGGCTTCCTGCTCCCATATACGGATCCCAGCCTGCTGGCCTCCGACGTGAAGAACGTCGCCGCCTCACCCTTCACCCTGGTCTTTGACCGCGCCGGGATCCTGCTCGCGGCCGGCGTGATGAACGCGGTCATCCTCACGGCCGTGCTCTCCGCCGGCAACTCCGGCCTCTATGCCTCAACGCGCATGTTGTATTCCATGGCCAAGGTGGGGCTGGCCCCCAAGCTCTTCGCCCGCCTCAACGCGCGCGGCGTGCCCGTGATGTCCCTGCTGGCCACGGCCGCCATTGGGCTTTTCGCGTTCATCAGCTCCATCTTTGGGGAGAGCGCCGCCTACTTCTGGCTTATCAATGTCTCCGGCCTCTCGGGCTTTATCGTTTGGGTCGGCATCTCCTGGAGCCACTTCAGATTCCGGCGCGCGTACGTCCGCCAAGGCAACAGCCTCAAGGATCTGCCCTACGTGGCGCCGTTCTTCCCGGTGGGCCCCATCCTCGCCTTGGTCGTCATGTTGGTGGTCATCGCGGGCCAGAACTACCAGGCGGTCCTGGATGGCAAGGTCCTTGAGATGGTCTCCTCCTACATCGGCCTGCCGATCTTCCTGCTGGTGTGGCTGATCCGGCGTCTGGTGAAGGGCCGCGCGGAGGGCCTGGTGCCGCTGGAGCAGGTGGACGTCTCCGGGCTGGAGGTCAGCAGCGACGGCGAGGAATCCGGGGTTCAGCCCGGCCACAGCGGTGCCTGACACCATGGAGGCATGAATTTTTCTGCCTGGTTCTCTGATGCCCTCGCGAGGACCCGCCCCGATGCTGCCCCGGAGTGGGGTAGCTGGGCCTGGATTGCCGCGGGAATCGCCGCGGTCCTGATCGCGGTCCCGTTGCTGTGGCTCATGACCCGGCCGGTCGTGACGATTGTCCACGAGCTGGGACATGCCATCATCGGCATCCTTCTGGGTCGGCGCTTCAGCGGCTTTGTGGTCAACTCCAACATGTCTGGACACGCCGTGACGCGGGGCAAGTCGCGTGGAGCGGGTCTGGTGCTGAGCACCTGGGCGGGCTACCCCGCACCTGCTGTGGTGGGCGCCGTCTTGATCCAGGCGTCGCTCTCCGGCTGGTCCCCGGTGGTGCTGGGGATCGGCGCGGGCCTCCTCACCGTTTCTCTGCTCTTCTGCCGCAGCTGGCACACGGTCTGGGTGGTGCTGGTCGCCGCCGCCATCAGCGCCTCTGCCTGGTGGTGGGCTCCGGCTGAACTGCAACAGGGCTTGGTGCTGGGGCTAGGCCTGGTGCTGTTGATCGGGGCCTGGCGCCACCTGGGCGCTGTCATCCGCGGCGGCGGACGCGGGGATGACCCCGGCGCCCTGGCGACCGCCACGCGCGTCCCGGCTGGCCTGTGGATCGCCAGCTTCGTTCTGGTGCTTGGCGCGTGCACCGCCTGGGCGGCCCGGGCCATCTTCGGGGCAGTGTCTCCCTGACGCGCTCGGATCGACGCCCCAGCGGCGGTGCAACGGCGGCGCAACGGCTGCGCGCGGCAAAGAACCGCAATGCCCGACGCCGCCAGCTCAGGTGAGCGGGCGGCGTCGGGCATTGCGGTTGTTCAGTTCTGAGCCCCAGAGGGCGCCGGTCAGAGCACCGGATCCATGAGCTTCAGGATGGGCTTGCGCACCAGGAAGAGCACCAGGCCGACTGCGACAGCGGAGCCGCCGATCAGCAGGAAGAAGGTGTTTTCCGTGAGCGTGGGGCCGGCGGAATCCGCGCTGGGGTAGAGCTGGCCAAGGTAACCGGCGGCCGCAGAGCCAAGCGAGATGGTCAGGAAGTACAGCGCCACCATCTGCGACTGGAACTTGCCAGGGGCCAGCTTGGTGGCCAGCGACTGGCCGATGGGGGAGATGGAGAGCTCTGCCAGCGTGAAGATCAGCAGGACCACAATCATCATGATCAGCGGCACCGTGCCGTTGGCCATGCCGGTGAACGGGAGGAAAGCGAGGAAGGCTGCGCCCATCAGGACGGTACCGATGGCGTACTTCACGGGCGTGGAGGGCTGGCGGTCGCCGAGCTTGGACCACATGGCGGCGAACACGCCGGCCAGGATGATCACGAAGAGCGGCTGGAAGTTGTTCACCAGGTTGAACGGCATGTCCCAACCGAAGATGTTCAAGTCCAGGCGGTTCTCCGCGTAGAGGGGCACCACCGTGAATTGCTGCTGGAACAGGCTCCAGAACACGGCGCCGGCAATAAAGAGGGGGACAAAGGCCTTGACGTGACGGCGCTCTTCCGTGGTGATCTCACGCGAGGTCATCATGATCGTGAAGAGGAGCAGTGTGGCCGCAACAACAGAAATGGTCATCCAGCCGGAGAGGTTGGCCGCTGTGAGGATCTTGGTGGCAAACAGCACCACAATGATGGCCACGGCGATGGCGGCGCCGCCAAAGTACTTGACGGCCTGGCCGCGCTTGAGGGGGTTGGGCACGCGGGAAGTGACCTCGTTGCGAGTGTGCTTGCGCAGGCTCAAGTACTGGGCCAGGCCAATGGCCATGCCGATGGCTGCCAGGGCAAAGCCCCAATGGATGCCGGCAGACTGAGACAGCAGGACGGTGACCGTCTGGCCAAGGAAGGCGCCGATGTTCACGCCCATGTAGTAAATGGAGAAGCCAGCATCACGGCGACGGTCCTCCAGCGCGTACATGCTGCCCAGCACCGTGGAGGTGGTGGCCTTCAGCGTGCCGGAGCCAAGGCCAACCAGCACCAGGCCGCCGATCAGCCCGGTGAGACCGGGCATGAAGGTGAGCCAGATATGGCCGGCCATGATGATGGAAGCGCCAACCACCAGGGTGCGTTCGGGGCCAAAGAGGCGGTCTGCTCCCCACGAACCAAGCACAGCGGCCAGGTAGACCCAGCCTCCGTAGGCGCCAACGATGGAGCTGGCTTCGCCCTTGGTCATCCCGAGGCCGCCCTCGCCTGTGGCAAGGATGATGTAGGCAATCAGCAAGGACTGCATGCCGTAGAAGCTGAAGCGCTCCCACATCTCTACGCCAGCAAGGTTGGCCAACCCCATGGGGTGGCCAAAGAAACCGCGCCCACCGGTGGCCGGGGCCGCTCCGGAGGAGTTCTTGGGTTGTGTGGGTTGGCTCATGCTGAGAGACCTCAATTGGCGATGCGGGCCCCGCTGGCTGTGCGGGGTGGCAGCGGGGGCTGCCCAAGGGAGCCTATCAAGAACTATGCGCCAGATCACGCGGGAAGCCCGTGTGTGTTTACGGGAAATGTCGATTGGTTTAAGTTTGCCACGGCGTGAAATATCCCTGAAACCCCGCGGGTACACCGATTGGTATTGAGTCATGACAGGAGGTCACTGTTTGATAACAACCGGTTTGAAGCGACTGTTTGATATTCCGCAGGGTGGGTTCTAGCCCTAGGCTCGCAGTGTTGTGATGTGGCCCACTTTCGGGTCGCACTACTCATCGAACGGCACGGCTGACGTCGTGTACCGCACCTTCGAACCCTTAGGAGGGGACATGCGACTCAAGCGTGTTTCCGCAGCCGTCGCCATGGGCGCCGCCGCTGCACTTGCCCTGGCCGCTTGCGCCCCCGGTGGCCCTGCCACGTCGTCCTCATCCGGAAGCGGTTCTGCCGGCGGCTCCGGCGCGCCTGCCGCCGCGCAGGTTGATGGCACCGGCAAGTTTGAGCTGGGTGATGTCAAGTCTCAGGACAAGGAGATCAAGCTCTCCGTGGGTAGCACCGAGTTTGGCGGCTACAACGGCATGACGCCGGAGACGTATGACACGTACACCAGCGCTGTGAGGGGCATGTACATGTCCGGCTTCTTCTACTACGGCACCGACGGCAAGGTGATTCCGAATACTCAGCTGGGTACCGCCGAATTGGTCAGTGAGTCGCCCATGAAGGTGAAGTACACCATCAACGAGAAGGCTGTGTGGTCTGATGGCACGCCCATCACCGTGGCGGACGCCGTGATGGCGTGGGGCACCCAGAACGCCAAGTTGATGGGCTCGGACGGGAAGACCCCGGTCTTCAACAACGTCTCCAGTGATCTGGTGGAGCTGGCGCCTAAGGGCCCCGAGGGTGACCTGAAGGGCAAGACCTTTGAGGTCACCTACAAGGACCCCAACCTGGACTGGAAGCTGCAGACCTTCCTTGACTTCCCGGCCCACGTGGTCGCGAAGCAGGCGGACATGTCCGTTGAAGACCTCGCAGCAGCGCTGCGCGCCCAGGACAAGGGCAAGCTGGCCAAGGCCGGCACGTTCTGGAACAAGGGCTGGAACAAGGGCCCCGGTAAGCTGCCTTCCAAGGAGCTGAACGTCTCCAGCGGCCCCTTCATCCTGGACTCGTGGGAGAAGGGCCAGTCCGTCACGGTCAAGGCCAATGACAAGTGGTGGGGCACCAAGCCGGGCGTCAACAAGCTCACCTTCCGCTTCGTGGATCCGGGAGCCATGGTGCAGGCGCTGCAGAACGGCGACCTGGACGTCATGTCCCCGCAGCCGACTCTTGACACGCTCAAGCAGCTGGAGAACTTGGGCACCGCCGTGAACATTCACCGCGGAAACACCATGACTTGGGAACACGTGGACTTCAACTTCCGCGGCACCTCGGTGTTTAAGGACGATGCGGACCTGCGCAAGGCCTTCGCCATGTGCATCCCGCGCGAGCAGATCGTGAAGCAGCTCATCCAGCCGCTGAACCCCCAGGCTAAGGTCCTGAACTCCCGCGTCTCCTTCCCCGGTGACGAGGACTACGACGCCATCACCGGCGCTGCGTATGACAAGAAGTACGACAGCGTTGATCTTGAGGGCGCCAAGAAGATCCTGGCGGACAAGGGCAAGGACAAGCTCAAGGTTCGCATCGGCTACAACTCGCCGAACCCCCGCCGCGCCAACGAGGTGCAGCTCATCAAGGCCTCCTGTGACCAGGCCGGCTTTGACGTACAGGACATCTCCTCAGCGGACTTCAGCGCCGAGGGCGGCCCCCAGACCAAGGGCGATTACGACGCGTTCCTGTTCGCCTGGGCCAGCTCGGGTCAGCTGACCTCGGATCGCAACATCTACACCACCGGTTCTGCCCAGAACTTCGGTAAGTACTCCAACAAGACTGTTGATGAGGAACTCACCAAGATCTCGCAGACCATGGATCTGAACGCCCGTGTGGAGTCCCTCAAGGTTGTCGAGAAGCAGCTCTGGGATGACATGTTCGGCATTCCGATCTTCCAGCACCCGGGCCTGGATGCCTCGAGTTCTGACATCAAGAACGTGAAGTTCAACGCATCGCAGGACGGCATCAGCTGGAATGCGGAGCAGTGGGCCACCGCCAAGTAAGGCTCCAACGGTGATTCGTCACCACTGACGGGGGCCCGCGATCCTCTCCGGATCCCGGGCCCCCTTTCTTCTCATCACTCGCGCGCGTTAGAAGGTTTGATTCCCCGTGCTGCAATTTATCTTGCGACGCCTTGGCGTCTCCGTCCTGGTCCTACTGTTGGCCTCGGTCATGGTTTACTTCCTGACCACCATCTCTGGAGACCCCCTGGCGGGCCTTCGTGAGCAGGCCAATGATCCTAAGATCGCCACGCAGATGAACGCCAGGATCCAGAACCTGGATCTGAACACACCGTGGTTCATCCGATACCTGAAGTGGCTGGGAGGCGCGGCAGCCTGCGTGTACGGCCAGTGCAACTTGGGCGTAGACATCACCGGCAACCAGGTGTTGGATTCGCTCGGAGCGGCGGCATCGTCCACGCTGCGGTTGGTCCTCATCTCGGTCATCGCCGCCGCCATCATCGGCATCTTCGTTGGTGTGGTCACCGCGATCCGCCAGTACTCGGATATGGACTACCTGGTCACCTTCGTGGCCTTTGTGCTGTTCTCCTTGCCCTCCTTCTGGGCCGCTGTGCTGCTCAAGGAGTACGCGGGAATCAACTACAACAACTGGATAGCCAACCCGCAATTCACGGTGCCGCAAATTGTCGTCTCGGCTCTGGTCATTGGAGTGTTGGCCCAGCTGTGCATGGGCGGAGGCCTCAAGCGTCGCCTGCTGACCTTCGTCATTGCTGCCGCTGCCGTCGGAATCGCCCTGCCGTACTTCACCTGGTTGCGCTTCTGGCAGTTCCCGCAGATGGGCCCCGCCGTCGTCGCGATTGTCTGCCTTGCCGTTGCGGTATTCGCCACGCACGTCACCGTAGGCATCAAGACCAAGCAAGTGTTGTACCCGTCTTTGGCCATGGCCGCACTGGTGCTCGTGGTGTATTACGCGGGTTGGGGCATGCTCAGCGAGCCCAACTGGTGGATTCTTGCCGCGGGCCTGGTGCTTGCCTTTGCCGTCCCGTGGATTGTTGGACACTTTGTTGGCGGGCGGTACAAGACCCAGGCCATCGGAGCAGGTATCGCGGTCACCGTGGTTGGCGGGTTCCTCACTATCGTGGACCACCTCTTTGTGACGTGGCCAAGCTTCGTGGCCATGAAGCCGCGCCCCATCTCCACCATCGGCTCCAACACGCCTAACTTCAACGGCACGTTCTGGCAGACCTTCCTTGACAACGGAACGCAGCTCTTGTTGCCGACAGTGCTCCTGACCGTCATCTCGGTGGCCTCCTACTCGCGCTACACCCGAGCCGCCATGATCGATGTGCAGTCACAGGACTACATCCGTACCGCCAGGTCCAAGGGACTCCCGGAGCGCACTGTGGTGCTGCGTCACGCCTTCCGCAATGCGATGATCCCGATCGTCACGATCGTGGCCATGGACTTTGCCGCCCTTATTGGCGGCGCCGTGATCACCGAGCAGGTCTTTGGTTGGAAGGGCATGGGCGCCCTCTTCCAGACTGGGCTGAAGAACGTGGACCCCAACCCCATCATGGCGTTTGTGCTGGTGACAGGCGGTATCGCGGTGCTCTTCAACCTTCTCGCGGACGTTATCTACGCCCTTGTTGACCCCAGGATCCGAGTATGAGCGCGCACAGCCCAGAACTCATTGGATCCCGAGGGGAGGAAGCAACCCATGACTGACAAGAATTCATCGCAGAACCTGGCGTCGATTGCCGAAGTAGAGGATGCCAAACTCGCCGGCTCGGATGCCGCGCCGCTGAGCCAGGGAAAGCTGGTCTTCAAGCGCTTCATGCGCCACAAGCCGGCCATGATCTCCTCAGTGATCCTGATCGTCGTGATCCTGGTAGCAATCACGTCCATCGGCATTGGCGGCATCCCCGGCTGGTGGCCCATCGATTACAAGAAGACCAGCATTTCTGTCGACGGCGGCGCGCCCTCAGCGGAGCACTGGTTTGGCCAGGATGACCTGGGCCGTGACTACTTTGGCCTGGTGATGAGTGGTACCCAAGCCTCGCTGATCATTGCCTTCCTCGTGGGCATCACCGGAACTGTGCTTGGCACCCTGCTCGGTGCCTTGGCAGGCTACTTCCGCGGGTGGGTGGACGCGGTCATCATGCGCATCGCGGACATCTTCTTTGTGGTCCCGCTGCTGCTGATCGCGGCCATCATCGCCAAGGGTGCCTCCGGCTTCATCAATAGCCCGTGGTTCCTTGGCATCATGCTTGGCGTGGTGTCCTGGGCCGGTTTGGCCCGTCTGGTGCGCGCTCAGGTCCTCTCCCTGCGCGAACGCGAGTACGTGGATGCGGCACGGGCCATGGGCGCAAGCAGCTGGCGCATCATCCTGAAGCACCTGATCCCCAACGCCATCGGCACCGTGCTGGTCAACGCGACCCTAGCGATCGCTGCCGCGGTGCTGCTGGAGACCGCGCTCTCCTTCCTTGGTTTTGGCGTCCGCCCGCCCAACTCTTCCTTGGGCCTTCTGATCTCTGACTACCAGAACTCCTTCACCACCCGTCCGTGGTTGTTCTGGTGGCCGGGCCTCATGATCCTGATCGTCGCCCTGTCCGTGAACTTCATCGGTGATGGCCTCCGGGATGCCTTTGACCCCCGCCAGGGTGGGCGCATCAAGCGTCGCAACCTGATCGCGGCGGGCCTCATGGGCCCCAGCGCTGTGGACGTTCCGTCCGCGGCGGACCGCGCCGCTGCTGGCGCGGCTGACCCCGTGGAGCGCACCGGCAGCGCGAGCCTGCTGGAGGCGGTGGAGGTTCAGGACGCTGTTGAGGAAAGCAAGCAACAGCCCGACGGCGACTCCTCACCTCCAGGGGGCCGTCACGCCTCCGGAGCGGATCCAGACACGGACCCCGAGTCCGGACCAGACAACGAAGGACAGCGCTCATGAGCACCTTGGAGAAGTCAAACGTCACCAAGGGTGACGTGGTCCTGGAGTTCCAGGATCTGCGTGTTGACTTTGTCAGCGATGACGGAGCAAAGCAGGCCGTCAAGGGCCTGAACCTCACGGTGCGGGCCGGCGAAGTGGTGGCCCTGGTGGGCGAGTCTGGTTCCGGTAAGTCGGTGACCTCGCTCTCCGCGATGGGGTTGCTGCCCCCCAATGCCATGACCCGCGGCAAGGTCAATGTGACCGGCCACCAGGTGGTGGGGATGCGCGAGGACAAGCTGCGCGCACTGCGTGCCACGGAAATCGCGATGGTCTTCCAGGAGCCCATGACGGCACTGAACCCCGTGCTCACCGTGGAACGCCAGATGACTGAGTCGCTTGAATCTCACAACCTGGCCTACGGCGAAGAAGCCACGGCACGCGCCGTCGCGCTCCTGGAGCGTGTCGGTATTCCTGACGCCGCCAAGCGGATCAAGCAGTACCCACACCAGTTCTCCGGCGGGCAACGTCAGCGCATCGTCATCGCCATGGCGCTGACGTGCGGGCCCAAGGTGATCATCGCCGACGAGCCCACCACGGCCTTGGACGTCACCGTTCAGGCGGAGGTGCTGGACCTGCTGCGCGAGCTGAAGGATGATCTTGGCGTCGGCATCTTGTTGATCACTCACAACATGGGTGTGGTCGCGGATATGGCGGACCGTGTCTCGGTGATGTTCCTGGGAGAGCTGGTGGAGCAGGGCACGGTGGAGCAGATCCTGTACCGCCCGCAGCATCCGTACACCCAGCGTCTGCTGGCCTCGGTGCCGCGACTCACTGACGTCGCGCTGACGCACGAGGATCAGGTCGGAGCCCGCGCCGCTGAGGCGCAGGCCGCCGTCGGAGAGGCCGCTGACTTGGTCCTGACGGTCAAGGACGTCGCCATTGACTACAAGGTGCGCTCAGGCGTGTTCCGGGCAGCTGAGGGCGTGAGCTTTGACGTATACAAGCGGGGGACCACGGCGCTGGTGGGGGAGTCCGGCTCGGGCAAATCCACCGTCGCCAAGGCCGTGCTTGGCCTGATCCCCACGGCCAGCGGACGGCTGGAGATTTCCGGCCAGAACCTGCCATCACTGAAGGGTAAAGCGGCCCGTACGGCGCGTCGTCAGATCGGTGTGGTCTTCCAGGACCCCGCCGCCTCCTTGGACCCGCGCTTCCCGATTGGCGACTGCGTCATGGAGCCCATGGTGGTTCACAAGGTGGGCTCCAAAGCGGATCGCATCAAGCGCGCCAAGGAACTGCTGGACGCCGTGAAGCTGCCGAGCGACGTGATCAACCGCTACCCGCACGAGCTCTCTGGCGGACAGAAGCAGCGTGTTGGCATCGCCCGCGCGCTGTCCCTTGACCCCACGCTGCTGGTGGCGGATGAGCCCACGTCGGCGCTGGACGTTTCGGTGCAGGCAGTTGTTCTGGAGATGCTCAAGGAGCTTCAGGCGGAGTTCGGATTTGCCTGCCTGTTCGTGAGCCACGACTTGGCTGTGGTGGATCACCTGGCGGATCAGGTGGTGGTGATGCGTCGCGGCCAGGTCGTGGAGCAAGGCGCCACTGAGCGGATTCTTCACTTCCCGCAGGAGGAGTACACCAAGGAGCTGCTGGCAGCGGCGCCGGTGCCGGACCCGGATGCCCAGCGCATCCGTCGAGAGGCCAGGCACCAGCTTCGGCTTTAACACAGTGAATCGGCGCTGGGCATAGCACTCCAAGCCGAGCCAGGCATCGCTATACATGGGCCGCCGACCAGGGATCTTCCTGGTCGGCGGCCCATGTTGCCGTTTGGTAACGACCAACTGTGAAACACCCGCTTGATATTCACGAATGTGACGGGGCACCCTAGAGTGGGTTCATCGTGACGTGTGACACGTCGTGATGTTTCGTGACAGGGGTGTTTATCGCCCCGGTCGCACGTCCTCTTGAATGTGCAGGTGGCGGCCCCCAGATCGCAGGGGGTTGCAGCCTGTTCTTCCCGACATGTCGGCGAGTGACGCAGCACACGAAGTCCGTGTCAAAAGAGTAAGATCGATCTACCTCCGACGGAAACACCCCGTTCCTGTCGACTCTGCGATCACCCGCACCCCACTGGAGGAATACACAGTGAAGACCAATCGCAAGGCGCTCGCCGCCCTCTCAATCGTTGCGGCCAGCGCGTTGGCGCTCACCGCCTGCTCCAGCGGCTCCAAGGACTCCGGAAACGAATCCGGTTCCGGCGATGCCGCAGCAGCCGTCATCACCACCAACGGCACGGAGCCTCAGAATCCCCTGATCCCCTCCAACACCACTGAGGTGGGCGGTGGCAAGATCATCAACCTGATCTTTGCCGGTTTGACTTCCTTCGACGCCTCCGGCGCCCCGCAGATGGACCAGGCGGAGTCGGTCACGCCGAACGCTGACAACACCCAGTACACGGTTAAGTTGAAGGAAGGCCTGAAGTTCACCGACGGCACTCCCGTCACCGCTGACTCCTTCATCAAGGCGTGGACCTGGTCGGCCAAGCTGGGCAACGCCCAGTCCGCGTCCTACTTCTTTGACAACATCAAGGGATACAACGCTGAGAAGGACGCCGAGCTCACCGGACTCAAGAAGGTCTCGGATACCGAGTTCACGGTGGATCTGATCAACCCTGAGTCCGACTTCACGAAGCGCATCGGTTACTCGGCGTTCGTGCCGCTGCCGGAGTCCTTCTACAAGGACACCAAGGCGTTTGGCGAGTCTCCAGTTGGCAACGGCTCCTACAAGCTGGCGTCGGAGAAGGCTTGGACTCACAACAAGGGCATCGAACTCGTCACCAACCCGGATTACAAGGGTGCGCGCGTTGCCAAGAACGGTGGCGTGAACATCACGTTCTACACGAACGAGGATGCCGCCTACGCAGACGTTCAGGGCCAGAACCTTGACGTCCTGGATACGGTCCCGGCTAGCGCGCTCAAGAACTACGAGAGTGACTTCCCGGACAGCAAGACCAACAAGGCCGCTGCTGTCTTCCAGTCCTTCACCATCCCGCAGTACCTGGAGCACTTCAAGCCCGGCGAGGAGGGCCAGCTGCGTCGCCAGGCCCTGTCACTTGCTATCGATCGCGACACGATCACCGACAAGATCTTCCAGGGCACTCGCCAGCCTGCCAAGGACTTCACCTCCCCGGCGCTTGAGGGCTGGGAGACCTGGGGCAAGACTGTTGCCGGCAACGACGTTTTCTCACTGAACGTGGAGAAGGCCAAGGAACTGTGGGCCAAGGCTGACGCCATCTCCAAGTACGAGGGCAAGTTCACCATCTCGTACAACGCCGATGGGCCGCACGAGGAATGGGTCACGGCTGTGACCAACTCGCTCAAGCAGAATCTGGGGATCGAGGCGGAGCCCAAGGCCTACGCCTCCTTCAAGCAGCTTCTCGATGACGAGAACAATGACAAGATGACCGGCGCCTTCCGTTCGGGTTGGCAGGCGGATTACCCGGCCATGTACAACTTCCTGGCACCGCTGTACCAGACGGGTGCGTCCTCCAACTACGGGCGCTACACCTCCAAGGTGGTTGACAACGCCCTGAAGGCGGGTTCAGCGGCCAAGACTCCTGAGGAGGCCACGGCTGAGTACACCAAGGCTCAGGCCGAGCTCGTCAAGGACCTGCCCGCCATCCCGCTGTGGTACCAGAACGTCACCGGTGTGTGGAACCCCGACGTGAAGAACGTCGAGTTCGGCTGGGATTCCGTGGCTCTTTACCACGAGATCACCAAGTAAGCACCCGCCAGACTGCGCTTGTACGCGTGTTGCGACGCCCGGGGCCACCGCCCCGGGCGTCGCATCTTCCCGTAAGACCCAAATGGAGAATCCATGACCTCGCTTGAGATGAGGCGCTGATGCTTTGGTATATCGGCAGACGCCTACTTCAACTTATCCCCGTCTTCTTCGGGGCAACCCTGCTCATCTACCTCATGGTGTTTGCCATCCCTGGAGACCCCATTGCGGCACTTTATGGGGACCATCCGCCTGCGCCTGCGGTGATCGAGGAGGTACGTCGGCAGTTCAACCTCGATAAGCCCATCATGATTCAGTATCTTCTGTGGGTCATGGGCATCTTCCAGGGTGACTTCGGCGTGACTTTCTCCGGGCTACCGGTGATCGACGTTCTCGCGAGCGCCTTCCCCATCACCGCCCGTCTTGCGATTCTGGCCCTCATCATCGAGGCCCTGTTTGGCATCACGCTTGGACTGGTTTCTGGCCTGCGCAAGGGCGGGGTGTTTGACACCGTGTCCCTGGTCATCTCCCTGTTGCTGATCTCGGTTCCGACCTTCGTGATCGGCTTCCTGCTGCAGTACCTGTTCCCGATCACGCTCAAGATCGGCAGAACCACGGTCTCGCGTGATGCGCCTTGGGATGAGCTCATTCTCCCAGCCATCGTGCTTGCCTCGGTTTCCATCGCCAATATCCTCCGCCTCACGCGCGCCTCAGTCGCTGAAAACATGGGTGCAGACTTCGTTCGCACAGCCTCAGCGAAGGGGCTCAAGCGTGGCCGGGTCATTCGCGTGCACATCCTGCGCAACTCGCTCATCCCCGTGGTGACTTACCTTGGAACGGACCTTGGAAGCCTCATGGTGGGTGCCATCGTGACGGAAGGTATCTTCAACATTCAGGGCGTTGGTGGGCAGGTATATCTCGCCGTGCAGAAGGGCGACGGGCCCACGCTCGTTGCATTTGTTGCCGTCATGGTCATCATCTTCATGCTCGCCAATTTGCTCGTAGATCTGCTCTACGCCGTGCTTGACCCGAGGATCCGTTATGCAAAGTAACCGCCGAATTGAACGCTATGTTGCGCCGCTGGATGAGACTCCGATTGCGGCAGTCGACGCGGTAGATACCAGCAAGAAGGCCTCCAGCGTCTGGGGCGATGCGTGGAAGGATATGCGCGGTCGCTGGCTGACCTGGGTTTGTTTGGTCCTGATCCTGCTGATTGCGGCCGTTGCCATCTTCCCGGAGCTCTTTGCCAAGGCGGACCCGACGTCGTGTGACACGCTTAACTCCGTGGCTCCGGCCATTGCCGGCCACCCATTCGGATTCGATGTGCAAGGCTGTGACGTGTACGCCCGTGTTATTTACGGAGCCCGCGCGTCTGTCATTGTGGGCTTGCTGGCCACCATTTTGGCCACGCTACTCGGTGGCGTCATTGGTGCCATCGCGGGCTACTACGGTGGTTGGCTGGATTCTGTTGTGTCCCGTCTCGGCGATATCTTCTTCGCCATCCCGACCGTGCTGGGCGCCATCGTGGTGATGCAGATGATGCCCTGGGATAAAAACGCCATGTCGCTGGCCATTGTTTTGGCTATCTTCGGGTGGCCTCAGGTCGCCAGGATCATGCGCGGTGCGGTGCTCTCCACCAAACACGCTGACTTTGTGACCGCATCCATAGCTTTGGGAGTCTCCCGTAGCAAGATCCTGCTCAAGCACGTGGTTCCAAACGCGCTGGCGCCAGTCATCGTGATCGCGACGGTCTCGCTGGGCACGTACATCGTGGCCGAGGCCACCCTGTCCTTCCTGGGCGTTGGATTGCCGCCGTCGATGATTTCTTGGGGGCACGACATCAGCGTGGCCCAAGATGAAATCCGGACCACGCCGACACTGTTGATCTATCCCGCAACGGCACTGGCACTAACCGTCATGGCCTTCCTGTTGCTGGGCGACATTGTTCGCGACGCACTCGATCCGAAAGCGAGGGCCCGCCGATGAGCGAGGGACTCAACTTCAGTAAGAACGATGCAGCCGAGGAGGAGACTCCGCTGCTGCAGGTGCGCGACCTGGAGGTCACGTTCAAGACTGTTGGCGGAGATGTTCAGGCCGTTCGTGGCGTCTCTTTTGAGTTGTACCAGGGCGAGAACCTCGCCATCGTGGGGGAGTCGGGCTCTGGCAAGTCCACGACGGCAACCGCCATTCTGGACCTGTTGGCAGCCAACGGCCGGGTATCTGGTGGTTCCGCGCTCTTTGACGGCAAGGACCTGACCAAGCTTTCCCGCAAGGAGATGGAGCATATCCGCGGTCGCGAGATCGGTTATGTGCCCCAGGACCCCATGTCCAACCTGAACCCCGTGTGGAACATCGGGTTCCAGGTCCGGGAGACCATTGAGGCCAACTCGGAACTGCGCGGAAGGGCTGCCAAGGCCAGGACCGTAGAGGTACTCAAGGAGGCCGGCTTGCCGGACCCTGCTGGGCGCCTGCGTCAGTACCCCAATCAGTTCTCCGGTGGCATGCGCCAGCGCGTGCTGATTGGCATTGGCATGTCCGCCCGCCCCAAGCTGCTGGTGGCGGACGAGCCGACCTCGGCACTGGACGTCACCGTCCAGCGTCGCATCCTGGATCACATCGGCACGCTGACCAGCGAATACGGCACCTCCGTCATGTTCATCACCCACGATCTGGGTCTTGCAGCTGAGCGAGCCGAGCGACTGGTGGTGATGTACAAGGGGCAGGTGGTGGAGTACGGCTCCTCGCAGGAGATCCTGGCTAACCCCCAGCACCCGTATACGCAGCGTCTGGTGGCCGCGGCGCCGTCGTTGGCCTCTCGGCGTATCCAGAACGATGTGGCGGGTAAGTCGAGTCCCACGGAGTCTGCTGAGGTCAAGCAGGTTTCACTGGACAAGCTTGCCAAGCCTCATGTGGTTAAGGGCGAGCCGCTGATCAAGGTCCAGAACGTCACCAAGGTGTATGAAATCAGCCAGGGTGGTTTTAAGAAGACCAAGTTTAAGGCCGTGGACGACGTCAGCTTTGAGATCCGCAAGGGCTCAACCATGGCGATCGTGGGCGAGTCGGGTTCTGGTAAGTCCACCATTGCCAAGCTCTTCCTCAAATTGGAGGACATCACCTCCGGGACCATGACCTTTGACGGGGAGGACGTGGGCAGTTTGCCGAAGAACAAACTGCTGGCCTTCCGCAGGCGAGTGCAGCCGGTATTCCAGGATCCCTACGGGACCTTGGACCCGATGGCCTCCATTGGGAGTTCCATTGCGGAGCCGTTGTTGACGCACAAGATCGGCACGCCCAAGTCACGGCGCAAGACCGTGGCGGAGCTGCTGGATCAGGTGTCGTTGCCGGCCGCTACTGCGGCCCGCTACCCGAACGAGCTCTCCGGCGGTCAGCGTCAGCGCATTGCGATTGCGCGTGCCCTGGCACTGAAGCCGGATGTGTTGGTCTTGGACGAGGCGGTCTCAGCGCTGGACGTGTTGGTTCAGGCGCAGGTGCTCAACCTGCTCTCTGATCTGCAGGCCGAGCTGGACCTCACCTACCTCTTCATCACCCACGACCTGGGTGTGGTGCGCATGGTGGCCGACGATGTCACCGTGATGCGCCAGGGCGAGGTTGTTGAGGCCGCCACGGTGGATGAGGTCTTCGAGAATCCCAAGGAGCAGTACACGCGGGATCTCCTGGAAGCCATCCCCGGAGCTAACTTCGAGTTCGGCAAGTCCGCCTAACTCCGCAGCTCCTACACAGCAAGGGCGCCGTCTCCATCTGGAGGCGGCGCCCTTGCTGTGTAACCTTCACTGATGTCCTGAGCGCGTCCGCCGCCTTGGCCTGCCCGTCGGTTCCTGCGCAGCCCCCAGCCCCGGCCCGCTAGGTCAGGAGCAGGGACACCAGTGCCAGCACCAGCAGACCGGCAAAGATGCCCCAGTCCCGCTTCAGGAACGTGGTGGTGACGGCACCGGCGGTGGTAGCGGGCTTCTTGCGAGCGGCACTCAGGGCCCGGTCGCGTTCCACGATCAGCCCGGCGGCAAGATCGCCCTTCGGCGCCGGGTCCTCCGCAACGTCCACGTCCATGGCCGCCCTGTTGCGCAGAGACTGGCGCTTGCGACGCATGACGGATTGTGGGGCCGCCCACACCTTGATGGGGAGCCCCTTGTCGGGGACCACCTCAAGGAACATGGTGTTGCGGGCGTCCTTGAGCCGGGCCCACGGCACGCGCACCTGAACCAGCACGTTGCGTACGGTGGCCCCGCCGGCGTCCATGCTGAGGCTCGGCAAGACGAAAATCAGGGCCACAAACCAACCAATACACGCCATCCAGACCACCACAGTCACCGCGAGTCCGCCGAAGCCGCGGGCCGCGGCGTCCCAGGCGGACGCAACGCCAACCACGGCCAGCAACACCACCCAGACCCAGCCGGATCGGTTGGTGGTAAGCACGAGTTTGTTGGGGTCTTGACTCATGAGATCTATGTTCCCACGCGCCGCGGTGAGCGTGGTCACGGCGGCGCGCCTCAAAGCCGCGTTAGAATGAGGGACGCGCGCCGTCATGTCATTGCGCGTCGGGTCCGGAACGGACCCTGGACGCCCCGGCGCCGTACCCCTATTTCAGGACAGGAACTACTTCCATGGCCATTGCCTCACGCGAGGACCTCCGCAACGTCGCCATCGTGGCGCACGTCGACCACGGCAAGACGACGCTGGTCGACGCCATGCTCAAGCAGACGGGCGCCTTCTCCGATCACGGCGAGACCGATGACCGCGTGATGGACTCAGGCGAGCTGGAGCGCGAGAAGGGCATCACCATTCTCGCCAAGAACACCACCGTGTTCTACAAGGGCCCGGCTGCCGAGGGCAAAGACGTCACCATCAACGTGATCGACACGCCCGGCCACGCCGACTTCGGTGGCGAGGTGGAGCGCGGTCTGTCCATGGTGGACGGCGTGGTGCTCCTCGTTGACGCCTCCGAGGGCCCGCTGCCGCAGACCCGCTTTGTGCTGCGCAAGGCGCTTGCCGCCAAGAAGCCCGTCATCCTGGTCGTCAACAAGACCGACCGCCCGGATGCCCGCATCGAGGGCGTTGTCTCTGACTCCATGGACCTGCTCCTCGGCCTGGCCTCTGACCTGTCAGACGAGGTTCCGGATCTGGACCTGGATTCCGTCCTTGACGTCCCCGTCGTCTTTGCCTCCGGTAAGGCCGGCCGCGCCTCCCGCGTGCAGCCCGCCGACGGTGGCCTCCCGGACAATGAGGACCTTGAGCCGCTGTTCGCCGCCATCATGGAGCACGTCCCGGCCCCCCAGTACGACACCGACGAGGTGCTGCAGGCCCACGTCACCAACCTGGATGCCTCGCCGTTCCTGGGCCGCTTGGCCCTGCTGCGCATCTACTCCGGCACGCTGAAGAAGGGCCAGCAGGTGGCCTGGAGCCGCGCCGATGGCTCGCTCACGAACGTGAAGATCACCGAGCTGCTGGCGACCAAGGGCCTGGCCCGTGTCCCCGCCGAGCAGGCCGGCCCGGGCGAGATCGTTGCCGTTGCAGGCATCGAGAACATCATGATCGGTGAGACCCTCACCGATGCTGAGAACCCCAAGCCGCTGCCGCTCATCACGGTGGATGACCCCGCCATCTCCATGACCATCGGTATCAACACGTCGCCGCTGGCCGGCCGCGTGAAGGGTGCCAAGGTCACGGCCCGCCAGGTGAAGGATCGCCTGGATCGCGAGCTCATCGGCAACGTGTCCCTCAAGGTCCTCCCGACCGAGCGTCCGGACGCGTGGGAGGTGCAGGGCCGTGGCGAGTTGGCTCTGGCCATCCTCGTGGAGCAGATGCGCCGCGAGAACTTTGAGCTCACCGTGGGCAAGCCCCAGGTGGTCACCAAGGTCGTTGACGGCAAGGTCCACGAGCCCATGGAAGAGATGACCATCGATACTCCGGAGGAGTACCTTGGCGCCATCACGCAGCTCATGGCAGCCCGCAAGGGTCGCATGACGGAGATGGTGAACCACGGTTCCGGTTGGATCCGCATGCAGTTCATTGTTCCGGCACGTGGCTTGATTGGCTTCCGTACCAAGTTCCTGACTGAGACCCGCGGCGCGGGCATCGGTTCCTCCATCGCCGCCGGTTACGAGCCGTGGGCCGGTGCCATTGAGTACCGCCTCAACGGTTCCATCGTGTCCGACCGCGCTGGCGTTGCCACCCCGTTCGCCATGATCAAGCTGCAGGAGCGTTGCTCGTTCTTCGTTAAGCCGACGCAAGAGGTGTACGCCGGCATGATCGTGGGCGAGAACTCGCGCGCCGACGACATGGACGTGAACATCACCAAGGAGAAGCAGCTCACCAACATGCGCTCCGCCTCCGCGGATAACTTCGAGGGTCTGACCCCGCCGCGCATCCTCACCTTGGAGGAGTCGCTGGAGTTTGCCCGCGAGGACGAGTGCGTTGAGGTGACCCCGGAGGCCATCCGCATCCGCAAGCTGGTCCTGGACAACAACGAGCGCCTCAAGGCCGCCCGTCAGCGCTCACGCGCCTGATATGAGCCGTTTGCGTTTTGGCCCCGGTGCCGCCGCTTCCTCTTCGGAGGAGGCGGCGCCGGGGCCGTTGCGTGTCCACCAAGGGTCCGACGCCGCGGTGCCGGCTCCCATGGGCGGCCTCCCGGCCGGACTCGGTGCAGTCGGCTTTGGCCTGTTGGCCGGCCTGGCCGCCGTGCTGTGGCAGAGCTGGTCAACCGTTCTGACCTCCGGCGCCGTGATTGTCCTGCCCTGGGGTGCCCTCCTGGGTTCCCTGGTGGTTTTTGGCGCCGCCATGGCGTGGGGGCTACGCACTAGCTTGCGCTGGGTGGCCGGCCTGACCGGCTTGGTGGCCTTCTGCGTGGTGGGCGCGGCCTCCGTGGGCGGCAACGATCAGCTGATGGTGCCGCTGGATCCCATCTACTTCACAGCGACCCCAGGGGCTGCCTGGTCCACCGTGGTCATCATGCTCGGCACGGTTGTCGCCACCCTGGTGGCGTTGACGTTGGTGGCGCGCCGCGTGCCGCCGCCCGCCGCGCCCAAGGCACGCGCACAACGCTAGCCGGCAGAGGTGTCCAGGTGGTGCGCCACGAAGAGGCTGGTGCTCACCGCGTCCTGCGGGGCTGGGCGGACCGCAAAGTCTTCGATGAGCTCTCGCATGCGTGCGAGCAGCTCTCGCTGGTCCTCTTCGCCGAGCCGCAGGCCAACGCGCATCACCTGGATCTCGTCAGGGGCCAGCCCGTTGACCTCCTGCAGAAAAGTCTCCACCAGCACCGGAGCGGCGTCCGGCAGTGGGGTTGACCAGGAGAGTCGTGTGGAGAGGTAAGGGACCTCCTTGGCGCCGCGCTTGCCCTTGCGCTCCGCCTCCGCCTCAAGAAATCCGGTGTTGAGCAGTGTGCGCACGTGGTGAAGCGTGGTGGCAGGATTCATGCCGAGCGCGTCCGCAATTTCCTTGTTGGTCCGGGCCTGATGCAGACACAGGCGCAGGATGCGCAGCCGCACCGGCGAGGACAGAGCGCGTGCGCGTGCCTGTGCCGTCTCATCAGAGGTCATGCGCCACAGCATAGACACAAATGGCCCAGTGATTGAACTTCTTTAATCAGTGGGGCGCGGGTTTTTTGTGGGCCACGCGGATTTAGCCGCCGGAGGGTGGGGTCCCAATGCCCGACGCCGTGTGGTCGCCGCCCCGGCGGCGCGGCGGGGGAGGGGGCACGGGTTTGGCGTGGGTCACCTGGGCGGTGGGGATGAGGACTGCGCCGCGGCGAGTGAGAATCCTGACGCCGCGTTCCCCGGGCGCCAGTGCTGCCTTCCCGGCCGCCGAAGCGTCGCCGGGCCCGACGGCGTCACCCAGCACCACGCCGTCGAACTCCCCGAGGGCATCGCTGAGCGTGTGCCCAGCGTCGTCCGTGATGCGATACCGAACCACGACCCGGGTTCCCGGCCGCAGCGCGTCAAAAAAGTCAGCCACCAGGCCAGCCTACGGCCGCACCTACGGCCCTGACCCAAGAAACGTGGGCGGCGCCACGGTCGCGGCCCTGTCAGGCTGAAGCCGTGGCCCTCTGAAAGGACTAGACTGATCGGCAGTGTCCCGCGCGCTGTTGCGCGTGGAATCCTCCCGTTCTGGGATCGAAGTGAAGAGAGGCAAGGCAACCCGTGACCTACATCATCGCCCAGCCATGCGTTGACTTGAAGGACAAGGCCTGCATCGACGAGTGTCCCGTCGATTGCATCTACGAGGGCGAACGCAGCCTCTATATTCACCCGGACGAATGCGTTGACTGCGGCGCCTGCGAGCCCGTGTGCCCGGTGGAGGCCATTTACTATGAGGACGACGTCCCGGAGGAATGGGCGGACTACTACAAGGCCAACGTGGAGTTCTTTGACACGATTGGCTCCCCGGGCGGCGCCGCCAAGATGGGCAAGCTGGACACGGATCACCCGTACATCGCCGCCCTACCCCCGCAGAACCAGGACCACTGAGCCCGTGCTGAAGCTTCCCGATTACCCCTGGGAGGCCCTGGCCCCCTACCGCGCCGTGGCTGCACAGCACCCGGGCGGCACGGTGGACCTCTCCATCGGCACACCGGTGGACCCCACGCCGCAGTTCATCCAGGACGCCCTGGCCGTGGCCGCAGACGCCCACGGCTACCCCACCACCCATGGCACGCCCGCCGTCCGCGAGGCCATCGTGGAGTGGTTTGCCCGCCGCAGGGGAGTCCCGAACCTCTCCGCGGATCACGTGATGCCGACCGTAGGCTCCAAGGAGCTGGTGGCTTGGCTGCCGCTGCTGCTTGGGCTAGGCCCGGGCGACGTGGTGGTGCGGCCAACCGTGGCTTATCCCACCTATGACATTGGCGCCCGCTTGGTGGGCGCAGAGGCCGTCGCTGCCGACTCCGTCGACGAGTTGGAGTCCTCGGTGCGCCAGCGCGTCAAGCTAGTGTGGCTGAACTCGCCGGCCAACCCGACGGGCGCCGTGGCGGACGCGGAGACGCTGAAGGCCCGGGTGGACTCCGCCCGCGCGCTGGGCGCCGTGGTGGCCTCTGACGAGTGCTACGCCGAGCTGGGCTGGGGCGAATGGGAGAACGGGGTGCCCTGCATCCTGGCCCCGGATATCAGTGGCGGGGATCTGACCGGCCTGCTCTCCGTGTACTCGCTCTCCAAGCAGTCCAACCTGGCCGGCTACCGGGCCGCCTTCGTGGCCGGGGCCCCGGAGCTCTTCGCGGATCTGGTGAACTCCCGCAAGCACGCCGGCATGATTGTTCCGGCGCCCGTGCAGGCCGCCATGGTCGCGGCGCTGGGGGACAGCGCCCACGTGGAGTCCCAGAAGGCGCTGTACCGCCGCCGCCGCGAGGCCCTGCGGCTCGCGCTCGCAGCCGCCGGGTTCACCGTGCACCACTCCGAGGCCGGCCTGTACCTGTGGTGCACGCGCGGAGAGGACACCTGGGATTCCATCTCCTGGCTGGCCCAGCGCGGCATCGTGGCCGGCCCGGGCACCTTCTACGGCGACGCCGGGGCCGGTTTTGTGCGCGTGGCACTGACGGCCTCGGACGAAAGGGTAGACGCCGCCGTCGAGCGTTTGCTTGCTGGGTAAAGCATGCGCGCCGCCTGTGAGGGCGGTCACGCTTGTACCCCCGGTTTCTTGACGTGACCTTGGCCGGGATAGATTGAACGGTGAGAACCGGTGTCACGACACCTTGACACTCCGTGAGGAGAGCACATCCATGACTGATTCGCAGGCAAACCTCAACTTTGCAGGTAACAGCCTCGACCTTCCCATCATCAATTCGGTGGAAGGCAATAACGGCTTTGGCATCGCGCCGTTGCTCAAGACCACCGGGAACGTCACGTACGACCCCGGGTTCATGAACACCGCAGCCACCAAGTCCGCCATCACCTACATTGACGGCGACGCGGGAATCCTGCGCTACCGCGGGTACCCGATTGAGCAGCTGGCGGCCAACTCCACCTTCCTGGAGACCTCCTACCTGCTGATCTACGGGGAGCTTCCCACCCCCACGCAGCTGGACGGCTTTGACCAGAACATCCGCCGCCACACGCTGCTGCATGAGGAGCTCAAGGGCTTCTTTGACGGCTTCCCGCGTGACGCGCACCCCATGCCGGTGCTTTCCTCCGCCGTCTCCGCGCTCTCCACCTGGTACCAGGACTCCCTGGACCCCTTTGACCCGGAGCAGGTGGAACTCTCCACCATTCGACTCCTGGCCAAGATGCCGGTGATTGCCGCCTACGCGCAGAAGAAGTCCCTGGGCCAGGCCCTGCTCTACCCGGACAACTCCATGAACCTGGTGGAGAACTTCCTGCGGCTGGCCTTCGGCATGCCGACCGAGCCCTACGAGCTGGACCCGGAGATGGCCAAGGCCCTTGACCTGCTCCTGATCCTGCACGCGGACCACGAGCAGAACGCCTCCACCTCCACGGTGCGACTGGTGGGCTCCACGGACGCCAACCTCTTTGCCTCCGTCTCCGCGGGCATCAACGCCCTCTTTGGCCCCGCCCACGGCGGCGCCAACGAGGCCGTGCTCAAGATGCTGCGTGGCATTCAGGCCGACGGCATCAGCCCGGAGGCCTTCATGGAGAAGGTCAAGAACAAGGAGGACGGCGTCCGCCTGATGGGCTTTGGCCACCGCGTGTACAAGAATTACGACCCGCGCGCCAAGATCATCAAGCAGACCGCCCACGACATCCTGGCCAAGCAGGGTGCCAACGAGCTGCTGGATATTGCCATGAGCCTGGAAGAGAAGGCGCTGAGCGATGACTACTTCATCCAGCGCAAGCTCTACCCCAACGTGGACTTCTACACCGGCCTGATCTACAAGGCCATGGGCTTCCCCGAGAAGATGTTCACGGTGCTCTTTGCCATCGGCCGACTGCCGGGCTGGATTGCCCAGTGGCGCGAGATGATGCTGGATCCCGAGCGCAAGATTGGCCGCCCGCGCCAGCTCTACATGGGCTCCGAGGCCCGCGACTACCCGCAGCGCTGATCCTGCGGTAGCGCCTCGATTCTCGGCTCAAACAGCGCAAGGCCCCCATCTCCTCGCGGAGGTGGGGGCCTTGCGCTGTTTGCTGGGGTCGGGTTGCCACCGCGTGCGACAAATGCCACCTGTTACGACGTCGCTGGGGCGCAGTGACACTTCATACGACAAACGCCGTCGTGTACCGCGGCACATGTCGTATCAGGTGGCAGGCGTGGGTTCTATCCCAACTCGCGGGGTAGTAGAGCTAACACTGCCTCGCTAGCCCTTCCTCGCTAGCCCTGCCCCGCTAGCCCTGTTCCGCCTCCGTGGCGACCGTGATCCGCACCTGCTTGGAACCCTGCCCCTGCTGCGCCGAGTCAGACGCGGCGGGCGCCTCCCACTTGCCTGTGGCCCTGGTCCACTCCAGGCCGCCGTAAGACACGGAGAGCGTTTGGTGCTGCTGGGCGTGCGCCACGGCCCACTGCGCCACCGCCCAGCCCTTGTTTTTGCTCGCCACCGGGACGCTGACTGTGGAGCCCTGTGCCTGGGGGTCCACGAAGCTCCTGCCGTACTCCGCAGTGAGGGCCTTGGACACCGCTTTGGCGTCCCCCGCGGAGTCGGTGCGGCGCAGAGTGCAGTTCAACGCCCCGGCGGACTGTCCGGTCAGGGCCGCGGCGAAGGCCCGCGAGCGCTCCTCATGCGGGGCGTACGCATCCGGGAAGGCACTGCGCTGCACCTTCTGGGCGGCCTGCGTGATGGACATGGACTGGTAGTCAAAGCGCACCAGCTGGTCGTAGAAGGCCCCCGCCGCGTACACCGGCGTCATGACCTGTTGCTGCGTTCCCCAGCCCTGTGAGGGACGTTGCTGAAAGAGACCGCGGGAGTCTGGGCCGGCGTTATCGCCGTAATCCAGGTTGCGCAGCTTGGACTCCTGGTAGGCGGTGGCCAGAGCGATGGTGGTGGCGCGCGCAGGGAGCGCCCGGCCCACCGCGACGGCGGAGATGGTGGCGGCGTTGCCGGCCTGCTCAGGGTCAAGCGTGTGCTGCACCCCGCCCACGGAGGTGGCGCACTGCACCACCACCAGGGCCTGGCTGTGATGGACGTAGCTCTGCACGCCCCAGATGCCGCCGCCAATCACGCCGGCCGCGACGGTCAGGGCAATGGCGGAGCGAGCTGCGCGTTTCATGCGGGCCTGATTTCTTGGGGGAGTGGTCTGGGGGAGAGGCCTGGCGGAGCTGCGGGTGAGCCCCGCGCTGAGCCGGCTCAGTTGGAGTGCAGGGCGTCGTTGAGTTCCACCGAGCCGGTGGCGCGGGGCAGCGCCTCAACTGCGCCGGTGGTGGAGTTGCGGCGGAAGAGCAGCTGGGAGGTGCCAGAGAGCTCCAAGGCCTTGATGCTCCTGCCCTGGAACTGCACGCGGGTGCCTGCCGTGACGTACAGGCCGGCCTCCACCACACAATCATCCCCGAGGGAGATGCCCACGCCGGAGTTGGCGCCGAGCAACACCCGCTCACCGAGGGAGATGCGCTGGGTGCCGCCGCCGGAGAGCGTGCCCATGATGGAGGCGCCGCCACCCACATCGGTGCCGTCGCCCACCACGACGGAGGCGGAGATGCGCCCCTCCACCATGGAGGTGCCCAGCGTGCCGGCGTTGAAGTTCACAAAGCCCTCGTGCATCACGGTGGTGCCCGGGGCAAGGTGGGCGCCCAGGCGCACGCGGTCCGCGTCGGCGATGCGCACACCCGTGGGCAGCACGTAATCCACCATGCGCGGGAACTTGTCCACGCCAAAGACCGTGAGCGGCCCGCGCGCCAGCAGCAGGGCGCGCGTGAGCTCAAAGTTCTGCGTGGAGCACGGGCCAGCGGAGGTCCACACCACGTTGGTGAGCAGCCCAAAGACGCCGTCCAGGTTGATGGAGTTGGGGGCCACCAGGCGGTGAGAGAGCAGGTGAAGGCGCAGCCAGGCGTCCTCTGCGGACTCGGGGGCCGCATCCAACTGGGACTCAACCGAGATCACCCGGCGCTGGGTGGCGCGGTCCTCGTCGGTGGTCTCCAGAGCAACAAGTGAGGCGCGCACCTGCGCGGCCTGGGCGTCGTCGGACAGGGCAGCCAACGCAGGAACCGGGAACCAGGCATCCAGCAGGGCGCCGGAGGCGTGGTAGGTGCCCACGCCGTGCGCGGAGCCCACTCGCGTCTGGGCAGGGGGCATGGAGGGGCTCTGTGCAGTCATGTCATCCATCCTATCGACGCGGCGCCCGCGGGTAGGGTCCATGACATGAGTGATGCAGCCACTTCCCAGCCCCTTCCCCTGGACCTCACGGGCCACGTCGCCGACCTGACGGCGGCGCTCATGGACATCGAGTCCGTCTCCGGCCGCGAGGCCGCCATCGCGGACGCCGTGGAGGCCGCGCTGCGGGCGTTGCCTCACCTGAGCGTGTTGCGTGACGGCGACGCGATCGTGGCCCGCACCAACCTGGGCCGCGCGGAGCGCGTGGTCCTGGCAGGGCACCTGGACACGGTTCCCCTGCCGACCTCGCCGGGCTCGCGCGGAACGGTGCCCTCCAGCTGGGACGGGCAGACCCTGTACGGGCGCGGCGCCACGGACATGAAGGGCGGCGTGGCGGTGCAGTTGGCGCTGGCCGCGGAGCTGAGTGCACCGCAGCGGGACGTCACGTATGTGTTCTACGACCACGAGGAGGTGGAGGCCTCGCTCTCTGGCCTGGGCCGCCTGGTGGAGCACCACCGGGGGCTGCTGACGGACGCGTCCTTCGCGATCCTTCTGGAGCCCACGGACGGCGCCGTGGAGGGCGGGTGCAACGGCACCATGCGCTTCCGCGTCACCACCACGGGCAAGGCAGCGCACTCGGCGCGGGCGTGGATGGGAGAGAACGCGATTCACGCCGCTGCCCCCATCCTGGCGCGCCTGGCGGAACACACCCCGCAGACGCTGAGTGTGGAGGGCCTGGACTACCGAGAATCCCTCAACGCGGTGCGGATCCACGGCGGCATTGCCGGCAACGTGATCCCGGACCGCTGCGAGGTGGAGGTCAACTTCCGCTTTGCGCCGTCGCGCTCGGTGGAGCAGGCAGAGGCGTATGTGCGCCACCTGCTGCAGGGCTTTGACGTGGAGCGTACCGACGCCGCCGCCGGGGCCCGCCCGGGGCTGGACGCGCCTGCCGCGGCCAGCTTTGTGGCGGCCGTAGGCGCGGAGGCTAAGCCCAAGTACGGCTGGACGGACGTGGCCCGCTTCTCAGAACTCGGCATCCCCGCCGTGAACTTCGGTCCCGGCGACCCCCTGCTGGCGCACTCCGACAACGAACACGTCAGCCGCCAGGCCGTGGCGGATTGCCTTGACGCCTTGCGGCGGTGGCTGGCTTAGTCGGGTCAGAAGCGGCTGACAAGAGAACAGCGCGGCGTGACAGTTTCCTGTCGCGCCGCGCTGTTCTTGTGTGCGGGTACATCAGAGGATGTCAGTGCCGACCTCTGCTGCCTTCGACGGCGGGGCCCCGGTGGCGGGGTCCTTGGCGATCTTGGGCGACTTGTTGATGCGGTGCTCCACCAACTTGGCGATGCCGGAGAGGATCAGGCACATTCCGACGTAGATCAGGGCACCCACGATGGCGGCCGGAATCAGCGGGCTTCCGAAGTCCACCTGCGATCCCAGGTACTTCACGTAGTACAGCAGCTCCGTATAAGTGATCACGAAGCCCAGCGCGGTGTCCTTCAGAATGACCACAAGCTGAGCGATGATCGCCGGAAGCATGGCCTTGACCGCCTGCGGAAGCAGGATGGACGTCATCACTTGGCCCTTGCGCATGCCGATGGCGTAAGCAGCCTCCGCCTGGCCCTTGGGCAGCGACATGACGCCGGCGCGGAACACCTCAGAAAGGACCGCGCCGTTGTACAGCGTCAGACCAATGACCACGGCAACAAACGGCGTCATCTTGATCCCTACGGTCGGCAGACCGTAGTAGAAAAGCATGATCAGGATGAGCAGCGGGACGGCGCGGAAGAGCTCAACGATCCAGGTCACTGGGGCGCGGAGCCAAGCGTGATCCGACAGCCTGCCAAGCGCGAGGGCAAAACCGAGAACCAGTGACAGTACAGCGGCGAGCCCAAAGGCCTTCAGCGTCGCGAGCGTTGCGTTAGCGATGCTCTGCTGCACCATGGGGTAGCCGAAGACGCTCCACTTCTTGGCATCGAACTGACCGGCATCCGCGAGTTGCACCACGATGAACGCGAGGATGGCGCCGACCACGATGATGGTGGCCACGGCAAGGATGTTGTTGCGGACGCGGGCCTTGGGGCCGGGTGCGTCAAACAGAATGGACGCGGCCATTAGGCGTTCCTCCACTTCTTCTCAAAGTAGCGCTGCACCAGGGAGAGCAGCAGCACCAGAATCACGAACACGAGGGCGACCCACAGCAAGACAATGAGCGCTGGCTCGCCTCGCTCGGAGAGGAAGGCACGAATGGCACCGGCCTCGAGGACGGAGAAGGCGCCGGCGATAGTGGTGTTCTTCAGCAAGGCGATGAGCACATTAAACATCGGAGGAACCACGGCTCGCATGGCCTGCGGAAGGATGACCTGGCTCAGCGACTGGCCAAAGGTCAGCCCAATGGCACGGGCGGCCTCCGCCTGGCCAAGGGGCACGGTATTGATGCCGGAGCGAAGGGTCTCTGCCACATAGGTTGCCGTGTAGAGCGTGAGCGCTATGACCGCCAACGGGAGGTAGTCCAGCTTCGGGAGCCCCAGTTGGGGATAGCCCAGAGCGAAGAAGAGCATCACCAGCGTCAGCGGAGTGTTGCGGATGGTGTTGACGTAGATCGTGGCGACTGCTCGCATGATCGGGACCGGTGAGACGCGCATGCCGGCCACGATGGTCCCCAGGATCAGGGAGAAAACTGCCGACCAGGCAAAGAGAATCAGAGTGTTGCTGAATCCCTTGACGAAGATGTCAATGTTGTCGATGAGGGTGTCCACAAGGAATCACTTTCTCGAAGGGGCGAGGCACCGGGGAGGAACAAAGGCTCCTCCCCGGTGATGCGCAGGGCGCTGACGAATCAGGCGCAGGCGTCCGGCTTGGGCTGCTCAACCTTGGTGCCCGACTTGCCCAGCGTGGCGTCGTAGATCTTGGTCCAGTCGGCACCGCCGTCGGTCAGGGTCTTGGAGAGGGCCTCGCACAAGGCCTTGTCACCCTTGGGGATGCCAATTCCATACTTTTCCTTGGTGAACGGCTCGCCGACCACCTTGTAGTCCTCAGGAGACTGGGCGGCGTAGCCGATCAGAATGGCCTGGTCGGTGGTGACAGCGTCAACCTGGCCGGTCTTCAATGCCTCCACGCACTGCGAATACTTATCGAAGGAGGTCGCCTTGACCTTAGGGAAGTTCTGCTGGATGTTCTGCAGCGGGGTGGAACCCGTTGCGGAACACACGGTCTTGCCGTCCAGATTCTTCTCCGAGGTGATGTCGGTGTTGTCCTTCTTCACGAGCAGGCCCTGGCCGGTCTCGAAGTACGGGCCAACAAAGCCGACCATGGCCTTGCGCTTGTCGGTGATGGAGTAAGTACCGACGTAAAGGTTCACGTCCCCGTTGGCGAGTGCCTGCTCGCGAGCCGCAGAATCCACCACCTTGAATTCCACCTTGTCACCGGAGAAACCCAGTGAGGCGGCCATCCACTGTGCCATCTGGATGTCGAAGCCGGTGCGCTCGCCGGTGGCCGCGTTCTTGTAGCCCAGCTCCGGCTGATCTTCCTTGACGCCAATGACGATCTTGCCGGCCGACTTCATCTTGTCGAAGGTCGGGGAACCAGAGATGTTGACGTCCTTGGACGCCTCAACGCCGCCGCTGGCCGCCGGCGTTGAGCCGCCGCCACAGGCGGACAGAGCGAGGGCCGCGACAGCGGCGATGGAGGCGACTGCGGCGCCCTTGCGCTTGGTGAACAGAGCCATGAGGCTCTCCTTTCCTCGGTGCGACAAGTGCTGCCGCGTGCGACGACCTTCGCCGCGCAAAGTGTGAAGACCCGGCCCTGGTGAGGGCCGGAAGAGTAGTGGCCTGTTGAGAACGGGCCGGGCTAGTTGGTGATGAGCTTGGACAGGAAGTCCTTGGCCCGCTCCGACTTGGCGTTCGTGAAGAACTCCTCGGGAGTGGCTTCTTCTACGATCTGACCATCCGCCATGAAGACGAAGCGATCCGCTGCCTTGCGGGCAAAGCCCATCTCGTGGGTCACCACGATCATGGTCATGCCCTCCTTGGCCAGGCCCACCATGGTGTCCAGCACCTCGTTGATCATTTCCGGATCAAGGGCGGACGTGGGCTCGTCAAAGAGCATCACCTTGGGCTGCATGGCCAGGGCCCGCGCAATGGCGACGCGCTGCTGCTGACCACCGGAGAGCTGCGAGGGCAGCTTGTCCTTCTGGTTCTCAACGCCGACGCGAGCCAGGAGCTTGAGCGCAAGCGCGTCCGCCTCTGACTTCTTCATGCCGCGGACCTTGAGGGGACCCAGGGTGACGTTCTCCAGGATGGTCTTGTTCGCGAAGAGGTTGAAGGACTGGAAAACCATGCCCACCTCCGCGCGGAGCGTGGCCAGCGCCTTGCCCTCCTCCGGGAGGAGGTCACCGCCCACGCGGATCTCTCCACTGTCGATGGTTTCTAGGCGATTAATGGCGCGGCACAAAGTGGATTTACCGGAACCGGATGGCCCCAAGACCACCACGACCTCACCCTTTGTTACGTTGAGGTTGATGTCCTTGAGGACATGCAGGGCTCCGTAGTGCTTTTGCACGTCCTTGACAGAAACGACGCTGTCGCTCGTTGTGACGTGGCTCTCAGGTGCAGAGGTCATATCTGAGAGCGTAACGCACAGACTTTTCCCAGGCCGGTATCTGCACTCCTTCATGTTGATCGTGATGCAAGTGAAATCCGACCGGGTGGTCAGTGACGGCTGCCGCGTGCGCCCCCCTGTACCGCCTAGGCTGGGGGCATGAGCGATGACCGCACCGAAGTGACCCGCCAACTGGGTGGCACGCGCGCCGTCGAGTTTGACCGCGCGCTCCTGGATTCCTCTCACGCCGCGGATCCCGGAGAGGAGGCCTGGCGCGCCATGCGCATCCAGGGAGAATTCGTCAATGGCTTTGACATCCTGGGGAAGCTGGGCCCCGCCATCGCCGTCTTTGGGTCAGCGCGGCTCAAGGAGGGAACCGAGGCGTATGAGCTGGGTTTTGCCGTGGGGCGAGCGGTCGCCGAGTCTGGCTTCGCGGTCGTCACCGGCGGTGGGCCGGGCGTCATGGAGGCGGCGAACCGGGGCGCGGTGGAGGGCGACGGCGTGTCGGTCGGCTTGGGCATCTCGCTTCCCTTTGAGGACGGCTTCAACAAGTACGTGAAGCTCGCCGTGCCCTTCCATTACTTTTTTGCACGCAAGGTGAACTTTGTGAAGTACACCCAGGGTGCCGTGGTCTGCGCCGGCGGCATCGGAACCTTGGACGAACTCTTTGAGGTCATGACGCTGATCCAGACCGGCAAGGTGGGGGACTATCCGTTGGCGCTGGTCGGCGTGAAGTTCTGGACGCCGTTGATCGATTGGCTGCGGGACACCTTGAAGGAGGAGGGCACCATCTCCGAAGCGGACGTGCTGCGCCCCCTCGTCACCGACGATCCCGCCGAGGCCGTGGCGCACGCTACGGGCCGGGACTAAGGGGATAAGCATGCAGTACATCGTCTTGTTCATAGCCCTGGCAGTGGTCGGAGCGCTTGCGGTGTTGCTGTTCAGGAGCGGTTCAAAGGGCTCCACCCAGCCCCTGGATGCCACCCCGCCCCTGCTTGGCCTTGCCGAGCCGGACCCGGTGCTGCCCCCGGTCCTGCTGCCCCAGCACCCACGGGCCGCAGACGTCGATGCAGTGAGGCTGTCCCCGGCCCTGCGCGGGTATCGCTGCGATCAAGTGGATGCGGTCCTGGACGCGCTTGGCGCAGAGTTGGACTCCCTTGGCGCCGAGGTGGAGCGCCTCAAGGCCCTGCTTCCTCCTGGCGCACATGGCACGGATGTGACGCAAGAATCTAACGAAAGTGACCTAGAAGGGCGCGCAAGAGACGGCCAGCATTCACTGTGATTGGCCCCACGCGCGTAAATCCGGGATACTAACGAATGTATAAACCTGGAGAGGCCGCACCCAATCCGGGAGTTCCGGGCGGAGAACCGCCCTTGATGAGCTGAGGAGCACCGACATGGCTGCCATGAAACCGCGCACCGGAGACGGCCCACTGGAGGTTACCAAAGAGGGTCGTAGCCTCATCATGCGCGTGCCGATCGATGGGGGAGGCCGCCTGGTGTTGGAGTTGAACAAGGACGAAGCGCAGGCCTTGAAGGACTGCCTCGTCGACGTCACTGCCTGAACCACCAGCAACACAAGAACGGCCCGGGAGCTTCACGCTCCCGGGCCGTTCTTGCTGTGCAGGGGCCATGCGTCACTCCGGGCACGATGCGGCGCCTGGCTTGGTCTGCGGCCCCGGAGGCTAGGAGCGCCGCACGGCCACTAGGACGCCGGTGCCGGTGGGCAGCATGACCCAGTTGAAGTTCTCCTCATCCCGCAGCCACCGCTGGGCCTGGCGCGCGGCGAGCGTGCTTGGCCGGCGCACGGCTGGCTGGGGCACCTTGTCCTCATCCAGCGCGTCGTTGATGATCAGCGTGCCGCCGGGCCGAAGGATTCGCGCGGCCTCCATCACGTCAGCCGTGACGCGTTGACGGGCTCCGTCCACCAGCACCAGGTCGTAGGAAGCATCCGCCAAACGGGGGAGCACATCCTGGCTGCGCCCGTTGATGGCGCGGGTGCGGTGGGAAGGGAACCCCGCCTCAATGAACGCCTGCCGGCTGGCGTCCAGATGCTCAATGTCCGGGTCCATGGTCGTCAGGGTCCCCTTGGGGTTCATGCCCCGCAAGAGGCAGATGCCGCTGACACCCACGCCGGAGCCGATTTCCACGGCGGTCCGGGCAGCAATCATGGAGGCCAGGACGGTCAGGAGCGAGCCCACTGCTGCGGAGACGGGGTGGACCCCCAACTCGTAGCCCCGATCGCGAGCGCGGACCAGCACCTCATCCTCGACGGGAAGGGCCTCTGCATAGGACCAACTGCTGTGCTTCTCGGCACTCATGAAAACGTGGGGCTTCCTGCTGAAAGGGCGGGTGACCTCCCCATCCTAGTGCCGCCGCAGATCACGGCTTGGCCGGGGCTGAGGCCCAGCAACTTCACAGGCTGAATGAGCACAATGACAGATGTGAATCCTTCCGTTATGCCGCAGTCCCAGGCGATCCCCACGCCAGAGACTCTCGCAGCGGAGCACGGCGCGGTCCTGTCCCGTCTGGCCTACCGCCTCACCGGAAATCGCGCCGACGCAGAGGACCTGGTTCAGGAAACCTACGTGCGTGCCCTGCGCTCCCTGCACGGATTCACTCCGGGATCCGTGGACGCATGGTTGCGACGGATCGCCACCAATCTCTTCCTTGACGGCGCGCGGCGTCGTTCCCGCTTGCGCTTTGACCCCTTCCCAGAGGGCGCCGAGGACCGCGTCCCCGCGCTGGGTGACGGGCCGGAGCGCAGCTTCGAGTGGGCGCACCTGGATAAGGACGTGGCCCAGGCCCTGGAGGCCTTGGCCCCGGACTACCGCGCCGCCGTGGTGCTGTGTGATCTTGAGGGTTACTCCTACGAGGAAGTCGCGGAGACGCTGGGCATCAAGCTTGGCACCGTCCGCTCCCGCATCCACCGCGGCCGCACGCAGCTTCGCCAGGCACTGCCCCACCGCGCCCCGCGTGCCCCCAGCGTGTCCAGCCGGCCGCTGGCAGAGGGGCGCTGACGCGATGGTGTTCATGCATCAGGACGCCAATGTGCAGGCCTACGTAGCCGGAGACCTGCCGCCCAAACGCCGTCGCGTCATGGAACATCACCTGAGCCGCTGCGCCGAATGCCGCGACCTGGTCGCCGAGTTCCGACGCAACGAGCGCCGCCGCAAGACGCGCGCCGAGTCCGGTGAGCCGCCCGTGGACACCGGCTCCACCGTGATGGTGGGCACCCGGCGCAGGATGGTCTCCAACGCCGTGCCGGTGGTGGGCTCCATCATCACGATCGTGGCCTTTGTTGCCGTGCTCATGGCCGCCTGGAACGCAGGCGGCTCGGACGCCAGCCACGAGGGCGGACCGGCGGATGACTTCACCACCAGCGGCCAACCCCTCAGCGGCTTCCAGGTCGCCGACCTGCGCCGGCACGGATGGAGCTGCCCGGATTTGCGCACCCTTGGCCTGGATATGACCTCTTCCATCGGCTTCCGCAAGGGTGATGTTGGCTCGGTGACCATGACTTACTCCGGCAACGGAAGCGCCGTGGTCCTCAGCGAGACCAGGCCCCTTGGCTCTGAGCACACGGCCCAGGACGACGCCTCCTCCGGCCAAGACTCCGGCGCAGATGCCAGCGAGGCGGGCTCGGCACTCTCTGCGACCACGCCGGACGCGGGCAGGACCGTCACCGTCACGGTGGGCGGCGCTGAGTACGTGGTGCACAGCTCACTGAATCAGGCGGAGACCACGGCGCTCGTGGACCGCGTCAAGGAGATTGCGGAGGACCGGCAAGAGGATGTCCGGGCCGCGGAGGTGGGCGGCTGGGACCGGCTCTCGCGCGGCTTTGCCCGCCTGGTAGACCCCACCCGCTGAGCCCGCTCCTGGAAGCGGCTAGGCTTGCCGGGGGATCTTCGGTCTACAACAACGACAGGGCAGGCATTTGTTCGGCATCAACGGTAGCGAGCTGATCATTCTCGCGCTCTTGGCGGTGGTGGTCTTGGGGCCAGAGAAGCTGCCTGAGTACACCCAAAAGCTGGCGCAGTTGGTCAAGTCGCTGCGTGGAATGGCAGAGGGCGCGCGGGAGAAACTGCGCGAGGAAGCCGGCGATGAGATTGCCGACATTGACTGGCGCCGCCTGGATCCGCGCCAGTATGACCCCCGCAAGATCATTCGCGACGCGCTGTTGGAGGAGAACGAGCCGTCCCCGGCCCAGCCCCAGCTCACGCAGGCCCCCCGCCCGGCGGCGCTTCCCGCCCAGCCCACGGTGTCGCTGACCAAGCCGCGGGCGGAATCCGCACAGGACGCCTCCCTGCCCGACGGCGCACGGGCGCCTTTTGACGACGAAGCCACCTAGAAACGCTGCACCGTGAATCCGCGCTTGCGGGGGCTGCTGCCACCGGGCGCGGCGGCGCGAGTCGCTGGTTCTGGAAGGCGCCGCTACCGCGGCGTGACGCCGAGCGAGCGCCCGGCCAGGCCGCGGGGACGGCGGGCCAGCGAAGTGGCCAACGCGGTCAGCGCCTTGGCACTCTCCGAGCCGGGCTGACTGAGCACCACCGGCACGCCGCCATCGCCCCCCTCGCGCAGTGCAGCATCCAGCGGAAGGCTGGCCAAAAGTGGCACCTCGGTGCCGCCCGCCTCTGAAAGCCTCCCCGCGACGTCGAGCCCCCCGCCCTCACCAAAGGGTGTCAGTCGGGAGCCGTCCGGGAGCTGAATCCAGCTCATGTTCTCCACCACGCCCATCACCTGGTGCCCGGTCTGCTGGGCCATCAGCCCGGCGCGCTCCGCCACCTCCGCGGCCGCATGCTGCGGGGTGGTGACCACCAGGAACTGGGCCTCTGGCAGCAACTGCGACACCGAGATGGCCACGTCACCGGTGCCCGGCGGCAGGTCAAGGAGCAACACATCCAGATCGCCAAAGTGAACGTCCGTTACAAACTGTTCCAGGGCGCGGTGGAGCATGGGCCCGCGCCACATGACGGGGGAGTTATCCGCCAGGAACATGCCGATCGACATGACCTTCACGCCGTGGGCCACCGGCGGCACAATCATCTCGTTGACGCGGGTGGGGGAGGAGGTGATCCCCATGAGGCCGGGCACGGAGAAGCCAAGCACGTCCGCGTCAATCACGCCGACGCTGAGGCCCTGCGCGGCCATGGCCGCCGCCAGATTGACCGTCACCGAGGACTTGCCCACCCCGCCCTTGCCGGAGGCGACGGCGATGATGCGCGTGAGCGAGCCCGGTTGGGTGAAGGCGACCGTGTGGCGCTTGAGCGAGTCAACCAGGGTGCGGCGCTGCTCCGGGCTCATGAAACCCACCGTGATCTGAGCGGACTCCGCGCCCTCCACTGAGAGCACCGCCCGCTCCACGTCCGCCTCGATGGTGGAGCGCAGGGGGCAACCCTCAATGGTGAGCAGGATGCCCACCTGCGCCGCGGTCCCGTTGACCTGGACCGAGTCCACCATTCCCAGCTCGGTAATGGGGCGGCGCAGCTCCGGATCCATGACTCGGCTCAGGGCGGAGCGGATGGCATCAGCGGTGAGACTCACCTGCGCTCGCGCTCCTCGCGCTCTTTCTCATCGCGATCCTTCTCCCGCTCAAAGCGCTCACGCTCGCGCTCGCGGCGGCGCTGAGCCTTGGCATCTTCCACGCCCTGGCGTTCCTCCAGCACCTCTTCCAGCACGTTGCGCAGCTCCGAGCGCACAAAGTCACGCGTCGCCACATCCCTCATCGCCAGGCGCAGGCTCGCGATCTCCCGCGTCAGGTACTCGGTATCCGTGAGGTTGCGCTCTGCCCGCGAGCGGTCCTCGGTGACGGAGACCCGGTCCCTGTCATCCTGGCGGTTCTGCGCCAGCAGCAGCAGCGGCGCCGCATAGGAGGCCTGCAGGGAAAGCATCAGGGTCAGGGCGGTAAAGCCCATGGTGGCGGAGTCAAAGCGCCAGGACTGCGGTGCAAGGGTGTTCCACAGCAGCCACATCACACAGAACATGGTCATCCAGACCAGGAACTGCGGCGTGCCCATGAAACGCGCAAACTTTTCCGTCTGCGAGCCAAAGGCGTCAGGGTTGGGGGCCAGGCGCGGGAAGAAGCGCTGGCGGGCGGTCATGGGAGTGTCCAGCCCGGATCCTGTTGTGGTCCGGCGCGGATTCTTCTCTGCCACGCGCTTCACCCCCTCTTCGTCTTGTTTGTCTTGTGCTTGGACTTGCTGGCGTTCTTCCCCGGCTTGCTTGCGTCGTTTGGCCCAGCCTGGGCCGGCTTGGGGCTGGACTTGGCCCGCAGATTGGTGCGCGCAGTGGCCCGCACCGGCTGGTCGTCATCGTGCGTTCGCCAGTCATCCGGGAGGAGGTGATCCAGCACGTCATCCACGGTGACGGAGCCGACCAAGCGACCCTCCTCGTTGACCACCGGCGCTGAAGTGAGGTCGTAGCTCGCGAGCATACGGGAGACCTCTTGCACATTCGCGTAGTCGGAGAGCGGCTCCAGGTCGGTGTCCACTAACTTGCCCACCTGCTCCGGCGGCGCGGAGCGCAACAGCTCCTGGAAATGCACCAGGCCAAGGTAGCGCCCGGTCGGCGTCTCCAACGGCGGGCGGCACACGTACACCGTGGCGGCCAGGGCGGGGCTGATCTCCTCGCGGCGCACCGAGGCAAGCGCCTCAGCCACCGTGGCCTCCGGCGGAAGGATGATCGGCACCGGGGTCATCATGGAACCTGCGGTGTTCTCCTCATACTCCAGCAGGCGCCGGACGTCCTCGGCCTCCTCCGGCTCCATCAGCTGCAGCAGGGATTCCTTCTGCGTCTCAGGAAGCTCGGAAAGCAGGTCAGCGGCGTCGTCCGGGTCCATCTCCTCCAGCACGTCAGCGGCGCGCTCCGTCTCCAGAGCGGAGAGAATGGCGACCTGCTCATCATCAGGCAACTCCTGGAGCACCTCTGCCAGGCGGTCATCCTGCAGCTCGCTAGCGACCTCCAGCCGGCGCTTCTCCGTCATCTCATGCAGCGCATCGGCGAAGTCAGCGGGCTTGAGCTCGTCATGGGACTCGATGAACTGGGCGGCGCCCTGAGGCTCCTCCACCTGACCGAACACCACCTCATCCCAGGCCACGATCACGGTGGCGCCGCCGCGACGGCGCAGGGCGCGCAGGCCGGCGCCGGGCACACCGCGGCGCACAAAGTACTCCTCAACCACCCAGTCGCCGTTGGAGAGGCGCCCCAAGCCAATGTCCTCGATGACGGCCTGACCGCTGCCGTCAAGGAACGTGACACGGCGATCAAAGAGCTCCGCGGCCACCAGGGTCTCTGCCCCGCGCTGCTGGAAGCGGCGCAGGTTCACCAGGCCAGAGGCAATGACCTGCTCGGAGTTCATGGACTGAACGCGAGTCATGGGCACAAAGACGCGCTTCTTGCCCAGGACCTCCACCACGATGCCAACACAAACAGCGCGGCGTTTAGGGCCGCGCTGAAGGACTACCGCATCTCGTAGACGGCCTAATCGATCCCCCAAAGGATCAAAGACATCGAGGCCAAGCAGTCGGGCGATGAAGATCTTTGAGCTGCTCACATCCCCAGGCTACCGGGTGGCGGGGCGACAGCGGGCGCGCGGAGCGGCAGAATGGGGGCATGAGCACCCCGGCCAACAATGCCTCCCGGATCTTCCCCACGATTCCTCGTGGAGAGGTCATCGGGCGCTACGACAACTACCTGGATGCCCAAAAGGTGGTGGATTACCTTGCAGACAACGACTTCCCCGTCTCCAACGTCTCCATCATTGGCAATGACCTGAAGCAGGTGGAACGCGTGCGTTCCAAGCTCTCCTACCCCCGTGTGGCGGGGCTGGGCGCGCTACAGGGCGCCTTCATCGGTCTGATCTTTGGCATCCTCCTCTCCATCTTTGGCACGTCCGCCCCCGGAAACCTTGCACCGGTCCTGGCCGGCATGCTCCTGGGCGCCGTCCTCTTCATGCTGATGAACGTGGTCAGCTACGCCATGCAGCGCGGCAAGCGGGACTTTGCCTCCACCAGCCAGATTCTGCCGAGCAGCTGGGACGTGGTGGTGGACTACTCGGTGGCCAACCAGGCCAAGCAGTTGGCCGCCAAGCTGCCCATGAGCCCATCCCAGGCAGCCCAGCGAACGGGCTGGGGCCAGGACGCCACGGGCGCCGGCCTTGGCGCAGGAACCGCGCAGACTTTTGGCGGGCAGGCCCCCCAACAGCAGGTACCCGGCGCCGCCCCCGAGCAGGCTCCGGCCCCCACGCAGGACTTTGGTTACGGCGACCTTGACGATGGTCGCCCGCGCTACGGCGTGCGCCTCGACGAGGTGGCGCAGCAGACGCCGCAGGCCGCCCCGGCGCCGCAGGCCTCTCAGGCTCCGCAGGCGACCCAGGCGCCGCAGGCTCCCGCGCCGATGGACGCCCCGGCGCAGGTGGACGCCCCCGCGCAGGCGGCTGACGTTGCCCAGACGCCCGCGCCCGCGACTCCGCCCGAGCCCGCGACTCCGCCCGCGCACACGGCGCCCGTCTTTGAGGACACTGCGGCGCAGGACGTCCCGAACGTCGCGACCCAGGCCATGCCGGTGGCGGCTCCGGCCGTCTATGAAACCGGGTGGCAGCGACCGACCGCTCCCGTGGAACCCTCCCACGCGGCGTCGGGCAGCGAGCAGGACAGCGCCGCGTTTGCGGGTCACCAGCCCGGCACCGACCTTCCTGACACCCAGCAGCCGGCCGCTCAGGAGTGGGACGGCGAGCAGGGCGATCACGAGCAGGAGGGCGAGGCGCCGCTGAGCCGCCGCGAGGCGCGGGCCTTGGAGGAGCGCGAGCACCAGGAGCGCCTGGAACGCGAGCGTGCGGAGCGCTCAGCCTTCGCCGCAGAGCCGCCCACCCAGGTGTTTGCGCAACCCCAGGTCACGACGCAGGCGCTGCCCACCCTGCCAGTGGACGCCTTCCCGTTGCCTCCCGTCCCCGCGCCGGCGGCGGAGCAGGAGCAGCACCTTCAGGACGCAGCCCCCGCAGCGGCCGCAGCCGAGCAGGCGGCGGAGGAGCCCGTGGCTCCCGTCTACCCGCCCATCCAGCCGCCGGCGCAGGTCCCGGTGCCAGGGGATCAGAGCTTTGGCGTGGCTCCGCCGGTGATTCAGGCGCCCGCAGCGCCGGCAGAGGACCCGGACTACGGTCAGGATCAGCAAGGGGGCCAGGAGCGTTGAGCGCCGCGGATCGCCTGGACGACGTCGCGCGGTTGCGTGAGCGGGCCGAGCGGCAGCTGCAATCCGGCGTGAGCGTTCCGGAGGGGCCCATGGCGGCCCACTCCACGCTGCGCCTGGTGGAGCTGACGGACGAGGACGGCCTCATTGACGCCCTGCAGGAACTGGGCGAGGGGGCGGACGACGCCGTGGCGGACATGGTGGAGGGGCTCCGATTCCTTGACTTTGACGACGCCGCCGAGCAGCTCGCAGCCGCCTGGAACTGGATCGAGGACGGGCTCACCGTGGACCAGGAGGCTGGGATGAAGGTGCGTGATGTGATTGACGCCCTGAACCAGCGCTGGGAGGACACCGTGGACGCGGAGAAGGTTGAGCTGCGCGTGGCAGAGCGCATTGACGAGGACCCGGAGGCCTTTGGGCTCTAGTTACTGCGCCGGCCGGGCTCTGGCCGCTGCGTCGGCCGGGCTCTAGCTACTGCGCCGGCGCGCTGGTGTTTCAACAACAGAAGGGCCGCTTCCCCGTGGGAAGCGGCCCTTCTGTCGTGAAGCGGGGTGCTACTTGGCGGTGCCAGCCATCCAGGCCTCGACCTCTTCGACGGTGCGCGGGACCGCGGCGGAGAGGCTCTCCGCGCCGTCCTTGGTCACCAGGATGTCGTCCTCGATGCGCACGCCAATGCCGCGGTACTCGGCCGGGACGGCCAGGTCCTCGGCCTTGAAGTACAGGCCGGGCTCAATCGTGAACACCATGCCGGGCTCCAGGACGCCCTCTTGGTACAGCTCCTGGCGGGCCTGCGCGCAATCATGCACATCCAAGCCAAGGTGGTGGCTGGTGCCGTGCGGCATCCAGCGGCGGTGGTGCTGGCCCTCCGGGGAGACGGCCTCCTCCACGGAGACCGGCAGCAGGCCCCAGGAGTGCAGGCGCTCGGCCAGCACGCGCAGCGCCGTCTCATGCACCGTGCGGAAGGTGATCCCGGGCTTCACGATCGCGAACGCTGCGTCCGCGGCGTCGAGCACCGCCTGATAAATGCGCTTCTGAACATCCGTGAAGGTGCCATCAACCGGGAAGGTGCGGGTGATGTCAGCGGTGTAGAGCGAATCCGCCTCCACGCCGGCGTCCACCAGCATCAGGTCGCCGGTATTGACCTGACCGTTGTTGTGGATCCAGTGCAGGATCGTGGCGTGGTTGCCGGAGGCGGCGATGGTGTCATAGCCCAGATCGTTGCCCTCCTCGCGAGCCCGCGAGAAGAAGGCGCCCTCCACGACCCGCTCGCCGCGCTTGTGCTCAATGGCGCGGGGGAGGGAGCGAACCACGTCGGCAAAGCCGTTGGCGGTGGCATCCACCGCGGCGCGCATCTGCTCAATCTCCCACGCGTCCTTGATCAGGCGCAGCTCCGAGAGCGCCTCGGTGAGCTCGCTGTCCAGCTTGTCAGCGTGCTCCAGATCAACGGAGGTGTTGTAACGCGAGGTGTCCACAACCGCGTCAACGGTCGGGTCCACGTCCCGCAGCAGGCGCAGGCTGAGGCCACCAAAGGCGGCGTTGCCGGCGTTCTCCGTCAGTGCGTCCTCCAAGGCCAGGTCCATGTGCGCGGTCGGCAGGCCGGTGACCATCGCGAGGGAATCAAGCGTGGGGCGGGGGCCAATCCAGAATTCGCCGGAGCGGGCGTTGGAGTAAAACTCGGTGGTGTCGCGGCCGGCCATGGGGCGGAAGTACAGGGTCGCGACGTGGCCGGAGCCGCCGTCGCCAGCGCCGGCCTCGACCGGCTCCAGGACCAGCACGGCGTCCGGCTCATGGTCCACGCCGAGTCCTGTCATGTGCGCAAAGCCCGAGTGCGGGCGGAAACGGTAGTCGGTGTCGTTGGAGCGGACCTTGAGGGGGCCGGCCGGGATCACCAGGCGCTCGCCGGGGAAACGGGCCGACAGCTTGACGCGTCGCTCAGCGGCGTAGTCTGCCGAGGCGGCGCGGGTGACGCCGGCATCGGTGGACGCTGCCCACTGGGAGCCCATGAAGGCCTTAAACGCCGTGGAATCAGGCTTCATGGAGCGGTTGTTGACGCGGTCCTCGAGGGGCTGCTCATCGCCGGGGGTGCCAGGTTCGGGATTCTGTGTCATCACGCTCCCCATGCTCCCACCACGCCTGCGCGCACGCCAACCGGGGGCGCGTTTGGAATGTGGAGTGGCCCGGTGGGGTGGGGCGGTTCTGCGGGGTGGGGCGCGGGATGTGGGTGGTTCCGGCGGGGCGCGCTGGGTGGCCGGGCCGCTTTGCGCCTCAATGTGTGCGGATGCAGGCCCAATCGGGACTGCATCCGCACAAATCGAAGCGCAAAGCCTTGCCGACGGGGGTGGAGCCCTGCTGGACTGAGGCGCATGAAACGCGTACTGATTTTGGGCGGAACCGCATGGCTGGGCGCCGAAATCGCCGCGGCACACAGAGACCGGGGCGCGGAGGTGGTGTGCCTGGCGCGGGGGGAGTCTGGGGCGGCTCCGGACGGGGTGCGTCTGGTCCAGGGTGACCGGCTGGATCCGCACACCTATGGTCTGGTGCCGGGAGAGTGGGACGAGGTGGTGGAGCTGGCCTACCAGCCCGAGCTGGTCAGGCCCGCGCTGGAGGCGCTGGGTGAGCGCGCAGCCCACTGGACGCTGGTCTCCAGCGTCTCCGTCTATGCGGACAGCACGACGGCGGGTGCTGACGAAGCGGCCCAACTGGTGGTTCCAGCAGACCTGGCCCAGTACCCCGACGCCAAGGTGGCGGCGGAGCAAGCGTCGCTGGCTGGGCTGGGAGACCGCCTGCTGATCGCGCGGCCTGGGCTCATCGTTGGTCCGGGAGACCCGAGTGACCGCGCCGGATACTGGCTGGCGCGCCTGAGCCGGGGCGGGCGAGTGGTGGCACCCACTTTCCACGAGCGCTGGGTGCAACTGATTGACGTGGCGGATCTGGCGAGCTGGATTGCTACGGCTGGGGGTGCAGGCTCCACGGGATCGGTGAATGCCGTGGGCGAAGTGCACACCATGGAGCAGTTCTTTGGGCAGGTCCGCGCGGTCACCGGCTTTAGCGGTGAGATGGTGCACCTTGATGACGAGTCGCTCGTAGGGCTAGGAGTCAACTATTGGTCCGGGCCGCGCTCCTTGCCGCTGTGGATTCCAATGTCCGAGGCCGGATTTATGCAGCGCGATGGGAGCGCCTTCCGGCGCCAGGATGGATCTCCCCGCTCGCTGACTCAGACCCTTGAACGGATGCTCGACGACGAGGTGGCGCGTGGCGTCTCGCGTGAACGCCGCGCGGGGTTAAGCCCGCAGACCGAGGCCGCGATCCTGGCGGCGGCAGGACGATGAGGCAGGACGGCGGGGTAGTTCTGAGACGATTTTGCCGCGAGGATGTCCCGGCGCTGACCGCCATGATTCATCGGGCCTACGCCGAACTTGGCGCGCTGGGGCTAAATTTCACGGGTGTGGATCAGCCAGAGGACGTGACGCTGAAGCGGGCAGAAGGAGGGCCCACCTGGGTGCTGCAAGAGAACGATGCCTTGGTGGCGTGCCTGACTATGTCGTGGCCGGCTGAGGCCGCATTGGCCGCGCTGACTCCCCAGGCCAGGGTTCCTGGCAGGGCCTGGTTGAACCAAGTGGCGGTGGACCCAGCGTTCCGGGGGAAGGGCGCGGCCAGCTACTTGCGCGACGTTGGGTACGCGTGGTGCCGGGAGCAAGGGGCCACATCGATTGGTCTGGATACCGCCGAACCTGCCGCTCATCTCCGGACCATCTACTCGGGGTGGGGATTCAAGGAGCAGGACAGCATCCAGTGGCCGGGCAAGCGGTACCGGAGCGTGGTCATGACTCGGGCGCTCCCGGAGGACGTTCCGGAGCCACGCCTGCGGTGAACTGACGTCGTGGCCGGGGGCTCTGGCTGGCTTTGCGCCTCAATGTGTGCGGATGCAGTCCCGCTTTGGCCTGCATCCGCACACATTGAGGCGCAAAGCCTTGCCGAGGGGCAAGAGTTTGCATCGCGGCGGATTCGGTTTATCGTTTGGCCGGGCAATCTGTGGAGATGGAGTCAATGATGACCAAGAAGGATCGCACGCCGCGCGAGTCGGTGCAGGTGGAGAATAACCGCCAGCACCTGGGCGATGAGCTTGAGGCCGTGCAGGACACCGCGGCGGAGGATGCGGGCTATCACAAGTCTCTGAAGCCGCGCCAGATCCAGATGATTGCCATCGGTGGCGCCATCGGAACCGGCCTCTTCATGGGCGCAGGCGGGCGGCTGAACAGCTCCGGTCCGGCCCTGGTTCTGGTCTACGCCATCTGTGGTTTCTTCGCCTTCCTGATCCTGCGCGCACTCGGCGAGTTGGTGCTGCACCGCCCCTCCTCCGGCTCCTTCATCTCTTACGCCCGCGAGTTCTACGGCGAGAAGATCGCCTTCGGCGCTGGCTGGCTGTACTTCCTGAACTGGGCCTTCACCTCCATCGTTGATGTGACGGCCGCGGCGCTCTACTTCAAGACCTTTGGCGTGCTCTTTGACGTGCAATGGATCGCAGATACCCCACAGTGGATCCCCGCGCTCGTGGCCTTGGTGCTGGTGCTGGCCCTGAACCTGGTCTCCGTCAAGGTGTTTGGTGAGATGGAGTTCTGGTTCGCGCTGGTCAAGGTGGCCGCACTCGTCGCCTTCTTGATCGTCGGCGTGTGCTTCATCGTCTTTGGTGGCCGCACCGACATAGGCGCCACCGGATTTGGCGTGATCGGCGGCGAGGGCGGCTGGTTCTCCATGGGCGCCGTGGCCCCGATGCTCGCCATCTCCGGCGTCGTCTTCGCCTACGCCTCCATTGAGCTCATCGGCACCGCAGCCGGCGAGACGGAGAACCCGCAGAAGGTGATGCCCAAGGCCATCAACACGGTCGTCATCCGCATCGCCGTGTTCTACGTTGGCTCCGTGTTGCTGCTGGCGCTGCTGCTGCCGACCAGCGCCTACGAGGGTGGCACCAGCCCATTCGTCACCTTCTTCTCCCACATTGGCAACCCGCAGATAGCCCAAACCTCCGCGGCCGTCATGAACTTTGTGGTCCTCACGGCCGCGCTCTCCAGCCTCAACGCCGGCCTCTACTCCACCGGTCGCATCCTGCGCTCCATGGCCGTGAACGGTTCGGCTCCGGCCTTCACCGGACGCATGAGCTCCAACGGTGTCCCCTACGGCGGCATCGTGTTGACCGCCGTCTTCACCCTGCTGGGCGTGGGCCTGAACGCCGTGGTGCCGGCCAAGGCCTTCGAGATTGTGCTGGAGGTCGCCGCGATCGGCATCATCGGCGGCTGGTCAACCATCCTGATCAGCCACATCCGCTACGTGCAATTGGCCAAGAAGGGCCTCTACGAGCGGCCCAAGTTCAGGCTCTTCTGGGCCCCGTACACCTCTTACGCCACGTTGGCCTTCCTCCTCTTTGTGCTGGTCACCATGGGATTCTCGGAGACCGGACGCTGGGTGCTGGCATCACTGCTCCTGCTCTTCCCGGTGCTGATCGGGGGGTGGTTCCTGGCCCGGCCGCGGATCTTGAAGGTGGCACAGGAACGCGAGGAGCGCAGCCACGCTGCCGGCTAAGCCAAGAACTCCACCACTGGTGGTCCACGCGTGCAGCCGCGGGGACGTGGGCCCATGCGGGAGCTTTGCGCCCCGATGTGTGCGGATGCAGTCCCGCTTTGGCCTGCATCCGCACACATTGAGGCGCAAAGCATGGGCCCAGCCAAAAAGATGAGTGGCCAGATCGAGGTGCCCGGGTTTACCCGCCGTACACTCCCTCGCATAACCTGGGCTCATGCGCATTGACCTCCACACGCACTCCTGGGTCTCCGACGGCACACAGTCTCCGGCGGATCTAGTGGACTCCGCCGCTGCGGCGGGCGTGGACATCGTCGCCCTCACGGATCACGACCAGATGAATGGGTGGGCGCAGGCGCAGGAACGGGCGCTCGCCTTGGGCCTTGGCTGGGTGGGCGGTATGGAGGTCACGTGCCGCATGCCTGCGTCAGGCATCAGCGTGCACATGCTGTGCTACCTCCCGGATCCGTTATCGCCGGAGTTGTTGAGCCGCCTGGCGGAGCTGCGCTACTCGCGCGATCACCGCGCCAGGGCCATGGTGGAGCGCCTCGCAGAGGACTTCCCCATTGACTGGGCGCAGGTGGTGGGGCAGACCCAGGATGGGGCCACTATCGGCCGCCCCCACATCGCCGACGCGCTGGTCGCCGCTCGGGTGGTGCAGGACCGCACGGAGGCCTTCGCGAGCATCCTCTCCGCGCGGACCAAGTACTACGTCGGCACGGACGCGCTTGACCCGCATGAGGCGGTTCGTGTGATTCATGATGCCGGGGGAGTCGCGATCATGGCCCACCCGGTGGCAGCCGAGCGCGGGCGCGTCATTTCCCAGCGCGAGATGCTCTCAGTGGTGGAGGCTGGCCTGGACGGCGTGGAGGTGTATCACCGCGATAACTCCCCAGCTGGGCGCAAGCAGCTCTTGGCGCTGGCTGCGGAACACGACCTGATCGTCACGGGCTCCTCCGATTACCACGGGGCGGGCAAGCCCAACCTCCTGGCCGAGAATACGACCGCGCCGGATCAGCTGGCACGCATTATCGAGGCGGCTGGCACCGAGAACTACGCCGGCTTCACGCTCGAGGACCTGCGCCGCGCAGGCTGACAGAGAGCGCGGTGCCCATGAGGCACAGCAGCACCGGCAGCAGGAGCGCCTGATTGAGCCCGATCCCTGCGGAGAGCCACCCCACGATGGCAGGCCCGGCCAGCAGCCCCACATACCCCGCGCCCACCACGCGCGAGAGCACCACGGGCGCGCGCGGCCCGGAGACCAGCGCGCCGGCGGCGCTGAAGAGCTGCGGCACAATCCCCGAGAGCCCGACGCCGTAGAGTCCCCACCCAGCCACGGCAACAGGGAACGACGGCGCGAGGACCACCAGTGCCATGCCGGCCGCGGCAAGGAGTGAGCCGTAGCGGACCACCGCCACGGCGCCAACGGCGCCCGCCACCCGGTCAGCCGCAAAGCGGCCAAGGGTCATGAAGACGGAGAAGACGCCGTAGGCGATGGCCGCGGTGGACGCGCTCTGGCCCAGGTGTTCCACGCTGTGGCGAGCGGACCAATCGTTGACGGTTCCCTCCGCGAGGAAAAAGCTGAAGGCCATGATGGCCAAGATGGTGCCAAGCCTGAGGACGCTTGGCCCACCGGGTTTCTCCGGCGCGGCGTGGTCCGCTGGGGCGGGAGCGGCATGCATGGCAGCCGGCTCCTCCACGGCCGGCCCGGCAAGAACCCAGGGGAGGGCAACCGCGGCGAGCAGGAGTGAGACACCGCCCATGATGCCCATGGTCGCCGCGCTGGGCAGGCCAAGGGAGAGCAACGGCACGCCCACCGCCGCGCCGGTTGCCCCGCCCACGGAGAAGAAGGCGTGCATGGAGCCCATGATGGGCCGGCCATAGGCCCGCTCCACCCGCACGGCTTGTTCGTTCATGCCAATGTCCATGGCACCGGACCCCACACCGAAGGCCCCCAGCGCCACGCCGAGCCAGTGCGGAGTCTGGGCCAGCCCCGCGCCAAGCAACCCCACCACCATGACCAGGGCACCGACGATGAGGAGCCCCCGTGAGCCGTAGCGGGCGCTCAGATAGCCCCCGCCCTGCATGGCGGCCAGTGACGCCACACCCATGACGAGCAGGAGGAATCCCAGCCCGGCGTCGTCCAGTCCCGTGGCGCCCATGACGTTGGGGACGTGCACCACCCACGCGGCCAGGCCAAAGCCGACCGCAAAGAAGTTGATGAGCACCGCAAGCCGGTTGCGGCGCAGCGAAGCGGAAGGCGCGGGGAGGGGAACAGGCGCTGGGGTGGAACTCACCCACAGACCCTATCCGGGCGCGCAACCGCTGGCCCACCAACGGCGGCGCCCTGCCACCCATGCAGGGCCCACGACCGGCGGCGGCGCCCTGCCACCCATGCAGGGCCCACCACCAGCGGTGCCCTGCACCAACGGCAAAGGCCCGCCCCTCCGCGCACAACGCGGGGGGACGGGCCTCAGCAGGGCGCCGGAGGAACCGGCGCCCTCACATCACTCGGCGGAGCCGCCCTCGGAGCCGCCGTTGTGGCGGGTGCGACGGCGACGGCGACGCGGCGCGCCACCCTCGGTCTTGGGCGTGCCGGACTCGTGCGCGGGACGGTCCGCGCGGCCCTTGCCGCGCTCGCGACGCTCGCTGCCCTCGGCGGGCGCATCGGCGGAGCCGGCGTTGGTGGACTGCTCATCACGCGGGGCACGCGGGGTGCGCTCGCGACGCTCCCCACCGCCGTCGGACGAGGAAGCGCCACGGCCACGGCCGCCACGGGAACCGCCGCGACCGCCGTCGCGCTGGCCATCCCTGCCGCCGCGCTCGCCGCCGCGGCCACCATCGCGACCGCCACGGCCGCCGTCGCGCCCGCCGTCACGGGGACCCGACTTTCCGGTCTCTCCCAGGTCCTCCAGCTGCTCGCCGGAGAGGCCCTCCAACACGCGCTTGTCACGCGGCAGGCGGCCCTTGGTGCCCTTGGGGATGAACAGATCGGTGAACAGGTGAGGGGAGGAGGAGTAGGTCTCCACCGGCTCGGCCTGATCCAGGCCAAGGGCCTTGTTGATGAGGCCCCAGCGCGGCACATCCTCCCAGTCAACGAAGGTGATGGCCGTGCCCTTGTTGCCGGCGCGGCCGGTGCGGCCCACGCGGTGAAGGTAGGTCTTCTCATCATCCGGGCACTGCAGGTTGATCACGTGCGTCACGTCATCCACGTCGATGCCGCGCGCGGCCACATCCGTGGCAACCAGCACGTCCACCTTGCCGTTGCGGAAGGCGCGCAGCGCCTGCTCGCGTGCCCCCTGGCCCAGGTCGCCGTGCAGCGCGCCGGCGGCAAAGCCGCGATCGGTGAGCTCCTCGGAGAGGCGGGCGGCCTGGCGCTTGGTGCGCGTGAAGATGATGGAGCGCCCGCGGCCCTCGGACTGCAGCACGCGGGCGATGATCTCGTCCTTGTCCAGGTGGTGAGCCCGGTAGATCACCTGACGGATGTCCTTCTTGGTGATGGAGTCATCGTCCGGATCAGCGGCGCGGATGTGCGTGGGCTGGGACATGAAGCGGCGAGCCATGGCCACGACGGGGCCGGGCATGGTCGCCGAGAACAGCATGGTCTGGCGCACCTCAGGGACGGCGGAGAGCAGCGTCTCCACGTCCGGAAGGAAGCCAAGATCCAGCATCTCGTCCGCCTCATCCAGGACCACGATCCGCACGTGCTTCAGGTCAAGGTGGCGCTGGCGCATCAGGTCAATCAGGCGGCCGGGGGTACCGACCACCAGCTCGACGCCCTTGTTCAGTTGGTCGATCTGCGGCTCGTAGGCGCGGCCGCCGTAGATGGTCGCGATGCGCACGGGGCGCTTGGAGGCGGCCACCGTGAGGTCCTCTGCCACCTGCACCGCGAGCTCGCGGGTGGGGGCCACGATGAGGGCCTGCGGGGCGCCGGGCTTGGTCAGCTTCTCAAAGCCGTCCTCACCGGGGCCCACCACGCGCTGCAGCGCGGGGATACCAAAGCCCAGGGTCTTGCCCGTGCCGGTCTTGGCCTGCCCAATGATGTCGTGCCCGCCAAGGGCCACGGTCAGGGTCATGGCCTGGATGGGGAAGGCGTAGGTGATGCCCTTCTCCGCCAGCGCGTCGATGATTTCCTGGCTCACGCCGAATTCGGCGAAGCTCTGCTGCACCGGCGCGGCAACCTCCACCACGGCGGTCTCCGCAACGATGGCCTCAACGGGGATGTTCTCTGCTTGGTCCTGCTGCACGTCCGTGGACGTGGCGTTGTTTTCAGTCACGAAAGGGGTGTCCCGTCGTTCAGGCGCCGGGCTTCCAGCTAGGTCGGCGCCTGCAACTGCAGCGCGCGCGACCGCGGAGCGGCGCGATTCGCGGAGCCGATCGCGGGATACAGGGGCGGGTTCAACCCACCCGGGGCGACGCGGTGGCGTTCGCGATAGTGCGGTGCTTCTTGAGCGACCGGGCATCCAGATATGTGAGCACTCTACCGGGCGTTTACCGCGCCGGGGTGGAGATTCGCAGGGTGATCCGCCCTTCCGCGATCGCGGCCTCCTCCACGACGACGTTGACCCGGGTTCCGGAGTCCGCCTGGCCGGCCGCACGGGCGGAGACGGGCGGGTCAAGGAGCTGCACCTTCACGCTGGGGGCCGGCTTGCTGCCGTCCGCGCTGGCGCCGGGCAGGCGGCCGTCCACCACGATGGCCTCAAAGCTCTCTCCCACGCGAGAGGAGAGCAGGCTGGCCTCCACAATGTCCAGGCACGCACGCTCCGCGGCGGCCACAGCGGAGGTGGCTGCCTTCATGGCCTCTGGCAGCACGGGGAGCGCCGCGCGCACGGCCTGGGGGATGGCCTCCGCGTTGGCCTGAGCGTGAGCCAGGATCAGCGCAAAGCGATCCACAAGCCGGCGCAGGGGAGCGGTGGTGTGGGCGTAGGGAGCGGCAACAGCTGCCTGCTCCGGCGCCTCGGGAGGCGCGCCATCAAAGGGCGTGTACGCGGCGCCGCGGAAGAGCGAACCGGCCGCGTGCATGATGGCCAGCTGCTGAGGATGGGACACGTCAAGGCTGCGCAGGTAGGCCCCGTAGTGCATGTCCGCGGGCCAGGGGTGGCCCAGCCCGGCGGCCACTGCGCGGAAGCGCCGCAGCGAGCCCTCATCCGGGGCGGGCATGGTGCGCAACAACCCCACGTTGGCCGCCAGCATGAGCTGGGCCGCGCACATGCCGGTCATCAGGGAGACCTGTGCGTTGTCCTGCTCAATCACCAGCGGCACGCGGGAGGTGATCTTGTAGGCGCCGGAACCATCCGGCTCCACCTCGTGTTCAGGCAGGTCAAGGTTGGCGCCCCCGCGGCGCTCCTCCTGGGCGCGGCGCGCCTCGCCAAAGGAGTGCAACGCGGCCATGAACGGGTCGCCGGCGTCCAGGCGGGCCTGCGCCTCCGGGTAGCTCAGCTGCTCGCGGCTGCGCACGGTGGCGCGGGTCAGCGCCGTCAGCGTGGCGTCCCCGTTCGGGGCCACCGCCATGTCCCAGACGTACGCCCCGCGGACCTGGTCTGCCAACAGCGATCCCGCGTCCTCGGAAATGACCGCCGGGTGCAGCGGCAGGCGACCCTGGGGAAGGTAAGCGGTCTCTCCCCGGCGCCTTGTCTCGGCATCCAGCGCACCGCCGTCGGGCACAAAACCCGGCACGTCCGCGATGGCGTAGAGCACGCGCCAACCCTGCGCGGTGGCCTCAATCCAGAGTGCCTGGTCCAGGTCCGTTGACCCCTCAGGGTCAATCGTCAAGAACGGCACGTCGGTGAGGTCCTGCTGCGGCGGGTCGTAGGCGGCCACTGCCGCGACCGCCTCAGTCAGGGCAGCCTCCGGATACTCGGCGGAGAGACCAGCAGAGGCCGCCGCCGCGTCGAGGGAATCCCTCAACTCGGCGGCGGCCTCGTGGCTCAGGCGCAGATAGCTCTGACGCATGCGCGGTCCTTCTTAACCCTGGGCGAATCCGACGGGGCGCTGCTTCTCGCCACCGAATTCGACGTAAGCAATGCCGGCGCCGGCCACGTAGAGCTGACGGCCCTTGGAGTCGGTCAGCTTCAGCAGCGTGCCGTTCGCCGTGGCGTCCGCCACCTGCTTCGAGAGGTCCTCGACGGACTCATCCGTCTCCAGTACCAGCTCGCGGGTCACGTTCTGAATTCCGATGCGCACGTCCACGTGCGTCTCCTTTCGACCGCGGCCACGACCAGCGGGCCGCCTGCGGGGAACTTGTCCACCCCACCGTATGTCACGCCTCGGAAGAATCCTTGGGGAACCACGCGATTCCGCGCCAGGCTAAACGCGTCACCAACATGACCGCCTCTTCCAGCGGCACGGAGGGCTCATCCACCCAGCGCAGCGCGGCGGTCTCCGCGGCTCCAGCCAGTGCGTGGCCAAGCAACTCCGCGGCGTCCGGCTCCAGCCCCGCTTGGGCCTCAATAATCTTGCCGATCTCCGCGCCAATAGCGCTCTCAAAGGCAGAGATGCGGGTGGCCACGTCCGGATCATTGGCCAGGTCGGAGCTAAAGACGAGCCGGTGGGAGCCGGACTCCGAGGCCATGTAGTCAAAGTAGCCGCGCACCGTCGCCAGGACGCGCTCGGCGTTGTCATCCGTGCCGCGTACCGCGTCGGTGAGGCGGTCCTGCAGCTCGGTGAGCTCGGAATCAAGCAGCGCGAGGTAGAGCTCGCGCTTGCCGGGGAAGTGCTGGTACAGCACCGGCTTGGAGACGCTGGCGGCCTCCGCGATGTCATCCATGGCGGCCGCGTGATAGCCGCGCTCGGCAAAGACGGTGTGAGCGGCGGCGAGTAATTGCGCGCGACGCTCTGCCCGGGGCAGGCGCGCCTGCTTGATGTGGGGGGTGCTGGTCACGATCGCCTTCTGTCTGACGGGGGAGGGCTCGGCGCAATGCTACGCCGGGTCACGCGACGAACGGCCCAAGCTCAGGCCGAGCGTTCCAAGGGACTCTGCAACTCCCTGCCGGCTGGGCAGGTGGGCGCGGCGGCAACGGTGTCCATGCCCGACGCCGCGTGGCTGAGTTTCGCTGCCAGCTCGGCTGCCTGCGCCAGCTCAGCGGCGGTGGCGCGCTGGGGCTGGGTGGTGGCGGCCTTGCGGGCCTTGTGCGCGGGGGAGACCGGCACCTCGATGCCAAAGAGGGACTCGAGCGCGTCCGTGTAGTCCTCGATGCGGCCCTCCGCCGCCATCTCCCGTGCCCGCACGGTGGGGACGTGGAGGAGCTGCTTGATCATGCGGCGCATGGCGAACTCCACCTCCTCCGCCGCTGCGGTGCAGCCGTGCTGAGCGCGGACCTTGGAGACCTCAGACTCCAGGACGGACTGGGTGTGACGACGCAGCGCCACAATCGCGGAGTCCGCGGTGCGCTGGCGCTGGTCCCGCTCAAACTCCTCGGTGGCCTGCGCCACGATCTGGCTGGCGCGGCGCACCGAGTCCACCTGCTCGGTGGGTGCGGCCATGCGTACGGACTCGAGGGTCAGCAGGCTCACCCCGTCCAGCTCATCAAGGGCGGGGTCAAAGTCGTGGGAGAGTGCCAGGTCAATGGCAATGAGGGGGTGCCCGGGGGTGCGTACCTCCGTCAGGTCCTCGCGCTCCAGGCGCTGGGAGCCGCCGGAGCAGCCGATGATGACGTCCGCCTGGGCCAGCCAGAGCGCCAGATCATCCCCGTCCAGGGCCACGCCACCGCGGGAGGCCACAAACTCCTCTGCGCGGCCGGAGGCGGAGTACACGCCGATGGTGCGCGCGCCGCGCTCCTCCAGCAGCTTCAGCGTGGCGCCGGCGTAGGCGCCGGTGCCAAAGAGCACCACGGTGCGCTCCGCCCAGGCGCCCGGCTCAACGTCCTCTGCCAGGTCAAGGGCCACGGACACGATGGACTTGCCGCGCGAGCCAAGGGTGGTGGAGGTCTGCACTTCCTTGGCCGCACGCGAGGCGCTCTGGAAAAGTTTGGTGAGGCGGCCGGTGGCGGTGCCGGCGGACTGGGCCTCAATGAGGGCGCGGCGTACCTGACCGGCAATCTCGCGTTCCCCGACGACCGCGGAGTCAAGGCCGGCGCCAACGGAGAAGAGGTGGCGCACAGTGTCCGCGCCGGAGCGGGTGGTCAGTGCCTCAGAGACCTGATCGCGGTCCATACCTGCGGCCCCTGCGACCTGGTCAACCAAGGCCGAGCGGGCGGCGTCCACGCCATCGTGTTCACCGGCCTCCGCGTAGATCTCAAAGCGGTTGCAGGTGGAGAGAACCACGGTGCCCTGCAGTGCGGGGGAGGCCGCCAGCGAGGACGGCGAAAGGGAGCCCGCGGCCGCCGAAAGGCGGGCAACGGTCTCCAGGTCTAGCTCCGCATGGGAGGCAATCAAAGACATCAGCACCACAATCCCAAAAGTGTAGTCCTCCGGAGGCGCAGATTCAGGTGAGGGCGCCCTCACCACGCTGCGTGCGTGCGGCGTGGCGCCCCAGTTTCCGTGCGGCACGGCCCTATTTTTCTACTTTCCGTAGAACTCGGTGTGGCGTGCCTCTCCCCAGTTTCGTTCCAGGGCGGTTCAAGCGGCAGAATGGGGGGCATGCCCCTTAGTGGATCTCACCCCCTCGTCAGCGGCGTCACGGCGGACGCCCCCCTCCTTGCCGCATACCAGGGGCGCAAGCCCTCGCGCAGGCCAGTGTGGTTCATGCGCCAGGCCGGCCGCTCCCTGCCCGAGTACAAGCAGGTGCGCCAGGGCACGCAGATGCTCGAGGCGTGCCTGACCCCGGAGCTGGCCAGCGAGATCACGCTGCAGCCGGTGCGCCGCCACGACGTGGACGCGGGCATCTTCTTCTCTGACATCGTGGTCCCGCTGAAGCTGGCCGGCCTTGACGTGGAGATCAAGCCCGGCGTTGGCCCGGTCTTTGCTGAGCCCATCCGCACCGCGGAACAGGTGGCGGCGCTGCCCCGGCTGCAGGACTCTGCGCTTGACCCCATCCGCGAGGCCGTCCGTCTCACGGTCGCGGAGCTTGGCTCCACCCCGCTCATCGGCTTTGCCGGCGCGCCCTTCACCCTGGCCGCCTACATGGTGGAGGGCAAGCCCTCCCGTGACCACCTTGGCCCGCGCCGCCTGATGCACTCCGACCCCGAGACCTGGGCCGCGCTGGCCAGCTGGGCCGCGGACGTCTCCGGGCAGTTCCTGCGCGCCCAGATCGAGGCCGGCGCGTCCGCCGGGCAGCTCTTTGACTCCTGGGGCGGCTCCCTCTCCCGCGCCGACTACGACGCGCTCGTGAAGCCCGCCTCCGCCCGCGCCCTGGCCGCCGTAGCGGACCTTGGCACGCCGCTGGTGCACTTTGGCGTGGGCACCGGCGAGCTGTTGCCGTCCATGCTGGACGCCGGAGCCACAGTCATGGGTGTGGACTACCGCGTTCCCCTTGACGAGGCCGAGTCCCGTTTGGGCGGCAACGTGCCGCTGCAGGGCAACATCGATCCGGCCCTGCTCTCCGCGGGCTGGGAGCCGCTGAAGGCCCACACCCTTGATGTCCTGGCCAGGGGCGCCGTTGCGCCGGGCCACGTGGTGAACCTGGGGCACGGCGTGCCCCCGGACGCCGATCCGGAGGTGCTCACGCGCCTCGTCAGCTTCATTCACTCGGTGCCCGTGGACGCGAACCCGCGCACGTGGGAGAGCCAGGAGGCCTGAGCATGTCAGCACTGCGTCGCCCCAATACCGCCCCCGCCGCCACCGACACCCCGCTGGCTGTCGTCATTGGCGGCGGTATCTCTGGGCTCGTCGCCGCGCGTGAGCTGGCCCTGACCGGTCACCGTGTGGTGGTGGCAGAGGCCGGCGCACTGGGCGGCCGGGTCACCGCCCACACCGTGGATTCCCTTGTGCTGGACGCGGGTGCGGAGTCCTTCGCCACGCGCAATCCCTCCGTCTCCCGCCTGGCGCGTGAGCTTGGCCTTGATGTGGTGCTGCCCTCCGAGTCGCCCGCCTGGCTGCACGCCGGGCCGGGCCGTGACATCCCGTTGCCGCGCACCGGCATCTTTGGCATTCCTGGGGACCCGCTGGCCGCTGACGTGGTGGCGGCGCTTGGCCGCCCTGGCGCCGAGCGCGCCGCCGAGGACCTTGACCTGCCGGTGGACCCCTCCCTGCTGAAGGGGAACGTGAGCCTGGGACACCTGGTGCGTGAGCGCCTTGGCCAGGCCGCACTGGACACCCTGGTGGCTCCCGTGGTCTCCGGCGTGCATTCGGCGGACCCGGACGTGCTGGACGCGGACGCGATTGCCCCTGGGCTGCGTGCGGCCCTGGCCCGCGAGGGCTCACTGTGCCGGGCCGCTGCCTCCTTGCGGGCAGCCGCGCCGGCCGGCTCCGCCGTGGCGGGCCTTGACGGCGGCATGAACACCCTGACCACCGCGCTGCTTGAGGACCTCCGCGAGCGCGGCGTGACGCTGCTTGATCACACGGTGATTGACACGGTGGAGCTGGCGGAGGGGATCTGGCACGTGGCCTCTGGCACGGACACCCTGGAGGCAGACCGCCTGGTGGTGGCCACGGACGGCCCCACGGCCGTTGACCTGTTGGCCGGCTCGGTGCCTGGCCTCGCCGCCCTGCGCCCTGCCAAGGGCGCCGGAGTCACCCTGGTGACCCTGGTGGTAGACCAGCCCGTCCTGGACGAGGCCCCCCGCGGGACCGGCGTGCTGGTGGCGCCGGACGCCACGGACGTGGTGGCCAAGGCCCTGACCCACTCCACCGCCAAGTGGCCCTGGCTTGCCCGCGAGGCGGGCCCTGGCCGCCACGCCGTGCGCCTGTCCTACGGGCGCACCACGGACGCGGCCGCCCGCATGGCGGACGCCAAGGATGCGGTCCTGACCAAGCAGGCCATTGCCGATGCGGCCGTGCTGCTTGGCGTGCCGCTGAGCTCCGCGGACGTGCTTGGCTCCGACGTGATCCGTCACCCCGGCGCCCTCCCCATGGCGACCGAGGGGCACCGCGCCCTGCTTGACGCTGCCGCGGTGCTGCTACGCGGCGTCGAGCATCTTGACGTCATCGGTGCCTGGCGCAGCGGCACCGGGCTGACGCCCATCGTGGCCGCGACCCGCGCTCAACTCGGGATCAGCGCCAGCTGAACCCGCCCCCACAGTCATAGCTCGCGCCGTCCCCCCTGAGGGCGCGAGGAGGTGGCCGGAGACCCGGCCGGAAAGGAACAGGTGAGGACCGCATGTCCGAGACCGCATACCGTCCGGAGAATTCGTCGCCCGTCATGGCGGAGCGCTCCCGGGAGGGAGAGCAGACCCTGCACTTCACCGCCTGGGCGGTCTACGCGAGGATCGATGGCATTGAGCGCGCGGCCTCTGACGCGGAAGAGTTCGACGTCGCTGCCGCCCAGTTGGCGGACGAGGGCGTCACGCTGCGCGGGCTCTACGACGTCTCTGGCATGCGCGAGGGCTCTGACCTGATGGTGTGGGTCCACGGACCCAGCTTTGAGGGCCTGCAGGCGGCCCTGCGCCGGCTGCGCCGCACCGGTCTGCTGGCCGGAACCGAGCTGGCCTTCTCCTACTTTGGGGTGCACCGCGAGGCGGAGTTCGCCAAGGACCACTCGCCCTCCTTTGCCCGCGGCACCGAGCCAAGCGAGTGGCTCACCGTGTACCCGTTTGTGCGCTCCTACGACTGGTACACCCTCGATGCCAAGGAGCGCGGCAAGATGCTGCGCGATCACGGCATCCTTGGCCGCGACTTCCCCATGGTGCAGGCCAACACCGTGGCCTCCTTTGCCCTGGGCGATTGGGAATGGATCATTGCGCTGGAGGCCCCCGAGGTGATCGACTTGGTGGACATGATGCGCCACCTTCGTTACACCGACGCCCGCCAGCACGTGCGCGAAGAGGTCCCCTTCTACACCGGGCGCCGCATCAGCGCCCAGCAGGCACTGGAGGTGCTGGCATGAGCGCGGATATCAGCTTTGACCCGCGAACGGGGTACGACGAGAACGGCAGGATGGAGCCCAAGGCGTACGACGCCCTGATCCTGTCCTCCTTCGGCGGGCCAGAGGGCCAAGAGGACGTGATCCCGTTCCTGCGCAACGTCACCGCCGGCCGCGGCATCCCGGACGAGCGCCTCGAAGAGGTGGCAACGCACTACCGTGCCAACGGCGGCGTGAGCCCCATCAACGCCCAGAACCGCGCGCTCAAGGCCGCGATTGAGCGCGAGTTGGAGGCGCGCGGAGTCCAGCTCCCCGTGCTGTGGGCCAACCGCAACTGGGACCCCTACGTGGCAGAGGTGCTGCAAGAGGCCTACGGGGCAGGCCACCGGCGCCTCCTGGTCCTGGCGACCTCCGCCTACTCTGGCTACTCCTCCTGCCGCCAGTACCGCGAGGACTACGGCGTTGCCCTGCGAGAGACGGGCCTTGAGGGCAAGCTAGAGGTGGACAAGATCCGCCAGTACTTTGACACGCCCGGCTTCGTGGAGCCCTTCGTTGAGGACCTGGCGACGGGCCTGGCGGATGTGCGCAAGCAGCTGCTGGCCAAGGGCGAGGAGGGTGCCCCGATCCACATCGTGTTCACCACCCACTCCATCCCGCAGAGCGACGCGGATGCGGCCGGCCCGCGGGACCTGGTGGCCCAGATCGAGACGGACATGTACTCCCAGCAGCACCTGGACGTGGCCCGCGAGATCCTCTCCCGCGTGACTGCGGCGCAGGGCCTTGACTGGTCCCTGGTCTTCCAATCCCGCTCCGGTGCGCCGCACATTCCCTGGCTGGAGCCGGACATCAACGACGCCATCACGGAGTACGCCGAGGCCGGAACCCGCGGCGTCGTGGTGGTTCCCATTGGCTTTGTCTCGGATCACATGGAGGTGGTCTGGGACCTGGATACCGAGGCCAAGGAGACCTCAGAGGAGCTGGGGCTTGCCTTCCACCGTGTGCCCACCCACGGCACGCACACCGCCTTTGTATCCGGCGTGGTTGACCTGATCGAGGAACGCCTGCTTGGCCCGGACGGCCAGGCGCTGCGCCAGGGTCGCGTCTCCTGCGTCACGGGCGGGCCATGGTTTGACGTGTGCCGCCCCGGTTGCTGCGTGAAGCAGATGCGCGATGGCACGTTTAAACCGACCATCGCCGCCGTTGACTCAGAGGTAGGAGTTCCCCAGGCGTGAGCGATTTCCGCATCGGCACCCGCGGCAGCGCCCTGGCCACGACCCAGACCGGGATCGTGGCCAGGGCGCTGAGCGCCGCCGGGGCCGGTGACCCAGAGACCCTGATCGTGAAGACCGAGGGAGACGTGGTCACCGGCTCGCTGGCCGCGCTGGGCGGGACGGGCGTCTTTGCCGCCTCGTTGCGCCAGCGCGTGCTAGATGGCGGCGTTGAGGTGGCGGTGCACTCGCTCAAGGACCTCCCCGTGGCCCAGCCGGAGGGTCTGAGTATCGCCGCGATCCCCACCCGCGAGGACGTCCGCGACGTGCTGGTGGCGCGGGATGGCCACACGCTGGACAATCTCCCGACCGGCTCCGTGGTGGGCACCGGGTCCCCGAGGCGCGCCGCGCAGCTGTTGGCCGCGCGCCCGGATCTGCGCGTCGCAGACATCCGCGGCAACGTGCCCACGCGCCTGCGGCGGGTCAAGGGGCTTGTCCTTGAACACGACGACCCCGGCTCCGTTGGCCGCGAGCGCGCGGGAGACCTTGACGCCGTGATCCTGGCCGGGGCCGGCCTGGACCGTCTTGGCCTGCAGCGCTTCGTCACCGAGCGCATTGACCCCCACGTCATGCTCCCCGCCCCCGGGCAGGGCGCCCTGGCGGTGGAGGTCTCCAGCGCCACGGCGGCGGCTGATTCCCCGCTGACGCGCGCGTTGTTGGTGCTCGACGACGCTGCCACCAGGTGGGCGGTCAGCGCCGAGCGGGCGCTGTTGGCCCGGTTGGAGGGCGGCTGCGCCGCCCCGCTTGGCGCGCTCGCCGTGCTCAGCAGGACCGGCTCGCTGAGAGTGGATGCCGTGGCCGTGAGCCCGGATGGCTCCCGCTCGCTGCGTCGCCACGCCTCCGCCCAGGTCCAGGACCTGGCCGGTGCGCTTGCCCTTGGTGAGCGGCTGGCGGATGAACTCTTGGCCGCAGGAGCCGCCCAGCTGATGGGCACCAACCCGGAAGGCGAGAAGCCATGAGCGCACCCACCGTCGCCGTGTTGCGGGCAGAGGACCGCGCCACGCCGCTGGCCAACGCCTTGCTGAAGGCCGGGGCCGTGCCCGTGCTGTGCCCGCTGATAGCGCACGAGCTGCCAGAGCCAGGCACGGAGACCGCCGTGATCCGTGAGGGGCTCGCGCGCCTCGCGGAGGGTGCCTTCTCCTGGGTCGCGTTCACCTCCGTCACCACCGTCTCCGCCCTCCTGGCGATTGCCGCTCATGCGGCGGACGAGGGCTCCTCAGGCGCCGCCTCACAGGGTGGTAGCCAGGCTCACACCGGAGAGGAAACAGCTTTCGAGCCTGCGTCCTTGGCCGACGCGTCCTTCGCCGGCGCCGCCGCGGCAGGCACCGAGACCCACGCAGCAGCCGCCGACCCTGCCAGCGGTGCAGGGCAGGAGCATGTGCCCGGTTCCACCGCGCCGCTGCTGCAGGTGGCGCCGCGCACCAAGGTCGCCGCAGTGGGCAAGGCGACCGCAAGGGCACTGCGCGCCGCCGGGGTACGCGTGGATCTGATCCCGTCCGCCGAGCATTCCGCACGCGGGCTGCTGGCGGATTGGCCGGCCGTAGAGGACACCGCGTTTGCCGCCGTCTGGCTTCCCGCCGCGGATCTGGCCTCGCCCAAGCTGCGCGACGGCCTCTTGGAGCTGGGCTGGCGACCCGAGGATGCCGTGGCATACCGCACGGTCCCCGCCCCCGCCCGGCCGGAGCTGGCGCTCGCGACGGCCGTGCGCGGCGCCAACACACCCGAGGCCCTGCCAGGGGCCGCGCGCATGTTGCCCGATGACCTCGCGGACGCCCTGTCCTGCGGGCTGCTGGACGCCGCCGTGCTCACCAGCCCGTCCACGGCGCGCCGCGTGGCGCAACTGCTGGACGGGCGCGCCAGCGCGACCGGCTACATCGCGATCGGGCCGCGCACCGCGGACGAGGCGACCGGGCTTGGCCTGCGTATCGACGCGATCTCCGCCTCCACCGACCCCGTCGGCCTGGCCGACGCCCTTGCGGCCCGGGACACGGTCGTTCACGAAAGGAACCCACAGTGAGCTTCCCGTCCCGGCGCCCCCGCCGGTTGCGCCAGTCCCCGGCCGTACGCCGCCTGGTGGCGCAGACGAGCATCAACCCGCATCAGCTGATCCTCCCGGCCTTTGTCCGCGAGGGGGCCACGGAGAACATCGCCATCTCCTCCATGCCCGGCGTGGTCCAGCACAGCCGAGACTCGCTCAAGGCGGAGGCGGCCCGCGCCGCAGAGGCCGGGCTGGGCGGCATCATGCTCTTTGGTGTGCCCGCCACGCGTGATGCCGTGGGCTCCGGCGCCACCGACCCAGAGGGCATCCTGAACCTGGCCATCACCGATGTGAAGGCGGAAGTGGGGGATGAGCTGCTGGTCATGGGCGACGTCTGCCTGGACGAGTTCACCGACCACGGCCACTGCGGCGTGCTCGCGGCGGACGGTTCAGTGGATAACGACGCGACGCTGGCGATCTACGCCGAGATGGCCGTGGCCCAGGCCCGCGCCGGCGCGGACGTGCTTGGCCCCTCCGGCATGATGGACGGGCAGGTGGGAGTCATCCGCGCCGCCCTTGACCAGGCAGGCTTCCAGGACACCCTGGTCATGGCGTACTCCGCCAAGTACGCCTCCGCCTTCTACGGCCCCTTCCGCGAGGCGGTGGACTCCCAGCTGGTCGGGGACCGGCGCACCTACCAGATGGACCCGGCCAACCGCCGCGAGGCCGTCCTCGAGGTGGAGCTTGACCTGGAAGAGGGCGCGGACATGGTCATGGTCAAGCCCGCCATGGCCTACATGGACATCCTGGCGGACGTCGCCGCCATATCCCCGGTTCCCGTCGCCGCCTACCAAATCTCCGGCGAGTTCGCCATGATCGAGGCGGCCGCAGCCAACGGATGGATTGACCGCAAGGCCTCCATCCTCGAATCCGTCCTGGGACTGCGCCGCGCCGGCGCGGACCAGGTGCTCACGTACTGGTCGCTGGAGATTGCGCAGTGGCTGAAGGAAGGCACAGCATGAGAACCAATGCCCAGGAATTCGCCACGGCCCAGGCCATCATGCCCGGCGGCGTGAACTCTCCCGTCCGGGCCTTTGGCTCCGTGGGCGGGGTGCCCCCGTTCCTCGTGGACGCCCACGGCGCCCACGTCACGGACGTGGAGGGCAAGCGCTACGTTGACCTCGTCATGTCCTGGGGCCCCGCGCTGCTTGGCCACTCCCACCCGGCCGTGATCGAGGCCGTGCACCGCGCCGTGGATCACGGGCTCTCCTTTGGGGCGTCCACCCCGGCCGAGTCCCGCCTGGCCGGGCTCATTGCCGGGCGCATGGGCGGCGTGGAGCGGGTGCGCCTGGTCTCCACCGGCACCGAGGCCACCATGACCGCCGTGCGCCTAGCCCGCGGCTACACCGGCCGGGACCTCATCGTGAAGTTTGCCGGCTGCTACCACGGTCACGTGGACGCGCTTTTGGCCGCCGCCGGCTCCGGCCTGGCGACGCTGGCGCTGCCCGGCTCCGCCGGCGTGCCCGCGGCCGTCACCGCGGAGACGCTGGTGCTTCCCTTCAACGACCGCACCGCTGTGGATGCGGCCTTTGAGCAGTATGGCCAGCGCATCGCGGCCGTCATCACCGAATCCGCCCCCTGCAACATGGGTGTGGTGCTCCCGGAGGAGGGCTTCAACGCCTACCTGCGCGCCAAGACCACGGAGGCGGGCTCCCTGCTGATCGTGGACGAGGTGCTCACGGGCTTCCGCGCCTCAGACGCCGGCTACTGGGGCCTCACCGGCCGCACCGAGGGCTGGGTCCCTGACCTCTTCACCTTCGGCAAGGTCATTGGCGGCGGCATGCCCGCGGCCGCGCTGGCAGGACCCGCCCAGATCATGGACTTCCTGGCTCCTCTTGGACCCGTGTACCAGGCTGGCACGCTCTCCGGTAACCCCGTCGCGACCGCCGCCGGGATCGCCCAACTGGAGCACGCGACGTCGGACATGTACGCCAACATCGACGCCCGCTCGCTGCAACTGCAGGACGAGCTGAGCGCCGCGCTGAACGCCGCAGGCGTGGATCACTCGCTGCAGGTGGCTGGCAACCTCTTCTCCGTGGCCTTTGGCACCTCAGAGCGCGGCGTGCACAACTACGCCGACGCCCAAGCGCAGGAGGGCTGGCGCTACACGCCGTTCTTCCACTCCATGCTGGAGCAGGGCGTGTACCTGCCGCCCAGCGTCTTTGAGGCGTGGTTCCTCTCCGACGCGCACGACGACGCGGCGATGGATCAGATTGTCACCGCGCTTCCCGCCGCCGCCAGGGCCGCGGCGACGGCGACGGCGCCGGACGCCTAGTCCTGCCGCGGCGCCGCGGTACAGTGCCGCGCGTCGCGACTCGACGGCAACAAGAAAAGGTTCCCCGCACCAACCGGTGCGGGGAACCTTTGCATGTGGATCGGGAAGGATCAGAACGCCGGGATGACGCTCTTATCCGGCCAGGTCTTCTCGATGTAGGCCTTGACCTCAGGGGAGTGCAGCAGCTCGTCAAGCTTCTTGACGGCGGGGGTCTCCTCGCCATCACGCCACACCAGGAAGTTGGCGTAGGGGTTGTTCTCAGCGGACTCCACGGCGATGGGCTTCTGGTCCAGCTTGGCGGAGAGCACAAAGTTACCGTTGACGATGGCGGCGGCGACCTTGGGGTCCTTGATCTGCTGGACCACGACCTCCGGGTTCATCTCGTTGAAGACCAGCTTCTTGGGGTTCTTGTCCGCGCTGGCATCGCCGGAGATGGCCAGGGCAGTGTCGGTGTCCTGGATGTCCTTGAGCACGCCGGCATCCTGGAGCACCTTCAGCGAGCGCACCTGGTTGGAGGCGTCGTTGGTGATGGCAATCGTGGAGCCCTCGGGGATGTCCGCGGCGTTCTGGTACTTCTCCGAGTAAGCGGAGATGGGCTCAAGGTGGATGCCCTCGCCGTGGGCAAACTTGTAGCCCTTGTCCTTGCTCTGCGCCTCAAGGTAGGGCAGGTGCTGGAAGAAGTTGGCGTCCACCGACTTGTCCTGCAGCGAGGTGTTGGGGGTGATGTAGTCATCAACCTCCTTGATCTCCAACTCAATGCCGGAGTCCTTGGTGAGGTTGTCCTTGACGTACTGCAGGATCTTGCCGTGGGGGATGGGGCTCGCGGCCACGGTGATCTTGACCGGCTTGGCCGGGTCAAGGGGCGGGGCAGAGGAGGCCGCCGGGGTGGAGCCGGCGCCGCAGGCGGACAGGGCCAGGGCCGCGACGGCGGCCAGGGCTGCAAACGAGAACTTCTTGCGCACGAGAGTGCTCCTTGATGACGGGCCGCTGGGTAAATAAAGGCGGCGACGACGCAGCTGGCGGCTACCGGCTGCAGTTCCGGCCCTGGGGCCGGGAGAATGGGGGGTTAGCGGTGATCCACGACGCGGGTGAGGCGATCACCGAGGAACTGAATGAGCTGCACCAGCACCACCATGATCACGAGGACCACAAGCATGATGGAGAGCTCAAAGCGCTGATATCCGTAGTTGTACGCCAGGCGGCCTAGGCCGCCGCCGCCGATCAGGCCGGCCATGGCGGAGTAACCCACCAACGTGACCACGGTGGTGGTGATGGCCGCGACCATCGCGGGACGTGCCTCTGGCAGCGCGACCTTGGAGACCAACTGGAAGCGGCTGGAACCCATGACGGACGCGGCGTCCAACTTGCCGCGGTCCACCTCACGCAGCGCAGACTCCACGAGGCGGGCAAAGAACGGGACTGTGCCGATGGTCAGCGAGACGCTGGCCGCCATGGGGCCAAGCGAGGTGCCGACCAGGATGCGCGTGAAGGGGATCAGCGTGAGCATCAAGATGGCGTAGGGGATGGAGCGCAGGATGTTCACGATGACCCAGGACAGGACCACCTTCACAAAGACATCAAGCCACTTGGGCAGGATCCCCCCGCGGGAGCTGGCCCAGAGCAACACGCCAAAGACGGTGCCGATCAGCACGGTGGCGATGCCAGAGATGGCGACCATTTGCAGCGTCTCCACCAGGGCGTCGCCAATCACCTTCCAGATGCCGGTGGCCTTGAGCGGCGCAAAGAAGTCATCGGCGGCAAGAATCACAGACTGGCTCATGCGGCCACCTCCGGGGAAACGGGTGCGGTCACGGTCGCGCCCATGCGGCGCAGCTCGCTCTGGATGTGGTCGGCGTCGACGCCAGCAGGGATGGCCACTCGCAGCCGCGACACGCGGCCACCAGCGATGCGCTCAATGGAGCCGGCCATCACGGGAACGTCGCTACCGGCCAGGCGCGAGGCCTCGGCAACAAACGGAAGATCGACGGCGTCGCCCACAGCCAGGATGTCCAGGGCCGTTTCTCCGGACCGCAGCGGGGTCGCGGACAGCGGCGGCAGCGGAACCAGCTGCTGTGTCAGGGCGCCGTTGGAAGCAACGACCTCTTCCACGGAACCGGACTCCACAATGGTGCCGTTCTGCAGCAGGGACACGGAGTCACACAGCGTCTTCACGACGCTCATCTCGTGGGTGATCACCAGGACGGTGAGGCCAAGACGATCACGCACATCGCGGATGAGCTGGAGCACCTCTGCGGTGGAGGACGGGTCAAGGGCAGAGGTGGGCTCGTCGCAGAGCAAGACCTTGGGGTCCGCGGCCAGAGCGCGGGCAATGCCAACCCGCTGCTTCTGTCCGCCGGAGAGCTGGGAGGGGTAGGCCCCCTCGGCGCCCTTCAGGCCCACCAGCTCAAGCAGCTCGGTGGCACGGGCCAGGCGCTTCTCACGGGAGAGGCCGGAGATTTCTAGCGGGTAGGCCACGTTGCGCACGGCGGTGCGGGCGTCAAAGAGGTTGGCGTGCTGGAAGACCAGCCCGATGCGGCGGCGGGCCGCCTGCAGATCCGTTCCGGAGAGCGCGGTCAGGTCCTGCCCATCGATGGACAGGGTGCCGGAGCTGGGAGTGTCCAGGAGGGTCAGACAGCGCACGAGCGTGGACTTGCCGGCGCCGGACTGGCCCACGATGCCGTGGATTTGGGCATCTGGCACGGCCAGGGAGACGTCTTTGAGCGCCTGCACGCGGCGGTCGCCGGAGACGAACTCCTTGCTCAGATGGGAAACAGTGATCACGGGTGTCTGGGGTCCTCTTCAACGCGGGGAGTGATGCAACCTCCCCATTGAAGCACCCGCGAAGATTATCGACCGAATGGCCTCTCTTGCCGACGAATCTCCCAGGTGTGCGGCAATGTGCGCCCCTTTGCCGAAGAAGTGAGCGGTATGCCCGGATTGCGCCGAACGAGTGCATGTTCCCAGGCCCGCGTGGCGGAACCATGTGACGTATGAATCCCGTCACAGGAGGTCACACGTGTGTCAATCGGCACATCACCCCCGCAGCGGCGCCTCAGCCCTCGCGGGGGCCCAAGTCCGCGCGCGGCCAGACGGCGTCCACGCTCGCGGAGGGATCCTTGCGGCGCAGAAAGTCCTGGAAATTCTCTGCCCAGGCGCGCTGCCACCCCTCTTGTGCCGTGTGCAGCTGGGGCAGCTCCACCTGGATCTGGGCGGCGTACTTGCGGGCAATGGCATCCGCCACGCCGACGGTGGCAAGGGCGTCCGCCGCGGAAGTGTGGGCGTTCACCAGGGACACCCCGTAGTGCTCGCTCATGGCCGTCAGGGTGCGCTTGCCGCGGCGGTACTTGTCCACCGCGCGGTCAAGCACCAGAGGGTCAATCACGGGGAACGGGCGAATGGAGGGGACCCCCACCCTCCGGGACTCCGCCTCTAGCACCGTGAAGTCATAGGGGGCGTTGAAGGCCATGACGGGCATGGTCTGGAAGAGGTTTCCCAGCAGCTGAGCGATCTGGGCAATCGCCGTGGCCGGGTCCTGCCCCTCAGCGCGCGCCTTCTCCGTCGTGATGCCGTGCACGGCGGCGGCCTCCTCCGGGATCTCCACGCCCGGATCAACCAACCACTCGTGGTGCTGGAGCAGTTCGTTGCGACCGTTCACGATCACGACGGAGGCCGTCACGATGCGTGCGGTGCGCGGATCCCGCCCGGTGGTCTCCAGGTCAAACGCCGCCCGTGGCAGTTCATGCCAGGCCACGGCGCCTCCCGTCGCATCGCCGAGGGGGAGCTGGTCTTGAATGTTGTTCTCGTGCGCCATGCCCTCACGTTATCGCGGCCGGGCCACGGCGTGCGCGGCGCCGGGCTTGGCCTGTGGATAGCGCCCGTCGTCGCGGCGCGCGCGCCGCTAGAGTGGGCAGCGTGGTGAACCCGAGGTTTAGCGATCCAGAGGCAGTAGATGAGGCGGTCTATCGCGTCATCGAGGCCGTCCCGCCCGGCCGGGTGACCTCTTACGGCGCCGTGGCAGAGATCATTGGGCTGTCCACTCCCCGGCGCCCTGCAGGTGCCATGCGCAAGGCTCCGGAGGGCCTCACGTGGTGGCGGATTGTCCGCGGCGACGGCACCATGACCGCGCCGCTCTTTGCCCGCGGCCGCGCGCATTGGGACGCGGAGGGCACCCCGCGGGATGAGGACAGGATTCATCGCAGCGCGTTCTGGAAGCCCACCGCCGCGGAGCTCGACACCCTGCAGCTGAGGCTGGATGAGGTGCTTGGCGTCCCGGCCAGCGAGCCGGAGTCTCCCTCCGATTCCCCCGCGGCGGACTGAAACGACGCGCCCGGTTGGGAAGGTGTCGGCCCAGGGTGGTCTCATAAGGGGGTGAACCTCCCACAGCTCATCTCCCAGCCAGGCCACGGCCCCGTCCTTGTGGTGGGCGGGCCAGGAACGGGCAAGAGCACCGTGGCGCTTGAGGTCGTCATTGACCGGCTCCGCGCAGGCACCCACCAGGACGCCATCCTTGCCTTGGTTCCCACCCGGCAGCAGGCGGATCGCCTGCGTGATGAGCTGGCGCTGCGCTCCGGAGCCACCTTTGCCGAGCCGGTGGTGCGCACCTACTCGGCCTATGCCTTTGACCTCATCCGCCTGGCGCGGGAGCAGGGGCTGATCCGGGCGGACGGGCGGCCGCCGCGCCTGTTGGCCGGCGCGGATCAGGACGCGTTCATCGCCGAGTTGCTGCGCGGGCACCGGGAACACGGCGGGGGGCCCGCCTGGCCGGATTCTCTTGGCCAGGCCGTGGGCACCCGCGGCTTCCGGCAGGAGCTGCGCCAGTTCCTTGATCGCGTCAGTGAATGGGGGCTTGAAGCGGACGACGTCGAGGGGTTGGGTCGGCGCTGCGGCGTCCCCGAGTGGGGGGCCTGCGCGCAGTTTCTGCGCGAGTACCGCCGGGTGGGGCAGCTGGCGCATTCGGAGGCCTTTGACCCGGCCGAGTTGGTGGGGCTGGCGCTGAAGGTGTTGCGCGCCTTCCCCGACTTTGCCGCCGTCCAGACCGGCGGCCTCGAATTACTCGTGGTGGATGACCTGCAAGAGGCCACCGGGTCCCAGCACGCCTTGGTGCGTTTCCTGGCGGACCCGGCCCGCGGGCGGCGCGACGCGGTCCTGCTGGCCTCCCCGGACACGGTGGTGCAGGGTTTCCGCGGCGCCCGCCCGGACCTGGTCCGCTTGCTCCCCGGGGAGCTTGGCGGGGACAACGGCCCGGCGGCGGTGGTGGAACTGACGCAGAATTTCCGGCTGAGCGCTCCGCTGAGCACCGCCATCCGCCGCGTCATGCTGCGCATCCCGTCCGCCACCGGCGAGTTGGGGCGCCGCTGGGAGCCCCGCCCGGAGGAGGGCGCCGCGGCTGGCCAGGCGGCTGGCACCGCCGCTGGCCAGGCGGCCGGCCCCGCAACGGGCCCCGCCGGCGCCGGGGCGTCCGCCGCCGAGCCGCCTGTCGACGTCCGCGTGGTGGAGTCCGTGGTGCACCGCGACCGGCTGGTCTCCCGGCACGTCCTTGAGGCGCACCTGAGCCGCGGCGTGGCCTACGAGGACATCGCAGTGATTGTGCGCAACGGCGCGCAGGTGCGCAGCGTGTCGCGTGCGCTTGGCCTGGACGGGATCTCCACCGAGGTGCCTCCCGTGGAGATTCCGCTGCGTGAGGAGGCCGCCGTGCTCCCGCTCCTGGCGCTGCTGGAGCGCGCCCTGGTCCCCGCCGCCCCCCGCGTCCGTGACCCCCGGGAGGCGCTGGCGGACGCCGCGGCAGTGCAGTCCCTCCTCACTGGCCCCTACGGCCGCGCGTCCTCCCTGGATGTGCGTTGGCTGCGCCAGGAGCTGCTCATTCACGAGCGTGCGGCGCGCGGCCCCGAGGCGGAGGGGCCCGCCCCGTCCAGCACGCAGCTCCTCGCGGCGCTCCTGGATGGCGGCTACACCGCGTCTGAGTTGCGCGCCCTGGGGACCACCGCGCTGCCGGGCGTTCGCCTGCTTGACATGCTCGCCGCCGCGCGCCAGCACCTGGAAGGCGAGCACACGCCGTCGACCGCCGTGTGGGCGCTCTGGGACACGGCCCGCGCCGCCGAGCCCTGGCGCGAGCAGGCGTTGGGGGAGCACGGGCTGCGCGGGGACCGCGCGCACCGGGACTTGGATGCGGTGATGGCGCTCTTCCAGGCGGCGGAGCGCTACGTGGATCAGCACCCAGGGGCCTCTGTCCCTGACTTTCTTGACCACGTGCGAGGGCAGGAACTGCCCATGGACTCCTTGGCCAGGACCGGCTCCACCAGCGGGCGCGTCAAGGTCTTAACGCCCGCCGCCGCGGCCGGACTGGAGTGGGACACGGTCATCGTGACGGGGCTGGAGGAGGGGCTGTGGCCCTCCACCGGGTTGCGCGGGCAGCTGCTGCGCTCGGATGAACTCGCGACGGTCGCGGAACTGGGACCGCAGGCCCTGCGAGACTCCACAGTGGCGCAAAAGCTGCGCGCCGTTCGCGATGACGAGCTGCGCCAATTTGTCACGGCGCTCTCCCGGGCGCGCACCCAGCTGCACCTGATCGGCATCTCCGGGGATGACGCCACCCCCTCGAGCTTCCTTGAACTGGTGCGCTCCGATCACGCTGAGCCGCTGGTCATCACCGCCGTGCCCCGCCCGCGCACCCTCACCACGCTGACCGCGCTGCTGCGCCGCACACTAGAGGCCGGCGCGGACGAAGCGGCGGCGGACGCGGCCGGCGTGCTGGCGCTCTTGAGCCTGGCAGAGCCTCCGGTGCCCGGAGCGGACCCCGCGAGATGGTGGGGGCTTGCCCCGCTCTCCAGCGCGGATCCCATCGTGGCCCCCGGTGCCGCGGTGCGGGTCTCACCGTCCAAGGTGGAGTCAGTGCTGAACTCCCCGCTGAACTGGTTCATCCAGGCGGCGGGAGGGGTGGCGCCCGTGGACTTTGCCCGCAGCCTTGGCACGCTGATCCACTCCATTGCCGAGCAATACCCGGAGGCCAGCCAGGAACAGCTCCTGGTGGCGTTGCATCACCGCTGGGATGAGTTGGAGATGCCGCAGAACTGGCTGGGCTCCACCGAGCGCGAGCGCGCCGAGCGGATGCTGGGCCGCCTGGCCGGCTACTACGAGAGCGCCAGCGCTGCCGGACGCAGTCTGGTGGGGTTGGAACAGGGGATTGGCGTGGACCTGGAGCCGCGCTCGCCGGGGGAGCACCCGGTGCGGATCAACGGATCCATCGACCGGGTGGAGGCGGACGCGGAGGGGCGCCCCTACGTGGTGGACCTCAAGACCGGAAAGCTCATTCCCACCGCGGTGGAGGCCCAGCAGCACCCGCAGCTGGCCACCTATCAGGCGGCAATCCTGGCTGGTGCGCTGCTGGCGCCGCAAGAGACACTGCCCGACGACGTTGGCGTGGGTGACAACGTTGGTGCGGGTGACCGGGCGGGGTTGACCGGACTCGGCGACCCGACCCATCCGGCGGGGGCCGCCTTGGTCGCCGTCGGGACAGAGACGGCAAAGGCCACGGTGCGCGCGCAGGCGCCCATCGAAGCGGAAGAGAATTGGGCGGCGGACATGGTGGCTGATGCGGCGGAGTTGATGTCTCGGGCGGACTTTGTGGCCATGCACGAGCAGGGCGGGGCGGCGGTGCGTTGCACCCTTCCCGGCGCCTGCCCGCTGTGCGCAGAGGGACGCCAGGTGACCGAGCCGTGAGCCGCGCATCGATGAGGGATGGGGACATGAGCGGAGAGCACACGCCCTCACCCTTTGAGGATCCGGATGTGCTGGCGGCGGCGCTGGGGCAGGAAAACCGACCCACGTCCCAACAGCGAGACGTGATCACCTCCGGCCTCTCGCCCCTGTTGGTGGTCGCTGGCGCGGGTTCGGGGAAGACCGCGACCATGGCGGACCGCGTGGTGTGGCTGGTGGCCAACGGCCTGGCCCGCCCGGAGGAGATCCTTGGCGTGACCTTCACACGCAAGGCCGCCGGGGAACTGGCGGAGCGGTTGCGGGGGCACCTACGCCGCCTGCGCTCGGTGATGCAGCAGGGCCAGGAGGCGGACCTTGGCATGGAGCCAAGCGTGTCCACCTATCACTCCTTTGCCAAGACCTTGGTGGCGGAGCAGGGGATGAGGATAGGCCTGGAGCCGGACGCGCCGGTCTGGGGCCCGGCCCAGTGCTGGCAGCTGGCCACCAAGGTGGTGGATGCCTATGACGGGCCGCACCAGCACCTGCATTCCTCCCACGGGACGCTCGTGGAGGGCGTCCTTGGCTACGCCTCGCAGGCGGCGGAGCACCTGGTGGACCCGGCAGGCACCGTGGACTGGCTGCTGGAGCGCGCAGACGGGCTCGAGGAGCTGCCGTTCGGGGCCACCGCCCGGTCCACCAAGCCGAGCAAAGAGATTGACCGGCTGCGCACCCACGCCACGGTGGCCAGGCTCGCCGCCGACTACCAGGAGGCCAAGGCCCGGCGCGGGATCATGGACTACGGCGACCTGGTCGCCTTCGCGGCCCGGCTTGCCCTGCTCCCGGAGGTGCAGGCCCAATATCGCTCGCGCTACAAGGTGGTGCTGCTGGACGAGTTCCAGGACACCAGCCACGCCCAAATTGAGCTCTTTGCCCGGCTCTTCGCCGACGGAAGGCACGCGGTCACCGCCGTGGGGGACCCCAACCAGGCCATCTACGGCTTCCGTGGTGCCTCCGCCGGTCAGCTCGCCGCCTTCACGGACCGTTTCGCCACCGTGGCAACCGATGGCACCCGCACCCCGGCTCCGGTGACCCAGCTGACCACCGCGTGGCGCAACTCGCGCTCCATCCTGGACGCCGCCAACCTGATCGCCCGGCCTCTCAATCGCAGGCAGACGCTCTCGGATGCTGCCGAGCACGCCGCGGTACCGGACGTCGCTGGCGCGCCTACAGACCCATGCGACGCGGACCACGCGGGGGTGCTCGCGCCGTCGCGCATCACGCTGCCCCGCCCAGCCGGGCTCAGAGTGGACGCCCTGGAGGCTCGTCCGGCCGTGAGCCAGGGCCGCGTGGTCCTGGCGCACGCCGTGATTGCGGCGCAGGAGGCCAGGGAACTGGCCGACTTCCTCCAGCGCGAGCGCGAGGCCTGGCGGCAGGCCAAGGGCGCGTGGCCCTCCGTCGCCGTGCTGACCCGTAAACGCGCCACCATGGCGCCGGTGGCAGAGGAGCTACGCTCGCGCGGCATCCCCGTGGAAGTGGTGGGCCTTGGCGGCCTGCTCACGACTCCGGAGGTGCAGGATGTGGTGGCGACGCTGCGCGTCATCGCCGACCCGGGGCGCTCGGACGCGCTCATGCGCCTGCTCGCCGGCGCCCGTTGGCGGATTGGCCCGGCGGACCTGATGGCGCTGGGGGACTACGCGCAATTCCGTGCCAAGCGTCGGGCGGCGGCCGTGCGTCAGCTGCGCCGAGCAGATTTTGAGACCCCGGACGGGCAAGCCGCGGAGGATCGCGGCCACGTGGACGGCAACGACCTGGTGGATCAGGCCAGCCTCGTGGAGGCGCTGGATCACCTCCCACGCGGCGAGTGGGTGAGCCGGGACGGCAGGACGCTGGGAGAGGCGGCCCGTGCGCGGCTGGCCCGACTGGCCGCGGAGCTGCGGCGCTTGCGCCGGCTGCTCGGAGAGGAGCTCCCGCTACTGGTCGCGGAGGTGGTGAGCACCCTGGGGCTGGACGTGGAGGTGCTCTCGCGTCCCGGGCGCGACGAGCACGCGGCCCGGCGACACCTGGATGCGTTCGCGGACGTCGTCGCCCGCTTTGACGGTGGGGACGGGGAGGCGGAGCTGCCGGCGTTCCTGGAGTGGCTGGACGCCGCCTCCACCCACGAGGGTGGGCTCTCCACCTCGCCGGAACCGGCGGAGGACGGCACGGTGCAACTCCTGACCGTGCACGCGTCCAAGGGCCTGGAGTGGGACATCGTCGCGGTGCCGGCCCTGAACGCCGGGACCTTCCCCTCAGGGCAGGTGACCCGCTGGACCAAGAGCTTTGCCGAGCTGCCATGGCCGCTGCGCGGAGACGCAAGCGAGCTACCCCAGCTCAGCGCCCTGGATGACCCGGCGGCGGTCTTTGAGCATCAGAAGGAATACGAGGAGTTTGAGAAGGGCACCAAGGAGGAGGGCTACGCCCTAGAGGTGGCCCGGCACGCGGAGAAGGAGGAGCGCAGGCTCGCATACGTGGCGTTCACCCGCGCGCGATCGGTGCTGTGGTGTTCCGCCAGTGATTTCAGCGGGCTCTCCAAGAAGCGGGTGGAGCCCTCGCCGTTCTTTAGCGAATTGGCGGCCTGCCTTGCACCGCAGGGTGAGGGATTGATTGCACCGGAGCTGGCGTTGGAAGACGCGCAGGAAACGGGCCGCGCCCCGGAGGTGGAGCGCGGGCCGTGGCAGGAGGCTCCAGCGGAGCTGGAGGAGAACCCGGAGGCCGGCATCATGCTGCGCGGCGAGTGGCCCTACGATCCGCTGGCCGGCGCCACCGTGTTCAAGGGCGAGGAGGTCATGATCCCGCGGGTGGCCAGCCGGCGGCCGGGCCTAGAGGCCGCCGCGCTAGATGTGCGCACGGCGCGGGAGGCGCTGCTGGCCTCGGGGGAGATTCCGCGACCGGGCTCCGAGCTGGGGCTGGAGTGGGACCAGGAGGCACGGCAGTTGCTGCAGGAACGCGCCGAGGCTGGCTTGGAGCCGGAGCTGATTCCGCCGCGGCACGTGCGCGCCTCCCTCTTTGTTGAGGCGGCGGATGATCGCGAGGCGGTGGAGAAGGACCTGCGCCGCCCCGTGCCGCACCGCCCGGGGGTCGCCGCGACGCAGGGCACGGAGTTTCACCAGTGGGTTGAGTCGCGCTTTGAGGCTCAGGGTCACTTTGACCTGGACGACGACGCTCTCTACAGCGATGCGCGCGACGCGGGCGACGCGGGTGGCGAAGCAGGTGAGGGCGGCGTCGTCCCGGACGGGGGCACCGTCGGCGCAACCGCAGCGGTGGAGCAGCTCAAGGCCAAGTTCCTTGCCTCTGAGTGGGCCAATCGCCAGCCGGAGATCGTGGAAGCCGCGCTGGAGACCCGGATTGGGCCGGTCAGTGTGCGTGGCCGCATCGATGCGGTCTTCAAGAGCCCCGAAGGGCGCTGGGACCTGGTGGATTGGAAGACCGGGCGCGTGCCCACCGCCGCCGAGCTTCCCAAGAAGTCACTGCAGCTTGCCGTGTATCGACTTGCCTGGTCACGCCTGCATGGGGTGCCCCTGGACCAGATCGACGCCGCCTTCTATTACGTGGCCCACGGCAAGACGGTGCGGCCGCCGCGACTGGCGGATGAGGCACACTTGGAGGCGCTGATCACCGAGCTGTTTGCGACCGAAGGCCAGTAGGCCGGGCGCGCGTCCTCGCTGTGGCAACGTCATTCACGCAAGATCACCACCGCACTTTGGGGAGAAAGCATGGCCTTCAAGGCAGACACGGCGCAGAAGACCGGTCACGTGGAGCGCGTGCGCGCGCTCGCCCCAGGGGCCAGAGCAATCCTGGTTTGTGTCATGGTGATACTCACTCCCATGGGGGTGTTGATGGCCATCGGCGCCATGAACGGGATGGGGGCCGGGGACGTTGACCCAGCCATGCTGGCCTGCGGCCTTGGCATAGCGGCCATCGGGATTTTTCTTGGGTTCGTGCGCCGAGCGGGCGTGGAGGTTGGCCCCGAGTGGGTCAAGGTCCGCAACAGCTTCCGTGCCCGCACCGTGGCGCGCGCTGACGTGCAGGGGGTGGAGGCCGATGGCACCTTCTCACCCGTTCTGCACCTGCGGGACAAGAAGCTCATCGTGAGTGTCCTGGACCCCAACAGCGGCGGCCTCCCGGCCTTTCAGCGCTATCGCGATGGGGTCACGATGCGCCTCATGGAGCTGCTGAACCGCTACGTTCCGGCTGATCCTTCCACCGGCTTGCCGGCGCGCTCGGTGCCCTTCCAACGCGGGGGCGTGCCCGCGGACTTCGTGTTCCCGGCTGGGTTTCGCGACGTGCGCAAGGACCCGCAGGGCCAGGAGCAGGAGCACCGGGACGTCCTGAGTCGTTGCACCCCCGGCCACGCCCTGGCCGGCACGGATTTTCAGGTCATCGCGACGGATGGCAGGGAGCAGATCGCGGTGTCCCACCACCGCCTCATGCTGCTGCGCTGGCAGGGCGCCCCGAACGATCCCCACACGCTTCCGTGGGTCCTTGCCTGCGAGTCACCGCAGCAACTGGTGGACACGCTGCGCCACCGCTAGAGCGGCCCGCGGGCGTCAGTCCTGCTCCCGGCCCTTCTTGGCGGCCGGGTCCTCCTCGGCGGTCGGCTTCGGCTTCTCCGCCGGGGGCACAATCGTCATGGCCTCGGTCGCGGGATCCGGGACGTCCGCGTCTGTGATGACGGCATCGTCATCCTCGTCTGCTGACTCGGCTGCTGGCCCGTCTGCTGGCTCGTCCGTTTCCTTGTCCTCGCTGGCAGCTTTCTTCGCGGGCTCCTGCGTCGCCTCCGGCGTGGGCTCGTCCCCCTGCTCGGGCTTCGCTTCCTGCTTTGGCTCCGCGTCCTGCTCAGGCTTGACCTCCGGCGTGGGGTCCGGTTCGGCGACGGCCTGCGCCGCCGGCTTGGCCGTGACCGCTGGGGCGGGGAGCTCCGTCACGGCAGGCGTCAACACGGCCGGCTGCTCAGGCGTGGAGTTCTCGGCTGCGGTGGGCTCCACCCAGTCGCCCTTGGCGTCCACGACCGGGCCACCGGCTGCGTCCGCGTCGGCAGGGTCGGTGGGTGCGGCGTCGTCGAGCTGTGTGACGGAAGGGGCGTGTTCTGGCCGCTCCGGCCCGGCCTCCACCAGGCCAACCGGGCGGTCTCCCAGCTCCTGCAGATTGGTGTCGAGGTCCGCCAGTAGGACCTCTGCCTCCGCGACGCGTGCGGCGTCGCCGCGCGTCAGGGCGCGGGCCAGCCAGCGGGCCAGGGCAAACTCGGCGGCCAGGGTGGCGCGCCGCATCAGGTGCGGGTCGGCCTTGTCGCCGCGCCGGGCACTGTAGGCATTCACGACCGCGTCGATGGTGCGCTGATCATCCAGGGCCAGGAGCCAGGCCAAGTCCTCGGCTGGGTCGCCCACGTGCAGGTCGGACCAGCCGGTGACCGCCACTAAACGGTCCTCGTGGACAAATAGCTGTTCTTCGTGCAGGTCGCCGTGGACCGCGGAGGGGTTAAACCGCCACAGCGAGACGTCCTCCATGGCGTTCTCCCAGCGCCGCAGCAGCCGGGCGGGCACCTTGCCGCTGGAGGCAACCTGGTCCAGTTCGGAGAGGCGGGCGCGCCGAAATTCCTCGGCGTCGTAGGTGGCCAGGCCGGCTCGTTCCACTGTCTCGCGGTCAATCTCATGGATCGCCGCGATGGTCCTGCCCACCTGCGTGGCCAGGTCCGGGGAGGCCAGCAGCTCATCGAGGGAGAGCACGTGCCCATCCAAGTGATGATAAACAAAGGTTTTAAGCTCGCCCTGTTTCACCGTTCCGGCCACGGTCGGAACGGAAAAGGGGAGCGTGGCGCGCACCGTGGGGGAGAGCCCGCCAAGCGCGCGAAGCTCGGTTTCCAGGCGCAGACTGGCGTCTGGGTGCTTGGGGCTGCGCACGCGCCAGCGCGAGCCCTTGCTGTCCACCACGAGGGCCGCGTCAAAGTCTTCTGCGTCGTCCGGAAGCCGCCCCACCTGCGAGGCAACGAGTCCGGGCACGGCTGCGGTGGCGACGGCGGCGAGGTCGAGAGGCGAACGTTTCACCTCCCCACCGTACTTTGAGCGGCCCGGATGCCGGCGGGAGTTGCGCTCGGCGCGTCGGAAGTTGTCCACCGATCCCGCCGCCTCGTCAGCGAGTGTCGCCCCTTCTCGATAACCTAGAGTCATGACTTTTGTGCCGCAGTATTCGCTTGCCCCGCTCGCCCTCACGGGGGGCGGCGTGGACCGCGGCGGCGAGGATCGGCGCAAGCAGGGATGGCTGGATTCCGCGCTGGAGCGCGGCTCCACCCGCCTGCTGGCAGTCGTGGGCGGCAAGACCTTAGTGCTCGACGACGCGCTGGCGGCCCCGGAGCTCGGCGCACCTGGGGTGCGGGCCGGCCTGGCAGAGGCCACCGTCCTGGTGTGGCTCGGCAGGGTGGACGGCGTGGACGGCGCAGCTGGGGTGGACTGGGTCGCGGCGCAGTTTGTGCAGGAGCCGCAGTGGTGGGCGCGGGCGAGCGCCGGGGGTGCCACGCCGGTTGGCTTGCGGGGAGCGGCAGAGCTGAGCCGCACGGACGCGGCCTTGCTCACCCAAGCCGTCGCCGTCCTGAATTGGCACTCGGTGACCTCCTTCTGCTCCCGCTGCGGCGCGCCTAACGAGGTGGTGGACGCCGGATGGGTGCGCCGGTGCACGGCCCAGGGAACGGACCACTTTCCCCGCACCGATCCTGCCGTGATTGTGCTGGTCACGGATGCCCATGACCGGGTGCTGTTGGGCGCCAACGCGGCCTGGGGCGGGGACCGTTTCTCCATGCTTGCCGGGTTTGTTGAACCGGGGGAATCCTTGGAGGAGGCGGTGATTCGTGAGGTCGGAGAGGAATCTGGCGTGAGCCTGGACGCCCCGCGCTACCTTGGCTCCCAGCCGTGGCCCCTGCCTGCCTCGCTCATGGTTGCCTTCCATGCCATGGCCCTCTCCACGCATACCGTCCCGGATGGCCAGGAGATTGTGGCCACCCGGTGGTTCACCAGGGATGAGCTGGCCAGCGAAGTGGCGGCGGGCAGCATCGGCGTCCCCGGCGGAGTGTCCGTGGCCGGAGCCATGTTGCGCGCCTGGTTTGGCGGGGAGCTTCCCACCCCCGCGACATCCAAGGAGGCGCGCAAGTGAGCCTCACCCCACAGGAGATTTTGTCCGGGTTGGACGCGGAGCAGTTGCAGGTCGCGAGCAACCTTCACGGCCCCATGGTGGTGGTGGCGGGCGCCGGAACCGGTAAGACCCGCGCCATCACCCACCGCATTGCCCACGGCGTGGCGGCGGGGGAGTACGTGCCCCAGCAGGTCTTAGCCGTGACCTTCACCGCCCGCGCCGCTGCAGAGATGCGGACCCGGTTGCGCGGGCTCGGTGCCGCGGGCGTGCAGGCCCACACCTTCCACGCGGCGGCGCTGCGCCAGCTGCAATACTTCTGGCCGCAGTCAGTGGGCGGCGTACTGCCCAATCTGGTGGATCACAAGGCGTCGTTGGTGGCAGAGGCCGCGCGCCGCCTGCGGGTCAACGCGGACCGCGCCACGGTGAGGGACCTGGCAGGGGAGATCGAGTGGGCCAAGGTCTCCATGCTCACCCCGGAGACCTACGGTGCGCCCTCCATCCAACGCGACCCGGTCGCGGATCTTGACCACACGGCTCTTGCCCGCGTCTACCAGGCCTACGAGGACGTCAAGGCGGATCGCGGCCTGATTGACTTTGAGGACGTGCTGCTGCTGATGGTCGGCATTCTGGAGGATGACGAGCGGGTAGCGGCCCAGGTGCGTTCGCAGTACCGTCATTTCACCGTGGATGAGTACCAGGACGTCTCCCCGCTGCAGCAGCGCCTCCTTGACCTCTGGGTCGGCACACGGGGGGAGCTGTGTGTGGTGGGAGATCCCAGCCAGACCATCTACTCCTTCACCGGCGCCACTCCGCGCCACCTGCTGGAGTTCACGCGCACCCACCCGGAGGCGCAGGAGGTCCATCTGGTGCGGGACTACCGCTCCACGCCGCAGGTGGTGCACCTGGCCAACCGGCTCTTGGGCGGGCGTCACCCGGAGCGCGGAGTGGATCAGCGCGGCACCGTGTGGCCGGAACCGTTGGAGCTCATTGCCCAGCGCGAGAAGGGCCCTGAGCCGGAGTATCACGAGCTGCCAGATGATGAGTCTGAGGCCGTTTTTGTTGCCCAGCGCATCAAGTCGCTCATGCAGCGCGACGGCGTCAAACTGCGAGACATCGCCGTGCTGTACCGCACCAACGGGCAATCAGAGGCGCTGGAGCGTGCGCTGAGCGCGCAGAACCTTGGCTATCAGCTGCGCGGCGCCGAGCGCTTCTTTCAGCGCAGGGAGGTTCGCGAGGGGTTGGCGCAGATTCGCTCCTCCGCCCGCAACGCGCCCCTTGAACAGGCCACCCAACTCTCCCGTGACCTGCTGGCCTCCTTGGGCTGGCAGCGCAACGCGCCCACGGCCGCCGGAGCGGTGCGCGAGCGCTGGGAGTCCCTGGCGGCGCTGGTCGCGCTCGCCGATGAGCTCGACGCCGCGAAGCCAGAGGGCGAGCACCTCACCATGGAGAGCTTCGCGGCGGAGCTGGAGGCCAGGGCGGCCACGGCGCATGCCCCGGTGGTAGAGGGCGTGACGCTGGCATCGCTGCACTCCTCCAAGGGCCTGGAGTGGGGCACCGTGTTCCTGGTGGGCCTCTCCGAGGGGCTCATGCCCATCTCCTTTGCCGAGACGCAATCCGACTTTGATGAGGAGCGCCGCCTGCTCTACGTGGGGGTGACCCGTGCCGAGACCCGGCTGATCCTGAGCTGGTCGCTGTCGCGGACCACGGGCGGGCGTGGCAGGCGCCGCCGCAGCCGCTTCCTGGCTGGCCTGGCCCCGGCCACGGGTCGTGAGAGCGTCACGGCGGACGCCGCGCAGTCCAGGACCCGGCGCAGCGCCGCCCCGGTGCGCTGCCGGGTCTGCGGCACCGTGCTGGAGACGCCGGCGGAGCGCAAGTTGCGCCGCTGCTCCACCTGCCCGTCCATCTACGACGAGGCGGTGTTTGAGGCGCTGCGCACGTGGCGCTCTGAGGCGGCCAAGGAGGCGGGAATGCCCGCCTTTGTCATCTTTACGGACGCCACCCTCATGGCGATCGCCGAGGAGATGCCGCAGTCACCGCAGGCCCTGCTGGCCATCCCAGGCATCGGCCGGTCCAAGCTGGAGCGCTTTGGCGAGGACGTGATGTCGGTGCTCGTCGACCTGCGCTGAGCCCCCTCCTACGCCGCGGGGCTTCCCTGCTCGATGCTTCCTTGCTCGAGGCTTCCCTGCTCGGCGGTACCGTGCGCGCAGCTGGCCGGGAGCGGCTCAAAGTGAATCGCCGCAGCGCCCAGCGTCCCCACGTAGGCGCCGTTGACGACGCTCGGGGCAAACACGCCGTCGAGCACCATGACCACCGCCTGCGCAGCCAACCCGGCCGCGAGCACAGCAGAGGTGGTCTCGGGCGAGGCGCCGCCGCCCAGGAGCTCCTCTCCCTCCTCCAGCACCCGCCACGCCTCGCTGCGGCAGGCCTCGCAGCCGGCGGCCCCTGGCAGGGCAAGCGGCCCCACCCTGAAACCGCCCTCATGGAAAACCACGGGCAGCACGGGCAGGTCGGCGCAGCCCAGCCTCGCTGCCAGGCCCGCCTCGATGCCGTCGCGAACCACCAGGACCAACAGGTCCGTGCCGCGCTCAGCCTCCGTGAGGCTCACGGGAGAGAGGACGTGGGTATGCGGATACAGGCGCGCCACATGCCTGGCGACCGCGGCCGGGCGCGGCAGACCCAGTTCGGTGAGCCGCAAAGGGGAGGATCCCAGGTCATCCGGGGCCACCGGCGTGTCATCGGCGAGTGCCAGCTGACCCACGCCGGCCGCGGCCAGGGTGAAGGCCAGGGCCATGCCGCAGCGATCCAGCCCGGAGATCCACACCCGCCGGCGCAGCCGTCCCTCCAGCGGGTGCTCGCCGCTGCGACCAAACGCTCCCGCCCACCCGTAGCCGTCGGTGCGCAGGCGGTCCGCGGCCAATCCGGGCAATGCGTGGCACGGCTCGGAGTCCACCAGCACGTGCGCCACGCTCTGTAACAGCCGTCCGCGGGCCAGCGCCGCGTCGCTATTCGGCGGCGGTGGCGGGATGGTCTCGCCGCGGGCCAGCCGCCGCAGAACGTCCAGGTCCGCCTCTGAGACGTCGTGCAGTTCGGTGTGCCCTGGTCCGGTCCCCACCCGCACCGTCCCCCTGCCGTTGGCCAGCAGGCGTACTCCAGGATTGATGCGCATCCGTGCCCTCCCTCACCGGTGGACAACGCCCCCGTGGCCTGCCCTTGGAGCGCTATCGTGGCATGGAGTTCGGCAGGTGCTGCCGGGTCATCCACAGGTGCAGCAATCCGGTCCCTCACAGCGGCGATCCGGGAAGGCCCCGCTGGTGCACGGTAAAGCAGTTGTAGCGGTCAAGGAATGATCAAGAAAAGAGGGACCATGCCCACGGCAGAGGTGGAGTATATCCGTGAAGACGGCATTCGCGTGCGCGTGAAGCGCTCCACCAAACGCACCCGCACCGTCAACGCCGCATGGCGAGAGGGCGTCGCCGTGGTCTCCATTCCGGCTCGGCTCAGCCGCAAGGAGGAGCAACACTGGGTGGACACCATGCTGGTGAAACTCATGAGCAAACGGAAGCCGTTGCCCGCCGGAGACGATGAGTTGCTGCGGCGCACGCAGATGCTCAGCGCCCGCTACCTGGACGGGCGGGCCCGGCCGCTCAGCGTTCGCTGGGTCAGCAATCAGCACCGCCGCTGGGGCTCAGCCACGGCATCGGAGGGCACCATTCGCCTCTCAGACAGGCTGCGGGAGATGCCGGAGTGGGTGGTGGATTTTGTGCTGGTGCATGAATTGGCGCACCTGCTCGCGGACGATGGCCACGGGCCGCAATTTAAGGCGCTGGAGGCGCGCTACCCCAGACGCGTCGAGGCCCAGGCGTTCCTGAACGGAGTCACCTGGGCCTCGGATCGCGAGGGGGAAGTGGAGTTTTAGGCTCCGGTTCCCTTGCCCTCGCCGGCGGGGCTGTCCCCGTCCTTGGGGTCCTCACCGTGCTCGGAGCTGGTGTCATCGGAGCTGGTGTCGTCGGAGCTGGGCTCATCTGAGCTGGGGCCGGCAGCGCCGTCTTCTCCTGCGCCGCCCTCGTCGGACCAATCGGCCGTGCCGGAGGTGTCGGCCGGGCCGTCCTCGGCATCCTCCGCCGCAGTTTCCTTGGCGGGGGTCTCCGGCTTGTTATCCAGCCACGCGGCGAGTGCGGCGTCGATGTCCTCATCCGTGGCGTCCAGCAGGGCGCGCCGCGTGAAGAAGCCGGCCGGATCATCCAGATCCTCCGCCGTGGGAACCAGACCGGGTTCCTTCCACAGGGCGTCGCGGGCCTCGGCACCCTGCTCGGCGCTGATGCTCTCCCAGAGGGTTGCTGCCTCGCGAGCCCGGCGTGGGCGCAGCTGCAGCCCCACTAGGCCGGCAAAGGCCTGCTCGCCGGGGCCGCCAAGGGCCCGGCGCCGCCGCAGCGTCTCCCGTAGGGCGGGCGCGGAGGGGAGGTGATCGGCAGCGGAGGTCACCACTGCGTCCACCCAGCCCTCAATCAGCGCAAGGATGGTCTCCAGGCGGGCCAACGCCGCCTGCTGGCGGGGCGTGGTGGCGGGTTCAAGCATGCCGCCGCTCAGGACCTCTTGGATGGCCGCGGGGTCGGAGGGGTCAATGCCCTGGATGCGCTCCTGAATGGCGGAGGTATCGATGGAGATGCCGGCGGCGAAGTCCCGGACCAGCTCCAACACATGTGCCTCAAGCCACGGGGCGGAGTGGAATAGGCGCTGGTGGGCCGCCTCACGCAGGGCGAGGTAGAGCAATACCTCCTGGCGCGGCAGCTCCAGGCCCTCGCTGAACGCGGCAACGTTTTGCGGAACCAGGGCAAAGCGGCGCCCGGCCAGGGGCAGGCCGGTGTCGGTCCCACCCAGGACCTCGGAGGAGAGGGTGCCAACGGCCTGGCCAAGCTGGGCCCCAAAGAGCGCGCCGCCCAGGGACTTGAGCATGCCTCCGGCCGGGCCAAGCATGGCGGTGGCCTCAGCGGGGAGCTGCGTCTCCAGTGAGCCGGAGACGGCGTCCGCGGCGGACTGCGCCACGGGCTCGGTCAGTGCCTGCCACTGCGGCAGGGTGGCCTCCACCCATTCGGTGCGGGTGAGGGCGCGGGCCTCGGTGGAGGAGGTGGTGAATTCGGTGGCGGCATCCAGCCAGAGCTCGGCGAGCCGGGCTGCCTCCGCCACGTCTCGGGTCTGGGAGGAGTCCACGGCAGCGGAGTCGGTGATGGCCTTGCGCGCCGAATCCTTGGCCAGGGTCCAGTTCACTGGGCCATCGCCCCCGGACGCCATGGCGCCAAAGAAAGATTGCAACTGCCCAAACATGGCCTGCATCGCGGCCGAGTCAGGCATTCCTTGGGCGTTCTGGCCACCAAAGAATTGCCCGAACATCCGCGAAAGCGGGTCCTGGGGTTCGTTGTCGTCGGGATCGGGGCTGGAGGGGTTCTCGGCCATGTCCTTACCGTACTCGGCGGGCCCCTCCGGCGGGTGGTGGTTCGCTGATGGCTCACTGTGAGGCTGGGCGTGGGCCGCCGCGTCGCAGCGCTCACCCGGTCGCAACCACTAGGCTACGGAGCGCGTACCCCACGCATCCACCCCGTCCCCACAAGGAGAATCGCCGTGCCAAGCAAGCGCCCCACTCAGGCCTCAACGCAACGTTTGATGACGTGGTGCGGGGCCGGCGCGGCTGTGCTCGGAATCGTGGGGATCTTTGGGCCCACAGCCTTTGTCGTGGAGGGCCCAGGCCCCGCGGTGAACACCCTCGGTGAGTACCACGACGCCAAGATCCTGGAGATCTCGGGGCACAAGACCTACCCGACCCAGAGCAGGTTGGACCTGACCACGGTGTCCGTGGCGGGCGGCCCCGGGCGTGAGATTCGTGGCTTTGAGGCCTTCGGCGCCTGGCTGAGCCCGCAGGAGGACCTGCAGCCAAAGGAGTTTGTGTACCCCGCGGGAACCACCAGCGAGGAGAGCGATTCCCAAAACGCCGTGGCCATGACTGACTCGCAGCAGGTGGCAGCCGCGGCGGCCCTGACCGAGTTGGGGATCGACTACAAGATCCAGACGGTGGTGGCCGGCACGGTGGAAGAGAAGGGGAGCCTGTTCAAGACGGGGGATGTGCTCAAGAAGGTCAACGGCACCACCATTTCCGCCCTTGACCAGGCCCCGGCGGCGGTCAAGGCCTCCACCGGGGACACCATCCCGGTCGTCGTGACGCGCGGCGGCAAGGACGTGACACTGAAGGCGCCGGTCAACAACGTGGAGGGTCAGCGCTCCCTTGGCCTCTACATTCAGGGCACCTATGACTTCCCCTTCCAGGTGAAGTTTGGGCTCAAGGACATCGGTGGCCCCTCGGCCGGCGGCATGCTGGCTCTGGGCATCTACGACAAGCTCACGGAGGGGTCCTTGGCGGGGGATCGCCACGTGGCGGGCACCGGCACCATCACGGCGGACGGCAAGGTGGGTGCCATCGGCGGTATCGCCCAGAAGGTCGTGGGCGCCAAGCTGGAGGGCGCCAGCGTCTTCCTGGCCCCGGCCGCCAACTGCGCGGAGCTAAAGGGGCGGGTGCCGCAGGGCCTGGACGTCTACTCCGTTGCCACCCTCAAGGAGGGCGTCGCCACGCTGACGGCCCTTGGCAAGGGCGATCAGCCCACGGCGGCGCGCTGCGGCTAACGCCCCGCCGCACGGCCAAGGCCCCGCAGCGCGGCCAACGCCACCACGCGGCGTCGGGCACTGTGTTCGACGCCGCGTGGCGCGTCAAGCGCGCGGGCGGCGGACCCCGGCCGCCCACCAGCCTTCCTGTGAACCGGTACGCCAGGAGCGGAGGGCCAGCCCCGTTTAGTGTTGTGCCGCACGTGCCTGGCAGAATGGCCTAAAGCACCTTGGTGCCATCTGGGCACCGGTTGCGAGCTTGCCAGCAACGACGATTCGAGGACCTCGCGTGAGCACCGGCCCCACTTCCCCCTTCTCTTCAGGACCGCCAAGAGGCGGCTCGGCTGACACTGCCGATGCCCCGTCTCGCCGCGTCGGACCGCTGGTGCCTGCCCTCATCGGCGTGGCCGTGCTGGTCGGCGCCTTTGTCCTGTTCTCGCACTTCTACTCAGACGTGCTCTGGTTTAACCAGCTGGACTTTGGCGGGGTGTTCTGGACCGAGACCATCACGCGCGTGGTGCTCTTTGCCATCGCCTTTGTGCTGATGAGCGTGGCCGTCTGGGTGCAATTGCACCTGGCCTGGCGCCGACGGCCCGTCTACGCCCCGGCGGAGCGCGCGGATGATCCGCTGGCTCGCTTCGAGGGGCAGGTCCAGTCCGCTCGCCGCGCGGCCATGATCGTGATCCCCCTGGTGATCGGCGTCTTCGCGGGCGTCACCGTCACCTCCGGCTGGCAGACCGTGCAGCTCTTTTTGCACCGTGTTCCCTTCGGCAGCACGGACCCGCAGTTTGGCCTGGACGTGGGCTTCTTTGTCACCGTCCTCCCGTTCCTGAAGATGCTGGTGGGCTTCCTGTCCTCCGTGGTCCTCTTCAGCGCCATCGCGGGCGTCATCGCCAACTACCTCTTTGGTGGCATCCGCGTGCAGGAGCGCGGCGGGCTGCAGATCACCAAGGCGGCCGGGTGGCAGATCGCCGTGTCCGTGGCCATTTTCTTGCTGGTGCAGGCCGGCAACTTCTGGCTTGGCATGTATGACACGGTCCTGAACCAGGGCGGCAAGGTCCCCGGCGCCCTCTTCACCGACGTGAACGCCGTGATCCCCACGCGCACCATCCTCGCCGTCGCGGCGGTCGCCGTGGCCATCGCCTTCATCGTGGGCGCGATCATGGGCAAGTGGCGCCTGCCGCTCATCACCACCGCCATGCTGGTGGTCGTCTCCATCGTGGCCGGCGCCATCTACCCGGCAGCCATCCAGCAGTTCAGCGTCAAGCCCTCGGAGAAGTCGCAGGAAAAGGAATTCATCCAGCGCAACATCGACATGACGCGGGCCGCGTACGGTCTGGCTGACGTGCAGGCGGAGGACTACGCGGCGGAGACCAAGCCCAAGAAGGACGCCCTGTCCAAGGACGCGGCGACCACCACCAACATCCGCCTGCTGGATCCCACCATCGTCTCCCCGGCCTTTGCCCAGTTGCAGCAGTATCGCGACTACTACCAGTTCCCCAAGACGCTCTCCGTGGATCGCTACACGGTGGATGGCAAGACCCAAGACACGGTCATTGCGCTGCGTGAGGTCAACGCGCCCACCGGCTCCTGGGTCAACCAGCACGTGACCTATACCCACGGCTACGGCGCGGTGGCTGCGGATGGCAACAAGGTCACCAGCGAGGGCAACCCGGACTTCAGCTTGAGTGGCATCACGGACACCGGCAACTTGCTTGAGGGCAAGAAGTACGAGCCGCGCATCTACTTTGGCCAGAACTCTCCCGACTACTCCATTGTGGGCGGGCCAGAGGGCTGGGCCCCGCGTGAACTTGACCGCCCCGCAGGCGCGGATAAGAACGCAGGGGACACCCGCAACACCTTCAAGGAAGATGGCGGCCCCCGCGTGGGCAACTTCTTCAACAAGCTGGTCTACTCGGTGAAGTTTGGGTCCATGGACCTGCTGCTCTCCGATGCGGTCAACAGCGAGTCGCAGATCCTCTATGACCGCGACCCGCAGCAGCGCGTCAAGTCGGTTGCGCCGTTCCTCACCGTTGACTCCGCGGCCTACCCGGCCGTGATCGACGGCCGCATCAAGTGGATCGTGGACGGCTACACCACCAGCAACAACTACCCGTACTCCAAGTCGCAGACGTTGGGCGATGCGGTGCAGGACACCGTGACGACCGGCCAGACCGTCTCCACCTCTGATCAGTTCTCTGACCGCGTGAATTACATTCGCAACTCCGTTAAGGCCACGGTGGACGCCTCTGACGGTTCGGTGGAGCTCTACGCGTGGGATGAGAACGAGCCGCTGCTGAAGGCGTGGCAGGGCGTGTTCCCCAACACCATCAAGCCCATGGGTGACATGAGCAAGGAACTCATGGAGCACGTGCGCTACCCGGAGGACCTGTTCAAGGTCCAGCGTGAGCTGCTCGGCGAGTACCACGTCACCGACGCGGACGTCTTCTACGAGCAGGCGGATGCCTGGCAGGTGCCCAATGACCCGACCGCGGGCTCTAACAGCACCACCAAGCAGCCCCCGTACTACCTCTCCATGAAGCTGCCCAATGAGACGGAGGAGTCCTTCTCCCTCACCAGCACCTTCATTCCGCGGCAGACGGGGTCCAACGCCAGGAACGTGATGTACGGCTTCCTGGCCGCCAACGGTGACGCCGGGAACAAACCGGGGGAGAAGGCCGCCAACTACGGCAAGATCTCCCTGCTGAAACTGCCAACGCAGGACAGCGTCCCTGGCCCAGGCCAGGCGCAGCAGAACTTCGACTCCAACTCCGAAGTTTCAACGCAGCTGAACCTGCTGAGACAGGGTGCCTCCACGGTGAGGAACGGCAACCTGCTTGCCCTGCCAGTGGGCGGCGGCATGCTCTATGTGCAGCCGGTGTACGTGCAGTCCACGGGCGGCACGTCCTTCCCCACACTGCGTAAGGTGCTGGTCTCCTTCGGCAATAGCGTGGGCTTTGCCGACACCTTGCCAGAGGCGCTTGATCAGGTCTTTGGCGGTCAATCCGGCGCAACGACGACGGATGGCAGCGGTACCAGCAAGGAAGAGGGGGACAAGGACGGCAACCAGCCCGCCCAGAGCGAGCAGCAAAAGCTCTCCACCTCTCTCAAGGACGCCAGCGACGCGATCAAGGAGGGCCAGGACGCCCTGGCCAAGAATGACTTCGCCGCCTACGGCAAGGCACAGGAGAAGTTGCAGAAGGCGCTGGAGGAGGCCACAGCGGCCGACGACGCGATCAAGGGTTCTGCGGCTGCGAAGCCTTCCGCTGGGGCACCGCAGGGTGACGCCAGTGGCTCGGCCAGCCCATCGCCGTCGGGCGGGGCATCGCCATCCGCCAGCCCATCGCCGTCGCCGTGATCCTGGTCACCGGTTGATCCATTCGGCCCCTTTTCCGCGCAAACGCAGGGTTGCGCGGGGGAGGGGCCGATTTGGTTCCTGTTCACCTTGGCGGTAGGCTGGAGTCATCGCCGCGGGGTGGAGCAGTTCGGTAGCTCGCCGGGCTCATAACCCGGAGGTCACAGGTTCAAATCCTGTCCCCGCAACCACTGGTTGCATTGCTTGAGAAAGCTTCGCAGCGAAAAGAAGGCCCGTCCACTGGACGGGCCTTCTTGCGTTTGCCCCGTCTTCGTGTGGGGCCGCGCCATCCGAGGTGTGCGGCACGTGCGCGGGCTGGGGCGTGGTCGGTGGCGCGGCGCAGAGCGTGTAAACTGGATCTATCGCCGCGGGGTGGAGCAGTTCGGTAGCTCGCCGGGCTCATAACCCGGAGGTCACAGGTTCAAATCCTGTCCCCGCAACCATTGGTTGCATTGCTTGAAAGAGCTTCGTAGCGAAAAGAAGGCCCGTCCTCACGGACGGGCCTTCTTGCTGTGCTAGCACTTTGTGCTGCAGCGGGTCCTTGACCATCAAGGACCCGCTGACAGCGAGCGGGGGGGTCAGCCGCCCAGTTCACCCTGGGGCTTGCCGGACTTGAGTGCGGCGAGGCGCAACTCAATCTCGGTCTGCTCGCCCATGTCCACGAGCGAATCAAACTGCGCGTCAAGGCTGGAAGCGGAGAGCTCCTGCTGGCCAAGAACGCGGGCCTCCTCGCGGCGCACCTTGTCCTCAAACCGGGAGATCTCCGAGGTGGGGTCCATGATGTCGATGCTCTTGATGGCGTCGTTCACGCTGGACTGGGCCTGGGCGGACTTCTGACGGGCCACCAGTTCGTTGCGCTTGGACTGCAGCTCAACCAGCTTGCCCTTCATCTGGGTCAGGCCGGTCTTGAGACGGTCCACCACGTCGGTCTGCGAGGCGATGGACGGAGCGGCCTGCTTGGCCTCGTTCTCGCTGGAGAGCTGACGCTGCAGAGCCACCTTGGCCAGGTTGTCGAACTTGTCGGCGTCCGCCGTCTTGCCGGCCGTGCGGTACTCGTCCGCCTTGGCGGAGGCGGCGAGGGCCTTCTGGCCCCACTCCTGCGCGGCCTGGACGTCCTCGGCGTAGTCCTCCTGCATCATGCGCAGGTTGCCGATCGTCTGTGCGATCGCCGTCTCCGCCTCAGCGATGTTGTTGGAGTAGTCCCTGACCATCTGATCCAGCAGCTTCTTGGGGTCCTCAGCGGAGTCAAGGAGAGCGTTGATGTTGGCCTTGGCCAGCTGGGCGATCCGCCCGAAGATGGACTGTTTGCTCACGGTGTAGTGCCTTTCTCGAAATGGATGGGAGCGACTAGAAGTCGCCGCCCCCGCCGTCGAAGCCGCCGAAGCCGCCCCCAAAATCACCGGCACCGCCGCCGAAGCCGCCAAAGCCGCCGTCGCCGCCGCCACCGAAGAATCCTCCGTCGTTGCCGCCGCCGTGGTGTGAACCACCGCCAAGCAACACGCTACCCAGGATGCCGCCCAAAATGGCCCCACCCATGGAATTCATTCCGCCGCCCATGCCACCCATGCCGCCGCGCTGGTTCATGTCGAAGCCCTGCACGTCCTGATCTGCCAGCTGCGCCGCGGTGTCCGCGAGCTGCTCGGCGCGTTGCGCTGAGGCGAGCGCGCCTTCAGGGTCCGACGCCGCTCGGGCCGTCGCGTCTTCCAGTAACCGTCGCGCTTCGGCCAAGCGGGTGCGCGCCTCCGCGCCCACACCACCGCGGCGGGCACGCACAAAGTCCTCGGTGCCCTCGATCTTTGACTCGGCGGAGCGCATCACGCTCGTCAGGGCCTCTGCCGCGCGGTCTATCTGTGCCTGCCGGTCCCGGACGCTGGCCAGTGGGCCGTCCAGGGTGGAACGGGCCAGGTCAACAGAGGCCAGCAACGCCAGCGGGTCCGGCCGCCCGGAGGTGATCTGCTGGCGGACCTGCTCCAGCGCCGCCTCCAGTGCGGTGACCGGGCCGGCCAGCTCGCCATGGGTGCCGCTGTTCAGGGCCGCCTTGGCCTGCGCCAGGTCTTGGGCGGCGGCCCTGACGCTTCCCTCGAGGCGGGTGCGGGCCTCCGCCAGGCGTGTCCTAGTGGACTCGATGGCGGCGATGAGGCCGTCTGCCTGCTCGGCCGCCTGCTGCGCCGCTCGGGCAGCCAGTGCGCCCTCGCCGGGCTTGTTGTTGGCCACCCCCGCGTTGGCCTGATCCGCGGATTGCTGCACAAAGTCCAGCAGGGAGGAGGCCTGTGTGGCGTTGTCCTGGACCTGGCGCACGGCGGAGTCGGCGTAGTCGGTGGAGAGGCCGCTCAGCTCGGACTTGGCCTGCTCCAGCCGCTGACGCTGGGCAGGGAGGGCCGCCACCAAGGATGCCGTGATCTGCGGGGTCTGGGATTCCAGCTTGCGCAGATCGTCGAACTCGGCGCGGTGCTCGTTGAGGGAGGCGCTGACCCGGTGACAGCGTTCGATGATCTCTGAAGACCAGTCAAACTGCTCCTGCGGGGTATCCGGGATGTGGTCATCCAGCGCCTGCTGCAGGCGGAACGAGGCCGCCAGCTGCTCCTTGGCTGCGGTGAGGTCATCCTGGAAGGTTTTGACGGCATCCGGGCCGTACGCCGCCTCGGCAAAGCCCAGTTCCTGCTCGCTGGTGCGGATCGCATCATCCGCCGCGATCAGGAGCGGGCCCGCTTGGCGGCGCAGATCGGCAATCTCTTCCTCGGTAGGAAGTGGAGCCGCCCCACCGGGGCCACCCACCTGCCCCTGCTGTGCCTTCCACGTGGCCTCGCCCTGCTGGCGCTTGCGACGCTTGCCGAAGAACCAGACGGCCGCACCGCCGAGCACCACCACCAACAGCACGGGCACCAACCATCCAAAGCCGATCCCGCGCGCGGCGGCCGCTCCCGTACCGGAGCCGTTGGCCGGAGTGAGCGCGCCGGAGCCGCTGGCAGAGCCCCAGGCCTCGGTGGCAGCACGGACGCCCCCAGCCCAATCGTTCTGCGCAAACCTGTTCAGGGCCGCACTCCGGGCGGCGGCGTTGGCTGAGGCCACACCAGACTTGGAGTTGGCCACGACGTAGGTCTTGCGGGAGTCCGTGGCCACAAAGATCAGGGCCACATTGGAATTGCCGAGCCTATTTTTCTCAACCGTGGCCTGTGCCCACGCCTCTGGCGAGGTGGGGCCGGTGAAGCTGTCCACGAACGCGACGTAGACCTTGACGCCCGTTTGTGACTGGAAGGCGGAGAGGTCTGTGCGCAGGGCATCGGCGCTGTCCCCGAGCGCACCGGCCTTGTCCTGGACCTGAGAGGAACCGAAGGACACGGGGGCAGTGGCCTGGGCCAGGCCGGGGGCCGCCAGAAGCAGGCCAAGGGCCGCGGCAAGCGCGATCGTGAATCGTTGGAATCGACGCTTGAGCAAGGGGTCCTCCAGGTGGTCTCGGAACAGCTCCGTGGCGAAACTATCCCTCTTGCATCCTAGGAAGCGGGCTATCCCCGCGTCCACAGGACACGCTCCGCCCATGGCGTAAGCGGAGCTTTCCGTGAGCGGGCGCCTCCCTCACAGCGTTTGCTCCGTTAGGATCTGCACCAGACATAGGGGAGTCGGGGAGGCTCGCGTCGACACAGGTCGAGTCGCTCACCCCACACGAAGGGACGGCCGCATGACCGAGAACACTGATCCGTCGGCCCCGGAGCCCACCGGGGCGGGGGAGAACCCGACGGAGAGACTCGATCTGACCCCGCGGACCTCGGCCTACCCAACGCAGCCGCCCTCCACCCCCGCAGCCCAGCAGCCTCAGACTGGGCAGCCCCAGACCGGCCAGCCTCAGGGCGGGCAGTCCCAGACCGGGCAGCCGCGGCACACCCAGCCTCAGCAGCCCCAGCAGTCTCATCCGGGCCAGCAGGGGCAGCAAGGCCAGCAGGGGCAGTACCCCCAGTCGCAGGGTTACGGAGCTCAGCCGGGTCAGGCCACGCACCAGCCCGGTAACCAGCCCGGGCAGGGGTACGGGGCCCAGGGCCAGCGTCCCGGCCAAGGCCACCAGCCCGCGCAAGGCCACCAGCCCGCGCAGGGGCACCAGCCCGGATACGGGCAGTCCGCGCAGGGAGCCCGGCCGGGCCAGCCAGTTCACGGGTCGCAGCCAGCGCAGGGGTCTCAGCCAGTTCACGGGTCTCAGCCAGCGCAGGCAGGCCAGTACGGCCAGCCCGCTCGGCCTGCTCAGTTCGGCCAGTCGGCCTTTGGCGCCCCCGCCGGGTTCGGCGCCCAGCCGGGCCAGCCGGGCCAGCCGGGCCAGCCGGGCCAGCCGGGCCAGCCCGGCCAGCCCGGTCAGCCCGGCTACGCCGCCCAGCCCGGCCTCGGCACCCAGTCAGCTCACGGCACCCAGGGCGGCTCAGCGTCGTCGGGCACTCGCCGCAACAACTGGTGGCCGGCCCTGATCGCAGGCGCCCTCGCGGGCGCCCTGATCGGTGGTGGCACGGCCTGGGCCGTAACCGCCAGTTCGCCCAACGCGGTCGCGATCACCAACGGCGGGGCCACGGTCATCCAGAACCCGGAAACCGTCACCTCCGCCGGCGCGGCAGCGGCCAAGGCGCTGCCCTCCGTCGTGACCATCAGCGTCACCAACGGCAGCAAGGGCGGCAGCGGCTCGGGGATTGTGCTGGATAACGAGGGGCACATTCTCACCAACCAGCACGTGGCCACCCTCTCTGGCACCACGAGCGACGGCAAGATTGACGTGATGCTCAGCGACGGCCGCGTGCTCGCGGCGGAGCTAGTGGGTCAGGATCCTCTGTATGACCTGGCCGTCATTAAGGTCAACGCGCAGAACCTGACGCCGATCACGTGGGCGGACATGAGCAAGCTGAACGTCGGGGACACCACCGTGGCGATTGGCGCGCCGCTCGGCCTGCCCAACTCGGTCTCAGACGGTGTGGTCTCTAACCTGGAGCGCAGCATTCCCGTGGCCTCCTCGGCGGTGCCCAAGAGCGAGGGGGATGACTCCAACCCCTTCGCAAACCCGGATTCGGGCAGTGGAAGCACCGCCCGCAAGTCCGGTCAGGTCTCGCTGAACGTGATTCAGACGGACGCGGCCATCAACCACGGCAACTCCGGCGGCGCCCTCGTGAACTCTGCGGGGGAGCTGATCGGCGTGAACGTGGCCATCTACTCGCCCTCAGAGGAGGGCGGAAGCATTGGCCTGGGATTCGCGGTGCGCGGCAACGTGGCCCAGCGGGTGGCTCAGGAAATGATTGAGAAGGGGGAGGCCACCCACGGGCAGTTGGGCGTCACCATCCAGTCCAACGCGTCCAGGGAGGGCGGGAATACCTCCCGCTTCACCACCGGAGCGCGTGTTGCCACCGCCACGGCGGACTCGCCCGCGGGCAAGGCCGGCGTTCAGAGCGGTGACATCATCGTGGGTGTGGGCGGCAAACGGGTCGTGGACGCCACGGACGTCACCGCGACGGTTCGCTCCTACGCGGCCGGTGCCGAGGTGCCGGTGAAGGTCAAGCGTGGGGACAACGAGATGGAGTTCAAGGTCACCCTCGGAGCCGCCAGCGTGGGCTGATCCCCCCGCGGCGGATAGCATGATGGCGAACCGTGCCCACCGGCGCGGACCCGGCCCAGTGCCGCGCCATCGGAATCGGAAAGGTAGCGATGAGCAAGTCGTCCGGAGCACCCGTGAAGGTGCTGGTCCTGGTCAAATACGTCCCAGACGCGCAGTTCCCGCGTCACTTTGATGCGAATAATCGCCTGGAGCGAGCGGAGTCCATCCTCTCGGAACTGGACGAGTACGCCGTGGAGGCCGCACTCCAGATCAGTGAGTCCCACGGTGGGGACAAGGTCAGCCCCGTCACGGTGCTGACGGTGGGCCCCGAGGGGGCCGCGGCCGCGGTGAAGAAGTCGTTGCAGATGGGTGCCGCGAGCGGCGTTCACGTGCTCGACGACGCGATCGCGGGTTCCGATGCCCTGTCCACTTCACGCGTCCTGGAGGCCGCGGTTCGCCGCCTGCAGCCGGACCTGGTGGTCACGGGTATGAGCTCCACGGACGCTGAAACGGGCGTGTTGCCGTCCATGGTCGCGGCCCGCCTTGGCTGGCCGCAGCTGACCCTGGCCAGCGAGGTCACGCTCTCCGAGGATGCGGGCACGCTCTCCGTGCGTCGCGACGAGGACGCCGTCTCCCTCACGCTCTCCAGCCCGCTGCCGGCCGTGCTCTCGGTGACGGATCAGGCCAACGAGCCGCGCTATCCCAACTTCAAGTCCATTCTTGGCGCACGCAAGAAGCCGGTGGAGACCATCAGCCTGGCCGAGCTTGGCCTCTCTGCCGACCTGGTCGGGGCCGCTGGCTCCGCGGTCTCTCTGCTGGAGGCCGGGGACGCCCCGGCTCGCGCCGCCGGCCGCGTCATCGTGGATGATGGCAGCGCCGGAGTGGCCCTGGTCGATTTCCTTGCCGATCGCAAGCTGCTTTAGGAGGCACGCGTGAGCACCATCTTGTACTTCTCTCACCTGCAGGCACCCTTCTCCGGCGCCCAGCGGGAGCTGCTTGCCGCCGGTGCCCTGAGCGGGGACCCCGTCGCCGTGCTTGGCTCCGCGCCGGATGCGGACACCCTGGCGCAGCTGGGTGAATTCGGCGTGGTCAGGGCGATCATCGCCAACGATGATCCCTCCGGTTCGCTGGCCCTGGCCCAGGCTGATCTGCTGATTGCCGCCGTGCGCGGCCTGGCACCGCGCGCCGTCATGGCGCAGGCCGCTGCCGCGGAGACGGAGGTCCTGGCGCGTGCCGCCGCGATCACCGAGTCCGGCATCATCACCGGCGCCGTCTCCCTTGATGCCGAATTGACCGTGGGTAAGTCCGTGCTGGCCGGGGCCGGTCAGTCGGTCTCCCGCGCGTCCACCCCCACAGCCTTCATCACGCTCAAGCCCGGCGCCATGGCCCCGGCCGTGGCGACCGGTGGAGCGCCGGCCGCCGTGGAGACGGTGGCCACGGACGCCCGCAGCGGCGCCGTCATCACCTCCGCGACCCCGCGCCAGCGCGGCGGCCGCCCGGACGTGACGGAGGCGCGCGTGGTGGTCTCCGGCGGCCGCGGAACGGATGGCGACTTTGCCGCCGTCGAGCAGCTCGCTGACGCCCTGGGCGCCGCGGTCGGCGCCTCCCGCGTTGCCGCGGATAACGGCTGGGTGGGGCACGAGCTGCAGGTGGGCCAGACGGGCAAGACCGTGGCCCCGCAGCTCTACGTTGCCGCCGGCATTTCTGGTGCCGTCCAGCACCTGGCCGGCATGCGAACGGCAGGCACCATCGTGGCCATCAACACGGACGAGGATGCCCCGATCTTTGAGGTCGCGGACCTGGGGATCGTGGGACGCCTGGAGGACGTGCTGCCGCAGGCGGCGGCGGAGATCGCGCGCCGCAGGGCATGAGCGCGGAGCCTCTGCGCCAGCTACCGGCAGACGTCACGTCCATTGTCGCCTTTGGTGCGCATCCGGACGACGTCGATTTTGGCGCCTCAGCCACGCTGGCCCGCTTTGCGCAGGCCGGCGTGGCCGTGCGTTACGTGGTCCTCACCCAGGGGGACGCCGGGGGCTTTGAGGACGCCGGACGCGAGGGCATTCAGGCCACCCGCGCCGCGGAGCAGCGCCAAGCCGCAGAAGCGGTGGGGGCGCTCTCCGTGGAGGTCTGGGACGAGTTGGACGGCCACCTTGCCCCCACGGACGCCCTGCAGCGCCGCGTGGTGAAGGTGTTGCGAGAACACCGGCCGCAGTTGGTGCTGTGCCCGCACCCGGAGCGGGACTACGAGCGTCTTCAGCGCTCCCATCCCGATCACTTGGCGTGCGGGGAGATCATCACGCGCGCGGTGTACCCGGCGCTGGAGAACCCCTACGCCTACCCGGAGTTACAGGACGCGGGCCTGCACGCCTACAAGCTGCGCCACCTGTGGTTCTACGGTGCGCCGGCTGCCCGGGAGAACACGGCGGTGGAGATCGGTGGGCAGCTTGAAACCAAGCTCCAGGCGCTGATGGCTCACCTGAGCCAGCACCCGGACCCGCAGCGTATGCGAGAGTTCGTGGCGGCCCAGGCGCAGGCCGTCGCGGCCAACGCGGGCCTTCCCGAAGGGTCCTTCGCGGAGGCCTTCCACACCGTGGAGGTCAACGGGCCGGCCACGATCGCTGGTTTCTAGCGGACGCAAGCGGGCCGGTCCATGTGGACCGGCCCGCTGGCGTGGTGTGTGAGCGCTGCGCGTGAGAGGTGGCGCGCAGGATTAGTCCTGGGGCAGCTCCACCTGGGCCAGGTCGGACTCGTCAGGGTCCACCTCGCCCTCTGCTACCACGTTGATGTGCACCGAGAGGACGGTCTCCACACCCGGGAATCCGGTCCAGTTGCTGCCCGGGTCGCGGCCGAGCGATCCTGCGCTGTCAAAGGTCTGGGCTGCGTTGTTCTCCGTGACGGAGACCTGGTACTCGTGGCCTTCCGGGGCAGGGGCAAAGTCCTCCAGTTGCACGGCGAAGGCGTTTTTGCTCTTGGAGTACGCCACCTTGACCGTCCCACCGGAGGTCGCCTTGGCGCTGACCTCCTTCATGTCCTCGGCGTCGCGCACGCCCTGGGCAATGTTTTCCTCTGCCTTGGCCACGCCGGTGCCGGAGTTGATGGCGATCAGGGCTGCGATGCCCAGACCGATCACCACCAGTGCGGCGACCAGGTAGAGCCACCGGGCCGGGCGGCGGCGGCCGCGGTCCGGCTCGGACGGGCTCGAGGCCTCATCCAGCAGGTCAAGGCCGTTGAGTTCCTCGTCAGTGTGCTGCGGGGGGTGTGTCATGTGATGTCCTCTCAGACGCCCTGGGGGCGGGTGGCTCCGGCGAAGTCGAACTGTCGCCAGGCCTCGTACAGCGCAATGGACGCGGAATTGGCAAGATTCAGCGAGCGGCGTGAGGCGTGCATGGGCAGGTGCACCAGCTCGGTGATGCGGGGGTGAGCGCGTTCCTCCGGCGAGAGGCCGGTGGATTCCTTGCCAAACAACAAGATGTCATCGCTGCGGTACTCAATATCGGTAAAGCCGCGGGGGCCATCTGGTTCAAAGGCAAAGACCCGGCCGGGGCCGAGCGCCGCAAAGCAATCGTCAAGGCAAGCGTGCACGGTGACGTACGCCAGGTCGTGGTAATCAAGGCCGGCCCGGCGCAGTTTGGAGTCAGACAGATCAAAGCCAAGCGGCTCAATCAGGTGCAGCTCCGCCCCGGTCACGGCCGCCAAGCGAATGGCGTTTCCCGTGTTACCGGGGATCTCAGGGGTATTAAAGATCAGGCGAAACACGTGCCTAGTCTACCGAAGGTCACGGGCAGGTCACGAACGGGTCACCGGCGGGTCGCGCTCAGCTCAATCAGTCGGTCCAGGATCCCGAGGTTCACGGCGTCCGCCTCCTGGCCCCCGGCCAGGAAGGTGGTGATCTCCGCACGCGTCTTGGACAGGTTCAACGGGCCGGACGCGGATCCGCGCGCCCCCACCCGGTCCACCACGGGGCGGAACGGGTCCAGAGGCGTGGTGTAGAGCAGCACCTGGCCCTCCGCGCGGCCGCCAAAGACGGCCCGCTCCAAGGCGGTGGCGGCTAAGGAGAGCTGCGGCACGGTGGCCACACGCCCTCCCACCCGCAGCGTGCTTCCGTCCCAGGAGTGCGCCACGTCTGGGGTGGGCAGCGCGCACACCACCACCATCCGCGTCCCGGCGACCACCACGGCGTCGTACGTGTCTGCGTGGGGCAGGCGGACGCCCATGATCAGCCGTGCCGCCGGCACGTCCGCTGAGACCGAGCGCAGCAACTCCCGCAGGATGGCCTCTCGGTGGGCCCGGGTCCGGTCAAATATGCCGCGCTTGGCCAGTTCTCCGTGCACGGGTATCCGCGCCACGGACGGGTCTGTCCCGCTGCCGGTGACGCGCACCGGGCGCTCGCGCAGGCTGGGGCCGGGGCCGGCGGCGGAGGTGCTTGACCTGGCGGAGGCCCCGGAGGTGGCTTTCCTGCCCGACGACGCGTGGCCGGGTGGGCGGCTAGCGCCGCCTGGTGTGGCGGTACGGGGGGAGGCGGCGCCGGATCGGGCCGCGTCGTAGCCGCGCCTGCGCGCGGGGTCGGAGAGCTCCGCATACGCGATGGAGATGGAGCGGTAGAGCTGCTCGTCGCCGCCCACGTCCGGGTGGTGGCGGCGGGAGAGTGCGCGGAAGGCCTTGCGGATCTGCACATCATCCGCGCCGGGTTCCAGTCCAAGGACGCCGTAGTGATCCTGGCTCATGCGGCCCGTCCACGGCGGTACTCGGCGAGCAGGGTGGAGTCCTCTTCGTACAGCCGGTGCAGCTCCAGGGCGCGGACCGGCGCCTGGGCGTGGCCCGTCACTGGGGTCATTGCGGTGATGGCCCCCGTGCCAGCGGGGGCAAGAACGGGAGAGAGCGTGAGGCAGAGGGAATCCACCGCGCCTGCGTTGACGTACCGGGTCAGGATGCCGGGGCCACCCTCGTGGTGCAGGTGCGCCAGCCCGCGGCCCGCCAGCGCCGAGGTCACGGCGATCGGCGGTGTGCCAGCGGGAACCAGCACCACCTCGCAGACAGCGCGCAGGGCGGCGATTCGCTCCGGTGACGCATCCTCGGCCACCACCACGAGGGTCGGGGCGGGGGCGTCTTGGAGGACGGCCGAGTCCGGCGGGAGGGAGCCCGAGTGACTCAGGATGACGGTGGTGGGTCTGGCCGCCAGTCCGCGGGCCACCCGCGCCTGGCGCAAGGACTGCGGCAGCAGCTCGCCTGCGTAGCCCTCCGCGAGGGCTGTGGCCGAGCCCACCACAATGGCGTCTGCGACGGCCCGCAGGATCGGGAAAAGACGCTGGTCTGCTGCGGTGCCTAGCCCGGCGGAGAGCCCGTCAAGGACGCCGCGCCCGTCCAAGGAGGAGACCATGTTGAAGCGCACAAAGGACTGCCCCGGCGTGGGGGAGGCGGCCTCGTCAAGGAGGTCCGTGTCAGTCAGGTCCGGCCCGGGGACCGGCAGGAAGCGCCGCATTCGCTCAGCATAAAGGTGGTTCCCTGCTTGGCTCATGCCGATTGGCTCTCAGCGGACAGCGCGGCGGCGCCCCTCCGCGCCCGCGCCGGGGCCATGCCGCCGCCCGCGGGCCTCAGGGCAGGTTGATCTCGCCCTGGTTGTGCAGCAGGTACGCCGGCTCGCGCCAGCCGGCCACGCACTCAAACATGCGGGCCGCGCAGACCGAGGCCGCGACGTCGTGCATGCGAATGATCCGTGCGCCCTCATGCAGGCAGAAGGACGCGGCCGCCAGCGAACCCGCCAGCCGTTCCTCCTTAGGCAATCCGAGCGATTCGCCGATGAAGTCCTTGTTGGAGACCGCGGCAAGGGAGGGGAAGCCAAGGGCCGCGATGCGGGCAAACTCGCGCGTGATGCTCAAGGAGTGGGTGGTGTTCTTGTTGAGGTCGTGGCCCGGATCCACGATCAGTCGCGCCTCGCTGACGCCGGCCGCGAGCGCCTGCGTCACCCGTGACTCCAAGAACGCCACCACCTCCCCGGTCACATCCGAATACTGGGGACGCGGATATACCGTGCGGGGAGCCGCGAGGGAGTGGGTCAGCACCAGGTGCGCACCGGCGGAGGCCACCAGGGGCGCCAGCTCGGGATCGGAGAGCCCAGTGGTGTCGTTGATGACGTCCGCGCCGGCCTCCAGGGCGGCCCGCGCCACCCGTGCATCGAAGGTATCCACGGAGATGATGACCGTGCTCCCCGCCTCGCGCACGCCGCGGATCACGGGGACCACACGCTCGGCCTCCTCCTGCCACGCCAGGGCCGGGCCAGGCGCAAAGGGCACGCCGCCGATGTCCACCCAGTCGGCACCGCCCGCGTCCGCAGCAAGCACGGCGTCCACCGCGGCGCGCAGGGCATAGGTGGCGCCCTGGTCAAAGAATGAATCCGGTGTGCGATTGACCACGGCCATCACGGCGACCTGCCGGGAAAAATCGAGGGTGCGTGCGCCAATGGCACGCACGGGGTGGGCCAGAGGGGGCTGGGAGAGCGGCATGAAACCTCGATCGTGATGGGAGTGACTCAACGGTACGTGGCGACCCCCGGTTCCTGCGTCTCCCAGGTGCCGGCGGTAGGATGCAGGCCGTGCCGCACCGCCCCGTCTATCTTGACCATGCCGCCACCTCCCCGCTGTCGCCGGCCGCGCGGGAGGTCATCCTGGCGCACCTGGATCTGGTGGGGAACCCCAACTCCTTGCATGGCCCCGGGCGCGCAGCACACCGGCTGGTGGAGGAATCAAGGGAGCGGCTGGCGGTGGCGATCGGCGTGCATCCCTCGGAGATCTTGTTTACCTCTGGAGGCACGGAGGCGGACAACCTGGGCCTGAAGGGCACCTGGTGGGCGTCCCATGGCAGGGACGCGCACCGCCGGGGCATCCTGCTCACGGGTGCGGAGCATCACGCGGTGCTGGACGCGGTGGAGTGGCTGGTGGCCCACGAGGGAGCGCACACCGTGCAGGTCCCGCTCCTCTCCGACGGCCGCGTTGACCTGGGCGCATGGGAGTCCGCGCTGGCCACGCACGGCCCCACCCTTGCCGTCGCCACCCTGATGTGGGCCAACAATGAGGTCGGCACGGTGCAGCCCATCCAGGCCGCCGCCGCGCTGGCCAGCCGGCACGGAGTGCCCATGCATAGCGACGCCGTCCAGGCCCTTGGCCACGTGCCCGTGGAGCTGCGCGCGCCTGGCCTGAGCTCCGCCGCCATCACGGCGCACAAGTTGGGCGGGCCGGTGGGCATTGGCGCCCTGGTCCTTGGCCGGGATCAAAAGCCGGTGCCGCTGCAGCACGGTGGCGGCCACGAGCGCTCCCTGCGCTCTGGGACGCTGGACGCCGTGGGCGCCGCCGCCTTTGCGGCCGCGGCCCAGGAGGCCATGGCCAACCTGGAGGAGGAGGCGCGGCGCCAGACCGGCCTGCGTGATCGGCTCATCGCCGGCGTGCGCGCCGCGGTGCCGGACGCCGTGCTCAACGGCCCGGAGCCGGGTGCAATGCCGGGCTCGGAGTCCGCGCCCCGCCTGCCAGGCAACGCCCACTTCACGTTCCCCGGCTGCGAGGGGGACTCGGTGCTGTTCATGCTGGACATGGCCGGGATCGCCTCCAGCACCGGCAGCGCTTGCACGGCGGGGGTGGCCGGCCCCTCACACGTCCTCATGGCCATGGGGCGTGCGGAGGCCGAGGCGCGGTGCGTGCAGCGCTTCAGCCTGGGCGCCACCAGCACCCTGGCGGACGTGGACGCCCTGCTGGCCGCGTTGCCTGCGGCGGTGGCGGGCGCGCGTGCGGCGGGCCTGTCCGGAGTGGGACGATGAAGGGGTACCCCGGCGCGCGCGGCCAGCGGCGGCGGGGAGCGGCAACAACACAAACCACGGTGGAGGCACAAGCATGAGGGTCCTGGCAGCGATGAGCGGCGGAGTAGATTCCGCGGTGGCCGCCGCGCGCGCCGTGGAGGCGGGGCACGACGTGGTGGGGGTGCACCTTGCGCTCTCGCGCATGCCCGGCACCCTGCGCACCGGCAGCCGCGGCTGCTGCACCCTGGAGGACTCCAACGACGCGTTCCGCGCGTGCGACACCCTGGGGATCCCCTTCTACGTCTGGGACTTCTCCGAGCGCTTCAAGGCGGACGTGGTGGATAACTTCGTGGAGGAGTACGCCGCGGGGCGCACCCCCAACCCCTGCCTGCGCTGCAACGAGAAGATCAAGTTCGAGGCCCTCCTGGATAAGGCCATGGCGCTGGGCTTCGACGCTGTCGTCACCGGTCACTACGCCAAGGTGGTGCGCGACGACGCGGGGACGGTTTCACTGCACCGCGCCGCAGACTGGGCCAAGGATCAGTCCTATGTGCTCGGCGTGCTCCGAGAGGACCAGCTGGAGCACTGCTGGTTCCCGCTGGCGGACACCCCCTCCAAGGCGCAGGTGCGCGCGGAGGCGGAGCGCAGGGGCCTGAGCGTCGCAGCCAAGCCGGATAGCCACGACATCTGCTTCATCCCGGACGGGGACACCCGCGGCTTCCTGGCCGAGCGCATGGAGCTGGAACCGGGTCGCATCGTGGATCAGGACGGGCAGGACCTTGGCCAGCACCCCGGAGCACGCGCCTTCACGGTAGGCCAGCGCAAGGGGCTCTCGATTGGGCACCCGGCGCCGGATGGCAAGCCGCGGTTTGTGCTCCAGATCCGTCCCAAGGAGAACAAGGTGGTGGTGGGGCCCAAGGCCCTGCTGGACGTTGACCGTCTTCACGGCATCCGCCCCTCCTTCGCCGGCCCCGCACCGGCCCAGGCGGCGCAGGGGAGCTGGACGGAGGCCATGGTCCAGGTGCGCGCGCACGGGGACCCCGTCCCCGCCCGCGTGCGGTGGGTCGCCCCCACTCCCGAAGAGGGGGCTGAGGTGGACCAGCCGGCACTGGAGGTGGAGGCGGAGCTGGTCTCCACCCTGGCGGGCGTGGCCCCGGGCCAGTCCATGGTCATCTACATCGGTTCACGCGTGGTGGGCCAGGCCACCATCTCCGAGGCGCATTCCTCCGCGTGGAGCCCCTCCGCGCTCGCCGACGCCTGAGCCCGGCCGCTCGCCCCGGTCGTCGCCCCGGTCGTCGCCCCGGCCCGTCCCCCTGAGCGGTTGGGGTGGGCGGACAGGTTGGGCGGACGCGGGTGGCCGTGGACCCTAAACTGGCACGTATGAGCCAGCAGTCGACGCCGTCCCCTTACGATCCGTCCGCCAGCTCGCTTCAGGGCGAGGTGGACCCAGAGGTGATGCAGGAGCTGTTGCGCCTGCGCGGGAGCATCGACAATTTCGACGCCACGCTGGTGTACCTGCTGGCGGAGCGCTTCAAGAGCACGCAGCGGGTGGGCTGGCTCAAGGCCCGCCACCGCCTGCCGGCTTCTGATCCGAACCGCGAGGCTTCGCAGATCGAGCGCTTGCGCAGCTTGGCCTCGGATGCGCACCTTGACCCCGTTTTTGCGGAGAAGTTCCTCAACTTCGTCATCGAAGAGGTCATCCGCCACCACGAGGCCATCTCGGAGACGCACAGCGCCGAGACGGACGGCGCGGGGCCGGAAGCAGACCCCCGCTCATGAGCGAGCCTGCCGCGGGCGAGTCCCCGGTCACCGCCACCTCGCTCGGCGTGTGTGCCGACGAACAGCGCGAAGAAAGCACCCGGATCCTGCGGGGAGAGTTGGGGGCGCCGCACGCCGCTGCGCTGCCGGAGTTTCCCTCCGCCGGTCCGGGCACCACCCCGCTGACGCGGGCGGTCACGCACCTCTCAGGGCTTCCGGTTGAGCTGAGCCCGCACGGGTGGCGGCTGACGGGACACCGAGCGGGCGACGACGCTGCGGCGCGTTTTGCGCGCTCCTCGCATCGCTCACTGGTGGCGCTCACGGCGGACGTGCTCGGGGAGACACCCGCTGGCCCCACCGTTGTGCGTGTGACTGGCCCGGCCACGCTGATGGCCTCGCTGCTCCTGCCAGGCGGAGAGCCGGTGCTGCAGGATCCGGGCGCGGTCCGGGATGTGGCGCAGGCCTGGGCCTTTGGCATGGCGGAGCTGGCCGCGGGGATTGATTCCTCGCTGCCGGGCGCAGAGACCGTGGTGCACGTGCACGAACCTCTCCTTGAACAGGTGACGGGTGGGCGGGTGCGCTCCTCCTCGGGCTTTCGGGAGCTGCCGGCGTGGGACCAGTCCGCAGTGAGCGCCGCATGGCAGCGCCTGGCCGGCCTGTCTCCCACCTGGCTGCCGCTGAAAGCCGGCCCCTCCAGTGAGCCTGTACCCCAGGCGTCGGCCCTGCTCTTTGACGAGGCCGGACCGGTTCCGGGGGACTGGGAGGAGATTGCCGGCTGGGTGGAGTCCGGGGGACGCGTGGTGGTGCGGCTGCGTCGCGACGGCGCGCGCAGCGTGGCAGAGCGCGCGCTGCGGATCGCGCAACCTTGGCGCAGCCTTGGGCTGAGCGCGGCCGCGCTGGGGCAGGTCATGGTCGTCGCGGGCCCGGATGAGGCGCTGGGTGCGGCGGGATTGCGGCGCAGCGCCGTGGCTGCGCGGGACGTGGCGGATGCGCTGGATGTGGTGCGCCATGACGACCTAGATGGCCTGCACTGAGCTGCTGGGGCCACGCGGACGGGTGAACGCCGCCAAACCGTGACGTTTCCGTGGCACGCCCGAACGGTGCCGTGCGCCGCACTCGCCTAAGATGGCGGGAGTCAGGGCGTCGAAGCCGACGCTGTCAGCTGCCCTCAAACAGGGCGCACCGTGATCGGAAGGGCCAACGCATGAAGGGCAGGATCCTCGTCGTCGATGATGACGAAGCACTGGCGGAGATGATCGGCATTGTGCTGCGCAACGACGAGTATGAGCCATCCTTCTGCCACGACGGCGCGCAGGCCCTGGATGCCTTCCGCCGTGCGCGCCCCGACCTGGTGCTCCTTGATCTGATGCTTCCGGGCATGGATGGCATCGAGATTTGCCGTCTCATTCGTGCCGAGTCGGACGTTCCCGTCATCATGCTCACCGCCAAGTCTGACACCGCGGATGTGGTGCGCGGGCTGGAGGCCGGTGCGGATGATTACGTGCCCAAGCCCTTTAAGCCGGCAGAGCTGGTGGCCCGCGTGCGTGCTCGCATGCGTGGCGGCGAGCGGGTGGCTCCCGAGGTGCTCAACGTCGCAGACCTGACCATCGACATTGCGGGGCACTCCGTCCGCCGCGGCGACGAGCGCATCGGGCTCACGCCGCTGGAATTTGATCTGCTGGCCGCCTTGGCGCGCAAGCCGTGGCAGGTGTTCACCCGCGAGATGCTTCTGGAGCAGGTGTGGGGTTACCGCCACGCCGCGGACACCCGGTTGGTGAACGTGCATGTGCAGCGTCTGCGATCCAAGGTGGAGAAGGACCCGGAGAACCCAGAGGTGGTCTTGACCGTGCGCGGCGTCGGCTACAAGGCGGGCCAGGCCTGAGCCGGTGACGCAAACGCAGGATCGCAGCGAGTCAGGGGCTGCCACCACGGACCTGGTGCGGTACGCGGCGCCGGCGCAGGCTTCCGCCGCCCGCGTCGGTTACCGCCGGCCGTGGTGGGACCCGCGCCGCCCTGCGGCCTGGGCTGTGCGCCGCTGGCGGCACTCCCTCCAGCTGCGCACCGTGGCCATCACGGTGATCCTGTGTGCCCTGGCGGAACTGATCACCGGCGCCCTGCTCTCCGCGCGCATCGCGGATGGGCTCTTTCAGGAGCGCTTTGATCAGATCTCCCAGGAGGCCAAGACCGGGCTGGGCGCGGCGGATTCGTCCTTCCTGGCGGCGGCGGCCGGAGACAAGGGCTCCACCCAGGCGCTCGTCAACACCACCCTGCGCGGCTTGCGCGGCGAGGGTGCGGGGGAGCGCGAGTACGTGCTCCGGACCCTCTCTGGCAACTCCGGCAATAGCTGGGTGGTGGGCCAGTACTCCAGCGCCATCGCGAACAAGGCGATCCCGGAACAGCTTGAAAAGCGGGTCAATTCCGGAGACGAGATCTTCTGGGAATCGGTGTCTTTGCAGACGGAGAGCGGGGTGCAACCCGGCCTGGCCTTTGGCAAGCGGGTGCAGATTCAGGGCTCTCAGGACTACTCGCTCTATCTGGTCTACAACCTGCAGCAGCTCCAGGACACGCTTGACCTGATCCACGGTGTGCTCTTCCTGGGCGGCATCTTGCTCTTGGTGATCATCGGAGCCATTGCCTGGTACGTGGCCAGGCGCTCCCTCCAGCCCGTCGCGGAGGCGGCGAGCACGGCAGAGAAGCTGGCCAAGGGTGCCCTCGGTGAGCGCATGCACGTGGACGGCGATGACGAGGTGGCGCGCCTTGGCCGCTCCTTTAACCGCATGGCTGACTCGCTGGCGGCGCAGATTGTCCAGTTGGAGTCCCTGTCCCAGATGCAGCAGCGCTTTGTCTCCGATGTGTCCCATGAGTTGCGCACGCCGCTGACCACGGTGCGCATGGCCGCGGAGGTGTTGCATGACGCACGGGAGAGCTTTGACCCGATCAACCGCCGGTCCGCGGAGCTGCTCTACGACCAGGTGGAGCGCTTCCAGACCCTGCTCAACGACCTGCTAGAGATCTCCCGCTTTGACGCCGGCGCTGCCTCCCTAGACGCCGGCGAATGGGACCTGGTGCCCGTGGCCCGCCGCGTGATGGCCGCCGCGGAACCCCTGGCGCAGGCTGTTGGCACGGAGCTGATCCTTGAGGCCCCGCAGGACCCGGTGTTGGTGCAGATGGACCCGCGCCGCGTGGAGCGCATTGTGCGCAACCTGGTGATGAATGCAGTGGAGCACGGGGAGGGGCGCCCCGTGGAGGTGCGGGTGGCCGGGGATGAGCACTCGGCGGCCATCGCCGTGAGAGACCACGGCATTGGCCTGGCCCCGCAGGACGTGACGCGCGTCTTTGATCGTTTTTGGCGCAAGGACCCGGCGCGCGCCCGCAAGACCGGCGGCTCTGGCCTTGGCCTCTCCATCGCGATGCAGGACGCGCGTCTGCACGGTGGCTGGCTGCAGGCCTGGGGTGAGCCAGGGGAGGGGTCCATCTTCCGCCTGACACTCCCGTCGACGCTGGGCACGCTGCTCACCGCCTCCCCCTTGCCGCTCGTGGTCTCCACGGTCTCCGCTGAGCAATCTAGCGATGACGCCGCGGAGGCGGAGGCGATCGATGCGGATGATACTGACTGGTTCCCCCGCACCGGGTTGGTCTTCCAGGACGCGGAGGAGATCCCGGATGACACCAGCGAGCATCTTCAGACGCCGGTTCCCGGCACCCTCCCGCCCCATCTGAGCGGGCCTGCCACCGGCTCCATGCCCGCGGCACGCATCGGCACGGGCGCCGTGCCCGTGGTGGGTTCGCACTTGGCTGACCCGGCACGTACCGAGGCCCCCGGCACCATTGCCGGCAGCACGACGTCGAACGTCAGCAACTTTGCGGATGACCTTGACGCGCCGCTGACCCGCCGCCAACGCCGCGCCATGGAGGAGGAAGAATGAGCCGCACACTGACCGAGGGGCCGCGCCAGCGGCGCTCCTCCCGTGCCCTCACCGCCCTGATCCTGGCACTTGGCCTGCTGGCCATGGTGATTTCCGGATGCTCATCTATCCCGGTCACCGGGCCGGTGGGCACCCTGCCCGCCCGCAATCTGGCCGCGGAGGATGAGGCGCCCAACTTCAACGTCACCGGCCCCACCGGAGGCGAGTCACCGGATCGCATTGTGCGTGGTTTCTTCCGCGGGGGTCTTTCCGCCGCGGATAATTACGCGGTCGCCAGGGAATACATGACGCCGGAGCTGGCCGCCTCCTGGGATGCGACGGAGCGCACGCTCGTCGTGGATAACGACCCAGAGTTTGAGCAGGTGGATGATGCCGAGGATCACCTGACGGCTGACGTGCGCGTGACGCGGATCCTGGACGGTAGCGGAGTGAGGCAGGACCGCCCCAAGGGAGAGAACACGGAGCTGGAGTTCAGCCTCAGGCGGGTGGACGGCGAATGGCGTTTGTCCAAGGCTCCCAATGGGATTGTGGTGGAGAGTAGCTCCTTTGAGTACGCGTTCTCCCCGGTAACCCTGTACTTCTACTCCGACTCAAAGCTCTCCACCTTGGTGCCGGATGTTCGGTGGATGGCCAAGCGGCAGGGTCGCTCCGCTGCGGTGGCCACTGCCTTGCTTGAGGGGCCCGCCCCCTACCTGAAGAAGGCGGTCTACAGCGCCTTCCCGGAGGGAAGCAAGCTCTCCCGCGCCTCCGTGCCGGTGGAGAACAAGGTCGCCACGGTGGACGTCCCCGAGTCCGTCCTGACGGACGCGTCCGACGAGACGCGCCAGCGGATGCTGCTGCAACTGGAGCGCTCGCTGGTGGACTCCGTCAATGTGAACTCAGTCCAGCTCACGGCTGATCAGAATGCCGTGGAGGTGGGGCCGCGCCTGAACGAGCCCCGCATCAACCCCGCCCCGGACGGCGCCATGGTGGGTCTGCGGGGGGACGAGGTGGTCCGGTATGAGGACGGCGCTCTGCGCCAGGTGGAGGGTGGTGACAAGGTGGGCACCGCGCTCTCCGATCCCACCATGTCGCCGGTCCAAGAGGCCTACGCCGTCCTGACCGGTGGCAGCCGGCAGCTCAAGCTGCTGACGCAGGACGCCAGCGTCCGCACGCTCTTCAAGGGGACCCAACTGGTGGCGCCCAGTTATGACTCCCACTCGTGGGTGTGGACGGCGCAAGCCGTGCCGGGTTCACCCGTGCTCGCCGTGCGCGCCGCCGGGGGCAGCCCCGTGCGGCTGGAGGGCGCTTGGTTGGGCAAGGGCACCGTGACGGGTCTGCGGGTTTCCGCGGACGGCACGCGGCTGGCCGTGACGGTCAAACGATCCGATGGGGATCACCTGTTGATCGCCGGGATCCAGCGGGACAAGAACGGCAAGCCCGTGGGGCTCGCCACGCCCCTGGAGCTGACGCTGAGTGTCAAGGCCAACCGCGTGGCCTGGGCCTCCGACTCGGAGTTGGTGGTCACCGCGCCGGGTCCCAAGAACAAAGTGGTCGCCGAGCAGGTGAGTCTTGAGCGGCGCTCCAGCACGTGGACCATGCTCCTAGGCATGACCTCGCTGGCCGTGGCCCCAGGCACGGACCGGGCGGCCATCGCCGTGGTCAACGACGAGACGGTGCTGGCGCGGGAGGGCACCACCTGGCGGCAGGTGGCCAAGGAACTGGGCGTGAACGATCTGAGCTATCGCGGTTAGGGGCGCGCGTCCCTCACAGTTGGCGCCGCGGGGCGCGCGTGCGGCGTGTTGTCCCCAACCATTGCCTTGGCGGGTGCCTTGGCGGCCGGGTGTGGCGAGGCTGTTCGCATGAACGCCGCCCCCGCTGGTGCTGGAGAACCCGAGCCGCGCGCCCAAGCGCACGGGCGCGGCGCGCTCACCTCGCGCGGCGGTTCTGCCCGACGCCGCGTGGCCGGCTCTGCTGCACGGCGCGGGGCCAGTTGGGCGGACGAAGTCTGGTTTGGACTGGTGGGGCGGTGGTGGCGAGAGGCTGGCCGGGAGGTGAGCCAGGCGCTGTATCCGGCCGATTGCGTGGGTTGCGGGGCCGGCGGCGGCCTCCTCTGCGCGCTCTGCCGGGAGGAACTGGGGGCGGCCCTCTTGGTGCCCCAGGTCGTGGATGACCTGGCGGAACTGGACGTGTTGGCTCCCCGCTCGGCAGCACCCATCGTCTCCGCAGGAAGATACGGCGGCATCACGGCAGCCGTCATTCTTGAGGCCAAGCGGGCCCATGGATTTGTCCTGCTTCCCCCGCTCGGGGCGGCGCTGCACCGGGTGCTGGCGGGGCTACCTGCCGGAGTCCTGTTGGTGCCGGTGCCCGCGAGCCGCGCAGGCACACGGCGCCGCGGCTTTGTGCCGGTGGAGGAGCTGTTGCGTTTAGCCGGGAGGGGAACCGCCGTGCGGTGGGCACGAATCCTGCGCCCGCGCCGCCGGCTGCCGCAGGGGTTGGCGGGGCTCGGAACGCTACACGCCCTGAGTTCGCTGAATACGCTGGTTTCGCTGGGCGGTGGGGCCGCGCAGAAGGGTCGCGACCGCCGCGCACGGGCCAACGCGGTGCGCGGGGCCTTTGGGCTCCGTCGCGGCGCCAAGCTGCGAGGGCGCGACGTCGTGCTGGTGGATGACGTGATGACAAGCGGCGCCACCTTGGCCGAGTGCGCGCGGGTCCTGCGGCGTGGCGGTGCGCGTGTGGTTGGCGCGGCGGTGGTATCGCACGTTCCCGACCCCCACGCAGCTTCAGCCGATGGCTGAAAAGAACGCCATTTCAGGGGTGCACTGTGGCCCGGACCACGCTACGGTGAGTCATGGGCATCCCACTTAAGGGACCCATCGTCCGGACCAGGACGGGGCCCCCCGCCTCAGCCTCCGGACGCGTCAATCGTCAACGACGAGGAGGACCTCATGGAACTGAACGTCAGTGGTCGGAATGTGACTGTCACGGATCGTTTCCAGGAGTACGCCGAGACCCGCGCTGCCAAGATCGAGCAGCTCACGCCCCGCGTGCAACGAGTCGAGATCAAGGTCTCCAGGGACGCGAATGTGCGCACCGTTGCTTCCCAGGTCACGGTCGAGGTCACCGTGCTCGGGTCGGGCCCAGCCATCCGTGCTGAGGCGCGGTCCTCGGACAAGTTCTCTGCCTTTGACCTCGCGTTCGCCAAGCTGCTTGAGCGCCTGCGTAGGGCTCGCGATAAGCAGAAGGTTCACCACGGCCGCCACGCCCCGCAAAAGGTGCACGACGCCACCGGGGCTCTTCCGGTCGCCGCCACCAACGCCAGCCTGGCGGACCAGGTCATGGAGGAGCAGCGCGAGCGCGAAACCGTTGAGGTGGACGAGACACCGGTGGAGATTCGCATCAAGTCCTTCCCTGCGGTGAGCATGAGCGTGGATGATGCCGTGGACAACATGGAGATGGTGGGGCACCCCTTCTACCTCTTTGTGGACGAGGTCAGCGGGCGTCATTCCGTGGTGTACCGCCGCAAGGGTTGGTCCTACGGTGTGCTCTCCCTGGATGAGCTGGTGGAGGGCGAGGAGACGCGGGAGGTCAGCGGCTACCGCGGTGCCGCCACGATTCCGAGCACCTGATCGTGTCGTTTTTTGATTGAGGCGGGGCGGGAACCGATTGCTTCGGTACCCGCCCCGCCGTTTGACTGCCCTCGGCTCGTTCGAGGGTTTTGATGCTGGGAAGCTCCTGCGAGTATCGCGACGGGGCAACCCGTAGACTGCTCACGGGCCGAACCGGCCCACGGATCGAGAAACGGGAGTTGCCAGGTGGCCAATCTGTTCGAACGCATCCTGCGAGCAGGCGACAAGAAGACGCTGAAGAGGCTCAAGGGGTACGCCGATGAGATCAACGCCCTCGAGGAGTCCTTCAAGGAGTTCTCCGACGAGGAGCTGAGGGGCCTGACGGATGAGTTCAAGGAGCGCCTGAAGGAGGGCGAGCCGCTGGACTCGTTGCTCCCCGAGGCCTTCGCCGCCGTCCGTGAGGCCTCTGATCGCACCCTGGGCATGCGTCACTTTGACGTGCAGCTCATGGGTGGCGCCGCATTGCACCTGGGCAACATCGCTGAGATGAAGACCGGTGAGGGTAAGACGCTGGTGGCCACTGCCCCCGCTTATCTGAACTCGCTCACGGGCGAGGGCGTACACATCATCACGACCAACGACTTCCTTGCCGCCTATCAGGCTGAGCTCATGGGTCGCGTGTTCCGCTTCCTTGGCCTCACGACTGGCTGCATTGTGTCCAACCAGGACCCGGATGAGCGTCGCGAGCAGTACAACGCGGACGTCACCTACGGCACCAACAACGAGTTTGGCTTTGATTACCTGCGCGACAACATGGCGTGGAGCAAGGACGAGCTCGTCCAGCGCGACCACGCCTTTGCGATCGTTGACGAAGTTGACTCCATCCTCATCGATGAGGCCCGTACGCCGCTGATCATTTCCGGCCCGGCCTCGGGAGACGTGAACCGCTGGTACGTGGAGTTCTCCCAGCTGGTGCGCCGCATGACGCTGGACATCGACTACGAAGTGGATGAGAAGAAGCGCACGGTGGGCGTGCTGGAGCCCGGCATCGAAAAGGTCGAGGACTACCTCGGCATCGACAACCTCTACGAGTCCTCCAACACCCCGCTGATCGGGTTCCTGAACAACGCCGTGCGCGCCAAGGAGCTGTTCAAGCGGGACAAGGACTACGTCGTCATTGACGGCGAGGTCATGATCGTTGACGAGCACACCGGCCGTTCGTTGCCCGGCCGCCGCTACAACGAGGGCATGCACCAGGCCATCGAGGCCAAGGAGTCCGTGGAGATCAAGGCGGAGAACCAGACGCTGGCCACGGTCACCCTGCAGAACTACTTCCGCATGTACAACAAGCTCTCTGGCATGACGGGTACCGCCTTGACGGAGGCGGCGGAGTTCATGGGCACCTACAAGTTGGGTGTCGTGGAGATCCCGACCAACCGTCCCATGCAGCGCTCGGACAAGTCTGACTTCATCTACAAGAATGAGATCGCCAAGTTTGACGCGGTCGTTGATGACATTGTGGAGCGCCATGAGGCGGGCCAGCCGGTGCTGGTGGGTACCACCAGCGTGGAGAAGTCCGAGTACCTGAGCCAGAAATTGGCCAAGCGCGGCGTGCGCCACGAGGTGCTCAACGCTAAGCAGCACGAGCGCGAGGCAGGCATCGTTGCCCAGGCCGGTCGCAAGGGCGGCGTCACCGTGGCCACCAACATGGCCGGTCGCGGTACCGACATCATGCTGGGTGGCAACGCCGAGTTCACCGCCGTGGCAGAGATGAAGAAGCGTGGCCTTGACTCGGAGAAGCAGCCCGAGGCGTACCAGGAGGCGTGGGACGCGGTCTTTACCCAGGCCAAGGAGGCCGCCGAGTCTGAGGCGGAGGAAGTGCGCGAATTGGGTGGCCTGTACGTCCTGGGCACCGAGCGTCACGAGTCCCGTCGTATCGATAATCAGCTGCGTGGCCGTTCCGGCCGTCAGGGTGATCCCGGTGAGACGCGCTTCTACCTGTCCATGACGGATGAGCTGATGCGCCGCTTCAACGCGGGCATGGCCCAGCGCATCATGAACGCCCCGAACATGCCAGATGATGTGCCGCTGGAGTCCAAGTTGGTCTCCAAGGCCATCGAGTCCTCCCAGGCCCGCGTGGAGGGCGTCAACGCCGAGCAGCGTAAAAACGTCTTGAAGTACGACGACGTGATGAACCGCCAGCGCGAGGCCATCTACGCCGACCGCCGCCACATCCTGGAGGGCGAGGACCTTCAGGAGAAGGTGAGCCACTTCATCGAGGACGCCATCGGCGCCATGGTCACGGAGGCCACGGCAGAGGGCAGCGGCGACCAGTGGGACCTGAAGGCCCTCTGGACCAACATCAAGGCCCTCTACCCCATCTCCATTACGCCGGAGGATGTGGTGGAAGAGGCCGGCGGCGCCGGTCACCTGACCGCAGATCTGTTGCGTCGCGAGATCACCTCGGATGCCGAGGTGGCCTACGAGCGCCGCGAGGAGCAGCTGGGTTCCTCCACCATGCGTGACCTGGAGCGCCGCGTGGTGCTCTCCGTGATCGGTCGCAAGTGGCAGGAACACCTCTACGAGATGGACTACCTCAAGGAGGGCATTGGCCTGCGTGCCATGGCCCAACGCGATCCGTTGGTGGAGTACCAGCGCGAGGGCTACGCCATGTTCGAGACGATGATGGAGGCCATCCGCGAGGAGTCCGTCTCCCTGGTGTTCCACGCCGATGTGGAGCCCGGCCATGACGCCTCCGAGGCCACGGCACCCGGGCTGGAGCAGCCGGAGGCTCCGGCGTCGCTGGAGTACACGTCCCCGGACGAGGGCGGCGAGGCGAGCAAGAGCGTCAAGCGCACCGCCTCCGGTCGCACGGCGGCGGCCGCCAAGTCCGCCCAGCGCGGCGGCAATAACAAGAAGAAGAACCGGTCTAAGCGGCGCTGATGCGGCGCGGTAGGCGACGCAGGGGCTGAGGCCACCACGCGTCGTCGGGCACAGAGATGCTGCCCGCCAGGGACCCCATCCGAGCTACGGCTTGGGTGGGGTCCTTGTGCATCGCACCTCAGCCCAGCTCGACGGCGACGCCGCGCCAGCGATTGCGGCGCAGCTCAAGGCGAAAGCAGACGGCGCGCGCCCCGTTCCGGGTCACCAGCGTCGCGGAGCACTCGCACGCCGCGCCCACTAGCTGCACGTGGCAGCCGATGACCTGCGCGGGGCCGTTGCCCAGCTGCGCGCCCATGGCCCGGGCGGCGTCCTGCTCCCAGCGGACCCGGCGCTGCATCTTTTGCAGCATCTCCAGATCCAGCCAATGACTGAGCTGGTGGGAGGGGCGCAGGCCATGCAATACCTCGGCCAGGGCCTGTGCCAGCGCGCGGGCGTGCGCGCGCGCCGGCCCAGGGGCGTCCAAGGAACTCGGCGCCGGACCAGGAAAGCTCATGGGGGCCAGCGTCGGGGCCAGCTCCGCGGGGGTGGCGACAGCCGCTTCTGCTGCTGGCGACTGCGTCGAGGTGGTGGGCCCGTGTTTTCCAGGAGACGGCGGCGCCGGCGGCGCGGGAGTCGGCGGCGTTGCGGTGGGGGAACCGAGGGGCTGCGGAACCAGGGCAAGGGGAGGCAACGGCCGGGGCATGCGCTGCGGTTGGGCCCAAGCGGGCGCGGTGTGGGTGTCCACCAACTGCAGGTGGGCGGTGGTGGGCGGTGCTGTCAGGGCTTCGGCGCTCATGACGGTCCTCTCAATGACGTGTGTGCTGCGGTTGGGTGTCCGGGGAGGTAGGGCGAGAGTGCAGTGGTGGCGTTAGTCGGGCGCCCTGAGGAGTTGCCCGGGGTGGATCAGGTCCGGATCTGGCCCGATCACCGCGTGATTGTGCCGGTACCAGAGGCGCCACTCGCGGTCGATGTCAGCGGCGGTCGCGTCCGGTCCCAACCGCCGTTGCGCAATGCTCCAGAGCGAGTCTCCTTGGCGGACCACCACGTCGTTGCTGGTGCGGGGCCCGCCGCCCCAGATGGGCGGCAGGGCGGGGCCGGTTCCGCTGGCGGAGTACCCGGGCGCGCCGGATCCCGAATCAGACGGGGCCGCTCCATATGGTGCCGCATCAGACGGGGCAGACTCAGCTGGCGGCCTGGCCGTGATGGACCACTGGGGCGTCACCCGTGAGTCTGAGCCCAGCGGCTGCGCCTGACTGATGGGTTGAACCGTGCTTGCCGGCTCCGCGTGGGCGCCGCTGGCCTGGGCGGCGGCGGAGAACCCGACGCTGAGTCCAAGCGTGAGGCTGACGGCGAGGATGGCGCGCCGCGGAAGGCGACGCTTTGCGGGTGAACCAAGGGTGTGGGCCACCGCGACGGCAAGGCAGGCCAGCGTCCAATAACTTCCCCAGAGTCCAAGCAACCCGGCGCACGCCGTGGTGAGCGCCGTCTCCCAGGGCGGCGCCGGTGGCAGGTCCTGGCTCAGGAGCAACCAGGCGACCGAAGCCAGCACGGCCGCCGGCCCCGCGAGCACCCAGGCCGCCCCGGCGCAGACGGTCACCCCACTTCGGTGTCGTGGATTCATCATGGTTGCACTTCTTTCGAACGCTTTGGTGTTGTTTGACGCTGTTTGCTTATCTTTGCATCGACTCTGAACCCTGTCTAGCCCTACGATCGGGACATGAGATTTGATGACCTTTTTGCCGACCTAGCGGATCAGGCGGGAGCCAGCGGGGCTCGTGAGCTCTGGGACGAGGCGCAAGAGCTGGCGCGCGCGGAGGTGGCGGGGCGCAGCCTGGCCCAGCGACTGGGACCCGGCCACGGCGTGCGCCTGGAGTTACAGGGTGGCTCCCGCGTCCGCGGTGCGGTGGTGGGCTCCGGCCAGGAATGGTGCGCGGTGCGGGCTGACGGTGAGCTGTGGATGGTGCAGGTGAAGGCGATCATGCGTGCGGCGCTCCCTGCCACAGCTCGGCCAGGCCAAGCGGGTGGCGTGCATGCCGGGGTCGAGCAGACGGAGGGCGGCAACTGGGTCACGGGCGCCGGTCGGGAGTCGCGTCCCGACTTGCCGCTGCGGCGCCTGCTGAGGTCTCTGGCTCGTTCCCGAGCGGTGGTGCGGATCGAGGGCGTGGACGGGCATCGTGTCGCGGGCCGGCTCCTCGCCGTGGGATCTGACTACGTGGAGCTGGCGACGGAGGCAGGGAGCCTGGCCGTGATGCTGCACGGCGCCGCCGCCGTGATCACCCCTGAGTAGTCCGCGGAACGCCCATGACTGGCAGGGTCATCTTGTCCACAGGCTGGCTAGAGGTCTTGTGCCTGCGCGTTGCATCCGCGATAGTCAAGCCACTGGTGGCCTTGGTGGGAGGCCCCGATGATGGGGGAACCGTGGCACAAGCAAGGACGCAGACCGCGCCTGGAAGCAGGTGGCGCCCCGCTGGGTGGAAGGAACCCCGGCTGATCGTCGGGGTGATCCTGTTGTTGGTCTCCGTGCTGGGAGTCGTGGGCCTGGTGCGTGCCGCGCAGCAGAGCCAAGCCGTCTTCGCCGCGGCCGTTGACTTGCCGGTCGGAACGGAAGTGAGCACCGCGGACCTTCGCGTAGAGGAGGTGCGGCTGGGGGAGGCCGGCCAGGCGTACGTGGCCGCGGGAACCGCCATTGCCCCGGGCACGCGGGTCATCGCCGCGGTCAAGGAGGGCGAATTGCTGCCGACCAGGAGCCTGGGTGCGGACGACGGCACGGGCAGGCGCCCCATGACCATTCAGCTGGACGGCACGGTTCCGGCCGGCGTCAGCGCCGGGTCCAAGGTGGACGTCTACGCCACGGTTCAGCGCTCCTCTGCCTCCAACGAGGCGCCGGTCTCACGCATTGTCCTCAGCGGGGTTGAGGTCACTCAGGTGCAGGTTCCAGAGCAATCCGTCGGCACCGCCGGGGAAAGCCTCATTCATGTACTGGTGGACCCTCGCGATGTGGCCGCGTTGGTGAGTGCTCGCGGGAGCGGGGACCTCCTGGATGTGGTGGCCCTCCCAGCCGGGGCTACCGGATGAGCGGCGTCAGTGTTGCCGTCTGGGCTGATGAGCGCGACCTCGTCAGCGCGTTGGAGCGCCGCGGCGGGCTGGTGACCGTGGCGCGGATCTGCGAGGACCTGCCCGAGGTCCTGGCGGCACTGGCGACGGGGGTGGCTCAGATGGCCCTCCTTGCCGGGCCCTCGAGCCAGATTGATTCCATCTTTGTTGACGCTGCCGCACGGGTGGGCGGTCGCTGCGTGGCACTCACCGACGATCCGCAGGAGCAGTCGCGCTTGGCTCGTCTTGGTGTGATCTGCGTGGGGTACTCGGCTGCCCCGGACGACGTCGCTCAGGCAGTCATGCGCGCCGCGAACCCTGGTCTGCTGGGGCACGGCGGCGCGGGTGCAGTCGGTGCGGGTTCAGACCCCGGGCCCGCGCGGGCCGCTCCCGGATGGACGCGTGCGGACGTGGCGCGTGGGCCCGCGGAGGGGCTGCCGTGGGGGAGCGGGGACCTGGCCACAGGCGTGCCCGCCGAGACCTCAGCCGAGCCCGCCGTGCCTCCTGGGGAGGCACGCCCCTTCGGCGCCGGGCCAGGCGCGGCACGGGTGAGCGGCTGGTTGCGGGGCGCCGGTCAGAATCCGGTGGCACCTGCTCCGGGCCAAGCTCCTGATCCCTCCCGCGCATCTGATCCTGCCCCAGGTTCTGGATCTGCGCACGGCCCCGGATCTGCGCACGGTCCTGGATCTGCGCACGCCGCGCCCCCATCCCCTGCCTCCGCAGGAGCCGCCCCGCACGCTCCGGGTCAGGAGCCAAGACTGGCTCAGGCTCACCCTATGGACCAGAGAAGGGGCCAGGGGCCGAGCCAGACGCCGGGCCAGTCCGGGCCTCTGCCGCCGGCGCCGTGGGCCCCGGCGCCGCAGCAACCCAGCAGTCAGCAACCCAGCAGTCAGCAGCCCGGCACCCGGCAGCCCGATACGCAACCTTCCGGCACACAGCCGGCCGATGGGCCCACTCGGGGCAAGCGCCGGTGGGGCCGCGGTGCCAAACGCGCCGGAACTGCGCCCCCTCAGCGGCCCGGGTCCGGCCCCGCTCAGTCCGCTGCCGACCCCACTCTGCCCCCGGGTGGCCCCGCTCTGTCCGCTGCTGGCAGTAACCTCCTCAACCACGGCGGCCACGGCGCCGCCGCCGTCGCGGGCCCAGCGCACGTGCCCCAACCCGATCCGTCCGCCACGCCGAGGCCACGCGGCCGGATCACGGTGGTCTGGGGAACGGGCGGCGCCCCTGGCCGTTCCACCGTGGCGCTGAACCTGGCGGTGGAACAGGCCCTGCTCGGCCAACGAGTCTCTCTGGTGGACGCGGACAGCTACGGCGCCTCGCTCGCATCCATGCTTGGCCTGCTGGACGAGACGGCAGGGTTGGTGCGCCTCTGCCGCCTCGTGGAAGCCGGAACCTTTCAGGCGCAAGCCGACTCCGCGGCGTCGGCCAGGGTTGATATTGCCGGGGCAAGTCTTCACTTCACCTCCGGGCTGCCCCGGCCGGAGCGCTGGGCGGAGCTCTCTGCTCAGGCGGTCAAACGCGCGCTCCTCGCGCTCGCCGAAACCCATGACGAGGTCGTGGTGGATGTTGCCGCCCCCATCGGCCGGGACGACGAGTTGGCCCTGGACAGCTTTGCTCCCCAGCGCAACGACGCAGCGGTCGCGGCCCTGGAGGCGGCCGACCGGGTCTTTGTGGTGGGCAGGGCGGACGCGGTGGGGCTTCCGCGCCTCATCCGGCTCTGCGAGGAGGTGGTGCAGCGCCCAGGCCGGCCGCCGGTCGTGGTGATCAATCAGCTCCGGGCGCAGGCGTCCGGGCCCAGGCCGGAACAGGCGCTGCGGGTGGCCTGGCGACGCTTTGGGCCCATCACGCTGATGCCACGGGTCTACCTGCCGTGGGATCCGGTCGCAGCGGATGCCTCGCTGCTGCAAGGTTCGGCCCTCGCGGAGGCCGCGCCGCGCTCACCCTTGCGGCTCGCAATCCGGGACTGGGTCGCGGCGCAGCAGGCAGAAAGCGACACTCAGTCCCACGCGGGCGGCGCGGCGTCCGCACCGTCCGGGATCCCGTACCCGACACCCGCGGCGCATGCCACGGAGGGCCTCACAACGGGCTAGGGTGGAACCTGTCTCGCCGCAATGACGCGGCCTCACCAACTCTCTCCCGGAGGATGTCGTGAACGAGTCGGGCTCCGGCCTGTCGCAGTCCCTGTCCGCACCAGTGGTCAAGGATGACCTGGTGCACACCTATTACCGCCACCTTGATCCTGAGGATCGGGCGGAGCGGACCGGCGAGGAGCTTCATCGCCGCGTGGAGGCCCATGTTGGGGTCGGCACGCTGCGAGCTGCGAAATCGGCGAACGTACAGGTGCACGTCGGGGATGCGACCACAGTGGTTTATGTCGTCACGGATGACATGCCGTTCCTGGTTGATTCGGTGACGAACGGGGTGCTGCGCCATACGCGTGACCTCGGGATCGTCTTGCACCCCACCTTCGTGGTTCAGCGCTCCGACGCGGACGGCACCCTCGTGGGGATCAAGCCCGTCCCGGCCGCGGGCCCCGTGGCCAGCGGCGATACCGCCGCGCTGACCTCACTTGATGTGGTGAACGCCCCGGCGGGCGCCCACTCGGTGATTGAGTCCTGGATTGCGATTGAGATCCAGGACCGGCTGGACGACGACGCTGCGGAGCAACTGAGCGCGGACGTCGCCTCTGTCCTGGAGGACGTGCGCATCGCGGTGTCTGATTGGCAGCCCATGCGCGCCAAGGCGCACGCGATTGCTGCGGAGATCCGCACCGGTCACATGCCGGTACGCCCGGAGGAATCGGCCGAGGCAGCGGAGATGCTGGATTGGCTTGACGACGGCAACTTCACGTTCCTTGGGTACCGCGAGTACCAGCTCTCTCAGGTGGACGGGCTTGACCTGCTCCAGCCGGTGGAGGGCTCTGGGCTTGGCTTGATGCGCCGCGCCGACGGCACGCCGCGTGAACTCACTGGCATTCGCCGCCAGCGTGCGCGCGAGGCCCGCGTGCTGGTGCTGACCACCGCGAACCGCCGCTCCACCGTGCACCGCAACGTGTACCTGGACTACGTGGGCGTGAAGTCCTTTGACGCTGAAGGCAATGTGACGGGGGAGCGCCGCTTCATTGGCCTCTTCTCTTCCTCCGCCCTCGCGGCCCCCGTCCGCACGGTTCCTGTGGTGCGTACCAAGGTGTCCCAGGTGCTCGCGGAGTCCGGCTTCCCGGATGATTCCCACACCGGCAAGGACATGCTCACCATCCTGGAGACCTACCCGCGTGAGGAGCTCTTCCAGACGGACGTAGCCACCCTCTCGGAAACGGTCGCAGGCATTTTGCACCTGCAGGAGCGCCGCCGCACTCGCATCTTCTTGCGTGAGGACATCTACGGCCGCTTCGTTTCCGCGATCGTCTTCATCCCTCGCGATCGCTACACCACCCCCGTGCGCCTGCGCGTGGAGGAGGAGCTGCGCAGCACCTTTGATGCTGCGTCCATGGACTACGAGCTGCGCATGAGTGAGTCCGCGCTGGTTCGCCTGTACTACCGCATCCGAGTTTCCGGGACCAACACGGTGCAGACCGTGGACCGGGCCGAGCTTGAGGGCCGCCTGTCCCGCGCCGTGCGTTCGTGGTCGGAGGGCGTGACGGAGGCCTTCCGTGAGCGTCTCGAGGCCGGCGAGGCCGTCACCGAGGCGGATCGCTGGGCGGAGGCCTTCCCGGCCGACTACCGCGTGGTCTACGAGGTGGAGGACGCCCTGGAGGATGCCCGGCGCTTTGAGGCGCTGGGGGATCCCTCCAAGGAGGGCATTGCCCTGTGCTTGGTGCCCGACGCCGATGGGTCGGGTTTGGATGCCCGGTTGAAGCTCTACCTCACGGAGGCGGAGCCGCTGAGCCGGATCCTTCCTGTGCTTCACGCGCTTGGCCTGGATGTGCGCGACGAGCGCCCGTACTCCGTGACGCCCTCGGATGGCCGGTCCTTCTTCCTGTATGACCTGGGCGTGCGGGTCCCGGAGGGCGTGGACGTTGCGGCGATTGCCCCGTTGGTGGAGTCCGCCTACCGTGCCGTGCTGGGTGGGCGTTCGGAATCCGACGCCCTCCAAGCCCTCGTGGTGGCTCAGTCCTTTGACTGGCGCCAGGTGGCCATGCTGCGCGCTTACGTGCGTTACCTGCGCCAGCTCGGTGTTCCCACCACGCAGACGTTCGCGGCGCAGACTCTGCTGCGCTACCCGGATGTGGCGGCCGCGTTGGTTGGCCTGTTTGAGGCCTCCTTTGACCCGTCCGTTCCGGAGTCCGAGCGTGAGGCGCGCGTCGCAGCGCGCCAAGCGGACCTGAGCGCGGGCCTGGAAGAGGTTGGCACCCTGGACGCGGATCGCTTTGTGCGCCGCGTGGCAGCGGTGATGGATGCGACTTTGCGCACCAACTTCTATCAGAACCACGGCCGCATGGCTTTCAAGCTCTCCACCCGCCAGATCGAGGAGGCGCCGCTGCCGCGGCCCAAGTTCGAGATCTGGGTTTACTCCCCGATGGTGGAGGGCGTGCACCTGCGCTTCGGCGAGGTGGCGCGCGGTGGACTGCGCTGGTCTGACCGAGCGGAGGACTTCCGCACGGAAATCCTGGGCCTGGTCAAGGCACAGACCGTGAAGAACGCCGTGATCGTTCCTACCGGCGCCAAGGGCGGCTTCTTTGCCAAGCAGTTGCCGGATCCCGCTGAGGATCGCGGGGCCTGGATGGACGCGGGCAAGGCGGCGTACTCGGAGTTCATCCGCTCGCTGTTGGACGTTACGGACAACCTGGTCACGGATGCCTCCGGCGAGGAGCGCGTCCTGGCGCCTAGCGACGTGGTTCGCCGCGACGCGGATGACACGTATTTGGTGGTTGCCGCGGATAAGGGCACGGCGTCCTTCTCCGACCTGGCCAACTCCTTGGCCGCCGAGCGCAACTTCTGGCTGGGAGATGCCTTCGCCTCCGGCGGCTCGGTGGGATACGACCACAAGGCCATGGGCATCACCGCCCGCGGGGCGTGGGAGTCCGTCAAGCGGCACTTCTTTGAACTCGGGACGGACACCCAGACCGAGGACTTCACGATGGTGGGCATTGGTGACATGTCCGGCGACGTGTTTGGCAACGGCCTGCTGCGCTCGCGCCACACCAAGCTGGTGGCGGCCTTTGATCACCGCCACATCTTTGTTGATCCCACTCCGGATGCTGAGGCCTCCTTTGATGAGCGCCTGCGCCTCTTTGAGCTGCCCCGCTCCAGTTGGGCCGACTACAACACGGCGCTGATCAGCACCGGTGGCGGCGTGTTCCCCCGCGATGCCAAGTCGGTGCCCATCTCCGCTCAGATGCGTGAGGTGTTGGGGCTGGCGCAGTCCGTGGAGCGCCTGTCACCGCCGGAACTGATCCGTGCGGTGCTGCAGGCCCCCGTTGACCTGCTGTACAACGGTGGCGTGGGTACCTACGTCAAGGCCGCGGATGAGAGCGACGCGGAGGTGGGGGATCGTGCCAACGACTCCATCCGCATCAACGGCTCTCAGCTGCGCGTGCGCGTGGTGGGAGAGGGCGGCAACCTCGGCATGACCCAGCGCGGGCGCATCGAGGCAGCCATGGCCGGGATCCTGATCAATACCGACGCCATCGATAACTCGGCCGGCGTGGATTGCTCCGATCACGAGGTCAACATCAAGATCCCCGTGGATCGCCTGGTGCGTGAGGGCGTGCTGCCTGCCGAAGAACGTGCGGCGATGCTGCACTCCATGACAGATGACGTGGCCCGGCTGGTCCTCAAGGACAACTTTGATCAGAACGTGCTGCTTGTCAACGAAAAGCAGGATCCGGGATTGTGGGGCCCCTCCCAGGAGCGCCTCATGTCCTTCCTCGAGGCGGAAGCGGATCTGGATCGCGAGTTGGAGTTCCTGCCCTCCACGGAGGAATTTGAGGAACGCCAGGCGGCGGGCGGGCGCCTGACCACCCCGGAACTCTCCGTGATGGTGGCGTACGCAAAGATTCAGCTCGCCACGGCCCTGACGCGCTCGGATCTGCCCGATGACCCTGCGCTGGAACAGGTCGTGAGCGTGTACTTCCCGCCCACGCTCGCCGAGCGCTACGGCCCGGCACTGCAGACCCACCCGCTGCGCCGCGAGATCATCGCGACCGTGGTGGCCAATGACGTGGTCAACCTGGGTGGTGCCTCCTATGTCTTCCGCGCCATGGAAGAGACCGGAGCCATCGAGTCTGAGGTGGTGCGGGCCTTCCTGTCACTGCGCCGGATCTATCGCCTCAATGAGTACGTCGACGCGGTGAACGCGCTGCCTGCCTCGTTCCCGACCGAACACTGGGTGCGCCTGCACACGGATCTGCGCCGCCTGCTTGATCGGACCACCCGCTGGTTCGTGGAGCACCAGGCCTCTGGCAAGTCGGTTGATGAGGCCATCGAGCGCTATGAGGCGCCGGTGCAGTCGCTGCTGACGCAGCTGCCCTCCTTCCTGCGCGGCGGCGACGCAGAGCGCGTGGGCGGCTGGAATGAATCGGCGCTGGCCTGGGGGCTCTCTCCGGAGCTGGCCGCACGCTGGTCGCATCAGTTTGAGTCCTATGCCTTGTTGGACATCGTGGAGATTGCGACCCGCACCTCCACGGATGCCGCAGAGGTGGCCGGGCTCTACTACGCGGCGTATGAGCGCTTCGAAGTGGATTCCCTCTTGGATCGCATCACCCTGCTGCCGCGCAGCGATCGCTGGCAGACGCTGGCACGCGCGGCATTGCGTGATGACCTCTATGGCACCATCGCCGATCTCACGGCCACCGTGCTGGCAGAGGAAGAAGAGAAGGATCCGCAGAAGCGGTTGGACGCTTGGCAGGAGCATCATGCCGACCGTCTGGTGCGCGTCTCGCGGACCTTTGCCGAGGTGATGAGCGAGGGCCAGAACGACATGGCATCGCTGTCTGTGGCGCTGCGCCTGCTGCGCTCGATCGTGCGCCTCTGACGTGGGGCTCTTCGACGCGGTCCGGGTGTCCGCAGGGTTGTCGAGGGAGGATGAGGAATGGTTGCACCTGCTAGTCGGTGACTGGCAGTTGGTTTCCGACCTCGCCTTTGCCGACATCCTCCTGTGGGCGCCCGCCCCGTCGGGGGGCCTCACGGCGTTGGCACACGTGCGCCCCTCCACCACGCACACGGTCTTCCACACGGATTTTGTGGGGGAGCGAATGCGCCGCGGCCTGCGGGTCTTGGTGGACCAGGCGGTGGATCAGGGCGAGCCCGTGAGGTCTTCGCAGGACCACGTCACGCCGGATCATTCTTTGCGGGTGGACGCGGTCCCGGTCCGCCGTGACGGGCGCACCGTGGCCGTGCTGACGGTCCACGCGGACGTGGCCAGGGCCCGCACCTCCTCCCGCCTGGAGCAGACCTACCGCTCCAGCGCTCATGACCTGCTGGTCATGATCTCCCAGGGCCTCTGGCCGGACTTCGCTGCCCCCACGGGTGGGCGTCGCGGCGCCCCTCGTGTGGGTGATGGACTGGTGCGCCTCGATGCCGCGGGGGTGGTTGAATACGCCAGCCCCAACGGCGTCTCTGCCTTCCGCAGGCTGGGGGGAGTGGACTCCCTGGATGGGAGGAAGCTCACCGATGTGGTGGATGCCTCCGGGTCTCACCCCCGCATCGCCGATGAGGCGCTGCCGCTCGTTTTGGCCGGTCGCATGCCGTGGCGCGCCGAGGTGGAGGCCAACGGCGTCGGGCTGAATCTTCGCTCCATCCCGTTGCGTACCCCGGCCAACACCCGCTACGGGGCGCTGGTCCTGGTCCGCGATGTCACGGAGCTGCGGCGCCGCGAAAAGGAGCTGGTCTCCAAGGACGCGACCATTCGCGAGATCCATCACCGGGTCAAGAACAATCTTCAAACGGTGGCCGCGCTACTGCGCATGCAGTCGCGACGCATGGTCAGCGATGAGGGCAAGCGCGGGCTGGAGGAGGCCATGCGCCGGGTGGCCGTCATTGCCCAGGTACATGATTCGCTCTCCCAGGGGCTCACGCAGAACGTGCCCTTTGATCAGCTGGTGGATCGCCAGGTGCGCATGGCCGCGGAGCTGGCCTCGCCGGGCTTCACCGTGCTGACCCGGCGCACCGGCACCTTTGGCGACCTGCCAACGGAGATGGCGACACCCTTCTCTTTGGTGCTCAATGAGCTGGTCTCCAACGCGGTGGAGCACGGGCTGGCAGATCGCGACGGCACCGTGGTGGTGCGGGCCGAACGCATCCCGCAGAGTCGCGGGGAGCGCCTTCAAGTGGACGTGGACGACGACGGCGTGGGGCTGGGTGGGCGCGAACCCGGTGGCGGGCTCGGCACGCAGATTGTGCGCACCCTGGTCACGGCGGAGCTGGGCGGCACCATTCTGTGGAAGGACCGCCCGGAGGGCGGCACCCGCGTGCGCATGGACCTGCCCATCAACGAGGACTGATTCACGAGGGCTCATCCCCTCAAGACCAAGCACGAGCGGCGCGGCCTGGACAGGTTCCGCGCCGCTCGGCGTCCGTGGGGGCGGTTGATGCCGCCGGTGCCGGGCCCAGTTTCCTGGACCCGGCCGGGTTGACTAGGCGCCCATGGCGCGGCGCACCTTGGCCACGTAGTCCTTGGTGTCAGACTTCATGCCCCTCTTCACGCCGGCCAGGCCCTGGTAGTAAGCACCGATGCCCTGATCGCGGCTGGAGGCGTTGCGCTGGAGGTAGCGGATGTACGCGACGCCGGCGGTGACGTTGTCGTAAGGGTCAAGCAGGTTGAGCTTGCGCCCAAGGCTCTGGCCCATCCATTCGCCGGTCCCCGGCATCACCTGCATCACGCCCACGGCGTTGGCGGGGGAGACGGCGCGCGCGTTGAGCCCGGACTCCACCATGGCGTGGGCCACGGCGAGGTTGGGGTCAACGCCCATCTTGCGTGCCGTGGAGGCCACGATGGCGCGCATCTGCGCGGGGCTCGGCACCGAGCGCGCCCGCAGCGCGGCCTGGGACGCATTGGCGTTGCGGTTGGTGCTGTCGGAGTAGGTGTAGTGCAAGAACGTCTTGGGAATGGAGCCCGTTGACGTGCTGGCGGAGGACCCGGACTTGGCGGGTGCGCTGTTGCCTGCGCCGGAGAGCTTCAGGGTGCGGCCGGCGTAGATCACGCTGGTGGCCTGCAGGCCGTTGGCCTTGAGCAGGGACGCGAGCGAGACCTTGTTCCGCGCGGCGATGGAGCCAAGGGTGTCCCCGGCCTTGATGGTGTAGCTGCCTCCGGAGCGCACCGCGGCCTTGGAGGTGGACGTGGTGGTGGCGCGTGGCTTGTGGTTCGCGGCGGGCTGGGGGGCCGTGCCGTGGGAGGCGCCGCCGGCCAGCTTGATGCTCTGGCCGGGGTAAATGAGGGAGGAGGCCTTGAGGCCGTTGGCGCGCAGCAGGGTGGAGAGGCTCACACCGTAGCGGTGGGAGATTCCGGAGAGGGTGTCCCCGGACCTGACCGTGTGTGCCTTGGCGTTCGACGCCGCTGGCTTGGCCTTGGCGCCGGAGCGGGCGGCGCCTGCCTTGGAACCGGAGGAGACGGAGCCGGCCTTGACGACCAGCTTGTCTCCCGGGTGAATCAGCGTGCTTGCGCGCAGCTTGTTTAGCTTCAGGACCGAGTCAACGCTGACGTTGTGGCGGGTGGCGATGGACCAGACCGAGTCGCCGTTTTTTACGGTGACCACCACGCGCTGGGCGGCCTTGGCGGCCTTGACGTGCGCCGCGACCTGGGTGCGGGCCTCAAAGATGTTGCGGGCGGTGGGAGCCTTGCCGGCTGGTGCACCGGCGGCCTGGGCCGCGGTGGCGTTCAGGCCGATCCCGGCCATAGTGATCACGGGGATCGCTGCGGTGACCAAGGCCCCTTGCAGGGTGTGGCGACGGCGCGACGAAATGGGAGGCATGGGACAGCGACCTTCTCTGGCAGGCAATGGGGGACGTCGCGCCGGAGGGGCAGCTCCGCTCAACAACACTGTGGGTTATGTGGCCCGTGGTGCTAAAGAGACGAACGTGACGTGTGATGCATTTGTGACTCCTGTGAATCTACACGACACCGCCCCGTGATGTCACCGTGTCCGCCTCGTGATCTTTGCGCGGCGCCCGCTGGCGGCAGGGGGATCGCCGAATATGGGAGAGTAGAGGGGTGAACCAGAATGCTGATCTCGACGCCCTCGTAGGCGAATGGCTGACCCTGCCGGACCTCATGGAGGCACTCGGCGCCGACTTGCGCGAGGTGCGCCGTCTCGTGGACGTGCGCGCCGTCATCGCCGTGCGCCGCGGTGAGAACAAGGTCAAGTCGGTTCCCGCCGACTTTGTGGACAACGGGCGCGTGGTGGACGCACTGGGAGGCACCTTGACGGTGCTCTTGGACGCCGGGTTTGAGGACGACGAGGCGCTGCGCTGGCTCTTCACGCCGGACGAGTCGCTGCCGGGCACGCCAATGCAGGCGCTGCGCGAGGGACGCAAGACGGAGATTCGCCGCCGCGCGCAGGCGCTCGGCTGGTAAGCCTGCCTTCGTTGTTTGTGTGGGCCCGCGCCTAGGCGGAGCGGCGCACCGCGCGCAGCCCCGCCGTGCGCAAACCCTCGCGCGCCTGCTCAGGCAACCCCGCGGCGTCGAGCGCTGAGAGCGCCTGCTGCGTGAGGGACTCAATGATCTCCTCATGCGCGGCCAAGGCGCCCACCTGGCGCATCATGGTGCGGATGGCCTCCACGACGGGTTCGCTCAGGTCCGGGCGGCCAAGGTGAGAGAGAAGATCCCAGCTGTCCTGGTCCTGAGCGCGCTCGCGGGTCAGGGCAATGAGCAGCGTGCGCTTGCCCTCCCGCAGGTCATCGCCCGCCGGCTTGCCCGTGGTCGCCGGGTCCCCAAAGACGCCCAGCTCGTCATCGCGCAGCTGGAAGGCCTCTCCGAGCGGCAGCGCAAACTCTGAGAGCCGGGCCAACAGCGCCTCGTCCGCGCCGGCCTGCGCAGCCCCCAGCAGCACCGGGTTCTCCACCGAATACTTGGCAGACTTAAAACGCACCACCGTGCGGGCGGCGGCCACGGCCTCCGCTGGCGTGCGGCTGCCGCCAATCTGCTCCTCGAGCACGTCCAGGTACTGGCCGGCCATGACCTGCGTGCGCATGACATCAAAGAGGTCCCGGGCGCGGGGCGTGGGCAGGGCCTGGGCAAAGAGCTGCTCGCTCATGGACAGGGCCAGGTCTCCAGCCAAGATGGCCGCGGACGTGCCAAAGTCCTGGGCGTCCAGATCCCATGCGGACTCGCGATGCAGCGCCTCAAAGCGCCGATGCACGCTGGGGCCTCCGCGGCGGGTGTCCGAGTGGTCAATGAGGTCATCGTGGATGAGTGCGGCGGCCTGAAAGAGCTCTAGCGCGGCGCCCAAGGTGGGCAACGCCGGATCATCCGACCGGCCGCCCGCGGCGAGGGAGCCCCAAAACGCAAAAAGGGGACGCAGGCGCTTCCCACCCGCCGTCAGGGTTGCGATGCGCTCCACGAGGGGAACGGCGTCCGGGGAGATCTGCCGCACCACCTCGGCCTGCTGCTCAAGGAAGCTCGCCAGGCGCGCGTCAAGGGCGCGGGTGAAGTGGAGCTGGGCCTGCGGGGCGGGGGTGGCACTCACCCTCCCATCGTATCGGCGTTGCCTGGGCGTGGAGGAAGCGAGCTAGGGAGTCTGCCACGGCGCTAAGCGAAGTGTCGGGCCAGGGTGAGAGCATCAATGAGAGCAACAGGTGGTGCCTCGGGATCGGGGCATCGATGAGGAGGGGGAGTGGTGTCGGCAGTTCGGGTCATAGCTCACGTGGACATGGATGCCTTCTTCGTGTCCGTGGAGCGCAAGGACGCCCCGGAGTTGCAGGGCGTGCCCATGATCGTGGCGCATGACGGGGAACGCTCGGTGGTGCTCTCTGCGTCCTATGACGTACGCAAGCTGGGTGTGCATTCTGCCCAACCCGTCTCCCAGGCCCGTCGCATGGCGCCCCACGCGCGGCTCGTGGAGCCCCGGCAGGGTCGCTATCACCAGATCTCCGGGCAGATCATGGAGATCTTCCGTGAGTTCACCCCGCTCGTGGAGCCGGTCAGCGTGGACGAGGCCTTTTTGGACCTGAGTGGTGCGCTGCGCAGGTGGGGCACGCCGGAGCGGGTGGCGCAGCTGATCCGCGAGCGCATCCAGGAACAGCTGGGACTGCCGGCCTCCGTTGGCCTGGCCGCCAACAAGTTCCTGGCCAAGATGGCCTCCGGGCGGGCCAAACCGGATGGAATCTTCTCCATCCCACCGGGCCGGGTCCGCGAGTTCCTTGACCCGTTGCCGGTCGGCGAGCTGTTTGGGGTGGGGGCCGCGACCGCCACCACGCTGCGGCCCGCGGGTTTCTCCACCGCGGGGGACCTGGCCGCCGCGGATCCGGCGCAGGTGGAGCGCCTCCTTGGCAGGGGTGCCCTGAAGCTTGCCGCTCTGGCCCGCGGGATGGATGATCGCGAGATTGTGCTGGAACGGGAGGAGAAGAGCCTCAGCGCCGAGCACACCTACAGCGTGGACGTCACCGACCGGGAGACGCTGGAGCGCACGGTGCTGTGGCTCTCTCACCGCGTGGCAGAACGGGCCCGCCGGGCCGGGCGCGTGGGGGAGGTGGTGGCGCTCAAGATCCGGTGGGAGGACTTCACCACGCTGACGCGGCAGCGCCGCCTGCCCCGCCCAAGCGACGCCGCGACGGAGATTGACGCGGCGGTGCGGGAGCTCATGGGCGCGCTCCCGCGGCCGCTGCCCCCGGTCCGGCTGATCGGCGTGCGCCTTGACGGGTTGGCGCCACATGGTGCAGGCCTCCAACTCAGCCTTGACCAACAGGTGGACGCACGGCGGGACGTGGAGGCGACCATGGACCAGGTCAACGCTCGCTTTGCCGGCTCGCTGTCCCCGGCCTCGCTGCTGCAGCCAGGTGCTGGTCGCAGAGCGCAGCCCACGCCGCCCGCTCAGGGGAGTTCGGGTCACCAGCCAGGGAGTTCGCCGGGAGCACAGGGGTCCGGCTAGGTCAGAGTCGCGATGTCGGCTTAGAATAATGAGAACCTTGCACCGAGGAAGGAACTGGGCAGCCGCTTCGTTCGTTCTTTGGAGGGACCACCCCTCGTGACGCTCGGGGGAGAGGAAGTGGAGGACACCATGCCGCTGTCGGAGCACGAGCAACGCCTGCTCGCTGAGATGGAGAAGCAACTCCACGAGGATCCGCACTTCACCGACTCGTTGCGCCAAGCCGAGTCCGCTGGCAGGTACTCCACGCGCAACATCGCCGTGGGCCTGCTCATCGCCGTGGTTGGTCTTGCCCTTGTCCTGGTGGGTGTCTCGCTCAATCACCTCGCGGTGATTGGCATTGTGGTGGGAGTCGTTGGCTTCCTGCTCATGTCCGCTGGCGTCTACGTGGCGCTGGCCAAGCGCCCCGGCACCCCCGGCTCGGCTGAGTCCCCGGCCCCCCAGAACGCCCGCAAGTCCTCTTACATGGAGCGCCTGGAGCAGCAGTGGGAGGATCGCCACCGCGGCGACGCTCGCTAAGAGCCCAGCGCCTCGGCGCACCTGCCTCACGCACCGCCCAGATCTTGTTTCACGCACTGCCCAGATCTAGCCTCACCTCGGCTTGGCTCCAGCCGGATTGCACCTTGGTCGTCAGCCCCGCACCTCACAGTGCGGGGCTTTTTTGTGCGCCCAGAGCCGTCCTCCACTTCCCACCACCGCCCCGGCTGTTGACCCTCCACTTCCCTCCCCGTGGCCCAGTCGCCGCGCTGATGGCGGCCAATTGAGGCGGAAAGAGGGCTCCGGGCGACGCGCCGACGGGGATTCAGTGGCTTTGCACAGGCTGAAGCCCTCCACCGCGCCCCACCGCCAATTTTTCCCGTGTTTCAGCGGATTCTGAGGACTGTTGACCACCGCGAGCCCCCCGATGTTCGTTGACAGTGGAGGGTTGTGGAGTAAAGTGGGGCCATCTGGTAGGCCAGGGAGGTACTGGAGGCAAAAACGCCTCATTTTTATCCACGAAGGGGGCTGTGCATGTTTCTCGGGACATACACCCCTCGATTGGATGAAAAGGGGCGCCTGATCCTCCCCGCAAAGTATCGGGACGAGCTGGGCAATGGGCTCGTCCTCACACGGGGGCAGGAACGGTGCATTTACGTCTTTAGTGCCAGGGAGTTTGAGCGGGTCCACGAGCAGTTGCAAGGGTCCTCAATGACTTCCAAACAAGCGCGGGATTACATCCGCGTGTTCCTCTCAGGAGCGTCGGACGAACAGCCCGACAAACAGGGGAGGGTCACGATCCCGCCGCCACTGCGGCAATACGCCGGCCTCGAGCGTGAGGTCACGGTGATTGGTGCGGGCAATAGGGCGGAGATCTGGGATACAGCGTCCTGGAACTCCTATTTGGAGGAGCAGGAGCAGTCCTTCTCCGAGACAGATGAACATGTGATTCCGGGCCTGACCTAGGCCCCGGACCGGTGGGGTGCGGTCTCCTCCCCGCTCCGGATCTCCTGACTCAACTTCCCCTGAGTCAGGCCATCCGGCGCGGAGGGGGACCGGATCCCATGGGACACGGCACCAGGCAACACGCTGCAACTGAGGGGGACACGCTCTGTGACGGACGAGACGGCTACGCCCCGCCCTGCAGGAACGCGACACGTACCGGTGCTCCTTGAGAGGTGCATCGGGCTGCTAGAACCGGCCATCACGGCCGCCATCAAGAACCGCGGTTCCGCCACGGTCATTGACGCCACCCTTGGCATGGGTGGTCACTCCGAGGCGCTGCTGCAGCGCTTCCCCGAACTGCACCTCGTGGGCCTGGACAGGGACACGCAGGCGTTGGACATCGCGACGGAGCGCCTGGCCCACTTTGGCGAGCGCTTCCACCCCGTGCACACCATCTACGACCGCATCCCGCAGGCGCTGAATGAGGCCGGCTTTGATGCGGCGGACGGCGTCCTCTTTGATTTGGGCGTTTCTTCCTTCCAGCTGGATGAGAAGGAGCGCGGCTTCGCGTACTCCTACGACGCGCCGCTGGACATGCGCATGGACTCCACCACCGGCCCCACGGCCGCGGACGTCGTCAACGGATACGAACTGGACGACCTCACCCGGGTGCTGCGCACCTGGGGGGAGGAGCGCCATGCCCGACGCCTGGCGGTCGCCTTTGTGAAGCGACGCGAGTCAAAGCCCTTCACCACCACCGGGGACCTGGTTCAGGTCCTGCTGGAGAACTACCCGCGCGGCGTGGGCGGCGGTCACCCGGCCAAGCGCACCTTCCAGGCCCTGCGCGTGGAGGTCAACGACGAACTGCGCGTCCTGGAGCGTGCCATCCCGGCGTCCATGGACGCCTTGCCTGTCGGCGGGCGCGTGGTGGCCATGAGCTACCAAAGCCTCGAGGACCGGATCGTCAAGCAGTTCTTTGCCGAGGGTTCCAAGTCCTCCGCCCCGGTGGGTTTGCCGGTGGAGCCGGAGGAAAGTAAGGCACGTTTTAAGGTCATCTCCAAGGGCACGGAACGCCCCACGGAGGCGGAAATCGAAGAGAACTCCCGCGCGGCGTCAGCACGCCTGCGGGCAGTTGAACGCCTGCGGCCCCCGGTGAGCGGGAGCCACGGGAACAGGAGGACACGATGAGCGCCCTGCCCATGCCAGAACGCGATCTCGCGATCGGGCTGCCAGCGCAGCCGCTGAGCCCCACCCGGACGCGTACTCCTTTGGCGATGGTTGCCCCGCGCGCCTCCAAGCGCCGCAAGGCGCCCTTCGTTTTGCTGTGCCTGGTGCTCGTGGTGGGTGTGGTCGCCTCCGTGCTTGCCATGAACGTCTCCGTGGCGCAGACCCAGTACCAGCTGGTGGAGATGCGCAACCATGAGAAGGACCTCACGCAGTCCAACGAGGCCATGACGGCGGAGTTGGATAACAAGAAGGCGCCCCAGAACTTGGCGGCAGCCGCCGCCAAGCTGAGCATGGTCCCTGCGGGCCAGCCGGGCACCGTGGACCTGGGCTCCGGGAAGGTGACGGGGAAGGCGGACGCGGCGGCAAAGCCGGAGAAGCAGGACAAGCCCCAGCTCTCGCAGCCGCTGACGCCCGCTGAGCAGTCCGCACTCAACGCCAAGAAGCAGGCCGCGGCGCAGAAGTCCACGTCCCCGGCGGCGGAGAACACCACCGCCAAGGCTGGCGCGGCGGCCGGCGCGGACGCCGCAGACGCCGCGACCGGAGACGGCGCGGCCGAGGGCACCACCGCCCAGGCCGCAGAGGCAGCCAAGAAGGCCGCCGAACGTGGCGCTGGGACCGACGCCGCGGCGTCGGGCACCACCACGCCTCGCAACCCCACCTTCTCCAAGAAGGAACTGGGCGGCGGAACCATTCCGGCGCCCCGCAGCAACTGATCCGCGCGGTCCCCGACCGTCAACGCCCGCAGGAGGGCCCCATGCCGCAGCAGAACGCGACGACCCGCCCACCGCTCTCGGTGCGGCGCATGCGCTTCACGCTCTTCGCCGTGCTCGCCGTACTGGTGCTGCTCGGCGCGCGGCTGGTCTGGGTGCAGGGCATTGACCCCACGGACGCGGCGGCCGTGGCCACCAAGAACCGCAGCAGCGGCGACGTGGCGATCCCGGCTAAGCGCGGGCAGATCATCGACGCGGACGGCAACGTCCTGGCCACCTCCACCATCCGCTACGACCTGGTGGTGGACCAGCGACAGGTCAAGGACACCTTCCGTCGCAAGGACGCCGCGACCGGCAAGATCGTGAGTCTGAAGACAGAGGACGGCGTGAAGGAGCTGGCCCAGGTCCTTGGTCTGGACCCCCAGGCCGTGCACACCGCTTTCTTTGGCAAGGAGGGGGCCAAGAAAAAGGGCTACTCCGTCATCACCAAAAACATCACCCCAGAGGCCAATGACAAGGCGCGAGAGATTGGCCTGACGTGGCTGACCTCGGAGGAGACCACCCAGCGCAGCTACCCCAGTGGCAAGCTCGCTGGCCCGGTGCTTGGCTTCATCGACGCCAAGGGCAAGGGTGCCGAGGGCCTGGAGCTCTCCCAGAATGAGAAGCTCACGGGCAAGAACGGCTCCATGACCTATGAGCGCGGCGCGGACGGCGTGCGCATCCCCAACGCCCCCGTGACAGAGGAACCGGCCGTGGACGGGCAGAGCGTGAAGCTCACCCTGGATTCTGACATCCAGTATGTGGCGCAGAACGCGGTCATGGCCAAGCAGAAGCAGTTCAAGGCCAAGTGGGTCAACGCTGTGGTGATGGATGCGAAGACCGGCAAGCTGCTGGCGCTGGCGGACTCCACCTCCATGGATCCCAACAACCCGGGCGCCACGGATGCCGAGTACCGCACCTCCACCACCGTGACGCAGGCCTTTGAGCCGGGCTCCACGGGCAAGATTCCCACCTTCGCGGCGGCGCTGGATCAGGGCGTGGTGACCCCGGAGAGCCAGTTCAAGGTGCCCAACGCGTTCAAGATCGACAACGAGACCATCAACGACTCGCTCAAGCACTCCACCTATGACATGACGGCGGCCGGCGTGTTTGCCCGCTCCTACAACACCGGCACCGTGCAGGTGGGTGACAAGATCAGCGACTCCTCCCGCTATGACTTCATGTCCAAGCTTGGCCTGGGCAAGAAGATCGATGTGGGCCTGCCCGGCGCAAGCCCTGGCATCCTGGCCAAGCCGGATGACTGGGAGCGCCGCCAGCGCCTGACCACCATGTTTGGCCAGGGTTACACGCAGACCGCGATCCACACGGCCTCCATCCTGCAGGCCATCGCGAACAAGGGCGTGCAGGTGGCCCCCACCCTGATCGACGCGTACGTGGATGCAGACGGAACGGAGCACCCGGTGGAGGCGGCCAAGACGCAGCGGGTGGTCTCAGAGAAGACCTCAAGCGAGATGCGCCGCATGATGGAGACCGTCGTCACTGCCGGCACCTCAACGAAGATGGCCATTAACGGCTACCGTGTTGGTGGTAAATCCGGTACCGCGCAGGCCCAGGGCGAGGACGGCAAGTTTGACCAGCACACCAACTCCTTTGCGGGCATGGTGCCGGTGGAGGATCCGCGCTACCTGGTGGTCGTGACCATGCAGCACCCCAAGGGCTACTGGAGGGACTGGAGCGTGGGTGACACCTTCACCACCATCATGTCCTCCGTGCTCTCGAAGTACTCGGTGGCCCCGGATACCACCAAGCCCAACCCCTACAAGGCGTTTGTTGGCGAACGCCAGAAATACGCATGGTGACTCGATGAGCTCGGCCGAGAAGGCGCTGGACCCCCACGCAAACGTGGGCCAGGCGGAGAAGGCATTTCGCCCGGAGCACGAACCCACCAGGGCCCTCACGGAGCTCACGGGTGTGGCGGGGCGGGGGGCCCACTGGCTCATGGGCGGCACCCCTGCGGAGGGCATGAGTGCGGTAGCGCTCGACGCCGCTCGGGTCCACGGCGTGTGCCTCGACTCCCGCGCGGTGCAGCCGGGCGATCTTTACGCGGCGCTGCCGGGGGCTAAGTCCCACGGCGCGCGCTTTGCCAAGGGGGCCCTTGATCGAGGCGCTGCCGCGATCGTGACCGATCCACGCGGCGTCGAGCAGTTGCGTGAAGCCGACTTGCTCAGCGCGGTCCCCGTGCTGGTGACGCAGGACCCGCGGGCGGTGCTCGGCGCGCTCAGCGCCGCCGTGTACCAAAGCCACACGCTGGCGCCGGAGACTTTCGCGGTCACCGGGACCAACGGCAAGACCACCACCACTTATCTGCTGCGATCCCTGCTCAGCGCGCTGGGATGCACCACCGGCCTGATCGGCACCATCGAGATCCTGGCGGGGGAGGAGCCCATCCCCTCCGTGCTCACCACCCCTGAGGCGCCGCAGTTGCATGCGCTCATGTCTCGCATGGCGCAGGCCGGCGTGAGCAGCGCGGCCATGGAGGTCTCCTCCCACTCGCTGGAGTTCCGGCGCGTGGCCGGGCTGCGTTTTGCCGTGTCCGGGTTCACCAATCTGACCCAGGATCACCTTGACCTGCACGGGTCCATGGAGGAATACCTGGCCGCGAAGGCCCGGCTGTTCACGCCCGAATACTCCGACCGCGCCGTGGTGAGCGTGGACGATCAGTGGGGGCAGGCGCTGGCAGTGACCTCCGCCGACCTCGGCGTGCCCACCGCCACCCTGCTCACGCGCCCGGCACGCGCCGGTGAGAGCGCCGACTGGATGGTCACGGACGTGAGCCGCGTTGGCCTGGGGCACCGCTTTGGCGTGCGCCACCGCGACGGACGCTCGCTGATGGCAGGCACGGAGCTTCCCGGAGCCTTTAACGTCTCCAATGCCGCGCTGGCGTTGGTCATGCTGCTGGAGGGCGGCGTGTCTCTTGAGACGCTGCAGGCGGCGCTGGACTCTGAGGACGCACCGCTGACCCCGTCCGTTCCCGGCCGCATGCAGGTGGTGCACACCCACCCCACGGCGATCGTGGATTTTGCCCACAATCCTGACGCCCTGGTGCGCGCGTTGGAGAGCGTGCGCACGGATCAGGGCCGCGTCATTGTGGTCTTTGGCGCCACTGGAGAGCGAGACACCTCAAAGCGACCCATCATGGGTGAGCTGGCAGCGCGCCACTCAGACGTGGTGATTGTCACCGATGACGACCCACACGGTGAAGAGCCGGGCGGGATCCGCGCCCAGGTCATGCAGGGCGCCCGCGACGCGGCCGTGCCAGGCGTGGAGCTGTTGGAGGTGGCCCCGCGCGCGGACGCGATCGCCGCGGCGGCGCGGATGGCGGGGGAGCATGACGTGATCCTGGTGGCAGGGCGCGGGCATGAGGTGTGGCAGGAGGTCAAAGGGGTCAACCTGGCCCTTGATGACCGCGAGGAACTGCGCCGGGCCTTCGGCAACGGTGTCAGCGATTCATCAAGCAGGATCGACACGGAGTAAACTCGGACCAGTCATGATCACTCTCACGACGGCCGAGATCGCCGCCCTCACCGGTGGCCGCCTCTCAACGACGGCCGACCCAGACACCGCCATCACTTCGGTGACCACCGACTCCCGCGCCGTGCAGCCGGGCGCCCTTTTTGTGGCCAAGCCCGGTGAACACTCGGACGGGCACCTCTTTATTAGTGGCGCCCTTGCCTCCGGGGCAACGCTGATCCTGGCCGAGCGGGAGACCGCGTCAGAGGATGGCCGGGTGGACCCGGCTGTACTTGTTCCCGACGTGGTGGCGGCGCTCGGCGCCCTGGCCCACCATGTGGTGGCCCGCGTGCGAGAGGCGGGCGGCCTGAGGGTCGTGGGCATCACCGGCTCCGCAGGCAAGACCACCACCAAGGACCTGCTGGCGGCGATCTTGGAGACCCAGGGCCCCACGGTCAAGCCGTTTAACTCTTACAACGGGGAGATTGGCCTGCCGCTCACCGTCTTTGAGATGACGGAGGACACCGAGTTTTTGGTGGCAGAGATGGGCGCCACGCACGTGGGCAACATCGACTACCTCGCACGCATGGTGGAGCCGGAGGTGGGTGCCGTCCTCATGGTCGGAACCGCCCACGTTGGCGAGTTTGGCGGCGTGGAGAACATCGTGCTCACCAAGGGCGAGCTAGTAGAGGCCCTTCCTAGCACCGGCACCGCCGTGCTCAACGCGGACGACGCCCAGGTCTGGGGCATGCGCCCGCGCACCGAGGCCGCCGTGCTCGCCTTTGGCGAGGGCCAGGCCGCCGCAGACGGCGTGCGCGCCACTGACGTCTCGGTGGATACCGACGGCCATCCGCGCCTGACCCTGAACTTTCCCGGCACCGAGAACGCAGCAGACGGTGCCAGCTTCCCCATCGTCTCCGGCCTGATCGGCCGCCACCACGTGGGGAACGTGCTGGCCGCCGCGGCCTCGGCCTTTGCGCTCGGTGTGGCCCCCGCCGCCATTGCCGCCGCACTGGGCGGTCTGGGACCCACCTCGCGCTTCCGCATGGAACGCAGCGAGCGTGCGGACGGCGTGAGCGTCATCAACGACGCCTACAACGCCAACCCCGAATCCATGATGGCCGCGCTGCAGACGCTGGCGGCCCTTGGCCGCCCGGACCAGGACGGCCAGGCGCGCCGCACCTGGGCAGTGCTTGGCGAGATGCTGGAGCTGGGCGAGGACCGCATTCACGAACACGACCGCCTGGGGCGGCTCGTGGTGCGGATGAACATCTCCCAGACGCTGGTGGTGGGTCAGGGTGCCAAGCCCGCCTACAACGCCGCCGTCATGGAGGGTTCCTGGGGGGACGAGGCCAAGTTCGTCGAGACCCTTGACCAGGCCTTCGAGGATCTCCAGGAGCGCCTGCAGCCCGGGGATATTGTCCTCTTTAAGTCTTCCAATGGCTCCGGCCTGCGGCTCCTGGGCGAGCGCGTTGCGCACGCCCTTGACACCAACCACACCGAGGAGGCCTGACATGCTTGCCCTCGTTCTGGGTGGCGTCTTTGCCCTGGTGCTCTCCTTCGCGGGAACGCCGCTCTTTATCAAGCTGCTCGTCAAGCGCGGCTACGGCCAGTTTGTGCGTGAGGACGGCCCGGAATCACACAAGTCCAAGCGTGGCACTCCCACCATGGGCGGGCTGGTTTTTGTGCTTGCCGTGGTGCTGGCCTACTTCCTGACTCACCTGGTCATGGGGCTCACGCGGGAATCTAGCCCCGGCGTCACCGCCTCAGGCCTGCTCGCGCTCTTTTTGATGTGCGGCATGGCCCTGATCGGCTTCCTGGATGACTACGCCAAGATCTCCAAGGAACGCTCGCTTGGTCTGACCCCCTGGCAAAAAATCGTGGGGCAGGCGGTCATTGGCACGACCTTTGCGCTGCTGGCCCTGAACTTCCCAGACGCCCACGGGCGTACCCCAGCGTCCCTGTTCATCTCCGGCGCACGGGACATCGAGTGGCTCAACCTGGCCTTCCTCGGCCCCGCCATCGGCGTGGTGCTCTTCGTCATCTGGGCCAACGTCATCACGACCGCCACCACCAATGGCGTCAACCTGACGGACGGGCTGGATGGCCTGGCGACCGGCATCTCCATTGCCGTGTTCTCCGCCTACGGCCTGATCGGCATCTGGCAGAACTCCCAGGCCTGCGGCGCCGTGCGCGGCGTGGAGGGCGCCTGCTACGAGGTCCGCGATCCGCTGGACCTTGCACTCCTGGCCATCATCCTGGTCGGCGCCCTCATCGGCTTCCTGTGGTGGAACACCAAGCCGGCCAAGATCTTCATGGGTGACACCGGCTCGCTGGCGCTTGGCGGCGCCGTGGCTGCGTTCGCGATCCTGGGCCGCACCGAGCTGTTGCTGATCATCATCGCCGGCATGTTTGTCCTGATCTCCCTTTCGGTGATCATCCAGGTGGGGTATTTCAAGCTTTCCGGCGGCAAGCGCGTCTTCCTCATGGCGCCGCTCCAGCACCACTTTGAACTCAAGGGCTGGGAGGAGACCACGGTGGTGGTCCGCTTCTGGATCCTGGGTGGCCTCTTTGTGGTGGCCGGCCTCTGCCTCTTCTACCTCGATTGGTTGGTCCGCGCGTGAGCCGCGATCTCTCTGTCCTGACGCGCTGGGAATCCGATTGGCGGGAGCTGCGCGTGGTGGTGGCAGGCCTTGGCCTGTCCGGATTTGCCGCCGCAGACACGCTCATTGAGCTGGGCGCCACGGTCGTGGTGGTGGATGGCACGCGCAGCGAGGAGTATCTGCGCCGGGCGGAGACGCTGAAGATTGTGGGCGCCCACGATGTGCGCTTGGGTGCCGAGCACACACAGACCCTGCCCGACGTCGTGGGGGAGCGCCCCGATGTCCTGGTGGTGTCCCCGGGGTGGCGGCCTACACAGGCCCTGCTGGCGCAGGCGGCACAAGAGAACATTGCGATCTGGAGCGAGATCGAACTGGCGTGGCGCGTCCGAGAGCGCGAGGGGCGCCCCACCGCGCAGTGGCTCTGCATCACGGGAACCAACGGTAAGACCACCACGGTCACCATGACTGCCGAGATCCTGCGCCGCGCCGGGCTGCGCGCCGTGGCGTGCGGCAACGTGGGCACCCCGGTCCTCGACGTGGTCAGGGACCCCATCGGCTTTGACGTGCTGGCGGTGGAGCTCTCTAGCTTCCAGTTGGAGTTCACGCACTCGATTGAGCCGCTGGCCTCCGTGGTGCTGAACCTGGCCGAGGACCATGTGGATTGGCACGGCTCCTTTGAGGCGTACGCCGCCGCGAAGGCCAAGATCTACGAACGCACCCACGTCGCCGCGATCTTTAACGCGCAGGACCAAGCCACCCTTGCCATGGTGGAGGACGCGGACGTGACAGAGGGCTGCCGCGCCATTGGCTTCACCACCGGCGTGCCCGGACTCTCCATGCTCGGTGTGGTGGAGGACCTGCTGGTGGACCGCGCCTTCATCGAGGAACGCAAGACCTCCGCGGCGGAGCTGGCCTCGCTGGCTGACCTGGGCGACCCGGCGCCGCACCACACCGTCGCCAACGCCCTGGCAGCTGCGGCCCTGACGCGCGCCGTCGGCGTTCCCTCCGCGGCCGTCCGCGAGGGGCTCACGCAGTATGACCGGGGCGAGCACCGCATTCAGGTCGTGGCGCAGCGGGACGGGGTGACCTGGATCAACGACTCCAAGGCCACCAACCCCCACGCCGCGGATGCCTCACTCTCCGCCTTCCCACATGTGGTCTGGATCGCAGGCGGGCTGGCCAAGGGCGTGGAGTACGACGAGCTGGTCAAGCGCCACGCCCATCACCTGCGCTCGGTGGTGCTCATCGGCACTGACGACGAGGCGCTGAGCGGTGCCCTGAGCCGACACGCCCCGGACGTCCCGGTCTTGACCACACGGGTGGGAGACCATGGAAGTTCCGAGCCCGTGGACAAACAGCTCCTGGGCGCGGAGGTCATGGCCCAAGCGGTCGCGGCCGCGGCCGCTGCGGCACAAGCCGGTGACACCGTGCTCATGGCCCCGGCCTCGGCTTCCATGGATCAGTTTGTCTCCTATGCCCATCGCGGCACCGCCTTCGCGGAGGCCGTGCTGGCACGCTTGGGGCTGGACGCAGAGGCAGAGCAAGACTGACGCGGCTGGTGTCGCGCGAGGACACGAGGAGTCAGGCGTGGCACGCAAGAACATCCCCACGGATCAGCATGCTCCACAGGGCCGGGACAAGCGCGGCTTCCTGAAGCGGCAGTGGGACCGGGTGGAGTCAACGGACGCCGCCGGGGTGCGCACCGCGTACTACCTGATCATCATCTGCACCGTCATCCTGACCTGCATCGGCATGGTCATGGTGCTCTCCAGCTCCGCGGTGGAGTACGTGAGCAAGGATCGCGATCCCTTCTCCCTTTTTTCCAAGCAGGCCATGTTTGGGCTGGCGGGACTCGTGGCGATGTTTGCCATCGCTGCGCTGCCCATGCGCTTCTTGAAGCGGCTTGCCTGGCCGGTCTTCTTTGGTGCCGTGGCGCTGCTTGGCCTGGTGCTGATCATCGGTAAGGAGGTGCTGGGTAACAAGAACTGGATCGAGTTGGGTCCGTTCTCCGTCCAGCCCTCCGAGTTCGCCAAGTTCGCCATCATCCTGTGGGGCGCCACGGTGCTTGCGCACAAGAGCCGGCTGCTCAGGGACTGGCGCCACGCGCTGGTCCCCGTGCTGTTCCCGGGCGGCCTCGCCGTGGTGGGGCTGGTCATGCTTGGCCATGATCTCGGTACCGCGATGGTGTTGCTGCTGGTGCTCTTTGTGCTGCTGTGGACCAGCGGGGCGCCCAAGATCATCTTTGTGCTGACCCTGGTGTTGAGCCTGGTGGGCGTGATCGCCATGACCATCTTGAGCCCCAACCGCATGGGCCGCATCACCAGCTGGCTCGGCCTGAACGGTGACGACTCCTCGGGGCTGGGCCTGCAGGCGCTGCAGGGACGCTATGCCTTGGCCTCCGGCGGCTGGTTTGGGGTGGGCCTTGGCCAGTCTCGCTCGAAGTGGAGTTACATTCCCGAGGCTCAGAATGACTTTATTCTCTCCATCATTGGTGAGGAGCTTGGCCTGGTAGGCACCCTCGCCATCGTGGTGCTCTTCGTGATCCTTGCCGTGAGCATGTACCGCATTGCCCACCGCAGCCGGAATCTCTTTGTGCGGGTCGCCACCAGCGGCGTGATTGCCTGGCTCGTGGGACAGGCGTTTATCAACATGGGCATGGTGACCGGCATGCTGCCCGTCATCGGTGTCCCGCTACCCTTCATCTCCTATGGTGGATCCGCCCTGCTTGCCGCACTGTGTGGCGTGGGGCTGGTCTTGAACTTTGCGCGCGATCAGATCCGTCACGGTCTGCCTGCCTCGGAAGAGGACGTGGCTGCCGGGGCGCAGGAAAGGAAAGCATGAGTGCCTCACCCTCCGTGGTCCTGGCAGGTGGGGGCACCGCCGGTCACGTCTCCCCGTTATTGGCCATGGCAGACGCCATCGCCGCCGCCCGCCCGGATGCTCGCATCACCGTGGTGGGCACAGCGGAGGGCCTGGAGTCCCGGCTGGTGCCGGCGGCCGGGTATGACCTGCGCCTGATCCCACGCGTGCCGCTACCGCGGCGGCCCAACCTGGATGCGCTCAGGTTCCCCGCCCGCTACCGGGCCGCCGTGAGCGCTGTGAGTGAGTTACTCACCGAGGTCAAGGCAGACGTGGTGGTGGGCGTGGGCGGCTACGTCTCCACCCCCGTGTACCGGGCCGCGGCCAAGGCCGGGGTGCCTGTGGTGGTGCACGAGGCCAACGCGAGGGCCGGTCTGGCCAACAAGGTCGGCGCCAAGCGGGCCGCCGTGGTGGGCACGGCCTTTGAGGGCACCGGGCTCCCGGGGGCCCGCCTGGTGGGCATGCCCATGCGCGCACAGATTGCGCACCTGGACCGGGCCGCGCATCGGGCGCAGGCGAGGGAATTTTTTGGGCTCGACCACGAGGCCCCGACCCTGCTCGTCACGGGGGGCTCCCTTGGGGCGCAATCCCTGAACCGCGCGGTGGTGGGTGCGCTGGAGAGTTTTGCCGCGGCCGGGGTACAGATCCTGCACGTGACGGGCCGCTGCAAGCAGGTCACCGGTCCCGATGGGGGCATCCTCACGGCGCCCTCCTACCACCAGGTGGAATACGTGGACGGCATGCAAAATGCCTACGCAGCCGCGGACCTGGTGCTGTGCCGTTCCGGCGCCGGAACGGTCTGCGAGCTGGCCGCCGTCGGGCTGCCCTCCGCGCTGGTTCCGTTGCCGATCGGCAACGGCGAACAGCGCCTCAACGGCGCCCCGCTGGTGAAGGCGGGCGGCGCGCTGATGGTGGACGACGCGGCGCTGGATGCCCAGTGGCTCACCTCCACGGTGGTGCCGCTGCTGGCGGACCCCGCTGCGCTGAGCGCCATGGCCGCCGCAGCCCAAGCACACGGCGTTCGCGACGCCGCAGAGACCATGGCCACGCTCATTCTGGGCGCGGCAGAGGAAGGACACCGAGCATGAGCACCACCGCCCAGCAGCCCACCGTCAACGACCTGGGCCGCGTGCACCTGCTTGGCATCGGGGGCGTCGGCGTCTCAGCGGTGGCCAGGCTGCTGCTGGCGGAGGGCGTGAGCGTCTCGGGAACGGACGCCAAGGATCTTCCCGTACTGGATCAGCTGCGTGCCGCGGGCGCCACGGTCTACGTCGGCTTTGACGCAGATCATGTCCGGGACGCAGACACCCTGGTGGTCTCCTCCGTCATCCAGGCGGGCAACCCGGAGCTGGAGGAGGCCAAACGCCGCGGCCTGCCGGTGCTGCACCGCAGCCAGGCCCTGGCCGCCCTGATGCGCGGACGCGTGGGGGTCACCGTCGCTGGCACGCACGGAAAGACCACCACCAGCTCCATGATCGCCGTCATGCTGCGCCACGCCGGGCTGGAACCCACCTTCGCGATTGGCGCGCCCATTCCGGACCTGGGGACCAACGCCGAACTGGGCCAGGGCAGCGCCTTTGTGGCAGAGGCGGACGAGTCCGATGGCTCCTTCTTGAACTACACCCCCTCCATCGCGATCGTGACCAACGTGGAGGCGGATCACCTGGATCACTACGGCACGGCGCAGGCGGTGCACCAGGCCTTTGACCGCTACGCGGACCTGCTGCCCGCCACCGGGTTGCTGGTGGCCTGCTCCGATGATGAGGGCGCCGCCGGGACGGCCTCCACCCTGGAACAACACCGCGCGGACGTGCGCGTGGTGCGGTACGGCTTTGGGGACGCGGCGCAGCTGCGCCTGAGCGCGGCAGATCACAGCGGCCTGACCTCCACCGCCACCCTGCGCGACGCGGAGGGAAGCGAGCACCTGCTGAGCCTGCACGTGCCGGGGGATCACAACCTGCTCAACGCCGCCGCCGCCTACGCCGTGGGGCGCGAGCTGGGACTTACCCCGCGGGCGGCGTTGGACGGCCTGGCCGCGTTTGGCGGGGCGGCCCGCCGCTTTGAGTTTGGCGGCACCGCGGACGGCGTGCGGGTGTACGACGACTACGCCCACCACCCCACCGAGGTGCGCGCGGCGCTGCGGGCGGCCCGCGATGTGGCGGGCCAGGGCAAGGTGCACGTGCTCTTTCAGCCGCACCTGTTCACGCGTACCCGCGACTTTGCGCAGGAGTTTGGCGAGGCGCTCTCCCTGGCGGACTCGGTACAGCTGCTTCCCATTTATCCCGCGCGTGAGGAGCCCATCCCGGGAGTCACGAGCGAACTGGTGGCGGCCTCCGTCAGCGCGAACCATGCAGTGGTGGCGCCGGCAGGCGCCGCAGCCGCCGTGGTGGCCGCGGCGAAGGAGGGGGACGTCATCATGACGATCGGGGCCGGCGACGTGACGGCCTTTGGTGCGCCCATTCTTGAGCAGCTGCGGACCAGGGCCGCCGCCCGATGAACACCGTGGACACCGACTCCGGACCCGCTCACGACAACGGGAAACTGCTGACCCTCCCGCGGCGTCCGCGGCGCCGACTGCGCGCGTGGATGACCGCGGGCGTGGTGGTGCTGTTGCTGGCAGGGATCCTCGGGTTGTTGTACCTGACCCCGCTGCTCAGCGTCTCTTCCGTGAGCGTGAAGGGCACGCGGCTAGCGGACCAGAATAAGGTGCAGACGCTCCTGGCGCCGTTGGAGGACACACCGTTGGCGCGGGTGAGCACGGACCGCGTCAAGGAACTGCTCGCCTCTGAGCCGGCCATTCAGGACGTGCGGCTGGGGCTGGATGGGCCAAGCAAGCTGGTCGTGGAGATCATTGAGCACCGCGAGGTCGCGATCCTGAAGCAGGGGGATGGCTTCTTCCTGGTGGGAGATAACGGCGCGCGGCTGAAGAAACTGGCCAAGCGCAGCGACCGCAAGCTGCCGGTGGTGCAGCTGAGCGCCCCGGATGGGGATCGGCGCATCTTCGACACGGTGGTCCAGGCGCTGGCCCAGCTTCCCACCGAGGTGCTGGCCAAGTTGGACACAGCAGGCGCCGGCTCTGTGGACACGGTGACGTTTAAGCTCACGGACGGCCGCACGGTGGTCTGGGGGGATGCGTCGCAGGGGGCGTTTAAGGCCGCGGACCTCAAGGTCTTGCTCTCCACCTCCGGACTCAAGGACAAGACGCTGGACGTCTCCACGCCGCGGCGCCCGGTCACAAAGTAGGCCCCGGCCGCGGCGGCTGGGCGGCCAGGTATTTTGCCGAATATGCGACACGCCGCCGGGGAGATTGATCAGGCCCGCCGCTGGGCGGTTAACTCTAAGAAGGCCGGTCCTTGACATCACCCAAGCCCTCAAGTAGGGGTTGAAGGTTGAGGCGGGGGCCGAGACGCGTCGCTCCCGGCGCACTCCAGTTCATCAGCACATCGAACAAGGGACGCTAGACGTGGCAGCTCCACAGAACTACCTCGCCGTGATCAAGGTCGTCGGCATCGGCGGCGGCGGCGTGAACGCCGTGAACCGCATGATCGAGGTCGGCCTGCGCGGCGTCGAATTCATCGCGATCAACACCGACGCCCAGGCGTTGCTGATGTCTGATGCGGACGTCAAGCTGGACGTGGGCCGCGAATTGACGCGTGGCCTCGGCGCCGGCGCCAACCCCGATGTGGGCCGCCAGGCAGCAGAGGATCACGCCGAGGAGATCGAGGAGGTCCTCAAGGGGGCCGACATGGTCTTCGTGACCGCAGGTGAGGGTGGTGGCACCGGCACCGGTGGCGCCCCCGTCGTCGCGCGGATTGCCCGCTCCCTTGGCGCGCTGACCATCGGCGTGGTCACGCGTCCCTTCACCTTTGAGGGCCGCCGCCGCGCCAACTCCGCTGAGTCCGGCATCGACGCGCTGCGCGACGAGGTGGACACGCTCATCGTCATCCCGAATGATCGCCTGCTCTCTATCAGCGATCGCAACGTCTCCATGCTCGACGCCTTCCGCTCCGCCGATCAGGTGCTGCTCTCCGGCGTCCAGGGCATCACCGACTTGATCACCACGCCCGGCCTGATCAACCTGGACTTCGCGGATGTGAAGTCCGTGATGCAGGGCGCCGGTTCCGCGCTCATGGGCATTGGTGCCGCTCGCGGGGAGGACCGTGCCGTGCAGGCTGCGGAGCTCGCCATCGCGTCGCCGCTGCTTGAGGCGTCCATCGACGGCGCCCACGGCGTGCTGCTCTCCATCCAGGGTGGCTCCGATCTGGGGCTGTTCGAGATCAACGAGGCAGCCCGCTTGGTCCAGGAGGTGGCCCACCCCGAGGCCAACATCATCTTCGGTGCCGTCATTGACGACGCCCTGGGTGACGAGGTCCGCGTGACCGTCATCGCCGCCGGCTTTGATCAGGTGGACATGACCAGCAAGCCGCAGACCCCGCGCATCCAGGAGCAGCCGACCCAGTCCTCGCAGGCCTCCGCGCAGCGCCCGGTCAGCTCCGTGCCCGGCACGGTTCCGGTCGCGGCCGGCACGGTGCCCGGCACCGTGCCGATCGCTCAGTCGGCTCAGCCGGCCGTTCCTCAGCTCCCCGCGAGCCTGGACGATGAGGGCGAGGATATGCCGGACTTGGTGGAGCCGGATCTGCCGCGCAGCACGCACGACGATCTGGATATCCCCGATTTCCTGAAGTAGAACTCAAACTGGAAAGCGAGTTCGCCGGGCCCCACGGGGCACGTGCGGGCTCGCTTTCCTCGTGGAGGGAGCACCGGCGCATGAGGCTGGAGCGCTTTGAGCTGTACCCGCAGTTGGTGGCGGTCTTTACCGGTCGCCAGGAGGGCAATCTCGCCGGGCACACGGGCCAGGACCCCGAGCGTGTGGCGCGGAACCGCGAGCGGCTGGCCGCGGAGCTGGGGATGGCCCCTGAGCGCCTTGGCCTGATGCGCCAGGTGCACTCCGCCGTGGTGGCGCCCGTGGCTGAGCCTGGCGCGCAGCCGCCGGAGGCCGATGGCCTGGTGGATGCCAGCGGGCTGCGCGCGCCCGTGGTGCTCACTGCGGATTGTGTGCCGGTCCTCTTTGCTGCACGCGCCGGCGCGGTGGCGCTGTTGGCGGCGGCGCACGCCGGGCGCAAGGGCCTGCTCGACGGCGTGTTGCTGGAGACGGCGCGCCAGCTTGAGTCGGCGGGCGGCACCGGACTCGAGGCCTGGATTGGCCCCAGCATCTGCGGCGCCTGCTACGAGGTGCCCGCGCAGATGCAGGTGGACTCTGAGGCGCGGATGCCAGGCATCTCTGCCACCACCTCGTGGGGCACCCCCTCGCTGGATCTGGTGGGCGCCGCCGCGACCCAGCTCCGCTCGCTCGGGGTGGCCGTGCACTCCACCGGCATCTGCACCCTGCATGATGAGGGTTACTTTTCCTATCGCGGGGCAGACGCCAGCCCGCGCAACGCCAGCCTGGTTTACTCCCTCTAGCCCCCTCGCCTCACCCCGTCCGCCTTCCACCCCACGTCACAAGGAGCCTCACGGTGAGCCAGCCGTTGCAGAGTCAGATCACCGAGGAACGCGCCGCCGAGCTGCGGAGGCGACTGAGCGGCGTCGAGCAACGAATCCAGGCCGCCACCGCGGCCTCCGGCCGCACCGAGGCCCCAGGGCTGATCGTGGTGACCAAGTTCTTCCCCGCCTCTGACGTCTTGGCGCTCACCCGGCTCGGCGTGGATCAGGTGGGAGAGAACCGTGAGCAGGAGGCGGGGCCAAAGGCCGCGGAGCTCGCGGAGGCGGGCGCGCGGCCGCACTGGCACTTCATAGGACAGCTGCAGAGCAACAAGGCCGCGCGGGTGGTGCGCTTTGCGCAGTCTGTGCACTCGGTGGATCGGGTGGGGCTGGTGAACGCCTTGGAGCGCGCCATGGCCCGGAGGGCCGAATCTGAGCCCGTGGAGGCGCCGCTGGGTTGTTACCTGCAGCTAGACCTGCGCACCCAGGCCTCGCGAGAGCAGAATCCGGACGCGCCGCGTGGTGGGGCTGAGCCGGGGGAGATGATCCGGCTCGCGGACGCGGTGGCTGGCTCCGCCCACCTGAGGCTGGAGGGCCTCATGGCGGTCGCGCCGCTGGGGGAGGACCCGGCGCCGGCGTTTGAGCGACTTGCACTGCTCTCCAGCGCGCTGCGGGAACGCCACCCTGGCGCCGTGCAGATCTCTGCCGGCATGAGCGGGGACCTTGAGGCGGCCGTTGCCGCTGGGGCGACACGCCTAAGAATCGGCTCCGATGTTCTGGGGCGCCGTCCAGGTCTGAGGTAGCGTCAGAGTGCGCGGTCGCGTCAGCACCGTGACGTGCACATCTTGAACGTAAGGGGACCGACATGGCCGGAGCACTCCGCAAGACCATGATCTATCTCGGCCTGGCCGAGGGTGACGAGCAGTCTGAGACTGAGCGTCACGAGTTGCAGGAAGTATCTTCGCGCGCCGCGGAACAGCCGCGCCAGCAGGCGGCGGCCCCCGCGCCCCGCCTGGTTGAGGCGCCGGCGCCCCGTCAGGCTCCCGTCGAGGACGAGGTCACGGAGTTCCGTGCGCCCGTGACCCCCATTAAGCGCGCTGCCGCTGCCCCGGAAGAGGACACTGATTTGCGTCAGATCACCACGGTTCATCCGCGTTCCTACAACGATGCCAAGACCATTGGCGAGAGCTTCCGTGACGGCATCCCGGTCATCATGAACGTGACTGACATGGGCGAGTCCGAGGCCAAGCGACTGGTCGATTTCTCCGCGGGCCTGGTCTTCGCCCTCCGCGGGAACATCGAGCGCGTGACCAACAAGGTTTTCCTGCTGACGCCCGCCGGCGTTGAGATCCTGGGCGAGGAACTCGCCGGGGACGAGCAGTCGGCCTTCTTCAACCAGAGCTGAGGCCCTGCCGCTCATGTCGCTGATGAACGCGCTTTTTGGAGTGCTTTACATCATCCTGACGCTGCTGATGCTGCTGCTCATGGCGCGTATCGTGGTGGACTTTGTTCAGATGTTTGCCCGGAGCTGGCGCCCGCGTGGCGCCTCCCTGGTCTTGGCTAGCACCGTGTACCGCACCACCGACGCACCCCTGAAGTGGGTCGGACGGATCATCCCGCCGCTGAACCTGGGCGGGATCCGCTTGGACCTCTCCTTCATCGTGGTGTTCTTCGTGGTGAGCATCCTGCAGAACGTGGTGCTGCGGATCGGTCTAACGCTGTAATCAATAAACTTGCGCCAAGCACTGTTCTAATCGTTATATAGTAAGAAACAGTGAAGGCGGCTCGGGGTACCTTTCCAGGAATCCCGTCCTCCGTGACGATGTCGCTCAGTCGGCATTGCCATACGTACCCAACTATCGAGGTGACCCGATGGCTCTGACGCCAGATGATGTAGTCAACAAGCGCTTCCAGCCGACGAAGTTTCGCGAGGGCTACGACCAGGATGAGGTCGACGACTTCCTCGACGAGGTCGTTGAAGAGCTCCGCCGTCTGACCAAGGACAACGACGAGCTGCGTGCGCAGCTTGCCGATTGCCAGGCAGGCAAGGCAAGCGACGCCCCCGTTCCGGCCCCCGTGGCCGTTGCGGCGACGGAGAGCAAGCCCGAGCCCGTCCCGGCCATCAACACGGTCAAGGCCGCGCCCGCCGTGGCAGAGCCTGCCGCTCCGGCCGCCGCCGTTTCCGCTCCCGTTGCCTCTGCGGCTCCCGCAGCCGGTGGCAACAGCGCCGAGAACGCCGCCGGCGTCCTCGCGATGGCCCAGCGTCTGCACGACGAGTACGTGAGCGCCGGTGCCACCGAGCGCGATCGCATCGTTGCAGAGGCCGAGACCAAGGCCGCTGGCCTGGTGTCCGGTGCAGAGGCCACCGCCCGCAAGACCACCTCTGAGGCCGAGGAGACCAAGCGCAAGACGCTGGCCGAGCTCGACCGCCAGCGGACGGGCCTCGAGTCCGAGATCGAGAAGCTGCGTGGCTTCGAGCGCGATTACCGCTCGCGTCTGCGCACGTACATCCAGGGTCAGCTCAAGGACCTGGATTCGGCCGGCCCCGTCGTGGGCGAGGCCAACGGTTCCTCGAACTAAATGTGACTGACGGCGACTCAGCCGTGACGACGGCGGCACCTCTTGGGTGCCGCCGTTGTTGTTTGACCTAGCACCCCCCCTTCCTCCAGGAGCTCCCAGCACATGCCAAGTAGCAGTACCGAAACCTCCCGCCGCCGGCCCCCGGCGACCCGTGGGACGGTCCTGACGATCGCGGCAGTGGTGCTGCTCATCGGTTACAGCGCGGATCAGTTCACCAAGTACCTCGTGGTCACCCATATGCAGCTCGGCGAGGTGATCTGGGTGCTGCCGCCGTTCCTGAAGTGGTACTCCATCCGCAACCCCGGCGCCGCCTTCTCCATGGGTGAGGGCTACACATGGATCTTTACGGTCTTTATGGCCATCGTGGCCGTCGGCGTCCTGGTGATGCTCCCGCGGGTTCGCTCACGGCTCTGGGGCCTGGCGCTTGGCGGATTGCTCACCGGCACGCTTGGCAACCTCACCGACCGGCTGTTCCAGCCCCCCGGCGCCGGTTCCGGGCACGTGGTGGACTTTGTCTCCGTCGGAAACTTTGCGATCTTCAACATCGCGGACTCCTTCATTGTCTGTTCCGTCATCGGGATCGTGGCGCTGCTGTGGTTCGGCGTGCAGATGGATGGCAGCCGCGGCGAGAAGGCCAAGGAAGAGACAGCGAAGGACTCGGCGCACGACGCCGAGGCAACACCAGAGCCTGGAAAGGACGCCGCCTGATGTCGGAAGAGAACGTGGCAGAGACTCACCTGAGCGTGGACCCCGCCGTCGTGGACGGCGAGTCCCGCCTGGACGTGCTCGTGGCGATTGAGGCAGAGGTCTCGCGCAGCGTCGCCGTGGCCTGGCTTAAGGAGGGCCGCGTGAGCGTGGACGGCAAGGTGGCCGCCAAGTCCCTCAGGCCAGCCGCCGGCGCACAGATTGTGGTGCGCGTCCCCGCCCCCAAAAGCTACGTGGAGGAACTCGTGCAGCCGCTGCCGGTCCTGTATGAGGACAACGACCTGATCATCATCAACAAGCCGGTCGGCGTCGCCGCGCACCCGTCCCCGGGTTGGGTGGGCCCCACGGTGTCCGGCCAGCTGGTGGCGCAGGGCGTGAGCATCTCCACCTCCGGAGCGGCGGAGCGCCAAGGCATTGTGCACCGGCTGGACGTGGGCACCTCCGGCTGCATGGCTGTGGCCAAGAGCGAGCGGGCCTATACGGGGCTCAAGGCAGCCTTCCATGACCGCACGCCCACCAAGGTGTACCACGCGGTGGTCCAGGGTCTCCCGGAGCCGCTCAAGGGAACCATCGACGCCCCGATCGGTCGCCACCCCGGGGCCTCCTGGCGCTTCGCCGTCACGACCGAGGGTCGCCGCGCCGTGACCCACTACGAGGTGGTGGAGGCCTTTGGCCCGGCCTCGTTGGTGCAGGTGCGCCTGGAGACGGGGCGCACGCACCAGATCCGCGTGCACTTTGCCGCGCTGCATCACGCCCTGGTGGGGGATCAGCAGTACGGTGCGGATCCCAAGGCGGCCGCCCAACTGGGCCTCACCCGGCAGTGGCTACACGCCGTCGGGCTGGGTTTTGAGCACCCCGTCACCGGGGAGCGGGTGGAGGTCCAGGCCGAGTACCCCAATGATCTGGTGACGTCGCTGGAGATCCTGCGCGGCTGAGCGCGTACACCCAGCAAGTCGTCGGGGTCACTGGCTAGGATGGATGGGTGCCAGGCAGCCTTGACGACGGTTTCGTCCATCTCCATAACCACACCGAGTACTCCATGCTGGACGGAGCCGCCCGTTTGGGCGATCTGTTCGAGGAGGTGCAACGCCTCGGGATGGATTCATTGGCCATCACCGATCATGGCTATCTCTTTGGCGCCTTTGATTTTTGGAATAAAGCGAAGGCGGCCGGGGTCCGTCCCATCCTCGGGATCGAGGCCTACGTCACCCCCGGCACAGCCCGCGGTGACAAGACCCGCGTGCGTTGGGGTGAGGAAAGCCAGCGCAAGGATGACGTCTCTGGCGGTGGCGCATACACCCACATGACCATGTGGGCGCAGAACAACGCCGGCTGGCAGAACCTCACGCGCGCCGCCTCCAGCGCCTCCCTTGACTCGGTTTTTGGCAAGTGGCCGCGCTTTGATCGCGAGCTGATCTCGCGGCACTCCGAGGGGATCATCGCCACCACGGGCTGCCCCTCAGGCGAGGTGCAGACCCGCCTGCGCCTTGGCCACTACGAGGAGGCCGTGAAGGCCGCCGCGGAGTTCCAGGACATCTTTGGCAAAGAGAACTACTTCTGCGAGCTGATGGACCACGGCCTTCCCATCGAGAATCGGGTGCGTCAGGACCTGCTGCGCCTATCCAAGCAGCTGCAGATTCCGCTGGTGGCCACCAACGATCTGCACTACACGCACGAGCAGGACGCCAAGGCACACGAGGCGCTGCTGGCCATCCAGTCCGGCTCCAATCTGCTGGAGCCCACCTATGATCAGGGCGGCTCGCGCTTTGCCTTCAGCGGCAGCGGCTACTACCTGAAGTCCCCACGGGAGATGCGGGAGCTGTTTCGCGACCTCCCAGAGGCGTGTGACAACACGCTGCTGATCGCCGAGCGCTGCGAGGTGGAGTTTGATCAGTCCATCGGCAAGTACATGCCCAAGTTCCCCACCCCTGAGGGCGAGGATGAGAACTCCTGGATCATCAAGGAGGTGGACAAGGGCCTGCACTACCGATACCCGGATGGCGTCCCGGAGGAGTCCCGCAAGCAGGCGGACTACGAGCTGGACATCATCATCAAGATGGGTTTCCCCGGCTACTTCCTGGTGGTCGCGGACTTCATCAACTGGTCCAAGGATCACGGGGTGCGCGTGGGGCCGGGCCGCGGCTCCGGCGCCGGCTCCATGGTGGCGTACGCCATGCGCATCACCGACCTGGATCCGCTAGAGCACGGTCTCATCTTTGAGCGCTTCCTCAACCCGGAACGCATCTCCATGCCTGACTTCGACGTTGACTTTGATGATCGCCGCCGGGCGGAGACCATCCACTACGTGACGGAGAAGTATGGGGCGGAGAAGGTCTCCATGATCGTCACGTACGGCTCCATCAAAACCAAGCAGGCGCTGAAGGACTCCTCACGTGTGCTGGGTTTCCCCTTCAGCATGGGTGAGCAACTGACCAAGGCGCTGCCGCCTGCCGTCATGGCCAAGGACATCTCCCTGGCGGACATCGAGGACACCAATGCCAAACGCTACGGCGAGGCGGGGGAGTTCCGGGAGTTGCTGAAGACCGATCCGGACGCCCGCAAGGTGTTTGATACGGCGATTGGCCTGGAGGGGCTCAAGCGTCAGTGGGGCGTGCACGCGGCCGGCGTCATCATGTCCTCAGACCCCATCATCGACGTGGTCCCGATCATGCGCCGCATCCAGGACGGCCAGGTCATCACGCAGTGGGACTACCCCATTTGTGAGTCGCTTGGTCTGATCAAGATGGACTTCTTGGGCCTGCGTAACCTCACGATCATCTCCGACGCCCTGGAGAACGTGCAGATCAACACGGGGGAGGAGATTGACCTAGAACGCCTTGCGGTGGACGACGCGGAGTCCTACAAGCTGCTCTCCCGCGGCGACACGCTGGGCGTGTTCCAGCTGGACGGCGGGCCCATGCGCTCGCTGCTTCGCCTGCTGCGCCCGGATAATTTTGAGGACATCTCCGCCGTCATTGCGCTGTACCGACCGGGCCCCATGGGCGCGGACTCCCATACCAACTACGCGCTGCGTAAGAACGATCTGCAAGAAAAGACCCCCATCCACCCGGAGCTGGCGGAGCCGCTCGCGGAGATCCTGGATACCACCTACGGCCTGATCGTGTATCAGGAGCAGGTCATGGCCATTGCGCAGAAGGTGGCCGGCTACTCCCTTGGCCAGGCGGACCTGCTGCGCCGCGCCATGGGCAAGAAGAAGAAGTCGGAGCTGGATAAGCAGTACGCCGGCTTCCATCAGGGCATGCTTGATCGCGGCTTCTCCGAGCCGGCCATCAAGTCGCTCTGGGACATCCTGTTGCCCTTCTCCGACTACGCCTTCAACAAGGCGCACTCGGCCGCCTATGGGTTGATTTCCTACTGGACCGCCTACTTCAAGGCCCACTACCCGGCCGAGTACATGGCCGCCCTGCTCACCTCCGTGGGAGATGACAAGGACAAGTCGGCGCTGTATCTGAACGAGTGCCGCCGCATGGGCATCTCCGTGCTGCCCCCGGACGTGAATGAGTCGAACCTGACCTTCACGCCCGTGGGCCGCGACATCCGCTTCGGCATGGGCGCCATCCGCAATGTGGGCTCCAACGTGGTGGACGGGATGGTGGCCGCCCGCGAGGAGAAGGGCCGCTTTGAGTCCTTTGCGGACTTCCTGAACAAGGTCCCCGCCGTGGTCTGCAACAAGCGCACCATCGAGTCCCTCATCAAGTCCGGCGCCTTCGATTCCCTGGGGGAGAGCAGGCGCGCGCTCTTGAGCGTGCATGAGGAGGCCGTGGAGCAGGCAGTTTCTCTCAAGCGCAACGAGGCGGCCAACCAGTTTGACCTGTTCTCCATGTCCGGTGATGACTCGCTCATGAACGCCCTGGAGATTGAGGTTCCGCCGCTTCCGGAGTGGGACAAGAAGGACAAGCTGAACTTTGAGCGAGAGATGTTGGGGCTTTACGTCTCCGATCACCCGCTGAAGGGTTTGGATGACATGTTGGCCAGCCAGGCGGACATGGCGGTGAACCGCGTGGTCTCCGAGGACGGGCCGGCGGACGGGCAGCGTGTGACGATCGCCGGCATGATCTCCGGCCTGCAGCGCCGCGTGGCCAAATCCTCCGGCAACCCCTATGCCCGCTGCGAGATCGAGGACCTCTCCGGTTCCATGGAGGTCATGTTCTTTGGGCAGGCGTACCAGCCCATTGCCACGGTCCTTGCAGAGGACCTGATTGTGGTGGTGACCGGCCGCGTGCAGCGCCGCGACGACGGTTCCATCACGCTCTCCGCGCAGGAGCTGCGGATCCCGGACATCGTGGAGGATGGCACCACGGGCCCGGTGGTGCTCTCGCTGCCCACCCATAAGGCCACGGAGCCGGTGATTCAACGCCTGGCGGACGTGCTGCGGGCCCACCCGGGGCAATCCGAGGTGAGGGTGAAGCTGCACGGGACCCAGTCGGTGGAGATCATGCGGCTGGGACACGCCTTCCGCGTGAGCCCCAACCCGGCGCTCTTCGGTGACCTGAAGGTGCTCTTGGGTCCCACCTGCCTGGACGGCTAACGGTTGACGGCTGACGGCTGACGGCTGACGGCTGAAGGGCGCGGGCCGCGCGTCACGTGGGCGGGCCCTGGGGCACGCCTCACTAGAATGGTGGGGTGAGTGATCTTGCGAACCTGAGCCTGTCCGTCACCGATCTGCGCGGTGCCGCGAAGAGCAGTACCCTCCCGGGCAGTGCCGCCCCGAGCGATGCCGAGTTGTTGGCCGCCCTGCCGCGCCTGCATCGCGCCCCGGGGGACGGACCGGAGGCCGCGGTGTGCGCCATTCTGGACCAGGTGCGTGGCCGGGGCGCCGCTGCCGTGCAGGAGTTCTCTGAGCGGTTCGACGGCGTGCGCCCGGCTCGGTTGCGCGTGCCGGCCGCCGCGTTGGTGGCGGCCCTGGAGGAGCTGGACCCTGCCATCCGGGCGGCCCTCGAGGCCTCCATCGACCGGGCGCGGGCCTTCGCCGCGGACCAGCTCCCGCAGGACGTCACCACAAGCTTTGGCGCGGATGCCTCCGTCACGGTGCGCTGGGTCCCCGTGCAGCGTGTGGGGTTGTACGTGCCCGGCGGGCTGGCCGTGTACCCGTCCTCGGTGATCATGAATGTGGTCCCGGCGCAGGCGGCGGGCGTGAGCTCGGTGGCGTTGGTGTCCCCGCCCGCGCGCGATGGCTCGGGGCTCCCGCACCCCACCATCCTTGCCGCGGCGCAGCTGCTCGGGGTGAGCGAGGTGTACGCCATGGGCGGCGCCCAGGCCATCGCCGCGCTGGCGTACGGGCTGGAAGCGGACCCGGAGCAGGGGCTTCCAGAGGCGCTGGCCCCGGTCAGCCTCATCACCGGTCCCGGCAACAAGTTTGTGGCGACCGCTAAGGGCCTGCTCAAGGGCCTCGTGGGTATCGACGCGGAGGCCGGGCCAACGGAAATCGCCATCCTCGCGGATTCCACCGCGAACCCGGAGTTTGTGGCAGCGGACCTGATCTCGCAGGCGGAGCATGATCCGGAGGCGGCGAGTGTGCTCATCACCGACTCTGAGGCGCTGGTGAGCGCCCTGCAGGAGCCGCTGGCCCGGCAGGTGGCCGCCACCAAGCACACCGAGCGCGTGGTGACCTCGCTGACGGGTGAGCAGTCTGGGGTGCTGCTCGTCGCGGACCTGGACACCGCCGTGCGTGCCGCCAATCTCTACGCCGCGGAGCACCTGGAGATCCACACCGCCGATCCGGACGCCGTGGCGGAGCGGATTGTGAATGCCGGCGCGGTGTTTGTGGGGGAGTACTCACCCGTGAGCCTTGGCGACTACTCCGCCGGGTCAAATCACGTGCTTCCGACCCTGGGCACTGCCCTTCACGCCTCCGGGCTGCACACCGCCACCTTCCTGAAGGCCCAACAGGAGATCCGCTACGGGCGTGCCGGGCTGGCCCAGGTGGCCGGCCACGTGCGCACGCTGGCGGATGCGGAGGACCTTCCCGCGCACGGCGACGCGGTGGATGTGCGCTCCAGCCTGGCGTAGCCGGGGGATTTCACAGCTTCTTGTTGTTGTTTCACAAGTCGTGGATCTATGCTTGGCGCACGAGTGCCAGCGCCGAGGCGGCGTTGGCAGATCCCCACGAGGAAAGGAGTCAGGGCCATGTTCTGTCCATATTGTCGTCACCCAGATTCCCGCGTGGTGGACTCGAGAGTCTTTGAGGACGGCTCGGCGATTCGCCGCCGTCGTCAGTGCAGCAACTGCGGCCGCCGCTTCACCACGTTGGAGACCGCGAGCCTCTCCGTCTTGAAGCGCTCCGGCGTGGCAGAGCCCTTCAGCCGAGCCAAGATCATCAACGGTGTCCGCAAGGCGTGCCAGGGGCGGCCGGTCTCTGATGATGACCTAGCACTGCTGGCCCAGGAGGTGGAGGAGAGCATTCGCGGCGAGGGCGCAGCGGAGGTGGACGCCCACCGCGTTGGCCTGGCCATCCTTGCTCCCTTGCGCCGGCTGGATCAGGTCGCCTATCTTCGTTTTGCGAGTGTTTACCAGGACTTTGAAACCCTGGCGGACTTCGAGGCCGCGATCGCCACGTTGCGTGAGGACCACGGCGACGCGGCACCGGCCCAGAGACCGCTCACGGCGCGTTAGCCGGGAGCCACGGACACCGGCGGCGGTGTGGGAGGGGAAGCCCAGGCCGTCGCCGGTAGCACGCCAGCACAACTGCCGGTCAGCACAGCTGCCAGTCGGTACAACTGCCGGTCGGCACTACTGCCGGCAAAACAGCACAGGCCCAGCACCCGTTCGGGTGCTGGGCCTGTGCTGTCACCGGGTGTCTTAGGCGCCCTTTTCGGCCTTCTCTGCCTTCTTCGCCTTGTCCTTGCTCACCTGGGTGGCGTGATGCGCGGCCCCCACGATCCCGGCGTTGTTCTTGAGCTTGGCGGGGAGGATGGGGGTCTTGAGGTTCAGCAGAGGCAGGAAGTCCTCGCTGCGCTTGGAGATGCCGCCGCCCACAATGAAGAGCTGCGGGGTGAAGAGGAACTCGACGTGGCTGAAGTAGCGCTGCAACCGGACCGCGTACTCCTCCCAGCTGAGGCCATCGCGCTCCCGCGCGGTGGCGGAGGCCTGGGACTCGGCGTTGTGGCCGTCAATCTCCAGGTGACCCAGCTCGGTATTGGGAACCAGGCGGCCGTTGCTGACCATGCCGGAACCGATGCCCGTGCCGAGCGTGATGGTCATGACGGTTCCCTCCGTCTCCTTGCCTGCGCCGTAGATCGCTTCGGCCAGCCCAGCGGCGTCGGCGTCGTTCATCAGGCGCACCGGGCGGCCGAGCGTGGCGGTGAAGAGCGCGTCCGCGTCCGTGCCGATCCAGGACTTGTCCACATTCGCCGCGGAGAGAGTCACGCCGTCCGCAACAATCGCGGGGAAGGTGACGCCCACCGTGGTGTGCGCTGCGGGGGCCTCGGGGCGCGAGGTCAGCTCGGCGACCACGGCCGCGAGCGTCATGGCCACGGCCTCCGGGGTGGCGGGTTTGGGGGTGTCCAGGCGGAAGCGTTCGCCCACCAGCTTGCCCTTGCGCAGGTCGACGATGCCGCCCTTGATGCCGGTGCCCCCAATGTCGATGCCGATGGCATAGCGGTGAGAGGCGGAGTCGTGGTGTCCCATACGAGTCGTGTACTTCCTGTACGTGGCCGGAGCTTAGGCGCCGGCGGAGGTCGGGAGGGTCAGAATTTCTGCGCCGTCCTCGTTGACGACCAGCGTGTGTTCGAACTGGGCTGTCCGGCGGCGATCGCGCGTCACCGCGGTCCAGTCATCGGCCCACAGATCCCACTCGATGCCACCGAGCGTCAGCATCGGCTCGATCGTGAAAACCATACCGGGCTGGATCACCGTGGAGTAGCCCGGCGCGGCGTCGTAGTGCGGAACCACCAGGCCGGTGTGGAAGGCCTCGCCCACGCCGTGCCCCGTGAAGTCCCTGACCACGCCTAGCCCGTGCCGTTTGGCGTAGACCTCGATGCTGCGTCCAATGATGTTGATTTCGCGGCCCGGTTTCACGGCCTTGATGCCGCGGCGCAGCGCCTCCCTGGTGTGCTCCACCAGTGCCGCGGACTCGGCATCCACGTCCCCGGCCAGGAAGGTGGCGTTGGTGTCCCCGTGCACGCCGCCGATGTAGGCGGTGATGTCGATGTTCACGATGTCCCCGTCCTGGACCACGGTGGTGTCCGGGATGCCGTGGCAGATGACCTCGTTGATGGAGCTGCACAGAGACTTGGGGAAGCCGCGGTAGCCCAGGGTGGAGGGGTACGCGCCGTGGGAGATCAGGTAGTCGTGGCCCACCCGGTCCAGCTCATCCGTCGTGACCCCTGGGCGCACGTGCTCTCCGACCAGCTCCAGCGCGTCCGCCGCGATGCGGGAGGCCACGCGGATGCGGCTGAGCGTGTCGGCGTCCTTGACCTCCGAACCGGTGAAGGGGGTCGGTGCCGGGCGGTCCACGTACTCGGGACGGGGGATCGAGTGAGGAACGGGGCGGCGGGGGGACACGGTGCCGGGGACGAGAGTTCCCAGGGGGGCTGAGGCGGCGGGCATGATCTGCAGTCTATTCCTCGCCGGAGGCGTGCGCGCGGGCTAGGGTGTTTTGCAACGAGGTGTCCCCACCGGGGACGCGCCACGTCAAGCAACACGAAGGAGTAGACCATGTCGGATGCGCGCGAGGGCGACTACTGGTACAACGTGAACACCCATGAGGTGGAGGTGGGCCCGCAGTCGGATTGGACGCAGCTGATTGGGCCGTACAAGACCCGCGAGGAGGCCGCGGCAGCGCCCGCCAAGGTGAAGGCGCGCAACGAGGCGTGGGATGGCGAGGACGCGGAGGACTAGGCCAGGACGGCTGAACCATGTTTCAGTCGTGTGAACCCTGCGGCGCCGCCGAGGAGGAGTCAGGCTCCTCTGGTTAGAGTGGAGGCGGGCGCCCCGCGCGCCCGCACCCACCGGCCTTTCGCCGGCCCGCCTGCCCCCAGGAGAGGTCATGGATCGTCAGCAAGAGTTCGTCCTGCGCACCATCGAGGAGCGCGACGTACGCTTTGTGCGCTTGTGGTTCACCGACGTCGTCGGCTCACTGAAGTCGGTGGCGCTGGCACCGGCAGAGGTTGAGGGAGCTTTCGCGGAGGGCCTGGGTTTTGACGGCTCATCCATCGAGGGGCTCTCGCGGATCTCTGAGTCCGACATGCTGTTGCGCCCGGATCCCTCCACCTTCCAAATCTTGCCGTGGCGCGGCGAGGTGGAACCCACCAGCCGCATGTTCTGCGACATTCTGACCCCGGATGGGGACGCCTCCCCGGCGGACCCTCGCCATGTGCTCAAGCGCCAGCTGAACCTGGCAGCTGACCTGGGGTTCACCTGCTACACCCACCCAGAGGTGGAGTTCTACCTGCTCAAGAGCGATGAGCTTGGCGCCAACGGCAAGCCGCGCCCCGTGGATCAGGGTGGCTACTTTGATCATGTGCCCGGCGGCGTGGGTCAAGACTTTAGGCGCCAGGCCGTGACGATGCTTGAGGATGTGGGGATCTCCGTTGAGTTCTCACATCACGAGAACGGACCGGGTCAGAACGAGATTGACCTGCGTTACGCGGACGCCCTCACCACGGCGGATAACCTCATGACCTTCCGCACCGTGGTCAAGGAGGTGGCCCTGCAGCAGGGCATCTACGCCACGTTCATGCCCAAGCCCTTCTCTGAGCATCCGGGCTCTGGCATGCACACCCACTTCTCCCTCTTTGAGGGGGACAGCAACGCGTTCTTTGAGGCTGGGCAGGAGTATCAGCTCTCCACCACAGCCCGCCAGTTCATCGCCGGGATCCTGCGCCACGCGCCGGAGATGACGGCCGTGACCAACCAGTTTGTGAACTCCTATAAGCGCATGTGGGGCGGCGGTGAGGCCCCCAGCCACGTGTCCTGGGGGCACAACAACCGCTCCGCCCTGGTGCGGGTGCCGCTGTATAAGCCCAACAAGGGCCAGAGCGCTCGCATCGAATATCGCGGCATCGACTCCGCCTGCAACCCGTACCTGGCCTACGCCGTGGTGCTTGGTGCCGGGCTCAAGGGCATCCAGGAGGGCTACGAGCTGGGCCCCGCCGCAGAGGATGATGTCTGGAGCCTGACCACCTCGGAGCGCCGCGCCCTGGGCCACAACCCGCTTCCGGGCTCGCTCCACGACGCGATGCGCGCCATGGAGAACTCCGAGTTCATGGCAGAGGTGTTGGGGGAGCGGGTCTTTGAGTCGGTCCTGCGCAATAAGCAGGACGAGTGGGATGCGTACCGCCACGACGTGAGCCCGTTTGAACTGAACCGCTACCTCGGCATGCTCTGAGCGTGTCCCCCGCGGAAGAGGTGAGCACTCGCGCCCTGTTGGGCGCGGGTTTCCTCGACGTTGAACGGGCGCGGCGCTTCCTCTCTGCCGCCGAGCTGGAGGCCGCCTCACCCGAGCGCCTGTTGAGAGGTCTTGCCCTGGCGGCTGACCCGGACCAGGCCCTGATGGGCCTGGTGCGCCTGGCGGAGCGCGCGCCGGGCGTGGTGGCCCTGGCGGACGACGTCATGGCGCACCGCCCGCTGTTCCGCCTCCTGGGTGCCTCTGAGGCTTTGGGGGACTTCCTGGTGCGCCACCCAGGGCACCTTGGCTTGGTTGCCCTGCAACGCGACAGGGACTTCATCCCTGCCAATGCGCAGGACCTGCGCGAGGAGCTGCTGCTGGCCGTTGGCGCCGACCCGGAGGATGCCGAGCCGGTGGCTGGCCTGAGCGGCGCCGAGGGGGCAGAGGCCCTGCGCTCGGCCTACCGCGCCGCGCTGGTGGACTGCGCGCTGCGAGATGTCAGCGTGGCGGATCCGGTGGCCGCCGTGGGCTGGGTGGCCGTGGAGCTGGCGGACCTGGCCGGGGCGGCAGTGGAGGCCGCGCTGGCGATTGCCCGCGCCGAGGTGGCGGCCGCGCACCCGGAACTCCAGACCTCCGCCGTGCACCTGGCCGTGATCGGCATGGGCAAGTGCGGCGCCCGGGAGCTGAACTACATCTCCGATGTGGACGTCATCTACGTACACAGCGTGGACCCGGAGGCCAGCCAGCAGACGCAGGACGCCGCAGCAACCCTGGCCACGGAGCTCGCCAAGGCCACCACGCGCGCCGTGTCCGCGCCCGGCAAGGAGCCTGCCCTGTGGGAGCTGGACGCCAATCTGCGCCCCGAGGGCAAGGACGGAGCCCTCTCGCGCAGCGTTGACTCCCACGTGAACTATTTGGAGCGCTGGGCGCGGGACTGGGAGTTCCAAGCGTTGCTCAAGGCGCGCACCATCGCAGGGTGCCGCAGCCTCGGCGCGGAGTATGAGAACGCCGTCGGGCCCTATGTTTGGGCCTCTTCACAACGTCCAGGCTTTGTGGAATCCGTGCAGCAGATGCGTTCCCGCGTCACGGATAACATCCCCGCCGCGGAGGTGGACCGCCAGCTCAAGCTGGGCCCGGGCGGGCTACGGGACGTGGAGTTCACGGTGCAGCTGCTGCAGCTGGTGCACGCGCGCGTGGATGAGAGCCTGCAGGTGCGCGGCACCCTTCCGGCACTGAACGCCCTGGGCAAGGCCGCCTACATTTCCCGGGAGGACGCGGCGGAGTTCAGCCAGGATTACAAGGTGCTGCGGCTGCTGGAGCACCGCATTCAGCTCACCCGCATGCGCCGCACGCACCTGATGCCCACGCGGGAGAATGAGCAGCGCGTGCTGGCCAGGGGCGTGGCGGATCCGGACGCCATGCAACGCACCTCTGGCGCGGAGCTGCTTAAGTCCTGGCGCAAGGTCAAACAGCGGGTGCGCGGGCTGCACCAGAAGCTCTTCTTCCGCCCGTTGCTGGCCACCGCCGCGCGGCTGGGGGATGAGGAGGTGCGCCTGAGCCCGGAGGCCGCACAGGCCCGCCTGGCCGCCTTGGGTTACGCGGATCCGCGCCAGGCCATGCGCCACATCGAGGCCCTCACCACCGGCGTCTCACGGACCGCCTCGGTGCAACGCCAGCTGCTGCCGGTGATGCTGGGGTGGATGGCAGAGGGCGTGGACCCGGACGCCGCGCTGCTGGGTTTCCGCCGCCTCTCCGATTCCCTGGGCGGCGGCCACTGGTTCCTTGGCATGCTGCGCGATTCCCCGGCGGGCGCCGAGCGACTGTGCCGCATCCTTGGCACCTCTCGGCTAGTCACGGACCTGCTGGAGGTCTCGCCGGAGTCCACCGCTTGGTTGGGCGATGACCGGGAGTTGGAGACGGAGTCCTGGGACCGGCTCTGGACGGAGATCTCCTCCAAGCTGCGCCGCCATCAGCAAGATCCCGACGGCGGCATGCGCCTGGTGAGGGTGCTGCGGCAACGCGAGCAGCTGCGCACGGCGCTGGCGGACGGCGCCGGGTTGCTTGGCGTGGAGGGCGTGGGGCCCGCGCTCGCCGACGCCGACCGCGCGGCGATCCTCGGCGCGCTCCGAGTCGCGGAGCAGCGCGAGTTTCTGGCCACTCCGCAGCTCACACACCTGCTGGTGGTGGCGATGGGCCGCCAGGGCGGGCGCGAGATTGGCTACGGCTCCGACGCTGACGTGCTCTATGTCCACGCGCCCACCCCCGGAGCGGATCCGGAGGCGGCACAGGCCCAGGCGCTGCGCCTGGCTCAGGGCATGGCGCAGATGTTGCAGAAGCCGCTCTCCCCGCCCGTGTTGGGGGAGCGCAAGCTGCAGCTGGACTCGGACCTGCGACCGGAGGGCCGCCAGGGGCCCCTGGTGCGCACAGTGGAGTCCTACGCCGAGTACTACACGCGCTGGGCGGAGGTCTGGGAGCGACAGGCGCTGATCCGGGCTCGTCCGTTGGCCGGCTCCGACGAGGTGGCGGCGGCGTTCGCGGCCGTGATTGACCCGGTGCGCTACGAACGCGGCCTGAGCGATCACGACTTGTATGAGATCCGCCGCATCAAGGCCCGCGTGGAGGGCGAGCGGCTGCCCCGCGGCGCCGATCCCAAGCGCCACCTCAAGCTGGGACCCGGTGGCCTCAGCGACGTGGAGTGGCTGGTCCAAACACTGCAGTTGCGTCACGCGGGCGAGTACCCAGAGCTGCGCGTGACGGGCACGCTGGCCGCGCTGCGCGGACTCGCGGCCGCCGAGCTGCTGACCCCGGCGCAGGCCGCGGCGCTGGAAAGCGCCTGGCTGCTGGCCTCGGACGTCCGGGCAGCCGTGGTGGCCTGCACCGGGCGTGCAGCGGACTCGCTGCCGACCAACCGCCAGGAGCTCCAGGCCGTGGCCCAGTGGACCGGCTACGGCAAGGATCACGCCGTGGCGCTGGAGGAGGACTGGTTGCGGATCTCCCGGCGCGCCCGCGGAGTCTTTGAGGACTTCTTCTACCCGGGCGGCATGTGAGCGCCACCATGCAGGCGGAAGACCTGGCGCGGGTGATCTGGGATCAGGGCCGTGACCTGGTGTGGACGGAGGATGCCGTCACCGGGTCCGCCTTTGTGGGCACCGGGGAGACCCTGCTGAGCGGTGCCGAGGTGGATTCCCTGCTGGAGAGTTTGATCGTGGGTCAGCAACCGGAGGGGGCCCCGGCGGACCCCGGGCTCGGGTGGACCGGCTGGCTCAGCTACGAGGGCATGCGCGGGGCGCTTGGCGTGCCCGGATACGGCGAGGAGCACGGCGGTCACCGCTTCCTTCACGTGCTCGACGGCGTGCGCTTTACCCCCGACTCCCCGCCCCGGTGGGTGGTCCAAGACTCGGTGCGCGGCCCCGAACGGGAGCGGCTTTGTGCCGCGGCGCGTCAGCGGTGGGCGGCTGCGCTGACCGCTTTTGCACAAACCGGCCCCGCGCGGTCCGGCCCCGTGCAAGCTGGCGTTGCGCAGTCCGGCCCCGCACCCGAGGGGCCGCTGGCAGGCGGAGCCCAGCCACCGTCGTCGGGCAAGGTGTTGTGGGCGCACACCCGCGAGGAATACCTCGGGGCGGTCGCGGATGCCCAGGCGGCCATCGTGGAGGGCGAGGTCTTTGTCCTCTGCCTCACCACCCGCGCCACCGTGGCAGGGGAGTGGGACGCATTCGAGACGTTCCTTGCCCTGCGAGAGGCGAGCCCCACCCAACACCTCGCGCTGCTGCGCTTGGGTGAGGTCAGCCTGGTCGCCGCCTCTCCGGAGCTGCTGCTGAGACTGGACGGTGCCCGCCGGGCACGCACGCACCCCATCAAGGGCACCCGAGCCCGCGTCCCGGACCCGGAGCTTGACGCGCTGGAGGCGCAGGCGCTCGCCGCGGATCCCAAGGAACGGGCCGAAAATCTCATGATCGTCGACGTGGCGCGCAACGATATGAGCCGCGTGTGCGAGCCCGGCAGCGTGCGCGTGGAACGGCTCTGGGGCGTGGATTCCTATGCGGGCCTGCACCAGCTGGTGAGCGAGGTCAGTGGGACGGTGGAGCAAGGGGTGAGCGTGGGGGAGGTGCTGCGATCGCTGGCGCCGGGATGCTCCATGACAGGGGCGCCCAAGCACAGGGCCGCGCAGCTGATCCAGGACCTGGAACCGGTCCCGCGCGGGCTCTATTCGGGGTGCTTCGGCACCGTTGGCCCGGGTGGAACGGTGGAGCTGGCCATGGCCATCCGCTGCGCCGTGATGACGGCCGACGCCGCCAGCGTGGGGGTGGGCGGTGGGATTACCTCAGATTCGGTCCCGGAGCGGGAGTGGGCGGAGGTTCACTTGAAGGCGCGGCTAACTCTGGGGGGGTTGCGCGCATCGAGCCCCGTGGCAGGGAACGTGGGGGCTGTCTGACGGTAGGGCGTCGCCCCGAATCTTTGCTTGCTTGCCGCCGACCACGGTGAGCGGGACGCGATCTTGCGCCGCGAGCACCTGTACTCCTCCCACATGACCGAGTGGCGTAAGGCAGCCGAGGCCGAGCTCGAGCGGACGAAGGCGCTGTTGGACATCTTGGGAAAAACACACGCGCTCTTGGAGACGCTCTCCGAGAGCAAGGGCATCCAGAAGCCGCGGCAGCGGTGATCATCCCGGCCGTCGACGACATCGCCGAGCATGAACCGACTCCTTCGCACACACGCAGCGGCGGGTGAGCGTCGCCGCCAGGGCACCCATGCGGCGCGGAAGAAGCCCGAACTGCTGGCCACGGGACCGGGCCAGATCTGGTCATGGGGCATCACGAGAGTCCGTGGGCCTGTCAGCCGGTGTCGAACGAGAACCCGTATAGCGAGGCCGCGTGGATCCATCAGCCGTTACCGGAGGCGCTCATACAGACAGCGTGACGAGCAATGTCTCAGACTGCTTCGCATCTTCCGGAACATGGCAGTCCTCACCTACGTCACGGAGGATCTCGGGTACCAGCAGGCGCCCGTCGTGGTCGTGGATGATACTGAAAGGACCGCCATGACCGCGAGTAAGCGAGCACCTGGGAGGCCCCGCAGAGATGGAGGGGCCAAGCAGGGGCGCAAGAAGGTGAGGCTTTGAGCGTGGCCGTGGCGAGCGCAGGTCCGGGGCTGGCCCATCGGCCGCCGTACCTACGTGGCATCGAGCGGGGGACACATCTGTGCAGATGCCCCTACAGCCGCAGCAGCAAGCGGAGGACCTGGCTGAAGAGTGGGGCCCCACCTTCGGAGAGCTCCTGTTCAATGCGCTTACACCCTTCGTCGGGGATCCGCACCTGCTCTCCTAGATAAGCACTTACAGCTGGCAAGTCAGGAGGTGAACACCATGGATTCAAGGACTCGGGCTGCCGGAATAAGCGTCGGGAGCTGCGCCGGCCGCTACTGGACTGCTTGCGACCGTTGCTTTCTGAACTTGATGTTCGTTTCCGCTTCGACGAGCACGTTTTGGGTCATGGATGTTCGAGTGTAGATGAATGCAGGTCGGCTCTCGTCAGCGGTGTACGCGGAGCTCTTGCCAAATTTTGGGCGCGGGCCTACCGTGATATGTAATTAGTGCGTAATCGTCAACCGTCAGGAGTCACCGGGATCATTATCGGTGTACGGGATTGGAGCTTGAAATGAAGATGAGGAACCTGCTTGTCAATGGGGTTGCTTTAGCTACTCTCATTGCTACTGGAACGGTGGCCGCCCCCCTGCGGCGGCGGCCTCGCCCGTTGATTCGGATATCTATGTTGTGGATGCCGCAAGTGCAGAGCACATTGACGGCAAGACGTTCTACCCACTTCCCACGTCTGCAGAAGATGCGTTGGTCGTGATGCCGGATGTGGCAGCAGAGGCTGGCATTGAGCCTGGTGTTGTAAAACCTCAAGATGAGGCCAGGGTTCGGGTCGCTCTAGACGAGTCCAATCGGCGACTTGAGGCGAGATCACCCAACAGTGTTTCTAAAAACACACATGCATCAGCCCTGGCGTCCTACACCGTAGATTTCAATGTTTGGCCCGTCCAAGAAGTCAGGTCGTCTTGGACATCGGCTTACATTGGTACGACGGCAGCAACCCGCAAGATGTACAACTTTTCAGTCAATCAGGGTGGAGCCAGGGTCTCCTTTCAGGGTCTTGGATACTACAAGGGATACAACGGCAGCGACTTCGGGCTCTGGTCAAAATACTATCTTATCAACAGCGGTACATCTGGAACGAACTCCGTACCGTGGGGTAACGTTTCAGGCAAGCCCTCGGCCCTCATCAAGAACACAACTCCATATTACGGCATTGGACGCTGGAGCTGACCCATCAAGGACTAGGGAGGATGAATGAAATTCAATTGGAAACACTGGATCCGAGATGTCGGGGACACCATTAATCGCTTGGCCGGCCAATCAGTTCCGGATCGAAGCCGTGACGATTACGACTCTGGCCTTTCTTCCGGAGACACCCGATTTCCTGAGCTTCCGTTGCCTCGAAGAGAAGTGGTAGAGGATCATCCCATCCAAGACGATAGTTCCGACGCGAAGTAAGTGTTCCTGCTTTTGGGGCGGAGCGCACATAAATATGTGTGGCTCCGTCCCTGCTTGTTTTAATTAGGCTCTTCTATCGGTGTTGACCCGCTCTGGGTTTATTGGAGGCTCCTGACCTTGGAAGCGAGAGTGGAGTCATGGGAGCAAAGTGAGGATCCGGAGCTTCGGGGCCAGCTCGCGGCCATAGTGGTCGGCGTCGAAGATCTAGAGCTCCTAGAGCTCCTAGAGCAGCTGGAGCAGCTGGAGCCGCTGGAGGTGGCGCAGGACCAGGATGACGGAGTCTGGGTCTCCCCGAGTGAGCCGCGCGGCACGCCGTAAATTGGGTGACTCGAAACGCTGGCACGAAACCAAGGGTGCTCCGAAACTGCTCCGACACGGTGCGGGCATGAATGTGAGCACCGGGAGCGGGCACCTTATCGGGCATGCCCAGGTCTCCACAGTCGCTCCGGACGCCGCAGCACAGATCGACGCGCTGCAGGGCGTTGGATGCGTGCGAGTGTTCACAGACCACGCCACCGGCACCGACAGGAACCGTCCGCAGCTCGCGGCCGCCCTGGATCATCTCAATGCTGGCGACACGCTTGTGGTGTGGCGCTTGGACCGCTTGGGACGTTCGATGACCGACCTGCTCGCGATCGTCACGGGGTTGGGGGAGCGGGGTGTGGATCTGATGAGTGTCACGGAGGCGATCGACACCAGCACCCCAGCTGGGCGCTTGGTGTTTCACCTAGCCGGCGCTTTCAGCCAGTTCGAGAGAGATCTCATTCGCGACCGAACCGTGGCCGGCCCCGAAGCCGCTCGCAGCCGCGGACGCGTCGGCGGACGTCCGCCGGCACTGGGCGAGAACGACGTTGAGGCCATGCACACGACGCTCGCTGCCGGCATGAACCAACGCGCGGTGGCACGGACCCTCAAGGTGGCGCCGGCGACAGTGGACAGGGCGCTGCTGCGCACCCAAGAGTGCCTGACGTAGACGGGGATCCGTGATGACGTACGTACTGCCGCACAGATAGGTGACATCTGAGCTTGTAGTACACCCGGTTGCCGCGGATGTGGGCGCATGAGTAGCCCGTTCGAAGACTGCAAGGCGTCTAGTTACCGTACTGGCACCGCGGCGTCGTGCTGCCACAGCCTCACGTGTGCTTGCCACACGCGGCCGTGTCGCTCCTCAATCGGCACGACGCTCACCAGCGACTGGTGAGCCCTCACAGCCCGCCCAGATCGTGCCGCTCGGCGCGGCCTTTTCGGTCCCTCTAGAGGGCACCCCGAGATCCCCACACGGCAGCTCTTCATCCGGCTGGTCGAGGACGCCCTCAACATCGTCAAAGTCTGATCCGTGCTGGCCAGGGAGACCCAAGCTGACAGCCCCAGGCCGCGCGAAAGCTGGAGCAGGGTCTGCCTGTGTATGCCGACTACAGCCGAGGGTACTGGTTCATTTCTGAGCTGAATATCTGCGGATGGCCAGCGGCGGCCGCAGTCGAGGTTGGCAACACGTCCATCGGGCAGGAGCGCTCCGCGACACCTTTGCCGGGCGCCCGAGAACGCCGAGGGCCCGCCACCTGAAAAGGTGACGGGCCCTCGGTTGCTCACCACACGCCGTCGGGCAGGGGGTGTGCTGGCAGATTAGACGCCGTAGTACAGCTGGAACTCAAACGGGTTCACGCGGATGGAGAGCGGCTGGATCTCCTGCTCGTACTTGTAGCTGATCCAGGCCTCGATGAGGTCCTCGGTGAAGACGTCGCCGGCCAGCAGATACTCGTGATCCTCGCGCAGTGCCTCCAGCGCCTCTTCCAGGGAAGCCGGGGCCTTCTGAATGTCCTTGGCCTCCTCAGCGGGGAGCTCGTAGAGGTCCTTGTCGATGGGATCCGCCGGCTCAATGCGGTTGCGGATGCCGTCGATGCCAGCCATCAACTGCGCGGAGAAGGCCAGGTACGGGTTGGAGGAACCATCCGGTGCGCGGAACTCAAGGCGCTTGGCCTTGGGGTTGGAACCCGTGATCGGGATGCGGATACCGGCGGAGCGGTTGCCCTGCGAGTAAACCATGTTCACGGGGGCCTCGAAGCCCTTCACCAGGCGCTTGTAGGAGTTCACCGTGGGGTTGGTGAAGGCCAACACGGAGGAGGCGTGCTTGAGCAGGCCGCCGATGTACCAGCGGGCCGTATCTGAGAGGTTCGCGTAGCCCTTCTCGTCGTAGAACAGCGGCTCGGAGCCGTTCCACAGCGACTGGTGGCAGTGCATGCCAGAGCCGTTGTCATCAAAGAGCGGCTTGGGCATGAAGGTGGCGGACTTGCCCCAGTCATCGGCAACGTTCTTGACGATGTACTTGAACTTCAGCAGGTCATCCGCGGCGTGAACCAGGGTGTTGAACTTGTAGTTGATCTCCGCCTGACCGGCCGCGCCAACCTCGTGGTGGGCACGCTCAACCTCAAGGCCAACGGCCTCAAGCGCGAGGCAGATCTCGTCGCGGAGGTCAGACTGCTTATCGGTGGGGGCCACCGGGAAGTAGCCGCCCTTGATGGGGGTCTTGTAACCCTGGTTGCCACCCTCTTCCTCGCGGCCGGTGTTCCAAGGGGCCTCGATCGAATCGACAGAGTAGAAGGAGGACTGCGCGGTGGACTGGTAGCGCACGTCGTCAAAGATGAAGAACTCGGCCTCAGAGGCAAAGAACGCGGTGTCCGCGATGCCGGTGGAGGCCAGGTAGGCCTCGGCACGCTCGGCCACGCCGCGGGGATCGCGGTGGTAGGGATCGCCGGTGCGCGGGTTCACGATGGAGAAGTTCATCGCGAGCGTCTTGTTGGCGCGGAACGGGTCAAGGAAGGCCGTGGTCACGTCCGGGATGAGCTGCATGTCAGACTCCGCGATGCCTTGGAAGCCGCGGATGGAGGAGCCGTCAAAGAGCTGACCGTTGACGAAGAAGTCTGCGTCCACGCTCTTGGCGGGCACGTTGAAGTGCTGCTGGACACCTGGCAGGTCGGTGAAGCGGATGTCGACAAACTTGACGTCCTCGTCAGCAATGAACGTGAGGACTTCCTCGGGGCTGCTAAACACAGTTTCGCTCCTGAATCTGGGTGGCTGTGCGGGAGGCGACCCCCCGCGTGCATGACCCATTCTACGAAGTTGCGGTGTCGCGAGGGTGTCTCGAATGTTTCTTCCTTGTAACACTGGCATGTTTCGCGCGGAAGCGGGCAGTATGCCCCGGACGCCTAGACTGGAAACATGAGCGAGAAGGACCCCGAGCGCATCACACGCTCCGACATTGGCTCCTGGATTTCCGGGCCGCCGCAACAGAGCCAGTACAACTTTCCGGGCGAGCGCCTTGGCAGGCCCCAACGTGGCCCCGCCTCGGTTGCCCGCTGGGGCGTGAGGATCGTGGCGCTGCTGATCGACTGGGCTATCGCCATGGGCCTGGCCTGGATCTTCTTCCGTGGGGATTCGTGGGGCAACCTGGCGTTCTTTGTGGTCCTGCAGATCCTGATGGTGGGCTTCTTCGGCTACTCCATTGGCCACCGCATCATGGGTATGCAGGTGCAAAAGATGACCGGCAAGCCCGTCAACTACCTGGACGCCCTGGTCCGCGCCTTGCTCGTGGCCCTGATCATCCCGCCGTTCCTGCAGGATCCGGACCAGCGCGGCCTGCACGACCGCCTGCGCGGCACCATCCTGGTGATGATCCGCTAAACCGGCCCCGCCCCCTCAACCGGGCAACACGCCGTCGGGCAAGCAAGACAACCGCAAGCACAACAACACCAAGGGCCGCCGCTTCCTTGGAAGCGGCGGCCCTTTGTGTGGCCTTGATGGGGCGGGCATGAGTGCCCGACGGCGGGTGCTCAGCGCCCGCGCATGGCCTTACGGTTGGGGCGCATCCGGTTGGGGTCAATGCCCTTGGGGATGGGGGGAGCGGACATGCGAAGAGTGTTCAGACGCTGATCGACAGCCGTGATCTCCTGGCGGGAGATGGCCTTCTTCAACGCCTTGGCTTCCTTGCGCACGCGGTGCAGTTCCACCTGGCCCTCATGCTCGCCGGCGTTGATGACCGTCACGGGGACGTTCTTGACGGCGCGCTGGATGTCACGCTTGGCGCCCTCCACGAGGGGGCGAACGCGTGAGGTGGGGCCCTCTGCGACCAGGACGACTCCGGGGCGGCCAATGGCCAGGAAGACCAGGTCCTGGGTACGCGGGGAGATCGCGACGGGCTCTTCCTTCACGATCCAGCCGCGGCCCATGGTGCTCAGGGCTGCGCCCACGGCACCGGGGCGTCCGGCGATCTGAGCAAACGCTGCGCGCTCGGCGCGGCGATTCATGTACAGCAGGGCAAGGAACAGGCCAATGACCAGACCAAGAATGGCGAAGGTGATGGGGTTACCCAGGAACCAGCCAGCGGCAAAGCCGATCAGTCCCAGGCCCAAGAACATGGCCAACATGACCCACGGAACGGCCGGCTCGGCCTTCCGAGTCATGTCAAAGACTTGCTTAATCTGCCCCATCCGGCCGGGACCCTTGTCCTTCTTGCCGGACTTTTTCGCGTCTTTTACCGCCTGTTTTTCGGCTTTTTCTTGAGCGCGCAGACGCGCGATCTCTGCCTTTGCGGTGTCGTCAAGTTTGTTGGCCATAGCGAACCAAGTCTACTTGATCGCGGAGCCCTTAGCGCGCCATCAAGGTGGCGGCTTCCTGGCGTGTGCTGCCGGAATCCTGGATGTGTGCCAACTGCTCCGGGATCTCCCGACCGTGCGAGCGCATGGCGCGCGCCCACAGGCGTCCGGCGCGGTAGGAGGAACGCACCAGCGGGCCGGCCATGACGCCGAGGAAGCCCAGTTCCTCCGCCTCCTGGGACAGCTCCACAAACTCCTCCGGGCGCACCCAGCGATCCACCGGGAGGTGACGCTGGGTGGGGCGCAGGTACTGGGTCAGCGTGATGATGTCTGTGCCCGCCTCGTGCAGGTCCCGCAGCGCCTCCGAGATCTCCTCGCGGGTCTCTCCCATGCCAAGAATCAGGTTGGACTTGGTGATGAGTCCGCGGTTGCGCCCATGCGTAATGGTGTACAGCGAGCGCTCGTAGCGGAAGGCGGGCCGGATGCGCTTGAAGATGCGCGGGACGGTCTCCACGTTGTGCGCGTAGACCTCTGGATCCGAGTCGCAGATGACGTCCAGCGCGTCCGGCTCGCCGTTGAAGTCAGGGATCAACAGCTCGACGCCGGTGCCTGGGTTGAGTGCGTGAATGCGGCGGACGGTCTCCGCGTACAGCCAGGTGCCCTGATCCTCCAGATCGTCCCTGGCCACGCCGGTGACGGTCGCGTAGCGCAGGCCCATCTGCTCGATGCTGCGGGCCACCTTCTCCGGCTCAAGGCGGTCAAGGGTGGTGGGCTTGCCCGTGTCGATCTGGCAGAAGTCGCAGCGCCTGGTGCACTGCGAGCCGCCAATCAGGAAGGTGGCTTCCTTGTCCTCCCAGCACTCAAAGATGTTGGGGCAACCGGCCTCCTCACACACGGTGTGCAGGCCCTTGTCCTTGACCAGACCCTTGAGGCCCACGTATTCGGGACCAATCTTGACCTCGGCTCGGATCCACTCCGGCTTGCGCTCCACGGGAACGGCGGAGTTGCGTGCTTCCACGCGCAAGAGACGGCGGCCCTCCGGGACCGGCGTGAGCGGATTGGCAACGGAGGTGCCGCAGCCGCCGCCGGTGGGCGCCGGTGCGGCGGGGGTCTCTGATGCGGTGGACGCCGTGCTGGGGTTGGGCAAGGTGCTGGTCATCGCGCGATGGCTCCTTCGGGGTGGGGGGCCGTGGTGTGAGAAGTAGAAAGTGCGGGTGTCAGGTGGCGCAGAAGGGCGGCCTCCAGGACGGGGGCCACGATCTGGGGGGTGAGGTCCTGGCCGGTCTGCGCTGTCAAGGTGGTGACACCAGCGTCGCTGATGCCGCACGGGACAATGACGCGGTAGGGCTCCAGGCTGTTGGAGACGTTCAGGGCCAGGCCATGCATGGTGACGCCGTGCTCCACGTGGATGCCGATGGCGGCGATCTTGCGATCCTGCTCGCCGGGGGTGATGACCCAGACACCGGCGCGCCCCTCCACGCGGGTGGCACTCACGCCGAAGTGCTCCAGCGTGTCGAGGATGGCCTCTTCCAAGCGGAAGACGTAATCCTTGATGGCCATGGGGTCCGCGAGGCGGGCAATGGGGTAGGCCACCAGTTGCCCGGGGCCATGCCAGGTGATGAGCCCACCGCGGTCAACGTCCACCACCGGGGTGCCGTCAGTGGGGCGGTCCGCGTCGGTGGTGCGCCGTCCCGCCGTGTAGGTCGGGGTGTGTTCCAGCAGCAGGAGGCGGGCCTGGGAGCGATCCTGGGTGACGCGCGCGTGAAGCGTACGTTGCAGCTCCCATGCCGTGCGGTAGTCCACCAGCTCCGGAGAAAAGCCGAGATGAGTGACAGTCAGCGACATGTGAGGGACGCTACGCCTCGAGGAAAGCCCCAGAATCCGCGAAAGAGGCTCCAGGCGCGTGGATCCCTGTGGATAAGCCAAAACACGATTCCGATTTATTAGGCACACTCTCGTCATGGAGAGTGAACGCGAGGGGCGGCGCGCGGGCGCCGGAAGGCATGCCAAAGCGTCCGACGCCGAGGGCGAGGGTCCCGCACGCCCCGCCAACACGGGGCGGGGGTGGCGTGGAGGCCCGGAAGAGGGGCTCTCCGAGCCGGTGCAACTGGGCCAGGTGGATGATGCAACCACGGCGCAACGCGCGGCCGGGCCAGGGCCCGGAGCGGAGCCAGGTTTCGACGAGCTCTTGGGCCTGGGCGGTGAGGCCACGGCACACCTGATTCACGCGGATGGTCAACGGCTGGTCCGGCGCTCCGCGTTGGATCCGGAGGCGACCTGGGGGGAGGTGCCAGAGGCGTGGGATCACCCGCACCTGGTGTGGATCAAGGACGTGGAGCGGCGCAGGCGCGGGCTCTTGTTGGAGCACCTGCCTGGCGGGTCCGCCGCCGGGCTGGTCGCGGCCAGGGGGCGGCTGCCGATGGGTGAGGCCGTGACGCTGCTGGTCCCCGTAGCCCGCGCCCTGGGACACCTGCATTCGTGGGGCGCCACCCACGGGGACGTCCACCCGGGCAACGTGCTCTTTAGGGCGGACGGCGCACCCGTCCTGGTGGACCCTGGCCTCGCCAGGGCGCTCGGGGAGGCTCCGAGCGGGGCAGGGGCAGCGGGCTACAGCGCCCCGGAAACGGAGCACAGCGCCGCGGCGGATGTCTACGGGTGGGGCGCCCTGGCATGGTTTGTGATGACGGGCGAGGCCCCGGGGGAGGGCGAGTATCGTGTGCCACTTTCCCTGCAATGTGACGGGGTCTCGGCCGGGACGGCGGACCTGATCGAGGACTGCCTGGATCCCGATCCGCTCATGCGGCCCGCCGCCGCCGATCTGGCGCCGGAACTGCTGGCCGCGCAAGACGCCGCGCCCCTTGACGCCACGGCCGCCGCGCAGGCAGAGGGCGCGGCACACCTGATCACTCGCGGCGCGGGGAGCCGCCACTCGCCACACCTGCCGACGGCTGGGGCCTTTGGCCGCCTCACGCCGCGGGGATGGGTGATCCGTCGTGGACGACGCCGCGAGGCCGCCCTGGCACTCAGGCAGGGGTTACGAAGCCGTGACAGCGCGCCACCGAGCCGGGGCAGCGGGCCACGCAACCCCGCGGGTGGCCTGCGCAGATGGCTGGGCGCGGACCAGCGTGTGACTGACTTTGTGCGACGAGACAGCCGTGCGGCGAACCGTCGATCCGTGGGGCGGCGGCCCGCCCCGTGGAGCTGGTTGCTGGTAGCCGCAGCAGTGGTGCTGGGGGCTGGGGCGCTCTGGGTCGGTGTGGATGGGCCAGGGTGGCCGTCCGCGCAGCGGGCCGCCACTGAGGCGGTGCCCGTCGGGGCCGGCCCCACGCCGTCGGGCGCTGTGTCTCGGGGCGGCACACCACCCCAGTCACCCCAGGCGCCGACAACCCAGGCATCGTCGCCAGCGGCGCCGCAAGCGAGCCAGCGGGCTTCCGAAGCGACCTCTGCCCTGACGGCGCTGGACCGCGTCCGCACGGCCGCAATCAAGCAGGGTGACCCCGCGGCGCTGAAGCGGGTTTACAGCTCGGCCAAGGCTCGGGCTGCGGATGAGGCGCTCCTGAAGGAGCTGCAGCGTCGCGGCGTGCGCTACGAGCGGCTCGAGAGCCGGGTGGAGAAAGCTAAGGTATTGGCCTCCACCGGCGGCTCGCGCCCCACCGTGACCGTCCGGGCTCTCGCCACGAGTGTCGCCGTGGAACGCCGGGCCACCGGCGCAGGCCAGGGCGACGCTCGAGCCCAGTCAACGCTGCACTTCACGCTGGTGCTCACCGGGGAGGGGTGGCGCATCCAGGCCATCAAGCCAGCGTAGGAGCCGGTGGCCCCAGCGTCCGGGGCTTTCTAGTGCCAGAGGGTGGCCACCAGAATGTTGATGAAGGCCATGCCGCCGACCGCGTGGGCCAGGCCCTTGGAGACGGGCTCATCTTTCCTGACCTTGCGGTAGCCGATGATGGCCGCGACCAGAACGATGACGGCAAAGACCGTCTTGACGGCGATCTTGATGTGGTTCACGGGGTCAGGTCCGGCCTCAGCCAGACCCACGAGGGCCAGGCCGGTCACGACCTGAACAATGGCGCCGGCGAACTGCCAGACCGTGACGGTGGGGGTCTTGAAGGTGGCGAGCCAGCCGCCAAAAATGGCCGCCGCACCGAGGATGTGCAGGGCAACAAGGAGGGTTTGCAGGAAGTCCATGAGGCTATCTTAGGCGTTTATCCGACACTCTGTCGACAACACGATCTGGCTCCCGAATCGCCTGAGGGCCGCCACGGTTTCCCGTGACGGCCCTCAGGTGAGGAAAACTCCTGACGAAAACTACAGACCAAGCTCCGAGGCGAAGTCGGCAGCCTCGAGGCGAGCCTTCACCGACTGCAGGAAGCGGCCTGCATTGGCGCCGTCCACCAGGCGGTGGTCGTACGTCAGCGACAGGTACATCATGTGACGGATGGCAATGACATCGTCGCCATCGGCGTCGGTCACCACGACCGGGCGCTTCTGGATGATGCCCGTGCCCAAGATCCCGACGTTCGGCTGGTTGATGATCGGGGTGTCAAAGAGCGCACCCACGGAGCCGATGTTGGTGATGGAGAACGTGGAACCCGAGAGCTCCTCCGGACCGATCTTGTTGGTGCGGGCGCGATCCGCCACGTCCGCGATCTTCTTGGACATGCCGGCCAGGTTCAGGTTGCCGGCGTCAGCGACGACGGGAACCAGGAGGCCCTTGTCGGTATCCACCGCAAAGCCGAGGTGCTCGGCGTCGTGGTAGGTGATCTCCTGCTTGGTCTCATCGTAGGAGGCGTTGAAGGCCGGGAACTGCTTGAGGCCCTCAGTCACCGCCTGGGCGATGAACGGCAGGTAGGTCAGGTTCACGCCGTTGTTGGCGGCGAAGGAGGACTTGGCCGCCTTGCGCAGCTTCACGATGCGGGTCATGTCCACCTCCTGCACCTGCGTGAGCTGGGTGGAGACCTCGAGGGACTCGCGCATGCGCCGGGCGATGACCTGGCGGATGCGGGGGGCCTTCACGGTGGTCCCACGCAGCTTGGCGGCCTCGGCCGACGGAGCGGCAGGAGCCTTGGGTGCTGCGGCGGGGGCAGCGGAGTCCGCAGCCGGAGCAGCAGAGGCGGCGGGCTTGGCGTCAATGGCCGCCTGCACGTCCTGCTTGCGAATCCGACCGCCAACGCCGGTACCGGAGACCGAGGCCAGATCGATGCCGTGATCGTTGGCGAGCTTGCGCACCAGCGGCGTCACGTAGCTGGTGGACTCGGCGGCAGCGGCCGGTGCGGCAGCCTGTGCCGGAGCAGCGGCCTGCGCCGGAGCAGCAGCCTTCGCCGACTCTGCAGGGGCGGGCGCGGCGGCCGGCGCAGCAGCCGGGGCCTCGGACTTCGCCGGGGCCTCCGACTTCGCCGGAGCGGCGGAGGATGCCGAAGCAGCCGGAGCCTCTGAGGGAGCGGGTGCGGCGGGCTCGGCAGCGGGGGCGGCGGCGCTGGCGCCGGAACCGATGATGGCCAGCACAGCGCCGACCTCCACGGTGTCGTCCTCGTTGGCACGGATCTCTACCAGGGTGCCGGCCACGGGGGACGGAATCTCGGTATCAACCTTGTCGGTGGAGACCTCCAGCAAAGGCTCATCCACCTCTACCTGCTCACCCACCTCCTTGAGCCAGCGGGTGACGGTGCCCTCGGTGACGGACTCGCCCAGTTCGGGGAGCTTCACCTCGGTGCCCTCGCCGTTGCCGGCTGCGGGTGCCTCCTCCTTGGCGGGGGCCTCCTCAGCGGCTTCCTGGGCCGGGGCCTCGCTGGCGGCGGCGGGAGCCTCTTCGGCAGCGGGAGCTTCCTCAGCGGCAGGGGCTTCCTCGGCGGGGGCCTCGGCCGGGGCGGCGGAGCCGTCTCCGGAACCGATGCGCACCAGCGGGGCGCCGACCTCTGCGGTCTCGTCCTCGGCCACGAGGATTTCCTCGATGACGCCGGCAACCGGCGACGGGATTTCCGTGTCGACCTTGTCGGTGGAAACCTCCACCAACGGCTCGTCGACCTCAACGTGCTCGCCGACCTGCTTCAGCCAACGGGTGACGGTGCCTTCGGTGACGGACTCACCGAGGGCCGGAAGATTGACGGTTTCAGACATATTGTCCCCGTTCTCCTCTGTCTGCCCCGCCGGAGTAACCGGTTGAGGGCCTTGTGCGATGCGTGTGTGGTTCGTGGGTGCTACTGGCGGTGGGGTGGGGCCTGTGTGGCCCCACCCCACCGATACATCAGCCGTGCAGCGGCTTGCCGGCCAGGGCCAGTGCGGCCTCGCCCAGCGACTCGTTCTGCGTGGGGTGTGCGTGGATCAGGGTGGCGACATCCTCGGGGAAGGCCTCCCAGTTCACGATCAGCTGGGCCTCGCCGACCTGCTCGCCAAAGCGACCGCCGATGCCGGTCACACCGACGATGGGGCCGTTCTTGACGCGGATCAGCTTGACGATGCCGGAGGTGCCGAGGATGGAGGACTTGCCGTTGCCGGCCAGGTTGTACTCCACCGTCTCGATGTTGTCCTTGCCGAACTTCTCCTCAGCCTTGGGCTGGGAGTAGCCAACGGACATGATCTCCGGCTCGCAGAACGTCACCTTGGGGATGTTGACGTCCTCGACGATCACCGGGTTCATGCCGGCGATCTCCTCGGCAACAAAGATGCCCTGCTGGTAGCCGCGGTGCGCCAACTGCACGCCGGGGACAATGTCACCGATCGCGTAGATGTTGCCGACGCCGGTGTGCAGGCGCTCGTTGGTGATGACAAAGCCGCGGTCAAGGGTGACGCCCTGCTCGGCGAAACCAAAGCCCTCGGTGACGGGGCCACGGCCCACTGCCACCAGCACAATGTCAGCAGAAACTGACGTTCCATCTGCCAGGGAGACGGTCGCCTGATCGGCGTCCTGGTCAACCTTCTCGAAGAAGACGCCGGTCTTGAACTTGATGCCCTTCTTCTTGAACTCGCGCTCCAGCACCTTGATGATCGCGGGATCCTCGTTGGGCACCAGGGAGGGCAGGCCCTCAACGATGGTGACCTCAACGCCAAGGGAGTTCCACATGGAAGCGAACTCGACGCCAATGACGCCGCCGCCAAGAACGATGGCGGACTTGGGCAGCTCTGACATCTCCAGGGCCTCGGTGGAGGTGATCACGCGGCCGGAGATATCCAGGCCCATGGTCTTGGAGGTGGAGCCGGTGGCCAGCACGATGTTCTTGCCGGTGTAGGCCTGGCCACCCACCGTGATGGTGTTGGGGCCGGACAGGACGCCGTCACCCTCGATGACGTTGACCTTCTTCATCTTCAACAGGCCGGTGAGGCCCTTGAACTTGCCGGCGACGATCGAGTTCTTGTGATCGCGAACCTTGGCCAGGTCAATGGACTCAAGCGTCACGTTCACGCCGTACTTGGCGCTGGTGCGAGCATCATCCGCGAGCTCGGCGGAGTGCAGGTACGCCTTGGTGGGGATGCAGCCCGTGTGAAGGCACGTGCCACCCAGCTTGGCGCGCTCCACGAGGCCAACGGTCATGCCCAGCTCGGTGGCGCGGATCGCGGCGGAATAGCCTGCGCTGCCGCCGCCGAGGACGAGGACATCAAATTCATGCGTTGCAGCCGTGTCAGCCACTGAACGCTCCCTACTGTCGAAGGTGCTTGGCTCGGACCCCTCAGCCAAGGGACCCGACGGACGTCTGGTTGGTACTCACCCAGGAGTGCGGTCCCGGATGTCAAGCGACTATCAGACGTGATCGTAGTCGCTTCAAGCGGCGGCTTGCCACTAGCGAAGGGTAGGTCACGCGGTGGCGTGAGCGTACTCACGCCACCAGCGTGGACCGACCACTATTTGCTGGAGGGCAATGCCTCCGCGACGCCGACCAAGGTGCGCACACCGAAGCCGGTGCCCTCCTTGGGTGTAAAGCCCCACGGCGAACCGGTGTTAAAGGCCGGGCCTGCCACGTCCACGTGGCCCCAGGTGGGTCCCTCGACGCCCTCGGCGCCAACAAACTCGCGCAGGAAGACGCCCGCCTTGAGCATGCCGCCGTTGCGGTTGCCGGAGTTGCGAAGATCAGCCGTCTCGGAATCCAGGTCCGCTCGGAGGTTCTCCGGCAGCGGCATGGCCCAAAACTGCTCGCCCGTCAGAGTCGCGGCCTCGAGCACAGCGCCGGTCGCAGCGTCGTCGCCCATCACGCCAGCGACCCGCTCACCCAACGCCACCATCTGCGCTCCGGTGAGCGTGGCGACGTCCAGCAACAGATCCGGCGCGTCCTCGGAGGCCTTGGAGAGGCCATCGGCCATGACAAGGCGTCCCTCGGCGTCAGTGTTGGTGACCTCAACGGTCTTGCCGTTGTGCATGGTGAGCACATCGCCGGGGCGGGTGGCGTTGGATCCGGGCATGTTCTCAGCCAGGCACAGCCACGCGGTGACGCGCACCGGCAGCTTGAGCTCCGCGGCAGCAAGCGCCGCGTGCAGCACGGTGGCCGCGCCAGCCATGTCAGACTTCATCTCTTCCATGCCGGCCGGCTGCTTGAGCGAGATGCCACCGGTATCAAAGGTGATGCCCTTGCCCACGAGCGCCAGGTGAGCCTTGGCCCGGGAGGGGGAGTAATCCACCTTGACCAGGCGCGGCGGGCGGGCGGAGCCGCGGCCCACGCCGAGGATGCCCCCCATGCCCTCCGAGTCCAGCTTCTTCTCATCCCAGACGGTCACCTTGACGTCCAAGCCCTTGGCGGACTTCTGGGCGTACTCGGTGAAGCTCTGCGGGAAGAGCACGTTGGCAGGGGTGTCCACCAGGTGGCGCGCGCCCTTGGTGTGGCGGGCCACGACCGCAGCGTGCTCCAGGCGGGCCTTGAGCTCCTTGCCTGCACGCAGATCCGTGGCGATGACCGCCTCGCGCAGCGGCGCTGCGTCCTCAGAGACCGAGGACTTCTGGGCGGTGAAAGCGTCGGCGCCAAGCGAGGCGCCCTCTGCCACGGCGCTGAAGGCCTCATCGGACTCGGCCGGGAAGAGGAACACCGCCTTGTCAATGCCGGTTGCGGCGCGAGCGCCGACGCCGGCGGCGCGGCGCAGTTGCTCCGGGGTGACGTCGGTTTTTACCTCACCCACGCCAACAAAAAGGAGGGTCTCCGCGGCGTCATCGGCGCCGGCCGGGACGCGCAGCGTCTGGCCGGCCTTGCCCTTGAAGCCCAACTTCGGCAAAAGGGCGGCCAACTCAGCCGAGCGCGCGGCGTCGAACGCCTCGCCAAGCAGGCTGGGCCCGCTCTCGCCGCTGGCGGCGGCAACGATGGCCAGGTCGGCGCCCAAGCGGCGCTGGCCCCGGGCCACGACGGACAGGGTCACTTCGTCAGTGGAGTACACCAACATCATCCTTCCGAGATGGGCGCCCCGCGACGGGCAGGTGGCCGTGCTTCAAGAACGGAAGGCACCCCTCATCCCAGACTATCCCGGTATGGCGCGGGCCACCCAGCCGCGGCGGCGCGTCGCCGGATCCCGGGCGGATCCTCGTATGGCCGGAGGGCCGGTCTGAAAGCGTGCGGGTGGCTGTGGACACATGGGAGCGCCAGGGAACAATGCGCGCGGCTACAGTGTTGAGATGGTGTTGGGTGTGTCTTGGCTGCCGTGCCGGGATCGCCGCCAGCTAGCCAGAAGAATGGAGTGTGCTCAGTGCGGGCCGAGGAGCTGATGGACGTGTACGCCGGTGCTCGCCGCCGGGTGGCCGGAAAGGGCCTGCCCGTGGTGACCCTGCTGGATGGCGTGTTTGATGCCGGAGGAGCCGTGGCCGCCATGCGTAGTTCCCTCATCGACGGGCTGGCCTCTACCCCCCTGGCAGAGTTTGACGCGGACCTGCTGGTGGATCACCGCGCCACCCGCCCCAGGATCACCTTCCACGACGGCTCCTTCTCCAGTTACACCGCACCCCGCCTTGCCGTCGACGTTCTGACGGATGACCTGGGTAACCAGGCGTTGCTGTTCTCTGGCGCTGAGCCGGTGCTTGGCTGGGAGCGCATTGCCGCCGCCTTTGGTGAATTGCTGGACGACGTGGGGGCTGGCTCCATCTCGGTGGTGCACTCTGTGCCGCTTCCGGTACCGCACACCCGGCCCATCAGTATTCGCCGCCACGGCGACGATTCCGGCGAGAGCATCGGCCCGTTCGAGATCCCCGCCTCTTTCTCCCACCTCGTCGAGACCCGCCTCACCGAGGCCGGCCGCGACGTGAGTGGGATGACCATCCAGGTGCCCCATTACATTGCGGACTCCGAGTACCCGCCCGCCGCCGTCGCCGGTTTGGAGGCCATCGCCGCGGATGCTGGCCTGGCCGTCCCCACCGAGGAACTGCGCCAGGCGGGCCGCGAGGTGGACGCGCACATCGCGGCCCAGATTGAGGACAATCCGGACGCCGAGCGGTTGGTGGCTGGCTTGGAGCTGCGCTACGACGTGGACGCGCCGCAGTTGGCCCAGCGCTCCACGCTGGTCGCGGAGGGTGAACAAGTGCCCGACGGCGATGAGTTGGGTGCCGCCGCGGAGCGTTACCTTCGCAGCGTGGATGAGGCGGAAGGGCAGCAGCCCAAGGACCAGGAGAAGTGAGCGCTCCGGCCACGCCGCACTCCCGGGCGTGGCTGGTGTGGGGCGCGGCGGTCCTGGCGTATCTGGTCTCCGTCACGCAGCGCACCAGCTTTGGCATCGCCGGGCTGGAGGCCACCGAGCGCTACGACGCCAGCGCCTCCATCCTCGCGACCTTCTCGGTGGTGCAACTGCTCGTGTACGCGGGCATGCAGATTCCCGTGGGCGCGTTGGTGGATCGCTTTGGGTCCCGCAAGATGATTGCCGGCGGGGCAGCACTGATGGGGGCTGGCCAGTTGGTGCTGGCCTTCTCCGACGTCACCGCTCTTGGTTTCCTTGGCCGCGTGTTGGTCGGGGCGGGGGACGCCATGACCTTCGTGTCCGTGATGCGCCTGCTGCCCGCGTGGTTCCCGCCGCGCAGGAACCCGATCATGGCGCAGCTGACCGGCATGGTGGGCCAGGTGGGACAGATCGTGTCCCTGGTTCCCTTCGCGGCGCTGCTGCATCTCTCCGGCTGGACCAGCGCATTCCTGTCCCTGGCTGGCCTCTCCGTGCTGGCCTTCACCCTGGCCGCCCCCGCCGTGCGCGACCGGCCCTCCGGCGTCCCCGCGCCGGCAGCGGAGAATGAATCCCTCGGCAGCCTGATCAAGCAAGCCTGGGCCGTTCCCGGTACCCGCCTAGCCTTCTGGACTCACTGGATCAGTGCCTTTGGGCTCAACGTCTTCCTGCTCTCCTGGGGCTACCCGTTCCTGGTCTCCGCCCAAGGGGTGGAGCCGGCCATGGCGTCCACCATCATGGCCCTCTTTGTGGTGGTGGCGATCGTCTTTGGCCCCGTCGTTGGGACCGCGGTGGCGCGCTTCCCCCTGCGCCGCAGCAATCTGGTGCTACTGGTGGTGTTTGCCGCGATGCTCACCTGGTCCGTGGTGCTGCTCTGGCCTGGCCGGGCGCCGCTGTGGCTCCTGGTGGTGCTCGCGCTGGTGGTGGCGGCCGGCGGGCCCACGTCCATGGTGGCCTTTGACTTTGCCCGCACGGAGAACCCGCCCCGTTTGATCGGAACCGCCACCGGCCTGGCCAATGTGGGCGCCTTTTCCGGTGCATTGATCGCGATCTGGTCCGTTGGCGTGGTGCTTGACCTGGCCCAGCACGCCTCCGGAGGCGGGCGTGAGCTGTATTCACTAGATGGCTTCCGCCTGGCGTTCCTGGTGCTCTTCGTGTTTTACGCCGTGGGCCTGATCGGCTTCTTCATTGAGCGGCGGCGCACGCGCAGGCTGCGGGGACCCGTGCCGCCGCTGTACCGCTCGGTGGTGCGGCGGCTGCACCGAGGCTGAGTGGGGGGGACGCGCCCCGTCCCTCACATTTGGGCCGCAGAGCCTCCGCTTCGGCGTGTCGTCACCGATCGGCGTCGGGCACCGCCCATGCAGGCCGACTTCTCGGCAGGCTCTGCGCATGGAACAGATACCTGAAACCAAAGATGACACCCTCTCCAGCCTGGCCGATGTGGTCGCGATGGTGCCGCACAGAATGGGATTTCATCCCCAGAACAGCCTGGTGCTGGTGCTCGTGGATGCGGACGGACGCTGGTTTGCCACGGCCCGTCAGGACTGGCGGGAGGAGACCCCACCCGGCCGCCTCTGCGAGTGGGTAGAGGACGTGGCTTGCGACGCGGACCACGTACTGGTGGGTCTCTACGGGCCGCGGCAGGAGGCACGGGATCTGCTGATGGTGGTGACCGTGTGCGTGGAGAACGTGGCCCGCGGCTGGGTGATGCACCCGGACGGCTGGGACGAGGCCGTGCCGCCAGGGCGGTGGGTGGAGCACCCGCTGGAGGAGGTGTGGGCCTCCCCGGCGCAACTGGAGTGTTGGAGCGAGGGCAGCACGCCAGGGGATCAGCCACCCGCCCACCCGCTGGTGCCGGCGTGGGAGGGCGCACGCGGGCGCGACTGGCGTCGCTCCCTGGAGCAGGCGCGGGAGCAATTGCCGCAGGACACACCCGCGAGTATGAGCGATACCTGGGGGCTGGTGGCCTGGGATCACGTGCTCGGGGAGGTCAGCGAGGCCCTGGAGGCGGGCGCGGAGATCCCGTGGGAAGCGCTCCTTGAGCCGCTGGCGGTGGCCGTGCTTGGGCTGAACAGCCCCACCGTGCGTGACTCCATGTTTGTTGGCGCGCTGGTGGGGCCCCGCCCCGCTACGCCGGAGATAGCCGCGACCCAGGGGCCGTGGCGCGATGACTGGTGGGATGAGCAGAAGGGGCGCCTACTCACGGACACGGAGATGGGGACCCGGGTGCTGCTGGGAGAATTTGATGCCCCGCCGCGCACCGCGGCTGGAACGGCGCTGCGCGTGGTCCTGGAGGAGATGGTGGAGCAGTCCCCGCCGGACTGCGCGGCACACATGCTGTGCCTGCTCTCCTGGATGGACTGGGCCATGGGGCGCGGTTCCATGGCTGCCGCCGGGTTGGAACGGGCGCTGGCCCTGACGCCGGGGCATCCCTTCGCCACGCTCCTGCTGAGCTTTGTTGATACCGGCACGGTGCCGCGGTGGCTGCGCAGGGGGTACCGGCCCCTGCCGTGACGGTGTCCGTGGCCGGGTCGGGGGAGTGCAGGAGGGAGCCCCGGCTGGGGCCCTGGCGGGAGTGCCGGTGGGGGCCGCCAGGGGCGTGGGGTGTGAGCGGCGGAGCAAAGACGTGTCACAATGGAGGTCAAGACCCTTTCGGGTCCGCAGCCCTCCTTGGGTCTTTGCCGCGTGAAGTGGCGAGGGAACAAAGTGGGTGGGGTGGTCGTTATTGATAGCGACCCTGCCCCGATTCTCGCCTTTTGGCGGGAAGCGGACTTGACAGGGTCACAGTGGTGTTACGCCAGATGAGACACCACGCGCACTCGTCAGAAAGGGAACTCGTGCCCACGAAGAAGCCGGCTGAGGCCACTCAGGACACTACCGAGGAGGCCACCTCGGCTGCGAAGCCGGAAACGGCCGCTCGCAAACCCGCCGCTCGCAAGCCGGCTGCCAAGAAGCCTGCCGCTCGCAAGCCAGCTGCCGCAAAGACAGCTACCGCCGCCAAGGCCACGGCCTCCAAGGCGGCAGCCGCCACGTCTCCCGCCGTTGCCGAGTCTCCCGCCAAGGCAGAATCCGCGGAAGAGGTCACGCCCGCCACGGAGAACACCGAGGCGGCCGCAGAGCCCAAGGAGGAAGAGGAGTCCAAGGGCTTTGTTCTGACCTCCAACGATGAGGACGACGCACCGCAGCAGCAGGTCACCGTTGCCGGCGCCACCGCGGACCCCGTCAAGGATTACCTGAAGCAGATCGGCAAGGTCGCCCTGCTCAACGCCGAGCAGGAGGTGGACCTCGCGCTGCGCATCGAGGCCGGCCTGTTCGCCAATCACAAGATCCAGGAGGCCGCGCTGGAAGGCGTGACGCTGGATCGTCGCCTGCTCTGGGACTACGAGCAGATCATCCACGACGGCAAGATCGCCAAGAACCACCTGCTCGAGGCCAACCTGCGCCTCGTGGTGTCCCTGGCCAAGCGTTACACCGGCCGCGGCATGCTCTTCCTTGACCTGATTCAGGAGGGCAACCTTGGGCTCATCCGCGCCGTAGAGAAGTTTGACTACACCAAGGGCTTCAAGTTCTCCACGTACGCGACCTGGTGGATCCGCCAGGCCATCACCCGCGCCATGGCTGATCAGGCCCGCACCATCCGCATCCCGGTGCACATGGTGGAGGTCATCAACAAGCTGGCCCGCGTGCAGCGCCAGATGCTCCAGGACCTGGGTCGCGAGCCCACCCCGGAGGAGCTCGCCAAGGAACTGGACATGACCCCTGAAAAGGTCGTTGAGGTCCAGAAGTACGGCCGCGAGCCCATCTCGCTTCACACGCCCCTGGGCGAGGATGGCGATTCGGAGTTTGGCGACCTGATCGAGGACTCCGAGGCCATTGTGCCCTCGGATGCCGTGTCCTTCACCCTGCTGCAGGAGCAGTTGCACTCCGTCCTTGACACGCTCTCCGAGCGCGAGGCCGGCGTGGTTGCGATGCGCTTTGGCCTGACCGATGGTCAGCCCAAGACTTTAGACGAAATCGGCAAGGTCTACGGGGTCACCCGCGAGCGCATCCGCCAGATAGAGTCCAAGACCATGTCCAAGCTGCGCCACCCCTCGCGCTCGCAGGTGCTGCGGGACTACCTGGACTGATCCGGGTAGTTGTGGACTGAAACGGCGCGGACACCACTCGGTGTCCGCGCCGTTCCTGCATGGGCCCGCTTCCACTGGGCCCGCTTCCACTGGGCCCACGCCTGCTGAGCCGACATAGGCTGGGGCCATGTTGCTGAGCTTCAGCGCCCCCGTTATCGAGTGGCGCGGACCGTCCCCGTACGTCTTTGCCGCCGTTCCGCAAGAGCTGACGGAGGAGGTGCGCCGGATTGCGCGCGAGCTCAGCTATGGGTGGGGAGTGGTGCCGGTGCGCGTCCGGGTGGGTGCCAGTGTCTGGACCACCAGCCTGTTTCCCCGGGACGGCGGCTACCTGGTGCCTCTGCGGGGCAAGGAGCGCACGGCTGAGGGGATCCAGTTGGGCGACGTCATCCTGCTTGAACTCGGCTTTGGCGAGGGCTGAGCGGACCACGAGGCCTGGCAACAACCTGGTGCCCACCATAAAGGGGCAACAAAAAAGCCGACACCCTGTGAGTGCCGGCGTTTCTTGTGTCTCGGTGAGGCGCTGACTAGTCCTCGTCGTCAAAGGACGGCTTGGCGTTCAGTGCGTCAGACTCATCCAGCCACTCCGAAGCCATGGGGCGCAACTTGGCCTCCACGTCGCGGGCGTGATGTGCGCAGAACAGCAGCTGGCCGCCGTTGGACGCGAGAGTGGCGCGTACATACGCCTGTGCTCCACAGCGGTCGCAGCGATCCACAGTGCTCAGTTGGCGGGTTGCGGTGGCGTTCATTCCGGCCTCCTCGTGTCGGTGATTACGGAACATATAACCATGTGGTCTGCACTTTCCTGCCCGGGCGCGGGAGTATTTCACTGGGGGCGTACGCCGGGGCCGGCGAGCGGGGCGAAGCGGGCCCACATCACAGCGCGCCTGGGGCAAAGCGTCAGACGGTGCGACTACCGTTGTTCTGTTGAGCCTTGATCAACACATCTTCACTGCCATGAGCTAAGTGCGCCCCGATGCCGGGGCGGGAAGGGGCTGCACGCGTGGCCACCCGGTCGGATTACGACGCCCGCCATCTCTCTGTTCTTGAGGGCTTGGAAGCGGTGCGCAAGCGCCCCGGCATGTACATCGGTTCCACCGATTCCCGGGGCCTCATGCACTGCGTCTGGGAGATCATCGACAACTCCGTTGACGAGGCACTTGGCGGCTTTGGAGCGCACATCACTGTGGTGTTGCACGCGGACGGGTCCGTCGAGGTGCAAGATGACGGCCGCGGCATCCCCGTGGATATCGAGCCAAAGACGGGGCTCTCCGGCGTGGAGGTCGTCTTCACCAAGCTGCACGCGGGCGGCAAGTTTGGCGGTGGCTCCTACTCCGCCTCCGGTGGCCTGCACGGCGTGGGCGCCTCCGTGGTGAACGCTCTCTCCGCCAGGTTGGACGTGGAGGTTGACCGCGGCGGCAAGACCTACCGCATGCAGTTCCGTCACGGCGAGCCGGGGCGTTTTACGGACACTGGCCGGCCCAGCCCGGACGCACCCTTCGCTCCCTTCACCGAGGCCCATGAGCTGGACGTGGTGGGCAAGGCCAAGCGCGGCGTCACGGGCACGCGCATCCGCTACTGGGCGGATCGGCAGATCTTCACTCCGGACGCCAGCTTTGACCTGGAGGCGCTGCTGCGCCGCGGCCGTCAGACGGCCTTCCTGGTCCCCGGGTTGCGCATTACTTTGCGCGATGCCCGCCGTTTGGTGGGGCCCGACGGCGAGCGGCTGGGTGAGAGCGAAGAGGTGCTGCAGTACGACGGCGGCATCTCCGAGTTTGTGGAGTTCTTGGCCCCGGACAGCAAGGTCTCCGATGTGTGGCGGATGCACGGCACAGGGACCTTCCACGAGACGGTGCCTGTGCTTGACTCCCGCGGACACTCGCGCGTGACCGAGGTGGAACGCACGTGTGAGGTGGACCTTGCCCTGCGCTGGGGGACCGGCTACGACACCACCATGCGCACGTTCGTCAACATCATCGCCACGCCCAAGGGCGGCACCCACCAGTCCGGCTTTGAGGCTGGGCTGCTCAAGAGTGTCAGGGATGCCATCCGCGTCAATGCGCGCAAGCTGAAGGCGGGCGAGGACAAGCCTGAGAAGGACGACATCATGGCGGGCATGACCGCCGTGCTGACGGTGCGCCTGGCTGAGCCGCAGTTTGAGGGCCAGACCAAGGAGATTCTTGGCACCCCGGCCGTGCGCGCCATCGTGTCCAAGGTGGTGGCAACGGAGATTGCCGCCAAGCTCAACTCGACCGCTCGGACGGAGAAGGCGCAGGCCGCCCTCATTCTCGAGAAGGTTGTCAGCGAGATGAAGACGCGCATCTCCGCGCGCAAACACAAGGAGACGCAGCGTCGCAAGACCGCCCTTGAGTCAAGCACCCTGCCAGCCAAGCTGGCGGATTGCCGCACCAAGGACGTCGCCAAGTCGGAGCTGTTCATCGTGGAGGGCGACTCTGCCCTTGGCACGGCCCGCCTGGCCCGCTCCTCGGAGTTCCAGGCCCTGCTGCCCATCCGCGGCAAGATCCTGAACGTCCAAAAGGCCTCCGTCTCCGACATGCTCTCCAACGCGGAGTGCGCGGCCATCATCCAGGTGATCGGCGCCGGCTCCGGGCGCAGCTTTGACCTGGCCAGCGCGCGCTATCAGAAGGTGGTGCTCATGACGGACGCGGACGTGGACGGCGCCCACATTCGCACGCTGCTGCTCACCCTGTTTTTCCGGTACATGCGCCCCATGGTGGAGGACGGGCGCGTTTATGCGGCCGTGCCGCCGTTGCACCGGGTGGAGGTGGTGCGCCGTGGCAAGGCCAATGAGATGGTCTACACCTACTCCGAGGCGGAGCTGCACCGCGTCCTGGCCGCGCTGGAGGAGCAGGGCTTGCACTATAAGGAGCCCATCCAGCGCTACAAGGGCCTGGGAGAGATGGACGCGGATCAGCTGGCAGAGACCACCATGGACCCGCGCCATCGCACCCTGCGCCGGATCATGATGGAAGAGGCCGGCTCCGCTGACTGCGTCTTTGAGCTCCTCATGGGCTCTGACGTGGCCCCGCGCAAGGACTTTCTCATGTCCTCCGCGCACCGCCTTGATCCGGAACAGATCGACGCATAAGCGGGCCGGCAGGGGCCTGACTCTTGGACGCTAAGTTACGCTCGCGTAGCGTTGAGCCCATGCCAGCACGAGTGCTCCCCACCCAGATCGAGGTGCGTGGAGCGCGGGTCAACAACCTGCGCTCCGTCGACGTTGATCTGCCCCTGAACTCCTACGTCGCCATGACGGGAGTGAGCGGATCCGGCAAGTCCTCCCTGGCCTTGGGGGTGCTCTACGCGGAGGGCTCTCGGCGCTACCTAGACGGGCTCTCCAGCTATCAGCGCCGCCGCATTTCGCAGGCGGCCGCCCCGGACGTGGACTCCGTGGAGTTTGTGCCCGCCGCCCTGGCCCTGCGCCAGCGCCCGTCCGCTCCGGGACCGCGCTCCACCGTCGCCACATTGTCTGAGGTGGGGGCAGCGCTGCGGCTGAGCATGAGCCGGCTGGGGACCCACCTGTGCCCTAACGGGCACGGCGTGGCCGCGACCCCACAGGCGTGGGTGGCAGAGTCGCTGAGGTGCCCCGAGGACGGGCTGAGTTTTCACCTGCCCTCCGCGGAGAGCTTTTCCTCCGCCTCCGTGGGCGCCTGCCCGCGTTGCGAGGGCCTGGGAGTGGTCTCCGAAGTGGATCCGGCCACCCTCATCACGGATCCGAGCCTGAGTATTGACGAGGGTGCCGTGGCACCGTGGCGACTCACCGGCCGCATGCACATGCCCTCCGTGGTGCGGGAGCTGGGGGTCCCCACGGACGTGCCCTTTCGGGACCTGAGCCCGCAACAGCAGCACCTGGTCCTTGACGGGCCCGTGACCAAGCAGCACGTGGTCATCACCAGCAAGAACGGCCGCGCCTTTGAGATGGACGCGGTGTACGAGTCCGCCACGCAGTCGGTCCTGAGCCTTGGCGGTTCCGTCCGCTCCAGCGGGGAGCGCCACGGCGCCGATCGCTTCCTGCGCTTCAGCCGCTGCCCTGACTGCGAGGGCTCGGGCCTGGGCCCCGTGGCCCGCTCATCGACGCTCCTGGGGCATTCGTTGCCCCAGCTGCTTGCCCTGTCGCTGTCAGCGTTTCCGGAGCTGACGCGCAAGCTGCGCGATGGCGTTGACTCGCAGGCCCCGGACGACGCTCCGGCGGTGCGCCAGCGCCCAGCACTACTGCTGGCAGCAGAGCTGCTACGCGCCGTCGAGCCGTTATTGGAGCTGGGGCTCGGCTACCTTCAAGCGGGTCGCCGCGGAGAGACGCTGTCCACGGGGGAGCGCCAACGCATGGAGCTCGCGGCCACCGCCATGCGCCGCACCACGGGCATGCTGTACGTGCTAGATGAGCCCACGGTGGGACTGCACCCAGCGGCCGTGGCGGGCCTGGTGACGGTCATGAACCGCATCGTGGAGACCGGGAACTCGTTGGTGGTCGTGGATCACGACGTGGACGTGCTACGCGGGGCAGACTGGCTGGTGGAACTGGGCCCCGGGGCGGGCCAACACGGCGGCACCATCACCGCTCAGGGCACGCCGCAGGAACTGGCCGCGGACTCACGCTCCGTGACTGGCCCCTACCTCAGCGGCGCCGCGGATCCCAGAGTCCGCCCGGCCAAGGACCCGGGGCAGGAGTGGCTTCAGCTGCGGGTAGGGAGGTACCTGTCCCTGCAGGACGTTGAGCTGCGGCTGCCGCAGCGCGCCCTCAGCGTCATCACCGGCGTCTCCGGCGCCGGAAAGTCAGCCCTCATCGTTGATTCGCTGGTGCCGGCGGTGCGCGCGCAGCTTGGCGAGGGGGCCACTCCGGAGTGGGTGGACTCCCTGGACATCACGGGCCTGCGGCGCATGGTGGTGGCAGATTCCACGCCGATCGGAGCCAATGCCAGGTCAACGCCGGCCACGTACAGCGGGATCTTTGACACGATCCGCCAGCGCTTTGCCCGCACGGACAGCGCCCGCTCGGCGGGGCACACCGCCTCTTACTACTCCTACAACTCCAAGTCAGGCGGGCGCTGCCCCACCTGCGAAGGGCTTGGCCAGCTCTCCCTTGACCTGCAGTATCTGCCGGACCTGACCATGGTGTGCTCGTCCTGTCACGGAGGCAGGTACGCGCCAGAGGCGCTCACGGCCACCGTGGACGGGCTGGACATTGCCGCGTACCTGAGTCAAAGCGTGGACCAGGCCGCCGAGCGGTGGGGAGGATCCGGCGCTGGTCTGAAGGTGCTGCGCTCCCTGCAGGACGTGGGGCTGGGATACCTGACGCTCGGCGAGCCCACCCCCGCCCTTTCCGGCGGGGAGGCCCAGCGCCTGCGCCTCGCGGCGGAGCTTGGGCGCGCCCAGGCGGGTGGGTTGTTCGTGTTCGACGAACCAACCATTGGCCTGCACCCGCAGGATGTACGCGTGCTCGTGGAACTGATGCGACGGCTGGTAGATGCCGGCGGAACGGTGGTGGTGATTGAGCACGATCTTGACCTGATCGCCAACGCGGACTGGTTGGTGGACGTGGGCCCGGGCGGCGGAGCGGAGGGTGGCCGGATCGTGGCCCAGGGGAGCGTCTCGCAGTTCCTGCGCGGGGATGCCGGGACGGAAGGGGCGGTGATCACCCCGTGGCTGCGCAGGCACCTGGGGGAGTCTGCGTCTTAGATGCCCCAGCTGGTGGCCACGAGGCACACGGTGGGGATCACCACGAGCAGGGCACCGACGCTCATGGTCAGCCGCGCCGCGCCGGTGGAGAGCGGTGCAGGCGGGTTGAGTAGGCGGTGCAACCGCCCGGATGTCAGGGATTCGCTGGGGCTGCCGTGCCCGCGAGGGGACGCGGGGGTGGGGCCGCTCGCGGCCGCCGCGTTGCTCCCGCCAGCGCCACGACCGGGTTCCCCCGTCAGGGAGGCCGCCTGCCCGGCGGTAGCGACCACCGCGAGGGCCCCGAGCAGGTCTGAGCGTTCGGCGGTACGCAAGGCCGCGTCGTCGGCCAGTTCCTCGATCAACTCACCCACCGCCTGCAGGGCCATGCGCGTGGTGGGCAACCATGGCAGCGCGTCGTGCCACGAGGTAAAGGCCAGCAGCAAGAGGTCGTGGCGCTGATCCAGGTGCGCGGACTCGTGGGCAAGGACCGCGCGCAACTCGCGCTCCGTCAGCGACTCGAGCAGCCCGGAGGAGAGCACGGTGAGGCTGCCGGCGCCCGGGAGGCAGTAGGCCAGGGGAGTGGCGTGCTCAATGACCACGGTGCCGGGCGTGGCCGCGCCAGGCTTGGGCGTGCCGGAGGTGGACAGGAAACGCAGCATCTCGCGGTGGCGTTGGCGCATGCGGCCAAGGCGCCAGGCGCTGCGGATCAGTGTCAGCGTCAGGTGGCCAAAGAGCATGGCCGCCAGGGAGAGCGCAAAGACGTGGATCAGGTCCACGTGGGGCAGGTCCTGGCCGTTGATGATCGCGTGGGCCAGCGTGACTATGGCCGGCAGTAGCCCGGACTCCAACGGCGCCAGGCCCCAACACAGGAACGCGCCAATCATGGACAGCCCACCGGCCAGGGCGATGCCCTGCCAGAGCACCATGGCGGCGGCGGGGGAGCGCGCGGGCCAGGCGGCACGGGCCAGCATGACCGGAACCGGCCAGGCAAGCAGGACCGCCAGGGCGGCCAGTAGGTAAGAGGCGAGGAGCACGCGCGGGCCGGACTAGGCGCGGGCGGTGAACCCGGACGCGTCCTCGTCGGTGGCGCGGGCGGCCAGGACGCGGCGCAGCGCGTCCGCATCGCCGGCGGAGATGGCTCCGGCAAAGCGCACCAGCACGGCCTCGCGATCAGCGGCGGTGCCGAGGGCGTCCTCCATGAGGGAGGCGGTGTGTTCCGCGCGGGTGGCCGTGGGGCGGTAGAGGTGCGGGCGGGTGTGGCGCTCGCGGTCCACCAGGCCCTTCTTCTCCAGCCGGGCCAGGACGGTGAGGACGGTGGTGACGGCGAGTTCCTTGCTGTCATCATCGGCAAGGAAATCACGGACGGCGTTGGCCGTCAGCGCCTCGCTGTGGTCCCAAAGCAGATCCATCACGGACCGCTCCAGCTCACCCAGTGCTGCCATCCCCGTCTCAGTCCTTTCCAAACGGCGCCGCCGGCGCCTTGCTGCGCGGGTGCCGCGCTCTCCACAAAAGTTGTGGTGGAGGCCCACCCATGGGCCTCATGCATACCAGTGTAGGCGCAGAAGGCCGGAGTTTCTACATGGTGTAGAACGGCACACTTCTACGAATTGTAGAAGTCGCCATTTCTACGTATCGTAGAAGTGTCTTGAGGGTCGGGCTTCACGCACGAGGAACGGCCCCAGCGCATCACTGGCACAAAGGACGATGATCATGGACCCACTCGAGATTGCCCGCTGGCAGTTTGGCATTACCACCGTGTACCACTTCCTCATGGTGCCCCTCACGATTGGGCTTGGCCTGGTCGTCGCGACGCTGCAGAGTTGCTGGCTCAAGACCAAGAATCCGGCCTACCTCAGGCTCACCAAGTTCTGGGGCAAGCTCTTCCTGATCAACTTCGTGATGGGCGTGGCCACCGGCATTGTCCAGGAGTTCCAGTTCGGCATGGCCTGGAGTGAGTACTCCCGCTTTGTGGGAGATGTCTTCGGGGCACCGCTGGCCATGGAGGCCCTGCTGGCGTTCTTTGTGGAGTCCACCTTCCTTGGCCTCTGGATCTTCGGGTGGGACAGGCTGCCCAAGCTGGCCCACCTTGCCACCATCTGGATGGCCACGCTGGCCTCCATCGTCTCCGCCTACTTCATCCTGGTCGCCAACTCCTGGATGCAGCACCCAGTCGGTGTGGAGATGATCCAGGGGCGGCCCGTCATGACGGACGCCTGGGCGGTCTTTACCAACAACACCGCCATGATCACCTTTGTTCACACCATCTTTGGCGCCCTAGCCGTGGCCGGCGGATTCCTGTTTGGGATTGCCTGGTTCCACCTCTACCGGCGCCGCCGCGATGGCATCGACACCGTGAACGCCGCCAAGCGCGTGGTGCCGGGCGCCCAGGCCGGGCGCGGGGCTGGCCGGGATAAGACGGACTACCTGGTCTGGTGGAAGTCGCTGCGCTTTGGCGGCTGGCTGGCCCTGGTGGCGTTCCTTGGTGTGGCCTTCTCCGGCCACGCTCAGGCGCAGCTGATGATCCAGCAGCAGCCGCTGAAGATGGCATCCGCGGAGGCGGCCTGTCACGACGGGACCGCGTTCAGCGTCTTCTCCTTCGGCAACCTGGGCGGGGACAAGGTCACCTGCGAGAACGTCACGACCGTCCTTGAGCTGCCCGGCCTGCTCTCCTTCCTTGCGCACGATAACTTCACCACCCCGGTGGCTGGCGTGAACACCCTGATCCCGCAGTATCAGGAGCAGTACGGCACCCACCTGCCGGACAAGGAGATCTACGGCGACCGGGCTGGGCAGGAGATTGACTACCAGCCCGTCATGGGCGTGACCTACTGGGGCTTCCGGCTCATGATCACCTTCGGTGGCCTGGGTGCCCTGGCCGCGGCGGTTGGCCTCTGGGTCACCCGCAAGGGCACGGTGCCCAACAGCAAGTGGCTCTCCCGCCTGGCCGTGCTCAGCATCCTGGCACCCTTTGGCGCCAACGTGGCCGGCTGGATCTTCACGGAAATGGGCCGCCAGCCCTTTGTGGTGGCACCCAACCCGGACCCCAGCGGCGTGGACGGGGTGTTCATGTATACAGCCGCGGCCGTCAGTCCAGGCGTCACCGCGGGGGAGATGATCTTCTCCCTGGTCACCCTGACCTCCGTGTACGCGGTGCTTGCCGTGATTGAAGTGCGCTACTTGGTGCGCTACATCCGGGCAGGGGTTCCCGGTGCCATGCCTGAGCTGGATCCGCACGACGGTGACGACGGCGACGACGGCCACGACTCCGATGGCAAGGGCGACAAGGGCGGCAAGGATTCCGGGCGCGACGACGTGCTCGCTTTCGCCTACTGATCCGCCCCAGAGATTGAAAGGCAACAACGATGGAATTCCTTCCCACCTTGTGGTTCATCCTCATCGCATTCCTCTGGGCCGGATACCTCTTCCTTGAGGGTTTTGACCTTGGCGTCGGCATGATGATCAAGCTTTTTGCCAAGAATGAGAACGACAAGCGCGTGCTGCTCAACACCATTGGCCCGGTGTGGGATGGCAACGAGGTCTGGCTGCTCACCGCGGGAGGGGCCACCTTCGCCGCATTCCCGTTCTGGTATGCCTCCCTCTTCTCCGCCCTCTACGTGCCGCTGGTGGTGGTGCTGGTCGCCCTGATCTTCCGCGCCGTCGCCATCGAATACCGGGGCAAGGCCCGCAGCGACAGGACCCGCGGCGCCTGGGATTGGGCTATGGCCCTTGGCTCCTTCGGCGCGGCCTTTGGCGTGGGTGCCATGCTCGCGCTCTCCACGATTGGCCTGCCGCTGAACGCCAACGGTGATCGCGTGGGTGGCCCGTTTGTGTGGCTCAACGGCTATGCCGTGCTGGGCGGCCTCGGAGTGGTGTTCTTTGCTCTGGTGCAGGCCCTGGCCTTTGTGGGGCTCAAGACGGACGGCGAGATCCGCCACCGCGCCGGGGCGTGGATGCGGCGCGCACTGCCGGTTGCGATCCTTCCGCTCGCTGCCTGGGCCCTGATCGTGGTCCTGCGCGGTCACGCCGTCTGGCCCTGGATTGCCCTCGGGATCGCGGTGCTTGCCGCCGTGGCCTCCTGGTTCGCCGCGATGGCCAAGCGCGAGGGCTGGGCGTTCCTGGCGCTGGGCGTCTTCTTGCTGGCGGGCGTGAGCGCAATCTTCGGCGCCGCCTACCCCAACGTGCTGCCGAGCACGCTCAACCCCGCCTGGAACCTCACGGTCTCCAACGCCTCCTCCTCCGACTACACGCTTGGCCTTATGAGCGTCATCGCGGCCATCGGCGTGCCGCTGGTGCTCGCCTACCAAGCGTGGAGCTACTGGGTCTTCCGCAAGCGCATCAGCGGTAGCCACATCCCGGCTGTTCACGCCGTGACCCCCGTGGTCTGAGCCGGAAATCAGAGCGGAAAAGAGGAGCGTCATGAAACCGGAAATTCCTGAGGGCACGACGACGCGTGGCTGGCTGCTGGGGCTCGGCGCCTTGGCCGCGGCGAAGGCAGCGGGGCTCATCGCCCTGATGTCCGCGATCGCGGCGGCGCTAGCGCAGGCCGCGGCCGGCTCCGCCGTAGACGTTGGCGCGCTGTTGCTCTGGGGAATCACCGGCGCCGTGGTGCGCGCCGGCGCCACCTGGGCCACGCGTGTGGTGGCGCAGCGGGCCGCCCTTGGTGTGAAGGAGGAGCTACGCTCGCAACTGGTGCGGCACCGCGTGGAATCCGGCTCCACCCGGCGGGAGGCGGAGGTCTCCGCGCTGGCCTCACGCGGGCTAGACGGGCTGGATCCGTACTTTCGTGACTATCTCCCTGCGCTTGTCTCCTGCGCCGTGATTCCCCTGGCGGTCGGCGCACGCATCCTCTTTGCCGACTGGGTTTCCGCGCTCATCTTGGTCCTGACCATCCCCTTGGTCCCGGTGTTCATGATCCTCATTGGCCTGCACACCGCAGAGCGAGTGGGTCAGGCCCAGGCCGGGCTAGACCGGCTAGGGCGCCACCTCACGGAGTTGGCGAGGGGGCTGCCGGTGTTGGTGGGCCTGCGGCGCGCCGATCAGCAGCGCCGCGCGTTGGCCCAGGTGTCTGAGCGCCACCGCGTGGCCACGATGGGTACGCTGCGCACCGCCTTCCTCTCCGCCTTTGCCCTTGAACTCATCGCCACGCTGTCCGTGGCCGTCGTGGCTGTGTTCATCGGTGTGCGCCTGGTCCACGGGTCCATGACGCTGGAGGCCGGGTTGCTCGCGCTCCTGCTGGCGCCGGATGCTTTCACCCCGTTGCGAGACCTGGGATCGGCCCACCACGCCTCAGAGGATGGCGTGGCGGCCCTGCGCCGGGTGCGAGACGAGCTGGACGCGCCCATCCAGCCGGAGCACGGCCTGCACGCGGGGGATTCCGGTGACACGGACGCCACCGGCCCGGTGATCAGTGACCTGGTGGTGGAGCGGGCCGGCCGCGAGAGCGTGGGGCCGGTGAGCTTTGCCGCGGCGCCAGGAATGATCACGGCACTGCTTGGCCCCAGTGGATGCGGCAAGTCCACCGTGCTAGACGTCCTGGCTGGCACCCTGCGCGCCACTGACAACAGCGCCGCAGATCCCGCGACCGACTCCGCCGCCGCGACAGAACCGGTCCAGCTGCGTGGCCGCGTCAACGGCGTGGACCCCCGGCGCCGCGCCATGGTGGCGCAGGCCCCGCGTTTCGCGGCCGCCACGGCCCGCGCCGAGGTGGCCCTGTATGCGGGCGAGGACCGCACGCGGGAGCTGGAGGCGCTCCTACCGGAGCCGCTCTGGGACACGCCGTTGGAGCGCCTGAGCCCCGGCGAACGACGACGCGTGGGGGTGGCCCGCGGGGTGGCCCGGGCCCATGCCCTGCTCCGGGACGGACACGGGAGTCTGCTCCTGCTGGATGAACCCACAGCCCACCTTGATCCGGACTCCGCGGGTCGCGTGCGCGCGCTCATCGCCAACTGCGCCGCCCAGGGGGTCACGGTGGTGCTGGCCACGCATGACGTGGAGTTAGCGGCACTCGCACGGCTGCGCGTGGAGTGGGAACTGACCTCGTCACCCGTGGTGAGCACGATCAGCGCTGGGTCTCCCGCCGTCTACCCACCCGCCCTCCCAAGCGGGGCGCCCGCGCAAGCACGCGCCGTCGGGCAAGAGAGCGCCGCTGCCGCAGAACCGCTGGCGACCCCAGGCACCGCGCGCGGTGCCTGGCGCCTGCTGCCGTTGCGCTCCTGGAGACTGTGGGCCGCCGTGGGGCTGGGGGCGCTGTCCGTCCTGGCCGCCGCCGCGCTGTCCGGGCTCTCCGGGTGGCTCATTGTGCAGGCCTCGCAGCAGCCGCCCATGCTGCACCTGATGGTCGCGATCGTGGGTGTGAGGGCGTGCGGCCTGGCCCGCGCTGTGCTGCGCTATCGCGAGCGCCTGGCCACGCATGATGTGGTGCTGCGCTGGGCGGCCGGCTTGCGCGTGCGGCTCTGGGATTCGCTGGGATCCGACGCCCGCGGCTGGAACCGGCTCACGCGGCCCGGCGGCGCCCTGGCGACCCTCATCGCCGAGGTGGACGAGCTCAGGGACGCCCTTCCACGCGTCCTGGTGCCCATCCCCGCGGCCATCCTGGCAGCCATCGCGAGCGCTGTCACCATTGCTTTGGTGGCACCTGCGGCGCTGCCGGTCGCGGTGATGGTGCTGGCCCTTGGCGTCGTGGCGGTCCCGCTGCTGGTCCTGGCCGTGGAGCGCAGGGCGGCCCGCCACCTGGCGGATCATCGGGCGGACGTGGCCGAGCGCACCGGGCGGGTCCTTGCGGCGGCCCCGGACCTGAGCGCCAACAACCTCTCAGACGCCGTGAGTCGGGACTTTGCCCGTGACGACGCGCGGGGCACCGCGGATCTGCGCAGGGACGCGCTGGGGGCCGGCGCAGGTCGGGCCGCAGCCTCACTCCTGAGCGGGGTCGGGGCCGTCGCCGCGATCCTGGCCGGTGCCGCCGCCACTGACCCGCGCCTGCTGGCGCTGGCCGTGCTGCTGCTCCTGGCCATGGACGAGCCGCTGGGTCAGCTCGGTGATGCGCTGCGCAATGTGCCGGTGCTTGGCACCATGCTGGCGCGGGTGGGGCCCTGGGTGTCCGACGACGCCCGGCGGGCCCGGCTGCCCGCCGCGTCTGCTTCGCCTGCCGAGGTCGGCGCGGAGCCCGGTACGCGGCCCAGTACGCAGCCCGGCCGCGTGGATGGGGTGCGTGTGAGCGGCCTGAGCGCGGGCTACGGGGAGAAACCCATCTTCAGCGACGTCAGCGGCGAGGCGGTCCCCGGCCGAGTATGGGCGGTGACCGGTCCTAGCGGCAGCGGCAAGTCCACGCTGATCGCGACCATTCTTGGCTTCCTGCCGGCTCGGCAAGGATCCGTGGAGTTGCGGGAGGCGAAGGGCGGCGCTGAAGCTGCGGAGCGCTGGCTTCCCGCCGCGCAGGCCGGCGTGGCGTGGTGCCCCCAGGACGGCTACGTCTTTGACAGCACACTGCGCGGAAATCTGGCCCTGGCCCGGGATCGCGAGCACGCACCAAGCGAGCAAGAGATGGAAACGGCGCTGCATCGCGTGGGTCTTGGCCGCTGGTACGCAGACTTGCCGCGGGGGCTGGACACGCTCACCGGTGCCGGTGGCGAGCGCCTCTCCGGCGGCCAACGGCAGCGGCTGGCGGTGGCCAGGACGCTCCTGTCCGGAGCCGGTGTGGTGGTGCTGGATGAGCCCACGGCGCACCTGGGCCAGGATGAGGGGCATGAGCTGGTGCGGGATGTGACGCGCGGGGCGGGGCCCACGGCGTTGGTGCTGGTGACGCACGACGCCGCTGTGGCAGCCACGGCGGATCGGCTCACGGTGCTGCCGGGGCGGCACTAGGGCCCCTAGGCTGGTGCGATGACTGCCAGCCACATCCCTCCAGCACACCCCGAATGCCGGGCTGGCTCCGCGGTGGGGTTGGCAGCCCGGCACATCGGATGCGCGGACGAAGAATTGGGGCAGTGGGTCCTGAGGTCCCGCTTGGAGCAGGCGGCGTTGGGCTCTCGCATCCCGGATCCTCTCGAGCTACGCGGGCCAAGGCCCAGGCCCCCCGGACCTGGGCTGCCCTGGGTCAAGAACACAGTTCTGGGAAACGTCGCCTGCCGCGAGTATTCTGCCGGGCAGCTCCAACGGACTCATGTGCTGGTGTTTGCCCACGGCGGAGCCTTTGTGGCGGGATCCCTCCAGAGCCACGATCGCCTGTGCAGGGAGCTGGCGATCAGCACGGGCCGCATGGTGGTGGCGGTGAATTACCGGCTGGCACCCGAGTTTCCCGCGCCTGCGGCTGTGGAGGATGTCGCGGCAGTGATGCGCGCGCTGCATCGGGAAGCGGCTGCCGACGGCATCTCGTTGGATGTGGCCCTGGGCGGCGATAGTGCAGGGGCCACCCTCGCGCTGCTGGCAGCGCTGCGTCTGCACCAGGCGGCTCCGGAGCTGGTGCCCTCCGCGCTCTGGCTCATCTGCCCCAATGTGGACCTGACGGGGCGGATGGCGCGTGAGTCAGATTGTGCCGAAGGCTGGGGTTTATCCGCCGCAGCGATGAGCCACTGCCTACGGCTCTGGGCCGGCGCAGAAGCGGTCTCGCTGACTGACAGCTGTGCCGAACTGCTTGGCGCGCTCTGCGGCGGGGAACACCCGCCGCGCGTCTTGGTGGCCACTGCGGGGCTTGACCCGCTGGAGGCTGAGGGCCACAGGCTGGCCGCTGCACTTGGCGTGACGCCTCTGCACTTCCCTGGGTTGGTCCACGGCTTTGTTCAGCTTGGCGATGTTTCGCCCGCTTGTGCAACGGCCACAAGGGAAGTGGTGGCCTGGGATGGGCTGCGGGCCCGCGGCTATCCAATCAGCAGTGTGATGAGGCCAAGCACCAAGTAGGCGGCGCCCAGTAGGAATCCCAGCGCGCACCACAGGGGCCTGCCCTTGGCGAAGAGGCCAAGCACCACTGCCACACCGGCCGGGAAGGCGCAGAGGAACGCCACGAGCCTGGCCACCTGCTCGCCAAGCTCGCGCGTGCTCAGGGTGCCCACCACGGCAAACACGGTGATGGGCACCATCCACGCCGCGATGCCCCAGATGAACGGCGCGGCAGGGACGGCCCCGCCCGGCGTGGGCCGGTTGGCCGGGCTCCGGCCCGGAAATGGCGCCTTGCTCACCGGGAGGCCCAAGCCATCGCATTAGTCATCAAAGAGCGAGTCCTGGATGTCCGTGTGCGAGCCGTCTTCCACTTCCACCGCGCCGCCGTCGCTGAACGGATCCGAGTCCTGCACAGGGGCCGGGCGCGAACGCACCGGCGTCACGGGCGGGAGCTCCGCAGAGGCAGCTGAGGCAACGGACCCGGAGCCAGCAGCCCCCGCAGGGGCCCGTTTGGTCGTAGCGGTGCGCGCAACGGCGCCTGAGGCGGCCGCGGTAGCCGAGCCGGCGGCGTCGGGCGCTGTACCAAGGGCCGTCGCGGAGACCGGGCCGATCACCTCCACGGACTGCGTCAGCGGGATGCCGGAGCCGTCGCGGCGGCCGTGCTCGGTGGGCAGGGCCCGCGCCACGCCGCCCAGCGTGGAGGCGCGGCCGGGGCCGTGGCCCACCCAGGCCAGGCTCAGGTGATCCTCGCCCTTCAGGAAGCGGTGGGCGCGCACGCCGCCAGTGGCGCGACCCTTGCCCGGGTATTCGGACAGGGGAGTGACCTTGACGGAGCCGCCCTCGGCGCCGGGCAGCGGCTCGGCACCGTCGGAGATGGTCACCACCACCGCCTCCGGGTCCTCAGCGGAGACCACACCAAAGAAGATGGCCTGATCCCCGGCCGCCAGCTTCACGCCGGCCATGCCACCGGCCGTGCGGCCCTGTGGGCGCACCGCAGAGGCCGAGTAGTGCAGCAGCTGGGCACCGCGGGTCACGAAGACCAACTCGTCAGAGTCGGTGGTCACGGCGGCGCCCACCACGGTGTCCTTGGGCTTGAGGCTGATGGCCTCCCACTCATCGCTGGTCTGGGGGTATTCGGGGCTCAGGCGCTTGACCACGCCGCTGGCCGTTCCCAGCGCAACAACAGCGTTAAGCGGCACCACGGCCACCACGGACTCGCGCCGGGCCAGTTGCACGAACTCGCCGACCTTGACCGCGTCCCCCAAGGGAATGCCGTTGCTTCCAGGCGGGACCACGGGAATGTCCACCACGGAGGTGCGCAGCATGCGGCCGGCGCTGGTGATGATGCCGATGTGGCCGCGCGCGGTGGTCTTCACGACGGAGAGCAGCGCATCGTGGCGGCCGCGGCGCTCCCCAAGCACCTCGGTGGTGTCCGGGGTGCGGGCCAGGCGTCCTGTGGCGGTGAGGACCACCAGGCAGGGGGCGTCCTTGACCTCCATGGCCAGCGGCGCCTTCTTGGACTTGCCCTCCGCCTCTGGCATGACGGTGCCCTTGAGCGGGGCGCCCTTGTCCTGCTCCAGCAGGACGGTGCGCCGATCGGTGCCGTGCTCCTCTGAGATGGCCTGCAGCTCCTCGGAGACCAGCTCCCGCAGGCGCGGGTCGGATCCCAGGATCTCTTCCAACTCGGCGATGGCCTGGAGCAACTCTGCCCGCTCCGCCTCCAGCTCCAGCGCGGAGAACTTGGTGAGCTGGCGCAGGCGCAGCTCTAGGATGTGATCCGCCTGGGGCACGGAGAGGTCAAAGACGGTCTGCAGCCGAGAGCGCGCGGAGGCCGTGTCATCAGAGGTGCGGATGATCTGGATGACCTCGTCGATGTCCACGATCGCGATCAGCAGGCCCTCCACCAGGTGCAGGCGGTCCTGCTTCTTGGCGAGGCGGAACGCGGTGCGGCGGCGCACCACGGAGAGGCGGTGCTCCACGTAGACGCGCAGCAACTCCACCAGGCCAAGGGTCCGCGGCTCCCCGTCCACCAGAGCCACGTTGTTGATGCCAAAGGAGTCTTCCATGGGCGTGAACTTGAACAGCGCCTGGAGCACGGCGTTGGGGTTAAAGCCGTTCTTGAGCTCAATGACCAGGCGCAGGCCGTGGTGGCGATCCGTCAGGTCAACCACGTCGGAGACGCCCTGCAGCTTCTTGGCGTCTGCGGCGTCCTTGATCTTCTCAATCACCTTTTCCGGCCCCACCGTGTAGGGGAGCTCGGTGACCACCAGGGCGTGCTTGCGGGCGTTGAGCTGCTCCAGCGTGACCTTGGCACGGGTGCGGAAGATGCCGCGGCCGGTGCGGTAGGCGTCCCGGATGCCGTCCATCCCCACGATAATGCCGCCGCTGGGCAGATCCGGGCCGGGAACAAAGGCCATGATCTCTTCCAGCGTGGCCTCAGGGTTCACCAGGAGGTGGCGGGCGGCGGCGACGACCTCGCGCAGATTGTGAGGGGCCATGTTGGTGGCCATGCCCACCGCGATGCCCGTGGTGCCGTTGACCAGCAGGTTCGGAAACGCCGCCGGGAGCACCTCCGGCTGCGTGAGTTGGTTGTCATAGTTGGGGACAAAGTCCACCACGTTCTCGTCGAGGTCATCCGTCAGGTTCATGGCGGCCGCCGCCATGCGGGCCTCGGTGTAGCGAGGCGCCGCAGGGCCGTCGTCGAGCGAGCCAAAGTTGCCGTGACCGTCGATCAGCGGCAGGCGCAGGGAGAAGGGCTGGGCCATGCGCACCATGGCGTCGTAGATGGCCACGTCGCCGTGCGGGTGCAACTTACCCATGACCTCGCCAGTCACGCGCGCGGACTTCACGTGCCCCTTGGAGGGGTACAGGCCCATCTGGCGCATCATGTAGAGGATGCGCCGCTGCACGGGCTTGAGCCCGTCCCTGGCATCCGGGAGGGCGCGCGAGTAGATCACGGAGTACGCGTACTCCAGGAAGGACGTCTCCATCTCCGTGGATACGTCGATCTCGACGATGTTCTCCTCGAAGTCCTCTGCGGGATCAGTCTGCGTCCGGCGCGCCATGATGGGTAAGTAACCTGTCCTCGTGTCGATGCAGCTCGGCGGAATCGCCGGGGAAGTTGCTGGCAGATGTTGCGTGGGTCATCCCTGGCGCAAGAAAGCGCTACGGATACTCTTTAGAGTATGGCTTCACCCCGACAGCCCGGCGCATATCCGACCCAGTGGGAAGCAGATGTTGTGCTCCGCGATGGGTCCACCGCGCACGTGCGGCCCATCCGCCCCACTGATGCGGACGCGACGCAGCGCATGCACACCGCGCAGTCGGAGCGCTCCATCTACCTGCGCTACTTCACCTATAAGTCTGAGCTGACGCCCTCTGAGCTCAAGCGCTTCACGCAGGTGGATCACCAGGACAGGGTGGCGTTGGTGATCATGCGCGGGGAAGACATCATCGCGATTGGCCGCTTTGATCGCCTCTCCAACCCGGTGGAGGCTGAGGTCGCCTTTAACGTGCGGGACTCCTACCAGGGCAAGGGCTTGGGCTCCATTCTCCTGGAGCACCTGACGGCCGCCGGCCGCGAGGTGGGAATCGAGCGCTTCAGCGCCGAGGTGCTGCCAGAGAACCGCCAGATGCTCACGGTCTTCTCCGAAGCCGGTTATGACGTCTCGCGCCGGTTTGAGGACGGCGTGGTGATGGTGGAGTTCAACATTGACCCCACGGAACGCTCCGTCGCCGTGATGGAGTCACGCGAGCACCGCGCGGAGGCCCGCTCGCTGGCGGAGTTGCTGCGCCCGCGTTCCGTGGCGGTCATCGGTGCCTCCCGCACCTGGGGGACCATTGGGCACGAGCTGCTAGATCACGTCACGGACGCCGGTTTTGCCGGGCCCATCTACGCGGTGAATCCCAACGCCCTTGAGCTGGGCGGTGGCCCCGCCTACGGCAGCATCGCGGAGATCAAGCACCCGGTGGACCTGGCCGTGGTGGCCGTGCCGCAGGATCAGCTGATCACGGTGGCGCAGGAGTGCGCCAGGGCCGGGGTCAAGGGCCTGGTGGTGGTGACGGCGGGCTTCAAGGACGCCGATTCCCTGGCCACGCAGCGCGAGTTGGTGCGCGTGGCGCGCGCCAATGGCATGCGCGTGATTGGCCCCGCCTCGCTCGGCGCGCTCAACACGGATCCGGAGGTGGCGCTGAACGCCTCCATGGCAGCCGCGCTGCCCAGGGCGGGCAGGGTGGGACTCTTCAGTCAGTCCGCGGCGCTGGGTTCCATGCTCCACGCGGTTGCCCGACGCCGCTCGCTTGGCCTCTCCGCGTCGGTGAACGCTGGCAACCGTGCGGACGTCTCTGGCAACGACCTGATGCAGTACTTCGAGGACGACGAGGCCACCACGGTGGTGGGCATGTACCTGGAGAGCTTCGGCAATCCCCGCAAGTTCTCCCGCATTGCGCGCAGGCTCTCCCGCAGCAAGCCGGTCATCGTGGCCAAGTCTGACGTCATGGGCTTGCGCGTCCCGCCCGGCCACGAGGCCCGCACCACCCAGGCCCCGTTGGGGGCCGTGGACGCCATGTTGCGCCAGAGCGGCGTGGTGCGAGTGGGCACCCAAGAGGAACTCATGGACGTGGCGCAGCTGCTCGCCGCGCAACCCCTGCCAGGCGGGCCACGCGTCGCGATCCTGACCAACTCCGGGGCGCTCGCCGCGGTGGCAGCCGACCACGCGGCGTCGCGCAAATTGAGCGTCACCGTCACGGTGGATGAACTGAATCTGAGCTCCGGGCAGTCCGTAGCCGTGCGGGCGCTGCGCGAGCAGCTGGCCCTGCTGGCCGCGCGCCCCGATGTGGACGCGGTCGTGGTCGCGTTGCTACCCGCTGTTGGCGCTGACCCGCGTGCCCTGGCCTCGGCGCTGGACGCCGCGGGCACGTCCAAGCCGATGGTCGCCTGCTTTGCTGGCTTTACCGAGGAGGATGCGCCCGTCGCGGGGCTCTTTGGCACCCTGCCCTGTTACCCCAATATGGCCGCCGCCCTCAACGCGCTGCGCCATGCGGTCACCTACCAGCAGTGGCTGGGGCGGGACCCTGGCGAGGTGCCAGAGTTTGAGGGTGTGGACCGCGATGGTGCCCACGGGCTGCTCACCGAATACACCCAAGGGCTAAGCGGCGCGCAGTTGCGTTCCCTGAGTGACGAGGAGTCGGAGCGGCTGCTGGGCTGCTACGGCATCAAGGTGCAGCGCTCGGCGCCCTTCACCACCGAGGACGAGGCCGCCACGGCGGCCGCGGAGCTGGGCTATCCCGTGGCGCTGAAGGCGCAGGATGAGAACCTGCGCCACCGCCTTGACCTAGGCGGGGTGCGCCTGAACATCACCGATGAGGACTCGCTGCGCCGCGACGTGCGCGCCATGAAGGAGCTGCTGCGCCCCTACGGCGAGGTGACGCTGGAGGTTCAGGCCATGGCGCCCGCCGGGCAGGGCTGCGTGGTGCGCGCCATCGAGGACCCACTGATGGGGCCCTTGGTGTCTTTTGGGCTGGCCGGGGACGCCGTCACGTTGCTGGATGACTGGGCCCATGCCACCCCGCCGCTCACCAGCGGCGTGCTGCATGACATGGTGCGGGAGCCCCGGACCTCGCGCAAGCTCTTTGGGCACCAGGGCCTTCCCGCCCTGGACGCCGCCGCGTTGGAGGAACTGCTGGCCCGCGTGGGTCAGCTCAAGGACGAGCAGCCCTCGGTCGCGTTCCTGGAGTTCAATCCCGTGCTGGTCGCCGCCCAGGGCGTGTACGTGCTCTACGCGGACATCCGCGTAGGCAACCCTGCCCAGCGCACCGACAGCGCTCGCCGTGCCATGACGCTGCCGCAGCGGTGAACGAGGCCGAAGGTCACTCGCAGTCACCGGTGTTGCCGGCAAACATTCCTCTGAGGTCATGGATCCGATCCCGCTCGCTACGTTGCTGCCTCCAGGTCTCGATCCGGTCCGGTGCAAACTTCACTGCGCGGTCTTCAACGGTGAGGTGTATCCGATCGACGTCCTCGGTCAGGACCCCGATGGGTGGCAACGGTGGAACTCGTGGCGCAATGTCAACGACGACTTCAACCGACAGTTCATTTTCTCATTGGCGCAGGACCGGCGTGACCCGACCCTCTGGCTCTTTGGTGGTATTTGGGAGGTTGTGAGGCGCCGTGCGGAACCGCGGCAGCACTCTTACGACATTGTCCTGCGAGAGGACCTCATGGGTGCGTTCATCAAGAGGCTTTATGTTCGGTTGGCGCTGTCAGGTCGTAACCGCCGCCGGAATATGGAGGCGTGTCTTGGCGCCATGACGGTGTCGAAGATTGCCGAGGAGCCCTTCTACGGCGACCAATTCCCCGGGCACGACCGCATCGATCACTCGCTAGCTGACATCCAAGCGATGGTGAGGCAAGGCAGGCCAGACTGGCGGATCGCGCTGGAACACATGAAGGGCGTCTACGTCATCCACGACGAAGTGACGGGCGAGCCGTACGTCGGTTCAGCCTACGGCGACACTGGCCTCTGGCAACGCTGGTCCCACTACGCCCTCACCCTTCATGGCGACAATGTCGCGTTGAAGGCTCATCTCGCCGCAGTGGGTGAGGATGTGTATCGCCGGACCATGCGGTTCGCACTGCTGGAGTTTTGGTCGATGCGGACGGATGATCAGCATGTACTCGATCGAGAGAGCTATTGGAAGAGTGTGCTGTTGTCCAAGACGTTGGGTCACAACAGGAACTAGGAGTGCCCCGCCCGCGCGGCGGCGCGGGCCATGGAATAGACCACAGGGCCGCTGGGGTTGGCGGTGGCGGCGGCGGTGGTGAAGCCCAGGCGCTGATAGAGGCGCTCATTGCTTGTGGCGGACGTCTGTAATGCGACGCCCGCGGTGCCGGAGCTGCGTTCGTCGATCAACTCCAGCCCCGCCGCGATGACGGCGGTGCCCAGCCCGGCACCCTGGTCGGCGGGGTCCACGCCTACCGTTTCCAGCGTCCAGGCTCCGTCCGCCGCTGCGGGGAGCGAGAGCTGCGCGAGGAGGGCAAGCCGCTCACCGAGAAGTTCCCCGACCCGTTCCTGGATCGCTTCGGTGGGAGCAGGTGCGTTCGGCGGAAGAAAGGCTGCGACCGCGCGGAGCTGGGACTCCACCAGCACCAGGCCGTGATCCAGGGCGTGAGCCAGGTACAGGCGCTGTAGCTCCTCGAGGCGCTCAGAGTAGCCCTCCGCCGGGATGGACCAGCGCGTCCATGGGTAGTCGTGGAAGGCTGCGGCAAGCAACCCTGCCGCGTCGTCAAGGTCTTCCGTGGTGGCCGGACGGATGGAGTGGTTCATGATGGGGTTCCTCAGATGCCTTGCGGTCGGGACGGTGGAGCCACCGGGTAGTGGCTGGCGATCGCCACGCGGTTCCAGGCGTTGATGACGATGACCAGCCAGGAAACGGCGGCGATCTGTGCGGGCGTGAGCGTGGCGTCCGCGTCCACAGTGCCGTGCGCGTCGTTGCGCCCGGCGGAGATGGTGGTAAGCCCCTCCGCCAGTGCGAGTGCGGCCTGCTCCTGCTCGTTGAAGTATTGCGATTCCCACCAGGCCGGCAGCACCGCCAGCCGGTCGGGGGACTCGCCCTTGGCGAGCGCATCGCGCGAGTGCAGGCGCAGGCAAAAGGCGCATCCATTGATCTGCGAGGCGCGGATCTTCACGAGCTCAATCAGCAAGGGATCAAGGCCGGCTTCTACCGCGCCCGCATGCGCCGTGGCGTCCAAGGCCACGAGTCCCTCATAGTTGGCGGGGCTGGCCTTGCCAAGATTCACGGGTGAGAACATCTCTGCCTCTTTCTTCATGAGGTGCACTCTGTCTTCATCGGGAGTGAGTCCACACTGCGGCGGATGGGCGCATGGCCGCCATGGTGGCACGGATGAGGTGTCGTTGCTCCTCGGGGGATCGATCCGCAGACAAGGCCACCACCTCGTTGAGGGCCGCAAAGACCGCGCTTACCACGGCGTTGAGAATGATGCGATGGTCGGCCTCGTTGGAGGCCCATCGGAGCCAGAGGGCGTCCGCCAACTTACGTTGGAAGAGCCGTTGATGGGCCAGGTAGCTGGCCTGCACCTGCGGTGAATCTGCAGCGATGTGCTGGAACCTCTCGGCTCTTCTTTGGGCATCGGCGGTGAGCCGTTCAAGGGCTGCCTCCACCACCGCCTGCAGGGTGTCCCAGGGGTCGTTGCCCGGAGCCTGGTCGCCGACAGAGTCGATGGCCCACTGCGTATCGGCCGCGAAGCTCGCGAACAACAGGTCGTCCTTGGCCGCGAAGTATCGAAAGAAGGTGCGCTCGGAAATCCCGGCCTCCGCCGCGATGGAACCCACCGTGGTTTCCGCGAATCCGTGCTCATCAAAGAGGCGAGCAGCCACGTCTTGAATGCGTTGACTCACCGCCTGCCGAGCTATCTCGCGGGACGAGGATCTTGCTGCAGGCATGGTCGAAACTCCTCACGTGTCATAGGCTGTCATTTGTGGCAGGACTGCCACGTTTCGACCTTACACCCCAAAGGGGGCGCCGCGCATGACCCGCATGTCCATCCCCACCTTTTCCGACACCGTGACGAGGTTCTGGGCCCGGCCTTTTGAAGGCACCGAGCTCTTCCGAGACGAGCGACTCAGCCTGATCAGCAATCCCGGGTTGGGCGCCGGGGAGCGGGTCACGCTCCTGCGGACCGCGGGTGATCACCACACCGCCGTCGCCGTTCGCCCGGAGATCGCAGAGCAGCTGCGAAGCCGCGGCGTGGGGACCGGCGCCTCCGTTCTGAGTGAGCCGCAGCTGCGTCGGGCCCTCAGCGACCTGGGCATCCTGCTCCATGATGCGGACAATGTCTTCTACTTTCCGGCCGGCCACCCGGCGCGCGAGGGTCTAGCGGAAGCAGGGGATGGGTACGTGGTTCGCGTCCTGACGGCCGCTGACTCCGGACTCTTTGCGGACTTCACCCAGCGTGCGTCGGAGCAGGACCTGGACGATGCGCAGGTGGAGCTGGAGGACTGGGCGGTGTGCGGGGTGATCGCACCAAGTGGCGCCCCGAACGGCTCCCGCGATCGGCTTGTCGCCGCCGCCAGCACGTATCCCTGGCGCGACTCGCGACTGGCGGACATCGGCGTGCTGACGCTCGCCACGGAGCGCGGAAAGGGGCACGGGCGCCGGCTCGTCACCGCCATGGCCCGGCATGCCTTGGAGCAAGACCACGAATTGCAGTACCGCTGCCAGCTGGATAACGCCGGCTCCAACGCGCTGGCCCACGCCGCCGGGCTGCAGCTGTGGGGCCGATGGGAAGTCCCCACCCCGTAGGCGCCTCGGTAGACTGGAATCATGTCGCCGTCCACGCCCGCTCATGATCCGGACCTGCTGACCCAGCTGAACCGGGTTGGCTTCTATCCCGCACTGATCGCCGATGTCCTCTCCGAGGAACTGGAGGGCGCCGCACCCCTGCGCCACCTGCTGCACCTGGAGACGCACGTGGAGCACGCGGAGGTGCACCGCCACGCCACCATCCTGGTGCTCACGGCGCAGGCGCTGGTGATCCTGCACGTGGATGATCACCAGCCGGAGGACTCCTCTGAAGCGGTGGCCAACGTGTCCGCTGAGACGGTTGCGCTGCCCCGCGTGGACTCTGTGGTGGTGTCCGCGATCTACCCCCGCCCGCATGAACACCGCCCGGGCGATGGCCCGCGGGAGCTCACGGTGGGCATCGCTTGGTCCGGCGGCTCGCGCCTGGACCTGGGCCCGGCCGGCTGTGGTGATCCCAACTGCGAGGTGGACCACGGCATGTCCGGGCAGAGCGTGCGGGAGGACCTGGTGGTGCGCATCTCCGCGGACGCGGACGGAGCCAAGCACCTGGAGCATGCGCGCTCCTTTGCCCGCACCCTGCGCAGCGCCACGAGCGAGGCGGCGTGGAATCCGGTCGCGGAGCGCGCGGAACACCAGCCCGCAGCCCAGCCTTCCGGCCGGCCCACGGCCTGGCTCTCGCGAGGCAATCATCGCTGATCCGGTGGCGCCCCCCGCGGCGCCCGCCTACGGAAGCGGCTCCCTGACGGAGCTCATGACCTCTGCCGCCGCCGCCCTTGGCGAGCCCGGCTTCAAGAACGCGCTGCAGCTGCCCCGGGCCAACCGGGTGGTGGTGGTCCTGGTGGATGGGCTAGGCGCCCGCCTGCTCAAGCGTTTTGCCGGTTACGCGCCCACGTTGCGCCAGGCCGGGCAACACCCGTCCTCGCGCACCCTTGATACGGTCTTCCCCACCACCACAGCCGCCGCCCTGGCCTCGCTGGCCACCGGTGTGCCGCCGTCGCAGCACGGGATTGTGGGCTACGACGTCATGGACCCCGCCGGCCCCCGCATCGTGAATCAGCTGGGCGGCTGGCCCGGTGACCTTGACCCGGCAACGTGGCAGGTAGTGCCGACGGTGTTTGAGCGGCTGCAGGAGCGCCGCAGCGTCGTGACGGTCTCCCGCCCCAAGTTCCGCGACAGTCCGTTGACCCGGGCCGGCCTGCGCGGCGGCGAGTTCATGGAGGCCACGAGCCCGCCCGCGCGGGTGGGCGCGGCCCTGGCCGCGCTGCGCCAGCACAAGGACGCGCTGGTGTACCTGTACTGGGATGACCTGGACAAGGCGGGGCACGCCCACGGGGTGGAGTCCCAGCAGTGGCTCCACGCGCTGGAGGAGCTGGACTCCGCCATGCGCCGACTGATCGCGGGCGCGGGTCCCAACACGCTGGTGCTGCTCACCGCGGATCACGGCATGGTGGACGTTCCCGCCAGCGGCCGGATTGACTACTCGGAGCGCCCAGAATTGCTGGAGGGCGTGGCGCTCACCGCGGGGGAGCCGCGCGGCGTCCAGCTGCACTTTGACCCAGCGGCCAGCGCGGAAACGCGCCAGGGAACCATCGACGCGTGGAAGGCGGCCTTCGGCGACGTTGCCTGGGTCTTGACGCGTGATGAACTGTCCGACGCCGGGTGGCTGGGTCCGCAGTGGGCGCCGGGAGTGCGGGAGCGAGTAGGTGACGTGCTCATCGCCGCGCACGGCTCGGTGGCCTTCTACGACGGGCGCAGGGTGGCCCCGCACGCCTTTGACATGGTGGGCCAGCACGGCTCCCTCACGCCGTCTGAGCGTAAGGTGCCGCTGCTGATCCTCGCCGGGGGCTAGGCCTCCGGTTCGTCCTCGTCGTCACCCTTGGCGGAACGCCCAAAGACGATCTCGTCCCAGCTGGGCACCTGCGAGCGGCGCTTCTTGTGCCCGCGAGCCGAGTCGGCATCGTCGTCCGCCAGCACCGTCTCGTTGTGACGCGTCGCCGGAATGGGATCCGGCACGCGCCTCAGCGGCGGCCAGGCGCGATCAAGCCCGTCCGGCGCGCGCAGTCCATCCGTGCGCTCGGGGCCCGGCACCGCGTCGGTGCTGTGCTTCGATTCTGTCTTCGGCTTCGATTCTGTATGCGGCTTCGATTCGGTGTGCTGCTGTGACTCAGCGCCGCGCTTGGAATCCTTGCCACCCAAGCCCCAGGGGGACCGGCGGGGCGTTGGCTGGGGTTCGGCCTGGTCCTCGGAGCCTGAGTCGTCAGTGGGGCCCTCAGCGCCCTGCTTCGTGGCCTCGGTGTCCTTGGGTGCCTGCCAGGCGCTATCGCGCTTCCAGGTGCTGCCGTGGCCTGTCTCGCGCTCCTGGTGAGAGCGGGCAATCAGGTGCGCCAAGGCGTCGTCCCCGTCTGCGTCCTCTCCCACGCGCGTGCCGCGCCGGCGCGTCAGCACGTCAAGCAGGCCATCGTCCTGCGGCTCGCGGCCGCGGGGGGCCTGCGGATCCGGGTCCGCTGGGCCCGCGATGGGCTCGGAGGCGTCCACGTCGTAGGGGCGATCATCCACGGGAACCAGGCGGCGCTGGGTGGGGAGCACGTCCCATGGCTCCCACTCGGAGAGCACCTGCCCCCAACGGTTGGCGTTCTCCAGGTGGCGGCGCGCGGGGTGGAAGGTCCATTCGGCCGGCGGCTCCTCGCCGATCGCGGCGGCGCCCTCCGGAACCTCAAAGCGCGCCACGACGCGCCACGTCCCCGAATCAAGCTTCCAGGCGTCCCAGACCAGGGAGGCGGGGTTCACGCCAAAGGAACGCAGACGGGTCCGGACCATCTCGCCGAGGGAGGCGGGCTCGTCACCAAAGGCGGCGCGGTAGCCCTCGTGCGCCAGCGGCGCGGAGACCTCAATGTCCAGGGCCCGGCGGGCAATGTAGTCCCGCTCGGCGAGGACGGGGCCCTCGTAACGCAGGATGTTCTCCAGCGGCGTGCCAGAGTCCTCGGCCACCTCAGCGGCGGTGGCTCCGCCGCGGATGCGTGCCTGGATCTCCCGCGGGGCCAAGGGGGCGCCCTCGATCACCGGCGCGGCGGGGGTGGGGTGCGGCGTCTTCACGGCGCGCTTCAGGGTCGCGTCCAGCGCCAACAGGTACTCGGTGCCGTCTGGGGTGCGAACGACGAGCTCGGTTCCGGTGTCGTGGATACGCACCAACTCGAGGTGATCCATGCCTTGCCTCCAGCTCGCTCTCGACGGTCTACCTCCCCAGCCTCCCATTATCGGCATCACTCGTGCGGCATTTGTGCGGATCGGCGCGTCAACTCTTGACACTTGGCCTTCACCTGAGCGCCGTGGGGGAGCGGGTGGGCAACGCATTTTGTCCACCTGCGGCGAACAGGGTTTGTTATCCGGGCCAGTCTGGTGTGTAATCGCTCCGACACGTGGGGTTGACCGTTGTGTTCCAGGTCTCTCACACGTGAGCATCAGACACATTTCGCAGAGGTTAGAGGGAAAAGTGGCCACCGATTACGACGCGCCCCGCAAGAACGAAGAAGATGTCCGCGAGGACTCCCTCGAGGAGCTGAAGGGGCGTCGCAACGATTCACAGTCTTCCGTCGTGGACGAAGACGAGGCCGAGGCCGCAGATAGTTTTGAGCTGCCCGGCGCCGACCTCTCCAACGAGGAGTTGCAGGTCACAGTCCTGCCGGCGCAATCCGATGAGTTCACCTGTGCCTCCTGCTTCCTGGTGCGTCACCGCTCCCAGGTCGCGGCAGAGCGCGGCGGGCTGTACTACTGCAAGGACTGCGAGAGCTAAGCTCCCGCTCCTTTCGGGCACAGAGCGAGGGGGTCACCATCCACTGGATGGTGACCCCCTCGCTCTGTTTTGCTCGCTCTGTCTTGGGCGGGCATTTTCCTGCCCGACGCCGTGTGCTTAGGCCTGCGGGCCGGTTTCCTCGCGCTTGGCGTCCTCGATGCGCTGAAGGCGTTCGCGCTCCAAGGAGCTTGGCTCACTCGCTTCGGTGATGACCCCGGCGTTGTCCGGGTCGCTGTGCACCATGTGACCGCCCAGGGCAGCAATCAACTCCTCCGGCCTGCGAGTGGAGAAGAGCCAATACGGCGTCTCATCGCGCGGGTCGGTGATGATGACCTTCACCACCGGGTCCACCCAGCCACGGAAGCACATGAAGGCCAGGCCATGCAGGCCGCGTCCACGCTCGTAGCGCGCGCTCTCGCCGCGATGGCCGGTGACCTCGCCCAAGAACTGGCGCTCGATGCTGGCCCGTCCCACGGACAGAGTCTGTTCATTGACCGCGATGGTGGGGGCGGAGACCGTCAGCAGGACCACGGCGATGATGAAGGCCACGGCGATCAGGATGCCGCACAGGACGGGGTTCGTGGGGGAGAGCGCCAGGCCAATAGCGATGGAGATTCCTGCCACCACAAGCCACAGCCACCAGGGTGCTCGCAGCTTTTCGGTGTAGGACGTGGGAGTGGACGCGGAGGGCGTGGACATAGCCTCCATCCTACCGGCGAGCCGCTAGAGTGGACGCCGGTTGACCGGTGCCCCATGGGCCGGACCGAATCTCGACTGTGGACGTGAGGAAAGATGAGCGCTGAGCCGGACATGATGGTGCGAGTGCGCCGTTTAGACCCGGGGCTACCCCTCCCGGCGTACGCACTGCCAGGGGATGCAGGAGCTGATCTCTATGCCAGGGAGGACGTGACGCTGGCTCCCGGTCAACGCCAGCTCGTCCCGACGGGGCTCGCCATTGCGCTCCCTGATGGCTACGTGGGGCTGGTGCATCCCCGCTCCGGCCTCGCCGCCAAACACGGCGTCACGATCGTGAATGCGCCCGGCACTGTGGACTCCGGCTACCGCGGAGAACTCCTGATCAACCTACTCAATACCGACGCCACCCAGCCGGTGACACTGCGCCGGGGTGATCGCATCGCCCAGCTTTTGGTGCAGCGCGTGGAACGTGCAGCCTTCGTGGAAGTCGATGATCTGGGGGAGTCCGCACGCGGGGCCCGCGGATTCGGGTCCACGGGTGGTTTCGAGGCCGCGACAGCGGCAAAGGAAGGATGACCATGTTCGGTCGCAAGAAGAAGGAAGCCAAAGCCGCAGAAGAGGAGGCCCTGCTCAACGAGCAGGACGCCGACTCGACTGAGGCGGAAGAAAGCCCCGAGGCCAAGCCCAAGGCGAGCTCCGACGCGAAAGCCAAGACCGCGTCGTCGGGCACGGCCGGTTCCAAGGGCACGGCCGGTTCCAAAGATGATGCCGACGCCAAGGGCGCCGCAGACTTCGGGGCCGCGAAGAAGTCCGACCGAACCCGTGGCCCGCTGGACGCCTCCGAGGTGGGGGACACCCCGGAGCTGGTGGACCTTGGTTCGCTGCGCATCCCGCCGCTCGCCGGCATGAATCTGAACCTTGAGGTGGAGCAGGAGTCGCAGGCCATCGTGTCTGTGGCACTGGAGATGGACGGCTCTCGCGTGCAGCTGCAGGCCTTCGCCGCCCCCAAGTCTGACACCCTGTGGCCAGGCATCTCCTCGCAGATTGATCAGTCGGTGACCGCCCAGGGCGGCCGCACCGATCGGCGCGAGGGCCGCTTTGGCGAGGAGCTGCTGGCGCGTGTGCCAGGCACCGGCCCGGACGGCAGCCAGGGCACCATGATTGCCCGCTTTGTGGGCGTGGACGGCCCCAGGTGGTTCCTCAGGGCCGTTTTTGGTGGCCCCGCGGCCATCAACGAGGAGGCGGCCAAGCCGCTGGAGGAGCTCCTGGGCGGTGTGGTGGTTGATCGCGGCCAGACGCCCATGGCGCCCACCGAGCTGCTGCCGTTGCACCTGCCGGACGGGCAGAGCGTTCCGCTTCCGGAGCCCGAGTCGGAGGAAGCCGACCCGCTGACGGACCAGGCCCCCAAGCGTGGGCCCGAGATCACCCAGATTGGCTGATCCCGTGGCGGACCAGGCGGGGTGGGGTCAACTGCCGCAGCGCGGCCGCGTGGAGTTGCGCGGCTATGTGGAATCCGTGACGTACCCCGCCGCCTCCGCAGCACCCGTCTTTGGGGCCATGCTTGCCCCGGACGTGGCGCCCCCCGGTGGGCGAAAGCAGCGGGTGCAGAGGGTGCGCCTGCGCTGGATTGGTCAGCGCAAGGTGCCCGGCGTGGACGCAGGCACCTGGCTGCGCTGCACCGGATTGCTGACACTGGATGGGGAGTCCCCGGTGATGTATGACCCCCGGTACGAAATCCTGGAGATGGAAGAAGACCACGCATGAGCCACCCGGAGAATGAGCCGCAGCCTGCTTCGCATGAGCCCCAGCCCGGCCAGGCGGAGCCGCTCATGGGCTCCGTCGCGGCCCAGTTGGCGGCGAACAGCAACCTCAAGCGCACCGGGGCAGGCAACATTGACGTTCTGGCCTCCCTTGGCGGGATTCGCGGGCTGGTGGAGACGCTGGCGCCTGGCATGGTCTTCCTTGCCGTCTTCATCTTTGCCAGGGAGCTCAACCCCGCCCTGATCGCCTCCGTGGGCGTGGGTGTGATCCTGCTGGTGATCCGGCTGGTCTCCAAGCGCAACGTGACCCCGGCCGTCTCTGGGCTCGTTGGCGTGATCATCTGCGCCATCTTCGCCAGGGTGGGCGGGGAGGCACGCGACTATTACGTCCCGGGCTTCTTCATTAACATTGCCTACATCGTGGCATTCGCCATTTCTGCGTTCGTGAAATGGCCCGTGATCGGCCTGCTCTTCGGATTCATTCGCGGGGAGAATGTTGAGTGGCGCAAGGACAGGGCCCGCCTGCGGATGTATACGGCTGCGACCTGGCTGCTGATCGGCGTCCTGGCGCTGCGCTTGGTAGTCCAAGTTCCGCTCTATTTCGCTGACGCCGTGACGGCGCTCGGCACGGCACGCCTGGTCATGGGCACCCCGCTGTACATCGGCGCCCTTGCCCTGGCCTGGATGATGACGCGCCCGCCAGCGGCATCCCAGGTGGCCGCACCGGAGACCGGTCCTCACCACCCCACCGATCGGGTCTAAGCCCGCGCGGCGAGCAATTCGCGCAGCGCCGGCTCGGCGTCCATGGCCGTGAGGAAAAAGACCTCGTCGTCGCCCTCAAAGACGTCGTCAGGGGAGGGGGCAAACGGGATGTCGTCGCGGAGTACGGCTACCGGCACCACGCCGTCGGGCCAGCGGTAGGAACCCACCAACCGGCCCACCGGGGCGCCGTCGAACGGCACGGTGTAGGCCACCATGGTGGTCTCACCGGTGCGCAGCGTCAGCAGGCGCACCACGTCGCCCACCTCCACCGCTTCCTCCACCAGCGCGGTCATGAGGCGCGGGGTGGACACGGCCACGTCCACGCCCCAGGCGTCGTCGAACATCCAGTCATTTTTGGGGTTGTTGACGCGGCCCACGGTGCGGCCCACGCCAAACTCCGTCTTGGCCAGCAAGGAGACCACCAGGTTTGCCTTGTCATCTCCCGTGGCAGAGACCACCACGTCCGCCTCCTCCACACCGGCCAGCTTCAGGGTGGCCATTTCGCAGGCGTCTCCCACGTACCAGCTGGCGGCCTCAAAGCCGTCGCGATCAGAGGGGATCTCGTTCTCGTCGATGATCAGGACGGAGTGGTGATGGCGCAACAGCTCGCGCGCAATGGACAGGCCAACCGAGCCGCCGCCAGCGATGACTACCTTCACTTGTCCGCCTCCTGCTCCGCAGCCACCTGGGCGGCGCGTGCCGGCGTGGACGCCAGCAGTCGGTCAATCTGGGAAGAACTCTTCACGGGGAGCATGCCGTGCAGCACGTCCCCCTCCTGATAGCGGGTGTCCTCCGTGGGGAGCACCCCCTCGCCAAAGCGGGTCAGGTACGCCACGCGCACGCCCACCAGTGACTCCAGCTTGGCCAGCGGCATGCCGTACCAGGACGGATCCGTGGCCAGCTCCCGCAGCACCAGGCGCCCGGAGGCCTCGCGGAAGTCACCGGAGAGGCTGTGCTCCGGCAGGATGCGCCGCAGCACCTGATCCGTGCTCCAGCGTACGGAGGCCACCGTGGGGATACCGAGGCGCTGGTAGACCTCCGCCCGCCCCGGATCGTAGATGCGTGCCACCACGTGGCCCACGTGGTATTGCTCACGGGCCACCCGCGTGGCGAGGATGTTGGAGTTATCCCCTGAGGAGACCGCTGCAAAGGCGTAGGCCTCAGCAATTCGGGCGGCCTCTAACGTGTCGCGGTCAAAACCCACACCAGTGACCGTGCTGCCCTCAAAGCTGGGGCGCAGGCGGCGAAACGCCGTGGGATCGCGGTCAATCACTGCCACCGAATGGCCGTCATCCTCCAGCGTGTGGGCCAGGCTGGCGCCAACGCGCCCACAGCCCATGATCACAAAGTGCGCCATGGCGACCCGCTCTCTTCCCAATCAAGCGTGTGCGGGGCCGGGCGGCCTCCGCGCGGAACAGTCTTGCACGTTGCGCCCGGGAGAGTGCGCACCGCGGCCTCTGTGCGACTACCCTGGCTTGGTGCTGACGTTTCTGGACGCCCTCAAGCGGATCCTCGTGGGGCGCCCCGAAATTACGGGGCGGACCCGCCTCGTTGCCATGCGCAGGCGCGTGGCCCTTCCCGCGCTCTCCACCAACGCCCTCTCCTCCCTGGCCTACGCCCCGGACGAGATCCTGCTCACGCTGGCCATTGCAGGCCTCAGCGCCGTGCAACTTGGCCCGTGGGTTGGCGTGGGCGTCATGGCGGTGATGATGATCCTCATCCTGTCCTACCGCCTCTCCGTGCGGGCCTACCCCTCCGGCAAGGGCGACTACCAGATCGCCTCAGAGAATCTTGGCCCCAAGGCGGGCGTGGTGGTGGGCTCCGCGCTGTTGGTGGACCTCACGCTGACCGTGGCCGTCTCCATGTCCGCCGCGTCTCATTACGTCACCGCGGCCATTCCCGCCATGTCCGGGCATGAGGGCTGGGTGGCCGGCTTGGGCGTGCTGGTCCTGGTGGTCCTCAACCTGCGCGGCGTGGGGCGCGGGACCGTGGCGCGCACGCTGCCCACCGTGCTCTTTGTTGGGGCACTGGGTGTGCTGCTCTTCGTGGGCGGTCTGCTGGCGCTGATGGGCCAGCTTGGCCAGGCCCCCAGCGCCGCCTATCAGATCCTCCCCGGCTCCGAGTTCCCCAACGGGCTAGAGGGCGTGGCCGGATTCATCCTGGTGCTGCGCGCCTTCTCCACCGGCTCCGCCGCGCTCACCGGCCTCGAGTCTCCCGTCTCCGGCGTGGCCCAGCTGACCAAGCCCAAGGCCCGCAACGCCGGCTGGGTCCTGCTGTGGCTTGGCATCACGGCCACCGTCCTGACCCTTGGGGTGCTCTTCCTCTCCGTGGCTGCCGGCGTCCACATGGTCGCCAATCCAGGCGCGGAGCTGAGCATCGACGGCACCGCGCCGCAGGGTTACATCCAGGCCCCCGTGCTGGCCCAGCTCGCCACCGCGGTCTTTGGCCCGGGTGTTCCGGTGGTCATTTTCTCCGTCATCACGATTGTGGTGCTGCTGGCCGCAGGCATGGTCGGCTTCATCTCCTTCCCGCGACTTGCCTACTACCTGGCCTCGGACGGCTACCTGCCACGCCAGCTGCGCACGCGGGGGGATCGCATGGGATTCTCCAACGGCATCCTGTTGTTGGGGGCCGTGGCCCTGGCCTTGGTGTTGGTCACCGGCGCCCACCTTGGCACGCTGGTGCAGCTCTACGTGGTGGGCGTGTTTGTCTCCTTCACCCTGTCCCAATTGGGCATGGTGCGGCATTGGGGCCTGCGCCTGCGCTCGGCCTTTGATCGCCAGTTGCGCGCCGCACTACGCCGCAAGAAGGCCCTTTCTCTCATCGGATTCCTGCTGTCCGCGCTGGTCCTGGTGGTCATCCTGTCCACCAAATTCCTGCACGGCGCCTGGTTTGCCGTGGCGGGCATTGTGGTCCTGAGCCTTGGCATGATGGGAATCCGCAAGCACTACGACGACGTGGATCGCGAGTTGGCGATCGACGCGGAAACCTCCGTCACCGAGCTGCCCTCCCGAGTGCATGCGATTGTGCTGGTCTCCACGCTGCGCAAGCCGCTGCTGCGCGCCATCGCCTTTGCCCGTGCCACCCGCCCCCAGCGCCTCGAGGCCGTCATGGTGGACGTGGACCCAGAGAAGACCGAACGCACGGCGGCCGCCTGGGAGCGACTAGGAATGCCGGTGCCACTCACGGTCCTGGCCGCGCCGTATCGTGAGCTGGCAGGCCCGCTGCTAGAGCACATCCGCCAATCCCGCGCCGACCGGCCCCGCGACCTGGTGGTGGTCTACATCCCGGAGTACGTCGTGGGACGCTGGTGGGAGCAACTTGTTCACAACCAAACCGGCCTGCGCCTTCGTGCCCGCCTGCACTTCGAGCCCGGAGTGGTGGTGGCCTCGGTGCCGTGGCAGTTGGCCTCCACCGGCCAGGGCCTCAAGCAACCCGGCTCCACGCCAGCGCCACGCTGAGCCCCACCCGGCTCACACCTCACCCTTCACCGCACCAGAGTTCAGACCCCATCGCAGCGAACCGGCACCGCCGCCAGCGCAGCCAACCACCCGCCGTCGGGCATCTTGCCCGCCGCACCCGGCACCCGCCGGGCCCCGTCCCCGTAGGAGACCCACGCATGACTCAGCACCCCACCGCCGACCAAGGCACGTCCCACACCCCCGTGATCGAGCTGCGCCTCGGGAACGTGGCCAACGGCGGCGTGATGGTGGCCCGGCACGAGGGGCGCGTGGTTTTTGTGCGCCACGGTGCGCCGGGGGAGCTGGTGCGGGTGCGCCTGACGGAGCCGGGCCAGGGAGATAGCTTCTGGCGAGGTGACGTGGTGGAGGTGCTGGAGGCCTCTGAGCACCGCGTAGCGCACGTCTGGCCAGCCGCTGACGCGCTGCTGGCGAAGAGCCCCGAGGACATCCCGGGAGGGGCGGAGTTTGGCCACCTTGACCTGGCATACCAGCGCGAGCTGAAGGCCCAGGTACTGACCGAGCAGCTGGAACGCCTGGCCAAGTTTGACCCGGCGACGATCGGTTTTGCCGGGGTGGAGGCGCCAGAGGAGGAGCGCGAGGACGGCCTGCATTGGCGCACCCGCACCGCCTTCGGCGTGGACCGCGCCGGCCGACTGGCCATGCGCGCCGCCCGCAGCCACCACCTGGTGCCCACGCCGAGCATGCCGCTGGCCGTGGAAGCGGTGGACGCGCTTGGCCTTGACCAGGTGGATCTCACCGGCCTGGGGCGCGTGGAGATCTCTGCCCCGCAGGGGCAGCCCCCGTTGGTCCTGCTGGTTCCTGCCACGCCCGACGCCGCTGGGGTCAAGTGGGCGGGCGCCGCCGCCAACCGCGTGGCGCGCCACGTCGGCGAGGCCGCCTCGGTGGCTCTGCTGACGCAGGAGAGCGGCACGGCAGCGGACGGCGCGGGTGCCCTGCGCCGCGTCTCCGGTCGCACGTGGCTGCGAGAGAGCGTGGACGGGCACGAGTTCCGCGTGACCGGCGAGGGCTTCTGGCAGGTGCACCGCTCGGCGCCCGCGACGCTGTCCCACGCGGTGCTGGCTGCCGGCGAGCCGGCCGAGGATGAGGCGTGGGCTGATCTGTACGCCGGCGCCGGTCTCTTTAGCTCCCTGCTGGCACAGTCCGTTGGTGTGACCGGCTCGGTGCTCTCCGTGGAAGGCGCCCCCGGCACGCACGCAGATGCGAGGCGCAATCTTCACGCCTCGCCCCAGGCGCGCGTGGTGCGTGGCCGCGTGGAGCGCGTGCTGCTGGAAGAGGCAGGGACCCGGCCAGACGGCGTCGTGCTGGATCCGCCGCGCTCCGGCGCAGGCAAGGCGGCCGTGGCCGCGATTGCCGATGTGGAGCCGGAGCGCATCGTCTACGTCTCCTGCGATGCGGCATCCTTTGCCCGCGATGTGGCACTCTTTGCCGGCCGCGGTTACGAGCTCACGCAGCTGCGAGCCTTTGACCTTTACCCCCACACTCATCACCTGGAAACGGTGGCCGTGTTGCGTAAGAAGGCCGTCGCCTCTTGACAGCGGTAGAGTGGAATGTAGCTCCGCCGCGTCTGACTTGCGTTCCAAAGTGAGGTTCGCCTCACTAGCACCCACTGCGGCGTGGAGATCATGATGGAGTTTGGCGAGAGGAGTTCCATGACTAACGTGGACAGCTTCGGGGCTCAGGGCGTACTGGACGTTCAGGGCACCGAATACGAGATTTTCCGGCTGAGTGCCGTTGAGGGCTCAGACAAGTTGCCGTACAGCCTGAAGGTGTTGCTGGAGAACCTCCTGCGCACCGAAGACGGTGCCAACATCACCGCGGATCACATCCGCGCACTGGCCAACTGGGATCCCAAGGCAGAGCCTTCTGTGGAGATTCAGTTCACCCCGGCCCGCGTGATCATGCAGGACTTCACCGGTGTTCCCTGTGTTGTTGACCTCGCCACTATGCGCGAGGCCGTCAAGGACCTGGGCGGCGACGCCTCCCGCGTGAACCCGCTCGCTCCCGCCGAATTGGTCATTGACCACTCGGTGCAGATCGACGCCTTCGGTAACGAAGCGGCGCTCGAGCGCAACATGGAGATCGAGTACCAGCGCAACGGTGAGCGCTACCAGTTCCTGCGCTGGGGCCAGACCGCCTTTGATGACTTCAAGGTGGTTCCCCCGGGAACCGGCATTGTGCACCAGGTCAACATTGAGTACCTGGCGCGCACCATCATGACCCGCGAGGTGGACGGCAAGCTGCGCGCTTACCCGGACTCCTGCGTTGGCACCGACTCCCACACCACCATGGTGAACGGTATGGGCGTGCTTGGTTGGGGCGTGGGCGGCATTGAGGCCGAGGCAGCAATGCTTGGCCAGCCCGTCTCCATGCTCATCCCCAAGGTCGTGGGCTTCAAGCTCTCCGGCACCATCCCGGCCGGCGCCACCGCCACCGACGTGGTCCTGACCATCACCGAGATGCTGCGTAAGCAGGGTGTCGTTGGCAAGTTCGTGGAGTTCTACGGCGAGGGTGTCGGCGCTGTGCCGCTGGCCAACCGCGCCACCATCGGCAACATGTCCCCGGAGTTTGGCTCCACGGCCGCCATGTTCCCCATCGACGACGTCACGCTGGAGTACCTGCGCCTCACCGGCCGCTCCGACGAGAACGTGGCGCTGGTGGAGGCCTACACCAAGGAGCAGGGCCTCTGGCACGACGCCTCCAAGGAAGCCGCCTACTCCGAGTACATCGAGCTGGACCTCTCCACCGTGGTCCCGTCGATCGCCGGTCCCAAGCGCCCGCAGGATCGCATTGCGCTGACGGACGCCAAGGAGCAGTTCCGCAAGGACATCCACAACTACTCCACCGACGAGGACGCGCTTGGCCTTGGCCGCCCGTCCAAGGGCGTGGACGTGAGCATGGAAGATGGCAGGCAGTTCCAGCTGGATCACGGCTTCGTGTCGATCGCCTCCATCACCTCTTGCACCAACACCTCCAACCCGTCCGTGATGCTGGCCGCCGCCATCCTGGCGCGCAACGCCGTGCAAAAGGGCCTGTCCTCCAAGCCGTGGGTCAAGACCTCCGTGGCTCCGGGTTCCAAGGTCGTCACGAACTACTACGAGAAGTCGGGTCTGATCCCGTTCCTCGAGGAGCTCGGCTTCTTTGTGGTCGGCTACGGCTGCGCTACCTGCATCGGTAACTCCGGTCCGCTGGAGCCGGAGATCTCTGAGGCCGTCCAGGCCAACGATCTCTCCGCCGCCGCGGTGCTCTCCGGTAACCGCAACTTTGAGGGTCGCATCAACCCGGACGTGAAGATGAACTACCTGGCCTCCCCGCCATTGGTCATCGCTTACGCCCTGGCCGGCACCATGGACTTCGACTTCGAGAACGATGCCCTGGGTCAGGATGCGGACGGCAACGACGTCTTCCTGAAGGACATCTGGCCCAACCCGATCGAGGTCCAGCAGGTCATGGACGCCTCGATTGACCGCGAGATGTTCACCCAGGACTACGCGTCCGTCTTCGATGGCGATGCTCGCTGGCAGGGCATTGACACCCCGGAGGGCAACACCTTCGAGTGGGCAGAGGACTCCACCTACGTGCGCAAGCCCCCGTACTTCGAGGGCATGTCCACCGAGCCGGAGCCCGTCAAGGACATCGACGGCGCACGCGTGCTGCTGAAGCTGGGCGATTCGGTCACCACCGACCACATCTCCCCGGCCGGTTCCTTCAAGTCGGAGACCCCCGCGGGTCAGTACCTCATCGCCAACGGCGTGGACCGCAAGGACTTCAACTCCTACGGCTCCCGTCGTGGCAACCACGAGGTCATGATTCGCGGCACCTTCGCGAACATCCGCATCAAGAACGAGCTGCTGGACGGCGTCGAGGGTGGCTTCACCCGCGACTTCACCCAGGCGGATGCACCGCAGTCCTACGTGTATGACGCGGCGCAGAACTACCAGGCCGCCGGCACCCCGCTGGTCGTCCTGGCAGGCAAAGAGTACGGCACCGGGTCCTCGCGTGACTGGGCAGCCAAGGGCACCGCGCTCCTGGGCGTCAAGGCCGTCATCACCCAGAGCTACGAGCGTATTCACCGCTCCAACCTCATCGGTATGGGCGTCCTTCCGCTGCAGTTCCCCGAGGGCGAGTCCGCTGGCACGCTGGGCCTGGACGGCACGGAGACCTTCTCGGTCTCCGGCGTCACCGAGCTCAACAAGGGCATCACGCCCAAGACCGTCAAGGTCACCGCGGTGTCCACGGACGGCAAGACCACGGAGTTCGACGCGGTTGTCCGCATCGACACCCCGGGCGAGGCCGACTACTACCGCAATGGCGGCATCCTGCAGTACGTGCTGCGTAGCATCACGGCCAACGCCTGATTCGCTAGCGCTGGCTTGAACGGGGCGGGCCCCGGAACCTCTTCGCGAGGTTCCGGGGCCTTTCCCGTTCCTCTTCCCGTTTCCTTCGCTCGGAAGCGGGCTTATCGGCGGGAAGCGGTCTTGTGGGGTGCTTGGGGGCGATAGGCCTGCTTGGTCGGCTTTGTACCCGGTTCTGGTGGGCGGCGGGGGTGGTTTCGGGGCCGTTCCCGTTCCCTTTCCCGTTTCCCTCGCTCGGAAGCGGGCTTATCGGCGGGAAGCGGTCTTGTGGGGTGCTTGGGGGCGATAGGCCTGCTTGGTCGGGTGCGGTGAGGTTGCCCGACGCCGCTTCACATCAGTTGAGGGGGCCCGGATGGCAAGCCTGCGCCGCGCAGAAGGGCCGCGAGGCGCTCACCTTGAGTGATCAGCCTGAATCCCCACCGGCGCACGGCGTAGCCTGCGGCCAGAATGTCATCCTCACGCTCTTTCTCAAGGAATACCGCGGACCCCGCTCCCTGGCCGCCGTTCATGGTGGGGTCCAGGTACTTGACGCGGCCGTCGACCTCCGCAACCAATCGGAACTCTGGCCAGAGAAAGTCCGGGCGGGCCAGGAATGATCCGTCCTCACGAAAGAGCGGTTGCTGCAAGCGAGGCGGAGGCACGCCGGCCACCATCATGACCGCACGGCTACCGGATTCCGCGGGCGACTCGCTCTCCGCGCGGCCAGCGGCCAGCCGAGCCAGGCCCCGCTCCATTCGACCGTCGCCGCCCAATGCGTCCAGCGCCGCACCGATGTGGTCCGGCGACGGTGCCCCGTGCCCAGCCCACCGAGCGACGGCGTCGGAGACAGTGATGGCATTGATCACGTGATCACGTGACCACGCGCCAGGACCTCTGCCACGGCGTGGCTGGGGGCGACGGTCGTGAACCCGGCCGCCGTGAGCGCAAGGTCAGAAAGCACGTGCCGATGTCGGACAATCCGAGTCCCGTACTGCGCTTCACGTGGCGCTTCGCCGGGCAATAAAAGGGTTGGGCGCTGCTTGCCCAAAGCGGACGTGGATTCGGTGGCTACCGTGATCTCACGTGGTGTTCCGAAGGTGGGATAGCCGTGCAAATGCAGCGCGGTTTCGCAGCAGAACACCGTGCCTGGGACTAAGGACCGCGCGGCAACCTGGAAGAGGAACCGGGTTGGCCGAGTCGCCGCTAGCCACGCTTCGCTACCGATGTACGAGCCTCGGGTCAGCCTGACAGCGCCGCCGCGTTCAAAGAGCCTCGGTAAACAAGTGTCCCCGCGCGAAAGCAGGAGTTCTTCGGGAAAGGTTGGCGGCGAAAGAGGGTCCATGACCTGAGTTCAGTGCACACGCGGGCTCTCGCCGAGGCCCGAAGTCCCATCTGTGGATAGACACGCCCAAGCGCCGCCGAATCCACGTGGTGTGAGGGACCGCGTGCGAGCGGAGAGCGAGGCGCGGAAGCGGGCGTATCGACGTGGAGCGGGCGCGAGGGGTGCTTGGTGGCGATAGGCCTGCTTGTTCCGTCCGGGGGTCGGCGTTGGGGTGGGCGGCCGTGGCGCGGAAGCGGGCGTATCGACGTGGAGCGGGCGTGAGGGGTGCTTGGTGGCGATAGGCCTGCTTGTTCCGCCCGGGGGACCGCCCCGCCCCGCCCGCCCCGCCCCGCCCGCCCCGCTTGGCCCCCAGACGCCGCACCGCCACGCACCGTCCCGCCCGGCACGGAGGGCGAGTCCAGCCCGCGGCGGTACGATGAACGTCAAGCATGATTGCCGTTGGAAGGGAACTAAGCGTGAGCGTGTTGGAGAGGATCCGCTCTCCTCGGGATTTGCGTGAGCTCAATCCTGAGGAACTGGCGCAGTTGAGCCAAGAGATCCGTGATTTCCTGATTGCCCACGTGGCACGCACCGGCGGGCACCTGGGCCCCAACTTGGGTGTGGTTGAGCTGACCCTTGCCCTGCACCGCGTCTTTGATTCCCCGCATGACACGCTCGTTTTTGACACGGGCCACCAGTCTTACGTGCACAAACTGGTCACCGGGCGGCAGAATTTCAACACGCTGCGTACGGAGGGCGGGCTCTCCGGTTACCCGTCCCGTGCGGAGTCTGAGCACGACGTCGTTGAGTCCTCTCACGCCTCCAGCTCGCTCTCTTGGGTTGATGGGATTTCGCGCGCCCGCGCTCTCGCGGGCGAGGACGATCGCTGGACGGTGGGCGTGATTGGGGACGGCGCCCTGACGGGCGGCATGGCCTGGGAGGCGCTGAACAACATTTCCGCGGACCATGATCGTCACGCGGTCATCGTCGTGAATGACAATGGGCGATCCTACGCGCCGACGGTGGGCGGCCTGGCACAGACCATGCAGGGCGTTGGTGGAAGCGTGGGCAGACACATCGATAAGGTCCGCGTGTCCCGTCGCTACGAGGACACCATGAAGTTCATGAAGGAGCGGCTCAAGGACGGCAATCCGCTCTCGCAATTCACCTACAAGTCCCTGCATGCGGCCAAGGCCGGCGTCAAGGATTGGTGGGCGCCGCAGGGGTTGTTCGCCGATTTGGGCATCAAGTACATGGGCCCCGTGGACGGGCACAATCAGGCCGAGCTGGAAGAGGCCCTGACCGCGGCCAAGGCTTTTGGCGGCCCCGTCATTGTCCATGCCATCACGCAGAAGGGCTTTGGCTACGCCCCGGCGATGGATGATGAGGACGATCAATTCCATTCGGTCGGCATCATCGACCCGGCCACCGGGAAGCCGCTGTCCGCGCCGTCGGGCGTCTCGTGGACCAAGGTCTTTGGCCAGGAACTGGCCGATATCGCTGACGAGCGCCCCGACGTCGTCGCCCTGACCGGCGCCATGCTCAAGCCCACCGGCCTCGCCACGATGGCGGAGCGGCACCCGGAACGCGTCATCGACGTGGGCATTGCCGAGCAACACGCCGCGGCCTCTGCCGCTGGCCTGGCTTTCGGCGGATTCCACCCGGTCGTGGCGATTTATGCCACGTTCCTGAACCGCGCCTACGACCAACTTCTGATGGACGTGGCGTTGCACAAGGCCGGCGTGACCTTCGTTCTGGATCGCGCCGGCGTGACGGGGCCGGACGGCGCCAGCCACCACGGTATGTGGGACATGGCGCTGGTGCAGTCCATCCCCGGCCTCCATTTGGCGGCTCCGCGTGACGCTACTCGCCTGAAGGAACTGCTCCGCGAGGCCGTGGCCATTGACGACGCGCCCAGCGTGGTGCGCTTCTCCAAGGGCACGGTTGGCGCGGACATCGTCGCGGTGCAGCGCACTGAGGACGGTGTCGATGTGCTGCGCGATGAGGGCGTGGATGAGCCGGATGTGCTGCTGGTGGCGGTGGGCGGTTTTGCCGAGTTGGCGCTCGACGTCGCGGAGCGGCTGACGCGCCAGGGCATCAGTTCCACGGTGGTTGACCCGCGCTGGGTGCTTCCGGTGCAGGCAAGCATCATTCAGATGGCGGATCGGCACCGCTTGGTGGTGACGCTGGAGGATGGCGTGCGCGCGGGCGGCGTGGGCTCGCGACTGCGCCAGGAGATGCGCGCGGCTGGCGTGGACACCGGCCTGAACGAGGTGGGATTGCCGGATGAGTTCCTTGATCACGGCACGCGCGCTCAGGTCCTTGAGCGCGTGGGCGTGACCGCCCAGAAGATTACGCAGGACGTGGTGGCGCAGGTGCTGGGGACCAAGGTGCCCCGCGCCAGGCCCGCCGGCGCACGCACGGGCGCGCTGCCCGTGATCCGGCATGACCTGCAGCACGGTCGGGGCCACCGCACGGACGACGGGGCATGAGCGCTCCCACCGGATTGCCCCGCCGCCCAGCGGGGTTCAAAGCCGGAGATCAGGTGGTCTGCCGCGCGTGGAAGTACAACGGTCTGGCTCATTGGGTGGTTCCGGGCATAGCCCTGGGCTCAGACCAGCACGGCGAATGGATTTTCCAGCCGGCCGGTTCTTTTATTGCCCGCCCCGGAATGGCCTTCTTTGCGCGTAGCGACGCGGTGACCCTGGTCCCCGTTGAGGGGGAGTGGATCGCCACCTTTCACTCCGGCGAGGATCGCAACGGCCTGCGCCTCTACATCGACATCTCCACCCGGATTGGCTGGGCCCCCTTGGCGCGCTCTGGCTGGGAGGTGCATTCCATCGACATGGACCTTGACGTGGTGGAACGGACCGGCAGGGGCCTCTACCTGGATGATGAGGACGAGTTTGAGGAGCACGCGGCGCAGTTTGGCTACCCGCCGGAGCTGATGGCGAGCATGCGCACGGCCGCCGACGAACTAATGGCGAGCGTCGGCACCAGCCAGGCACCGTTTGACGGCGCGGCCAGGCGCCGTTTTGACCAGGGCAGGGCGTTGATTGACTTGGGCGGAGCCTGAGTTTGGCGCCCTCGCCGCATGAGTACACTTTCACCGCATCACCCAAGGAGAACCCCTATGCCCATCCTTCGCACCTTTCGCACCGATGAAGCCGGCCAGATGGCCTTCCGCGAGGCCTGGTATGACGAGGAACAGGCCCAGTTTGTGATCAATCAGGGGCCGGTGGGCCAGCTTTCCGAGACCCCGGTTGTGGAGGATGAGTTGACCCCGGAGGCCGGCGCCGGTCTCATGGAGGCCTTCGCGGAGCAGTGCCAGGAGGACGGATACCGGGAGATCTCTCCCGAGGAGCAGTCGTGGCTGTACCTGCGCTTCCCGATGAAGACCGTTGAGGGCTCGGCGCGCGACCGAAGCCTGCGTGACGCCGTGGTGGGCGGGCTCACCGGCCACCTGGCCTGGCGCGGACTCGGCACGGTGGAGGGCAGCGTCTTTGGCCCATCGCGCCTGAGCATCGTGGTGCTCACGCCGGAGCCCAAGGCAGCGGTCAAGGCCACGCTGTCGTGCCTGCGCGAGTATGCGAAGTCTGACCTGACCAAGGCCGTCATCGCCGTGGCCCCGGGGGCAGAGCCGCTCAAGGCTCGGATCAAGCACCCGCTGCCGGCCAAGGGCGACTTTCCTGTGGACCCGCTGGAGCAGGACGCGCAGGAGTAGCCGCTGGGCCCCGTCGCCCTTGGAGGGTGCAGTAGTCTCACGGCATGACGCACACCAAGTCCAGTGCCCGACGCCGCGTGGCCGGGTTTTTCATGTTGCCCCTCCTGGCGCTGGGGTGCCTTGGGCTCAGCTCCTGTTCCGCGAATCGGGGCACGGAGGCCTCGGACCAGTTCGATAGCGCGGTGGGGAAGTTGGCTGGCGTGACTGAGGTCTCCAGTTTCGGCGTGAATAACCTCCCCTTTGCTGGCAGCGGCGACGCGACCATTACGGTTGACCAGGCGTTGGATGCGGGCAAGGTGAAGGAACTGGCCCATCAGGTTGGGAGCATTGCCGCGGGCCAGGGCGGCATGACCTGGCACAAGATTGAGTTGGAATTGGGCAAGGACACGGTGGCGATTGTGCCCAGGCGGGACGACATCACGGACGCACGGCTGGACCGGCTGGCCACGCTGCGGGCTTCCGGCAACTTCTCCGAACTCCACCTCGGCAGTGGTTATCTCAATGTGGACCAGGACGTGGTTGGCGTGGTCCCCGGGACGTCACTCTGCGAGATGGAGCCTGCCTATGACGAACTGGCGAAGTACGACTGGCCGGATGGAAATGGGCAGCGCCTCACCGTTGCAGCCACCCATGGTCCCGATGGCACCAATTCCTTTGGAGATGCCCGGGGCCCAGTCAAGCCTGGCCCAGTAGGGCGTGCGGTCTTTGCAGCGGTGTGCAAAGACACCACTGCCGGCATTCGGCGGCTAGCGGCGGACGGCGTCGAGTTGAGCATCGCCGCGTACTCGGCGGCGGATGCCGACCAGATCGAATCGCTGATCCGGTCGGTGCCGGGAAGCGAAGCCATCCGGGTCAAGGTCACGGAGCGCTAGGCCCGCTGCACCACCGGCAAGGCCGTTAGGCTGAGACGCATGAGCGACATGAACTACGTCCACCTTGGCCTCTCCGGCTTGGTCGTCTCCGAGATCGGTCTTGGTTTGAACAACCTGGGCCGCAGCGGCACCGTCACCTACACACAAGCTGGCTCAGACGCCGTCGTGCATGCAGCGATTGACGCCGGGGTGACGCTGTTCGACACGGCGGATATGTACGGGGCGGAGCCGGGGCTGTCCGAGCTTCGCTTGGGCGCTGCGTTAAAGGGGCACAGGGATGAGGTGGTCGTGGCCACCAAGTTTGGGATGGATGCCGGCGGCGCCAACGGGCAGGATTTTGGTGCACGGGGCTCGCGTCGGTACATCATGCAGTCGGTGGAGGCCTCGCTGAAACGCCTGGACACGGACCACATTGACCTGTATCAATTCCATACTCCAGACCCCGGAACGCCCATTGAAGAGACGCTCTCGGCGTTGGACACCCTGGTGACGCAGGGCAAGGTGCGCTACGTGGGCCACTCAAACCGCTCCGGCTGGCAGATTGCGGAGGCCGAGTTTATTGCCCGCGAACTGGGCACGGAGCGCTTCATCAGCGCGCAGAATCACTACAACCTCCTGGATCGCCGAGCGGAGCTGGAGGTGCTGCCCGCCTCGCGTCAATACGGGCTTGGGGTGCTTCCGTACTTCCCGCTGGCCAATGGGCTGCTGACCGGAAAGTACTCCTCAGGGGTGGCGCCGGAGGGATCCCGTCTGAGCCATTCACGCAAGGAGTACCTGGAGAAGGCAGATTTTGATCAACTGAAGGCCTTTGGTGATTTTGCGCAGGAACGCGGCCTCACGGAGGTCAACGTCGCGTTCTCCTGGCTGCTGGCGCAGGAGCCCGTGACCTCGGTGATTGCGGGCGCCACCAAGCCGGAGCAGATCCAGGAGAACGCCAAGGCCGGGCTCTGGCAGCCCACCGCAGAGGACCTGGCGGAGTTGGATCGGATCTTCCCTCCGGCTAACAAGGTCGCCCTGTTCTAGGGGCCTGTGAAGGGGCCCGGCCCGCCGCCAAACCGGCAGCGAGGCAGGCACCCGCGCCGCCGACGTCGTGCATTTCACAGCAAACCGCTGGGCAACACGCGCGCTCGGTCACGAACCGGTCACGGAAGCGCACGTACAGTCAATAACGCCGGCGATCTACTTCCCCCGATCCCGTCGCACCCTGACGCCTTCGCCGGTGGCGGGTGCGTCTGTGTGACCACATGATCAGATTTGACCACGTCACCAAGGTCTACGACGCGCCCCAGCATCCCGCCCTCAGTGACATTGACCTCGAGGTAGATCGAGGCGACTTCGCCTTCTTGGTGGGCGCCTCCGGTTCCGGCAAGTCCACCTTCATCCGCCTGGTGTTGCGCGAGGAGCGGCCTAGCTCCGGCTCCGTGCACGTCGCAGGCACCAACGTGGACAAGCTGCCGAGCTGGAAGGTCCCCCTGCTGCGCCGCAACATCGGCGTGGTCTTCCAGGACTTCCGCCTGCTGCCCAACAAGACCGTCTTCGCCAACGTGGCTTTTGCCATGCAGGTGATTGGCCGCTCACGCGCCATGATTCGCGAGACCGTGCCGCAGGTCCTGGAGACCGTGGGCTTGAAGGAAAAGGGAGGCCGCATGCCGCATGAGCTCTCCGGTGGTGAACAGCAGCGCGTGGCCATTGCCCGCGCCGTGGTGAACCGCCCGGCGATCCTGCTGGCGGATGAGCCAACGGGCAACCTGGACCCGGAAACGGGACGCGGCATCATGGAGATCCTGGACCGGATTAACCAGAACGGGACCACCGTGGTGATGGCGACGCACGATGACGAAATTGTGAATCGCATGCGCCGGCGCGTGATTGAGCTGGATCACGGCAAGGTGGTGCGCGACGAGCGCGGCGGCGAGTATCACGCGGTGGGGGACCAGTTGGTCCTCAGCGCCGGAAATCAGGCCATTGCGCCGTTCGATTCCGAGGAGGACGAGCTGTGAGGTTGTCGTTCGTTCTGTCAGAGATCTTCTCGGGGTTGCGCCGCAACCTCTCGATGGTGGTCTCCGTCATTCTTGTCACCTTTGTCTCGCTCAGCTTTGTGGGCGCGGCGGGTCTGTTGCAGGCTCAGGTCACGCAGATGAAGGGGTACTGGTTCGACAAGGTGCAGGTGGCTGTTTACCTCTGCAACTCCACGTCGGTCTCCGCCAACTGCCCCGTCGGTGCTGATGGCGCCGCGACCCCCGTCTCAGAGTCGCAGCGCACCGCCGTGGAGGATGCGCTTAAGTCTGACGAGATGAAGTCCTACGTCGCCATGTACGAATACGAATCCCCGGAAGAGGCTTACAAGCACTTCCAGGAGCAGTTCGGTAATTCCTCCATGGCGGATTTGGTGAAGCCGGATCAGCTGCCGGCCTCCTTCCGCATTAAGTTGGTTGATCCGGAGAAGTACCAGGTCATCAACGAGCGCTTCAGTACTATGCCCGGCGTGGACCAGGTGGCTGATCAACGCCAATACCTGGACAAGGTGTTCCAGCTCATCAATGTGGCTTCCATCGTCGCAGTGATCATCGCGGCGGTGATGATCGTGTGCGCGGTGCTGTTGGTGGCGACGACCATCAGACTCTCTGCCTTCACTAGGCGCCGCGAGACCGGCATCATGCGGCTCGTTGGCGCGTCCAAGTCGGTGATTCAGCTGCCCTTCGTGTTGGAGGGCGTGATTGCCGCGGCGATCGGCGCCATCCTGGCCTCCGGTGTGCTGTGGGCCGTGCTCCAGTTTGTGGTGACCGACCGGCTTGCTGCCGAGAACCCCCAGGTCGCGTTCATCGACCCCACGGAGATGTTCTGGGTCGCGCCACTACTGATTTTGATTGGCGTCCTGCTCGCTGGGCTGTCTTCCCTGCTAACGTTAAGGCGTTACCTGAAGGTCTGAGATCTTTCTGGTGACGTTCGCCGGGAAACTTCCCCTCCAGGCGAGAAAGGAACACAAGTGACTTCCGCACGACTACGACTCTCACGCGCCGTTCTGGGCACCGTCCTGATCAGCGTGTTTGGCCTGGGACTGGGCGTTGCCCCGGTGCAGGCAGACAAGCTTGACGATCAGAAGAGCCAGATCGACAAGCAGGTGGAGAATGGCAAGGAAGATCTTGAGGATCTCAACACCACGCTGGCTGAGGCCGGCGCCAAGTTGAAGAAGTATCAAGATGCCCTCCCTGCCGCTCAGCGCAAGCTCACCGACGCACAGGGCCGCGTGAGTGCGGCACAGGGGCAGGTGTCGGTGCTGCAGAAGAAGCTCTCGACCGCGCGTGCCTCCAAGGCCAAGCTGGATGCCGAGCGCGAGTCCACCCAAGAGGAGCAGCAGCAGAGCTCACAGATGGCCGGAAAGATCGCCGCACAGGCCTACCGTCAGGGAGGCGTGGGAGGGAATCTGTCCATGCTGCTCTCCTCCGGTGGGGACGCGAGTGACCTGGCAGGCTCCATAGAGATGGCCAGCCGGGCGCTCCAGTCGCAGAATCAGGCGCTGGCCTCCCTGCGTCAGAAGGGCGCGGAAGAGGGCAATGCCGCCGCACGCCTGAAGAGCGTCGAGGAAGACATTGCCTCCTTGAAAAAGGAGGCGGATGCGGCGCTCGCGACGCAAAAGACAGCGCGCGACGACGCTCAGTCGGCTAAGGACGAGGTGGACAAGATCCTCGCGGATACCGCCTCGGCTCAGACCACGCTGAAGGGCAAGGTCACCTCAGCCAAGAAGCAGCTTGATCAGCAAAAGTCCGAGCAGGCCTCGATCAATCAGCAAATCAAGGAACGCCAGGAGCGCCTCAAGCGTGAGGCGGAGGAGCGAGCCCGCAAGGCGGCAGAGGAAGCCAAGAAGAAGCGCGCCGCAGCGGCGGCCGCCGCTAAGAAGAAGGCAGCCAACGCAGCGCGGTTGGCTCGTGAAGCCGACAAGGCAGAGCGTGCCGCCGGCGTGGAGAAGGAAAACTCCACGCCGTCGAGCGAGGCACCTTCGCAGTCCTCCTGGGGTCTCATCATTCCCTCCACCGGTGGCTACATCTCCTCCCCGTACGGCTGGCGCCCCACGCCTGCCGGGACCATCGACTACTTCGGTACCGGCGGCTATGTGCACGCCGGTCAGGACTGGGGATACGGCGGCCAGTGCGGCGCTCCCATCAAGGCGGCCGCGGCCGGCAAGGTGGAGTACGCGGGCTCAAAGAGCACCCATGGCATCATCGTGTCGCTTGATCACAAGATCGTGAAGGGCCGCGCGCTGACTACCAATTACAACCACATGTCGCGTGTTGCGGTGAACGTGGGCCAGCGGGTCAAGCAGGGCCAGACCATTGGTTACGTCGGTTCAACGGGTAACTCCACGGGCTGCCACCTGCACTTCGAGACGATCGTGGATGGGTCCTACATGGACCCCATGAAGCTGCTGCGCTGATCGCGCGGGTTGTTGCGCGCTTGCGCCCGCTGCTCTGATTGAGTATTCTCAATCACTCAAGGGTGGGGCCGCCAGCGCGCACGAGTTGGGCCGGGCGGCAACGCCCGGCCCAACTGCGTTTCGGCGGTAGGATGGGTGATTCCGCGTTCCTGCAGCTGTGGGGGAGCGTGGCTAGCAGACGAGTGGTCGGAAGGAGGGCCCTGATGGCCAAGAAGAATCCGAAGGAAGAACAACGCAACAAGGTCGTGGCCACCAACCGCAAGGCCCGTCATGACTACACCATTCTGGATACGTATGAGGCCGGAATGGTGCTCTCTGGCACCGAGGTGAAGTCGCTACGCGAGGGCAAGGCCTCTCTCGTGGACGGTTTCTGCACGTACTACCGTGACGAGCTCTACCTCGAGGCCGTGTACATCCCGGAGTACCTCAATGGCTCCTGGACCAACCATGCGGCGCGGCGCCGGCGCAAGCTCTTGCTGCATCGCGAGGAGCTCAACAAGCTCCAGCGCAAGTCCGAGGAATCGGGCCTGACGATCGTGCCGTTGCAGTTGTACTTTAAGGACGGCAGGGCCAAGGTGGAGATCGCCCTGGCTCGCGGTAACCGCGAGTATGACAAGCGTCAGGTGCTTCGCGAGAAGCAAGACAACCGCGAGGCTCAACGGGCCATGCGGGCAAGAAACCGCGGGGCCCAGGACGACTGAGGCCTGCTTGAGGGCGGCGGGGAACAAACCATGACCCCTCGGGGTTATACTGAATGTCTGCTCGGGTTGCCGGGCGGAGCGGTTGCCAAGGGTGGTCCTCACGGGCCATTCGAGGCGTTGAAAACCACATACGGGGATGATCGGTTTCGACGATGTGAGTCGCGACAGGGGAAGCGGGCCAAGGATGCAGAGTTATCTTGTAAACGCCCTCTGCAAACCAATAAGTGCCGAAAACAAGCGCACTGACTTCGCTCTCGCTGCCTAATTGTAGCTAGACGGTCCGTTAGCCCTGCGATGCTATCGCGTGGGAATCTAACGTCATTTAGATAGCCACTGCTGAGTACCTGCGTCACAGGGGTGCTCGGGACTTCCACTGTGACTGTGCCCGGAGGTATCCACGAGTCACTTGTTCGAGTGTTGACTCTTGGGGCAGAGAAACCTCAATTCGAAATGCGCCCGGAGAAGACCTGGCAACACCACATCGGACGGGGGTTCAATTCCCCCCATCTCCACCTAGACTGAGGCTCGGAATCCGTGTGATTCCGGGCCTCTTCTGGTCTCCGCACAAAGCGTGTTGGCGAGAATGGCCGATTTGTTGGCGAAGAACGGTACCGAGTGGGGACATGGCAACAATCAGAACGAGACAGAGGGCGGACGGATCAAGGTCATACACCGTCTCCTGGCGTGACGCTGAAACCAAGGCGGTGCGCTCGCGTACCTTCCACGAGGAACAGCGGGCGATCAGGCTCAAAGAGTTCCTAGACTCCAACGGAAACTCCTTCACGGTTGCAAAGCAGGCACTCGCGGCCGTGACCCGCAAGGTACCTCTTGTGCAAGAGGTGGTAGCCGCACACATCGAGCACCTGCGCAAGCCGCAAGAGGGCACCATCTCCAAGTACCGACGACTGCTGCGCCTGCACATCCACGGCACAACCCTCGGCACGCGCCCCGTAGACATGCTCACCCGTGCCGACGTGGCGCACTGGCTCGACAACCTGGTGGCCGCCAGCCGAGCGAACCAACCCACCGGTCAGAAACTCGGCCACAAGTCCAAGGCCAACATCCACGCCCTACTCTCGGCAGCGCTGGCCTACGCAGTCGGTGAAGAGATCATCACCCGCAACGTCGCCAAGGGCCAGATGCTCGCAGACAAGAACGACGCCCGCGAACCCGTGTACCTCTCACCCGATGACCTCGACATGATCTGCGCCGCAGTGGGGGAGCGCTACCGACTGTTCCTCCTAACCCTGTGCAAGACGGGCCTGCGATACAACGAGGCCACTGCCTTACGCAAACGCGACGTGCGGATCAGCAATGGCCGGGCAACCATCTATGTGACCCGCGCATGGAAAGCAGGCGAGGGAGGTAAGGACGAGATCGGGCCGCCCAAGACCAAGAAGTCCCGGCGCACCGTCGCCTGCAGCCTGGTGCTATCCGAGGCGTTGGCTGATCACTTGAAGGAGATATCGCCGGAGGACCTGATATTTACCCGCCCAACAGGTGAGTATCTGCGCAACTCCTGGTTCCACAAATACGTCTGGGGCCCACTCATGGATCAGATGCTTGAGGATGGACGGCTCTATGAGCGGCCCTGGATTCACGAGATCCGTCACGCGCACACCACCCACCTACTCCAAGCCGGTCGCCCGGTACACGTCGTACAGGCCAGGCTAGGACACGAGGACCCGCAGACTACGCTCCGGATCTACGCGCAGATGAGCACCGGAGACGACATAGCGGCAGCCGACGCGCTGGACTAGGCCTGTATCCCCACACCGTTCCTGATCGTCCGTGTGGTTTACTAACGTCATTGTCACCACCCCTATGAGGAGCACCGCATGAAGAAGGTCATCTCCATTTCCGCCGTCGCATTGGTCGCGCTCTCGCTAACCGCATGCTCAGACCCTAGCGGTGGCACGGTCGAAAAATCCGGCGCGGACAATGCTTCACAGAGCCAGGCGGCGAAGGACTCAACCACGTCGGCAGCGCCCGAGGCTGGCTCCGAGTCGAGTGACCCGAAGCTTGGTGATGCCTACACGTGGGAGAACGGCATGAAGATTGCCGTGTCGAAGCCAAAGAAGTTCAAGCCCTCTGAGTACGCGATGGCCGACGTTCAGGGCAAGCCGCAGGTGTTCACTGTGACTGTCACTAACGGCACTGAGGAGGACTTCAAGCCGGTCATCTTGTCGCTCAGCGCCTCATCTGGGGGGAGTGAGGCTGAACAGATTTTCGACTCTTCTCAGGGCGTTGAGATGCCTACCACCACGGTAAAGCCGGGAAAGACTGTGACATACAAGGTGGCGTTTGACGTGGAGGATCCTGACGACATCACCATGGATGTGTCGCCGGGATTCGAGTACGACTCGAAAACCTTCGTTTCCTGACCCCCAGGACGCACGAAACCGCCCCACCCTCGCACTGAGGGTGGGGCGGTGGTGTTTTAGGTGGCGGCGTTGGTGAAGATGCCAAGCCATTTAGCTGTGCCGTAGTCGAGTCCGTGCTTCTTGACGAGCTGCTGTAGGCGCTCTGACCACCCGTAGTCCCAGAACCCTGGGTCGTCGCCGTGCTGTGCTTGGAAGGCTTCCATGAATACCTGATAGGCGGCGGTCTGTTCGCTTTCACTGGTGGCGGTAGCCATGTCTCGTGCGAGTTGGAGCAGTTCGCGGTCGCTGCGTCCACCGGAGGTTGACGGCGAGCGTAGCGAGGATTCGCTTCGCCCGGAGGGTGAAGGCGTAGGAGCGGTGGGTGTAGTTGAAATGGTGGGTGTAGTTATGGTGCGCTCTGTTGCATCCGGCGGGGTGCAATATTTTGCACCCGGTTCGGTGAACACTAGGACGTAGTGGTTGGCGTAGAAGTTTCCGGTGCGGAGGTTTCGACGGCGGGTCACTTGGAGGGCGCCGTAGTCTTCGAGCTCTTTGGTGTAGCTGCTGATGGATCGGGGCTTGATGCCCATGTCTTGAGCGAGCTTCTCGCGGCTTGGGAAAGCGGTCTTGGATGAGTTATCGGCGTAGGTCATGATGACGCCGTAGAGGCGGACTGCGCCGTGCGAGAGGCGGATTCCCGACCGGAGTACCCATCGTGGGACTTGGGCGTATGGGGTGAAGCCTTGGAGCTCGAGGGTGCTAACATCGTCCATGTCGGACACGTCCTTTGCGGGTTGTTCGATCGCGCCCCCGGATGCTGACACATCGCGGGGGTTTCTCCTACCATAACGCAGGTGGGGTGCCGCCGTGGCACTGGCGGACGCCCTCGACGTGGACCGCCAGTGCATCTATCAGATGGCCAAGCGCGGCGGCCGGTAGCCCCCAGACGCACAAAAACGCCCCACCTCGTGATGAGGTGGGGCGCTTTGTCATGCGGCGTGCTTGGCGGGGGAGTCGTCGGCAGACTCGGCAACCGGCTCCGGCTCGGGGTCCGGGAGCTCGGACCCGTCGTCACTGATCTGCTCGATGACGATCTCCTGATCACCGCCCGCGGTGAAGCTCGGGTTGACGATGGAGGTCAGCACGGAGGCGAGGGCGGCGAGCCCGGCGGCGGACAGAGACACACCCCAGTCGACGCCACCGAAGGTCAGCCCGGTGACCGAGATGACGGCCAGGAGGGATTGGGCGAAGGTCTTGGCGGCGCGCTCAGCGGCCCCCTTGAAAAATGCGATGGTGAACACAGGTGTCGTCCTTACTTGAGGTTGGTCTTGCGCTGGCTGTTGAGGAAGGCGATCTCGGCGGCGCGCAGCATGGGGCCGGCCACCGCGTCGATCACACCGTGGTAGAAACCCCGCTTGGCGAGGGTCTGCTGTAGGGCCTTGGTGGTGAGTCGGCCCCACTTGCCGTCCAGTGCACCCTTGTAGGTGCCTTGGGCTTTGAGCCATCGCTGGCGGCGCTGTGTGGCAGAGCGGTCCTTGTGGCCGATCTTGGCCATGAGGATGTACCAGGCGTCTGCTATCTGGGCCTTGGTCGCCTTGGCGGAAAGGTTCGCGTCCGGCCACTTCTTGGCGGGCTTGGGTTTGGTGGCAGGCTTGGACGTCCCACCTCCACTACTGCCGCCCGTGCCGCCCGCCGGTGCGCCACCGACGCGGAGGGCGAAGCGCCGGAACGCCCTCGCCGGGTCGTAGTTGGAGGCCGGGTTGCGCCAGTCGGCCCACGTCTCAAAGTGCAGATGCGGCGCGGTCTGGTTCCCGGATCGGTCGTTGTAGCCGATGACCTCCCCGGCCGCGACGCGCTGCCCTGCCTTCACGGCGGGCGTCACGTGGTTGTAGCCCTGCGCCTCGCCGTCGGCGTTGCGGATCAGGACTCCGTTGCCTGTGCGCCCTGGTGCCCACGTGGAGCGTCGATTGCCGTGGCGCACACCTCGGGCGGCGCGCACGACGGTGCCCGCGAACATGGCGCGCACTGGCTTGCCCGTCTGGCCTGGGGACGGTGGGGCGATGTCGATCCCGAGGTGCCCGGCGTACCCGCCAGACGTCCCGTACTTCTGGGTGTAGCGGCCCGTGAAGGGCGATACCGCGTGGGGCATGAGGTGTCCTTTCGTGGGGACGGCTGGCCACGGCCGCACGTCATCACCGGCGGGTCCGGGGACGACGGAGACGTGGACGTGCTTGTTGTGGGGGTTGGTGCCCATGTACGGGAGCCAGGAGCCATTGTCGAGGCTGATCCGACCCCGGCTGATGACGTAGCTGACGCGGGGGTCGCGGGCTGCCACGAGGCGGTCCGCGAACGCGTGCGCGTCGAACACGGCCGGGTCGTGGGTGAAGTCCCTGGCATGGACCACCCCCGTGGCGTCCGGGTTGTGATCGGAGTTCCGCGCCGCGTGGGCATCGTCACCCTTCCCGCCATCGCTGACTGTGGACCTGGTGGGGTAGTGGTTGTTGATCTGACCGAGCAGCTGCTCGAGCGATCCGGCCATGCGCCATGCCGTCATGGGGTACCCCTTTCCTGCTGTCGGAGTGTCGCGGCGTCGCCCTTGCGGACTCTGCCTGTGATCCAGGGGAAGTTGGCGAGTCGGGGACTGGCTGACGATGTGAGTACGTCCCAGCCGAGTCGTGTGGTTGTCATGGTGTCCTCCTGCTGGTCGGTGTCGGGGTTAGGCCGTGGCGCCGGGGAGAGTGGTGGGCCACGGGTCTGTGGTCTGCCACTGCGCGGCCATGGCGTTGCCCGTGTTCTGTGCCTCGGTGGAGCAGAAAATCTGCCCGCCGATGTCCACGTTTAGGGCGCCGCCCCACGCCCCGGTTGCGAGCCGTACGGGGAAGGTCTGCCCCGTGGTGGGCCGGAAACCGGCCGGGACGCCGTTGGTGGTGATGGTGGTGTTGGTGCCGCTGGCGGTGAGCGCCCGCCATGTGAGGGTGACCGTGTTGCCCTCGCGGACTAGCCGGAGAAATCCGCCGGCGCCCAAGCTCCACGGGCTGGCGATAAACCCGGCGATGTTGCGGATGCCGGTGTGGGAGTAGACCAACTGGTCCGCCCCGGTCGTGTCTTTGACGTAGACCCGGCGGCCCGCCGTCGTGTCCACCCGTGCGGCCGCCGCTGTGGCTGTGGCGGCGCTGTTTGCCGCGGCGGTTGCCGCGCTTGCTGCCGTCGTCGCCGCCCCTACTGCTGATGCCGCGTCGGCCTTGGCGGCATCAGCTGCGGCCTTCGCCAACGTGGAAGTGGACGCCGCTGTGGAAGCTGACCCGGCCGCCGCCGCTGCCGCCGCCGCGCTGGATGACGCTGACGCCGCCGCATCGGCGACCCCAGCCACCGCACCCGCTGACGCCTCCACCGCAGCCTCCGCCGCGGTGGCAGCCTCTTGCGCTGCACCCATGGCGACGGCTGCCGACTCCGCCGCACGCCGCGCCGCGTCCTCCACCTGTGGGATACCAACGCCCGGCGAAGAAGGAACCTTCACCGCCGTCGTGAGATCCACCTGCCCGCCCGCTGGCACCGCAATGGCGTGGCTGGGAATCGTGGGAGTGCGCCCATTGATCGGCGCGAAAGAATAGTCCACCTTCCACGTGAACCCAGTTACCGGGGCGCCGGGGGAGTCCGTCGCCAGAACCCGCACACCACGAGCCATCGGCGGCTGTGCGGGGTCCGTGTGCGGTGTGGACAGGTAGCCCTCAGCGTCAAGCACCACCACGACAGGCCCACCGATGACCGTGACCGCACCGCCCTCAGCCTCAGCCAGTGGCAGGTACGGTACATCCGGAGTGAGCGTGATCTTCCCAGCAGCAGGGACCACATCCGGCTCAGCGCCAGAATCAGCCCCATCGATGAGCGCGGCAATAAACCGCCCCGTCACGAGTCCAGTGAGAAGGGGTGCAGGCAGGTCGGTCATGGTGTCTCGCTTTCTTGCTGACGCCGCAAAACTGTGGCGTTCGCCGCGAGGTCATCGCGGTACTGACGGATGCGCCATGAAGGCAGCGGCGGTGGTGGCGGAGCCGTTGGGGAGCCCCAGGCCATGAGCTGCTCGGAGTGCTGCACGAAATCTTCGAGGAGCTCGCGGTGATCGCGCAGCGTGTCGTCGGCCTCGCGGGCTTGGCGGATCGCCTCGTCGCGTTCTTTTTGTGCCTTACCCCGCTCGTGTCGCTCCTGGTCAATCTCCATCTGTTGATCAGAAACGCGCTTTTCCAGGGAGGCGACGCGTGCGGCAAGACCGTCTAGGAGGGTCTGGGTGCTTGTCGTCTCTCGGCTTGCTTTGGCCTGGAAGCGGGTGCCTAGCCACGCCAGTACCGCCGCGATGATGCCAGCGATGACGGTGATTAGCGTCCCGAGGAATGTAGGGTCTGTCATTGATCGTCACCTCCGCGCCCGCTCCGCGAGGACGCGATGGCCACCCATAGGACCGCCAGCGAATACGTAGCGTATGAGTACACGGTCTGCATCCGGTCAGCGTTGCCGCTCTCTGCCGCCGCGCCAAGGAAGGCTGCTGCCACCAGTAGCGGCACGAAAATTGCCGCGTACGTGGCCACGGACCTCAGCCAGCGGACACGGCTCAAGAGTCCGCCGATCAGCGTGATCACCCCTGATGCCAGTAGCAGTAGCCCGACGTGCTGGGTGGTGATATTGGCGGGCATCCACTCCACCCCAGCGATGCGGGAGGGTGTCGGTCGGATCGCCCAGTTCCATCCGGAGACGATCTGCCACGCGCCGATGAGGACCAGGAGCCCCGGCAACGGGGTGCGTAGGTAGTGCTTCATGGTGTGGCTCCTCTCAGAGCGTGATGCGGCGGTATTTGCCGCCTTGTGGCTGGACCCATGTGCCGTTGTTGTGGTTGCGCCACCGCAGCGTGATGTCCGTTCCGTCGTAGCCAATGAACATCGACTTCGCGTACTCGGGCCCGAGGGTGCCGTCACCGTATTGGAGTTGCTTCGCATTCCAACCACTTCGGAGCCCCTGCGAGCTGGGTGCATTGATGGCGGTGATGGACCGCGAGCCAACATTGATTTTCGCCACCCCGTCAGCGCGGGCCGGGTCGATGTGCCAGTGCCCGGAGATCCAGCCCAAGACGTTCGGGTGAGCATCCAACACTTCCGCGATTCGACTCCACGGGCGCAGGTACTCATCCACTCCGCCAGGATTGCTAGCGAACTGGCCGAGCGGAAGCTGATGGGACATGAGCCATGTGGGTTTGGATCCCAGGGCCGTGAGTTGTTGATCCATCCACGTCAGCGTCGCCTCCGTCAGCGGGTCGGGCGGCGCATAATTTGGTGAGGCGATGTTGGGTCGGTAGGCCCACAGGTCTGAGGACACGCCCATCACTGCGATATCCGATGTGGATGCCACGGCGTTGGCTGAGCCGCGCGCCGGTACGTCACGCGCCCACTCGTCAGCGGTGCGCGCCATCCGCTCGAAGATCCCGTCAGCGGTGGTGCGCGTGTACGGGAACTTCGCGGCGTTGTTGTACGTGGTTAGGTCGTGATTGCCTGGCACGTCCAAGTAAGGCAGCCCGTCCCCGGTGAGGACATTCCGAAACGCTTTGTAGTCGGCATCTTCTGGCGTCGCCGTGTTCCATTCGATGCAGTCCCCAGCGTTGGCGCGCATCCCCACGTACGGTTTGAGCGACAACGAATCCGTGGCCGCGCGCATGTTCCAGTTCGTGGAGTGCCCAGAGAATGCGCCAAATTGATTGTCTGCGAACACCTGCACCGTCGCCGATGATCGCAGGTCCGGGACGTACTGATCAGAGAGAGCGGGAACAGTCACAGCGGCAGATACCTCACCGTCACGTAGATGGGGAACAGGTAGTAACCAGTTCCTGCAACAGAGAAGGACAGGTTCAGGCCCTCGCCCGCCGCCATTGTCTTGTTCGCCTCGGTCTGCGTCTCGCTGTCATAGGACCACGGCTTGTGCACTTCCCAGGCCGTGGCGTTGGTCCGCTTGTTCGCCACCGTTGAGAACGTCGTCCCATTGGTGCCGACCTTCCGCCAGCCCACCGCCATGAAATTTGTGGCGTCCACAGGGATAGTGGCGATGGACTGCACCAGGGTGACGGACACGATTTTCAGGGGGAAAGGCGCTGTGAAGATCGTGAAGTTTGACGCGATTGACGGCCTCACGTTGTACGCGCCGGAGACGATTGCGCCGGGCATGGAGGCGGTGGCGACGAGCATGTTGGTGGTGGCCATCGTGGCGACCTGATTGCCTACCAGCCCATCCGTGTACGTCTTGGCGGACGCGACCGCGTTGGTCTGTGCGGCGGTGACATTCGCCGTTGTCGGGGCGGCGTCCAGCTTCGCCTTGTCGGCGGCGCTGAGTAGGCCGGGCACTGACGTGGTGGCGGGAGGGACGAGGGACGCGGCGGTTGCCCATGCGGTGCCGCCGTCGGAAGCGCGGACCGGAACCTGGTTGGTGGTGCCACCCGAGGGGAGACCGCCTCCTGAACCAGTCGCACCACGGGGGAGAGTGAGATTGAGCTTGAAGTCAGGCGCCGCCCCGGTGACAGTGGCGGATGCGGGCGCACCCTCAGCGCCAGTGGTGACCGTGCCGATACCCAGGTTTGATGCCGGGCCGGGGACGGTGGACGCGGGCAAGTCGAAGGGCCCGACCGTGCGCCCGTTCTCAAGCTCCACGAGCAGGTCGCCGTCAACCTGCACCATGTCCTTGATGCCAGGTCCGGCGTCGCCCTTGTCGCCCTTGACCCACACTGTGCCGGTGGATGGGTCCACCCCGGCGGGCAGGTAGTCGGCAATGTGCGTCGTAGTGCCCGGCTCCACGGGGATGTCGAACGGTGCGACCCGCAACCGGTTCTCAGCCACTCCGGTCTGCCACGGGTACGCTGGCACGCGCAGATCAAAGCTCACCTGCCAGGTCATGCCCTCCGCCGCCGGGAGGTCAATCGTGCGCACATCAGACGGGCCGCCCGAAGAATCGGGCATCACCGCCCACCCATCCACATCCACCACAAGGGAGATCTCGTCGGGGATGACGATCACGCCAGGATCGGACGCCACGAAAGCAGTCTTACGGGGGCGTAGATACACGTACCCGGTCGGCGCAATGGTGTCGAAGAGCGGGTTCGGTGCGTTCTGGTCGTTGGTGGTGACCGCCAGGCGGCAGTCCACCTTGCCCGTGGTCACCGTGAGAATGTCGGCCATGATGCCTCCTAGTGCTGGGTCACCGCATGAACGTGCACGAGACCTGGAGGTCAGCACGGCGGGGAGTGAGCGTGGTGTCAGAGAAGAATGTGCGAGTGTCAATGGCGGCTGTGATGGACGCCGCCGTGGTGACGCCGCCCCACGCCAGGGACGCGGACGTATCCGAGTCCGAGCGTGAGCTGCGCGGCGTCGTGCAAATGTCGAGAGTCGAGCCCGAGCCGGTCAGGTATCCGCGCATCGCCCCATACACGGGGAGGTTGACGGCGGCCTGGCATGAAACAACCGTGCGAGTAGCCCACGCGGGACGAGTGACCGTAATGCTCACCGACCGGACCCACGCCGTAGACACCTCAAAAGATGTAGACGTGGTGCTCTGAAAATCAGTGAGGATCTGTCCCTTGAGTGCTGTGCCACGGACGGACCCGGCCCCAAGCACAAGGTTTCCTTGGTCCACGTACAGCGACCCGCCATCCTCTACGCGGATGGAACCGCCCCCGTAGACGCGCAGCCCGCCGTTACCGATAGCCGAGCCGGTCAGGGAACGGGCGGCCGCCCCCAGCGCCGTCAGGCGTTCCAAGACAGTTAGGCGACGCTGCATGTCAGCGGGGTCCAACGTGGTCGGGTACCCGGATTCGTCAAGCATGGGGCCTCCTACCTGTAGTGCTGTACCACCACGTAAATATCTGCCCGCGACGACGCCGTGGTCGGCATTGCGGCGGCCGAATTTGCGCGCGCCTGCAAGGCGACCGAGATGTTTTTGTTAGTGGATACGTCTACTGATCGCGCGTAAGACACGGCTCCGGTCGCCCGAAATGCTGTACCCGTGGTGGAGGTATTAACCGCCGTGAGTGACACTTCTAGTGACGTGTCCCCGGATACCTGCACCCTCACCTGACCGTTTACGTCCTGATCGGATGTGAGCGCATCGGTGCTTACAGCCAGATTCCCGACCCCGTATGCCTGGACCACAGTCGTTTTGGCCCACGATGGGGCCGTGATTGTCAGTGAGACTTTCGTGACCCAGCTCGTAGTGAGTCCCAGGTTTGAGGCCGTCGCCGTCTGGTATCCCGCCTCAAGCTGGGACGCCAGCGCGGCGCCGTCGATCTGCCCCTCACCGAGCACCAGGTTTCCGGTCTCGATGATGAGCGACCCGCCGCCCTCGATGCGGATGTTTCCGCCCTTGTTGACGCGCAGGCCACCCCGGCCGATGGCCGCCTTGGCCAAAGACCTCATCCCCGCGCCAAGTTGCACGAGCCGTTCGAGCTGGACTAGCCGCCGCCCCAGCGCGCCGAGGTCGTCGGGCTGGGACGGCATCCCTGACGGATCAACCGGCATCGTCGTCCTCGATTCCCTCGGTGTCGCCAATGCGTGCGATGACCGGCGTCCATTTACCCTCGGCGGGGCTGATGGAGTAGCCGATGATCCGCCACACCTGCGAGATGGTCAGCTGATCCGTGTCAATCTCGATCCGCGCAGAGTCGCCCAGGGTCACATCGGCAGGGGAGGGCCACTGATCCACCAGCGCGTCGAAGGAGATCACGGACTGGCCAGCGAAATAGGTTTGCGCCATGCCCTGCGCGTACTGCGCCAGCGTGTCGTCCTCGATGACGCCTTGCTTGGATTGGCGTTCCTCAAGGCGTGGCCACCCCGCGGCCTCACGGGTGCTGTCAATGATCGGCACCGAATAAGGCTTGTCCTCGCCCTGTCCGTCGCCGACCGCCTGTACCAGCGTGGCCGCGTCCCCGTCCCCCCATTGGTTCTCGTGGGAGAACGACGTCACCGGACCCTGTACGCCAGCGATCACAGAGAAAACGTGCTCCGGGTCCTCGGTGATATACCCAAGATTCGGGTACCCAGTGCGGAAGATCTTGACTACACGCGAGTGGTCCTCGTCGGCCCACTCCACATCGATAGTCCAGTCGAAGCCCTTGATGACGTTGGAGAGCTGCTGAACGCGGGTGAGCACCCGTGCGTCCTCGTCATTGAAATAGGTTCGGTCGCGCAGCACCCCAGACGCGGGCGTGTCGTAGTCCAGGCCGATGCCGATCACGTCATCACCCACCGCCTCCACCAGGGTCCGGGCGATCACAGAGGTCTGGTCCTCCTGCTCAAACTCCGCATCAGCCTGATAGCGGCGGTCCAGGTATTTCTCCACCGTCACGCAGGGGAAGCGCACCACCGGGTTCTCATCCGTGGTCCGCGCTGTGGGGATGCCCGCCCAGATGATCCGGTCATCGTCATCGCACGCCACGAAAAGGACGCGCCACGGGATTAGATCCTCACGCCACGTCCGAGCCTGCGCACCATTGAGCGCCAGGACGGGGAGCCGAAACTCGCCCGTCCCATACGTCTTCAAGCGCCGCGACAGAGCCGACGACACCTCCAACGGATACTCGTCAATTACATCGCCTGACTTGATCTCACACACGTAGACGCGCATCAGGAGGCCGTGTACCCGGACAGGCCAAAAAGCTGCACCGTGGAGACCAACGTTAGCGTGGCTGGCACGCGAATGGCGAGATCCCCGCTGGGCACAAACCCACCGCGCACAGGGGTCTCAATCGACGGGTTGGGCCACAGCACCGAGTAGTTATCGATCCAGGAACGCGGCCCAGGGATGCCAGCGGGCAGCTTGGCGATCACAGTCTCCCCAGTCGGGAAAGTGCCAGTGGCCTTGAGAATCTGCCCGCGCACGTACACGACACCTTCAAAGAGTCGCGCCTGTGGAGTCGCGCCGCCGCCCGCCACATACCCTCTGGACAGGATCAGATTCACCCACCCAGAATCCTTGAACCGCAGGTCATCGCCTGGGACAAGTGTCACCCACTTGCCAGCGCGGCGAGTGTAGATCTGCCCATCGGAGAGTGTCGTGGCCATCGTCCCCAGAGGCGGCACCCACGCATCCAGCTCAGCCTTCGTGGCAACGGGAACCATGCCGCCAGCGACCGCCGTGAACTTCCGCAGGTCCGTGACGGCAGGGGAACCAGCACCAGAGCGCGGCACATCAATACGCGCAAGATCCGCATAGACGGAAGTGCCAGGTACGGAAGGCAGCGCGGGGACAGCGGAAGGCGTACCGGTGATGATCTCCACCGACGCCTCACGCCCCGTCCCGCCACCATTTGTCGGATCATCGATACGCAGCACCACACGATCAGCGCGCGCGTTGGTCGGGTCCGCTGGCTCAAGCGTCCCCACAGTGAGCGGCACCGTCAGCGCGGCCAAATACACGCCAGCACCAGAGCCCACCGCGAAACCACCAGCAGCCGCCGACACAGCAGTACCAGCCAGCGACACCACAAACGCGCGCTGATCCAAAGCCCCCGTACGCGCCACACCAGCAGACACACCAGAGGTCAGCAACGCAGAGAACGCCGCCCGGAACGACGCCCCCGAATAAGCGGGCAGTTGTGTGTCCGGATCAGCATCAATCGCCAAAGGCGGAAGGGGAAGAACAGCCATTAGATCCAAGCCTCCTGAGTGCGCACGAGCATGCGCGCGTCTGAGTTGTAATTGGCGGCCGTGAACTCCCACACCGCGCCGGGCGTCGGGGCAATCCACTGGCCGCGACGCTTCCCACGACGGGACACGCCATTGAGTAGGACAGAGCGAGTACGCAAATCCACTGAGAGCGTCTGACCGGCCAGCAGCTCAAGGTCAAACCACAATGTGCGGCCCGTGCCGACCTCGCGCACGCCCGGATTCAGTACCGGGCCCGTGAACTCCACGACAGCGTTAGGCGTAGCCGTGCCCGCCAGGTCCAAAGTCACCTGACCCGAAGTGGTCACCGCCGTAAAAGCGGTCGGGAACGTGAACGGGAACGTCAACCCACCCGTCGTAGACGGCAGCCCCACAGGGCCAAACACCCGCCAACCCAAATCCCCACCCGGACCGGCGAGCTTGCGCGGATCCGGGGCTACCAACGAGATGTTAAAGTCCGCCACAGGCAGGTGACCGCCAGCCCACACCACCTTGGGCTGACCTGACATGCGCACCATGCAGTGCCGAGCCAGCCCATCCTCATAGACCACAAGCGGCACCAGAGGATCCACGGGGATAGCAGCCATTAGCCGCTCAATCGCGTCCCGCAGCTCCGGGCGTGACCCGGCCTCCACATGGCCTGTGATGTCGATCTGGCGGAAGGCCCGGTACGCCCGGTTGCTCCACCCGCCATCAGCGGTCAGGAATTGGGTGGTCTGCCCCGTCGAATCCGCGGCATCCCACCACCCTGTCAGCGACGTGAACCAGTACCCCGCCTCATACGGGGCCGCCAGTGGGGTGCCCGTAATGGACACCACACCGAGTAGGAGGTTCACGCCCGTCAGCTCAGGCGGCGGAGCGACCGACTTCTCTAGGATCGGACTGAATCGCGTCCTCACATCGCCCCCATATCCATCTCACGCGCCACCAGGTGAGCGGCCTCGCGCGGATCATGCGTGTACATGTTGATTTCCGTAGCCCGCCGAATCCCAGGCACTACACCAGGCGTACCCGTAGCCGGAGCCACAGACGCCGCAGTCGGCACAGACACCAGCGACGCCACCGAACGGTCAACCGCCGAGCGGCCGCCCTCCACGCCAGCGATCAAACCGGCCGGGATCATCGCCCCAATCTCGTCACGGAACACACGAGAGGGCGAGTGGATGCCGAGGGTCTTCTTCACGGCGGCCGCCATGCTGTTCGCGATCCGTGTCATCTGCGCGGTGATCTGCTTCTCCTGCGATTGGAGTCCCTTCACGAGACCCTCAGCCGCACGGATACCAGCGCCATACAGCGACTCGCCCGCTGCGGACGCGACACCCGACGCTGAGGAAGCGATCTGCTTCTGCAACGCGTTGACCTGCGTAATCGTGGACGACCCGCCAGCCAGGAGCGCCTTCGCCGTAGCCGACCCGTCCCCGACACCCGCCTGCACAATCTGATCGATTGCGCCAGCGTTCAGCCCCTTGGCCTTGAGCTGCGCGATCTGCTGCTGGAACTTGATCAGCCCATCGCGAGTCTTGGTGAGGTTCTTGAGGATCGACGCGGAGGACCGGCCCATGTCCGTGACATCACCAGACTTAGCGAGCCCCTCCATGACCTTGCCCTCATAGTCGGCACGCTGCTTCTTGAGCGCCGTCAGATTCGACTGGGCACTCTTGAGCTTCGCCGTGATCTGGTCGCGCTGCCCGGCCAGCGACGTGAGCCGATTCTGATCCGCAGTGAGCTTCGCAATCAACGCCCGCTCGGAGCCCCGTGTGAGGCTATTCGCGGACCGCCGCTCAGCCTTCGCGGCAGACAGCTGCTTGCTCAGCGTCGCCCGCTGACTCTTGAGCCGGTTATTCACCTGCGACTGGGCCGCCTTCGCCGCAACGACACCCTTCTTCGCGGCGGCAACAGACTTGAATGCCGACGCCTTGGCGGCCTTCACGGACTCGGCAGCCGCAGACTTCGCGGACGCCAGCGCCTTCCGGTTGGCGGCGGTCGGCTTCTTGCTGACCTTCGCCTGCGCCGCGGCGACCTTCTTTGCCGCCGCGCGTTGAGCGGCCACAACCTTCTTGGCCGCTTCGCCCTGCTTGCCCTTCACGTTGGACTTGGCGTCCTTCACTCGGGCGGCGGCATTCTTGGAAGCAACCTTTGTCGCATTCGCTGTAGAGGGTAGCGCCTTGATCTTGGCTTGAATCGCCGCGACCTTCTTGTTGGCCGCCGCAACCATGTCGTTACGCTTATCGAACGCATCCTTGGTTTGCTGCACCAGTTTCCCGGTGGCAGCCTTCACGGTCTTCTGAGTCCCGGTAATACCATCAGCGAAACCGACGCCCAGGAAAATACCGATCTGCTTGAACACACGAGACGGCGAATGGATACCGAGAAGTGACTTGGCCCAATCGACGGCACCGCCAACAACCGCCCCGATCTTGTCCTTCACCCACTGGCCCATGTTGCCGATACCGTTAATGAGGCCCTGCATCATCTGACCACCGATAGAAGTCAGCTTGCCGGTGAGACCTGAAATCGCCGAGACTGCTTTACCTGGTAGATCCTTGAAGAACTGTAGGACCTTCCCGATTCCAGTTGAGACGGCAGACGTGATACCGGAGAAAGCGCCACCGACGAAATTCTTGATCCCGTTCCACACTGCCGACCATATTGACTTGATGGTGTTCATCACGCCGGAGATCGTGGCCTTCACGCCATTGATTGCACCGGAAATCACGGACTTGATGCCGCCCCAAATCGCGGCGACGGTGGACTTGATCGCATTCCAGGTGACGGTCCAGGTCATCTTGATTGCGCCGATGGTGACGGCGATGGCGGTCTGCACATTTTTGATGGCATCACGCACAAACGAGGCGATGCCGTTCCAGATCCCCGAGAAGAACGAGGAAATGCCTGACCACATATTGTTCCATAGCGGACCAATGATATTCAGGACAGCGCTGATGACGGACCGCACCATATTGATACTGTTCTGCACGATTCCAACAATCAGATCCCAGACACCCTTGAAGATCCCCTTGATGCCATCCCAAGCCGCGGACCAATCGCCCGTGAGCACAGCAGTCACCGTCTTGATGACATTAACGATGATGTCCAGGACGGGTTTGATGATATTAATCAGGCCCTCAAACACCGTCTTCACCACAGGCAATAGGGCCTGAATCACCGGCATTAGCAGATTCAAGACAGCATCAATCAGCGGCGCAAGAGCCTGCACAACCTGAGCCAAAATCGGAGCGATCTGCGTAAACAAATTGATCAACGGCGGCAACAGAGTCTGCACCACCTGCGTGATCACCGGCACCAACGCGCTCTGCAAACTCACCGCGACCTGAGCCAGCGGCGGAATCATCAACGCAACAGCCTGACCAATCGCCTGGAACGCCTGAGCGAGCAACGGCATGATCGGCTGCAACGCCTGGAAGATCATCTGCACCGGAGAGAAGCCAGAGAAAATCTGACCCAGCTGCGGCAACAAGGGGGCGAACGCATCACCGATGGCCTTGATCGCAGGAGCAAACGCGGTCGTAAATGACCGCCACAGCTTCCCAGCCTCAGCACCCACAGACGCGAAAGCCGTCACCAGAGGAGACGCAAACGCCGGAGACTCACCGTCCCCAAACGACGCCTTCATTTCACCCCAGCCCTTCGCGACTTCGCGGGCCGTCTTCCCGGCGCCCGCACCAATGGCCGCGAACGCCGTCAGATAGGGCTTGTCCAGCTGCGGTGACTCGCCGTCCACCACCGACGCGCTGAACGCTTCCAGGGCCCCCTTCGTCTTCTCGATGCCACCAGCAATGCCATCGCTCAGCCCAGAGATAGCCCCAGTCAGCAGCGGCTTCATCCCGTTCAGGGCGCTCGTGAGACCGCCCGAAATCGTGGCTTGCAGGTTGCCGATCGCACCCTCAAAAGTCTCCGTAGACTTCGCAGCCTCCACCGCAACCGGCTTCGTGCCGAGCTGCATCAGAGCCTTGTTGAACTCGTCGGAGGATATCTGGCCCTTCTCCATCGCCTCGCGGAAATTGCCCGTGTACGCGCCCGCCTTCTTGAGGGCATCCATCAACGGACCGGCCGCACCAGGGATCGCATCAGAGAGCTGGTTCCAGTTCTCCGTGGTCAGCTTCCCGGCGCCCGCGGTCTGCGTCATGGTCATGGCCACAGACTTGAAAGTCTCGGCATTGCCGCCCGCGACAGCATTCAGGTTGCCTGCCGCCTTCGACAGGCCGGTGTAGTCCTTCACGCCATTGGAGGCGAGCTGAGCCATCATCGACTGGATGGTCGGCAGGTCGTAGACCGTCTGGTCGGCGTAGTCCTGAGCGGCCTTCTTCGCCTTGTCGATGGCATCGGTCTTGAGGCCCGCAAAGCTCATGGTGGACTTAAACTTGTCCGTGGCATCCGACGCACGCACGGCCTCACCAATGAAGCCGGAGAACGCACCAGAGAGCTGGGATGTCACCGACGCCGCGATGCCAGCAATAGCACCGCCAGCCAGGAAACGCTTAGCGAAACCCTGGCCGGCAGAGGTACCCGCCGACGCCCCCGCCCCGCCTAGATCGCCACGCAACTGCCGACCAAGGCCGCCCGTACTCGCCGCGACATTCACATAAATGGTTGCCAGTTCCCCAGCCATATGGCCCCCTCACGCACCCCACTCGGGGCACAGATAAGGGCCGCAACCACCAACGGATTACGGCCCTGCGAGTCGTTCGGTTTACTGGCGGCGGCGCTCGTATGCGGCAGCCTGTGCCGGGGTCACGCGCTTCACCGCGCCCGCCCTAGTCGTGTACTCCACGAGCCCGTCAGCAGCGGGCACAACAGCAGCGCGACGCTCCTGCGCCGCACGACGCCGCTTCGCCCATCGCTCCGCCTCACGCACACTCATGCGAGATCCGCGGATCGTGCCCTTCGAGTCGTCCTCGAAGCCAGGCCGCGGAATGGGCTTCGGCACGTTCTTGCCCTTCTGCCCGTCGCCGGTCTTCTGCCAAATCAGGACTTGCAGGCGGTCGGCAACCAGCGCCGCCAACTGCTCGTCCAGCAGCCACCCGCCGCCCAGAGCCCGCTTGGTCGCCGACTCCGCTGGCAAGTGCGCCGCAAGGTCGGCAACCTCCATGAGGCCCCACCCCGCTACCCGGCCGCCTACCCACCGCAGTTGGTAGTAGCGCCAAAAGTCAGCGCGCAATTGCTCGTCAAACTCCTGCCGGAGCGCAACGAGCGTCAGGAGTTTGGGGCTACAGCCTTCAAAACCTCCGACACGAACTCAGCGCCCGACTCCACGGAGACACGGCCCGTCTCAGGATCACGAAGGATCTCCATAGCACCCTTGAAATTCTCGACACCAATCAGGCGGCGCAGGACCGATGGGAGGCGCGTACCGTTGCCCTGGTCCAGCGCGTCCAGGTCGTCCAGCAACTCAAAGTCATCAAGCACTTCACCGGACACGTTGATACTCAGACCGCGAACCTCCACGGTCCGGGACCCGTCCTTGTTGGACTTCACCTTCCGGTCAGCGGGACGCTTCACATCGTCGGGGATAGCGGTCGTTTCAGTGGTGATCTCAGCCATAGCGGGACTCCTTAGAGGTCAAAAGTTTGGTGAGCGGGACTGTGGTGACCCGTGGGGCGCGGTCCCGCAACGCACGCCCCACGGGGGATTAGGTGGCCCGTCGGCTACACGCCCGAGGCGCCGTCATCCAAATACAGGTACGCCTTAACCCCGTTTTTGTCGGGGTACGCAGTGATAGTGATGTCGTACGCCACGGCCTCATCGGTCTTGTACGTGACCTCGCCGCGCTCAGTGATCTGCGCATCCGGCAGCACGATGCGGACAGTCTTCTTACCGTCGCGTACCTCAAGCACCCACGCGGAGTGCGGCGACTGCGCGCCCGTGACCTTCACCGCGGTGGCGGTGGCGGTCGGGTCCGCGTAGTAGAGCTTCAAGGTCTGACCGGTGGTCTCGATCATCTTGAAGTTCAACGTGTAGTCGTGCTGGGTCTGGATCTTGCGGACCACATCACCGTTCTGCCACGCCTTGATGTCGGTCACATCGGTCTCGATGGACTGCGTAACGCCGTCCTCGTGGATGTAGCCGGTATCAAGGAACTTGACGTCGACTGCGGTTTTCGCGTCGGTGGGGACGGTCGTGCCAAGCGGTGCGTTGTACGCGGCGCCGGTCACTCCGACCATGACGTTGCTGGCATTGAGAGCCATGCGGTGCCTCCTGGGCATAGGAAAGCCCCCGGCACCACAACGGGCGACAGGGGCTAGTGAAGTTGGGTTGTAGTGGCTACTGGATCTGCTCGCCGCGTGTGACGAACTCCCAGTTCTGCCGATATCGCGGCAAGGCCGCGTCTGGGTCGGGGACATACACGAGCCCACCGAGAGGCTTAGCCGTGTAGATGAGGACGCCGCGCACGCGGTCATTGCGCAGCGAGCCAAGATGGGCGCGGACGAGCTGTGCGAGGTCCTGAGCCTTGGCGGCAGTGGGACCCCACGAATCGACCATCATCAGCGCCCGATCATGGACCGGGCTGAGATCCGAACCACCCGAGGGCGTCAGGATCACGAACGATTCAGGCCGCGTCTTCGGAACATCCGCGAACGCCTTCACGCCCCCGAGTCGCGCGTCAAGCCAAGCTTTCACCGCGGCCACGGGGTTGCCGTAGAGGATGACTGGCTCAGCCACTACCCACCGCCTGCGATAGGGCGCCGTGACGGGCCTCAGCGAGGATCCCTTCAAACGAGTCTGCGAACACGGTCACACGGCCACGGTTCCCGCCAGGATGGGAGTCCGTAGTGAACCCCTCGCCAGCGGCCGCCGCAATAGCCTCGGCCTTGTCTTCGAGAACCTTCATGATCGCCGGGTCACTACGCAGTGCAGGAAACGCCGAGTTGTGGATAACGACCTTCGCCATCAGCCCTCCACTCGTGACAAGTTGATCCGATAGCCCGGCTGGAAAGCGAACGGGCCATGATTGAAATCGTCCGCGTAACCCTCGACCTTGAACTGCGTCCCGTTCACAACGACCAGATCGCCCGGCCCCGCAAACGGTGTAGCGCAGTACACGTCAAGGTCACGCTTCAAACCGCTCTCAAGCGCTCGGATCGCCACATCGGGAGACGGGGGAGCCCACCCATAAACCGGGGCAGGCACGGGATCGCCCCAGCCCTTCACCGGCTCACCCATCTCATCCTCACCGCCGCTCAGCAGCGGGCGATGAAGAACCACGTATGGCTCCGGGTACGCCGCCATCAGACGGCCCCACCAGACGGGATGATCGTCCATGCACGCTTATGGCCTCGCGCCGTCCGCAACAGATTCCGATCAGCCTTCGACAGGTACACGGCCCCATCCGGGTTCGAGAAATTGAGGGTCTGCGAGAACGGGCCAGCACCCTGCTGGATCGACCCCAACCCGCCCTCACCGCCCGGAGTTGCCGGTGCAGTCATCGCGCGCTTCACCATCCGGCAAACCACCAGACGCGGAATGTCCGCGTCCATGGTCCCCGCAGCGATCCGCGCGTCCACGTCCGGGTACAGCGCCCGGATCTCCACCGACGCCTCGTGAAGCTTCTGCCCCGCCTCGCCCTCACGGTCGGAGGGCAGCAGCGGCCAGTGCGCCTTTAGGCCGTCCAGGTCCGCGTAGTCCGCGGCCACGGTCAGGCTCCCTTGCGGGGACGCCCAGGGCCACGCTTCGGTGCAGGCTTCGTGAAGTCCAAACCAGACGCCGCAGCATCCGGGGCCAGGTCCGCGACAGGCTCAGCATCACCCACACGGACCACCGGCACAGCGGAGTCGCCCGCCAGCCCAGACGCCGCAGCATCCGGGAGCAGGCAGTGCGAGCCCACGCGACCCTCAGCCCAATCCGGCACCAGATCGCCAGGCTCAAACATGTGCAGCTCGCCGCCATCCCACAGGGACACGGCAGTGGCAAGAATCGCCATTCATTCCTCCTAGTGGAAGACGGCGGGCGGGCCAACCAATCATGGTCAGCCCGCCCAGCACGTCAGGCCAGAACCTTCGCGGAAAGCGTGAGGTTCGTATTCGGGGCCACCGGCAGCATGATCGCCGACGCCTTAGTCCACTGAGCCACCGGGTCCTTGTCCGAGTAGGTGCCCACGACGATGCCGGGAGCCTCGGTGGAATCGATGCCGTAGTCAGCGTCGATGGCCTCAGCCGTGGTGCCCCACAGGGTCTCACCGATCTTCTGATCAGCGCCCGGCAGGAACAGCAGCGACTTCGGGTCCAGCACATCGGCAGGATTCGGCGCGCCAGCCACCTTCGCCTCGTACACCTCAAAGGCAGGCAGGCCGTGTGCGGCCAGCAGGTCGTTGAGGTCGGTCAGCTTCACCAGACGGGTGCCCGGATTGGAGCCGTACACCGCCTCAGCCAGCGACTTGTTGCGGATGGCCGTGGACAGGATCTGGCGAGAAACCAGGATCCGGCCGGGACGCGCACCGTTCGTCGCGGCGTACACCTCGGCCCACGCCAGCAGGTCGTCAACGACGTTGCCGCCAGCGCCCCACAAGGTGGTCGCAGTCTGCGTGTGCTTGGCGGCGCGACCGAAGTCAGCCTCAAGAGTGAGGCCGTTCTCGTTCAGCGTGACCTTGCCGGTCTGCAACAGCTGCCCGCGGGCAACCTCAGCGCGAGCGCGGATCTGCTTGGCCAGAGTTACGCCGTCCGCTCGGAGCGCATCCACGATGGACTGATCGGCGTTGCGCATCTTGAGGCGCGTGTACTCATCTAGGCGGGTCTTCACCGAGATCGGCGGAAGCTCACCAGAGATCACGCGGGCAGCTCCGCGCGAGCTAATCGGGGACTCCGTGTCGTAGGCGCGGAACTTGGCCACGCGGGCCAGGCCGCCGCCGCCGACATTGGCGCGGAAATCCACGTCATCGACAGTCACGTCAGGGAGGAACGCGCTCAGCGTGAACGCATTCTCGGGCAGGTCCTCCAAAGCCGCACGGACGTAGCCCGTGAGGTCAGCGGCGGACAGGGTCTCATTATCGAGCGAAAGAGCCACGGAGACCTCCTATCAGGCGAAGATAAAGCGGGCCGGGGCAGTGCCCTGGGCCGCATCGGAAACGGGAATGGGAAGGTTGGCGGCCACCACGCGGGCGTCATCCAGGAGCGACGCGCCCACCGGACTCGTTCCGTTAGCAGGGGCGCGCACACCGGACAGCAGGAAGCCCGCAAGCTTCGTGCCGTCATCGCCAGTGAAGGGGACAAACTTGCCGTCCGTACCCTTCGCCAGCGCGATCCCGGACTTGAACCAGCCGTCCGGGAAATGCGTGACCTTCACAAACTTGGGCGTATCGAGGGTCACCGTTCGGCCCTCGTTCGTGCCGCGGGCAGAGCCGAGCCACGAAATGTCATCGCCGCCAAGGCGACGCGTATTGATGGAGAGGTCCATCAGTCCTCCTAAGAGAGAGTTACTTGGCCTTCTTCGCGGCGTACGCAGCACGACCGGCTGCGAGGCCACCAGAGGCAGGTGGGTTGTTGGAGCCCGTACCGGCGCCAGGCACCGGGTCGGGTCGGGTAGCCTTGCCCTCAGCGCGGGTGTGCAGCTCATGGATCTTCTTGGCCGACGCCTCGAAAGAGGCGGCGTCCGTACCGACCACCAGGTCTTGGTAGTCCGCGGGGACAGGGAACTTCGCGAGGGCCTCAGCGCGGGCAAGGCTCGTGCGGGACTGGGCCAGCTCCGCCTTCGCGTCGTCGCGCTCCTTGTTGGCGCGCTCGATGTCGGAGAGCTTCGCGCTCTCGGCGGCATCGACCTTCGCCTTGTACTCGGCGGCCTGCTTCTCGGCGGCGTTGGCCCGCTCGCGCTCCTTGTGGAGTGCGCTTAGGCCCGGCTCGCCAAGCGGCTCGTTCTCCTTGCCCTGCGCCCCCTGCTCACCCAGAGCACCATCCGTGGATGCGGGTGGCGTCTGTTCAGCAGCGGGATCGGTTTCAGCCATGAGGGCTCCTTGGTGTTGTGCCGCATCGCGCGGCGTATCGAACCCGGCAGGCGTCGCACCAGCGGGAAAAGGGAAACCCGCGCCATCAGGCACGGGTTGGATTAGTGGGCGTGAACGCCGTCAGTGAGGATGTCCGGGTACATCTCGCGCATGTGCGAGGCAATGTCCCGGATGTCACCCGAGCCAGACGCTTTGCGGGCCTCCATATACATGTCCAGCCAGTCATCCGGGAGGTACCCCTTGGGGTAGTCCTCCTTGGAAGCGATCCGGACTGGCTGGCAATCGCACTTCGGGTGATAAGGCTCGCCATCCGAGGCCAACCGAGCGGAGTTCTCTGAAACGTAGTCAGCGCCGCGAGATGCCAGGACGAGGCACCATGCGCACGTGATAGCGCCGCGTGGAACACGTGCCCACATGACGCCCTCGCGGTCCGCATTTTTCCGGATCGTGTCCCGGCCCTGTTGCTGAACCCACAGGCCGGTGTAGGTGGCCAGGTATCCGAGCACCCTGGAAGGGTCGCCGTCGAACAAGCCACCCGACGCGGACTCGACACTGGCCGCCATGTCCGCGGCGGACAGCGACGAGCGCGCCGGAGTAGGCGTGAACGTCCCAGCGTCACCAGACGCCGCCATGAGCTCCTGGTACCACTCCACGGCCAACTGGGCGGACACCGGGCCGAAACGCTTCACCAGTTGCGGGATGAACCGCATCAGGTCGCGCTTCGCCGCCGCAGGGTCCGACAAGTCCAAGCCGTTGAAGTGCCGAGTCAACGCCGCGTCAAGCTTCCCCTCAAGAGACGCCTGCCGCGACCGATACCGATCAATCGACTCAGCCGACGGCATCACGCACCACCTGACGGTTGCGTAGTTGCAGCGAGGAGCGCATCAATCGCAGACGAGGCGTCCACCTTTCGGGCATGTGCAAGGTTCCGCTCGATCTGATCGGGGCGGAGTCCGTAGACCTCCATCGCCACCTCGGGATCGCCGTCCGGGAACGTGCTCACGTACTTCTGGCCGGCGTCCGCACGGGCCGCCAGGGTCGGCGTTCCAGGGTCACGGAACCCGGCACGCAGCGACGTAAGGTCCTTGCTCATTGCCGGGGTCAACTCGCCGTGCTTCACGGCCAGGATCTTCCGGGCGTAGTCCACGCGCGCCGCCCCAATCGAGGGCAGCTCGTTCTCGATCATCGCAACCATGTCCGACTCAGAAGCCAGAATCGCATCGGCTGACGACGGGTTGTCATGAACAACGCCCAAGTACGCCAGCGGCATCGTCGTCTCAGAGGAGACCATCGCCGCAATCGTCCGCAGCATGTCAGAGTGCGGCTGCATGGACGCCTGCTGCAACTGCTGAATTGCAGGGCGGACAAGCTTCTGCTCGTCCTCATCGAACACGTCCGGCAAAGCCCAGATGCCACCGATGAGCGCCTTCAACGGATCAATCTTGTTGCCCTGATCGTCCTGGAAATGCTCCGGCTGAGCGCCCAGCAATGAACGCTGAGGGGCAGAGAAGAACTCCGCCTGCACCTCCTGCCGCAGCATCGTGCGCACACCGTTGTCAATGAACCCCATCAACGGGCGCGTAATCCGGGAGCGCCCCATCGGACGCTCAAGCGACGCATCCCACGGCAGCACCGAACACGGCACCAGATCCTTGATGCCTACGTACTCGTCCAGGACCATCCACGGCCCACGCACACGCTCAACACGCAACGTCAGGCCAGGCAGGTACATGAGCGTCTGCGTCGTAGAAACCATCTCCAACGCCGCTGTGACCTCACCCGTACGTGGATCAACTGTCGCCGTCGCCTTAGATGCCGGGCGCAGCGTCCTGATCGGCTCACCCTCCGGATCATCGTTAGGCGTCACGAACGCAAACGACACACCATGCTGCATCGCAGACCGTGTCCACTGACGCTCCAAAGCACGGTGAGCGTCCGTGCCCGTGATCTCGTCCAGCTCCCGCGAGAGCCCAGACTTCACCGAAGACGTGTACCCATCCGGGCGGACACGCGCCGCGGGGACCGTCACTGTCTTCTCAGCCCACCCAATCGGCGTCTGAAAATCAACCATGTGCGGCGGCACAGAAAAGCCCACCCGCTCAAGACGCTTCTTCGAATTGTGGTAATCCGAGCGCAGCATGTTCCGGCGAGTGTGAGCAACCACCTGCCCCCACAGCTTCCCGAACACGGCAGCCTCTTCCGGGGTCATCTCCCGCGGCTTCAACAGCTCCACCAATGAGGCCCCCTAAAAGACGACGGCACCCCTCGGCTTACGCGCCGAACGGGACCTGCGACGGCGAGCAAACTTGATCGCCCCGAAATACGCGTACGTGGCAGCCATGAACGGTGCCAGCGGCACGTCAAGGCTCTGTCTCACCCAGCGGAAAGCACCGGGGAAATTCTTAAGCGGCTCAGCGGCCGCATGCTCAATGGACGTGTCCAGTTGCTCTTGCGAGTAGTGGGACACCGACCGGTCAACCTCGATAGCCTGGCGGGTCAAAGCGCACGCCTGAGTGAACTCTTTGCCATCCAAGATGTAGAGGTTCTCCGTCATGCCACGCTTGCGCAGCGGCACTTCGAGGATGTCCCGCGCCGGGGAGTACGCATCCAGCACCACCGGAGTACGGCGGCCCGCATGAGACCACAACCACTCCACAAGCGCCGTCGTCCCATCCCGCGAGAACGCCGTATCAGCGGCCAGCTCAAGATGCACCCAATCGTCTGCGAACGTCGCCGCGCAGATCGTGACCTGCGTGCGCTCCGGGTTCATGTCCACACCAAACGCCGCCAACGGCCACTCAGGATCAGGCTCAACACCCTCACCCAGCGCCAGCTTGTTCCACTTCGCAATGTCCACCGCGGCACGCTGAGAGGCTTTAGGAGTCGGCCACATATTCAACCGCTCACGGGCGAACGACCGCGGCGCAAACCGCTTCGACTCACCCTCCACCGTGCGCTCCTTAATACGGCCACCCAGCGCCGGGTTAGCCTCCGCCCAGTTCTTCCGATCCCGGACAAACACCCGCAACTCCGCCTCAGTCATCTTGTCCACGTCGCCCCGAGCCGAATGCTCAACCCAAGCGCACCGATCGTCCTCACCAGTGACCGCCGCGTCACGCACACGCACAAACGGTTCGCCACGCTCCGAGATGACCGCAGGCGGCGTGCCCATGTAAATGATCACCGGATCACCAGACGGGGAAGCGGAGACCGTGGCCTCTAGCGCCTCCTGCTCATCCGGCTCATACTCCTGAGCCTCATCAACCACCAGCACGTCAAACGACGAACCACGGCCCGCGCCGCCCGTGCGCGCACCAACCTCGATGCACCCACCATTCGCCAACACGATGGCCTCCTGGCCGTTCGTCTTGCGGATCTCCACCACCAGCTTGTTGAGGGCCGGGAACTTGGCGTTAGGGTCATTGACCTGCTCACCAAAGAAATGGCGCAGACGCTTGAACGCCTTGCGCGCCGTCCCAAGGTGGTGGGCTGTGTGCAGGATCTTGAGGCCCAGCATCACCGTCAGGTAAATCTCCACGATCTCCAACGTGCCGTTCTTGCCGTTCTGGCGCGGCACCGTCAGCCCCCACGTTGACGCGCACCACAGATCGTCAGGGCCACGACGCAGCCACGACCGCACCGCGTCCGCCTGCCACTCATCCGGCACATACTCCAACGCGTCCACCAACGCCAGAGCGTCAGTGGCATCCGTGATCGTGTACCCACGCGGAGACGGGGCAGTGTTAAACCGGGGCGACTGCGAACCGAGAAGCACGCGACCACCACCTAAGCCCGCTTCATCCGACCCAAGATCGAATCCAGCGAAGAAACATTGTCCGGCAGATCAGCCGGGAGAGAGGAAGGCTTCGATTTGCCACGGGAGGCCAGCGCCTCGTACTTCGTGGCCAGGGAGACAAGCGCGGCCTGCTGGCCCTTCGCCTCCGACATGACCGCGTTGAACTTCACCTCAACAGTGAACGGGTCGCCCTCCTCAAACGGGATGTCAGTCAGCCGGAACTGCATCAGCTCCAGCACGCCCTTGCCCTGAATTATGTTGTCCAGCTCATCCAGGCGGTCCGCGGTACGGGCAACCTCTAGGGCCACCGCATCCGCCAGCGGGTCACCAGTGCGCAAGTCCGCCCACAGCACGGCGCCACGCTCACCAAGCCCAGAAGGGTCATCCATGCAACCTCCCAAGGCGGGAGGCGACGCCTACCCGGTGAAGCGGATCCCGGTCGTTCGGATGAACCGACCGAAAGAGTAATGACCACCCCAAGCACCCTGAGCCGCTTTCGACTCCGGCTCGGCGGTGAAGATGTGGAGGCCGCGCCCGGAGACGCTGACCTCGGTGAAGAGGATCGGGGCGGTGATGGTGTCGATGATCCGCCGCGCCTCGTCCGTGAGGTGCCCGTCAATCAGGCACCCGTCCAGGTCGTAGCATCCGAGGCCGCCGCCGAGCATGACGCCCATGCCGTCCCCAGCCGTCGACTCGCACACCGCGGCGTGCGATGACCACGTGCGGCGGTTCGTAGACGATGCGGCGCGGCCGGCCACCGTGACCGGACGCTTCCCGTCGGCACGCACCCAACGATCCAAGGACGTCATGGCCGCGGGGAACGCACGCCGACGACGGTGAGCAGCGACCCGGCACCGCGTGGAACAGAACCGAGCACCGGCGCGCGGCAACAGCATCCCGCCACCGCAGTTCTCACACGCCCGATCCATGCCCCAATTCTACCCCAGGGAGGGACGCCTTGTAACGGATAATCCCAGTGATTACGCGGAAGTTGGAGAGGTGCCCCAACTGGCAGAGCGCTGTACGCCCGCCTAACGGACCAGCCCAGACGCAGGGGAACTATGCCCCCACGACGCCCGCAAACGAACCACACGGCACCAGGAAGGCCACCAGCCGCGCCCCAACGACGAGACACGGGGGGATATTTCACCTAAACGGTAGGAGGTGGCGACTCTTTGGCGGGGGAGGGGATGGCCCCCACCCCAAAAAGTTCCGCGGATTCACGCAAATTATCCGTTTCAGCGGCCCGCGTTTGCGTGCCTGTGGATAACTTCGCGCGTTTCTGGCTAGGCCCATCGGCTCGACGTTTTGAGGGGTTTGGCGGCCAGAATCGTGGAAATCTTGGGTGCAGACCGTGGCCCTTTGGACTGGTTGCAGCGGCGGCAGAGGATGGTGAGGTTATCCACAGCATCGGTACCGCCTTGAGCGTGAGGCACTATGTGGTCCACTTCGGCACTGTTTGGGGTTCGACCTTTGTCGTAGTCGAGCTGCACACCGCATGCTGGGCAGTTGGTGAGCCCGTCTGCTTGGGCTTGGCGTTTGGTGTAGGTGCGGATGCGCTGCCATTGGGCTGTGCCGGTGCGGTTCGATGCCATGCGCCGCCGCCCTTCATCGGGTCACTGTGATCCGTGCTTGAGCAGTTCGACGATGATGTGTAGTGCGTCGTCGTGGGGGAACCCGGCGTCCATGAGTGACGTGAAGAGTTCGTGTAGTCCGATGGCGCCTTGGGTGATTTGTCCCATGCCTGCCTCGCCCAGGAGGTTGGGGGTGGGGGTGTGCTTGGGGGTGGGGGTGTTCTCGTTCATGTGCGCTCCCTCTCATGGTTGGTGCCGGGCAGGTGCGCCGCGCTGTCGAAAGGTGCAGCGTTTGGGGCGTCCTTCGTTGCGGTGGATGTCGCTGACGTTGACCCGGCTGTGTGCCCTGTCCGGTCGTGGTCCGGGTGGACGGCGTGACCGTCTCAGGGCTGTGAGCCGGGGCTCACGACTGACAAACTTTTGCACGGGATGTCGTGCCGCGCCCGGTCTTGCTCCGGGTCGTAGCCTTGGCTTTCGCTGTGCTCACGCGGCTGCCCGTGTCCCTGGGCTGGGGGTTTGTGCGTGGCGCGGTGATTGTGCCCGATCTACCGCGGGGGCGGGATCGTGGGCTGGTGGACGGTGTGTGTTCCGTCTGTCGCCGCGCCACGCGGTCTGTGGGGTGGGGTGGGGGTGCGCGTGCCCCGGACGCTGTTGTGAGCGTCCGGGGCTGACCATCTCACCGCTCCACCCCAGGAGCCTTGCCGTTGGGCAAGAAAAAAGACCCGGCACCGTGTGGTGTCGAGCCTGGTTTTTGGGCGCACTCTACGCGCTCAAAAGACACTTTATCTGATGGTTGCTTTTCGTGCAAGCCCTTCTCTGGCGCGGTCTTTTGCTCGCAGTACGTCGCAGGGGTCGTAGGTGGGGTGGCCGTCCTCTCCTGGGTTGCGGCGCACGATCCATCCGTTGAATGCCCAGTTGCGGATGTCTTTGCCTTTGACGGCGAGGCTCGCAAATTGCCGCATCCAGGGCACAAGCTGGCGGGTGGGCATGGGCTCTACCCCTTCCGCTGCGATGCGGGCGCGCGCTTCGGCCGTGTCGGATGGGCGGTCTTCGGCTGGCCCCCAGACTTGGTGTCTGGCTGATTCGATCCAGAGTTTTGCTTTGCGGAGGGTGTTTCCGGCGTGGGGGTCGTCGGTTGCGGCGTCGTAGGCGCGTGCTGGGAGTTCGGCAAGTTTGGTTCGGAGGATCGCGGCTTCGAGGGACAGGGGTGGTCGTGAGTCGGATTTGCCGACGGTGGATGATTCGGGGTTGCCCTTGGGGAGGGTTTTCGTGGCTTGCATGTAGGGGTCGAGGTTGACCCAGAGCCAGTCGCGATCCACGAGGTAGGAGTCGAGTTCCACGAGGTGTTCGGCGCAGAGGTAGAGGCTGGTGGGCCTGCCGCAGTCGGTGGCGGTGCAGGACTGTGTGAGGGTCACTTGGTCTCCTTGGGGGTGTGGATGACGGTGATGGGGAATGAAAACGCGAGGTCCCAGGAGCTGAACGGTTCAGGCGTCACCCTGAAGGCGCGGTACCAGTAGATGGAGCCGGATTGCCAGGCGTGCCCGTACTTGTCGAGGACGACTGAGTGGGTGGGTAGTGAGTCGAGGAGCTTTTGGGCGGCGGGCTGGTTGTTGACGTTCTTGCGCGGGCTCACGGGGTGTCTCCTGTCCAGGGGGTGATGGTGGTCATTCGTCGTCCTCCTCGGAATCGGAAACGCCGCCCAGGTGTTGGGCGGCGGTGGTGAGTCCTTGTGCGACGCCGCGCCAGTAGTCCTGGGTGTAGCGGTTGGAGTCTTGGATTTGGAGGCTCATGAGGGTGAGTTCTTTGGAGGCGCTGCGGAGGGCCTCCCTGGATGAGGCGGTGGTCACTTGGTCTCCTTGAGGATGGTGGCGAGGGTGTTGAGGGTCATGTGGACGTATTGGGAGCCGGGGTCGGTGGTGCCGTGGCGTTTGGAGACGACGACGCCGATGAGCGCTCCGAGGTTTTGGCGTTCTGTTTCGGCTTCTCGGAGCCATTGGGGGAGTGCTTGCTTGGTGACGTCTTTGACTTCGACGGCGACGCGGTGGGGTCCGAGTTTGACGCCGCGGATGTCGCCGAGGTCTTTGGCTCCGGTTTTGGTTTGTCGGTCGATTGCGTCGTCTTGGAGGCGTTCTCGGAGGTAGGTGGCGACGAGGGTTTCCATGCGGGTTCCGGCGGCTTTCGCGGATGAGCGGTTGCGGGTCATCGCTGCCTCGCGATCTTCTGTGCGTAGGTGATGGCTTGGGCGTGGGTGGGGAAGGATTCGTGCCAGCCAAGCCATGTGCCGTCCGGTATCCAGACGACCCAAGGGCGGTTGAAGGATTCCCTTTTGGGGCCGCCGTGGCCGGGGTGCCATATTCGGCGGACGCTGATGCGGTCGGTCATGGTTGTCTCCTTGGGCATGAAAAAAGCCCCGGTGTGCGGGGCTTGGGGTTGCTGGGGGGGTGTGGTTAGGCGGTGGCTTCGTCGATTCGGGAGTACCAGCCGCGGAATTCGGCGGTGAGTGATCCGGTTCGGCCGCGCCTGTTTTTGGCTACGGCCATGCCGATTTCGTATTGCTTGTCTCCGGGGAATTCGCGGTGGAGGAGCAGTACGACGTCGGCGTCTTGTTCGATTGCGCCGGATTCTCGGAGGTCACTGATTTGGGGGCGGCTGTCTTCGCGGTTGGTGGATCCTCGGTTGAGTTGGGAGAGGACGATGACAGGGACGTTCATGTCGAGGGCGAGGATTTTGAGTTCGCGGGACATGGCTGAGACGAATTCGTGGCGGGGGCGTTTGTCGCCGGTGGGTGGGTTCATGAGTTGGAGGTAGTCGACGACGACTCCGGCGAGCGGCTTCCTGCGGCTCACTGAGCGCACGAAACGCTTGATGTCGGTGATGGTTGCTCCGGGCTTGTCTAAGACCGCTAGAGGCCGCTCTGAGGCCGTTCTGAGCCATGCTGAGACTTTCTGCCAGTCGCGCTCGTCAAGTTCTCGGTTCATGAGCTTGTTCATGTTGATCTCAAGCTCGGAGGACATGAGCCGCATGTTCACGTCGTCGCGGTTCATTTCGAGGGACACGAACGCGACCGCGCCCTGGGCGACGAGAGTCTGGGCGAGCTGCACGGCCACAACGGATTTGCCGACGCCCGGCCTGGCTCCGACGACGTACACAGCGCCGGGGAGTAGCCCGGTGATGAGTTCGTTCATCGATGGCCACGGGGTGGGGATGGCGGTGACCTCGGAGTCGAGCATGTCGATGGTGCCTGGGAGGGTGTCTGCCAGGAATTCGACGGGCTGTGCGCGGGCGGACGATTGGGCGTTGTCGATGTCTTTGCGGACGACCTCAACGATCTCTGGCATGTCGCCGCCAGCGTCCACGAGCTGTTTGGCTTTCGCTCCGGCGCTGATGAGCCTGCGACCGGTGGCGGCGTCTGCGACGATGCCCGCGTAGTAGTCGGCGTTCTCCCAGACGGGGGTGTCGGTGACTGCCTGGTGGAGCATGGCGGGGTCGTAGCGTTCGCCTGCTGCGGTGAGTTCCCCCATGACTGTCACGACGTCTACTGGCTTCCCGGCGGTCTTCATGGCCTGGCAGGTTCGGTGCACGGTCTCGTAAATGGGGTGGTGGTAGTCGGCGGGGTTGAAGTCGAGCTCGTCGAGGATCTTGCCGTTGGAGAGGAGAACGGAGCCGAGCACGGAGCGTTCTGCAAGGTCGAGGTCTGTGGCCATGAGGTGGCTCCTTCGGTGTGTGGGGGTTGAGTTAGTCCCAGAGGGCGTTGCGGGCGGTGGTGGTGGTTGGTTTGGATTTCCTGAGCCATGACGAGAACGCGGCGTTCCAGGAGGCGCATCGACGGTCGTGGGTTTCTGCGTGGAGTCGGAAGCTGGTTGCTTCGTCGTCAAGGGCGAGGTTTTTTTCGGTGGCGTACTCGGAGTGCTTTTGGGTGGGTGACCAGTTGGCTGGGATGGCCGTCTCCGGCTTGCGTCGCGTCGCCTTCCTTGGAGGCTGGGAGGTGTTTCGGGTGCGTTCTGAAATCCCCCCCACACCCCCTAGACCTTCTTTAGAAGGTCTAGTAGCTGTAGCTGTAGCTGTAGGCAGGGGGAAGGCTTGGGGTAAGGCTTGGGGTAAAGCTTCCCCTAAACCTTGGGGTAAGCCTTCCCCTAAAAGTGACCCCATATCGGCCCCTTCAAGCTTCAAGATCGAGGCCACCCGCTCGACCCTGAACGCAGCCCACTCGGGGTACTCATGGGCAAGCTTTTGAAGCTCCCGGACGATGACCTTCTGGATGCCCTGGGACGCAACAGCACCGAAGCTGTTGGCCATCGACACGGACAGCTTCGGGTTCTTCAGGAGCCCATCGTGGCGGAGGAATGACCTCACCAGAACCTCGTCAGACTGCCCGTCGATGTAGATGAACCTGGCGGCCTGCAGCGCCGTCCCAGCCGCTTCAACCATGTCCGCAGTGACTCCGGTGCTCATCATGGCCAGCCGCTTCGGGTTCCAGTCGCACACGCCCGCGTACGACAGGCCGGGGTGGGTGAGTAGCAGCTCGTACAGCCACTGCTCCATTGGGCCTAGTGCACGCCAGTCCTGGCTAGACCAGATCGCCGTCTGAATGTTCGCTCTGTCCCTGGGCAAGTTCCTCCTCCTTTCGTTTTTTGTAGCCGGAGTTCCATCCCCAGCGGTAGTTCTGATCGAGTGCTTCGTCTACTTCTGCCTGCGTGAAAGTGCGCACAGTCTGCTCGGAAAGATTGTCCGGTGTGCGAATGTCATTCAGTCGTCTCCAAATAATTCCCGCCATGTAACTGAACTTGGGGTAGTCGCCCTTCAAGCCAGGCTTCACCATCGCAATCTCAATGGCCTCGTCCAACAACTCGAACGGAACGCCCATCCCATGCCAACGGCGAATAGAGGCACGCCAGTTGACAGGGCGAGGGGATGGCTCGCTCGTTGAAGGAGAAAACCAAACTTTCCAGGCGGCATCGAAGTCATCTATGTACTGAGCAGACTCCTGGAAGTTCGCCCGAAGGGTGGTCATCTTGTCAACCATTTCGAGGGCGTATGCGGCAGCTTGAGCACCCACGGCCTCTAGGATTGGCGCGTCTGCTGGCATTGAGGACTTGCCGAGGTTGCAGTCCTTGCAGGCGGCAACGAGGTTGTCTGGTTTGTTGCTGCCGCCGAGAGCGACGGGGATGAGGTGGTCAACGTGGAGTGTCACGTCAGGTGCTTTGCCGCCGCAGTATTGGCAGGTGTGCCCATCTCGGCGGAGGATTTCGAATCGGAGTCGTTTGGTGATTGCCATGGGGCTAGCTTCTCCTTCCTTTGGTGATTGCCAAAAGGCGTTATCCACAGGCCCTCTCAGGAGGTCTGATTATTCGGTTTGCAGTGAATTTCGGCTCATATCGGACGGTTTATGCATCCGTGATGCCACATATTTCGCCGTAATATTGCGGCTTTATGCGGCGAAAAACCGATATCCACAACTTCCTGGGGGTGTGGGGAAGGCCGCCCCAGTGTTGGGGCGGCCTTAGGTGGTTTTGGTGTGGGGTGCGCTCACTCCACGTCCCGGACGGTCACGAGGTCGGTGGGGTTGAGTGCGTAGCTTGTGAGGCCGAGGCGGATGGTCGTAGCTGTGTGGCTGTGTCCCACCTGGTGCAGAACGCCTCGTCCGAAGCTTTTGAGCCAAACGACGCGCCCCACGTCCGCCCCACTGAGCGTCTGTGCTTCCCTGGTCTCAGCCATGGTCGGCCTCGATCCAGAGGGACAGGTCTGCCAGCGCCTCTTGGTATCCACGGCGGCGCTCGGGGTCGTACCCGGTAGGCGCGCTCCTGCGTGATGCGGCCTCGCCTAGCGTGAAGATCCGGTCCATTATGCGATCGCGCACGGCATCGGCTTCGGTGGTTGGTGTCATGACTGATCCTCGATCCGGTAGGGGTTCAGCGGCTCGCCTGCGTGACGCCAGTGGTAGTGGGCGCCGTTGACCTCGGGTGTTGAGTGATCCCAGGCGGCCCTCGCACCCTCTTCCCACGCTTCCGCTTTCACGGCGCGGTGACGGTCGGCGATCATCTCGTCGAGCAGTTCGGGTAGGGCGGCGAGGACGGCGTCCATCACCTTGAGCGGCACGTGGGCCCGGTACGCCTCGTAGTCCGCGGTCGGGCTCTGCCATCCACAGTCGAGGCAGTAGATGCCCTCGGCGTCGTACCGAACCTCCGCACACGGCTTGTACGCGGCCACTGCGAGCACGGCCAGGCGCTCACGCATCTTCTGGTCAGGCATCATCTGCCGCCTCCCTGAGCGCCTTCGCCGCTACCTTGCGGGTGTAGGTGGTGAGCCATGCGTCCCATTCGGCGGGTGTGATGCCGTCTGGGCACTGAGTGGCTGCCAATTGCACGTCCTCGGTGCTGGGTGTCTGGTCGGTCATGGCTGGTCCTTTCGGGGATGGAGCACTGTGAATGGGGCGAGGTCGGCGATTTCACGTGCGGTGACTTCGGAGTCGTCGCCGTAGGAGCGGTACCAGTAGCCGTGTTGTTCGCCCCAGAATCGGTAGATTCCGCCCTGCTGCCACGCGTGACCGTTGCGGTCGAGGACAACTGCTCCTGCCGGCAGGCTGTCGAGGAGGGCGGCGCCCTTCTTGGCCCTGATGACCGGCTTCATCCCCGCCCCTTCCTTCCGTTGTGCAGGAGGGGGCGGTAATCCCATCCGGTCGGTGCACCTGGCACGTCGGCGTCCCACCGGCGACGTTCCACCACGGTGAGCCACCGCCAGCCGTGCGTGTGGGTGTCAACGGGGTGCCAGGCGAACCATTTGTGCCACGGACCTTTGTGGAAGATGCTCACGCCTTCCCCTCCTCGTCGAGTAGGGCGATGGTGGGGCAGGGGTAGGCGACGACCTTCCCGAAAAAGCGCCCTGCCCGGTGCTGCCAAGAGCATTCGGAGCAGATGGTGTCGCTGGGCTCAATGTCCACGGGGCGGTGCAACGCCCTGATCCCGTTTTCTAGCGCGATGACTCGTGCGGCGAGGTCGGGAGCGGCGGCGGCGAGGGCGCGGTCTTTGTCTTTCTGTGCGATGTCCGCAGCCCGTTCCTGTGGGTGGTTGTAGCCGTCGATTTTCGTGTATCCCACGAGAGCTACAACGCACGGCTCGAGTTGGCTCCATTGGTCGCTCCATGGTCCTGGTGTGGTGCCGGTGAGTAGGTTGCGGGGGTTTGGGGTGGTCATGGGGTGCGCTCCTAGTAGTCGTTGGGGTTGTAGGTGCCGTGGTAGACACATCGGGTGTCGTCTTGGCGGTGTGTGTCGCCGGGTTCCCAGCCGTAGTAGCTGTGGGTGGGCGGGCTGGTGGACCATTCGCATGTGCACCCGTCGCGCGCGCTGTCGTGGCAGTTGTCGGGGCAGTCGTGTGGTTCGTGGTCCTCGCACAGGTCGTGAGTGTCACTCATGCGGACCTGGCTTTACTGGTGATCCTGTACCGGTCGCCGCGTGCGATGGCGTGGTCTCTCTGCTCACGAGCTGCGGCCGCCATGAGCGCGGCCTCCGACGTGTGGCAGTCGCAGTCGAGCCTTTTGAAGCACATGTCGCCAAGCCCGGTCTTGCAGCACTTGGCTTTGCAATCTCGATAAGGGTTCATTTGGGCTGCACCTTCGCCATAGGGACGTGTCGCCACGTGATTCCGCGGAGTAGCTGGGACATAGGAGTTTGTGTGAGCCCATATTCATTCGCGAGTTGAGCAGAGGTGCACCCGCCTTCCGCGAACCGTGCGCGGATCTCGGACACCTGGGCTTCGGTTAGCTTGGCTGCCCGGTGCTTGGAGCCGCGTGCGCTGCGGCCGCGCCTAACCATGTCTCCCACGTTCTCTGCGTCCGTTCCCGGTTGGAGGTGTGATGGGTTCACGCATGGAGGGTTGTCGCAGGAGTGCCTAAGGACCTTTCCTGCTGGGATCTCTCCGACGAGGTACTCATAGACGACCCGATGGGCTCGCGACGGATGGCCGCGGTGGGAGACTTTGCCGTAGCCTTGCCGATCGCGAAATCCTTGCCATATCCAGCACTGATCTAGCGGGCGGTCAGGGACATTCCGGCGGAGGATCTCTTCGTCGCTCCGAGGCACTGCCTTCGGGAGTACGGTATGGGGGCTGCCGTGGCGTTTAATCCGCGTGTGATGCATCCTGCATAAACCTTGGGTGTATGCGGGTTTAGCGCAGGCGTCAATTTTGCATGGGCGATCGGCCATCAGTGATTCCTAGAGACAAGGAGGGGCCCACCAGTCGGCGGGCCCCTCGGGGTTTGTTAGCGGTTGTGTTTGCGGCGGGCCAGGTAGGCGTACACGGCGAGTGCGAGGCAGGTGAGTGCTGCGGTGGCCTCAAACATTCTTGAGGTCGTCCCGTACCGCCCACCCGGCTTTGTGCCCGAACCACAGCACGTAGATTTCTTCGGTGGTGACGGTTTCCACGACGCCATCCCACCCTTCGAGGAGGTGGGTTACCTTGTCGCCGCGCCTCACACGAGGCCTTTGATGCGGGTGGGGTCGAAACCGGACCATGACTCGACTTGCCCGCCGCGCTCTACGACGACGACGGGCGCGGACATGTGACCCAATGCTTTCGCGGCTTCGAGGTTCGCGCCGGTCAGTAGCGCCGTCGTGTACGGCGTGCCCTGACGGTCGAGGGCCTTCTTCGTCATGTCGCACTGGACGCACGGCGGGCCCGGCGGTTTGACGTACACGGTGACGGTCATGTGTTGCTCCTTGGGAAATGCGAAAGCCCCGGCGGTTGCCGAGGCTTGGGATGCCTATCGAAAGCCGATAGGCCGGGCTAGGTTCTTGTAGGTTTCGACTCAGGTGAGAATGCGGCTGGCGCTGCCATTACGCTGGGGCTTCTCGCGAGCCAGCAGAAGATCGAAAGGCATTGGCTTGCCGGAGTTTCGCTTTCTCCACAAGTAGCGAGCGCGGGAAAGGCTCACACATTTCGAGCATCTGTGGCCGATCCTCTGATTTCCCATCTTGTCGCGACGGTGAGGATCTTCCACTAGGAATCTGTCTGGGTGGCCGTTGGCACAGACGCCCAGCGGCCAGTCAAGACCGCCAGTCCTGCGCGCATTCTCGAAGTTGGTCAGCACGCGCAGGTGGACAGGATTCACGCACGTCCTGTTCTTGCAGAGATGGTCGAGGGTGTGCCCGACAGGCACAGGTCCATTCAGCAGTTCCCAGGATGCGCGATGGGCGAGCACTACATGGCGCTCATCCTTGTTCTGCCACCCGATCTGCGCATACCCATGAGAAGCGACGGAGTAGGAGCTGATCCAGCATTCGCCGTCTGGGACCCACTTTGAATGCGCTCGCTCGCGTACACGGATTGGGATTAGGATCGCATTCCACGGCCTCCTAGAAGGGCACATCTGATGCCCCTGCCGCTCCACCCCAGCCACCGTTGCCACCGCTAGCAGGCTGACGCCACGCGTCATTGCCCTGCTGCTGCGGCTGGGACTGCTGGCCACCAAAGCCACCACCCTGGTTGCCGCCACCGTTGCCCTGCTTCTGGGTCTTCTCAAGCTTCCGCAACTGCCGCAGGACCAGGTATGGCTTGGAGCGCTTCTGTCCATCCTGCTCCCAATGCTGGGTCTCTAGGCGGCCTTCCACGTACACCTGATCGCCCTGGCGCAGCTCGGCGCCACGCTCGGCTAGATGCTCCCACCCGGCAGCGTCCACGAAAAACGTCTTCGTGGTCTCCCACTGCCCGTTGTTGTACTTGGAATCGTTGAAGGCGAGCCGGAAATTCGTCACCGACTTGTTCTCGTTGCCGATTCCGTGTCGCGTCTCGGGGTCGCCAGTGAGTCCGGCGATACCGGAAATTGTGGGGATAGGCATGGGTCAGTTCTCCTTGTTCGTGGTCGCCAGCGCCTTGATGCTGTCGAGTTCTTCGGTGGTGGCGCCAGCGTTCTGCCGGGCGGTGTAGTGGGTGCGCAACCCGTCAACGGACATCGTTGCGAGCTGCTCAGGGGGGAGCGCGGGGTCATCGTCAGGCGCTTCCTCGATCACGTCCTCTTCAAGGAGCGCCGCAGCGGCAGCGGGTGCCGGGGTATCCGTCCGCGTCCCGCGAACCTTCCCCCAAGCGGACTCGTCGCCGAACTCTTCCGGCGTGTACACCACACCGTTGAGCGCGTCGGATGCGCCTTGCCTTGCAACCTCACTGATCGCACGAGAGCGGAGCATTGCCGCGGGGTACGACTTCCACGTCGGGGTGTTAAGCCCGGCCTTCCGGGCCTTGTCCATGTCCCAGCGCGCCTTGAACTCAAAGTCCGGGTCATCGGCCCGGATCAGCGTCGCCTCCGCGTATGTGTCGTCACCGACAACGCGCAGCTTGTGGCCGGCCCGGCGAATCAGCGTGGCCATGAGGTCGGCGGACGCGGTGGGCTTCCCGTTGATGACATGGATGCTGGTGATCGCGTTGATCGGTGGGATGCCAAGCGCTTCGGCGTACTCAATGGCGAACAGCAGGTTGTTGGGATTGCGTTGGTATGCCTTGGGGAGCAGGTTGGAGCCTGCCATGTTCTCGGCGTAGGCGAGCTTGTCGCTGACGCCCATGCGTACTAGGTCGGTCATGAGTCCTCCAATTGGGATTGTTCTTGGCGTGCCAGCCACGGGGGCAGGCTGATACGGGATGAGGTGGGGTATCCGGGCCACAGGCCAGTTCGTTCGGATTCGGCAAGCCTGGCGAGTGCGAGGGCGTTGAGGGCGCGTCCTCGGTCGATGTCGTCGCGTCCGTCCTCGTCCAGCATGTTCGGGTCAAACTCGATCCATGAGACGAGGTGCGGGTATTCCTTCTCGACGACGACGAATGCGAACGGCAGGGTCTCGCCGGTTACCGCTTTGATGCCGTCGATGTAGTGGGCGGCTTGCTGGTGGTAGCGGAACTTCCCGGCGTCTCGTCCCCACTCGTTCGGTTCGGCGGTGTTCGCGGTTTTGAGGTCCACGATGAGGCCGGGCCTGAGCGCGTCGGGTCGGCATTTGAGCATCCGCCCGGTTTCGTGCTCCCAGAAGATGGAGCGTTCGGGTGTGTGTCCGGTGAATGCCTTGGCCGCCAGGGGGTGATTCATGACCGCGTCTTGCATGGCCTGCACTGCGGCGAACTCGTGCGGGAGCAAGGGCGTCTTGTCTTCCGCGTAGGCCGCATTGCGGGCCTCTTTGGCTGCTTTGGTCAGGTAGTTCTCTGCGTCGATGATGGCCAGCCCGGTGAGGTCGCCTTCAAGGATGAGGGAGTGCGCGGCGGTGCCGAGGTCGAACGCCGTCTTGTGCTCTTGGGGGCGTTCTTGGGCGGCCTTGAACTTTGCTTGTCCGCCTGGCTTGGCGAGCGTCTTGAGCGACGTGGAGCCGAGTGCGGGGTCTGCGTGGTAGTCGGCATTTCGGATGCCGTCATAGGCGCCTGGAATGAAGCTGCTCATCGTCCGATCTCCTTGATTTTGTCGCATGTGGGGCACCACCAGGCGGTGACGGAGGGGTAGTGGGTGTCGCGGAGTTCGGTGCCGCATTCGATGCAGGTGACGGTCATTTCATGGCCTCCCAGATGGTTTTGCAGGCGGGGCAGAGTGGGAACCGGCCGGGGTCGGCGGAGGGCACCCACTGTTTGCCGCAGAGGGCGGTGAGTGGGGTGCCGAATACGTGGGCGTCGGTCATTTTGGTCTTGCTGACGTAGTGCTTGAACTTGTCGTGGTCGCCCGCGTCGGTGGGGGTGAGGGTTGGCGCTTCGAGGACGTCGCTCATGGTGTGTCTCCAATGAGTGAGGCCCCCGATTGTTCGGGGGCCTCGTCGGTTTTGTGGATGATGTCGTGGTCGTGGATGCGGGCCCTAGTGGTGGTGTCGCCGCGTTTGTTGGTGAGCTGGATTGGGCGGTCAAACCACCACCAATCGCCGTTCTTGGTGGCCAGCACGTCCACTTGGTTGCGCATCAGCCCACACGCCACCTCGTGGATGTGCGCCCTCACGCGAGCACCTCGAAACGGTCCCAGCCGATGCCGCACTGTCCGGCCAGCTCGACGCGCGTAACCTCCATGCCATCACCATCAGGCCATTCACCGCGCCAGTACCCGTCAGCGCCCAGGTTGACGCGCATCCACTCCTCGCCCAGCCAGAGCTTGATGACGGCCCCCGGCGTGGTCGGCAGCTCCGGCTCGGGCTCGGGCTCCGGGCGGGACAGGATCGTGATGGTGTCACCGAAGTTAGGACCGAACAGGAGCTCGCGCGTAGGTGTGTACCAGCCACTTGACAGGAGATCATCCGCCACGCCGGTTCGGACCACTGTGATGTCGTTCTGCGTGTACTCCACTCGCACCAGGTCACCCTTGCGAATGTCCTCGAACTTGGCGTCACGCTTGAACGGCTCCGGCTCGATGGTCAGGCCCACATGCTCAGCCAGGCGGCGGGCAAGGTCCGCTATGGCCTCGGGGGTGACCCATGCGGAGCCGGTCCAATTACCTTCTCTTTCCGTCATGAAGCTGAGGCGATCCATATCGCGCTCTACTACATGCAGGGAATCTCGGCTGTCGATGGTGCAGGTGTACTTGATCCCGTTCACAGGGTTACTCCTAGGTTGATGGCCCACGCGATGAGCGGGACGGTGATGGGTGAGGTGAGGGCGAGGACGCCCACGATGATGGCGGGGCGCGGATGGCGATCCAGCCAGTCCTCAACCGGGTCCAGGGCGTCCAAGGGTGCCGGGGCTTCCGGGGCGATGGGGTTCATCGGTACAAGCTCCCGGTCCGGTCTTCGGTGCATCTCCCACAAGGGCAGTCAGGGAATGCGGCGATCCGGCACGCCTTGCAGCGGCGCCGGCCATCCGAGGTGGCGGGGTGGAACACGTAGGTCATGAGCACCGCCATGTCCGGCGTCTCCGTGGACAGGCAGTCAGCGCACTGCAACGTGAGGCGCAGGCGGCCGTCCACACTGCGCTCCTCGGCGACGATCCCAGACACCCGGTTCGGGAGCGTCGGCAACGGTGCGGGAATTAGGGCCGGGACACTCATGCGGACAGCTCCAACGCCGGGGTCAGAGACGCACGCAACGCCTCCAAGCCCTTCACGGTGATGCGGATCGTCGGATCTGGGACTTCCATCTCACCCGTACGCTGATTCAGGAAAGCCGCTGACATCCGCTGCACTAGCCGCCCGTTGTCCACCTGCGACTGATACGCGTGCCAGCGGTTCCTAGCGCCATGCCTGTAAATCCAGCCGCGCTCAGCCATGTGCGTGAACAGCCGCGCGCGCCCCACCGTGATGTTTGGGTCACGGCTCAGGATCTTTGCCGCCTCATCCACCGCATAATCGCCATGCGCGCCAGCCATCGTGTCCCACGCCGACGCCCTCGGAGTGAGAGCAGCGACCTCCGCGTGCAGATCCTGGATCAGCTCCACCGACCGCTCCGCCAACGTCTTCGGCTGCTGGTATGAACCGGTCTTACGGATCGTCGGCAGGACCTCATGCGTGACCCAGCGCTTGAAGTCGCGGGCCTCTGGTTTGCGGCTCATGAACACGGCCTCATACATGCCCGCCTCGGTTACGGTGCGCGCGGACTGTGCTCGACCCATGCCGTCGATGACCTCAGCAGTGCTTAGGGCATCGGCGTCGAGGCGCTGAGCGACCATGCTCGGGTTGCTCAGGTCGAGCACCTTGCACAGGTCGGCAAGGACGAACCAGGGTTCGCCGTCTACGTCCAGGACGCGCACCGGGGTGTCGGCGTACGTGAACAGGGTGGGGGTGGTCATGCGGTTTCACTTTCTAGTTGGGTGTTCGGGACTGCTCGGAGTGCGTGGACCTTCTCGACGTGCCGCAGTGGTGCACCTTCTGGGCCCTTGATATGTCCAGGAATCCACTTGGGCCGGTGCACGTTCCGGCTCGGATACCACTGGTTTCGCCAGTGACCCGAGACCACCCAGCGATGATCGGTGGTGCGGCGCGGATCGCCAGACTTCGTGTGAGGCGTCGGCTCATACCGGCGCATGTCGATGACCGACACCAGTGCAGTGCGCTGCTCGCGAGGCTTCTTCGGGTGCGGCACGCGCACCTTCGTAGGTTTCACCGTCGTCAACTCGTTTTGCTGCATGAACAAGAACGCGGTCAGTAGCACGGTGGCGATCGCCCTCGGTGCGCCGTCCGCTGAAACTAAGTCGATAGGCTGGCCCTCAATTTTCACGGCGATTTCATCGTTGTGGACTAGGGGCAAGACCTTCGCATAGGACTCTTGTCCGCTAGGTAATTCGTCGAGTCCTTGCATGACGAGCCAGAGGCTGTCCGATGTGTCAATTCCCCTGGCGGTAAACCATGTGATGACACGAATGCCGCCGAAAAATCCTCGTGTCTCGGAGTCCTGCGAGGTCTGAGGTATCGCTGAGGAGAGCGCCAACATGCCCGATTCGGAAGGCAAATCAGACAAATGAAAGCCGCCCCCGGCGAGAGTTTTGGATGCCTCCATCACATTGCTTGTCGCCTCCGAGCCAAGCACGAAGAGCTTTGCTCTCTTCAAGGCCAGGCGCTCCATATCTGCCGCGAACCCTGCCTGTTCCGATCCGAAACCCTTGATCCCCGCCCACGAGGTTTCTCGAATAACCCGGCTCCTGACATCCCAGAGCGTCGTGCTCGACAGCATGCGGTCGCGGATCAGAGGTAGCGTCGATTGAGAGACCCTCATGAGGTCATCGGCCTGTTGAGTGCAGTATCGACCGCGCCTGCCATGAACCCGACGCCGTATTGCGCCCCCACCGTCTGGCCTAGTAGATATGCCTGCTCCGGTGTGATGTCAGACGGGAGGGGGTTGCGGGGCGGCCTGGCCAAACCAGGTGGCAGGAATCCATCAGTCTGGGACTCTGCTGTTAGCGCCCGAAGCTGCTTGCTCAGATCGCTGCTGGGGGTGGTCATGCGGTGCTCCTTGTTAGGTGACGATGTTGTGTCGCGAGTCGTGCGCGGCGGGATGCGAGGAAATCAGAGAGGGCAAGAACGTTGTGTTCGTCCGTGTGAGGTGCGCCGCGACCGGCGAGGGTGACAGACTCGGCGCCTGCCCGTTGCGCTTTGGTGGTGCTGTCCGGGTGCGCCTCACGCCAGTAGCACGTCGTACAGATTCCGCGCCCGTGAGGCGCAACCGTCCCCGGGAACTCAGCCACACGGGTTCCCTTACGACGCATCGGACGGGCGCAGTCGACGCAGACACGGAAGGCGCTCATGCGTGGGCCCTCGCGTCCTCGATGATGGCGAGCGCCTGACGCAGCGCGGCAGCGTAGTGGGCAGAAAACTCCGCCGCCTCCACATCACCGGCAGCACGCTGGGCCACCTCGTCCGCCTCAACCGACTCGGCCAGATCCTCGATCCGCTGCGCCGCCCTGCCGTAGCCGCTCATGCTCCGGCCTCCACGATCGCCACAGCATCACGGGCGGTGGTGTCAGCGTGGATGCCGAGGATCCGCAGCTGGTTCTCAAACCATGCGGACTCGCCCATCTCCTGGATGCGCGCCCGCTCAGCAGCGATCCCCGAGGCGGCACGCTTGGCAATGCGGTTGGCGAGGCGCTGCACCTTGCCCTTGCGGAGGCCCGGGTTAGCCTGAGCGATCCGCCTCTCATAGTCGGTAGTAGTCATGTCTCCTGCTCTCCCCAGGGCACGACTGATGGCCCTGGTGTCTGCGTCAGTGGCGAACCTCTGAGCGGTGGGGTGGGGTGTTTTTGGGTGCACAATGCCCGGCGACCGTAAGGTCGGGGGAGTGCGGTGGGGTTAGAAGTAGTCGATCTCTTCGCCGGGTGACGGTTCTGCTGGCTTGGCTTGCTGCTCTTTGATCCAGCTGTTCATGGCGTCAAGGTTGCCCTCGTCGAAGGCGATCCGGTTGCGTTCGAGGCGGGTGCAGATTCCGGTGATCCGGGCGAGCCGCTTGATTGTGGTCTTGGGGATGCCCAGTTCACGCGCCGCCTGCTCAGGGGTCAGGAAGCGCGGCATGTCAGGCGGCCGCCCTCACGTGCATCGGCACGTTGTCGGGAACGAACTCATCTAGGCCGACACCCAGGGCCACAGCGATGGCGATCAGTTCGCCCATGTAGAAGTCGGTGCGGCCGTTGATCTTCCGGTTGAACGTGGTCTTGGGGATGCCGACGGCTTCGGCAACGGAGGCGAGGGAGCGGTCATTGCGGGCGATAGCAGAGGCAACCTTGTCGGAGATCTGCTTGGTGTTGATGTGGTCCATGCGTTCCACTTTACGGCCCATATGGTCCGGTGTCAACCCGGATATCGTGCCAAGGGTGTCACTTTGCGGACCAAAATGGTGCTAACATGGACCGTATGGACCAGAGAACAGCAGCGCTGCAACAAGCCGCGCTAGAGCAGCTCCGTATCGAACGAGCGGCGAACAACCTCTCCTACATGGAGATCGCCCGCCGCGTGGAAGTCAGCGAAAAAACGGTGCGCCGTTACTTCGCAGGCGAGCGCGACATTCCAATGCCGACACTCTTGCAGATGCTGGAAGCCATGGGTGTATCAGTCCAGGCCTTCTGGGAGAGGTCGGTGGCACGAATCGCATAGTCGGGGGCTAAGTCCCAGCATGGCAACGAGGGCCGCTGCCTCGGTCAACATGACCGGGCGGCGGCCCTCAAGCTTCGCCCGTGCAGTGGCAGCAGTGACGCCCCAAAGTGTCGCGCACCCGTCGGCACCCAGTTGGATCGCCATTGCCATGTAGTCCTTCAATCTAACCCCTTCGTTCGAATACGTGTTCGAACAGTATGGCCCGTGGGGGTGTCAGTTTGCCAGGGCCGGGAGGACCTCAGAGCCCCCCATGGACAGGCCGTCCCGAGCCCTGAAAATCGCCCCCGAACTTGTTGGCCTCGCCAACACAGGTCAGATACGGGTCCGGTTTGTACCAAGGCAATTCCAGACACTTTCTCGGTTTTTGCGGACCGATTTGGTACAAAATAGGGGTAGATGGGCCTTTCAATTCCCCCCATCTCCACATCCCGTAGTGCAAAGGCCCCGGGGTCCGCTCGTTTGAGTGGATCCCGGGGCCTTTCGCTGTTCTACCCCGGAATCCTGCGGATAGTCAGGGGGCGCCGCTACGGTCCCAAGTGGACGTAGAAGGACACGGCACCCCAGAAAATTAGGGCCAATGTAGGGCCGCGGTTTCATGGCCCTCGGATCACGTAGGAGAGCACCATTGCAAGAGAGGCCAAACTGCCCCCGCGGCGTAACACCGGGCGCAGGGACCGTTACTGGCCGCGTGCTAATTTTAAGGGGCGCCAAGTTGAGCTGGGCGACTATTACTCAGTCCCAGACGCAGAGATTGCTCCAGCTATTGCGCGGGGAAAGCTCGCTTCCAACACCTTCGTGCCACCGACTGATGCGCGCAAAGCCGCCCGGCAGGAAGCGGCGCGGGCCGCCGCCTCGGCTACGCCAGACGCATACACGGTGGCGGGCCTCTAAGCGGACTGGATGGAATGGGGGCGCCGACGCGGCCTTAAGGAGGGTCGCTGTATTCGATGCGGTCGCGCTGGGACTCGAGGAGCCAGGAACGTTTCGCGGCTGTGGCTGTGCGCGACGTGACAGCTTCCATGGTGCGCGAGCGGCACGACAAGATCGCGGCGGAAGGCAAGCCGGGGTCGGCACGGGAGTCGCTGGCCGCCCTCTCTCAGATGTTCGCGTACGCCGCGGGAACGGCATGGCCGCTTCCGGCCGGCCATCGGGCGAGCGTCGACGAGAACCCGTGCCGGATTACTGCGCCGGGCCGGGGTAAGCCAGTGTGGGCGCCGCACCGTGAGGTGGCGACGCCTGAGGAGGTGGCGGACCTGGCGGGCCGAATGCCGCAAGGGGAGCGCCTGTCTGTATTGCTGGCCGCGTGGTGTGGAGTGCGCATTGGTGAGGTGCTCGGGTTGCGGCGCCGTGATCTCTGGACGGCCCCGTCGGTGCGCGATGGGGAGAATGAGGCGACGTTCTTGCGTATTGAGCGACAGGTGCAGTCCAAGGGTGGACTGAGGGAAGAAGCGCCCAAATCGCATGCGGGCACGCTCGACGTGCCTGTGCCTGCGGCGCTGGTTCCGGTCGTGCTTGCCCCCCTGTTGCACTGGGCCGGGAGGGGTGATGATGGGTTGCTGTTCCCGGCTGTGCGGCGCGGGACGCGTTGGTTCCACCCCAACACGCTGCGGAAGCGCTTCAACGCGGCGCGGGACGCGCACAACGTGGCGCAGGCGGGGGCTGAGCGCCCTCAGATGACCGGGTGTTCCACGATCTGCGCAAGACGGCACTGACGGCGGTGGGTTGGGCGGGGCGACGGGTGCGGAGCAGAGGCGTTTCGGTGGGCATGCGGACCTAGGGACCGTCCAGGTGTACCAGCGCGCCGGTCTTGATCGCTTGGCCCGCCTTGCTGATCTGATCAACGGGGCCGTGGAGCTTCCGGGGCAGGGTTTGGTGACGCCGATCCGGTGGGGGGCGTAGGCAAGCGCCGCGCTAGGACGGCCCCCGGGACGCACGAAACCGCCCCACCCGGGAAGGGCTGGGACGGGGGCGATGTCAGGCCGTGCGCGCTGGCACAGTTCCGCGTTTTTTCTTAGGATCCAGCCGAATCACCAGATTTTTCCTGTGACTAGTGTGATCTGTGCGTCCTGGCTTATTGAAATAAGTGGAAGCCGTGTAAGTTGGGAGAAGTACACGCAAGTACCAGACGGCACTGGCTGGTACAGGACAGTACCGCCCAAGGTGGCGGGACGAGCGAAGGGCCGGCTCAGAGGATAGGCCGCGAAGGAGGCAAACCATGGCGAAGCTTGAAGTTGTCCCCAAGACCACCTCCACCGTTGAACAGGACGGGCGATTCGTTGTTCCCGCACACGATGCGGAGATCGCACGCGTGATCAGGGAGCGTCGCAAGCAAGTTCTGACCCCTAGCCTCATCGAGAAGATCGAGCGGATGAAGCCCTCGTTCACCTTCTAGTCCACAACCATGGATCTAGCGTGGGTTGATGCAGAGGCGCGTCACCGTGAACAGCTGCAAGGGTTCACGTGCGCCGAAGAAGGGCGCAGATATCTGAAGAAGCGAGTCAAGCACTCGCCAGATGTGGTGGATGTCCCTGGGTACCCTGCCGCTGAGGTTCAGGGCTCACTGCGCGACATGCTGCCGCCCTATCATGAGCCGTGGCATCTGCGCCTGGGAGAGGCATACGGGTACTTACCCGGGGCCGCGTCATTCTTCGAGACAGAAGCCAAGATCGAATGGGTAGCGGTCAAACCGGATACCATGCTGGCTCATCTGCTGTGGATCGGTGTCGATCAGAACTTCCAGAGTCTCGGACATGGTCGTGTACTGCTGAATGACGCGATCCGTCGCGCAGGCGCCGTCGCACGACAGCGGGGACATGTGTCCATGGCCATCTACGCCAGCGTTCATCCTCAGAATGAAGCGGCAAGAAGCTTGTTCGAGAGCAGTGGTTGGGAACTCCATGAGGGAGACCCAGGCAGTGCCTATGTTGCCTACGTGCTCAAGGGTGAGCTCGCACGCTGACCCGAAACGACAGAAAGCGCCCCACCCGGTGAAAGGTGGGGCGCTTTGCGTTAGGCGGGGTGCTTGGCCGGGACGTCGTCGGCCGGGGCTACCTCGACAGGGTCAGGCTCGGTGACCTCGGCCTCGATCTCGGTGCCGGTGTCGCCGATCTGCTCGATGCCGATCCCCTGGTCCGTGCCCGCCGTGAAGGTGGGGTTGACGATGGAGGTCAGCACGGAGGCGAGGGCGGTGAGGCCCGCGGCGGAGAGGGACACTCGCCAGTCGATGTCTCCGAAGGTGAGGCCGGTGACGGAGACGACGGCAAGCAGCGCCTGGGCGAAGCTCTTGGCGGCGCGCTCGGCGGCGCCCGTGAGGAATGCAATGGTGAACATGGTGGTCCTTTACTTGAGGTTGGTCTTGCGCTGGCTGTTGAGGAAGGCGATCTCTGCGGCGCGCAACATGGGCCCGGCCACGGAGTCGATGACGCCGTGGTAGTAGCCGCGCTTGGCGAGGGTCTGCTGTAGGGCCTTGGTGGTCAGGCGGCCCCACTTGCCGTCAAGGGCGCCCTTGTAGGTGCCTTGGGCTTTGAGCCAGCGCTGGCGGCGCTGTGTGGCGGAGCGGTCCCGGTATCCGGCGACGGCCATGAGGGCATACCAGGCATCCGCGATTTGGGCTTTCGTGGCCTTGGCGGACAGGTTGGCGTCGGGCCACTTCTTGCCCGGGCTGGGCTTGGATGGCTTGGGTTTGGTGGCGGGCTTGGACGCACCGCCGCCGCCGCCTGCGGGCGCGGATCCCACGCTGATGCCGAAGCGCCGGAAGGCGCGGGCTGGGTCGTAGTGCGAGGATGCGTTACGCCAATCGGCCCACGTCTCAAAGTGCAGGTGCGGCGCGGTCTGATTGCCGCTGCGGTCGTTGTAGCCGATGACCTGCCCGGCGGTGACCTTCTGCCCGGCTCGCACGGTCGGGGTGACGTGGTTGTATCCCTGGGCTTCCCCGTCGGTGTTGCGGATCAGCACGCCGTTGCCGGTGCGGCCCGGCGCCCACGTGGAGCGGCGGTTGCCGGGGCGGACTCCGCGTGCGGTGCGCACGACGGTGCCCGCGAACATGGCCCTGACCGGCTTGCCTGTCTGCCCCGGGGAGGGTGGTGCGACGTCGATCCCGGCGTGACCGGTGTACCCGCCGGCGGATCCGTGCTTTTGGGTGTAGCGGCCCGTGAAGGGCGATACGGCGTGGGGCATGGTGTGTCCTTTCGTGGGGACGGCTGGCCACGGCCTCTCATCGTCACCAGCGGCGCCGGAGATGACGGAAACGTGGACGTGCTTTTGGTGGGGATTGGCGCCCATGTACGGGGTCCAGGCACCGTTTTCGACGCTGATCCGCCCGGCGCTAATGACGTATTTCACGCGGGGATCACGGGCGGCCACGAGCCGGTCCGCGAACGCGTGCGCGTCAAACACTCCCGGGTCATGGGTGAAATCGCGGGCGCGGACCACCCCGGACGCGTCGGGGTTGTGGTCCGAGGTCCGCGCCGCGTGCGCGCTGTCGCCCTTACCTCCGTCGCTGGCCGTGGACCTGGTCGGGTAGTAGGTGCGGATCTGCCCGAGCAGCTGCTCGAGCGCTAGTGCCATGCGCCATGCGGTCATGGTGTACCCCTGTCCTGTTGCAGTCGGAGGGTGGCGGCGTGGTCGGAGAGCTCGGCGTGTGCGCGGATGCGCCACGTCGCCACGGGCGGCGGGGCGGGTGCTGTTGGTGAGCCCCAGACGATCAGTCCGGCGCTGTACTGGTACAGGTCGTCGATGAGCTCTTGGCGGTCGCGGAGCGTGTCGTCGGCTTCGCGGGCCTGCCGGACGGCTTCGTCGCGCTCGGTGTTGGCGCGCTTCAGCTTGGCCTCGAGGGAAGTGACTTTTTCTTCCACGGTTTGGAGTCGGGTGAGCAGCCCGTCCAGGAGGGTTTTGGTGCTGGTGGTGTCTTTGTCGGCTTTGGTCTTGAAGCGTGCGCCCATCCAGCTCAGGAGGGCGGCGGCGATGACGCCTGCGGTGGTGAGGATGACGGGTAGGGAGTCGGGGGTCATAGGTCACCGCCAGGGTCTTCGGTGTGGTCTCGGGCCGTCGCGTAGGCCACCCAGAGGACTGCGAGGGAGTGGGTGGCGTACGAGTACACGGTCTGCAATCTGTCGGGGTTCCCGGTCTCCACAGCGGCGCCGATGAAGGGGGCGGAGCAGAGGATTGGGACGCAGATCGCGGCGACGGTGGCGAGGGTGCCGAGCCAGCGGACTCGGTGGAGGATTCCGCCCGCGCGGGTCCATTCGGACACTGAGCCGTTGTCGTTGGCGATGGCGATGTTCAGGGAGGGGTTGGAGGTGATGCGGTTGCGGATGGCGCGGCCGTTGCGGTTGGCGAGGTTCTGCGCGTAGGACGCGGTGACGATGCGGCAGTCTGGGTTTTGGGTGAGCACCCATACGGGGAAGTCGTTTGCGGCGCGCACGCTCTTGCCCTCCTGTGGGGGCATGCTGATGATGAGCCGCGAGTCGGGGGTGTTGAATGCCCGGACTAGGGCCGCGTCGATGAGGTCGAGTGCTGGGGTTTGCACGGTTTTGGGGTTGAGTTGGCGGGCCAGTGCGCCGGGGGTGTCCCATTTGGGGGCGGGCTTCTCGAACGCTTGGGCGGCGAGTTCGAATGCGGAGACGGCCATCGTGCGCCTCCGAGCATTGTTATCTGGCTGTGACGCTTGACCGTGTTTAGCAAGCTAAGATCAAACTAGTTACAGCGAGAGGGGTATGCATGACAGGGCAAGTGAAAAGAGCCGTGTGGGGTGTTTTGTTCGGGGCCGCAGTAGCCCTGGCCATCCTGTTGCTCCGTCAGGCACTGGGCGACGCACAATCAATTCAGAGCGGCATAATTTTCGCCGCTGGCATGGCGCTTGTAGGTGGAGTATGCGCAGGACTAGCCGGTCGGCGTCGATCCGATCGTTGAGTAAGGGGAAAGAATGTTCGCTATTAATCGCAAACTGACGGCATTGGCCACCGCGGGCCTACTGGCCGCCTCGCTTCAATGTGTCGCGCTTGCTCCCGCGTCAGCGGCTCCGGTCATGGCGCCAAACGCGGAGGTCGCCGCAGCCGCGGCCCGCCCTTCAGTGGCGGTGTCTGCCGTGCGAGACAAGAAGGGATCGCAACTATATTTCTTGTACAAGTTGAAGAACGCCACGGCCAAGAAAAACTCCAACGGGACGCTAACGATCCGAAACTCCGCCGGGAAAAGCATGGGTACAGCGGCCATCTCGGATTACAACTCCAAGCTAAAGCAGAGAATTACCGTGCGTTATGTGGTTGCATCTGGCGGTAAGAGTTTTAAGGCCTACGTAACGAAGATGCCGGTTTATGGCCGCCATGATCCTCGGCCGGTTGAGGTGGATCCCCTGGGCTCATCTTCGGCTCTGGTTGCACCGACTGCGGATTCGGGGTGTGCGCTGAGCAATTTGCTCTGGGGCCTCGGTGGCGGAGCCGTCTCGGGCATTCCTGGAGGCCCATTCGGGATCGCTGGCGGAATGGTCTTTGGGGCAATGTGGTCTGGCATTCAAAGCGCCAACACCTGTTAGGCGGCGCGGCGGCGGTCCTGGGGGCCGGCCACGGGTGTGCTCCTAGTCGATTTTGACGACCGCGCCGCATTCGGCGAGACGTCCGTGTGCGGCGGTGGCGAGTTCGGCACCGGCCTCGTGCTGGATGAGGACGAGATCGTGGCGCCCAACGGTATGTTGCCTGGCCAGGAGAGTGCCAGGTGGTGGGGCACGTTGCAGTGGCGCGTGATGTCGGCGGCAACCGATTCACACCACACGCGACGCTGGCCTGCGATGAGGAATCGCATGGATGGCTCCTTGTAGTAGTGCCACCCATCTCCACATCCCGTAGTGCAAAGGCCCCGGGGTCCGCTCGTTTGAGTGGATCCCGGGGCCTTCGTGCGTCCTGGGGCGTGTTGGCTCGGGGCCGCGGGGGTCGCGGGGTCGGGTGAGGGCGGACAGGGCGGGGAAGCGGCCTTATCGACGAAGAGCGGCCTTGAGGGGTGCTTCCGGGCGATATGCCCGCTTGGTCGGACGCGCCGCGTGTTCGTGTACTGTCCTTCCCGGGGGCAAGGTGACGCGCATCACATAGGCGCACTGTTTCTGAGGGCCCACCGCGCACCACTCACACTCCTTTGGAAGAGGCCGACACCATGAGCGATGCATTAACCGCGATCAACAGCGTGATCTGGAGCGACTGGCTGGTCTATCTCTGTCTAGGCACCGGCATCTATTTCTCTGTCCGCACGCGATTCCTGCAGCTGCGGCACGTCAAGGAAATGTTCCGCTTGCTTGTTGGGGGTGAGAAATCCCCTGACGGCGTCTCGTCCTTCCAGGCGCTTGCCATGTCCTTGTCCGGCCGCGTTGGCACGGGCAATGTTGCGGGCGTCGCCACTGCGATCGCCTTCGGTGGCCCCGGCGCGCTGTTCTGGATGTGGACTGTCGCCTTCTTGGGTGCCTCCACCTCCTTCATCGAGTCCACCTTGGGCCAGATGTACAAGACCCGGGACTCGCTGTCAGGCGAGTACCGCGGTGGTCCGGCCTACTATCTCTCCCGTGCACTGGCTCACACCAAGGGTGCGCCGTTCTTCAAGGTGTACGGCTACGTCTTTGCGGCCGTCACCGTCCTGGCCTGCGGCGTGCTGATGCCGGGCGTGCAGGCAAACTCGTTGGCCACCGCGATCGACGGCGCCTGGACGGTGCCTGCCTGGGCCGTGGCCGTCGGTACGGTCATTGTTCTGGCCTTCGTGATCATCGGTGGCGTCAAGCGCATTGCTGTTGTGGCCTCGGTCGTGGTGCCGTTCATGGCGATTGCCTACATCCTTGCGGCACTGGTCATTGTCATCCTCAATGCTTCTGAGTTGCCTTCCACTATTGCCCTGGTGTTCGGAAGCGCCTTCGGTTTGAATTCTGCACTGGGTGCCGTTGTGGGCCTGGCCGTGATGTGGGGCGTCAAGCGCGGCGTCTACTCGAACGAGGCGGGGCAGGGTACCGGCCCTCACTCGGCGGCTGCAGCCGAGGTGTCGCACCCGGCCAAGCAGGGCCTAGTCCAGGCCTTCGCCGTGTACGTGGACACCCTCTTCGTTTGCTCTGCTACCGGATTCTTGATCATCTCAACTGGTGCTTATCGAGTGTTCTCCGGTGGGACCGAGGACGGCGAGGTGCTCGTGGAAGGCGGTCTCCTGTCCGCGACAGCGGTCGTCGGCCCGCAATATGTGCAGGCCGGCTTCGACTCCGAATTCCCCGGGATCGGCGCCGCGTTCATCGCGATCACGCTGTTCTTCTTCTGCCTGACCACGATCATCGCTTACTACTACATGGCAGAGACGAACCTCCGTTTCCTCCTGGGCAAGACCTCCGCGAAGATCATCCCCGGCATCCGGACCAGCATCGGACGCGTCATGACGGTGGCGCTGCAGGCACTGATTCTGGTTGCGGTGGCCTACGGGTGCGTGAACACGGCGACCGACGCGTGGACCATGGGTGACATCGGCGTGGGGCTCATGGCTTGGTTGAACATCATCGGGATTCTCATCTTGCAACAGCCGGCGCTCAAGGCCTTGCGTGACTACGAGGCCCAAAAGAAGCAAGGCTTGGACCCTGTCTTTAATCCGACTCCGTTGAACATCAAGGGAGCCACGTTCTGGGAGAGCTACGTTCCTCAGCGGAAGAAGGCCGAGGCCAAGGAACGCTGAGGCACGGCACGGGCTTGGCGACCTTTTTGTAGCCCGCCTTCCGCCGTGTGGGTCATCCGGTGCGCGCTCGCGTCTTTCATGACGTGGGTGCGCACCGGCTTTTCGTGCAAGAGCCGGCGGGCGGCGTGTGGAAGGCTCGCAGGCAGCGTCGAGCGAGAGGTCGAAGCGGGCCTATCGACGAGGAGCGGGCGTGAAGGGTGCTTGGGAGCGATAGTCCCGCTTGTCCGACGGCGGCGGACAGGGAGGCGGCGGACAGGGGGGAGAGGCGGCGGACGCGGGGGAGGCGGTGAGCGCCGACGGCCGGCGGAGGGGAGGTCCTGTGCCCGACGACGCTTGGTCGCCTGGCCTGTCTCGGCTTAGGCGCCCAGCGCGAGGCCGGCCCACGCAGCGAGTCCGCCAAGGAGGAGATGGGACAAGAACACGCTCATGGCGGTGCCCCAGCGGCGCTCACGCACGGCACCGGCGATCGCCACCGCCCACGTGGACAGCGTCGTGAGCCCGCCGCAGAATCCGGCTCCCAACACTGCCGCCCAGTCCGGGTGGCTCAGGTGCAGCCCCCAGGCGAGGCCCAAGACAAAGGCGCCAACCACGTTGACAACCAGCAGCGCCCACGGCCATCCGGCAGCACGCCCGGCCGCGGGCCCCGCCGCACGCCCTGCACGCCCCGCACGAGCACCTCGGGCGGCAGGCGCATCAGGAGCGTCGGCGCGCCGGGCCCGCCAAGCCGTCCACGCGTCGTCGAGCAGGACACGCCCCAGCGCGCCAAGGGCACCGGCGCCGCCCACGGCCACCGCTAGCCAGAGCCCGTTCATGCGGTCTCACCCCGCGGTGCGAAGCGCCGGCCCCACATCAAGCCAATCCAGGCCACGCCCACGCCCACCACCACCTGGGCCAGCACCTCCAGCGGCCGGAAGGGATGCACCAGCGTGAGGGCCAGCGCGGAGAAGGTCGTGAACGCGCCAAGGAATCCGGGGCCAAGGCCAGCCCGGACCCAAGCCCGCCGCGAGCCCGGACCACGCCCCACGGCCCACCATCCCGACAGCACGCCCAGAGCCAGGGCGCCGGCGGTATTGACCCCGGCGGTGATCCATTCGCCCGCACTGAGCCCGGCCGTAGTCCCCGAGCCGCCGTCCACCAGAAGGCCAAGGCCGTAGCGGCCCAGCGTCCCAAGGAAGGCGCCCACGAGCACGGCGGCATAGCGCTGCCAGCGGGTCCAGCGCGACCAGGAGTGGCTAGGCACCCGAGCCGGCACCGGGAAGCGGCGTCGGGGTGCGCTGGGATCCCAGGGTGCCCAGCGCGTCAAGCGCCTGCTCGTGCAGCAGCGAGTTACTTGCGATCGCGTTGCCGCCGAACGGCCCGTCCTCGCCCTGCAGGGACGTAAACCGCCCGCCGGCCTCGGTCACGATGGGCACCAGCGCCGCCATGTCGTAGAGGTTCAGCTCCGGCTCGGCGGCCAAATCCACGGCGCCCTCAGCAACCATGGCGTAGGACCAGAAATCGCCGTAGGCGCGCGAACGCCACAGCTTCTGTTGCAGGTCCAACATGCCGTCCATCCATCCGCGCTCTCGCCAACCGGTCAGGGAGGAGTAAGAGAGGGAGGCGTCGGACAGCTTGGACACGCGGGAGACCTGCAGCCGGCGGGCCTGCGAGAGCGAGCGGCCGGTGTAGGAGCCGCCGCCCTTGGCCGCCCACCAGCGCCGATTCAGCGCGGGCGCGGACACCATGCCCACCACCACCTCGCCGTCCTCCACCAGGCCAATGAGCGTGGCCCACACGGGGACCCCGCGCACAAAGTTCTTGGTGCCATCGATGGGATCGATGACCCAGTGCCGATCCCCGGAGCCGGTGGAGCCAAACTCCTCGCCGTACACCGCATCGCGCGGCCTGGCGCGGGAGAGATGCCCGCGGATGGACTCCTCAGCGCGCTTGTCTGCGTCCGTCACTGGGGTCAGATCCGGCTTGGTCTCCACCTGCAGATCCGCGGCCCGGAAGCGGGAGAGCGTGAGCTCATCCACGGCCTCTGCCATGAGGTGGGCCAGGTGGAGGTCGTCGGAGAGGCGCGTCATGGCCTCCAGCTTACTCAGGCGCCGCCGTCGCCCAGTTCTTTGACGTCCTCTACGGCGTCGGAGCGGGAGGCCAGCAGGCGTCGCATCGAGGCTAGGCGGTCCGCGCCGTGCGGTCCGGCGTGACCGTCCGCCACCCAGGCGTCCAGGGCGCAGCCGGCGGCGTCCACGGCGTGTGTGCACCCGCGGGAGCACTGGGCAGTGGCCGGCACCAGGTCCTCAAACGCGTCCACCACGGCCTGCGGGTCCACGTGGGCCAGCCCAAAGGAGCGCACCCCAGGGGTGTCGATGATCCAGGTGCCCGGTTCTGAATCCAGCATGCGCAAGGCAATGGCCGACGACGAGGTGTGCCTACCGCGGCCCGTCACCTCATTCACGTGGCCGGTGGCGCGCTGGGAACCGGTGAGCGCGTTGACGAGCGTGGACTTGCCCACGCCGGAGTGCCCCAGCGTGGTGCTGATGCGCCCATTGAGCACGCGGCGCAGCTCCGCCAGCGCCTCCAAGTCCACCAGCAACGAGCCATGCGCGTCGTTGCCGCCAGTGCTTGAGCGGGAGACGATCACCTCCATGCCAAGCGGCCGGTACGTGGACACCAGGTCCACCGGTTCGCGCAGATCCGCCTTGGTGATGACCAGGACGGGCTCAATCCCGGCATCATGTGCCGCCACCATGGTGCGGTCAATGAAGCCGGGGCGCGGCTCGGGATCCGCAGCGGCCACGACGATGACCACCTGGTCCACGTTGGCGACCACCACGCGCTCCACGGGGTCGGTGTCATCCGCGCTGCGGCGCAACAGGGTGGTGCGCTCCTCGATGCGTACCAGCCGTGCCAGCGCGTCCGGGCCGCCGCTGGTGTCTCCCACCAGGCTGACCAGGTCGCCCGGCACGATGGGCTGGCGGCGCAGCTCGCGAGCGCGCATGGCCATCACCGTGTGCTCGTCCGGCTGGGCCTCGTTCACGACCGCGGTGTAGCGGCCGCGATCAACCCCGATCACCCGGCCGCGCACGGCGTCATCATGCTTGGGGCGATCCTTGGTTCGCGGGCGTGAGCCCTTCTTATTGGGGCGAACCCGGACATCTGATTCGTCCCACTCGCGCTGGCTCACGCGGGGACACCCGCGGGCTGGGCCGCGCCGGCGTGGGAGGCCAGCATGCCCTCCCACATCCCGACAAAGCCGGGCAAGGTCTTAGCGGTGGTCGCCACGTCAACGACCTGCACGCCCGGCACTGCCAGGCCCATCAGGGCGCCGGCCGTGGCAATGCGGTGATCCTCGTAGCTCTCCCAGACGGCGCCGTGGGCGGCGCCAGGCTCTGGGGAGATTTCCAGCCCGTCCGGCAGCTCGCGGGCGGCGACGTTGACCCGCCCCAGCTCAGTCACGAGCGCCGCGAGGCGGTCCGTCTCGTGCCCGCGCAGGTGCGCAAGGCCGGTCAGGCGGCTGGTTCCTTGAGCAAGCGCACAGAGCGCCGCGAGCGTGGGTGCCAGCTCGCCCGTGTCCGCGGCGTCCACCGCGGTGAGGTGGCCGGTGCCGGTCACCTCAAGCGTGCCGTCCTGGGTGAGGTGCACCTGCGCGCCCATGCGGGGCAGCAGCTGCGTCCAGAGGGCGCCGATTTGGGTGGTCTTGGCTGGCCAACGCGGAACCCGAACCGTGCCGCCACACACCAGCGCTGCGCCAAGGAAAGGCCCGGCATTGGACAGATCCGGTTCCACCGTGACATCCCCGGGGGAGGGCACGCCGGGCTCCACGCGCCACCCCAACCCATCGGGGTCGGTGCTGGCGCGCAGGCCGGCGCCACGCAGCGTGACCATGGTCATCTCAATGTGCTGGGGGGAGGGCAACACGGCGCCAGTGTGGCGCACGTGGATGCCCTCCGGGAAGCGGGAACCCGCCAAGAGCAGCGCGGAGACGAACTGGCTTGAGCCGCTCGCATCCACCTCGATGCGCCCCCCGCGCACGGCAGCGGAGCCGGTCACGGTGAACGGCAGGTGGCCGTCCTCGCCGCCGTGAACCTCGACGCCGAGCGCCTTGAGGGCCTGGATGACGGGGCCCATGGGCCGACGCCGAGCGGCTGGGTCCCCGTCAAGGCGCACCGGACGCTGCGTCAGGGCGGCGACGGCAGGCACAAAACGCATGACGGTGCCGGCCAAGCCGCAATCGATCTCTACGGGCGCGGGCGAACCCACACCTTGAACCGAACCCTCACCAGGCGACCCGGCCGCCAGAGGCGACCCAGCGGCGTCGGGCAGGGTGAACGGCGTGACGGTCCACACCGGGACGCCGTCCGAGTCCGTCCCTTGCTTGATCCGTGCGCCCAGCTGCTCCAGCGCCCGCACCATGAGGCGCGTATCGCGAGAATCCAGCGGTGCCACCACCTGGCTTGGCGCGCCCGCGAGGGCGGCCAACACCAGGTGACGGTTAGTGAGCGACTTTGAACCCGGAAGGTTCACGGTGGCGTTCAGCGGCCCGGGGGAGACGGGCGCCGGCCAGGGATCAAGCGGGACGGAACTCACGGACGTCATCGACTCAGGCCAGGGCCTTCTTTGCGGCACGGGCCTCGCGCTTGACGACGCGCTTGCCACGGCGGCCGGCATCATGTGCGCGCCAGGCCAGGGAGGGCTTGCCCGCCGTGTCAACGGCAGCCAGCAGCGCGCCGCCGGTCAGGCCGACCTGCGTGGCCAGCGTGGCGACCTTGTTGCCGGAGTCCTCCGACTGCGTGTCGGCGGCGATCGTGAGGGCCTGTGAGGCCACGATCAGGGTCGAGGAGAGGCGCGGTGCCTTGCCGAGGGCCAGCAGAGCGCCGGCACCAATCTGCACGCCACCAAGGACGCGGGCCAGCAGTTCCGGGCGGTCAGCCAGCGAGCTGAGCTGGGGCAGCGAGCGGGACGCGCGGTTCAGGACCGGGCGCAGCTGCGAGGCCGTGGCCTCGGGGGCACGCAAGCGGGAGATGCCGCCCAAAACAAACGGCGCGGCGAGCATCGGACGGGCCAGTGCACGAACGAGAGACATGCTTCCTCCAAAAGATTGAGCCTTCCCTGTGGTGCAGGGAACGGATGTCAGTGCCATCCTCCCACGATCCGCGCCATGGCTCGAAGACCCGCGCAGACGCCGCCCGGGAATAGGGCGCCGCCCCGACTCGTTGACGTGGGTGCAAGCGAGAGAAAGGGGCACGGATGCCAACGGCCACGCTGGAGCGCAGACAAGTAGACTGGCGCTCGATGACGACCAATAGCACCGACGAGTCCGTCGTGGACCTGTCCACCGAGACCGAAGATCAGCGCCGCGCTCGATTTGAGCGGGACGCCATGCAGTATGTGGACCAGCTGTATTCGGCCGCATTGCGCATGGCCCGTCAGCCCTCAGACGCCGAGGATCTGGTGCAGGAAGCGTTCGCCAAGGCCTACGCTTCCTTCCACCAGTACACCCCCGGCACCAACCTGAAGGCCTGGCTGTACCGCATCCTGACCAACACGTACATCAACCTGTACCGCAAGCGTCAGCGCGAGCCCAAGCGTTCCAGCACCGAGCAGGTGGAGGATTGGCAGTTGGGCGGCGCCCTGGGACACCAGGAACCCGCACTGCGCTCCGCCGAGGCCCAAGCGCTGGATCACCTTCCCGACTCTGACGTGAAGCGCGCCCTGCAGTCCATCCCGGAGGAGTTCCGACTCGCCGTCTACTTCGTGGACGTGGAGGGCTTCCCGTACAAGGAAGCCGCGGAGATCCTCGGTGTCCCCATTGGCACCGTGATGTCTCGCTTGCACCGTGGCCGAAAGCAACTGCGAGGGATGCTCTCCGAGTACGCGGCGGAGCGTGGCGTTGACGTCAACGCCCGCGCACGCACCGCGGACAAGAGCGCCCGAGCGAAGGAGCAGGAAAAATGAACGAGGACTGCCTCAAGCTCGGTGATTGCACCGACACGCGCTTGGAACGCATCTACGAGTACCTGGACGGCGCGCTGAGCCGCTCCGACCTGCAGACCGTGCAAGAACACCTCAGTACCTGCGAGGAGTGCAGCGCCCAGTATGACCTGGAGTGCATCATTCGCTCGGTCGTGCGCCGCAGCTGCAGCGAGACGGCGCCGCAGGACCTGAAGAGTCGCATCATGGTGCGCATCGACGAGATCCGCGTTGAGGGCTCAAGCCATCAGGGCAGCTCGCACTAACGCCTGGAGTGCGCGGCGCGGCGCGGTTCGCTCGGCGCACCGAGCCGAGCACGGCGCGGTCGCCGCACACAGCAAGAGGCCGGTCATCTTTCCCTCAGGGGGAAGGATGACCGGCCTCTTGCTGTTTAGCTCAACCAGCAGGATCAGGCGTTGGGACGCTTGCCGTGGTTTGCGCCGCCGTGCTTGCGGCTGCGGCGCTTGCGTGCGCGCTTGCTCATGACTGACTCCTCACTTCTCGACGCGGACACTCACCGACAAAGCGGCGAATTCTTGATCCATTCTCTCACGCCGGGGCGGGAGTCCTGGACGGGTCACGAACGCGCAGGCTCGTGACCGGGTAAAAGACGGACTGCAGGCTAGACGGTGCCCGCGTTGGGATCCGCCACGCCGATCCACGGGTACCAGCCGCGGTGCAGCACCAGCCAGGCCATGAGCCCGTGCCCCTGCTGACCGGGGATGCCGTTGTGGGCCGCCAGGTCGGAGCGCCACTGCTCGTGGGCCTCCAGCGGCGTGAAGGTGTCCACGTAGAAGTGGTTGCGGCGGGTGGTCACGTCGCCAAAGGCGGTGCTGAGCTGGGCCAGGCGGCGGTTGCGATCCGCGTCAAGGGTGGGCGGCGGGCCCACCACAAAGGCGTTCAGGCTCAGCTGCGTGGCCGCATCAAGGATGTTGGCCAGGTTCAGGCGCGAACGGGCCGTGGAGAGGCCTGCGCGTTCGTCTGCGCCGGACAGGGCCACGACCAGGCGGTTGTCCCCCTCCAGGTCAAAGCGGCGCTGTGCCTCGCCGAGCCACCTGTCCGCGAGTACCTCGGTGGTCTCGTGGGGGTTGGCCAGCACATAGGGGGAGAGGTCCAGAGAATCCTGGGGGGTCTTCGAGAGGACGCGGCCAAACCAGCCGAGCGCGCGCGGATCACCGTGACCGGCCAGAAGTTCGTCGCCAATGGCGACCAGACGCAGGGAGCGGGTGTCCACGCGGGAAGTCCTTTCGTGTGGGAACGGCCCCACTGTATTGCATATGTACCGCGGATCTTGGGAGCAATCGCGCGCCGCAGGCAAGGTGGCGGGACGCTACTGACACAGTGCCCGACGCCGTGTGGCTGGGCAAGCGCGGATAACGCCGCGGGGGTGGGGCACGCTGTGCGTGCCCCACCCCCGCGGGATGACCTCTACATCAGGCCGAGAAGGCGCTCTCTACGAGTGCCTTGAGCTCCGCGTCGTGACGCTTGTGGGAGCCCGTGGACGTGGCGGCGAGGGCCCGGCGGGAGTGCACGGTGACCTTGCGCTCCAGCGTGGGCAGCAGGTTCAGGGCCATGAACGGCCACGGTCCCTGGTTCTCCGGCTCGTCCTGCACCCAGCGCACATCGGCGTTGGGGTACTTGGCCAGCTCGGCCGCAATCTCCTCTGCGGGCAGCGGGTAGAGCTGCTCGACGCGGACAATGGCGGTCTTGCCGTCCCCACGGGATTCCTGCTCGGCGAGCAGGTCGTAGTAGAGGCGACCGGACACCAAGAGCACGCGCTCCACGGCGTCGCCACTGGGCACTGCGGCGTCGCCGATGACCGGCTGCCACTTGCCCTGCGTGAACGCCTCCACCGGCTGGGCTGCTGCCTTCAGGCGCAGCAACTGCTTGGGCGTCATGACGATCAGCGGCTTGCGCGGGCGCAGGTAGGCCTGGCGGCGCAGAGCGTGGAAGTAGTTGGCGCCATTGGTCGGGTTAATGACGCGCATGTTCTCTTCTGCACACATCTGCAGGTAGCGCTCCAGGCGGGCGGAGGAGTGATCCGGGCCCTGGCCCTCGTAGCCGTGCGGCAGCAGCAGAACCAGCGAGGAACGCTGACCCCACTTCTGCTCACCGGAGGAGATGAACTCGTCGATGATGGTCTGCGCGCCGTCGGCAAAGTCGCCGAACTGGGCCTCCCAGAGCACCAACGCGTCCGTGCGCTCCACGGAGTAGCCGTACTCGAAGCCCATGACCGCGAACTCAGAGAGCGGGGAATCATAGATCAGGAACTTGGCCTGGTCGTCGCTGATCTGGCGGATCGGGGTCCACTCGTCGCCGTTGAGGCGGTCGTGGAACACGGCGTGGCGCTGCACAAAGGTGCCGCGACGCGCGTCCTGTCCGGTGATGCGCACGGGCACGCCCTCGTGAGAGAGCGAGGCGTAGGCGGCCAACTCGGCAAAGCCCCAGTCGATGCCACCCTCGGTGGACATCTTGGCGCGCTTCTCCAAGAGCGCCTTGAGCTTGGGGTGCACCGTGAAGCCCTGCGGAACGTCCGCGTGGGCCTGGCCAACGGCGGCGAGCAGCTCCGCCGAGATGGCGGTCTCTACGCCGCGCGCATCGGTATCAGCGCCGTCCTCGGCCTGGGCGCGGGGCTTGTCAAGTGCGTTGACGGACTGGCCGTCCTCCACCGTGGGGATGGGGGAGGTCTGCGCGGCGTGCGTCTGCACAAACACGCTCTCCAGGCGGGCCTGGTAGTCCTTGACGACCTGGTCAGCCTCTTCCTGCGTGATGTCGCCGCGGCCCACGAGGGCCTCGGTGTACAGCTTGCGGGTGGAGCGCTTGGCCTCGATGAGGTTGTACATCATGGGCTGGGTCATCGAGGGATCGTCTCCCTCGTTGTGACCGCGGCGGCGGTAGCAGATCAGGTCAATGACCACGTCGCCGTTGAAGGCCTGGCGGTACTCGAACGCCAAGGTGGCGGCCTGCACCACTGCCTCGGGGTCATCCCCGTTGACGTGGAAGACCGGCGCCTGAATGAACTTGGACACGTCGGTGGAGTACACCGAGGAGCGTCCGGCGGAGGGCGGGGTGGTGAAGCCGACCTGGTTGTTGACCACCACGTGGATGGTGCCACCGGTCTTGTACCCGCGCAGCTGGGACAGGTTCAGCGTCTCGGGGACCACACCCTGGCCCGCGAACGCGGCGTCGCCGTGGACCAGGATCGGCAGCACCGAGTAGCCCTCGTCGCCACGATCAATCAAGTCCTGCTTGGCGCGCACAATTCCCTCAAGGACCGGGTCAACGGCCTCGAGGTGGGAGGGGTTGGCTGCCAGGTACACCTTGGTGGTGTTCCCTGCCTCTGAGGTGAAGGACCCCTCTGTGCCCAGGTGGTACTTCACGTCGCCGGAGCCTTGGACGCCTGCCGGGTCCTGGATGCCCTCAAACTCGCGGAAGACCTGAGCATAGGTCTTGCCGGCAATGTTGGTCAGGACGTTGAGGCGCCCGCGGTGGCTCATGCCAATCGCGGCCTCGTCCATGCCCGCGTCTGCGGCACCGGAGATGATGGTGTCCAGCAGCGGCAGCAGCGACTCGCCGCCCTCAAGGGAGAAGCGCTTCTGGCCAATGAACTTGGTCTGCAGGAACGTCTCAAAGGCCTCGGCCTGGTTGAGCTTGCCGAGGATGCGCAGCTGCTCTTCGCGGCTGGGCTTGGTGTAGCCGTGTTCCAGGCGCTCCTGGAACCAGAGGCGCTGCTCCGGGTCCTGGATGTGCATGTACTCAATGCCGGTGGTGCGGCAGTAGGCGTTGCGCAGCACCCCAAGAATGTCACGCAGGGGCAGGCGATCCTTGCCGCCAAAGCCGCCGGTGACCCAGGAACGGTCCAGGTCCCAGAGCGTGAGCCCGTAGGTCTGCACGTCAAGGTCGGGGTGGCGACGCTGCACGTAAACCAGCGGGTTCGTGTCCGCCATGAGGTGGCCACGCTCGCGGTAGGCGTGGATGAGCTGCTGGATGCGCGCAACCTTGTTGATCTGCAGATCGGTATCAACCTGGTTGTCCTTGGCCCAGCGAACGGGCTCGTAAGGAATGCGCAGGGCCTCAAAGATCTCGTCCCAGAACTCTTCGCCGAGCAGCAGCGACTCCACGGTCTTCAGGAACTCGCCGGAGCCGGCGCCCTGGATCACGCGGTGATCGTAGGTGGAGGTCAGGGTGATGATCTTGCCGATGCCGTTGTTGGCGATCACCTTGTCTGAGGAGCCGCGGTACTCGGCGGGCACATCCAGTGCGCCGACGCCGATGATGGCGGCCTGGCCCTTGGACAGGCGCGGCACGGAGTGCACGGTGCCGATGCCGCCGGGGTTGGTCAGGGAGACGGTGGTGCCTGCGTAGTCATCCGCGGTGAGCTTGTTGTTGCGACCGCGACCAATCAGCGCCTCGTAGGTGTGCCAGTAGGTCGCGAAGTCCATCTGCTCCGCGGCCTTCAGGTTCGGCACCACCAGGGAGCGTGTGCCGTCCGGCTTGGGGATGTCGATGGCAATGCCAAAGTTCACGTGCGGGTGCTGGACGGCGACGGGCTTGCCGTCGCGGACGTCGTAGCTCACGTTCATGGACGGGAAGAGCTTGATGGCACGGATCACGGCAAAGCCGATCAGGTGCGTGAACGAGATCTTGCCGCCGCGGGCGCGGCGCAGGTGGTTGTTGATGACAATGCGGTTGTCAATGAGCAGCTTGGCCGGGACGGCGCGCACGGTGGTTGCCGTGGGGACCTCAAGCGACATCTCCATGTTCTTGGCGATGGCCTTGGCCGGGCCCTTGAGCACCTGCACGGCCTCCACGTCGGAGGCGGCGGCTGCTGCGGCCTTCTGCGGATCCGCGGGGACCGGCTTGGCCTTCACGTCCGAGGGGCGCACGGACGGCGACTGCGCTGCGCGGGCGGGCTGTGCTGCGCCGGCTGCCGGGGTTGCGGCCTCGGCGGGCGTTGCCTGTGAGCTGGGGCGGCTGGCCGCTGCTACCGGCTGGGCCGGGGCCTTGGGTGCGGCGGGCGAGCTAGCCGTGGTGTTCGACGCCGCGGGGGCGGGTGCCGCTGCCGGTGCCGGGGGAGCTGCGGGGGCGGGCTGCGTAGGGGTTTCCTTTGCGGCGGGTGCGGGGGTGCTGGCGCCCTGCGCCAGGTCCTCAAACACGCTCCACCACTTGGGATCCACCGAGTTCTTATCCGCGAGGTACTGCTGGTACAGCTCCTCGACGAGCCACTCGTTCCCTCCGAACTCCTCTTTTAAGCGGTCGTTCGACAGTTCTGGCACGGTGAATACGCCTCGTTTCACAGGGTGGCTATGCGTCATGAACGTGTCAGCGAACCTCACCAGATCCGGCCACATTCGCGTCCCACTCTAGCCACGATTACGCTTCCGCGCCCAATCTCTGCGGCGATTCTCACCTACCGCTCACTTCGACCGCCTGTAGAAGTTTTGCGCCGCGGGCTGCAAGGGCCGCTCAGCCGGCCTGTCACAGGTGCAAGGGGTGTTGTAAACGCCACTCTGCGCTGGTCTCTGGGGCGTCAAGCCGTAGACTTAACTCACTATGCACTCTCACTCTCAGTGCCGGCCCGCCGCCTTTACGCGACGTGCCGGCGCCCAGCGAATCTGCCAACCCGATCCCCAGCGATCGGAGCCTTCCAGTCCGGGCTTGTGGACTGACCCGCTAGGGTCCTCGAGCACCCTCCGCCGCGAGGTGGTGCTCTGATGGAATGGCTTCTCCTGCTCGTAGGACTGGTCCTGATCCTCGGAACGGCCTTCTTTGTTGCCGTCGAGTTTTCACTTGTAGCCCTGGACGTGCCCAGCGTGAAACGCGCTGTGGACAACGGGGACCGCAAGGCCGAGCCGCTGCTGCGGTGCCTGCGCACCCTGTCAACACAACTCTCCGCCGTGCAACTGGGCATTACGCTCACCACCTTGCTCACCGGCTACGTCATCGAGCCGAGCCTCGGCGCCCTGCTGCGCGCGCCGCTGGAGAGCCTGGGGCTCGGGCCTGTCAGCCAGCCCATCTCCTTGGTCGTGGCGATGGTCCTTGCCACGCTGCTCTCCATGGTGCTGGGTGAGCTCATCCCCAAGAACCTGGCCATCGCGGACCCGTTCCGCCTTGGCCGCATCCTGGCGCGCCCGCAGCTCATGTTCTCTGCGGTGTTCAAGCCCGCCGTCGTGGTGCTCAACGGCTTTGCCAACTGGATCTTGCACCGCTTCGGTTTGGAGGCCAAGGAGGAGATCTCCGGTGCGCGCACCCCGGAAGAGCTCACCAGCCTCATCAATCGCTCCGCCCTGCTCGGCACGGTGGATCAGGGCACCGCACGCTTCCTCTCGCGCACCCTGCACTTCTCTGAGCGCACGGCCTCTGACGTCATGACGCCGCGCATCCGCATGCAGGCAGTGCACGTGAATGACCCGCTTCCGCTGGTCATCGAGACGGCACGTCGCACCGGATACTCGCGCTTTCCCGTCATCGGGGACTCCTCGGACGACGTTCTGGGAGTCGCGCACGTCAAGAAGGCCGTCTCCGTCCCGCGCGATCGCCGCAGCGAACTGGTCGCGGCCAACATCATGAGCGAGATTTCCCAGGTCCCGGAGACGGTGCACCTGGATGACCTCATCGGTGAGCTTCGCGAGGCCAACTTGCAACTCGCCGTCGTGCTGGATGAATACGGCGGCACCGCCGGCATCGTCACGCTCGAGGACCTGGTGGAAGAGATCGTGGGAGACGTGACGGATGAGCACGATCGCACCCAGCCCGGCGCGCTGCAGACCGCGGATGGCCGCTGGTACCTGCCGGGGCTGCTGCGTCCGGATGAGGTGACGGATCAGATTCCGGGCCTCAAGGTGGATGATGAGTCCTCATACGAGACGCTGGGTGGGTATGTGATGGCCTCGCTTGGCCGGGTTCCCGTCCTGGGGGATGAGGTGCCAGCCCACGGCGGCACGCTGAAGGTCTCCAGGATGGACGGAAAGCGCGTGGACCGGCTGCAGTTCACGCCCACCGCGCAGGCCCAGGCAGAGCCGGGACGCAATGAGAAGGGAGCCTCCGCATGAACGACTGGTGGGGAATCTTCTGGCTTGTGGTGCTCCTGTTCGCCAACGCCTTCTTTGTTGCGGCGGAGTTCGCCGTCATGTCCGCCCGGCGCTCGCAGATTGAGCCCAAGGTCCTGGCCGGCAATAAGCGCGCCAAGACCGCGCTGCTGGCGATGGAGCACGTCTCCGTCATGCTTGCCGTGTGTCAGCTGGGCATCACGGTCTGCTCGCTGCTGATCCTGAACGTGGCGGAGCCCGCCATTCACCACCTGTTTGCGGCTCCGTTGGAGGCGTTGCACGTGCCGACAGCGGTGGCGGATCCGGTGGCGTTCATCGTGGCTCTGCTGATCGTCACCTTCCTCCACGTGACGCTGGGCGAGATGGTTCCCAAGAACATCTCCGTCTCCATCGCGGACAAGGCGGTCATGGCCTTGGCCACGCCGCTCGTGTGGATTGCCCGCTTCGTGAAGCCGATTGTTTTTGTCCTGAACTGGATTGCCAACCACGCCGTGCGTGCCCTGGGGCTCGAGCCCAAGGATGAGGTGACCTCCACGTACACCATCGACGAGGTCCAATCCATCGTCGAGGAATCCCGCAGGGAGGGCCTGCTGGAGGACGATGCGGGGCTGCTGACCAGCGCGTTCGAGTTCACCGAGCGCACGGTGGGTGACATCGCAGTGCCGATGGGTCAGGTGGTCACGCTGGATGTGGACACCACGCCTGATGAGTTTGAGCGTGCCGTGGGGCGCACGGGCTTTTCCCGCTTCGTCATGACGGAGCCGGACGGCGAGTTGGCCGGCTACCTGCACCTCAAGGACGTCATGACCATCCCGGAGGAGCGGGCGGAGGCGCCCATTCCCGTCATTCGCCTGCGTTCGCTGGCGAACCTCGACGCGGACGTTGAGGTGGAGGACGCCCTGGCCACCATGCAGCGCACGGGCTCCCATGTGGCGCGAGTGCTGGACCAGGCCGGCGCCACCACGGGCATCCTCTTCTTTGAGGACGTGGTGGAGCAGTTGGTCGGGGAGATCCGGGACGCAACGCAGCAGACCGGTGAGCGCCGATACAACATGTCGGTCGACGACGCGGAGTCGCCTTCCGCATGAGCCTGACGGGCTCGCGGTGGCTGGCTTGGTGTACCCGGGCCCCGCGCCGGCCGCCATGCTTCAGCAGCGAGGGCCGTCCCAGGTGGGGCGGCCCTCGCTGCGCGCGGGGGCACTGAGGACACTGGGTGGCACTGGGTGGCACTGGGGGGCACTGGGGGCACTGGGTGAGTTGTGGGGAGGCGCGGCAACGCAGGGCCGTGGAGGGGGCCCAGGTCGTGGACGGTTCAAAAGTGGTCTACGATGAGAACCGTTCTCATTAAGGACCCGGCGAGAAGCATCCCACCGCCGCGGTCCGGGGAACCCCAGACGTGAAGTACACCCCCCGCACTGCCCCCGCACTGCACCCCCCCGAATCCTTGGAGGATCACCATGATGAGCACCGCACGGCCAGCCCGCCGTTTCGCCAGCCGCACCGCCGCGAAGGCGTCCGCCGCGCTGGTAGTCCTCCTCGCGGCGTCGGGCATCACCTCTTGTTCCGCGCCCGCCCAGGGCTCTGAAGGCGCGCAGGGCGACGCGCTGAAGGTGACCGCCTCCACCAGCGTCTACGGCTCATTGGCCCAAGCCGTGGGCGGGGAGGACGTGGCGGTGGAATCCATCATCTCCTCGCCGTCGCAGGACCCCCACTCCTACGAGGCCACGGCCCGCGACAAACTCACCCTGAGCCACGCCAAGCTGGTGGTCCTCAACGGCGGCGGCTATGACGACTTTGCTGTCCAGATTGTGGATTCACTCTCCTCCAAGCCGGCCGTCATCAAGGCCATGGAGGGGGAGGGGCACTCGCATGAGGGCGAGCATGCGGAGGAGTCCTCAGGGGAAGCCGCGAAGGAATCCGCCCAGGACGACCATGCTCACGAGCACGCCGAGGGCAACGAGCACGTCTGGTATGACCTGCACCAGATGCAGCACCTGGCGACCAAGCTCAAGGACGGCCTCTCTGAGGCGGACCCGGACAATGCCGCCGGGTACTCCGAGCGTGCGGAGCAGCTGACCCAGAAACTCAAGGGCCTGGAGGAGCGCGCCCACGGGCTGGAAACCAAGGCCAAGGGGGCAAGCTACGTGATGACGGAGCCCGTGCCCCAGGCGCTCTTGGACACCGCTGGCCTGAAGAACGTGACCCCGAAGGGCCTAGCGGAGTCCATCGAGGAGGGCAACGAAATTGCGCCGCTGGCCATGAAGTCCGCAACGGAATCGCTGGAGGCAGGCAAGGTGAGTGTCTTCGCGTTCAATTCGCAGACCGCGGATGATCAGACCAATGCCCTCAAGGCCGCCGCCCAGAAGGGCGGGGTTCCGGTCCTGGATGTGACCGAAACCCTGCCGGAGGGGCAGGATTACCTGAGCTGGATGGGCAAGAACATTGACGCACTCGAGGAGGCGCTGGATGCGGCCAAGTAAGGCGGCAGGCACGGTATCGGGTTCCGCCGCGGCGCAGAGCCAGCAGCAGGTGCCCGCCGTGCAATTGCACAACGCGGGAGTGGACTTTGGCGACCGCACCCTCTGGAATGGGCTGGACCTGGACGTGCGTCCGGGGGAGTTCATTGCGGTGCTTGGACCCAACGGTTCTGGCAAGACCACGCTGCTGAAGGTGCTGCTTGGCATGCAGAGGCTGACCTCCGGCACCGCCCAGATCGCGGGCAAGCCCGTGGGTCACGGCAGCCCGGACGTGGGAGTGATTCCGCAGCAGCGCCCGTTGCCTGAGGGAACCCCGCTGCGCGCAAGGGACCTGGTGGCCCAAGGAATCGATGGGCGCCGCTGGGGCCCGCGCTGGCTTGACCCGCAGCGCAGGCAGACCCAGGAACGGGTGGATGCCCTCCTGGAGAAAGTGGGCGCGAGTGATTACGCCGAGCGCCCGGTCTGGATGCTCTCCGGCGGCGAGCAGCAACGCCTGCGAGCCGCCCAAGCCCTGGCCACGGACCCCGCGCTGCTGCTGTGCGATGAGCCGCTGCTCTCGCTGGACGTGGCCCACCAGGAGGACATCACCAACCTGATTGCCTCCCAGGCCAAGCAGGAAAACACCGCCGTGCTCTTTGTGACCCATGAGATCAACCCGGTGCTGCCCCACGTGGACCGGGTGTTGTACCTGGCCGGCGGTCGCTTCCGCATTGGCACCCCGGAGGAGGTCATCACGACCGAATCGCTGAGCGACCTCTTTGGCCGCCCGGTGGATGTGGTCAGGGTGGGTGACCGGGTCGCCATTCTTGGCGGCGAGGATCACGTGCATCACGACCACGACCACGGCCATTCGCACGGAGAGGCGGCCCGATGAACGCGGTGAATGCTGTGATCGGCACGGACCTGTGGGGTCGCGTGTTCTCCTTCCAGGACTACGGAGAGTTGCTTGGCCTGCTGTGGCCCTCCCTCGGGGCCGGAGCCGTGCTTGGTGTGGTGGGCGGCGTGATCGGCGTGGTGGTCATGGCCCGGGATATGGGCTTTGCCGTCCACGGCATCTCCGAGCTCAGCTTCGCCGGTGCCTCCGCGGCGCTCCTGCTGGGGTTCGATGTGGTGACGGGCTCAGTGGTGGGTTCCATCCTGGCTGCCTTGGTGCTGGGGCTACTTGGCAGCGGTGCGCGCGAGCGCAATGCCATCACCGGCGTGCTGATGCCCTTTGGCTTGGGGCTCGGAATCCTGTTCCTCTCACTCTATGAGGGGCGCAGTGCCAACAAGTTTGGGTTGCTCACCGGCCAGATTGTGGCGGTGGATGGCGACAAGGTCGTGACGATGGTGGCCGGCGCCATCGTGGTGCTCACCGGGCTGGCTATCATCTGGCGTCCGCTCATGTTCTCCTCCACGGACCCGTGGGTCGCGGTGGCGCGTGGCGTGCCGCAGCGGACCCTCTCGGTGGTCTTTGTGGTGCTGCTTGGCCTGGCCGTGGCCATGGCCATCCAGATCGTGGGCGCGCTGCTGGTGCTCTCCCTGCTCATTACCCCTGCCGCGGCGGCGCTGCACCTGACCTCGCGCCCGGGCAAAGCGGTGCTGCTCTCCGTGGTCTTTGCCGTGGTGAGCGTGGTGGGCGGCATCATGCTTGCCCTGGCCGGGTCACTCCCCGTGAGCCCGTACGTCACCACGCTGTCCTTCGCCATCTGGTTGGTGGCCCGGGCAGTGGGTGGTCGGCGCGAGCGTCGCGGAAGTGGTGGCGGGCGTGTGAGCGGTGGGCGCGGTGCAGGTTCCACGGCGCCTGGCGCCGTTTCCGCGGGACTGAGCCAGGCGGCGTCGGGCTAGGGCTGTGGCCCTGGGTGGTTTGCGGCTCCGGATCGAGGTGTGCGGCTTCAGTTTGAGCCGCACACTTCGATGGTGGGCCGCAAACTGTGGTGCGCCAGCCGCACACCTTAGTGGCGGGAGTCCTCCGGGGACCCGGTGGGCGCCTTGCCCAGCCCGTGGCCGCGGAACTCGCGCACGGTCACGTACAGCATGCCGGCGGTGACGACCGCGAGGATCAGCCCAAGAATCGCGTGGCCGTCAACGAAGGACAGCACGGTCCACACCAGCAGGGCCAGGCAACCAAGGGCCTCAACCCACTGGGAAAAACGGGCGACGGCGCGGCCGGGGACTCGGGGGGTGCGGGGACTCATGCCTCTAGTCTCCCAGGCCCGCCTGCTTCGCGGAGCACGCGGCGCACAGGCCAGAGAGCTCCACGGTGTGGCCCACCTGTGTGAAGCCGAAGCGTTCCGCGACGCGGGAGGCCCACGCCTCTACCTCCGGGGCCTCCACTTCCTCCGTTGCACCGCAGGAGCGGCAGACGAGGTGGTGGTGGTGTTGCTCAACGGCGCAGCGGCGGAAGACGCCCTCGCCGTCGTCCAGGCGCACTGCATCGATTTCTGAGTCGTCCGCCATCTGCTGCAGCAGGCGATACACGGTCGCTAGGGACACGGAATCGCCGTGATCGCTGAGGCAGGCGTGAATTTGCTGCGCAGTGCGGAAGTCGTCGTGACGGGCCAGCTCGGCCTCGAGCGCCAGCCGTTGCTTGGTCACCCGGCGGGCGGGGGCGGGCTGGACGCTCATCGTGACTCCTCTGCTACCTTTCCCCGAGGTCCGGGGCGGTGCGCGCGGCGGCCACAGGGGCGTGAAAACGCGCGCATTCGAGCCTCCAGTCTAGTCGCTTTGGCGCCGGCACGCGGTGGCGCCGCCCACAGCACGGCGTGCCCCCGCGACCTCATGGGCCCGCACCTTCGCGACCACACAAGCCCCCACAAAGCGGCGCCCCGGGACTAGGCTGGCAGTTATGGAGCTCACCAAGTTTGGACATTCCTGCGTACGCATCGACACCGAGATGGAGACGGAGACCGGCGGGCGCGCAGTGCGCCTCACGATTGACCCGGGCACCCTCTCGGATGCCCGCGCCGCGTTGGAGCACACCGACGCCATCCTGGTCACGCACGGCCACCCGGATCACCTGGACGAGGCGCTGGTGGTGGAGGTGCTGCAGGCCCGCCCGGAGCTGCGACTCTATGGCCCGGCGGATGTGATCAGTGGCCTCACGCAGCGCCACCCGGAGCCCACCCTGACCAAGCGCCTGGTGGCGCTGGAGCCGGATCAGGAGCTGGAGATTGAGGGCGTGAAGGTGCGCGCTGTGGGCGGGCAGCACGCCCTGATTCACCCACTCATCCGCACCATCGACAACCTGGGCTACATCCTGGATGGCGCGGTGTACCACCCCGGAGATGCGCTGATTGTTCCCGCAGGGAGTGCGTCGCTTGCCGTCCTGCTGGTCCCGGCGTGGGCGCCCTGGTCCAAGACGTCTGAGGTGGTGGATTTTGTGGCCGCCGTTCGCGCCGCCAAGGCCTATGGCATTCACGATGCCCCGCTCGCCGCCTCTGGTCAGCAGCTGATTTCCGCGCAGCTCTCCGGCCTGGGTGGGCGCACCGGAACGGTGTACGAGCAGTGGGAAACCGGCGCCACCCTGACCGTCTAAGGAGCCATACAGATGAGCACCACCCCGCTGATCGGCGCGCAGGAGTTGCTGGCCGCCGTCAATTCGGAGCACCCGCCGCTGCTGCTGGACGTGCGCTGGCAGCTCATTGCGTCCCGCCCGGAGGATCCGGCGCATCCGGTTGGCTACGCGGACTACCTGGAGGCGCACCTGCCCGGCGCGGTCTTTGTTGACCTCAGCACGGAGCTGGCCGGGCCCGCGTCCCGCGAGGCGGGGCGGCACCCGCTGCCGGGGGCCGCGGACTTTGCCAGCGCCGTCGAGCGCTGGGGCTTGGCAGAGGGGCAACTAGCGATCTTCTACGACGACCAAGGTGGCCTTTCCGCGGCGCGCGGTTGGTGGCTGGCGCGGCACGCTGGCCTGGATGCCAGGGTGCTCGACGGCGGCCTGCAGGCGTGGATTGCGGCCGGCGGTGAGTGCGTGGCCGGGCCGGGCGCCCCGCCCGTTCCTGAGCGGCCGGCCACCGCAGGCTGGGGGTACATGCCGGTCGTGGACGCGGACGGAATCGCCGCCTTGGCTGCCGCGTCTGCGCGCGGCGTCGAGGATGCTGTGGTGCTGGATGCCCGCGCCGGGGAGCGCTACCGCGGGGAGACCGAGCCCATCGACCCGCGCGCCGGGCACGTCCCGGGCGCGCGCTCGCTGCCCACCGCGGGGAACCTGGCGCCGGGGCGGCGGCTACTCCCGCCCGGGGCGCTGCAGGAACGTTTTGCTGCGCAGGGAGCCGTTCCGGGAGCTCGTGTGGGCGTGTATTGCGGCTCCGGGGTCACGGCCAGCCACCAGATCCTGGCGCTGGCGACGGTGGGGGTGGGCGCTGCCCTGTACCCAGGGTCCTGGTCGCAATGGTCCTGCGATGACGCCCGGCCGGTCGCAACCGGCGCATGACAGCGGTAGATTCGAGACCATGAGTGTTGTTCGCCCGCCGTCCCTGACCGCCCTGACTGCCCTGCGCGAGAAGCTCTCCGCGCGGCTTCCCATCCGGGGTACCGGCAAGCCTGGTGGCGGGGACCCGCGTTCGGCGTCCACCAACCCAGAGGGCCCTGAGCAGTCGCCCGTTGAAGCCGCCTCCCTGGCCGGCCGGGGCCAGGCACACACCGCGCAGGCACGCGGCGTGCGGACCTTGGGCGGGAACCTGGAGACCGTGCTGCTGCCGCGACGCGCCGCCGATGCGCATGACGTGGTGATCGCGGTGGAGTTCTGCGGGCTCTGCCACTCGGACGTGCACGCCGCGCGAGGGGAGTGGGGCGGCCGTGCGCTGCCGCTGGTTCCCGGGCACGAGATCGTGGGCCGCGTGGTCGCAGTGGGATCAGAGGTCAGCCTGCATGCCGTGGGAGATCGAGTGGGGGTGGGCTGCCTGGTGGCCTCCTGCCGGGAATGCGACGAGTGCCGCGCCGGGCGTGAAATGTTCTGCGAGGTGGGCTCCGTGGGCACCTACGGCGCCTGGGATCGCTTCCACGACGAGCGCACGCAGGGCGGCTACTCCACGTCCGTGGTGGTGGCAGAGGACTTTGTGCTGCGCATCCCCGAGGCACTTGATCCCGCGGCCGCGGCCCCGCTGCTGTGTGCGGGCATCACGACGTACTCCCCGCTGCGATCCGCGGGGGTGGGCCCCGGCAGCCGGGTGGCCGTGGCTGGGCTGGGCGGCCTGGGGCACCTCGCCGTCAAGATCGCCGTCGCCATGGGCGCGGAGGTGAGCGTCTTCACCACTAGCCCCTCCAAGGTGGATGCCGCGCTGGCGCTGGGTGCCAGCGACGTGGTGCTCTCCAGGGATCCCGAGGCCATGAAGGCCCAGACCCGCCACTTCGACGTCATCATCGACGCGATCGCCGCCGCACACGACCTCAACGCCCTGCTGCGTTGCCTGCGACCCACGGGCCGGCTGGTCCAGGTCGGTTTGCCGCCCGCAGAGGACGGCGCGGCACAGGGCGGCGCCGGCGACACCGTCGCTCCCGTCGACTCCACGCTCTTGGTGCGCAACGGCCTCTCCCTGCATGGCTCCAAGATTGGCGGCATTCCTGAGACGCAGGAGATGCTGGACTTCTGTGCGGAGCACGGCGTGGCCACGGACATCGAAATGGTCACGGCCCACGAGCTGGACGCCGCGTGGGAGCGCATGGTGGCCGGAGACGTGAAGTATCGCTTTGTGCTGGACGCCGCTACCCTCACCGATTGAGCCGAACCCTCTACCCAAGGAGTCAGCATGCCTACCCTCTTCACGCACATCATCAATGGCGATGTCCCGGGCCGTTTTGTGTGGAAGGACGAGCACTGCGTCGCCTTCTTGTCTATCGGCCCCCTGGCCGCGGGGCACACCCTGGTGGTGCCCCGTCAGGAAGTGGACCGCTGGACGGACGCCCCGACGGATCTGTTGGTTCACCTGACGGAGGTGGCGCAGGTGATCGGCAAGGCGCAGGTCGCCGCGTTTGGCTCGGCGCGGGCCGGGCTGGAGATCGCCGGATTTGAGGTCCCGCACCTGCACCTGCACGTCTGGCCCACCAACTCGATGGCGGACTTTGACCTGAGCAAGGCCCGCACGGACGTTCCGGCGGAGGAGTTCGACGCCGCTTTGCACACTCTGCGCGCGGCGCTCGTGGCGCAGGGGCACGGCGCGTACGTTCCCGAGGCCTGACGCTGAGGCCGGCCTTGCGCTGCTGGGATTCGGCGGGAAGCTTGCGCTGAGCCGCTGAGCCGCTTGGTTCCCGGTGCCTGGTGCCTGGGAATCGACCCAGATCATCCCGTGGTCTCTACCGGGGCCGCGGCGCCGCGGGCTAGCGTGGAGGAATGTCCCTCACTCTTGCCCTCGTGACCATTGATGCCTCCGACGCCGTGCGCTTGGGAACCTTTTGGGCGGACGTGGTGGGTGCCAAGATCCACCTGACGGAGTCCGGCGCGTACGTGATGCTGGGCGGCGGCCAGCCCGGTCTGGCCTTTCAACAGGTGGACACACCCACGCCCGGCAAGAACAAGTTCCACCTGGACTTCGCCACCAACAACATTGCCGTTGAGGAGGCCCGGTTACTGGAACTTGGCGCCACCAAGATGGGCGATTTTGGTGACTCGAGTTTCCGCTGGGTGCAGTTCGCGGACCTTGAGGGCAACCTCTTTGATGTGGCGATCGAGGGCTAGGTCTCTTACCCCGCCAGATGAGGTACGGGTTCGGCGGCCGCGCGGTAGTGACGGCCGGATGCGCCGGGCGACGCCGCATGAGCGGCATCGCGGGGTCCGCCGCCGCTCTGGGGGCGCTCAACATTTCCGGGGGGGCAAGTCCATCTCCCCAGGGCGCCCCCGGCCCCGCGCCTGCCACCTGATACGACATTTGCCGCGGTGCACAGCGTCATTTGTCGTATGAAGTGTCACTGCGCCGCAGCGACGTCGTACGAGGTGGCATTTGTGGCACGGGGTGGCAACCGGCCCCCGCAGACCCGCGCCCGTCCGAACCCGAGGCAGGAACCCCGCCAACCGCGGACCTCACCTGGCGGGGTAAGACAGCTAGGCCGTCAGCGCCTCTCGGATAGCGGCCCTGATGCGCTTAGGGGAGACCGAATAGGCGGTCCCCAGTTCCTGAGCAAACAGGGACACGCGCTGCTCCTCCAGCATCCACTTGACCGGTAGCAAAGCCGCGGGCGTGGTGGCGCCGGCCGGCGTGCGCTCCAGCGCGGCGTCGTACTCGTCCTCTAGCTCCTGGATCACGTCCACGCCCTGCAGATCCTTGGTTACTGCCCCGGCCTGGACCTTCGCCAGTCGCCGTTCCACCGCGGTGAGGTATCTCGGCACGTGCGCCAGTTGCGCGTAGCCGGTGCTGGCCACGAAACCCGGGTAGACCAGCCCCCGCATCTGCGACTTCACGTCCTCCACGGTCTCCTTCAAAGCGCCGGAGCTCATGCGCGCCAAGAGATTGGTCACGCGCACCGAGGCGGCCAGGATCTTCTCCACGGTGGAGGAGACGGTGAAGACGGTATCGATCAGGTCCGCTCGCACCAGGTGGAACAGCGAGGTGAACTCGCTCTTCATCATGGGCAGGGTGGGCGGGACCAGCTTGTCGATTCCCGCCCAGGTGCAATCGCGAATCAGCGAGTCCACGGTGCCGTGCGGCGATTGGCTAAAGGCCAGTTTTTCTTTGTTATTGAGGTGATCAAGCACGTAGCGCTGCGGCGACGGCACGGTCAGCTGCAGCAGCCGAATCACCCCGCGGCGGTGCCCCGCCTCGCGCTCGGACGCATTCCGGTAGACGGTCAGGTCCACATGCTCACCGCGGTCCACCAGCCCGGGGAAGCCCGTGATCTGCTGCCCCTTCACGGTCGTGGCGACCTTGTCAGGCAGCTTGCCGTGCTCGCCCAAGTCATCCGGCCAGGACGTGAGCCCGGTGCGCTGCCACGGGCTCGGTGCGGCCGGCGGAGTGGTCTTGGCGGCGCCGCGCGCCCCGCGTGAGGAGCGCGCAGTGCCCGACGACGCGGCGTCGGGCAGGTCAGAAGGCCCGGCACCGGGGCGGCCGGGCTTACCCCGCCCGGCTGCGGCCTCCAGCTTCTCCGCGCTGGTGCCAAGCGAGGCGGCGATGGCGCGGCGATTCTCGCCGGCCAACTGCGCCTGCAGCGTGGGCAGATCGCGGGAGGTGCCCAGGATCTTGCCGCGATCACCGATCACCTCAAAGGCGGGGCGCAGGTGATCCGGGATGCGGGAGAGATCCCAGGAGCCGGGCGGAATCACCACGCCCTTGAGCCGGCGCAGCGCCAACTCCAGCGCGGCGAGCAGGTCATCCTGGGCCGGGTCGGCGTCCTGCGCCAGTGCTGCGACTGCCGCCCTGGCCACGTCCGGGGCGGGCACAAAGTTCTTGCGCACGGCCTTGGGAAGGGACTTAATCAGCGAGGTGATCAGCTCCTCCCGCAGCCCGGGCACGCCCCAACGGAAACGAACCGGGTCCAACTGGTTCAGGAAGAGCACGGGAACGCGCACAAAGACGCCGTCGGAGCTGGCGCCGGTCGGGTCAAACTCGTAGCGAAGCTCCAGCTGCAGCGAACCCATGGGCCAGGTGCGTGGGTAGGCGTCCTGGTCCAGCTCGTCCTCGCCGGCCTGCAGCAGCGCCTCCGGATCAAAGTCAAGCAGGCGCCCGTTGGTGGCCTTCTCTTCCTTCCACCAGGCGTCAAAGGCACGCTCGTCCGTGATGGTGGCGGGCAGGCGCTGGTCGTAGAACTCAAACAGGTCCTCGTCGGAGACACGCAGGTCCCGCCGGCGCAGCCGGGCCTCCAGCTCCTCAATCTCCTGCAGACGCTGGTGATTGCGCTGGAAGAAGGCGTGGCGCGTGGCCCAGTCGCCCTCCACCAGGGCGTGGCGAATGAAGAGCTCGCGGGCCAGACGCGGGTTGACCCGGCCCAGGAGCACGGTGCGCTGGGCCACGACGGGCACACCAAAGACGGTGACCTTCTCATAGGCAAGCGAGGAACCCTGGCGCCGGGACCAGTGCGGCTCGGAGAAGGACTTCTTGACCAGGTGCGGCGCCACCAGCTCCACCCAGTCGGGATCAAAGACGGCGACCGTGCGGGCCCACAGCCTGCTGGTCTCCACCAGCTCCGCCGCCATGGCCCAGGTGGGCTTCTTCTTGAACAGGGCGGAGCCCGGGAAGATCGCAAAGCGGGTGCCGCGGGCGCCGGCATACTCGCGCTTGCGCTCATCCCACAGGCCAATGTGGCTGACTAGGCCGGCGAGCAGCGACTGGTGCACGGCGTCATGCTGACCCACCGGGTCCACCTCGCGCCCGCGCACATTCAGGCGCAGCGGCTTGGAGAGTTGCTTGAGCTGGCCAAAGAGGTCCTGCCACTCGCGCACGCGCAGGTAGTTGATGAACTCGTTCTTGCACAGGCGGCGGAAGGCGGAAGAGGAGAGCTCCTCCTGCTTTTCCTGCAGGTAGCGCCACAGGTTCAGATAGCCCGTGAAATCCGAGTTCTCATCCACGAAGCGCGCGTGCAGCTCCGCCGCGCGCTGGCGCTTGCCGGACTCCTCGGTGGGGCGCTCGCGCGGATCCTGCAGCGAGAGCCCGGCGGCCAGCACCAGAACCTCGGTGGCGCAGCCGCGCTTGCCCGCCTCCAGGATCATGCGGCCAAGGCGCACGTCCACGGGGAGCTGGGCCAGGTCGCGACCGGTGCGGGTGATGGCGCCGAGCTTGCCCTCGCCCACCGCGCCCAGCTCTCGCAGCAGGGTGACGCCGTCGTTGACCGCGCGGGATTCCGGCGGCTCAACAAAGGGGAAATTCACCACGTCCGCGGGATGATCAACTACGCGCATGGAGGACATCTGTAAGATGACGGAGGCCAGGTTGGTGCGCAGGATTTCCGGGTCGGTGAACTTGGGGCGCGCCTCATAGTCCTCTTCGGAGTACAGGCGAATGGCAATGCCGTCTGAGACGCGGCCGCAACGCCCGGAGCGCTGGTTGGCGCTGGCCTGGCTCACGCGCTCAATCGGCAGACGTTGGACCTTGGTGCGGTGCGAGTAACGCGAAATGCGCGCCACGCCCGTGTCCACCACGTACTTGATGCCGGGGACCGTCAGGGAGGTCTCTGCGACGTTGGTGGCCAGGATGATGCGGCGCTTGGAGCCCGGGCGGAAGACGGCGTGCTGCTCCGCCAGGGAGAGGCGGGCAAAGAGCGGCAGCACCTCGGCGTCACGCAGGCGGGCGTGGCGGGGCACCATGCTGCGCAGCGCCTCCGCCGCGTCGCGAATCTCGCGCTCGCCTGAGAAAAAGATCAGCACGTCCCCGTCCGGTTCACGGGAGAGTTCAACGACCGCGTCGCAGACCGCGTCCACCATGTCGCGATCGGTGCCACCGGCACTGACCTCTAGCTCATCCCCGCCGTCCTCGTCATCGGGGGAGAGGGGGCGGTAGCGGATCTCCACGGGGAAGGTGCGCCCGGAGACCTCGATGACCGGGGCGGGCCGGACATGGGTGATGCTCCTTCCGCCCTCCACGACGCGCACCTCAGAGGAAGGGAGTTCGACGGCGCCGTCATCGGCGGGTGCCGCGGCCGCACCGAAGTGCCTGGCGAAGCGGTCCGGATCAATCGTGGCGGAGGTAATGATGACCTTGAGGTCGGGGCGCTGGGACAGGACGCGCTTCAGGTGGCCCAGGAGTACGTCGATGTTGAGGCTGCGCTCGTGGGCCTCGTCGATGATGATGGCGCTGTAGCGAGAGAGCAGTGAGTCATGCTGGATCTCCGCCAGCAAGATGCCGTCCGTCATGAGCTTGAGGCGCGTGGATTCCGAGGTTTCGCCGGTAAAGCGGACCTGGAAGCCCACCTCCTCGCCGATCTTGACCTGGAGCTCCTCGGCGATGCGCTCTGCCACGGTCCGCGCGGCCAGACGCCGCGGTTGGGTGTGACCGATCAGGCGGTGGCGGGGCTTTGTGTCCTTGCCCTCCACCGCATCCGCCAGGCCGAGTTCCAGGAGCATCTTGGGCAGCTGCGTGGTTTTGCCGGATCCCGTTTCTCCCGCGACAACCACCACTTGGTTCTCGCGGATGGCCTTCATGATGTCCTCGCGGCGGGCGGAGACGGGCAGGGACTCGGGGTAGGAGATTGTCAGGGCCATAGCGGGATTCAGTCTAGTGCCGCCCGGGGTGACCAAGGTGACTGTTCATGACCGGCTTGATGAGTACACTCATTATTGAGTATGCTCGGTAATAAGAGAGTCTCAGGAGCCGATCAGGGAGCGCAGCATCATGAAAGCCTTTGCCATCAACAGTTACGGCGCCCCGCTCGCTGCGGTGGACGTCGATGAGCCCACAGTGCGTGAGGACGAGGTCCTGGTCCAGGTGCGGGCGGCGGGCCTGAACCAGCTGGATGAGAAGATCCGGATCGGTGAATTCAAGCAGATCCTTCCCTACGAGTTCCCCGTGGTTCTTGGTCACGATCTGGCCGGCGTGGTGATGGCGGTGGGCTCGGCCGTGCGCAACTTCACGCCCGGGGATGAGGTCTATGGGAGGCCGCGCAAGGACAGCATCGGGACCCTGGCGGAGCTGGTCTCGGTGCCTGCTGCGGATCTCGCCCTGAAGCCTGCCTCCGTCAACTTCGACGAGGCCGGGTCCCTGCCGCTGGTGGCACTCACCGCGTGGCAGGCGCTGGTGGAGCGCGGAGACGTTCGGCCGGGTCAGAGGGTCTTGATTCACGCCGGTGCCGGCGGCGTGGGATCGGTGGCCATCCAGTTGGCCAAGCACCTGGGGGCCATTGTCACCACCACGGCCAGCGCGGCGAATGAGGATTTTGTGCGCGAGCTGGGAGCAGACGAAGTCATTGACTACCGCACCCAGGACTTTGAGAACGCCGAGGCCCGCTACGACCTGGTGCTGGAGAGCCTGGGGGGAGAGAATCTCGTCAAGTCGCTGCGCGTACTCAAGCCGGGCGGTGTGGTGGTGGGCATCTCCGGCCCGCCGGACCCCGCGTTTGCCCGCGAAGCCGGCCTGAATCCCGTCATGCGCCTGGCCATCGCCGGGATGAGCGCGAGCGTGAGGCGCCAGGCAAAGAAACTGGGTGTGCGTTACGAGTTTTTGTTCATGCATGCCAGCGGCGAACAGCTGGGCCACATCGCGACCCTCGTTGACCAGGGAAGTCTGCAACCCGTCGTCGGGCACGTGTATCCCTTCGCCGAGTCGGTGCGGGCCTTGGAGCATCTGGCCAAGGGTGGCGGCCGCGGCAAGATCGTCGTCAGCCTCCCCTGAACGGCGCCTCGGCGGATAGTGAATACACTCACGACTGAGCGAGTTCACTTTTCCCAGGAAAGGACCCCATGGCATCACCACCTCCGGCCCCAGGCCGCCGCGAGCGCAACAAGCAGGCCAAACTCGAGCGCATCGTGGCGGCCGCGGCGCAGCTCTTCTCCGAGCGCGGCGTAGCCGACGCCACGACCCAGCAGATCGCCGACGCGGCGGACATCGGAGCGGGAACACTTTTCCTGTATGCCAAGTCCAAGAGCGAGCTGCTGTTGCTGGTGCAGAACTCCGCCTACGCGGAGGCGTTGAGCCAGGGGAAGGCGGCTGCGCTCGCCGAGACGGTGCCGCTGGATGCCGTGATGGCGATAGTTCGGCCGGTGGTGGAGTGCAATCGAGTGCAGGTGGAGAACGGCAGAACCTACCTGCGCGAAATGGTGTTTGGTGATGCCACCGAGCCCCATCACCGCGAGGCGCTCACGCTCTCCGCCCAGACCGAGGAGGCCATCGCGGATGCCCTGGGCCGCACCGCGGACGTGCGCGGGGAGCGGGCCAGCGCGCTGGCGCACATCGTTTCTGCCGTCATGCTCCTGGCCATGTCCGCTCCAGCTAACACGCGCCTGAGCGCACCGGAACTGGTGCTGGACCTTCGCCAGCAGCTCGGGGTCTTGTTAGCGCGGTGAGCTAGCCGTTCAAGAGCGCTACCTGGTCAAGAGCGCTGCCAGCTCGCGTGCCTGCTCAAGGTCCCGCGTGATCACGGTGTAGCGGCGATCCGTGCCCACGCTCAGGGCAACGTGGGCGCTGCCGCCCACGTTCAGTCGCGTCCCCGCCTGAGACGTGGCCCTGCCGAGCACCGGCCAGTTGATCAGGCCCGGGTTCTGGCCGGAGTCCTCCGCCACGTCAACGTCTGTCACCTCCAGCAGCGGGAACCCGGCGCGGAAGAACGGGGCCGAGACGCTCACCATGGCGGGGCAACCGGCGCGCGTCACCGAGATTTTCATGGCGCGGCTCGCCCACCAGCTCAGCGCCACCACCACCGCGGTGCCCAGGCCCCCGAAGAGATACAGGGCCGGACCACCGTCGGCGCCTGCGCTCGCGAAGGTCGGCACAAGAAGGAGGGCGCACAGGACCACAGCCGCCAGGGCCAGCTGGCGCGCGACGCCGTGAGGCTGAACGGTGACGGTGCTTGCGTCCGGCTTGGCTGGGTGGTCCATCTCTGCTCCTCGGTGTGCGCCAAGAGCGCCGTTGTGTGCTGGTCCACCCAGACTAGGGAGTCAGGAGCAGATCCCGTAGCGCGCCCCGCGTCGTCTGTCCCAGCTTCAGCAGCGCGAACATCTCCTCGTGATCCGCTACAAAGGCCTGAACCTCTGGTGTGACCCGCTGCAGCCACGCGCTGACCTGGGTAGGCGACCACCCCGCCTGGCGATCGTGAGTGGGGCCCCCGTGGGCCGCCGTGCCAGCCATCTCCTCCACGGATTGCGCGTAGTCCGCCACGATGGAGGCGGAGGGGACGCCGGCATTGGCCAGGAGCAGCGCCGTGATCAGGCCGGTGCGGTCCCGCCCGGCCGCGCAGTGCACCAGGATGCCGGGCTCGGAGCGGGCTATGGCCTGGAGCGCCGCCCGGATCATGCCGGGCAGGAGGCGCACGTGGTGGCGCCAATACGCCGGTGAATCAAGAATCGGCAGGCACACGGCCTGGAAGCCGGGGTCGCTGTGGTCCTCGATGGGTGCGAGAACCAGCGCTAGATGCTCCGGAGGGGACGTATCCGGGTCACCCTTTTGGCGCCCCACTTCCTCGGGGCAACGCAGGTCGACGACGGTGCGAAGCCCCCACGCGCCCGCAGCGTTCCAGCCCCGCTGTGTCAGCCGTTCCTGCCGGGGACCGCGCGCCAGGCGACCCCACGCCGTCGAGCCGTTGGAGGAAAGGGGGGTGGGCAGGCCGCCCAGGTCCCGCACATTGCGCAGCCCGTCCCAGTTCAGAGCGCGGGCCGGGGCCGCGGCCCCGACCCGCGCCTGTTCCTGCCCGGCGCTCAGGCGCCCTTCCCCTCGGAGAACAGCGATGCGAACTGTCCGTACCCCGCGCTCTCCAGCTCTGCGAGCGGCACAAAGCGCAGTGCGGCGGAGTTGATGCAGTAGCGCAGGCCGCCCTCGTCGATGGGGCCGTCCTCAAAGACGTGGCCTAGGTGGCTATCGCCACCTGCCGAGCGGACCTCCGTGCGGCGCATCCCCAGCGAAACGTCGGAGTTCTCGATGATGTTCTCCGCCGAGAGCGGCTTGGTGAAGCTGGGCCAGCCACAGCCGCTGTCGTACTGCGTGGTGGAGGCAAACAGGGGCTCTCCGGAGACGATGTCCACGTAGAGGCCGGCCTCTTTGTTGTCCCAGAACTCGTTCTGGAAGGGACGCTCGGTGGCGGACTGCTGTGTCACGGCAAACTGCTCGGGCGTGAGTCGGGAGATGGCTTCGGCGTCCTTCTTGTACTCACTCATGTGGGTTCCTCTTCGTCCTGGGAGCACGGGACACGCGCTCCTGCACCGACGATTTAAGCACAGGCGCAGGCGCACAGATAGGGCTGATCCACCGGTTCACCTCAGCGCTCAATTCCGCCCAAAGTTCCGCCCAAAGTGGCCCGTTGCAGAGCCCTTCCGTAATGCTGGGCCGCGTGTCAGACTCAGCGTGACGGCACTGGCCGTCACCCAGGATTTAAGGAGAATCAGTTGTCCTACTTCACTACCTCAGATGGCGCCGAGATCTATTACACGGACCAGGGAAGTGGGCAGCCGATAGTGCTGAGCCACGGCTGGCCACTGTCTTCCGACGCCTGGCAGGTCGAGATCAAGCGCTTCACCGACGCCGGCTATCGCGTGATTGCTCACGACCGCCGCGGCCACGGCCGCTCATCCAAGGTGATTGATGGTCATGACATGACCACGTTCGCCAAGAACCTCTCGGAACTCATTGAGCACCTTGACCTGCACAACATCGTGGTGATTGGCCACTCCACCGGCGGCGGCGAGGTGGTCCGCTACGCGGCGCAGTTTGGCAAGGGGCGTGTGGCCAAGGTCGTGACGGCCGGAGCCGTTCCGCCGATCATGCTGAAGTCCGAGTCCAACCCCGAGGGCACCCCCATCGAAGCCCTGGATGACATCCGGGCCAATGTGCTCAAGGACCGCTCGCAGTTCTGGAACGAGCTTTCGGTCCCGTTCTACGGCGCCAACCGGCCCGGTCAGGACGTGAGCGAGGGGCTCAAGCAGGACTTCTGGCGTCAGGGCATGCTGGTTGGCCTGGCCGCCGCGTATGACTGTGTGAAGGCCTTCTCCGAGACGGATCAGACCGAGGACCTGAAGGCGATTGACGTGCCGATGTTCATAGCCCACGGTGACGCGGACCAGATTGTTCCGATCGCGGCCGCGGCCCAGAAGTCCATCAAGCTGGTCAAGGACGCCACGCTCAAGGTGTACCCGGGAGCCTCCCACGGCATCTGGGGTGCCTACCAGGACGAGTTGGATCAGGACATCCTGGACTTCATCAAGAAGTAAGCCCGGCCTCCCGCGCCTCCAGCGGCGTCAGGATTCCCGCCAGCCCGGCAGCGCCGGGGGCCCCATCCCAGGGGCCCCCGGCCTCGATCTGCGCTGAGTCGGCAAGGGACCCCACCCGCACCGGCACCCAACCGGTGGCACGCAGCAGCGCCAACAACGCGTCGTCGGGCGCCTGCGCACTGACGTACGGCAGCGCGGCGCCCAGCCGTGCGCCGTCCAGCAGGAAATCCGCCCGCGTATGCGTGAAGGCGTGAACATGCGCGGTGCCAGCGGGCAGCAGCGCCGCGGTCTGCGCCCCGGCGGACCCGCCCCGAATGACCATGGCGAGCTTGGGGCCAAGCGCGGTCATCTCAAACGGATTGCTGACATCAAGCACGGTGCGCCCGGGCAGCCACTGCGCAGCGAGCGCGAGCACCTGCGCCAAGGGATGGCCCCAGGGCACAGCAGGCACGACGACGCTGGCGTCGGTGAGTGCCTCTTGGGCGGTGAGTGCTGCGCTCACCGTCCCTGGTCCGTTGGGATGGGCCTCCGCCGCGTCCTCCACCACCCACTCGGCGTGGCTGGCGTCCCGGCCCCAGACCTGCACGTGGGCCCCGGCGCCCACAAAGAGGGTGGTCAGGGCGGTGGCGACGGCGCCCGTGCCAAGCACGGCCACGTTTGGCATGGCGACGATCGGCGCGGCAACGGGCGAAACGGCGGGGCCCGGCAGGGCGGGGGAGGTCACTCCCGCACCCTACCGGGCGTGCTCAGCCGACGGTGGCGGGGATGCCCTCCGGGTTGATGGTGGAGCGTTTGAGTGCCTCGGCCCCCAGCCCCCAGCGCGTGAGCAGCTTGCCGTAGCTGCCCTGCTTGATGGCCGCGTTGACCACGGTGTTGACGGGCTTGATCAGACCATTGCCTTTGGCGGTCCCGATGGCGATGGGCGCCGTGGCTGGCCAGCCGCCCTGGATGGTGCCAACGACCTTGAATTGACCGGTGCTTTGCACCTGGTACTGGGCCGTGGGATTGGGGCTGAGGAAGCCGTCGATCCGCCCGGAGGAGATGGCGAGACTGGCCGCGGCGAAGTCGTCGTAATACACCAGCTCCGCAGGCTCCTTGCCCGCGGCCTTGAGCTCCTTGTTCCACTGCAGCAGCACCTTTTCTTGGTTGGTGCCGGAGCTGACGGAGAGCTTGAGGCCAGAGACGTCCGTTGCCTCCTTGATGGACTCCAGCTTGGAATCCTTGGCCACCAGGAAACCGAGCAGGTCCTCGCGGGTGGAGGCAAAATCAAAGAGCTTTTTACGCTCATCCGTGACAGTGACATTGGAACTGACAATGTCGTATTTTCCGGACTGCAGCCCCAGCGGCCAGTCTGCCCAGGAGACGGTGACGAGGTTGAGCTCCAGGCCAAGACCGTCCGCGACCAGTTGGGCCTGGTCCGCCTCGACACCCAGGACAGTGGTGTTGTCGTCCGCGGCCAGGAACGTCAAGGGCGGCGCGGCGACGGCGGTGGCGACCGTGAGTTTGCCTGGGACCGCAGGTGTGAAGCCGGACGCCTTGAGCTGCGCCACGGCCTCCGGGACCTGTTCCAGCCGGGGGCGGGAGGCGGCATTTGAGGCGTTGAGGTCAAACGGCTGGGCTGCGGCGGCCTGCTGGGTTTCCAAGGCGGGTGAGCGGTTCACGTTGAGAGCTAGCGCGGTGCCGCCGCCGGCGAGCGCGAGGACCAGGACGCCGGCTCCGGTGAGGAGCAGGGCCTGCTTGCGGGAGAGTTTCTTGGCCATGATGGTGGGTTCTTTCTGTTCTCGCCGCGCCGGTGAGGGCGGCGGGTGCAAGGGTGAGGGAGGGGTCAGAGCACGCGGGAGATGAAGTCGCGGGTGCGCTCGTGCTCGGGGTGGTTCAGGAGCTGATCCGGTGTCCCGGTCTCCACGACGTGGCCCTGGTCAAGGAAGATGATGCGGTCGGAGACCTCGCGGGCAAAGCCGATCTCGTGGGTCACGATGATGAGGGTGGTCCCCAGGTTTGCCACCTGGCGGATCACGTCAAGGACCTCTCCCACCAGCTCGGGGTCCAGCGCGGACGTGGGCTCGTCAAAGAGCAACACCTCCGGTTCCAGGGCTAGAGCCCGGGCAATGGCGACGCGTTGTTGTTGCCCGCCGGAGAGTTGGCGGGGGAAGTGGTGGGTGTGCTCCGCCAAGCCCACGCGTTCCAAAAGCGCTGTGGCACGTGTGGCGGCCTGGTCCTTGCTGAGCAGGCCAAGCGCGGTGGGGGCCATGGTGATGTTCTGCAGTGCGGTGAGGTGGGGGAAGAGGTTGAAGTGCTGGAACACCAGGCCAACGCGGGTCCGGCGGCGCAGCACCTCGCGTTCGGGGAGCTCCACGAGCTTGTCCCCGCGGCGGGTGTAGCCCAGGTGCTCCCCGCCCACGGTGACGGAGCCGGCGTCTACGGTCTCCAGGTGATTGATGGTGCGCAGCAGGGTGGACTTGCCGGAGCCGGAGGGGCCAATCAAGGTCACGACCTCACCGGGGGCCACGTCCAGGTGGATACCGCGCAGCACGGGGGTGGCCCCGTAGGACTTGCTCACCCCGCGCAGGGACACGGCGGCGCCGCGCTTGGCGAGTGGCTCCGCGGCCTGGTGTGGCTTGGCCGCTGGCGTGGCAGCATCCGAGGCGGCGGGGGTGCTCTTGTTCAGCGTGATCGTGCTCATCGGGTCACTCCTGAGGTCTCGGTGGCCACCTGGTAGGCGGCCGTGCGTGCTGCGTGGTTGGTGCTGGGTGAGGCGGCGCTGCCTGGGATGCCCCGCGCGGGCGGGGCGTCCTGCGAGGGGCCCTGCGGGTCGTCCCCGAGCCTGGCCCAGGCGCGCGCAATTCCTGCGCGCAGCTTCTGCAGCGGTGTGGGCGGCAGGGTGCGATGGGCTCCGCGGGCAAAGCGGCGCTCCACGTAGTACTGGGCAATGGAGAGCAGGGTGGTGATGAGGGCGTACCAGACGCAGGCCACCAGTAGCAGGGGGATCACCTTGCCGTTGCGGTTGTAGATGACCTGGACCGTGTAGAAGATCTCCGGAAGGGCCACGATGAAGACCACAGAGGTGCCCTTCACCAGGCCGATCACCAGGTTGAAGGCGTTGGGAAGGATGGCCCTGGCGGCCTGGGGAAGCACGATGCGGAAGAAGCGCACGCGGGCCGGGAGCCCAAGGGCGGCGGAGGCCTCTAGCTGCCCGGCGTCCACGGAGAGGATGCCAGCGCGGATGATTTCCGAGGCGTAGGCGGCCTCATGCAGCGTGATGCCGATCAGGGCCGCGGCAAAGGAGGTGATGGTCAGGGTGGTGTGGAACTCTACCAGCCAGTAATCGGTGGTGAACGGCGTGCCAAGCCCCAGCGTGGGGTACAGGTAGCCCAGGTTGTAGAACACCAGGATCAGCACCACCAGCGGCACGGAGCGGAAGAACCACACAAAGGCCCAGGCGGGTCCGGCCAGCAGTGGGGAGGGGGAGAGGCGCAGGAGCGCAATCACCGTGCCGAAGGCGAAGCCAAGTACCGTGCCAAGCAGCGTCAGCAGCAGCGCCAGCCCCAGCCCCTGCACCACGGCGGGGGAGAAGAAGTACTCGGAGAAGACGCCCCACTCGTAGCGGGGGTTCGTGATGAGGGACCACATGAACTGAGCCACAACGAAGAGGATCAGGGCAGCGGCGATCCAGCGGCCCACGTGCGGGCGGCGCACGACGGTGAGGTGCGCGGCGTCCGGCTCTGTGCCTGCCGGCGTGGCCCCCTGAGGTGTAGTCCCTGCGTGGTCTGCGCCCTCGGTTTGGGAGGCAGCGGCGTGATGCGCGGACCCGGGTCCCTTGCCCGGCGCGCTCTGGCCGGTGCCAGGCTGGTTGTCTCTGGTGAGTGTGCTCATGAGAGCTCCTTCGTGAAGGGGTGAGCCCCGTTGGTGGCGGGGTAGTGGGTGGGGTCAAAATCGGGGGTGTACCCGGTCCTGAGGTAGAGGGCCACGGCCTCCGGCTGGGCCGGGCCGGTGGTGAGGTACAGGTGGGTGTAACCCAGTTCGACGGCGCGTGCCTCCAGTTGCGCCATGGTGGCGGCGGCCAGGCCGCGCCCGCGCTGATCTGAGCGGGTCCAGACCCGTTTGACCTCCGCGGTGCGCCTGGGCGGCTGGGTGGGCGTCGCCGCCGCCTGGTATCCCGCCGGGCCGGGCATGATGGCCCCACCCGTGAGCGGCACGCCGTCCTCCTCGTACACCACAAAGGCGCCCAGGGGAGCGGCAAAGCGCTCCGGAGGATAGCGATTGATCTCCACGCGGGCGCTGTGCGGTTGCCCGTCAAAGGAGTTCCCGTAGCGAGCGGTGTACTCGCGCACCAGGTCCTCCAAGAGTTCGACGACGCTTGGGTCACCGACCGGCGCCACGCGCCAGGTGCCGGGGAGCGTGCCGTCCCGGACGGGCGCCGCGCTGCCGCTGCCGCGGGTGGCGCCGCGGGTGGCGCCGCGGGTGGCGCCGTGGGTCGCGATGCTCATGCCGGCGCCCCCGCAAAGTCCTCGGTCCGTGCCCCGGCCAACCCCGGGCGTCGGGCAGAGCCGTCCGCCTCCTGCGGCAGTCCCAGCGTCTGGCGCAAGGTGGCGCCGGGCTGGTATTCGGTCCGGAACGCGCCCAGGTCCTGCAGCTCCGGGATCACCGTGTCCACAAACTCGTCCAGGCCGGTGGGGATCAGGTGCGGGACCACCACGAATCCATCCGAGGCCCGGTCCCTCACCGACTCCGCCAGTTGCAGCGCCACCTGGTGGGGTGTGCCAATGAAGCTGGCGCGCTGGGTGGTGGAGATGACCAGCTCGCGGGCGGAGAGACCCTCCCTCTGGGCCTTGGAGCGCCACGCGTCCGCGACGGCTTGGGGGTCCTTGTGGTGGCGGACCTGCCCAAAGCGCACCGTGCCCTCCACCGGATCACAGCTGGGCAGCGGCCCATCCGGGTCCAGCCCGTCCAGGGGCGTTCCCCAGAGCTGTTCCAGGATGGACACCGCGGTGGCGCCGCTGACCTGGGCGCGAGCCACGGCGTCGGCCTGCTCCTGCGCCTGGGCCTGCGTGGCACCCAGGGCAAAGGTCACGCCGGGCAGGATCAGCAACGAATCCTCGCTGCGGCCCACCCCAGCAAGACGGCCCTTCACGTCCGCGTAGAACGCCCGCGCCGCCTCGTCCTTGCCGTGACGGGTGAAGATCACCTCCGCATGCTGGGAGGCAAAGTCACGCCCGGCGGGGGAATCGCCCGCCTGCACTATCACCGGGTGGCCCTGCGGGGAGAGCGGCAGATTGGGCGTGGCGCGCAGCTGGAAGTGCTTGCCATCCACACTCACGCGCTCGCCGTCCGCCGCGGAGGCCCACACGCGCTTGGCCGTCTCCACAAACTCGGCGGCGCGCTCGTAGCGTTCCTCATAGGGGAGGAAGCCGCCGCGGCGGAAGTTCCCGCCGTGGAAGGCATCCGGACTGGTCACCACATTCCACCCCGCCCGCCCGCCGGAGAGGGCGTCAAGGGTGGCCAGCTGGCGGGCCAGGTCTACGGGCTCGTTAAAGGTGGCGGTCAGCGTGCCCACCAGGCCGATGTGCTCGGTGACGCCGGCCAGTGCCGCCAGAATCGCTACGGTATGGGGCCGGCCCGCCACGTCCAGGTCATGCAGGGCCCCCTTCTGCTCCCGTAGGCGCAGCCCCTCCGCCAGGAAGAGGTAGTCAAAGAGCCCACGCTCCGCGGTCTTGGCGAAGTGCTCAAAGGAGCTGAAATCGATCTGGCTGCCCGCGGAGGGGTCTTGCCACACGGTCGTGTTGTTCACGCCCGGGAAGTGCGCCACCAGGTGCACGGGGCGGAAGGGCTGGGTCTCAGACAAGGGAATCCTCCTTGGTGTCGGCGTGGATGTGGCTGGCGGGTGAGTGGCGGGCGGCGGTGTGGGGGTTGGTCGCGGGGGCCAGGCCTAGCGCGGAGCGCAAGGTGCCCGACGCCGCGTGGCTGGCCCCCGCTGTCAGCGCAGCGACCGCGCGGCGCAGGGTTCCGGGGCGCTGTTCCTGCGCCGTGGGAAGGAGTTGAACGCCTGAGAACCCGAGGCTGGCCAGCTCCGCGAGCCGCTCCGGCGTGGCCTGGGCCAGCGGGAGTTCGGCCCACAGCAGCGGCGTGGGTTGATGCTGTTCACGGCCTGCCACGAGGGGGTCGCGCAGGGAGGCGTCGTCGGCAGGGATGATCACCACGTCCGCCCTGCTCCGTGCCAGCGGAAGCAACTCCGGGCCGTCCACGCGCAGGACCACGGGAGGCCGGCCCTGCGGCGAGCGCGGTGTGATGGAGGCGCCCTGGATGCTGAAGCGTTCCCCGGTGAAGTCCGCGTCGTGAATGCGCTCGCGGTCCAGGAAGCGACCGCTCGCCACATCGCGGATCACCGCGTCCGCCTCCCAGCTGTCCCAGAGCCGGGTGATGGCCTCCAGGGTGTCGTCCGCGTCGCGCAGGACGGCGGCCACGGCGTCAGGCGCGTCCCCAGTACCTTGAGCACCGTCCGCGACGGGTCCGCCCGGTGCTGCGGCCTGGTTCGCGACAGCTGGGGCAGGCCGCGGACGCTCGTGCAGCGGCCACCGCCCCACGGCGTCGTGCTCGGCACCATCCAGGCCCGGGCGCAGCAACAACGCCGCTCGACCCAACGAGGCGTGGTCCACGGTCTGCAGGGCGGTGGCCACGTGGAAGGGCTCCGAGACGGCGCTGGGCACCTCCGCGATCAGCCCGATTCCCCGGGTCAGTGGGCCCAGGGCTGCGGCCGCGATGGAGGCGTCCAACCCGTGCGTGGCCCGGTCCGGCTCGGCGGCCACTAACCGATCCCGCAGGGTGATCGCCACCGCCCCGGCGTCCTCTGCGGCGCGGACCAGCTCGGTCAGCTCCCGCAGCGGGGTCTGCCCGCTTGCGGTGCCCAGAGGGCCGGCAGATGCGGTGCCCAGCAGGGTGGTGTCCAAGGAGACGGCGACGGTGAAGCGCGGGCTTTCATCGAAAGAGGGGGAGTCGAAAGCGTCGGAGGCAGTGGGCAGGGAGGAGGCAGTCATGAGATCTCCGTAGAAAGGGAGGGAACCAGGTGGGGTGTGGGGCGGGACGCCGCAGTGAGCCAGGAGAAGATGGCCCCGGCCGCGCGGTCGGTACTGCGGAAGGGCAGGGCGTTGACGCCAGGGCGGGAGAAGGCGCCGGCGTCCGGCGTGGAGGTTGCCGCCCCCAACGCCCAACGGGCATCCAGCGGGGTCCCTTCCGGCCGCAGCACCCGGCCGGTGCGCGCCTCCACCACGATGCGGCGGCCCACCACGCCCGCGGCCTGAGCAAGATCCGCCAGAGCGGGGTTGGTGGTGGTGAGGGGGTTCGTGGCGGGCAACCAGGCATCCACCAAGGCGCTCGCCGTGACGGGCTCGGCGACCGCGGGGCTGTGGGCCCGGAACGCGGGCCGGCCCTTCGCGTCCCGGGTCAGCTCCACGCTGAGGTCCGGCCCAACAAAGCCCACGGTCCCGGCCTCCACGAGCGCTAGGAGCTGTCGAAGGCGCACCGGGGGAGGGCCGGAGGCCAGGTAGCTGAAGAAGGACTGCCACACCACCGGAATCGAGTGCTCCAGGCTGCGCTGCGTCCACAGTGCCCGCGGAGACTCCGCTAGCAGCACGTGGATCTGCAGCAGGGCGTGCCACACGGCCAGGGTGGGGGTGTGGGCCTGGTCCACGTGCTGGCGCAGGTCCGTGCGCAGGTGTGCGCTCAGCAGCGAGTCCACCTCGGCGCGCGTGGCCGTGGCCAGGCCCGTGAGGGGCCGGTCCCAGTGGGCCACGTGAAAGCGGTCCACATCGAGCGGCACGGCGGCGAGCAGATGCCCGCGCAGCGCCGCCGAATCCCAGGGCGTGCCCACAATGACATCGCGGGTGGCCTCCCACCCGCCGCGGGTGCGCTCGGCGTGGTGCGCAAAGAGTTCGCGGTAGTGGGTCAGGTGCAGCTCGGTGGCGATGAGCGGCCAGGCGTCCCGCTCAAAGTCCCACGGATCGACGCTGTTGGAACCGGAATCGGAACCGTCGGCCCCAGTGCCAGAGGCCACAGTGCCGGAGGCCACAGCGTCCGCCGCCGCGAGCACGCGTTCCCGGGTGAACACCTCCAGCGGCGCCGGAGCGTGGCCCAGGGTCTGCATGGACTTGCTGCGGTACGGAACGCCGCGGCGGGATCCGAAGAGCAGGCGGGGCTCCCGGCCGGAGGGCACATAACGCAGCCCCTGGTGTTCCTCCGGCAGATTCTCCTGGCCCGGAAGCGCCTCAAAGCGCCCCCCTCGACCCTCGGTCAGCAGCACCATGAGGTCGATCGATGCCAGGCCCAGCCCGCGCACCAGCACGTCCTGGCCTGGGGCCAACGCGGAGTGGTCCACGTCCGCGGTGTAGGCCGGAGGGAAGTAGAGCAGCCCCAGCTCCCGGGAGGCCTGGGCCAATTGGGCGGATTCCTCTGAGGGCGCTGCGTCCGTGTGGCCCACCAGGTACACCACCGCGTCGGCCGTCAGCACCCCGCCCGAGGCCAGGTGCACAACCTCCGGGCCACGGTCACCGGCGGTCACCACCCGCTCCACCGTGTCCTGGTGGGTGCGGATCGCGATGCCAAAGTCGGCGGCGCGCTTGAGCACGCGCTCAAAGGCCCAACTCAGGTAGAGGCTGTGCAACCGCCGGCTGGGGAAGTCTGTGGGCTGCAGGCGGTCCACCTCGCGGGCGGTGGTGGCATCCGGCGCCACGGCGAGGGTGATCCAGCCGTTGCGTACATCCTTGGCCCACTGCGCCAGGGACGGGCCGGTGAAGGCCGGGGCGCCCAGCTCGCAGCTGGCATCGGGGAACACGGTGACGTCTGCGGCGGTGGAGTTGAGGCGCAAGAGCGGTGATTGCTCCGAGCGCCAGATGCGCCCGGCCCCGGCGGGGTGAGGGTCTATGAGGTGCAACTCAAGCGGCGCACGGCGGGACGGACGTCCGTGCGCTGCGCCAGCGTGGTGGGCCGTCAGGCGCTCGATCAGCATGAGGGCCCGTGGGCCGGCGCCGATCAGCGCGATGGTGTGCGGATGCCGCCCGGACGGGGAGGAGGCCTGCGGTGCGGTGACCGACCAAGCGTCCTCCCGACCCCCGAGCGGCTGCTGGGTGGGGGTGGGATTGACCATGGCTTGATCGTGCTCGGGGGCCGGTGGGTGGCGCATGGTTGCGGCGAAGGTGGTCCTCGCATGACGGCGCGTGACGTGTTCCCGGCTCGGTTCGTGACGCGTCGCGACGTTCGTGACAGTGCACGACGGCGCGTAGCCAGCGGGTGCCCCGCCGCCCCTAATGTGTGGGTTTCCAACGCGTTGACCCCGGGGCTTCCGGGGATCCACGCGGCACAAGCTCTAGCCGGAGGTGCCTCCCATGTCACACACACCCCATGACCCAAACGCCCCATCCAACGAGACTGGTTCGTCCAACGCGGCGGAGCAGCACGCGCCAGGAGGCAAGCCGCGCCGCAGGCTTTCTCGCAAGCAGGCCATCGCGGCCGGCATCGCCGCGCTCATCGTCGTGGGCGGCGGAGCCGGCGTGGCTGTGGCTGCCACGCGCGGCGGTGAGGCCAGCACCCAGCCCGACGCCGCGGCGTCGAGCACCGTGAGTGGCGGACTGGATACCTCCGGTGAGCAAAAGGGCCGGGTGCGCCTCTCCGAGGTGCCGGCCGCGGTGGAGGCGCTCAAGGAGTCCGGGTTCAAACCGGTGCACGCCGGGGAGCTCACCGTCGCGACGACCGGGGCTTCCGCGCCCATAAGTTTTCATTCGGACGACGGCTCCACGCTGATCGGTTCTGACGTGGATGTGGCGCAGATCGTGGCGGACGGTTTGGGGTTGAAGCTGCGGGTGGAGGCCACCAGTTGGGCTGACTGGCCGCTGGGCGTGCAGTCCGGAAAATATGACGTGGTGCTGTCAAATGTCGGGGTGACTGAGGAACGCAAGGACCTCTTCGACTTCGCCACCTACCGGCACGGGCTGCACTCCTTCCTCGTCACCGAGGAATCGCCCGTTACGAAGCTGGAGGAGCCGGCGGACATTGCGGGGCTCAAGATCACGGTGGGGTCCGGGACCAATCAGGAGAAGATCCTGCAGGCCTGGAACGCCAAGAATGAGACGGCCGGACTCAAGCCGGCGGAGCTGGTCTATTACGACGACGCTGCTGCGTCACTGCTGGCCCTGCGTGCGGGCAGGGTGGACGCGGCCTTTGGTCCCAACCCCGCCCAGCAGTATCAGGTGAAGGTGAGCCCGGGCCTGCGCACGGTCGGCGAGGTCAACGCCGGGTGGCCGGATAACTCCGACGTGGGCATCGTGACCGGCAAGGGCAATGGGCTGGTCAAGCCGTTGTCTTTGGTGCTGGGTGCGGCCCAGAAGTCAGGGGATCTCACCGAGGCGTTGAAGCGTTGGGGTCTGGAGGGGGAGGAAGTGGAGAAGGTCCAGGTGAACCCCAAGGGGCTGCCGCGGGCGGCCAAGTAGCCGGCCCCGAGGATCAGACTCCGAGTAGCGGGCGGCTAGGAGCGGGTCGGGATCGTCAGGGTCAGCTCCGCGTGGTCCTGGGCGTGGCACTCGTCTATTGCCTCTGATTGCCAGGTGAGCGGCACGGTCTTCTCCAGGAGCACCGCCTGCTTGGCATCCAAAAGTGTGATGCGCACCGGTGAGGGCCGGCCGATCACGGTCAGTTTCCATGTGCCTGGCATTTGGCTGGCTCCCGTCTGCGGGGCCAGGGTGCTGGTGCCTGTCAGGACCGGGTTCGCTTTGCAATCCTCCGCCGAGAGATCAGCGGTGCAGGCTCGCACCTTCGCCACCTTGCCAGCGTCCCCCTTGACCTGGAGTTGGAGGAGCGGTGGGAACCCGGCGGTATCGCACGGCGCTGGTGATGTGCAGCCTGTATGCGTCAGGATGAGGCCAACTGCTGCGACGGCGCCCATCCCGGCCGTCCAGCGCTGGCGGCGGTGGCGTGGGGCAGATCCGGTGGGGTTCATGGCGTCACGCTATCCCCGAAACAGGGGTGCGGCCACGGTTCGTAGAGAACCGTGGCCGCACCGTTGTGAGCGCCTACGTTCGGTCACGCTTCCGGGACCGGGGGCCTGCTGCTGTTCAGTTGCTAGGCCTGAACCGCGGATCGTTGCCGAGGTGGTCATTGAGCTTTTGCCTGGCGTCAAAGCGGAGGGCAAAGCCGAAGACGGCGCACACGGCGCCCATGAGGAACAAGGTGGGACCGATCGAGGAGAGGACTCCCACTGACATCACCAGGGCGAGCCCAACGGCCGCAAGTCCCAACACGCCGGCCAAGGTGGCGACAGCATGGATGTGGATTTGCCGAGCCTGTTTCTGTGGGGCTTCCATGACCAGACACTACGCCTGAAGGCGACGGACAACCAGGGTGTGGGCGCGACTGTCATGGGCGCGGCAGTGACAGTCAACTGCCAGGAGTGAGGTGTGGTGCCCCCGAAAGGATTCGAACCTTCGACCTTCCGCTCCGGAGGCGGACGCTCTATCCACTGAGCTACAAGGGCGCGTTCCGCAACCGGTCTCAGCGGAACGGTGTCGACTCTAGCACCCGGCGCGGGCTCGCCTGAACTCGGCGCCTCCCGGACACTCGGACTGCCCCGCGCGGAAAACTACCCCTCACTGGAAATGGACCCGCGGTCCATTTCCGCTGGGGTGGGGGTGCCGGGATATGGACCCGCGGTCCATTTCCGGTGGGGTGGGGGTGTCGGGATATGGACCCGAGGTCCATATCCGGGGTGGGGGTGTTTCTGGCGCGGGAGCCGCGGCCAGCCGGGCGGCAACGGGGGACCCTCTATCCCCGGTAGAATCGCGCCTGTGACTCCTGAAGAACTCTCCGCAGCCCTCGTCCGCATCCTGAACAACCTCACCTCGGACGGTCGCGTCCAGGTGGAGGTGCCGGAGACGGTGCGAGTGGAGCGACCCAAGAACAGGGATCACGGGGACTGGGCCACCAACATCGCCCTGCAGCTGGGCAAGAAGGCCGGCATGAACCCCCGTGAGTTCGCCGAACTCGTGGCCAAGGAACTGGCCAAGGAGCCCGGCATCACCGCCGTGGACATCGCCGGGCCCGGCTTCATCAACATCACCGTTGACGCCGCAGCAGCCGGAGAACTGGCCAAGAACATCGTTGAGGCCGGCGCCGAATACGGCAAGAACCAGACCCTGGCCGGGCACACCATCAACATGGAGTTCGTCTCCGCCAACCCCACCGGCCCGCTGCACATTGGACACACCCGCTGGGCCGCCCTGGGGGATGCGATCGTCCGCGTCCTGCGCGCCTCCGGTGCCGATGTCACCGCCGAGTACTACATCAACGACGCCGGCAACCAGATGAACGTCTTTGCCCTGTCCATCTACAACCGCCTGCACGGCAACCCCGTCCAGGACGGCGGCTACCCGGGCCAGTACATCCAAGACCTGGCGGACGCCATCGCCATCGACCACCCGGAGGTGCGCTCTCTGACGGAGGCCGCCGCCATTCCGGTGCTGCGCCAGTACGGCTACGAGCTGCAGATGAAGGACATCAAGACCACGCTGGCGGACTTCGGCGTGAGCTTTGACGTCTTCTTCCCCGAGTCCCAGCTGCACAGCACGGGTGCCATCCAGGCCGCGGTTGAGCGCCTGCGCGAGCAGGGCCACGTGGAGGACCGCGACGGCGCCGTTTGGCTCAAGACCACCGAGTTTGGCGACGACAAGGACCGCGTCCTGATCCGCGCCAACGGCGAGCCCACGTACTTCGCCGCTGACGCCGCCTACTACCTCTCCAAGAAGGACCGCGGCTTCCCGGAGAAGATGTACCTGCTCGGCGCGGACCACCACGGCTACATCGGCCGCCTCAAGGCCATCGCAGACGCGGCCGGGGATGATGCGAACAAGAACATCGAAATCCTCATCGGTCAGCTCATGAGCGTCAACGGCGCCCGCTTCTCCAAGCGCGCAGGCAACATCATTGAGCTCCGCGACCTGATCGACTGGTTGGGCTCGGACGCCCTGCGCTACTCACTGGAGCGCGTCCCCGCGGACTCGCCCATCGCTGTAGACCCGGAGCTGCTGAAGAAGGCCTCCAACGACAACCCGGTCTTCTACATCCAGTACGCCCACGCCCGCTCACGCCAGGCCGCCCACCAGGCCCAGGCACGCGGCGTCGACCGCTCAGCGTTTGACGCCTCCCTGCTCACGCACCCCACGGAGAATGATCTGCTGGCCGCGCTGGGCCAGTTCCCCTCCATCGTGGCCGGCGCCGGCGCCTCCCGCGAGCCGCACCGCATTGCCCGCCACATCGAGGCCGTGGCCTCCGCCTATCACTCCTGGTACGCGGCCTGCCGCATCACCCCGATCGGTGACGCCCCCGTGGAGTCCGTGCACCAGTCGCGCCTCTGGCTCAACGACGCCGCGACCACCGTGATCGCCAACGGCTTGGGGCTGCTGGGCGTCACCGCCCCGGAGAAGATGTAATGTCCAACGCCCGACGGCGCCCTTGTGCACCTGAGTGCGGAAGGGCGCCGTCGCGCTGTGCCCCTGTGGGAATGCGTGCCTACGAGCGGATCTTGCGCAGCATTCCCGAGGGCTGTGTGGGGACCGGACCGGGCCAGGGGCCCAGGCGGCGCAGATTAGACGGGGACATGCGATTGTCCATGTCGGGATCTACCCAAGCCCCGGAGTGACTGTAGCCATCCTCTGTGACCTCGATGCCGTTTTTCTCCGCAGGCACCCACTTGCCAGCCTTCAACGCCTTGAAGACATCGAAGGGCTTGGGGGATGAGAGATCCACGAAGCTGAAATCAATGGTCGAGTTGGGCATGTGGCGATCGCGGACGGACCACACCGTGCGCAGGAGATACTCCACGAGCGCGGGCCCGTCAGCTACCTCGTAACCTGCAGTGATGGTGAGATGGACGGAGTAGCCAGTGTTGCGCTTGATGTTGGGCGGGGCCGTGGAGAACCTGGTGAGCTCCAGCCCAGGGATGCTTTTGACCGCCTCTGCTGCCGAGTCAAAGCTCTGCCCGTTCCCGGGTGGGGGATCGCTGGTGATCCGAGGGTCGTTCACTGGCTCCGACTGACCCGCCCAGCAGCCCGCCAGCCCGGCGCTCAACAGCGCCGCAGCGCCGGTGCCCAGTCCAAGCTGGATGGCCCGGCGTCGGTTCAGTGGTGGCATGGTTTTCCCCCGTGATGGTCGTGACTGTGGCCCCAAAATATCACCGCGAGATCAACTCCAGATGCGGCCCGCGGTGCACCGCCAGGTAGACCCGATCCCGCAGCGCGTTGGCCTCCGCATCCGTCATGGTGCGGGTCAGCGGCCGGATGACGATGCGCAGTAGCGCATTCACCTGTCCCGCCACCAGGCCAAGGCGTCGCACGGCACCCTCTGGGAGTTCGTCCGGGCCTGTGCGGGCCAGCACCGACACCGACTCGAGCTCGCCGGCCTGCACTCCCAGCGTCTCGCGTACTTGATCTCCCAAGGTCTCCTCGTCCGCGTCAGCGGGCACCACCACGGAGAGGTCCCGGGTGATGCTGGGCAGCGCAGACACCACGCGATACGGGCTCAGGTCCTGCATCTGGCCGGCCACGCGCGGATCAGCCGAGCGCAGCAAACGGATGTCCTGGATGCCCTTGCGCAGCATCAGCGCGCGGTCCAAGCCCATGCCAAGGGCCACACCGCTCCACGCATTGGGGGAGAGGCCGGCCTGTGCCAGGATGCCTGGCGCCACCAGCCCCGCCTCCGCCAGCTCCAGCCACTCGTGGCCCACCCGCACATCCAGTTGCACACCCAGGGTGGTGTACGGATGGGGCGAGCGCACCGTGCGCCATTGCGCCCCGGGAAGCACCGCATGCACGACCAGCTCCAGCAGGCCGTGCAGGTCCGCCAGACCCATCCGCGCCGCGCAGCCCACCCGCCACAGATCAAGCTGGTGCGGCTCTCCCACGTGGGTCCTGTCGATGGCGTCTCGCCGATAGCTGAGCCCGGGAATCACGTGCAACGCGTCGGCATCCGTGTCCGAGTTCAGCGCGCGCAGCACGGGCGGCATGGCGGCGGAGGTGTGGCTGCGCAGCATCACCGTGGGGCTCAGATAACGCGAATAGCGCACGTCACGAGTCACATCACCCGTGCTGAATCCGAGCCGGTCGTAGTTGTCCTCCACGGTCACTACCGGCCCGGGGCGGTGGATGCGCGCGGGAACCTTCCACGCGCGGGACACTGCCTGCACGACGTCGCTGAGGAGGGTCTGCATGGCGTGTTGGCCCTGCGCGGGATCGGTGAGATCCCGCAGGGACAGAGCGGCCCGGAGGGCATCCGGGCTGAGGCGCTGGACGGGGGCAGGGGAGGAGGCAAGAAGTGAAGCGGAAGACATGGTGTGGTCCTTGGGGCCGTGTCCCCGTGCCGCGCAGGCCTCTTCGCTCGTGAGGAACGAAAGCTAGTGGTGGCGGCGATCTGGTGGGGACGGAAAGTGAGGGGAAAAGACTCCCTCGGCCGCCCCGGTGCCCCGTGGCTACGCGCGAACGTGGAGCCCTGGGCGGCCGTGGACCGGCCGAGGGCTCATAAATCGCTGCGTGGTGCTCATGCGGGTGAGCCTAGCACTTGGGCTAGTCTCCGTTGGAGCTCCTGCGGGCAAAGACGCGCACCAGCACCCGCAGGGCCAACACCACCGCGACCAGTCCCAGGACGGCCGCCGCGATCTGATTCAGCCCCAACTCCGGGGTCAGGCTTCCACCGCCAGGGGTCATGGCCAGGATCACCGCAATGACCGCGAGGACGGCCGCAAAGAACCCGGACACGGCATCATCCAGCACCGAACGCAGCCAGCGCCGCTCGCCCAGATCCGCCAGCGGATGGGTGCGCAGGCTGAACTCGCCCCGCGCCAGAGCATTGCTGATCACCTCGCCGCGCTCCGGGAGGCGGCGGGCCACGCTGAGGGCCACGAGGGACTCAGCGCCCAGCTTGCGGCCCAACTGCTCCGGCTCGGTGAGGCGCTTGATCAGGGCGGGCATGACGGCGCGCGCGCCCTTCAGGAGCGACGTTTCAGGGTCAAGGACTTTCAGCGTCTCCTCCACGCTGGCGAGGGTCCGGAAGGCTCCGGCCACATCCCCTGGAACGGCGATGTGGTGCGCCCGGAGCAGGCCAAAGAGCTCGGTGAAGAGGGTGGCGCCCACCTCGCCGGAGGTGTGCACCAGGGTCATGATCCGCCCCAGCTCGCGCCGCAGCACGCGCCGGTCCACGTCTGCCGGCAGGTCAAAGGCCATGCCAAGGGCGGTGGCCGCGGCCACGTTGTCATCGTCCACAATCGCGGCTAACAGGGCGGCCAGGAGGGTGCGGGTCTCCTGGTCAATGACGCCCACGGCGCCAAAATCCAGCAAACCCAACCGATCGTCGTCGAGCAGGAGAAGATTGCCGGGATGCAGATCCGCGTGGAAAAAGCCGTCCACCAGCACGCCGCTCAGCGTCGCCTGCAGCAGGGTGCGCGCCAGCTCGGTGCGGCGCTCCGGGCTCAGCCGCTCGGCACCGCGCTCCACCGGGACCCCGCTCAAGCGGGACATCACCAGGACGCGCCGCGAGGAGAGCTCCGGGTAGACCTGAGGCACCACCAAGTCCGGGGAGGGGGCCAGCAGGCGCGCGGCGGTGCGGGTGTATCCGGCCTCCACCACGTAATCCAGCTCCTCCTTCATCACCTTGACCAGCCCGCCGGCCAGCGCGGCAAGGCCCAACTCGCGGGCCCACCCGAAGCGCCGCTCTGAGGTGCGGGCGAACCGCATGATGATGTCCCCGTCCACGCGCACGCTGGCCTGGGCCACGGGTCGTTGCACCTTCAGGACCACCTCCAGCCCGCTCTGCAGTTGGGCACCGTGCACCTGCGCTATGGACGCCGCGCCAAGCGGCTGCGCGTCAAAGCGCGCCAAAACCGTGTCCGGGTCCTTGCCCCAGTCCTGCGCGAGCACCCCCAGGATGTCCGCAGTGGGCGCCGGCTCCGCCTCTGATTGCAGGCGGGAGAGCGCCCGCGCGGTGCTGGGCGGGACCACGTCCTGGCGCGTGGAGAGCAGCTGCCCCAGCTTCACAAAACTCACGCCCGCACGCTCAAACATGCGCACCAATGCCTCGTCAAAGCGCTCCGAGCGCGGCCCCTGCCTCAGCACGCCGGAGAGTCCGCTGCTGGCCACAATCCAACTCAGGTGCGCGTAGCGGGCGCCGCGCCGCGCGGCATCACGGATGGCACGCGGCCACTGCAGGGGGGAGGAGAAGGTCCCTGTCGGCACCAGTGCCTCCAGGATCACCAACACGGCCGTGCAAGCCACCAGCGCCCAGCAGAAGCCCAGCAGGAAGAGTCCAAGGACTTCGGCGGTGCCCACGGTGATGGTTTCGCCGCGGACCAGACCCGTCTGGCGGGCCACCCACAAGCCCACCGGGCCAAAGGCAAAGAGCGCCACCCCGGAGACGATGATGGCCCGTGGCCAGCCCACCCGGGCACCAAGCAGCCTCCGTGTCACGGCCGCGATGATGACGGCGGAGACCACGGAGGCAATGACGCCGTAAATGAGGGTGTAGTCGATGTCCACCCCACTAGTGTGCGCCAACAACAGCGGCGGCGAGTCAGCCCCGAGGGGGACTGGCTCGCCGCCGCTGTAGTGCTGACTGCGCTACTGCCGAACTGGCTGAGTGATCAGCGGTGTGCGCCTGCCGGCACCGTCTGCGGATTCGTCAGCGGGGCGTCCTGGTGGTTGGCGCTGTTGCCACCGAACAGGTCATCCAGGCCGGACCCAATATCGCCGGTGGAGCCATCCGTGCCGGTGGAGCCATCGGTTCCGGTGGAGCCATCGGTTCCGGTGGACCCGTCCGTACCGGTGGACCCGTCGGTTCCGGTGGACCCGTCGGTTCCGGTGGAGCCATCCGTGCCCTCCGAGCTGTACGGATTGGTTCCGTAGGGATCGGTGGTGCCGTTGGAGCCGTAGTTGGTGGTCGGCTTGTTGGCCTGGGCAAACTCCTGGAAGCCCGTGACGAAGGAGGCAATGACCCCGAACACGTTCTTGTTCAGGGCGGCCTGCTCGTCCCAGCTGCCCAGCGAATCGGTGCTGGAGGCGCCGGCGCGTGAACCAGCGGACTTGGAGAACTGCTCAAACAGCTCCTTGCCCTTGTTGACACCCTCATCGGTGGCTCGCATGGTCGCGAGGTTGCTGATGGTGTCCACGGTGGAGACGCGCCACGTGCCGTTTTCCTTGACAGCGGCCACGCCCAAGCGGTCCGGGTTGGTGAGCATCTTGCCCAGGTCAAGGGTCTTGCTTCCGTCGCTGCCCATGGAGACCTTGGCACCGTCAAAGCGGATCTCGTTGTTGCTGGTGCTGGAAGAGGTGCTGGAGGAGGAACCGGCCGTGATCTTGGTGCTACCCGGGGAGACAATCACCAGGTCATCGTTGATCTTGTGCTCCTTCAGGGCCCATTCGGCCTTGAAGTTGGGCTGGGCCGGGTCCGGGCGGGACTCGGTGGAGGTGCCCTTGTTCATCAGGGGCGCGTACACCATGGCCAGTCGGCGCTCCGGGAGGGCAAGCTTGCCCACCAGGGCGGGATCAACCAGATCCTGGGGGTCATTCATGAGGGCCAGGCGGTCCGCGATGCCGGAGACGGCCTCGGAGGGGGAGGATGCCCCGGCAGCGCTGGCGTAGTCGGCGTTCCAGTTGGGCTCGCCCATGTTCGAGCTAGAGGACTTGCTGGCGCTGGAGGCGCGGACCATCTCTGCGACGGTCATCATCGGGGAAATGAACCAGCGGTCCTCTTCCTTCACGAGCACCAGGCTCAGCGGGCTGCCGGCCTTCTCGATGACGTCGCCATTGAAGGAATTGTCCTTCTCCGCAGACTTCTTGATCTCATCGATCATCTTCTGGGGAGCGTCCTTGCCGGTGGAGCGCTTCTGGGCCTTGGCCACCGCGTCGCCCAGCTTGTTCACGTCCACGGAGGCGTCCAGCTGCCACTTGGTCACGTCAACGGTGGCGAAGTTAGGTGAGCGCTCGGTGACCTTGAACTCCATGTTGGAGGAGCGAATGTCGATGGCGCCCAGCAGGTCCTGCATGGAATCCATGGCGCCCTTGGAGCTGATGTCGCCACCGTCGGCCTTGACGAGCTCATCCAGGCCGGAGTCCTTCGCGAGGGCCTCGTTGTTCTTCAAGTAGGAATCGATCTCGGCGGGGGAGAAGAGCTTGGCAATCTCCATCCCGTCCTTCTTGGCGATCGCGGTGTTGATGCGCTCTGCTGCGGACTGCGTGGAGTCGGCGCCTCGCTGTGCGGCGTTGGCTGCCAGGGGGAAGCCCACCGCGGCGGCAATCACACCGACGGCGGCCACGCCACCCACCCAGGGGATCCACCGGCGGCGTCGACGCGGGGGCTGGCCACCTGTGCCGCCGTACTGCGGAGCGTTGGGATCAATGGGCGGCGCGGACTGCGCCGCGCCGGGCTGTGTGGGGTACTGAGCAGAGGAGCCGTACGGAGACGGCTGCTGTGGCTGCTGGGGCATCGGTGTGGTCATCGTGTCCTCCAAGAAACGCGTTGACAGAGCGGAGTGTCCTGCCGAGTCTATCGAACACCGTGATAAATACCGAGCGCCCCGGCCTGGGAACTTCGTGAATGCGTCACGTTGGCCGCCCGCCTAGGGGTGCGCCGGTAGCCTGGAATCAACAACGTGCCCCCGGCCCCGAAGGTGTCATGACTGCCTCTCCGCTTGCCCCCGGCTGGCTCACCGTGCCCGCTGACCTCAATGAGCTGCGCCCGCAGGGCAAACCGGAGCTGTTCCCGGCCTCCGCCGCGCGAACCGACCAGGGTGAGCTGAGCATCGGCGGCGTGGGAGTTGCGGCGCTGGCCGCTCAGTTTGGGACGCCCCTCTACGTGGTGGATGAGGCGGATCTGCGCGCGCGTGCCCGCTCCTTTAAGTCCGCCTACGACGCGGCTTTTGCCCCGCTGTGCGGCGGCGCGGATGTTTACTACGCCGGCAAGGTGTTCCTCAATACCTCCGTGGCCCGCTGGGTCAGCGAGGAGGGGTTGCGCCTTGACACGGCATCCGGGGGAGAGCTCGCGGTGGCCCTCGCCGCCGGCGTCGAGCCTGCAAACATCGGGTTGCACGGCAATAACAAATCCGATCAGGAGATTGAACGCGCGCTGAGCCTTGGCCTGGGGCGCATCATTGCCGACAGCCTGGATGAGGTGGACCGCCTCGCAGCGGCCGCCGGCCGCCTTGGCCTCACTGCCAACGTCATGTTGCGCCTGACCCCTGGCGTGCACGCCTCCACCCACGAGTTCATCGCCACGGCCCATGAAGACCAGAAGTTTGGGCTCTCCATGGTTGCGCTCCCCGGCGCAGAGCGCTCCGACGCCGCGGAGGCGGTGCGCCGCTGCCTGGACGCCGAGTCGGTCAACCTCTTGGGCCTGCACTGCCACATCGGTTCGCAGATTTTTGAAGCGGAGGGCTTCGGCGAGGCCGCTAGGCGCCTCATTACCTTCCTTGGGCAGGTGCGCAACGAGCACGGCGTCCAACTGCCGGAGCTGGACCTTGGCGGCGGCTACGGGATCGCCTACACCGAGCAGGACCGCCCCAGCACCCCGGAGCGCCTGGCCGCCGGCCTCGCGGACGTGGTGTCGGCCGCCTGCCAATCCGTGGGCATCGACGTTCCCCGCATCAGCATTGAGCCGGGCCGCGCCATCGCGGGCCCGGCTGGAATCACCCTCTACGGGGTGGGCGTCCAGAAGGACGTTCAGGTGTCCGACGACGCTGGGCAGGGTCTGCGCCGCTACGTCGCGGTGGACGGCGGGATGAGTGATAACGCGCGCCCGGTGCTGTACGACGCGGACTATTCGGCCATCCTGGCCTCGCGTTCCTCCGGCGCGGACGCCATGCTCTCCCGCGTGGTGGGCAAGCACTGCGAGTCCGGGGACATTGTGGTGCGGGACGTGTACCTGCCGGCGGATCTGCGCCGGGGAGACCTGCTGGCGGTGCCTGCCACCGGCGCCTACTGCTGGTCCCTTGGCAGCAACTACAACTACCTGCCCAGACCGGCCGTTGTCGCGGTCCTGGACGGTCAGGTCAAGGTGATGGTGCGCGGGGAGACTGAGACGGACTTGCTCTCCAGGGATACCGGCGTGGGCGCCTGAGCGCGCCGATGCTTCCGCTACTCACCGGGCACCCGAACAACAAGCCGTTTTCCACGAAGATGTACGCAGAGAAGAGGAACGCATGAGCACCACCCTCAAGGTCGCCCTGCTTGGCGCAGGCACTGTCGGCACCGAGGTGGCGCGCATCCTGGATCAGGACGCAGCCGCCCTGACCCAGCGGGCCGGGGCGCGCCTGCGCCTCAGCGCCGTGGTGGTCCGCGACACCGCGGCGGATCGCGGCCCGCACGTGCCGCGTGAGCTCATCACCGACCAGGCGGAGGACGCGATTGACGGCGCCGACCTGGTGATTGAGCTGATGGGCGGCATTGAGCCAGCACGCACGTACATCACGCGCGCCCTCTCCAACGGCGCCAGCGTGGTCACCGGAAACAAGGCGCTCCTCGCGGCCCACGGGGCCGAGCTCTTTGCCCTGGCCAAGGACAACGACGCGCAACTGAGCTTTGAGGCGGCCGTGGCAGGCGCCATCCCGATCCTGCGCCCGCTGGCGGAGTCGCTGGCGGGGGACACCATCACCAAGGTGATGGGCATCGTGAACGGCTCCACCAATTACATCCTGGACAAGATGGACCGCGAGGGCGCGGACCTGGCGGACGTGATGGCAGAGGCAGCGGCGCTTGGCTTCCTGGAGGCAGACCCGTCCGCTGACGTTGAGGGGCACGACGCCGCAGCGAAGGCCGCGCTGTTGGCGACCCTGGCGTTTGGGGCCGGCTTCTCCATTGATCAGGTGCACACCGAGGGCATCACCGGCGTCAGCGCCACGGACGTGGAGGCAGCGCGCGCAGAGGATCAGGTGATCAAGCTCTTGGCGATCGTTGAGCGCAGCGAGGGCGGAGTGCAGATGCGCGTGCACCCCACGCTGATCTCCCGCGAGCACCCGCTGGCCGCGGTGCACGGCGCCTTCAATGCGGTGTTTGTGGAGGCGGAGAATGCGGGTCAGCTGATGTTCTACGGCGCGGGTGCCGGCGGCGCCCCCACGGCAAGCGCCGTGATGGGTGACCTGGTCACCGCGGCCCGCCGCAGCCTGGCCGGGGCGCCGGATCACACGGTGCTCTCCGCGACTGCGGTGCCCGCGCTGCCCATCGAGGACGCCATCACGCGCTACGCGCTGGCCATCGATGTCACGGACGCCCCTGGCGTCCTGGCGCGGATTGCCCAGGTCTTTGCCGATCAGGGGGTCTCCATCGAGGCCATGCGACAGACCGGCTACCCCAGCGCTGGGAGCGACGCCGCGGCGTCGGCCAGCCTGCGTATCATCACGCACGCCGGGACGCAGCGGGCGCTGGACGCCACCGTCGCCGCCGTCACCGAACTCGACGTGGTCACCGGGATCACGTCTGTCCTGCGAGTCGAAGGGAACTGAGCGCACCATGGCTCATCAGTGGCGCGGAGTGATCCGCGAATACATCGATCGTCTTCCGGTGGAGGACAGCGACACCATCGTCACGCTGGGCGAGGGCGGCACCCCGTTGGTTTTTGCCCCCGCGCTGTCAGCCGAGACCGGCAACCAGGTCTACCTCAAGGTAGAGGGGATGAACCCGACCGGATCCTTCAAGGATCGCGGCATGACCATGGCCATGACCGCCGCGGTGAACTCCGGCGCCAAGGCCGTGGTCTGCGCCTCCACCGGCAACACGTCCGCGTCCGCGGCGGCCTACGCCAAGCAGGCCGGGCTGACCTGCGCCGTGCTGGTCCCGGACGGCAAGATCTCCATGGGCAAGCTCTCCCAGGCCGTGGCCCACGGCGCCAAGATCATCCAGGTGGACGGCAACTTCGATAACTGCCTTGACGTGGCGCGCAAGCTCTCGGAGAACTACCCGGTGTTCCTGGTGAACTCGGTGAACCCCGCGCGCATCGAGGGGCAGAAGACCGGCTCCTTTGAGGTCGTGGACTTCTTGGGGGATGCCCCGGATTATCACCTGCTTCCCGTCGGCAATGCCGGCAACATCACGGCGTACTGGCGCGGGTATAAGGAGTACTCCACCGAGTTCGTGAACCAGCAGGGCCAGACGCTGGCCCCCGTGGCCACCAAGACCCCCATCATGTGGGGCTTCCAGGCGGCGGGCGCCGCACCCATCGTCGCTGGCCACCCCGTGCTGGAGCCGGAGACCATCGCCACCGCCATCCGGATCGGCAACCCCGCGTCCTGGCAGCAGGCGGAGGCGGCCAGGGACGAGTCCGGCGGCCTGATCGAGGCCGTGAGCGACGACGAGATCCTGGAGGCGCACCGCTGGCTCTCCTCCCGCGAGGGCGTCTTTGTTGAGCCGGCCTCCGCAGCAGGGGCGGCCGGGCTGCTCAAGCATCACCGCGCCGGCACCGCGCCCACGGGCAAGACCATCGTCATCACGGTGACCGGTCACGGCTTGAAGGACCCGGAGTGGGCCATCAAGGGGGCAGGGGAGGGCGCCACGCCGGTTCAGGTGGGGTTCGACGTCGTTTCCGTCGCGGATGCGCTCGGCCTCAAGTGAGCGCTGTGTCACCCGCACACCCCGCGTCTCCTTCCGCGCCCGTGGCCCCTGTGCTTGGCGCAAGCGTGGACGTGCACGTGCCCGCCACCTCCGCCAACCTTGGCCCAGGCTTTGACGCCTTTGGCCTGGCGCTGGCGTACGGCGATGATCTCAGCGCCCGCGTGGTGCCGGCAGGCACTCACGCGAGTGGCGCGCGGGTCACGGTCAGCGGCGAAGGGGCGGAGAGCCTCCCCTCTGACGGGACCCACCTGGCAGCCGTGACCATCCGCGGCGCCTGGGATCGCTGGGGTGTTGATCACTCCGGCGTGGACCTGGAACTGGAGGCCACCAACCGCATTCCCCATGGGCGCGGGCAGGGTTCCTCCGCCGCCGTGGTGGTCGCCGCGCTGTGGGCGGCGGCCTCGCTGCTGCCCGCCCACGCGCGCCCGGGCCGCGACGCCGTCTTCCAGCTGGCCGCGGCCACGGAGGGTCACCCGGATAACGTGGCCCCTGCTGTCTTTGGTGGCTTCACCATCTCCTGGTCGGAGCCTGGCCAGAGCGCGGGGGAGGCCCAGGCACGGCCCGCTGGCCTTGACGCAGCGGTGCCGGGTGACGCCGACGGGCAATCGGCCGGCTTTGGTACGGCGGTGCTCGAAGTGCATCCGGAGCTGGTGGCGTTGGTGGCCATCCCGGACGTGAAACTGGCCACCGCACTGGCCAGGGGGCTGCTGCCAGCGCAGGTGCCCCACGCGGACGCGGCGGCCAACTCCGGCAATGCTGCGCTCCTGGTGCACGCGATGACGTCCCGGCCCTCCCTGCTCTTCCAGGCCACGCGTGACCTGCTCCATGAGGGCTACCGCGCCCCGGCCATGCCGCACTCCGCCGCACTGATCGCGGCCCTGCGAGAGCGCGGCTTTGCTGCCACCGTTTCCGGCGCGGGCCCCACGGTGTTGGTGCTGGCCAGGACGGGGCAGGGCGGCGATGCGGAGGCCGCGCGGGCCGCTTTGGACCAGCTCACTCAGGACGGCTCTGTACGCTGGCGTGTCCTGGAACCGGGGATCGATACGGTGGGTGCTACAGTGAGAGTGCATCAACCGTTGGACTGAGCGTCTTTCGCACGTCGGAAACGCTGACCAACACGCGCTATGCCCGCCCCGGGACCCCGTTCTTTTGACGATGGTGATCCTGCGCGGCCGGGTCCTCGGGGCCAGCCGGCCCCGTCGCGGATGCAGATCCACTTGAAGGCGCCGGAATTCGGCGTGCTTGACCTGTGATCACAGGCCCCCGTCGCCCCGAGCGGCCGGGACAGTACGCCCGGAGCGGTTCTCACTACACCGTCCGGTCGCCACACCAGCAGCGGGATCCGCTCATGCGGACCCGCCTAACGAGGGGAAGGAACCTTCGTGACCGTCACCACCGATGTGGACACCACCGCAGATTCGCCTAAGCAGGGCGGACTTTCTGCACTCAAGCTTGCTCAGCTTCAGGAGCTCGCCGCACAGCTCGGCATCCCGGGCGCCAAGCGCCTGCGCAAGGCGGAGCTCGTCTCCTCCATCTCTGATCACCAGCGCGGCGGCTCAGTCGCCGATCGCGATGCGGCAGAGGCCAAGAAGAAGTCAGAGGCGGCCTCGTCCGCCAAGCAGCCGGCCCGTGCCGCGGCTCAGGAGGCCCCCGCGGCCCCCGCAGCAGCAGCGCCCGCCGCAGAGGAGAAGCCGGCCGGCCGCACGCGTCGCCGTCGCTCCGCCAGCGTTGAGGCGGGCTCCCCGTCCGCGGGTGCCGAGGCTCCCGCGGCGCAGGAATCCTCCCACCAGGCGTCCGCGAACCAGAACTCCGCGAACCAGGAGTCCTCGGCTCAGGCCCCGGCCGCCGAGCAGGCTCCCGCCCGCCGCACCCGCTCTTCCCGCAGCTCCTCGCGGAACGCGGATCAGCAGTCCGGCTCCGCTCGCAATGCCGACCAGCAGGCAGCCCCCGCGGACACGCAGTCCGCTCCGGCCGCCGCGGACCAGGACGGCGCCGAGGCGCCCAAGCAGCTCTCCGTCAAGGAGCGCGCCGCCGCCCAGGCCGGCCTGCGTGCCGAGCGTGAGCAGGCCATCGCCGCCGCGGAAGAGGCCGGTAACCCGCGCCGCCGCCGCGGAAACAACCGTCGCAACGACGCCCCGGCGCAGGAGCGCACGGAGCGTGCCGATCGCCAGGATCGCACTGAGCGCAACGAGCGCACTGAGCGCAACAACGACGCAGCAGCCGCCCCGGCAGAGGCAGAGTCCTCTGAGCAGGGCAACGGGCGCGGTCGTGGCCGTAACCGCAACGATTCCAACGCCGAGCAGGGCGAGGGCCGCAACCAGCGCGGCCGCGGCCGCAACCGCCGTGAAGAGGATGCCGAGACCCAGTCCGGCACCCAGAACGGCGGCCAGGACAAGGACAAGCAGGAGAAGCAGGCCGAGCCCGGCCAGCGCGCTCCCCGCGATCGCCAGGAGCGCGGCTCCAACCGCGATCGCAACGGCAGCCAGCAGGAGGATCGTTCCTCCCGCCGCGAGCGCAATCGTGACCGCCAGGAGCGCGGCAACGATCGCAACTCGCGCAACAACCGCCGCGGTCGCAACGGCCGTACGCAGTTTGAGGTGGATGACACCGAGCTCACCGAGGACGATGTGTTGGTCCCCGTGGCAGGCATCCTGGACGTCCAGGAGCAGCACGCCTTCCTGCGCACCTCCGGCTACCTGCCCGGCGCCAATGACGTGTACGTCACGCTGGCCCAGGTCCGTCGCAACAACCTGCGCAAGGGCGATGCAGTGGTTGGCGCCATCCGTGCGCCCCGCGAAGGTGAGGAGAACGGCAACGGCCAGAACGGCCGCACCGCCAAGTACACCCCGCTCGTGAAGATCGCCACTGTAAATGGCGTTCCCGCGGAGGAGAACAAGGATCGCGTCGAGTTCAACAAGCTTGTCCCGCTCTACCCCTCCGAGCGTCTGCGCCTGGAGACCGACCCCAAGAAGGTCGGCCCCCGTGTGATTGACCTGATCTCCCCGATCGGTAAGGGCCAGCGCGGCCTGATCGTGTCCCCGCCCAAGGCGGGTAAGACCATGGTGCTGCAGTCCATCGCCGCGGCCATCACGGAGAACAACCCCGAGGTGCACCTCATGATGGTGCTCGTTGACGAGCGCCCCGAGGAAGTCACCGACATGCAGCGTTCGGTGCGCGGCGAGGTCATTGCCTCCACCTTTGATCGTCCCGCGGATGATCACACCATGCTGGCGGAGCTGGCCATCGAGCGCGCCAAGCGCCTGGTGGAACAGGGCAAGGACGTGGTGGTCTTGCTTGACTCCATGACCCGCCTTGGCCGCGCGTACAACCAGTCCGCGCCTGCCTCCGGTCGCGTGCTGTCCGGTGGCGTTGACGCCGCCGCGCTGTACCCGCCCAAGCGCTTCTTTGGTGCCGCCCGCAACATCGAGAACGGTGGTTCGTTGACCATCCTCGCGACCGCGCTGGTGGAGACCGGGTCCAAGATGGACGAGGTCATCTTCGAGGAGTTCAAGGGCACCGGCAACATGGAGCTGCGCCTGTCCCGCCACCTGGCGGATAAGCGCATCTTCCCGGCCGTGGACGTCAACGCGTCCTCCACGCGCCGCGAGGAGAACCTGCTCTCGCCGGAAGAGGTGCGCATCATGTGGCGCCTGCGCCGCGTGCTCTCCAGCCTGGAGCAGCAGCAGGCACTGGAGCTGCTGACCACCAAGATCCGCGACACGGCGTCCAACGCCGAGTTCCTGATGGTGGTCAACCGCACCACCCTCGGCGACAAGAAGTAGCTGTACCCACCGCGCCCGGAGGCCGGTGTCGTTTCCCTACGGGAGGCGGCGCCGGCGCCGGGCGCGTCGTCGTTCGGGACGTCATCCCACCCGTCCACCTTTGCCTTCGGAAGCAGGAAACACCCCATGTTTGAGTCAGTCCAGACCCTCGTGGACGAGTACGCCCAGATCCAGGGGCGCCTTGCCGACCCAGCGGTGTACCAGGATCAGGGCCTGGCCAGGAAGCTGGGCCGGCGCGGTGCCGAGCTCAGCTCCATCGTGGAGACCTACCGGCGGTGGCAGCAGGCGCAGGAGGACCTCGAGGCCTCTAGCGAGATGGCGGAGCTTGACCCGGAGTTTGCCGCTGAGGCGGAGGAATTGAAGGTGGCGATCCCGGTCATTGCCGAGAAGCTGCGCCGCCTGCTGATCCCGCGTGATCCCAACGACGGCCGCGACGCCATCCTTGAGGTCAAGGGCGGCGAGGGCGGCGCGGAGGCGGCCCTCTTTGCCGGGGACCTGCTGCGCATGTATATCCGCTACGCCGAGTCCCGCGGCTGGAAGACGGAGCTCATCTCCGCCAACGAGTCGGATCTGGGCGGCTACAAGGACGCGCAGATCGCCATCAAGGGCAAGGGCAATGACCCGGCTCAAGGTGTTTACGCCGCGCTGAAGTATGAGGGCGGCGTGCACCGCGTTCAGCGCGTCCCCGTGACCGAGTCGCAGGGGCGCATCCACACCTCCGCTGCCGCGGTCTTGGTCTTCCCCGAGGTGGATGAGCCGGAGGAGATTGAGATTCAGCAGAATGATCTCAAGATCGATGTGTACCGTTCCTCCGGCCCCGGTGGCCAGAGCGTGAACACCACGGACTCCGCCGTGCGCATCACGCACCTTCCCACCGGGATTGTGGTGGCCATGCAGAACGAGAAGAGCCAGCTGCAAAACCGCGACGCCGCCATGCGCGTGCTTCGCTCGCGCCTGCTGGCCTATCAGCAGGAGCAGATCGACGCCGAGAACTCGGACGCGCGCCACTCGCAGGTGCGCTCCATGGACCGCTCCGAGCGCATCCGCACCTACAACTTCCCGGAAAACCGCATCGCGGATCACCGCACGGGCTACAAGGCCTACAACCTGGACGCGGTGATCAATGGGGACATCCAGCCCCTGATTGACTCCTGCATCTCGGTGGATGAGGAAAGCCGCCTGGCCGCGCTGGGTGAGGGCGAGGACTGATCGGTGGGCCAGTTTGTTGGCTTGCCAGCGGTGGGTGCCGAGCCGCCTGAGGCGCCGCCGGTTCCCGGACTTGGCGCGGCCCAGCCGCCCGTTCCTTCCGCGGTGTCCCAGGTGCACGACGCCGTTCGGTCGGGTTCCAGCGACGCCGTGGCTCCGGCGGTGGACGGCTCCGCGGATCTACGGGCCGCCCTGCGGGTGGCCGCCGCCGCGCTCAACGCGGCGGGGATCGAGTCCCCGCGTGCGGACGCGGAGTTGTTGGCCGGGCATGTGCTCGGCGAGAACCGCGGGCGCGTGGCGGTGCTGGCGCTCATGGGCGCCCCGGTGCCCCCTGGCTACGGTGAGTTGGTGGCCCGCCGGGCCCAGCGCACCCCGCTGCAGCATCTGACCGGGTCCGCTCCGTTTAGGTCCCTGACCCTCGCCGTGGGCCCTGGCGTGTTTGTGCCCCGCCCGGAGACGGAGCTGGTGGCGCAGGCCGCGATCGACGCCGCAGTGGCGATGCGAAGCGCCGGCCGTGAACACCCCCTGGTGGTGGACCTGTGCACCGGATCCGGCGCCATTGCCGCCGCCGTAGCAAGCGAGGTGCCGGGCGTGCGGGTCGCGGCGGTGGAGCTCTCCCCGTTGGCGTTTGAGTACGCACAGCGAAACCTGGCGCAGGCCAAGGACCGCTTCCCGAACGCGCACGGCCTCAGCCTGGTCTTGGCCGATGCCCGTGTGGCGTTGCAGGAGCTGGTCGGCACGGTGGACGTGGTGGTGACGAACCCCCCGTACATCCCGGACACACGCCTGCATGCCGACCCCGAGGTGCAACAGCACGACCCGGACGCGGCCCTCTACGGTGGGGGAGCGGATGGCATGTCCCTGCCCACAGAGCTGGTGCAGCGGGCGGCGCAGCTGCTGCGCGCCGGCGGGGAACTGGTCATGGAACACGACGAAACGCAGGAGCGAGCCATGCTCGCGCTGCTGCGATCCTCAGGGGAGTGGGAGCGCGAGCAGGTGCACCGCGACCTGACCGGACGCATCCGTTACTCGAGCGCCAGACGCACGTCCGCGGCGTCGAGCACTACCAACCGTCCTCTCGTGGGAGAATAACGACCGTGAGTCAGAGCTTTGATTGTCAGGATGAGGCCAACCGCGCGGAGGGCATCGCCGCCGCGCAGGTGGCGCTGGCCGATCGGCAGTGTGTGGTGATCCCCACCGACACGGTCTACGGGATCGGCGCGGATGCCTTCTCGCCGCAGGCCGTCGCCACGCTGCTGGCGGCCAAGGGGCGCGGCAGGCAGATGCCGCCGCCGGTGCTGATTCCCCGGCCCGGTACCCTGGACGGCCTTGCCGCGGACGTGCCAGACGGCGCGCGGGCGCTGGCCGAGCGCTTCTGGCCCGGCCCGCTCACGCTGATCCTCCTGGCCCAGCCGTCCCTGACCTGGGACCTGGGCGAGACCCGCGGCACCGTGGCGCTGCGCATGCCAGATGACCCGGTGGCGCTGGAACTGCTCAACGCCACTGGTCCCCTCGCCGTCTCCAGCGCCAACCGCACCGGGGTTCCCACGGGACCCACCGCCGCGGACGCACGCGAACAACTGGCAGACTCCGTGGCCGTCTACCTGGAGGACGGGCAGCGCCCCGCCGGCGGGGGAGACGCGCTGCCAAGCACCATCGTTGACTACACCGCGCAGCCCCCGCGCGTGGTCCGGCTGGGTGCCCTCTCCCTGGAGGAACTGCAGGCCGTGGACCCCGACGTGAGCCTGCCGGCTCCGGACGAGGCCTGAGGTCCGCCAGTGAGGGTCTACCTTCTCATCGTCGCGGTGGCCTTTGTGGTCTCGGCGTCGCTGACGCCACTGGTGCGCAGCATCGGCGCGCGCACCATGGCGGACATACCCCTGCGTGCGCGGGACATGCACGCCGAACACATCCCCAAGTTGGGGGGAGTGGCGATGATCGCCGGGTTGCTCGCAGCCCTCGGTGTGGCCAGTCAATCCCCCTTCCTAGCCGGGGTCTTCACCCGGCCGGATCTGCTCATGGGGCTGGTGCTGGCGTGCCTGCTGATCCTGGTCCTTGGGGTGGCGGATGACCTCTTTGACTTGCGCTGGTACTTCAAGCTGGCCGGGCAGGTGGGGGCCGCGCTGATCATGGCCGTCTCCGGCGTGAGGCTGGAGGTGTTGCCGGTCGGGTGGTGGCACGTGGCCGAGCCCGGCTGGCAGATCGCGCTCTCCGTTTTCCTCATGGTGCTGACCATGAACGCCATCAACTTCGTGGATGGGCTGGACGGGCTGGCGGCAGGCATCGCTGCCATCGGATCCGGGGCCTTCTTCGTGTACTGCTACGCCCTGGCCCGGGATGTGAATCAGTACGACCACTCCAATCTGGGCGCGCTGCTCATGGCCATGCTCTTTGGAGCGTCGCTGGGGTTCCTGGTGCACAACTTCAATCCGGCCAAGATCTTTATGGGCGAGACAGGCGCCATGGTCATTGGCCTGATCATGGCCGTGGCCGCGATCGCCGTCACCACCGATGTGCAGGCGCTGGATCGCTTCCGCTTCCGCAATGTGCCCGCCTACATGCCGATCCTGCTGCCCATCGCCGTCATCATCCTTCCGCTGCTTGACCTGGTGCTCTCCATCGTGCGGCGCACAGCGCGCGGCAAGTCTCCTTTCAGCGCGGACCGTGGGCACCTGCATCACAAGCTGGTGGATGGCGGGTACACCCACCGCGGGGCCGTGTTGCTGCTGTACTTATGGAGTTCGTTGATCGCCTTTGGCACCGTGGCGCTGAGCTGGGTGGATCTGGCCATCCTGTTGCCCATCTGGGGCGCGCTGCTGCTCGGGGCTGCCCTGCTCACGCTGAGTCCGTGGATCCGCCGCCGGCTCTCGCAGCGTTCCCTGGCCAAGGCGCGCAGACTGGACATTGAGCGGGACGGGCGGCTGTAGGTGGCTCAGGCCCCCGTGGTTCCGCCGGTTTCGTCCTGAGTTCGACGGCAGGTAGAATAAGGATCGCGCGGCATTGTGTCGTGCACATCACCTCCCGGAGGACTCATGAGCAAGCCCACGCCCACGCCGTATGGCGTCGCCGTGGCTTCCGATGAGGACAAGACCCCGTGGATGAGCATCTTGCTCTGGTGCATGGGACTCACGGGCGCAGCCATCGTCGTGACGGCCCTGCTTGGCCTCCTCGTGGCTCAGCGCCCCGGGCTACTTTCTGTCCTGGCCGTTGGCGTGGTGGTCGTCGTTTTCTTTGGCCTCTCGCTGCTGGTGGGACACCTGGTGGGCCAGCGTGCACCCAACGCGCAACTCGCCGCCTTCATGCTGATGTACATCGTCAAGGTCATCGGCTTTGGCGCCTTCCTCCTGGTTCCGCATGATCCGTTCTGGTTCAACGGCACCTGGGTCACGATCGGGGCGGTTGTCTCGGTCCTGGTCTGGCAGGGCGTGGAGATGTACCGCTTCAGCCGCGTGCGCATGCGCATCTTCTCCGAGACGGAGGCAGGCAAATGAACCAGCAGCCAGCGTCGCGGGCAGAGGAAGCGGCCGCGCGACCAGTTCGTGAGTACATCACCTACGTCATCGCCGGTGCCATCACCTTCGGTTTGGTAGGCTTAATTCTGGGTCTGGTATTGCGCCAGAACTGGATCGTTTTCGTGGGCCTGGCCCTCGGCGCCGTCAGCGGGTTGTACCTGGCCTGGCGGCACCAAGTGGACCTCAACGGTCCCGGCAAGAACAGCAATCAATCATGACCCTTCGTATGGTCACCGCGCGGGTGCGGACTTTCCTCCCGTGTGCGTCGGCACCTGACAGCAGAGAGGAAACGCGTTGATCGCGCTTGCGCTCCCTACCGCCGCCGAAGGCGGCACTTTTACGCCGCCTGGCCTAGAGGATCTTCACCTCCCAGACATCCTGCCGTGGGGTGCCGAGTACGGCACCGGCTTCGGCAAGCAGATGCTTCTGGTCATCCTCACCGTGGTGCTCGTTTCCTGGTTCCTTGTGGCCGCCTCGCGTCGCCGCGCCATGGTCCCGGGCAAGTTCCAGTTCCTGGGGGAGTGGACGTACACCTTCGTCCGCAACTCCATCGGCCGGGACATGCTCGGTGAGCGTGAGTTCAAGAAGTACACGCCCCTGCTGGTGTCGCTCTTCCTGTTCGTGCTGCTGAGCAACATGATGGGATCCATTCCGTTCCTGCAGATTCCGACCACCTCGCATGTGGGCACCGCCTACGCGCTGGCCGGCATCGTGTACGTGTACTGGATCTACCTGGGCTTCAAGACCCACGGCGTCAAGTACTTCAAGGTCTCGGTGGTCCCCTCCGGCGTGCCGAAGGCCTTCCTGATTCCGGTCGTCCTGATCGAGATCGTCTCCACGTTCTTGGTCCGCCCCATGACGCACTCCTTGCGACTCTTCGCAACGATGCTCTCCGGCCACATGATCATCGCCCTGACCGGCGCAGCCATGGCCTACATGTTCACCAGTCTTGGCCAGTGGTGGGGTTACCCGCTCGGCTCGCTGATCTTCATTGGCGGCCTGGCCATGTTCTTGTTTGAGATCTTCATTCAGGTGCTGCAGGCCTACGTCTTCACGCTTCTGACCGCGGTCTACATCCAGACCTCCATCTCGGACGCCCACTGATTTAATACTCGTCCCCTGGGGGCCTCCCTAGGGTGCAACCATCTCCCTGTTGCCGGCGCAGACGCCGGTGACATCGTGAAAGGAAAACAATGGAAATCTCCGGTTCCCTCAATGCCATCGGCTACGGCCTCTCCGCCATCGGTGGCGGCATCGGCGTGGGTCTCGTCTTCGCGGCCTTCATCCAGGGCGTTGCCCGCCAGCCCGAGGCGCAGCGCGTCCTTCAGCCGCTGGCCTTCATGGGTCTGGCCTTCACCGAAGCCCTGGCGATCCTCGGCCTCGTGTTCGCCTTCGTCTGGAAGCTCTAATTTCTTCTCGAGCCCAGTAGTCCCTACGCATAGAAGAAAGACGGGTGAAACATGGACAACGCAGTCATTAAGGCAGCCGCAGAGGGCGCAAACCCTCTGATGCCGAACTGGTGGGAGGTGCTCGTCACCCTTGCCGGGTTCCTGATCCTGCTGTTCATCGTCGCTAAGTTCGTCGTGCCGATGTTCGAGAAGACCTTCGAGGAGCGCACCGCCGCTATCGAAGGTGGGATCGAGAAGGCCGAGGCCGCTCAGGCCGAGGCCAACGCGGCACTCGAGGAGTACAAGCAGCAGCTCACCGACGCTCGCACCGAGGCAAATCGCATCCGCGAAGAGGCTCGTTCCGAGGGCGCAGAGATTCTTGCCGAGCTCAAGGCCAAGGCCGCTTCCGAGTCAGCTCGTATCACCGAGCAGGCTCAGGTGCAGATCGATGCGGAGCGCTCAGCCGCTCAGGCCTCGCTGCGCACCGAGGTGGGCTCCCTGGCCACGCAGCTGGCCGGCAAGATCGTGGGCGAAGCACTTGATGATGACGCACGCTCTGCGCGCGTTGTTGATCGCTTCCTCACCGACCTCGAGTCACAGCGGGCAGGTGCGTCAAAGTAATGGCAGCAACAACGAGTGAGTCACGTGATCGTGCACTCGCAGAGCTAGAGCCGATGCTCAGGGGTGCGGGCTTGTCCCTCTCCCAGGAGCTCTTCGGTGTGCTCTCGGTGCTTGATTCCAACGCCGCCCTCCGCCGCGCCTTGACCGATCCTTCGAGTTCGGATGAGGCCAAGCGGGGCCTGGTCAAGGAGCTGCTCAGCAACAAGGTGTCCGCACAGACGGTCTCGATCGTCTCGTCGTTGGTCACCTCACGCTGGAGCTCCGAGCGAGACCTGGGCGACACCCTTGAAGAGCTGGGATCTACCGCCGCCATCGCGGTTGCGGAGAACTCCGGCGCTCAGGGCCTCGACGAACTGCAGGCCGAGTTGCTCGGCTTCAACGATGCCGTGGCAGCTAGCCACGACCTGCAGTGGGCCTTCGAAGACCAGTCCGCACCGGTTGCCGCCAAGGTGGCCCTCGCGGAGAAGCTGGTCCCGAATGCCTCAGACGTGGCTCGCTCGCTGATCGCCCAGGCGGTCTCGGAACCGCGCGGATTCCGCACCACCGCCTTGGTGGAGCGCTTCGTGCAGAACGTGGCACGTCGCCAGCGCCGGTGGATTGCCACCGTGAGCGTTACCCGTCCGTTGACGGATCAGCAGCGCCGCCGGCTCGTGGAGGGCCTCAACTCCCTCTACGGCCGCGACCTTCGCCTGAACGAGGTGGTGGACCGCTCCCTCGTGGGTGGCCTCCGCGTCGAGGTGGGTGATGAGGTCGTGGATGCATCCGCAGCCACGCGCCTGGCCGAGCTTCGCCGTCGTCTGGCCAGCTAGCGCATCGCGTTAGCTGAGCACACGACTAGACCACACAGACTGAATACCTTAGCCGGGGGCGGAACCTCTCGGCTGATGAACCAAGAGAGCAGGGACTGCAGATGGCCGATCTGACCATCAATGCCGACGATGTCCGCAACGCCCTCAACGACTTCGCCAAGTCCTTCGAACCGGACGCAGCGGAGCGCGTGGAGGTGGGGCACGTCGTTTCGGCTGGTGACGGTATTGCCCATGTCGAGGGTCTTCCCTCGGTCATGGCCAACGAATTGGTGCGCTTCGAGGATGGCACCCTGGGCCTGGCCCAGAACCTTGACCGCCGTGAGATCGGCGTCGTCATCCTCGGTGACTACTACGACATCGAACAGGGCCAGGAGGTCCACCGTACGGGCGAGATCCTTTCCGTCCCCGTCGGAGACAACTTCCTGGGTCGCGTCGTCGACCCGCTGGGAAACCCGATTGACGACCAGGGCGAGATCGTGCCCGAGGGCCGCCGCGCCCTCGAGCTTCAGGCCCCGGGCGTCACCGAGCGTCAGTCTGTCAGCGAGCCGCTGCAGACCGGCCTCAAGGCGATCGACGCCATGATCCCGATCGGCCGTGGTCAGCGTCAGCTGATCATCGGTGACCGCCAGACCGGCAAGACCGCCATCGCGATCGACGCCATTCTGAACCAGAAGGCCAACTGGGCCTCCGGTGACGTCACTAAGCAGGTCCGCTGCGTGTACGTGGCAGTCGGCCAGAAGGCGTCGACCATCGCGGCCGTGCGCCAGACCCTGGAGGATCAGGGCGCCATGGAGTACACCACGATCGTGGCCTCCCCGGCCTCTGACGCGGCTGGCTTCAAGTACCTGGCTCCCTACGCCGGTTCTGCCATTGGGCAGCACTGGATGTACGGCGGCAAGCACGTTCTGATCATCTTTGATGATCTCTCCAAGCAGGCCGAGGCCTACCGCTCCGTGTCGCTGCTGCTGCGCCGCCCGCCGGGACGCGAGGCCTACCCGGGCGACGTGTTCTACCTGCACTCTCGTCTGCTGGAGCGTTGTGCCAAGCTCTCCGACGAGATGGGCGCTGGCTCCATGACCGGTCTGCCGATCATTGAGACCAAGGCCAACGACGTGTCGGCGTTCATCCCGACCAACGTCATCTCCATCACCGACGGCCAGATCTTCCTGCAGTCGGACCTCTTCAACGCTAACCAGCGTCCGGCCGTGGATGTGGGTGTGTCCGTCTCCCGCGTGGGTGGCGCCGCTCAGATCAAGGCCATGAAGAAGGTCTCCGGCACGCTGAAGCTGTCCTTGGCTCAGTACCGCGACATGGCCGCATTCGCCATGTTTGCCTCGGATCTGGATGCCGCTTCTAAGCAGCAGCTGACCCGTGGTGCGCGTCTGATGGAGCTGCTGAAGCAGGGCCAGTACCAGCCGTACGCGGTGGAGGATCAGGTCGTTTCGATCTGGGCCGGCACCAACGGTTACCTGGATGATGTCCCCGTGGAGGACGTGCTCCGTTTTGAGCGCGACTTCCTGGACTCCCTGCGTCGTCGCACCTCTGTGCTGACCACCATCGCGCAGACCGGCAAGCTTGAGGACGAGACGGTGGATGCCATGAAGGCAGCCATCGATGAGTTCAAGGCCGGCTTCTTCGGCGATGGCGACAACCACCTGGTTGCCGCTGGCCACGAAGAGCACGATGCCCTGGGCGCCGACGAGGTGGCCCAGGAACAGATCGTCACTCAGAAGCGCTGACCGCTTCCCGTGAGGGTGGGTGGGGGAAACCCCACCCACCCGGCCGGGAGAGGAAAGGACACCCATGGGAGCCCAGATCAGGGTTTACCGCCAGAAGATCAGCTCGACTACGTCGATGCAGAAGATCTTCAAGGCGATGGAGCTGATCGCTACTTCCCGTATCGGCAAGGCCCGCGCTCGTGTGAGCGCGTCACTGCCCTACGCGAAGGCGATCACCCGCGCCGTCTCTGCAGTCGCTTCTCAGTCCGAGGTTGACCACCCGCTCACGCGTGAGCCTGAGACCAGCACCCGTTCGGCCGTATTGATTTGCGCGTCCGATCGTGGCCTGGCCGGCTCGTACTCCTCGAGCGTGCTCAAGGAGGCCGAGCAGCTTCTCACGAAGCTCAAGGCCGAGGGTAAGGAAGTTGATGTGTACCTCTACGGCCGCAAGGCCGAGGCGTACTTCGACTTCCGTAACCGCACCACCAAGCGTGTGTGGACGGGCAACACGGATGAGCCGCTGTTTGAGACCGCCAAGGAGATCGGCGCTGCCGTTCTCGAGGCGTTCAATCAGGACACTGCTTCGGGCGGCGTGGACGAGATTCATCTCGTGTTCACGCAGTTCAAGTCGATGGTGACGCAGGAGCCCAACGTGGTCCGCCTGCTTCCCCTTGAGGTGGTGGAGGAAAAGGTCAGCGAGAAGACGACCGACCTCCTGCCGCTGTACGAGTACGAGCCGGAGCCGGAGCAGGTGCTTGATGGCCTGCTTCCCCGTTACATCGATTCGCGCGTGTTCGCTGCTCTGCTGCAGGCTGCCGCGTCTGAGTTGGCAGCTCGTCAACGTGCCATGAAGACCGCTGGCGACAACGCCAGCGAGCTCATCAAGAAGTACACGCGACTGCGTAACAACGCCCGCCAGGCGGAAATTACGCAGGAGCTGACCGAGATCGTGGCCGGCGCTGATTCGCTCAGTGCTTGAGTTACGCCCTATTCAGACACGCAGCCAAGACCAAGTGAAGTGAGAGAGATGACTGCTCAAGTTACCGAAGCGGGGACGACCGCTGTGCCGGGTGCCACCGGCCGCATCGCCCGCGTCATCGGCCCGGTCGTGGACGTCGAGTTCCCGGCGGACGCGATCCCGGCCATTTACAACGCGCTGACCGCTCAGGTCACGCTCGCGGGCCAGTCCCGCACCATCACGTTTGAGACCAGCCAGCACTTGGGTGACAACCTGGTGCGCGCCATCTCCTTGCAGACCACCGACGGACTCGTCCGCGGTGCCTCTGTCCAGGACACCGGCGCCTCGATCTCGGTGCCCGTGGGCCCCGAGGTCAAGGGTCACATCTTCAACGTGCTGGGTGAGTCCCTTGACGTCCCGATCGAGGAGATCGGCGTTAAGGAGCGGTGGCCCATCCACCGCAAGCCCCCGCACTTCGCGGACCTTGAGGGTTCCACGGAGATGCTGGAGACCGGCATCAAGGTCATTGACCTGCTGACCCCGTACATCAAGGGCGGCAAGATCGGCCTGTTCGGCGGCGCCGGCGTGGGCAAGACCGTGCTCATCCAGGAGATGATCACCCGTGTTGCTCGCAACTTCGGTGGTACCTCCGTGTTCGCCGGTGTTGGCGAGCGCACCCGTGAGGGCAACGACCTCTGGGTTGAAATGGAAGAGGCCAACGTCCTCAAGGACACCGCCTTGGTGTTCGGCCAGATGGATGAGCCGCCGGGAACGCGCCTTCGCGTGGCCCTGACCGGCCTGACCATGGCCGAGTACTTCCGTGATGTCGAGAACCAGGACGTGCTCCTGTTCATCGACAACATCTTCCGCTTCACGCAGGCCGGTTCCGAGGTTTCCACGCTGCTGGGCCGCATGCCCTCCGCCGTGGGTTACCAGCCCAACCTGGCGGATGAGATGGGTCTCCTTCAGGAGCGCATCACCTCCACCAAGGGTCACTCGATTACGTCGATGCAGGCCATTTACGTGCCTGCTGATGACTACACCGACCCGGCCCCGGCCACCACGTTCGCTCACCTGGATGCCACGACCGAGCTGTCCCGCGAGATTGCCTCGCGTGGTCTGTACCCGGCCGTGGATCCGCTGACGTCCACGTCTCGTATTCTTGACCCGCAGTACGTGGGCCAGGCGCACTACGACACGGCCGTTCGAGTGAAGGTCATCCTGCAGAAGAACAAGGAACTGCAGGACATCATCGCCATCCTTGGTGTCGATGAGCTTTCCGAAGAGGACAAGATCGTCGTGGCTCGCGCCCGTCGTATCCAGCAGTTCCTCTCGCAGAACACCTACACCGCCAAGCAGTTCACCGGCGTTGAGGGCTCCACGGTCTCCATCAAGGAGACCATCGAGGGCTTCACGGCCATCTGCGACGGCGAGTTGGACCACGTGGCTGAGCAGGCGTTCTTCAACGTTGGCGGTCTTGATGACGTCATGCGTCAGTGGGACGACATCCAGAAGAGCACGAAGTAGTCATGGCCGAGCTGGACGTCGAGGTCGTCGCCGCGGATCACTTTGTGTGGTCCGGGGCGGCGCGCCGCGTGAATGCCTTCACGGCGGACGGTGACATCGGCGTGCTGCCGGGTCACACCCCCGTGATCGCGCTGCTGGCCGCCGGTCGTGTGGAAATCGAGCCCACTGAAGGCGCTCGAGTTCACATTTCGGCCGACGGTGGTTTCTTCTCCGTGGAGAACAACCGAGTCACGATCGTGGCCGACGACGCCGTTATCGTCGACGCCGCGTCCTAAGGATTCGGTTCTAGCCGCGTTGGACACCTTCGCTATTGTTCTCATCATTCTGGGGGTCATCCTTGCCCTCCTGGTGGGTTACTTTGCGGCTGTGGGCGTGCGGCGCTCACAATTGCGCCGAACACTGGGCACCTTCGATGCGTCTCTACGCATGGGGGGTGCCCGGTGGGCTCCCGGCATCTGTCGCTACGCCGATCACCGGCTGGAGTTCCTGGCCCTGATCTCCGTCTCGCCCATCCCGATTAGACGGTTCGAGCGCTCGTCGCTTGAGCTCAAGGGATGGACCGATCCGGAGCCGCAGGACCGCTCGCGCATGCCGGCGGATGCCATCGTGGTCTCCCTGAGCAGCGATGGAAAGCCGTTCGACTTAGCGATGAGTTACGCGGCGTACACGGGCTTGAGCTCGTGGCTGGAGGCTGGCCCTGTGGCCGGCGTCGGCAGCTGGCGCCAGGGACTTTGAGCCCTCGGGCTGGCGAACTGAATGACTCGACGAGGCCCCGCCTCTCCCTCACCGGAGCGGCGGGGCCTCGTCGCGTCCGGGGCAAGGGGCCGCAAGCGGGCTTATCGCTGGTGAGCGGGCGTATGGGGTGCTTGGCGTCGATAGGGCCGCTTGTCCGGACTGCTTGGGCGGCGTGCGGATGGGCGACGGCGTCCGGTCGCCTCGCGAGCGGCGGCGTGCCCGGGGCGGCGTGGCGAGGGGAGGGGAAGCGGGCTTATCGCGGAGAAGCGGGCGTGTGGGGTGCTTGGTGTCGATAGGGCCGCTTGGGGCGGCGTGCCGGTGGGCGACGGCGTCTGGTCGCCTCCCGTGCGGCGGCGGCGTGCCCGGGTCGGTGGGGCGAGGGGAGGGGAAGCGGGCTTATCGCGGAGAAGCGGACGTGTGGGGTGCTTGGCTTCGATAGGCCCGCTTGGGGCGGCGTGTTGGTGGGCGACGGCGTTCGGTCGACTCCCGCGTGGCGGCGTGCTCGGGGCGGCGGGGCGAGGGGGTGCACGCGGGCTTATCGCGGAGAAGCGGGCTTGTGGGGTGCTTGGCGTCGAAAGGCCCGCTTGCGGCAGCGTCCGCGAGGCTGTTACGAGCGCGGAGGGAGCGCCTCAAGCGCCGTGAACCACGCCGTGGCCGCCTCCGCCAAGTCCTCGCGGTCCGCCTCCACCTCAAGCACGTCCGGCCAGGCCTCGGGGATGCGCGGCTCATCGTCGGATTGGGGCAGAACGATCGCCAGGCGCACCGCGTCCTGGTCCACCGAGCGCAGACCGAAGGCCAGCAGGGGTTCGTGGAAGTCCAGAAGCGTGAGCGGGGGATCGGGCAATTCGCCCGGGGCGGTCGCGGCAAGGGAGGTCCACCAGGCTCCGAGCGAGGCAGCCTCACGCAGGGTCAGCGCGGCCTCGGCGAAACGGGAATCAAAGCCCGGCGCGGTGAGCCGAACCCCAATGTTGAGCCACTGGGAATCGGGATTCTGGCTGTCGGTGGTGCCAGGGAACTCGTAGCCCTGCACGCTCAGGTAGAGGGTATGCCCCTCATCATCTGCCCAAGCGGTCTGCACATTCAGGGACTCGCCGCCGGTGCCCTCCATCTCAGAAGAGTCGGGAGTCGGCATCGTCCACGCCACGCATCGCGTCGTAATCCAGGACCAGGCACTGGATGCCACGATCCTCGGCCAGGGTGCGGGCCTGCGGCTTGATTTGCTGGGCCGCAAAGATGCCGCGCACCGGGGCAAGCAACGGGTCCCGATTCATGAGCTCCAGGTAACGGGTGAGTTGCTCCACCCCGTCAATGTCGCCGCGGCGCTTGAGCTCCACGGCAATCGAAGAGCCATCCCCGTCCCGGGCAAGGATGTCCACGGGACCGATCGCGGTCATGTACTCCCGCCGCACCAGCGTTGAGCCGGATCCGATCAGGTGAATCTGTTCTGCCAGCAGGCGCTGAAGGTCCGCCTCCACGCCGTCCTTGATGAGCCCGGGATCCACGCCCAAATCATGAGAGGTATCAGAGATTTTCTCGGTAATCCGGATGGTGAGGTGATCGTCGGTCTTGGAGTGTTGCACTCGCCAGACCTCCACCACGCCCTCGGCGCGTTCCTCCTCGGACGGCCCCTTGGCATGCATGGTGGCCGGGGGGCTCATCCAGTTCAGCGGCTTATAGCTGCCGCCGTCCGAGTGGATCAGCACCGATCCATCCGCCTTCACCATCAGCAGGCGCTTGGCCAGCGGCAAATGGGCGCGCAGACGCCCTTCATAGTCAACGGAGCACTTCGCTATTACCAAACGCACGCCATTGATCCTACCGGCGCGGCCGGCCCTGAGCCGCCAGGCGGCACCGGGGGAGGGGCGGGCACATCGGTCACCGCGCGGTGGTGTGTACCAGCGGCCCGACGCCGTCAGGCGGCACCCGACCACGCGGCGTCGGGCACCTCACACGCAGCGGTGCCCCGGCGCCGTGACCACGGTGAGAGAATGGCGCACGTGCCACGCTCCAACCATCCCAAGCCGCGCCGATCCTCGGGGCGCTCGTCGCAGCGCCCCTCCGGTCGGCAGGCAAACCGGCCGGTGACCGGCGGCGGTTGGGACCTGGACGGCCAGGAGGGGTGGCGCCATCACGGGCTGTCCACGCTGCAGCACTTTGCCGACGGATCGTGGCATGTGCGCGCGATCCCCTCCTATGCCGCGGCGAAGGAGTATCGCTGCCCGGGGTGCCAGCAGGTGATCAGGCCGGGGGTCTCGCACGTGGTGACCTGGCGGGCGGACGGGCCGCGATCGGACGCGCAGGTGGAGGCGGACCGCAGGCACTGGCACCAGCGCTGCTGGGAAAATCACTCTCCCCGGCGCTAGCCCGCCGCTAGGCAACCGCTCGCCAGCCGCTAGCCCGCCGCTAGCTCGGCGCTCACACCAGCCGCTCCGGTGCCTAGGATGGTGGGGTGACTCAGACTCCCGCCACCCCCGCGCGCCCCGTCTACCGCTACGAGCGTGAGCCGGTTCAGTTGCGCTCCAACACGATTCTGCCCGCGCTACGCGAGGACATTGAGCTGCACACCGAGGACGGGCTCACGCTGGTCGGCGAGTTGGCGCTCCCGGCAGAGGGGCAGCCACGGGCCACCCTGGTCACCCTGCACCCGCTGCCGACCCACGGCGGCTTCATGGACTCCCACGTGTACCGCAAGGCAGCATGGCGCCTGCCCTCCCTGGCTGGGCTGGCCGTGCTGCGTTTCAACACGCGCGGCACATGCTCGCCACGCGGCTGCTCAGAGGGGCAGTTTGAGGAGGGCGACGGCGAGCGGGCGGACGTGCTGGCCGCGATGGATTTTGTGCGCGAGCGCGGGCTGCCGAACCCCTGGCTGGTGGGCTGGAGCTTTGGCACGGAGCTGACGCTGAAGTACGGGACGCTTCCCGCCGTGGCGGAACAGATCCGCGGCGCGGTGTTGCTGTCCCCGCCCCTGCACCGCGCCGGCGACGCCGACCTGGCGACCTGGGAGGCAAGCGGCCTGCCGCTCACCGCCCTGGTCCCCGAGTTTGACGACTACCTGCGCCCGGCCGAGGCCGCGGAGCGCTTTGGCGCCCACGCGCCGGGTGCCGCGGTGGTGGGCATCGACGGCGCAAAGCACCTTTGGGTGGGGGAGAAGTATGTGCGCCGGGCGCACCAGGAAATCGTGGACGCGGTCCTGGGCGACGACGCGGTGCAGCTTCCGGGGCAGGTCACCGGGCCGGTGGCGACCGCAGCGGCCTAAGCCGCCCGGGGTGAGCAGCCCCGGCGTGAGCCGGACCGCGGCCCCTCGGTCAGCGCCGTTCCTGGCGCTTGACCCAGACTTCCTTGACCAGCAGCATGACCGCGGCGGCAAACGGGATGGCCATCAACGCTCCGGCCACGCCGAGCAGGGTGCCGCCGGCGATCACCGCGATGACGGCAACGGCCCCGGGCACCTTGACGGCGCGGGCCATGATCTTGGGAGAGACGAAGTACGCCTCCACCTGCAGGTAGGCGAAGTAGCAGATGGCGTACACCAGCGCTGGCTGCCAGCCGCTGCTAAAGAGCGTCACGAGCACCACCAGAACGCCGGCCACCACGCCACCGACCAACGGGATGAACGCCAGGATGGCCACGCATAGGGCCAGCAGGGAGGGGTAGGGCACGTTCAGGATGCTCATGAGGATGAACGCCAGGAGCGCGTTGCACAGGGCCACGGTGGCCTGGCCCATGACGTAGTTGCCGACGCTGCGGGTGATCTCGTCACCCAGTTCGCGGGTGCGCTTGCGGCGCGAGCGCGGCACCAGGGAGTACACAAAGGCCTTGAGTCCGGGAAGGGAGACCAGGAAGTACACGGCAAGCACCAGCACAATGAGCGTGCCGAACGCCGCCTGACCCACGAAGTTACCCGCGCCGATCACGCCGTTGAAGACCCCGCCCATGGCGGAGGAGTCCCGAAGGACCTTCTCCACCTGCTCCTGTGCCTGATCCACCAGATGGAACTGCTGATCCCATTGTTGGATGGTCGGGTTGGTAGTGACGGCGTCAATGATCTCTGGCGCGCGCTGCGCCAGCTGACTGATCTGCGTGACCAGTGCGGGAATCAGGGTCGCGAGGAACGCCCCTGCCAGGGCCAGGAGCAGGACGATGACCACTCCGACGCCCACTGCCCGGGGCCACTTGCGCTTCTCAAAGAAGCGGACGATGGGATCCAGGCCAAGCGCGATGAACAGCGCGACGGCAATCCACATCAGCAGCTGAGTCAGGCTGGAGAGAACCAGCCACAACATCAGCGCGATCGCGACGCCGATGGCGAGCCCAAACCCGGTGCGCACCGGGCGCAGCGTGAAGAGATCCCGCACGGACTCCGGCAGCTCATCCGTGTCCTCGTCCTCTTCCTGCTGCTTGGTGCGCAACAACTTGGACAACCACTTGGGCGCCAGGCCACCTCCGGCGCCGTGTGCGGCGTCCTGGGTGGCGGTGTCCGCGTCAGGGTGAGCGGTCGACGACGCTGGCGTCGAGTCAGCGGGCGCAGCGGCGGTTCCGTGCTCCGGGTCCTCGGAAGAGGGCGCGGGAGAGGGATCGGAGACGTTCATAGACCCCAGATTAGCGGTGCCGGGAGGGCGCAAGGTTCTTTGGTGGCCGAGCGCGTCTTTCAGGCACGGCACAGACTGCTTGTTTAAGATAGACAAGTTCCGTGCGCCGATGTCCTTCGGTGCCGTGTCGACACCCCAGAGGAACCCCTAGTGCGCCGTATTCTCTCCCTTCTGCTTCTCCTGATGGGTGCCGTTGGCATCGTCTGGGGGATTGGTCAGGTGACCTTCCTTGCGCCTGCGGCGACGCTGACCGCTGCCGTTCCAAGCGGCGTCGGGCAGGCTCCGGTGACCTTGATCACTCAGGCCGTCCGCGATACCACCGGAAACGGCGCCAAACTCAGCATCCGTGCGGAGGGCGAATTCCTCTCCGTCGTGGGGCGTCAGGACGATGTTGACGCGTGGATTGGTGACTCCGCCGCGAACGTCATCAGCGGTGTTGATACCGACAGCCACGTGCTCAAGGTGGAGCAGCGCCCCGGGCAGGAATCCTCGCCCAATCCGGCCGGCTCCGATCTGTGGGTCAGCGAGGAGAAGCACCAGGGCGCCTGGGACGGCGCCACGTGGACGGCGCCGGCGGACGGCGACTGGACCCTGATGCTCGCCACGGACGGCACCAGCGCCGCTCCCATGGACATTTCCATGACCTGGGACAACCCCCAGGCAACCACGGCATCGAAGTGGAGCCGCGCCATCCTCCCGCTGGTCGCGGGCATCTTCCTGATCGCGCTGGCGGTGGCAATCTACTTTGGCGGCAAGAAGAACAAGCGCCGGGGCGGCTCCGACCGCGACCCTGCGGCCCCCCGCACGGGGCAGCTGCGCCAGGTCACCGTGGCAGATCCCGCCGCGGCCGCGCCGAGCATGATCGACGCACGCAACCGCGAACTGGGCCAAGACCCGGCCTGGGACGAGACGCAGATTGGCGGCTTCACTGCCGTGCCGCCTTCCGAGGCAGGCGCCTCGGACGAACCGGCCGCGCCGCTGACGCGTCGCCAGATGCGTGACATGGAGCGCCGCGGGATCCACACGGGCCAGCTGGCACAGGTTCCCTCGGCTGACGAGCCGGGCGACGGCGGCGGACCGGGCCTTGGTGCTGGCGTTGGCGCCGGCGCGAACCTGGGCACCGCTGCCTCCGAGGACCGGACCGCGACGCATCCCGTGGTCGCTGATGGCGATGACGCTACGAGCGCTGAGAAGGAGGAGTCCGTGCAGACCGACTCCAAGGACGATTCCGACACCCCCGATGATGATCAGCCCGGCGGCTCCTCCGGACCCAAGCCGTGGCAGCGCCCCGGGAGCCCCGTGGAGGGCACGTCCGGCAACCAGTCCGCGCCCAAGCCGTGGCAGCGCCCCGGGAACCCCGCTGGCACGGACCCCGCAGAGAACACCGCCGCGCCGCAGGGCAAGCCGAACCCGCTGCAGCGTCGCCTTCGGGTGGTGGGTGGCGCCGTGCTGGCCACCGTGGCGCTGACGCTGCCCGGCACCCCCGCCTGGGCGGAAACCGCCAGCCCCAGCCCCAGCGAGTCTGTGACGGCGCCGGCCAGTTCCGGTGCGGCCAGCTCGTCCCCAGCAGGATCCGCGTCCCCCAGTGGGAGCGCGTCTGAGTCGGCTGCCCCGACCGGTGAGCCGGTGGTGGTGGACGCCCAGCTGCAGCGCATCCTGACCTCCGTCTCCGCCGCCGCTAAGGAGGGCGACGAGGCCAAGGACGCCAAGCTGTTGGAGTCCCGCTTTACCGGCAAGGCGCTTGAACTGCGCAAGGGCTACTACGACGCGCTGAAGAAGAAGGCCAAGTTCGCGGACAACGCGGTGCCTCCCATCTCCGCGAGCCCCATTCGCGCGGCCGCTGTCACCACGACCAAGGACTGGCCGCGCCTCATGATGGTGCTCACGCAGGGAGAGGGACAGACCTACCCGGTGGCCATCACCCTGGAGCAGGAAAACGCCCGCAGCAATTACAAGGTGCTAGAGGCCGTCCCGATGGTGCCCGAGGCCACGTTCCCCGGCGCGGCAGTGGGATCCTCCGGCGTGACTACGGAGACGGCCACCGCAGGCCGCCTGGTGGCCACCCCCGCCGAGACGCTGGACGGCTTTGCCGATTGGCTCAAGGACGAGAAGAGCAGCTGGGCCGGCAAGTTTGAGAACAACGTCTTTGTGACGCAGTGGCGTGCCAAGACCGCGGAGTCCCGCAAGGAGCTCGAATCGGACAAGCAAAAGGGCAGCTTCGACATGGACTTCTCCGTGGACTCTGACGCCACCCGCGTGCTCACCACGCCCAAGGGCGGCAGCCTGGTCTCCGGCTACATCACGCAGACCACCACGGCGTCCGCGCAGAAGGACGGCAAGATCACGCTGCCCAGCCCCGCCAAGGAGTTCGCGGGCACCGGATCCACGGACAAGAAGGTCGTCACGACCTACCGCATGCCGGTCTTCTTCCACATCCCGGCCGCCGGCTCGGGGGAGAAGATCTCGCTTGTGGGCAATTCCTACATGATCGAGTCCGTGGAACTGCGCTAACCCGCGCCCCCTGAACTTCACCTCACCCGCCCAGCCTCAGACTTTCTCAGGAGCATCACGCATGAGCATTCCGTCCGGCGCGCCCGCCAGCCAGCAGCCCGCTTCCTCCCACGGAGCGGTAGACCTCTCTGGCCGGGGTGGCCCCGGTCAGCCGGGGCAGGCCAAGGGAACGCTCGACGGCGTGGGGGCGGGTGCTCAGGGCGGCGGCCCGGTGGTGGGTCGCTGGAGCATTGAACTCGACGAGGCCGGTTTCCAGGACCTGGTGCAGGCCTCTAGTCGCGTGCCGGTCCTGCTCGCCGTCATGAGCGAGCGGGTGCCAGAGGCGGCGCAGATGCGCAAGGACCTCATCGAGGCAGTGGACGCGGAGCAGGGACGCATGGTCCTTGGCTTTGCGGATGCGGAGGCCCAGCCCCGGATCGCGCAGGCGCTGCAGGTGCAGCAGATCCCCGCCGTCTACGCCGTGTTGGGCGGGCGCCCCATGCCGCTCTTCGTTGGTCCAGTGGATGCGACGCAGATCGCCGCCATGTTGCAGGAGCTGCAGGGAGTGGCGATTCAGCAGGGCATGTCCGGCTCGGTTCCGCCCCTCAACGAGGGCGCTGCGGAAGAAGCGGCACCGTCGCGCTTTGCCGAGGCTGAGGCGCTCACCTCCGCGGCCGACTTTGACGGGGCTGCCGGTATCTACGAGGCCGCCATCACGCAGAACCCGGGCGATGACGAGGCGGTGGTGGGCCTGCACCGCGTGCGCCTGCTGGAGCGCGTGAACGCCATGGAGGCCACCGCAGTCCGTGCGGCCGCCGCTTCCCAGCCGGATGAGCTGCAGGCGCAGCTTGATGTGGCGGACCTGGATGTGGTGGGGGGCCATGTGGAGGACGCGTTCAAGCGACTCATCTCCTTCATTGCCCGTCACCATGACGAGTCCCGGGAGCCGGCACGCGCCCACCTGGTGGAGCTCTTTGGCGTGGTGGGCCAGCAGGATCCCCGCGTCATGTCCGCGCGCGGCAAGCTGGCGGGCACGCTCTTCTAAGCCTGCCCTGACAACGTGGGGGGGCACTGCACAGTCAGAGTCCTTGATGCCCGGCCCGCTCACCGAGGGCCGGGCATGTGCGTTCATCCGGTCGGATGATCTTTCTCCGCCGCAGGAGTGAACCGGGCAGCCTCAGCCCCACGGGCGGCGCGGTGCATGCTTGAATCGTTGCCATGAGCACTCCTTCGCAGCCCACCCCAGGTCCAGCGTTTGGCGCGCCGTCGCCCTACGAAAAGCAACCACAGCAACAGGCCATGCCGCCGCTGGATCCGCAAGCCGCGGTCAGCCTGCGCGGTCTCGTCAAGATGTTTGGCCAGCACCGGGCCGTCTCACCGTTCCCGCTTGATGTTCCCAGCGGCTCCTTCTACGGCCTGGTGGGGCCCAACGGCGCGGGTAAGACCACCACGCTGTCCATGTTCACCGGGCTGCTGCGCCCGGACGCCGGCCAGGCATCGGTGCACGGCGTGGACGTCTGGGCAGACCCCATGGAGGCCAAGCGCCGCCTGGGCGTGCTTGCGGACGGCGTGCGCCTCTTTGACCGGCTGTCCGGGCGCCAACTGGTGACGTACACGGGCCGGCTGCGCGGCATGCCAGCGGATGAGGTGGATCAGCGCACCAACGACCTGCTGCGCGTCATGGACCTGGAAGACGCCGGGGACAAGCTGGTGGTGGACTACTCGGCAGGCATGACCAAGAAGGTCGCGCTGGCCTGTGCCATGATTCACGCCCCCCGCGTGTTGGTGCTTGATGAGCCCTTTGAAGCCGTGGATCCGGTGTCCGCGGCCAACATTCGCGACATCTTGAACCAGTACGTGGCCAACGGAGGGACAGTGCTGGTCTCCAGCCACGTCATGGACCTGGTCCAGCGCATGTGTACCCACGTCGCGGTGATCGCGGACGGGCAGCTGCGCGCCTCCGGAACCGTGGATGAGGTGCGCGGCGGCCTCAGCCTTGAGGAGCGCTTTGTTGACCTGGTCGGCGGGCGTGGCACGGGGGAGGGGCTGTCATGGTTGCGCAGCTAATCTCCCTGCGCTGGGCGCTCTTTACCAACGGGTTCAAGCGCAGTCCCTGGCAGCTGGTGGGCGCCATCATTGGCGCCTTGTACGCGCTCGGCGTCATTGTGATGGCCGGAGTGGGCTTGGCATTTCTTGGCGCCAACTCGCCGCAGCTGGCGGGCTCCATTGCCGTCCTTGCCTCTGCCGCCGTGGTGCTTGGCTGGGCCATCATTCCCGTGTTCTTTACGGGGATGGATGGCTCCATGGATCCCCAGCGCTTTGCGCTCTTCCCGATTCCCAGCCGGACCCTGGCACTGGGGCTGCTCCTGGCCGGCTTCATCGGCGTGCCGGGACTCGCCACGCTGCTGTTCCTGATGCTGACTTCCTTGGCATATCTCAGCGCACCTGTGGCGCTGGTTCTCTCCGTGTTAGGGGCCATCGTCGGGGCCTTCTTCGCGCAACTGGTGGCGCGGCTAGGCATCTCCATCGCCGGCACCATGGCCACGCGCCGCGGTGTCCGAGAGGTGGCCTCCCTGCTTCTCTTCATCCCCATTGCCTTTGCGGGGCCTGCGATTGCGCAGGTGGGCCGCAATGGCGAGGCCGTGGGCAGCATCCTGCCCGCCGTGGCGGACTGGGTGCGCTACACGCCCTTTGGTGCCTTTGGAGGCCTGGCGTACTCGCTTGAGCGTGGCGACTACCTTGCCTTGGGACTTGGCCTGATCGTGGGAGTGGCCTCCCTGATTCTGGCGGGGTGGGGGTACACCCACTACCTGCGCCGGGCCATCGTGACCCCGCCGCGGATCAAGTCTGCGGCCGCTGTGAAGGGCCTGGGCTGGGTGGGGCGCTTCCCCGCCACCCCCTGGGGCGCCGTGGCAGGACGCGCCACGACTTACTGGCTCAAGGATCCCCGCTACGCCGCCTCGCTGGCGATCGTTCCCATGCTCGTGATTCTCTACGTCTTTGTGATCCCCAGCCTGAACAGCGATTCGGCTGACGGCGGTTTTAGTTTCGCGTTGGTGCTTGGACCGCTGATCGGTGCGGTCTTGGGCTTCTCCATCTCCGCGGATATCTCCTACGATTCCACCGCGTTCTCCTCCCACGTGCTCGCGGGAGTCTCCGGGGCGGCGGACCGGCTTGGACGTGTGGTGGCTTTGATGGTGATTGGCATCCCGCTGACGCTGTTGGCCATCCTGGTGCCGCTGGGCGTGAGCGGGGACTGGAACCAGCTTCCGGGCGGCCTGGGCGCCGGTTTGGGTGCCCTGCTGACCTCCGCCGGGTTGGCTTCCGTGGCCTCCGCCCGCTGGACCTATTCGGTGCCGCTGCCGGGCGACTCTCCCTTCAAGACGCCTCCGGGGACCGGCATGCGCATGGCGCTGACTCAGTCCGCGCTGTTCCTGGCCATCCTGGTCTTCTGCGCACCCACACTGGGTTTCTATGTGGCCTCGCTCGTCACAGGGGATCCGCTGTGGTCGTGGGTGACCCTGGCCGTTGGCCTGGTGCTGGGAATCGTCCTGGCGGCGCTTGGGGTGCGCATCGGTGGCCGATGGATGGAGCGGCGCATGCCGGAGTTGATGCAGGCCGTGATGGTGAACCGCTAGCGCGCGCCGCCTCAGCACTCCGTCAGACTGGCGGTCTAGAATGGATCGCATGAGTCTTCCTCCTGATCCGTTCCTGGATGATCCCAGCACGCCCGGCCGCGGTGGTTCCACCGTGATCGAGCGGGAGCGCGTGCTCCAGGACGCCGAGCCGGGTGATCATGAGCGCTTCTCGCACTACGTGCGTAAAGAGAAGATCATGGAATCGGCCATGACCGGTGACCCCGTCATTGCCCTGTGCGGCAAGGTCTGGGTCCCCGGGCGTGACCCTGAGAAGTTCCCCGTGTGCCCCGATTGCAAGGCCATCTACCAGGGCTTGCGCGGTAGCAAGGACGACAAGAAAAAGTGACCGCGCGCGCGTGGTGACCCGTCCTGGCGAGGTCACCACGCGCCGTCGTGCCCCGTGTATCCCCGGGGAAGCAGTACCGCCGGCCTTGACGCGCGTCACGCCGCCACGCAGAGATCTACCCCTGAAGGAGCCGCCTCATGTCCGATGCCCTGTTCTCTGTGGGCGAGGACATGCCTCCCGCGTACCCGGCCAAGGCCGCGTGGGGTACCGCACCAAAGCTGCGCCAATGGCAGGCAGAGGCGCTGGAACGCTACTTTGAATCACCCGAGAAAGACTTTCTTGCCGTCGCGACGCCGGGCGCGGGTAAGACCACCTTCGCCCTCCGTGTGGCAGCCATGATGGTGGAGGCCGGGCGGATCAACCGCATCACCGTAGTGGCCCCGACGGATCACCTGAAGACGCAGTGGGCAGACGCGGCCGCGCGCATTGGCATCTCCTTGGATCCCAACTTTAAGAATGCGGATGGCCGCCACGGCAAGGGATTCATCGGCGTGGCCGTGACCTACGCGCAGGTGGCCAACAAGCCGCTACTGCACCGTGCCAAGACGGAGGCAGCCAAAACCCTGGTGATCCTGGATGAGGTGCACCACGCGGGGGATGCGCTCTCCTGGGGAGACGGCATCCGTGAGGCCTTTGAGCCGGCGGTCAAACGCCTCTCACTGACGGGCACCCCCTTCCGCTCAGACACCGCGCAGATCCCGTTTGTGGACTATCAGGAGGACCCGGACGGCATCCGCCGCTCTAAGGCTGACTACACCTACGGCTATGGCGACGCGCTCAAGGACCATGTGGTGCGCCCGGTGCTGTTCATGGCCTACTCCGGCAACATGCGCTGGCGCACCTCCTCCGGGGAGGAGATGGAGGCGCAGCTGGGCGGCGGCTCCACCAAGGACATCACCGCGCACGCCTGGCGCACGGCGCTGAACCCAGAGGGCGAATGGATCCCCTCGGTCCTGGCCGCGGCGGATCGCCGCCTCACCGAGGTGCGCCGCTCCATTCCGGACGCTGCCGGCCTGGTCATCGCCACGGACCACGAAGACGCCAAGGCGTACGCCAAGTTGTTGCAGGCCATCACGGGCGAGAAGACCACGGTGGTGCTCTCAGATGACGCCAAGGCCTCCAAGAAGATCGACGCGTTCTCAGCCGGGGATCAGCGCTGGATGGTGGCCGTGCGCATGGTGTCAGAGGGGGTAGACGTGCCACGCCTGGCCGTGGGTGTCTATGCCACCAGCACCTCCACGCCGCTCTTCTTTGCCCAGGCAGTTGGCCGCTTTGTGCGCTCGCGCAAGCGCGGCGAGGTGGCCTCCGTCTTCCTGCCGTCCGTGCCCATCCTCACCACGCTCGCCAATGAGATGGAGGTGGAGCGCGATCACGCCCTTGACCGGCCCACCAACGGCGTCACGGAGGAGTTTGGTGCGTCCCAGGAAGAGGCAGAACTGGCTGCGGCCAATCGCGAGGACAAGGCCTCTGATGATCTGAACCAGGGCAAGTTTGAGGCGCTGCAATCCGACGCCAGCTTTGACCGCGTGCTCTTTGACGGCGCGGAGTTTGGCATGGGTGGCTCCATGGGCTCCGAGGACGAGCAGGACTACCTCGGCATCCCCGGGCTCCTGGACGCAGACCAGGTGGGCCTGCTGCTGCGCCAACGCCAGGCGGAGCAAGTCTCGCGGCGCAAGAAGGTGCCAGGCTCCGGCCCCGTGGAGCCGCCGGAGGCAGTGGATCACCGCCAGCTGATGGAGCTGCGCGGCCAGCTCTCCAAGTCCGTGGCGGCCTGGGCCGCGCGCACGGGGACCCCGCACGGGCAGGTGCATACCAAGCTGCGCAGCGTGTGTGGCGGGCCGGCCGTGGCGCAGGCCTCCGCGGAGCAGTTGCAGGCGCGGCTGGAGAAACTGCAGGGATGGTTCGTGGGGCGTCGGTAGGGTGGGCGCATGCGAGGCGAACTCCCTCATGTGAGGACCCCTTTCGAGAGCGATGTGGGTCACGGCGCCCTGATGGCGCAGGACGCGGCTCTGGGCGCCGAGCCTCGGATGCGCCTGCACCCCACCAGCCTGCGCGTTGGCGCGGGAGAGTCGCTGGCCATCACGGGCCACAATGGCGCTGGCAAGACCTCCCTCTTGCGCGTCTTGGCGGGTGAGGAACAGCCCGACGCCGGGACGGTGGCCTGGTTTGGTCCGGAACCTCCCTCCCTCTCCGTCCATCTGGGAGGGGACCTTCTCTTCCCCGAGCTCACCGTGGGTGAGCACTTCCAGATGCTGGAGGCTGCCTGGCCCAGCTTGGATGCCGGACAGGCGGCCGAGGAGCTGGAACGGTGGGGGATGGGTGGCCTGCTGAGCCACTACTCGGATGAGATTTCCTCCGGCCAGAAGCAGGCCGTGGAGCTGCTGTGCACGGCCCTGCGCCCGGTGGACGTGCTCATCATCGACGAGCCGGAGCGCCGGCTGGATTCCCATGCGAGGAGTCGCATGGTGGCGCTACTGGAGCGGGCCAGGGACGCCGGGACGGCCGTGGTGGTGGCAACCCACGAACCGCTGGTGGCTGAGAGGCTAGGTGCCCTGCGGTTGGGTGGGGCGGGCGGTACCGGGGAATCCGGGGATCACCCGACCAGCCTGCAGGGCGAGTGAGGCGTGGCGACCAAGCGCCCAGCCAGCCCGCGCACCCGCCACCTCATCCGCGAACTGGACTGAACGCCGTCGGGCCTCAGCATGCGGCACCATAGAGGCATGCCCTCCGCCCCAGAGCTCCCCACCTGTTGGATCTTCGACATGGACGGCACGCTCGCGCTGATGGGTGGGCGGTCCCCGTATGACATGGGGCGCGTCTCGGAGGATCAGCCCCATTCGCCGGTGGTCCAACTGGCGCAGGCGCTGGCCGCGCACCCAGGGGTGGATCGGATGGTGATCGCCTCCGGCCGCAATGAGCGCGCGCGTCGCGGCACCGAGACCTGGCTGGTCTTTCACGGGATCCCCTTTGATGCGCTCTACATGCGCCCGGATGATGATCAGCGCAGGGACGACGTGGTCAAGGAGGAGATCCTGGATCGCGAGATTCTCACGCGTTACCGGGTCCTGGGAGTGGTGGATGACAGGCAGCAGGTGGTGGACATGTGGCGGCGCCGCGGTCTCACCTGTCTGCAGGCCGCCCCTGGTGATTTCTAGCGAGGTACTGCCCCGGCGTCCGTGATGCAATGGATGCCTGTTTGCCCACCGAGAAAGGCGCGCCATGCCCACACCCGTCCAGCCTCCCTCCACTGACCCGTTGGAGTCCGGACACTGGCGCACCTGCCTCATGCCGGAGGGCCAGCAGATGGTGGAGGACCCAGAGGCCGCCGCCTTCTTTGTGCGCGTCTACGCCAAGGACTTGATCTATACGGGGCACCTGAACCAGGCGCAGGCGCGGCGGGTGGTGCGCCACTACGCGGAGCAGGTCGGTTGCGCTCAGGAGGCAGCGGATCAGGTGCTCGACGACGCGTGGGCAGACCGCGCGCCCCTCGCCACGGGTGGCGGAGACGAGGCCAAGGTGGACGCGGCCCTGCGCGCCCTGGCCACTCAAGGTGTGGTGAGCCGCATTGGCGTTGACTGCTGCCGGGACGTGGCGCTGGAGGCCGTGGAGCACGAGCACGGCCCGGAGGATCGCTTCTACGGCATGAGTTCCCTCGCTGACCTGATGCGGGTGGACCGCGCGCATCGCCTTGACCTGGCCTTTTCTTATCTGGACGGCCAGCTGCCGCAGTGGTTCACACCGGAGCTCCTGGAGCGGGCCACGGGCGGGGACAAGGACGCCCAGGTGCAGTGGCTGGCCACGATCGACAGGGCGGAGATCACGGCGGGCGGCGCGCTCGCCGCGGCCCTGCGCGCCACCGGCCTGGACGTGGAATGGGGCGGGAGCAACCAAGAGGTGGTCTCCGTGCACACCAGTGCGTGGCTTCGCCCGTTGCCGCTGGGCCAGTAGTCAAGCTTCGCAGTGTCTGGGCGCTGGGACGGTGCCCGACGCCGCGTGCGAACCTACCGCGAAATGCTCACCCCGGCGGCCCGCAGCTGAGCGAAGACCTCCTCGGTGGCGTCGGGATGCACCGCGGCGACCAGGCTGGGCCGCACCGTGACGTCCAGACCCAGCCCAACGGCGTCGAGCGCTGTGGCCTTGACGCAAAAGTCCGTCGCAAGGCCCACCACCGTGACCTGCGAGACCCCGCGGGAGCCCAGCCAGGCCGCCAGCGGCTCACCCGGAACCGGGTCGCTGGGGCCGGGCTCGGCCGCCTCGGATGCGGAGGGCGTCAGGGCGCGCCCCTCAAAACCGGAGTAGGCATCCTCGTAGCGGCCCTTGCGGACCCAGGCCTCCACCGCGCCGGCCACGGGCGCCAGCGCGGGATGCCAGGCGGAGCCGTGCGTGCCCGCCACGCAGTGCACCGGCCAGGAGCGCACAAAGTCGGGGTTCGCGGAGAAGTGCGCCCCTGGATCGATGTGCCAATCCTGCGTGGCGACCACGTGGTCAAAACCCGCGGCCTCCGCGCCGCGCCCCAACAGCTCGGCGATGCGACCCGCGACCGCCGTGCCGCCGTCCACCGCCAACGCGCCGCCCTCGCAAAAGTCGTTTTGGACGTCCACGATGATCAGCGCGTTGGTCATGGCCTTACCTCAGTGCTCGTCCACAAAGACGGTCGGGATGACCGGCTCGCCACGCAGCATCTGGCGCGCGGCGCCGGGGAGTTCCTCGATGGAGGCCTTGCGGCGCTCAATGGCGCGCTTCACGCCGTCCGCCCCCGTGAAGCCGGGCTGCAGCTCACCGTCAACTACCAGGGGGACAATCAGATCGCGATCGCGCTCGGTGCGTTCCGGGGTCTCGTCGATCCCCACCACCTCCGCCGTGGCGCGCCCGCGCTCGTTCAGGCGGCGGTAGGCACTCTTGCGCCCGCCCACGCTGGCCTTGCCAATAGCGGCCTTGGCCACGTCCTTCCACTGCCCGTCGTTGCCCTCGCGGGAGACCAGCTTGTAGACCATGCCGGCCGTGGGGTGCCCGGAGCCGGTCACCAGCTGCGTGCCCACGCCGTACGCGTCCACCGGGGCGGAGCGCAGCGAGGCAATCGCGTACTCGTCCAGATCAGAGGTCACCACGATGCGCGTGTTGGTATTGCCCAGCTCATCCAGGAGCGAGCGCACCCAGCGCGCCTGCTCCACCAGATCGCCGGAATCCAGGCGCACGCCGCCCAACTCCGGCCCGGCCACCTCCACGGCGGTGCGCACGCCTTGCTCCACGTCGTAGGTGTCCACGAGCAGCGTGGTGCCCTGACCGAGCGTCGCGACCTGGGCCTGGAAGGCCTCCCGCTCAGAGTCATGAAGCAGGGTGAAGGAGTGCGCGGCGGTGCCGGTGGTGGGCAGGCCGTAGCTGCGACCTGCCTCCAGGTTGGAGGTGGCGCCAAACCCGGCGATGATGGCGGCGCGGGCGGCTGCCACGGCGGAGTGCTCGTGGGTGCGCCGTGATCCCATTTCGATGCAGGGCCGATCATCCGCCACCGCGATCATGCGGGACGCGGCGGAGGCCACGGCCGTGTCGAAGTTGAGCACGGAGAGCAGGTAGGTCTCCAGGATGCAGGCCTCGGCAAAGGTGGATTCCACCTGCAGTAGCGGCGATCCGGGGAAGTAGATCTCGCCCTCCGCGTAGCCGGTGATGGTGCCCTTAAAGCTGAAGTCAGCCAGCCAGTTCAGGGTCCGTTCGTTGACGACCTTGCGATCGGCCAAAAAATCCAGCTCCGCCGTACCAAAGCGGAAGTCCGCCAGGCCCTCCAGGACGCGGCCGGTGCCGGCCAGTAGGCCGTAGCGGCGGCCCTCCGGGAGGCGGCGGGCAAAGACCTCAAAGACGGAGCGGCGGCTGGCGGTACCTGCGGCAAGGGCCGCCTCCACCATCGTCAGTTCGTAGTGGTCGGTGAGCAGGGACGTGGCGGGCGCCATGAGGCCTCCTGAGAAGACGAGCCGTGGGGCCCGCGGGATACGTTCGCTGCCTCACACTACCCAAGCGTGGGTGTCGCTGGTCACCGCCCGGACGCAGAGTTGGTCAGGCGACTTAGACTGAACGTTATGACTGTTGCGACTTCGGCACCGGTCGCCGCACCGATTGAGGCGACAGAGCTGCTCCACGAGCTGGAGCGCCCGTATCTGCTGATCGTGTGGGACGACCCGGTCAACCTCATGTCTTATGTGGCCTTTGTGTTCCGCAGCTACTTTGGCTTCTCCGATGAACACGCCAACGCCCTGATGCTCCAGGTCCACGAGGACGGCCAGGCCATGGTCTCCTCCGGGACCAAGGAGCGCATCGAGGCGGACGTCGTGGCGATGCACGGCTTTGGCCTGCAGGCCACGCTGCGCCGGGCGGACGCCTAGTGGCGCGCGGTTTTAAGCGGCAGGGCGCCGAGTACGTCGCCACGCTGGACAAGGCCGAGGCGCGTTTGGTGGCCAACCTGGCCGCGGACGTGCTGGAGATGCTTGACTCGCGCGTCCAAGAGCAGGAACTGCCCGACGACGCGTCGGTCGGGTTAGCGGGCCACGCCGGCTCAGCGCACGCCGAGATTGACACCGGCGCGGCGGCGCCGGCTGACGAGGACGCTGCGGATTCGAGCGCGGCGGAGCCGGCGGGCGAGGATCGCTGGTGGGAGGCTCTGGGCCTGAGCAACGCGGATCTGATGCCGGGCGCCTCAGGAGGCGAACGCCGTCGGGCACGTCCCGAGGACCCCGCGCTGGCGCGGCTGCTCCCTGACCTGATTGCCGCCTCAGACGCCACGGAGGGGGAGGCGGAGCGCCTGCGCGCCCTGACGGAGCCCGTGGTGGTGGAGGGTAAGCGCGAGGCGCTCGCGGAGGCGGTGCGGCTGTTGACCGCGCACCCGCTGAAGGTCCCTGCGGACTCTGCGCCGCGTTTTGCCTCAGCGCTCAATGACATTCGGCTGGTGCTTGCCGAGCGTCTAGGTATTGAGACGGCTGAGGATGCGGAGCGGATTCATGGCGCCGAGGATTCCGAGGATGAAATGGATCGGTATCTAGCATTGCTCTATGGCTTTGTTTCCTGGCTTCAGGAGTCTTTGATGACCGCGCTGCTGAAACGGCGCTGAGGCTCTTCGCCGCTCAGACCGCTCCTCCGGCAACCGACCGGGCAAGCGGCCCGACCAAGCGATCCGACCAACCGCCCGCACCCACCGACCCGCACCCACCGACCCGCCAGCAGATCAAGGACCATGAGCGCTACTCATCCCGCGCATCGCGCGCAGAACCCGGCTCCGGAGCCGCGCCCGCAGGCCGGCTCGCCCATCGGCGTGTTTGATTCCGGCGTGGGAGGGCTCACGGTGGCCCGTTCCATCATTGATCAGCTGCCGCACGAGTCCACGCAGTACGTGGGGGACACGGGGCGCGGCCCGTACGGCCCGCTGCCGCTGGCGACCGTGCGCGCCAACGCGCTTGGCATCATGGATGAGCTGGTGGACGCCGGGGTCAAGCTGTTGGTGATCGCCTGCAATACCGCCTCCGCCGCGGTGCTGCACGACGCCAGGGAGCGCTACACCACCCGCTACGGCATCCCGGTGGTTGAGGTCATCCAGCCCGCTGTGCGCCGCGCAGTGGCAGCGACGCGCAACGGCAAGATCGGCGTGATCGGGACCCAGACCACCATCGGGTCAAGGGCGTACAACGACGCCTTTGCCGCCGCTCCGCAGTTGGAAATTTACTCCGCGGCCTGCCCGCGTTTTGTGGAGTTTGTGGAGCGCGGCATCACTTCCGGACCTGAGCTGATCGCGACCGCGGAGGAGTACTTGGCCCCGCTCAAGGCGGCCGGCGTGGACACCCTGGTCCTTGGCTGCACCCATTACCCCCTGCTGACCGGCGTGCTGTCGTTGGTCATGGGAGAGAACGTCACCCTGGTGTCCTCCGCGGAGGAGACCGCCAAGGACGTCTACAGATCGCTGGCCCTGCTGGGGCTGGAAACCCCGGAATTGGGCGCCGGGGACCATCACTTCATGGCCACGGGTGACGCCGCGGCCTTTGAGGAACTGGCCCGGCGTTTCCTTGGCCCGGAGGTGCGCGGCGTTGAGCACGTGGACCGCGTGGCCCAGTACTATCCAACGGGCGCCATGGCCCGCATCACCCCAGAGATGCTCGCCGCGGCGCGCGCCCAGGAGGCACCCAGGTGAAACTGACCATCATCGGCTCTACCGGATCCTTCCCGGGCCCGGGCTCGCCCGCGTCCTGCTACCTGCTCACGGGCCACGACGGCACCCGCCCCTGGCGCGTGCTCATGGACCTTGGCTCGGGTTCGCTTGGCGTGCTGCAGCGCTACATGGACCTGAAGGACATCGACGCCATCTTCATCTCCCACCTGCACCCGGATCACTGCATGGATCTGTGCGGGCTGCACGTCGCCGTGCACTGGGACCCCGCGGGCTGGGGCCGTGACCGCGTGCTGGTGTATGGGCCGTCCATGACGGGGGACCGCATGGCGGATGCGTACGGGCTGCCCCGGGACCCTGGCATGACGGAGGACTTTGACTTCCGCGCGTTCAAGAACGGCGAGACGGTCAAGGTGGGGCCGTTTAAAGTCACGCCGTACGACGTGCGCCATCCGGTGGAAGAGGCCTTCGCCCTGCGCGTTGAGGCCACGGAGAAGCTCTACGGGGAAACCAAAACCAGCGTGCTCACCTATTCAGGCGACACGGATTCCTGCGACGGACTGGTGGAGGCCGCGCGGGACGCGGACCTGTTCCTGTGCGAGGCGGCCTTCCAGGAGGGGCGCGATGACGGGCTGGACGGCGTACACCTGACCGGCAAGCGCGCCGGCGAGGCCGCGCGAGAGGCCGGCGTCCACCGCATGCTCCTGACCCACATTCCGGTGTGGACGGACTCCTCGGTGGTGCTGCAGGAGGCGCGGGATGAGTACGAGGGCGAACTGGCCGTGGCCGTCGCCGGCGTCACCTACGGCGTGCGCTCGGGGGACAGGCTCTCCGAGCCGAAGACCAATTCCATGTCCCGCATCCCGGTTTCGCTGACGGAGGCCATCCGCAAGGCCGGCGGGCAGCGCCACGAGGTGCCGGGGCAGGGCTGAGGCCCGGTGTCCGTCAAGGAGTTCTCTAGGCGGATAATCAATATTGATTCTATGAAATGAATGCCGCGATCAAACGAAACAAACAGTGTTTGGTTACTGGCTATTAACCTTCGAGGGTAAGATCTTTTTTGGATCGGCGGTTGGTGCTGGTCTGCAGGATCAACACCGATAACTCGTGGGGGAAATAATGGCGGTCAATACTGTTCAGCGAAGGCGCGGCACCGTGGCTGCATTCTCGATCGCTGCCATGGTCCTTCTGGCCGGATGTTCAGGGGGATCCGCGCCAGCATCGACAACGCAGGCGGTTGCCCCATCTTCTGCCGGTGCGGTTGAGAGCACTTCCGCATCTGCAGTCGCGAGTAGCTCACCGAGTTCGACGATCACCACGACGGCTCCGACTTCGACGGCGCCGATTGCGTCCTCCACGACGGCAAGTCCGACGGAAAGTCAAGAGCCCGTCAAGACGAAGGCCGCTCCAGCAGGTGATGATGGGCTCGCGGATGTCAGCACGAAGTCTCGTAAGGAACGCATCAAGTCTGCCAAGACGGTGTCATCCAGAAACCTGAACAAGCTCGTGAAGAGGCCAGACGGGAGCAAGGGAAAGTCTTTCGTGCTCTATGCACAGGTGACTCAATTTGACGCTGCCACAGGGGAATGCACTTTCCGTGCAAGTGTTTCGCAGCGTCGGATGTCGAGCTCGTACGACTACGAGCACAACGCAATGTTCGTGGCCGGAGACGCCGATACCGAGTGCAAGTACTTGGACGACGTGGTAACCGACGACATCGTCAAGATCTACGTGACGTCCATGGGGTCGTACTCATACGATACGCAGGTCGGTGGAAACACCACGGTGCCCCTGTTCTACGTGGATAAGATCTCTGTCCTGTAACGAGCTGATTGGGGGCCGCTTGGCGAACGCCGTTCGGGAGTCGTCCTGAGGGCTGAGGCCCGGTGTCCCCATTACGATGGAAGGCATGAGCACTCCCATCTTGCGCGCCGACGGGCGCACCCCTGAACAGCTGCGTCCCATCACCATCACCCGTGGGTGGACCACGCAGGCCGAGGGCTCGGCCCTGATCGAGTTCGGCAACACCCGCGTGCTGTGCACGGCCTCCTTCACCGAGGGCGTGCCGCGCTGGCTTAAGGGAGAGGGCAAGGGCTGGGTCACCGCCGAGTACGCCATGCTTCCGCGCGCCACCAACACCCGCAATCAGCGCGAGGCCGTGAAGGGCAAGATCGGCGGCCGCACGCACGAGATCTCCCGGCTGATCGGTCGCAGCCTGCGCTCCATCATCGACACCAAGGCTTTGGGCGAGAACACGATTGTGTTGGACTGCGACGTGCTCCAGGCGGACGGCGGCACCCGCACAGCGGCCATCACCGGCGCGTTTGTGGCGCTGGCGGATGCCGTGACGTGGGCTCGCGGCGAGAAGCTGGTGCGCAAGGATGCCAAGGTCCTGACGGACACGGTCTCCGCGATCTCCGTCGGCATCATTGACGGCGTCCCCATGCTGGATCTTCCCTACGTGGAAGACGTGCGTGCGGAGACCGATATGAACGTGGTCGTCACCGGGGCCGGCGCCTTTGTTGAGGTGCAGGGAACCGCCGAGGGAGCACCGTTTGTGCGCTCCGAGCTGGATCAGCTTCTGGACCTGGCGCTGGCGGGCAACCTGGAACTGGCCACCATCCAGCGCTCTGCCTTGGGCTGGGACGCGTGAGTCAGCCGCTACTGGTCCTGGCCACGCACAATCAGGGCAAGCTCTCGGAACTGCGGGCGCTGCTGGACGGCGCTGTGCCGGGTTTGGACGTGAACACGCAGGTCGTGGACGCGGGGGCCGTTGGCGCCCCCGATGTGCGCGAGACCGGCGTGACGTTCCAGGAGAACGCGCTGCTCAAGGCTCGCGAGGTCGCCGAGCACACCGGGCTCATCGCGGTGGCGGACGATTCGGGTTTGGCCGTTGATGTGTTGGGCGGTGCCCCGGGATTCCTCTCAGCACGTTGGGCAGGCAAGCACGGCGACGATCAGGCCAATCTGGACCTGCTCCTGGCGCAACTGGGGGATATCGAAGACCCCGAGCACCGCCGCGCCGGATTCGTCTGCGCCGCCGCCGTGGCTGTGCCCGGCGGCGAGGACCGCGTGCACATGGGCGAGCTGAGCGGTACGTTGCTGCGCGAGCCCCGCGGTGCCGGCGGCTTTGGCTACGACCCGATCCTGCTGCCGGAGGGGGAGACGCGGTCCTGCGCGGAACTCACCGCCGCGGAGAAGAACGCGATCAGCCACCGCGGCAAGGCCTTCCGAGCGTTGATCCCGGACCTGGTTCGCCTGCTCGCGGAGCGCGTCTAGCTTTTCATGGGGGCGGCCCTGTGCGAAGCGGGCTTATCGACGCGGAGCGGCCTTGTGGCCTGCTTGGGAGCGATAGGCCCGCTTGGTCCGGCCGCCTGCTCGACGGCGCCCGGTCGCCTTGGCCTCGCTGGCCGCCCGTCGCTCGACTGTGGGCGTGGGGACGCCTCGGTCACCGTGGAGGTGACCGAGGCGTCGTCGTGCGTAGGGTTCCCGATCGAAGCGGGCTTATCGACGTGAAGCGGCCTTGAACCCTGCTTGGGAGCAATAAGCCTGCTTGGTTTTTGGCGGGTCCGGGGCGGGAGCGGGCTTATCGACGTGAAGCGGCCTTGAAGCCTGCTTGGGAGCGATAGGCCTGCTTGACCCGGCGGTGTGCCCGACGACGCCCGGTCGCCTTGGCCGCGCGACGTCGCCCGTCGCTCGACTGTGGGCGTGGGGACGCCTCGGTCACCGTGGAGGTGACCGAGGCGTCGTCGTGCGTGGGTTCTCGATCGAAGCGGGCTTATCGACGTGGAGCGGCCTTGTGGCCTGCTTGGGAGCGATAGGCCTGCCGGGCCGACCCACGCGAGAGCCGGAGCTTAGCCCTGGGCCAGCTTCTTGTTCTTCTTGGACTCCGAACGGGCCTTGATGACCTCGATGATGATCGGCAGCACGGAGACAAGGACGATGGCCAGGAAGATGATGTCGATGTTCTTGCCGACCCATTCGAACTGGCCCAACCACACGCCGAGCAGCGTCACGCCGCCGCCCCAGAGCACGGCGCCGATGACGTTGTAAAGGAAGTACTTGGCCTTGTTCATGCCGGCCACGCCGATGATCACGGGGACAAAGGTGCGCACGATCGGCACAAAACGCGCCAGGATCAGGGCCTTGCCGCCGTGGCGCTCAAAGAAGACGTGCGCCTTCTCCACATGTTCGCGCTTGAAGATCTTGGAATCGGGCTTGTTGAAGATGGCAGGCCCGGCCTTGGAACCGATCAGATAGCCGCACTGATTGCCAATGATTGCCGCGACAACAATAATCAGGATTGCCGCCCACAGGTTGAAGTGAATCACCCCGGTGGCCATCAGCATTCCGGCCGTGAACAGCATGGAATCGCCCGGCAGGAAAAAGCCCACCAGCAACCCGGTTTCGGCGAAGATGATGCCCGCGATCAGCAGGATCACCCACGGGCCAAGCGCGGGATTATCGAGAAAGACAGCAGGGTTGAGCCAATCCGGGAGGAATGCAGCACCCACAGGAAGGGCAGTGACCCAGGAGGAAAAGGCTTCGATCGAGCCGGCGAACGTGGTCGTCAGAGAGGGAAGCATGAGGCCATTCTACTGGTGTCAGACCGGCGTTGTAGGATCGGACTCGTGGCGGTTGACTTTACGGCGATAGATTTTGAGACCGCCAATGGCTTCAGGGGATCACCGTGTTCCGTGGGTCTCATTAAAGTTCGCGATGGTTCCGTGGTAGACCGCGATTATTGGCTCATGCGGCCCCCGGAGGGCTTTGACCACTTCGATGCTCGCAATGTGCAAATTCATGGGATACACCCAGACGAGGTCAGCGGCGAGCCGCGTTTTGCGCAGAGCTATCCGCGCCTGCGTGACTTTGTTGGCAACGACGTCCTGGTGGCCCACAACGCGGCCTTTGACCTGGGCGTGATCCGCGCGGGATTGCAGGCCTCCGGTGTGGGCGGCGGCGGGATTGACTACGCGTGCACGGTGAAGATGGCCCGGCGCACCTACGACCTGGCCTCCTACTCTCTGCCCTTTGCCGCGGCGGCCGCCGGCTTTGAGCTCACCACACACCACAACGCCCTCGCCGATGCGGAGGCGTGCGCCCACATCGCGATCGACGCCGCGCGACGGGCGGAGAAGGCCTCCGTCCCGGAACTGGTCTCTCACCTCGGGCTTGGCCTGGGGCACCTGCCCGCCTTTGCGCCCGGGGACCCGGAGTGCAAGGAGCTCGTGGACGCGCGCGGCTGGCGGGCGGCCGGGCACGTTCTTCCGCAGCAGCCGGGCGCACCGTGGCCCTCAGAGGGAGTGAATCTGGACCCCAATCCGGCGGCGGACCCGGCCAATCCATTGCACGGCGAGGTCATCGTCTTCACCGGCGACCTGGGCATTCCGCGTCCCGAGGCCAAGCAGCGTGCCGCCTCGGTGGGTGGCCGCACAGCGGACAGGGTCACCCGCGCCACCAGCGTGTTGGTGGTCGGGGACGGCTTTGTGCCAGAGGACCTGACCAGCGGCCGGCTCACACGCAAGGCGCGCCACGTCATGGCCCTGCGCGAACAGGGACGCCGCGTGGAAATCGTCTCAGAGGCGGAGTTCCTCCAGATGGTGGGCGGCAGCTGGCCAGCAGGCCGCTGACGGGCAGTTGCGCTGCGACAGCTCTAGCGCACCGCGTCCAGGTAGCGCTGGGCCATCTCCGTGACGGCCTGGTCCTCCCGCAACGAGTGAGCGGGCAGATGCGCCGCGCCGATGAGCGCGCCAACCAGGGCGCCGGCGTAGATGGCCGCACCCTCGTCCGCGTTGGCGGTCAGCCGGGTGACAGCCTCCCAAGCCCGCTCCGGGTGGAGTTCGCTTCCTCCGTCCAGGTCTCCCAGGACGGTGCCCACGGATTCCAGCGCGCGGCGCAATGCTGTGCGTGAACCGGATTCCGGCTCGCAGTCGCGGCCAAGAATGGCAGAGAGCGCGCCGCGAACGGCCCAGACGCCCTGGTGCACGGAGTACATGACGGAGGCGGCGTCCGCAGCCGCGTCATGTGCTGAGGGGGAGCCGTGTGAGAAGGCCGCCGCGGAGCTGGCGAGGCGGCGCACATCGGCCTCTTCGGCATACTCCAACAGGCCAAGCGCGGCGGCGCGGGCCAGGACGCCGGGGCCGTCGGTGGAGGCCAGCTCGGGAACGGTGGCCGCCCGCCGATTCCACGGGCGCCGCGGCTGGCTCATTTCCGGGGACTGCAGCCCGGCCAGGTTCTGGGGGTCCCCACCCGTTGCGCCGTCCAAGGAACCGATCGCGGCACTGATCCAGCGTGTGGGAGGCTCCGGGGCGCCGTCGGGCACCTGGCCCTGCGCGGCCTTGACCCACCGCAGGGCGCCGAGCCACAGGCACGCGGTGTCGTCCGCGCCCACCCCGGCGCGCGCCCATTCGATGGCGTCCATGAGGCCGTCCAAGATGAAGAGCTGCAGCGCCGATTCGGAGCCGGGTCCTTGCGGGTCCTGCCCGGAGGCCGCCCGCGCCAGCGAGGACGCGATGGCCGTGCCGCGCAGGGCGCCAAGCACGCGCTCGCTCTGCGCCAGCTCGTTCTGATCCACCTGATGCTGCGCCAGTTCAGTCGGGGACGAGGGGGTGGCCTTGGCCTGAGGGTCATTCACGCCCGCCAGCTTAGTCCGGTGTGGCCCGCCGCGCCGCCCCCCGCCGCCCCCGCGTCGACGCCGCACCCATGCCGCCGCGCAGACTGTCGGGGGCTATCACTACGCTGTCCTCATGCGTTTCTTGCACACCTCCGATTGGCACCTTGGCCGCACCTTCCATGGCTCCTCGCTGTTGGCGGAACAGGCTCAGGCCATGGACCGGATCGTTGACGCCGTCGTGGAGCACGGGGTGGACGCGGTCCTGCTGGCCGGGGACGTGTACGACCGCGCGCTGCCCGCCGTGGATGTGGTTCAACTCTTTGACCGCACGCTTGCGCGGATCGTCGCGGCGGGTGCGGCGGTCATCATCACCAGCGGCAATCACGATTCGGCCGTTCGGCTGGGATTCGGCGGGGCGCTGATGGAGGGCGCCGGGGTGCACCTGCGTACGGCGGTCTCCGAGGTGGAGCGGCCCGTGGTGTTCCCCGGGGACGCGGAGGATGTGCTCGTGTACGGCATTCCCTATCTTGAGCCGCGCTTGGTGGCGGAGCAGTTGGGCTTGCAGCCCGGCGCGGGCCACGAGCCCGTGATCAGGGCCGCGGTGGGTGCACTCTCCAAGGACGCGCAACGCCGCGAGAGTGAGCGTGGGCGGCCGCAGAGAACCGTGGTGCTTGCGCACCTGTTTGCGGCGGGCGGCGAGGAGAGTGAGAGCGAGCGTCCGTTGGCCGTTGGCGAGCTGGATCGGGTGCCGGCCACGGTGTTTGGCGGGGTTGATTACGCCGCGCTTGGGCACCTGCATGGGGCCCAGGCTCCGCTGCCCACGGTCCGCTATTCCGGCTCACCGCTGCCGTATTCCTTTTCCGAGGCGGAACAGCAGAAGGTGGGCCTGCTGGTGGACGTGGAACCCGGGGAGCCAGTGGTGATCACGGAGCTGGCTTGGGATCCGCCCCGCGCCCTGCGCCGCCTTCGCGGCAGACTGGAGGAACTCCTGGAGGACCCGAGCCTGGAGGACGCAACCCAGGCCTGGTGCCAGTTCACGCTGACTGATGCAGAACGGCCCGCCCGCCCCATGGAACGTTTGCGCGAGCGTTTCCCCCATGCGCTGGTGCTGCTCTTTGACCCACAGGGCGCCCCACCCAAGGAGCGGCTTGGTTACCGGGACCGGCTGCGCCAGGCGCAGGATCCCACCGAGGTGGCCCTTGGCTTTGTTGATCACGTGCGCGGGCGCGGCGCGGACACGGAGGAAACGGCGTTGCTCACGGAGTTGGTGCACGGCGCCGGCGTGGGCCAGACGGAGGGGCAACGATGAGACTGCATCGGCTTGATTTGACGGCGTTTGGGCCCTTCCCAGGCCGCGAGTCCATCGATTTTGACGCACTCAGCGGAGCCGGTTTGTTTCTGCTGCGCGGCGAGACGGGGTCTGGCAAGACCAGCCTGCTCGACGCCGTGTGCTTTGGTTTGTACGGCAGGTTGCCTGGGGTGCGGGCAGGGTCGGAGAAGCGGATCCGCAGCGACTACGCGCAGCCGGAGGTGGCCCCCGAGGTGGAGGTGGAGTTCTCCGTGCGCGGGCGCCGGCTGCGCGTGACCCGCAGCCCGGAATGGGAACGCCCCAAGAAACGCGGCACCGGTTCCACGCGGGCCATGGCCAAGGCCTTGGTGGCCGAATGGGATGGGCAGGCGTGGAATGCGCTCAGCTCCCGCCTGGATGAGGTGGGCCAGCTGGTGGGTGCGGTCCTCGGTATGGACGTGCACCAGTTCACGCGTGTGGCCATGCTGCCCCAAGGCGAGTTCGCCGCGTTCCTTCGCTCCACCGATGCGGACAGGGAGAAGCTGCTCAAGCGCCTCTTTGACACCGCACTCTTTGACACCACGGTGGAGCAGGCGCAAGCCAGGAAGAAGGAGTTGGCGGAGCAGGTGGGCGCGCGCGGCCAGGCCCGCCAGGCCATGGTGGCGCAGCTGGCCGGGAATGTGGCGGCGCACTTCGGGGAGCACATCCTGGAGGTCGGGCGGGAACCGCTGCGTGAGCAAGCGGGCGCCCAGAGCGAGCCGACGCAGCGGGAAGTACCGGCCGCCCCAGGAGACTCGGCGGGCTCGGTAGATGCTGCAGACGCGGCGGAACGGCCCGGCGATCCGGACTGGTTTGAGCGGCTGGGCCGTCATGCGCAGCATGGTGTTGATCAGGCGGAGGCGCTGCTCCGGGAGCGCAGGGAGCTCTCGACCACCGCGCGGGTCGCCTCGGATGAGGGCGCGCAACGCGTGTCCGACGCCGCGCAGTTGGCTCAATGGCTCAGGCGTCACGAGGCGCTGGAGGCGGGTCGCACGGCCGCTGACGCGGACGAGGCGCGCCTTTCCCTGCACCAGCGCGGCGTGGCCGTGCGTTCGGAACTGGACGCCGCGGCGTCGGGCAAGAAGACCCTGGAACGCGCGGTGGACGGCGGCCACGAACGGCTCGCCAGCCTGAGGGCCGTGCCACTGAACACCCTCACGGCGGAGGGGATCAGCGCGGAGGACTGGAACGCGTATCTGGACCAGTCCGCCGAGGAGGCCGCCGAGCGCGATGCGCCAAGGGTCGGCGCGACCCTGGAATGGATCGCGACCGCTGAGGCGGCCGCTGAGTCCGCCGCGCAGGCCCTCAAGGCCGAGCACCTGGCCGCCAGCGCGCGCAAGCACGCGCAGCAGCGTGCCGCCGCCGCGGACAAGGCTCGGATCGCGGCCCAAGCGGCGCGTGACGCCGTGGCGAAGGCGGAGCAGGGCCTGGCAACTGCGGTGGACGCAGCGGCCAAGGCCCCGGCCCCGCTGCAGGCCCCCGAGTCCTGGGACGCAGAACACGAACGAGCTGTGGCACTGCACGGGGCGGCGGAACGAGCCCAGAAGGCGCAGCACGCCGTGGGGAAGGCCGAGGAGGCAGCCGCCGGTGCCGCCGCGGCGCTGGGTGAGGCCGAGCGTGAGCTGGATCGGGTCCGCGAGGCTCGTTCCGGCGCGCTCGTGGCGGTGCTTGCCGCGGAACTCGTGGACGCTCAGCCGTGTCCTGTCTGTGGTTCGCCGGATCACCCGGAGCCCGCCACCACGCAGGAGAGCCTGCCGGTGCAGTTGGCGGAGCAGACGCTCAAGGCAGCCGAGGTCGCACTGGCCGGGGCGAGGGAGCAGCGGGAGGCGCGCCTCACCGCGGTCTCGGCCGCCCAAGCCGCCCACGCGGAGGCCAGCGCCGCCGCGCAGGGTTTCACCCCAGAGACCGCGCAGGCGCAGAGTCAGGCCGTGGCCGCACGCCGCGCGGAGTCCGCGGCGCAGCAACAGGCGCATCGGGCCGCCACCCTCCACGCGGAGGAGGCCCAGAAACTGCACGCGGCCGCAACCGCGGCGGCGCAGGCCAAGGATGAGGCCCTCCTCGGCCTCGAAGCGGAGCTGGAGCAAGCTCAAGCGGCCGTGTCTGAGGCCGAGCAGCTGGCGCAAGAGGCCGCTGCCGGGCATCAGGACCTCCCGAGTAGGCGCGCCGCCATCGGCACCTGGCTCACGGCGTTGGGTGCTGCCCGCGAGGCATGGAGCCTTGTTGCCTCCGCCCGGGTCCAAGCCGCCACGGCCGCTCAGCGCGCGCAGGAGGCACTGGAGCGGGCGGGGATGAGTGCGGAGGCCGCGGCCCAGGCGGTGCTGCCGCAGCAGCAGGCGGACGTGGTGGCCGCTCGGGTCCGCGCCGTGGCCGGGGAACGGGCCAAGTTGCAGGAACTGGAGGCCACGGAGCCCCTGAAGCGCGCCAGGCTGGCGGATCAGGGCGGGGTGGTGGTGCCACATGACGAAGCGCTGGCCGACCTCGCCGCCGCCGCCGTGCAGGCGGCCAAGGCCAGCGATGAAGCCGCGACCGCACTGGGGCTGGTGCGCGCGGTGCACCAAGACATTGAGCGTCAAGCCCAGCAGGTGGCGCGCCTTGACCTGGAGGTGGGGCCGCTGCTGCGCAAGAGTCAGACCGCCGCTGCCATCGCGGATGTGCTGGCGGGGAACGGCGAGAATCAGCTGAACATGTCATTGCCCACGTACGTTCTGGCCGCGCGGCTGGAATCCGTTGCCGAGGCCGCGACGCACCGCCTGGACGCCATGAGTGATGGCCGCTACCGACTGGTACACGTGGACGCCAAGAGCGGAAACCGCAAGTCCGGGCTGGGGCTGGCTGTGGAGGACTCCTGGACCGGCGTGCAGCGCGCCCCCCAGACGCTGTCCGGCGGGGAGAGCTTCATGGCCTCCCTTGCGCTGGCGCTTGGCCTGGCGGATGTGGTGCAAGAGGAGTCTGGGGGAGTGGACGTGGAGACTCTCTTTGTTGACGAGGGCTTTGGCACGCTGGACCCGGAAACGTTGGAGCTGGTGCTGGATGGCCTGGATCAGCTGCGCCGTGGAGGGCGCCTGGTGGGGGTGGTCTCCCACGTCGCCGAGCTGGGCTCTCGCATCCCAGCGCAGGTGCGTGTGAGCAAGACCCGGCAGGGATCCACAGCGCAGGTGGTGGGTGTGGGAGAGAGCGACTAGACTGGTTTGGTCTACCAAGGGTTCGGCACGACGGGAGGCAGGGACGTCGTGCGCAGGCTTCGCCGTACCTTCACGGACAAGCCAGTCCCGGAGGTCATCCGTGAACCCCAAGACTTCGTCTTCTAGTAACGCCCAAAAGCAGGACACCAGCCCGGCGCCCACCGGCCTCAAGGCCATGGCGGCCGTGGTCGGCCCCGCGTACTTCCCGGTCTCCGCACTCGCCCGCCTGCCGCTGTCCATGCTGGTCATCGGCGCGCTCACCTACATCGTCTCCTCCGCGGCTGACTTCACCACCGCGGGCGCCGTCGCGGCGCTGGCCGGCATTGGCGTGGCCGTTGGCGCGCCGCTCTCCGGAGCCGCCTCTGATCGCTGGGGGCAGCGCGTCACCCTACTCACCTCCACGGTGCTGTACTCCGCGGGACTGCTCTGGCTTCTTGTGGCCGGCGCGCCGCGTGAGGGCGGCTTGACCCTGGACTTCCAGCTCATGGCTGCGGCCCTGGTGGCCGGTGTGGTGGTCCCGCAGGCCGGGCCCATGACCCGCGTGCGTTGGATCATTCGGCTTGCCGGTCCCGGCGGAGACCTGAAGACGCTGGACGCCGCTCAGGGCTACGAGTCCACGGTGGATGAGATGAGCTTTGTGCTGGGTCCAGCGGCGGTGGGCATCATCGCCGCGGCCTTTGGGCCCGCCGTGCCACTGTGGGTGGCGCTGGCCCTCACGATCGTGTTTGTGCCATGGTTTGCCCTGCATTCGCGCTCCGCGCTTGCCGCTCCAGTGCGCCGCGCCAAGGCCGGTCCTGCAGCAGAGGCCGGTCCTGCCGCAGAGGCCGGGGCGGACTCCGCGCCGTCAGATCACGCCAAGCAGGCCGCCGCCGCCCGCGCTGCCGGGGTGCCGTGGGCTCTCATCGGCGTGCTCTTGCTTGGCATGCTCAGCATCGGCTCCATCTTTGGCTCGCTGGCCACCGTGGCCACCGTGTTCGCGGACGAGACCGGCCACCCCGGCAGCGGCGGCCTCATCTACGCGACGCTCGGGCTCACCTCAGGCGCCGCGGCACTGAGCGTCTCCCGTTGGCCCCAACGCTGGAGCCCGGCGCGTCGCTGGGTGGCGTGTGCCATCGTTTTGGTGCCCATGCTCTGCCTGCTCTGGCTGGCGGCCGTGCCGTGGCACTTTGCCGTGGTGCTGCTGCTGGTTGGTGCCCCGATTGGCCCGGTGCTGGTGACCATCTTCAGCGCCGCCGGCGCGCGCACACCCTCCCACCGTTTGGGCTTTGTCATGACGCTCCTGAGCGCCGGCATCACCCTGGGCACCTCGATCGGCAACTGGGCTGGCGGAATGGTGGCCGACGCCGGTGGGCACCGTGACGCGCTCTGGGTTACCTTTGCGTCCGGTATCGCCCTGCTGCTCTTCGGCATCCTTTATGCCATTGCGAGCATGAAGAAAGCGTCACGACAGGGTAACTAAGCCGCTCATTGCTAAGCTGGGATGCATGAAAATTGATGCGCCTCGCGGCTCTGCCATGCTGGGGCTTGGACACTTCCAGCCGGAAAAGGTCCTGACCAATCGCGACATTGAAGAACTCGTAGACACCAACGATGAGTGGATCCAGTCCCGCACTGGAATCCGCGAGCGTCACATCGCTGGGGAGGGCGAGGACACCACGACGATGGCCGTGGCCGCCGCCCGCATGGCCCTAGCGGATGCGGGCCTCAGTGACGTGGACCTGGTGATCGTGGCCAGCACCACCTCGGAGGCCCGCAGCCCCAACGGCGCGGCCCGCGTGAGCAGCGAGCTGGGCTTCACCGGCCCCGCCGTGATTGACATCAATACCGCATGCTCCGGCTTCGAGTACGCGTTGGCGCTCGCTGATCAGTCCATCAGCGCAGGTGTCGCGGAGACGGCCCTGGTGATCGGCTCCGAGACCCTCTCTCGGATCACGGACTGGACGGATAGGGCCACCTGCGTGCTGACCGCGGACGGCGCCGGCGCGGTGGTGCTAGGAGCCAGCGCGGTGAAGCACGTCTCCCCGGTGGTGTGGGGCTCCGTCCCCGAACTGGCTGATGCAGTGGTGGTCAAGGGCGAGCCGCCCATTTTCTCGCAGAATGGCCGCAGCGTGATGCGGTGGGCGCTGACCAGCTCGGTGAAGGACGCGGAACGCGTCCTGGAGCGGGCCGGCGTGAGCATGGACCAGATTGACGTGCTGGCCTTCCACCAGGCCAATCTGCGCATCATCGAGCCGCTGGCCAAGGGCCTGGGAGCCACAGATCGCCACATCGTGCTCACGGACGTGGAGGTCTCCGGAAACACCTCCGCGGCCTCCGTTCCCATGGCCCTGTCCAAGGCCTGGCACGCCGGGGAGCTGCCGCGCGGCGCCAAGGCCCTGCTCTTTGGCTTTGGCGGCGGCTTCACCTACGCCGGCCAGGTGGTGGATCTGCCCGCCTAGGCTGGGCGGGCTAGAGGGACTCGCCGCGTAGCGGCATCGCGGTGGAGGCCACGGTGTACCAAGAGGTCAGCACGGGGTGCCCATCAATGTCCGCCGGGTCTGGGCCATGATGTGGCGGGTCCCCTGACTCCAGCCGGGAAATGGAGCGTTTGCGCTCGCGCAATTCCTGCATGGCCGCATAGGCGTTGGGCTGAAAGACCTGCATCAGCATGTCAAACATGAAGCGCTCCTGCCCTCGTTCGCCGCGCACTGGCCCGTCTCAGACGGTGAGAGCAGACTACGCGCCCCGCCCCTGCCTAGACTGTGAGCGTGACTCAGCCACTCGACGTCGAGCAGCTCTCCGAGCGTGCCGCCCGCATCCTCTCCGCCCTGGTCCGCATTCCCACCGTGTCCCGCCCGGAGGGCAGGCAGCAGGATGATCAGGCCTTTGGTCAACACGTGCGCGCCATCGAGGAGAACTTCCCGCTGCTGACCGCCGCCTGCGAGCGTCTCACCGTGGGCTCCCACGGGCAGCTGTGGCGCTGGCCGGGCGCGGACTCGGCACGGGCCATGGTTCTCATGGCACATCAGGACGTGGTGCCGGCGGTGGAATCTGACGGTTGGAGCGCGGACCCCTTCTCCGGGCGGATCGCGGACGGGCGGGTGCACGGGCGCGGCACCTTGGATGACAAGGGCGACCTGGTGTGCACGCTCTTGGGCGCAGAGACGCTGCTGGAGCAGGGCTGGGAGCCCGCCACCGATGTGTGGTTCATGCTCGGGGATAACGAGGAGACGGCCGGCGGCAGCGCTCAGCAGGCGGTGGACGTGTTGCGCCAGCGCGGTGTGCGCCCGGAGGTGGTGTTGGATGAGGGCGGCGCCGTCGCTACGGACGTTTTCCCTGGCGTCACGGATGCGCTCGCGCTCGTGGGACTGGGGGAGAAGGGGCTGCTCTCTGTGCGTTTGGTGGCTTCCTCCGGCGGCGGGCACGCCTCCGCCCCGCCGCGGATGGGGGCGGTGGAGCGCATTGCGCGGGCCGTGGAGCGCCTGCGCAAGCACCCGTTCCCCGCCAACTTTCACCCTGTGACCCAGCAACTGCTGCGCACGCTGAGCCAGAAGGCCAGCGGCGCGGTCTCGCCCGCGTTGCGTGCCGCCGCTGCCGCAGGGCCCGCGGGGGCCGCGCTCTTGGCCCAGATGGGTGGGGAGGCCGCCGCGCTGGTGCGCACCACCGTCGCGGCGACCGAGCTCAGCGGCGCGGACGGGCACAACGTGCTGGCCGCTAGGGCCTCCGTGGTGCTCAACCTGCGCCTGTCCCCGGGCACCTCTGTGGGGGCGGCCCTCGCCCGGCTGCGTCGCGTGGTCCGGGACCGGCAGATTGAGTGGGAAACGTTGGAGGCCAACGAACCCAGCCCGGTCTCGCCGGCTGATGGGGCTCCGTTGGAGGCGCTGCGCGCCGCCTTGGCCCAATCTCATCCCGGGGTGGAGGTGGCGCCGTACGTGGTGTTGGCCGCGACCGATGCGCGCCGCTTCCATGCCATCGCCGAGCATGTGTACCGCTTTGCCCCGTTGCGCATGGGCGGCCGGGAGCGGGGCAGCATCCACGGCACCGATGAGTCCGTGGCCGTGGCGGACTTGGGCCCGGGCGTCGTCTTTTACCGGTCGTTTTTGGGTTCGCATGGGTCATAGCGGCCCCAGCGGCTAGATTTCCGCTATGACCCGCACCACCTTGCCCCCCGCCGTGCCCTGGAAGCTGGTCTCCGGCGTGGTCGGCGCCCTGGTCCTCGTGGAGCTCACCTCCGGTGTCCTTCAGGGGTTTTACACTCCGCTCCTGACGGAGATTGCCCGCGCGCTTGGCATCAACGACGCGGACGTCACGTGGCTGGAAGCGGTGCAGCTTGGCGTCTCTGCGTTGGCCGTCCCCCTGTTGGCCGGCGCCGGGGATCGCTGGGGGCATCGCAAGGTCCTGATCCTCTCCACCGCCATCACTGCGGCGGCGAGCTGGGGGCTGCTGTTTACCGATCATGTGGGCGTGTTTTTTGTGGCGTGGGCGCTGCAGGGCCTCTATGCCGTCTGGCTTCCGGTGGAGATTGCGTTGGTCCACGCCCGCGCCCGTCGCGTGGGGCAGCCGGGCCTGGTGACGCGGCGCGCCGCCGGCATCTTGGTGGGGGCGCTGGAAATTGGTGTGATTGGCGGGGCGCTGGCGGGCGGTGCACTGGGGGACGCGCTCCCGCTTCCGGTGGCGCTCGCGATCCCGGCGGTCGTGACCACGTTGTGCCTCTTTGCCGTCATCTTTTTGATCAAGGCGCCGGTGGCGCAGGTGGGGGACAAAGCGCTCGACGCCGCTGGGCCGGCTCCCCGACGCGATCTCGCCGGGGCGGGGCTGCTGGCTGTGTCCCTTGCGGCGATCATGGGTGGGCTCTCGGTGTTGCGCGTGTTGGGCATGGGTGCCTGGCAGCCGTGGGCCTTCGTGGCGCTGGGCCTGGTACTGATGATCGCCTTCGTTCGGGTGGAGTTGCGTGCGCAGGACCCGGTGATGGATATGCGGATCATGGCGGATCGGCGCCAGTGGCCCATCCAGGCCACGGCGTTTTTCTTTGGCATGTCCGTGCTGGGCGCGCAGGCGCCCCTGTCCACCTTCAGCCGGACGGACCCGTCGGTGGCCGGGCATGGGTTGGGGCTCAGTTCCGCTCAGGCCTCTTATGTGATTGGTGCGTATGTGCTGAGCCTGGCCATCGGCGCTCTGTGCCTCTCACCCCTGACCAAGCGCCTCCCGTTGAGGGACGCCCTGATCCTTGGCTGCGCGCTCAACGCGGTGGGGTATGCCCTCTTCCTGCCCAACCACGACGCGCTTGCGGCGGTGATAGCGAACATGGTGATCGCGGGTCTTGGCTCCGGGCTCCTGGTCGCTGCGCTCCCGCCGGCCGCAGCTGCCGCGGCCCCGGAGCACCGCACCGGGATGGCAACCGGTGCCACCAATGCGGTGAAGACGTTGGGTGGCGCCGTGGCCAGCGCGGCGTTTGGCGTGATGCTGGCGCATGGCGGGGCGCTGGCTGGGGGCGCCGCGCCGTTGAGTGGCTACCTCATGGTCTGGGGTTTCTGTGCGGGCACGGCCCTCCTGGGGGTGCTGCTGCTCAGCGCCGTCCCACGCCACTCGCTGCAGGACTAGCTCCAGGCGTGGGGGCGCGGAGGGCTTGACTGTGATGTCACATACATCCACCTGTGACTGGCGTCACGGGAACAATGCGTATACGATCTGCTCCATTGCAGTTCTTTACCGATCGTTCAGTAAATCGAAATGACCGGACGTTGGGGCCCTTCGGGCTCGATTCATCACTCCGCACGTCCAGAGCATCTGACCCGAGGGGCACCCTGATGACCACTTCAGCCACACCCGCCTTGACGCCGCAACGGCGTGCCGAGCAACGGAAGGTGCTTGCGGGCACCCTCGTGGGCACGTCCATCGAGTGGTACGACTTCTTCATCTACGCCCAAGCCGCCGGGCTCGTGCTTGCCCCACTCTTCCTGGCTCCGCTGAGCACCCAGAATCCTGGCCTGGCCCAGATTCTGTCTTTCGCGACCATCGGCATCTCCTTCCTCTTCCGCCCGCTTGGCGCCATCGTCGCGGGCCACCTGGGTGACAAGTTGGGCCGCAAGAAGATGCTGGTCCTCACGCTCATCCTGATGGGCGCCTCCACGGCGCTGATCGGCCTGTTGCCCACTTACGCGCAGATCGGCGTTGGCGCGCCCATCCTGCTGATCCTGCTGCGCATCCTGCAGGGCTTCTCCGCCGGTGGCGAGTGGGGCGGTGCCGCGCTCATGGCCGTGGAGCACGCGCCCAAGGGCAAGCGTGGCCTCTTTGGCGCGTACCCGCAGATCGGCGTGCCGATCGGCATGATCCTGGCCACCCTGGTGCTGTGGGTCCTGCGCACCACGCTTGGCGCCCAGGCCTTCCTTGAGTGGGGCTGGCGCCTGCCGTTCCTCTTCTCCATCGTGTTGGTCTTTGTTGGCTGGATCATCCGCCGCGCTGTGGAGGAGTCCCCGGTCTTCGCCGAGCTGCAGGATCGCAAGCGCGAGTCCTCCGCCCCGCTGAAGCAGCTGTTCAAGAACCACACCAAGGAGGTCATCCTTGCTGCGCTGATCTTCATCTCCAACAACGCCGCGGGCTACCTGCTGATTGCCTTCTTCATCAGCTACGTCAGCAAGACGCTGAAGCAGCCGCTTGACTCGGTGCTCCTCGTGACGGCGCTGGCGTCCACGGGCTGGCTGATCTTCACGCTGGTGGGCGGCTGGCTCTCGGACAAGATCGGTCGCGTCCGCACCTTCCAGATCGGCTACGTGCTGGTGCTGCTGTGGGTCATCCCCATGTGGTTCCTGATCGATACCGGCTCGCTGCCCCTCTACTTCGTGGCCGCGTTTGTGCTCACGATCGGCCTTGGCCTCTCCTATGGCCCGCAGGCTGCGCTCTACTCCGAGATGTTCCCGGCCCACGTGCGCTACTCCGGCGTCTCGATTGGTTACGCCCTCGGTGCCATCCTTGGCGGCGCGTTTGCCCCCATGATCTCCGAGGCCATCCTGAACGCCACCGGCAAGTCCTGGTACATCGGCATCTACATGGCCGGCATCACGGTGATCTCCCTGATCGCCGTCTCGCTGGTCAAGGACCGCCCCGATCGCCCCCTGGGCGTCGCGGCGGAGGACAGGCTCACCAAGGCCTGATCAAAAACACTGCTCGACGGCGGCCGTCCCGGACCATGGTCTGGGGCGGCCGCCGCTGTGTGTCAGTGGGTGATGCGCCATCGACTTCCTCCGCAAGAGGACGCCTCCCCATTTCAGGCAGCCTTGCAGGAGATGAAGGTGTAGCAGGCGGCACAGCAGGAACGCGAGTTCCACGCTCAGGCGTATCAGGTGGGGGTCAACGCCTTGTTGGGGCTGAGCTGTGAGCCCCTGACCTTTGCCCCAGAAGGAGGGTTCCCAAAGGTCAACAGCGGCGGCCGCCCCGGAACAGTGTCCGGGACGGCCGCCGCTTGTGTGCGCGGGCAAGCGCCGCTAGGCGGGGGAGCCCTCCGCCGGCGGGTTGGCCGCGTGGCGCCCGCGGGAGGCCCGGGGCTCGCCAGTGACCACATCAATGGTCCCCGTCCACGGCTCACTCACGAGCTGCGCACCTGCACCATTGCCGCCGTCTTGAGTGGCCTGACCGGTCTGAGTTGCGGCGTCAGAGCCGCGCGCGCCCACTGAATCGGCGGGCACCAAACCCAGCGAGACGTCGTCGAGCCCATCCGGCTCAGGGCCGGTACCGTTCACGCGCTTCTTCTCCCGGCGGCCCTCCACCAAGTGGTACAGCACCGGCACCAGGATCAGGGTCAGCAAGGTGGAGGAGATCAAGCCACCCACCACCACGACAGCCAGCGGCTGAGAGATGAAGCCGCCGGACCCGGTGAGACCCAGCGCCATGGGGACCATCGCGAAGATGGTGGCCAGCGCCGTCATCAGGATGGGTCGCAGACGGCGACGCGCGCCCATCATGATGGCGTCATCCAGGCTCATAGCCGGGCGCTGAGCCGTGGGGCGCCGGTACTGGTTGATCAGGTCAATGAGCACAATCGCGTTCGTGACCACGATGCCCACGAGCATGAGCATGCCGATGAGCGAGGCCAGGCCAAGTGGCACGCCGGTCACGATAAGCAGGCCGATGGACCCGGTCGCCGCAAACGGGATGGAGACCAGAAGAATCAGCGGCTGCACCAGCGACTTAAACGTGGCCACCATGATGACGTACACAATGGCGATGGCCGCGAGGAGCGCCAGACCCAGCTGCTGGAACGAGTCCGCCTGCTGCGTGGCCGCGCCGCCCAAGGTGGCCGTCGCGCCGTCGGGCAGGTCAAGATCTGCCAGGCGCTGCGTCACCACAGCCGACACGGCGCCGAGCCCCGTCTCCGTCGGAGTGATGGTCACCGTGGAGATGCGATCGGTGTCCTGGGTGGTGATGCTTGACTCGGAGTCCACGCGGCTGATCTTCGCGAAGTCCTCCAGCGGCACCGGACCGGTCGCCGTGGTAATCTCCAGGTCCTTCAGGTCATCGAGGCCGCTCAGGCTCTTGCCCTCGCCCACCTTGACGTCCAGCGTGGAGAAGCCGAAGGTCACCTTCCCCGCTGGCAGCGGGTTCAGCGTCGCGTTGACCAGGCCGGCAATCTGCGCCTGGCTCAGGCCGGCCTTGGCCGCCTTCTCGCGATCCACGGTGACCTGGACCTGGGGCTGCGTTGAGCTCAAGTCAGACTCCACCGCGGTGGCATCCGGGATGCCCTCCATGGTGTCCCTGACCTGCTTGTCCGCCTTGGCCAGAGTGTCGGGATTGGAGGCCTTCACGTTGATGGTGATGTCGCTGCTGAAGCCGCCGCCCTGCGTGGCAGAGACCTCCACCTCGCCGCCGGTATTGACCTTCTTCACCTCCGCGCGGGAGGCGTCAACGATCGCGGTGACGTCCTCTCCCTTCGCCGTGGTGACGGTGAAGGTGGCCTTGTCTGCTCCGCTGGCACCGGTCAGCGCGGCGAATCCGGTATAGCCGGAGCCGATGGTGACCTGAATGTCCTGGACGCCGTTGATGTCCTTGAGCGCCTTCTCCACCTTCTCCGCTGCCGTGTCCGTGCGATCAAGCGAGGTGCCCGCGGGCATCTGCAGCGTGGCAGAGAAGGAGGTCTGACCGGTGCTGCCCAGCAGGTTGAACTTGAGCATGAAGCTCATGCCAAACGTTGCCACCAGGATGAGCACGGAGGCCACCAGGGTGATGACGGGGTGGTGCTGGGTGCCGCGCAGCACGGGCACGTACATGCGCTGGAGCCAGGACTTTTCCTCCGCCTGCTCCGCTTCTGCGCGGGCAGCCGCGGAGGCGGAGACCGGGCCGGCGGAGCTCACGGGGGCGGGGGAGCCCGCCGCAAGGGCGGCGTTCTCCGCAGAAGCACCGGCGGTGCCGGCAGCTGTTGCCGTGGCGGAACCGCCCCGCTTGGCTGCCTGCTTGGCGGCCTTCTTCGCTGCCTTCCTGGCCTGGCGAGCGGCCGTGCCGCCCAAGAACCAGTAAGCCAGGACGGGAACAATCGTCAGCGACACAAACAGGGACGCGATCAGCGCCACGGTCACGGTGAGGGAGAAGGGCCGGAAGAGCTCCCCGGCCAGGCCGCCAACAAAGGCCACAGGCAAGAAGACGGCCACGGTGGTCAGGGTGGATGCCGTGATGGCCCCGGAGACCTCCTTGACCGCGTCAAGAATGGCGGTGCCGCGCGGCCCGGCGTAGGCCAGGTGCCGCTTGATGTTCTCAATGACCACGATGGAGTCATCCACCACGCGGCCAATGGAGATGGTCAGCGCGCCAAGCGTGAGCATGTTGAGGGAGAAGCCAAAGGCCCACACCCCAATGAACGTGACGAGCAGGGAGAGCGGAATGGAGATCGCCGTGACCAGGGTGGATCGCAGCGACATGAGGAAGATCAGGATCACGATGATGGCAAAGAGCAGGCCAAGCAGGCCCTCCACCGTCAGGTCGTGAATCGAATCGGTGATGGACGGGGCCTGGTCAAAGACCAAGGTGAACGTGGCACCGCTCTGATCCTGGAGTGCGGGCAGGGCCTTGTGCACCTCTTCGGAGACGCGCACCGTGTCCGCATCCAGCTTCTTGGTGATGGAGAGCGCCAGCGTCTCGTCGCCGTTGGTGCGGGTGATGGAGGTGCTTTCCTCATCCGCGAGTTTGACGGAGGCAACGTCCTTGAGCAGCTCAGTGGACCCGGTCTTCTTTGACACCAAAGGCAACGCCTCGATGTCCTTCACGTTGCCAAGGGCACCATTGGTCTGGATCGGTAGCGTCAGGCCGCCGTCCTCCAACTGGCCCAGCGGCATGGCACCGCCGGCGTTCTGGATAGCGCTCTGAACATCCGCGGGGGAGAGGCCCGCCTTGGTGAGCTTGTCCTCATCCGGGAGCACCCGCACGTACTGCGACGCCGCGCCGGTGACCTCCACCTGGCGCACACCCTCCAGCTTCTGCAGCACCGGGACCACGTCAGCTTCCAGGGTGTCTGCGGTCGCTGCCAGGGAATCCTTGCCGGACACTGCGTAGAACACCACCGGGAAGTCCGCGATGGAACCGGCAAAGGACGTGGGCTGAACGCCGTCGGGCAGGGAAGGCTGCACCGTGGAGATGGCGCGGTCCACCTGGCCGCGCGCCCGGTCAAGGTCGGTGCCGTAGGCAAAGGTGAGGTTCACCGTGGTGGAGCCGGTGGTGGAGGTCGCGGTGCTTGAATCCAGCCCCTCAACTCCCTGCATGGCCGTCTCCAGTGGCTGACCCACCTGCTTGTCCATGACCTCGGGAGAGGCGCCGGCATTGCTCGCGGAGACCGTGATCTGCGGGAACTCAACGCTGGGGATGAGCTCCTGCTTCAGTTGCGTCATGGAGATGGCTCCAAAGGCGCAGACAAAAACACAGACGAGCACAATCAGTGCGCGGTTACGTAGCGAAAGACGTGCGAGTAAGTGCACGACGGTGCTCCTTGGGTCTGAGGCGAAGCGGAGGTCACCAGGTGGTGGGGTACATCAACGGGCCGGCTGAGTGGCCGGCCCGTGAGACACCGCGACCGCAAGCGGCTTGAATGCCGTTTGCGGTCGCGGTGAAGGAGAATCAGGCCAGGTGAAGCACCCGATCGGTGCTTTCCTTGGTCTGTTGATACAGCGCAGAATCCTGATTCAGGGTGTGACCCAAAGTCGGGACCATTTCCTTCAGCTTGTCCTCCCAGCCAGCGAACTGGTTCGGGAAGCACCGCTTGAGCAGCCCAAGCATAATCGGGGTGGCCGTGGACGCTCCAGGGGAGGCACCAAGCAGGCCGGAGATGGACCCGTCAGCGGAGGCAATCACCTCGGTGCCAAACTGCAGCACGCCGCCCTTCTTGGGATCCTTCTTGATGACCTGCACGCGCTGGCCGGCGGTGATGAGCTCCCAGTCCTGCAGGTTGGCGGCCGGGTAGTACTCCCGCATGGCCTCCATCTGCTGGTTGCGCGTCTTCATCAACTCGGTGACCAGGTACTTCACCAGATCAAGGTTGTCCTTGGCCACGGCCAGCATCGGCACCAGGTTGCTCGTGCGCACGGAGCCCGGGAGGTCCCAGAGCTTGCCGGTCTTGAGGAACTTGGGTGAGAAGCCGCCGTAGGGGCCAAACATGAGGGCCTTCTTGCCGTCCACGTAGCGCGTGTCCAGGTGGGGCACGGACATGGGCGGGGCGCCGACGGAGGCCTGGCCGTAGACCTTGGCCTCGTGGCGATTGATGACCTCTTCGTTGGTGCACCGCAGGAACTCGCCGGAGACGGGGAAGCCGCCAAAGCCCTTGATCTCATCGATCCCGGACTTCTGCAGCAGCGGCAAAGCGCCGCCGCCTGCGCCAACAAAGACGAACTTGGCGTCCACGAAGAAGGTCTGTGCGCTGACCTTGTTCTTCACCGTGAGGCGCCAGCCACTGCCGGAACGGGCAATGTTGGTGACGCGGTGCTCAAAGCGGACGTCCGCGCCCTTGGCGGCAAGGGAGTCCACGAGCTGCGAGGAGAGCGCACCGAAGTCAACATCGGTGCCGCCCACCACGCGGGAGGCCGCTACATTCTTGTGCGTGCGGCCCTCCGAGACCAGCGGGGCCCACTCGCGGATCTGGTCCAGATCCTCGGTGTACTCCATGGTGTCAAAGAGCGTGTTGGCGCTGAGGGAGTCGTGGCGCGTCTTCAGGTAGCGGCGGTTGTCCTCGCCGATCACAAAGCTCATGTGCGGCAGCGGGTGGATGAAGCTCTGCGGCTCCTTCACCACTGACTGGCTCACGGCCCACGAGTAGAACTGGCGGGTGAGCTGGAACTGCTCGTTGATGCCCAGGGCCTTCTTCGGGTCAACGGACCCGTCGGGGCCTGCCGGCGAGTAGTTCAGCTCGCACAGGGCCGAGTGGCCCGTTCCGGCGTTGTTCCACGGGTCAGAAGACTCGAGGCCGGCACGCTTGAGGTTCTCGAATAGGCCAATGCTCCAGCCCGGTTCGATCTGCTGCAAAAACGTACCCAGGGTGGCGCTCATGATGCCCCCGCCCACCAGGGCGACGTCGAGCGTGAGCGTAGGGGTTGCTGCGGACACAGTGACTCCATCTCGAAAGCGGATGTTGATCACTGACAGGCTACCGCCGCACTGGCACCCTCTTGAAATCGGGGCCGGGTGTGCGGTATCGGGAGCGGGGAAGCGGTGGTGCAGGGATCAGGCCAGGCGCACGCGAGCCAGCGGCTCATCCAGGACCGGGGACACCGGGTATTCAAGGATGCGGGGGCCAAGAGCCAGCGATGAAATGGGATAGACCAAGGGAATCAGCGGCAAATCCACCGTGAGCAACTCCACGATGTCGGCGTAGGCCTGCTGCCTGCTCTCACCCTCTGGAAGGGCGCGGGCCACGCGGAGGCGGCGGCGCACCTCCGGGGAGTCGTAGTCCAATTGCTCCGTTGTGCGGGAGAAGAGCGGGCCAAGAAAGTTCTCCGGGTCCCGGTAAGTGCCTTGGATTCCCAGCAGGTGCAGGCCCGCGTGGCGGCCGGTGCGCACGGCCGTGAAGTAGCCGTCATCCCACTTCACAGCGACTGGCTCCACGGTGATGCCCACGGTGGAGAGCATGCCGGAGAGCTTGGAGAAGAGCCGCTCGGGAAGGGGCAGGTACGGGCGGGCCACGTCGGTGGGGAAGAGGAAGGGAATCTTCTGCCCCGTGTACTTGGCATCCGCCAGCAGCCGCCGGGCCTTCTCGGGATCAAAGGGGTAGCTGGTGCCCGGATCCTCGATCCCCAGGCTGGGGGCCAGAGGAGAGGACGCTGCCTTGGAGCTGGACAGGAACAGATCCAGCAGGGCATTGCGATCAATGGCGTGAGCCAGGGCGCGGCGCACCCGATCATCCGCGAGCCACTTGTTGGAGCGGTTCAGGCCAAGGTAGGTCACGGAGAACGGGTCACGCGGGGGTACCTGGACGGCGGAGAGCACCAGCTCTTTGAGAACGTCAACGGTGACCAGGTCAAAGCCGTCGCTCTTCTGCGCCTCCAGGTCCCACACGCGCCGGGACACGCGGGGGGTGGGCGTCAGACGGATCTGGTCCACGGCGATCTCGCCGGAGAAGTGGCCGTGGCGGGCGGTCAGCACCACCGTCTCACCGTCCGTGGCGGCGGTGAAGGGCCCGGTTCCGACGGCCCCACGGCGCAGGGTGTCCTTCTTGGCTAGGCCGCGCAGCGCATCCGCCTCCTTGAGCGCCTGGGGGGAGACGATGCTAAAGGCCGGGTGGGTGAGGGCCCGCAGGAGAGGGGTGATGGGACGGCGCAGCGTGAGGCGCACGGTGCGCTCGTCCGGGGCGGCCGCGGAGATCAGGGCCGTCTCCACGTCGGAGAGCTGGTTATCCAACGGGTCGCCGCCCTTGACCTGGGGCAGACCTGCCGCGTCTTCGGGGCGGCTGGTGGTGGCGTCGTCTTGGGTGGTGGGCTCCTGGGAGGGCCCACTGGACTGCGGCGTTTGGCTGGGGCTGGGGGAGGGCGACTGCTTGGTGGGCGTCGGGGTGGATTCCTTGCTGTCCTCCACGGCGTCCAACAACGTGGAGATCGCCGCGGCGTCGTATTCCTTGACGCTCCCCAGCGCCTTCCAGCGGTTCACGTTGGCCACCACCGCGTCCGCGTTGAAGGGGGTGTCATCGCTAAAGGTGATGCCCTGGCGCAGCACAAACTCGTAGCTGAGCCCGTCTTCAGAGACGGTCCAGGATTCTGCGAGGGAGGGGGCGGGGTTGCCGGTCTGCGCGTCAATGCCCACGAGCCGGTCATAGACCTGGCGGGTGATGCGCTGGGACTCCAGGTCGGAACCGATCACCGGGTCCCAGCTGCCGGAGGAGGCCGGGGTCTGCAGGCTCAGCAGCCTGCCAGAGCCGCCGTTGCCGCCGGTGTTGTTCGGATCCGGTTGAGCCGGTGTGCAGCCGGCAAGGAGTACGCCTAGCGCGCCGAGGGAACCGCCGAGCACGGCCCTGCGAGACAGGTTCGTGCCTGGGAGCTGCATCCTGGTCTTCCTCCTGCTCACCGCGTGCATCCGGTGTTGTTGTGTTTGGTGCGGGCGGGGGGACTTGAACCCCCACGTCCGTGGACACTGGAACCTAAATCCAGCGCGTCTGCCAATTCCGCCACGCCCGCAAGTGCCCCTTCGCTGAAAGGGGCAGGACAGAGTCTATCCGGCCCAGCAGCCGGATTCTCGTTAGTCCGCCGTGTTCCCGGCAGACCCAGAGCGGCTCGTCAGCTTAGGACAGGCCAAGGTCGCGGCGCAGCTTGGCCACGTGGCCGGTCGCGCGCACGTTGTACTGGGCCAGGGACAGGTTCCCGTCCGGGTCCACCACGAAGGTGGAGCGGATCAGGCCCTCGTAGACCTTGCCGTAGTTCTTCTTCTCTCCCCAGGCCGCATAGGCCTGGGCCACCGCGTGATCCTCATCGGAGAGCAGGGGGAAGGAGAGGGACTCTGCCTGGGCAAACTTGGCGAGCTTGGCCACGGGATCCGGGGAAATGCCCACCACCACAAAGCCCTCCGCGCGCAGCGAGCCAAGCGAGTCTCGGAAGTCGCAGGCCTCCTTGGTGCATCCAGGGGTGGAGGCGGCGGGGTAGAAGTAGACGATGACGCGGCCCTGCTTGCGCAGTTCAGCCAGGGCCACGGTGGAGCCATCTGCTGCGGTCAGGGTGAAGTCAGGGGCGGGCTGCCCCGTGATCAGGCGCTGCGAAGTCAACGTGTCCTCCGGTCTAGCTTGGCAAGGGCCGTGCGTTGGCGCGGCCTGACTCGATCCTATCCAGACCGGCTCCAACCCCGCGGTTGGAACGCAGAAGGCCCCGTCCGTGATGGACGGGGCCTTGCGTGGTTGGTGCACCCCTCGGGACTTGAACCCGAAACCCATTGATTAAGAGTCAATTGCTCTGCCAATTGAGCTAGAGGTGCTTAACCGTCTCCGAATCAATGTCTTTCAACACGAGCCGGCGACGACGTTCAGCATACATCCCGGCGGCGACGGAACGAAATTGCGGGCGGCGCTTTGCGCGCCTCGCGGGGGAGCTTCTGGCCAGGCGTCAGCGCCCGGGCAAAGCACAAGGCCCCGTCCGTGATGGACGAGGCCTTGTGTGGTTGGTGCACCCCTCGGGACTTGAACCCGAAACCCATTGATTAAGAGTCAATTGCTCTGCCAATTGAGCTAGAGGTGCTAAACCGTGCCGCGCTGTCCGGTTGCCCGGATGCGTTGGCGACTCGGAAGACAATACCGGCCTGCCGCAGGGAATCCAAATCGGGTGGTACTCCTGTGCGCAAGCTCACCGCGGCGCGGCGGCGTCACTGTGCGGCGGCAGCCTCGATGGAGTCCAGGTGATCCATGAAGGCCTCAAGGAAGGCGTGGAATTCGCGGCAGTCGTCCTCCTGAAGGAGCTCAACGCTGCGCCTGCCCTGCTCGTCCTCCAAGAAGAGGACCGGGGACGGGGAGACGTCAAAGCGGAAGACACGGCCGGTGCTGATGCCAAACTCGTAGCCGGCCTCTCGCAGCTGGGCCATGTGAGAGACGTTGGTGAGATCGATGCTGATGGCCGGCTCAAGCGCCTCGTAGCTTCGCGCGTCCACCGGAGCCACGACCAGTTCCAGTGGCTGGGAGCGGAATCCGATCACAAAGCTTCCGCCTGCGCCGGCGTCTCCGGAGGCGTACACCAGGTTGTAACCGCCAAAGTTGGGGATCTGCGCATCAAAGGCTTGATGCAAGCGATCCTTTAATAACTCATCATCATCTGGCGTCTGTGTGTAAGGCTCCATGTGCTTCAGCGTACGCGGCCGCCCTGACAATCTGCCGGGCTGTGGATAAAGCGGTACCGAGAAGTGACCAACCCCGTCACACCGCAGCCCCCACGCGACAAACGTTGCGTGGGGGCTGCGGTGGACTCTCGCCGTCGGTGGGAACAGCAGCTGAGGGGCGGTGGGACGTGTCCTCAGACGGTCTGCGGGGCCGCCTGGGGAGAGGCCTGCGGAGAGGTCCTGCGATACAGCGCGTCGACGTCGCGCACGGCACCCTTGTCCGCGCTGGTCGCCATGGCGGCGTAGGCGCGCAGGGCGGCAGACACCGGGCGCACGCGGTCCACGGGGAAGTACCCCGTGGTGGCCTCGAGGCGGGCACGGCGGGCGTCCAGCTCCTCCTGGTCAACGGCAAGCTCAAGCGAGCGTTGCGGGATGTTGATCCGGATCAAGTCGCCGTCCTGCACCAGGGCGATGGCCCCACCGGAGGCGGCCTCCGGGGAGACGTGCCCGATGGAGAGGCCTGAGGTGCCGCCGGAGAAGCGGCCATCAGTGATGAGGGCGCATTTCTTGCCCAGTCCCCGTCCCTTGAGGAAGGAGGTGGGGTACAGCATCTCTTGCATGCCGGGTCCGCCGCGGGGGCCCTCGTAGCGGATCACCACCACGTCCCCCTCCTTGATGGTCTTGTTCAGGATCTTCTCCACTGCCTCATCCTGGGACTCGCACACCACGGCGGGCCCCTCAAAGATCCAGATGGACTCATCCACGCCCGCGGTCTTGACCACGGCGCCGTCCACGGCCACGTTTCCGTGCAGTACCGCCAGGCCGCCGTCCTTGGAGTAGGCGTGCTCGCCGGAGCGGATGCAGCCGCCCTCCGAGTCCGTGTCCAGCGAGGTCCACTCGTTGGACTGGGAGAACGCGGTGGAGGAGCGCTGCCCGCCGGGGGCGGCGTGCCACAGGGCCTGGGCCTGGTCCGTGGCCTTGCCGCCACGGATGTCCCAGTCATCCAACCAACCCTGCAGGTCGGTGGAGTGCACGGAGCGCACGTTCTGGTGCAGCATGCCGGCCCGGTTCAGTTCCCCCAGCAGGGCGGGGATGCCGCCGGCGCGGTGCACATCCTCCATGTAATAGGTCTTGGATCCGGCCACATTGGGGGCCACCTTGGCCAGGCACGGCACGGTGCGGGACTTGGCGTCCATGTCCGCCAGCCCGTAATCCACGCCGGCCTCCTGGGCCGCGGCGAGCAGGTGCAGGATCGTATTGGTGGAGCCGCCCATGGAGATATCCAGCGCCATGGCGTTATCAAAGGCCTCGTGGGTGGCGATGGCGCGGGGCAGGACCGACTCGTCGTCGTCCTCGTAGTAGGCCTTGGCCAGCGCCACCGCGGTTGCTCCGGCGCGCTCGTAGAGGGCGCGGCGCGCGGTGTGGGTGGCCAGCACGGAGCCGTTGCCGGGCAGCGAGAGCCCGATGGCCTCGGTGAGGCAGTTCATGGAGTTGGCGGTGAACATGCCGGAGCAGGAGCCGCAGGTGGGGCAGGCGTTCTCCTCGATGAGGTTGATGTCCTCATCGGAGATGGACTCATCCACCGCGTCGGAGATGGCGTTGACCAGGTCAAGGGAGCGCACGGAGCCGTCGGTGAGCGTGACCCGGCCGGCCTCCATGGGGCCGCCGGAGACGAACACGGTGGGGATGTTCAGGCGCATGGCGGCCATGAGCATGCCCGGGGTGATCTTGTCGCAGTTGGAGATGCAGACCAGGGCGTCCGCGCAGTGGGCGTTGACCATGTACTCCACGGAGTCCGCGATCAGGTCGCGGGAGGGGAGGGAGTACAGCATGCCGCCGTGGCCCATCGCGATGCCGTCATCCACGGCGATCGTGTTGAACTCGCGCGCAATGGCCCCGGCCTCGTGGATGGCCTCGGAGACGATGCGTCCCACGGGGGCAAGGTGGGTGTGGCCAGGCACAAACTCGGTGAAGGAGTTCGCAACGGCGATGATCGGCTTGCCGATGTCGGAGTTGGCGACGCCGGAGGCGCGCATCAGGGCGCGGGCTCCGGCCATGTTGCGGCCATGGGTGACTGTGCGGGATTTGAGCATCGGCATGTCCTCATGTCACCACGCTGGCGCAAGCCGCACCAAGACGGCGCTACTACTAGTACTGAGACTGCTAGTTTTGTGACATGACTCTGGGGGACGCTGGCAGCGGGCGCAACGGCGCAAGGCACGACGGCGTGCGGGAGGGTGAGGTGCCGGGCGGCGACGCCCAGCAGCGCGCCCGCAAGGAGCTGGGGGCCTTTCTGCGCGGCAAGCGCACGGCGGCGGATCGAGCGGAGTACGGCCTTCCGCCGGTGGGGCGGGGCAAGACCACCGGGATGCGGCGGGAGGAGATTGCCTTCCTCTCCGGAGTCTCGGTGACCTGGTACACCTGGCTGGAACAGGGCAGGGACATCCACCCCTCGCGGCAGGTCGTGGACGCTGTGGCGGTGAATCTGCGGCTCAATCAGGCCGAACACGACTATGTGCTTGGCCTCTCTGGCTTCACGCCTAGCCCTCGCCCGGTTCCGCTGGCGCCTGGCCCGGTGCCAGCACACGTGCAGCAGCTCCTGGACACCCTGGATCCCGCCCCTGCCTTTGCCGTGTCCCCCCATTGGGACATCGCCGCCTGGAATCAGTCCTATGAGGGCTTGTTCCCTGGCATCGCCACCGCGCCTCCTGAGGAGCGAAACCTGTTGGCACTCGTGTTCACGGACGAGTACGTGCGGGCCATGCTTCCGGAGTGGGAACTGACCAGCCGGCAGTTCCTGGGGGAGTACCGCTCGGAGGCAGGGGCTCGCATGGGTGGCCCGGCTCATGTGCGCCTGGTGGCTCACCTGCGCCACGCGAGCCCGGACTTTGCCGCCGCATGGGACGAGCACGCTGTGCTGCGGTTCGAGTCACGCCAGCGCAGGTTCATTCACCCGGTGGCGGGGGAGTTGCTCTTTGACCAGCTCAAGCTGGTGCCGCAGGACGCCCCGGAGTTGCACGTAGTGGCGTATCTTCCGGATGCGGACTCCGGAACGGCGGGCAGGTTACCGCTGCTGCTGCCGGGCAGCCCCACTTCCTGAGGCCGGCCGCACCCCCGGCCAAAGTGGCGCGGCTCACAACTTTTGGGCATGCTGTAGTTGACGAGTCTTGCTAAGACTGCGCTGGGGTGCGCAAGTGCGTTGACTGATGACGTGCTCAGTGGAGTTCGGCCTGTGTTCACCTGAAACCGGGCTGTTCATCACCTGCCCCCGGTTCAGTGGCATATTGTCACGCGCTTGCGTATCTGGCTTGCGTCATCCACTTGCACCTTGCTCTCGCACCGAAAGAGGGACCATCACCATGGGCCACCCCCCATACCGCACCCTGAAGGCGGCGCTCGCCGTCGCTCTGGGAGCCGGCCTCCTGGCCACACCGCTGGCGGCCACGCCGGCCTTCGCAAGCCCGGACGGCACGGGGCTGATCATCAACGAGGCGTACCTGAAGGGCGGCAGTACCAAGGCCCCCTTCAAGAGCAAGTTTGTTGAGCTCTACAACCCCACCGGCACCGCCGTGGACCTGAAGCAGTACTCGCTGCAGTACCGCCCGGCAGGCAACGAAGGCGAGCCGAGTAGCTCGCAACCGCTCTCCGGGTCCGTCCCGGCCAAGAGCACCTTCCTGATTTCCCTCAAGGGCAACTCTTCCAACGTCGGGGCCGAGCTGCCGACCCCGGATCTTGACCTCACTTCGTCGTCGCTGGCGCCGGCCGGAGGCCAGGGCACCCTGTACCTGGCCAAGGGCACGGACAAGCGCACGCTTCCCGTCGGCTCCGTCACCGACAACCCGCAGGTCGCGGACCTGCTGGGCTACGGCGCTAGCAACACCTTCGAGACCGCCGGGGTGATGACCGATGGCAACAACGGGACGCCCAATTCCCTGCAGCGCACCGCGTACAAGGACACCGACAGCAATGACGCTGACTTCGCCGAGTCCGCCAAGGTGACCCCCACCAACTCCAAGGGTGAGACGGCAGGGGACGGCGGCGGCGACGGTGACGGCGAGGGCGAGCCCCCTGTCTCTGAGGGCACCAAGAGCATCGCTGAGATCCAGGGTGAGGGCAACGAGTCCCCCTTCCTGGATAAGACGCTGACCACCCGGGGCGTCGTGACGGCGGTCTACGCGGAGGGTGGCTTCAACGGCTACTACCTGCAAACCGAAGGCTCCGGCGCGGACGCGACCGACCGCAAGGCCTCTGATGGCATCTTCGTCTACTCCACTGGCACGGCCAAGGACGTCAAGGTCAATGACTTTGTTGAGGTCACCGGAAAGGTCAGCGAATACTACGGAATGACCCAGCTCACGGTGGCCGCCGGATCCCTGAAGCCGCTGACGGAGCAGGCCAAGCCCGTCACCCCGATCAAGACCGCTTTCCCGGGCACCGATGCGGCACGCGAGCCCTTTGAGGGCATGCTCGTGGAGCCCCAGGGCGACTTTGTCATCACGAATAACTACGACACCAACAGCTACGGCGAGATTGGCCTTGCCGCGGGCACCAAACCCCTGCTCAACCCCACGGTGGTGGGACTCCCGGATACCGAAGCCAATCTGAAGGAAACCGCACACAACAACGCGGCACGTGTGGGGCTGGATGACGGCGCCAGCGTGAACTTCAATAACACGGCCAACAAGAACCAGCCGGTGCCGTACCTGAGCACCAAGGACCCCGTGCGGATCGGCGCCAAGGTCACCTTCACGCGTCCAGTGGTGATGGACTACCGCAACAACGCCTGGAAGTTCCAGCCCACGCAGCGCCTCACCCCGGCCAACGCCGCACAGGTGCAGCCGGCCACGTTTGAGAACACCCGCACTGCGGCTCCGGTCGACGTGGGTGGGGATCTGCGCCTGGCCAGCTTCAATGTCCTGAACTACTTCACCACGCTGGGCAAGGATCTGCCCGGCTGCAAGGCGTACACGGATCGCGAGGGCAACAAGCTCACGGTGAACTCGGGCTGTAACGCCCGCGGTGCCTGGGACGAGACCTCCTTCAAGCGCCAGGAGTCAAAGATCGTTGACGCGATCAATGCCCTGGACGCCAACCTGGTGTCCCTCGAGGAAATCGAGAACACCCGCTCCGTCAATGGTGGCGATCGCGATACCGCGGTCAAGGCCCTCGTGACGGCACTCAACGCGGACGATTCGCTCAAGGGCGGTCAGTGGCAGTACGTGCCCTCGCCGAAGGGTGACGGCGCCCTCCCGGAGAAGGAGGACGTGATTCGCACGGCCTTCATCTACAAGAAGGACACCGTTGAGCCGCAGGGCGAGTCCACGATTCTCACGGACTCCGCAGACTTCGGCAATGCCCGCCAGCCGCTGGCACAGAGCTTCAAGGCCACGTCCAGCGGAACCACGTTCTTGGCGATCGTGAATCACTTCAAGTCCAAGGGCGACTCCGGCAACTCCGCCTCCGGTGACAATGTGGACAAGAAAGACGGCGTGGGCGCCTTCAACGGCGACCGCACCCGCCAGGCCAAGGCACTGGTGGCCTTCGCCGAGAAGACCTCCGAGCAGGCCAAGACGAAGAACGTCTTCATGCTGGGAGACTTCAACTCCTACGCCGCAGAGACACCCATCAGCACCATCGTGGACGCCGGCTACAAGGACCTTGGCTCCACCACGGGCAAGCAGACCTACGCCTTTGACGGCGCCACGGGTTCGTTGGATTACGTCTTTGCCTCCGCCGCGGCCCAGCAGCTGGTCACGAAGGTAGACAAGTGGAACATCAACTCCGTGGAGTCTGTGGCGCTGGAGTACAGCCGCTACAACAACAACGTGGTGGACCTCTTCGCGGCGGGCCCCTACCGTTCCTCGGATCACGATCCCATCGTGGTGGGCCTGAACACCAAGGCAACGCCTAGCACGGTCAAGGAACTCAACTTCCTGAACATCAACGATTTTCACGGTCGCATCGATACGAACACCGTGAACTTCGCCGGAACGGTGGAGCAGCTCAAGGCGCAGTACCCGGGCTCCACCGCCTTCCTGTCCGCCGGTGACAACATCGGCGCCTCCCTCTTCGCCTCCTCGGTGCAGAAGGATCAGCCCACGCTTGAGGTGCTCAACGCCCTTGGCCTGACCGCCTCAGCGACCGGCAACCACGAGTACGACCAAGGCGCCGCTGACCTCACCGGCCGCGTCAAGGATGCGGCCAAGTTCAGCTACCTGGCCGCGAACGTGACCAAGGACGGCAAGCCGCTTCTGGACGCGTACAAGATCGTGGACGTGGACGGCGTCAAGGTCGGCGTCATTGGTGCCATTACTCAGGAGACCCCCACGCTGGTGTCTCCGGGCGGGATCAAGGGCCTGAAGTTCGGTGACCCGGTGGATGCCGTGAACAAGGTCGCCGAGCAGCTCAGCGACGGCGACAAGGCCAACGGCGAGGCGGACGTGCTGGTGGCCGAGTACCACGAGGGCACCCCGGATGGCGTCTCCACCAAGTCCACGCTGGAGCAGGCGCTGGCCAAGGGCGGCGTCTTCAAGAAGATCACCGAGGGCACCAGTGCCAAGGTGGACCTGATCTTCAACGGTCACACCCACTCCGAGTACGCCTGGAACGCTCCCGTGCCCGGGAAGGCAGGGGCCACGCGTCCCGTGCTGCAGACCGGCTCTTACGGTGAGCGCATTGGGCAGGTCGTGTTGAACTTTGACGCGAAGACGGGCGAGACCACCACCAAGCTCAACCACAACGTGGCTCGCACCACGGACAAGCCTGAGGACCTGGTGGCCAAGTACCCGGCCGTGGCAGAGGTCAAGCGGATTGTGGATGCGGCCTTGGCCAATGCCGCTGAGGTGGGCAACAAGAAGGTGGCAGAGGCCACCGCGGACATCACCACGGCGTACCGCGAGGGCAAGCGAGATGACCGCTCCGCGGAGTCGACCCTGGGCAACCTGGTGGCGGACTCCCTGGTGGATAAGCTCTCCGCCCCGGAGAATGGCGGCGCCGAGATTGGTGTGGTCAACCCGGGCGGCCTGCGAGCTGACCTCATGAAGGGTGACATCACGGTGGCGCAGGCCAACGCGGTGCTCCCGTTCCTGAACAACCTGTGGACCACCACGCTCACGGGTGAGCAGTTCAAGACGGTGCTGGAGCAGCAGTGGCAGCGCGATGCTGCGGGGAACGTGCCCTCACGCTCCTACCTGCAGTTGGGCGTCTCCAAGAATGTTTCCTACACCTATGATCCCGAGCGTGCCGAGGGTGATCGCATCACCTCCATCACGGTCAACGGTGCCCCGATCGATCCCCAACGCGAGTACCGGATTGGTTCCTTCAGCTTCCTGCTGCAGGGCGGGGACAATTTCCGCGAGTTTGCCAAGGGAAAGAACACCAAGGACACGGGTCTGGTTGATTCGGATGCCTGGATCAATTACCTGAAGACGAACAGCCCGGTGTCCCCGGACTTCGCCAAGCGTTCGGTGCAGGTCAAGGGTCTGCCCACGGGCGAGGTCAAGGCCGGCGAGAGCTTCACGCTCTCCGTCAAGGGTCTTGACCTGACCTCCCTCGGCTCGCCAAAGAACACGGAGCTCTCCGCTGTGTTTGGGAAGGCCAAGGCCGCTGCTGCGGCCCGGTCCCTCAAGGCGGCTGCGGCCGGCCCCGAGGCCGGGAAGGCCCCAGTGGTCGACGGCGCGGCGGAGTTGGTCATCAAGGTCCCCGAGGCGGCTGCTGGCTCTACGTCGCTGACGCTCACCGCCCAGCCCAGCGGCACCACGGTGCTGTTGCCGGTGAAGGTGGCTGCGGCAGTGGTGGAACCGACCAAGCCGACGGAACCGACCAAGCCGACGGAACCGACCAAGCCGACGGAACCGACCAAGCCGACGGAACCGACGGAACCGACGGGCTCAACCGAGACGACGGCCCCGACGGATTCGACAGAGTCCTCGGGCACCGGGTCTGCGACTGACTCCGATAGCCCGGTGGATTCCACCGAGGCCGGCGGGGGCCAGCATGGCGAGAACAACGGTGATGCGGACGGCAACAACCCCGGAGCCGGCGGCTCCGGCAGTGACGACGGGCTGGCCAATACGGGAGCCTCCGTGGCGGGTTGGTCCCTGGTTGGACTGGCCGCACTGCTGGCCGGCGCGCTGGGAATGATCCTGACGCGTCGTCGGGCAGGAACGCACCGCGGCTAAGCGGTGAGGCCCGCCCCTGAGGCGGTGCCACGGCAGTAAAGATCAGGACCGAACGCCACCGGCGTTCGGTCCTGATCTCGTGTGGGGGTGTCTCCTCGGCACGGGCGCCCGTCCCGGGGCCGTGACCGAGGGCGGCCGTCAGAGAATTGGAGCCAGCATGGCCACGGCGTTCTGCACCAGCCGGGACCAGAGGGACCAACCCCGGACGGTCACGAGGGAGACGGGGGAGGAGGCGTCCAGGTAGCTCTGCTGCCGCTCGCGAATCGCGGCCGTGGCCGCCGGGTGCGCCAGCAGCAGGTTGTTCTCGTAGTTGAGCTCCAAGCTGCGCCGGTCCATGTTGGCGGAGCCCACCATGGCCAGGTGCCCGTCCACCGTCATGGTCTTTGAGTGCAACAGGCCAAGGGGGTACTCGTAGAGTTCCACGCCTGCCTCCAGCAGGCGGCGGTAGCTGCTGCGGGCGGCCTGGGCCACAAACCAGGAGTCGTTGTTTTGGGGGAGGACCAGGGTGGTGCGCACGCCGCGGCGTGGGGCGGCGCAGAGGGCGGCCAGGAGTGGTTCGTCCGGAACAAAGTAGGGCGTGCTGACGGTGAGCTCGCTGTGCGCTGCCGCGATGACAGTGGTGAAGGCCTCTGACATGGCGCCGGGCCTCGCGGTGGGCCCAGTGCCAAACATGGCGCCCACCACCGAATCGTGGGCGGGCATGCTCGCTGCACCCTCGGAAGGACCCCAGGCCCGCGGGGTGCCCACAGACACGGTGTCCTGGGGGAGCTCGGTGCGCCAGGTGGTCAGGAACAGCCACTGCTCCTGGGCCACGATGGGACCCTGGCAGCGGAAGAAGACATCCACCCACGGGGCAAATTTTGGCTTGACCCGGAAGGCGGGGTCGGCGCAGTTCTGGCTGCCGCAGTAGGCAATCGTGTCGTCAATCACCGTGATCTTGCGGTGGTTACGCAGATCAACCCTGCCCACGGCGAGCTTGCCCCAGCGCGGCAGGTCCTGCAGCGCCGCCACACAGGTGGCGCCGGCCTGCTTCATCTGCGCCCACAGGTGGCTGCGCAGAAAGGCCCTGGAGCCCACCGCGTCCACCAGGATGCGGCAGGTCACCCCGCGCCGGGCGGCCCGCGAGACGGCGTCCGCCACCTTGGTTCCGTTGGTATCAGCCAGCCAGATGTAGAAGCCGATGTGGACGGTGGACTGGGCCGCGTCGATGTCCGCCACCAGCTCATCGATGGCCGCATCTGAGTCCGCGGCCAGGCGCACCGAGTTGCCCTGCGTGGCGGCAAAACCGTTGATGGACTCCACCAGCGAGAAGGCGGATTCAGTGTCCGGGTCCAAGCCACTTGGCCGCTGAGTCTTCGGCAGGGAGATGCTCTTCTCCGCCGAGCCCATCCGCGCCCTGCGCACCCGGCCAATGCTGGTCTCGCCCAGCATGAGGTAGGCAAAGACACCCACAAAGGGGAGGAACAACAAGACCGCCACCCAGGCCACCCGCGCCGCCGCCTCGCGTCCAGGCCGCGTCAGTGCCCTGACGATGACCGCAAGGTGAAGGGCCACCAACAGGGCGCTCATCAGCATGCCCCACGGGCTGCTCACGCTCCACCACAGCAATTGCATGTCTATTCCTACCTTCTCCACGCGGAGTGCCCGGTGGGCGCCCATCCTCCCATGTGCTTCAGGACCCGGAACGCAGATACTCCAGCACTGCGGCCACCCTGCGATCCTCCGGCGCCCCCGCCGGTAAGCCCAGCTTGGTGAAGATGGCATTGATGTGCTTGGCCACGGCCTTGAGCGTGACCACCAGCTCCTCGGCCATCTGCTGATTGCCGCGCCCCTGGGCCATGAGCCCCAGGACCTCCAGCTCCCGCGGCGTGAGCGGAGCAAGGCGCGCGCTGGTGTCGCGGCGGGACATGAGGTTCGCGACCACCTCCGGGTCCATCACCGTTCCCCCTGCGGAAACCGAGCGCAGCTGGGAGGCAAAGCGAGCGTCGTCGAACACTCGGTCCTTGAGGAGGTAGCCCACGCCGCCGCCGGGGGAGTCAAGCAGTTCCTGAACGTAAAGGTGCTCCACGTATTGCGAGAGCAACATGACCGGGAACCCAGGCGTCGTGGCCCTCAACTCCAGCGCGGCGCGGAGCCCCTCGTCGCGGTGGGTGGGCGGCATGCGTATGTCCAGGAGCGCCAGGTCCGGCTGCAGCGCGGCGCAGGCACGAAGCGCGCGCTCGGCGTCCGGCTCCGCGGCCACCGTGGTGATACCCAAGGGTGCCAGCAAGGCGGTGAGCCCCTGCCGCAGGATGAGCTGGTCTTCAGCAATGACAATGCGCACACGCCCATCATGCCCGCGGCGCGGCCCTCAGCCGCCAGCGGCACGGTGCCGGGCGCCATCACGCCGCCAAGAGTGGTGCCTGCACCACCGACTTGGCCGCCTGCCAACGGGAAGAGTAAAGACATCATCATTCACCCACCACTGCACCGTGCCCATGCTCGGTAGCCTGGTACACGACGAGGAGCACCCATGCATCCGCCGCTGACGGACCCCCTGAGCCAGGAAGCCACCCCCATGACGCTGCCGATCCCAGGTGAGCAGGAGCCCGTTCGGCGCACCCGCAACCCCTTTGTCCAGATTTGGCGCGGCTTGATCCTTGCCCTGCTCGCCTTCTGGGAGATTGCCCTGCTGAGCTGGGCCATCATCGTCGCCGCACTGTGCCTCATCTGGATCGGCGTTCCCCTGGTCAAGCCCACTGCGGCCTTGGTGCATAGGACGGCGCACCTGCAACGCACGCTGGCGTATCGATGGAACGGCGTCGCCGTACCGGAGCGCTACGAGCCCGCCGCAGGCCCCGCTGGATGGTTTGGCAGCCTCCGGGTGCTGCGCTCCTTCTCCGACCCCACCGTGGTGCGGGACTGGGTCTGGATCCTCACGGACGCCATCCTGGGAATGGCGCTGGGGCTCTTCGCCATCGCGGCGTTTGCGCAGGGGCTCTGGCAGATCATCCTCTCCCTGGCGTATGACGCCTGGCGGGTGGAGGGCTGGGATTCCTGGATCTCCTGGATCTACGTGGGATGGCCCAACGCCTCCCTGCTGCTGGCGATCAGCGGTGCCGCCTATCTGGTGCTAGCGCTGCTATTGGCCGGGGCGCTCACCCTCCTCCACGCGCACTGGACCCGCTTCAGCCTGGCCACCAGGGACACCGAAAGACTCCACCGCCGCCTGCAGCAACTCTCCAGCACTCGCAGCGACGCGGCGGAGTTGCAACAAGAAGAAATCCGGCGGATCGAGCGCGATCTGCACGACGGCGCCCAGGCCCGTCTGGTGGGCCTTGGTATCACGCTCACGCGCGCAGAACGCCTCCTGGCTGAAGACCCCCAAGCCGCGACACTGCTGCTCTCGCAGGCCAAGCAGGAATCCGTCGGAGCACTGGACGAACTCCGCGGCCTGGTGCGCGGCATCCTGCCGCCGGTTCTTGCCGACCGGGGGCTGCTGGAGGCGCTGCGCGCGCTCGCCGTCACGCTGCCCGTACCAGTCTCTGTGGAGGCCAGCGCGCCGTTCTCGGCCGTGGTGATTCCCGCCCCCATCGAGTCGGCGGCGTACTTTGCCGGTGCCGAACTGCTCAGCAATGCCATGAAGCACGCGGACGCGCAGCGCGTTGACCTGCGCTTGGACGCGACGATGGGCTACCTGCGGTTGAGCGTGGAGGACGACGGAGTGGGTTGGGACGGGCGTGAAGGTGGCGGCATTTCCGGGCTCCGACGGCGATTGGCAGGCTTTGACGGGACGCTCACCTTTTCTCGCACTGGCGCGGGTGGAACGCGTGCCACGGTGGACGTGCCGTTGGCTGATTTTTAGGCTACGGAAAGGGTTACGCGGGATGCTTGGGTGTCCAACTATCGGACCGTGGTCCATATAATGAGATGGGGACGCGTCATATTTGCGCGGGGTGCGGCCTCCTGATTGAGTCGTCATCAGGAGCGCAGCACTCGCGGCGCACCGCACAGCATTCAACGCATCGATAGGAAGGTGGAAGCGATGGGACAGGCTCCTCCCGCCACCCCCTCAACGGTGGCCCGCGCCGTCTCTAAGGCGCAGCACCACACCCCGGCAGCGGCCAACGGCCTCCCGGTTCCGGGCCCCAATCGCACCGTCTCCACCGTGCCCGTGAAGGGCTCATTCTCCATCATTCGTTCCCTCGAGGAGCTTGGCGTCAAGGACGTCTTTGGCCTCCCGGGCGGCGCCATCCTGCCCACCTATGACCCGCTGCTTGCCTCAGAGGTCATCAACCACGTGTTGGTGCGTCACGAGCAGGGCGCGGGGCACGCCGCGCAGGGTTACGCCATGGTGACCGGGGAGGTGGGCGTCTGCATCGCCACCTCCGGCCCCGGCGCCACGAACCTGGTCACCGCCCTCGCGGATGCCCACATGGACTCGGTTCCCATGGTGGCCATCACCGGCCAGGTCAACTCCGCCTTCATCGGCACGGACGCCTTCCAAGAGGCGGACATCGTGGGCATCACCATGCCCATCACCAAGCACTCTTTTCTGGTGACGAAGGGTGAGGACATCCCGCGCGTCTTGGCGCAGGCCTTCTACCTGGCAGGCACGGGACGCCCCGGTCCCGTCCTGGTAGATATCACCAAGGACGCGCAAGAGAAGATGACGGAGTTCGCCTGGCCGCCGGTCATGGACCTGCCCGGCTACCGTCCCGTCACCAAGGGGCACTCCAAGCAGGTGAGGGAAGCCGCCAAGCTCATCGCCTCCTCCGTGCGCCCGGTCATCTACGCCGGCGGCGGCGTCCTGAAGGCGCACGCCTCGCGGGAACTCCTGGAGTTCGCGGAGGCCACAGGCGCCCCCGTCGTCACGACCCTGACCGCCCGCGGCGCCTTCCCGGATTCACACCGCCAGCACATGGGCATGCCCGGCATGCACGGCGCCGTCACCGCCGTTGCAGCGCTGCAGCAGGCGGATCTGCTGATCACCCTCGGCGCACGCTTTGATGATCGCGTCACCGGCGTGCTCAGCTCCTTTGCCCCCGGCGCCAAGGTGATCCACGCGGACATCGACCCAGCAGAGATCTCCAAGAACCGCACGGCGGATGTGCCGATCGTTGGTTCCCTTGATGAGGTGCTCCCGGAACTGACCGCCGAGTTCAACCGCCGCAAGGAGGAGGGCCTGGCCCCGGACCTGAGTATCTGGTGGGCCAACCTGGACCGGCTGCGTCGCGAGTACCCCATGGGCTTCACCCCCTCAACGGACGGCGCCCTGACCCCCCAGCACGTCATCCAGCGGATCGGTGAACTGACGGGTCCGGAGGCGGTGTACGTGGCAGGCGTGGGCCAGCACCAGATGTGGGCCAGCCAGTTTGTGCGCTACGAGCGCCCGCACCAATTCCTGAACTCCGCGGGCCTGGGCACCATGGGCTACTCGGTCCCGGCGGCCATGGGCGCCAAGGTGGGCAATCCCGACCGGGTGGTCTGGGCCATTGACGGCGATGGCTGCTTCCAGATGACCAATCAGGAACTGGCTACCTGTGTGATCAACAAGATCCCCATCAAGGTCGCGATCATCAACAACTCCTCGCTGGGCATGGTGCGCCAATGGCAGACCCTGTTCTATGAGGGCCGCTACTCCAACACCGAGCTGAACACGGGCAAGGACTCCATCCGGGTCCCGGACTTCGTGAAGCTCGCGGACGCCTACGGGTGTGCCGGGCTGCGGTGTGAGAAGGAAGAGGACATGGACGCGGTGATCCAGCAGGCGTTGGAGATCAACGACCGCCCGGTCATCGTGGACTTCATCGTGTCTAAGGACGCCATGGTCTGGCCCATGGTCCCCTCGGGCGTCAGCAATAGCGCTATCCAGATCGCCCGGGGAATGACCCCCGAGTGGAACGAAGAGGAGGACTGATTATGGCCCGCCATACCCTCTCGGTGCTCGTGGAGGACGTTCCCGGCACCCTGACCCGCGTCGCCGGACTTTTTGCCCGCCGCGCCTTCAACATCGACTCGCTGGCCGTAGGCCCCACCGAGGTCCCGGGGCTTTCCCGTATGACCGTGGTGGTGGACGCGGAGGGTGACCTGCTGGAGCAGGTGACCAAGCAGCTCAACAAGCTGGTCAACGTGATCAAGATTGTGGAGTTGGCCCCGGAGTCCTCGGTGCAGCGCGATCACGTGCTGATCAAGGTCCGGGCGGACGCAGCCACCCGGATCCAGGTCACCCAGGCCGCAGACTTCTTCCGCGCCCGCGTGGTGGATGTCTCCCCGGACGCCGTGGTCCTGGAGGCCACGGGCAGCAGCGACAAGATCGACGCGCTGCTGGCGGTGCTGGAGCCGTTTGGCATCCGCGAGATCGTCAAGGCCGGCGCCCTGGCCATTGGGCGCGGCCACAAGTCGATGTCAGAGCGTGCCCTGCGCGCCGTCTCCGCCTGAGCGCCGCCCCACACCACCGAACCACCCCCAACGAACCACCCCAAAATGTGTCGCACCATTCAAGGAAGAGGATTCCGCCGTGACCCAGATGTACTACGAGGACGACGCTGACCTGAGCTACCTGCAGGGCAAGAAGGTGGCCGTGATTGGCTACGGCTCCCAGGGCCACGCCCACGCGCTCAGCCTTCGCGATTCCGGCATCGACGTGCGCGTCGGCCTGGCGGAGGGCTCCAAGTCCGCACCCAAGGCAGAGGCGGAGGGCCTGCGGGTCCTCTCCGTGGCCCAGGCCGCGGAAGAGGCCGACGTCATCATGATCCTGACCCCGGACCAAATCCAGGCCAAGGTCTACGAGGAGTCCATCAAGGACCACCTGAAGGCCGGAGACACCCTGGCCTTTGGTCACGGCTTCAACATCCGCTTTGGCTACATCAAGCCGCCTGAGGACGTCAACGTCATCATGATTGCCCCCAAGGGCCCGGGTCACGTGGTGCGCCGCGAGTTCGAGGCCGGGCGCGGCGTGCCGGACCTGATCGCGGTGGAGCAGGACGCCACGGGGGATGCCAAGCAGATTGCCCTGGCCTGGGCCAAGGGCGTGGGCGGCACGCGAGCCGGCGTCATCGAGACCACGTTCACCGAGGAGACCGAGTCTGACCTCTTTGGTGAGCAGGCGGTGTTGTGCGGCGGCGCTTCTCAGCTGGTGCAGTACGGCTTTGAGGTCCTCACGGAGGCCGGTTACAAGCCGGAGATTGCCTACTTTGAGGTGCTGCATGAGCTCAAGCTGATTGTTGACCTGATGGTGGAGGGCGGCATTTCCAAGCAGCGCTGGTCCGTCTCAGACACCGCGGAGTTTGGCGACTACGTCTCCGGCCCGCGCGTCATCACGCCGGAGGTCAAGGAGAACATGAAGGCCGTTCTCGCGGACATCCAGAACGGCGAGTTTGCTCGCCGCTTCATGGAGGACCAGGCCAACGGCGGCGCGGAGTTCGCCGAGCTGCGGGCCAAGGGCGAGGCCCACCCGATCGAGGCCACGGGTCGCGAGCTGCGCAAGCTCTTCTCGTGGATCAAGACCTCGGATGATTACGCGGAGGGCACCGCGGCCCGCTGACCAGGCCACATCCCTCCCGCGAGGGCGTCACCCACCGGGGTGGCGCCCTCGCGGCGTGTGGTGCTGTTCTGCGGCGGTGCTCCTGTGCCCGACGGCGTGGCGGGACTCACAGCCTTGGCTCCGGCTGGGTAGCGTGGCCGGGTGAGCAAAGGACCCCGGCCCGCGGAGGCGAACCCCCTGAGGACCGCCGCGTTCCGTGGCCTGTGGCTCTCCAACGCGGCGGGCGACGCCGCGCTGATGGTCGCGATGTTCACCACCTCGCTTGTGCTGACGCTCTGGCTGCACGCCCCGGCGTTTGTGGTGGGACTGGTCCAGCCGCTCTCCAACGCCGGCGCCCTCATCTTTGGGCTGGTGGTGGGTGTCTTTGTGGATCGGTGGGGGCAACGGCGCACCATGTACGCGGCGGTCTGGGCGCGGCTGCTCGGATACTCTCTGCCCGTTTTCGCGTGGGCCCTGGGCTGGCTGCACCCCTGGCAGCTCTTGCTCGCCGTGTTCGTGGCGAGTGTGGCGGATACCTTCTTTAGAGCGGCGCAGTCCTCGTTGTTGCCCGTGCTGGTGGGGAGAAAAGGCGTTCCAGACGCCGCGGCAGCTCTGCAGGCCAGCGATCAGGTGGTGCAATTGGCGGCGCCCGTCGGGGCGGGGCTGCTGACCAAGCTGGTCCCGGCGCCGCTGGTACTGGCACTGAGCGCCGTCGGGCAGTTGTTTTCCTTGCTTGGCCTGCGGGCGCTGCCGGCGGATCAAGCGCACGCGCCGGATCATCAGCACCAGCGAATTCTGCCCGCCATCCGCGAGGGGCTGGGCTTTTTTGCGCGCACCCCGTTGCTGGCCGCGGTGATGCTGGCCGCCATGACCAACAACTTTGCCGCCGGGCTCTATGCCTCCGCCGAGACGGTCTTTGTGCTGCGCGTGCTTGGCATGGACCCGGTGGTCTTTGGGCTGCTGATGTCCGTGTCCGCGGTGGGTGGGATCCTTGGCGCGCTGCTTGCGCCGCGCCTTGGCCGGCGCTGGGGGCCGCTGCGCACGCTGTTCTGTGGTGCCACGCTCATGCCCATCAACTTTGCCCTGATACCGCTGGCCGCGCTGTGGCCGCAGGCCCAGGTGGCCATTGTCGGTATCTCGTTCGTTCTCTTTGGGCTGTCCTTGGGGTGCTTTGGCGTGAGCAGCGCCGGGTTGAGTGCGCAGCTCACGCCGTCGCGGCTGATGGCCAGGGTGTCCTCCACGCGGCGCACCTTCACGCAGGGCGCCGTGGTGCTGGGAGGATTGCTCAGCGCCGTCCTGTCCCAGGCCTTTGGCACGCTGGTCCCGCTCATCGCCGCGGCTGCGATCTCCGCGCTGCAGTTCATCCCGCTCCTGCGGGTGGGGGTTCCGCGCCGCGGTGCGCCAAGTCAGGCGGAGCTGGAGGCGGCGTTGGAGGAGTCGGAGGGGGAGGCCGGGGAAGCGGGGGAGGTCAGGTGAGGCCGCGCAGGCTCAGCGCACGGCCCTGAGGCGCTGGCGGAAGAGCAGTGTGAGCAGCAGCGTCGCCAGCAAGATCGCGGCGCCCACCCACGCCGCCGCTGAGTAGCCGGAGGTGACCACCACCCAGCCGCCCAGCGCGGATCCGGCGCCGATGCCCACGTTGGCGCTGACGTTGATCCATGCCCCGGCCATCTCAGGATTGCTTTTGCCCACGCGCACCAACACGTTTTGGTAGGTGGAGTTCACCGGGCCAAAGGCTGCAACCCACACCGTGGCGACGATCAGGACGGGCCAGAAGTGCGGGAAGGCCAGCCCGGTTGCGGCCAGGCCCAGGCCGATGGCCAGGGGGACCAGGAGCAGCCAGCGGAAGGGCTGCGCGTCCAGGAACGGTGCCGTGGCCCGGATGGCGATCAGGCCCGCCACGCCCAGCGCCACCAACGCCAGCCCCAGCCACTCCTGCGGCAATCCGGCGGCAAGCAGGAGCGGGGAGACGTAGGTGTACAGCGTGTAGTGGCCAAGGAAGGCCGAGCCGGCCAGTCCCACCACCAGCAACAGCGTGGGCCCGCCGGGGAGCAGTGCGCGGGCGGCGCTCTTGTCGTGGGAGATGGCGGGGAGCAGGAAGGCGGCCGCGGCAACGGCCAGGGCCGTGATCAGGCCGAGCGCGGCAAAGACGGGACGCCAACCGGTAAGCGCGCCAAGCGCGGTGCCCGCAGGAACCCCAAGGATCAACCCGGCAGAGGTGCCGGTGGCCAGCAGCGCCATGGCCCGCCCTATCTGTCCACGGGGCGCGATGCGCGCGGCGTAGCCAATGGCGATGGCAAAAAAGAGCGCATGCGCCACCCCGCCCACGGCACGCGCCGCCATGAGCCACCAGAAGTCCTGGGCCAGGGCGGCCAGGGTGTTGGACACGGTGAAGACCACCAGGGTGCTCAGCAGGACGGGCTTGCGGGGCAGGGAGCCGGTGGCGCGGGTGAGGGGGATGGCCGTGATGGCCACGAGCGCCGCGTACAGGGTGACCAGCAGCCCGCCGCGGGCCTCATCCACACCAAAGTCCTCCACGACTTGAGGCAGCAGGCCAATCGGCACCACCTCGGTGGTGATCACGGCAAAGACGGCGATGGCCAGGATGTAGAGCCCGGCCCACGGGTGCTGCGGGGCGGCCGGGTGCTGCTGAGAGGAAGCGGAACTGCTGGGGCACACGCGGGGACTCCTGACGCAAAGGACTCTGGGGAGGAAGCCGGGAACACAGCGCTGTGCCAAGGGGCAGGGTCCCAGCGTATCCGGGGCGCCCTCCTGGCGATGGGGTTATTGCCCGACGGCGCCGGGTCCGGCGGGTGCGCTCGGTCCAGGGGGTGTGCCTGGTCCAGCGGGTGCGCCTGGTCCAGGGGGTGTGCATCGCGCCGGGCGCGTGACATGCGTAACGCGACCGACACGCATGCGGGGAGCAGGTATCCCCGCCGGTAACGTCTTCATCACGGACGGCCACGGCCGTCCGGCATCCCACCCGAGCAACAGCAACGAAGGTTGACACGTGTCGCAGACCAAGCCCGTCGTCCTGATCGCCGAGGAACTCTCGCCCGCCACCGTCCAGGCGCTGGGCCCGGACTTTGAGATCCGCTCTGCCAACGGGGCAGACCGCTCCGAATTGCTCTCCGCCATTGCAGATGTGGACGCCATCCTGGTCCGCTCCGCCACGCAGGTGGATGCGGAGGCCATCGCCGCCGCCAAGAACCTCAAGGTCATCGCCCGCGCCGGTGTTGGCCTGGACAACGTGGAGATCAAGGCCGCCACGCAGGCCGGCGTCATGGTCGTGAACGCCCCGACCTCCAACGTCATCTCCGCCGCTGAACTCACGGTGGGTCACATCGTCTCCGCCGCCCGCAACATTCCGGCCGCCTCCGCGTCGCTCAAGGCCGGGCAGTGGAAGCGCTCGTCCTTCTCCGGCGTGGAGCTGTTTGAGAAGACCGCGGGCATCATTGGTCTGGGCCGCATCGGCGCCCTGGTCACCGCTCGCCTGCAGGGCTTTGGCATGAACATCGTGGCCTTTGACCCGTACGTGACTCCGTCCCGCGCGCAGCAGTTGGGCGTCAAGCTGGTTGACCTGGATGAGCTGCTCGGCACCGCTGACTTCATCACCATCCACATGCCCAAGACCCCGGAGACCACGGGCATGATCTCCACCGAGCAGTTCAACAAGATGAAGCCGAGCAGCTACGTGTTCAACGTGGCACGCGGTGGCCTCATCGATGAGGACGCGCTCTTTGAGGCACTCTCCAACAACGTCATTGCCGGGGCTGGCATTGACGTGTTTGTCACGGAGCCTCCCACGGAGTCCCGGTTCATTGGGCTGGATAACGTCAACGTCACCCCGCACCTTGGCGCCTCCACCGAAGAGGCTCAGGAGAAGGCCGGCGTGGCCGTGGCCAAGTCCGTGCGCCTGGCACTGGCTGGCGAGTTGGTGCCGGATGCAGTGAACGTGGCCGGCGGCATCATCGATGAGTCGGTGCGACCGGGCATCCCGCTGGCAGAGAAGCTGGGCCGGATCTTTTCCGCGCTGGCCTCCGGTGAGCGTCTGGAGTCCGTGGAGCTCAACGTGGCGGGGGAGATTGCGGGCAAGGACGTCACCTCGCTCAAGCTCGCCGCGCTCAAGGGTGTCTTCACCGACGTTGTCTCTGACCAGGTCTCCTACGTGAATGCTCCCGTCCTTGCGGAGCAGCGCGGCGTAGAGACCCGCCTGACTACCACCGAGGTGTCAGAGGATTACCGCAATCAGCTCACGGTCTCCGGCGCCCTTGCCAACGGTGAGCAGCTCTCCGTGGCTGGCACGCTCACGGGCCCCAAGCAGATTCAGAAGCTGGTGGGTGTCTTTGGCCAGGAGCTGGAGATCCCCCTCTCCGAGCACCTGCTGGTGTTGCGCTACACCGACCGCCCGGGCGTGGTAGGCACGTTGGGCCGCGCCTTGGGCGAGGCCCAGGTCAACATTGCCGGGATGCAGGTCTCCCGTGCGGGCCAGGGCGGCGAGGCCGTGGCCGTGGTGACCATCGACAACGCTCTGCCAGAGGGCGTCCTCGACGCAGTGGCGCAGGCCGTGCAGGCCACCACCGCCCGCGAGGTGGACCTGGAGGGCTGATAGCCCACAGCCCAATGGTGTCCCCGCCAGGGTGCGGGGGCACCCTCGTGTCGTCTAGAGCGAGTACCGCGGCGTCATCGGGAACAACCGAAACCGGGTGAACCGGTATTGTTGATGCGGTGAGCGCTACCCCGGAGCACCAGTCCTTTTACATCACGACGGCGATTTCTTACCCGAATGGCGTCCCCCATATTGGGCACGCCTACGAGTTCATCGCTACGGATGCCATGGCGCGTTTCCGCCGCCTGGACGGCGAGGAGGTCTTTTTCCTCACCGGCACGGACGAGCACGGGCAGAAGATGCTCCAGACGGCACAGAAGGAGGGCGTGACGCCCGCCGATCTGGCGCGTCGCAACTCGGATAACTTCCAGGCCACCCAGGACGGTCTTGGCATCAGCTACGACCGCTTCATCCGCACCACTGACGCCGATCACCACGCGGCCGCGCAGGCATTGTGGAAGCGCATGGAGGCCAACGGGGACATCTACCTAGATAAGTACGCCGGGTGGTACTCGGTGCGGGATGAGGCCTACTACTCGGAGGAGGAGACGGAACTGCGCGCGGACGGCGTGCGGTACTCCACCGGCACGGACACCGAGGTCACGTGGACGGAGGAGGAGTCTTACTTCTTCCGCCTGTCCCAGTACCAGGACCGGCTGCTTGCCCACTACGCCCAGCACCCCACCTTCGGCGCACCGCAGTCCCGCTTTAACGAGGTGATCCGCTTTGTGGAGGGTGGCCTGCAGGACCTGTCCATTTCCCGCACCACCTTTGATTGGGGTGTGCCCGTCCCTGGCGATCCCAAGCACGTCATGTATGTCTGGGTGGACGCGCTGACCAACTACCTCACCGGTGTTGGCTTCCCGGACACCGAGTCGGCGCAGTTCAAGCGTTTTTGGCCGGCGGATGTGCACGTGATCGGCAAGGACATCTCACGCTTCCACGCCATCTATTGGCCGGCGTTCCTGATGTCCGCGGGCCTGGAGCTGCCGCGCCGGGTCATGATCCACGGCTTCCTCAACAACAATGGCGTGAAGATGTCTAAGTCGCTGGGCAATGTGGTGTCCCCGGAGGACTTTGTTGATCAGTATGGCCTGGACCAGATGCGCTTCTTCTTCCTGCGGGAGGTGCCTTTTGGTGCGGATGGCTCCTACAGCCATGACGCCATTGTGGGCCGCATGAATGCGGATCTTGCCAACAACTTGGGCAATCTTGCCCAGCGCTCACTCTCCATGGTCGCCAAGAACCTGGACGGTCAGATGCCGCACCGGGGTGAGTTCACCGAGGCAGATCAGGCGCTGCTCACGGCGGCGGGCGCGCTGTTGGAGACCTCGCGGGATCACTATGCGCGGCAGGAGTTCTCCCTTGCGCTGGAGGCCACGTGGCAGGTGCTCCACGAGGCCAATGCCTACTTCGCCGAGCAGCAGCCGTGGGTCCTGCGCAAGAATGACCCGGCCCGCATGGCGGACGTGTTGTGGGTGACCCTGGACGTGGTGCGCCGGGTGGCGCTGCTGGTGCAGCCGGTCATGCCGGATGCGGCGGATCAGTTGCTGGATGTGCTCGGGGTTCCGGCGGGTGCCTCCCGCACCTTCGCGGCGTTCGACGACGCGTTGGCGGCGGGCACGCAGTTGCCCCAGCCCACGCCGATCTTCCCCAAGTATGAGGAGCCCACTCAGGGCTAACGCAGCTGGTGGTGGTTCTTCATTTACGGTGGCCCGGAACATGGTTCCGGGCCACCGTATTCTTTTGTCTTTTTGAGCCACTGGATCACCGTTTTCCCAGTCATCAGGTAATGTACGGTTCGTCTTTAGATACTTTTCACCTGCATGTGATGTGCGGCCGGTTTGTAGTGGCGTGCCAAAGGCGGTCGCCGCTCGAGGGGAGAGCGTGTGCAGCGTGCTGGCGCCGCTTTTGGTCGACTGCTTCAAGACCACGTCCACCGAGCAACGGATCGCTGCGGCGTCTGTAGCCCGCCGGATCTCCGGAGGTGGCGCACCGAGGAACTCCGTTGAGGTGGGTCCTGGGTGGAGCGTGGAGTCCTGGGCGCAGGCGAATGCCAGGGTCGTTTCCGCGGCGCTGAGTGCCGCCGGGGTGCCGCACTTCCTGATGCCTGCCATGAACTGGCTTGACCCGGTGTTGGTCATGGACCGCGCCTCGCACCGCGTGGCCCAGGGGGTCTTGAAGGAGCTGTCCGGTCAGCCGGGGTGGCGGCTCACGCAGCACGGGACGCGGATGCGTCGCGATGCCCACGCGGGCGCCATCGCCTTGGAAACGGGGCGGGCCACCGTCAGCTGCCAGTGGTGGCGTTGTGTGGAGGAACCTGCGCCGCGCTCCGATGGCGGGCTGTACGCGCCGCGGACGCTGGTGGCCCAGAAGGGTGAGGTGCCGGGCCTCTTTTCCTATGTGTCAGAGGCACAGTGGTTGGAGTTGACCAAGAATCCCTTGGATCAGGGCTGGGACCCGTTGGTGGAGCAGGTTGCCGAGCCCATCGACGCCGTTTACACCTGGGTGGACGGGTCAGACCCGGAGTGGATCCACCGCAAGAACCAGACGCTGGCTGGCTACGATCCCACGAGTGTGAACGCCACCGCCTTGTCTTTGGCGCGCTTTAGGAATCATGACGAGCTGCGGTATTCGCTCCGATCCCTGCAGATGAACGCTCCCTGGATCCGTCGGGTCTACATCGTGACGGATCGCCAGGTTCCCGAGTGGTTGGTGCGTGATCATCCGCAGGTGACGGTGGTGGACCACCGGGACATTTTCAGCGATGCCTCCGCACTGCCCGTGTTCAACTCGCACTCGATTGAGTCCCAGCTGCACCACATCAAGGGTCTCTCCGATCGCTATCTCTACCTGAATGACGATGTCTTTTTTGGCCGGCCCACCACGGCCGAGCAGTTCTTTGGGCCGGGCGGGGTGACCAAGTTCTTCCCGTCCACGTCCACGCTTGACCTGCAGCCGCCCTCGTCGCAGGACCTGCCCATCGTCTCTGCGGGCAAGAACAACCGCCGGATCATGCATCAGCTGTACGGGCGCCGCATCACGCGGCGGATGAAGCACACGCCTCACCCGCAAAACCGCGAGTTGCTGCAACGCTTTGAGGACAAGCACCCGGAGGTGTTTGCCTCCGTGGTGTCTTCCGCCTTCCGGCACCCAAGCGATGTCTCCATCCCCGCGGCCCTTCACCCGTATTTGGCGCTCATGGACGGGCGCGCTCACGAGGGCAAGCTGAGTTATGACTTTTTTGACCTGGGGGACTCTCAGGTGGAGGCCCGGTGGGCCAAGCTCCTGGTGCGCAGGGATCTGGACGTGTTCTGCATCAACGAGACGGAATCGTCGCTGCCGAGCACTGAGCGAGTTGACGCCGCGCTAGGCGCCATCCTTGAGCAGCTCTTTCCCGTTCCAAGTTCGGCGGAGCGAACGTGAAGCAGCATTTGCCCACTGCGGGAGTCCAGATCAGCAGGCTTTTGAGCAGGACCACACGAAAGGTGACGTCGAATGAGCGTTCGAATCGTTGAGAGTGCCGACGTGGCGCAGGACGCCATCGTCGGCGACGGCAGCAGCGTCTGGCACCTTGCCCAGGTCCGTGAAGGCGCCACGCTCGGGCTGAACTGTGTGGTTGGCCGTGGTGCGTACATCGGCACCGGCGTGAGCCTGGGGGACGGCTGCAAAGTGCAGAACTACGCGCTGGTGTACGAGCCGGCCGAGCTGGGCCCGGGTGTGTTCATCGGACCGGCAGTGGTGCTGACTAATGACCACTTCCCCCGCGCCGTGAATCCGGATCTGACACCCAAGTCGGCTCACGACTGGGAGCCGGTGGGCGTCACCATCCTCGAGGGCGCATCCATCGGCGCAAGAGCCGTCTGCGTGGCACCACTGACCATCGGAAAGTGGGCCACCGTCGCCGCTGGCGCCGTGGTTGTCAAGAACGTGCCTGACTTTGCCTTGGTCGTTGGTGTCCCCGCCCGGCGCATCGGCTGGGTTGGCCGAGCGGGTGAGCCGCTCGTCGCGGACGAGGAGAATCCGCACTTTTTTATCTGCCCGGTGACTGCCGCGCGCTACGAAGAACTTGATCAAGAAACACTCCGAGAGGTGACGGTCTAATGGCTGAATTCATTCCCCCCGCCAAGCCCATGATTGGCGAGGAAGAGATCGCCGCGGTCACCGCGGTGATGCGTTCGGGGATGGTGGCACAAGGGCCTGAGGTCGCGGCCTTTGAGGAAGAGTTCTCCCCGGTCGCTGGGGGAGCGGAATGCATCGCCGTAAATTCCGGCACGTCCGCGCTTCACCTTGGCCTGATCGCGGCAGGGATTGGGCGTGGGGATGAGGTCATTGTCCCGTCCTTCACGTTCGCCGCCACGGCGAATTCTGTGGTGATCGCCGGTGGCACCCCTGTCTTTGTCGATATCGATCCGGTGTCCTTCTGCATGGATCCGGTGGCCGCAGAGGCCGCCATCACGCCCCGGACCAAGGCCATCATGCCGGTGCACCTCTACGGTCACCCGGCCGACGTCGTCAGCCTGAAGAAGATCGCAGATCGGCACGGGATCCTCTTGTTGGAGGACGCGGCTCAGGCTCATGGGGCCAGCCTCGCCGGGCGGGCCGTCGGATCATTTGGTGCCTTTGGGGCCTTCTCCTTTTATCCCACCAAGAACATGACCTCGGGGGAGGGCGGCATCGTCAGCACCGGCGACCCTCAGCTTGCTCGGACGGTGCGCCTGCTGCGCAACCAGGGCATGGAGCAGCGCTATGCCAACGAACTGGCGGGGTTCAACGCGCGTATGACGGACATTCACGCAGCCATCGGGCGGGTCCAGCTGACCAAGTTGGAGGGGTGGACGCAGCAGAGGCGCCGGAATGCGGCGGCGCTGGATGAGGGGCTCCAGGGTGTGGTGGTGCCTGCCGTCGCGGACGGCGCCGTCCACGTCTACCACCAGTACACCGTCCGCGTTCCTGGGCTGGATCGAGACCGATTCATGCAGGCGCTGCGGGAGGAATGGAAGGTCGGAAGCGGCGTGTACTACCCGATCCCGAACCACCGGCTCCCCTCCCTCAAGCAGTTTGCTCCCGGCCTGGATCTGCCCCAAACGGAGGCGGCCGCCGCAGAGGTCTTCTCTCTCCCCGTGCACCCGTCGCTGTCGCAGGCAGATATTGAGCGCGTCATTGAGGCCGTCAACGCCGTGGCGAAGGCAGGTGCCTGATGACCACGCTGAAGATGGGCCTCATCGGTCTCGGCGCCATGGGCCGCCACCACGCTCGCCTGATTCGGCAGACGGAGGGCGTTGAGCTGGTCGCCGTCGCAGATCCCGGGGGAGACCCCTTTGGTGTGGCAGGCGAGCTCGCTGTCTTGCCCAACGTTCAGGCGCTGGTGGAGGCGGGGATCGACGCAGCCGTGGTGGCCGTTCCCACGATTTTTCACGAGGACGTTGCCCTTGCGCTCGCTGCTGCCGGCATCCATGCCATGGTGGAGAAGCCGATTGCCCACGATGTAGCGGCGGGTATTCGCATCGCCGATGCCTTTGAGGCCGCAGGTCTGGTGGGGACCGTTGGATACGTCGAGCGATGCAATGCCGCGATCGTCCAGATGCGCAGGCGCATGGCTGCAGGGCAGCTCGGGGAGATTTATCAGATCACCACCTCCCGCCAGAGCCCCTTCCCGGTTCGCATCGCGGATGTGGGCGTGGTGAAGGACTTGGCGACGCATGACATCGATCTGACGGCTTGGCTCGCTGACTCGACCTACGCCTCCATCCACGCTGAAGTCACTCACCGCGCCGGGCGCCAGCATGAGGACATGGTGGTAGCTAGCGGCAAGATGGCCAACGGCATCGTGGTTAATCACACGGTGAACTGGCTGGCCCCCTTCAAGGAGCGCCGCACCACAGTCATCGGAGAAAAGGGCGCGTTCATCGCGGACACTGCCACGGGGGACCTCACCTATTACGCCAACGCGTCGGTGGACACCGAGTGGGAAGAAATGGCTGCCTTCCGTGGCCCCAGCGAGGGGGATGTGACGCGCTATGCCTTCGCCAAGCCGGAGCCGTTGGCAGTGGAGCACCTGAACTTCGCCAGGGCCTTGCGTGGCGAACCCAACTCGGCAGTGTCAATGCGCGAGGGCGTGCGCACCCTGGAAACCATCGAACGTGTGCTGGCTGCCGCCGGCATCAGCAACTAAGGACAGCATGAATCCCGTCGACGTGATCAGCGTCATCATCCCGGTCTACAACCGCGAGGACTTCCTCGGCGCAGCGGTCGACTCTGTGCTGGCGCAGGACTGCGGTCTGGACCATGTTCAGCTTGTTCTCGTCAATGACGGGTCTACAGATGGCTCGGCCGCGCTCCTCGACGCCTACGCGCAGCAGTACCCTGAACAAGTTGTTGTGATGCACAAGGCGAACGGTGGTGTTTCCTCAGCGTTTAATGCTGGGTTGGAACTCGCGACCGGCGAAGTGGTCGGATTCTTGGGGTCGGATGACTATCTCTCCGATAACACGCTTTCGTCCGTCCTCAAGTTCTACGCCCGGCACTGGGACCAAGTAGACATTGCTGCGATACCGATCGAAATGATCGGTGCTCGGTCGGGGCCACACTGGAATAACCGCAGAAGGTTCGCGAAAACGCGCGTCATCGACGTGAGTGTCGACTGGAGCAGCATCCAGATGGCGGGGGGTGGAACCTTCATCAAGCGCTCCATCTTCGCCGACGAGGGACTGCGTTTTGATCCGGTCCTCTTCATGGCAGAGGATGCAACGCTCAATACGCAGGTCATCATGCGCCGCATGGCGTACGGAGTGATCTCCGAGGCGACATACTTCAACAGGAGATACGAAGCCGGCGGAGCGTCCTTGGTGGCGAGTAGCCATTTCAGGCCAGAGTATTACAACGAACTATTGGAGCATGCGGAACAACGCATATTGAATGATGCAATTGAAATGCACGGCCAAGTTCCGATGTATGTTCAGGCTGTTGTTCTCTACAATCTCATGTTCCGATTCCGTGGTGATGTCAGCATGCTCAACGCGGAGCAGCTGGACGCATATAAGTCCAGAATGCGTCGATTGCTGGAACAAGTTTCAGTTAAGACTATTGCTTTGCACCCGACGACTGTCGAGCAACGAATCAACATGCTCAACCTCAGATCGGGCAATGCCCTCACAAGCAAGTTGTCATACTACGACGGGGTGTACTCCTACGACGGGGTGCGAATTTACAGCCTCAATTATCGAAAACGGGTCGGCCACCGCGCAGCATCTGCCGAGGTGCAGGCGTTTGCGGTGCAGGGTGAGTCCCTTGAGATGCGCGGGACTATACGTTCCATTGACATCTCCTCGGATGTTTCCTATGAAGTGCTCATTGGCGATAGATCCTATCCTTTGGAACTGGGTGCAGCGATTCAGCCCGGCACGGAATTTCTGAGTAACGAGGTACGGCGCGGACTGAGCTTTAGTCTTAAGGCAGAATTCCGTCGAAATGAGAAGATGCGGTTCGTCGCTAACGTTGCGAACGGAGTTGACGTCGACTCATTCAGGCTTCCCTTAATCTTTGGCAAGCACGCGGGGTTCGCGGGTGATAAGAACTCACTTGCTTTCAGGCATTCTGGCAGCGATGTGTTCAGGCAGGAAAATGCCACGTTGCTGAGGCGAAGGAAACTGAGCGGAAAAGGGGCTGACCTTAAGGCCGAGATCGGTTTCTTGCGTCGCTTGGACGGTGGCACCAAGAACGCGCGGGTGTGGGCACGGCGCCTGTCTGCGGTCCGACTGCGAGCGAGCTCACCGGGAAACATTTGGCTGCTCGCGGATCATAAGTCCGAAGCCGGCGATAATGCCGAGGCGTTGTTCAGGCACATTTGTGCTCATCCGGAGCTTGGCATTCATGCCGTCATGAGCCTGTCCAAGTCAGCCCCGCAATATGCCGCACTCTCAGCCTTAGGTGAAGTTGTCGAACCAGGCTCAACCAAATATTTTCGTAGATATTTCCAGGCATCGACGGTGTTGAACTCGTCCGCGGATGACTTCATGGTTCAGCCCCTCGCTGGAGACTTGAAGTATTTTGCCGACCTGGTGCCCCCAGTCTCCGTGTTCCTTCAACACGGCGTTATCCTTCATGACCTGAGCGGCTGGCTAAATTGGGCCAAGAAGGGGTTTGACGTTTTCGTCACATCAGCTGAGGCAGAACGTACCTCTATTCTTAACGGCAGCTACGCGTATGGCGAGGACTCGCTGGCGTTGGTAGGGCTTTCCCGCTTCGACCGGCTGAATGACCGTCCGGAGCGACAGATTGTTGTGGCGCCGACATGGCGTAAAGCGCTGGTGGGCGACCTTGACCCGCAGGTTGGCCGGAATGGCGCGCGTGACGACTTCGAAGAGAGCGCATATTTTCGCATGTGGCAGTCCGTTCTCGCAGATCAGCGATTGCTCCGCGGCCTGAAGGAATTTAACTACCGCTTAACTTTCGCACTGCATCCGTCGCACAGTGCTGAGACGGACAAGTTCAAGGGAGGTGAGGCCGTCACCATTGCACCTCACCCGCTGGACTATCGTGAGCTGCTTGAAACAAGTGCAGTGTTGGTCACGGATTATTCCTCCGTGGCCTTTGACTTCGCCTACATGCGAAAGCCAGTGGCTTATCTTCAGAACGATCGCGACGATTTTTATGCCTCTCATGCTCATCAGCTTGGGTACTTTTCGTTCGAGCGAGATGGGTTTGGCCCAGTTGCTGAGACGACCTCTGAGTTGGTGGACCACCTGCTGAAGCTGATGGCTGATGGGGCTGACATGGCGCCGACGTACCGGGAGCGCGCCGACGGCTTCTTCACGTACTCAGGCGGGGGCAACAGTGCCCGGCTGATTGACTTTCTGAAGCGACGTGAGGCCGGGGAGCTGTCCAGCTAGCAAGGTCGGCCAGCGCTGCCGGGTGACGGATTCCCGGCGTAGATAGCGAGCGGGGGTGGGGAGAGCATGATGCTCTCCCCACCCCCGCTCGCGTTGGTCCCTGTCCTACTCGACCGCGAGCCCCTCCACGGGGGAGAGCTTCGCGGCGCGGCGTGCGGGCAGCACGCTGGCCAGGACTGCCGCGCCCACGGCGATCGCCAAGACCACCAGGATCCACAACCACGGCATGGAGATGACGAAGCCACCCATGGAGAGCGTGGCGGAGCGTGCCCCGACGAGGCCGTAGATGGAGCCGAGCACAATGCCGAGCACCGCGGCGGCGCCCGCGATGAGCGCGGCCTCCAGGGCTAGCATGCGTCGCAACTGACGCTTGGTCAGGCCAAGGGCCCGCAGGAGCGAGTTCTCCCTTGTCCGCTCGGTCACGGAGAGCGAGAGCGTATTGCTGACGCCGATCAGGGCAATCACCACGGCCACCGCGAGCAACGCGGAGACCACCATCAACAAGGTGTCGATGATCGTGGAGGCGGTCTGCCGGATGGGCAGCGCACCGGAGACGGAATTGGTGTCCGTGTTGGTCGCCGTCACGATGGACTGCACCAGCTCGCCAGCGCTCACGCTGTCATCAGCCTTGGCCCAGATGCCATCGCCGCCAGCCGCCGCGAGTGCCTTGGCCGGCAGCTCGGTAGTGCCAAGCTGAGCCAGCGTGTCTCCTGAGACCAGGAAGCTGCCCTCGGGAGCGGAGGCGTCCTTATCCACGGGAAGCACGTGCTTCTCGCCATCGCCACCCACCACGGTGATCTCCGTTTCGGAGCTGGAGGCGGCGTTTGCGCCCACGGCGATGCTGCCGGACTTGGGAAGCACCACGCTGTCAGTCATGACCGAATCGAGGATCTGCTGGTTGGCGCCATAAACCGGGAAGCATTGCGCGGCGGAGCCGCGTGCAGCCTTGGCGCTGGCGACGCAATCCGGGGTGGTGGCCACGACCTTGATCAGCGCAGCGTTGTCCACACCGTTGAGCCCGGCCACCTTCTGCGCGTCCTGCGCGTTGAGGGTCTTCTTCCCCGCGCCAGTGTCGGCACCGGGGGCGCCCTGGATGTCGCCGGAGCTCTGGCCCCGCACCAACAGGTCAACCGGGTACTGCTTGGCCAGCTGAGCGTTGAGGGTGGAGCGCGCGGTGGTGGCGCCAACCATCATCATGACCACCAGGGTCACGCCCAGCAGCAACGCGGTGCCGATGGCCGCGGTGCGCTGCGGGTGGCGCAGGGCGTTGAGCCCGGCCAAACGCCCGCCCACCTGGGCGCCGAAGGGGCGCGCCATCTGGCGCACGGTCCACGGGATCAGGAGCGTGCCGAGCATGAGCACGCCGATGAAGCTCAGCAGGCCGCCGATGAAGGCTGCGGCGAAGCTGGTCGCCATGGTGTCCTCGCCGCCGGTGACGCCGAAGTACATGGCCACGGCGCCACAGATCACCAGGAGCAACCCGATGACGATGCGGGTGGTGCCGCGCGAGCTGCGGGCCGTGACCGTCTCCTGCGGGCGCAGGGCGGCCAGGGGGGACACGCGGGTGGCGGCCATGGCCGGGCGGGCGGAGGCAAGCACCGTCACGAGCAGGCTCACGATCACACCCACCACCAGCGGCCACACGGCAAAGCCGAAGGTGATGTACGGCAGATCAAAGGCACTGGAGACAATGGCGACGCCGCCCCAGACCACGCCGAGCGCAAGCACCAGACCCACCAGGCCACCAATGAGGCCAACGATCAGGGCCTCACCGATCACCATGCGGCGAATCTGACCGCGGCGGGCGCCGAGCGTCCGCAACAAGGCCAGCTCACGGGTGCGCTGCGCCAGGATGACGGAGAACGTATTGGAGACCACAATCACCGTGACCACGAGCGCGATCCCGGCGAATGCGCCAAGCACCCAGGTCAGCATGTCGGTGCCGCCGGAGAGCTCCGCGACGGTCGCCGAGACGGCCTCTTGCGGGGAGCTCACGGTCGGGTCCAGCAGCCCAAGTGCCTTGTACTGCTCCTGCAACTCAGGGGCAAGATCCGCGGCACTGCCGCTGCTGATCTTGGCCAGCAGCATGTTCACGCCCAGGCCAAGCTTCAGGTCCTTGGCGGTCTGGCTTGTGAGCTGCAGGGCCGGATAGCCGGCCCCTGAGAGGTCCTGAGGATCCGCGCGCAGCCCACTGATGGTCAGGGACTTGAAGGTCTTTTCGGTGGAACCGAAGGAGGCAATCTTGACCTGATCGCCAACCTTCAGGCCTGCGCGCGTGGCGGCGTCCTTGTTCACCGTGATCTCGTTGAGCCCGGGGTCCTTGCCCTCGGTCAGCTCTTGACCAAACAGGGAGGCGTCTCCCTCAAGGCCGGTGACCAAGACGGTCTGAGTCCCCAGCTTGCCGAGCTCGGCGGACATCATGCCGCTGGACAGGGCCAGCGTTTGGCTCACGCTGGAGGAATCCTCGAGGGGCTTGCTCAGCTGCTTGGCGCTGAACGTTTTGCCTCCATCCCCCTCCTGCATGTTCACATTGGGCTGGACCACCACGTCTGACTTGGAGTAGGTCTGGCCCACGCTGGCGCCCAGAGTGGACTTGATGGAGGTGCCGACGTAGAGAGTGGCGGTCAGGAAGGCCACACCAATGGTGATGGCCGCAATGACAGCGACGTAGCGGCGTCGATACGCCACCACGTTGGCTTTGACGAGGGTATTCACTGAATGGCCCCCAGCTGTGCCAGCGCGTCGGAGACCTGCTGAACCTGCGGGTTCAGGATCTCACCGGCCAGGCGTCCGTCCTTCAGCAGCACCACACGGTCCGCTGCAGAGGCAGCCACCGGGTCGTGGGTCACCATGATGACGGTCTGGCCGTCCTCGTGGGCGCTGCGCTGCAACAGTCCAAGCACCTCGGCGCCGGAGGTGGAGTCAAGGTTGCCGGTGGGCTCATCGCCAAACACCACATCGGGGCGGGGGAGCAGGGCGCGGGCCACGGCCACGCGCTGCTGCTGACCGCCGGAGAGCTCGTGCGGCTTGTGCCCCAGGCGGTCGCCCAGCCCAAGCCTGCGCACCAGCTCATCCAGCCAGGCGTTGTCCGGCTTGGCACCGGCCAACTCCAACGGGAGCAGGATGTTCTGGAGGGCGGTCAGGGTGGGGACCAAGTTAAAGGCCTGGAACACAAAGCCCACGCGGTCGCGCCGCAGGGTCGTCAGAGCGTCGTCGTTCAGTCCATCTACGCGCGTGCCGCCCAGCGACAGCGCACCGGAGGTGGGCGTATCCAGCGTGGCGAGGCAGTGCATCAGCGTGGACTTGCCGGAGCCGGAGGGGCCCATGATGGCGGTGAAGCGGCCGCGTTCAAACGCGACGGAGACATCATCCAACGCGGTGACGGCCATGGGGCCGGTGCCGTACGTCTTGGTGAGATTCTGGGCCGCCACAGCAGAGGGCGTGGCGGCAGGAGCCTGGGGGTGAGCATCAAGGGACATAGAACCAACGTACTGACCTCCCCGTCGCTAGGGCGTCAGGCGTCGGCATGAACCGGCGGCTCCGGCGTCAGACCGCGGTATGACCCGCGGGTGCGCTCACGCGCTGACAACACCCGTTTCGTAGGCAATCAGCACGGCCTGAACCCGGTCGCGGGCGCTGAGCTTGGACAGGATGCGACCCACGTGGGTCTTGACCGTGGCCTCTGAGAGGAACAGGTCAGAGGCAATCTCGGTATTGGAGCGTCCGTTGGCGATCAGCTCAAACACCTCGCGTTCGCGCGCCGTCAGGGACGCCACCCCGGCCTCAGACTGGGGGGACGCGCTGGAGGTGCGCCGCAGCAGCGGGACCATGTGGTTGAGCAGGCGCCGGGTGGTGGTGGGGGCCACCACGCTGCCGCCGTCGTGGACCGTGCGGATCGCGGAGAGCAGTTCCTCCGGCGGAGCATCCTTGAGCAGGAAGCCGCTGGCGCCGGCCTTGACCGCGTCCAGCGCATACTCGTCCAGATCAAAGGTGGTCAGGATCAGCACGCGCGGGCCGCCCTCGCGGGCCGTGATCTCACCCTCATCTGTGCCGAGCAGGATCTGCGTGGCCTGGATGCCGTCCATCTCTGGCATGCGGATGTCCATGAGGACCACATCGGCGTGGGCCACCGCCGAGCTGGCGACCGCCTCACGACCGGAGGCCACCTCCGCCACCACCTCAAGGTCAGGCTGGGAGTCAATGAGCATCTTGAAGCCACTGCGCACCAGGGTCTGGTCATCCACAAGTGCCACTCGGATGGGGGAATCGGGGGACATCAGATCTCCTGGTATGGAAGGAACACGGTGACGGAATAGCCCCCGCCGCCGCGCGGGCCAAAGTTTGCGGTGCCGCCGTAGAGCTGCGCGCGCTCGCGCATGCCCTGTTGGCCCCGTCCCAGGCCGTCCGTGGGGGTGGGGCCACGCCCATCATCCACCACGCTGAGCGTGAGGCCGCGTTGGGTCCAGGTCAGGTCAAGGCTTGAGGTGGCGCCGCGTCCGGCGTGCTTGAGCACATTGGTGAGCGCCTCCTGGGCGGCACGGTAGGCGGTCAGCTCCGCGCCGGAGGGTAGCCCGCGCGCCGGGGTGCCGCGCACGGTGTAGGCCACGGCGAGGCCTGCCGCGCGGGTGCTGTCCACCAGCTCTCCCAGGCGTTCAAGGCTGGGGGCCGGCGCCTTGGGGGCCGCGTCGTCATCATCCGCGCGGAGCACGCCCAGGAGGGAGCGCATCTCCCGCAGGGCGGAACGGCCGGTCTCCGAGATGGTTCCGAGGGTCTTGGGGGCCACCTCGGGATCCGCTGCGGCCGCGTACCGTGCGCCGTCTGCCTGGGCGATGATCACGGAAAGCGAGTGCGCCACTACGTCGTGCATCTCCCGCGCAATGCGGCGGCGTTCGTCCGCGGCTGCCAGGGCGCGCTCCTGTTCCTGTTCCTGTTCCAACCGCCGGGCCCGGTCCTCGATGGCCTCCACCGCGAGCCTGCGCGTGCGGTGCAGATCGCCGCTGACCCAGGCAATGACGCAGATGAGCAGGTGGAAAAGGACCAGGGCGCCAAAGGTCGCGGCGTCCTCCACGCGGAAGGGACGCACCCACAGGGCGGCGCCCAGGAAGGAACCGATGGCGGAACAGACCACGGCCCATCGGGAGTCGGTGCGCGTGCCGTACGCGGTGACGGAGTAGGCAATCACGGGGATCACCAGGTCCATGAAGATGAACTCACGCACCGTGATGACCTGGAGCAGGCCGGCTCCAGTGGTGACCCAGAGCGCCCGGCGTGGGTGCGTGCGGCGCTCCGAGAAGGCCCAAGCGATCCCGGCGCCGCTGATCAACATCCCAAAGACGAGGACCAGGGTGGCTGTCTGGTCCATGCCATAGCCCGTGCCAGCGACGGCGGGGGCGGAGACCAGGAACAGCAAGACGGCGATGGTGGCGTCCACCCGACCGGGATGCGAACGCACCCACGCGTCGAGTCTGCGGTGCCACTTCATGCCTTAAGCCTAAAGGCGCCGGCTCACCCGCAGCGTCCCTCCACGGGATGACGCGCCGCACACCCCTCCCGTTGTCCATCATGTGAGATGTGTTGACCAGTATGCGGACGCCGTCTTTAGGGTGGTGACATGACGAGGAACATCGACCTGGCAGTGATTCCCGGAGACGGCATTGGTCCGGAGGTGGTGGAGCAGGCCGTGCGCGTGGTGGAGGCCGTCCTCGCGGACACGGACACCGGCGTGAGCCTGACCGAATACGAGCTGGGCGCTCACCACTGGCTCGCCACGGGGGAGACGCTCTCGGATGCCACGCTGGAATCCCTGCGCGGTCACGAGGCCATCCTGTTTGGTGCGGTCGGCGCGGCGCCGGGGGACACGCGCGTGCCCTCCGGTCTCATTGAACGCGAGCTGCTGCTCAAGCTGCGCTTCAGCCTTGATCACTGCGTGAACCTGCGCCCCTCCCGCCTGTATCCGGGCACCGGATCGCCGCTAAGGAATCCGGGGCAGATCGATTTTGTGGTGGTCCGCGAGGGCACCGAGGGCCCCTATGTGGGCAACGGCGGCGTGATCCGTCAGGGCACGGAGTTTGAGATCGCCACGGAGGTCTCGCTCAACACCGCCCACGGCGTGCGGCGGGTGGTCAGGGACGCGTTTGAGCGGGCGGCCGCGCGCCCACGCCACAAGCTCACGCTGGTGCACAAGCACAACGTGCTGGTGCACGCCGGTCACCTGTGGCGCCGCACGGTGGAGGAAATAGCGCCGGACTTCCCCGAGGTCGCCGTAGATTACCTCCATGTGGATGCCGCCACCATCTTCTTGGTCACGGACCCCGCGCGCTTTGACGTGATCGTGACGGACAACCTCTTTGGCGACATCCTCACGGACCTGGCCGGTGCGGTCACCGGCGGGATTGGCCTGGCCGCCTCCGGGAATATCAACCTGGACGGAACGGCGCCGTCCATGTTTGAGCCGGTGCACGGCTCCGCGCCGGACATTGCGGGTCAGGGGATCGCGGATCCCACCGCGGCGATCCTGTCCGCGGCACTGATGCTGCACCACCTAGGGCTCGACGACGCGGCGGTGCGGATCGAGCAGGCCGTCGCCAACGACGTCGAGCAGCGTTCCGGGACGAAACCCCGCGGCACCGCCGCTGTGGGCGACTCCATCGTGGCCGCGCTGCGCGGCGTCACTGTGTGAGCCGCATCGCATAGTCTGTTCGTGTCAGCTCGTCGCGCGGCACGCATCACCCCGCGGCCGTCCAGCGTCGCCATCCCTGTCCCAGCCCGCCGGCCGGGGGCCTCACACAAAGGAAGCATCCGTGAGCACTGTGGAGTTTGCCCAGCACCTCTCCGATCACCGCGTCTCCGAGCAGGAGCGCACCAAGATCCTGCAGAACCCGGGTTTTGGCAACTTCTTCACCGACCACACTGCCGTGATCGATTGGAGCGCTGACGCAGGCTGGCATAACGCCCGCGTGGAGCCCTATGGGCCCATCAGCCTTGACCCTGCGGCCTCCGTGCTCCATTACGGGCAGGAGGTCTTTGAGGGACTCAAGGCCTACCGCCACGAGGACGGCTCCGTGCGCACCTTCCGCCCGGGGAAGAACGGTGAGCGCATCAACGCCTCCGCCCGCAGGCTTGCGTTGCCGGAGCTGCCCGTGGAGCACTTTGTGGAGGCCGTGCGCCAGCTGGTCGCGGTGGACCAGGACTGGGTTCCCTCCGGAGACGGCGAGGCCCTGTACCTGCGCCCCTTCATGATCGCCACCGAGGCGTTCCTTGGGGTGCGCCCCGCCCGCGAGGTGAGCTTCCGCGTGATTGCCTCACCCGCAGGCAACTACTTTGGCGGCGAGCTGCACGCCGTGCCGATCTGGCTCTCCCAGAACTTTGCCCGCGCCGGCCACGGCGGCACCGGAGAGGCCAAGTGCGGCGGCAACTACGCCGCATCGCTTGCCGCGCAGATGGAGGCGGAGGCCCACGGCTGCCCGCAGGTGCTCTTCCTTGACCCCACGGATGACTTCTCTGTGGAGGAACTGGGCGGGATGAACGTGTTCTTTGTCCTGGAGGGCGGCACGCTGGTGACCCCGCGCCTCAACGGCAATATCCTGCACGGGATCACCCGAGACTCCGTGTTGCAGCTGGCCCGGGAAATGGACCTGACGGTGGAGGAGCGCAAGTTCACCCTCGACGAGTGGCGCGAGGCCGTGGCCAACGGCACCCTCAAGGAGGCCTTTGCCTGCGGCACCGCCGCCGTGATCACCCCCATCGCGGAACTGCGCAGTGCCGAGGGCACCATGGTGCTCCCCGAAACCACCTCTGACTCCGTGTGGGGAAGCATCCGCGCCAAGCTCCTCGGCGTGCAGCGCGGAACCGTGGAGGACACTCACGGCTGGCTGACGCGCCTGGTCTGAGCCCGGTGCTCTGAGCCCGGTGCTCTGGTTCTAGCCGGCCAGATTTTTGTCTCCCACGCCGTCTTCAGCCGCGCTTGCGGCGCACGCATGGCCCCGGTCGCTAAGATCGGGGCCATGCGCGTTCTTACCACCGGCGGCGCCGGGTACATCGGCTCCCACACCGTCCTCAGCCTGATCCAGGCCGGCCACGAGCCGGTGATCCTGGATAACTTCGCCAACTCCTCGCCGGAGGCCATCCGCCGCGTCTCCGAGCTGGTTGGTCGCGAGATTGAGTACGTCGAGGCGGACCTGTTGGATGCCGAGCGCACCCGGGAGATCATGCTGGCGGGCAACTTTGACGCCGTGATTCACTTCGCTGGCCTCAAGGCCGTGGGGGAGTCCGTGGCGCAGCCGCTGCGCTACTACCGCACCAACATCGTGAGCACCCTGAACCTGCTGGATGCCATGGATGAGGCGGGAGTGCGCACCTTCGTCTTCAGCTCCTCCGCCACCGTGTACGGCGCGGCCGGCGTGGCGCGCTGCGTTGAGGACCTGCCCCTTGGCACCACCAACCCCTACGGCGCCACCAAGTTGCACATCGAGCAGATCCTGGATGATCTGGCCGCCTCTGATCCCAGCTGGCACATCGCCAAGTTGCGCTACTTCAACCCGGTCGGTGCGCACGAATCCGGACGCATTGGTGAGGACCCCAGGGACATCCCCAACAACCTGATGCCCTTTGTGGCGCAGGTGGCGGTGGGACGGCGTGAGCAACTCAGCGTGTTCGGTGGGGACTACCCCACACCTGACGGAACCGGCGTGCGGGACTTTATCCACGTCGTCGACCTGGCTGCGGGGCACGTGGCAGCGCTGGAGGCGCTGCCGGCACACGCCGGAAGCCGCGCATGGAACCTGGGCACCGGGGAAGGCTCCAGCGTGCTGGAGGTGGTCCGCTCCTTTGCGCGGTCCTCTGGCAGGGACATCCCCTTCACCATCGTGGACCGCCGCCCCGGTGACGTCGCGGAACTGGTCGCGGAGCCCAGCCGCGCACGCGCAGAGCTGAACTGGAAGGCGGAGCGCGGCCTGGAGGAAATGACGCGGGACTCCTGGAAGTGGCAGAGCCAGAACCCCATGGGTTACGTGGAGGAAGAGACGGCCTAAGCACGCGTCCCCGCGGCGGGGCACTAGGCTGGGCCCATGCGTATTGCCCGTTGTGTCCTTGATTCAGAGCCCTTCTACGCGCTGGTGGAAGGGGATGAGGTTGCCGTGCTCAATGGCGACCCGTTCTTCCACGGTGTGCAGACCACCGGAACGCGCCACGCGCTGGAGGACGTGCGCCTGGTGGCGCCCATCATCCCGCGCTCCAAGGTGGTGGCCTTTGGCCGTAACTACGCCGAGCACGCCAAGGAGATGGGCAACGAGGTCCCCGCGACCCCGCTCATGTTCCTGAAGCCCAACACCTCCGTGGTGGGTCCGGGGGAGCCGGTGCAGTTGCCGTCCTTCTCCGATGAGATCTCCTATGAGGCGGAGCTGGCCGTGGTGATTGGCCGCATCTGCAAGGACGTGCCTGCTGCGGATGCGGATGCCGTGATCTTTGGTTACACCTGCGCCAATGACCTCACCGCTCGCGATGCGCAGCGCACCGACGGCCAGTGGGCTCGCGCCAAGGGCTGGGACGGCTCCTGCCCCCTTGGCCCCTGGATCGAGACGGAGCTTGACCCGGAATCCCTGGGCATCAAGGCCCGCCTGGACGGGGACACCGTGCAGGATGGGACCACCGCGGACATGATTCACGGCGTGGGTGAGCTGGTGGCTTTGGCCTCCGCCGCCTTCACGCTGCTGCCCGGGGATGTGCTGCTGACGGGCACCCCGGCCGGAGTGGGCCTGGTGCGCGAGGGACAGCGCGTTGAGGTAGAGATTGAGGGCATCGGGACGCTCTCCAACTTCTTTGTGCGCGCGTAAGTCTGTGCGCGCCTAGTTCCGTGCGCGCCTCGTTCCGAGCGCGCGTCGTACCGAGCGCGTCACCCGCGCAACCACTCACACCCGTCCTGCTTGTCTCACGTCGCCGTACTCTTCCTGGGAGCCCCGTTCATGCCGATCTCTGCCGCTGTGAAGGCCCTAGGCAAAACCGCGCTGCGCGAGGCTGCCTCCAGGGCCTCGGAAATGCGATTCGCCGTGACCAGGCACCGGGCTGGCGAGGCGCAGCGAACGTGGGGGCTGCCTGGCCAAAAGGTGATTGCGCTGGACTTCAACCCCGCGCTCTCACTCCCGGAGGCCAGGTCCGCTTCGGCGCAGCTGGCACGCGGCGTGCTGGAGCGGGCCGGCGTGGACTTCTTCCTGTGCCCCTCGCCCAGCCACCGCGCCACCATCCTGGGCGTCACGCAGGAGAATGCCGCCGCCGCACTGTCCGCGTTGGCCGCCGCCCCGGAGCTTGACGGCTGGCGTGCCTGCGCCGCAGGGGACGCACTGGGGAACCCCGTGATCACCCCGCTGGGGGCCTCCCGGCTGCGCGCCGTCGGCGGCGTGCGCCTGTGGCGGGTCCAGGCCGCTACGGCCACCAGCCGCTTCCGGTCAGGCCCCACGGAGGGTGTGGAGGTGCTGTTCTTCGGGGCCAACGAGGACCGCCCGCACGTGCTTGAGCCCCTGGTGCGGCGGGAGGGGCTGGCGGGATTGACGCTGGAGCAGACCCAGGATCGGGACGCCCACGGCGTGCCGCAGGTCTGGGCGCGTGGCCGCGACGTGCAAGAGGTGGGCTTCCCCATCGATGTGGTTTACACGTGGGTGGATGGCGCGGACGCCGAGTGGGCCAAGAGCAAGGCCCAGGCCAAGGCCGCGGTGGAGGGCGTGGTCTTCACCGAGCGCTCGGATGACGAGTCTCGCTTTGCCGACCACGACGAGCTGCGTTATTCACTGCGCTCGCTTGAACAATTTGCGCCGTGGGTGCGCCACGTGTGGATCGTCGCCGCGGGCCAGCGCCCGGCGTGGCTGCGGGACAGCGACCGGGTCACGGTGGTGGATCACCGCGAAATCTGGCCGGACCCAGCCCAGTTGCCCAACTTCAATTCGCACGCCATCGAGGCTAATCTGCACCGGATTCAGGGGCTGGCGGAGCATTTCTTGTACCTGAATGACGACAACTTCTTTGGGCGTCCCGTGAGCCCCGAGCAGTTCTTCCGCGGGAGTGGCCTGGCCAATGCCTTCCTGTCACGGGCCACGGTGGACTTCGCGGAGCCGGTGGAGGGCGAGATCGCCTCTACTACCGCGGCCAAGAAGGCGCGCGGTCTGGTGCTGGAGCAGTGCGGCGCCTACCCCACCCGCAAGTACTTTCATGCGCCCGCAGCGCTCACTCGCAGCAGGCAGGAGGAACTGGAACGCATCTTCCCCGCGGAGTTCGCTGCCACCCGTGCCGCGCAGTTCCGCACCACGGAGGACATCGCGGCCGCCGGCTCCCTCTCCATGGCGTACGGCCTGGCTACGGGCTCCGTGGTGACGGGCCGCATTCGCTATGACTACATTGATCCGGCCGTTCCGGACGGTGCCGCGCGGATGCGGCGCTACCTCAAGGCCAGGAACATGGACACCTTCTGCATCAACGACGGCTCCACCGAGGAGAGCCCGGAGGAGCGCAGCGCCACCCATGACCGGATCGCCGGCTGGTTGGAGGAGTTCCTCCCCGTGCGCTCCTCCTTTGAGCGGGAAGAAGACACCGTCACTTCCGCGTAGAATCTGGGACTATGAGCTTCACCTCCTCCCTCCCGACCGTCTCTGACTCCACCCCCGTGCGCGTGCGCTTTTGCCCGTCACCGACCGGTACCCCGCACGTGGGCATGGTCCGCACGGCCCTCTTCAACTGGGCCTATGCGCGCCACACCGGCGGCAAGCTGGTGTTCCGGGTGGAGGATACGGACGCCGTTCGCGACTCCGAGGAGTCCTTCAACCAGCTGATCGAGGCGCTGCAGTGGTTGGGCATGGATTGGGACGAGGGCGTGCTGGTGGGCGGCCCGCACGAGCCCTACCGCCAGTCTTTGCGTAGCGATATCTACACGGATGTCATCGAGAAGCTGGTGGCCGGCGGGCATGTGTATGAGGATTTCTCCACCCCGGATGAGGTGGAGGCACGTCACCGCGCCAAGGGCGAGGACCCCAAGCTGGGCTATGACAACTTTGACCGCGAGCTGACCCAGGAGCAGAAGGACGCCTTCCGCGCTGAAGGCCGCGCCCCCGTGCTGCGGCTGCGCATGCCGGATGAGGACATCACCTTCACCGACCTGGTCCGCGGCGAGATCACCTTCCCCGCGGGTTCGGTGCCTGACTTTGTGGTGGTGCGCGCCAACGGCAAGCCCCTCTACACGCTGGTGAACCCGGTGGATGACGCGCTGATGGGGATCACCCACGTGCTGCGCGGCGAGGACATCCTCTCTTCCACTCCCCGCCAGATCGCCCTCTACAAGGCGCTGATCCAGATTGGCGTGGCGGAATTTGTGCCGCTCTTTGGCCACCTTCCCTACGTCATGGGAGAGGGAAACAAGAAGCTCTCCAAGCGCGATCCGGAGTCCAGCCTGTTTAATTTGCGGGACATGGGCTTCATCAAGGAGGGGCTGGATAACTACCTGGCGCTCCTGGGCTGGTCCCTCTCCGCTGATGAGGACATTTTCTCGCTGGATCAGCTCGTGGAGCACTTTGACATCCACGATGTGCTGGGCAACCCGGCCAAGTTTGACCTCAAGAAGGCGGAGGCCATCAACGGCAATCACATCCGCATGCTCCCTGCGGACGTGTTCCGCGACCGCTTGATTCCCTACCTGGTGGCCGGGGGAGTGGTGTCGGAGCCGCTCACGGATCGCGAGGCCCAGATCCTGACCGCCGCCGCGCCGCTGATCCAGGAGCGCGTGCAGCTCCTGGGCGAGGCCCCTGCCCTGCTCGGCTTCCTCTTCACCCCGGATGCGGATCTGGTGGTGGCACCGGACGCGCTGAAGAAGCTCCCGGAGAATCTGGCTGAAGTGGTAGACGCCGCGATCGCCGCGTTGGAGGCGGTGCCGGAGTTCACCACGGAGCACATCGAGGCCGCGCTGCGCACCGCGCTCATTGACGGCCTTGGCCTCAAGCCGCGCCTGGCCTTTGGTCCCGTGCGTTCCGCCGTGACCGGCAACCGCATCTCACCGCCGCTGTTTGAGTCGCTGGAGATCCTGGGCAAGGAGTCCACGCTGGCTCGCCTGGGCTCCTTCCGTCAGCAGCATGCCTGAGTTGTTCCCCTCAACGGCGCCGGTTCCCACCGGCGCCGTTGGCGTCCTCTTTGACGTGGATGACACGCTGGTGGACCTGCGCAGCGCCATGCGGGTGGCCCTGCTCGGCGCGGCCGAGCGCGAGCTGCAGGGCCTGGATGAGGCGGCGCGCACGGAGTTTGCCGAGCACTTCTCCAGGGACACTGACGGCTTCTATGACGCGTATGTGCGCGGCGAGCTGGGGTTTGCCCAGCAGCGTCACCGGCGTCTGCAGGCCGCCCTTGCGGCGTGGGGTCTGCGCACGGAGCAGGACGTGGACGGCTTCTCCACGCGGTTCGAGTCGCTGGTGCGGGATTCCTGGCGCGTCTTTGCCGATGTGCACGGCGTGCTGGATGCGTTGGACGGCCTCGGCGTCCCCTACGGCGCGGTGACCAACAACGTGGAGAGCTATCAGCGCGGCAAGCTGCGGGCGGTGGGCCTGGAGCGCATCGGTGTGGTGATCGGCTCGGACACGGCCGGCGCACCCAAGCCGGATCCCCGCTCCTACCTGGCCGGCGTTGCCGCGCTGGGTACCGCAGCCGCCAGCACGCTGATGGTCGGGGACAACCCAGGGCACGACGTCGAGGGGGCGCGTCAGGCGGGTCTGCCGGCACTGCTGGTGGATCGCTTTGGCCGCTTCGCGGACCTGGGTGGGGTGAGCGGACTCACGCCGGTGGTGGGGTGGGCCGCGGGGGCCTTGCGCGCGCGGTGACCCGGCGGCGTGCCCCGTTTCTGATCCAGAAACGGCGAAACGGTGGCACTTTTTGAGGGGTTCGAACTGAGCCGGGGCCTCGGCGCAACGCCCTGGTACCGATTTGGTGCGGAGGGCAATCTCCGCTAAAGTTTGATCTGGCCTAGTGCTCCGTAGGAGTTCTGGGAATGCCATTGGGATATGGTGTAATTGGCAACACATCGGTTTCTGGTACCGACATTCTAGGTTCGAGTCCTGGTATCCCAGCGAGATTCATTGCGAATCTTGTGAGTGCGGGCCTTGTGCCCATAGCACTTCACGCACGGCCCCATCGTATAGCGGCCTAGTACACCGCCCTCTCACGGCGGCAGCACGGGTTCAAATCCCGTTGGGGTCACGGTCGCGACAACCCAGCTTTGCTTGGGTTCTTCGCGTCAGTGGTGAGAAGGTGCCTCAGCTTTTTTGGTCTGACCAGGAAGGTGAAAGCGCCAGGTTTTTTTGCAGTATCAGCAGTGCTTGGCCCCATCGTATAGCGGCCTAGTACACCGCCCTCTCACGGCGGCAGCACGGGTTCAAATCCCGTTGGGGTCACCAAGGTCAAGGGACCGGTTCTTCGGAGCCGGTCCCTTGCGCGTTTCCAGGCTCACTCGCCCGCGCTCACTTGCCAGTTCCTGCGCGCCCATGCGCTGGCCAATGCGCGGACCCATGCACCGGTCCGTGCGGCGGTCTGGGCGGCGGCAACGCAGTGGTTGTGTGGTGCTCCCGCGGCAAGCATGCGCGGCCTCGCCGGTTCGCATGGGTACACAAATTCGGGTAGGCTGTCATAGCGCCTGGTGCTCCGTGGAGTCCTGGGAATGCCATTGGGATATGGTGTAATTGGCAACACATCGGTTTCTGGTACCGACATTCTAGGTTCGAGTCCTGGTATCCCAGCGAGATTCATTGCGAATCTTGTGAGTGCGGGCTTTGTGCCCACAGCACTTCACGCACGGCCCCATCGTATAGCGGCCTAGTACACCGCCCTCTCACGGCGGCAGCACGGGTTCAAATCCCGTTGGGGTCACGGTCGCGACAGCCCAGCTTTGCTTGGGTTCTTCGCGTCAGTGGTGAGAAGGTGCCTCAGCTTTTTTGGTTTGACCAGGAAGGCGAAAGCGCCAGTTTTTGCAGTATCAGCAGTGCTTGGCCCCATCGTATAGCGGCCTAGTACACCGCCCTCTCACGGCGGCAGCACGGGTTCAAATCCCGTTGGGGTCACCAAGGTCAAGGGACCGGTTCTTCGGA
>NZ_QQXL01000002.1 GCF_003640665.1 Galactobacter caseinivorans
GGCTTCAAAACAGTTCAAGCAAGCTCTGCACGCGTCCACTATTCGGTTACGAAACAACAACCTTCGCAACCCCAAAATTTCATACAGCATCACCACAACAAAATATTGTGTCACCACGCACACGCAAGTAACACACAGACCACCACCACACCCAACAGCAGCAATGCGAAGGGTTGTGGCGGAGTGAAAGAGTTACGGCGGTCATAGCGTAGGGGAAACGCCCGGTCCCATCCCGAACCCGGAAGCTAAGCCCTACAGCGCCGATGGTACTGCAACCGGGAGGTTGTGGGAGAGTAGGACGCCGCCGGACACAACCACACAGGAAGGCCCCGCAGCCCCCAAACCCCTAACAGGGTTCGGAGAGGCGCGGGGCCTTTCTCATACCCAAAACACTTCCCGGCCGGCACCCACACCGGCCAGCGCACGCACCCCGCCGGCACCCACCCCGGCCAGCGCACGCAGCGCACTGCGACACCAGGGAAGCGGCGCCGCAGTGCGCTGTGCTAGTGAGCCTTGGGTTTGGGGCCCACGCCTCCCGGCTGGCGGAGCATGATGACGGCCGCGGCGAAGAGTCCCACGAGGGCCAGCGCTGCTGAGACCAAGAATGCATCAGCATGATGTAGGGCCGGCGCAAAGCCGAGTCCAACGAAGACGGCGACGCCGCTGGCTCCTCCAAGTTGGTCGGCCGCCCGTTGGATCCCGGATGCCACTCCTGCGTCCGCGTCAGTCGTGCCGCTGACGGCAAGATACTGCAGGCCAACCAGTCCAAAGCCCATGCCCGCCGCGATGAGCAGCATGGCGAGAAGTAGCCACGGCACGCCTCCACCAACCACTGCGACGACCGCGATCACCGTCATCGCGGATCCAGTTGACGCTATGCCGGTCAAGACGCACGCGCGAGCTCCCCACCGTGTCATGAGTCGGGGGACCAAGACGGTGGCCGCGATGAGCGCTCCGGCCAGAGGAAGCATGGTGACGCCCGCCGCCATGGGGCTCAAACGGAGTCGGTCTTGGAGGTAGAACGTGAAGAGCAAGAACGACGTAGACAACGCTCCGCTGAGCAACATGGTGGTGAGGTTCGCTTTCAAACGCGCCTTGTTGGCGAATATGGCGCGAGGAACGATGGGGTTGACGGCACGCGACTCGATGCGGAGGAAGGCGACACCGCTCAACAAGGCGCCGATGAGAGCCAAGACGTTCAGCCAGATGCTTGTCTCCGGGTCACCAGCTCCAACCACGGCGTAGATGAAAAGCAGGGGGCTGGCCGTCAGGAGGAGAGCTCCAGGTACATCAATGCTGACCCGCGTGGTGGGAGCCCGGCGTTCGCCCGGGATCAGCAGCCACGTCGCCGCGATCACCACCAGGATGAACGGCGTAGCGATCAGAAAAATCCACCGCCATCCCAGGTACTCGGTGATGATCCCGGAGAGCGCAAACCCGAGAACCAGGCCGCAGCTAGCTACGGCGGCCCAAATACTCAATGCACGCGATCGTCGGGGGCCTTCTGGATACAACAGCACGATGGTGGCCATGGCTGCGGGCAGTGCTATTGCCTAGCCTGCGCCCTGGAGCAGGCGAGCGACGACCAAAAGAGGGAAGGAAGGGGCGAGTCCGGCGAGGAGGGATGCCGCACCGAAAATTGTGGTGCCACCTAAGAGTGTGCGGCGTCGACCGAACACGTCTCCGAGCCGGCCACCGAGCATCAGGAGACCGCCGCCGGTCAGCGTGTAGCCGACCACCACCCACGTGAGGGAGTGGCCGCCGACGCCGAGGTCTGCGCCGATTGAAGGTAGTGCGACGTTGACCACTGTCACATCGACAGCGATGAAGAATTGCAGCATGGACATGGCGCACAAGATGAGGGGCGCGTGCCAAGGGCGGGGGCGTTGACCGCGTGAAAAGGGGGTGTCAAAAGACATGGAATGCTCCGTCGCTCGAAAAGGTACCGAGCAGCACGGTGTGCCGCATCGGACTGAAACCGAAACGGCCGGACGAGCCAGGGGAATGATGTGGTGAGCTGGACGTCCCGCCGTTAGCGGGAGGTCTCGGTCACTGCCGGGCAAGCGGCTGAGCATGAAGCGGCTGACATGCCGGTCACGTTAGCAGAGCCTGCGTGGGTCGCCGTGGATCTCAAGCGCGAACTGATCCAGAGGCCTGGCGGCGAGGGGGTGCACAGCAACGGCCACGGCATCTTCGGGGGATGTCACAGTCCCTGGTGCTCGCGTCTGAAGCCAGCGCTGTTCATAGCGGCTAGAATGGATACTTGCGTCGACGGCAGTCTGTCGACGCGCCAAGAAACTTTAGAGAGGTCACCGTGTCAAACCACCAGGAGGGCAACGGCCCCCGTCGTCAGGATCGATCCGGTCAGGGTTCCGGCTACACCGGAAACGGTCGCAAGCCGTACAGCCCGCGCAATGATGATCGGCCGGCCCGTGACGGAGAGCGTCGTTCCGGTGGCTTCGGTGGCGATCGTCGTGATGATCGCGCGCCCCGTCGTGATGATCGTCAGGGTGGCGGCTTCCGCGGCAATGACCGTCGTGATGACAACCGTGGTGGTGGCTTCCGCGGTGGTGACCGTCGTGAGGACACTCGCGGTGGGGGTTTTGGTGGCGATCGTCGTGATGATCGCGCCCCCCGTCGTGATGATCGTCAGGGTGGCGGTTTCCGCGGCAATGACCGTCGTGATGACAACCGTGGTGGTGGCTTCCGCGGTGGTGACCGTCGTGAGGACACTCGCGGTGGGGGTTTTGGTGGCGATCGCCGCGATGATCGCGGCCCCCGTCGTGATGACAACCGTCGTGATGACAACCGCGGTGGTGGCTTTGGCGGCGACCGCCGCGAGGACCGCCGCGATCAGGCACCCCGCAGCGACCGTCCCCAGCGCGACACGCGCCCGGCGCGCGATGAGCGTCCCCAGCGTGCTGAGCGCACGGAGCGCCCGGCGCGCACCGAGCGTCCCGAGCACAGCAACCGCCCTCAGCCGACCGATCGCCCGCAGCGCGGCGGCGGATTCGGCGCCGGCGATCGTCGTCAGTCCTCGGACCGCGGCCCGGCCCGTGGGGATCGCAACGACCGTGGGGATCGCAACGACCGTGGCGCCCGCAACGATCGCAATGACCGCGGCGACCGTGGCGGCTTTGACCGCCAGGGCCGCGAAGAAGAGCGTCCGGAGCGCCTGGGCGGCGACAACCGCGCAGCGAACCGCGATGGCCGCGAGAAGTCCCCGGAGATCGATAGCGATGTGACGGGCAAGGAGCTGGACAAGCCGGTGCTGCGCGAGTTGCAGTACCTGGACGAGCGCAACCGCGGCTGGGTGGCCAAGCACTTGGTCATGGCCGCCCGCTACATCGACACCGAGCCGGAGTTGGCCTTTGACCACGCGGAGGCAGCAAGCCGCCGCGGTGGCCGCGTCGCCATGGTCCGCGAGGCTGTTGGCCTCACCGCCTACGCCTCAGAGAAGTTCCACGACGCCCTGCGTGAACTGCGCACCTACCGCCGCATCTCCGGCTCCGACGAGCACTTGGCCCTGATGGCCGACTGCGAGCGGGCGCTGGGCCGTGTGGACAAGGCCCTGGAGACCGTCGAGTCGCCGGAGGCCCAGGCACTGACTGGCGCCGCCGGTGCAGAGGTCGCCATCGTGCGCGCCGGCATCCTCATGGACCTGAACCGCCAGGAAGAGGCGGTCAAGGCCCTGGAGATCCCCACGCTGGACATGAACAAGGCCTACTCCTTCAGCCCGCGCCTCTTCGAGGCGTACGCAGAGGCCCTGATCTCAGTGGACCGCAAGGAAGAGGCCGCCAAGTGGACGGCCCGCATCGCGGTTGCGGAGCAGGCGCTCGGTGTCGAGGAGGACGAGGAAGAGATCATCGACCTTGACCTGCTCTTGGATGACCCGGAAGAGGACGAGGACGGCGATGTGCTGCCGCGGGCCGCGGAGGCAGTGGCCGGCTACCGCGAGGAGCAGCCCCGCATCAGCGACGAGGACTCCCTGCGCACGCTGAGCAACAATGGCGAGGATGAGGACGGCGACGTGCTCCCCGAGGGTCACGAGGACCCGTTTGCCTACGGCGACGAGTCGGAGGAGTCCAACCACCCCGAGCAGAGCCGCGATGAGCAGCATGACGGTAGCCCGGAGCAGGACGATGAAGAGCTCGAGGACGGCGACGCCGTTGATGAGTTCGCCTCGCAGCAGCGCGAGCTGGGCGGTGCGGAGGACTCCGAGCGGTGAACAACACCGCGGTGACCAAGCCGCAGCGTTTGGTGGACCTCTACGACGGCCTGCTCTGTGACCTGGACGGCGTCGTGTACGCCGGCCAGGGCGCGTTGCCGGGCGCCGTGGAGTCGCTGAACCGCGCCATGGCAGAGGGCCTGCGGGTCGGCTTTGTCACCAACAACGCCTCTCGGCGTACCGAGGCCGTCGCAGAACACCTGCGCGGCCTCGGGCTGTCGGTGGGCCCGGAGCAGGTCTTCGGGTCCGCCGCGGCGGCAGCCCGCCTGGCCCGGGACGACTCGGAGGGCTGGGAGGGCCTTGGCTCCCCGCACGCGGGGGAGCTGACCGCCATGGTGGTGGGCTCCGATGCGCTGCGTGAGCAGGTCGCAGACGCGGGCTTTGCCCTCATTCCTGTGGCAGAGGACGCGCACCCCGACTACGTGATCCAGGGATTTGACCCGGGCCTCGGCTGGGCGGACCTCGCGGCCGCGGCGTATGCCATTCAGCGCGGCGCCAGATGGGTCGCCAGCAACACCGATTCCACCATTCCCCGCGCCCAGGGCATCGCTCCGGGCAACGGCAGCCTGGTTGCCGCAGTTCGCCGCGCGGTGGACTGTGAACCGTTGGTGGCAGGCAAACCCCAGCCCACGCTGATGCACCTTGCGGCGCAGCAGCTGGGTTGCGAGCGCCCGCTCATGATCGGGGACCGCCTGGACACGGACATCGCCGGCGGGATCGCCGCGGGCATGGACACGGTTCTGGTCCTGACCGGCATCGACTCGAGGGACACTGCGCGGCAGGCGGACGCAGCGCAGCGCCCCACCTACGTCATCGATACGCTGGCCGGGCTCTTTGAAGCGGCGGAGTCAGCGCGCGCATGAGCACCAACACACCGCCCCTCCCTGGGCCGCACCAGCCAGCGCAGGAGCGCCCGCTTCCCTCGGAAGCGCAGCTGCTTGAGCCACTGGAGCTGCTCGACGACGCGGGGCTGGGTGAGCACCCGGCCCACTTTGAGCGCCTCCTGGGTCAGCTCACTGAGGCCCTCGAGGAGGAGGCATGAGCGCGGCCATTCAGTCCGCCTCAGCACCGGAAGCCGGCAGGGTGGATCAGCTGCTGGTCACGAGCGGGTTGTGCTCCTCGCGGACTCGGGCGGCCAAGGCCATCGCCGCGGGCCGCGTCAGCGTGGACGGCTTAGTCGTCACCAGGGCCTCCTTGGCAGTGAAGCCGGGGAGCGAACTGAGCCTGACAGGGGACGAGGCAGATCGTTATGTGGGCCGCGCCGCGCACAAACTGATCGGCGCCTTGGAAACCTTCACCAGCGTCGTCGTGCAGGATGCCCTCTGCCTGGATGCCGGTGCCTCCACCGGTGGGTTCACGCAGGTGCTGCTAGAACGTGGCGCGCGCCGGGTGATCGCCGTGGACGTGGGCCACGGGCAGCTGCATCCCACGCTCAGCGCGGATCCGCGCGTGGAGAACCACGAAGGCGTGAACGTGCGCCAGCTCACGGAGGACTTTGTTCCCGGGGGAGTGGACCTGGTCGTGGGCGATCTCTCCTTCATTTCCCTCCGGCTGGTGGTGGGACCGCTCGCGAATGTGACGCGCCCGGGCGGGCAGATGATCTTGATGGTCAAACCCCAGTTTGAGATTGGTCGCGAGCGTCTGGCCCGCACCGGTGTGGTGACCCACGCCGGTTCGAGGAAGGTCGCCGTGGAAGGCGTCGTAGACGCGGCACTGCGGGCTGGCCTGACGCTGGAAGAGGTCTCCAGAAGCTCGCTGCCTGGGCAGGACGGCAACGCCGAATTCTTTCTTCGCCTCAGCGTCCCCACCCGGCCGCACACCGAGCACTTCTCCACCGCAAGCGAACAGATCGCCGCAACGCTCGCCGCCGTTGACTACTCTTAACGTGTTCCCCGCCGTGGGCCGTTCTTGGTCAGCGAGCAGAACACGATGGACGTCGGAGAGGACGGCATGAGGCGCATTCTGGTCTTGACCCACACGGGCCGCACGGAGGCAGTCAGCGTTGCGCTGGAGGCCTGCGAGCTGTTGCGTGCCAACGGGCTGACCCCGGTGATGCGCGCCGATGAGGCCGCAGAGATCCGCGCGAATCAGAACTGCGATCACTTGGACGTTGAGGTGCTTGGCCAGGATGTGGGCCTGAACGGCATTGAGCTGGGCATGGTTCTGGGTGGGGACGGCACCATCTTGCGCACCGCCGAGTTGGTGCGTGGATCCTCCGTGGCGCTCCTTGGCGTCAACCTGGGCCACGTCGGCTTCCTCGCGGAGAGCGAGAAGGCGGATCTGGAGAGCACGGTGCAGGCCATTGTGCAGCGCAATTACACCGTGGAAGAGCGCATGACCATTGATGTGCAGGTGTTCTCCGGGGGGCAACGCCGCGCGCACACCTGGGCCCTCAACGAGGCCGCGGTGGAGAAGGCCGAGCGCGAGCGCATGGTGGAGGTGGTGGTGGAGGTGGATGCCCGCCCCATCAGCACCTTTGGCTGCGACGGCGTGGTCATGGCGACTCCCACCGGCTCCACGGCCTATGCCTTCTCCGCCGGCGGGCCGGTGGTCTGGCCGGAGGTGGAGGCGCTGGTCATGGCCCCCATCAGCGCCCACGCGCTCTTTGCCCGGCCGCTGGTCGTGGCACCCACCTCCACCATGGCCGTGGAAATCCTCACCCGCACGGAGGCGCGAGGTGTGCTGTGGTGCGACGGGCGCAGAACAGTTGACCTGCCTCCGGGCTCACGCGTGGAGGTGACCCGCAGCTCGCACCCTGTGCGGCTGGCCCGCCTGACCCACACCCCGTTTAGCGAGCGCCTGGTGCGCAAGTTTGAACTGCCCATCGTCGGGTGGCGCGGCCCCGCAGGGGACGCGAGCCAGCCGGCCACGAGCGAGACCCCGGTAGTGGGGCACGTGAACGTCGTAGAGCCGCCGCGCAATGTGGCCCCGCTCTTGCCAGAAGGACCGGAGTTACCTCGATGATTGAATCCCTGCGCATCCGTTCCCTGGGTGTCATTGACGAGGCGGAGCTGCCGCTCGGCGCCCCGCACAGCGCCGCGGACATCCAAGACGCCAGCCTGCCGCTTGGCCCCGGCTACACCGTGGTCACGGGCGAGACCGGCGCGGGCAAGACCATGGTCGTCACGGCCCTTGGTCTGCTGACCGGGCGGCGCGCGGACGCCGGCATCGTTCGGCGCGGCCAGGACAAGGCGGTCGTGGAGGCCACGATCATTGACTCGCCGGATGCCCCCGCCTTCAGGGAGGCCGCGGAGGCGGGCGCGGAGCTCGACGACGATGGGCCCGGTCGCGCTGCCCTGTACCTGTCCCGCACGGTGTCAGCAGAGGGGCGCGGCCGCGCCCACGCTGGCGGGCGTTCCATCCCGGTGGGCGCGCTGGGACGGATTGGCGACAAGTTGGTGGCGGTCCATGGCCAGTCGGATCAGTTGCGCCTGCGGGGAACGGGGGAGCAGCGAGCCGCGCTGGACGCCTTTGGTGGCGAGGACGTGGCGGCGGCGCTGGCCAAGTACGTCGCCAGCTTTGAGGCGCTGAACGCGGCCACGGCGGAGCTCGCGGACATTCATGAGCGCGGGCGTGAGCGCGCGCTAGAGGCGGAGACCCTGCAGTCCGCCTTGGAGGAGATTGACCGTGTTGACCCCCAGCCAGGGGAGGATGACGAGCTGACGGCGCGCTCACTGCGCTTGACCCACGTGGAGGAGCTACGCGGGGGCGCAGCAAGCGCGCACGCGGCGCTGGTCAGCGAGGAGATTGGAGAGGCGGTGGACGCCGTTTCTCTGGTGGACGCAGCCAAGCGCGCCCTGGAGGCGGTGGACGCAGACGACCCGGCTCTGGCGGAGCAGACGGCCCGCCTGCGGGAGCTGGGCTACATCCTCTCCGACGTAGCCACGGAGTTGGCCAGCTACATGCAATCCCTGGACGCGGATGCCCCGGCGGAGCTTGCCGCGGTGGAGGACCGGCGCGCGGACCTGGCCGGCCTGCAACGCCGCTACGCCCCCAGCATCGACGAGGTGCTGGAGTGGGCCGCCCAGGCGCGCGTGCGCCTGAGTGGACTGCAGGATGACCCGGCGCGAGCGGAGGAGCTGACCGCCGCCGTCGCCCGTCTCCAGGCCGAGTTGGAGGAACACTCCCAGGCCCTGCACGCGCTGCGTGTTGAGGCGGCGCAACGGCTGTCAACGCGCGTGGATCAGGAGCTGCACGCGCTGGCCATGCCCCAGGCCAGGCTGAGCATCCAGGTGGAGGCCGCCGCGCCGGCCACGCACGGCGCAGACGAGATCAATTTCTTGCTGGCCCCGCATCCCGGGTCTGATCCCCGCCCGCTGGGCAAGGGGGCCTCTGGCGGCGAGCTCTCACGCGTGATGCTGGCACTGGAGGTGGTGCTGGCTGAGGTGGATCCGGTGCCGACCTTTGTCTTTGATGAGGTGGATTCCGGCGTGGGCGGGGAGGCCGCGGTGGAGATTGGGCGGCGCCTGGCCCGCCTGGCCCGCCATGTCCAGGTGGTCGTGGTGACCCACCTGCCGCAGGTGGCGGCCTTTGCCGACCGGCACCTGAACGTCACCAAGACGGCGCACGGTGAGGGAAGCTCCGGCTTCACCACCTCAGATGTGGTGACCTTGGACACCGAGGGACGCATTACGGAACTGGCCCGGATGCTCGCCGGACAGGCTGATTCCGAAGCGGCGCGCGCCCATGCCAAGGAATTGCTGGAGGACGCGGCAGCGGAGGCGGCCCGGCCGTCCTAACCCCGGCGCTCCTTCCGGAGCCCGCCGACACTTTCCGGGGCACCCCATCAGGTGTGCTTTGGCCCCTTCGATGCTAAGGTGAAGTCCCGTGGTGCAACGATCCTTTCCCAGGCAACGGTCCAACGAGACCACCAAACACATCTTCGTCACCGGTGGCGTGGCGTCCTCTTTGGGGAAGGGGTTGACGGCTTCTTCTCTAGGAAACTTGCTGCGTTCGCGCGGCCTTTCCGTGACGATGCAAAAGCTGGACCCGTACCTCAACGTGGATCCAGGCACCATGAATCCGTTCCAGCACGGCGAGGTCTTTGTGACCGACGACGGCGCGGAGACGGATCTGGACATCGGTCACTACGAGCGCTTCCTTGACGAGAACCTCGCCGGAAACGCCAACGTGACCACCGGCCAGGTGTACTCCACGGTGATCGAGAAGGAGCGCCGGGGGGACTACCTTGGCGATACCGTCCAGGTCATCCCGCACATCACCGATGAGATCAAGCGCCGCATGCGCCTGCCTGCCACCGAACCCGGTGATGGCAACAGCGCCCCGGACGTGATCATCACGGAAATCGGCGGCACGGTTGGCGACATCGAGTCCCAGCCCTTCCTCGAGTCCGCGCGCCAGGTGCGCCAGGACATTGGCCGCGGCAACGTCTTCTTTGTGCACGTCTCCCTGGTCCCTTACATCGGCCCCAGCCACGAGCTCAAGACCAAGCCGACGCAACACTCGGTGGCGGCTCTGCGCTCCATCGGCATCCAGCCGGACGCGCTAGTGATCCGCTCGGATCGCGAGGTCCCCATGGAGATGCGCGTCAAGATTGGCCGCACGTGCGATGTGGACCCGGAGGCGGTCATTAACTGCGCGGATGCCCCGAGCATCTATGACATCCCGGTGACCATCCACGCCCAGGGCCTGGATGCGTACATCGTCCAGGCGCTCTCCCTGAAGTTCCAGGACGTGGACTGGACCAAGTGGAACAAACTGCTGGACGCCGTTCACCACCCCAAGCATGAGGTGGAGGTGGCGCTGGTGGGCAAGTACATCGACCTGCCGGACGCGTACCTCTCCGTCACCGAGGCCCTGCGCGCCGGTGGCTTTGCGAACCAGACGCGCGTGAAGATTCGCTGGGTGCGCTCGGATGAGTGCGCCACGCCGGAGGGCGCCCGCAAGGCCCTGAAGGGCGTTTCCGCGATCTGCGTGCCCGGTGGCTTTGGCATTCGTGGCTTGGAGGGCAAGCTTGGAGCCCTCACCCACGCGCGCACCACCGGCCTGCCGACCCTTGGCTTGTGCCTTGGCCTGCAGTCCATGGTGATTGAGTACGCCCGCAACATGGCCGGCCTCACCGAGGCGTCTTCCACCGAGTTTGATCCGAACACGGCTCAGCCCGTGGTCTCCACCATGGCGGAGCAGGAGCACATCGTGGACGGCAAGGGAGACCTGGGCGGCACCATGCGCCTTGGCCTGTACCCGGCCAAGCTGAAGGAGGGCTCCGTGGTGGCCGCCACCTACGGCGCCACCGAGGCCTCCGAGCGTCACCGTCACCGCTACGAGGTCAACAACGCCTACCGCGTGCAGTTGGAAGAGGCCGGCCTGGTCATCTCCGGCACCTCGCCGGACGGTCACCTGGTGGAGTACGTGGAGTTGCCCCGCGAGGTGCACCCCTACTACGTCTCCACGCAGGCCCACCCGGAGCTTGGCTCGCGTCCCACCCGCGCCAACGCGTTGTTTGCCGGCCTGATCGGCGCCGCCTTGGAGTACAAGGTCAAGTGATGCCGAGCGTCGCGGGGCAGGGTCCGGCTGACGGCTCACCATCGAACCAAGCATCGCTTGACGAGGCGCAGCAGCGCTTCTTCGAGACGATTGCGGATGTTCCGGTGAGCCCCGGGCTGGTGTCCCGCGACGTCACTTTCTCCGGCCACATTTTTGATGTGGTGCGGGAGAAGTTTGAGATGGACGGGGTGGACCGGGTCATCTCGCGGGACTTCATCCACCATCCGGGCGCCGTAAGTGTGGTGGCGATGGATCAGGATTCTCGCGTGTTGGTTCAGCGCCAGCGCCGCCAGCCGGTGCGCTCGGAGCTATGGGAGATTCCAGCTGGGCTCCTGGATGTTGGCGGGGAATCTGCCCTGGATGCCGCGGCACGCGAGTTGTATGAGGAGGCGGATTACACCGCCGCCCGCTGGGACGTGCTGATTGATCAGTACAACTCTCCGGGTTCCTCAGATGAGGCCATGCGCATCTTCCTGGCGCGGGAGCTGACCCCGGTCCCCGAGTCCCAGCGCTTTGAACGCACCGAAGAGGAGGCCGGGTTGCAACCCGTCTGGCTCCCTTTGGAAGACGCGGTGGACGCCGTGTTGGCCGGCCGCTTTACCAATCCCACCGCCATTACCGGGATCCTTGCCCTGGCGACCACCGTGGCCTCGCGCTTCACGCATCTGCGCCCGGTGGACGCCCCGTGGCCGGCGCGGCCCGCGGCCCAGAGCCCGGCAGGAACCACTCAGCCGCGCCCCATTGACTTCGCTTGAGCCTGTCATGACGGACGTGCCCACGCCGGATGCGCTGGAGCGAGCGGTGGACTCCTATCTGCAACACCTTGCGGTGGAGCGCGGCTTGGCGGCCAACACCCTGGGTGCCTATCGCCGTGACTTGACCCGCTACGCGCACTACCTGCGCGCGCAGGGCCACCACACGCCACTGGGCGTGGGCCCCCGGGACGTCACCGGTTTTGCGCAGGCCCTGGGCGACGGCGCTGACGGCGCCTCCGCTCTGGCGCCGCGTTCCGCGGCGCGCACCGTGGTGGCCGTGCGCGGCCTGCACAAGTTTTGGGCGCTGGAGGGCATCACGGCCGAGGACGTGGCCTCGGATGTGCACCCGCCGCGCGCTGGGCAGCGCCTGCCCAAGGCGTTGCCGCTGGCGGACGTGGAGGCCATCCTTGGTGCCCCGGACACGGAGACGGCGGCCGGGTTGCGGGATAGGGCGCTGCTGGAGTTCCTCTACGCCACGGGGGCCCGCGTCTCCGAGGCCGTGGGCCTGGATGTGGATGACCTGCACCTGGAGGCGGAGGATGATTTGCCGGCCGTGGTGCGGCTCTTCGGAAAGGGGTCCAAGGAGCGCGTGGTTCCGCTGGGTTCCTATGCGGTCAAGGCGCTGGGGGAGTACCTGGTGCGGGCACGGCCCGGGTTGGTGGCCCAGGGCAAGGGGACCCCGGCGCTCTTCCTGAACCAGCGCGGAGGGCGGCTCTCGCGCCAATCGTCCTGGCTCATCATCAAGGCCGCGGCAGAACGGGCCGGCATCGCCGCCGCCGTCAGCCCTCACACCCTGCGCCACTCCTTCGCCACGCACCTCATCGAGGGCGGCGCGGACGTGCGCGTGGTGCAGGAACTGCTGGGCCACGCCTCCGTGACCACCACGCAGGTCTACACCCTGGTGACCGTGGATACCCTGCGAGAGGTGTTCCTGACCTCGCACCCCCGGGCGCGCTAGTAGGTTCGTCCTTCGGACCGGTTTTCCCAGGCGGTCCGGAGCTTCCCTGGCTGTAGTGGGCCAATAACTTGTGGGGCAACCAAAACTTCAGTCCCGCGGTGAAAGAGCAGGCCGGAAAAGAAGAGAACCCCTGCGTCTTCGAAGGGGTTGCTCGGGACACCGGAGAAGTGACTGGCCCTCCCGCGACCTCAAGCTGGAGACCAGGCCGGACCCGCGATCAGCGATTCGCCGACAACGTGGCGTTCTCCGTCCACAGCGGCACCTCTAACGGCCCCGCCGAGTCGATTAAAGGCTGGTTTGAGCACCTCCACGTCAGGCCGCCATCTGCAATGGGCTCCTACGCAGCCGACTGGGCCTTCCCCAGGAATTTGCACTGCCGAAGGACTTATTCCAGACAGGTCACACTAAGATAACAATTCCTTATCCGATAGTGTTCAAACCCGGCGGGGTGCCACACTTTCCCCATCAAAAGATAATTTACCCGAAGGAGGAATCCTGGTCAGGCCAGTCAGACGAGCCTTAGTAGAAAATTTGGCGATTGCTTCAATCAGTATTCTGTAGATTAGTCTTACGGCGATCCCTGCAGTCGCAGAAGAATCTCCCCCCGAAGCTGGAATCGGGCAAGAAGGTTGAGCATAAACCAGTGGAAAGCTTGAGAATTGCCGGACTTCTTTCGATGGCAAAATCCGGGCCCCAATTCACCGCCAGCGGAAGACGGGATTTTCAGCTTCTGGTTTCTGCTAAGACTCGAGAGGCAGATACGTCCAAGTTACCAGCCGGGGTTCAAGCTGACCCAGTCTCCGAGATGAGCGTGAAGGCAAGTGAGATCAAAATTACGAAAGACTCAACAGGTCAGTCGCTGCTCATTGAAGCGCGTACTTCAGTCAAAAAAAGCATACTCAACTGGCGAACGTGGTGAAGAGCTCATAGAAACAGTTTCGGTCATCGACAGCTCGGGGAGTATCTCCTCGATCAAGGGGCAGAGCAGAATTGGGCATGCTCCGGTTGCCACCGGAAAGGTTGTCGCCAAAAACCCGGGAGTGACTTGCTTTGCTCACAAAATCTAAGCCACCCCGCAGGGTTGCGGCAGTGATTTCCCTGGCACTCTTCGCTGGCTCGTTTTTGTCTGCTTGCTCTCAGCAAAGCAGTGATGACAGCAGGCCGATGCCCACCACAAGTGCGAGCAGTACTTGCTCTACTGGTGCCCCCAATGCAATTTCCTCTCTGCAGGGTTTTTTGGTGGCGGCCGGAGAGAATAATCTCGAAGGGGCAAAGAGGTTCAGGCAGCAGGGTGGATCCGTTCCAGCTAGTGCCTGGGACACGCTGGCTAAACGAGTAAAGGGTGCACAGGTTTCAGAGATGAATTTTAGTGCAGACCGGATGGGAGGCACGTCCATGATTCGTGTCGTGGCCGGTGATGGCACAGTGGTTGGGGATTTCCAAGTGAGCGAACAGCAGGACTCGCCTGGTTGTTTCGCGGTTGTTTGGGGTGAGTACCCCCAGCAATCTCCGGCCGAGCACTCTGAAACAGCCTCGGTATAGAGGCCAGAATCCGCAAAGCAACTGTCGCACGCAGAACCATGAGGAGGGCGTCGAAATCTGCTCTTAAGTCTTCGTTCTGTCAAAGTGCTGTCTTGGGCCGTCTGGCCGGATTCTTCCGGTGAGACGGCCCTTTAATTCATACTTGGCACTTGGAGGGAATGCGCCCTCAGTTTGGTGGCTCGTCGCCTTTAACGAAGAGCGTGGGGTCTGTACTCTCCGGATTCCAGAAGTGCTTGGGCGCTCAGGGATGCTACTCAGTTCGTTCAGCAATCTGCTCGCGTGAAATCCGTCGGCGGCCGAGCGTGCCGGCATCGCCGCCGCCGTCAGCCCGCACACCCCCGGGCACGCTGACCCCCTGCGCTGGGTCGGTGGACGGTCTGCGACGCTGTTCAGTCAATCCAAGAGGGGTTGGCAAACAACTCCTGCAGTTCGTTCAGCAATCTGCTCGCGTGAAATCCGTCGGCGGCAGCGTGGTGGATCTGCGCCGCGACCGGCAGGAGCGTGCGGCCTTCGCGCCGAACGTAGCGGCCAAGCGTGAAGATGGGCAGCAGGTGGTCCTCGCTTCCCGCGATGTTGAGGTTGAAGCCGGTGAATGAGGTCCAGGGCAAGGAGGAGACGTCAAACGCATTGGCGGGCGGGGGCCCTTGCGGGAAGAATGCCGTGGCCGTCCGGTGCATCGCGAGGGTGTCGGCGGCCGCGTCGTGGAACGTCGAAAAGTCAGTTGAGTACGGGGTCCAGACGCTGGCGAAGGTCTCCCTGTCCGGGTTGAAGACCGTGAAGGCAGGGTGCAGGACCGGCCACACGCCGACCTCGCCTGCAGTGTTAATGCTCATGCGGAACTCGTCATGACGATTCACGACGGTGGCCAGGGCCCAGATCTGGGCAACGTAGCTCTTCCGGGGTGAGCGGCGCAGGGCCTCGGCGAACTCGGTGACGTCGAGTTCCACAGTCAGCGCGTAGCTGCACGGGACCGCCGTGCGGTAGTGCTCAAAGTGTTCACGCCGCGGCCAGGTGCTCAGATCGATCGGAGTGGGGATGTCCATGCCCCCATCATCCCTGTCCGCTGCGGCTGGAACACCCCTGCGAGACAACACCGCCCGCCCAGGTGGTGTCCTGAGCGGGCGGTGTTGCTTTGGACGCCCCCCGTGCGGGCGGCGAGGCCTGGTTCGGGAGGCGACGCAGCGGCGTCGAGCACCCGGTGGAGGCGGCCTGAGAGCTAGCTCAGGTGACGCTCGTCCGGGCCGTTGTACTCAGAGAGCGGGCGGATCAGAGCGTTGGCGGCGCGCTGTTCCATGATGTGCGCGGTCCACCCGGTGATGCGGGCGGCGATGAAGAGCGGGGTGAACATATCCGTGTCAAAGCCCATGAGGTGATACGTGGGCCCGGCCGGGTAGTCCAGGTTCGGTTTGATGGACTTGGCCTCGTCCATGGCCTGCTCCAGACCGTCGTAGAGACCCAGCATCTCCGGACGGTCAAAGTGCTCAATCATCTTGTCCAGCGCGGCTTTCATGGTCGGCACGCGGGAATCGCCGTGCTTGTACACGCGGTGGCCAAAGCCCATGACCTTCTTCTTCTGAGCCAGGGCGTCCTCCATCCATGCCTTGGCGCGGGCGGCGGCCTCCTCGCGGGTCTCCTCCTTGCGAATGCCGATCTCGTCGAAGGTGTGCATCACGGCCTCGTTGGCGCCGCCATGCAGCGGGCCCTTGAGGGCGCCGATGGCACCGGTGACCGCTGAGTGCAGATCCGAGAGGGTGGAAGTGATCACGCGCGCCGTGAAGGTGGACGCGTTGAAGGAGTGCTCCGCATAGAGGACCATCGAGACGCGGAAGGCGTCCACCACCTCGGGGGCCGCCTCCTCACCGAAGGTCATCCAGAGGAAGTTCTGCGCGTAATCAAGGTCCTCGCGTGGCTCCACCAGATCCTGGCCACGGCGGCGGCGCTGATCGTAGGCCACCACAGCCGGGAAGGCGGCCAAGAGGCGCTTGGCCTTGGCCAGCTCCGCCTCGGGGCTCGAATCAGCCGTCTGCTCGTCATTGGCGCCCATCACGGACACAGCCGTGCGGCCCACGTCCATGGGGTGACAATCCAGCGGCAGCAGGTCGATGGCCGCCTTGATATTGGGCGCCAGTTCGCGGCCGGCACGCTCCGTCTCCGTAAAGGCGGCCAACTCCTGCGGGGTGGGCAGCTCCCCGTTCCAGAGCAGCAACGCCACCTCCTCAAAGCTCTTCTGCGCCGCCAGCTCCTGCACCGGGTAGCCGCGGTACAAGAGGGAGTTCGTCTCGGGGTTGACCTTGGAGACCGCGGTGTAGTCAACGACGACCCCGGCCAGGCCCTTCTTCATTTCACTCATGGGAACTCCTCAGAGGTTGGCGTTGTTGGTGTCGATGTCGGTGGTGGGCACCCGGAAGTTGAAGATGCCATTGTCGAAGCGGTTGTAGCCTTCGTAATCCACCAGCTCGTACAGCCGTGCTCTTGTCAGCATGTCAGGCACAGCGCCTTCTTGGGTACCGTCGGCCTTGATCGTTGCCAAAGTGCGTTCCATGGCGCCCATTGCCGAACGCATCAGCGTGACGGGGTAGATCACCATGGCGACGCCGGCGGAGGCCAGCTGCTCGCGGGTGTAGAGCTCAGACTTGCCAAACTCCGTCATGTTCGCCAACACCGGCACGTCCACCGCATCGCAGACGGCCTTGAACTCGGAGAGGTCCTTCAGGGCCTCTGGGAAGATGGCGTCCGCGCCGGCCTCCACCAGCGCCTTGATGCGTTCGATCGTGGCGCCCAACGTGTCCACGCCGCGCAGGTCGGTGCGTGCCATGATCAAGAAGTTGGGGTCGCGACGGGCATCCGCCGCGGCGGCAATGCGCTTGATGGCCGTGTCCAGGTCCACCATGTTCTTGCCGTCTAGATGACCGCAGCGCTTGGGGTTGAACTGGTCCTCGATGTGCGCGCCAGCCAGGCCTGCGTCCTCAAACTCCTGAATGGTGCGCGCCAGGTTCATGGGCTCACCAAAGCCGGTGTCCGCGTCAATGACACAAGGCAGGTCCGTGCTGCGGGCAATCTGCATGCCGCGCTGGGCCACCTCGGTGAGAGTCGTGAGGCCCACGTCCGGCAGGCCCAACTCATTGGCGAGCACTGCACCGGAGATGTACACCCCGGCAAAGCCCTGCTCCTGGATGAGTTTGGTGCCAAGCGGCGTGAACGTCCCGGGGAACTGCGCGGCGCCGCCGCGCTGGAGCATGGCCCGCAGATCCAGGCGTTTCTGCGCGGGAGTCTTGTTTGAATACAGCATTAGAACAGGCCCTTCGGGGAGGTTTCCAGGGGCACGGAGGCCACGATGTTGAGCTGGCCCAACTCACCTGCGCCCAGCGAGGCCACGTTCTCCGCCGCGGCGATGAAACGGTCAATCTCCTCCGGGGCGACCTTGCCCTCGGCAAGCGTGCGGAACTTGTTGATGTAGTCCGCCCGCCCAAAGGGCCGCGCGCCCAACGGGTGCGCGTCCGCCACAGCGATCTCGTCCACAATCTTGGAGCCGTCGTTGAGCTCAATCTCCACGCGGCCGCCAAAGGCCTTCTCGCTGATGTCCAGTGAGTGGTAGCGGCGCGTCCATTCGGAATCTTCCGCGGTGGTGATCTTGTGCCACAGCTCCACGGTGTCCGCGCGGCCCGCGCGCTCGGGGGAGTAGGAGACCACGTGATCCCACGCGCCATCCTGCAGTGCTACCGCGAAGATGAAGGGGATGGAGTGATCCAACGTCTCGCGGGAGGCGGTGGGATCGTACTTTTGCGGGTCGTTAGCGCCGGAGCCGATCACGAAGTGAGTGTGGTGGCTGGTGTGCAGCACCACGGCCTTGACGTTGGCCGGATCCTTGACCTCCGGGTGCTCCGTGCCCAGCTTGCGGGCCAGGTCAATCCAGGCCTGCGCCTGGTATTCCGCGGAGTGCTCCTTGGTGTAGGTATCCAGGATGGCGCGCTTGGCTTCCCCAGACTCGGGGAGGGGCACCGTGTAGTTGGCGTCCTTGCCATCCAGCATCCAAGCAATGACGCCGTCCTCGCCCTCGTAGATCGGCACGGGGGAGGTCTGCCCGCGCAACGCACGGTCCATGGCCTCCACGGCCATCTTGCCGGCGAACGCCGGGGCGTGGGCCTTCCACGTGGAGATCTCGCCCTTGCGGGACTGGCGGGTGGCGGTGGTGGTGTGCAGCGCCTGGCCCACGGCCTGGAAGATGGTCTCCACGTCGGCGTGGAGCAGGGTGCCGAGCCCGGCTGCGGCGGAGGGGCCAAGGTGAGCCACGTGGTCAATCTTGTGCGCGTGCAGGCTGATGCCCTTGACGAGGTCCACCTGGACCTCGTAGCCGGTGGCGATGGCACGGATCAGGTCGTGGCCGGTGGAGCCCACGTGCTGGGCCACGGCCAGGATCGGCGGGATGTTGTCACCGGGGTGGGAGTACTCCGCCGCCAGGAAGGTGTCGTGATAATCAAGCTCTCGCACGGCCACGCCGTTGGCCCACGCGGCCCACTCCACGGCCACTGGCTCGTCGGTGCCAAAGACCTTGCCGCCTTCGCCGCCCGTGGTGACGGGGTGCGCCTGAGCTTGGCCGCGGGCGGAGACGATCGGGGCGCGGTTCAGGGAGGCAATCGCCACGGAGGCGTTGTCGATGATGCGGTTGATGACCATCTCTTCCACGTCGGGATCAACGGCGACGGGATCTGCGGCAATCGTCGCGATCTTGTGGGCCAACTGCTCCTCGCGGGGCAGGTTCTCGTCGCTACGGTAGACGCGCACGGTGTGATTGATCATGCTGTTCCTCTCAACGAGCGGCCGGCTGGGCCGCAACAGGGGTACGCACGGCCTGGCGGCCCTGCGAGTGGGTTTTGATGTGGGCATGGGAGTGATGCAGGTGCATCACGGTGGCCGCCGCTGCCAGGTCGGCGTCCCCGGCGGCCACGGCGCGGGCAATCGCCGCGTGCTCGCGGGCGGAGGCCAACAGCCGCTCCGGCTGGTCTTGGGACAGTCTCCGCACGCGCGCTAGGTGAACGCGCAGCGTTCGCAGGGACTGCGCCAGGTAGGGGTTGCCCACGGCCTGGTCCAGGCTGGCATCCAGTTCTGCGGCCAGTTCGTAATAGCGCACAGGGGCCGACGACGCTGTGTCCTGCGCCTGCTCGAACCTCACCGCGAGGTCCTCAAAGACTGCGCGCGAGCCGCGCTGGGCCGCCCAGCGCGCGGCGGTCACCTCTAGCGCTTGGCGTAGTTCAAAGAGGTGATCCACGGAGTCGATGGAGACGTCGGAAACGACGGCGCGCCCGCCCTGCTGCGTCGCAAGGCCGTCCGCGACCAGGCGGGCGACCGCCTCACGGACCGGGGTACGGGAAACTCCCAAGCGCTCGCCGAGCTCCACCTCTGGGAGGGCGGTGCCGGGTGCTAGGCGCCACTCGACAATGTCCCGCCGGAGGGCGTCATAGGCACGGTCGCTAGCTTTCACCCTCTCAGTGTATACATATCGATCGCAGAAGGGACAGGGGATCTGGTGCTTGTCGGTGTTTACCGGCAGTTCGTTTGAGCTCTTGCGCCCGAATGACCGATATGCTGTATACATGCAGGAAGGGTAGCGTGACGTACGCCACGGAAATGGACCCGCGGTCCATATGCGGGCTGGCACCTTCCGGCGGAAATGGACCCGCGGTCCATTTTGCGGGCGGGTCCGGCGGTGGATATGGACCCGCGGTCCATTTCCGGAGGTGGGTACTTTTTGGGCGGGCTGTGCTGTTTGTGCGGTGCGGCTTGTTGAGCAGTTCGGATGCAGGCAAGGACAAGAGAGGGTCATCATGACTAACTACGCAGAGGCCTACCGCCGCAGCGAAGAGGATCCGGACGGCTTTTGGTTGGACGCCGCCCGCGCCCTGGACTGGGACCGCGCCCCCACCACCGGGGTGGACGCCACCAACGCACCCCTGTATCGCTGGTTCGGTGACGGACGGCTCAACCTGACCTTCAACGCACTGGACCGCCACGTCGCCGCCGGGCGGGGAGATCAGGCCGCGCTGATCTATGACTCGGCCGTGCTAGGCGTGCAGCGCAGCTACAGCTACTCCGAGCTCCTCGACGAAGTCGCCACCACCGCAGGCGCCCTGCGAGACCTCGGGGTGGGCGTGGGGGACCGGGTAGTGCTCTACCTGCCCATGATCCCCGCCGCACTCATCGGCATGCTGGCCTGCGCCCGGATCGGCGCTGTCCACTCCGTCGTCTTTGGAGGCTTTGCGCCGCGGGAGCTCGCCAGTCGCATCGATGACGCGGCCCCGTCCGCGATCATTACCGCCACCGGCGGCGTGGAACCCAGTCGCAGGATCGAGTACCTGCCCGCCGTAGCGGAGGCCCTCTCCCTGGCCAAGCACAGCGTCTCCCACGTCCTGGTCACCCAACGCGACGGATTCGCGACGTCTCTGAGCGACGTCGAGCAGATGGTCCCTGGGACCTCCTGGCATGACACGGAAACCCTGCGCGCCGCGGCCGAACCCGCTGCACCGGTGAGCGTAGAGAGTACGCACCCGCTTTACATCCTCTATACCTCTGGCACCACGGGTGCTCCCAAGGGCGTGGTGAGGGACACCGGCGGGTACGCGACGGCCCTGGCCTGGTCCATGGAGAACATCTACGGGGTGGGCCCGGGGGAGAGCATCTTCACCGCCTCGGATGTGGGATGGGTGGTGGGGCACTCCTACATCGTCTACGCGCCGCTGCTGGTGGGCGCGACCACGGTTCTGTACGAGGGCAAGCCGGTGGGCACCCCGGACGCCGGCGCCTTCTGGCGCCTGACCGCGCAGTACCGGGCGCGCGTGCTCTTCACGGCCCCCACGGCGCTGCGTGCCATCCGCAAGGCAGACCCAGAGGGCCTGCTGGTCCGGGACTACGACCTCTCCGGGCTGCGCGCCCTCTTTGCCGCCGGCGAGCGCCTGGACCCGGATACCGCCAAATGGGCCGCGAAGGTGCTTGGTGTGCCCGTCATCGATCACTGGTGGCAGACGGAGACGGGATGGCCCATCGCCGCCAATCCCTTCGGCATGGATCCGCAGCCGGTAAAGCTTGGCTCGCCCACGTGGCCGGTGCCCGGGTACGGCGTGGAGATCCTGGACGCCATGGGCCAGCCGGTGGCTGAGCCGGGTACGGAGGGCAACATTGCGTTGCGGCTGCCGTTGCCGCCAGGAACGCTCACGACCCTCTGGGGAAACGACCAACGCTACGTGGATTCCTACCTGTCCACCTTCCCCGGCTATTACGCCACAGGGGACTCCGGGCACGTGGACCGGCACGGCTACGTGTTTGTGATGGGCCGCACCGATGACGTCATCAACGTCTCCGGTCATCGCCTCTCCACCGGCGCCATGGAACAAGTGGTGGCCTCCCACCCCGCCGTGGCGGAGTGCGCCGTGATTGGCGTGGCAGATCCGCTCAAGGGCCAGCGCCCCTCCGGCTACGTGGTGCTCAAGGCCGGCGCCCACATCCAGGAGGACGCGCTGGCGCAGGAACTGGTGGCCCTGGTGCGGCAAGAAATTGGCCCGGTCGCGGACTTCAAAGAGGTGCGTGTGGTGCAGGGATTGCCCAAGACGCGCTCCGGCAAGATCCTGCGCAAGACCATGCGTCAGATGGCGGACGGCGAGGACTATGCGGTGCCAAGCACCATCGAGGACCCGGCCGTTCTGGACGAGCTGATGGGGGTGCTGCGACCGCGGGCCTAGCGGCTCCCGCCCTGACGTGTCGAATACTCCACCTCTGGCCGACCAGGGGTGCCGTGCCGCGGCGCCCGGCTGGCCCTGCCCGTCTCCACCAGGTGCTCCAGGTAGCGGCGGGCCGTCACACGGGACAGCCCGGTGAGCTGCCCCAGCTCGGTGGCGCTGAGGGCGCCGGTACTCGCCGAACCGGTACTTGCCGAACCGGTGCCTGCTGAACCGGTCGACGCCGCGAGCGCGTCCGCCACGCGGGTCAGCGTCTCCGCGGTGAGTCCCTTGGGCAGTTCCGTTCCGCGCGGGGAATCGTGGTTAAAGATCCGATCCAGCTGCTCCTGATCCGGGACCTCTCCGCGCTCGCCGAGGCGTAGGCTCAGCTCCCTGTAGCCGCCCACTCGTGCCGCAAACTCATCAAAGGTGAAGGGCTTGAGCAGGTAGTGGGTCATACCAAGGGCCACTGCGGCGCGCACCACCTGCCGATCTGAGGCGGCGGTCAGGGCCACGGCGCCGCCGGCCCAGCCGGCCGAGCGCAGATGGCGCAGCACGTCCAAGCCGTGCCCGTCCGGCAGGTTCATGTCCACCAGGAGCAGGTCCACACCAAAGTCCGCGTACACGCGCCAGCGCCCCACCAGGTACAGCAGCGCTGCCTTGCGAGTCCCGGCGGTGTGTACGTGCTTCACCCCTGGGAGGCGGCGCAGGTACTCCTCATAGACGGAGGCGGTCACCGGATCGTCCTCCAGGATCATGACTCGCAGGGCGCTCATGCCTCCTCCTTGCTGGGCAGCGGGACCTCGACCGTGAAGACCGTGCCGGAATCGGCGGCCGCGCTGATGGTCCCGCCCAGACGCCCCACGGCATGCGCGACAATCGCGAGCCCCTGCCCGCGCCCGCCCGGTCCCGCGGCCTTGGTGGAGAATCCGGCGGCAAAGATGCGCTCGGCGTCGTCCGCGCTGAAGCCGGTGCCGCCGTCCGCCACCGTGGCCACCAACCAGCGAGATCCCGCTCCGGGCCCCGCTGGCGAAGCTGCCCCCTTCGGCGGCCCGGTTTCTTGCTGCGCTTCGGAACTCTCGATCCCCGCCTCGAGGCGCACCCAGCGCGAGTCGGCGTCGGGCGCGCCCTCAGCGGCGTCGATCGCGTTGTCGAGAAGATTGCCAAAGATCGCCACCGCCTCGGCGGGAGGCAACGCGGTGCCCTCGCCGAGGCGCAGGGCCGTCTGCAGTTCGACGCCGCGCTCCGCGGCCTCTGCGCTCTTGGCCCGCGCCAGGGCGGTGAGCACCACGTCACCCTCCACGGCGGCGGACTGCGTGGTGCCGTCCCGGCGCACGCTCTGGCGCAGCATGGCGTGGGCGTCCTCCGCTCGGTCAATCTCCAGCAGGCCAAGCAGCGTGTGCAGCCGGTTGGCGTGGTCGTGGTTTTGGGCCCTGAGTGCGGAGGTGAGGGACCGGGTGCTCGCCAGCTCGCCGGCCAGGGACTGCACCGCCGTGTGATCGTGCACGGTCAGCACAGCGCCCGCTCCAGCGGCGGTGTCAGCGCCGCGCTCGCTGCGAGCCCAGCCCACCCGGCGGCGCAGGGGCTGTTGGCGCAGTACCACCACGCGCCGTCCCACGCTGTGCGCCTCGTCCTCCGCCCGCCGCCCTGACGCGATGAGCTCGGCGATGGGCTCTGGCAGGCCCAGCCGTTGTGGGTCAAGGCCGCTGGGGGTGTCCGGCTCGTCCTCGGCGCTGGGCAAGTGCAACAGCGCATCTGCGGCGCGGTTGTGAAACACAATGCGGCCGTGCGCGTCGCTGATGACAATGCCCTCGTCCACGGAGAGCAGGGCGGCGTCCGCCACGGCGAAGTGGCGGGCCAGCGCCTCCGGACCCAGCCCCGCGGTCACCCGGCGCAGGTATCGCGCGGCCCACCAGGAGAGGAATCCCATGACCAGGGCCAGGCAGGCGGCGATGCCAAGGGTCAGCGGAACCCCGGACGCCGCAAGGACGGAGACGGCGCCCACCTCGGTGCCCACGGTCAGGGCGCCCACCACCCGGCCCTCGTCAAAGACCGGCACCACGGCGCGGACGGAGAGTCCAGCGGTGGCGGTGCTGCTGGTCTCCGTGAAGCCACGGCCGGCGAGCGCCTCGGTGATGGTCCCGGAGTAGTGCGTGCCCTCATATCCGGGGCGGTGATAGGTCAGTCGGGTGCCCTCGCGGTCAAGGAAGGTGGCGAACGCGGAGCCGGTCTGGGTCATGATCCGGGCGGAGATGGGTTGGAGCTGGGCCCCTGGATCCGCGGAGCGGTAGGCGGCTGCCACGCGTGGGTCGTCCGCGGCCAGCTGGGCCACGGCCAGGGAGGAAGCGGACTCTGACCGGAAGGCGGCGTCGCGCGTTTGAAGGAAGGAACCGATCACCGCGAACGAGGTGATCAGCGTCAGGAGCGCCCACTGGGCCACCAGCAGCCTGCGCGCAAGGCTCCATGAACGCACCGGCGCTACCCCCTCGTTGCTCTCGCGACCCCGCGCCGGGGCCGCCCTCCAGTATGGACCGCATGGCCCGGGCCACGGATTCCAGTCGCCGCAGCGCCCTCCGACCAGGACGTCCGCGAAGAACTCTATGAACGCAAGTGGCCCGTTGCCCTGGTACATCGCACCATGGATCAGTTCCCACGTGACGCCGGACACACTCAAAGGTGTGTTGGCCCGCGCGGTATCACTCATCACAGCACAACCCTTCAGGAGCATCATGTCCACGACGCAGGACAACCAGCCGGGGCCCGGCTCGGCCCCAGCCCCAGCCAAGGCCCCCCGCAAGGATCGGTCCCACTGGCTCTACATTGCGGTGATCATCGCGGTGATCGCCGGCATCGTGGCTGGCCTGCTGATGGGCAAGGACGCCTCCGGCTTCCAGCCGCTCGCGGACCTCTTCATCGCGCTGATCAAGATGATCATTGCGCCGGTCATCTTCTGCACCATCGTCACGGGCGTGGGCCACATCGCCCAGGCCGCGACGGTCGGCAAGGTCGGCGGCCTGGCGCTGGTGTACTTCCTGATCATGTCCACCTTCGCCTTGGTCATCGGCATGGTGGTTGGCAACGTGATCCACCCCGGCGAGAACCTGCAGCTCTCTGCCTATGATCCGGCCAAGTCCGCCAACCACGGCGGCTGGGAGCTGATCTTTGACATCATCCCGGGCTCCATCCCGGTCCTGCCCACGCTCTTTGTCGCCCTGCTGGTGGGGTTTGCGTTGCAGAGTCTCGGTACCCGCGGGGCCCCGGTGCTAGACATGCTTGAGCGTGTGCAGTCCATCGTCTTGAAGGTCATGGGCTGGATCATGTGGGTTGCCCCCATTGGCGCCTTCGGTGCCATCGCCGCTGTGGTTGGCAAGACCGGCTGGGGAGCCATTGGCTCCATGCTGATCCTGATGGGCGCCTTCTACCTCACCTGCGCCATCTTCATCGTGGTCATCCTTGGCTCGCTGCTGCGCGGCGTGACCGGCCTGAACATCTTCAAGATGATGCGCTACCTCGGTCGCGAGTACCTGCTCATCTTCTCCACCTCATCCTCCGAGTCCGCGCTGCCGCGCCTGATAGGCAAGATGCAGCACGCCGGTGTGTCCAAGCCGGTGGTGGGTGTGGTGGTTCCGACGGGCTACTCCTTCAACCTGGACGGCACCGCGATCTACCTGACCATGGCCGCCCTCTTTGTGGCCAACGCGATGGGCGAGCCGCTGGCGCTCGGCGAGCAGATTGGCCTGCTGGTGGTCATGATCATCGCCGCCAAGGGCGCCGCAGGCGTCTCCGGCGCCGGATTGTCCACCCTTGCTGCCGGCCTGGAGGCACACAAGCCAGAGATGCTGGGCGGCATGGGCGTGGTCGTGGGCATCGACAAGTTCATGTCAGAGGCCCGCGCACTGACCAACTTCACCGGCAACGCCGTGGCCACCTTCCTGGTGGGCAAGTGGACCGGCGAGCTGGACATCGCCCAGGCCAAGGCCACGCTGAATCGCGAGTCCCCCTTCGACGAGGCCTCCCTCATTGAGCACTGATCTGATCCAGCACTGATCTGATCTAGCGCTGATCCGCGGTGGGTACCTTCACGGTTTTCCTGCCCGACGACGCCCCGGCCACCTTCCGCCTAGTGCGGGGGTGAGCGGGGCGCTGGCGTTTACGACGCGGGGGTGGGATCGGTGCCTCCGAGCCGGGTGGCGGCCAGGCTGGCCAGCAGGAGCGCCGCACGCGGCACCGCGTCGTCGCTGAAGTGGGCCAGGGCGGAATGATTCATGGGGGCGCTGGCGGCATCGGTGCCTTCCGGGACGGCGGAGACAAAGAGGTAGGCGCCGGGGATGGCCTGGAGTACCCGGGAAAAATCCTCCGCGGCTCCGACGGGGTGCTCCATGGGCGCCCAGGCGCCGGGGTAGATCTCCTCGGTGACCTGACGCGCAAAGTCCGTCTCAGCGGCGTCGTTCACCGTGGTGGGGTAGGCCTGCGGGTGTTCCACCTCGCATCGCATACCGTGCGCTGCAGCCAGGTGCTCAAAGAGTTGCTTGAGCCGGGCCAAGATGGCCTCGCGCCCGGCGTCGCTGAAGGCGCGCACGGTGAACTTGGCCAGGGCGCGCTCCGGGATGATGTTGGAGGTGGTCCCGGCTTGCACGCTGCCGCAGGTGACCACCACGGGGTCAAAGGTGTTGGTGGTGCGCGTGATCAGGACGTGGGACTGCGTGATCATGTCCGCAATGACAGGGACCGGGTCCGCCGCCAGGAAGGGAGCGGAACCGTGGCCGCCCTTGCCGTGCACCGTCACCTCAAGCACGTCGGAGGACGCCATGAGCGGTCCAGGCCTGGACGCCACCGTGCCCGCCGGGTAGAGCCCGGACCACACGTGAATGCCGTAGGCGTGATCGGGAAGCCGACCGGCCGCCTCCAGGAGGCCGCCCTCGATCATGTACCGGGCGCCGTCGTGCCCCTCCTCACCCGGCTGGAGGAAAAACAGCACGTCACCGATCAGGGACTCCCGCACCGAGTGCAGGGCCCTGGCCGCTCCCACGAGGCCGGCCATGTGCAGGTCGTGACCGCAGGCATGCATGGCGCCGTTGGTGGAGGCGTAGTCAAGGCCCGTCTCCTCGGTCAGGGGCAGGGCGTCCATGTCCGCTCGTAACAGGACCAGTCCGCGCTCCCGCTCGGGCGGTGCCGCCTGAGCTGCGCCGCCCCTGAGCACCGCAACAAAGCCGCCCACGTCCCGCGCATCCGTGATCTCCAGGCCCAACGCCTCAAACTCGCGGCGCACCCTGGCCGCGGTCCACTCCAGCTCCAGGCCCGTCTCGGGATGCGCGTGCAGCTCGTGGCGCAGCTGCAGCAGTTGCTCGGTGTGCTCCTCCACGCTGCGCTCCAGGCGCTGGCGCAGCTGGGCGTCAAGGAGGCGTGGCTCGGAGGGAACGGACGCTGAGGAGGGGGCGGAGTGCTGCACAAGGGGGCCTTTCGTCGCCGGACGGGGGAGCGGGACAACACCTAGAGCGTGCCCTGCGCGGCCCAACAAAGCCACCCTCGCGCGCCACTACCTTCGAGTTCAGGTTCAGGGTCAAGGCTCGCCGCAGGGTCAAGTTCTGCGCCGGGGCGCCCCGTTTTCACACTAGGCTGGAAGACGCCCGGAACCCTGCGCAAGTCCGGACACACAGACGCAGTGAGGAGCATCGTGACGGATCCCAACGCCTTCGGCCGCGTCCCCGCCCCCGGGGGGATGCGAGAGATCAACGCACTGGGGAGGCCGCTTTCTACCCTGCCAGAGCCATCCGTCCTCACCGAGCACGGCCCAGCCCGCATCATCGCCATGGTGAACCAGAAGGGCGGGGTGGGTAAGACCACCTCCACCATCAACCTCGCCGCCGCGCTCGCCGAGTTCGGCCGCCGCGTGCTGGTCGTGGACTTTGACCCCCAGGGTGCGGCCTCCGCCGGCTTTGGGGTCAGCCCGCATGACCTTGACCTGACGGTCTACAACGTGTTGATGGATCGCCAGGCGGACATCAAGGAGGCCATCCTCACCACCTCGGTGGAGAACGTGGATCTGCTCCCGGCCAACATTGACCTCTCCGCTGCGGAGGTGCAACTGGTCAACGAGGTGGCGCGCGAGCAGGTCCTGGCCTCGCAGCTGCGCAAGGTCGCGGATCAGTACGACGTGATCCTGATTGACTGCCAGCCCTCCCTTGGCCTGCTGACCGTGAACGCGTTGGCCGCATCTCACGGAGTCATCATCCCGCTGACCGCGGAGTTCTTTGCGCTGCGAGCCGTGGCATTGCTCACCGAGACCATCGACAAGGTCCAGGACCGCATCAACCCGGCCCTGCAGATCGACGGCGTGGTGGCCACCATGTATGACCAGCGCACCCTGCACGCCCGCGAGGTGCTTGGCCGCTTGGATGAGGCGTTTGGCGACAAGCTCTTTGAGACAGTCATCCGTCGCACCGTGAAGTTCCCGGACGCCACCGTCGCGGCAGAGCCCATCACCTCCTTCGCACCCGCCCACGCCGGTGCCGCCGCCTACCGCCGCCTGGCCCAGGAGCTGATCGCGCGCGGCGGAGCGCCGTGATCGCAGGCCTGGCGACCGCCAAGCCCACGACGACGCGTTCCCCGCGCCGTCGCGCATGAGCCTCCCCGCGGCGCCGGACGCCTCCTCTGACCTGCCGCACTTTCAGGTGCGGCTGGAAAATTTCTCCGGGCCGTTTGAGGTGTTGCTTGGCCTGATCAACAAGCGCAGCCTGGACATCACCGAGGTGGCCCTGGCCACCGTCACCGATGAGTTCATTGCCCACGTGCGCGCGCTGGCTGGCGGTATGGGCGGGCGCATTTTGGACGAAACTACCGAGTTTCTGGTGGTGGCCTCCACCCTGCTTGATCTGAAGGCGGCGCGCCTGCTGCCCCACGGCGAGGTGGAGGACGAGGAGGATATCGCGCGACTGGAGGCCCGCGACCTGCTCTTTGCCCGCCTGCTGCAGTACCGGGCGTTCAAGGAGGCGGCCGGCACCATCGCCGCGCTGATGGAGACAGGGTCCGCGCACATCCCGCGCCAGGTGGCCGCGGATGACCCCGACGTCACCAGCCACCTGCCGGAACTCGTCTTCACCACCACCCCGGAGCAGCTCGCGGCACTGGCCGCCCGTGCCATGGCGCCGCGAGAGGCGGAGCCGGACCACGTTGACGTCACCCACATCCATGCCCAACCCGTCTCGGTGCGTGAACAGGCGGCGATCGTGGGCGCCCGGCTCCGCGAGGCGGGCACGCTCAGTTTCACCCAACTCACCGAGGACTCAGAGGCCTCGTTGGTGGTCATCGCGCGCTTCCTTGCCCTGCTGGAGATGTACCGCGACCGCGCCGTGGGCTTTGAGCAGGTGGCACCCCTGGCGGAGTTGGTGGTCAGCTGGCTGGAGCGCACCGAATGGACGCCCGGCGGCTCCATCGAGGAGTACGACGGCGACCCGGAGGCCCGGGAGCGCCAACGGCAGGAGGAAACATGAGCGAGATCACCCCGGAGCGCCCGGCTGCGGACGCAAGCGGGCGGGGAACCGACCCGGAGGAGCAGGAACGGCAGGAGCAGGAGCGGGAGGATCAGCTGGCGGCGTTGGAGGCCGTGCTGATGGTCCTGGATGCCCCCGCCAGCATCGATGAGCTGGCGGCGGCCCTGGAATGGGCGCCCGTGCGGGTGGATGAGCTGATCCACCAGCTGCGCGCTGACTATGACGGGTTGGCCCCCAACGGCGCCAGGACGGGGCGCGTGCGCGGTTTTGAGCTGCGTGGAGTCGGTGGTGGCTGGCGTATCGCCGCCCGGGCGGAGCACGCCGAGGCCGTGAGTCGGCTGGTGTTGGGAGGGCAAACTACCAGGCTTTCCCAAGCCGCATTGGAGACTTTGGCCGTGATCGCGTATCGTCAACCGGTCTCCCGCGCACGCATCGCGGCCATCCGCGGCGTCAACGCCGAAGGGGTGGTCAGAACACTCCAGGCACGTGGTTTGGTGGTGCAATCCGGGGTCGACAACGAGACGGGCGCCTCACTCTTTGGGACCACCCCGGCTTTTCTGGAAAGATTAGGCATAGACAGCCTTGGGGAACTTCCTCCGCTGTCGCCTCTCCTGCCTGGCGTCGAGCATCTCGACGAGATCATCGGCAACGAATGAGGGGCACGAAGATAGACAGGACTTGATTCACATGACTCGACAGCCCGGCAATCACGACGGATCCCGCGGGCGCCGCGGCGACGCCGCCGGCAAGGGCTCTCGCTCCGGCGCGCCCCGCGGCGGGACCGGCAACGACTTTGGCGGCAACGGCGGGCGCGACGGCGGCCGTGACGGTGGCCGCGGACGCGGCGGCGCTCCCACGGGCGGCGCGGGCCGCTCCGGCGGGCGCGACTTCAACAGCCGTGACGATCGCCGCGATGATCGTCGTGACGACCGCCGTGATGGCGGCCTCGACGATCGCCGCTCCGGCGGGCGCGACTTCAACAGCCGCGATGATCGCCGTGATGGCGGCCGCGACGACCGCCGCGACGACCGCCGCGATGACCGCCGCGACGATCGCCGCGACGACGCACCGCGTGGCGGCGCCCCGAAGAGCTCCGGGTACAAGTCCGGCTCCAAGCCGGGCGCCAAGGGTGCCGGTGCCAAGGGCGCTGGCGGCCAGGGTGCTTCCCGCGGCCAGGGCCCCCGTGCCTTCGCCGGCGAGCGTTTTGGCCTGAGCCTTGGCGAGGTCAAGCGCCGTCGCCGCGGCCCCCGCAAGCCCGTGACGGCCACGCCTCGCGTGGAGAACCCGGACGGCGAGCGTCTGCAAAAGGTCATGGCCCACGCTGGCGTGGCCAGCCGCCGCGTCTGCGAGGAGATGATCCTCACCGGTCGTGTGGAGGTCAACAACGAGACCGTTCGCGAGCTTGGCGTGCGCGTGAAGCCGGATGAGGACACCGTCCACGTGGACGGCGTGCGCATCCAGCTGGATGAGTCGCTGGTGTACTTTGCGTTCAACAAGCCGGCCTCCGTGGTCTCCTCCATGAAGGACCCGGACGGTCGCCGCGACATCTCCGACTTCCTGCGTGAGGGCCAGTCTGAGCGCCTGTACCACGTGGGCCGCCTGGACTACGAGACCGAGGGTCTGCTGCTGCTGACCAACGATGGCGAGCTGGCGCACCGCCTGACTCACCCCTCCTTCGAGGTCCCCAAGACCTACCTGGTGCAGGTCCGCGGGCCGTTCCCCAAGGGCGTGGGTCAGGAGCTGCGAGACGGCGTACTGCTGGAGGATGGCTGGTCAAAGGTTGATTCCTTCAAGCTCGTTGACTCCACGCCCGGGCACGTCCTGATCGAGGTCGTTTTGCACTCCGGCAAGAACCGCATTGTGCGCCGCATGTTTGACGCGGTCGGCTTCCCGGTCCAGCGCCTGGTGCGCCTGCAGGTGGGCCCCATCCGCCTGGGCGATCAGCGCCAGGGCAGCCTGCGCAAGCTCGGCAAGCAGGAGGTTGGCCACCTGCTTGCAGAGGTTGGTCTGTGATCTCTGAGGCGGCCACTGGCTACCTCGCCGGCCCGGTCCTGGTCATCGGGACCGGGCTGCTCGGCGCCTCGGCCGCCCTTGGTCTGCGTCGGCACGGACTCGACGTCGGATTGCGTGACGCTTCTCCCACGGCCCAGCGCGTGGCCGTGGATCTTGGGGCCGGCCATGTGGTGGCCGCGGGGGAGGGCTTCCTCCCCGAGCTGGTCATCGTGGCTACCCCGCCGGACGTGGTGGCGCCCGTGGTTTCTGCCGCGCTGCGCGAGTTCCCCGACGCGGTGGTGATCGACATCGCCTCCGTCAAGGGATCGGTACTTGCCGCGCTGCGCGCGGATGAGATGCTCGACGCCGCGGCGTTGGCTCGGTACGTGGGAGCCCACCCCATGGCGGGCCGGGAGCGTTCCGGCCCGGTGGCGGCTCGCGGTGAGCTCTTCACCGCGGCGCCGTGGGTGGTGGTGCCGCACGAGGGCAGCTCCGCGCATGCAGTGAAGGTCACCAAGGCGGCCGGCGCGGACCTGGGCGCCTCGGTGACCCAGATGGACGCCGCCGCGCATGACCAGGCGGTGGCCCTGATCTCACACTTCCCGCAGGTGGCCTCTTCATTGCTGGCCTCTCGCCTGCTCAATGCCCCGGCAGAGGCGCTGGCCTTGGCCGGCAATGGGTTGCGGGACACCACTCGCATCGCCGCTAGTGATCCCGGGCTCTGGATTCAGATCCTCTCCCACAACGCAGGGCAGCTCCTTCCGATTCTTCAGGGGCTGCGCGGGGATCTGGACAGGCTCATCACCACGCTTCAGGATCCGCAGGCCCCGGGTGCCACCTTGGACCTGGCTCAACTGATGAGCGAGGGAAATCAGGGGCAATCCCGGATCCCTGGCAAGCACGGTGCGCCCCCGCAGTCCTTCGCTACGGTGGGAGTCATCGTGGATGACCGGCCGGGGCAGATTGCACGCCTCCTGGCGGACATCGGCGAGGCGGGGATCAACCTCGAGGACCTGCGCATGGAGCACTCGGCCGGGTACGAGGTGGGCCTCATCGAGGTTCAGGTCCTGCCTGGCAGAAGAGACGAATTGGTGGCCGCTCTGACGGCCCTTGACTGGAAAGTGGTGCAGTGACATGAGCGAGGCCAACTCACAACAGGCGCTTGTCGTGGCGATTGACGGCCCCGCAGGCTCGGGCAAGTCCTCCGTGTCAAAGGAGGTGGCGCGCCGCTTGGGTGCCGCGTACTTGGACACCGGTGCCATGTACCGCGCCGTGACCTTTGCCGCCCTCGAATCTGGCCTGGACCTGGGTGATCAGGAGGCCATCGCCGAGGCCGTGCGTCAGGCAGACATTGAGCTTTCCGTCACCACGGAGGGCCAGCGTGTGGTGGTCAACGGCCAGGAGGTGAGCGCGCAGATTCGCGAGCCGCGCGTCTCCGAGTCCGTCTCCGCCGTCGCCACCAACCTGGCGGTCCGCGAAAACTTGGTGCGCCGCCAGCGCGCCGCGATTGAGCAGGCCGGGCGCATCGTCGCTGAGGGCCGGGACACCACCACCGTGGTGGCCCCGGATGCCGACGCCCGGATCTTGTTGACCGCACGCGAAGAGGTGCGCATGGCGCGCCGTGGCCTGGAGCTGAACAACACGCAATCGGCGCAGGCCCTGGCCAAGCAGGTCTCCGAGCGGGACGCCAAGGACTCCTCGGTGGTGAACTTCACCGACGCAGCAGAAGGCGTCATCCTGGTGGATTCCTCAGACCTGGACTTTGAACAGACCGTGCAAGCGGTGCTTGCAACCATCCACCAGCAGGCCGGGACCGTCGCGTCCTGACCCGCCCACGCGGCGTCGGGCATCTCACCCGATTCCCACCCCCGCAAGCCGTTGGCGCGCGGTAAACTGATACGTTCCGTCCTTGCTGGGCGGACCCCACCCACATGCAGTCCGGGAGGACACCATGAGCCCCATCGAGCCCCAGGGCGACGATTTTCGCGAGTACGGCGAGGATGACGTCGCTGAGCGCCTTGCCGCGATGACCGAGGAAGAGGTTGACGCGCGCGCCGCCTCCCTGCGCGCTGGCTTGGCCGACTACGACCTTGAGGAAGACGATTCCGCCGTCCTCTCCGGCGAGGACTGGGAAGCCCTCGCGGAAGAGGATGACTTCGTCGCGCCCGTGCTGGCCGTGGTGGGCCGCCCCAACGTCGGCAAGTCCACCCTCGTGAACCGCATCATCGGCCGCCGCGAGGCAGTAGTTGAGGACGTTCCCGGCGTGACCCGCGACCGCGTCTCCTATGAGGCCGAGTGGTCCGGCGTGGACTTCACTCTGGTGGACACCGGCGGCTGGGAGGTTGACGCCAAGGGCATCGACCGCATGGTCGCCGATCAGGCTGAGCGCGCCGTCGACGTGGCGGACGCCGTCCTCTTTGTGGTGGACGCGACCGTGGGCGCGACTGCCACCGACGAGGCCGTCGTGAAGATGCTGCGCCGCAAGGGCAAGCCCGTGATCCTGGTCGCCAACAAGGTGGACGGTCCGTCCACCGAGGCGGACGCCGCGGCGCTGTGGTCGCTCGGCTTTGGCCAGCCATGGCCCGTCTCCTCCCTGCACGGGCGCGGCACGGGTGACCTGCTGGATGCCGTGCTTGACGAGCTGCCCGAGGAGTCCGCCTACGGCGATCCGCTTCCGGAGGGTGGCCCCCGCCGCGTGGCGCTGCTTGGCCGCCCCAACGTGGGCAAGTCCTCCCTGCTGAACCAGCTGGCTGGCGAGGAGCGCGTGGTGGTCAACGAGGTTGCGGGCACCACCCGTGACCCCGTGGATGAGCTCGTGGAACTGGGCGGGCGCACCTGGCGCTTTGTCGACACCGCGGGCCTGCGCCGCCGCCAGCACATGGCACAGGGCGCGGACTACTACGCCTCCCTGCGCACCGCCACCGCCTTGGATAAGGCGGAGGTGGCCGTGGTGCTGCTGGCCGTTGACGAGGTGCTCTCCGAGCAGGATCAGCGCATCCTGCAGCAGGTCATTGACGCCGGCCGCGCGCTGGTCCTCGCCTTCAACAAGTGGGACCTGCTGGATGAGGACCGTCGCCGTTACCTGGAGCGGGAGATTGATCAGGACCTGAAGCACGTGGAGTGGGCCCCGAGCATCAACCTCTCCGCCAAGACGGGTTGGCACAAGGACAAGCTCACCAACGCCCTGGACATTGCGTTGGAGGCGTGGGATCGCCGCATCTCCACCGGCAAGCTCAATGCCTTCCTAGGCGAGCTGGTCGCGGCGCACCCGCACCCGCTGCGCGGTGGCAAGCAGCCCCGCATCCTCTTCGGCACGCAGGTCTCGGCCCGCCCGCCCAAGTTTGTGCTCTTCACAACCGGCTTCCTTGATCCCGGTTACCGCCGCTTCATCCAGCGTCGCCTGCGCGAGACGTTCGACTTCCGCGGCACGCCCATCGATATCCAGATGCGCGTGCGCGAGAAGCGCGGACGCAAGCGCTGATCCCTGGCGTGAGACGCCGCCGCCCCGTCGAATGTTCGACGGGGCGGCGGCGTTTTTCGTGGGTGTGGAGGCGGGGCGGGTTCGAGGACCGGGCGGGCCGGGGCGGGGTCGGTGCGGGCGGGCGTGGGCGAAGCGGGCTTATCGCCGTGAAGCGGTCTTGAGTCCTGCTTCGCGTCGATAGGGCTGCTTGGCGTCCGGAGCCGGTGCGCGCGAAGCGGGCTATCGCCGTCGAGCGGTCTTGAGTCCCGCTTTTCGTCGATAGGGCTGCTTGCTCGACGTCGGTGGTTGGCTCCGTGGGTGCGTCGGGTCCTGGTGGGCTCGGGGGAGCGCGGGCGGGAGGTCCGGCGCCGTCGAAATCGAAGCGGGCTTATCGCCGTCGAGCGGTCTTGAGCCCTGCTTCTCGTCGATAGGGCTGCTTGGCGTCCGGAGCCGGTGCGCGCGAAGCGGGCTATCGCCGTGAAGCGGCCTTGAGTCCTGCTTCTTGTCGATAGGGCTGCTTGCTCGACGTCGGTGGTTGGCTTCGCGGGTGCGTCGGGTCCTCGGGTCCTCGGCGGCGCGGGGGAGTTCGAGCGGGAGGCCCGGAGCCGGTGCGGGCGAAGCGGGCTTATCGTCGTCGAGCGGTCTTGAGTCCTGCTTCTCGTCGATAAGGCTGCTTGGCGTCCGGAGCCGGTGCGGGCGAAGCGGGCTTATCGCCGTCGAGCGGTCTTGAGCCCTGCTTCTCGTCGACAAGGCTGCTTGCCCGACGACGACGCCACCCCCGAGCCCTTCAGCGTGTGAAGCGAACGCCCTCAACGCTTGGGCGGAACCTGCCCGTGGGCCACGTCTTGGGGAGCGAACTGCGGGTCGCGGGGTTGGTGAGGAAGCCTTGGACGGACGCGCGAAGGTGAGCATCCACGGCTCGAGTTGTCCGTGCCTCATCGTCGAGGGGGAGGGCAGCCACCCAGGACCCGGCCCGGGTGGTGATGACTACGTCCGCCCAGCCCGCCAGCGGTGCAAGGCTCCACCCGTCGGGTAGTTGGCTGGACACGCCACTGATGCCGAAGGGGCAGAGCACGAAGTGCGTTGACAGCCAGGTCTGCTGTGCCACGGCACGAACTACGGCCATGTCGAACTTTCCAAACCACGCTGGTTTGCTGAGTGGATTCACGTTGATTTTCATGGCGGTGACTTCGTCCCAAGAGAACTCGCGCACCCGTTGCCAGGGCCCCTGCTCCTTCGCCACGGCGTCGACTCGCTCGGCATAGCTTTGTTTGAGGGGGCGCCCGTCGCTGCCAACCCGCTGAAGCACTGGCCACTCACTGAAGCCGATCAGCCGCATTCCGGACGCGCTCAACTCGAGGCGGGCCCCGTCGACACGTCCAATCAGCATGCACACATGATAGTTCGGCGAAACGGGGCCGGTGAAGCCTGTCGGCAACGAGGAACCCCAGTGGGCAGTTAGGAAACGCGGCGTCCGACAGGGGCCGGAAGTCCGGCTTCCCGCCGGAGTCGGCGCGATCGGATTTCCCAGCGCAACAGCACTACTAACCACACCACAGTCGCCAGCACCACCAAGGTGAGCGCCGTCATGAGGCCAGTCACGGCCGAGTCACGCCGGTAGCTGATCGCAACGCTCCCCAAAGCAACAAACAGGACGATTTCCAGGACCAACAGCGTCCAGAGTCCGCCCAGTGAGCCGACCTCGCGACTGGTGGCGCGCTTGAGCCAGGCCGTGCCGGCCTGAGCCCGCGAATAGACCCGCAACTCGCCGTCGGGCCCTCGAAACGCCGCGACCTTTTCGCCGACGCCGCGGCGCTGTGTCACCTGCGCCAACGCCGCCTGGTCCCTGAGCGCGCCGGGACTGTCGCGCTCCCAGCCGGGGTCCTGGGCAGACCAGCTCACCGGAGCCCGGATCGCTGTCGCAGCTCCTGGCGAAGCTGAGCGACGCGGCCACGTGTGAAGCCATCGCCCTTCCTGCGCGGAATGGTCAGCGAATATTGGCCCCGTGTCGTCCAGATTCTGATGCGGATGGCGGGCCCGCGGCTCTCAAAACCGTCGAAGGTGGGGCCTTGGCCGGCGACGAGCGAAAAGACGCTGAAGATCACGATGAAGACGTTGAGCGGGAAGGCCCAAAAGCCGCTTCTGCTCTTGCAGCGGATGTAGCGTACCTCCTGGAATGGCACCCAGTTGGGATCGCTGAAAGAGAAGAGGGGCGCGGCTGGCGGGGGAGTGCGGAACCCTTTCGGCAGGATGATCGGTGCAGAGATCGGCCTACCGCCAGCTCGCACAGTCGCCAGATCGCGAGCACCTAGTGGCCATCGAGGGCGCGCGGCCTTTATATGACCCGTGGTCACCAGCATTCCTTGCGGCGCCACCTCTAGCCATTCCCCGGAGGCTTCCCCCACTGAAAAGTTTTGCACGTGTCATACTCCCACGGCGCCTGCACTGCGTCACGCACCTCACTTGTCGCATGGCCTTCACCAACTCGGTTCAGGGCCGCCTGCCGCGCTACGCTGGGAACTATGTCCAAGGTCCTTTCTTCTCTGCCCATTGGCGAACGTGTTGGCATCGCCTTCTCCGGCGGCCTCGACACGTCTGTCGCCGTCGCCTGGATGCGTGACAAGGGGGCCATTCCCTGCACGTATACCGCCAATATCGGCCAGCCCGACGAGCCGGATATTGATGCCGTCCCTGACCGCGCCAAGGAATACGGCGCCGAGCTTGCGCGCCTCGTTGACGTCCAGGAGTTGCTGGTGCAGGAGGGCCTGGTCGCTCTTCAGACCGGCGCCTTCCACATCCGTTCCGGCGGCAAGACGTACTTCAACACCACGCCGATTGGCCGCGCCGTCACTGGCACCATGCTGGTGCGCGCCATGAAGGAAGACGGCGTGGACATTTGGGGCGATGGCTCCACCTATAAGGGCAACGACATTGAGCGGTTCTACCGCTACGGTCTTTTGGCCAATCCGAGCCTGCGCATCTACAAGCCGTGGCTTGACGCTCAGTTTGTGCACGAATTGGGTGGGCGTAAGGAGATGTCTGAGTGGCTCGTTGCCCATGGCTTCCCTTACCGCGATTCCACGGAAAAGGCGTACTCCACTGACGCGAACATCTGGGGCGCCACGCATGAGGCCAAGGATCTGGAGTTCCTCTACAACGGCGTGACCATCGTGGAGCCCATCATGGGTGTGGCTCCGTGGGATGAGTCGGTGCACATCGCTACCGAGGACGTCACGGTCACCTTTGATGCCGGCGTTCCCGTCGCCATTAATGGCGTGGAATACACAGATCAGGTTGCCCTGGTGCGTGAGGCAAATAAGATTGGCGGACGCCACGGTTTGGGTATCACGGACCAAATCGAGAATCGCATTATTGAGGCTAAGTCTCGCGGTATCTACGAGGCCCCGGGTATGGCTTTGTTGCACACCGCGTATGAGCGCCTCGTCAACGCCATCCACAACGAAGACACCATCGCGACTTATCACAATGAGGGCCGCAAGCTGGGTCGCCTCATGTACGAGGGTCGCTGGTTGGATCCCCAGGCGCTGATGCAGCGCGAGGCGATTGTGCGTTGGGTGGCATCAGCCGTCACGGGCTCCGTCACCCTGCGTCTTCGTCGCGGTGATGACTACACGATCATGAACACCGAGGGCCCCAACTTGTCCTACCACCCCGAGAAGCTCTCCATGGAGCGCGTGGGTGACGCGGCGTTTGGCCCGGACGAGCGTATTGGTCAGCTGACGATGCGCAACCTGGACATTGCCGACTCCCGTTCGCGCCTGGAGCAGTACGCCGCCCAGGGCATCGTGGCGGGGGAGACCGCCGCGCTGGTGGGCGAGATGGAGGCTGGCGGAGCCATCGCCATCGTCGCCGGTGGCGAGAAGACGCCGGAAGAGATCGACGCCGCCAGCAACTTGGCCGCCTTCGATTCCGGTACGGATTGATCTAGTTGCAGGGTCTGGGGCGCAGCTGAGCGCCGTAGTTTTCACTGCCCGACGGCGCGTTGTCACCTTGCGAGGTGCGGCGCGCCGTCGGCGTGTGCGGGCCTAGCGCATCCTTGACGGGATGTGTCAATATGTTGAGCACTTTAAATAATGGCTGGTCGATACTCGCTGAAACTGCGGGGATACTAGTGTCAGTCTCTATTCTTTTTGCATCTGTTGATCGTGATGCGTTATGTTTAATATCAAGCGGCCCAGCACGAGGGGCACAGTAGCTATCCGATCCGGATCACGTGGGCGGGAAAACTCGCCGCCGCAGAAGTTAAATCCAACCAGAGGGGTTTCATCGTGGGCAAGCGCATCATCAAGACTGAAGAGATGTGGGACGACCTGGACGCTCATGTGGTTGAGGACGTTCGCACCGTTCGCTTCTCGCTGAATGATCAGAACTATTCGATTGACCTTGGCGCAAAGAACCGCGAGGCCCTGGAGGGTGCCCTGGCAGAGTTCATTGCCAAGGCCTCCGCCGGTACGGCAGCTGCTTCCCGCTCGCAGGCCGGCTCCACGCGCCGCGCCCGTCGTAGCTCGGAAGAGGTTGCTGCCGAAAAGGCCGAGCGCGCCGAGCACAAGGCGTACCTGGACAAGGTGCGTTCCTGGGCCGCGAAGAATGGCTACACCGTGGGTGAGAAGGGGCGCATCGCCCAGAACATCCTGGACGCTTACACCAAGGCCAAGGGCTGAAGTTTGTAGTTTGAAGTTGAAGTAAAACAGCAGGGGGCGGCATCGCGAAGATGTCGCCCCCTGCTGCGTGCGTGGCCCCTTGTCCGGAGGCTTCTTCGGCGCATCAGGAGGGCTCATCCGAGCAGATGCGGGGCGGTGTCAGAGGCCGTGCGGGGGAGGGGTCGCGTCGCGAGCATTGCGTTTGATGGGGTAGACTAATCGAGGCGTTCAGCGCGGATTTACTCCGCAGTTGAACGTGATCGGGATGTGGCGCAGCTTGGTAGCGCACTTGACTGGGGGTCAAGGGGTCGCAGGTTCGAATCCTGTCATCCCGACAGAAAAGCCCTGATGAGAAGAAATTCTCATCAGGGCTTTCTCGTTTCCGGATGTGGCCACTGGCTGGTCCACTTGCTCGATCTGCTCGATCTGCTCGAGCCTTCCGCACGGCCTAGCCGGGTGTGAAGACCATCGGGATGTGGCGCAGCTTGGTAGCGCACTTGACTGGGGGCAAGGGGTCGAAGGTTCGAATCCTGTCAGCCCGACAGAAAAACCCTGATGAGAAGCTATTTTCATCAGGGTTTTGTTGTTTCCGGAAGCGGCTTTTTCTGGTCCCCTTCTGGTTCCCCTCGAGCTCTCGGCGGGTTAGGCCCGTGGACAACGGAACCCGCCGCGAAGCCTTCCCTGTGGACAAGGGGACCAGAAGGGTCCGAGAAGTGCTCCTGGCCGGTCCGCCGGTGCCGATAGGGCATCAGCGCCAAGTGTTGAGGGGCAGGCTTCGGGCGGCTTGACGCTATCCCCGGGCCACCGCTAGGGGTGCCGAGCGGAGCCTAGATCAACGATTCGAGGCTCGGATGCTCATCCGTCGGCGGTTGCGTCTCGGCTCACCGAGCGCAGCATGCGTCGCATCAGCGTTCTGTGCGCGCCCGAACCGATGACCGCTGCCTGATACACCCGGCCGATCAGTCCGAGAAACTCGGAGTGAGAGCGTGCGCGGATCAGCGTGCGGTCGCCTTGCGGCTGCACCAGGAACGACAACCTGTAGCGAGCGAATCGGTGGCTTCCTGCCAGGACGAGCCGACGAGAGTGCTCGACGTCGCTCACGGCGAACCCCGGGAGCGCAGAGCCCAGCTCGGGGAACGAACCTCTTGCGCGCGGCGGAGTGCCGCCGATCGCACCGATGTAGACAGTGATCAGGCGATTGTCCCAGGCGGTCAGGCGCGTCGTGAGCGTGCGCCAGACGTCGGCGACCGACGCGGCGATGACAACGCTGTGCTCGTCGACGAACGGGAGGCTCTCAGGCGCCGCCTGTCGCTGATGCGTCTCGACTCCCGGTGGACCGTCGTTCAGGGCCTCGCCCTTGTCGTGGCGTTCGCCGAGCCCGCGATCGATGCCCGCCGCCCAATGCTGGTATCCGACGGACGATGGGTGGAAGCCGTCTCGCGCGAAGAAGTCCGGACCGGCGTCGCCAAGGTCGACCGAGCCAACCCATGAGACTCCCTTTCGGTGCGCGCACACGTCTTGTGCCGCGTCATCGAGTGCCCGACCACGCTCGGCGAGATATGCCCTCAGCAACCGGGGTAAGGAGGGAAATGCTGCAAAGGGTGGAATGCCGGCGACCACGACGCGCTCGGCCGCAGTGGCGAGGGATTCCACGACCGCCGCCAAGTCCTCCCGCCATAGATCAATGGGGGTGCGCTTGAGCACATCGTTCGCCCCGATGAGCAGTACCGCCACATCGACGCCTGCACCGAGCTCCGGGATCATTCGGTAGCGCACACGCCGGATCGTGGCGCCGTGGCGCCCGTGCACCGTCCACTGCACGGATCGGTCGTGGCGTTCGGAAAGCGCGCGGGCGAGAGCTCCAGAGAGTGCTTCCTCGTGGGTGCTGGCTCCGCACCCGGCGGCAGTCGACTCGCCAATCACGACCAAGCGCAGGGGTGTGCCGACAGCGTCCCCTGTGCTCCCGCTGGTAGGGCCTCCCGCTTCAGGAAGGACCTCGATTCGAGAGCGGGCCCAGCGGCCCTGAATGGCAACGAGGGGCAGCAACAGGGGATTCATGAGACTCGCCCGTCGTCGACCAGCGACGCGACAGCGGCTTGGCTTCCCGCGCTCATGTCGACTCCGAGCGTTTGCAGCATCATCACCAGTGCGCCCCGTCCGAAAAATGCGGCCAGTTCGCTCGCACCGGCGCTCGTAGTGCTCTGGACGAGGTGCAGCACGTTCGAAATCACCTCACGGCACCTGTGGGCGATGGCGTCATCGGCTCGGGCAGCCGCACACGCTTGGAACCAGAAGCCGCTTATGGTGCCGTCGGAAACCAGGGCGCGAAACCCGACTCCCATCTCCTCCAACGTCGAGTCCGCGCCCTCTTCTACGGCCCGTACGAACACACCGAGGATTCGAGCCTCGAGCTCATCGATGCAGGCCAGGAAGAACGCCTGCTTGGATCCGAAGAGTCGGAACACATACGTCTGAGAGACACCCATCTGCTCGGCGACCTTGTGCACGGCCCTCGTCGTCAGGCCATGGTCGGCGAACGCGGCCAACCCTGCCGCGACTGCTTGTGCCCGGCGTCGCGACGAAGTCTCCCTGCCATCTTCCATACCGCAACCGTATAGTAGTAACTAGTTAGTAACAAGCCGGATTCGGGCGCGAGAAGCGCGTCAGCCACCACTACGACTCACCGGCTTGAGGTGAGGTGTACTACTGATGTGAGACACAGTTTGAAAGGACTGTGCCCATGTCTTCCCGTCCCAGTTTTTCCGATGAGTTCAAGGCCGATGCCGTGAATCTCGTCATTTCTTCTGGCCGTTCGCCCGCCTCAGTTGCCCCCGAACTGGGGTTCTCCGTGACCGCGCTGAAGCGGTGGGTTCAGCTGCATCGGGAAGGAGGGCCGGGGCCGGCGGCAAGCCTGATGATCCGGTGGATCCCGCGAAATACAAGGCGATGGAGGCACGGCTGCGGGAACTGGAAAGGGAGAATGATTTCCTGAAAAAGTCTCGGCGTTCTTCGCCAAAGAACAACGGTAGAGGACCTCTACCGGCTTGTTCAGGAGAAGAACGCCGAATTCCCTCTCACCTGGATGTGCGCCCGGCTGGGCATTCCGCAGGCCTCGCATTACCGGTGGCTGGACCACGAAGAATCACCGACGGCGGCCCAGCACCGTGAGCTGACCGGACTGGTCAAGGCGATGTTCGATTCCTCCGACGGGATCTTCGCCATCGCATGGTCCACACCAAACTCGCTGCCACGGGTGTGGAGATTTCCGCGGGGACGGTCGCTGCCATCATGGCGGATAACGGCTGGCCGCCCAAGCGGATGCGCGCCTTCAAACGCACGACCATCCCCTCAGACCCGGACAAGGTTTAGCCGATCTCATCGGCCGCAACTTCACCTCAGATACTCCCGGCACGAAGCTCGTCGGGGATATTGCGTACCTGCGTACCTGCGTACCTGCGTACCTGCGTACCTGCGCACCTGCGTACCGGCGAGGGCTGGCGGTATCTGGCCAGCGTCATCGACCGTGTACCCGCACGGTCGCTGGCTGGGCGATGGCCGATCACATGCGCGCTTCCCTCGTCACGGGCGCGCCGGCGATGGCCAGAGACGGAGGACACCTGGCCCCGGATGCCATTTTCCACAGCGACCGCGGCACCCAAGCCGTATTCAACCGGTCGTCGCAACGCCTTCCTTGCCGCGCTCGAGCGTCACGGCCTGCGCGGCTCGATGGGACGCGTCGGCGCAGCCGGAGACAACGCCGCGATGGAATCGTTCTTCGCTCTCCTGCAAGAGAACGTCCTGAACCGTCGAGTCTGGCCCACCCGAGACCAGCTGTGGATCGCGATCGTAAGCTGGATCGAGACCCGCTACCTCCGCCGCCGGCGCCAAGCCGGCCTCGGCTGATTGACGCCCGTTGAATTCGAACTGATCATGAACCCACCAGCCGCCCAAGCGGCCTAACCCCACCTGTCTGAATCCGTGCAGCAGTCCTTATCGTGCGAATGCGTTGTTCGATGCGCACCGTAATGACCCCGAGTTCGGTTACCGGTTGCTCGCGGTCGAGGCCCGTGGCGCTGGGGAATCAATGGCGGACCGGACCGTGTGGCGCATCACGGCCGCGAACGGCTGGTGGTCCGTGTTCGGGAAGAAGCGGGGCAAGAACGGTTAAAAGCCCGGTCCCGCCGTTCACGAAGACCTTTGCATCGTCACCGACGAGAAGGGCCGGGTAAGGCGTGAGTTCACCGCCGAGGCTCCGAACCGGCTCTGGCTGACTGGTTTCCCCGAGCATAAGGTCGCGGAGGGCAAGCTTTACCTCTGCGCGATCAAGGACGTGTTCGGAAACAAGATCGTCGGGTACTCGATCGGCTCCAGGATGGAGTCGGGCCTGGCCGTCCGAGCCCTCGAGAATGCTGTCGTGATGCGCGGTGAAGTCGCCGATTGCGTGGTCCACTCCGACCGAGGGCCGCAATTTCGAAGCCGAAAACTCCTGCGCGCTCTATCCCTCCACCGCCTGGTCGGATCAATGGGACGAGTCGCATCCTGCGGAGACAACGCCGCGATGAAATCGTTCTTTGCCCTGCTGCAAAAGAACGTCCTCGATCGGCCGTCCTGGACAACCCGTGAGCAGCTGCGCGTCGCGATCGTGACCTGGATCGAACGGATCTATCACCGTCGGCGCAGGCAAGCCGCCCTGGGGCGTTTGACGCCCGTCGAATTCGAGACCATCATGAACACGACCGTCGCACTGGCGGCGTGACTAGAACTGTCACCTATCCGTGTAGCAGTCCCGTGGCAGAGATGCTCGAGACGATACGACCTTTCCGGTCGTTCGTTAGCAAACCGTTGACGTTTGCGCTGGTGAAGCCGGTGAATAGGGGGGAATCGATGACTACCGGCAAGGATATATCTGCGGTCAGGCTTCCTTTTGAGGCTGGCGAACACCTCATCACATGGCAAGTGCCGGATCGTAAGGGTGGACATATCGGGATTCCGGGCCTCCTTACGGTCGAGCAAGGTAAGTACCCGAATGGGATCCTCCACGGCGACATGCCTATTGAATGGGTGTCTGAAGGTGCCACAGGGGTTGCTTCGTTTCCCCAGAGGCACGCTTTCGATGCGCTCACGGGTCGGCTCTCCAGTGGCGCCTACGTTGCGCTCATGAACGGTGAGCTAAGCTACAGCTTCCCCGGCCAAGGGCGGGCCGTCGGCGCGTTCGCAGCGCTGTCGCTCGATCAGTTCGACATGTCCGCGCATCGGAAGTACTCGTCGATCGAACTCCAGATCGAGGGACTGGAGTCGGTCGCTGGAATCGCCCCGATCGCGCACGTCAAGATGCCCATGAAGGCCGGCGACGAACAGGTCTGGACAGTTACCGTCGACGAGGATGCGAAGTTCATCTGGGGCGCTGACGAGCGCTCTATGACGTTCAGCTATGACTACACCGTTCGCGCGTACGACGCCTACGAGTTCAGGATGGCCTTCGGCCCCGTCCTGCGTCTCACCTCAGAGGTTCCACTGACGATAGTTGATTGGTGGCTCGACTGGGTGCGACCGCTCCGTCAGTTGATCTCCCTCCTGACAGGCGGGCCGAGAGAGATTCGGTACCTCCTCGCAGTAGTTGCTGATGCTGCGCCCCGATCTCACCGCGACCAAGTTTTTGGCTGGGACATCACCCACCTGCCGATTTACTCGACAAGAGCGTCAGTTGAGAGGATCCACTCGGCAGTCAGCCTCGCCAAAGACGAGCTGAGCCTTCTCGATCTGCTGCACGCCTGGCAAGCTCAGGTGGCAGCCGGACACCCGCTGTTTGAGACGTACGGCACGATGGCCACGGCCGTCGACCAGCATCCACGCTCGCGGTTCCTGTTGCTACTACAAGCGCTAGAGGGATCGTACGGATTCGAGAATCGTGTCAGGCACGAGGAGGACAGAGGAAGGTACGCAACAAAGCGGGCGGGCGTGATCGAGCGCGCTCTCGAGCTACTGGAAAAGCCGGACCTTGACTTCGTCGACAAGAACCTCCGCAAAGAGGCGATGCAGGGCCTCGACTCAGCGTTGGCCGACCTGTTGAAGCGGCTGCCCAATGAAGTATCGGATGAGCTCGCCAACAGTGACTTGATCCAGGTCGTCCGGAAGGAGCACGTCGGTAAAGGGACACTGTCGCTTCAAACTGCGCTCACCCGAGCGCGCAACGCGTTGTCCCACGGCTCGGGCTCGTTCGATGCCAACAACTTGGATGCCGTGGCCAACATCCTCGAGCGGGCAGTGCGCTCGGAAGCAATCCGGTTGCTAGGCGCTCCCGTCGATGCTCAGAAGCGCGCGACCAGCAAAGCGGAACGCTGAGGCCATGATGACGACGTCTCCTGACATTGGTCGAGCCGCGGTGCCGACATATCTGCACGCGGACAGAAGCGAGTGTCCAAGGCTGCGGCTGGCAACTGGAGCCAGCGACTCAAACAAGATTCGGAGAAGAACATGAGTGTTCAACGCACACCTGGAGCACGTTGGGTACGAGCTGCACTTCAGGTTAATCCGTACGAGTACCAGGGCAAGAATGCGCCGGCGACGTCCTATGACACGGAGGCTGACTACAACAAAGCCCTCCTCGACGAGTGCGACGCTCAGGGTATCGAACTGATCGCAGTCACCGACCACTGGAAGGTCGAGTCGGCTCTTCAGCTCATCCATGACGCAGCAGACCGAGGAATCGTCGCCCTCCCCGGCTTCGAAGCGAACTCCGACGAGGGCATACACATTCTCGTGATCTTTGACACCGGAACTGATACTGCCGCTATCAACGCCGCCATAGGCATCTGCGGCGTCGCGCCTGGGTGCGCCAACGGCACGCCAGGAAAACCGTTCGCCGAGATCCTAGAAAAAATGACGGCGCAGGGCGCGCTGGTAGTTCCCGCGCACGTGAACATAGCAAACAGTGGCCTATTGACGGGGCGTGGGGGGCAGCCACTCATCACCAAGATCAAGCACCCAGATCTTCACGCAATCGGAGTCACCCCAAGCCAACCAGATGGCACTGATCAAGTCGCTATCATCAACGGGTCCAAACCTTATGATCGGTCACATCCGCTCGCCGTAATCTACGCCGATGACGTGACGAAACCAGCGGCCTTCAAAGCCCCTGGAGCAAGCAGCTGGTTTAAGGTCAGCCGTCTCTGCGTCGACAGCCTCAAGCTTGCGGTGAGGACACCAGAAACACGCGTGTCATTGGAGAACCCCGCAGTCGAGACACGCCCGGTCTTGAAGGAAATCTCCTGGGTGGGAGGCTTCCTGGAAGGTGTCACCATTCCGCTCTCGACGGACCTAACAGCGCTGATCGGTGGGCGAGGAACTGGCAAGTCCACTGCCATCGAGAGCCTTCGATTCGTCCTGGGACTCACACCGATAGGCGTGGAAGCTAAGCGTGATCACGACGGGATTGTCCACGGCGTCCTCAAATCAGGCACCGTCGTGAAGCTGCTTGTAGAAACCTCGTCGCCCTCAGTACGCACTTACACCATCGAACGCTCCGTCAACAACCTGCCGGTAGTAAAGGACGAGAGTGGCAGTGCCACCAGTCTCCAGCCGGTCGATGTGATCGCGAACGTCGAGATCTTCGGGCAGCATGAACTTGCCGAACTGACGAACGACAACTCGAAGGTCGCAAGCATGCTGCAGCGTTTCCAGGGAAACGGCGATCTCACCGCTGAACACAGCGACATACTGTCCAAACTTACTGAGAACCGCGAGAAGCTGACGCGCGCGGAAGAAGGCAGCACACAACTCGAAGAAGAACTCACGGACATCCCTCGACTGGAAGAACAAGTTCGGCACTACACCGACACCGACGTGCCGACCCGTCTGAAAGAGGTAACGCGGCTCACTCAAGATGACGCCGTGTTCACCGAAGCGAGGGCCCGCGTGATAGCAGCGCAGGAAGCGCTCACGGCTCTCACCGACCCCCAGTTGACCACGAAGCTTGAAGCTGAGTTCGAGAACATCAAAGACTCGCCTCGCGTCGAGTATCTCGATCGTGCCCAGACCGCGTCAGTGGCACTTGCAACCAGACTCACATCGCTCGCCGCAGACGCCCGGCAGGCGCTTGAGACAGCGTCCTCGGAGATCGCGACGGCGAAATCCGAATGGACAGAGGTCGTCCGCGAACAACGGCACGAACATGATGAAGTTCTTCGAAAGCTCGTCGCGGAGGGTCTTGAGCCAAACAAGTATCTCGACACGACGAAGGCACTTGAAGCGCTGAAGGCTAAGGAGTCTCGTCGAGCAGGAATCGCTACGAGCCTCCAGAGTCTGCTGACCGAGCGGGCAACGCTGTTGCAAACTCTCACAGGCCATGAGAAAGATAGGGCACGAGAGTTGACCGAGGCGATCCGAGCCGCGAACTCTGCAACCGGCGGTGTCGTAATCGTGAAGCCTGTTCCGGCCTCTGACCGTAAACACATCAAGACAGTGATCGAGCAGTCCATTTCTGGTCAACGTCATCGGATCATGGAAGCGATCGATCAGAAGAGCTTTTCGACGCGAGCGTTCGTTGAGGCAGTGCGAAAGGGCGAGGGAGAGCTGAGCGCACAATTCTCAATCAGCGGGGCTCAAGCGCGCTCCCTCTTCGACGCCGGGGAACCTCTTTTCCGTCAGCTCGAGGAACTGTCGGTTGGTCAGGCAGTCGAAGTTCAACTGGATGTTCAGGCCGGCACCGGAACGCGTGAATTCAAGAAGATGGACGACCTGTCCAAAGGACAGCGGGCCACCGCCCTCTTGCTTTTGCTCCTCGGCGCTTCGAACGCTCCACTCGTGATCGATCAGCCGGAGGACGATCTCGATAACCGTTTCATCTACGACGGCATCGTGACTCACCTTCGCAAGCTGAAAGGAAAGCGTCAGATCATCGCAAGCACTCACAACGCGAATGTGCCCGTGCTTGGTGACGCCGAGTTGATCGTCGCGCTCGAAGGTGACGGTCAGAACGGCCGCGCTGCGGCAGACGGTATCGGGTCGTTGGACGACGTCGCGATCCGATCACATGTTGAGAACGTTCTTGAGGGTGGCCCGGCGGCATTCAATGCCCGCCAGCATCTTTACGGCTTTTAGCAGGCTTCAAAGTCAGGATGCCGGTCATGGCCGCGACTACGGTCGTCAGCGGCGGAGGAGCCGTCTGCGAATGGAGGGGGGACCAAAAGGGGACCAGAACCATGCAATCCATGCATCTCGTGACGTGTTCCGCATGATCTGAGCCGCGGAAATATGCGCTTTTTGGCTCGAATTGAGCCGTTGGGACGCCTGCTGGTCAAGGGGTCGCAGGTCCAAATCCTGTCATCCCGACGGAAAAGCCTCGGTGAGACTTCTGGTCTCACCGGGGCTTCTTTCGTTGGCGGGAACGTTGCCGTGCTGAGCCGTGCTGAGCCGTGCCGGGCGGGAGGGGGGCGCAGCGTGGCCTGCGCGTTCAATGCGGGTGTAGCCGGTGTCTTTGACGCCTTGCTTGCCGTTGTGCCGCACTGAAATCGGCAGAATCTCCGCGTCGTTGAGCTTGAAGAGCTCGGCGACCACGGTGGCGTCTGAGCCGTCGACGAGTGCTCAGAGGCGCATGTGCTGCTGCCCGGTATTCCACCGCACAGTCGTGGACGTTTACTCGGACCCATGGACTTCGACACAAGGACTGAGATTGCTGCGGCGAGATTGGCCGACCAGCTCGCGGTGCGGGCGCACACATCGAGCTATCACCTTCTCTGCGCTCACCGTCGCTAACTTACGGACACTTCGTGTGGGTGCGATCTGCGTTGGGCGCTTCGTTGGGGGTAAGTCCCCTGGGGGCCTTTACGATCATCGACCGAGGGGTAAAACCGGTCAGAATGTCTTGGATCTCGGCGTCCGCCGTGGGCCGTGAAGTATTCGGTCCTCGCTTTTACGTACTGCGGGATCGTTGTTGCCGCGATGCTCGCGCTGGCGCCACGCCAGCTCCGGCTTGGTGGTGGAGTTCAGCGCATTCCGCTGGCACTGCTGTTGGTTGGCTCCGCTTGGGGGGCACACTCGGCGGGGTGTCTACAACCCGTGGTTCGAGACGGGCGACGGTGGGTGTCCGACGAAGTGCTCAACCGAGTCTCTGACCAAATCGCCCGGGACGTGAAGGATGCGGAGACGCCTTCCTCGCCTCCGCCGGCCACCGTTGCTTTTGGAGCGGTATCTACTTCGCAAACCCAACCGATGCGGGCCTCTGCGCCAGGTTGATTCCGATCAACACACCCGCCGGCGCAGCTCCGCTACGGCTCGCTGGGGGAGAAGGGGACTGCTCGACGTGGGCGATGTTAAACGTGGTCACCAACATCATTCCCGGAGGCTTTCGCTCTCCAGTCTGATCACCCATCAGGTCGATTATTCATTTGAATGTAGACGAATTCGTGGCGCACTGTCGGTCACACTACGGATCAAACTAACGTCCTGGCGGGCGGCGAGACGGCCGCCCTATTCCCTAGCCAGGGCGCTCAGCGGTTCCTGAACCTTCAGCAACTGAAGCCGGCTCATCAGCCAGACCACTGCGGCTGTGACAATGGTCAGCACAGTGAGGCCGATCACGTACGTGAAGACGAGACCGTACCCGGTGGCTGGGTTCAAGAACGGGTACGGCGCCCAGCCGTCGGTACCCCCGCGGATGAGTACAACGACTACCCAAACCATCGGGTAGATGAGCGAGACCCAAAGACGCTTCCAAGGCGCTGGAGGGCGATCAGCGATGATGATCTAGTCCAGGACTGCATAAATGGGCAGGATGACGTGGACCACGCTGTTAGCCCACTCGAGTGCGACGCCACCCTCCTGCCCGGCGAGGAGGGTGTTGTAGATCGCGCCCATCAGGATCATGTAGGCGCTCGCGCAGCCGCGGGCGAGAAGCAGTAGCTGCGACTGTCTTTTGCCCTGCAGAACAGCGATGGCCGTGATCGCATCAGGACGAACCAGATGATGTTGCTCTGCATCGTAAAGAACCCGAAAAAATTGAACGGGCTGATAGTTGCCCTGGTTGCTGTCTCTGCAAAAGTTGCGGCAATAGTCACAACTCCCAGGGCAGCAGCCGCCAAGCGAAGTCAAGCGATGGATTTGGTCACAATTTAACCTCCGACATGGTGAGGCCGGGCGCGATGCAAATCTCCGCGGCCGATGAGCAAAAAACCTACCGCACAACTCATACACACGTCTGTGTTTTGGTGAGGGGCCGCTACCTCGCCGGCGTCTCGACCAAGCGCACGGACAGGCTCGTGAAGCAGCGCGGCATCCGCACTAAGTGACGCATTATTTCCCGCATCGACACCGGCGCCGAGGTGGCCGCTGGTCATGCCACTCAACGGAGATCGTCCTCCGGGTGAACCTCCTACGCCCCGCGGCACACCCCGACTTGCGCGATACCCTCTGGGGGTATAACTTGGAATGCAGATACCCGGTAAGGGTATGCAACCACGGAAAGAGGAGACGCGATGACCGCGAACCAGTACCAGGTGACAGGCATGACGTGCGGGCACTGCGAGATGTCCATCCGCGAAGAGGTCTCCGCCATCGCCGGCGTCGAGGACATTCAGGTGAGCGCACAGACGGGCAAGCTCGTGGTGACGGGCGCCGACTCCGTCCAGGACGCAGACATTCTGGCGGCCGTGGCTGAGGCGGGATACTCGGCGGTGCGGGCGTCGTGAAGACCGGCACGCGCCTCACCGTCTACGGTCTGGGTCTGGTGGTGGCCTTCGGCGGAGCCTTTGGCATCTCGCAGGCCGTGATCCCCTCGAGCGTGGTGAGCGATTGGGCCAAGGGCACCGAAAGCAATGGCCACGGCAACGGGCACGATCCCGCAGCCGCCCCGGCGAACGCCAAGCCCGCCGACACCGCAGCGGACAGCCTGAAGGGCCTCTCGCTGGGCCAGGGCGGCTACGTAATCTCCCCGGTCAAGGCCCCAGCGCAAGCGAAGCAGCAGGGCCAGCTCTCCTTCACGATTCGGGACGCGACGGGCGCTCCCGTGACCCACTTCAAGACCGCGCATGAGAAGGATCTGCACCTGATCGTCACGCGTTCGGATGGCAGTCAGTTCCGCCACGTTCACCCGGTCCTGGACAAGGAATCCGGCACGTGGACCACGCCTTGGGAATGGGACGCGGCCGGCAGCTACCGGGTCTTCGCGGACTTCACTCCGGCGGCGGAAAACGCGCAGGGGCTCACCCTGACGCGCACGGTGCAGGTGGCGGGGGAGTTCACGCCGGTGGCGCCCCAGCCCAGCCGGGTGGCTCAGGTGGACGGCTTCACCGTCACCCTGGACGGAGATCTGGCGGCGGGCACCTCCAGCAAGCTGAAACTCAACGTGGCGCGGGATGGCAAACCCGTCACCACGCTGGAACCGTACCTGGGTGCCTTTGGCCACCTGGTTGCGCTCCGCGAGGGCGACCTGGCCTACTTGCACGTCCACGCCGAGGGTGAAGAGCCCCAGCCCGGGCAGACCTCGGGGCCGGAGATCGCCTTCGCGGCGGAGGCCCCCACTGCGGGCCGCTACCTGCTCTACCTGGACTTCCAAGTGGATGGCAAGGTGCGCACCGCGGAGTTTGTTGTCGATGCGGCCCCCACGGCTGAGAATCAGGCGCCCGACGACGCCGCTCACCAGGGCGGGCACTGAGTCTTCGGTAGTGCTGGGCTCAGCGCAGAAACGCTAAAACGAAGCACCAGCTGCTGCGGTCGGCATCAACCCCCAGCACTGATCAGCAACCCCACGATCCACGAGCAAAAGAAGGAACGGACATGAGCACATCAGCGCCCCCCACCGCGGGCACCGGCGTCGAGCTGGAAATCGGCGGGATGACCTGCGCCTCCTGCGCCATGCGGATCGAGAAAAAGCTGAACAAGCTGGACGGCGTGGTCGCGTCCGTGAACTACGCGACGGAGAAGGCAAAGGTCACGGTCCCGGACGGCTACGACCCGGCGCTGTTGATCGCCGAGGTGGAGAAGACCGGGTACTCGGCCGCCATGCCGGCGCCTAAGCGCCACAAGAACGACGACGCCGCAGCCGGTGGCACGGAGGACGCGGATCCGGAGCTGCGATCGTTGCGCAACCGGCTGATCGGCGCCGTCCTGCTCACGATCCCGGTCATTGCCATGGCCATGATCCCCGCCCTGCAGTTCACGTATTGGCAGTGGGCCTCACTCGCGCTGGCGGCGCCGGTCATTGTGTGGGCGGCGTGGCCGTTCCACCAGGCTGCGTGGACCAACTTGAAGCACGGCGCCGCCACGATGGACACCCTTATTTCCCTGGGTACCTCCGCGGCGTTCCTTTGGTCGCTCTATGCCCTGTTCTTCGGGACGGCGGGCACCCCGGGCATGACGCACGCCTTTGAGTTCGCGCTGGCGCCCTCCGACGGCGCGGCGAATATCTACCTCGAGGTAGGTGCCGGGGTGACGATGTTCATCCTTGCCGGGCGCTACTTTGAGAAGCGCTCCAAGAAGCAGGCCGGCGCGGCATTGCGCGCGCTGCTGGAGCTGGGCGCCAAGGAGGTCGCGGTGCTGCGCGGGGGAGTGGAGACCAAAATCCCCGTGGAGGAGCTGCAAGTGGGCGACGAGTTCATTGTCCGCCCGGGCGAGAAGATCGCCACTGACGGCGTGGTGGTCTCCGGAACCTCCGCGGTGGACGCGTCCATGCTCACTGGCGAGGCCGTCCCGGTGGAGGTCGCAGCAGGCGACGCCGTCACCGGCGCAACCACCAACGTCGGGGGCCGGCTGGTGGTGCGCGCAACGCGCATTGGCTCCGACACCCAACTGGCGCAGATGGCCCAGCTGGTGGAGGACGCACAGACCGGCAAGGCCGCGGTACAGCGCCTGGCGGATCGCATCTCCGGCATCTTTGTGCCGATCGTGATCGTCATTGCGATCGCGGCGCTGGGCGCTTGGCTTGGCGCGGGCTTCCCCGTGACGGCGGCGTTCACTGCGGCGGTGGCCGTGCTGGTCATCGCGTGCCCCTGCGCTTTGGGCCTGGCCACACCTACCGCGCTCCTGGTCGGCACCGGCCGCGGCGGGCAGATGGGTGTGCTCATTAAGGGCCCGGAGGTCCTTGAATCCACGCGCAAGATCGACACCGTGGTCCTGGACAAGACCGGAACCGTCACCAGCGGCAAGATGACGCTGGTGGGCGTGCATGTGGAGCCCGGCACGGACCGTGCCGAGCTGCTGCGCCTGGCCGGGGCGCTGGAGGATGCCTCCGAGCACCCCATCGCGCAGGCCATCGCGAAGGGCGCCACGCAGGAAGTGGGGGCGCTGCCCACACCGGAAGACTTCGCGAATATCGAAGGCAAGGGTGTGCAGGGCGTGGTGGATGGACGCGCGGTGCTGGTCGGCCGCGATTCGCTGCTGGCCGACTGGGCGCTGAAGCTGAGCCCGGAGCTGGCCTCCACCAAGGCGCACGCCGAGGGCGAGGGCAAGACCGTGGTCGCCGTGGGCTGGGACGGTGAGGCGCGCGGCATTCTGGTTGTTGCCGACACGGTGAAGCCGACGAGCGCCGAGGCCATCGCCCAGTTCAAGGCGATTGGCTTGACCCCGATCCTGCTGACCGGCGACAACGAGGCGGTGGCGCGCCAGATCGCGGCCCAGGTCGGCATCGACCAGGTCATTGCCGAGGTGCTGCCTCAGGACAAGGTCGACGTCGTGACGCGGCTTCAGCGCGAGGGCAAGACTGTCGCGATGATTGGCGACGGCGTGAACGACGCCCCGGCGCTGGCCCAGGCCGATTTGGGGCTGGCGATGGGCACTGGCGCGGACGTGGCGATCGAGGCCTCGGACATCACCCTGGTGCGTGGCGACCTGCGTAGCGCGGTGGATGCCATCCGCCTCTCCCGCAAGACGCTGGGAACCATCAAGACCAATCTGTTCTGGGCCTTTGCCTATAACGTCGCGGCAATTCCGGTTGCGGCGCTGGGCATGCTCAATCCCATGCTTGCCGGCGCGGCCATGGCGCTCTCCAGCGTCTTTGTGGTGGGCAACAGCCTGCGCCTGCGCGGGTTCAAGAGCATCGCCAAGTAAGAAGAGCATCGCCAAGGAGTGGGTGTCGTCGCGCCTCGCGACGGCACCCACCCCAACGAACTACCTCAAATAACACCTCACCCCGAAGGGAATCACCCAGCATGAGCAACGACTTCCAGGCGGCCGGCAGCTGCTGCAGCACCAAGGCCATCAACCCCGCAGCCATGGGCAACGGGCGCCAAAACCTGATGGACATCAGCGCGGCCAGCCCGGCCACCCCGTCAGACGACATGACCACGTGCCCCATCATGGTGGGCAGCCCGGTCAGCAAGAGCGCCGCGGAGGCGGTGGGCCTGTACCGCGATTTTGAGGGCGAGCGCTTCTACTTCTGCTGCGCAGGATGCGGACCCGCCTTTGATTCAAACCCCGCCAAGTACGCCGGCGACTTCGCCGCCGCTCAGGCTTAAAGACAAGCCCAGGGCCCTTCCCCCGGGCCGGCCCTCAAGAAACCGGAGAACCCCCCCATGAACGCTCACCACGCCGTGATTCTTGGCGCCGGGGCGGCGGGAACCGCCGCCGCTCGCGCCCTGGCCGGGCAGCAGGACGTCAGGCTCACGCTGCTGGCTCAGAGCAACGAGCAACCCACCTCGCGAATGCTCATCAAGGGCGTCGCGATGGGCATGACCACGCCGGAGCTCATCCGCTTGCCCCTGCCGCGGGCGGAGTTCGTGGCGGACACGGCCCGCCGCGTGGACACTGCGCGGCGGGAGGTTCGTCTGGCCTCCGGAGCGGTCATCGGCTACGACTCGCTCATCGTCGCGAGCGGGAGCCGCGCGCGCCGCCTGGACGCCGAGCTTCCAGGAGTGGAGGAGGCGGAGCGGGCGGGAAGGCTGCTGACACTTCACACGCTCGACGACGCGATGGGCGTCCGGCGGGCGCTGCTCGCCAGGGGCAAGCGTGCGCGCATCGCCATCGTGGGGGGCGGGCTCATCGCGGCGGAAACCGCATCCACGCTGCAGGCGCAGGGCCACCTGGTCAGCCTGATCGCCCGCAGCGAGCTGCCCGGCGTCGCCAGCTTTGGCCGCTCGGTTGCCGCGCGCATCGCGGCGGATCACAGGTCCCACGTGAGCACCTACTTTGGCCGCAGCGTTAGCAGGATCAGCTCCGAAGGCGCGGCGTCGGTCATCTCCCTCGATGACGGCGGCGCCATCGCAGCGGACCTGATCATCATGGCGCTGGGCACCGAGCCGCTCAGCCCCGCGCCGTGGGAGAACGGGATCGATGTTGATGACCGGCTCCGCGCCCACGGCGTGGAGGGCGTCTACGCCGCCGGGGGAGTGAGCGTGCATCACGACGATCACCTGGGCACCTGGCGCATTGATCATTGGGAAGACTCCATGGCCCAAGCCACGCACGCCGCGCAGGCGCTGCTGCACGGCCTGGCCCTGGGCCAGGACCCGGGAAGCTACCGGCCCCGCAGCGCCCACATGGCCATGATGTACGGGCGAATGATCTCCGGCGTGGGGATCGGCGGGTTCCCGGAAACGGAAGCGGACGCCGGCGCGGAAGCCCGGGACGCCGAGGAGTTTCTGGTGCTGCACCAGCACCAGGGAACCGTGGTGGGCGCCAGCGGCGTGGACGCCGTGGGAGAGGTCTACCAGTGGGGTCAGCGCCTGCACACGGTTGAGGCCTAAATGCCTAAGGCCTCGGTGGCCGGCCGGCGGTGGGGCTTTGGCTTTGCCATCGCCGCGACCATGCTCATGATGGTGGCGGCCAGCGCGCCTTCGCCCTTCTATCCGCGCTTTGCGGAGCAGCTGGGGCTGCCGCCGGTCGCGACCACCTTGATGTTTGCCGTCTACGCGTTCACGATGCTGGCCGCCTTGTTGTTGGCGGGCGCCGCGTCGGATGCCCGGGGCCGGCGGCCCGTCGTCGCGGCGGGATCGCTGCTGCTGGCCGTGAGCCTGGTGCTGTTCTGGCAGGCGGACAGCCTGGTGTGGGTGTTGGTGGCGCGGGGCATCCAAGGAATAGCCGCAGGCCTTCTCCTCCCGGCGCTCTCCGCCATGGTCGTGGACTTTGCGCCGCCCGCCCAGGCCCATGCGGCGTCGCTCTGGAACACCATCGCGGCCATGTCAGGGCTGGGAGTTGGTGCCATCACGGCGGCCATCATCCTGGATGTCTCCGAGAACCCCGCGGGCGTCGTCTTCGCCTCGCTCGCCGGGATCTTCGTCGCGATCGCCACGCTGGTCTGGACCACTCCACCGGGGGAGCGCAGCCCCGGCGCCCGGGCGAAGCTGGCCTCATCGAGGCCGGCGGTCCCCCAGAATCTGCGGGGTGCCATCGCTGTCGCCATTCCTGCCATCATTGCGGGGTGGGCCACCAACGGACTCTTTCTGGCGCTCGGTTCCTCCCTCGTGAGGCTCCATTTCGGCGCCACCAGCCACGCCCTGCAGAGCGCCGCCATCCCCGTGTTTGCCGTGGCCGGCATTGCGGCGTCCGTGCTGCTGCATCGGCGCTCTGCCCGCCTAGTCAGCGTCTATGGGACGGCTGCGCTCGGGGTCGGCACCGCGCTGAGCCTGCTTGCCTTGGCCCTGCACGCCTTCCCGGCCTACCTTCTTGCGGTGGCGCTGGTGGGCACCGGCTTTGGGACGGCCTTCATGGGGGTCCTGAAAACTCTCATGCCGCGAGTGAATCCGGCACAGCGCGCCGCCGTCATGGCGGTTGTCTATATCGTTTCCTACCTCGCGTTTGGCCTGCCCACCATCGTTGCGGGCCTCTTGGTCCCGGTCATCACGCTGCCAGGCGCCATGGGCGCGCTGGGCGCCGCGATTGTGGTGCTGTGCGCCATCGCGACCGTGCAGCGGATCCGGATCTAACGCCGTCGAGCACCGAGGTCTTGCCGCTCCCACCGGCCCAGCGGGCCGGTAATCTGTCGCTAGTTGGGCCGCGCCCAGCCGGCCCCGACCGCTAGCGACGAAGGAATGCACCATGGAAGCTGCCGCCAAGACCCCCGCGCCAGAGCACGGCTACATCACCGACAAGGATCAGTACCTGAAGCGCATGGGCCGCATTGAGGGGCAGGCCCGCGGCATCTCCAAGATGATCGATGACGAGAAGTACTGCATCGACATCCTCACCCAGATCAGCGCGCTCACGAGCGCGCTGGAGGTGGTGGCGCTCGGCTTGCTGGATGATCACCTCAATCACTGCGTGCTCGACGCCGCGCGGCTGGGTGAGGGGGATGCGGCGGCCAAGATCAAGGAAGCAAGCGACGCGATTCGCCGCTTGGTTCGCTCCTGACGATTCTCCGGTCAGGGCCGGGACTCCTATACCCGTAGGGGGTATACTGGGTGGGTAATGAGAGAACGCCACCCACACGTCGAGCTCGTCAGCTCGATCGCTGAAGGAGTCCCCATGCCCCGCCTTTCCCGCCTCACGCCCCAGACCGCCACGGGCGCCTCACGCGAACTGCTTGGCGAGTTGGTGGGGCGTCATGGGCAAGTGGGAGACATGGTCTCCACCATGGCGCACTCGCCGGCCGTCTTGGGCGGCTACCTGCAACTCAGCCGCGCCCTGCGCCGCGCCAAACTGGACCGCAAGGCCAGCGAGCTCATCTCCATTGCCATCCAGGCCCAGCAGGGCTGCGGCCTGTGCCTGCAATCCCACATCGGCGCCGCCAGATCTCTTGGCGTGACCGAGGAGGAGATCGAGTTCGCGAAGGAGGGGCTGTCCTCGGATTATGCCCTGGCCGCGCTCATTGCGCTTGGCCTGCAGATCTATCGCGAGCCCACCTCCATCACGGACGATCAGGTGCAGGAGCTGCGCGCCTACGGCTTCAGCGACCGCGAGATTGCCGATGTGGTGGGTGTGGTCACGCTGAACATCCTGACCGGCTCCTTCAACCTTTTGGCCGGGCTCACGCCGGGGGCTGCGGCCTGATTCGAGCGGCTATCGTCACGGGAACAAGGAGAATGCCGGTTCCGCCAGAGTCATTCTGGCGGAACCGGCATTGTTTTGTGGTGGGGGTCCCTAGTCGTCAGTGGTCCTTGCGACCAGGCTCTGTCGCCGTGCCACCGCCACCGCATCCGAGGGGATCACCAAGGTGGGGCGGGTGGCATGGTGCAGCACGCTCGCGGAGGTGCTTCCCAGCAGCGTGGCCTTGATCCCGCGCAGGCCCCGGGAGCCAAGGATGATCAGGTCCACCTCCAATTCCTCTGCGGTGTTCACGATGGCCTCCGACGCCGTGGACATAGTGGAGGAGATGAGCGGTTCCGCGAGCAGCCCCAGATCGTTGGCTAGCCGCGCGCCGTCGGCCGCAATCTTTTCCGAGGCGTCCAGCGCCGCCGCGTCCAATTCCTGCAGTCTTTCCAGCGCAGGGTGGCCGGAGAGGTGGGCGGCGAATCCCTCCATGTGCTGGCGCGCATAGAGCAGGACGGCGCTGGCTCCGGGGAACAGCTGCGCGACGGTGCGCAGGGCGCTTTGGGCGTTGATGGAGCCGTCGTAGGCGATGAGCAGCTTGGGGGTAGGCCTGTTCGTGGGGGTTGGCGTTTCGGTGGGGGTGGGCATGGCGGTGTCCTTTCGAGGGGTGAGCAGTGCCTGAGTAGTGGGGCGTGGGGATTACGGGGCGGGGACCGACTCGTCCATGGCCGTCACCACGGCGCGCGGCTTCCTCATGGTGGCGCCGGTGATGATGGCTCCGAGCAGCGCAAGGATCGCGGCGCCAATGAAGGCCGCCGAGTATCCCTGGGTGAGTTCCACCTTGGATGCCTCGGTGCCGGCGATGCCGTAAACCAGGGCGGTGAGCACGGCCAGGCCCAGCGCCGATCCGATCTGGTAGCTGGTGCTGACCAGGCCGGAGGCCACGCCCGTCTCCGCCGGAGGTGCCGCGTTGATGGCGGTTCCGAGCGAGGGCACGAAGGCCAGGGACATGCCCAGCGCTGCGAGCAGTGACGCAGGCAGCACGTCCACCACGTAATTACCGTCGGGGCGAACAAACGCGAGCCAGGCCAGGCCGCCGGCCAGTAGCACCAGGCCGCTGACGATCAAGGACTTGGCCCCAAAGCGTTCCTGCAGGCGCGGCGCCAGGGCAATCATGACCAGGACCACCAGGCCGGTCATGGGCAACAGCGCGGCGCCGGCGGCGAAGGCGCTGGCGCCCAGCACCTGCTGCAGGTACAGATTCAGGAAGAACCACATGGAGACCCAGGCCGCGCCCAACATCAGCTGGGCGCCATTGGCCGCGCCAAGCAGGGGAGCGCGGAGCAGGCTCAGGCGCAGCAGCGGGGTGCGGCTGCGGGCCTGGATGAGGAAGAAGATGCCCAGGAGAACCACGCCGACGGCGAGCACACCGAGGGTGGACCAGGTCAGCCAGCCCACCTCGGGGGCGTTCACCACGGCGTAGACCACCGCGGCCAGTCCAGCCGTGACCGTGAGCGCTCCGCCGATGTCGATGGAGCCGGAGGCCCTCCGCTCGGTGCGGGGGAGTGCGGTCGCCGTGAAGGCCAGGACAAAGAGTGCGATTGGGATGGTGACGTAGAAGACCCACGGCCAGCTGGCGTATTCGGTGAGGACTCCACCAAGGAAGACACCGGCGGTGCCGCCGATCGGTGCGGCCGCGCCGTACACGGCAAAGGCCTTGGGCAGGTCTGCGGTGCCGCCAAAGAGCATCATCAACAGGGTGAGTGCTGCGGGGGCAATGAGTGCGGAGCCGGCTCCTTGAACCGCGCGTCCCGCGATCTCCAGGCCGACGCTGTTGGCCGCCCCGGCCATGAGGGAGCCTGCGATCAGGATGATCCAGCCCAGCGCAAAGATCTTGCGCGCTCCGAAGGCGTCGGAGAGTCTCCCGCCCAGCAGCAGCAGGCCGCCAAAGGCGACCACGTACGCGTTAAACACCCAGGAGAGGGACTCCGGCGTGAAGCCGAGGTCTCGCTGAATGTCCGGGAGGGCCACTCCAATGATTGAGGTGTCCATGATGACCACAAACTGCGCGGTGGCGATGAGCACCAGGCCAAGCCACCGCTTGGCCGCGGAGATGGGTGGGGGGTTAGACATGACTTCCTCCTATGAAACGGTGCCGGTATACCCGGTCGGGGTATAACCTATACCCATAGGGGGTACGGGTGCCACTGTCGACTGGATCACCTCCCAGAAGGTCACAAATGTTCATGCAGGGCGAGGGGCCATCACGTGGGTGCATCAGGGGCGCCGGGGGCAGTGGGCATAGTGGCACAGGGGAGATTCGCTGTCCCGGGACGTAGGCGCTGGAGGCGCACGATGCATACTCGCGGGTATGAGCGGATGCGAGATTGCAATGCACCCTCGGCTTCATCCCGCTTTGGCCCGGCGCTTCAGCCCTGTTCGCTTTGATCCACAGGGCACAGCGAGCTCCGCGCAAGTGGACGTTTGGCTCGACGCCGCGCGGAAGGCCCCGGCGGCGGGAAATTCCCAGCCTTGGATGATCATCATGGTCAACCTTGCCCATGTGTTGATTGAGGGCACCACGGACTGGGAATGCTCAGAGTTCTCACGCTACGACCTGGGCCAGGCGGTGGCGCACATGAGTATCCAGGGACTAGCCGTGGGCCTGGATGCTCACCAATTTCGTGCCTTTGGCAGGGAAGCGGTCGCCGCGGAGTTCGGGGTTCCCTCGGACTGGAAAGTGGCGTCCATGACGGCATTTGGTGTGGCTGCGCATGCAGCGGGAGGCGTTGCTGCCCCTGGAAATTCCCGCGAACGCGCCACTATTCGCGACATCACTTGGGCTCGAATCTGACGTTCCGCCCCAGCGAGCCGCAGGTCTTGAGTCGCCGCCCCGCTCAGCCGCCTTGGGCGGCGCGCCGCTCGATGTAGAGGCGCTCGTGCAGCGCCCGAGGCGTGGGGTCCGCCTCCGGCTCTTGCTCTGAGAGGTCGGAGGGGTCCTGCACCGAGAAGGTCAGGCCGGCATCTGTCAGGGGCTCGGTGAGCTCTTCCCATTCCTCGACGTCGTCAAAAACGATGTCCGCCACGACCGCCTCGGTCAGGTGTGTGCCGGGGATCAGTTCAAACTGACCCTCCGTGTCGTACTTGACGATGGGGGAGCCGCCCAGTTGATCGCGCCCATCTAGCCAGTAGCCGTAGGCCTCGCCGTTCTCTCCGACCGCCACCCAGCGTGCGCGGTCGGCGACTTCGCTGATCGCCGCGACGTTGGCCGTGATGTCTAGGTCCGCCAGGTCCTCGGCCGTCAGGTAAGAGGTGTCATAGGGCGAGGCGGTCTCGCCCGGGTGCAGTGCGCGCAGGCCAAAGCCCTCGAAGGGGTCCTCTTTCAGCACTCCAAACGTCGCCTCGGCAAGCAGGGCCAGGTCGGCCGGTAGATCGGTGGTCTTTACTACCTCGCGGCGAAAATCGTCAAGCTCGCTCACAGTGGTGCCCCTTTATCGGTTCGGATCGCGGTCAGCTGATGTGGTGCATGGGGCCGCCCAGGCCCCTCTTGTGCAGGCTCTCCGGGCCTGGTCACGCTCGGCCAGCAAAGAATCCATGAACGACGACGCGGCGGGCGCTTGGGCGCGTGCTCTTGCCGCGTCGGGGCTGCGGAATGGGGTGAGCTAAGAGGTCACCAACTGTGCAACCTCCTGGAAGGCCTCGATACGGCGCTGAACCCGTGCGGCCCGGACGGCGGGATCCTTCGCGAAAAGAGCTTGGGGTGACGGATGGAAGGTGTGGACAACGGTGAGATCGCGCCTCCGCGCCAGTCCGGGCCGAGCCTTTACCACGCGTCGCCACGCGTTCTGGGCGTCACTGCCCTGCAGCAGCACAACGCGGAGTCTGGGCGCCAGGTCAATCAGGTGCAGGACCGTGGGCACGCCAACATTCAGTTCAGCTACCTTCGGCTGGCGATTGATGTACCAGGGGTAGGCGTTCCAGGGAAGGAGTTCCCGCGGGGACAAGCCGACCTGTTCCATCAAATCTGCCTGGAGGGCGGCGGAGCCATCATCATTTTCGACGCAGATGAACCCGCTACCGACGCCGTCCTGCGTTCGGGGGCCGGGATCGCGCAGGATGCTGAGTACCGTCGCGTCCGTGCCACCGTGTAAGGGCGCCACGTAGGGGGCCCAGCCGCGGCCCTGCTCCCGAAGTTCGTCAACGTATCGATTGACGGGCGCAATGTGTGGTGCGTAGCGCTCGCTCCATTGTTGGGACTGGAACTTGGGGTCCGCCATTCTCCGGGTCATGAGGTGAGAGTAGCAATCACGGCCCAGCCGCGCCCCCGGCCGCGTCGGTGGCTTGCGTCTGGTTCGGCCGCCGGGGGAGCATGGCGGCATGACGAATCAGATTCCTGCACCTGTCCAGGCCTTTGCCGACGCCATCAACAACGCGGACACCGACGCCTTTGTGGCGCTCTTTACCAGTGACGGGATGGTGGACGATTGGGGCCGCCAGCTGCACGGTCACGACGGGGTGCGCAGCTGGGCGGGCTCGGATGCCATCGGCGCCGGAGCCAAGATGTCGATTCTCTCGGCAGAGACTGAGGATGCCACGACCCGGACGCGCTTCAGCTGGAGCAGCAGCGTCTTTAACGGGGAATCGGATGGCATCTTTGAGCTCGACGGCGACTCGATCGCCAGCTTCACCATTCCCCGCCACTAGTTCGTGCGGAACAGGGTGGAGGGGTCGGCCCTCCACCCCGCGGTGTGACCGTGCAACGGCGGCCCAAGTTGGCGGGAGTGCCCTCTTTTCATAAACCGAATGGACTATTACAGTGGTGCTCATGAACCAGCACCCTCCCGCCGGCCGCGATCTGACGATCGACTTTGCCCGCGTCGTCTGCGTCCTGCTCGTGGTTTTTGTCCACCTCGTCCTGGTCGGTGTGGGGCGCAACCCGGACGGGAGCCCGGCCTTTGCCGATCCCGTCAATGGCACCAAGTGGGTGGCCCCGGCCTCGTGGATCGCGGAGATCATGCCGCTGTTCTTCGTGGTGGGTGGATTTGCCGCCCGGGTGGGTTGGTCCTCCTCGCAACGGCGCGGGGAGAGTGAGGGCGCGTTTGTGCGCACCCGGTTGGCCCGCCTGGCCCGCCCCGCCTTTCCGCTGTATGCCTTCCTAACGATCGCCCTCATCACCGCGACGCTGCTTGGCGTGGATCCCGCGCTGCTCAATACCGTGGCCATCCCGGTGGGCTCGGTCCTGTGGTTCCTTGGTGCCTACATGCTGGTGCAGGCTCTGGCCCCGTGGATGATCCGCTGGCACGAACGCGCACCGTGGCTGGCCTTGGCCTGCCTGCTTGCCGCGGCGCTCTTGGTGGACACCCTCCGCTTGGTCGTGGGGATCTGGTGGCTTGGCCTGGATCGCATTGATCCCGCCGGCTACGGGCTGGGGGATGAGCTCTTTGGGCTGCCCAACGTGGCGTTCGTGTGGCTCTTTGCCCAGCAGATCGGGTTCTGCCTGCGGGACGGCTGGTTTTCTCGCCTGAATGCGTGGCGGCTGATCCTGGTGATCGTGGCCGGTTTTGGCGCAGTGGCCCTTCTGGTGTGGCTCGGCGACTACTCCCGCAGCATGCTGACCAATCAGTGGCCTCCCACCACGCCGCTCGCCGTCTTGGCCATCGTCCAAGCAGCAGCCTTCACCCTCTTTAACCCGGCTCTGGCCGCCATCATGCGCACCAAGCCCGCCCAGGCCCTCGTGTTCTGGGCCGGCTCGCGCCTCATGTCCATCTACCTGTGGCACGTCACGGCGATTGTGGCCATCACGGGGCTGTTGCTCATCCTGCCGTGGCCCATGCCTTACCCGGGCTCGGCCGCCTGGTGGTGGACCCGCCTGCCCATGATGGTGGCGGTCTTCGCCCTGGTCTGGCTTATCTCCTTGTGGACCGCCCGCTACGAGCGCCCGGTCCCAGAGGCTCCCGGGCGGTCGGTGCCGCCGCTGGCGACCGTCGTCGCCGTCGTCGCCTTTGTGGTTCCCTCCATCATCATCTCCGCCTACGGTCTTGACCTGCCGCTGGCGATCATCGCCGTGGCGGCCACCGGACTCTCGCTCCTGCTGATCCGCCCGGGGGCCTGGGTGGTGGCCCCGCCCCGTGCCGGTGAGCAGGTCAAGGCCAAGACTGAGGCGGACGCGGGCTGAGTCACAGCGGTTGGCGCCGGTGCGGGGGCACCGACTACGCTCAAGAATGCATCTCGTTCGGGGGGACGGCGTGACGTGTGCCTGTGCGCGGATCGGAGCCCCCGGCGTGAACGCTAAAATGAGGGTGGCCGGAAGAACACCGGCGATCCACGACGGGAGAGACCATGCCCCTGCAGTGCATGTATTGCGGCACAGAGTTGTCGGCAGAGTCGCGCTTCTGCGTTAAGTGTGGACAGCCCGTTGCCAACGCAACCGCGGCGCCGCAGGCCGTGACGGTGGCACGCACCCTCACCGAGCGTCCGGTGCCGGCCCAAGCCATGTCTGGCGCGCCCTTTGGTCCGCCTCCCGGCGCCCCCGCGGCGTCGCCCGTGGCGGAACCGAACGTCGTCGCCCAGGCAGCTGCGTCGGTTCCCTCCCCAGCTGGCCCCGTTGCCCAGCCAGCCCCAGCCATCCCTCCCCAGGAGCCCGCCGTGGTTTTTGATGCCCCCTCCTCCGCGTCCGCAGCCACGCCGGAGCGTCAAGCGCCGACTTACCGTGTCTTGTTGGAGTTCTCAGATGGCAGTCAGGTGATGCTGGACGACGACGCGGTGTTGGGTCGCAAGCCGGAGCAGGCCGCCGTGCAAGACGACCTCATCGCGGTTCCGTTGGTTGACCCGCTCAAGTCCGCTTCCCGCGTCCATCTGCGACTGTTCATGACGCCCCAAGGCGTCAACGTGGTTGATGCTGACTCCGGCAACGGAACACGCGTTGAGCATGAGGGCACCATGTATGAGTGCACTGCCGGGCAACCGTTCTGGATTGAACCCGGGGATCGGCTCTGGCTTGGCGAGGTACCGATCGCGGTCTCGCTGGGCTAAACCTGCCGCCGACCCGGCTTCATGACTGGGGTCGGGGCGCCACCGGCCGGGGGGCCGGGCTAACACCGACACCCGCTCTGCCTCTATTGTTCCAATGGATGGGCAGACAAGGGTTGCACTTGAAAGGGGGACCGCGTGCTCACACGACTTGACGCGAGCTGGGAGGATCCCATTCGCGTAGTAGCCGTGCCTGCCGCCGGTCTCTCCCAGGGGTTGCTGCTGGAGAACGGTGTCCTCACCGTCTCCTTGGAACCCGAGGACGCCATCGCGATCACCCTGGACGACGGCACGCATGCGGCCGCCACCGGCCGCCAGGTGCCCGTCACCTGGAGCTACGTCGTGGCGGTGACGATCCGCGGGGCCGTGGTTCCGGATGCTATCGCCGCCTTGCAGAGCGCCGCCCTGGACATGGGCGCGGACGCTGGCGCTGACCCCCGTCGCGGGGAGGCCGAGCCAGACGTGGACGACGGCGCAGAGGTCGCGGGCCGCGGTCGGCGCGGGCGTCGCCGCGCGGATGCCGAACCGGCCACCGAGGGCGCGGCAGCGCACCCCGTGTTTGTGGGCGGGCTTCGTCAGGACAACGTGGCCATCTCTCCCGAAACCGCTCACGCGGACCCGGACGTCACCATCACCGCTGCCACCTTGCGGCGGCGCCTGAGCCAGGACCTTCTTAATGCGCGCCCTGGGCCGACCCCTGAGGCGCGTCCCGAGCTGAGCCCTGAGCTGCGTCCCGCGCCGCGTCCGGCGGCTGCGGCCCAGGAAGCCGCGGTGCCTGAAACGGCCGCAGCCCCGGACGTGGCGGCGCCTGCGCCGGTACCGGTTGAGCAGAGCGTGCAGGACGAGGACGCAACGATCACGGCCACCGAATTGGCGCGCCTGCTGGCTGGGGCGGTTGCCTCACCGGAGCCGGAGCCGGAGCCGGAGCCGGAGCCGGAGCCGGAGCACGACCCGGATGCCACGGTGACCGCCACGGAGCTCGCCCGACTGTTGGCCAAGGCAGTGCCCACCGCCGCTCCCGTCAACCCACCCGCCGCGCCCACCAACCCACCCGCCGCGCACGCCAGCGCCGCCGCGCCCGTCCCCGAGACGTTGGTAGATATTCCGGAGGCAAGCACCCACCCGCGCTCCGGTTTCCCGGCCGTGCCCGGTTCGCGGACCGAACCCTCGGATCGTGATGTGGAGGTCATGGACTCCACGATCGTGGGCTTCATCGATCCCCACTCCCTGTCCTTGCCCACCCGGCGCGGGTCCAGGACGGTCAAACCGCCGGCAGCCAACGCGGTGCCAGCCGCGAATTACGTCCCGCCCACTGCCGCTCCCGGTCACGTCCCGAATCCCGGTCACGTCCCGAATCCCGTGCAGTCTGCGACCCCGGCCGCACAGGGAACCGCACCACACGGCGTCGGGCATCCGGTCAACTCCGCGCCTGCCGGTGCCCCCGCGTCTGCCCGCCCCGCTGCGCCCTCCGCCGGGGGCAGGCCGAGCGCCAGTATGCTCGCGGCGGCCGCAGCGCTGGCGGCGGAGCAGGTGCACGCCCCGGCCCGGCCGACGCCCCAGGTCCCCTTCGACGGGCCGTCCCTGCGCATCAGCGACTCGGCCGGCGCCCGCGAGGTCGGCATCGACGCGACCCTGGTCCTTGGCCGCAACCCCAGCGTGGCTCAGGTGCGCGAGCGGGACGCCCGAGCGGTGAGCGTGTTCCCGACCGGCGGCGGCGTCTCCCACACCCACGTCTCCGTGCGGGTGCAAGCCGGCACCATCTTGGTCCGTGACCTGTGGTCAACCAACGGCACCCGCGTGAAGGGTTTTGGCGTCCCGCCGTTCCGGCTTCGCGACGGAGAAGAGGTCCCGGTCTCGCCGGGCACGGTCGTTGAATTGGGCGACGGCGTGCGCCTGGAGATCGCCGCCGGGGGTGGGTTCCTTGGCGCGTAGGCTCCCCGGCACCCCGCCCGTCCTGCCCGGGTACACCCATGTGCGTGCGCTGGGGACGGGTGGCTTTGCCGATGTGTTCCTGTACGAGCAGGCGCTCCCGCGGCGCACCATCGCCGTCAAGGTCCTGCTCACGGACGCGATCCCCGGTGACCTGCGCACGGCGTTCCTCCAAGAGACCAACACGCTGGCCCACCTGGCCACGCACCCCCACGTCCTGACCATGTATGAGGCGGGCATCGCGGCGGACGGGCGCCCCTACCTGGTGACGGAGTTCTGCCCCACCGGCTATGGCGATCGCTTCCGCAACGAGCGCATCCCGGTGGATGAGGTGATCGCCACGGGGATCGGCATCGGTGCCGCGCTGGAGACCGCACACGCGGCCGGCGTGCTGCACCGCGACATCAAGCCGGCGAACATCCTGATGACCTCCTTTGGCCGCCCCGTCTTGGCTGACTTCGGCATCGCCGCCACCCTGAGCCGCATTCACCAAGAGGACCAGGATTCCGTGGGCCTCTCCGTCCCGTGGGCGGCGCCGGAGATGCTCGAGGGCTCCTCTCCCGGCAGCGTGGAGTCAGAGGTCTGGTCCTTTGGTGCCACCCTGTTTGCGCTGCTGGCTGGGCGCTCCCCGTTTGAAAAGCCGGGCGGGCCCAACGATCGACGCGCCCTGGCTCGGCGCATCATGGGCCACTCCGGTCCGGCCCCCTTGGACCGCCCTGACGCGCCCCGTGAACTGCTGCGCCTGATTTCCGACTGCCTGAACAAGAACCCGAAGAAGCGCCCGGCCAGCATCCTTGAGGTGCTCCAACGGCTCCAACTCGCGGAGTCGGAGATGGGGTTGCGCCCCAGCCGCCTGGAGTTGGCACCAAGCCTCCAGGCGCCGTTCGCGTCAGATGGCACCTCCGCCGCCTCGCAAGGCATCGCGGGCACCAGCAGCGGGCGCCTGGGCGGGTTGTCCTCCGCGCACGGCGTGGATGAGACCACCGGACGGCCGCGCCGGCGCCGCACCGCGGCGTCCACGTCGCAGTTCGACGACGCGACGCAGGTCCGCGCCGGCGGTTTCAGTCAGGCGCAACGCGCCCCCGGCTTGGGCAAGCGGTGGCAGTGGATCACCGCGGCGGGGGTCGCCGTCCTGGTGGCCGCGCTGGCGGTTGCGGCCTGGATCAATCCTTGGGGCGCCCCCGGCGCGCAGATCGCGGCGGTTGATGCCAGTTCTTCCGATGGGGCCGTGGTCTTTAATTGGGCTCCGCCGGAGGGCGGCGCGGACGCGTACGAGGTGCGTGTCGAGGGCCGGCCGGCGGTTCAACAGGAGGGCCTGAGCTACACGGTAGAGACCACCAAACCAGGCCAGCGGGTCTGCGTCACGGTGGCAGTGGTAAAAAGCGGCAAAACCGCAGAGGCCAGCGCGCCGAGGTGTGCACGGTCCAAGGAAGGTCAGTAGCGGTGTTTGGGCGCAAGGGGATTCGCAAGCGGACCGAGCGGAAGGCGCTTCTGGGCGCCGCCGCCGGGGCGGCGGTCATCGCTCTGGTGGCCGGCATCGCCGTGGTGGCGCACGGATACGAGCGCTCAGATCAGCAACTGAACGACGCCTCGGTGTGGGTCAGCAACGCGCGCGAGGGCAAGCTGGGGCACGCCAACACCGCCATCAGCGAGCTCAGTACCGCCGTGAAGATGGAAGGCGATGGCCAGACGCTGGCTCAGGACCCCAAGCATGTGGTGGTGCACTCCAGCGCAAAGAATGCCCTGGTGGTGCTTGACCCGGCCAGCGCGCAGGCCATCGGTTCAGCCGCGCTGCCCAATGGACAGCCCCAGGTCGTTGAGTCCGGATCCTGGGTTGGCGTGCTAGACCCAGCGGGCGGTGACCTCTGGGTGCGTCAGTTGGCGGATGTGGCCGGCTTCGATTCCTCGCTTGATCCCACCGCCTCGGTGGGGCTTGACGCAGTGATGGCGGTGGACCAGCAGGGGCGCTGGGCAGGATTTAGCCAGAAGGCCTCCAGGCTCACCACGCAGGATGCCGGCGCGCAGGACGTGACGTTCTCCACGCCCACCGCACGCGCGCAGGTGGCACTGGTGGGCGGCAAGGCGGCCGTCTACAACCCGGACTCCCGTGAACTCTTTTTCGACGGAAAGGTCCAGTCCCTCGCCTCTGGCATCACCAGCCCGGATTCAGTGCGGTTGATGCAGTCCACGCTGGATTCAAGCGACCTTGTTCTGGCCCAGGACGGCGGGCTGATCTCCGTCCCGCGGAGCAACGATTCCTTTGCCCTCCCGGTGGGAGAAGCGGACGGCAACGCCGCGGCGCCGGTGCGCTCCGGCCGCTGCGTCTATGGGGCATGGGCCGGAGGCCGGGGCGCGCAGCTCTGCGACGAGCGGGATCCCGAGGGCTTCTCGTTGCCAGAGGCAGAGGGTTCCACCGCCATGGTGTTGCGGGTCAATGCCGACACGGTAGTGGCCAATGACAGCCCAAGCGGCAAGAGCTGGGCCATGCAAAATGGCGGCGCGCTGATCAACAACTGGGCAGACTTCCGGGCCGAGCAGGACGTGGTGGAGAAGCAGCGCGAGGACCGCGATGTGGCCCCGCAACCAGAGAAGACACAGAAGCCGCCGGTGGCGGCCGCGGACACCTTTGGCGCCCGGCCGGGCCGGAGCAACATCCTCCCGGTCCTGCTCAACGATGCCGATCCCAATGGGGATCCGCTCATGATCTCTGCGATCACCAAGGGCATTCCCGCTGAGATGGGAAGCCTGGAGACGGTGAGCGATCGGCAGAAGCTGCAGCTCACGCTGCGCCCCGAGGCTCAGGGGACCCTGAGCTTTCGCTACAAGATTGACGACGGTCGCGGCGGCACCGCCGAGGCCCAGGTCACTGTGAACATCGTGGACCAGTCCACCAACTCAGCCCCCGTGCAGGCGCGGGGAACCAAGACCTCCGTTGCGCAGGAGGGCAAGGCCACGGTGCAGGCGCTGCAGGACTGGGTTGATCCGGAGTCTGATCCCATTTACCTGGTGAGCGCCCGCGCGGACGCGCCCAATACTGCGACCTCCACCGCACAGGGGGCGGTGGACTTTGCCTCCGGCGGGGGAGAGCCCGGCGTGGACCCAGTCCGGATCCGGGTCTCCGACGGGACCGCCGCGACGGATGGCATCGTCAGTGTGACGGTGGAGGCCAAGGGGCAAACGCCCATCATCGTGGAGAACTACACCGTGTCCGGGTACGTGGACAACGAGATCGTGACGCTGCCGCTTGGCGCGGCGCGTGGCGGCACGGGGGAATTGACCCTGAGCCGCGTTGACGACGGGAAGAAGGACCAGCTCGCGGTGTCCGCCAGCTATAACGACGGCCGCGTGCGGATCACGCCGTCCAAGGCGGGCACGTATGTCTTGGCTTACTCCGTCAAGGACGCCGCCGGCCAAAGCGCGGCCGGCACCATCCGCGTGGACGCGAAGCCGCTGGCGACCACGGCCTCGGCTCCGGTCGTGGCCCCCACCACCTCCTTCCTTCACCTGAAGAACACCGCGGACGTGGACGTGTTGGAGCAGGCGTATGACCCGGCGGGCGGCGTGCTCAGCATCGCGGAGGTGCCCAGCGTCCCGGCCGATTCCGGGGTGCTGGTGGAGGTCGTGGAGAACAAGCGCCTGCGCGTGACCCTGCAGCGGGACCTGCCCAAGCCCATTACCCTCAAGGTCAAGGTCTCCAACGGCACCACGACCTCCGAGGGAGACCTCACCTTGGTGCGCGTGCCGGAGCAGGCCAAGCAACAGCCCCCGGTGGCACGCGACGACGTGGCCCAGGCCCGCGTGGGTGAGGTGGTGGACATCCCGGTGCTGGCGAACGACACGCAACCGGATGACAAGCCGGTGACGCTGGAGCGGACCCTGGCCCAGGAGCCAAAGGCGGGCATGCTCGTGGCCTCCAACCAACGCCTGCGCTACCTCGCGCCGTCCACCCCCGGTGTGTACACCGCGCGCTACACGGTGGCCTCCACGGATGGCCAAACCGCCAGCGCCAAGCTGACCATCACCGTCAATGCCGTGGACGCGGCACTGAACCGAGCGCCGTCGGCCCCCACCGTGACCGCCCGCGCCTACGCGGGGCGCCCCATCACCATCCCCATTCCGCTCACCGGCGTGGACCCGGACGGAGACAGCGTGACGCTCTCCGCCAGCGTCAAGCAGCCGGACCGCGGCGCCGTGACGACCGTGGGTGCGGACTCCATCACCTATGTGCCCAACGCCCAGACGCAGGGCGTGGATAGATTCGAGTACAAGCTCACGGACTCGCTCGGCGCAGAGACCACGGGAACCGTGCGGGTGGGCATTTCCCCTGCAGAAATGGCCTCAGCGCCGCCGGTGGCCAAGGATGACCTGGTGACCACCCGGCCGGATACCGACCTGGTGGTTGACGTGCTGGGCAATGACATTGACACCTCGGAAAAGGGGCTCAAGGTCGTCTCCGTGGAGATGCAGCCCAAGGGGGTGGAGGCCACCGTGGTCGGTGGATCCATCAAGGTGCGCACGCCGGCCAAGGCGGGTTCCATCGCGGGCTTTTACAAGCTGACGGATGAGACGGGCGCCACCTCCTCCGCCTGGCTCTACATCGACGTGCGCAGGGACGCTCCGCTGGCCGCTCCGGTGACGGAGGACCGCGTACTGAGCCTCAGCGACGTCAAAAACAACCCATCCATGGCGGTGGAGGTGCTCAACAAGACCTCCTTCTCGGAGGGGAGCGTGTCCTCGCTCAACGTGGAGGTCCCCGAGGGGTATGGGGACGCCAAGGTGGATAGCCAGCGCCGCGTGGTGGTACCAGTGCGGGCGCAGCCAAGCGTCATCCCGTTCTACGTCTCGCGCCCGGACGCTCCTGAGGTGCGCGCCACGGGCTTCATCACCGTTCCAGGCACGGAAAAGACGCCGCCGCAGCTTCGTCAGGACGCGCCAAAGGTGGTGACCAAGTCCGGCGACGAGGTGAGCATTCCCTTGGAGGAACAGGTCATCGCCGCGCAGGGACGCGAGGTCAAGATCACCAACGCCGCACAGGTGAGGGCAACTCAGGCGGACGGCAGCGCGCTCGTGAAGGACGAGAAGACGCTCAAGTACCGCTCTGAGGCGGGCTTTGTTGGCTTTGCCTCCCTCACCGTGCAGGTGACGGATGGCAAAAACGAGGCGTCCGTGGTCATCCCCATCGAAGTGCAAGCCAAACAGGACCAGCAGCCCACCCTCCAGGCGGCCAACCTCTCCGTCACCGCAGGGGAAAGTAAGACCTTCAACCTGCGCGCCAACACCATGTATAACGGCACGGATGCGGACGCGTTGAAGTGGGGCATCAAGACCAGCAATGGGCAGACCGTCAGCGCCCGCATTTCCGGCGAGCGTGGCGACCAAGCCGTCTTCACGGCCGCCAAGGATGCTCGGGTGGGTAGCAGCACCACCTTCACCATGACGGTCAGCAACCGCGACGGTGCCACGGCCCAGGCGGAGGCAGTGGTCACCGTGGTGGCCTCCCAAGAGCCGCCGCCGGTGGCCGCGGACGACACCGTGGTGATCAAGCGAGGCGACACGCTGACCCATGACGTGCTCAACAACGACTACAGCCCCTTTGGCAAGGATTCGCTCAGCGTGGTGGAAAGCACCACCCGCACCAGCGTGGACGGCGTGGCCGTCAGCACCACGGACGGCGGCCGCACCATGACCATCAAGGCCGCCGACTCCGCTGACACCGGGACCCTCAGGGTTGACTACGTGATCCAGGACCAGAGCAACGACCCCAGCCGCCGCGCTGTGGGCGAGTTGCGCGTGGTGGTGCAGGACGTACCGGGCGCGCCAGGCCCCGGCGTCCAGATTGCGGACACGAACAAGAGCGCGGGCTCCGTGACGCTCAGCGCAGGCAGCGCCGAGCCCAACGGCTCGCCCATCACCGGCTATCAGGCCCGGGCCAACGTCTCCGGCGGCGAGGGAGCCGCGCAGGATTGCAAGTCGGCCCAGAACTGCACCGTGACGGGCCTGAAGAACGGCCAGAAGTACAGCTTCCAGATGCGGGCGGTCAACGCTGTGGGGGCCGGCGAATGGTCCAGCTCCAGCGCCACCGTCCTCTTTGATGACCGCCCGGAGAGGCCGGGCAACGTGCGCGGCAAGCCCTCCAAGGACGATCGCGATGGCCACTCCGTCATCATCGAGTGGAACGACGTCCCCCAGCCTGAGGGCGGGACGTCGCTGGACGGCTACGACGTGCAGCTCAAGGGTGAAGGGCTGGCCGGAGATGGGCTGGTCCGCCACGCCGGCGCCGACGCGACCTCCTACACCTTCACCGATGGCGGGGTGCGCCCGGGTAGCAACTACTCCATCTCCGTCCGCGCCCGCACCAAGACCCAGGTGTCAGAGCCCGGGCGCGGATCCGTGCGTGCCGTGGGCGCGCCGACCGTCAAGGACGCGGAGTCCGGGCTGAGTGGCGACGGCGACAAGGCGCAGGTGAGCTGGTCGGCCGATGGCCGCGGCGGGCCCGTGCGCGCCCGGGTCAGCGCCGCAGGCTCCGTCTCCGGAAAGAGTTGCTCCGCCGAGGGCTTCTCACCCAACGCCGACGCGAACAGCTTTGAGGAACGGCTCAAGGACGGCAATCTGCGCTACGTGGTGGACGTGAGCAATGGGCTCTTCTGCACTCGGGTCCAGACCCAGGTCGTGAACACGGAGGTGGGCACCCCGGGCGGTTCCGTCTCCACCTCCACCGAGGGCAAGGGCCCGGTCTTCACGGTCCAGCCGAAGTACACCGTGACCCCAGGGCGCCCGTCCGCCAAGCACTTCTTTGTCCTCATCAACGACGGGGCCAAGCCCAACGCTGACAGCAATGGCTGGAAGCGACTCGGCGAAAACCGCACCGGCGAGTTTGGGGAGAAGGACAAGGAGAAGACCGCGTGGGCCATGAACTGCCGCACGGAGAGCAAGCTCTTCTGCAGCCCAGTGGCCAAGCTGGGATCCGAGACCAAGTCCTCTAAGGACCTCGAGGTCACGCGGACCGGCCAGGATCAGTGCCTGGCGGACGGCGAGAAATGGATCACGCTCAAGGCGGAGTCCGGCGTGCGGATCGAATATCGTTGGCGCCAAAGCGGTGCCACCGAGGATGCCACGTCCTGGACCACGGCGCGTAGTGGGGAAACCATCAGGGTTCCAGAGGCTGACGAGGGGGAGAAGATGCAGCTCTTTGTGAGGTCCAGCTTCGAGGACCTGCGCTATTCCGGCGAGGAGAGCTTTGACAAGGGCCAGCCCATGGCCACCTGCGCCGCTCCTCAGCCGCCGGAACCGGAGCCGGCCCCGCCCGCTCCGGAGCCGCCCGCGCCACCACAGGCCTGGGCGCTGAGAAACCTCCTCTGAGCACCCCTCGTCCTGGTCCCCGCAGCGCCAGCGCTGCAACCGCCACTCAGCTCACCCGCTCCACGCCCTGCCAGGCAACAACGGAAGTGAAACCACCGCAATGACCAGCACACCTCAGCCCAGCGGCCCCGTCCTCACCCGGGAACAATCCGCCTGGTTCTCTCAGCAGTTCAACGCGCTGGTAGAGAACGTGGAGCAGGTGGTGCTGGGCAAGTCCCACGTGGTGCGCCTGGCCATCGCCACCCTCATCACCGGCGGGCACCTGCTCGTGGAGGACTACCCGGGCACCGGCAAGACCTCCATGGCACGCGCCATTGCTCAGTCGGTGGACGGAAAGCCCGGCCGCATCCAGTTCACACCGGATCTGCTGCCCGGAGATGTCACTGGCATGAGCGTGTATGACCAATCCAAGGGTGTCTTTGAGTTCCACGCCGGCCCGGTCTTTTCCACGATCCTGCTCGCGGATGAGATCAACCGTGCCTCGCCCAAGACGCAATCCGCTCTGCTCGAGGTCATGGAGGAGGGGCGCGTCACCGTGGATGGGGTGACCCACCGCGTGCCGGATCCGTTCATGGTGATCGCCACGCAGAACCCGGTGGAGCAGGCCGGCACCTATCGCCTCCCGGAGGCGCAGCTGGACCGCTTCCTGATGAAGACCACCCTTGGTTACCCTGACCCATCCTCCACCCGTCAGATTCTGCGCAACGCCCACATCCGCTCCCATCACGTGGAGCTTGACCCGGTGGTGGACACGCGCGGGCTGCAGGAGCTGGCCGCCGTGGCCAAGATGCCCTTCGTTGACGACGCGTTGCTTGACTACGCCACGCGCCTGATTGAGGCCACGCGGCAGGCACCGGAGGTCCGGCTGGGCGTCTCGGTTCGTGGCGCCTTGGCGCTGGTCCGCGCGGCCACCACGTGGGCGGCCGTGCAGGGCCGCAACTTCGTGATCCCGGATGACCTGAAGACCCTCGCGGACCCGGTCCTGGCACACCGCCTGGTCCTGGACGCGGAGGCGGAGTTTGACGGCGTGACGCCGGCCAGCGTCATCGGCCGCATCCTGCTGGACGTCCAACCGCCGGCCGAGCGCCAGCCGCGCTGATGAGCCCCAAGTCCACGACCGAGCACACCAGCCCCACCAGGGGGCACACACGCACGCGTGCGCGCCTGCGTGGCTCCGCCGCGTCGTCGGACACCAGCTACCGCACCGAATACACCACCTCCGTGCCCCTGGGCACCCGAACCCCTCGCTGGATCCGCCGCACGCAGCGCGCCATTCTCACCACGCGGCGCGCGCTGACCCGCTCCTGGCTGGCCGTGCTGCGGGCCACGAGCCCGGCCTGTTGGGGGCTCATCGCCGCGGCCGTGCTCGGAATCGTGCTCGGCGCCGCCTTCGGGTGGGTGGAATTCATGTCCTTGGGCGTGGTTGCCGCCCTGACGGTGGCGCTCGCGGCCCTGTTCTTGATTGGCCGCCCACGCTACGACGTGGTGCTTAAAGTCCATACCAACCGCACCACGATCGGTTCCCCCGTGCGGGCGGAGGTGCAGTTGCGAGACCGCTCACGGGTGCGCCTCTGGGCCACGCGCGTGGAGGTGGGGGTCGGCAGGACCACCGTGGAACTGCCGCCGCCGGGACGGGCCACGGCGGTGCGCGAGTTCTCCGTTCCCGCTGAACAGCGCGGAGTGGTCCGCGTGGGCCCGGTGCGGACGGTGCGCGGCGATCCCATCGGCCTGTTTCGGCGCAGCGCCGAGTGGTCGCAGACCCACGAGGTGTACGTCCACCCGAGCACCGTGGGCCTGCCGCCCACCTCCACTGGCTTTGTGCGAGACCTCGAGGGGAATCCCACCAACGACCTCACCGCCTCAGACATCTCCTTCCATGCCCTGCGCGAATACAGGGCGGGGGATGACCCGCGGCACGTGTACTGGAAGGCCGTGGCCCGCACCGGACAACTCATGGTGCGCCAATTCGAGGAGACCCGCCGCAGCCACCTTGTGGTGGCCTTTGGCCGGGATGATTCCTCCTGGAGTAACGAGCAAGAGTTTGAGATGGGCATCTCAGCCGCCGCCTCCCTGGGGTTGCGCGCCATTCGCGATGGGCGCGACATCACCGTGGTGACCACGCCCCCGGAGCCGGAGCTGGGCGCGGACCCCCCGCGCGAGCCCACGCTGGTCCCCACCGTCACGCCGCAGCGCATGCTGGATGGGATGAGCGAGATCGAATGGGCCAGCGGTGGCATGGGCGTGGGGGAGCTGGCGGCGCTGGCCTCCGCCACCGTGCCCGGCATCTCCATCGTCTTCCTCATCGTCGGTTCCAAGCCGGGCATGCGCGAGCTGCGCAGCTGGTCCCAGCGCTTCCCCCTGGGCGTGCAGACCATGGCCGTGGTGTGTAATCCAGGCCAAACCCCTGCCATGCAGGACGTCTCCGGGCTGGCTGTGGTGCGCATTGGTTACCTCGAGGATCTGCGCCACGCCCTGATGAAGGGCGGCGCATCGTGAGCGCCGCCCCACAGCAGGGAAGCGCCCAGCCAGGCACCCCCGGGCCCGACGGCGCTCCCCGTCAGTCGGCCACGCGCCGCGAGCACCGCTTGCGAGCGCAACGCCAGACCACGCCGGTGCGGGATCTGCTCTTCTATGCCGTGATGATCGGCGTCTGTGCCGTGCCCTTGTGGCCTTTGTATCAGCACCCTGCCGTGGGGATCACGGTGCTCGGGGCCCTGCTGGGCGGGCTGGGCATCGGCTGGCTGGGGCGCGTCAGGGCCCTGCCGTGGCCGGTCTTTACCGTGGTGGCGCTGGCGTGGGGGTTGCTGATCGGGGTGCCCCTTGCGGTGCCAACCCATGCGCTCAACGGCTTCATCCCGACCCTGGATGGGCTTGCCGTCTTCGTGACGGGTTTGGTGCGCTCCTGGGTGGACATCCTCTCCGTTGATCCGCCGCTGGGCAATTACGACGCGGTCCTGGTCCCGGTGTTTGTGCTTGTGTACGCAGGTGCCGTCTGCGCGGTGCGCGGCTTCCTCTCCGGGCGGCGCTGGCCAGGGGTTCTTGCGGCGGTGGCCCTCTTGCTCTTTGGCATCATCTTCGGGATGCGGACGGGCTACCGGCCCGTAGAGGTGGGCGTAGCGTCGCTCTTTGTGGCTCTGGCCTGGATTGTGGCGGTACGACCGGCTGTCAGGGGAATGGATGAGTCCCACAGCAGGCGGCTCAGGGCCGGCCAGGTGCGTCGCGGGATGGCAGCGCTTGTCTTTGCGCTGGTCTGTGCCCTGGCCGGCGGCGCACTGGCCGCCGCTCTGAGCCCGGATCGCCGCGAGGTGCTCCGGAGCGCCTTCAGTCCCACCTTTGAGTTGCAGCGGCATGTCTCGCCCTTGCAGGAGTACCGCTCCTGGGTCACCGACCCGTCCGCGGAGACCACGGTGGCCACCGTCCAGGGCCTGCCTGCGGGTTCCATGCTGCGGGTGGCCGTGATGGATCAGTACAACGGCGTGGCCATGCAGGTGGGTAACGGCGGCTCATCCGGCACGTTTGCGCGGGTGCCGTCCAAGATTCAGCGGGAGGGCGGTGCGCGGGAGCGCATTCAGGTGGACCTCAAGGTGTCTCAGGGGCAGTGGTTGCCTCTTGCGGGTGCCCTGGATTCGCTGCAGATCCCGGAGGAGTTGCGGGATCGCTTCTACTTCAACAAGTCCCTGGATGCCGCCGTGCTCTCTGGTGATGCGCCCCAGAGCCTGTCTTACAGCATGGAGTCGGTGCCGCTGCCTGCGCCGATGCGTGACGGTCTGGGTTCCCTCACCCCCGGCTCCGCCAAGCAGGCGGACCTGGAGCAGGTCCCACAGAAGCTGGTCGACGCCGTGGAGACCCAGTGGGTCAAGGCGTCAGAGCCGGGGGATCGGCTGCAGCTGGCGTTGAGCTACCTGCAGGCGGGCTTTGTGTCCCACGGCGGGGACGAGGAGGTCTTCAGCCGCTCCGGGCACTCCGTTGAGCGCCTTGACCTGCTCACCCAGGAGGACCCGATGGTGGGGGACGCGGAGCAGTATTCGGTCGCCTTTGCAGTCCTGGCTCGCGAGCTCGGATTCCCCTCGCGCGTGGTCAGCGGCTACGTGGACTCCAACGGCGACGGGCAGCTGCAGGGCTCGGAGCTGACCGCCTGGGTGGAAGTCCAGGATCAGCAGCGCGGTTGGGTGGGGATTGACCCCAACCCGGAGCCGCGGGAGACCAAGAAACAGGAAAAGTCCAAGCAAAACTCGATCGCCCTGCCCCGCAGTGTGCTGCCTCCGGAGGTGCCGCGTCAGGAGGACACGGTCACCCCGAACATGGATGAGACGGCGCAGACGCCCACGCCGCCGCCGTCGGAGCTTTCCCTCCTCATCGCGGCGATCTGGTGGTGGACCTGGCGCGTGGGGCTCTCCCTGTTACTGCTGACCTCCCCGCTGTGGATCCTGGTCCTGCTGGAGGCTTGGCGGCGGGGCGCCCGGCGCCGTCGCGACCGGCGCCGGCTCTCCGTCGCGGGCGGCTGGGCGGAGCTGCGCGATGAGGTCATCGACGCGGGCCATCCCGTCGCGTGGTCTGACACCCGCACCGAGGTGGCGCAGGGGAGTGGCCGGGACACCGTGATGGTCATGGCGCGGCGCGCGGATGAGCTCTCCTTTGCCCCGTGGGGTGCACAGCGCGATGACGTGGAGCGTTACTGGAAGGGCGTGCGGGCGGCCCGGAAGGATCTGCGCACCGGGCGCACCCGCCGTCAGCGCTGGGCGCAGCGCTTTTCGTGGCGTTCGGTGACGCGCTGGCTCCGGGAGACCTTCCGGCCGTAGCGTGGCAGGCGCCGCTATTTCTGACGCCGTCAGCACAGCTTGAGTGCTGCGGGCGGAATCACTGACATGAGTGGGCCGTTGTGCCCTATTGTGAAACTGACAAGTGTGCGACGGGCGCGGAAGCGCCCCGACGGGAGAACGAGGCATCGTGAGCGAACCGACCTTTATTGACAACGCCGGTAGCTGTATCGCCACCGCCCAGGCCATCGCCGGGCCGGGGCGCATTCGGTGGATGCTGCGGACCCCCTCGGCGGTTTCCTCTGACTCGGGCTGGCGTTTTTACGCCGACGAGGACAACGAGGAGAACGTGGCGCACACCACCAACATGCGCGTCCTCGGGTTCAACCAGGTGGCGCAGCTTGACCCGATCGTGGCTGAGGTTTATCACGAGCCGGTCGGGAGCGACTTTGAGTTGGTGACACTGCCCGACGGCGCGCGGCAGCTTCGCGACTCCACCACCGGTCGGGTGCTGGCCGGGCCCGGTTCGGAGCCCACCAGCCCGGAGCCCATGGGTGTCGGCGCCAGCGCGGAGGAGGCCGCTGAGGTCCCCGCGGCCGCAGCCTCGGACCCGGCTGACGCCGCGGAGCCCGCCAAGGAAGCAGCGCCCACCGCACAGGCAGAGCAGGTCGCACCGGCAGCGCCCGCCGCACCGGCCGAGCAGGCCGCACCGGCAGCGCCCGCCGCACCGGCAGCGCAGGCCGCGCACGTGGCACCCGCCGCACCGCTGGCGCCGTCGGCCCCTGTAGCCCCCGTGGCTCCGGAGCCCGCACAGGCGGCCCCCGTGGCGTCGTCGGCTGCCGCCGCGCCGTCCGTTCCCTCCGCTGCGGCCGCGCCGCATCAGGAGGAGACCAGCACCCCGGCTCCGGCCCAGGACGATGCCCGGGCTCGCGCCGAGCAGGACGCGCTCGTGGCAGCCTCCGCGCCGTGGCTGCGCCCCGCGGTGCAGGGCTGGATGGGCGCCAACGGTCCGCAGACGCGGACGGCGCTGCTCTCAGAGCTCTTTGGGTCCCACGTGTTGGTGCCGCTCTCCGCGGACGGTCAAACCCTGAGCGGTTTTGCCCACAATGGAGCCACCATCATCCCGCTGCACACCTCCCGTGAGGGTGCCATGGCGTGGCAGCAGCGGCTCAACGTCCCGGTGCCGCCCAGCTTCACGGCCATCACCGGAGATGAGGCACTGCGCCGCGCCTTTGAGCAGCAGGGTGCCGCCTCCGTGGTGGTTGATCCTGTGGAGGCCGGCGTGGAGATTCGCTCCAATGACGAGTTCCTGGCCGGTTTCACCCGCAACGGAACCCTCAAGCGCCTGGTCCGCGACGGAGACCGTGCCGCGATCATGCGGTACCTCACCTCGCCTGGCGCGTACGGGGTCTATCTCTACCGTGCCGTGCAGGGGCAGCCGCACTTCCCCCTCCTGGTGACCAGGCAATCTGGGGGTGAGCGCGAGTTCGCGCTGTTCTCCTCTGCGCTGGAGGTCTTCCGCTACCAGGGGGATGGTTCTGCCTCGGAGGTGTCCGTGGACTGGGTGCGTCAGAACCTGGCGCCGGACATGTACCTCTGCATCGATCCGGGAGCCGACGGCGGCTTCATTGAGTTCTCTCCGGCGGAGCTGGCCTCGTACGGCTTCCGCCGCGCCTGAGTAGCGCCGTGTCATTGAACGACCCCGGTGTGGTTCCCGTTGCCTCGGAAGGGGCGGCTAGCGGCTCGGGTGAGCCGGCTACGGACGGCGGGGTGGCCCTCACCGGGGCCATGGTGGATGTGCGGGCCCGTGCTGAGCGCGAGGTGTTGGCGCGCCACGTGATGCCCGCCGTCCAGAGATGGCAGCGCGAGAGCGCGACGAGCGCCACGCTTCGTTCCGCTGGCGTGCCCGTTCAGGGCTCGCCTGCCTTGTTTGAGGCGATGCTTGGTTCCGTGGTGCTCGTGGCGCAGCGCGCGCTGGATGGAACCGTGATCAGCGAGCACGGCGCTGTGAGCGTGTTCACGAACGAGGCCAAGGCGACGGCGTTCTTGGAGTCCTTCCCGGAGTACGCGCAGTTGCCGACGCTGGAGAGCCGCGCCTTCGCGGATGTGGTGGTCGCTGCGCATCAGCAGGGCAACCATCTGCTGAAGGTGGATCCGCCGTCCGTCCCGGATGCTGTGGATGTTCCGGGTGGCCCCGTCTTTGTCCTGGAGGACTCCGCAGGCGGCCCAGTGGGCCAGGCCCGTGAGGTGGACCCGCTAGCGCGGCTTGCCCTCCTGGCGAGAGACCCGGAGCGGCTGGCCCAGCTGGCGTCAGCGCCCGGCCGGCTGTGGTGGGGTCTGGGGGATCCGGGGAAGGTCTCCGCGCTGCCCCTGCCGCTGCGGGATCACGCCAGCGGGGCCTCCGCCCTGCCCGTCTTTACCTCCCCAGCTGAGGTCAGCGCCTTTGACGATCTGGCGCTTCCGGTGCTCTTTGACCTGGACCGGCTCCGTAGCGATTGGGAGCCAGAAATGGGCCTGATCGTGGGGCTTGGTTCGCCGGAGCCTCCGCTGGAGTTGAGCTGGGGGCGCCTGCGTTCCCTCGGTTTCTCGGCACGCGAGGGTGCACAGGCGTACGTGGCCGTACCGGCGCCAGCGCTGCTGCCGTCAACCCCCGGCTCGGCCCTGCCCGGCTCGGCCCCGCCCGACGCCTTGCTGCCCGACGCCTTGCTGCCCGACGCGCTGCTGCCCGGTGCGGCGGCCACCGGCTCTTCGGAAACCTCTACGTCCCTTCCAGCGCCCGTGGGCGCTGTCCCCGCGAGTTGGAAACACCTGGCCCGGCCGTGGCCGGATGGTGAATCCGTGCTTGGCCCGGATGAGGAGCGCATGGCGCGCACCCTCCTGGCCGTGCCCGGGCGCGCGGTGGACTCCGTTCACCTGGTGGCGCACTGGGAGGGCGCGTCGCTGCGGCTCGCCTTGGCGGTGGTGGCAGACGGGGTGGCCCACGCGGCGTCGGATGCTGCAGGCGGGCACCTCGGCAAGGCGGCGCTTGCCGCGCTGAGGTTGGACCTGACGCGCCTGTTGGCGGCGTCGACCGCCCGCATGCGGGCCGCGGCTCATTCGATTCCGCAGCTGCTGTGGTTGCACGTGAATGGCACCCAGAGTTCCGGGCGCGTGAGCTACGACGCGCCCAGTGGCGCGGTGTCAGAGCTCCTGATTGAGCAGCTTGCTGAGTGGGGAATCCCCGCTCATGGCTGCCTTCCGTGGGGTGCCACGCTGGCGCCGGAACGCTCCGCCTCCTCCGAGCTTGCGCACGCCGCTGCCTCCGGACAGGTGGACGCCGCGGTGGATGCGCTGGTGGAGGGCGCGCCCGCGTGGGTGGCCACCATGCAGGACGGCACGCCGCTCGTGGCGCAATGGCCGGGGGAGGGCGTCCCCGCGCTGCTGCTCTTTAGTTCCACTGCCGCGGCCGCCCGCTTCCGACCAGAACTGCTGTTGCGCCGCTGGAGCGGAGAGTTGGCTTCCCATGGCCTGCCCGACGGCGTGGGGCTGGGCTTGGATCCCACGGCCACGCGGTTGCCGCTCTTTGTCACAGGCGAGCAGCTACGCCGCCTCAACGTGAGGGAACGCGTTTAGGCGTTGGCCCGGCGAGTTGGCTGAGCGACGAACGGGGTAGCGCTGCGCGGTTCTATGCGGCGGCCGGGCGCGGCACGAGCGTGCCGGTGCGGCGCTCCCACCCCAGGGAGATGAGCAGCAGGATCAACCCGCCTGCCGCCAGCACCAGGCCCACCCATGAGGGCGCAAGGTAGCCGTAGCCGGCGGCGATGACGGTGCCGCCCAGGGCCGCGCCGATGGCGTTGCCGACGTTGAACGCCGCGTGGTTAGTGGCGGCGCCGATCAGCGCGGCCTCGCCGGAGGCCGCGATCAGCCTGGACTGAATGGCGGGGGTCAGGATGCTGGAGGTGGCGCCCACCAATCCGGCGGCGGCAAAGAGGCCCACCGGATGGGATGCGGTCAGGGCAAAGAGCGCCAGGGACACCATGAAGCTGGCGAACCCGACCACCATGGCGGCGCGTGGTGCCCGGTCGGAGAGCCGGCCACCCACCACGTTGCCGATCGTCATGCCGACGCCCACCACCGCAAGGAGCCAGGGCACCTGGGCCGCGCCGAGGCCCGTGAGCCGCGTCGCCATCTCAGAGAGGTAGCTATACATGGCAAAGAAACCGCCGAAGCCAATGCAGGCCACAGCGATCATGAGCCAGAGCTGGCCGGAGCGGAAGGCCCGGAGTTCCTTGGCCGGGTGACGGCTGGGATCACCGGGGTAGCGGGGAAGGAAGAGAATGGCCCCGATGAGGGTGAGCAGGAAGATCCCCGCGACCACCAGGTAAGCGGCGCGCCAACCCAACGCGTGACCAATGAAGGTCACGGCAGGCACCCCGATGATATTGGCGACGGTCAGTCCGGAAAGTGCCAAGGCAATCCCCTGGCCCTGTTTGCCCGGGCCCATGATGCGCGCCGCCATGAGCGAGGCGACTCCGAAGTAGGCGCCGTGGGGGAGCCCGGCCACAAAACGAGCCACGAGCGTGGAGCCAAAGTCGGGGGTGGCCGCGCTCGCAACGGTGCCGAGCACAAAGAAGACAAGGAGCCAGATGGTGAGCTTGGTGTGCGAGGCACGGGCGGTGAGCGCTGCCAGGGTGGGGGCGCCCACCACCACGCCCAGCGCGTAGGCGGAGATCAGGTGCCCCGCCTCGGCGATGGAGGTCTCCGGGTGTTGTGCAAAGCCAGGCACCAACTCCTGCGCAATCTGCGGCAACAGCCCCATGGACGCGAACTCGGTACAGCCGATGCCAAATCCGCCCAGGGCCAACACGAAGAGGGCAATGAACGTGCGGCGAGGGCTGAGCTGAGTGGTCACGGCGATATCAAACGCTCCTGGGATGCAGGGTGATTTTGGGTAAGGGTTCATCCTAGTGGCGCGCGTGCCATTCGTAACGGGCCGGGGGAGTGAGGCGCGCCACGCCGGGTGGATCGTCAGACCCGCTGGTCACTTCTTTCACACTAGTCACATCCGGGTGGTCACGAACTGGTGACGATGGGATAGGCTGACAGAGCCGTCGGGTCTCTTAGGGCCGGGCAGCTATCGGAGGTGCCGATGGCGAATCAGGAGCCTCAGGAGGATCCCGTCATGAGTGAGGGACAGGTCGGACACGGTCGGCACGCGGAGGAGATTCCCGTGGAGGCCACAAGCGTCGGTCTGCCCCCCGTCACCGACGAAGTGATCGCTGAGTACCAGCTTTCCCCGGAGGAGCGCGCCTCGGTTGCCGCTTTGCCAGAGGGCTCGGCGCTGCTGATTTCCCGCTCCGGTGCCGATCGCGGAGCGCGCTTCCTGCTTGATGGTGAGATCACCACGGCTGGGCGCCACGCGGACGCAGACATTTTCTTGGACGACGTCACTGTGTCACGTCGCCACGTCGAGTTTCGGCGCCAGGCGGATGGCTTCCACGTCTCTGACGCTGGCAGCCTCAACGGCACTTACGTGAACAACGACCGCGTGGATGACGCGGTCCTGCGCTCCGGCTCGGAGGTCCGCATCGGCAAGTTCGTGCTGACCTTCTACTCGCGCAGCGCCTCCAGCCAGGGCTGATTCCCTGGTGGTTCCTTCGCGCAATAGCGAGGCCGGGCGGGCACCCGCCCTGGCAGCACCGCGCCGCGGTGTCATGAACATCGGCGAGGTCCTCACGCGTCTGACGCAGGACTTCGCTGGCATGACGGCCTCAAAGATTCGTTTCCTTGAAGAAAAGGGGCTCATCACCCCTGCCCGCACGGCGGCCGGGTATCGCAAGTACACCGACTCCGATGTGGAGCGTCTTCGCTTCATCTTGGCCCTGCAGCGGGATCAGTACCTGCCGCTGAAGGTCATCAAGGACTACCTCGACGCCGTGGATCGCGGCGAGACGCCCCCGGTGTTGCCGGGTGGGGCGTCCTTGGCGCCCCGCGGTGTGGACGCCCAGACTGCTCAGGAGTTGGCCGGGCATCACCGCCCGTTGACCCGCTCCGAGCTGGAGGGCCGCACCGGAGCGAGCTCCGCGTTTGTGGACCGCCTCGTGGAATACGCTCTGGTGGTTGCCGATGAGGACGGTCGCTTCTCGGAGCAGTCCATCCGGGCTGTCAATGCCACCCTTGCACTCGCGGATCGTGGCGTGGAGCCGCGCCACCTGCGCGCGTTCCGCACCGCAGCCGATCGTGAGATCGGGCTGGTGGAGTCCGCCGTGGCACCTCTGGCCGGCCGCCGCGACGCAGCGTCCGCCGCCCGTGTCGCAGATGAGGCCGCGGTCATCGCGGATGCCATCCTCGAATTGCACGCCTCGCTGGTGCGGGGCGGGCTAGAGCACCTGGATCGCTGAGTCGTGAGTGCAACCGAGGGGTATGTCGAGATGAGCGTGCTTGGAGTGCGCGTTGAGTTGCCCTCCAACCAGCCGCTCGTGTTGTTGGAGGAGGTTGACTCTAACCGCCGCCTCCCGCTGTGGATTGGGGCCCCCGAGGCTTCCGCGATTGCGGGCTATTTGCAGGGGCTGAGTTCGCCCCGGCCGCTCACCCATGACCTTCTGGTGGCCGCCGTGGCCGCCCTCGGCTCGCGTGTGGAGCAGGTGCGCATCGTCTCCGTGCGGGATACCACTTTCCATGCCCGCCTTGACCTTGCCGGCGGGCAGGCGGTGGACGCCCGGGCCTCGGACGCCATCGCAGTCGCGCTGGCGAGCGGCGTCCCCGTGTATGCCTCAGTTGAAGTGCTGGAGGCGGCCGGTTTTGAACCGGACCCGGAGGGCGAGCCAGAGGGTGCGGAGGAACAGGTAGCGGAGTTCCGCCAATTCCTGGATGATATAGATCCGGAAGACTTTAGCTAGAGCAACCCGGATCACGATTGGGTCACGAGGGGGCGACACGCCCTCAACCAAAGGTTGAAGGTCTTTGACCCGGACTGCCGGGAGGCTTACCGTCGTACTAGATGGTTTCCCAGGGCGCCATCGATCGGTTCCGCACTCGCACCCGCGGTTTTCCCGTTCGAGCCCACTTCCCCCTTTGCCGAGGGAGACCCGGACTGAGGAGTAGCGCGTGACACGCGACAACGATCACACGAACGAGGAAGCACCCCCGCCAGTGGCCTCATCCAGGCAGGGCATGCTCTTTGACGAGGGTCTGCCGCACCTGGACGAGCACGCGGGCTACCGTGGTCCCACGGCATGCAAGGCGGCCGGCATTACCTACCGCCAGCTGGACTATTGGGCACGCACCGGCCTGGTGGTCCCCACCGTTCGCGGCGCGCACGGCTCCGGCTCGCAGCGCCTGTATAGCTTCCGGGACATCCTGGTTCTGCAGGTCGTCAAGCGTCTGTTGGACACGGGCGTATCCCTTCAGCAGATTCGCACCGCCGTGTCCACGCTGCGCGAGCGCGGAGTGGAAGACCTGGCGCAGATCACCCTGATGAGCGACGGCGCCTCCGTGTATGAGTGCACCTCAGCTGAAGAGGTCATTGACCTGGTCCAGGGCGGCCAGGGCGTCTTCGGCATCGCGGTTGGCAAGGTCTGGCGAGATGTAGAGGCCTCCATCCTGGAGCTTCCCGTGGAACGGGCGGCCCGCGACGAGGAGCAAGACTTCCCGCAGGACGAGCTGGCCCGGCGCCGGGCGGCACGCTCCGCGAGCTGAGCGCCGGCCGGCGTTGCAGTGAGAACGTCAGCACAAGAAGGAAGGGCCCCCACCGTTTGGTGGGGGCCCTTCCTTCTTGCGCGTGCCGAGGCGTACCCCGTGAACCGAGGCCGCTTCGGCCTGGCTTGGCTGGCGGTCAGCCGCCGGCTACCTAGTTGGTGGGCAGGGAGGCGCGGATGGTGCGCAGGAGGCCGTCAAAGACCTTGGCGGTCTCCGTGGCGGCATCTCCGGGCCAGTGATTCACCGCGTGGGCGGCGCCCTGAATCTGCTGCCAGTTCGGCGTCTCTGGGACCACGGGGGTGAGCAGCTGATCGCCAAACATGGTGCGCAACTCCGCCAGGCGGAAGGCGTGCTCCGGGGAGGTCTCGCGGTAGCGGTTGGCCACCACTCCCACCGTGCTCAGCGGCGTATCAAAGTCCCTGCGGAAGAGCTCAAGCGCGCGCATGGAACGCTCGGTGCCTGCCACGGAGAAGAGTGAGGGCTCGGCGACCAGGGTGACGCCGTGGGAGGCAAACCAGGCCATGCGAGTGAGGCCGCTCAAGGACGGCGGGCAGTCAATGAGCACCAGCTCATACTGACGCGAGGTGGAGAGCACGCGGGAGAGGCGGCGCAGGTCCCGCACGCGCAGGTCCGGGCGGTCAAAGTAACCGGTGAGGGCAGAGCCCTGGGCCACGTCGAGACGGGCGGGGGTGCGCGGCTGCCTGCGCTCCTGGCGCAGGGCCCAGGACGAGCGCGTGGCGGCCTCATCGATGGAGCCCTTGCGGGGGTTGCGCAGTAGCTCGCCGATGGGGCGGCTGGTGCCGGGTTCCACGCCAAGGCCCGTGGTCGCGTCCGCGTGCGGGTCCAGGTCCACGACGAGCGTGGAGATGCCCTGGTTCAAGGCTGCGGACGCCAGGCCGAGCGTGACAGACGTCTTACCGACGCCACCCTTGAGGGAGGAGATGCTCACGACCTGCACGGGGTGTTTCACGTCCTTCGCGATGAGGAGATGCGGACAGGGCCCGCGAGACAGTCAACATCATACCGAGGAGAAGGGGTGCTAGTGGGAGGCGCGCGCGGCGTCCAGGCTCAGTGGTAACGCCGTGATCACAGTGGTCGGACCATGGCGTCATCTTCTACCCGTGCCGCCCGCGGAGCCGCTACCGTGAACAGCGTCACATGCAGGACTGCGCCCTGCCCCTGAGAGGGGTAGGAGACACTGAAATGTGGCCCGGAACATCAATCTGCGGCCATATCAAAGGGCGCCTCGAACCCACGGCCGTTCCCCACTATGGAACGCCGCGGGCCAGGACTTGAGAGGGGAATCACACGTGTTTTCCAAGGTATTGGTGGCCAATCGCGGCGAGATCGCGATTCGCGCCTTCCGAGCAGGGGTAGAGCTAGGGGCCAAGACGGTTGCCGTATACCCCTGGGAGGATCGCGGATCCATCCACCGCCAGAAGGCCGATGAGTCTTACCGGATTGGCGAAGAGGGCCACCCGGTGCGCTCCTACCTTGACGTGGAAGAGATCATCCGCGTGGCAAAGGAGGCCGGGGCGGATGCCATCTATCCCGGCTACGGATTCCTCTCCGAAAACCCCGATCTGGCTCGTGCCGCTCGCGATAACGGCATCACCTTCATTGGTCCGCCGCCAGAGGTGCTTGAGCTGGCAGGCAACAAGGTGGAGGCGCTGCGGGCCGCCCGCGAGGCGGGCATCCCGACGCTGGCCTCCTGTGAGCCAAGTGCCGACGTGGACTGGCTGCTTGGCGAGGCGGACAAGATTGGCTTCCCCATCTTTGTGAAGGCGGTAGCCGGAGGCGGCGGGCGCGGCATGCGTCGTGTGGACACCCGTGAGGACCTGCCAGAGGCCATGGGCGCCGCCATGCGTGAGGCAGAGACGGCCTTTGGTGATCCCACCGTGTTCCTGGAGCAGGCCGTGCTGCGCCCGCGCCACATCGAGGTGCAGATCCTGGCGGACGGCCAAGGAAACGTGGTGCACCTCTTTGAGCGCGATTGTTCCCTGCAACGTCGCCACCAGAAGGTCATCGAGATGGCCCCGGCGTGGCACCTGGATGAGGAGATCCGGCAGGCGCTGTACCGCGACGCGGTGAAGTTTGCGACCTCGCTTGGCTACCAAAACGCCGGCACCGTGGAGTTCCTGGTGGACACCGTGGGCGAACGCGCGGGCCAGCACGTCTTCATTGAGATGAACCCGCGCATCCAGGTGGAACACACGGTGACGGAAGAGATCACCGACGTGGACCTGGTCCAGTCCCAGATGCGCATCGCCGCGGGGGAGACGCTGGAGGACCTTGGCCTGCGCCAGGAGAACCTGCAGATTCGCGGTGCCGCACTGCAGTGCCGCATCACCACGGAGGACCCGGCCAACGGCTTCCGCCCCGATGTTGGCACCATCACCGCCTACCGCTCGGCCGGCGGCTCCGGCGTGCGCTTGGACGGCGGCACCATTTACACGGGTGCAGAGGTCTCCCCGCACTTTGATTCCATGCTGGTGAAGCTCACGTGCCGCGGATCCGACTTCCCCACGGCCATTCGCCGTGCACGCCGTGCGCTGGCGGAGTTCCGCATCCGCGGCGTCTCCACGAACATCCCGTTCCTGATCAACGTGCTCTCCAATGAGCAGTTCCTGGCCGGTGACGTGGCCACCGACTTCATCGATAAGCACCCGGAGCTGGTCAAGGGCGGCCAGAGCCAGGACCGCGGCACCAAGGCGCTGACCTTCCTGGCAGATGTTGCGGTGAACCAGCCCAACGGCCCGCGCCAGGACGGCATTGATCCTCGCGACAAGCTCCCTCGCTTCCCGGGGGACAAGCTGGAGGAACCGGACCGCTCCCCGTTTGATGGCCCCTCCAGCACCCTCCCGGCCTCCGGCTGGCGCGCGGTGCTCCAGGAGCGGGGCCCCGAGGGCTTTGCGCAGGCGCTCCGCGCAGCAACGGAGGTGGGCGTCACTGACACCACCTTCCGCGACGCGCACCAGTCCCTGCTCGCCACCCGTGTGCGTACCCGCGATCTGTTGGCCGCGGCCCCCGCCGTGTCCCACACCCTGCCCGGGCTCTTCTCCATGGAGGTCTGGGGCGGTGCCACCTATGACGTGGCGCTGCGCTTCCTGGGCGAGGACCCGTGGAAGCGCCTGGAGATGCTGCGGGAGGCCGTGCCGAACATCCCCTTGCAGATGCTCCTGCGCGGGCGCAACACCGTGGGGTACACCCCGTACCCGGAGGCGGTGACGGACGCCTTTGTGAAGGAGGCGGCCCGCAGCGGCATCGACATTTTCCGCATTTTTGATGCGCTCAACGACGTGGAGCAGATGGCCCCGGCCATCCGCGCCGTGCGGGAGACCGGCACGGCGGTGGCGGAGGTTGCCCTCTGTTACACGGCGGATCTGCTGGATCCGGAAGAGACGCTTTACACGCTGGATTACTACCTGAACCTGGCCCAGCAGATCGTGGACGCTGGCGCCCACATTCTGGCCATCAAGGACATGGCCGGCTTGCTGCGCCCCGCGGCGGCCACCAAGCTGGTCACGGCGCTGCGCGAGCGATTTGACCTGCCCGTGCACCTGCACACCCATGACACCGCCGGTGGCCAGTTGGCCACGCTCATGGCGGCCGTCAACGCGGGCGTGGATGCAGTGGACGTGGCGACCGCCGCCATGGCGGGAACCACCTCCCAGCCGTCCATGTCGGCGCTGGTGGCAGCGCTGGCCCACACCGAGCGTGACACTGGCCTGAGCCTGGACGCCGCGGCCGATCTGGAGCCCTATTGGGAGGCCATCCGCGCCGTCTATGCCCCCTTCGAGTCCGGGTTGCCCGCCCCGACGGGTCGTGTGTATCGCCACGAAATTCCCGGCGGCCAGCTCTCCAATCTGCGCCAGCAGGCCATTGCCCTTGGTCTGGGTGAGCACTTCGAGGCCATCGAGAACATGTATACGGCCGCCAATCGCATTCTGGGACGCCTGGTCAAGGTGACTCCCTCCTCCAAGGTGGTGGGTGACCTTGCCCTCGCCCTGGTCGGCGCAGGGGTGGATCCGGATGAGTTTGAGGCCAATCCGCAGGCCTTTGACATCCCCGATTCGGTGATCGGCTTCCTGGCCGGGGAGCTGGGGGACCCGCCAGGCGGCTGGCCGGAACCCTTCCGCTCCAAGGCGCTGCAGGGCCGCTCGGTCAAGGTGCGGGTGGAGGAGCTGGAGCCGGAGGACGCCACGGCGCTTGAGGGCGATCCGGCCACCGTGCGCTCCACGCTGAACCGCCTGCTCTTCCCCGGCCCCACGCGGGATTACGAGGCGCTGCGTGCGGCCTACGGTGACGTGTCCACGCTGCACACGCGCGACTACCTCTACGGCCCGGTGCTTGGGCAGGAGACGGTGATCTCCCTGGGCAAGGGTGTGCGCCTGTTGGCCACCATCCAGGCTGTTTCCGAGCCGGATGAGAAGGGCATGCGCAACGTGATGTGCACGCTCAACGGCCAGGCCCGCACCATTCAGGTCCGCGACCGCGCCGTGGAGTCCACAGCGGTCGTGGCAGAGAAGGCGGACCCCCAGCAGGCCGGGCACGTGCCTGCACCGTTCGCCGGCGCCGTGACCGTGACGGTCGCAGTGGGGGATGAGGTGGCGCCCGGTGGCACGGTCGCCACGATCGAGGCCATGAAGATGGAGGCCGCCATCACCTCGCCCGCGGGCGGAACGGTGAAGCGCGTGGCCCTGCCGGGCACCACCCAGGTGCAGGGCGGGGACCTGATCCTCGAGCTCGGCTAGGACCGGCACACTCTGCCCGACGCCGTGTGGCGGGCTCCCAGCGGGAGCTCACCACACGGCGTCGGGCGTTGTGGCGCTACCGCGCCGATGGGCGCCCGGCGCTACCGCGCCGATGGGCGCCCGGCGCTACCGCGCCGATGGGAGCCCGGTGCTGCTGCGCCGATCTGCGCTCAGCGCGGCGCGCATTCCGCGCTCCGAGAGATGCGACGTCATCCCGCACTGGCGTGCGGGGAACGTGCCAGGATGGGGGGCATGCATTATGACCTGGTCATCATCGGTTCCGGATCCGGCAACACGCTCATCACCCCGTACTGGGATGACAAGCGGGTGGCGCTCATTGAGGGCGGCGTCTTTGGCGGGACGTGCCTGAACCGCGGGTGCATCCCGACCAAGATGTTTGTGTACCCCTCGGAATTGGCGGCCACCCCAGAGGAGGCAGAACGCCTTGGTGTGCAGCTGCGCCGCGACGGCGTGGACTGGCCGGGCATTCGCGATCGCATTTTTTCCCGGATTGACCCCATCTCCGCGGGCGGGCGCCGCTACCGCGCCGAGGAGCTGGAGCACGTGGACCTCTACGAGGAGGACGCCCGCTTCACGGGCCCGCGCCAGCTGATCACGGATTCCGGCCAGGAGATCACCGCGGACAAGGTGGTGGTCGCGGCAGGGTCTCGGGCCAGGCTGCCCCAGGTCCCCGGCATCGACACGCCTGGCGTGCACACCTCAGACTCGATCATGCGCTTGCCCCGCCTGCCACAGCGCATCGTGATCGTGGGCGGCGGCTACATCGCCGCGGAGTTTGCCGCGATCTTCTCCGGCCTTGGCTCCGAGGTGATCCAGGTGGTGCGCGGATCCCGCCTGCTCAATCACACGGATGAAACCGTGGCGGAGCGCTTCACCGCGGCCGCGACTCGGCGCTGGGAGATTCACCGCGAATGGGACCTGACCTCGGTGGGGGTGGGTGCAAGCACCGACGTGGAGGTCAGGTTTGAGCGCGGCGAGGAGCACCTTGCCCTGGGAGCGGACGTGGTGCTGATGGCCACCGGGCGCGTTCCCAACTCTGACCGCGTGGACGCGGCGGCGGCCGGCTTTGACGTGGACCCGGACGGGTTGCTCAGCGTGGACGGCTACCAGCGGGTGCTTTCTCGCGGCGTGCCAGTGGAGGGCGTCTTTGCCTTGGGGGATGTGAGCAGCGAGCATCAGCTCAAGCACGTGGCCAACCGCGAGGCCCGCGTGGTGGCCCACAACCTTGAACACCCCGCGCGCCTGCGCACCACCGATCACCGGGCGGTGCCCGCTGCCATCTTCACGCGCCCTCAGATCGCCAGCGTTGGGCTGACCGAGGCGCAGGCCCGGGACGTGGCGGGAACTGACCTGAGCGTCAAGGTGCAGGAGTACGCCGACGTGGCGTACGGCTGGGCCATGGAGGACACGGAGGGCTTTGCCAAGGTGTTGGCCAGGCGCAGCACCGGGGAGATCCTTGGTGCGCACATCATGGGCGAGCAGGCCTCAATGCTGATCCAGCCCGTGGTCCAGGCCATGGTGGCCGGGATGGACGCCTACACCCTGGCCCGCGCGCCGTACTGGATCCACCCGGCGCTGACGGAGGTTGTGGAGAACGCCCTCCTGGGCTTGGAGACGGCCCACACGGACGACGCCCCGCTGTAGCCCCGGCCACACCGAGAAGCACGGGACCACAACAACAAGGCGCCCGACGCCGCGAAGCTGAGTTCGCGGCGTCGGGCGCCTTGTTGTGTTGCTTGGCTGGTGTTGCCTAGCCCGGCGGGACTAGTCGGCGTACAGCGCCTCTACCTCGGCCGAGTAGTCCTTGAGCACGGTGGCTCGCTTGATCTTCAGGGAGGGGGTCAGGTGACCGGACTCCTCGGTGAAGTCTGAGGAGACCACGCGGAACTTCTTGATGGCCTCCGCATGGGAGACGGACTCGTTGGCGCGGTCAACGACCGTCTGGATCTCCGCGAGCAGCTCCGCGTTGTCCACCAGCTGCGCCGGCGTGGTGCTGGCGGGCAGGTGGTGGCGGTTCAGCCAGCCCGGGAGCGCCTCTTCGTCGATGGTGATGAGGGCGCCGATGAACTTGCGCTGGTCCCCAACCACCACACACTGGGACACAATCGCGGAGGCGCGGATCTGGTCCTCCAGCAGTGCCGGCACCACGTTCTTGCCGCCGGCGGTCACGATGATTTCCTTCTTGCGACCGGTGATCTTCAAGAAGCCGTCATCGTCCAACTCGCCGATGTCCCCGGTCCGGAACCAGCCATCCACGAACGCCTCTTCGGTGAGGTCGGGGCGGCCAAGGTAGCCAAGGAAGATGCAGTCGCCCTTGGCGAGGATTTCCCCATCATCGGCAATGCGGTAGCCGTTGCCGGGCAGGGGGCGTCCCACGCTGCCGATCTTGATGCGCTTGGGCGTGTTCACGCCGATGGGCGCGGTGGTCTCCGTGAGGCCGTAGCCCTCCAGGATGGTCACGCCGATGCCGTTGAAGAAGTGGCCAAGGCGCTCACCAAGCGGGCCGCCGCCGGAGACGGCGTGGGTGATGCGACCACCCATGGCGGTGCGCAGCTTCCCGTAGACCAGCTTGTCAAAGACGGCGTGCTTGAGCTTGAGGCCAAGGGCAATCTTGCCGCTGTCGGTGAGGGAGGCGCGGGAGTACTCCACGGCCGTGAGAGCCGCAGCGCGGAAGATCTTGCCCTTGCCGCCGTCATCAGCCTTCTGCAGGGCGCCGTTGAAGACCTTCTCAAAGACGCGCGGCACGGCCAGGAGGAAGCTGGGCTTGAGTGAGCCCAAGTCAGCCAGCAGGTTCTTCAGGTCCGGCGTGTGGCCAACGTTGGAGCCGGCGGCCACGGCCAGGATCGCGATGTAGCGGGCAAAGACGTGGGCCAGCGGCAGGAACATCAGGGTGGATGCCTTGTCGTTGACAATGTCGCCCAGCGTGGACAGCGCGTTGTCTGAGAGGTCAAGGAAGTTGGCGTGCGTGAGCTCGCAGCCCTTGGGCCTGCCGGTGGTGCCGGAGGTGTAGATGATCGTGGCGACGTCCGCCTTGACCCTGGAATGCGTGCGGGCATCCAGCGTCTCATCCGTGATGGAGGCGCCGTCCTGGCGCAGCGTGTCCAGCCCGCCGCCGTCGATCTGGAGGGCGTCCTGGACCGAGCTGATGCCCTCATCGCGGACGGCCTTGCGGACCACGTTCTCATGGCCAGCGTTCTCCACCATGACCAGCTTGGTGCCGGAGTCCTGAAGGATCCAGGCCACCTGGGACGGGGAGGAGGTCTCGTAGACCGGCACAGAGATGGCCCCGGCAAAGCCGATCGCGAAGTCCAGCAGCGTCCACTCGTAGCGGGTGCGGGACATGATCGCGACGCGGTCCCCACTCTCGATGCCGTGCGCCATGAGGCCCTTGGCCACCGCGCGGGCGTCGTCGCTGAAGGCCTGAGCGGAGATGGGCCGCCAGTTGCCGCTCTCGTCGCGACGGGAGAACAACACGGGATTCTTCCCGGCGTCCAGGTGGCGTGCCAGCAACCCCGGAATCACCGCCTCGGGCGGATTCTCCACATTTGCCGGGATGATGATCTCGCGCACTCGATCTCCTTGGTAGACACAGGCTCGGGTCAATCGACTTTACGTGATTGTGGTGCCTGTCACGTTGAATACTTCACGGTAACATCGTCGATCGCCCCGCGCGTACCTGACGCACGGCGAGGCGCTAGATCCTGGCCCCGTTATCGCCGTCCTCCTCGCGATCCACGGGAAGCTTCCACACCAGGTAGACCCAGGCGGCCAAGGTGGACACCAGCATCACCGGCCACAAGAGGGGTGGGACGGCGTTGCGAGCAAAGATCAGCAGCACCAAGAGCAGCAGCGGCATGCCGGTCGCGATGATCCACGCGATCACCCGGTCCGGGCGGCCCACGAGCAGCGGCTCCGCCTCCGGCGGCACAAAGTCGGTGACGAACGGATCATCGTCCGGCTCGTCGGAGTCGCGCGGGCCCCTCGGGGTGATGCCGCCCGGGTGGCCATTGCCGAGGCCGGAAGGACTCGCCGCGCCTGGGCGTTGAAAACCGGACGCGGGGTCGACCTTGAAGCTGAAGGGGCCGGAACTGCCGGCGTTGCCGGAGCCTCCGGGTGAAGTTGTTCCGGGGGTTGAAGGGCCGCCGGGGGAGTGTGGCGAGGCATGACCGGGGCCGTGCCCCGCGTCGTCGGGCAGTGGACCTTGATCTTGGTCCCGCGCAGGCTCCGGGCCCTCCTCAGAGACCCCGGATTCAGTGGCCTCCAGGCGGCGGACCAGGTCCTCCCACTCGTCCTCGGAGCCGCTCATGCGCTTGCGCCAGAGGGTTGTGCCGGGCCCGCAGCCGGGGCCATCCCCAGCCCCGTGGCCTCGGCGACGCGCTCCACGCTGATGCGACCAATCAACTCGGCATCGTGATCAACGGTCGCGACGTGGAAGCTGCGGTGCAGGGCAACCCGGCGCACGCGGGCGCGGGCGTCCGGATTGAGGCCGTGCAACAGGGTGCGCACGGAGGCATCGGAGACCACGTGGTCGGTATCCGAACGGAAGAGCGTCAGCGGAGCCTCAATGCCGGGCAGCTCTCGCCGCACCAGCGCCTCCAGCCGGGCCAACTGGTGCGCCGCGGCGGTGGGGGTGCGCTCGTAGGCGCCCTCGGTGACGCCGGGCTTGCTGATGTCATCACCGACGGCCGCGGTGGAGGGCACCCAGCGCTTCAGGGGGCCGGCCAGGCGCAGTGCCAACGGGTGCGGGTACAGGGCGGGGTTGACGGTGAGCACCGCTGCCGGGCGGCGCACGGCGGCAAGGTGCAGCGCCAGGGCGCCGCCCATGGAGATGCCGGCCACCACCACGTGCCGATGTGTCGCCGCAAGACGGTCAAACTCCGCCTCCAGCGCCAGAGTCCATTCGGGATAGGTCACCGGGATCATGTCCCGCCAGGCCGTGCCGTGCCCGGCCAGCATCGGCGCGGACACCGTGTGCCCGGCCTGCTCAAAGGCCTGGACCCAAGGAAAAACCGAGCCGGGCACGGAGGTGAAGCCGTGCTGAACTATGACCGCTACGCCGGTGCTTCCCTGAGCAAAGTACGGCTGGCGCGGATCGGCGTGGTGAATGCCCTGCGGCATGTGAACCGCCTTCCTTGGCTGGGCTTGGCTTTACAGTAGAGCGTATCCGTCCGGCGGTGCAGTCCCGCCCGCCGCCGCGCCTTGCGGCCCGGCAACCGGAGACCTCCCAGGAAGGGGCCTGCGCCCGTGTTCTATTGGTTCGCCAAGACCTTTGTTGTGGCTCCCCTGTGCCGCGTGCTCTTCCGGCCGTGGGTGCGTGGGCTGGAGAACCTTCCCACGGAGGGTGGGGCCATCATCGCCTCCAACCACCTCTCCGTTTCCGACTCGGTGATCCTGCCCGTGCTGTGCCCACGCCCCATCTCCTTCCTGGCCAAGAAGGAGTACTTCACCGGCAAGGGCGTGATGGGGCTGCTCAAGCGCCGTTTTTTCCTGGCGACCAATCAGCTGCCCATGGATCGCACCGGAGGCACGGCCTCCCTCAAGTCCCTGGACAGCGGGCGCATCGCGCTGACGGAGGGCAAGCTGCTCGGCATCTACCCGGAGGGCACGCGCAGCCCGGACGGACGCCTGTACCGGGGCAAGGTTGGCGTGGCCCGCCTGGCGTTGGAGACCGGCCTGCCCATCATCCCGGTGGCCATGATCGGCACCGACCGCATGCAGCCCATTGGCCAGCGCATCCCCTCCCTGCGGCGCGTGGGCATGATCGTGGGAGAGCCCATTCCGGGCCGCACCGCGGATGTCTCCGACCAGGCCGCGCTGCGTGAGGTCACCGATCAGGTCATGGCCAGCATCCAGCGCCTCTCCGGACAGGAGTACGTGGACCGCTACGCTGCCGTCGTCAAGGAAGAACAGGCGGCCAAGGCCACCGCGCGGCGCAAGGCGGCGCACTAGGCCCGACGCCGCGGCGTCGGGCCGGGTGCCTGGCGTTGAGCCGTGCGCGCGCCGGGTCCAAAATGACACGGGAGACGCGCGCGTGACGCACGGAATACGCCGCCCGCGCGGCGCTCGCTAAGCTAGCGAGCGTGAGTCTTCCTGTACACGCCACGCTCGCCGGAACGCAGTCCGGACCCGCCACCGACCCCGCGCTTGATGCGTGGCGCCAGCTGAGCGCCAAGCAGCAGCCCAGTTGGCAGGGCAGCCCCGAGCACGCGCGTGCTGTGGCAGAGCTAGGCACCCTGCCCCCGCTGGTTTTTGCCGGCGAGGTGGACGTGCTCAAGTCCCGTCTGGCCGCCGCCGCCCGTGGCGAGGCCTTCCTGCTCCAGGGCGGGGACTGCGCTGAGACCTTTGAGGCCGCCACGGCGGATCGCATCCAGTCCCGCGTCAAGACCATCCTGCAGATGGCAGTGGTCCTGACCTACGGCGCGCAGATGCCGGTCATCAAGATGGGCCGCATGGCCGGCCAGTTTGCCAAGCCGCGCTCCTCCGACTCGGAAACCCGCGGGGATGTCACGCTGCCGGCCTTCCGTGGAGACATTGTGAACGGCTACGAGTTCACGCCGGAGTCCCGCGTGCACAACCCGGCCCGCATGGTGCAGGCGTACCACACGTCCGCCTCCACGCTGAACCTGATCCGCGCCTTCACGCAGGGTGGCTTCGCCGACCTGCGCCTGGTGCACTCCTGGAATCAGGGCTTCATGTCCAACCCGGCCTACCACGAGTACGAGCAGCTGGCTGGTGAGATTGACCGTGCCGTGCACTTCATGGAGGCCTGTGGCGCCGACTTTGAGGCGCTGAAGCGCGCGGAGTTCTACGCCTCCCACGAGGCGCTGTTGCTGGACTACGAGCGTGCCCTGACGCGCACCGATTCCCGCACCGGCACCCCGTATGACACCTCGGGGCATTTCCTCTGGATTGGTGAGCGCACCCGCGAGCTGGACGGCGCACACGTGGACTTCCTCTCCAAGGTCCGCAACCCCATCGGCGTGAAGCTTGGACCCACCACCACGGGCCAGGACGCGCTGGATCTGATCAACAAGCTGGATCCCGACCGCGAGCCGGGCCGCCTGACCTTCATCACGCGCATGGGCGCCTCCAAGATTCGTGAGGCGCTGCCGCCCATCGTCCAGGCGGTGCGTGATTCCGGCGCGCAGGTCGTGTGGGTCACGGATCCCATGCACGGCAATACCGTCACCTCCCAGAACGGCTACAAGACCCGCCGCTTCGAGGACGTCATGGATGAGGTGCGCGGCTTCTTTGACGTGCACCGCGCCATGGGCACGGTCCCCGGCGGCCTGCACGTGGAGATGACGGGCGACGATGTGGCGGAGTGCCTCGGCGGCGCGGACCCCATCCGCGAGGAGCAGTTTGACGAGCTCTACGAGTCCGTCTGCGACCCGCGCCTGAACCACGCGCAGTCTCTGGAGATGGCCTTCCTGGTCGCGGAGCACCTGGCTCACCGCTGAGTCACGGCACCACCGGGCCCGCCGCCCGTGGGAGAATGGGAACCATGCTCACACTCGGCGAACATGCCCTCCTGGACCTCGATTCCGACCCGAAGGACCTGATCGGTGGGTGGGACCGCGAGTCCTATGCCCCGGACACCCTGCCCTCCCGCCTCGTGATGGCCTTCCTTGGCCCCACGGTGGATCAGTTCGCTGCAGAGCGCGGCTGGGAGGTGGGCGCGGAGCTGGAGAGCATCACGCGCAACTTCCCGTACTTTGTCACGGAGCACCGTGGCACCAAGGTGGGGATTGTGCTGGCCCCGCTCGGTGCCCCCGCAGCGGTGCAGAACCTCGAGTTCGGCATCAACCTTGGAGCGCGGCACGTGGTGGCGGTGGGCTCCTGCGGCGCCCTGCACTCGCATGAGGAGAACGCCATGCTGGTCCCCACGCGCGCTCTGCGCGATGAAGGCACCAGCTACCACTACGCCCCGGCCGGGGACTGGATTGACCTTGATCCCCGCTCGGTGCAGGCCGTGAAGGACGCGCTCGTGGCCGCGGGCCGCGACTACGCGGAGGTCAGCACGTGGACCACCGACGGCTTCTACCGCGAGACCCCCGCCGTGATCAATCGGCGCAAGGAGCAGGGGTGCGACGTGGTGGATATGGAGTGCTCCGCCCTGGCCGCCGCCAGCGCCTTCCGCGGCGTGGACTATGCGCAGCTGCTCTACACGGCTGACTCCCTGGCGGACCTGGAGGGTCACGATCCCCGCGGCTGGGGCATCGCCGCCAGGGCCACCGCCCTGGACCTGGCCCTGGACGCCGTGGTGCGCCTGGGCTGAGGCCAACGCAGCCGGCTCAGCGCAGCTGAACCTAGCCAAACGTCAAGGCGCCCGACGCCGCGTGGTCACCACGCGGCGTCGGGCGCCTTGTTCGTTGGAGCGGTTGCTCCCCAGCGGGTTGCTAGGAGATCCCGATGGTGATTTCCGTGCCAGGCTTGACCTTGGTGCCGGCCTTGGGGCTCTGCGAGATGACCTGGTTCAGGATGCGGCCCAGGCTGGAGACGTTCTCCTTGACCTTAAATCCGGCGTCCTCCAGGGTCTTGCGCGCTGCGGCGGGGGAGCGCCAGGTGACCTTCGGGACCTCCACGAGCTCCGGGCCCTTGGAGAGCTGCCAGGTGACCTTGCTGCCCTTGTTGACCTTGGTGCCCGCCTTGGTGGACTGTTCCGCGATCTGGCCGGCCGGGACGGTGTCTGAGAAGACGTCGTCTCCTTGGACCGAGTCCAACTGCACGGCCTCCAACAATTCCTTGGCGTCCTCCGCGCTGCGGCCGTTGAGTTCCGGCACGGCGACGGGCGCCGGGCCCTTGGAGAGCACCAGCGCCACCTTGCTGCCGCTGCGCAGCTCCTTGTCCGCCGCGGTGCCCTGCTTGATCACTTGGCCCTTGGGAGCGGACTCGTCCCAGTCCCGCGTCACCTTGCCCGGGGCCAGGTTGGCCTTGGTGAGCTTGGCGGCGGCGGCCTTCTGGGCGTACCCGACCACGTTGGGGACGCGAAACAGCTCCGGTCCCTTAGAGACCAGGAGCTGCACCGAGTTGAACTTGCGCTGGCTTGAGCCGGCCGGTGGGTCCGTGCCGATCACCTGCCCGGCCTCCAGCTTCTCGTCGAAGACCTCTTGCTCTGTGACGCTCACGCCCTCCGCGGAGAGCGCCGCCTTGGCCGCGTCCACGCTTTGGCCCTGCACCGTGGGAACGATGACCTCACCGCCGGGGCCGGCGCCAAAGAACCACGCGCCGGTGCCTATCAGGGCGGCAACGATGACCACTACCACTGCCCAGATCCAGCCGCGACGCTTGGCGCCGGAGGTGCCCAGACGCTCGGTGGGACGCTGGGCCTCCTTCTTCCACGCCTTGGCCTCCGCGCGTTGCTCGCGCTTGCTGAGGTTGGCACCCTGCTCCGGTTCCACCGGACAGGTCTCCCGGGGCAGGCGGGGCAGCACCGAACCGGCTGATGCGCCGGCGCCCGGCGCGCCCTGTTCCGATGAACCCTGGCCTGACATGCCTTGGCCGGACATGCCCTGGCCCGACGCCGCGGGGCCGGGGAGCACCTGCGTCTGCGGGTCTGCGGCATAAGAGGGCTGCTGCGAGGCAGTCTGCCGGGTGACAGGGTCTCCGGAATGCTGGATGGGCGTGGTGGGTGCTTCCCAGTCGAACGGGGCGTCGCTGTCCTCGTCCGTGTCTGCAGAGGCCGCCGCGCCCGCCGAACCTGAGCCCAGCGTCGAGCCGGGGGTGGAAGGCATGGCGGCCGTGGGGAACTCGGCGGCATCGAAGACCTGAGTGGCCGCGTCCGTGTCGCCGTACTCCGAGGAGTCGGCGTCCTTGTCCTCGGATGCGGACGCACCCGAGGAGGACGCGCCTAAGCCGGACTCACCCAGGGCCTGCGTCGCCGCCTCGGACTGATCCAGGGCGCGGGTCTGCGCCTCCGACTCGGCGCCGGGCTGGCTAGCTGGCTGGCCGAAGGCGCGCGTTGCGGCCTCGGAGGCGTCGCCGGAGCCGGAGCGAGCGGAGGCAGCCAGGGCAGCGGCTCCCGCCGCTGCTGCTGTGCCACCCAGCGCGGCAGGTGCGGCCGCGCCGGGGAGGCGCCTCGCGGCGTCGCGCCCCATGACGGCGAGGGTGGCAGTGAGAAGGGGGCCAATCGGCGTGGGATCCTCGCCCAAATCCAACTGCTCCGGCGTGAGCTCCGAGCGGATGTGGCGCAGCTCAGAGAGCATGGCCGCCGCGTCATTGGGCCGGTCCTCCGGGTCCTGCTCGGTGCTCCAGCGCACCAGGTCATCAAGCTCCGGGGAGAGCCCCTCCACCTTGTCTGAGGGGGCGGGGACCTCGGAGTTCACGTGCGCCATGGCCACCTGCCAGGCGGTCTCAGCGGAGAAGGGCTGCGTGCCGGTGAGCATCTCGTAGAGCAGCACGCCCAGGGCGTAGAGATCGCTGCGTGAATCTGCCGGGCGGCCGGTGACCAGCTCGGGGGAAACGTAGGCGACAGTGCCGATCAGGGCGCCGGTGGCGGTGTGCGCGGAGGCGGCGCGGGCCAGGCCAAAATCAGCCACCTTGATGCGGCCGTCGGGGGAGAGCAGGACGTTTTCTGGCTTCACGTCGCGGTGCACCAGGCCGGCGTCGTGGGCCGCGGCGAGCCCGGAGAGGACCGCGTCCGTGACCTGAAGCGCGGCGCGGGGTGAGATGGCGCCCTGCGTGCGCAGAACGTCCCGCAGGGTGGCCCCTGGGACGTATTCGAGGACCAGGTAGGCGGTCTCGCCGTCCACGCCTTGATCAAAAACGGAGACGACGTGGGGATGGGAGAGTCGGGCGGCCGTGATGGCCTCTGACTCAAAGCGGCGCACAAAGGACGGGTCCTCTGCCAGGTGCGGATAGAGCACCTTGATGGCGACCTGGCGCAGCAGCTTGGAGTCCTTGGCGACGTACACCGTAGACATGCCTCCGCGCGCGACGCGGCGCTCGATGACGTAGCGGTCATCGAGCAAGGTGCCGATCAGCGGGTCGCGGGAGGTGGACTCTGTCACGGTCTCGATCCTAGGTCAGGGGGAGGGCTGAGCCTGGAAACGACTCGGGGCCGCACACCCTTCGCATGGAAGGTGTTGCGGCCCCGGGTCGAAGCCTGGGTTCAGGCAGGTGGTGTCAGGAGGCGCGGCGGGCGCGGGCAGCGCGGCGCTTCATGGCGCGGCGCTCGTCCTCACTCATGCCGCCCCAGACGCCAGCGTCCTGGCCGGACTCGATGGCCCACTGAAGGCACTTGTCGACCACGTCACACGTGCGGCAAACGCCCTTCGCTTCCTCGATCTGGAGCAAGGCCGGGCCAGTGTTTCCGACGGGGAAAAACAGGTCCGGATCCTTGTCCAGGCATGCGGCTTTGTCGCGCCAACTCATGCTCTAGGTACTCCTCGGTAGTTGCAATGCGCGTCCGGCCGCAGGGGGAACTTCAGGGGACGCGGCCACAGGGTGAATGCACCCTTGGTCATTCATTTCAATGTTTCCACGCCCATGCCGGGAGGACAAGGGTGGGAGTCCCACGGGTTGCCTGGATGTGCTGTGGGGTTTCTCACCGTTCACGTTCGGGACATCTGTCTGCTACGTGTGGCCACTAGCGTCCGTGGCGGTATGCGCTGGCACGCCTGCGCCCAGACTACCGAGTCTGAGCACCCAGAAGAAGGTGCCGCCCGTGCCAGTGCGCTCATTAGACTGGTCCGGTGAGCGCCGCCAAGAAGAAGACCCCCCGCCCGTCCGCCGCAGACCGGACACCCGCCGCCCCCGCCGTGCCGCAAGCACCCGCGCGGCCCTGGACGGTGAGCGTTACCGTGGTGCTGGTCTTGCTGGAGGCGCTGGCCGTGTGGGTGGTGGCCGCCTTGCAACTGGCGGACCTGGGTTCGCCCAGCCCCATCACTATGGCCGGGCGCATCTTCCTCCCCGTGCTCATGGTGGCAGCTGGCGCGTGGCAGGTGATGGTTGGTCTGAAGCACCGAGCCGGCCGGGCCTGGACTCGGGCCGCCGTGGTGGTGTGGCAGCTCTTCCAGATCATCTTGTCCATCCAGTACCTGGTCAGCGCCCCGCAGTATGGCGACTGGCTCGGCTTCGCCGTGGGCCTTGGGCTGTTCATCCCCGGTGCTGTGGCGCTGGTGCTGGTGTTCTCCCCGACCACGCGGCTGTTCCTTGAAGCGGACGATCAGGCCTCGGCGAGGGCGCGCCGGGGTTAGCCTGGGGACGTTTCAGCGAGCGTCACCTTTCTCACGTTCTCAGGCATCGTCTGGAGATCCGCTACGAAGGCGCGCCGTGCCGCTCCGCTCCTCGCCGAGATGCTCGACTTGCTCGAATCCCGTCGGAAGGCCGTCGCGGCAGCCCATGGCGAAGCGGTGTGATGATCGCACCTCACAGGACCAACGACTCACGGCAGGAGCCACTGCACCCTCACCGGTTGGTTTGAGCCTCGAGGCGTGAGCCAGCCGCGCCCAGGCGGGGCGTCCGGGTCAGCCGGCACGTTCCACCCCAAGGTTTCGGTCTCGTTCTTGGTGCGCGGCCCCATCAGTGCCACGTCGGCATGGGGATCCAGATGCCCCCACCAGGGAAGGCGCCCAGCCGGGTGGGGTGTGGAACGGGCCGCGGCCAGCGCCCGTCCGCCTGCCCGCAAATGATCCGAGATGCGCTCATGATCCTCGTATGAGCGTGAGTCAGCGTCGTCCAGCACCCACCAGTGCCCGCGCGTCAACTGGCGCGGAAGCGGCTCATCCCGTCCAATCCATTGGGCTGTCCCAGGCAACTGTGCCGCGACTCGGCGCAGGGCCTGCGTCCTGCCACTGCCTGCCGCCCCCAGGATGACCCCAAGCCGTTCTGGTGCCCACTCCACCGGCGCCAGGCTCAGGCTCCTCACGGCCACCGCAGGAGGCACGGCCGCTGTGGCCACAGCAGGGAGGGGCAGCCATCCGGCGGCCATCCCTTCAGCGACGGGTGTCGCCGACGCGTCAGCGGTTCCGTCGCGACGCGACTGCGTCCTGAGCTGCACCAGTTCTCCGCGGACTGGTCCCTCCGGGCTCAGCAGCACTCCTCGACCGGGAACCGGCGCACACGCGCGCAGCGGGGGCCACAGCTGCGCCGTTTCCGGTCCCACCCCAAAGGGCACGTGGACTCGCCGTCCAAAGGCCGCCAGGTGGCGGGAGATGAGGAGTTCCCGGCCGCCCACCGCAATCACACTCAAGTCCTGCCGGCGCAGGATCGCTCCCAAGAGCGCCTCCCTGCGCAGGGACGCCGGCTCGGCCAGGTCACCCCACCACCGATCGGGCGCCAGCAGCCACACGATTGCAGGTCCGGCCCCGGGCCGGTGGCCCTGGGCCAACGCCTCAAGCGCCTCGTCAGCCGCTGCCGTCGATGCAGGGGTCAACGCGAGGCCCCAGGCAGGGTCCAACGGATCTGTGGCGCCCACCCCGTCCAGCACCACTGAACTGCCAGCCAACAGCGGGCGGCCCCGTGCGTCGTCGAGCAGGGCGCGCGCCATAGCCGTGCGTTCCGCATCCGCGGAACACAGCACCGCGACGTGGCCGTCCCGCCCCGGGCGAAACCGCCAGGGGTGCAAACGCTCCCTCCCGGCGCGCAGCCCCAGCAGCAGCTCCTGGGGCTCCCTCTTGGCGCTGAGGCGCCCCAACGACGTCGGAAGCGGCGCGATGACAAAGGGCGCGGGCGCCGGAGGTGAGGCCTGCCGAATCGCCTGCAGGCGAGCCTCCCAGCCGCTGCCCGGAAGGGGCGTCAGCTGGGACCGGCGAACATCCGAGCACCGGGGACCCACCAACAACCCGGCGATGGGCTCCGAACTGGCACGAACCGAGGCAACCTTGCATTGCATCGCAGGCTTGGAGCCGATGGCGATCAGGCACAGCCCGGGTCGGTCCGCGGGCAGGGCCGCCCCGGCGGAGGTGGAAATGAGCTCCATTGAATCCGCCTCCGACTGAACGCGCAGGCACAGCCTCAGGTTTACGTTGGCCCGGATGTCAGCGGAGACAATCCCCTGCGGGCGCTGGGTGGCAAGAAGGAGATGAACACCGAGCGAGCGGCCCACCGTCGCCAGCCGGACCATGCGATCGAGGACCTCCGGGACCTGCTCGGCCAGCACGCGGAACTCGTCCACCACCACCACAATCCTGGGAGGGGCAAGCTCCTCGGGGCCCTCCGCTGCAAGTGCCTCTGCGAGGTCGCTGAAACCGCGTGTGCGCAGCCACACCTCCCTGCGCGTGAGTTCCCCGGACAGCGAATCCAGCACCCGGGCCACGGCCTCGGTGTCCAAATCGGTGACCAGCTCTTCTACCTGGGGCAATGCGGCGAAGGGGTCAAAGGTGGAGCCACCCTTGAAGTCAAAGAGAAGTAGGCGCAGGCGTTGGGCATCCAGGGACTGGCAGAGGCCGGTGATCCACGTCCGTAGGAGCTCGGATTTGCCGGATCCGGTGGAGCCCGCAACGAGCGCATGGGGGCCGTCGCGGTCCAGGTCGAGCGCGACAGGGCCGTCCTCTCCACTGCCGATCACCACGCCTGCGCTTGGCCGGGCACCGGTGGACTGGGGTGCCGGGCCGGGAACCCGGGCACCGCCGCCACCGCTGCCACCATCGGCGAGGCGGGTGTCCGTTGCGGCCTCCCGTGACTCGTGATCCTCCAGCGCTTGCGCTAACGCACGGAAACTGGGCCCCTCGATCGTTGAATGTGCCCGACGGCGTGCGGCGCGCCGAGCGCGCGAGTCGGCACCTTCCGCGGCGCGGAGCGATGTGACGGCCGCCGTCACGGTGTCCACCACCCACTCCGCCCCCGGAAACGGACCCAGGTGGACGTGCACAGGCGCAACGGGGCGTGCGTCGGTACTGGCAGCCTGAAACACCAGATGCGCCGCTTGTTCTGGCGAAGCCAGGGTGACGCCCGGGAGTCTGAGCAGGCCTGCGGGGAGCTCGGCGGATCTGCCGACGGTGAGCCGTCCCAGCCCGTGGCTGGCCGCCTGTGCCCAGACCGCGGCGAAGGTACGGAGCACCTGGCCGGTATCCGAGTCGCCGCCCATCACAGCAATGCGTTCCCCTGGGCGCGGGGCGCACAGCGACGGGGCGGCAGCGACGCGTTGGGAGGGCCACTTGAGGCCGGGGGCCCGGACAGCGATGCTGGCGTGGGTCTGGAGCCCAATCCTCACCGGAGGCACGGGGGAGCGCGAGTCGTCGGCGCTGGTGAGGTCGCGATCAGCGCGCAACACTCTTTCTGCGGGCGCTGGACGCCGCCATGCCGCCAGGAGGGTGCCCGGCGCCGGATGTTCTCGGAGCAGTCCGGCGGCGTGGGCAGCGGCCTCTGCGGCGCAGTGCCGTCCGAAGGCCCGGCGTTCTCGGAGATCACTCACACACGCCACCCCGCCCGTGAGCAGTCCGACGAGCCCAAAGAGCAACATGAGCCACTGCCCAGTGAAGACGACGAGTGCCGCCCCGATGGCCAGTGGTGCCACTGCGGCGAGGGCCTGGAGCCACGGGCGCCGCGGGGGAGGCGGCTCGTGGATGTCTACCTGGGGGACGGGCTGTCGCAGGTGAGGAACGGCGAGCGGCGCGCGGGGCAAAAAGGTGCAGGCATTGGCGCCTATGCGCACCACGTGGCGCTCATCCACCTTCGCAGAGCGGCAGGGGCGATGATCGACGTAGAGCGGAGATCTGCCCAGCGAGCTCACCGTAATGCCCTGAGCGCTCACGGTGACGACGGCCTCCCGCCGCGAGATGGAGGGGTCCTCCACCTGGACCCGATGAGGGCCCCGCCCCCACACGCTCTGGCCCGGAGGCAGGGGCACACACCACCCGGCGTCGGGGCCGCTCTCGATCACCAACATGACGGAGAGTCGGCGTTGTGTGGCGCTGGACTCCGGCCCGGCCGCCGCCCCTGAGGGGGAGGCTTCCGCGAAGCGCAGACGGTCCCCTTCAAGGGATGGCCGCTCGGTACTGGGCAGCCCCAACTCCTGCGCGGCCCATGTGCGTGCGGTGCCCACATCAAGGACCTGATCAGTCAGCAGGGTTCGGGTTGTCCCAGCCCTCCACATCCGCACTCGAGCCCTCCCAGTTTGGTGCCCCAGCCCCCTTGGCTGCGTCTGCCCGCATCGTAGGAGGGGCGCGGCTGTGAGGGAGGAAAGGGCTGTGGACTGCTGTGGATGGTTCGGGGTTATCCACAAGTTGCACCTGCCCATTGATCTCTAACAGTGTCAGTGAGTAAGTTGAGCCATCTGAGATGTGTTTCACAGGGGGAGTCACATCCGTGGGGGGATGACATGAGCGATGCGGTGAAGTGGGTCGAGGGGGAAGTGCGGGCGGCGGTCATCCGTGACGGACTGCACCCGGGCCGCGATCACGAGCGGATTCATGCCCTAGTGACGGGCGCGGTCCAGGACTACGACCTGCGCTCCCTGAGTGAGGACCTGCCACGCCTGGGGGACTTGGAAACAGCCGGCCGCGCTGTCATGGACGCGCTGACGGGGTTAGGGCCCTTGCAGCCGTTCATGGATGACCCAGGCGTGGAGGAGATCTGGCTCAACGGCGCGGAGCGCGTCTTCATTGCGCGCGGGGGAGTGAGCGAGCTGACCTCGCTGCGCCTCTCCCACGATGAGGTGCGCACGCTGGTGGAACGGATGCTGGCTCCCACCAATCGCCGACTAGACCTCTCCTCGCCCTTTGTTGACGCCGCGCTCGCCGATGGTTCCCGCCTGCACGTGGCAATCCCGGACGTGACGCGCGGCGAGTGGTTCGTGAACATCCGCAAGTTTGTGGCCAGGGCCCAACGCCTTGATCACCTGGTGGACTCCGGCAGCCTCAGCGTCCCAGCCGCACGGTATCTCCAGGCCGCGGTGACCGCCGGCCTCAATATCCTTGTCAGTGGGGCCACGCAGGCCGGGAAAACCACTCTGCTGAACTGCTTGACGGCGGCGATTGGCGCGCGTGAACGCCTCGTCACCGCGGAAGAGGTCTTTGAACTCACACCACCCCTGCGAGACGTGGCTGCGTTGCAATGCAGGCCAGCCAACTTGGATGGTGCGGGGGAGATTGGGCTTCGCCGGTTGGTGAAGGAGGCACTCAGGATGCGCCCGGATCGCATCGTGGTCGGTGAGGTGAGGGAGGCGGAGAGTCTCGATCTTCTCTTGGCGTTAAATGCGGGTTTGCCAGGGATGTGCACCATTCACGCCAACGGCGCACGCGAGGCACTCTCGAAGATGTGCACCCTTCCCCTCCTGGCGGGAAACAACATTGGTGCGGACTTTGTGGTGCCTACCGTGGCGGCCTCGCTTGACCTGGTGGTCCATTGCGTCAAGGCAGGAGACGGGCGCAGATCCGTCCGCGAGATTGCGCTGGTGGGCAGCGCCAACGAGGGCGGGACCATTGAGCTCTCTCGCATCTTTGTGGACGAGGGCGCCGGCCTGCGCCTGCGCGGAGAGGCAGACCCGGAGCACCCCAAGTTTCGACGGGCAGGGATAGAGATCCGCCCCCTGCTGGGGAGTGCGGCGTGAGCGTGCTGGCCGGCATGGGCCTGGGCGTAGGGCTGATGCTGATCTGGTTCTCCGGATTTCCCACCACCTCCGCGCCAGCTACGTCGGCGGGCGGGTACCTGCGGCGCCGCCTTGACGCCGCGGGCAAGGGGAGCACCTCCTGCGCTACCTGGGTTCTGCTCTGCCTGCTCTGCTTTGTCCTGGCGGGGGCCGTGGTCTTCCTCCTCACGAGCGCCGCACCGGTCGCCCTAGTCTTTGCCTGCTTTGCTGGACTGTTTCCCCTGTGGATGCTTGGCCCCGCTGCGGCCAAGCGGCAGAGAGCCCACCGAGGTTCGTGGCCGGACGTGGTGGACCAGCTCCGTTCGGCGGTCAGGGCGGGGCTCCCACTCAGCGAGGCCCTGGCTCAGGTGGGCCGGCGCGGCCCCGAGACACTGCGGCAGCCGTTCCTGGAGTACGAGGCGGACCTCCGCTCCGGCAGGGCTGTTGACGACTCACTTCTCAGATTGCAGAACCGACTAGATGATCCCGTCGCCGATCGCATCATCGCCGCGGTCAGGCTGACCAGAGAGGTGGGCGGCGCGGATGTGGGCGAGATGCTGGGGACCCTCTCCACCTTCCTGCGCAGTGACATCCACACGCGAGGAGAATTGGAGGCACGCCAATCCTGGACCATCAACGGCGCGCGCCTCGCCGTGACCGCCCCGTGGCTGATTCTGCTGATTCTGTGCCTGCAGCCCCAAGTGGCGCAGGCCTACAACGGCCCGGGTGGCATCGCCATCATCCTGATCGGCCTCGTCGCGGCCGCCGGCTCCTACGCCCTGATGGTGCGCATCGCCCGGCTCCCTGACCCCGAACGGGCAGCAAGATGAGCACCCTTGCCCTCGCGCTCATCCTTGGCCTGGGTGTGGGAGGCGGGCTCTACCTCGTGGGATCCCAGCTGCTGGGCGGGCGCCGCCGCACCCTTGCCGCGCGCATTGCCCCTCAACTCGGAGCACCCCAGCGGCCCACCCGAACCTGGTCTACCCTCCTACCCCTTGGACCGGAGGCCGAGCGCGAGCTGCAGGCACGGCTGCGACTGGCCGGCCGGCCCGGGATAGCCAGCCACTACCGCTCCGTGACGTTGCTCAGTGTTGTGGGGGGAGTCGGTTGCGCGGTGGCAGTGCTCACCGCAGTCTCCACCCAACGAGAGGTCAGCCCCCTGGCGGCACTCGTGGTCGTCGCCGCCGTCGCAGTGGCCGTGATCTGGTGGCGCCAACACCGACTCAGCGCGGCCATCAAGCACAGAAGGCTGGTGTTAGCGGCGCAGTTCCCCCTCCTGGCTGAGCTCCTGGCGCTGGGTGTCGCAGCGGGCGACGGCGTGGGGCCGGCGCTGGCGCGCGCCGCCGAGGGAGTGAACGCGCCGTTGCGGGACGACGTTCAGGCCGCGCTGGCCAGGGTCCGGGCAGGCGTGCCGCTAGGACTCGCGCTCGCCGACCTGGCGAACCAGGCCCAGATCCCTGCCCTCACCAAGTGTGTCGACGCCATCCTCGTGGCAACCGAACGGGGAACCCCGCTGGCAGCGGTGCTCAGAGACCAGGCGGCAGATGCCCGCGAAAGCGCCCGCAGGGACCTGATGGAGAGCGCAGGCAAGCGCGAGATAGCCATGATGGCGCCAGTAGTTTTCGGGGTCCTCCCGCTCTCAGTCCTGTTCGCCGTGTTCCCAGGGCTCGCCCTCCTGACCCTCAACATGTAGCCCGCCCCGAGCCCGACCCGCAAGCACCTGACTTCCACCGAACAATCCACCGACCAGCCCACCGAACAGCCCAACGAAAGGCCCATCATGCGCACCTCATCCCTTCGCCGACTCCGAGAGGCGTCCAGCTCCGCGACTCAAGGTCTCTCCGCGTGCCTCGCACTCGTCATGCTCCGCCTCACCCGGCGCCTACAGCTGCGCTCGGAACGCGGAGACGTACCGGGGTGGGTCATGGTCACCCTGATGTCCGCCTTGCTCGTTGCCGCGGTCTACGCCGTGGCCGGAGACGCGCTCGTTGACATGTTCGACAACGCGATCAAGAAGGTCGGCGGGATGGACAAGTAATGAACCACCCGCCCGCTCGGCTCACGCGCACGGCCCGCAGGGTCGCGCCCGCGGACGAACGGGGCTCCGCCGTCGCTGAGTTTGTCTTCATCACGGCGCTCCTGATGATGCTCTTCCTCGGCACGCTGCAGCTGGCCGGATTCCTGCACGCCAGAAACATGGCGCATGATGCAGCCGTTCACGGGGCCCGCTACGCCGCGCTCGCCGACCGAAGCGGGGAGGACGGCCAGCGGCGTGCCGAAGAACTCCTCACCGGCTCCCTCGGAAAGTCGGCCCTGGCGGGAGTGACGGTGCGTGAGACTCCGACGACCGGCGAAGCAGATGGATCAAGCCGGATCCAACTCGAGGTAGAGGTCCGGGTGCCGCTCTTCGCCATCTTTTACGGCCCCCTGAGCTACACCGCGCAGGCCACCGCCACGAGGTATTCATGATCCGCGCGACGCGGTGCCGGGGCCGCGGCGAAGAGGGCTCCGTGCTGGTGGAGTTCGTGGGACTCGCCGTGTTGTTGATGGTGCCGTTGGTGTACCTGTTGATCACCTTGGCCTCCCTGCAATCCGCCTCGCTGGCCTCGGTGACGCTCTCCGAGGATGTGGCGCGCATCCATGCCTCCGCCCCGGACAGGGCGACGGGGGAGCGCCGCGCTCAGCGTGCGGTGCAGGAAACGGCGGAGGGGTACGCGCTCCCCACGGACTCGATCCGGGTGGATCTCGGGTGCTCGCCCGGTTGCTCTGAACCCGGCGCAAGGGTCACAGCCACGGTGCACGTCAGCGTGGGGTTGCCGCTGATGCCGGCGGGCAGCACCACAGTGGCGCAGGTGCGCTCCAGCAGCACCAGCCTGACCCCGAGGTACGGCTGAGATGGGTCGCCGCGACGGCAGCATCTGGGGTGGGGTCAGGGGCCGGTTGCGCGCCAGGGACAAGGATCGTGGACGGATCACCATCCTGGTGTTGGGGCTGCTGGTGATTCTGATCGGCGTGGTGGCGGTGACGGCCTCGGCCAGCTATGTCACCACCTCCCACCGCAAGTTGCTGGGGCTGACAGACTCCGCCGCAGAGTCCGCCGCCGGGAGCTTCACGGTCGCGGCCGCCGGAGAACAGGAGCATCCTCCGCGCGGGCGGGGCGGCCCACAGACCGAGACCGCAGGCGCGCTGGTGGTCACCCCGGCCGCCGCCCGCGCCGCGGTGGAGGATTACCTTCGCCAGGTCGGAGCGGAGCAACAGTTCCCCGGCCTCACCATCCGCTCAGTGTCGGTAGCGGACGACGGCGTGACGGTGCAGGTCACGCTGGGCGCCCGCGTGGACGTGCCTCTGACGGGTGGCGCCTTGGCGCCCGCGCTCAACGTCCAGGCCGAGTCCAACGCGCGTGCGGGGCTGAGCCGTTAGGAGATGTGGCCTAGACTGGCTCCACTATGGCTTCTACTGATTTTGGCGCTGAGATCCGCGCATTGCGCTCCACCCTGGCAGACATCGAGTCGGTTTCCGACGTCGCGGGGATCAAGGCTGACATCGAACGCCTCTCCGAAGAGGCGGGTGTTCCCAACCTCTGGGACAACCCGGACGCGGCCCAGAAGGTCACCTCCGCGCTGTCCCACAAGCAGTCCGAGCTGGAGCGCATCGTCAACCTCGGTGGTCGTATTGACGACCTGGAGGTCCTGGTGGAGATGGCAGGCGAGGAAAGCGACGCTGACACGCTCGCGGAGGCCGAATCAGAGCTGGTCGCCATCAGCAAGACGCTCTCCGAGCTGGAGGTCGTCACGCTGCTCAACGGCGAATACGACTCCCGCGAGGCAGTCATCACCATCCGCTCCGGCGCCGGCGGCGTGGACGCAGCGGACTTCGCCGAGATGCTCATGCGCATGTACCTGCGCTACGCCGAGCGCCGCGGCTGGAAGACCAAGGTGGGAGACACCTCCTACGCGGAAGAGGCTGGCCTCAAGTCCGCCACGTTCGAGATCAACGAGCCCTACGCCTTTGGCACCATGTCCGTGGAGGCGGGCACACACCGCCTGGTGCGCATCAGCCCCTTTGACAACCAGGGGCGCCGCCAGACCTCCTTCGCCGCGGTTGAGGTGATCCCGCTCATTGAGACCACGGATCACATCGACATCCCGGATAACGAGCTGCGCGTGGACGTGTTCCGCTCCTCCGGCCCCGGCGGTCAGTCAGTGAACACGACCGACTCCGCCGTGCGCCTGACCCACATCCCCACCGGGATTGTGGTGTCCATGCAGAACGAGAAGTCCCAGATTCAGAACCGCGCCGCCGCCATGCGCGTGATGCAGTCCCGCCTGCTGCTGCTCAAGAAGGAGCAGGAGAACGCGGAGAAGAAGGCCCTGGCAGGGGACGTGAAGGCATCGTGGGGAGACCAGATGCGCTCCTACGTGCTGCACCCGTACCAAATGGTCAAGGACCTGCGCACCAACCACGAGGTCGGCAACGCCGGTTCCGTGCTGGACGGGGACATTGACGGCTTTGTGGACGCAGGGATCCGCTGGCGCGCCACCGCACGCCACGACGCTTAAGGCCCCACCCTGGGAGCGACCTGCCAGCATGGTCGGAGCGCTCCGGTAATCCACCCGTGGTAGGACATTTCGCCGTAACCTGAAGGAGTGCCCCCCAACGGGCACTCCGGTTGCGGTGGGCAGCCGGGAACGCCCTGTCCAAGAGGAGCCTTCATGCGTCCACGTCTAGCAACTGCGACGCTCTGCGCGTTGGCCGCCGTCTCCACGGCGACCCTCAGTGGCTGTGGGCTCGACGCAACGGGGTCCGGCCCTGAGGCCAACCTTCAGGGCACCAGCAATTCCTCCTCCGCTGCGGTGAACAAGCCCACTAGCGGCTCGGCCGGCGCCACACCGAGCGCCTCTGCGAAGCCCTCCTCGCAGCCGTCCAGCCAGAGCGCCACTCCCAGCACCTCAGGGGCCCCCGTGACATCAGAATCTGCTCAGCCGGTCCCCACCGCCTCCGCCATCCCCGGCGACTCCGTGGGACCGCTCGCCCCTCAGAAGGAAACCGGCCAGCCGGGCAACGGCACCCTCAAGAAGCCCACCACCAACCAGGCCGCAGCGCCCTCTGAGAACGCGGTGGACCCGGAGTACATGAGCGGCACGTCGGCGGCCGTGGATTGCCCCGGGGGAAGCGCCACCGTCAGCCAGGCTCACGCCGTGGTGTCCCTGACGGAGGACTGCTCCCGTCTGGTGGTCTCCGGCAACGGCGCGGTGGTCCATACAGGCGCAGTGGAGCACATCGTTGTGACGGGAGATAGCGTCACGGTCACCGCAGGCGATGCAGGCAAGGTGGAGTTTCGCGGCACCGGCGGCGTTGTCCTGTACGGGGGAGAGCTACCCACCCGCGTGGACAACGGCAAGAACAACATGATGGTGCCCACGAGCGCCATGGAGTGAACCCCTCCGGTTCGCCCACCCACACCACGCACCGCCAGTTGAGGGAGTGAATTGTTGAGCCCGTCCGCCTTCGCGAGGCCAGTCGCGGTCGCCGCGGCGCTCGCACTCGTTGCGGCTTCGCTGTCCGGCTGCACGGTTGATGAGGAGGCCCCGGCCGTGTCCTCCGGATCGCCGACCGCCTCCGCGCCGTCTTCCTCACAGCGCACCGCGGCGGCAGGAGACTTGGCCGGCCAGGCCATGGAGCAGGCCGGGATCCTGGCCGCATCCAAGAGCACCACGGTGGATTGTTCGAGTGGAGCGGCTCAGGTGAGTCAGGACGGCGCAGTGGTGCGCATTAAGGGCGAGTGCAACAAGCTCACCGTGAGCGCCATAGGCGCCCTGGTCATCGCGGACTCGATCGGTTCCCTTGACGTCACGGGCACCGGCGTCGCCGTGGCAGCGGGCTCGCTGAAGCGGCTCACCATCAGCGGCACCGGCACCATGATCTCCTACGCCGGGACGCCGCCCGCCGTGGAAGATCGAGGCTCCGGCTCCGCAGTGTCCTCAGATCCGCTCACGGACTGAGGCCGGCGGTCCCACTGCCAACCTGTGGCCACAGGCGAACAGCGACCGGCTGCCCGCGACGGCGGGATCACAGGTAGACCATCACCCGGTCCTTTTCGATCGCGGCCGCGTAGCGCTCCAAGGGGCGCGGCGCCGGGCCGGACACCACGGAGCCGTCCTTGGCGCTGAAGGTGGATGAGTGGCAGTCACAGAAGAACTGCGTGTTCTCTGACGTGCCGACCTGGCACCCGGCGTGCGTGCAGACCGCCGAGTACGCCAGCACCGTGGTCTCGTCCTGGCGGTAGAGCAGCACATTGGCCTTATTGATGCTCACGGCCGCCTCCGCGCCCACGGCCAGCTCCGACGCCGCGAGCACGTCATGCCCCGTGCCGGACGCCGAGTCTGGGGCGGCAGGGGCCTGCTCCGGCGCGGCGGGGGCGGCGCATGCGGCCAGGCCCAACGCGGCGCCGGCAACCACGGTGCCGCCAAGCAGGGTCTGCCCCAGCATCTGGCGCCGGCTGCGACAACAGGAGCCGGCCTCCGTCACGGGCCTCGATGCGGCGGCAGAGGCAGAGGCAGAGGCAGGGGAAGAGGTCTCGGTGTGGCTCATTCCGTCATCTTTCCACCTCGGCGCTGTGATTGCGCTGAGCATGATGCGGAAACTCGGTGCGGATGTTGGGTTGGGTAAAACGGATTCTTTGCACGGCAGTCACACGGCAGTCACACGGCAGCCGCCCGGCACGTGCCAGCGCCGTTGTGCTGCCCAAGATCCCGCAGACGCCGACGGCGGCCGCCTGAGTCAGGCGACCGCCGCTGGGCAGTGTGTTCCGAGTGTTCCCGGACGGTGAGGATCAGCCGTGGAAGCGGCGACCGTTCACGCGCTCCGAGGCGCCCTCTGCGTCCAGGTACGGCGTGAGCCCGCCGATGAACATGGGGAAGCCCGCGCCCAGGATCATGCAGAGGTCAATGTCCTCTGGCCCGGCAACAACGCCCTCATCCAGCATGAGCTGAGCCTCCAACGCCAACGCATCCTGCGTGCGGCGCAACAGCTCCGGGCCCGTGAGGGGGCTGTCCCCGAAGCTCATGACGTCCATGGTGGACTGCGGGATGGAGACGGAGCCGTCCTCAGCCTTGACCCAGAGCGAGGTGATCTTGTGATCAATCAGGCTCTGGATGTTGGTGGAGAGCGGGAAGCGATCCGGGAAGGCGTGGTGCAGCGTCCCGGACACGTGCTGGGCCACCGGCAGGCCCACCATCGCGGCCAGCGTGAACGGCGACATGGGCAGGCCCATGGGACGCAACGCGGTATCCGCGACCTCCGCCGGCGTGCCGGCGTCGAACGCCGCCTGGACCTCGCCCATGAGGCGCAGCAGTAGGCGGTTGACCACAAAGGCCGGAGCATCCTTGACCAGAACCGCGGTCTTGCGCAGGCCCTTGGCCGTCACGAACGCGGTGGAGAGCACCTCATCCGTGGTGGAGGGGCCACGCACAATCTCCACCAGCGGCATGTGCGCCACCGGGTTGAAGAAGTGGAAGCCCACCAGACGCTCGGGGTGCTTCAGGTCAGCGGCCATCTCCGTGACGGAGAGCGAGGAGGTGTTGGTGGCCAGGATGCACTCGGGGGAGACAATGGCCTCCACCTCGGCAAACACGGCCTTCTTGACGCCAATCTCCTCAAAGACCGCCTCAATGACCCAGTCGGCGTCCGCGTAGACGGACTTGTCCACGCTGCCCGTGATGAGTGCCTTGGTGCGGTTGGCGGCGTCCTGGCTGAGCTTGCCGCGGGAGAGCTGCTTCTCAATCTCAGAGTGGGCGTGGGACACACCCTTGTCCACGCGCGCCTGGTCCATGTCCGTCATGACCACGGGAACCTTGAGCTTCTGGGCAAAGACGAGCGCCAACTGGGCGGCCATGAGGCCGGCACCCACCACGCCCACCTTGGTGACCGGGCGGGCCAGCTTCTTATCCGGCGCGCCTGCGGGGCGCTTGCCGCGCTTCTGCACCAGGTCAAGGAACGCGTAGACCGTGTGGTGGAACTGCGGCGTGCCCATCAGCTCGGTGAGCGCCTCCACCTCCAAAGCGGCGCCCTCCGGCTGGGAGAGCGTGCGGTTGGCCTCAAAGACGTCCAACACGCGCAGCGGGGCAGGGGCGGCTCCGGAGGTCTTGGCCTCCACCAGCGCGCGGGCCTTGGCAGTTGCCTTGGCCCAGCGCTGGGCCACCGCCTCATCCAGCGGATCCACAGCAAAGGGACGCTTGACCTCCACCGTGCCCTGGAGCACCTTGTCCGCCCAGAGCAGGGACTGCTCCAGGAAGTCGGCGGGCTCAAAGAGGGCATCGGCGCCGCCAAACTTGGCCAGGGTGGCGCCGTTCAGCGAGCGATTGTTGCTCAGCGGGTTCTCGATCATGACCGTCAGCGCGGCCTCGGGACCCACCAAGCGCGGCAGGCGGTAGACGCCGCCCCAGCCCGGGACCAGGCCGATGAAGGCCTCCGGCAGGCCCAGCCCGTTGGCACCCGTGGAGACGGTGCGGTAGGTGCAGGCCAGGGTGACCTCAAGGCCACCGCCCAGCGCCACGCCATTGATGAAGGAGAACGTGGGCACGCCCAGGTCTGCGAGCTGGTCGTAGACGGCGTGGCCAAGGCGGGCCATGTCGCGGCCCTGCTCCGGCTCTCGCAGCGAGGACACGGCGGACAGGTCCGCGCCGGCCGCAAAGACGTAGTCGGACCCGGTGACGCCAAGCGCCTGGATCTGGCCGGACGCGGCGCGGGCGCCCTGCTCGGCGATGGCGCGGCCAAACTCAATCATGGTCGCCGGGCCCAGGGTGGCCGGGCGGGTGTGATCATGCCCGTTGTCCAGGGTGATCAGCGCCAGGACCTGGCCGGAAGGCAGCTTGATGTCCTGCACGAACGAGTGCGTGACGACCTCGTCCGGGAGGATGTGAGTGAGGGACTCAAAGCGGGCAAACGCGTCGTTCATCTCAAGCGTCCTTTCCGTAGTTGGCGTGGTGCGGGTTTTCCCAGATGACGGTTGCGCCCATGCCGAGGCCAATGCACATGGTCGTGAGGCCATAGCGCACCTCCGGCTGACGCTCAAACTGGTGGGCCAGCTGGTTCATGAGGCGGATGCCGGAGGAGGCCAGGGGGTGACCCATGGCAATGGCTCCGCCGTACTGGTTCACGCGGGAGTCATCCTCGGCAATGCCGAAGTGATCCAGGAAGGCCAGGACCTGCACGGCGAAGGCCTCGTTGACCTCAAAGAGATCGATGTCCTCGATGCTTAGGCCGGCCTGCTTCAGCGCCTTCTCCGTGGCCGGAACCGGGCCAATGCCCATGACCTGCGGCTCCACACCCGCGTAGGCGAAGGAGACCATGCGCATGCGCACGGGCAGGCCCAACTCCTCGGCGGCGTCGGAGGAGGCCAGCAGGGCCGCCGTCGCGCCGTCGTTCAGGCCTGAAGCGTTACCAGCCGTGACGCGCCCGTGAGCGCGGAACGGGGTGCGCAGGGACGCCAGGTCCTCCAGGGAGGTGCCCGGACGCAGGGACTCGTCGGTGCCCTGCAGTGCAAAGCCGCCGTCCTTGACGCGAGCGGCGACCTCTACCAGGTTGTCCTGGATGTCACCGCGTTCGTACGCTGCGCTGGCCTTGGCCTGGCTGGCCACGGCGTAGCGATCGGCGCGGTCCTTGGTGATGGCCGGGTAGCGATCATGCAGGTTCTCCGCGGTGTTGCCCATGTTCAGCGCGGCGGGATCCACCAGGCGCTCGGAGACAAAACGGGGGTTGGGGTCCACATTGGAGCCCATCGGGTGATGGCCCATGTGCTCCACGCCGCCGGCCACGACCACGTCCGCCGCGCCAAACGCGATGGCGCCGGCCAGGCTGGTGACTGCGGTCATGGCGCCTGCGCACATGCGATCCACGGCGTAGCCGGGAACGGTGTTGGGCAGGCCGGCCAGCAGGGCCACGGTGCGGCCAAGGGTCAGGCCCTGGTCGCCGGTCTGGCTCGTGGCGGCAATCGCGACGTCGTCGATGCGTGCCGGGTCAAGGCCCGGGTTGCGGCGCAGCAACTCGCGCACCGTCTTCACGGAGAGATCATCCGCGCGGACGGAGGCAAACATGCCCTTGTCGCCGGCCTTGCCGAACGGGGTACGGACCCCGTCAACAAATACGACGTCGCGGACCGCGCGATTGCGGTGGGTAGTGGGTTCTGGCGACACAATGCCTCCCAGGAGGTGATAGAGGGTTCCCGACCAGCATGTCAGGAAAGGTGATCCTCGACATACGCTACTCACCGGTAACACTTCGGTGCAAGCCGGACGCGCCCTGAGCGTAAAAGCCCCCGTTCGCGGAGGCGAACGGGGGCAAAAACGGGGGCAAAAACGGGGGCAAAAAAGGGAGCTCAGGGTGCCCGAAAGTGCGAGCCGTGCTGGCCGCGGAAAGCTGGCGCTACCTCCGCGGCTGCTCGGGCGCTTCTTCCGCCACTACTTCCGCAGCTGATCCGGGTCAAGGAAGGCCACGGTGAGCACGGCGGCCGTGCGCTCCACCTGCCAGGTGCGTGCTCCCAGGCGGTAGAGCTCCTGGCTCATCCCGCTCAGGTCCACGGTCTGCGGCGGTCGCCAGCAGATCTGCTTGAGGATGGCCGGCGTGATCAGGTTCTCGCTCGGCATGCCCAGCTTCTCTGCCTCCCTGGCCACGCGATCCTTGGCGGTTTGATAGCGGGCGGCGGCCTCCGGGTGGCGCTCCGCCCACGCGCGCGGCGGCGGCGGGGTGTCGCTCTTGACGTGCAACAGCGGCAGGTCCTCTGTGGTGCGGGCGCGCTGCAACGCCGCCAGCCACCTGGGGGCCTCCTTGGACGCAAAACGCCCCACAAACCCTGAGGTGGCGATGAGCTGGGGCACTGTGCGGGGCATGGCACGGGCGGCGGCAATGAGAGCTGTGTCTGGCAAGAGGCGGCCAGGGGCGCGGTCCTTGGCCTCCGCCAGGTGCTCGCGCTCCATCCACAACTCCCGCACCGCGGCCAGCTGGGCCGGCTTGCGCAGCTGGTGCAGGCCGTGGGTGCGCCGCCACCGATCCTTCTTGGGGGCCGGGTCAGGCGCCGTGCGCTCCGCCTCAAACTCCTGGCGGGCAATCTCTTCCTTGCCCTGGCCGCGCAGCAGGGCGCCCATCAGCTCACGCAGCGGGATCAGCACCTCCACGTCAAGAGCGGCGTAGTTGAGCCACGGCTGGGGAAGGGGGCGGGTGGACCAGTCGGCGGCCGAGTGTTCCTTGGCCAGCTTGAGCCCCATCATGGTCTCCACGACCGGCCCGAGACCCACGCGAGGCAGGCCGGCCAGCCGGGCGGCCAGCTCCGTATCGAAGAGCGCATCGGGGCTCATCCCCACCTCGTGGAGGCACGGAAGGTCCTGGTGCGCGGCATGCAGAATCCACTCCACCCCGCGCAGCGCCTCGTTGATGTCCGCGAGGTCTTCAAAGGCCTCCGGATCAATCAGGATGGTGCCGGAGCCCTCGCGGCGCAACTGCACCAGGAACGCGCGCTGACCGTAGCGGAACCCGGAGGCCCGTTCGGCGTCAACGGCCACCGGACCGGTGCCTGCAACGAGGGCCCGGACGGCACCCTCCAGCGCGGTGGGCGTGTCAATGACGGGAGGGACGCCGTCTGAGGGGGCGGTGAGCGGGTGCAGTTGCTCCGGGTCGCGTTCAGGGATGAGGCCTGAGGCAAGGTCCGAAGGATCGAGGGGGAGAGCGGTCATGATGACCCGATTCTAGCCGCGATGGCGCGGCCTACGTGAGCCGGACGCGGGGGAGGGGGATCACGCCCTCCGGGAGCGGCGGCAGTCCGGCGAAGGAGGCCACCATGTCCACCCAGGCCTCCAGGTGGCTGGTGACGTTGGGATGCAGCGGGGTCCAGGAGGCGCGCAGCTCAATATCGATGCGCTCCTCGCTGCCAGCCATGGACCCAAAGTTCTCCCCGAGCACGCGGGTGGCGGTGCCCCCGGCCATGGTGTGCGGCGCGTGGTGATCACGCAGCGCGTCCACCAGCCAGGTCCAGGCCACGGAGCCGAGCATTTGGTCGTTGCCCATCTGCGGATCCAGCTGGGCCCGTAGGAAGGTCACGATGCGGAAGGATCCGCCCCAGACGGGCTGCTCCTGCGGGTCATACAGCAAGATGAAGCGGCCGGTGGCCAGTTCCTCTTCTTCCTGGCCGGCCAGGACGGAGCCGCTCACGTCCGCGGAGAGTGCCACGGCGAAGGGGGCCAGTCGGGTGGGGGCCGGGATCTCTTCCAGGGTGACCTCGGAGCGCAGCGCGGCCCGGCGCAGGGAATCAAGCGCCGTTTCGAAGTCCCGGGGGAGGCCCACCCCCTGCCGTGTTACCGTCACGCTCCCAGAGTAGGGTCGCTGGTCGACGCCGCGTGGGAACCACGCCGTTCCGGCTCACTGTGCCTGGCTGAGGAGCCGCGCCGCGGCCAGGAGATCCGTCACGGCGGAGCCGGGCGTATCAAAGGCGCACATGAGCCGCGCGGGGGCGGCGGGGGTGCCCGCGCCGTGGAAGGTGAACTGCTGGCGCAGTGGCTCAAGCATGGCCTGAGGCAGGGAGACAAAGACCGCGTTGGATTGCACTGGCTGGGCCAGTTCCACGCCGTCCAGTTGCTGCAGCTCCTGGCCAAGGCGTGCGGCCAGCCGGTTGGCGTGGGCCGCGTTGTTGCGCCACAGTTCTGAGCCATAGAGCGCGATGAGCTGGGCGGAGACGAAGCGCAGCTTGGAGACCAGCTGCAGGCTCCCCTTGCGCAGCAGCGGCACGGCGTTGGCACCGGCCTCCGTGAAGGTCACAACCGCCTCCGCGAGCATGGCCCCATTTTTGGTGCCGCCCAGGCTCAGCACGTCCACCCCAGCGCCAGACGTGAGCTGGCCAAGGCCAACCCCCAGGTGTTCCGCGGCGTGCACCAGACGGGAGCCGTCCACGTGCAGCGCCATGCCATGAGCATGCGCGGCCTTGGCCAGGGCCGCGGTCTCCTGTGGCGTGTAGGCGGTGCCGAGCTCAGTGACATTGGAGATGGACACCGTGGTGACTTGGGCATGGTGCTGATTGCCCAGGTCCTGGGCCGCGGCGTGGATCTGCTCCGGTCGCAGCTTGCCGTCCGGGGACGGCACGCTCACAATCTTGAGGCCGGCGCTGCGCTCCGGGGCGCCCGCCTCGTCCAGGTTGATATGGGCGCAGTGCGGAGTGAGGACCGCGCCCCAGCGTGGGGTCACCGCCTGCAGCGCCAAGACGTTGGCGCCGGTGCCGTTGAGCACGGGAAACGCCGTGACGCCTGGCCCAAAGTGTGAGCGGAGCACCTGTTGGAGCTGCTCCGTGTAAGGGTCTTCGCCGTAGGAGTCCACGTGGCCGCCGTTCGCGGAGGCAATGGCCGCCAGAACCTCCGGGTGGATCCCCGCGAGGTTATCGGAGGCAAAGGTGTGGCGATTCACGGGGTGCAAGGGGTTCACGCACTCATCGTAAAGCGGTGGGTGCGACGTTGTGGCGCCGACGGAGGCACACAGGCGACCAGCCGCCGTCGAGCAGTAAACAACGATGTTGCTACACATACCCCCAGCGTTCAGGATCAAATGAGAGGATGACGCTATGCCCAAGCGCTCGAATTCCCAGCCCGAGACCGCCCGCCGACGTGGACTTGGACCCACCGCCTGGACCTTCCTTGGTCTGGGCATCGGTGCCGCCGCCGGATCAGCCGTAGCCGGCGTGATTGGCGGCCTTGCCACGCTCTTTGCCCGCGAGGTGGTGACCCCGGCCAAGGAGCCCCTGGAAGACATCGACATCCTCGCCGTGATCCAGACGGCGCACGGGCTTGAGGTGGTGCTCCCGGTCACCGAGGAGAGCGTCAAGCCCGGCACTTACTCCCTCTGGTTCGACGGCGACCGCGGCCATGCGCGCCTGGGTGAGGTGACCAAGCGCGGGGTGGATGGAACGCTCCAGCGCAGCATCATCACCGTGGACAAGGGCGAGCTGTCCAAGGCCAAGCGCGGCCGCATCGGTGGCAGCGTGTACCTGCTCCCCTCAGATGTGGGACTTGAATACCAGGACGTGGAGGTTCCGGTCTCCGCAGGCAAGGCCCCGGCCTGGCTCATTCCAGGGACCACCCGCCAGGACACGTGGGCCATCATGGTGCATGGTCGCGGAACGCGGCGCCTGGAAACCCTCCGCGCCCTCCCGACCGCTCACGCCGCCGGCATGACCTCCCTGATCGTTAGCTACCGCAACGACGGCGAGGCCCCGGATGTGAACAACGGCCGCTACGGGCTTGGCACCACCGAATGGCGAGACATTGACTCCGCCATGGCCTACGCGATTGAGCACGGCGCGCGGGACATTGTGCTCTTTGGCTGGTCCATGGGCGGCTCCATCACCTTGCAGGTGGCGGACCGCTCCCAGCACCGCACGCGCATCCAGGCTCTGGTCCTAGACGGCCCGGCGGTGAACTGGTTTGACATCCTTGATCACCAGGCCAAGCTCAACAAGATCCCCTACGTCTCCGGGCGCTTGGGCACCTGGCTGCTCTCCCACCCGTTCGGCAAGCGCATCACCGGGCTCACCGCGCCGCTAGACCTGCGCGCCCTGGATTGGGTGGCCCGCGCGGAGGAGTTGCGCGTCCCCACGCTGATCCTGCATTCCGAGGACGACGACTTTGTGCCGTTTGCCTCCTCCGCCGCGTTGGCCGCAAAGAACCCGCGCGTGGTGGAGCTGGTCCGCTTCCGCACGGCCGGGCACGTTCGCGAGTGGAACGTTGATCCCACGCGCTGGGAAGACACCGTGGCGAACTGGCTTGAGTCCGTGTTCACCGCCCCCGTACCCGGCATGGTCCCGGCCGCCAAGTAGGGCCGGTTCAGCCCAGCAGCGTGTCCCACTGGGGCATGACCAGGCGTCGCGGCTCTTCTAAGAGATACCGCGAGCCGAACCAGTCGAACTCCAGTGCGGCCATGAGTTCCGTGTCGATGAGCGCGCGCCCCACCCGTTGGGGCGCGCCGCCGTCCTCCGGCGCATTCACGAGCACCTCAAAACGCGTTCTGGAGATGCGCGTGATGGACGCGGGGGTACCAGAATTGCTTGGCCCGCCCCAGATGGGCAGGTGCAGCGGGTTGGCCATGGCCAGGGGAGGGAATCCCGCCGGGTAGGCCCGGTCGCTCTCCTCATGCACACGCCCCGGCCCCTCCTGGATGCGCAGCACACGCGTGGCCGGGGTGTATCGCATGGAGAAGCCGCCATCCACGCTCTGGCAGGCCGCGCTGGCGCCATCCACCCACATCTCCAGCCGGTAGTGCGCGCTCTCCCCGTCCTGCCCCACATGCCGCACGCTCGCGGTGAAGGGGTGGCGGGTGCGCTCGTCCTTCAGCCCAGCAATAAACCGGATCAGAGCCACAGGATCCATGCCCGACGCCGCGTGGTCACGCGCCGCCGCCGCCGGCGCGTTCATGGGCGCACCGCCAGTTCGGCGACGGTGGCGTGGGTGAGGCGGGCCAGGTCTGCCCCGCCCAATTCCACGTCAAGCCCGCGGCGCCCGCCGGAGACATAGATGCTTGGCAGGCGCAGGGCGGAGGCGTCCAGGGCCGTGGGGAGCAGCTTCTTTTGTCCCAAGGGGGAGATGCCGCCGGGCACGTAGCCGGTGCGCTGGGCAGCCAGGTGCTTGTCCGCCAGGCTGACCTTCTTCACGCCAAGCGCGATCGCTGCTGCCTTGAGGTCCAGCTTCGCATTCACCGGCACGACGGCCACCGCCAGATCGCGGCCGTTGCCCACGTCAAGCACCAGCGTCTTGAAGACCCGTTCTGCGCTGACGCCCAGCTCGCGTGCCGCCTCCGCGCCAAAGTCCGTCGCGGCGTCGTCGTGCTGGTAGGCGCGCACCGTGTGCGCCGTTCCGGCCTGTTCCAACAGCACCAGTGCCGGGGTTCCCGCGGCTTCCTTGCTCTTCTTACCCATATGGCCAGTGTGCCAGGACGGGGCGTCAGGAACGGGTGCCACGGGGACGAGGGCGGCCCGCACGCTGCGGGCCGCCCTCGGGAAACGAACGCGAGGCTAGGCCCGGACCTCGAGGGCCACGCGCCGTTTGATGCGGCCGAGCATGGCGCTCATGCCGCGCAAGCGCAGGGGACTCACGGCCCGGGTCAGGCCAAGCATGGACGGGAAGTCATCCGGCACGGCGAGCACCTCTGCGGCGCTGAGGCCGTGCAGACCCTCGGTGAGCACGCCCGCAAAGCCGCGGGTGGTGGGGGCCTCACGCGGGGCCGTAATGAACACGCCCACCGTGCGGTCCCCGTCCTGGGCTACCTCCACGGTCAGGAACACGGGGGACTGGCACTCCTCCACCCGCTCCAAGTCGGCATCGGCATAGCGTGCCGGCAACTCGGGAAGGTTGTCAGAGAACTCCAGCAGCAGCTCAAGGCGCTCATTCTCTGGCATGGCGTTGAAGTCCTCGGCGATCTCCGCCAGCTCTGCGGGCAGGCTCATCGGGCGGCCCCTACGGTGCTCAGTTCCCCGGCGTCCGGGCCCACGGCGACCGGCACGCCGACGGAGTTGCCCCACTCCGTCCAGGAGCCGTCATAGTTGCGCACGTTCTCAAAGCCGAGCAGGTGCTGCAACACAAACCAGGTGTGGGAGGAACGCTCACCGATGCGGCAGTACGTCACCACGTCGTCGCCGGCCTTGAGGCCCGCGGCATCCAGGTAGACGGCCTCCAGCTCGGCGCGCGGAAGGAAGGTGCCATCCGCGGCCACGGCCTTGGCCCACGGCACGGAGGCGGCCGTCGGGATGTGGCCCCCACGCAGGGCGCCCTCCTCCGGGTAGTCCGGCATGTGGGTGCGCTCACCCGTGTACTCCGGGGCGGAGCGCACGTCGATGAGCGGGCCCTGGCCCAGGTGGTTCAGGACCTGAGGAAGGAAGGCCCGCAGCGTGCTGTCATCTCGCTCAATCACGGGGTACTCGGTGAGCTGGCGCTGCGGCTTCTGGCGCGTGAGTTCGCGTTCCTCTGCCACCCACTTGTCGCGGCCGCCGTCCATGAGGCGCACGTCCTGATGGCCAAAGAGGGACAGGACCCAGAGCGCGTACGCGGCCCACCAGTTGCTGCGATCGCCGTAGATCACGATGGTGTCCTCGCGGGAGATGCCCTTGGAGGAGAGCAGCGCGGCCAGGCCGGCGCCGTCCACATAGTCGCGGCGCACCGGATCATTGAGTTCCGTGTGCCAGTCCAACTTCACCGCGCCGGGCAGGTGCCCGGTCTCGTAGAGCAGCACGTCCTCATCAGACTCGACGATCACCACGCCGGGGGTCTCAAGATTCTGGGCCACCCACTCGGTGGAGACCAGGCGCTCCGGGTGCGCGTACTGCGTGTAGTCGGGCTGTTCGCTGCTCATCTTGGCTTCTTTCCACGGGGGCGTTCCGCTGTCTGCCGCGGGGTATCAGCCCGCGTGGTGCTTCCCTGTGAGCCTAGTAGCCAGACCCGCGGCGCGCTGTGTGGCGGCACACGTGAGGTCACAGTCCGCGATCGGCGTAAAATCGTCTGGTCCGCCCTCCACCACGCATCAGCGCGATAAAGGAGAACCACGACTCGTGGCTCAGATTCAGCACCTCACCGACATCACCCCGCAGGTCTCCGCCGACCAGCTCCTCGCGGAGATGCATCCCTCGTACCGCTTCGGTGAGGTCTCCTTTGACACCTACATCCCGGACCCCAACCAACCGAGCCAAGCGGCCGCCGTCGAGCGTTTGCGCCGTTTTGCCGGTTCCGTGGGGCAGGGCACCGGGGGCGGCTTCCTTGGCAAGCTTTTTGGCAAGTCAAAGAGCAAGGAACCAGCCGGGCTCTACCTGGACGGCGGCTTTGGTGTGGGCAAGACCCACCTGCTGGCCTCGCTGTGGCACGCCAGCAGCGGCAAGCGCGCCTTTGGCACCTTCGTGGAGTACACCAACCTGGTCGGCGCGCTCTCCTTCCGCAAGGCCGTGGACGTGCTCAAGGGGTACGACCTGGTCTGCATCGACGAGTTTGAGCTGGATGACCCGGGGGACACCGTGCTGATGTCCCGTCTCATGCGTGAACTGGCGGACGCTGGCGTGAAGCTGGCCGCCACCTCAAACACCCTTCCGGGCTCGCTGGGCGAGGGGCGATTCGCCTCGCAGGACTTCAAGCGCGAGATCCAGGTGCTGGCGGATCAGTTTGAGTCAATGCGGATCGACGGCGTTGACTTCCGCCACCGCGGGCTGCCGGACGCGCCGGCACCGCTGCCGGATTCCGAGGTGGACGCCGTGGCGCAGGAGCGCTACCCGGACGCCACCATCGCGATCGATGACTTTGCTGCGCTGATGGACCACCTCTCCAAGGTGCACCCCTCGCGCTACCGGCAGATGCTCAAGGGCACGGACGTGCTGGCGCTGCACAACGTCGAGACCGTCACCAACCAGGCCACGGCGCTGCGCTTTGTGGTGCTCGCGGACCGCCTGTATGACAAGGACGTGCCGATCCTGGCCTCCGGGCTCCCCTTTGATCAGCTCTTCACGGAGGAGATGATGACAGGCGGGTACCTGAAGAAGTATCACCGCGCCGTCTCCCGCCTCACCTCGCTGGTGCGCGAGGGGCAGGGAGTGGCCGAGCGCTGAGCCGGTGGCCCAGGCACGGAGCAAGGGCCCGGTCCCGTCTCACGACGGTACCGGGCCCTTGTTCATCCTTACGACGACGCCGCGAGTGACTCGCTGCGCCGGGGCAAGGGGGAGGGGGAGGTGATCAGGCCTTGGGCTCGCCCGGCTTGTCTTCTCCAGCCATCTTCTCGGTCAGACCGGAAGCGGCGCCTTGCACCTTGTCGACCTTGTCGGCGAACTTGCCGCCAGTCTTGTCGTCAATGAAGTCGCCGGCCTTCTCGATGCCGCCCTTGATGGCCTCCTCGTTCTTCGCAACCAGATCCTGCGCCTGGCCAACGAGTCCCTCGGCCTTGCCCTTAATGCCGTCGATGAAAGACAAAGGCACCTCCTCTCCGCTGGTGGGGTACACGTGACCCCGTTCGGAAACGAGCTTAGGGCAGGCCGGGCCTCTGGTGAAGACCCTGAGCGCCGCGGCGTGCAATGTTTGCTGAGGGCTGACACCGCCGGCAAGGCAGCGCGATCGCCAGCCCCACAACGAAGAAGGGCCCCACTCAATGAGTGGGGCCCTTCACTTTGGAGCGGACAACGGGATTCGAACCCGCGACCTCCACCTTGGCAAGGTGGCGCTCTAGCCAGCTGAGCTATGTCCGCATGTTGCTACTCACACCAAAAACCCGGGGGTTTTCGTGCGCGATACTGGGATCGAACCAGTGACCTCTTCCGTGTCAGGGAAGCGCGCTACCGCTGCGCTAATCGCGCCTAAACATCAGGCTGTGCAATCCTCAAACCACGAGGTGGGGACGGGATTCGAACCCGCGTATACGGCTTTGCAGGCCGCTGCCTCGCCTCTCGGCCACCCCACCATTTCCGTGTAAACACGGTGCCCGGCAAGCCGGGCAGCAAGTGGATTGCGAGCGGACAACGGGATTCGAACCCGCGACCTCCACCTTGGCAAGGTGGCGCTCTAGCCAGCTGAGCTATGTCCGCATGATGGATTGCTGCGCCGTTTCACCGGAGTTACCGGTGTCCCAATCGCTTCGATCCAACGAGTGAAGACTCTAGCCCACGGCGCAGACTTCCTCCAAATCGGTGCCTCCCTCATTGGGGAACGTGGCGATGCCTTGGCGATAGCGGCCGCTTGCGCCGATTGGCGCGGAATCTGCGGGGACACGGCCGGTACAAGATGCGGGGCAGAATCCAGTGGGCAAGGAGCCCGCCAGCGGGGTGTCGGGGCCCCGTGACAGGATGAATCCATGACCCAACCGCAGCTAGCCCACAGCACCGATTTTGGACGGATGTACTCCCGCACCTTGGGCGGGCTGCCAGAGGTCCCCTCCATCACCACAGTGATAGGGCAGGGCAACACGGACCTGAGCGGCTGGGCGGCCCACATGGCCGCCACAGCAGTGGTAGCTGATGACCGGCTCCCGCAGGCCATGGGCCAGCCGGCCCAGCTGCGGGCCATCGCCCGCCAGGCCACCGGTGCGGCTGAACGCTTCCGCGATGACGCGGCGGCGCGGGGGGATCGGGTGCACTCCTACGCGGAGCAGATGGCGCTGCGCACGCTGGGCCGCCCACATGACGTCGCAGGGCACAGGGAGTTGCTCAAGGAGCACGGGGAGGGTGCCTTCGCGGACCGCTTTGACGACTGGTGGGATGGCTACGGGGTGCGCCCGTTGGACCCCGAGGTCACCGTCTGGAACGCCGAGGTGGGGTACGCAGGCACCCTGGACCTGGTCGCGGAGATTGGCGGGCGCGTGTGTCTCATTGACTACAAGACCAAGGGCACCACCAGGGACGGGCGGGTGAAGCCACTGGATCCCAAGGTGGTGATGCAGCTCGCCGCAGGCGTCCAGGCTCAGGAGCGGCTGGTGGATGCGGAGAAGGGCACCTGGGAGGCGTGGCCCTACCCCAAGGACGCCATGCTGCTTGGGGTGGCCTTGGGTGAGACGGAGGTGCTGACGCAACGCGCGGAACCGGCCGTTTTACCTGCCTACTGGCGCCGTTTTTGGGCCCTGCGCCAGGTCTGGGAATCCGGGCATCAGCTGGCCTCGCTTGGGCCGGCCCTGCGGCCCGTGCCACCGCCGGCTGGCTCGTAGCCACCACGCAGCGTTCGCCGTGAGAACCAGCAGCGGCCCGAGTGCTGCCCACGCGCTGGATCTGCCAAGCAGGCCCCGGGCGGCCGCTCACCGTAGAATGGGGCCGATGCCCCGAACGGGGCTGTTCCCCATTCCTTGCAGGAGGACCCGCCAGTGACGATCCTGGCCGTTCGCCTGGTGGGCGACCCCGTGTTGCGCACCCCGGCCGAGCCCGTGACCCGCTTTGACGACGCCTTCCGGCGGCTGTGTGCGGACATGCACCAGACCATGGACGAGGTGGACGGCGTGGGACTCGCCGGCCCGCAGGTGGGGGTGGGCCTGCGCGTCTTCACCTACCACGTGGGAGATCAGCGCGGCACGGTGTGCAATCCCGTGCTTGACCTTGCCCCGGCCCGGGACCTTGAACCGGATCCCGGTTCCGAGGGCTGCCTCTCCGTGCCCGGACTCTCCTTTGCCCTGCCCCGTGCTGCGCGGGTATCCCTTCGCGGCCAGGACGAGCACGGCGAACCGCTCAGCTTGGAGGGCGAGGGGTTGCTGGCTCGCTGCTTCCAGCATGAGACGGACCACCTCAACGGAATCCTCTACGTGGATCAGTTGAAGGGGGAGACGCGCAAGCGCGCCTGGGCCTCCATCCGGGACGGCCGCTTTGCCCAGCACGCCGCTGGCGTCGAGGCCGAGCGTTCCTTCGCCGTGGGCTCTGCCTTTGGTGGCGCCGTGGGCGGCGCCTTTGGCACGGGTGCTCGCCGATGAGCCGCCTCATTTTTGCCGGCACCCCGGTCACGGCGGTCCCGGCCCTGCGCAGGCTGGTGGCGGACGGCCACGAGATCGTTGCGGTCCTGACCCGCCCGGATGCGCCGCTTGGACGCAAACGCGTCCTCACGCCGTCGCCCGTGGCACAGGTGGCGCAGGAGCTGGGGCTCGCCCTCATCAAGTCATCCAAGATCGACGACGCCACGCACACCGCGCTGGTCTCCGCCGGTGCGGACCTCGCAGTGGTCGTGGCCTACGGCGGGCTGATCCCGCGCCGCACCCTGGACGGCGTTCCCCACGGATGGGTGAACCTGCATTTCTCTTTGCTTCCGGAACTCCGCGGCGCCGCACCGGTCCAGCACGCCCTGATCCGTTGCGCCGACATCACGGGGGCGTCCGTCTTTGTCCTGGAGGAGGGCCTGGATACCGGCCCGGTGCTGGGCATGATGACGGAGGCTGTTCGGGACAAGGACACCACCGGAACCCTTCTTGACCGCCTGGCCCACGCCGGATCCGAGCTGCTCTCGCAGGCCGTGGCCGGCTATGTCTCCGGACAGGTGGTTCCGATTCCCCAGACGGGAGAGCCCACGCTGGCCCCCAAACTGGGGCGGGAGGACGGGCGGGTGGACTGGACCCAGCCCGCCCGCGCCGTGAGGGGTCGCATCGCCGGCACCACACCGGAGCCTGGTGCTTTCACCGAGATCAGCGAGGCGGTGCTCAAACTGGCCCGCGTGGAGGAGGAACCGCTCGTGGACCACCTTTCGCCGGGCACGGTGTGGGTGGAACCGGGCAAAAACGGGCGGGTGCTGGTCGGCACCGGCTCTCACGCCGTGGCTCTCACCGAGGTGCAGCCAGCAGGCAAAAAGATGATGAGGGCCGCCGATTGGGCGCGTGGCCTCCAAAGCGAGGACAAGGTGTTGCTGGGATGAGCGGGAACGACGAACGACGCGGCGGCGGTCAGAACAAGGCAAAGCGGGGCGGGCGCGGGCAGGGCGGCTCGGACCGCCGCGATGAGCAAGGCCGCCAGCGCCACCGCGGGCAGGGCGGGGGAGAGCGCCAGTTTGGCGCCATGGCCCCCGGGACTCGCTCGCGCACCGCAGACCCCGCGCGAGCAACGGCCTTTGAGGTGCTGCGCGCGGTGGAGGAGAACGACGCCTACGCGAACCTGGCGCTCCCGGCCGCCATCCGGCGGCACCAGTTGGACCGGCGCGACGCAGGCTTTGCCACGGAGCTGACCTACGGCGCGCTGCGCGAGCGTGGGCGCCTTGACGCGATCCTCAGCCGCTGCATTGATCGGCCGCTGGCGCGGGTGGATGCCCCGGTCGTGGACGCCCTGCGTTTGGGCGCCTACCAGCTGCTGCAGATGCGCGTGCCGGCGCACGCGGCGCTGGACGCAACCGTCGCGCTCACGCGTGACCTCATCGGCGCAGGAGCCGGCGGTTTTGTGAACGCCGTGCTTCGCCGCGTGAGCGAGCGCACCCCGCAGGAGTGGGATGCGTTGGTGGTGGAGGGCGCCGCGGATGAGATGGAGGCCCTGTCCATCCTCACCTCACACCCCGCGTGGATTGTGCGCGCGCTGAAGCAGTCACTGGTGGTGCACGGGCGCTCCGCAGAGGATCTTCCCGGGCTCCTGGCGGCGGATAACGCCGCGCCGACCGTGAACCTGGTCTCCCTTCCCGGCTTGGGGGATCCGGATGCGTTGGCTGAGGCCGGCGCGGAGCCCTCCGATCTGGTGCCGGGGGCCTGGCTGAGCGGCCTTGGCGGTGACCCCGGCCGGCTTCCAGGCGTGGCAGAGGGCACCGTGCGGGTCCAGGATGCCGGGTCGCAGCTGGTGGCCCGGGCGTTGGCCGCCGCGGAACTTCCGCAGGGCGGGCCCGACGCCGCGTGGCTGGATCTGTGCGCGGGTCCCGGCGGTAAGGCGGCCCTGTTGGCTGCCATCGCCGCGGATCGGGGTGCGCACCTGGAGGCCAACGAGGTGGCGCCACACCGCGCCCAGCTCGTGACCCAGGGTCTCAAGGCCGTGCCGCAGGACGCCTGGCACATTGAGGTGGGAGACGGGCGCCGCTACGCGCAGGAGGCGCCGGCGCGTTTCGATCGCATCATGCTGGACGCCCCGTGCTCCGGCCTTGGCGCGTTGCGTCGGCGCCCCGAGGCCCGTTGGCGCAAGCAGCCCTCTGACATCCCCGCGCTGACCAAACTCCAAGGTGAGCTGCTGCTCTCAGCCTTTGACGCCCTGCGACCCGGAGGCGTGCTGGCCTATGTCACGTGCACCCCGCACGCCGCGGAGACGCTGGCCGTGGTGGAGGACCTGTTGCACCGCCGCCCGCAGGCACGGCTCATGGACACCGGTTCCGTGGTGGACTCGGTGGCCTGGCCGGACACGGTGGGTGCCACACGTCCCGCCGATGCGATGATCGGCTCAAGCACCGGATCCACGGTGCAGCTCTTCCCGGACGCGCAGGGCACGGACGCCATGTTTATGGCGCTGTTCACGCGCGTCTGATCCCTTCCCGCCGGACCCCAGGAGTTTTTGTGAGCCACGCAGCCCGTCCCTGTGCCATTCATCCCAGCATCCTCTCCGCGGACTTCATGCGGCTGGAGGCGGAACTGCAGGCCATCTCAACGGCTGATGCGGTGCACGTGGACGTCATGGATAACCACTTTGTGCCGAACCTGACGCTGGGGTTGCCGATTGTGCAGGGGGTGCAGCGAGTCTCCCCGATTCCCCTTGACGTTCACCTGATGATCGCGGATCCGGACCGCTGGGCGCCGGCCTACGCGGAGGCGGGGGCGGCGTCCGTGACGTTCCATGCCGAGGCGGCCGCGGCCCCCATCAAGCTGGCGCGGACCCTGCGTGAGCTGGGCTCCAAGTCCGCCATGGCCCTGCGCCCGGCCACCCCGGTGGAGCCGTTCCTTGACCTGCTCCCCGAGCTGGACATGCTGTTGCTGATGACGGTGGAGCCCGGCTTTGGCGGTCAGGCGTTCCTGGAAGTTGTGGTCCCCAAGATTCGGCGGGCGCGTGCGGCGATCGACGCCGCGGGCGGCACGGTGGCGCTGCAGGTGGACGGAGGCGTGACCACTCAGACCATCCGCATGGCAGCGGATGCTGGGGCGGACACCTTTGTGGCCGGTTCCTCGGTGTATGGCGCGGAGGACGTCGCGGCGGCGATTGAGGGGCTGCGCCACGCCGCACGGTAGGGCGTCACGTTGCGTCGCACGCCGCACCCCGGATTTCCCACGGGCCGGATCAGGTGGTGTGATGTGCGTACACATTTACGTGCTCCGGGGTCGGTGAAATTCCGAACCGGCGGTGATAGTCCGCGACCCGCAGACCGCCTCTCACGAGGCAACGTGCGGTTGAACTGGTGAAATTCCGGTACCGACAGTCAAAGTCTGGATGGGAGAAGCACGGATGCGGCGCAAGCCGTGTCGGCATGCGCTGGCGACCTCACGTCGTCGAGCGCGCATGCCGGCACCGTTAGTGTCTGCGTTCCCCCCGGAGCCATCGCGGTTTCGAGAGGAGAACAATGGATTTTCTGCGATGGCTCACTGACGCCTTCAATTCATACATCACCCTGCCAGGCGGCCAAGCGCTGCTGGTGCGAGAGGTGGTGGGCAACGTCTTTGGCCTGGCCAGCGCGCTGGGCGGAATGCGACGCAAAATCTGGGCCTGGCCCGTCGGCATCATCGGCAATCTGCTGCTGTTGACCGTCTTCCTGAGCTCCATCCTGAGCCCGGATAGCTCGGCGCCGTCCCTGCTGGGGCAAGCCGGACGCCAAATCATGTTCATCGCCGTATCCGTCTACGGATGGGTGCAGTGGAAGCGGTCCAAGAACGAGGGCGGCACCGCAGTGGTGCCCCGCTGGGCCTCCTGGCCCACGCGCCTTGGCCTGGTGCTGGTGTTGGTGATCGGCACCGTGGCCCTGACCCCGCTCTTCAAGCTGCTTGGCTCCTACGATCCCGTCTGGGCGGACGCCTGGACGTTTGTGGGATCGCTGCTGGCCACCTACGGGATGGCCAAGGGGTGGACGGAGTTCTGGCTCATCTGGGTGGCCGTTGACGTGGTGGGGGTGCCGCTGCTGTTCAGCGCCGGCTACTACGCCACGGGGTTCATGTACCTCTTCTACGGCTGCTTCACCGTGGTCGGGTTCATCGTCTGGGCCCGGGCGCAACATCACGCCAAGCCAAGCGTGGAGACCCGCCACCTTGACCCACGAGTGGGGGCCAACCGCCCCGAGAACTGATGCCTCCCCGCATGACCCATCGCCATGGCCCGTGAGCACCCGCTCGCGGGCCTTGGCGTCTGGGTAGCGCAGGTCACGTCGTCATGAGTGCGGGCCCGGAGCCGGCACGGCGGTACTCTGAGGCACGTGAAAACCTTCGAATCGCTTTTTGCGGAGCTCTCCGCCAAGGCGCAGGAACGCCCCGAGGGCTCCGGCACTGTCGCGGAGCTTGATGCCGGTGTCCACTTCATCGGCAAGAAAATTGTTGAGGAAGCGGCCGAGGTCTGGATGGCCTCCGAGCATGAGAGCCTCGACGAGGCCGCTGCGGAGATGTCCCAGCTGCTGTACCACCTGCAGGTCATGATGCTCGCCAAGGGCATCTCTCTGCAGGACGTATACAAGCACCTGTAGCCGCTACCGACGCCCCGTGCGTCCGCAGCGGCCGCCCCCGCCCCCTCCACGACGTGCGCCCAGCGGCGCACACCGCAGCGCGAGCCGCCCCAGAGCAGGCTGGCGCACCCAGGAAGGCTTGACACCATGCTTCGTATCGCCGTGCCCAACAAGGGCTCCCTCTCAGACGCCGTCTCCTCCATGCTCGTGGAGGCCGGCTACCGCCAGCGCCGCGACCACCGCGAACTGGCCATCATTGACCCCGAGAATGACATCGAGTTCTTCTACCTGCGCCCGCGAGATATCGCCGTGTACGTGGGCAAGGGTGTGCTGGACCTCGGCATCACCGGCCGCGACCTGTTCCAGGACGCCGAGGTGGATGGCGGCGCTGAGGAGCTGATGCCCCTGGGGATCGGCAAGTCAACGTTCCGCTTTGCCGGGCACACGGGGGAGTTCACCTCCATTGAGCAGCTCAATGGCAAGCGCATCGCCACCAGCTACCGGTCCCTGGTGGATCACTTCCTGGCGGAGCGCGGCATCGACGCCACGACGGTCCGCCTGGACGGCGCCATCGAAACCTCCATCCGCCTGGGTGTGGCGGATGCCATCGCGGACGTGGTGGAGACCGGATCCACCATGCGCGCCGCCGGGCTGGAGCCCTTCGGAGACTCCCTGATGCAGTCGGAGGCCATCCTGATTGGGCCCGCGGGGCACGCCCCTGCCGGGCTTGATGTGCTCCAGCGCCGCCTCACCGGTGTGCTGGTTGCGCGGCGCTACGTGCTCCTTGACTACGACATCCGCAAGGATTTGGTGGAGCAGGCCGCGGCACTGACCCCGGGCCTTGAATCTCCCACGGTCTCCCCGCTGCGAGACTCCGACTGGGTCGCCGTGCGCTCCATGGTGCGCAAGGAAACCACCAACCAGGTCATGGATGACCTCTATGACCTGGGCGCCCGCGCCATCTTGGTCACAGCGATTGACGCCTGCCGTATCTGAGGCACAGCAAGACTGAACTGCCCGACGCCGCGTGGCAACGCGGCGTCGGGCAGGTGGCCTTCCAGCCGTACCCCCGTTCACCGGCTGCCTGGCGGCCGCCGCAACCCAAGGAGCCTCCCGTGCCTGTCGCCATTCGTGTGATCCCCTGCCTTGATGTTGACCACGGGCGCGTGGTGAAGGGCGTGAACTTTGAGGGCCTGCGAGACGCCGGGGATCCGGTGGAGCTTGCTGCACGCTACGGCCGCGAGGGCGCGGATGAGCTGACCTTCCTGGACGTCACCGCCTCCTCCGGTGACCGCGAGACGGTCTACGACGTGGTGCGCCGCACCGCGGATCAGGTGTTCATTCCGCTGACCGTCGGCGGGGGAGTGCGCGCGGTCGCGGACGTGGATCGCCTGCTGCGCGCCGGGGCTGATAAGGCCTCCATCAACACCGCCGCGGTGGTGCGCCCGGAGGTCATCAACGAGATCACCGAGCGCTTTGGGTCCCAGGTGCTCACGCTGTCCCTTGACGCCAAGCGCTCGGAGAAGGCGCTGCCCTCCGGCTTTGAGGTCACCGTCAAGGGCGGTCGCGAGGGCACCGGGATCGACGCGGTGCAGTGGGCGCAGGAGGCGGCCAGGCGCGGCGTGGGAGAGATCCTGCTCAACTCCATTGACGCGGACGGCACCAAGGACGGCTTTGACCTGGAGATGATTAGGGCGGTGCGCCGCGCCGTCAACGTCCCGCTGATCGCCTCCGGTGGTGCGGGGACCCCGGAGCATTTTGCCCCCGCGGTGCACGCAGGCGCCGACGCAGTGCTGGCCGCATCGGTGTTCCACTTTGGCCCGGATGACATGATCTCGCGGGTCAAGGCGGCCATGCGCGCGGCCGGCTGCGAGGTCCGCTAGCAGTCAGGTTCGCTAACCGTCAGTATCGCTAGCAGTCAGCTTCGCTGACGGCCAGGCGCGCCCGGCCGCTCGCGAGGGGCGTCCCTTGGGTCGCGGCTCAGACCTGCGCGGTGTAGGCGGTGAAGCGCCGCACGGCGGCAGGGGCGCCCTCAAAGGTCACCAGAGCGTGGTCGTTGCGCCCGTGGGCGTGCATGGCCAGTTCGCCGATCTGGCCAAAGAGGGCCACGGAATCCGCGCCCTGGCGCACGCGCCGGCGTTGACCGTCCGAGCGCACCAGGATCACGCCAACCCCCGCGCCGCGGTACAGCATCCCCGCGCGCTTGAGCAGTTGGTTCCACAGCGCCTCGTCGTAGCCGGCCTCCAGTGCCCGCGGTGCCCAGCGCTCGCGCGAACGGCGGGCGTCCTCGGTGTGGACAAAGTACTCCAGCAGGTTTGCGGCCTCATCCACCCGGCGCGAGCGCAGCGGGCTGACCTTGCCGGGCCCGGCCCGGAACTTGGCTACCAGGAGGGCGTAGACGTCCGGGTCCTTGGCCTGCGTCGCGATGGTCTCTAGGCGCCGCTCCATGCCTTTTTGCAGGGGCCCACCAATGATTCCGGCGGCCCAGACGCTGTGCTCTCGCAGCATCAAGTGAGCCGCCAGGTGCCGGGTCTGCCACCCCTCGCACAGCGTGGACTCCGTGGGCCCTGCGGCGAGCAGGGTCTCGGCCAGTGCTTCTCGGGAATTCGCTGCGTAGTCCATCACCGCGATACTAGCCCGGAGTGGGGCCGCTGTGGAGGCTGACACGGGCGGATCCGTGAGCCCGCCCGCGTACGATGGACCCGATGTCTCAGAATGCCCCGGAACCCCGCCCCGTCTCCAGCCCACTCGATCCCGCGATTGCCCAGCGCCTCAAGCTGGATGATCACGGGCTGCTCGCGGCGATTGTGCAACAGCACGACACCGGTGAGGTGCTGATGCTTGGCTGGATGGACGCCGAGGCGCTGCACCGGACGCTGACCACGGGCCGGGTGACCTTCTGGTCCCGTTCCCGGCAGGAGTACTGGCGCAAGGGGGATACCTCCGGGCACGTGCAGTGGGTGCGCTCCGTTGCGCTGGATTGCGACGGCGACGCGCTGTTGATCCGGGCGGACCAGGTGGGGGCCGCCTGCCACACCGGAAGCCGCACCTGCTTTGATGGCCGGGACCTTGGCGCCGTGGTCGGCACCGGTCACTTTGCCGTTCAGGACTAGATTGCAGCTCTCGAAAGGAGATGCCGTGCCCCGCTTCGGTGTCATTGACCCCACCCCAGAACGCTTCGCGGAGCTGGCCGCCTCTCGCCGCGTCATCCCCGTCACCCTGACGGTGCTGGCGGATGCTCTGACGCCGGTCGGCGTGTACGAGCGGCTGGGCGCCGGGCGCCCGGGCACCTTCCTGATGGAGTCCGCGGCGGAGGGCGTTTGGTCCCGCTACTCCTTTATTGGCGCCGGTTCCGCTGCCACGCTGACGAGCCAAGACGGCCGGGCGGTGTGGCTGGGCGACCCTCCGGCCGGCGTGCCAAGGGAGGGCAACCCGGTGGAGGTGCTGCGGGACACGGTGGCGTATCTGGCCACCCCGCGCCCTTCCACCGGCGCGCCCTTCACTTCCGGGTTGGTCGGTTTTGTGGGCTGGGAGGCGGTGAGGCACTGGGAGCGCCTGCCCCACCCGCCGCTGGATGACACGCACCTGCCGGAACTGGCGATGAACCTGGTCACCGACATGGCCATTCACGACAACGTTGACTCCAGCCTGACGCTGGTGGCCAACGCCTACAACAAGGACGGCTTGGACACGGGCGTTCAAGGCGCGTACGACGACGCTGTGGCGCGTCTGCGCCGAATGGTCACCGAGCTGGGACGCCCGGCGACGACGCCAGAGGCCCCCGCCGTCGTCGGGCAGCTGGACGTTTCCCGCGAGGAGCTCTTTGGCGCCGTGCGCCACACCTGGCCTGAGGAGGCCTACCGCGAGGCCATCAGCCGCACCAAGGAGGCCATCATTGACGGCGAGGTGTTCCAGGCGGTGGTGGCGCGCCGCTTTGAGCTGGAGACGGACGCCGCGCCGCTGGATGTGTACCGCGTGCTGCGCGCCACCAACCCCAGCCCGTACATGTACCTCTACACCTTTGAGCACCCGGACGGCGGCACGTACTCCGTGGCAGGCTCCTCGCCGGAGGCGCTCGTGACCGTCAAGGGCCGGGACGTGGTTACCCACCCGATCGCCGGCTCGCGCCCGCGCGGCGGCAACTACGAGGAAGACCAGCTCCTGGAAAAGGATTTGCTGGGAGATGAAAAGGAGCGCAGCGAACACCTGATGCTTGTTGACCTCTCCCGCAATGACCTGTCCAAGGTCTGCGTGCCAGGCACCGTGGAGGTCACGCAGTTCATGGAGGTGGAGCGTTTCAGCCACATCATGCACCTGGTCTCCAACGTGGTGGGGACACTCGAGGCGGACGTGAGCGCGTATGACGTGCTCGCCGCCACCTTCCCCGCGGGCACCCTCTCCGGCGCGCCCAAGCCGCGCGCCCTGAGCCTGCTGGATGAACTAGAACCGGTCCGGCGGGGGGTCTACGGCGGGGTGGTGGGCTACTTTGACCTCTCCGGGGACATGGACATGGCCATTGCCATCCGCACGGCGCTGCTGCAGGACGGCGTGGCCCATGTGCAGGCGGGCGGCGGGATCGTGGCGGACTCGGATCCGGACGCGGAATCCCTTGAATCCATGAACAAGTCCTTTGCCCCGCTGCGGGCGGCCTACGCGGCGGGCAGCCTTCGCGCCGCGGCAGAAGTGATGGGAAACGAATCGTGACTGAGACAGAGCCCAAGCGGCTGTTGAGCCGCCGCAACGTGATCCTGCTCGGCATCGCCGCCGGCCTAGTGGGCCTGCTAGGGGTCACCCAGACCTGGATCACGGTGCCGCCGCCCAGCTCGGGTGTGCAGCTCGGCAGCGTCGCCGTCTCCGGTGCGGACGCCGCGAGCGCCGTCCTGGCGCTGACGGTCGTGGGCCTGGCCTGCGCCGTCGCCGCCACCATCGCCGGCAAGATTGCCCGCTACATTGTGGCCGCCGTGCAATTCCTGGTGGGGGCCGGAGTGGTGGGCTTTGTTATCCCGGTGCTGCTTGACCCGCACAAGGCGGCAGCGGCCAAGGTCTCCGAGGCCTTTGGGCTGCAGGTGGTGCCGGATGCCGCGTATCAGCTGAGCTTCTGGCCCGTGGTCTCCATGGTGGGTGGCGTGTTGATGGTGTTGGCGGCTCTGGCGCTGGCGTGGTCAAGTCGCGGTTGGACCAGCGGTCACCGCTACGAGCGCACCACGGGTGGGCGGGCGGTGGTCACCAACGAGACGATGGATGACATTGACCGCTGGGATGCCTTCACGGAGGGGGAGGACCCCACGGAGGGCGACGGGGACGTCAAGGGCGCTCGCTACCACTAGGCCCACGGCCGGCCGCGCCCGCCGCCACGCCCCGCTCGCCCCGCCGCCACGCGACTCCGATGGGCTTTTCGACGGCGTGTAGTGGCACAATGTTTGTGGCGGTCTTCTGGATCGTTCATCGCATCACCCTGACGCGGCCCGCCGCCGCACCCGAGAAGGAGCCCACCCCATGGTGACCACGCAGCAGCAGATTACCCACGACCCGGTTTTTGAGGACGTGCCAGGCCACGGCAATACCATCGCCGCGTGGGCCATGTTTGGTGTCATGTTCATCGGTGTTGTCATCGGCTGCTTGGCCTTCGTGTGGGCCAACCTCATGGGTGTCGCCATTGGCGGCGGCGTGATCATCCTCGGCCTGATCGTGGGCCTGGTGCTCAAGGCCGCGGGCTTCGGTGTGGGCGGCAAGCACACCAAGTCGGATCACTGACCGTATCGCCGTGACGGTCCTCGACGACATCATTGCGGGGGTCCGAGAGGACCTCGAGGTCCGGCGGGCCGCGGTTTCCGAGGCGCAGTTGCGAGAGCGTATTGCGCTCACCGCTCCTGCCCGGGATGCCTTGGCTGCGCTCACGCCCTCTGCGCAGCGTCCCTTTGGTGTGATCGCCGAGGTTAAGCGCAAGTCGCCCTCCAAGGGCGAACTGGCCGCCATCGCAGAGCCGGCACAGCTGGCCGCGAGCTACGCGGCCGGCGGCGCCGCGGTGATTTCCGTCCTGACGGAGCAACGCCGCTTTGGCGGCTCCCTCGCCGACCTGGACGCCGTGCGTGCCGCGGTGGACGTGCCGGTGTTGCGCAAGGACTTCACGGTTGATGCGTACCAAATCCTGGAGGCCCGCGCTCATGGGGCTGACCTGATCCTGCTCATCGTTGCGGCGCTGAGCGATGCACAGTTGCGCCAGTTCCTGGACCTGACCCACTCGCTTGGCATGAACGCGCTGGTGGAGACGCACACCGCCGAGGAAGTCCGGCGAGCCAGAGCCCTTGGCGCCAGGCTCGTGGGCGTCAACGTGCGCAACCTGAAAACCCTGGACGTTGACCCGGCCCGCTTTGCGGACCTGGCTCCGTCCCTCCCCACCGGTACCGTGGCCATCGCGGAATCCGGTGTGGCCGGCGTCGAGGACGTCACGAATTATGCGCGCGCGGGCGCGGACGCCGTTTTGGTGGGTGAGGCCCTGGTCAAGGGTGCCGACCCCCAGGACGCCGTGGCCCGCTTCACCGCGGCGGGGGCCGCAGTGCGCGCCAAGAGCTGACCGCCACGGCGCGCGAGCCGCGCCGGTCGGACCGAGCGAGTGAGGAGCACTCATGTCCACGCAATCCCCGTCCTCCATTCCGGATGACGCAGCAGAGCGGTTCCTGACTAACGGTGGACTGCGCCACGCGCCCGGCCCGTACTTTGGCGAGTATGGGGGCCGCTGGATGCCGGAGTCCCTCATCGCCGCCCTTGATCAGTTGGAAGAGACCTTTGAGAAGGCCAAGCTGGACCCGGAGTTCCTGGCGGAGCTGGAGGATCTCTCACACAACTACGCCAACCGCCCGTCGCTGCTGACGGAGGCCAAGCGCTTTGCTGAGCACGCCGGCGGCGTGCGCGTCTTCTTGAAGCGTGAGGACCTGAACCACACGGGATCTCACAAGATCAATAACGTGCTGGGGCAGGCGCTGCTGGCTCGTCGCATGGGTAAGACGCGCCTCATCGCGGAGACCGGGGCTGGCCAGCATGGCGTGGCCACGGCGACGGCGGCCGCACTCTTTGACATGGAGTGTGTGGTCTACATGGGTGAGGAAGACACCCAGCGCCAGGCCCTGAACGTGGCCCGGATGGAGCTGCTTGGCGCCACCGTAATCCCCGTCAAGGCGGGCTCCCGCACCCTCAAGGACGCCATCAACGAGGCGCTGCGAGACTGGGTCACCAACGTGGAGACCACCCATTACCTTCTGGGCACGGCCGCTGGCGCCCACCCGTTCCCGGCCCTGGTGCGGTACTTCCACGAGGTCATTGGCGAGGAGGCACGGGAGCAGATCCTGGCTCAGACCGGGCAGCTGCCGGACGCCGTGTGCGCGTGCGTGGGCGGCGGGTCAAACGCGATCGGGATCTTCCACGGCTTCCTGGATGATTCCTCCGTGGCTCTGTACGGCCAGGAGGCCGGGGGAGACGGCGTGGAGACCGGACGCCACGCCGCGACCATCAATCTGGGCCGCCCGGGCGTGCTGCACGGCGCGCGGACCTACCTGATGCAGGACGAGGACGGGCAGACGGTGGAGTCCCACTCCATCTCCGCCGGTCTTGACTACCCAGGCGTTGGGCCGGAGCACTCCCACCTGGCGGACATTGGCCGCGTGGTCTACGAGCCCATCACCGATGCGGAGGCTATGGACGCGCTGCGCCTGCTCAGCCGCACCGAGGGCATCATTCCCGCGATCGAGTCCTCCCACGCCCTGGCCGGAGCCATCAAGGCCGGCCAGCGTCTCGCGGAGCAGGCGCGCGCGGAGGGCACGGACGCCTCCAGCAAGATGGTGCTCGTGAGCCTCTCCGGTCGCGGGGACAAGGATGTGGCCACCGCCGGTACCTGGTTTGGCCTCATCGATGAAGCCACAGCGAAGAAGGGGGAGTGAACGCCATGAGCGCCACCGCTCAGATCGTCTCCAAGTCCGCGGCCGCCATTGAGGCTGCGCGCGCGCAGGGGCGTCCTGCCCTCATCACCTACCTGCCGGCGGGCTTCCCCGACGAACAGGCCACGATCGACGCAGCTGTGGCGATGGCCCAGAACGGCGCCGACGTGATTGAGGTGGGCATCCCCTACTCAGACCCGGTCATGGACGGCCCGGTCATCCAGGCCGCCACCACTCAGGCCCTGGCCCGCGGATTCCGTGTGGAGTCCATCTTTGAGATCGTTGCGGGCATCACCACCCGTTGCGACGCCGCGGTGCTGGTGATGACGTACTGGAACCCCGTGATGCGCATGGGCGTTCACGAGTTCTCCCGCCGCCTTGCCGAGGCGGGCGGCGCCGGACTCATCACCCCAGATTTGATCCCGGACGAGGCCGCAGAGTGGTTCGCGGCCAGCGACGAGTTTGGCCTTGACCGCGTGTTCCTCACGGCACCGTCCAGCACCCCCGAGCGGGTCGCGGCCACGGTGGAGGCCTCCCGCGGTTTTGTGTACTGCGTCTCCGTGATGGGAGTCACCGGCGCGCGCACCGAGGTCTCGGCCGCCACCCGTGGTGTGGTGGATGCAGCGCACCAGGCGGGGGCCCAACGGGCCTGCGTTGGCCTGGGTGTCTCCCGCCGCGAACACGTGGTGGAGATTGGTGAATACGCCGACGGTGTCATCGTCGGTACGGCGCTGGTGGCAGCACTTGGTGAGGGCGGCGTTCCCGCCGTCGCCGAGCTGACCGCCAGCCTGAGTGGCAAGGACGTGGCATGAGCCTCCCCATCGCGGCAGCTGTGCTGCCCCTCTCCATCCCCTCCCCGCCTCAGGAGATGGCCCGCTTCAGCTTGGGCCCCCTGACCATCCACATGTACGCCCTGTGCATCCTGCTCGGCATTGTGGTGGCGCTCTGGCTCACGGTGCGCCGGTGGCGAGCCCGCGGCGGCGAGTCTGACGTGATCTGGGACGTGGCCATCTGGGCCATCCCCTTCGGCATCATCGGCGGCAGGCTCTATCACGTGGTCTCCTCGCCGGATGCCTACTTTGGGCCCGGCTATGACGGCACGGGAGACCCGATCAAGATCCTTTACATCTGGAACGGTGGACTGGGCATCTGGGGCGCCGTGGCTTTGGGCGCCGTTGGCGCCTGGATCGGCACCCGCCGCGCCGGCGTGCGGCTCTCCGCCTTCGCGGACGCCGCCGCCCCTGGCCTGCTCCTGGCGCAGGCGATTGGCCGCCTGGGCAACTGGTTCAACCAGGAGCTCTTCGGCAGCCCCACCACCCTGCCCTGGGGCCTGCAGATTGATCCCACCAGCCCCAATTTCCCGCCGGGTTTGCCAGCGGACACCCTGTTCCACCCCACGTTCTTGTACGAGATGCTCTGGAACCTGGCGGGCGTGGCGGCCCTGTTGCTCCTCGATCGCCGCCTCAAGCTGCGCTTTGGACAACTGGTCTGGCTGTACGTGGTGATCTACACCGCCGGCCGCACGTGGATCGAGGCCCTGCGCATCGATGAGGCCCAGATGATCACCATCGGTGGCATTGAGCAGCGCCTGAACGTGTGGACCTCCTTGCTCCTGTTTGTGCTTGCCGTGGTGATCCTGACCTTCTGCGCCGTCAGGGCGCGCCGCATGGACCAAGCGGACTTCATGTACCTTCCCGGGCACGGCCCGGCGGAGCTGGAGGAAGCCGGGGACGGCGACCAGGCGGACACCCTGCCCGACGCCGCTGGCTCGGCTCCCGGGGCGACGCCCGGTCGTGCCTCCACGACGGACACGGGCACAGTCACAGCCGCAGGTACGGCCACCACGACGCTGCCCACCGCGAGCGAGTCGGCCGTCCCGACCGCAGCGGCGCAGACCCGAGCCAGGCGCAAGGCGGGCCCGCGTCACGCACCCGAGGCGGCGGCGTCCAGCACAGAACCGGCCACCGCCGAGGACTCTCCGTACCCCACGGCCGAGGATCTGGCAGATGATTCCGGCGCCGTGACGACACATGACGACGGCTCGATTGACGGTCAGCAGAGGGATTCCTGACCGCACGGGAGGCCAGTAAACGCGCGGATTCTGATCCGCGCAGGAAACAGGGAAGGCACGCGTGGGCAATGCGCCTGCGACGGCCCGTTTACATCCCTGACATGATTCAGCCGTAGTGTGACGGCACCCACTCCGAGCAAAAGGGTGGGTGCAGGGGAACGTCGCTAGATGCCCCCACCACTCGACCCGATGCGCCACCCGTCACCCCGGGCGGCGAGCAGGGGAGAGGGGCAGCCCACCAGGCAGCCCATCAGCCCACGACGAGGTGGGCGAGTGTTCCCGATCTGCAACGCAATCGGGGACGGACAGCCGGTTCGCGGGGCAGACACAGCCGCCCTGAGCTCAGGCTGCGACGAGGCTCGCCGCATCCCCCTGGGCGCGTCTCGCCCATCACGTCGATGCGAAGGACGCCTCATGACACCGTCCCAGCCGGGTACGCCCGAGTTGAACCCGTTCCGCCGCTTTGCCGCGATCCCGGAGGCCACCGGCCTGTACGATCCGGCCAACGAGAAGGACGCCTGCGGGCTGGCCGTGGTGGCCACCCTGCACGGGGCACCCACCCACGACCTGGTGCAGAAGGCCCTGGAGGCGCTGCGCCGGCTGGAGCACCGCGGCGCCGTGGGCGCAGACGAGGGCTCCGGAGACGGTGCTGGACTCCTGACGCAGATCCCGCACGAGTTCCTCGCGGCAGAGGTGGACTTTGCCTTGCCCGCCCCCGGGCACTACGTGGTCGGCACGGCCTTCCTGCCGGACGACGATGCGGACGAGGCGGAGGCCCGCGCCGGCCTAGAGGAATTGGCCCGTGACGAGGAGCTGACGGTGCTTGGCTGGCGCCAGGTGCCCACCGACCCCTCCGTGCTTGGCGCAGGCGCGCGCTCCTGCATGCCGCGCTTTGCCCAGCTGTTTGTGGCCCCCACCGACGGGGACATCAGCGACCTTGATCAGCGAGTCTTCCGGGTGCGCAAGCGCGGGCAGAACAAGTTTGGTGTGTATTTCCCCAGCTTCTCTTCCAAGACCATGGTCTACAAGGGCATGCTCTCCACGGCGCAGCTGGCGCCGTTCTACCCGGATCTCTCCGACCCGCGTTTCACCACGCGCATCGGCATTGTGCACTCCCGCTTCTCCACCAACACCTTCCCCTCGTGGCCGTTGGCCCAGCCCTTCCGCACCATTGCCCACAACGGCGAGATCAACACCGTCAAGGGCAACCGCAACTGGATGCGCGCCCGCCAGTCCCAGCTGGCCTCGCCGCTGCTGGGTGAGGTCCCGGAGGAGCTCTACCCCATCTGCACCCCAGGCGCCTCTGACTCGGCCTCCTTCGACGAGGTGGCGGAGTTGCTGATGCTGGCCGGGCGCCCCTTGCCGCAGGCGATCATGATGATGATCCCCGAGGCCTGGGAGAACGACACCCAGATGGACGCGGATAAGCGCGCGTTCTACGAATACCACTCCATGCTCATGGAGCCGTGGGATGGCCCCGCCGCCGTGGCGTTCACCGACGGCGAGCTGGTGGGGGCCGTGCTGGATCGCAACGGCCTGCGCCCGTCTCGTTATTGGGTCACGGAGGACGGCTTTGTGGTGCTGGCCTCCGAGGTGGGTGTGGTGGACCTTGACCAGTCCACCGTGGTGCGCAAGGGGCGCGTCTCACCGGGCAAGATGTTCCTCATCGACACGGTCCAAGGCCGCATCATCGAGGATCAGGAAATCAAGGCCACGGTGGCGCAGGCCAATCCGTGGCGGGACTGGGTCAAGCAGAATCTGCGCAGCCTGGCTGAGCTGCCGGAGCGCGAGCACATTGTGCACGGCGCGGGTTCCATTGAGCTGCGCCAGCGCACCTTTGGCTACACGCATGAGGAGCTCAAGATCCTGCTGGCGCCGATGGCCACCACGGGCGCCGAGCCCCTGGGCGCCATGGGAACTGACACCCCGGTGGCCGTGCTGGCCCAGCGCCCACGCCTGCTCTTTGACTACTTCCATCAGTCCTTTGCGCAGGTCACCAATCCGCCCCTGGATGCCATCCGCGAGGAGCTCGTCACGAGCCTGCGGACCACCATTGGGCCGGACGGGAACCTGCTGGCCGGCCGCTTTGAGCCCACCAGCCAGATTGCCCTTGACTTCCCGGTGATGACCAACGATCAGCTGGCCAAGATCGTCCACCTGCGCAACGAGGACGGCGTCAAGGAGACGCTGCGCGTGCGCGGGCTCTACCGGCCCGACGGCGGCGCGGATGAGTTGGCTGCGCGCCTCACGGAGATCTGCGAGAAGGTCTCGGCGGCCATCAATCGCGGCGTGAAGTTTGTGGTGCTCTCGGATCGCGATTCAACCGCCCAATGGGCGCCCATCCCGTCCCTGCTGCTCACCTCCGCGGTGCACCACCACCTGCTGCGCGCCGCGAATCGCGTGCGTGCCTCTCTCCTGGTTGAGGCGGGCGATGTGCGCGAGGTACACCATGTGGCGGCACTGGTGGGCTTTGGCGCCACCGCCGTGAACCCCTACCTGGCGTTGGAGACCGTGGAGCACATGGCCCGCCGGGGGGACCTGGAGGGTGTGAGCCCGGACCAGGCCAACAAGAACCTGGTGAAGGCCCTTGGCAAGGGCGTGCTCAAGATCATGTCCAAGATGGGCATCTCCACGGTGTCCTCTTACTGCGGCGCGCAGACCTTTGAGGCGCTTGGCCTGGCCCGCCCCTTGGTGAATGCCTACTTCTCAGGGACCGCCACGCAGATGGGTGGCGCCGGCCTTGACGTGCTGGCGGAGGAGACCCGTCAGCGTCACGAGGCCGCGTACCCGGCGGATGGCAACGAGATGCCCCACCGATCCCTGTGGACCGGAGGCGAGTACCAGTGGCGCCGCGACGGTCCTCCGCACCTGTTCAATCCGGAGACGGTGTTTAAGCTTCAGCACGCCACCCGCGAGCGGCGCTTTGACATCTTCCGGGAGTACACGCGGGACGTGGACCAGCAGTCCCACGAACTGAAGACCCTGCGTGGTCTCTTCCGCTTCCGCGACGGTGAGCGCCCGGCCGTGCCGGTGGAAGAGGTGGAGCCCGTCTCCGCGATCGTGAAGCGCTTCTCCACCGGGGCCATGAGCTATGGCTCCATCTCCAAGGAGGCGCACGAGACGCTCGCCATCGCCATGAATCGGCTGGGCGGAAAGTCCAATACCGGAGAGGGCGGGGAGGATGTTGACCGCCTGCTTGATCCGGAGCGCCGCAGCGCCGTGAAGCAGATTGCTTCTGGCCGCTTTGGTGTGACGAGCCTGTACCTTAGCAACGCGGATGACATTCAGATCAAGATGGCCCAGGGCGCCAAGCCGGGCGAGGGCGGCCAGCTGATGGCGCAGAAGATGTACCCGTGGGTGGCCAGCACGCGCCACAGCACTCCCGGTGTGGGGCTCATTTCCCCGCCGCCGCATCACGACATCTACTCCATCGAGGACCTGGCCCAGCTGATCTTTGACGCCAAGCGCGCCAACCCCTCCGCCCGGGTGCACGTCAAGCTGGTTTCCGAGGTGGGGATCGGCACCGTGGCGGCCGGCGTGACCAAGGCCAAGGCCGACGTCGTGCTGGTGTCTGGGCACGACGGCGGCACCGGTGCCAGCCCCCTGAACTCGCTCAAGCACGCCGGCGCCCCTTGGGAGCTGGGGCTCGCAGAGACGCAGCAGACGCTGATGCTCAACGGCCTCCGCGAGCGGGTGGTGGTCCAGGCGGACGGCCAGCTCAAGACTGGCCGCGACGTGGTCATCGCGGCGCTGCTCGGGGCCGAGGAGTTCGGTTTTGCCACGGCGCCCCTGGTGGTCTCTGGCTGCGTCATGATGCGGGTCTGCCACCTGGACACGTGCCCGGTGGGAGTGGCAACGCAGAATCCGCTGCTGCGCTCCCGCTTCACCGGCAAGCCGGAATTTGTGGTGACGTTCTTTGAGTACTTGGCCCAGGAAGTCCGCGAGCTGCTGGCGCAATTGGGCTTTCGCAGCATCGAGGAGGCCGTGGGCCACGCCGAGATGCTGGAGCTGGATGATGCGATTCGGCATTGGAAGGCGGATGGCCTTGACCTCTCCGGCCTGTTTGGTGAGTACCAGCGTCCCTTTGGCGGGACGCTGCACAACTCCACCGCGCAGAACCACGAGCTGGACAAGCATTTTGACAATCAGCTCATTGAGCTCAGCCACGACGCGCTGAAGCATCGGGATCCCGTGCGGATCACGCTGCCGGTGGTCAACACGGACCGCTCCGTGGGAACCATGCTTGGCCACACGGTCACCAAGACCTTTGGCGTGGAGGACCTGGCACCGGACACCATCGACATCACGCTCAGCGGCCCGGCCGGGCAATCCCTTGGCGCGTTCATGCCAGCTGGGATCACCCTGCGCCTGTGGGGCGAGGCCAACGACTACGCGGGCAAGGGGCTCTCCGGTGGGCGCATCATCATCCGCCCGGGGCGCGAGGCCGCGTTCTGTGCGGAGGAGAACGTGGTGGCAGGCAACGTGATTGGTTACGGCGCCACCTCAGGTGAGCTGTTCCTGCGCGGACTGGTGGGGGAGCGCTTCCTGGTGCGCAATTCCGGCGCCACGGCGGTGGTGGAGGGGATTGGCGATCATGGGCTGGAATACATGACCGGTGGAACCGCTCTGATCCTCGGTTCGGTTGGCCGCAACCTGGCCGCCGGAATGTCCGGAGGCGTGGCGTACGTGCTGGACTTGGACCACTCCAGGCTCAACCGCGAGGCGGTGGCAGGGAGCGAGCTGATCGTGGAGACGCTGCCCACGGAGGACGCCGAGCTGGTGCGCACCCTCCTGCAGCGCCATGGCGAGGAGACCGGCTCAGACGTAGCGGCCAAGTTGCTCCTTGACTGGCAGGAAACCAGCACCCGCATCACCAAGATCATGCCGCGCCACTACGCCACCGTGCTTGCCACGCGGGCGCAGGCGGTCGCGGAAGGCCTGGACCCGGACGGCGAAGCCGTGTGGTCCCGAATCCTGGAGGCAACCCGTGGCTGACCCGCGCGGATTCCTGACCACCCGTGAGCGCGAGACCCAGAAGCGCAGGCCAGTGCCAGTGCGCCTCATGGACTTCAAGGACGTCTATGAGAAGCCGGACCCGACGGTGCTGCACCGTCAGGCCGGGCGCTGCATGGACTGCGGCGTGCCGTTCTGTCACCAGGGTTGCCCGCTGGGCAACCTGATCCCGGAATGGAACGACCTGGTGTGGCGCGGCCGCATGGATGAGGCCGTGGAGCGGCTGCACGCGACCAACAACTTCCCGGAGCTCACAGGCCGCCTGTGCCCCGCCCCCTGCGAATCATCGTGTGTGTTGGGCATCAATCAGCCCGCCGTGACGATCAAGCAGGTGGAGGTGGCCATTGCGGACGCGGCGCTGGCGGGGGAGGGCATAGCGCCCCAGCCGCCCGTGCGCCACACCGATTACACCGTGGCCGTGGTGGGCTCCGGCCCGGCGGGCCTCGCCGCCGCCCAGCAGCTCACGCGTGCCGGTCACACCGTCGCGGTGTATGAGCGCGATGCGGAGATCGGCGGCCTGCTGCGCCTTGGCATCCCCGACTACAAGCTGGAAAAGGAGATCCTTGACGTCCGCGTGGAGCAGATGATGGCAGAGGGCACCCGCTTCCGGACCAACGTCGAGGTGGGCAAGGACATCTCGTGGTCTCAACTGCGCCGTGGCTACGACGCGGTGATTGTGGCCACGGGCGCCACCGTCCCCCGGGAATTGGGCATCCCGGGTCGCGATCTGCACGGTGTGCACCACGCCATGGAGTACCTGACCCGGTCCAATCAGACCGTCTCCGGGCAGGCCCCGGCGGACCCGATCGACGCGCGCGGCAAGCACGTGGTCATCCTCGGCGGCGGCGACACCGGCGCGGATTGCATCGGCACCGCGCACCGCCAGGGTGCCGCATCGGTGACCACCCTGGCGATCGGCAAGCAGCCACCAAGCGAGCGCGTGGCGAACCAGCCGTGGCCGGTGCACCCTGCGCTCTTTGAGGTCGCGAGCGCCCATGAGGAGGGTGGCGAGCGCACCTACCTTGCCTCTACGGTGGAGTTTGTTGGGCACGACGGCGTGCTGACGGGCCTCAAGGTCGCGGAGACGGAGTACACGGATAATGGGCGCGTGCCCAAGGCCGGTACCGAGCGAATCATCCCTGCGGATCTGGTGTTTTTGGCACTGGGGTTCACCGGCCCGGAGAAGGCCGGCTTGGACGCCCAGCTCGGCGCCGCCTTTGACGAGCGCGGGCAACTCACGCGCAGCGAGGACTACGCGGTGGCTCCGGGAGTGTTTGTGGCAGGCGATGCCGGCCGCGGGGCCTCGCTCATCGTCTGGGCCATCGCCGAGGGACGCTCGGTGGCGGCCAGCGTGGAGCGCCACCTGCAGGGTGCCACGGCCCTTCCGGACCCCGTCCGTCCCACAGATCGAGGCTTTAGCCTCTGAAGAGTAGTACGCTGGTGATGGTGACCACAGGAGTTTTCTGGGGTGACCACCACCGCACGGTGCGCCGAGGAAGTCGCCCGCAATTTTTGACATCAAACGTTGAAAGAGAGGGCTGACTCAAGGTGAGACGAGCTAAAATCGTCGTCACGTTCGGACCCGCCATCGCCACCCTGGATAAGGCCAGGGAAGCGATTGAGGCAGGCATGAATGTGGCGCGACTCAACATGAGCCACGGCGACCACGCAACCCACGCGGACATTCTGGCGAATCTTCGCCAGGCGTCCTCTGACCTCCAGCAGCCCATCGGCGTCTTTGCCGATCTGCAGGGGCCCAAGATCCGCCTCGAGACCTTCGCGAACGGCCCCCACCTGCTCAAGGAGGGTGACAAGTTCACCATCACGACGCGGGATGTGCCGGGCGACGCCACGGAGTGTGGCACCACGTTTAAGGGACTTCCCGGAGACGTTGCCCCGGGCGATGCGCTGCTGATCAACGATGGCAAGGTGCGCCTGCGCGCCGTGTCCGTGACGGACACCGACGTGGTGACTGAGGTCATCGTCGGCGGAGAGGTGTCCAACAACAAGGGCATCAACCTGCCCGGCGTTGCCGTGAACGTCCCCGCCTTGAGCGAGAAGGACGAGGACGACCTGCGCTGGTCGCTGCGTGCCGGCGTGGACATGATCGCGCTCTCCTTTGTGCGCCGTGCCGACGACATCGATCGCGTGCACCAGATCATGGAAGAGGAGGGGCGCCGCGTCCCCGTCATCGCCAAGATCGAGAAGCCGCAGGCCGTGGAGGCCCTGGAAGAAATCATCGACGCGTTTGACGCCATCATGGTGGCGCGCGGCGACTTGGGCGTCGAGCTGCCCCTGGAGGACGTGCCGATCGTTCAGAAGCGCGCCGTGGAGCTGGCGCGCCGCTGGGCCAAGCCGGTCATCGTCGCCACTCAGGTCCTGGAGTCCATGATTGACGCCCCGACGCCGACGCGCGCCGAGACCTCCGACTGCGCCAACGCCGTCCTTGACGGCGCGGATGCGGTGATGCTCTCCGGCGAGACCAGCGTGGGCAAGTACGCGATCGGCGCCATCAAGACCATGGCGCGGATCATCGAGTCCACCGAGGATCACGGGCTCACCCGCATTCCGCCGCTGCTGGCCCGCCCCCGCACACGCGGTGGCGCCGTCACGCGCGCCGCCGTAGAGGTGGCACAGGAGGTGGGTGCCAAGTTCATCGTTGGCTTCACCCAGACCGGAGACTCGGCCCGCCGCCTCTCCCGTATGCGCCCGGAGACGCCGATGTTTGGCTTCACCTCCAATCGCCAGACGGTGAACTACATGTGCCTCATCTGGGGCATCACCCCGCGCCTGGTGGAGTTTGTGGACCACACCGACAAGATGAGCCAGCAGGTGGAGGAGGAACTCCTCGCGCTGAAGCTGGTGGCTCAGGATGACATGGTGGTGGTGGTTTCGGGTTCGCCTCCAGGCAAGGCCGGCTCCACCAACTCATTGCGCGTGCACCGCATTGGGGACATCCTTGAGGGTGGCCCGGCCGGTGAGCGCAACGAGAAGCGTCATGAGGAGATTCGTCCTTGGCGCACCCGTGAACAGGCCGCGGTGGACATCGTCCGTCGCATGAACGAGCGCTGATCCTGCGCTGAGTCCAGCGGCAAGCCTGCCGGACACGACAAAGCCGCCGCACCCCTCTTCGGGGAGCGGCGGCTTTGCGCTGTCCGTATGGAGTCGGAAGGCCGTGCCTGCCGGTGCTTAGCCCTTGATCTGATCCAGCACTGCGTCTGCGACCTCTCGCATCGAGAGCCGCCGATCCATGGAGGTCTTCTGGATCCACCGGAACGCGTCCGGCTCCGTGAGGTTGAGCTGTTCCATGAGCCGGCTCTTGGCGCGGTCCACCAGCTTGCGGGTCTCAAACTGCTCCTGCAGATCGGAGATCTCCGCAGCCAAGGCGGAGATCTGCTCGCCACGGGAGATCGCGATCTCGATGGCGGGGACCAGGTCCGCGGCGGTGAACGGCTTGACCACATAGGCCATGGCTCCGGCCTCCTGCGCGCGCTCCACCAGTTCGCGCTGGCTGAAGGCGGTGAGCAGGACCACGGGCGCAATCCGCTCCGCGGTCAGGGTCGCCGCAGCCGTGATGCCGTCCATGATGGGCATCTTGACGTCCATGAGGACCAGGTCGGGGCGGAACTCGCGTGCCAGTTCCACGGCCTGCTCGCCGTTGACCGCCTGAGCGACCACGTCATAGCCCTCGTGTTCAAGCATCTCGACGATGTCGAGTCGAATGAGGGTCTCGTCTTCAGCAACAACAACGCGACGAGCGGGCTGGGTGCTCATGTGAGCGGCTCCTTGGATGGGTGCGGCAGGTGGCTGGTGAGCTCGATGTGCGAGTTCACCCCTCAGCCTAGTAGAGTAGAGCGAGTGCCTCGCCCGAGTGGCGGAATTGGTAGACGCACCGCACTCAAAATGCGGCGATGAAAGTCGTGCGGGTTCGAGTCCCGCCTCGGGCACCACAGCAAGGCCCCCACACTCCGGTGTGGGGGCCTTCGCGTTTCCCGGACCGCGCCCGCTGAGCCCCCTGTCCACCCCAGCAGGGAATTGACCCTTAGCGCACAGGCTTTAGTATGGTTCCGGCCCTATGTCTGAACGCAGGGTGAACGCCCGGTGACCCACGCCCTCCCGTGGGGTGAACGGCACGTCCGTCCCGTCATCTCAACAGAGGAAATGCATGGACCCGCTCCTGCTCGTGGTCATTGTCATCGCCCTGGCGTTGTTCTTCGACTTCACCAACGGCTTCCACGACACCGCCAACGCCATGGCCACCCCCATCGCCACCGGCGCCATCAAACCCAAAACCGCGGTGGCCCTGGCCGCCGTGCTGAACCTGGTGGGTGCCTTCCTCTCCACAGAGGTGGCCAAGACCGTCTCCCACGGCATCATCAACGAAGGCGACGGATCCGGCAGTGTGGCCATCACGCCGTCGATCATTCTTGCCGGGCTCATGGGCGCCGTGGTCTGGAACCTGTTGACCTGGTTGCTTGGACTTCCCTCCAGCTCCTCCCACGCGCTCTTTGGTGGGCTGATCGGCGCCGCGATTGTGGGCGCCGGCTTCGGGGCCGTGAACTACGGGACCCTGGTGGATAAGGTGCTGTTGCCCGCCCTGGCCGCGCCGCTGATTGCGGGCTTTGCCGCCTACCTTGCCACCAAGTTGGCCTATTGGATCACCAAGCGCCCCTCCGGCTCCGCCTCTCCCAGGCGCGGCGGTTTCCGCGTGGGACAGATCTTCTCCTCCTCGCTGGTGGCGCTGGCCCACGGCACCAATGACGCCCAGAAGACCATGGGCATCATCACCCTGGTCCTGATCTCCGCTGGGCATCAAAGCAAGGGCAGCGGGCCCGAGTTCTGGGTGGTCGCTGCGTGTGCCGTCGCGATTGCGCTGGGCACCTACACCGGCGGCTGGCGCATCATTCGCACCATGGGCACGGGCCTCACCGATGTGAAGCCGGCCCAGGGCTTTGCGGCCGAGGTCTCCACCGCGTCCGCCATCCTGGCCTCTTCCCACATGGGCTTTGCGCTCTCCACCACGCAGGTGGCCTCCGGCTCCGTGATTGGCTCCGGCCTGGGCCGCAAGGGCGCCGGCGTGCGCTGGCGCACCGCAGGGAAGATCGCGACGGGCTGGCTGTTCACCCTTCCCGCCTCCGCCGCTGTCGGGGCTATCGCCGCGGCACTCACGCACCTTGGCCTGCCCGGCCTGATCGTCCTCATCGTGCTTGGCCTCACCGCGATCACGGGCATCTTTGTGCTGTCCCAGCGCCAGTCGGTGACCCATGACAACGCCATGGCGGACGTTGAGGCCTCCAGCGCGGCCGTGCACATTCCCAGCAAGAAGGAGCGCCGTGCCGCCGGGCGCCAGGCCCGCGAGGCCGCTTCTCAGGCGCGCAAGGCCCGCAAGGCGGCCGACGAGGCCGCGAAGCAGGCCAAGGAGGCCAAGCACCAGGCCGCGACCGAGCTGCGCGACGCCCGCCGTCGCCTCGATCGCGACGATGCGGCGACCCGCTCGCTGCGTACGCCCTCTGCCGCCACCCCCGCTGACACGCTCGACGCCGCCGCTGACGCCGGCTCCGGCGTGTCGGAACCGTCCGACGTCGAGCGGGCCGCTGACTCGCGGGCCGTTGAACCGTCCAACGCGGGTGGCTCACGCACCGCACCCGCAGCTCCGGAGGGCCAGCACCGCCCGGAGTCCAACCCCACCCAGGAGCGCTGACCCATGATCGAGTGGATCTCATTTGTGCAGGTCGCCGGCGCAACCATGATCTCCGCGCTGCTGGTCGTGGGGCTGTATGGCCTCGGCGTGCGGCTCCAGGCGGTCGCTGAGGATCAGAACCGAAACCGGACCCTGCAGCGAGCGGGGTCATGGCTGTGCTTTGGCCTCTGCGGGGTGCTGGTGCTGTTCGGGATCATCCTGATCATCCCGGCCCTGCACTCCATCGTTGGGCTCTAGCCTTCCGATTCTCAGCGCGTCTCAGCGCGGGTCAAGTAGCTGATTGGTGATGCGCGCTGTGGCGATGCGCTTGCCCGCCTCGTCAAAAACCTCGATCTGGTGCGAGGTGCTGCTGCGGCCCAGGTGCAGGGGAGTGCAGATGCCCCGGACCACGCCGGAGCTGGCCCCGCGGTGGTGGGTGATGTTCAGGTCCACGCCCACCGGGTTCTTGCGGCCCTGGGTGTGGATCGCGGCGGCGAAGGAGCCCAGCGTCTCCGCGAGCGCGGCGGTGGCCCCGCCGTGCAGGATCCCGACCACCTGCTGATTACCCTGAACCGGCATGGTGGCGACCACCCGCTCCACGGTGAGTTCCTCGAAGTGAATGCCGAGTTTGGGGCCAAGGGTTCCCACGCCGTGGCTGGTCAGCATGGGCCAGATCTCGAGGGGGACGCCGGCCTCGGTGAGCTGGGCGGCAAACGGGTGGGATGCGAAGTTGTCAGTCATGGGCACTAGGCTTGCAGTTGTGAGTCCAGCCGCCAAGTCTTCCTCCGTGTCCTCCGCCGCCGCTAGCGCCTCCGGTGAGGCCAAGCGCCCCCGGCTGCTCATCCTTGATGGGCACTCCATGGCCTTCCGCGCCTTCTTTGCGCTCCCGGCGGATAACTTCTTGACGGCCACCGGTCAGTACACCAATGGCGTGTACGGCTTCGTGGCCATGCTGCTCAAGATGATTGAGCAGCGCGAGCCCACTCACGTCGCGGTGGCCTTTGACCTGGACACGCCCACCTTCCGTTCGGAGTCCTATGCCGAGTACAAGGGCGGGCGCAACGCGACGCCGGAGGAGTTCAAGGGCCAGATCCCGCTGATTGATCAGGTCATGGGCGCCCTGAATATCGTCACGATCACCAAGGATGGCTACGAGGCGGATGACATCCTCGCGACCCTCTCCTCGCGTGGAGAGCGGGACGGCTTTGACGTGATTGTGGTCTCCGGTGATCGCGACGCGTTCCAACTCATCGATGAGCACGTCACGGTGCTGTACCCCAAGAAGGGCATCTCAGACCTCCCGCCCATGGACGCGGCCGCGGTGTTTGAGAAGTACGGCGTGCAGCCTGCCAACTACCCGGACCTGGCGGCGCTGGTGGGTGAGAAGGCGGATAACCTGCCGGGCATCCCCGGCGTGGGTCCCAAGACGGCGGCGAAGTGGATTTCCCTCTACGGAGACACGGAGGGGGTGCTGGCCCACGCAGACGAGGTCAAGGGCAAGGCGGGCGAGAGCCTGCGGGCACACATGGACGATGTGCGCCGTAACCGCGAGCTCAACGCGCTGCTGCGTGACCTTGACCTGCCGCAGACCTGGGCGGAGATGGAGCTGCGTGCCCCCAACTCCGAGCTGGTGGATGAGCTCTTCAACGTCTTGGAGTTCAGGACGCTGCGCAAGCGTGTGGCGGACGTGTTCGCGGCCCCAGAGGAGCCAAAGGAACTGACCGAGGTGGCCCAGGCGCTCCTGCCCACGACCGCCAAGGAGCTGAACGCCTACCTCGATGCCGCCCCAGAGGCACTGCAGGCCCTGGACGTGGTGCTGGAGCCGGTGGCGGGGGCGTCCCCTGGGACGCCGGATGAGGTTCTGGCCATCGGCTTGGCGCGGGAGGGCGCCACCGCGTGGCTGGACCCGACCCAGCTCGACGACGCGAGCAGCCGCGCGCTCTCGGCCTACCTCGCGGACGGTGCGCGTCCCAAGGTCATGCATGACTACAAGCGCTCGTTTAAGGCGCTCCGGGCCCGCGGCCTGGAGCTGAGCGGCGTGGTAGATGACACCATGATCTCTGCCTATCTGGACCAGCCGGATCGGCGCAGCCACGATGTGGTGGATCTGGTGCAGGTCTACCTGCACGAGTCCCTGGAGGAGGAGCCTGCCTCCGCCCAAGGCGAGCTGGCCCTTGATTTGGACGGCGGCGACGGCGCTGAGGCGGCGCGCGCGGCACACTCGGTGCGGCGCGCCGATTCCATCCTTCGCCTGCACCAGGAACTGGCGGAGCGGCTGGCGCAGAACGGCCAAGGCGCCCTGCTCACCGACCTGGAGCTGCCGCTCTCTCGCATCTTGGCTGACATGGAGGACGCCGGGATTGCCGTGGACGTGCCCGCGCTGGAGGCACTCATGGATCAGTTCAAGGCGACCATGGAACAGGCCAAGCAGGAGGCCTACGAGGCCATTGGTCATGAGGTCAATCTGGGTTCGCCCAAGCAGCTCCAGGTGGTCCTCTTTGAGGAGCTTGAGCTACCCAAGACCAAGAAAATCAAGACCGGATTCACCACGGACGCGGCCAGCCTGCAGGAGCTGCTAGAGAAGACGGGGCACCCGTTCCTGGTGGCGCTCATGGCCCACCGCGACGCCTCCAAGCTGCGCCAGACGGTGGAGGGGCTGCGCAAGGCGGTGTCAGAGGACGGACGCATTCACACCACGTACGCCCAGACCATCGCCGCCACCGGCCGGCTCTCTTCGTTGAACCCCAATCTGCAAAACATCCCCGTGCGTTCGGAGGAGGGCCGCCGCATTCGCGAGGTCTTCACCGTTGGCCAGGGCTACGAGACGCTGCTGACGGCGGACTACTCGCAGATTGAGATGCGCATCCTGGTGCACCTGGCAGAGGACGAGGCGCTGATTCAGGCGTTCAAGGACGGAGAGGACCTGCACCGCTTTGTGGGCGCCCACGTCTTTGATGTTGCCCCGGAGGATGTCACCTCCGCCATGCGCTCCAAGGTCAAGGCCATGTCTTATGGCCTGGCGTACGGCCTGAGCCAGTTTGGTCTGTCCAAGCAGCTCAACATCTCAGTCGATGAGGCGCGGACGCTGATGAAGGACTACTACGCACGCTTTGGCGCGGTGAAGACCTACCTGGCGGAGGTCGTCATGAAGGCCAAGGATGACCTCTACACGGAGACGCTCCTGGGGCGCAGGCGCAATCTGCCGGACCTGGCCTCTGACGTGCGCCAGCTCCGGGACATCGCCGAGCGCGCCGCGCTGAACGCGCCGATTCAGGGATCCGCCGCGGACATCATCAAGCTAGCCATGCTCGCCGTCCGCCGTCGCCTTGACGCGGAGGGGCTCAATTCCCGCCTGCTGTTGCAGGTGCATGACGAACTCATCGTGGAGGTGGCACCCGGGGAGCGCCAGGCCGTGGAGGCCCTCCTAGTGGAGGAGATGGGCTCCGCGATGGAACTCAAGGTGCCGCTGGACGTGCACGTCGGCAGCGGCCGCACCTGGCAGGACGCCGGGCACTAGCCGGCCGCCGCATCACCGCGGCGCGCCATCACAGCGCTTCACAAGAGACCTACACAGACGACCAGGAAAGGGCAGCTGCCCAGCATGAGCGAACTGCGTTTTGAAAGCTTCACCGTCCAAGGCGAGCCCGGCTCAGCGGATCCCCGCGGCGCCGAATTTGTCAACGCCATTGACTACGGCTTCCTCGAGGCCGTGCGTGAGCCGGAGCAGTTGCTGACGCAGCTGGACCGTTTCCGCGCGGACGGCGCCCTGCTCAGTGCGGTCTATGACGACGAGCAGGACCCGCGCGCCGTGGAGGCCGCTCGCCCGGTGGCGACCTTCGGTGAGTACCTGGGGCAGGTCTGCGTGGCTGAGGGAGAGGTGCTCCCTTCCCACATGATCACGGAGGTGACGGTCCGGGGCACCCACCGCCGCCGCGGCATTCTTTCGCGGCAGATGCGCGCGGGCCTGCAGCGAGCCCGGGAGCAGAATCTGCCCCTGGCGCTCCTGACGACCTCCGAGGGTGGGATCTACGGACGCTTTGGCTTTGGCATCGCGGCGGAGTCCGCCACGGTGACGGTTCAGGCGCGCGGCGGCCTTGGCCTGCGACCGGAGGTCGCGGAGGCGCTGAAGGCCTCCGGACTGCGCACCTTTGTGCCCTCATGGGAGGCCTTCCCCGGCCTGTACCTGGACGCCTTTGCCGCCTTCCAGTCCGTGACTCCCGGCCAGACCGGCCACACCCAGGCCTACCGCGACCGTGCGGCGGGCAGCAAGAATCCTTGGGGAGTTCCTGGCCAGGACACGGACTGGCGACCGCTGGTGGTCGTGGATGAGGCCGGAGCCGTGCAGGGCTACGCCATCTCCTATGTGAAGGAGGTCCATCAGGACCAGGTCCTTCACATCGCGGACCTCGGCGCCGTGAATCCGCTCGCGGAGCTGGCCCTGTGGGAGGCGCTGGCGGCCACCGACCTGGTGGAATCGCTGCGCTGGCGCGAGGCGCCCCTTGACTTCGCCCTGCCCGCGGCGCTGGTGAATTACCGCGATGTGGCCACCGAGCGTCGTTCTGATCGCCTCTGGGCCCGCGTTCTTGACGTCGCGGCCGTTTTTGAGGCGCGCGGTCTGAGCCAAGACGGGGCCCTTGCCCTGCGGGTGAGCGATCGGCTTGGACTGATCGAGGGGGAGTATCTCCTGACCCGTGAGGGCGGCGAGACGCTCGTGAAACCCGGCCCCGCGCCGTCGGGCACCGCCACTCTTGAGGTGGACGCGGAGACCCTTGGCTCCATCCTCTTCGGCACCGCCCGCGTCGCGAACCTGGTGGCGGTGGGCCGCGCCACGGCCATCGGCGCCACCGGCACCGAACTGGGACGCCTGCTGGACACCGAGCGCGCCTCGCGCAACAGCTACACCTTCTAATTCACGCGCGCCCGCCGCCCCGCATTGCGGGGCCGGCGGGCGCGCGTGTGAGGCCCGCCACGGCGCGTCGGCGCTTTGACCAGGCACCCCCTTGAGCCGTACACTGGAGCGGTCCGCGCCTTCTGTGCGCGGGAGCAATAAACCCAATCATCTTGGCGTGCGCCCCGAGTGTGCGCGCCGACCGACTTCCTATCCGCATCGGAGCCCCTTCTACATGACCATCACGAACCCGGAGAAGACCGGAATCCCTCAGGTCGCCATTAACGACATCGGCTCGGAAGAGGACTTCCTCGCCGCTGTTGATGCAACGATCAAGTACTTCAACGATGGCGATCTCGTTGAGGGCCAGGTCGTTAAGGTCGATCATGACGAGGTCCTCCTGGACATCGGCTACAAGACCGAGGGTGTCATCCCGTCCCGCGAGCTCTCCATCAAGCACGATGTGGATCCGTCCGACGTCGTCGCCGTGGGCGACACCGTGGAGGCCCTTGTTCTCACCAAGGAGGACAAGGAAGGCCGTCTGATCCTGTCGAAGAAGCGCGCTCAGTACGAGCGTGCCTGGGGCGACATCGAGAAGATCAAGGAAGAGGACGGCGTCGTCACCGGCACCGTCATCGAGGTCGTCAAGGGTGGCCTCATCCTGGACATCGGCCTGCGTGGCTTCCTCCCCGCCTCCCTCGTGGAGATGCGTCGCGTCCGCGACCTGGCCCCGTACATCGGCCAGCAGCTGGAAGCCAAGATCATCGAGCTGGACAAGAACCGCAACAACGTGGTCCTGTCCCGCCGTGCCTGGTTGGAAGAGACGCAGTCGGCCGTTCGTACCGACTTCCTCAACAAGCTCGAGAAGGGCCAGGTCCGCGAGGGCGTTGTGTCCTCCATCGTCAACTTCGGCGCCTTCGTCGACCTGGGCGGCGTGGACGGCCTCGTGCACGTCTCCGAGCTCTCCTGGAAGCACATCGACCACCCCTCCGAGGTGGTTGAGGTGGGCCAGAAGGTCACCGTTGAGGTCCTCGAGGTGGACATGGACCGCGAGCGCGTGTCCCTGTCGCTGAAGGCCACCCAGGAAGATCCGTGGCAGGCATTCGCCCGCACCCACGCCCTGGGCCAGGTTGTCCCGGGCAAGGTCACCAAGCTGGTTCCGTTCGGCGCGTTTGTGCGTGTCGAGGACGGCATCGAGGGCCTGGTGCACATCTCCGAGCTGGCCGAGCGTCACATCGACCTCGCCGAGCAGGTTGTCTCCGTTGGCGAAGAGATCTTCGTCAAGGTCATCGACATCGACCTGGAGCGTCGCCGCATCTCGCTGTCGCTGAAGCAGGCCAACGAGGGCGTCGATCCCGAGGGCACCGAGTTCGATCCGGCTCTGTACGGCATGGCCGCGGAGTACGACGAGCAGGGCAACTACAAGTACCCCGAGGGCTTCGATCCGGAGACCAACGAGTGGCTTGATGGCTACGAGGCTCAGCGTTCGGTCTGGGAAGGCCAGTACGCCGAGGCTCAGGCCCGCTGGGAGGCCCACAAGAAGCAGGTTGCCGCCGCTGCGGAGCAGGATTCCGCTGCAGGCACCGCCGCTGCTGCACCGGCCACCTACTCCTCAGAGGCCCCCGTGGCCGAGGATTCGGAGACCGATTCCGGCACGCTGGCTTCCGACGAGGCGCTTGCCGCCTTGCGTGAGAAGCTCACCGGCAACTGATTGCTTCCCGGTCACTGACCGGGGCGCGTCAACCGCTTGAGAGGGCGGGCCTTCCCCACGGGGAGGGCCCGCCCTCTTGGCGTTTCAGGAGCCAGAAGCGGGAGCGCGTGCCGGCGGGCGGCCGGCGCAAGAATGAGGAACACGACGCACGGAAGGGAAGCCAACATGAGCCAGGACTGGGTCAAGGTCACGCGAGAGGACGGCGAGACGGTGGGCTGGCTTGAGCCCCTGGATGCCGAGTATGCGCTGTTGCGCCCGAGGGATGTGCTTGGCCACGTGGCCGGTCCGGATGCCGAGTGGGTTCCGGCGGAGGAGTGCCTGCAGGAGCTGGGGCTGGCGCATGTGGCGGAGGCCTGGAACCTAGATGGGGATCCGCGGGCCCTCAGCATCGTGGAGCTCTCGTCAGCTGGGATCTGGGTGGGCGACCGGATGCTGACGAAGGCCCTAGCACCCACCGAGCGGGTGATGGTGGCGTGGCCGGATACCGCGGGGCGGCTCAGCCGCGGCGCGTAGAGACCGTCAGCGTGAAGGTCTTATCCCTGGCCAGCTGCTGGGTGGGCCCCACCAGCCGTTCAAGGCGTGGCCTGTAGCGCAGGTGGGAGTTCCACACGCAGACGAGCGTGCCGCCCGGGCGCAGCATGCGGGCGGCGGAGCGGATGAGCTTGCTGGCGATGCCGGTGTGCACGGTGCCGCCCTGATGGAAGGGCGGGTTCAGCAAGACCAGCTCCGCCGCGCCGTCTGGGAGATGATCGCCGCCGTCCGCTCGCACCACGCTCACGCGGTCCTGCACGCCGTTCAGCGCGGCGCTCAGCTCGGCGGATGCTACGGCGTCGGCGGAGTCATCGGTCGCCTCGATGTGGGCCTGGGGCCAGGTGAGGGCGGCCCAGCAGGCGATGGTGCCGTTGCCGCACCCCAGGTCAACGACCAGGGGCGTGGCGAGGGCGGCCTCCCCAGGGGGTAGCTGCCAATCGCTTTGATCAAGGGTGCGCAGCATCAGGGCGGTGCCCGGATCCAGGTCCGCGCCGCCAAAGGCCTCTGCCAGGGCGGCCAGTTTCAGGCGCCGCCCCCCGGCGTTGACGGTGCTGTGGACGGGCGCAGGCATGCCCGACGCCGCTGGGTTACCTTGCGCGCCCGGCCCGGCCACCGCGCTGTGTTGGGCCAGCAGCAGCCGGGACTTGCGTTCAGCGCGCTGGGGTTGCACCTGGCCAAAGTGCTGGGCCAGCGGTGCGTTCATGCCAACGCTGAGGTGCTTGATGCGCCCGCCGGCGATCAGGAGCGCGTCCGGGGCGGCGTGGGCCGCCATCCGGGCCCCGCGCTCCACGGCCGCCACGGACCGGGGCAGCTGCCACAGGATGAGCCGGGCCCCAGCGAAGGAGTCCGGATGAGCTGGCAGGTGGCGGTAGCCGGCCGGATCCAGCTGCACTTCCGCGGCGTTGGCATCGAGCGCACGCTCGTGCACCAGGCGATCTTGGATCACGCGCATGCCGTGCAGGCCCTGGGCAAGAAGGGAGAGCGTGATGGCGCCGTGGCGTTCTCCGACCACCACGACGTCCGCCCCCGTGAGGCCCCGCTCGCGGGCAGCAACCAGGCCCTCGCGGACCAAGAGTTCGTCAGTGGCGTCGTGCGCCTGCAGGGTGGGATCCTCCACGTCGGGGCGGCGGCTGAGCAGGTCCAAGTCCAGGGGAGTGCTCACTGCGCCCACACCGCCCGGCCCCTACTCGTGCTTGCGCGTCCGCCCAGTGCCTGTGCCACGCGGTCGGTGGCTGCGCGCAGCGCGGCTTCCGCGTCGTCGACCGCCAAGGTGACGTGTGCGGCGTCGGCCGTGTACTGGGTGGAGGTGACCGCGGGGCCCAAGGCGCGCAACGCATGCTCGGCGCGGCCAGCCTCGGCGATGGGAATCGTGACGACCAGCTCGCGGCGGCGGATCCAGGTCAAGGGGGTCGCGACGCTGAGGGCCTGGGAAACCGAGTCGGAGTATGCGCGCACCAGCCCGCCCGCTCCCAGGAGGATGCCGCCAAACCAGCGCGTGGTCACGGCGACCACGTCGCTCAGGTTCCGCACGCCCTGGGAGACCTCACGCTGGAGCAGGGCCTGCATCATGGGGACCCCGGCTGTGCCGCCAGGTTCGCCGTCGTCGCTGGAACGCTGGATCTCGCGATCAGGGCCAAGCACAAAGGCGCTGCAGTGATGGCGCGCGTCATGATGGGCTCTGCGCTGTTCCTCAATCACCTGGCGCGCCGCGTCCTCGCTACCCACCGGAACCAGGCGGGTCAGGAAGACCGAGCGCTGAATCTCCAGGGTGTGCTCCACCTCAGCCGCCACGGTGGTGTACGCCGTGGCGCGCGCCTGATCGGCGGGGTGAACGGGGAGGGAAGACACGGGCCCAGTCTATCCGGCCGCGCCGCGCGATGGTCCTCAGGTGCCGCCCCGGCGTTCGCCTTCAGCCGCGGCTCCCGCCGTCCACCGTTTGGGGCAGAATGGCGGCATGTCTCCCACTGCCTCCCCCCGCCCTCGCATCGGCCTCACCGGCGGCATCGCCTCCGGCAAGTCCACCGTGGCCCGACTGCTGGCGGCCAAGGGCGCCGTCATCATCGACGCCGACGCCATCGTGCGCGAGCTCCAACAGCCCGGGGGAGCGGCCCTGGCCGGCATCGTCTCCGAGTTTGGGGAGGGCATGCTGGCGCCGGATTCAACCCTGGACCGGGCGGCCCTCGGGGCGCTCGTCTTTGGTGATGACCGGGCCCGCGAGCGCCTCAACGCGGTGGTCCATCCGCTCGTCCGGGAGGAGGCCGCCCGGCGCATCGCGGCGGCGCCGGAGGGTTCCACGCTCGTGGAGGACATCCCCTTGCTGGTGGAGACGGGCCAGGCCGGCCGCTTCGATCGGGTTGTGGTGGTGCAGGCATCGCGGGAGGAGCGCATCCGCCGGATGGTCTCGGACCGGGCCATGACGCCCCACGACGCGGCGGCACGCATCGACGCGCAGGCCACCGATGCCCAGCGCGCGGAGGTGGCGACCGACGTGATCACGAACGACGCCGACGTCGAGCATCTCAGCGCTCAGGTGGACGCCTTCTGGGAGTCCCTGGGACGGGCCGAGTAGCGGGCCGTCAGGTCTAGGAAGCCGGTCTTCCGGCGGCGGGCTCTTCGGCACCTGCACGAAAAGCGTGGCGGTAGCGAGCCGGGGTGATGCCCAGCGCGCGCACGAACTGCAGCCGCAGGCGGTCCGCGTCCCGGTAGCGAACCCTGGAGGCGATGGCGTCCAGGGGGAGGGCGGAACGCTCCAGAAGTTCCTGGGCTGCCCCCACCCGCCGGCTGGTGAGCCACTGGTGGGGGGTCGTTCCCAGTTCGGCGGCAAAACGCCGCGCAAAGCTGCGGGGGCTCATGCACGCGAGTGCCGCCATGCTCCCCACCGTGTGCGGCTCGGCGAGCTTCGAGAGGACCCTTTCCAGGCTGGGACCGAGCGTGGCGTCCCTGGTGGCAGGCACGCCGACCTCGAGGTATTGCTTTTGATTTCCTTCCCGATGCGGCGAAACCACCATGCGTCGGGCGATGGCGCTGGCGATGGTGTGCCCCAGCTCGCGGCGAACCAGGTGGAGAAGTGTGTCGATGGCGGCGCCAGTGCCTGCAGCGGTGATCACGGATCCGGCGTCGATGTACAGGGCATCGGGCACAACGGTCACCGACGGGTACTGCTCCTGTAGCTGATCCGCGTACATCCAGTGTGTGGTGCAACTGAGGCCGTCCAGCAGGCCGGAGTCGGCCAAGAGGAAGGCGCCGCTACACAGCGACACCAAGATGGCACCGTTGTCCCGCGCTTGGAGCAGGGCCCGGCGCTCCGCGTCCGAGCAACGAGAGGGCAGCGAGGCGCTGACGATCACGATGTCCGCGTCGAGCAGGCCGGCGAGCGAATGCGTGGCCTGCACGCTCACCTGCGCGGTGTGCTTGGTGACGACGGAGCGGGGGCCGTCCTCCGCGCAGACCCGATAGTCAAAGCGGGGCACGCCGGCGTCGGTGCGGTCGATGCCGAAGACCTCCGCCGTCATGCCGAATTCAAAGAGGGAGAGCCCGTCCCTGACCAGAACCGCCACGCTTTTCATGTTTCATGAGCTTACGCGCGGATTGGCAAGAAAGCACGGGAAGCTGTCCTTTCTACCAGTCGACCGGCCACACCACGCCTACAAGACTGGAGGAATGAGAAAAAGCGCGGCAGTGGAGAACGAATCAGGCTTCCTCTCGCGCACGGGCGCCGTGGTGGTGGCCTTCGCCTCGGTGGTCGGATCCGGAGTGGTAGTGGTCCCTGCGGCCGTCCTGGCCGGGAGCGGCTCCGCGGCGGTGCTGGTGTGGGTCTCGACCGCCTTGCTGTGCGTGCCCATGATCATGCTGTTCCGCGACACCGTCCTCCGTTCGGGTGGAGCGGCGGATCCACTGCGCCACAGCGTGCACCGAGGGCTGGGCCCCACTGCTGGCCGTATGATTCCGCTCTGCTTTGTTCTGGTGGTGGTGGTGGGTTTACCGACCAGCGCCGTCGCCGGAGCGCACCTGCTCGCTGCGGTGGTCCCGCTTCCGTTCCCACCCGTGGCCCTGGCCGTGGTGGTGTTGGGGATTGCCGTCGCGGCGAATCTGGTGGGAGGCAGGGCCAGTGCGCAGGTGCAGGCATGGGGTGCCGGAGCGCTGGTCGCGGTGCTGATGGTTGCCGCCGCGGTGGCCGCGCAGCACCCGGCTCATGATCTCCGGTTGGTCCCGGAGGCGGCCGGTCTATGGGCGGTTCCGAGCGGGATGCTCATCGCATTCTGGGCCGTCGTGGGCTTCGAGAACCTCACCTTCGTGGCCAGGGACATGCGCAACCCACGACGTGATTTTGGCTTTGTCTCCGTGATTGCGCTGATACTCCTGGTGGGGCTCGCGATTCTCCTGACCGTCGTTACCTCTCTGCGTTTGGCCACGGCGGACCCGGTGACGGGGGTGATCGACGCGGTGCAGGCCGGCATCGGGGGACAGATCCTTGCGCCGATCGTGGCCGGGGTCGGCGCCGGTGGGGTACTGCTCAACGCCCTGGCCTGGGTGCGGGGATGTGCGATGGTGTTGCAGGGTGCCTCCCGCGAGGGCATCATCCTGCCCGGGCGGCTGGTCTCTCCCGGGGAGGCCCCGCGCAGGGCCATCTGGGTGCTGTCGGTGTGCTTTGTGCTCACGCTGATGGTGCTGTCTCTGTGGCCGGAGCGGGTGGTTGACCTGCTCGCCGCGGCCAGCGCAGTGTTCGTGCTGATCTATGTGATGTGCATTCTTGCGTACCTCAGGCTGCGTCCGCCGCTGGGATGGGCGCTGGCGAATGTTCTTGTGCTGGCCGTCATGATGCTGATGCTGCTCGGTTCCGGAGTCAGATCCGTGTACGGGGTGTGCGTGCTGCTCGTGGCCGCTGTGGTGGCCGGGCCGGTCTTCCGGAAGCGAAATCCGGCCGATCCGGAACCGAGGTGTCGGCCCCGAGCCGTACCCTAGGAGCATGTCTCTTGCTCAGAAAATTGAACGCGTTGTTGCCCCCTTTGAGGTGATCTCGGAGTTCCGTCCAGCCGGGGATCAGCCCAAGGCCATCGCAGAACTTTCCGAGCGCATCAACGGCGGGGAAAAGGACGTGGTGCTGCTGGGCGCCACAGGAACGGGCAAGTCCGCTACCGCGGCCTGGCTCGTGGAGGCCGTGCAGCGGCCCACGCTGGTGTTGGTCCAAAACAAGACCCTGGCCGCGCAGCTGGCCAACGAGTTCCGCGAGCTCTTGCCCAATAACGCGGTGGAGTACTTCGTCTCCTACTACGACTACTACCAGCCTGAGGCCTATGTGGCGCAGACGGACACCTTCATCGAGAAGGACTCCTCCGTCAACGAGGAGGTGGAGCGCCTGCGGCACTCCGCCACCAACGCGCTGCTGACGCGGCGGGACGTGATCGTGGTCGCCACGGTCTCCTGCATCTACGGCCTGGGTACTCCTGAGGAATACATCGAGCAGATGGTCACGCTCAAGGTGGGCCAGGAGATTGACCGCGATGTGCTGCTGCGCCGCTTCGTGGGAATGCAGTACGCGCGCAACGACATCGACTTTCACCGCGGCACCTTCCGCGTGCGTGGTGACACGGTAGAGATCATCCCCATGTATGAGGAGCTCGCCGTGCGCGTGGAGCTCTTTGGGGACGAGATCGAGTCCATCCAGACGCTGAACCCGCTCACGGGTGAGGTGGTGCGGGATGAAACGGAGATGTACATCTTCCCGGCCTCGCACTACGTGGCCGGCCACGACCGCATGCAGAAGGCCATCACGTCCATCGAGGACGAACTCGCGGTGCGGCTGCAGGAGTTTGAGGAACAGCACAAGCTGGTGGAGGCTCAGCGGCTGCGCATGCGCACCACCTATGACCTCGAGATGATGCAGCAGATGGGCTTCACCAACGGCATTGAGAACTACTCGCGCCACATCGATGGACGCGGGCCGGGCTCCGCCCCTCACTGCCTGCTTGACTACTTCCCGGATGACTTCCTGCTGGTCATTGACGAGTCCCACGTGACGGTGCCGCAGATCGGCGCCATGTATGAGGGGGACATGTCCCGCAAGCGCACCCTGGTGGAGCACGGCTTCCGCTTGCCCTCCGCCATGGATAACCGGCCCCTGAAATGGGACGAGTTCCAGGAGCGCATTGGCCAGACCGTCTACATGTCCGCCACACCAGGCAAGTACGAGCTGGGTAAGGCGGATGGTTACGTGGAGCAGATCATCCGGCCCACGGGCCTGGTGGATCCCCACGTGGTGGTCAAGCCAACCAAGGGCCAGATCGATGACCTGCTGGGAGAGATCAACGAGCGCGTTCAGAAGAATGAACGCGTGCTGGTGACCACCCTGACCAAGCGCATGGCAGAGGACCTGACGGGGTACCTGGCGGAGAACGGCATCAAGGTGGAGTACCTGCACTCCGATGTTGACACGCTGCGACGCGTTGAGTTGCTGCGTGAGCTGCGCCAGGGCGTCTTTGACGTGCTGGTGGGCATCAACCTGCTGCGAGAGGGCCTAGACCTCCCAGAGGTCTCCCTCGTGGCGATCCTGGATGCGGACAAGGAGGGCTTCCTGCGCTCGGCAACCTCACTCATCCAGACCATCGGGCGTGCCGCTCGTAACGTCTCCGGTGAGGTCCACATGTACGCGGATCGCATCACGGATTCCATGCGCCAGGCGCTGGATGAGACGGATCGCCGCCGCGAGATCCAAGAGCAGTACAACACCGACCACGGCCTCTCGCCGCAGCCGCTGCGCAAGAAGATCGCTGACATCACGGACCAGCTGGCCCGGGAAGACGCAGACACCGCAGAGCTCCTGGGCAACTTTGACTACGGCAAGGGCCACCGCGGCTTCACGGCCATCGGAGGCGACGGGAAGGCCGCGAATCAGGCCGAGCGCGCGCTGGCCCGCGACGGCCTGGTGGTGGCACCAAGCGAGGACCTGGCCTCGCTCATCAAGCACCTCACCGACCAGATGCACACCGCCGCATCCGATTTGCACTTCGAGTTGGCGGCACGCCTGCGTGATGAGGTGCAGGATCTGAAGAAGGAACTGCGCGCCATGCGCTCCGCGGAATGAGCACCGCGCCGCTCGTGTAATATTGGTCAAAGCGTAGGGGAGTATCCTTCAGCGCCGAACTCGTCAACACGTGGGGCACCGTTGCCCCGCCGGGTACGGCGGCCGCCCAGGGCGGTGGAGAGACTTGCGGGAATCTCAGCACCCTCGCCATTGCGGGCGGGGGCTCCCCGAAAGGCAGATCCCCCGTGATCACACCGACCCTGACGCTCGCGGCCGGCGGCTCCGTGCCCGCCGCCTCAGCAATTCCCCCGCTCTTTGAAATCGGCTCCTTTGTGGTGCTGATCGCCGTGCTGATCTTTGATCTGGTCTACGTCTTCAAGCGGCCCCACATCCCCTCCATGAAGGAGGCGGCGCTCTGGGTCTCCTTCTACGTGGCCCTGGCGCTTGGCTTCTTTGGCCTCATGTGGACACTGGTGGGGCAGGGCGAGGCCCTGCAATTCCTGGCCGGTTGGGTCACCGAGTATTCGCTGTCGGTAGATAACCTCTTTGTCTTCATCATCATCATGGCGAACTTCGCGGTGCCGCGGAAATATCAGCAAGAGGTGCTGATGGTGGGCATCATCATTGCCCTGGTGCTGCGCGGAATCTTCATCATGGTCGGCGCCACCGTGATTGAGAACTTCACGTGGGTCTTCTACCTCTTTGGTGCCTTCCTGCTCTTCACCGCCGTGCAGCAGATGCGCTCCGCCACCTCCTCGAACGGACACGGCGAGGAATCCGGGCTGATCAAGAAGATCACTGGCCGGCTCAAGCTAGCGCCGGACTTTGACGGCAACAAGCTGCGCACCACGGTCAACGGCAAGCGCATGTGGACCCCCATGCTCGCGGTGCTGATTGCCCTTGGCCTCACCGACCTGATGTTTGCCGTGGACTCCATTCCCGCGATCTTTGGCATCACCCAGAGCCCCTTCATCGTCTTCACGGCCAACATCTTTGCCCTGATGGGACTGCGCCAGCTCTACTTCCTGCTGGGTGGTCTGATGGACCGCCTGGTGTACCTCACGCACGGCATCGCGGTCATCCTTGGCTTCATCGGCGTGAAGCTGCTCTTCCACGCGCTCTCCCACAACGAGCTGCCGTTCCTGAACGGCGGCGAGCGGATTGCGGTCCCCGAGATCAGCACCGAGCTCTCACTCCTGGTCATCGTGGGCACCATTGCGCTGGCGGTCGTGGCCTCGCTCGTTTCACCCAAGGGCCGCGCCGTAGCATCCGCGCACCGTGAGGAGGTCGTCCGCATCAAGGAGTCATCTAAGCTGAGCCAGTGACCGCCCAGGACGATGCCAAGCCCACGCCACCGGAATCGGCTCCGACACCGGCCCAGGCTCGCGCCCACACCAAGCATCTCTTCGTCTTGGCCTCGGCGCAGATCCTGTCTGGCGTGGGCAACGGCGCCGGCCTGGCGCTGGGTGCGCTGCTGGCGGCCAAGCTCTCCGGCAGTGCTCACTGGGCCGGCACGGTGACGGTGGCCATCTCCTTGGCCGGTGTGATCACGGCTCTGCCGCTGGCCCGGCTGGCGGTGAACAGAGGGCGCCGATTCGCCCTGACGACCGGATACGCGCTGGGCGCGGTCGGTGCCGCCGGGATGATGCTGTCCGCGGCGCTGGGAAGCTTCGCTCTCCTGCTGTTGGCGGCACTGTTGCTTGGCGTGGCTGCCACCACGAACCTGCAGGCACGCTTCGCCGCGACGGACGGCTCGGCGCCCGGACGCCGGGCGCGTGATCTCTCCATGGTGGTGTGGGCACTCACGATCGGCGAGGTCGTGGGGCCAAGTCTTGCCGGGCCAGGAGCGGACCTTGCAGCCGGACTTGGCCTGCCCACGGACGCCGGGGCCTTCCTCTTCTCCACCGTGGGCCTGATCTTCGCGGCCGTCATCATCGCCGTGGGCCTGCGCCCGGACCCGCTACCCGCCCGCAGCGAGGCAAGGGACCTGGCGCCCAAACCCTCCATCGCGCAGGGCCTGCGGGCGTTGCGCAGCGCACCCGGCGCCGGGGTGGGGGTTGCGGCCGTCGCCGCCGGGCATGCGTGCATGGTGGCCGTCATGTCCATGACCACACTGCATCTCGCCGCCCTTCACCACGACCAGGGTGCGGCGGGCCCGTCCGCACACACGCTCACGATCGTTGGCCTCACGCTCTCCGGCCACTTCGCCGGGATGTACGCGTTCTCCCCGGTGGTGGGGTTCCTTGCCGATCGCTGGGGTCACCGCCGGGCCCTGCTGTGCGCTCAGCTGCTCTTTGCGCTGTCCGCGCTGGCCTGCATCCTGTTCCCAGGAAACGTTGGCCTGGTCTCCGTGGCGCTCTTTGTGCTTGGTGTGGCCTGGTCCTTCTCTTCCATCACCGGCTCCGCCGTGGTGGCTGACCTGGTTCCGGACAAGGGCCGTGTGGCGGCGCAGGGGCTGACGGATGCCTGCATGAGCGGCGGCGGCGTGCTGGCCGGCCTGGGGTCCGGGTTCCTGCTGGCGGCGTTGGGCTATCAGGGCCTCAACGCGGCCTCGCTCGCGATCGCGGTGCTGATGACCGTGCTGATCGTGGCGAGGGTCCCCGCCGCGCGGCGTGCCGCATAACGGGCGGCCTCACACCTCTTCGCTGGCGGCGATCGCCGCGTCCGTCATGGCCAGCAGTGCGCCAATGATCAGGTCGGGGTTGTCCCCAATACCGTCGTGGTGAAACTCGTCGCTCTCCCAGACCTGCACGCCGCGCACGGCGGCGGCGGTGGCGAGGGAGAGCTCGCGGTCAACGTAGATGTCGTCCGTGTACATGGCCGCGGCCACTGGCACGGTATTGGCGGCCAGCTGCGCGGTGTTGTACAGCGGGCCCCAGCCCTGATATTCGGCCAGGGCATGCGCCAGCGGTGCCAGGGGGATCAGCGCCGGGTCCTGCTCGTAGTCGGCGGGCAGGGCCATCTCTCCCAACAATCCGGGACGCTCGGCGTCCTGGCGGAACTGCGGGAAGGACTCATCCAACACGCGCTGCGCCGCCCACCGCGTGGACTGGCCCGAGGAGTAGATGCTCTCCTGCAGCAGCCAATAGAGCGGGTTGGCGCGGTGGTCCAGCTGGGATTGCAGCGTGGAGAGGAAAGACGCGGACAGGCGGTCCTGACCGTCCACCTGCACCACTGCCTCCTCCAGCGCGTAATGCAGCCCCTCCACGCGGGTGTTTCCACCCAGGAACATGCCCAGGTGCTGCACCGTCAGCTCGGTGACCTCGCGGCCGTCGGCCAGGCGCTCGGGTTCGCCGGCCGCCCGACGCGAGCGCACGACGTCGTACACCTGGCTCAGGCGCGCGGCGTCCTGCGGGTGCCGGCCAAGGAACTCGGCCTCGCGGGCAGCGATGCGGGGGAAGGTGGCGCGGTAGACCGTCGCGGCATCGCCGCGCAGCTCTCCCAGGCCGCCCGTGATGAGGCAGCGCTCCAGCGACGCCGGAGCCAGGGACAGGTAGCTCAGCGTGATGAAGCCGCCGTAGGACTGGCCCAGGCTGCTCCATTGCTCAATCCCGAGCGTCTGCCGCACCGCCTCGGCATCGGCGACGATGTCCGGGGCGCGGAAATGGCTCAGGTACTCCACCTGCGCCCGCACCGGACCAAGGGCCGCAAGCGTCCTGGCATCGATGGGGGAGGAGAGGCCGGTGCCGCGCTGATCAAGGAGCAGCACGCGGAAGCGGGGTAGCAGCGCCTTGAGCCAGCCGCTGGCCCCGCCGGTGGGGCGCAACGCGGCAAAGCCCGGCCCGCCCTGGTGATACACCAGCCACGGCCGCTCCTGCGCCTCGTCGGTGTCCTCGCTGACGGCGCGCGCGTACACGGTGATGGTGCCGCGAGCGGGGTCGGCGTGATCCAGCGGCACCTCAAAACGGTGCCCGGACGCGCGAACGCCCCGCCACTCGGTGGGCTCTTCGCTCCAGGTCAGTGTGGCGGGGCGTGTCAGCGTCATGCTCAGCGGGTCGCGGTGAGCGTGAGCGTGGCGTCGGCGGTCTTGAGGGTGGTCTTGTTTCCCTCGGTGCTTTCGGTGACCTTGCCGGTGAACGCCTGGTGGATCTGGCCGGCGGCGACCGCACCCGCGGACGTGCCGCACTTGCTGGTGGTGGTGCCCTCGGGCAGTTCCACCGTGAGCTTGTCGGCCTTGCCGGTGACGGTGAAGACGGCTCCGGAGCACAGGCCAATGGTGGTGAGCTGGGTGCCCTCCGGGGTGGCGGGGTCACCCATGACGCTGAGGCCACGGAAGGTTCCTGCCTGCACCGGCTTGCCCTTGATCTCGATGGAGTCCACCGAGTAGGTGACGGAGCTCTTGCTCTTCAAGATGGAGGCGTCTGCGGCGGAGTCTGAGGTCTCGGCGGCGTGGCCGCCGGCGGACTCGGAGGGCTGTCCCGACTCGGAGGCGTGACCCGACTCAGAGGCGGATTCGCTGGCGTGCTCCGACTCGGAGGAGTGCGGCGCAGGCGCGTAGGTGGAGGCAAGGTTTGAGCCCGACGGGGTCGGGGAATCCATGCTGGTGATGTGGTCCGGGTTGCAGGCGGTCAGACCAAGGGCCACCAGCGCGAGCGGGGCGACGACGGCCAGGCCGCGGCGCAGGGAAGGGCGAGAGTTCAACGACATGCTCCTATCTTAGCGACGCGACCGCCCGAGTGCCGTCAGGCGCTCAGCCGTCTAGTCGTCCCAGTCGTGTCACGTGCACCACGGCCTCCCCGGCCTCATCCGAGGCGTCCAGGTCCACGACCGCGTCAAAGCCCCAGTCGTGATCCCCGGCCGGGTCGGCAAAGGCCTGACGGCAACGCCAGATTCGCTTGCCATCCGCGTCCTTGCCCGGCGTGATGGAGACCAGGGCGGGGGAGCGGCCACCGGGGCCGTCGTTGAGATCCTCGTGCTCGGCAAAGTAGTCATCCAGCAGATCCGCCCACGCATCGGCGTCGAACCCGTCCTCGCCGTCCAACTCGCCAAGGGCCCGGTCATCCTCGCGTCCAAAGAGCTTCACGCGGCGGAAGAGCTGGTTGCGCACCATGACCTTGAAGGCGCGCTCGTGGTCGGTGAGGCGGGAGGGTGGCTGGGGAATTTCGTGGCCGTCGTCGCCAGGAACCTTGCCTGCGGAGAGTGCCTCCCACTCATCCAGTAGTGAGGAGTCGGTCTGTTCGATGATCTCTCCCAGCCACGCCACCACGTCCTGCAGGGTGTCCGTGCGGCCCTCCTGGGGCACGGTCTGGCGCAGCGCCTTGTAGGCATCCGTGAGGTAGCGCAGCAGCACACCCTCTGACCTGGCCAGGCCGTAATACTGCACGTAGTCGCCAAAATCCATGGCGCGCTCAAACATGTCACGCACCACCGACTTGGGCTTCAGCTCCAGGTCCGCCAGCCATCCGGCGCCCTTGCGGTACTGCTCAAAGGCGGCGTCCAGCTGTTCCTCCAGCGGGCGCGGCTCGGTGATCAAGTCAAGGCGGGCCATGCGCTCGTTGTACTCCACGCCGTCCGCCTTCATGGCGGCGATGGCCTCACCCTTGGCCTTCTTGATCTGGGCGGTGATGACCTGGCGCGGGTGCTCCAGCGTGGCCTCGATGACGGAGATGACGTCCAGGGCGTAGCCGTCATCCTCCGGCTGGAACATTTCCAGCGCGGCGATGGCAAAGCCGGAGAGGGGCTGGTTCAGCGCAAAGTTCTCTTGCAGGGTCACGGTCAGGCGCAGGTGGTTGCCGTAGCGGTCCGGTGTGCTGGTTCGCTCAATCACGCCCGTCGCCATCAGCTCCCGCAGGATGCCGAGCGCCCGGATGATGTGTGCGCGCTGGCGCACCGGAGGCTCGTGGTTCTCCGTCAGCAGGGCCCTGGCCGCGCCGAAGGTATCGCCCTCGCGCGCCAGCAGGTTCAGGATCATGGAGTTGGTGACCTTGAAGGAGGAGTTCAGCGGCTCCGGATCCGCATTCACCAGCCGGTCAAAGGTCTTCTCCGTCCAGGAGACAAAGCCCTGGGGCGCCGACTTCTTCTTCACCTGGCGCAGCTTCTTCTGGTCATCGCCAAACTTGCCGCGCGCCTTGGTCATGGCCTTGGCGTTTTCGATGTCATGCTCCGGCGCCTGCACCACCACGTCCCCGGCGGTGTCGTACCCCGCGCGCCCGGCGCGGCCGGCAATCTGGTGGAACTCGCGGGCGCCAAGATGGCGGGTGCGTTCGCCGTCGTACTTGGACAGCGCGGTGATGAGCACCGTGCGGATGGGGACGTTGATGCCCACGCCCAGCGTGTCGGTGCCGCAGATGACCTTCAGCAGGCCGGCCTGCGCCAACTGCTCCACCAGGCGGCGGTACTTGGGGAGCATCCCGGCGTGGTGCACACCAACGCCCTGGCGCACCAGCCGGTTCAGCGTCTTACCAAAGCCGGCCGAGAAGCGGAACCCGCCGATCAGCTCGCCGATCCGGTCCTTCTCCTGGCGCGTGCACAGGTTCAGGGAGAGCAACGACTGCGCCCGCTCGATGGCCTCCAGCTGGCTGAAGTGGACCACGTAGACCGGCGCTCGGTGCGTCTGCACCAGCTCCTCCAGCGTCTCTTGCACCTGCTCGGTGCCGTAGTGGTAGTACAGCGGGATGGGACGCTCGGCGCCGGCCACCGTCACGGTCTTGCGCCCGGTGCGCTCCGTCAGGTCATCCTCAAAGAAGTCGGTGGGGCCCAGGGTCGCGGAGAGCAGCAGGAATTGGGTGTCCGGCAGCGTGATCAGCGGGGTCTGCCAGGCCCAGCCGCGCTGGCGATCGGCGTAGAAGTGGAACTCGTCCATGATGACGACCCCCACATCGGAGTCCGCGCCGTGGCGCAGCGCAAGGTTCGCCACAATCTCCGCGGTGCAGCAGATGATGGGTGCGTCCGGGTTCACGGCGGAGTCGCCGGTGACCATGCCGACGTTGTTGGCGCCAAAGATGCCGATCAGGTCAAAGAACTTCTCAGAGACCAACGCCTTGATGGGCGCCGTGTAATAGCTGCGCTGGCCCTTCGCGAGGGCAACAAAGTGCGCGGCGACCGCGACCATGGACTTACCCGAACCGGTGGGCGTGGCCAGGATGACGTTATTGCCCTGGACCAGTTCCATCACCGCCTCGTCCTGGGCGGGGTAGAGCGAGAGGCCTCGGGAGGTGACCCATTCCGTGAACGCGCCGTACGCGGCGTCTGGCAAGTGGGCGGCGGTGACGTCCGGGACGCGGTCTGCGAGGTTCATGATGCTGCCAGCCTAGCCGCGTTCGGCGGGCGTACGGTGGCCCTATGAGATGGAATCCACAGCAATATTCACGCTTCGGCGATCACAGAACACGTCCCTTTCACGATCTGGTGGCGCGCGTCGGCGCGGAGGATCCGCTGACAGTGCTCGACGTCGGGTGCGGGCCTGGCGACGCGACGGCCACCTTGCTTGGGCGCTGGCCCGGCGCACAGATCCGCGGTGTGGATTCCTCCGTGGACATGATTGAGGCGGCCTCCGGGCTGGCACGCCCCGGGCTGGGGTTCAGCGTGCAGGACGCCCACGAGGTGGACGTGAGCCAGGCCGATGTGGTCCTGAGTAACGCCATGCTGCAGTGGCTGCCGGATCACAGGGAGCTACTGGGGCAGTGGGCGGCGAGCATGCGGCCGGGTGCGTGGCTGGCCTTCCAGGTTCCAGGCAACTTTGACGCCCCCAGCCACGCGCTGATGCGCACCCTGGCCGAGTCGGAGTCCTGGTCCGGGGAGCTGGGAGGGTTGCTGCGCGGCGCCGAGTCGGTGGCTGATCCGGCCGAGTACGCCGGGCTGCTCCTTGACGCGGGCTGGCGGGTGGACGCCTGGGAGAGCACCTATCTGCAGTGGCTCCCGGGCCAGGATCCGGTGCTGGAATGGGTCCGCGGGACCGCGTTGCGCCCCATCCTTGACCGGCTGGACGCGGAGGCGGCCGCGCGCTTTGAGGCGGAGTATGCGGCGCTGCTGCGTCAGGCGTACCCCACCCGCCGGGGGCCGGACGGTGAGCCGACCACGGCGCTGCCGTTCAGGCGCGTGTTTGTGGTGGCTCAGCGGGTCTGAACCCCTAACGCTCGCTCCACCGCGAGCGCAAAGCTCTGGTCGGTGCTTTCGGGGAGGGCAAACGCTCCGCTGGACTCGAGCGAAATGAAGCCATGCACCGTCGCACGGAAAACGCGCACGGCATGGACGGCGTCCGTCTCGTTGAGCCGATGGGTTCCCAGCGCGGCATGAACAATGCCGAGCAGCGCGGCACTGATCTGCTCGTCGGCATGGTCCCCGGCCTCCGGCGCGCGCACGGTCAGCGGATACAGCGCCGGATGCCTGCGCGCATAGTCCCGGTATGCGTCAGCGAGCGCCCGCGCGGCGCAAGGGCCGGACAGGCCAACCGTGGCCGCGGCGAGATCGCGGGCCAGCTCCGTTTTGGCTGAGTAGGTCACGGCACTGCGGAGCTGCCCCAGGCCGTTGACGTGCTTGTAAAGGGATGGAGTCTGGACCCCCAGGTCCTTGGCCAACGCGGCCAAGCTCAGCTCATCGGTGGGGTGGGCATCCATGAGTTCTGCCGCGCGCTCCACCACTCGCGCGGCGTTCAGGCCGGCCCTAGGCACCGGGCATCACCCGCTGGAGAAAAGCCGCGACGGCATCCGCTGTGAGTTGGGGTTCCTGGGCATGTGGGTAGTGACCGCTCTCCCGTGCCATGACCTGCTCGGCGCCCAGCGCGTCAGCCAGCCAGTCGGCTTCCGCCTGAGGATCCTTAAAGTCCGGGTCCTGCGTCCCCATGATGACAAGAGAGGGGGCGGTGACTTCCGCGAGCCTGGCCTCCGCGACCGCATGGTCCGTCTGGGCCACGGTGCGGGAAAAGGCCCTGGCGTAGCCGGGCCTGCGCAGGGCGGCCCCGACCGCGTTGCGGTACTCGGCGAAATCGGCGGGTTGAGTTCCGGCATACAGGGTGGGCATGTACGCCTTCCAGACCTGGGCCGCCCACGCCGGCTTGGTGATGAAGCGCAAGAGGGCCTTGCCCAGCGCGCTGTGCGGCGGGTTGCGGACAAAGGGGCCCACCAGGATCAGCGCGGAGACCAGCTCCGGCCGCTCGGCTGCGGCGATCACCGCCGCCCCTGCCGCCAGGGAATTGCCGAGCAGTACGGCCGGTTCGCCGATCGCCTCCGTCAGGGCGATCAGGTCGGAGGCGGTCTCCGGGTCGCCGTAGGCGGGGAAATCCGCGTCGCTATCGCCATGCCCGCGCAGGTCAGTCGTCACCACCCGATACCCCGCAGCGACCAAAAGCGGGCTGAGGTGGCGGAAGGTGGAACGCAACTCCGCCATGCCGGGAACCAGGATCACGAGCGGACCGGCACCCTGTTCGTCGTAAGCAATCCGCCCGTGAGGGAGTTGCAGGAACTGTGTGGCGGGAGCAGGGGTCATAAAGCTAGGCTAGTTAGCCACTAGGCTAATAGCAATAGCTTTACCATCCGCGTTCCTTCCACTCCGTCAGGTGCGCTCGCTCCCGGCCAAGCGTGGTCGGCTCGCCGTGGCCCGGCAAGACCTGCGCCGCGTCGTCGAACACACCAAAGAGACGCTCAGTGACGTCGGTCAGGAGCGATGAAAAGCGCTGAGGGTCCTGCTCCGTATTTCCCACGCCACCCGGGAAGAGGCTGTCGCCGGTGAAGAGCAGCGTCGCTTCCGGGCGGCGCAGCGCAAAGGCCACCGAGCCCGGCGTGTGACCGCGCAACGCGATCACCTCCAGCGTGAGGGGGCCGCTGCTCACCGTGTCCCCGTGCGCCAGGCGGGTGGAGATCCGCACCCCGCGCTGGGCCTCGATCGCGTCCGCATCCTCGGCGCCGGCCACCAGCCGGGCCCCGGCAAAGGCGGGCAACGCTCGCGTGTGATCCCAGTGCTGATGGGTGGTCGCGACCACCAGCTCGCCGGCCTCACACGTCCCAGCGGAGACGTATTCGCGCAGCGCCGGGGCATCGTCGGCCGCGTCGATGAGGATCTGCGCACCGGAGGCCCGGTGGCTGATCAGGTAAGCGCGGTTGTCCATGTCAGAGACCGCGAGGGACTGCACCAGTAGTTCCGTGTCCTCAAAAATCCTTGTGCTCATGCCGGCCACGCTACCGAAAGGCGCCGCGCGCGGAGGCGACGTACGCTGGGGGCCACGCCACACGCCGTCGGGCACTGCGCCCTCCCGCAGGCCCCGCCAAGCACAGGAGATCGCATGCCGCAGAGCCTGGAGACCTTTGTCCCGCAGGGGCAGGAGCCGCCGTACCTGCAGGTGCGCCGCCGCATCGCCGCGGACATCGCCTCCGGCGAGATCGCGGTGGGCACCAAGCTTCCCAGTGTGCGGGCGCTCGCGGAGCAGCTGGGACTCGCGAACAACACGGCGGCGCGGGTCTACAAGGAGCTGGAGGCCACCGGGGTCGTGGAGACGCGCGGGCGCAACGGCACCATAGTGACCCGGCGCGGCTCCAGCACCCCGGCGCGCGTGGAGGCGGCGGCGCAGAAGCTGGCCGCAGAGGCGGCCACGGCTGGAATGCCCGACGACGCGGTGTTGGCTCTGGTGCGCGCGGCGTTGGCCTCGCAGCGCTAGGCCTGCAGAGCCGGTCGTGTCATCGGGTGGCGCACAGAAGGTCAAGACACGCCAAGTGGACTAGAACATATGTTCGCTTTGGGCGATGTGAGGGCTTTGTCGCAGCAAAGTGTCCGGGTGCGCCGCTAGACTCGCGCTCGTGCCACAGAAGACTTCCAGCCCCGCCGTGCCCACGCGTCCCGACCTCACCCGCCTGGTGGTTCAGGGGGCCAGGGAACACAACCTGAAGAACGTGTCGGTTGACCTGCCGCGTGACTCCATGATCGTGTTCACCGGCCTCTCCGGATCCGGCAAGTCCTCCCTGGCGTTTGACACCATCTTTGCCGAGGGGCAGCGCCGCTACGTGGAGTCGCTCTCCGCGTACGCCCGCCAATTCCTTGGCCAGGTGGACAAGCCGGACGTGGACTTCATCGAGGGGCTGTCCCCGGCCGTCTCCATCGATCAGAAGTCCACCTCCAAGAACCCGCGCTCCACCGTGGGCACCATCACGGAGATCCACGACTACCTGCGCCTGCTCTTTGCGCGCGTGGGTCACGCGCACTGCCCAATCTGTGGCGAGCCCATCACCAGGCAAACGCCGCAGCAGATCGTGGACAGGCTGATGGAAGAGGAGACCGGGACGCGGCTGCAGATCCTGGCGCCCGTGGTCCGGGCCCGCAAGGGCGAGTTCGTGGACCTCTTCCAGGAGCTCTCCACCGCCGGGTACTCCCGCGCCCGCGTAGACGGGGAGACCGTGCAGCTCACGGACCCACCCAAGTTGGCCAAGCAGATCAAGCACACCATCGAGGTGGTGGTAGATCGCATCGCCGTCAAGGACAGCGTGAAGCAGCGCCTCACCGACTCGGTGGAGACGGCGCTCAAGTTGGCAGATGGCCGCGTGATCGCGGAGTTCGTGGATCGCGACGCTGAGGACCCGGCGCGCACGCGTACGTTCTCCGAGAAGTTGGCGTGCCCCAACGAGCACCCGCTGGCCCTCGATGAGATTGAGCCGCGGACCTTCTCCTTCAACAACCCCTTTGGCGCTTGCCCCACCTGCTCCGGCATCGGCGTGCGCCTCGAGGTGGATGAGGAACTTGTGGTCCCGGATCCCGAGGCCACGCTGGCCGGCGGCGCCATTGCCCCCTGGTCCATTGGCAAGTCTGTGGCCGAATACTGGACCCGCCTGCTGGCCGGGCTGGGGGATGAGCTGGACTTTGACATCGAGACCCCCTGGCAGGAGCTGCCGTCCAAGGCCCGCAAGGCCATTTTGCACGGCAAGGATCACAAGGTGGTGGTGCAGTACCGCAACCGATTTGGTCGCGAGCGCAAGTACGCCACCGGCTTCGAGGGCGTCATCTCCTACATTGAGCGCAAGCACGTGGAGACCGAGTCGGAGAACGCCCGCGAGCGCTACGAGGAATACATGCGTGAGGTGCCGTGCCCTGATTGCCAGGGCGCGCGCCTGAACCCGGCCGCACTGTCCGTGACCGTGGGGCATAAGTCCATCGCAGAGGTCTCTGAGCTGCCGCTGCGCGAGGCACTGGACTTTGTGGATCACCTTGAGCTGTCCCAGCGCGAGATCAAGATTGCCTCAGAGGTGCTGAAGGAGGTGCGTTCCCGCCTGCGCTTCCTCCTGGACGTGGGGCTGGACTATCTCTCCCTTTCCCGCGCCTCCGCCACCCTTTCCGGCGGCGAGGCCCAGCGCATCCGGCTGGCGACGCAGATCGGTTCCGGGCTCGTCGGCGTCCTGTACGTGCTGGATGAGCCCTCTATCGGGCTGCACCAGCGCGACAACCGCCGGCTGATAGAGACCCTGACGCACCTGCGGGATCTGGGCAACACCCTGATCGTGGTGGAGCACGACGAGGACACCATCGCAGAGGCCGACTGGATCGTGGATGTGGGTCCCGGCGCGGGCGAGCACGGCGGCGAAATTGTGCACTCCGGGTCCCTGGCGGAACTGAAGAAGAACCAGCGCTCGGTGACGGGCGCCTACCTCTCCGGCCGCAGGAACATCGAGCTGCCCAACTCCCGCCGCAACGTGGACGCTGAGCGCATGCTGAGGGTCATTGGCGCGCGTGAGAACAACCTGAAGAACGTGTCAGTGGACATCCCGCTGGGAACGCTCACCGCCGTGACCGGCGTGTCCGGCTCCGGCAAGTCCACCCTGATCAACGACATCCTCTACCGGGTGCTGGCGACCAAGCTCAACCGCGCCAAGCTGGTGGCGGGCCGCCACACCCGTGTGGAGGGACTGGAGCATCTGGACAAGGTGATCCACGTGGACCAGAGTCCCATCGGGCGCACCCCGCGCTCCAACCCCGCCACCTACACCGGCGTCTTTGACCACGTGCGCAAGCTGTTCGCGGAGACGCAGGAGTCTAAGGTGCGCGGTTACCTGCCCGGACGCTTCTCCTTCAACGTGAAGGGCGGGCGCTGTGAGGCCTGCTCAGGGGATGGCACGCTCAAGATCGAGATGAACTTCCTCCCGGATGTGTACGTGCCGTGCGAGGTGTGCCACGGGGCCCGCTACAACCGCGAGACCCTCGAGGTGGAGTACAAGGGCAAGACCATCGCGGACGTGCTCAACATGCCCATCGAGGAGGGTGCCGAGTTCTTCGCGGCCTTCCGTCCCATTGCGCGCCACCTTGAGACGCTGGTGGACGTTGGCCTGGGTTATGTGCGCCTTGGGCAGCCGGCCACCACGCTCTCCGGCGGCGAGGCGCAGCGCGTCAAGCTGGCCGCGGAGCTGCAGAAGCGCTCCAACGGCCGGTCCATCTACGTCTTGGATGAGCCGACCACCGGCCTGCACTTCGAGGACATTCGCAAGCTGTTGCTGGTGATCCAGGGGCTTGTGGACAAGGGCAACTCCGTCGTCGTCATTGAGCACAACCTTGACGTCATCAAGAGTGCCGACTGGGTCATTGACCTTGGTCCGGAGGGCGGCTCCGGCGGTGGCACCATCGTTGGCCAGGGAACGCCGGAGCAGTTGGCCAAGGTGAAGGCCAGCCACACGGGATTGTTCCTCAAGGAAGTCCTTGGCTGATGGTGCGGCGCGGCTCCGTGCCAGCGACACGGGTAGATACCGCTAGGGGCATGGATCGCGTTGTCTGAGCATGCCGATGGCAGAATACCGAGCGTGTCGCACTCTGCCGCCAACCCAGTCGCCGTCTTCTTTGATCTTGACGGCACCCTTGTTGACCCCGCCGGCGGCATCACGGGCGGAATAGCCCACGCCCTGGAGGCCAATGGCCTGGCGGTTCCGGAGGAATCCGTGCTGTCCTCGCTCGTGGGGCCGCCGCTCTCGATGGGCCTGCGCAGCATTGCCGGCGTACCGGAGGGGCAGGTGCCGGCAGTGATCGAGTCCTACCGGGGCTGGTATGAGACGCACGGCATGGCCCAGTCAACGGTGTATCCGGGCATCCCCGAGGTGCTGGACGCGTTGGCGGCCAGCGGGGTGCGAGTGGCCGTGACCACGGCCAAGCCCCAAGCCCTTGCGGTGCGATTGCTGAGCCTGCACGGGCTCGCGGCCCGCTTCGAGGCCATTGTGGGAACCTCAAACAACGAGCTGGAGGCGCACGCCGCCTCCGGTTCCAAGGAGGCGTTGGTGCGCTCGGCCTGCCAACTGCTCTCCGTGGAGGCCTCGCGCAGCGCCGTGGTGGGTGATCGGCACTTCGACATCCTGGCTGCCGTCGCCACCGGCGCCCGCGCCATCGGCGCCGGCTGGGGCTTTGCCGTGGGGGACGAACTCCTCGAGGCAGGCGCAGACGTCGTTGTTGATTCGCCGTGGCACCTTGCCCACACGTTGCTGAAGGAGGACGCAGCATGAGCATCGGAATGACGATGTTGAAGCCGGTGGTCGCCGGTGTCATCCGCACTGCCTTCCGTCCCATCGTGACCGGCATGGAGAACGTCCCGAAGGACGGGCCCATCATCGTGGCCTCCAATCACCTCTCCTTCTTTGACTCGGTCATCATCCAGGCGCTCATGCCGCGCAAGGTCGCCTTCTTTGCCAAGGCCGAGTACTTCACCACCCCCGGCTTCAAGGGGCGCTTCATGAAGGCCTTCTTCACGGGAGTGGGTTCCATCCCCGTGCAGCGCGGCGAGCAGGCCGCCTCCGTTGCCGCGCTGGATGCGCTGGTAGAGATCCTTGAGGCGGGCGGCGGAGTGGGAATCTACCCCGAGGGAACCCGCTCCAGGGACGGCTTGCTTTACCGCGGACGCACCGGAGTGGGATGGCTTGCCCTGACCACCGGAGCCACCGTGATCCCCGTCGGCCTCATCGGCACGGACAAGCTGCAGCCCGCGGACTCCAATCGCATCCGGCTACACCGCTTCACCCTCAAGGTCGGCGCTCCGCTGCGCTTTGAGCACCCCGGTGCCAAGCATCCGCTCCCGCTGCGCCGCAAGGTCACGGATCAGATCGTTGACGCGGTGGCCGAGCTCTCCGGCCAGGAGCGCGCTGCGGGCTACAACCAGACGCCAAGCGCAGAGTAGAGCCATGCCGGATCCAGCGTCATACCGTCCCAAGACAGGCGAGATCCCCACAGACCCGGGTGTGTACCGGTTCCGCGACCCGCACGGGCGTGTCATTTACGTGGGCAAGGCCAAAAACCTGCGCCAGCGCCTCACCTCCTACTTCCAGGACCAGCGCCACCTGACGCCCAAGACCCGCAGCATGGTCACCACGGCGGGCAGTGTGGAGTGGACCGTGGTGGGCTCCGAGCAGGAGTCCCTGCAGCTGGAGTTCACCTGGATCAAGGAGTTTTCTCCCCGGTTCAATATCATGTTCCGGGATGACAAGACCTACCCGTACCTGGCCGTGACGATGGGGGAGAAGTACCCCCGCGCCCTGGTCATGCGAGGGGATAAGCGCAAGGGCACCAAGTACTTTGGGCCGTTTTACCCGGCCAAGGCGGTACGCGAGACGCTGGATACGGTCCTGCGCGTCTTCCCGGTGCGTTCCTGCACCGCGGGGGTCTTCAACCGCGCAGAGCGCAGTGGACGCCCCTGCCTCCTGGGTTACATCGGCAAGTGCTCAGCCCCGTGCGTCGGGCGTGTCACGCCTGAGGAGCACCGCGACCTAGCCAACGAACTGTGCGACTTCATGGGCGGGGATGGCACCAAGTTCATTCGCCAGATCGAGGGCCGCATGAAGCAGGCCGTGGCACAGCTTGACTACGAGTCCGCCGCCCGGCACCGGGACGACATCGCGGCGCTGCGCCGCGTGTTTGAACGCAACGCGGTGGTCCTGGATGAGAAGACGGACGCGGACATCTTTGGGCTGGAAGAGGATGACCTTGAGGCCGCGGTTCAGGTCTTCCACGTGCGCGGCGGGCGCATCCGCGGCCAGCGCGGCTGGGTCATGGAGAAGGTGGAGGACGTCACCGACGGCCAACTCCTGGAGCAGTTGCTGCAGCAGGTCTACGGGGACATGGAGGACGCTGATCGCATGCCGCGAGAGGTCCTGGTGCCCGTGCAGCCTGATGATCAGGAGGCGCTGACCGGGTGGCTCTCCGGCCTGCGCGGCGCCAAGGTGGACGTGCGTGTACCCCAGCGTGGTGCTAAGCGTGAGCTGGCCCAGACGGTGCAAGAGAACGCCAGGCAGGCCCTGGCTCTGCACAAGACGCGGCGCGCTGGCGACGTGACGGTGCGCTCCGCCGGCCTGCAACAGATCCAGGACGCCCTTGACCTGCCGGAGCCGCCGCTGCGCATGGAGGGTTACGACAACTCGCACGTCTCCGGCACCAATGTGGTGGGCTCCATGGTGGTCTTTGAGGACGGGCTGCCCAAGAAGAGTGACTACCGCCGCTTCACCGTGAAGGGTGAGGCTGCACGGGATGACACCTCCAGCATGTATGACGTGATCTCCCGCCGCTTCCAGCACTACCTGGAGGAATTGGCGGGGGAATCGGAACTGGTCTCCGGAGAGGTGGACGCGGAGGAGAAGGCGCCGGCTCGCTTCTCTTACCCGCCCTCCCTGGTGGTGGTGGACGGCGGTCCGCCGCAGGTCGCGGCGGCACAGCAGGCGCTGGCTGACCTGGGCATCACCGATATCTCGGTGGTGGGCCTGGCCAAGCGCCTGGAGGAGGTCTGGGTGCCCGGGGATGACTTCCCCGTCATCCTCCCGCGCAACTCCGAGGGACTCTTCCTGCTCCAGCGCCTGCGAGATGAGTCCCACCGCTTTGCCATCACCTTCCACCGTGAGCGCCGCGGTAAGAGCATGATTCAGTCCCTCCTGGACGATGTCCCGGGTCTGGGCGCCTCCAAGCGCGCGGCGTTGCTGAAGCACTTTGGCTCCGTCAAGAAGATGCGCGCCGCCTCCCTGGAGGAACTGCAGCAGGTCAAGGGCGTGGGGCCCACCTTGGCGGCGGCGGTCCTCTCCGCGCTCAGCGACGAGAGCGCGTAAGCCGCGGCGCACGGGTGGGCCAGGCCGCGGGCTAGGGTGGTGCCATGACATCGACGCCGCAGGTCGTGAAGCCAACGCAGTCAGAGGTGGTTGTCCTCACCGGTACGTCCGGTGCCGGGCGGACCACGGCAGCCCATGCCCTGGAGGACATGGGCTGGTACGTGGTGGACAATCTGCCGCCGCAGATGCTCCAGCCCCTCACGGACCTGGTGGCGCGCACCCCTGAGGCGTTGCCCAAGCTCGCCGTGGGGGTGGACATTCGCTCCCGCAACCTCTTTCCCACGCTGCGAGACGCCCTGGACGCTATGCGCGCCGCCGGCGTGAACTACCGCGTGGTGTTCCTTGACGCCAATGACGACGTTTTGGTGCGCCGCTTTGAGCAGGGGCGCAGGCCTCACCCGTTGCAGGGCGAGGGGCGCATCGTGGACGGCATTCAGGCGGAGCGCCTGCTGCTGGCAGATCTGAAGGACTCGGCGGAGATCGTCATCGATACCTCCACCACCAACGTCCACGAGCTGGCCGCCAATGTGCACGAGGTGTTCTCCGAGGACGGCCCCATCGTGTTGCGCCTGAACGTCATGAGCTTTGGCTTCAAGTACGGGCTCCCGGTGGACGCCAATTACGTGGCGGATGTCCGCTTTGTGCCCAATCCCCACTGGATCCCGGAGCTGCGCCCGCACACGGGCCTTGACCCGGACGTCTCCGAGTTTGTGCTCTCCGCGCCCGGTACACAGACCTTCATTGACCGCTTCGTGGAGGCCTTGGTCCCTGTGCTGGATGGCTACCGGCGCGAGCGCAAGCATTACGCCACGATTGCCGTGGGGTGCACGGGCGGCAAGCACCGCTCGGTGGCGATCTCTGAGGAGATTGGCAAGCGCCTGCGCCAGATGACGGACGTCCGGGTCGCGGTGACCCACCGCGACCTGGGACGGGAGTGAGCTAGATGGATATCCCCACCGGCTTTTTGCCGATGCTTGCGCCCCGACTCAGCCCGCCCACGTCTGCGGCGCGCTGGCGGGTGACCGCCTTGGGCGGTGGCCATGGCCTGTCCGCGTCGCTGCAGGCGCTGCGCAGCCTCGATGCTGAGCTCACCGCGGTGGTCACGGTCGCGGACGACGGCGGTTCCTCCGGCACCCTGCGCCAGGAGTTTGGGGTGCTCCCTCCGGGGGACCTGCGCATGGCCCTTGCGGCTTTGTGTGATGACACCGAGTGGGGCCGCACGTGGGCGGATGTGATGCAGCATCGCTTCACCACGCTGCCTGACTCGCCGGGCACCATGGACCAGCACGCCCTGGGGAACCTGCTGATTGTGGCGCTCTGGGAAATGATGGGTGACCCGGTGGATGGCCTGCGCTGGGCCGGGTCGTTGCTTGGCGCGCGGGGCACCGTGTTGCCCATGAGCCTGGCGCCGCTGACGATTCACGGCAATGTCCTCACACAGCTCGACGGCGGCGGGCTCAGTACCCGGCGCATCGTGGGTCAGTCGGCTCTGGCGATCGCGGCCCAAGCCGGCACGGTCAGCGACGTCACCTTGGAGCCTGAGGACGCCGCTGGCACCCCGCAGGCGCTCGCAGCCCTGGAAGCTGCGGACTGGAACATTCTTGGCCCCGGCTCTTGGTACACCTCGGTGCTCCCGCACCTGCTGCTGCCGGATGTGCGCAGGGCCTTGGAGGACTCTCCGGCCCGGACGCTGGTGACCATGAACCTGCAGACCCACACCACGGAGACCAACGGCATGGATGCCGCGGCTCATCTGGACCTGCTGGGTCGCTACGCGCCTGGGCTGGTGATTGACGCCGTGTTGGCTGATCCCAGCTCTGTGGAGGACGAGTCGCGCTTCCGTGCGGCGGCGGAGCGGCTGGGTGCTCGCGTGTTCTTCGATAGAGTGAGCGTTCGGAGCGGTGAGCCGGTGCATGATCAGTTGCGCTTGGCCGCCGCCTATCGCGATGTCTTCGAAACATTCGAGACGACCGGCTCATAAGCCGGCTCGCGCAGTGAAGTGAAGGGACCCGGTTCGCTATGGCATTGACGGCCTCCGTCAAGGACGAACTCTCGCGCCTCGAGGTCAGGCAGACCTCCCAGCGCCGTGCAGAGGTGTCCACCCTGCTCCGCTTTGCCGGTGGGCTGCACATCATCTCCGGCCGCATTGTGATTGAGGCGGAGGTTGACTCGGCGGCCACGGCCCAGCGGGTTCGCAGGGCCCTGGCCGAGGTCTACGGCCACCGTGCGGACGTGATTGTGGTCTCCGGCGGCGGCCTGCGCAAGGGCGAGCGTTACGTGGTTCGTGTGGTGCGCGATGGCGAGTCGTTGGCCCGCCAGACCGGACTGCTGGACGGGCGAGGACGCCCCGTGCGCGGGCTGCCAGCCACAGTGGTCAACGGCGCGGTCGTGGATGCCGAGGCGGTGTGGCGCGGGGCCTTCCTTGCGCACGGATCGTTGACGGAGCCCGGCCGTTCCTCCGCGCTGGAGATCACCTGCCCAGGCCCCGAGTCGGCGCTGGCGTTGGTGGGCGCGGCCCGCAGGCTTGGGCTCACGGCCAAGGCCCGCGAGGTGCGTGGCGTGGATCGCGTGGTGCTGCGGGACGGCGACGCCATCGCGGAGTTGCTGCGTCGCATGGGTGCCTTCGGCACCCTCAAGGTCTGGGAGGAGCGCCGTCAGCGCAAGGAGGTGCGGGCCACCGCGAACCGCCTTGCCAACTTTGACGACGCGAACCTGCGGCGCAGTGCGCAGGCCGCGGTCGCGGCAGGCGCCCGCGTGGCGCGTGCCCTGGAGATCCTGGGTGACGACGTCCCGGAGCACCTGAGCGACGCCGGTCGGTTGCGTCTGCAGCACAAGGAGTCCAGCCTGGATGAGCTGGGCCACCTGGCAGACCCGCCGCTGACGAAGGACGCGATTGCGGGCCGCATCCGGCGGCTCCTGGCCATGGCGGACAAGGCGGCAGCGGAGCGCGGCGAGCCCGGAACAGAGGCGGCAGTGTCCATGGAGGACCTGGACGACTAGCTCCGGACACGCCCGGGCGTAGTACCCGCCGGGAATATCCGGCACGTCACAGTGTGTTGTCTAAGACGTACCCTTCCGCGCTAGTGTCGAGGGGTAAGGCGGGCCGCGCAGGTCGTGGGTCGTCAGAGGAAATCGCGGGCGGACAGCGTGCCGCCCTTCGAGTTGGAGGAATCACATGTCGCAGTACACCCTCCCGGAACTGCCGTACGACTACGCAGCTCTGGAGCCCAACGTCTCCGCCCGCATCATGGAGCTGCACCACGATAAGCACCACGCCACCTACGTGGCGGGCGCCAACAAGGCCCTGGAGCAGCTCGCCGAGGCGCGCGAGAAGAATGACTTCGCCAACGTCGCCAAGTTCTCCAAGGACCTGGCCTTCAACCTGGGTGGGCACACCAACCACTCGATCTTCTGGAACAACCTCTCCCCGGAGGGCGGCGACCGTCCCGAGGGCGAGCTGGCCGCCGCGATTGACGACGCCTTTGGCTCCTTCGACGCCTTCCAGGCGCACTTCACGCAGGCCGCGCTGGGCATCCAGGGCTCCGGCTGGGCGCTGTTGGCGCTTGAGGGCCTGGGCGGCAACCTGGTCATCGAGCAGCTCTACGACCAGCAGGGCAACGTCCCTGTGGGCACCACCCCGCTGTTGATGCTGGACATGTGGGAGCACGCCTTCTACCTGGACTACGTCAACGTCAAGGCCGACTACGTCAAGGCCTTCTGGAACATCGTGAACTGGGCGGATGTCTCGGCTCGCTTTGAGGCCGCGCGCTCCGGCGCCCAGGTCCTCATCACCCCGGCTCGCTGAACCGGCCCAGTGGCGGGCAATAGCGCCTGTGAGAGCACTCACAAGATCGCTATTTCCCGTGTAGACTGAAGGCAACTCAGCACCCGCGCTGGCGCCGTCACTGACGTGGCGGCGCCGCCGCGCGGGAGAGTTTTAGCCCCGCTTAGGGGTCTCCAGACACGACGATGTGTCCCCGGTCCATCATGGAAATCCGGGCCGCGTCGATCTGAGTCGGATCACTTTCCCCCTCGCCGCGGCCTGCTCGTCTCAAGGAGCACAGCAGTGACGACACGCATCGGCATCAACGGGTTCGGCCGCATCGGCCGCAACGTCCTCCGCGTTATTCAGGCCCAAGGGCGCGACGTGGAGATTGTTGCAATCAACGATCTCGCCCCCGTGGAAGACATCGCGATGCTCATCAAGTACGACACGATCCTGGGCGCATACCCGGGCACGGTTTCGGCTGACGGCCAGAAGCTGATCGTGGACGGTAAGACCATCACCGTGACGCAGCACCGCGACCCCGCGGAGAACGAGTGGGCTGCCGCTGGCGCCGACGTTGTCCTCGAGTGCACCGGCCTGTTCACGGATGGCGAGAAGGCCAAGGCGCACCTGGCAGGTGGGGCCAAGAAGGTCATCATCTCTGCTCCCGGCAAGAACGTTGACGGCACGTTTGTGATGGGCGTCAACGAGGACAAGTACGACTCGGCGAGCATGAACGTGATCTCCAACGCCTCGTGCACCACCAACTGCCTGGCCCCGCTGGCCAAGATCATCAACGACGAGTTTGGTGTCGTTGAGGGCCTCATGACCACGGTGCACGCCTACACGGGCGATCAGAACCTGCACGACAACGTCCACAAGGGCGACAAGCGCCGTGCCCGCGCCGCCGCGCAGAACACCATCCCCACCTCCACCGGTGCCGCCAAGGCCATTGGCGCCGTGCTGCCGGAGCTGGATGGCAAGCTCAACGGTTCCGCCCTGCGCGTCCCAGTCATCACGGGCTCCATCACCGACCTCACGGTCCTCGTGGAGAAGCCGGTGTCAGTGGAGGCCGTTAACGCCGCCTACAAGAAGGCAGCCGAGTCCGGTCGCATGGCCCAGTACGTGAAGTACAACGAGGACCCGATCGTGTCCTCTGACATCGTGACGGACCCGCACTCCATGATCTTTGACGCGCCGCTGACCCAGGTCATTGGCCAGACCGTCAAGGTCTTTGGCTGGTACGACAACGAGTGGGGCTACAGCTCCCGCCTGGTGGACATCGCCGCGTTTGTTGGCGAGAAGCTCTGATCTAGGCCCTTGTTTGGCTCCGGCGCCCGTCACACCCCCTGTGGGTGCGGCGGGCGCCGTGCTGACCGCCTAGAGTTGACACCATGAGTGCACAAACCCTTGATGACCTGCTCTCCGCCGGCGTAGCTGGCCGCACGGTGCTGGTCCGCTCCGACCTGAACGTCCCGTTGGACGACGACCGCAAGATCACCGATGATGGCCGCGTCCGCGCCTCCATCCCGGTGATCACCAAGCTCTCTGAGGCCGGCGCTCGCGTCGTCGTGATGGCCCACCTTGGCCGCCCCAAGGGCGAGCCGGACCTCACGTATTCCATCCGCCCCGCGGCGGAGAAGTTGCGTGAGCTCTCCGGGCTGGACGTCGCGGTCGCCACCGATGTGGTGGGTGAGGACGCGCAGGCGCAGGCCGCCTCCTTGCATGACGGCCAGGTGCTGGTCGTGGAGAACGTCCGCTTTGAGGCGGGGGAGACGTCCAAGGACGACTCGGCCCGCCAGGAGCTGGCCGCTCGCTACGCCGCTCTGACCGGAGAGAACGGCGCCTACGTCGACGACGCGTTTGGCGCCGTGCACCGCAAGCACGCCTCGGTCTTTGACATTGCCGCGGTGCTGCCCGCGTACCAGGGTGACCTGGTGCGAGATGAGCTGCTGGTGCTCAAGCGCCTCACCGAGGACCCTGAGCGCCCCTTCGTGGTGGTGCTCGGCGGGTCAAAGGTCTCTGACAAGCTGGCCGTCATTGACCGCCTCCTTGACATCGCGGATGAGCTGCTGGTGGGTGGCGGCATGATGTTCACCTTCCTCAAGGCGCTGGGCCACGATGTGGCCGGAAGCCTGCTGGAGGAGGATCAGCTGGACACGGTGCGCGCCTACCTGGCCCGCTCGGAGGCCGGTGCCGCCAAGATCACCCTGCCCACCGACGTGGTGGTGGCGGCCCGCTTTGCGGCGGATGCGGACCACGAGATTCGCCCGGCTGATTCCATCTCCGGCGGCAGCATCGGCTCCTCCGGGCTTGGCCTGGACATTGGTCCTGATTCTGCGGCGGCCTTTGCCGAGCGGATCAACGCTGCCAAGACGGTCTTCTGGAACGGCCCCATGGGCGTGTTCGAGATCCCGGCTTACGCGGAGGGCACCCGCACCGTGGCGCAGTCCCTGGCGGACACCAAGGCCTTCACCGTGGTGGGTGGCGGCGACTCCGCCGCCGCGGTGCGCGCCCTCGGCTTTGCCGATGCTGACTTTGGCCACATTTCCACCGGCGGTGGCGCTTCCCTTGAGTACCTCGAGGGCAAGCAACTCCCCGGCCTGATCGCACTCGAGGGGAACTAACTCATGGCAACGCTGACCAATGGCGCCTTTGATCGCCGCCCGCTGATCGCGGGCAACTGGAAGATGAACATGGATCACCGCCAGGGCATCACGCTCCTGCAGAAGACCGTGTGGACCCTCCAGGATGCCAATCACGACTTTGACCGGGTTGAGGTCGCGGTGTTCCCGCCCTTCACCGATCTGCGCGGCGTGCAGACGCTGGTGGCCGGCGATGACCTGCCGGTCGCCTACGGCGGCCAGGACCTGTCCCCGGCGGAGTCCGGCGCCTACACGGGTGACATCTCCGGCCAGTTCCTCCAGGCCCTCGGTTGCACCTTTGCCCTGGTGGGGCACAGCGAGCGCCGCACCCTGCACAGCGAGGGCGACGACGTGGCGTTGGCCAAGGTCCAGGCGGCCCTGCGCCACGAGCTGACCCCCATCCTGTGCGTCGGTGAGGACCTTGAGGTTCGCCGTGCCGGCACACACGTTGCGCACACGCTGGACCAGGTGCACGCGGTCATCAACGAGTTGGACGCCGCCACGGTGGCAACCCTCGTGATTGCGTATGAGCCCGTCTGGGCCATTGGCACCGGCGAGGTGGCCGGCCCGGAGGATGCGCAGGAGATGTGCTCCGCGATCCGCGAGGCCGTGCGTGCCCAGCACGGGGACGACGCCGCTGCGGGCGCACGCCTGCTGTACGGTGGCTCCGTCAAGGCCAACAACGTGGCCCAGATCATGCGTGAGCGTGACGTGGACGGCGTGTTGGTCGGGGGAGCCAGCCTTGACGCAGCAGAATTTGCTAGTATTGCACGGTTCGAGCAGCACCTTGTCACCGACGAAGCCCGCTGATCGACACCGCGAACTGAAAGAGGAAGTACTGACGTGAACGCGTTGACGATCGCCCTGCAGGTCCTCGTGGCCGTATGCAGCATCCTGCTGGTCATGACCGTGCTCTTCCACAAGGGTCGCGGCGGCGGCATCTCCGACATGTTCGGCGGCGGCATGGCCTCCTCGCTGGGCTCCTCCGGCGGCGCCGAGAAGACCCTGACCCGCCTCACGGTGGGCATCGCCCTGGTCTGGATCGCCGCCATCATCGGCCTTGCTCTCATCATGCGCTTTAACGTCGAGGCCTAAGAGCCCCGGCAGCAGCACAGCAAAGGGCGGAACCCGCAAGGGTTCCGCCCTTTGCTGTGCCCGGGCACCTGGCCCCGAAGGGCAGCCCGAACCGCCGCCCTGACGGCGCCTGTCACCCGCTGCCTCGGGACCTTCCCTGGAGTGCGTTGCCCGACGCCGCGGCGTCGGGCAACGCACTCAGCGCGGGCTGGGTGCCACGGAAGAGCGGTCGTACTGCGCCAGGCCGCGCGTGAGGACGCGACCAAACACCACGTCGTCGTCCAGGCGTCGCAGCTCCTCGGTGAGGCAGGCCGCGAGCGAGCGGACCGGCATGGAGACGCGTTGCACGCTCTGGCCGGGCAGGTAAAGCTCTGCCAGATCGCCCCGGGGGCGCGAGAGTTCCACGTCCCCGCCGCGGCGGGAGAAGCGCACGCCAACCAACGGCGAATCCCCGGCGGCCTCTGCCATGAAGACGGGCACGTTGGGCAGGGCCAGCTGCAGCCAGGCCGCCAGCAGCGCGGTGCTGGGGGAGCCGACGGAACCCTGAACGGTGATGTCGCGCAGCGTGTGGACGCCAAACTGCTCCGTGATGCTGGCGATCTGCGTGCGCCACAGGGTCAGGCGGGTCCAGGAGAGGTCGCTATCGCCGGGGCGCCAGCCACGGGCCAACCGCTCCAGTGCCTCACTTGGTTGCTCCTCCGCGCTCGCGTCCGTGATGCGGCGCTGAGAGATGCGCCCGAGCGGCGTCGTGGAGACGTCCTCTGGCACGCCGTCAGGCCACCAGGTGACCACCGGGTCATCGGGGAGCATGATCGCGGAGATGAGGGACTCGTTGGGCTGGGCCAGCTCACCCTGAACACGCAGGGTGATGACCTCTGAGGCGCCGGCGTCTCCACCCACGCGAACCTGCGCGTCCATGCGGGTGGGAGCGTCCGGGTCGCCAGTGACCACGGCAATGACGCGGCAGGGATGCTCACGCGCGGCCTCCTGGGCGGCGGTGATGGCCCGCTCCTCGCGGCCGGGCCGGGTGACCACCACCAGGGTGAGGACGCGGGCGGTGCCGCCAACGTCCCCCTGCTTGCGCAGCATCACGAGGGTCTTGGCAACCTTGGCGGTCAGGGTGTCCGGGAGATCAACAATCATGGGCGGCGCCACGTCCTTCCATCTTTGGCCAGCAGCTCGTGTGCGGAGTCCGGCCCCCAGCTTCCGGGGGCATAGGGCTCTGGTTGCTGGGTCAGCTCAGCCCAGAACTCCTCAAAGGGATCAAGGATGCGCCAGGACTGTTCCACCTCCGCGTGGCGGGGGAAGAGCGGCGGCTCGCCCAGGAGAACGTCCAGGATAAGGCGCTCATAGGCCTCCGGGGAGGACTCCGTGAAAGAGGTGCCGTAGGAGAAGTCCATGGTCACATCCCGCACCTCCATCTGGGTGCCGGGCACCTTGGAGGCGATGCGCAAAGTGGCCCCCTCGTCAGGCTGCACGCGGATCACCACGGCATTCTGACCAAAGTCAGCGCCGGTGTTGTCGTGGAAGAGCAGATTGGGGGCCTTCTTGAACACCACCGCGATCTCGGTGACGCGCCGGCCAAGGCGCTTGCCAGCCCGCAGGTAAAACGGCACGCCGTCCCAGCGCCGCGTGGCAATCTCCAGGCGGATGGCGGCAAAGGTCTCCGTAGTGGAATGCGGATCAAAGCCCTCCTCCTCCAGGTAACCGTTGACCTGCTCGCCGCCCTGCCAACCCCCGGCGTACTGACCGCGGGCGCTGGCCGAGCCCAGGTCAGTGGGCACCTTGACGGCGCTGAGCACCTTCTCCTTCTCGGAGTGCAGCTGCGCGGCGTTGAAGCTGATGGGCTCCTCCATGGCCGTGAGGGCCAGGAGTTGGAGCAGGTGATTCTGGATCACGTCCCGGGCCGCGCCCACGCCGTCGTAGTAGCCGGCACGGCCGCCAATGCCGATGTCCTCCGCCATGGTGATCTGCACGTGGTCTACGTGCCCCGCGTTCCAGAGCGGCTCAAAGAGCCGGTTGGCAAAACGCAGGGCCAGCAGGTTTTGGACGGTTTCCTTGCCAAGGTAGTGATCGATGCGGAACACATCGTCCGGGCGGAACACCGTCTCCACCACCTCGTTGAGCTCCCTGGCGCTGTCCAAATTGTGGCCAAAGGGCTTCTCAATCACCACGCGGCGGTAAGGCTGCAGGCCGGTCTCCGGGTCCTGCCAGCTCTGCTTGGCCAGGCCGTGCTCATTCAGCTTGCCGCAGACTGCCTCAAAGGCCTTGGGCGGGATGGACAGGTAGAAGGTGCGGTTGCCGCCGGTGCCGCGGGTGTCGTCCAGTTCCTGGAGCACCTCGCCCAGGCGCTCAAACGCGTCATCATCCTCAAAGCCGCCGGAGACAAAGCGAAAACCACCGGCCAGCTGGTTCCACACGTCCTCGTTGAAGGCGGTGCGGGCACGTTCCTCAACCCACACCCGCGCCTGGGCCACAAACTCCTCGTGGCTCCAGTCGCGGCGGCCAAAGCCAATCACACCGAAGCTGGCCGGGAGCAGGCCACGATTGGCCAGGTCATAGACGGCCGGCAACAGTTTCTTGCGGGCAAGGTCGCCGGTGACGCCAAAGAAGATCAGCGTTCCCGGGCCAGAAATGCGCTTGAGCCGGCGGTCTTGCCGATCGCGCAAGGGGTTTGCGGTGGGGGACATGGTGGCAGCAGCCTCCGCGGGGAAAGGAATGGGGGGGATGTGCGCCACGCTGAGGGCCGGCGCCCGCCACACGGACCCGGTCAGGGGCCCACGGACGCGCGGCCCGGTTCCGGGCCGTAGGCAACCCCGTGCCAGGGAACCCCTTGGTAGGGGTTGCCTGGCCCAGGACTCCCTATGAGAGGAACCGGGCCGCGCACCGCATCAGAGCTGGGCCAACGCCTCGCGCAGCTGCGCCAGGCCCGTCTCGGTGTTGGTGAAGCGCAGGCGCAGCACGGGCAACTCGTGATCCGCCAAGACCTGAGCGTCGCCGTCGGCCTGGGCCTGGATCAGCTCGCCGAAGGTGAACTCGCGCTCGGGGATCTGCAGATCGTTGCCATCCGTGGCGCTGAGCTGCAAGAACGCGCCCTCGGCGGGGCCGCCCTTGTGGAACTGCCCGGTGCTGTGCAAAAAGCGTGGTCCCCAACCAAAGGTCACCGGACGCTGCAGCGCCGCGGCCAAGGGGCCACGAACCTCCGCGAGGTCCACCAAGCCGATGCGGTCAAGGTAGGCCTGCACGGCCACGTAGCTGCGCGGACCAAGCGCACCAAAGAGCGCGGCGAGGCCGGAGCGCAGATCGGTGATCCCGCCCGCGATGGACGCGGAGGCACGCAGCTCCACCGCGCCGTCCACCGCCAGGGGCGTCTCCGGCTCCGGAGTGGCATCCAGCAGGCCGCGGGCGGCCACCTTGGCGGCCTCCACGTCCGGCTGGTCAAAGGGGTTGATGCCCAGCAGCTGTCCTGCCACGGCGGTGGCGTGCTCCCAGATCGCGAACTGCGTCCCCAGCGAGCCGGAGAGCAGCACCTGGTCCTTGACTGCAGCATCGGAATCGGCGCCAGCCGGTGCGTCCAGGTCTTCCACCAGGCGCACCAGCAGGACATCGTCCCAGCCGCCGGTCGCATCGGCGTCTCCCGGATGGGCCACGACCGGAAGGATGCCCTGGCCGTGCTTGCCCGTGGACTCGGCGATCAGCTGCTCCGCCCAGTCACCAAAACCGACCAGGCCGGAGCCCTCATCAACGATCACGATCTTGTTGCGCAGGGGCTTGGTGCCGCCCAACGCGGCGCCGAGCACCAAGGCCGGGTTCGCGTCGTCGTCCTCAGCCAGCTCCGCCTCTGTAGCCTCCGCGTCGTCCAGCAACGAGAGGATATCCACGCCGGCCAGGCCGGAGGGGACCAGGCCAAAGGCCGTCAAAGCCGAGTAACGCCCGCCCACGTTGGGGTCGGCGTTAAAGACGCGGTAGCCGGCCTCGCGGGCGGAACCGTCCAGCGGTGAGCCGGGATCGGTGACCACCACGATGCGGGTGGCGGGATCGATGCCGGCGGCGGTGAAGGCAGCCTCAAAGATGCGGCGCTGCGAGTCGGTTTCCAGCGTGGAGCCGGACTTGGAGGAGACCACCAGGACGGTGGCCTCGATCCGGTCCTCGACGGCGCGGTGCACCATGGTCGGATCGGTGGAGTCAAGCACGGTCAGCTCCACGCCTGCGGTCCTGGTGATGACCTCGGGGGCAAGCGAGGAGCCGCCCATGCCGGCCAGCACCACACGGTCCACGCCCTGGGCACGCAGCTCATCGCGCAGCGCAAGGATGGGCTCAATCAGCGGGCGGGAGGCGGCGGCCGGGTGCACCCAGCCCAGGCGCTTGGACGCCTCCGGCTGGGCCTCGGCGCCCCACAGCGTGTCCGTGAGGGCAGAGAGCTGGCTGGCAAAACGCGACTCGACAAGCTGGGGGACTAGTTCGTCAGCGGCCACTGCGGCTGCGCCGCCGGTGGCGATACCGAAGGCTGCCATCTCAGGCCTCCTTCGCGGCGTCGAGGGAGGCCTGCAGGTTCTGCAGCAGCTCCGCCCACGCGACGTCGAACTTGTCCACGCCCTCGGTCTCCAGCTGCGACACCACATCGTCGTAGTCGATGCCCAGCTTGGAGAGCGCGTCAAGAACCTCATCTGAGGCGGCGTACTTGCCCTCGATGGTGTTGGCACCGTCCGCGCCGTGGTCCGCCACGGCGTCCAGCGTCTTCTCCGGCATGGTGTTGACCGTGCCGGGGGCAACCAGGCCGTCCACGTAGAGCGTGTCGGAGTAGTCGGGGTTCTTCACGCCGGTGGAGGCCCAGAGCGGGCGCTGCGGGCGGGCTCCTGCATCCGCCAGAGCCGCCCACCGCTCGGAATCAACGGCCTCCTCGTAGACCTGGTACGCCAGGCGGGCGTTGGCCAGTCCGGCCTTGCCGCGCAGCGCCAGGGCCTCATCGGTGCCGATGGCCTCCAGGCGGCCGTCGATCTCCGCGTCAACGCGGGAGACAAAGAAGGAAGCCACGGAGTGGATCTTGGAGAGGTCGTGGCCGGCGGCGCGCGCCTTCTCCAGGCCAATCATGAAGGCATTGATGACGCCGCGGTAGCGCTCCAGATCAAAGATCAGGGTGACGTTGACGGAGATGCCTGCACCAAGCACCTCGGCGATGGCCGGGAGGCCCTCCTCCGTGGCGGGAATCTTGATCAGCACGTTCTCGCGGGCCACCGTCGCGTGAAGCTCCTTGGCCTGGGCGATCGTGGCCTCGGTGTCACGAGCCAAGCGCGGGTCAACCTCGATGGACACGCGGCCGTCGATGCCGTCGGTGGCACGGGAAATGTCCGCGAACACATCGCACGCGTTGGCGACGTCGTTGGTGGTGATGGCCATGACGGCCTCGTCAACGCTCGCGCCGGAGAGCGCCAGCTCCTTGACCTGCGCGGCGTAGGACTCACCCTGAGACAGGGCTGCGGCGAAGATCGAGGGGTTGGTCGTCACACCGGTGACGTCCTTGGAAGTGATGAGGGCGGCGAGGCTGCCGGAGGTCAGGCGCTCGCGGGAAAGATCGTCAAGCCAGATGGACACACCGGCGTCCGCCAGTGCACGGGTAGCTGAAGTCATGAGTAAAGCCTTTCGCTAGGAAGGAAGAGGTCAGGAGCGGGTTGCGGCCAGGGAGTCGCGGCCCGCCTGGGCCACCGCCTCCGCCGTAATACCGAAGTCGCTGTACAAGGTCTTGTAGTCCGCCGAGGCGCCAAAGTGATCAAGGGTCACCAAGCGGCCCAGGTCGCCAACCCACTCGTGCCAGCCCTGGGAGGACGCGGCCTCCACGGCGACACGTGCGCGCACGGCTCGGGGCAGAACCAGCTCGCGGTACTCGGCGGACTGATCGCGGAACCACTCCACGGACGGCATGGACACCACGCGGGTGGGGACACCCTCCGCCTCCAGTGCGGACTGGGCCTCCACGGCCAGCTGCACCTCAGAGCCGGTGCCGATCAGGATGACCTCGGGAGCGCCGTTGGACGCGTCCTTGAGGGTGTAGCCGCCACGGGAGGCCAGCTCTGCGGAGGCGAATCCGTCTTCGCCGCGCGGGAAGGTCGGCACGTTCTGACGGGTCAGGACAATGCCGGTCGGGTGGTCCTGGATCTCTAGCATGCGCCGCCAGGCCTGGGCCACCTCGTTGGCGTCCGCCGGGCGGATGACGTCCAGCTTGGGGATGGCGCGCAGCGCGGCCAGCTGCTCCACCGGCTGGTGCGTGGGGCCGTCCTCGCCCAAACCAATCGAGTCGTGCGTCCACACGTAGATGGAGGGGATCCCCATCAGCGCGGACAGGCGAATCGCGGGGCGCTGGTAGTCGGAGAAGATCAGGAACGTGCCGGAGTAGGCACGCAGGGTGGAGGAGGTCACGATGCCGTTGACGATCGCCGCCGCGGCATGCTCGCGGATGCCAAAGTGCAGCACGCGACCGGCCAGGTCCGCCTTCCACGACTTGGTCGTGAACTCCACCGGGTTAAAGGACTTGGCGCCCTCGATGGTGGTGTTGTTGGAGCCGGCCAGGTCAGCGGAACCGCCCCAGAGCTCCGGGAGCTCGGGAGCCAGGGCGTTGATGACCTCGCCGGAGGCCTGGCGCGTGGACTTGTCCTTGCCCGCCTCAAAGGTGGGCAGGGCGTTGAGCCAGCCATCGGGGAACTCGCCGCGGTTAATGCGGTCGTACTGGGCCACCAGCTCGGCGGGGGTGCGCTCGCGCCAGGCGGCGAAGGCGGCATCCCACTCGGCGTGTGCCTTGGCGCCGCGGGCGCCAACCTCGCGCACGTGAGCCAACACCGCGTCGTCGAGCATGAAGGACTGATCCGGGTCAAAGCCCAGGATCTCCTTGAGGCCTGCCAGCTCCTCCGTGCCCAGCTTGGAGCCGTGGATCCCGCCCGTGTTCTGCTTGGTGGGGGAGGGGAAACCGATGATGGTGCGCAGGGCGATGATGGAGGGCTTGCCCGTCTCCTGCTCAGCGTTGCGCACGGCCGAATCCAGCTCGGCAACGTCCTCCACGTACTGACCCGTCTTGGTCCAGTCCACGCGCTGGGTGTGCCAGCCGTAGGCCTCGTAGCGGGCCAGGACGTCCTCGGTGAACGCCACATCGGTGTCGTCCTCGATGGAGATCTTGTTGTCGTCGTAAATCACCACGAGGTTGCCCAGCTGCTGGTGACCGGCCAGCGAGCTGGCCTCAGAGGTGACGCCCTCCTGCAGATCGCCATCAGAGGCAATCACGTAGATGCGGTGATCAAACGGGGAGGTGCCGGCCTGGGCGTCGGCGTCAAACATGCCGCGCAGGCGGCGCTGTGAGTAGGCAAAGCCGACGGAGCTGGCCAGTCCCTGGCCCAGCGGGCCGGTGGTCATCTCAACGCCGGGGGTGTGACCGTACTCCGGGTGACCCGGGGTCAGCGAGCCGGAGGCACGCAGCGACTCAAGGTCCTTCATCTCCACGCCGTAGCCGGAGAAAAAGAGCTGCAGGTACAGGGTCAGCGAGGTGTGGCCCGGGGAAAGAATGAACCGGTCGCGGCCGGCCCAGTCCGGGTCCGAGGGATCGTGGCGCAGGTGGCGCTGGAAGAGCAGATACGCGGCCGGTGCCAGCGACATTGCGGTTCCGGGGTGGCCGCTTCCGATCTTTTCCACCGCGTCTGCCGCGAGGACGCGGCTGCTGTCGACTGCGCGCTGGTCCTGCTCGGTCCACACGAACTCGGGTTGAGTGTTCGACACCTTAGGTTCCTCCGATTCACTGCCAATTGAGCGGGGCCTCATGGATTGAGCGAGGCCCCAAAGACAGCACACAACGCCGCAGGGATGCGGTGTCGTGCTGCCCTGGACGTCCTACCGTGTAACACCCTATCCCGAAGGGCTATTCCATAGACGGTCCATTTCACACCGCGTCGCCGAGGGCCCATCGCCCCAAAGACTTCTACAAGCGGTAGACTGACTTGGATCACCTGTGCCGTAGAAGAGGTCATACGCATGTCCATCCCCACCGCGGTCGCCGAGACCAGCCAGGCGGACCCTTCCGTCCGCCAACCCGGCGAAGGCCTCGGCGAATTCGTCCAGCGCAAATCCAAGGCCTACCTTGCGCTGACCAAGCCGCGCGTCATCGAGCTGCTGCTCGTCACCACGCTGCCCACCATGATCTTTGCCCAGCACGGCTGGCCGGATGTCATGGTGATGGTCGCGACCATGGTGGGCGGCGCCCTGGCCGCCGCATCCGCAGGCGCCTTCAACTGTTACATCGATCGCGATGTCGACAAGATCATGAAGCGCACCAAAAACCGCCCGCTGGTCACCGGCGAGATCACGCCAGGCAAGGCCCTCGCATTCTCTTGGGTGCTCGGCGTGATCTCAGTGGCGATCCTCTGGCTTGGCGCCAACGCGCTGGCCGGGTTGCTCGGCATCGCCGCCATCTTGCTCTACGTGGTCTTCTACACGCTGATCCTCAAGCGCCACACCACCCAGAACATCGTGTGGGGCGGCGTGGCCGGCTGCATGCCCGTCTTCATCGCCTGGGCCGCCGTCACCGGGACCATCGAATGGCCCGCCGTCGCGCTCTTCCTGGTGATCTTCCTCTGGACGCCCTCGCACTACTGGCCGCTGTCGATGAAGTACGCGGATGATTACGAGGCCGCGGACCTGCCCATGCTCGGCGCCGTCGCCACTGGCCGCACGGTCGCCACGCAGGTGGTCCTGTACGCCTGGGCCACGGTGGCCTGCTCGCTGCTGCTGATCCCGATGGGCGCGGCCGGCTGGGTCTACACGGTCGTGGCGCTCGTGGTTGGCGGGATGTTCATCGCCGAGACGCACCGCCTCTACGCCGAGGCCCAGACGGATCACAACGCCAAGTCGCTGAACCGCAAGGCCATGCGCGTGTTCCACTTCTCCAATCTGTACCTGACCTTTCTGTTCATCGCCGTGGCGATCGACCCGTTTGTTGGGCAGCCGGTCCTGGGCTAGTCCCTGATTCCTGGTGCGCGAGCGCCCCGTCCGCGTTGATGCGCGGGCGGGGCGCTTTCGTGTTCGGGGGGGTGGTCCGGAGGTCCGGGTGGTCGGGCGGTCGGTCGGTATCAGCGCGCGGGAAGCGGGCTTATCGGCGTCGAGCGGCCTTGAAGGGTGCTTCGTGGCGATAGGGCCGCTTGGGCGCGCGGCGTTCGGTCGGGTTCGGAGCTTGGGCGTGCGGCGGCGGGTCGCCGGGGCCGACGCGGAGGTGGGCCCGCTGCGTTCGGCGCGCGGGGAGCGGGCTTATCGGCGTCGAGCAGGGTTGTGGGGTGCTTCGTGGCGATAGGGCCGCTTGGACGACGGCGTTCGGTCGGGTTCGGAGCTCAGCCCGCGGCGTTCGGCGCGCGGGAAGCGGGCTTGTCGGCGTCGACCCGTCAACAGGCGCGCCCATAGCGGCGCTCCAGCCACCACGCGCCTGACACTCCAGGCCTAGAAGAGACTCGTCCGTGGGCTAAGCCTTGGCGGCTTGCGGACACAACAACAGCGCCGTCCCGGACACCCCGGGACGGCGCTGTTGTTGTTGTAGGTGCCTCAGCCGCGGGCGCCACGCCCTGCTTCGGCGTCCAGCCTCACTTCGTCGGCACCAACGCGGTCGCGCGGTCCCACACATTGGTCGCAGCCACCATGAGCAGCGCTGACCCGAGCATGTGGCACAGCACCAGCCAGATGGGCAGGCCGGTGAAGTGCTGGGTGTAGCCGATAGCGCCCTGCACCAGGATGACCACGACCAGCCACACCAGCCCGTGGCGTAGCAAGGCGGGGGCCTTGCGGCGGTAGGCCAGGAGCAACGCCACGAGTGCGGCAGCGACCAGCAGGTACACGGGCACCACGTGGATGCGGGTCACCAGGTCTGGGTTGAAGTCGTGGCGGGGTGCTTTGGCATCGCCGGCGTGGGGGCCGGTGCCGGTGACGATGGTGCCGAAGATGACGGCGAGGGAGGCCAGGACCAGGATGGCCCAGGCCAGCATGCGCTGGGTGGAGTCCACCGAGCCGCCGGAGATGCCGCCGGGGTGCGGGTGGGAGGCCAGGCCGGTGCGGTTGACCAGCAGGGTGGCCATGCACACCAAAAAGGCTGAGGCCAGGAAGTGTAGCGAGACCACCCAGGGGTTGAGGTGCGTCCAGACGGTGATGCCGCCGATGATGGCCTGGATGGGGATGATCGCCAGCAGCCCAAGCGAGAGCAGGAAGATGGTCCGGTGCTGCTTGCGCGCGCCCCAGACGGACACGATCGTGGCGACCGCGATGGCCACGAGCACAAAGGTCAGCGTGCGGTTGCCGAACTCGATGATGCCGTGAATGCCAGACTCGGGGACCGGAGTCATGGTGCCGGGCATGCAGTTGGGCCAGGAGGCGCACCCCAGGCCGGACTTGGTCAGGCGCACGGCCCCGCCGGTCACGATGATGCCGATTTGGGAGATCAGGGAGGCGATCGCGAGGCGGTGCGCCAGCGGTGTGATCTCGGTGGGCAGGCGCCGCCGGCGGGTGGTAGCGGTACTCATGGTGTCAGTCTTCTTTCTTCTTCCGGGCTGCGGCGAGGCGCGCCCGCGTCATTCCCAGCGGAACCAGCGCACGGCCGCTGCGGTGCCGAGGACGGCCCACACGGCGAGCACCAGCAGGCTCGTTGGATCGAATCGCCCGTGGATCAGGGCCGCGCGCAGCCCCTCTCCCAGGGCGGAGGAGGGCAGGAGGGTCGCCACCGTGCCCAGTAGCCCTGGCAGCTTCGCCAGCGGCAGGAGCAGGCCCCCGACTGCGGCGAGCAGGACCCAGATCAGATTGGTGATGGCCAGGGTGGCTTGGGGGCGCAGGGTGCCCGCGATGAGCAGCCCCAGGGACGTGAAGGCGGCGGCGCCGAGCAGCAGGATCACCAGCGCGGGCAGCCAGCCGGGCAGGGCGGGGTGCCATCCCATCAGGCGGGCAACCACGCCGATCACCACCACCTGTACAGCGATGACGGCCAGCACGGCCAGGCCCTTGCCAAGGATCAGCCCGCCGCGCCCAAGCGGCGTGGTGGCGAGCGAGCGCAGCACCCCGTATTGGCGATCAAATCCGGTCTGGATGCCCTGCCCGGTAAAGGCGACGGACACCACGCAGAGCGCCAGCACGCCGGGAGTCGCGGCATCTATCCGTGACGGCGCGAAGCCGTCAAGTAAGTCAAGCCAGGTCAGCGCCACCATGGCCATCAGCGGCAGTGCCAGGGACACCAGGAGCTGCTCGCCGTTGCCAAGAATGGTCTTGATCTCGTACCCGGCCTGTCGCAGCGCGCGCAGCGCGGCCGGCGCCGGGCGGGACGGCACCAGGGTGCTCTGGGCGCTCATCGCTGCCTCCTGCCGGCCACGCGAGCCAGCCGGGCGCGGGGGCCCTGCGGTGCCGGTGGCGTCTGTTCGGTGCCGGTTTCTGTGCCCGACGGCGTCTGCTCGGCTTCCGCCGCCAGCGTCAGGAAGGCGTCCTCGAGGCTGCGACGCTCCAGGCGCAGCTCGCGCGGCAGGATTCCGGCGGCCGCCCATTCGGCGGTGATTCTGGCCAGTGTCGCGGGGGAGTCAAGCGCCGGGACCTGCCAGCGGCCGGCCGCGAGAGGGAGGGCATTGATACCACTGGGCCAGGTCGGGACCACGCCGTCGGCAAAGGCCACGGTCAGGTCTCCCGGGCCGTCCGCCCCAATGAGTTCCTCTACGGTTCCGTGGGCCACGGTCCGGCCGCGATCAATCACAAAGATGGTGTCGGAGAGCCGCTCGGCGTCCTCCAGCAGGTGGGTGGTCAGCACAATGGCGCGGCCGTCCGCTCGCAGCTCGGTGATGAGCTCAAAGACGACTTGGCGCGATTGCGGGTCTAGCCCGGCGCTTGGCTCGTCGAGGAAGAGCACCTCGGGGTTGCCCACCAGAGCCACGGCCAGGGCGACCCGCTGCTTCTGCCCGCCGGAGAGTCGGCGGATGCTGGTTCCAGCAAACTCGTTCAGGCCAAGCCGTTCCGCCAACTCGTTGACGGGCCGGGGTTGCGCGTAGAGGCCGGCCACGTGACGCAAGTAGGCCAGCGGCTTCTGCGAGGGCGGTAACCCGCCGTCCTGCAACATGACGCCCACTCTGGCGCGCAACTGAGCCGGGGCGCGCCAGGGTTCCTGATCCAGCAGGCGCACCGTGCCGCCGTCGGGCTGGAGAAGGCCCTGCGCGCAGGCAAGGGAGGTGGATTTTCCGGCGCCGTTGGTGCCTAGCAGCGTGGTCACTGCGCCGCGTTGGGCACTGAAATCGACGCCGCGCAGCACGTCCTGGTGGCGCCCACCGGCCCCACGGAAGCTTTTGAGCAAGCCCGAAACGTAGACGGCGGGGGCCGTGTCGGGGGTGGTGATGACGTTCGGGGGCACCTGATGATCCTACTGTCTTCGACGCCGTGTAGTAGAAGCCGGGGGCGTGAAGGCATGCCTTACTGGCAGTGCTCAGGGTATTAGGGGAGACTGTAGTTGTGTATTTAGAGGCTCCGGGGACCGCGCCCGTCGATGAAGCGCCGGTGAACGTGAAGGATGCCGATCGCAGTACCCGCGACCGGGTCTTGAGGACTGTGCTTGAGCACGGTCCCATTACGGCCGCGGAATTGGGCCGACGGCTGGGTTTCACCCCCGCCGCCGTGCGCAGGCACTTGGATCGGCTGGAGGAAGACGGCCTGATTGGCGTCAAGGACGTGCCGCAGAAGCGTGCTCGCGCCGGCCGCCCGGCCCGTCACTACGTGGTGGATCCCACCGCGCAGGTCCGCCTGGGCAACGAGAACGGCAGGATGGCCGTCCAGGCCATTCACATGCTGCGGGAGATGGGCGGCCAAGAGGCTGTGAAGGCCTTTGCCCAGCGGCGCGCCGCCGAGCAAGAGGAGCGCTACCGCGACGCAGTCAAGGACGTCCCGGCAGGCGTGGAGAGGGCGGATGCCCTGGCCGCGGCCCTGTCGGAGGATGACTACGTGGCCTTCACCCGCGTGGTGGACGTCTCCACCGGCACTCACGCCATGCGCAGCCTCCAGCTGTGTCAGGCGCACTGCCCCGTGGTGGACGTGGCCCACGACGTCCCAGAAATCTGCGAGGCGGAAACGGAAATGTTTGCCCGCCTCCTGGACGTTGACGTGAGAAGGCTCGCCACGATGGCCGCGGGCGGCCACGTCTGCACCACCCACATACCCCTCGGTCGCGACGTGGATAACGGCGTACCCGAGAAGAGAACCAGAATCACGATTTCCAAGAAGCAGGAGAGGACGCGATGACGGAACAGATGGCCCCCAGCGCCACGGATCCCGGCGTAATCGCCGAGATCCTCGAGAACAACCCTGAGCTCGAGGGAATCGGCAACTACCAATACGGTTGGTCAGATGCCGATTCCGCGGGTGCCTCCGCCAAGCGCGGAGTCAACGCGGATGTTGTTGCCGATATCTCAGGTAAGAAGAGCGAGCCGGAGTGGATGCTCCAGCGCCGCCAGAAGGCCCTGAAGTACTTTGACCGCAAGCCCATGCCGACCTGGGGTCCCGACCTCTCCGGCATCGACTTCGACAACATCAAGTACTTCGTGCGCTCCACCGAGAAGATGGCAGAGTCCTGGGAAGATCTTCCCGCTGAGATTCGCGACACCTACGAGAAGCTCGGCATCCCCGAGGCCGAGCGCAACCGCCTGGTCTCCGGCGTGGCCGCCCAGTACGAGTCCGAGGTGGTCTACCACCAGATCCGCGAGGACCTTGAGCAGCAGGGTGTCATCTTCCTTGATACCGACACCGCTCTGAAGGAGCACCCGGAGATCTTCGAGGAGTACTTCGGCTCCGTCATCCCGGCCGGCGATAACAAGTTTGCCGCGCTGAACACCGCGGTGTGGTCCGGCGGCTCCTTCGTTTACGTCCCCAAGGGCGTGCACGTGGAGATCCCGCTCCAGGCCTACTTCCGCATCAACACGGAGAATATGGGCCAGTTTGAGCGCACGCTCATCATTGCCGATGAGGGCTCCTACGTTCACTACATCGAAGGGTGCACGGCCCCGATCTACAAGTCGGATTCGCTGCACTCCGCCGTGGTGGAGATCATCGTGAAGAAGAACGCCCGCGTTCGCTACACGACCATCCAGAACTGGTCCACCAACGTGTACAACCTGGTGACCAAGCGTGCCATCTGCGAAGAGGGCGCCACCATGGAATGGGTGGATGGCAACATCGGCTCCAAGGTCACCATGAAGTACCCGGCCGTCTACCTCACGGGCGAGCACGCCCGCGGCGAGACCCTGTCCATCGCCTTTGCCGGCGCCGGGCAGCACCAGGACACCGGGTCCAAGATGGTGCACATCGCCCCCAACACCTCCTCCTCGATCGTCGCCAAGTCGATCGCGCGCAACGGCGGCCGCTCCGGCTACCGCGGCCTGGTGCAGGTGCGAGAGGGTGCCAAGGGCGTCAAGAACAACGTGGTCTGTGACGCCTTGCTGGTGGATCAGATCTCCCGCTCGGACACCTACCCCTACATCGACGTCCGCGAGGACGACGTCACCATGGGGCACGAGGCCACGGTCTCCAAGGTTTCCGAGGAGCAGTTGTTCTACCTGATGGCCCGCGGCCTCGCGGAGCAGGAGGCCATGGCGCTGATCGTGCGCGGCTTCGTGGAGCCTATTGCCCGCGAGCTGCCCATGGAATATGCGCTCGAGTTGAACCGCCTCATCGAAATCCAGATGGAAGGATCCGTTGGCTGATCATGGCTGAGTCGATCACCACCCCGCGCCCCAAGGGCGCTCCGCTCATCGCCGGTTTCACCGAGGAGGGCGAGGACCTCTCGCCCCTGAACCTTGCCTCCGCCAACGTCTCCCCGTTGGGCGGTGACGCCGCCAAGGCGCACTCCCACGGTGGCGGCAACAGCGGCGCCAAGGAAGCCTCGCGTGCCGGCCGCCTGTCCTCCTTTAACCCGGAGGACTTCCCGACGCTGACCGGCCGCGAAGAGGACTGGCGCTTCACCCCGCTCAAGCGCCTCAAGGGCTTGGACAAGCTGGAGCTCGACGGCGCGGCCGCACCTCAGGTGCGAGTCGTCACCGAAGAGGGCCAGGACGTCCTGGTCGAGACCGCAGCGCTGGATGATCCCCGCGTGGCCTTCTTGGCCCCCGAGGACCGCGTGGCGGCCAACGCCTTCAAGGGCGCAGGCCAGGCCACCATCGTCACGATCCCCGAGGGCGTCACCGGCGTTCGCGCCGTCGTGACCCTGCGCGGCGAGGGGCTCACCCCCTCCGCCCAGCACCTGGTCGTCATCGCGGCACCGGGCTCGGAGTCCACCGTGGTCCTTGACCACGTGGGAACTGCGGTCCTGTCCCAGAACGTCGAGATTGACGTGCAGGAAGGGGCCCGCCTGAACATGGTCTCCCTGCAGCGCTGGGATGACGACGCGGTGCACGCCTCCGATCAGCAGGCACGCATCGGCAAGGACGCCTACCTGAAGCACACTGCGGTGTCCTTTGGTGGCGACCTGGTGCGCGTCACGCCGTCGGCCCGTTTTGCCGCCCCGGGCGGCGAGGCACACCTCTTTGGCCTGTACTTCGCCGACGCCGGCCAGCACCTTGAGCACCGTCTCTTTGTGGACCACGCAGCCCCCAAGTGCACCTCGCGGGTGCTCTACAAGGGTGCGCTGCAGGGCCACGATGCCCACGCGGTGTGGATCGGCGATGTGCTGATCCGCAAGGAGGCCGGTGGAACCGACTCCTTCGAGGCCAACAAGAACCTGGTGCTCACGGACGGCGCCCGCGCCGATTCCGTGCCGAACCTGGAGATCGAGACCGGGGCCATCGACGGCGCCGGGCACTCCTCCACGACGGGTCGTTTTGACGACGAGCACCTCTTCTACCTGATGGCCCGTGGCATCGATGAGAAGACCGCCCGCCGCTTGGTGGTGCGTGGCTTCTTGAACGAGATCATTCAGAAGATCGGCGTCGAGTCGATCGAAGAGCAGCTCTACGCAGCCATTGAGGCAGAGCTGGCTCAGACAGAGATCTGACCCCACGGTCAGATCCGCTTGATGACCCTTCCGCACTTTTTCGCCGGGCATCCCGGCAGAGAAGAGAAACACCCTATGTCTACCCTGGAAATCAAGGACCTGAAGGTCGGTATTGAAACCGAGCAGGGCCTCAAGGAGATCCTGAAGGGCGTGAACCTCACCATCAACACCGGTGAGACCCACGCCATCATGGGCCCCAACGGCTCCGGCAAGTCCACCCTCGCGGCGACCATCGCAGGTCACCCGCGCTACATCGTCACCGAGGGCCAGATCCTCCTTGACGGCAAGAACGTCCTGGAGATGTCCGTGGATGAGCGCGCCAAGGCGGGCCTCTTCCTGGCCATGCAGTACCCGGTGGAGATCCCCGGCGTCACCATGACGAACTTCCTGCGCACCGCCAAGACCGCGATCGACGGCGAGGCCCCCAGCCTGCGCACGTGGACCAAGACGGTCAAGGGCGCCATGGAAGAGCTGCGCATCGATCCCGACTTTGCAGCCCGCAACGTCAACGAGGGCTTCTCCGGTGGCGAGAAGAAGCGCGTGGAGATCCTCCAGCTGGAGCTCTTCAAGCCCAAGTTCGCCGTGCTGGATGAGACGGATTCCGGCCTGGACGTTGACGCGCTGAAGATTGTCTCCGAGGGTGTCAACCGCGCCCAGGAGCAGAACGAGATGGGCACCCTGCTCATCACCCACTACACCCGCATCCTGCGCTACATCAAGCCTGATTTTGTGCACGTGTTTGTGGACGGCCACGTGGCCGAGCAGGGCGGCCCCGAGCTGGCCGACCGCCTCGAAGAAGAGGGCTACGACCGCTACCTGGCCAAGGCCTGAGCCATGGCTGAGGGCAATGCACAGGCCTCGATCGAGGATGTGACAGAGGCGCTTCACGACGTGATCGACCCGGAACTGGGCGTGAACATCGTGGACCTTGGCCTGCTCTACGGCATGGCTTACAGCGATGACGGCGCGCTGCTGATCGACATGACGCTCACGACGGCGGCCTGCCCGCTGACGGACGTCCTGGAGGAGCAGATCTCCAAGTCGCTGGATGCCATGGTGGATGAGTGGCGCGTGAACTGGGTCTGGATGCCGCCGTGGGGTCCCGAGCGGATCACCGAGGACGGCCGCGACCAGATGCGCGCGTTGGGCTTCAACATCTGATCCACGCGTGATCGCACCAAGCGCCGCGGCCCCGCCACCCTATGGTGGCGGGGCCGCGGCGCTTGTGTCGGAGCCGGGTGCTGGCCCGGCTACGGCGTATTCAGGTTGTCGGTCTGGAAGGTGTCACACACCCCGGGATCGCCGGACTCGTAGCCGGCCATGAACCACGCCTTGCGCTGCTCGGAGCTGCCGTGGGACCAGGACTCGGGGGAGACCCGCCCGGTGGTCTTCTGCTGAATGTGATCGTCGCCGACCGCGGCTGCGGCGGAGAGCGCGGAGTCCACGTCCTGCTCGGTGAGCTGCTTGATGAGGCGGTTGCCGGAGGCGTCCGTGGTGCTGGAGGCGTGGTTGGCCCAGACGCCCGCGTAGCAATCTGCCTGGAGCTCCACCCGCACCGACCCGCCCTGGGAGCCGGAGCCCCGCTGGGAGTTTTCGATGGCTCCGGTCAGGTTCTGCATGTGGTGCCCGTACTCGTGTGCCACCACATATTCCTGGGCCAGCGCTCCGTCATCGGCACCGTAGTTCCGCGTGAGTTCCGCAAAGAAGCTGGGGTCGATGTAGATGGTGGAGTCGCCGGGGCAGTAGAAGGGCCCGACGGCGCTCGTGGCGGAACCGCAGGCCGTGTTGGTGCCGCTGGAGAAGATTTTTACCCCCGGCGCCTGGAACTGGACGCGGACAGAATCCGCGCCCTGATCCTTCCAGTAGGAGTCGAGTGACTGGACCGTGCCAAGGATGCGGCAGTCCTCGCGCTCGTTGGCGCTGGCACCGGTGGTGCAGCTGTTGATCTCTGCGCCTGCTGTGTTCTGGATCTCGCTGGTGCTCTGGGCCGGGTCGCCGTTGACCACCCCGGAAAGGGCCTGCGGCCCGAAGATGATGCTGAGCACCAGGACGATGATGCCGCCGACGCCACCACCGATGGCCAGGCCGGGGCGTCCGCCGCCGCCACCGGCGCCGCGGGCGTCGTTCACGCGTGTGGGGTCCAGCTGGGACCCTTCATTGAAGCTCATGGGGACAGATTACGGCGTGATCGGCGCTGCGCGGGCTCTGGCAGTCCGCGCGCCGCGAGCGCGTCGCCCGCGTCGCGAGCCCTGGCTACCGCAGTGACGCCAAGGTGGGTGGCGGTGCGCAGCGGCGCGCGCCGCAGGCCGCGGGCGGCCGCGGCCTCTCGTGAGCGGGCCCAGTTGGCGCTCAGATCCGGCAGGGTGCGCACTATCAGGGCCAGCACCAGTTCCGCGTGGGAACGTGGCAGCCCGACGACGCCGGCGGCGCGTCCCAGCCCATCCATCAGCACGGCGGTGGGCGTGGTGAGTAAGAGCAGGCGCGCCAGTTGCATCAGCGCAAACATGCTCGCCAGCAGCCCGATCGCGGCGCCGGGACCCTCAATGAAGAATTGGTAGGCGCCCAGGATCAGGAAGAGCCACCACCACCAGCGCAACGGGCTGGCCCAGGCGCCAAGCACCTCCTTGCCCGCTAGTGCGTACAGCAACACGGTCAGCAGCAGCAGGCTCACGCCGACCGGCCAATCACGCCAGATGGTGCCCACGATGCCCAGCGCCACCAGCGCGGCGTACTTGACCCACAGCGGTGCCCGGTGCAGGAGCGACGTCCCAGGTACGGTACGCAGCAGGGTGCCTGGGGAGAGGCGGACATGGCTCACGACGGTGTTTCCTCGCGGGCGGGCCAGGGAGTCTTGCCCTCTGCGGCGGCGATGTACGCGGCGATGAGCTCGGCTGGGTCGCCGTCCGCCACCACCTGGCCGTCGTGAACCCACAGGGCCCGCTCGCAGGTGGAGGCCAGCTCCAGGTCGTGGGTGGCCACCAGGAGCCGCGCGGGTGCGTGCGTCAGGGCCCGCACCACGCGGTGGCGGTTGACCAGGTCTAGGGCCGCGGTGGGCTCATCCGCCAGGACCCACGAGGGTTCGGTGGCGAGCACGCCGGTGAGTGCCACTAGCTGGCGCTCGCCACCGGAGAGGTCAAAGACGCTGCGCTCGGCCAAGTGGCCTAACTCCTGTGCTTCGAGGAGCGCCAGCGCGGCAGCGCGTCGCTCCTTGCGGTTCATGGCGCGCCTGCGCAGGGAGAGCTCTACGTCCTCCACCACGGTGGGCATGATCAGTTGCGCCGCGGTGTCCGCGAAGAGGAAGCCGAGTCGCTGACGCACCCCAGCGGCGTCGAGCGCAGGGTCTATGCCGTCCACCAGGACCCGCCCGCCATGCAGGGGGCTCAGGTGGGCCAGCGCGCGCATCAGGGTGGTCTTTCCCTGGCCGTTGGCGCCGATGAGCGCAATGCGACGCTCGCGCAGGGTCACATCCGTGGGGTGCAGCAGCGTCCGGGCCTGAACGCCAGGGGAGGCGGCCACCGTCACGGTGGCCGCCTCCAAGACGAGTGAGGGGTATGTCACAGGGCGGCGGTCCTGCGGGTCGCAAGGGCGGGGAAGGCCTTGAGGACGCCCACTGCGAGGGCGGCCGCCAGGGCTGACTTCACGAGGTCTCCGGGCCAGTAGGCGATGTCCGCCAGGAACGCGGCCTGCAGGGAGAGGTGCCCGTTGATCATCATGCCGAGGATACCGGCAGGGTGGATGATCAGGATGGAGCCGGCCAGGGCGCAGGCAAAGAGCCACAGGCCGCGCCAGCGGCGGGCCCGGCGCAGCACCAGGGTGGACAGCGTGCCGATCACCACAGCGGCGATGGGGAAGGCGAGCAGGTACCCGGCGCTGGGGGAGGCCAGGGCGCCGAGCCCGCCGGAGAAGCGGGCGAAGACGGGGAGGCCGGCCAGGCCAACCACCACGTAGACCAGGACGGCGAGGCCGCCGCGGCGGGCGCCGAGCAGCAGGGCGGTCAGCGCCACGCCAAGGGTTTGCAGGGTGATGGGCACGCCAAGCGGCCCGACGGGGATGGCGGGGGCCAGGGTGAGGGCGGCGATCAGGGCCGCGAAAACGGCGATGAGGGCCAGGTCTCTGGGCAGGGTGGACTGGCGCGGGGACGCCGGCGCGGTGGGGGAGGCGGTACTCATGCGAATATCGTACTTGAACGCTGTTCAATGCTTGACAAGGTGTTCCATGTCGCACTGACCCCGCGACGGCGCCAAGGCGGCTAAACTTGTTCGGTTGGCCCGGGGTGTCCCGGGTAGCACCCCCGCGAAAGGAACCCGAGCAGTCGTGATCGCCGTCCAGGACTTGGAGTTGCGTGCAGGAGCGCGCCTACTGATGGATCAGGTGAGCTTCCGAATCGACGCGGGGGACAAGGTGGGGTTGGTCGGACGCAATGGCGCCGGCAAGACCACCATGACCAAGGTGCTGGCCGGGCAGACGCTGCCCGCGGGCGGCACGGTCACCCGCACCGGTTCCGTTGGCTACCTTCCGCAGGACACGCACCTGCCGGACATGGAGCAGCTGGCGCGCGCCCGCATCCTCTCCGCCCGCGGTCTTGACGTGGTGACGGCCAAGCTGCAGCAGGCACAGGAGGACATGGCCAGCGAGGACGAGGCCGTCAGCGCCAAGGCCATGCGCAACTACGATCGCCTCGAGTCCGAATTCCTGGCCGGCGGTGGCTATGCCGCCGAGGCGGAGGCCGCTGCCATTTGTAGCAACCTTGCCCTGCCGGAGCGCATTCTTAACCAGCCCATTGGCACGCTCTCCGGTGGTCAGCGCCGCCGTGTGGAGCTGGCACGCATCCTTTACTCCAACGCCGACACCCTGCTGCTGGATGAGCCGACCAACCACCTTGACGCCGACTCGGTGACGTGGCTGCGAGACTTCCTGATGGCGTACGAGGGCGGTTTCCTGATCATCTCCCACGCCACCGATCTGCTGGACGCGGTGGTGAACAAGGTGTACCACCTGGACGCCAACCGGGCCACGATTGATCAGTACAACCTCTCCTGGAAGAAGTACCTGACCCAGCGCGAGACGGACGAGCGCGCCCGACGCCGCGAGCGCGCCAACGTGGAAAAGAAGGCCGGCGTGCTGCTGGCCCAGGCAGACAAGATGCGCGCCAAGGCCTCCAAGGCCGTGGCAGCGCAGAACATGATCAAGCGCGCCGAGCGCATGGTCCGGGGCCTGGAGGACGAGCGCCAGAGCGATCGCGTGGCTGCACTGCGCTTCCCGGACCCGGCGCCCTGCGGCAAGACGCCGCTCACGGCGGAGGGGCTCTCGCGTTCCTACGGCTCGCTGGAGATCTTCACGGGCCTGGACCTGGCCATCGACCGCGGCTCCAAGGTGGTCATCCTTGGCCTGAACGGTGCGGGTAAGACCACCCTGCTGCGCATGCTCGCAGGTGTGGACAAGCCGGATTCCGGTGAGGTGATTGCCGGGCACGGGCTCAAGGTGGGCTACTTTGCCCAGGAGCACGACACGATCGATACCAGCCGCTCGGTGCTAGAGAACATGCGCAGCACCGCGCCCTCACACCTGGGCGGTGCCGATGTGCGCAACATCCTTGGTTCCTTCATGTTCTCCGGCGACGACGTGAACAAGCCCGCCGGAGTGCTCTCCGGTGGTGAGAAGACGCGCCTGGCCCTGGCCATGATTGTGGCCAGCCACGCCAACGTGCTGCTCCTTGATGAGCCCACCAACAACCTGGATCCGGCCTCGCGTGAGCAGATCCTGAACGCGCTGGCCAGCTTCTCTGGCGCCGTGGTCCTGGTCTCTCACGATGAGGGCGCCGTGGAGTCGCTGAATCCCGAGCGAGTGCTGCTGCTCCCGGATGGCACCGAGGACCTCTGGAACGACGAGTACCTGGAACTGGTGACCCTGGCCTAGCGCCCCCGGGCGCCCGCCTAGCGCTGCTGGTGCGAGGGGCCCGCGCCGTCCAGGAAGGCATCCTCCACGTCTTCATCGTGCGGCTTGCCGTCCCTCCGCGGCTTCACTGCTCGGGCCCGCGGGGCCCTGCGGGCACGGAAGATCTGCTCCTCGCCGCGCGCGGCAGCCTCTGCCGCCGCGGCCTTGTCGTCGCGGTTGATCTTGGCCTGTTGCCGCGCCGCGTAGCCAAATCCCACAAAGAACAACACGCCGAACGCGGCCCATTGCAGCGCGTAGGACCAGTGCATGCCCTCATCCGCCTCCGGCTTGGGCAACGCGGTGGGCCGGGTCGCCGCAGCCGGGTCCTCAGAGGCCAGCAGCCCATAGGCGCCGGTCTGCACGGGCAGGCCGGTCTTTTGGGCCGTTGCCGCCAGCTCAATCGAGGCGATTTGGCCCTGGGGTGCATCGCGTCCGATGTTCGGCTCTCCCGGCTTGAGCCGCATGGTCACGGTGACAGTTCCGCTCGGGGGAGCGGGCACATTGTCCGGGTGCTGCTCCGCACCCTGGCCATTGGGCATCCATCCGCGATCCACCATGACCACGGTGCCGTCCTGGGTGCGGAAGGGGACCAGCACCTCCATACCGATGGCGCTGCTCAGGATGCGCTGGCGCACAAAGAGCGTCTGGTCGGGGACGTACTGGCCCGTGAGCCGCACCGGGGCATACAGGCGTTCCTCTGGCAGCTGGGCCAGCCACGACCGCGCCGTGGCAAGGTCCGCAGGGGCTGCGTCCCAGTTCGCGGCCACCTGGCGATTCTCGCCGGAGACCTCCGCACGGCGATCCCACTGCCACCAACTCAGCCCGGCACAGACCACGGCAAAGATCATGACAAGCACAAGCCAACCGACCCAGCGGGTACTGGCGAGGAAGCGGTACATCAACCCTCCGAGGGGGAAGCAGTGGGTGAAGAAGACGAGGTGAGGGCTGCGGGCGGGGAAGCGCGGGGCAGGCTCTCCACCGGCACCGCCTCGCGGAAGAAGCCCCGGGTGGAGAGGTAGTCCGTGAGCCAGTCGCGGTGCTCCGGGCAGGCCAGCCAGGTCTTGCGCCGCTGCGGCGTGTGAATCTTGGGATTGTTCCAGAGCAGCGCCCACGCGGCGTCCTGGCGGCATCCCTTGCGGGAGCACTGCGGGGACTCGGGCCCGTTCGCATGGTGGGGCGGCGAGGACTCAACCGGGCGCCCGGAGTGCCCCGGTGTACCCGAGGAGCTCAACGACCCGGATGAACCGGGTGATCCGAGCGAACCGAGCAGGTCAAAGTCACTCATCCGGCTCGCCCCGGTCCCGATCCCGGTCCTGGCCCCGGTCGCGCGGCGCGGCCTGGGTGGGCTCGTCCTGGAACCACTCGCCGTCGATGATCTCGTGCTCCTGCGCGGCCGCAGCACCGCCGGCGTCGCCGCCCGCGTCAGCAGCCGCCCCAGAGGTGGAGGCGCTGCCTGGCCGCCCGGCCGAGCCAGCGTCGTCGGGCAGGGAAGAATCTTGAACGTCCGCGTCCGCGTCCGCCCCCGTGTTGTGAGTGCCTGCACCCAATTGATCCCGGAGCGGGCCGTCCACAAACGTGACGCCCCCGGGCGCCTGCGGCGGATCCTTAATGAGGTTGGCGCCCATGACGGCCATCCAGGGCAGGATCGTGGCGATCACCAGCAGGGCCAGCCCCCACCAGATGTAGCCGGCGTGCGCCAGCAGCGCGCCGACCACAAAAAACACCACGCGGAAGGCCATCTTGATCACATAAGCGCGAATGCGCTGATGCGACTCGATGGAGGCCGCCTCGTTGGCGTCGGTGATGGAGTGCACGTGGGGTTCCTTGCGCTCTCCGGGCTGAGGATTCATTACTGGACATCATCCCACCGCTGTGGCGACTGCCCCAAACCAACGGGTAGCGTGCGGTGCTGGCTAGGATAGAGCGGCACCGTGAATCAACCGCACACCGCAACGAAGAGGACCCATGAGCACCACGCGGACCAGCACTACGCAGACGCCCGAGCCCCGCACCGTCCTGGTGACGGGCGGCAACCGGGGGATTGGGTTGGCCATCGCCCGGGCCTTTGTTGCCCAAGGTGACCGTGTCGCCATCACCTCCCGTTCAGGGCAGGGGCCCGACGACGTGTTTACCGTAGCGGGCGACGTCACCGACAGCGCCAGCGTGGATGCCGCCGTCACGGCGGTGGAAGAGCACTTTGGCCCCATCGACGTGGTGGTCGCCAACGCCGGCATCACGCACGACATGCTGCTGATGCGTATGAGCGAGGACGACTTCACCTCGGTCATCGATACCAATCTCACCGGCACCTTCCGCGTGGTGCAGCGCACCGTGAAGGGCATGATCAAGAAGCGCCGCGGGCGCATCGTGCTGGTCTCATCCGTGGTGGGCCTGCTTGGCGGCGCCGGTCAGGCCAACTACGCGGCCTCCAAGGCCGGCCTGGTCGGCTTTGCGCGCTCCGTGACTCGCGAGCTGGGCGCTCGTGGCATCACCGCCAACGTGGTGGCCCCCGGGTTCATCGAGACGGAGATGACGCAGGTTCTGGAGCCGGAGCTCAAGAAGAAGTACCAGCAGCAGATTCCCGCAGGCCGTTTTGCCCAGCCGGAGGAGGTGGCGCGCGTCTGCACGTGGCTTGCATCCGATGACGCCGCATACATCTCCGGCGCCGTCATCCCCGTGGATGGTGGCCTCGGCATGGGGCACTAAGCCCCACCCCACACTTTGCCCCCTTGCCGCAGCAGTGGCACGTAGGATTTCGCCGCGTTAGCGGCGCACAGAGAGGAAACACATGGGATCCATGGACGGAAAGACCGTCATCGTCACCGGCAGCTCACGCGGCATCGGCGCAGAGACCGCCAAGCTGCTCGCCGCAGAGGGCGCAGCGGTGGTCATCAACTACCGTGCCAAGGCGCCGCGCGCCAACAAGGTCGTGAAGGCCATCGAGGAGGCCGGCGGCAGCGCCGTGGCCGTCCAGGCGGACCTCACGGAGGCGCAGGGGCGCCAGGCGCTCGTGGACGCCGCACTGATCAACTTTGGTTCCCTGGACGCGCTGGTCCTGAACGCCTCCGGCGGCATGGAATCAGACCGCGGCGAGGACTACGCGCTCAAGCTCAATCGGGACGCTCAGTTGGGCATGCTGGACGCCGCTGCGGCCAAGATGCCGGCCGGGTCGCGGGTGGTGTTCGTGACCAGCCACCAGGCGCACTTTATCGATACCGTCCCCACGCTTGACGCCTACGAGCCCGTGGCACGCTCCAAGCGCGCTGGCGAGGTGGCGCTGCGCGAGTGCATCCCCGCGCTGGCGGAAGAGGGGATCAGCCTGGTTGTGGTCTCCGGCGACATGATCGAGGGCACCATCACCGCCACGCTGCTTGACCGCGTGGAGCCTGGCGCCATCGCGGCCCGCCGCGAAGAGGCAGGCAAGCTCTACTCCGTGGAGGAGTTTGCCGTGGAGGTCGCCAAGATGGTCAGCGCAGACGTTGAGAGCGGCCACACCGAGATTGTGGGCGGCGGCAAGGGATTTGTTGACGCCTAGCCCCACCTGAGGGCCGGTGGCATCTCACAACAACAGCGGCGCTCCTCCCGATCGGGAGGAGCGCCGCTGCTGTTGTACTTGCTCAGGGCTCAGGGCTCAGGGCTCAGGGCTCAGGCCCGTGGTGTCAGCCGCAGCTGACGTTGGGCCAGGCGCCGTACGTGGTGTTGTAGGTCTCCAGCGGCTTGGCCTCACCGTTGTGCGTGAGCTGGCGAGTGACCTTGATGGAGAAGCCCTGCTTGCCGGTGCTCTCTGGGGTGCAGCTGGCGGCGTTGGACTTGATGGTGCGCGGCGAGGTGAAGGCGTATTTGGCACCGGTCTTCGTCTTCACGTCCCAGTACTGCTTGCCCCACACCTGCATCTTGACGTGGCTGTCGGTCACCCACATCTGCACCACCACGGGCGCGTCGGTGGTGTTCTTCCAGCGGACGTTGATCTGACCCTCCCAATACGTGGACTCCTGGCCCACGGGGTAGCGATCAAACCAGCGTGAGTGCGCCTTGTACTGCAGCATCTCGGCACCGGAGAGGAACCCGGCGTTGTAAGACATGGTGGCGATCTGCGAGATGCCGCCGCCCATGGCCTTGGTGGAGACGCCGTTCTCAACGACGCCGGAGGAGTAGTAGCCGTTCTCAGCGGTGATGGCCCCGAACTCCTTGGCGAGGTTAAATTCCTGGCCCGGCAAGACAACGGTGCCGTTGACCTTGGCGGCTCCGGTGCGCAGGTTCTTGGTGCGCACCGAGTCGTAGGTGGGGTAGATGGTGGAGAGCTTGGCCACGACCTTGTCGGCGTTCCACTTCTGGGCCTGCGCGGTGGTCACGGTCGGGGCCGTGACCTTGAGTTCAACGGTTGCGGTGCGATCCGTGGTGGCGGAGGCCTTTTGCACGGCGGCCACCAGGTCCTTGGCGTCAATTCCCTTGCCCTCCTTGGCGGGAACAACGACCGGCTTTGCGCTGCCGCCGGAGCCCTCCAGCTTGAGGGTGGCGTCCTGGCCGGAGGACTTCATGGCGGGATTGGCCTTGACCACATCGGTGACAAGCTTCTCGCCGTCCAGGCTCAAGGCGGGCTTGTCTCCTTCGGTGGACACTGTGGCTGCATCCCCGAGCTTGGCCGCCGTGATGGTGGCGGTTTTGCTGCCATCTGACACGGTCATGGGGCCGGCCACGAGCGGTGCGGCGGTGTTCTTGGCGAAGTCATCCCAGGCCTGAGCCGAGACCTTGGGGGCGGCCACGGTCGTGGTGGCGGGGATCTTGCCATCCGAGTGCAGCCACTGGGTCTTGAAGGCCTTAGCGGTAGCCTCCACATCCACCGTGAGGCCGTCCTTGGGGGCGGTCTGGGAGGCCTTGCCTTGAGCGAAGGTGAGGTTGCCTTCCACCGGCTTGGAATCCAGGTCCTTGGCCGCGGTCTCGATCGCGGATGTGAGCTTGGCCGGGTCGCTCTTCTGCACGGCTGAGGTCTCCGAGGAGCCGAAGATGCGAGAAGAGATGACCTGCGGGTCCCAGCTGAAGCCGGTGAGGTGATCAAGGGTTGCGTCAACGTCCACGCCGAGACCGGCGTCGCTGGGCTTGACTGCCAGGGACTGTTCGCCTGCCGTGAGCTGCAGGGCCTTGTCGGAGCGTGATTCCAGCTCCGTGGCCAACTTGGTGCGAGCGTCCGCTGCGGAGAGGCCAGAGAGGCTGACCCCCTCCACCGTGAGCTGGGAGGGAAGCTTGTCTTGGGTCAGGAAGGCCGCGCCCGCGTAGACGGCGCCGGCCAACACCACCACGCCGCAGATGGTCCAGGCCACTGCCTTGCCCTTGCGACGCTTGGGTGCAGCGGCCACTGCGGGCTCCTCGGGGTCAGTCGGTGCGGATGTGGCGGCCAGGACGGCGGGCTGCACAGCCGTGGGGGCGGGGTCTTGGTCCAGCTCGGTCACCGGTGCGGCGTCCCCGTTCTGGGGGCTCACTCGCGGTGACTCTGGCGGGGGTGCGATCGGCGTCGCTGCCTCGCTGGGTGTGACCGGCTGGGGCGTGGTCTTATCCTCCGCGTCCCCGGGGGTGGGGCCTGCGGGCTGATTCTCGCTCACGACAGTTCTCCTCATACGTCAGCCCCGCGGTGCGACAAGGGCCTTGCACATCGTAGAACTTCCTGCGGGCAGATACCTCCACCTGGAGGCGGAAATCAGGTCACAAATCGGCATTCATCTCCCGTGCGTGTGGCGGCGCCCCGTGGGAGAGGACGTCACGACCACCCGAGTGCCGCGGAAACCGTGTCAAGGCGGCGCACGCCAAGGACCCCGTCGCAGGCGTTGCGCAGGGCAGGCTTGGGGCGCACCCCGACCGCGTATCCGGCGATCGTCAGGAGATCAAGGTCGTTCGCGCCGTCGCCAAGCGCCACGGTGTGGGTGGCCTTGATGTCATCCGCCGCGCACCAGCGGCGCAGCGCCGCGGCCTTCGCCGCGCGATCCACCACCGGACCCTCCACGGTTCCGGTCAACACGCCGTCGCGCACTCCCAGCTCGTTGGCCTGGGCGTGATCCAGTCCCAGCGCCTGGGCCAGCGGTTCAAGCACCTGGATGAAGCCGCCGGAGACGGCTCCCACCCGGTGGCCGTTGGCGTGGGCGGCCGCAATGAGATCAAGCGCGCCCGGCATGGGCGTGACCTGCTCCGCCACCTCCGCGATGACGCGCACCGGGAGCCCCTTGAGCGCCTGCACGCGGTGATGCAGCGAGGCCGCAAAGTCCAGCTCCCCGCGCATGGCACGCTCGGTGACGGCGGCGACCTCCGCCTCGCGCCCGGCGTGGGCGGCCAGCAACTCGATGACCTCCTCTTGGATCAGCGTCGAGTCCACGTCAGTCACCACGAGTGTCCTGCGCGAACCAAGCATGGCGGCAGGGGTCAACAGCGCGCTGAGGTCCTCGGTGGTTTCCTCTTGCAACAGCGCCCGGAGCGCGCTCAGCGCCGACTCCGGGGCGTCCAGCTCCCAGGAGCCGCCCTGCAGCCCCTCCAAGGCAGGGGCCTGGACGGGCCGGGCGTCGATGCCGCAGGCGGAGAGCCAGTCGGCCGCGCGGCGATCCACCGCGGAGGAGCCCGGGGCGGCAAAGAGGCTGAGACGAGGGAGGGTGCTCATGGGACTATCTTGGCCTCGCGCGACGCGTGCGCGTGCATGCGTGACGCCGCGTCGCGCGGCAACCAGGCCCGTGGTGGCCTAGTCTTGACGGCATGAGTGCCGTCCTCCAATTCTCAGATGTTTCCGTGACCCGTGGCCGCCAGCAGCTCTTGCGCAATGTGAGCTGGAGCGTCAACGAGGACGAGCGGTGGATCGTGATGGGCCCCAACGGGGCGGGCAAGTCCACCCTCATGCGCATCGCCTCCACCAAGATGTTCCCCACGACGGGAACGGTCACGGTGCTGGGCGAGCGCATGGGCGCGGTGAATCTGGCGGAGCTGCGCCCCTCGATCGGCGTGGCCTCAGCGGCGCTGGCCAGGGAGATTCGCGAAGACGAAAAGGCGCTCGACGCCGTGGTGTCGGCCGCGTACGGCATGTCCGGTCGGTGGCGCGAACTCTACGACCGCGAGGACGAGCGGCGCGCGCTGCGCTTGCTGGCCGAGTGGGGCGCGTCCACGCTGCTCAGCCGCAGTTTTGTGACCCTTTCTGAGGGCGAGCGTCAGCGGGTGCTGATCGCCAGGGCGCTCATGACGGACCCCGAATTGATGTTGCTTGACGAGCCCGCCGCAGGCCTGGACCTGGCCGGGCGCGAGGAACTGGTGGCTCGCCTCGCCGACTTTGCCGCCTCAGAGGTGGCACCCACCATGGTCATGGTGACCCACCACCTGGAGGAGATTCCCGCGCACTTCACCCACGTGATGTTGCTGCGCGCCGGCCAGGTCGTGGCGCAGGGCCCGCTGGAGCAGACCCTGACGCAGTCCAACCTGGAGACCACGTTTAATCTTCCGCTGGAGCTGCACCGCACGGGGGCCCGTTACACCGCGTTCGCTCGCTAAGCGGGGCCCACCGGCATGGAACTGTGGCAGGCCCTCATCGTCTTGTTCGCCGGAGTGTGGGCAGGCACCATCAACTCCATCGTGGGTTCCGGCACGCTCGTGACGTTCCCGGTCTTGGTGGCCGTGGGACTGAGCCCGGTCAACGCAGTGGTCTCCAACGCGATAGGGCTCGTGGCCGGTGGAGTCTCCGGGGCCTGGGGGTACCGGGCGGAGCTGGCGACAGTCAAGCGGACCGTGTGGCGGCTGCTGCCAGCCTCCGTGGTGGGTGCCCTCATTGGTGCCTACCTCTTGCTGCACCTGCCGGAATCGGTCTTTGGGATCGTGGCCCCCATCCTCATCCTGGTCGCCGTCCTTCTCGTGATCGTCCAACCCAGGATCTCCGCCAGGGCCAAGGCGCGCTCCGGTGCCCAGACGCTGAGCACCCCGGATCTGCAACCGCTTTCCACGCTGTTGGTGATCCTGGTGTTTGGTACCGGCATCTACGGCGGCTACTTCACCGCCGCGCAGGGCGTGATCCTGATGGGCCTGTTTGGCATCATGCTGCAGGGGTCCATGCAACAGGCCAACGCCATCAAGGTGGTGCTCAGCCTCGCCGTGAACCTGGTGGCGGCCATCGCCTACCTCATCTTTGCCTTTGAACGCATCGATTGGACGGCGGCGCTGCTGATCGGCGCTGGTTCCCTCTTTGGTGGCTGGCTCGGCGCGCGGATCGGTCGCAAGCTCTCTCCCAACGTGTTGCGAGCCTGCATCGTGGTGCTCGGCCTCGTGGCGTTTGTGCATCTGGTCTGGGAGCTGTTCGCGGCATGAGCATCGTTGAGATTGGCTCCACGCAGGACCCGCGCCTGGCTGACTACGCGGCGCTGACGGACGCAGCGCTGCGCGGTACGCGCTCGCGTTTCATCGCCGAGTCCACCGTGGTGGTGCGCCGGGCACTGGAGGCCGGGTGCGTGCCGGTGTCCTTCCTCCTGGAGGGCAAGCATCACGAACTGATCGCCGAGCTGGCTGCCTCCCACCCGCAGGCCCCGGTTTTTGTGGGGGACTCAGCGGCGCTCCAGGAGCTGACCGGTTTCCATCTGCACCGCGGGGCCCTTGCCAGCTTTGAACGTCCCCAGCCGCTCCCGGTGGCGAGCCTGCTGCACAAGCTTGACCGCGGCGTCGGGCAGCGCTCCCGCGTGGTGGTCTTGGAGGATCTGGCCGAGCACACCAATGTGGGTGCCGCGTTCCGCTCGGCCGCCGCCTTTGGGGCGGACGCCGTGCTGGTCTCGCCCCAGTGCTCGGATCCGCTCTATCGGCGTTCCATTCGTGTCTCCATGGGCACCGTGTTTCAGGTGCCGTGGACCCGCGTTGAGCCGTGGCCAGCGGGGATCTCCGAGCTGCAAGCGGCGGGATACGTCGTGGCCGGGATGACGCTGGGGGAGGGCGCCATCTCCTTGGATGAGCTGGTGGCACAGGATCACCAGCGACTGGCCCTGGTCTTTGGCAACGAGGGTCACGGCTTGCGCCACGAGACGGAGGCGCTGGTGGACCGGCGCGTCACCATCCCCATGATGGGCGGGGTGGATTCGCTCAACGTGGCGGCGTCCGCTGCGGTGGCGCTGTACTCAACCCGGTAGCAAGGCAGCGGTGCTCTGCCCCTAGCGCTTCTTCGTGAGGTCTTGGGCCAGCATCACCAGGATGCCGCTTGGCCCGCGCAGGTACGTCAGCTTGTAGACGTCCTGGTAGTTGGCCACGCCGCGCAGCGGGACGCAGCCGTGAGTGGCAGCGATCTGCAGGGCGTCTCCGATGTCATCAACGGCCAGGGCCACGCGGTGCATGCCAATCTCGTTGGGCTGCGTGGGCTCGGTCTCGATGGCCTCCGGGTGGATGTACTCAAAGAGCTCAATCCGCCCGCCGCCGTCCGGCGCCTCCAAGAGGGCGATCTTGGCGTGGTTTCCGTCCAGCCCCACCGCCGTGTCCGTCCAGTCGCCGCTGACCTCATCGCGGCCAAGCACGCTCAGTCCCAGGTCCGTGAAGAAGGCCACGGCGGCCTCCAAGTCGCGTACCGCAATGCCCGTGTTGTCCAGCCGTGTTGCCATGAGCGTTCCCGTCGTTGGGCCGCGAAGCTGTGTGCCCGGGCGTGTTGTGATCGTACGCTTGCCGCCGCGCCGGTCGGTGATTCTGACTGGCCGCCTCAGCGTGTAGACTGGAGTGTCGCTCTCGCGCGCTTTGTTGCGTGCATCCGGGCGGCCACCAGACACATTCGCCCCTGGCAAAATCCAGGGGCCACGACCACAAGGTGAAACTCATGAAGCCTGGAATCCACCCGAACTATGGCCCCGTCGTGTTCCGCGACCTGGCCTCCGGTGAGACCTACCTGACCCAGACCACGGCTAAGAGCCAGAAGACGATCGAGTGGACGGATGGCAATACCTACCCCGTCATCGACGTCGAAATCTCTGCCGCGTCCCACCCGTTCTACACGGGCAAGCAGCGCATCATGGACTCCGCCGGTCGCGTGGAGCGCTTCAACCAGCGCTTCAAGGGCTTCGGCGGCAAGTAAGCCTCCCAGCTCCACCGGTCAAAAGCCCCGCTTCCAGTTTCTGGACGCGGGGCTTTTGCGTGCGCCGCCCCTGCGGATTCCCCTGGCGCCGGGGACACAAATTTCCGCGGGCGCTGGCCTGGAGCGATAACCTGGGGGAGTGATTCAGAGCCAACAAGACACCCCCGGTCAGCACCACGGCGAGTACAAGGTCCCCGGCGGAAAGCTGGTGGTTGCCGACCTTCAGGTCAGTGACGGCGCCATCAGCGCGGCGCGGATCAACGGTGACTTCTTCCTGGAGCCGGATGAGGCCCTGGATGACATCAATGCGGCCCTGGTGGGCGTGCCCGCGCACGCCTCCCACGAGGAGTTTTCACGCACGGTGCAGGATGCGATCCGCCCGGACGCTGTGCTCTTTGGGTTCGACGCCCGCTCGGTCGCCACGGCGGTGCGCCGCGCCCTTGGGCTGGCCACCACCTGGGGAGATCACGAGTGGCAGATCCTTGGCCCCACGCCGTATCCCATCGCCGTCAATGTGGCCCTGGATGAGGTCCTGACCCGGCAGGTGGGTGCCGGTCTGCGCCCGCCCACCATGCGCATCTGGGAGTGGAACGAGCCTGCCGTGGTGATCGGCTCCTTCCAGTCCCTGCGCAACGAGGTGGATGCGGAGGGCGCGGAGCGCTTTGGCGTGCAGGTGGTGCGCCGCATCTCCGGCGGCGGGGCCATGTTCATGGAGGCGGGCAACTGCATCACGTATTCGCTCTACCTCCCACAATCCCTGGTGGACGGAATGTCCTTCGCGGACTCCTACCCCTTCCTTGACGCGTGGATCATGGACTCGCTGCAGCGCGTGGGCGTGAACGCCCACTACGTCCCGCTCAATGACATTGCGACGGACGCCGGCAAGATCGGTGGCGCGGCCCAGAAGCGCCTGGCGGGCGGCGGCATGCTCCACCACGTGACCATGAGCTATGACATCGACGCGGACAAGATGACGCAGGTGCTGCGCATCGGCCGCGAGAAGCTCTCAGATAAGGGCATCACGAGCGCCAAGAAGCGCGTTGACCCCCTCAAGCGCCAGACCGGTCGCAGCCGCGAGGAGATTCTGCAGACCCTGCAAGAGGTCTTTGCCGAGCGCTACGGGGCCACCGCCGCCCAGCTGGACACGCGCACGGTTCAGGAGGCGCGGGACCTAGCGCGCACCAAGTTTGAGACGGAGGAGTGGACGGCGCGCGTCCCGTGACACGACCGGATGCACGCCCCCACCCGGGCCAGGATTCAACCGGCCTTCAGGAGGTCTCCGCCGGTGCCGTGACGGCGCTGGTGGGCTTCACCTCTTCCTTCGCCGTGGTGCTGACGGGCCTCGGGGCCGTTCACGCCAGCGGCGCCCAGGCGGCCTCCGGCCTCATGGCGCTGACCCTGTTAGTAGGCCTGACGACGCTGGCGCTGGCGCTAGCTCACCGGCTCCCCATCACGGTGGCCTGGTCCACCCCTGGCGCGGCCGTGCTGGTAGGCGCCGGCGCCGCCGTCGGGCAGTTCTCTGACGCAGTGGGCGCCCTCCTGGTCTGTGCCCTGCTCCTGATCGCCACCGGGCTCTGGCCGTGGCTTGGCCGCCTGGCCCAAAGCATCCCCACGGGAATTGCGCAGGCCATGCTGGCCGGTGTGCTGTTTCCGCTCTGTCTTCAGCCAGTTCTTGGCGTGGCGAGTGACCCGTGGGCGGTGCTGCCGGTGATCCTGGTGTGGCTGCTTGGGCTGCGCTTTGCCCCGCGCTGGGCGGTGCCGCTGGCCTTCGTGGCGGCGGTGGCCGTGATCGCGGTGCACCTGATCGCCAGCGGCCGCGGTGTGGAGGCAGGGGTGCTGCTGCCCGCCTTCGCGTGGACCTGGCCCACCCTTTCCGTCACCTCGCTGATCGGGGTGGCCCTGCCGCTGTACGTGGTCACGATGGCCTCGCAGAACATTCCCGGCGTGGCGGTGCTGCGCAGCTTTGGCTTCACCGCCCCGTGGCGTTCTTCCTTGCTGGTCACAGGCTTGGGCTCTGCGCTCGCGGCCCCCTTGGGTGGGCACGCGATCAACCTCGCCGCGATTTCCGCCGCTCTGGCAGCGGGGGAAGAGAGCGGCGTGCCACAGGAGCGCCGCTGGCGCTCGGCCGCCTGGGCGGGAGGCTTCTACGTGCTGCTGGGACTGGGCTCGGCGGCGGTGGTCGCGGTCGCGGTCCTCGCGCCGAACGGTGTGTTGGCGGCGGTTGCAGGGGTGGCGCTCATCGCCACCCTGGGATCAGCCGTCCAGGGCGCGTGGGAGGACTCGCAGGAGCGCGTCGCCGTGGTGGCGACGTTCCTGGTCGCGGCCTCCGGGGTGGCCTTCGCCGGGATCAGCGCGGCCTTCTGGGCCCTGGTCGTGGGTCTTGTGCTGCGCTGGGCCCTGGCACGGCGGTAGCGGGCGACGGCGGCGGCGACGGTACCGGGCCACGGCGGTAGCGGGCGACGGCGGTACCGGACGACGACGGCGGCGGGGCAGCCAAGCCGCCCCGCCGCCGTCGGGCCCTGCTGTTGTTGCCTGCGCTCAGCCCCGCCCGGCCGCGGCACGCGCGGCGTAGCCCTGCGCAAACAGCCGGCGCTCCAGGTCATCCAAGCCCTCCAGGACCAGGCGGCGCAGGGCCTGCGGCGCCTGAGCGTGGTCCCGCAGCCAGGCCTGAGCCGCCAGCACCTTGGGATGCGTGCTCTCATCACCCAGGTCAAGGTTGGCATCCCCAGGGAAGAGGCCGGTGACCACGCGCGTGGCCTGCCCCTGGCTCTGCCTGGCCCACAGCTCCTCGATGCGCTCCCAGTACTCGGCGTCGTGATCCCCGCTCACGCCGGAGGGATCCACGCCGTAGCCGTCAAGGGTGGCCTGGAGCTGATCGTTGCTGAGCGCGACTCCGTCGGCATCGGTGCCGCGGAAGGCTGCCTCGCGGGCGGCCAGCTTCACGTCCGCATCCGGGCGGGCGGCCAGGGCGCGGCTGAGGCCGGTCTGGCTCACGGCGGTGGGCGCGGCATCGCGGGAGGCCTGCAACTGCTCCGCGTCCACACGGGAGTGCGCGGCCAGCGCGGTCAGCGCCGCCCACGTCAGATCCTCACCCAGGCCAAAGTCCGGGTCCTTGACCCAGGAGGCCACCAGGTCAAGGACCTCGGGAACCGGGGTCTTCTGGTGACTCAGCGCGCCCAAGAGGCAGCGCAGCTTCACGGTGCGGGCGTCGCTTGGCTCCGGGGACTCCAGCACCTCGGTCACCAGGAAGGTGACCCAGCGGCTCACCAACTCCTGGCGTGCGGATTCGGTGGAGTACTCAAAGAGGCCGGTGTTGGCCTGGGAAAAGACCTGCGCCAACACCCCGGAGTCCTGGATCAGTCCCGAATGCGCCACGGCGCCGTCCACAAAACGCTCGGGGGAGAGCAGGCCGTCCCTGGTCAGGTTCCAGGCGGCGGCCAGCGAGATGGCGCGGGCCAGCTCGCCGTCCAGCCCCGCGGAGAGCACCGTGTCTAGCGTGACCGGGTCCAGGCCCAACTTGGCGTAGCTGAGGTCCTCATCGTTGGGCAGCAGGGCCTCGGTGGCGGGGCGGCCCACCAACTCCGGCACGTCCACGGCCGCACCCTCCAAGCGCACCTCAAAGGAGGAGGCGAGCGTGGCGGGCTCAAGGTCTTGTTGCGGCGTGTAGGCGCCCACTCGCACCACGTGCGGGCGCAGCACGGTCTCGCCGCTGCGCGGGTCAGCGCCGTCCTGCAGCAGGCGGGCGGCGGTGATGGTGCCGTCCTGGCCCACGCTGGTCTCCAAGGAGAGCCGGTTGACGCCGGCCGTGGTGAGCCAGGCCTGCGCCCAGCCGGCCATGTCCCGACCTGACGCGGCGGAGAGCTCCTCGAGGAAGTCATCCAGGGTGGTGTTGCCCCAGGCATGCTTGCGGAAGTAGGAGCGGGCTGCGGCCAGGAACGCGTCCTGGCCCACAAAGGCGGAGAGTTGTTTCAGGACGGAGGCACCCTTGGCGTAGGTGATGCCGTCAAAGTTCTGATCGGCGGCCTCCAGGTCAACAATGTCCGCCACGATGGGGTGCGTGGTGGGGAACTGATCCTGGCGATACGCCCAGGCCTTGCGCCGGGAGGCAAAGGTGGTCCACGCCGTGGTGAAGTCGGTGGCCTGATCCACGGCCAGCGTGCCAACGTAGTCCGCGAAGGACTCCTTGAGCCACAGGTCATCCCACCACTGCATGGTGACCAGGTCGCCAAACCACATGTGGCACATCTCGTGCAGGATCGTGTTGGCGCGCTGCTCGTGCTGGGCCTGCGTGGCGGGGGAGGTGAAGACGTAGTGCTCGGTGAAGGTCACCAGGCCGGGGTTCTCCATGGCGCCCAGGTTGTACTCCGGCACAAAGGCCTGGTCGTACTTGCCCCACGGGTAGGCGAAGTCAAAGTGGGTGTGGAACCAGTCCAGGCCGCGCTTGGTGATCGCGAAGACCTCCTCCGCGTCCATGCTCGGGGCCAGCGACGCGCGGGTCATGAGGCCCAACGGGATCTGCACGTCCTCGCCGGAGGCGGTGCTGCCGGCGTAGTGATCACTCCACAGCGCGTACGGTCCGGCCAGGAAGGTGGCGATGTACGTGGACATGGGCTCGGTCTGGGCAAAGCGGCGGGTGCTGTTGGCGCCGGTTGCCTCCTCGACGTCCAGCAGGGCTCCATTGGAGCCCACGTGCCAGGCGGTGGGGGCCGTGATGCTGGTGCTGAAGCGGGCCTTCAGGTCCGGCTGATCAAAGCAGGGGAAGATGCGGCGGCAGTCCGCCGGCTCGTTCTGGGAGTACAGGTAGGTCAGGCCGTCCGCCGGGTCAACAAAGCGGTGCACGCCCTCGCCGGAGCGTGAGTAGAGCGAGCGCGAGGCGATCCGCACGGTGTTGGTCTGTGCCAGGCCGCGCAGGTGAAGGCGTGCCCCGTTCACTACAGCGTCCAGGTCCTGCTCCACGCCGTTGATCTGCACTGACTGCACGGAATGACCCAGGTAATCCAGGAAGGTGGACGTACCGGGGATGGCGTCCAAGCTGATCTGCGTCACGAGGGGGTAGCTGAGCTGGGCCGGGTCAGCGGCCTCGCTGAAATCGAGCTGAAGTGTGTAGGCGTGGGTGCGGACGGCGGCCGAGCGGGCGGCTGCCTCGTCGCGGCGAAGGTTCTCGTTCGGGGGGCGCAATGCGGAACTCATCCAGCTATTTAATCATTGCTTCACATCTCGTGGTCGGTTCTTGGGTGAGCATCTGACAACGGCCCGACGACGCTTGGTTGGGGCCCAGCGCGCCAAGCGGCAGGCCTCGTGCCCTGCACAAACACGCCGGCCCGGGCGCGCTGGGTGCGCGTCCGGGCCGGCGGTCACTGGGTGCGGGCCCGCGTGGAGCCGGCGCTCAGCAGGTGGTGTGCCGAGGGGCGGTGTGCCTAGCGGCGGGCGGCCTTGGCCTCCGCGCGGCGGCGCTTGACCAGCACGCGCTCATCCACGGGGGACTCGGGATCCGCGCGCAGGTGGCGGTAGTACTCCGCGGCCTCGTCCTGGCGGATCTGCTCGGCGCCGGAGGAGATGGGTGCGCGCAGGTGGGCCTGCGTGTAACCAAAGGCGTCCACCAGATCCTGTGCGTGCGGGCGCAGGCGGGTGATCAGGCGGTTGACGTATTCCTTGAGGGTGCGTGCGCGCTGCACGGAGAGGCGGCCGTTCATGAGGAACCAATCCAGCTCATCCTCAATGGTGGTCAGCGCGAAGAGATCGCGGACCCAGGTGAGGACCTTGAGGGAGTCGGCGTCCTTGACGGACTCCAGCCCGCGGGTGAAGGCTTCCCACTGCAGCAGGCGTGCGTGCATGTGGGCGGCCTGAATCAGCTCCTCCTGGTGGGAGTTGAACGCGGCGGCCTGCTCGGCGGGGCTGGCCTTGGCCACAGAGGCCAATGCACGGCCTATCTCGCCGATCGCGACCTCCACCCGCTCGGTGAGCAGGGCGCGCTGGACCTCGGGGTCCTTCAGGTAGTTGGCGGTGCGCTTCTCTGAGCCGGTATCAGCGGCGTCCTGACCCAGGGCGCGCAGGCCGGTGCGGGCCAGGATCTGCTCGGCGCCGGTGCGCAGGGCGTAGCGGGCCAGGTCTGCGGGTTTGGCGCCCTTGAACTGGGCGGAGAAGTCCGTCAGGAGGCGCTTGCCGACTAGCTGCAACAGAATGTTGTTATCGCCCTCGAAGGTCGTGTAGACATCCAGGTCGGAGTGCAGGCCGGTGAAGCGGTTCTCTGCCAGGTAGCCGGCGCCGCCGCAGGCCTCGCGGGCCTCCTGGAGGGTGCTCATGGCGTCCCAGGTGGTGGTCGGTTTCAGGGCCGCGGCCAGGGTCTCCAGATCCTGGCGCCCCTCCTCCGTGTCCTTCTCTCCGGAGAACACGCCGTCGAAGGCCACCAGGAGTTCCTCGTGGCTGAAGGCGCCGGCGTAGGTGCGGGCGATGCGAGGGATCAGGCGGCGCTGGTGGCGCTGGTAATCCATGATCACCTCTTCTTCGATGTCGCTCGCTGCGTTGAACTGGCGACGCTGGTTGGCGTACGTCACGGCGATCTGCAGGGCCACCTTGGAGGCTGCCACTGCGGCGCCATCCAGGGAGACGCGGCCCTGAACCAGGGTGCCAAGCATGGTGAAGAAGCGGCGCCCCGGGGACTCGATGGAGGAGGTGTAGGTGCCGTCCTCATCGACGTTGCCGTAGCGGTTGAGCAGGCTGGTGCGGGGGATGCGCACGTGGTCAAAGTGCAGGCGGCCGTTGTCGATGCCGTTGAGGCCACCCTTGACGCCGTCGTCCTCTCCGCCAATGCCCGGCAGGAAGGCGCGGTTCTCGTCGCGAATCGGCACGTAGAAGCAGTGCACGCCGTGGTTCACACCGTTGGTGATGAGCTGCGCAAAGACCGTTGCGGCGGTGGCGTGCAGGGCGGCGTTGCCCAGGTAGTCCTTCCACGCGGCGCGGAAGGGCGTGTTGATCACGAATTCCTGCGTGGAAGGGTCATACGTGGCGGTGGTGCCGATGCTTGCGACGTCGGAGCCGTGGCCCGTCTCCGTCATGGCAAAGGCGCCCGGGACGGAGAGGTCCATGATGCCTGGGAGGAGCGTGTCCTGGTGCTCCTTGGTGCCAAGGTGCAACACCGCGGAGCCAAAGAGGCCCCACTGCACGCCGGCCTTGATCTGCAGGGACGGGTCCGCGGTGACCAGTTCCTCGAACGCGGCAATGTTGCCGCCGTTGTCATCTGAACCGCCAAGGCGGGACGGGAAGGCGCGGTGCACGGCGCCGGTCTTGACCAGCTCAAACATGTTCTGGAAGGTGCGCTCGCGGTGCTCGGGGACGGGCATGCCCTCCACCTTGTGCAGCTGGGGGTTGGTGGCCAGCTCGCGGGACACGCGGCGGGCGTCCGCCCAGCGGCCCATCAGCTGCTCGCCAACGGCGGCAACATCCAGTCGCGGATCCTCGGTGGTCTTGGAGGCGGAGGCGGAGGTGGGAGTTGTGGAGGTCATGGCCTGTCCTTTCACGCGATGCTGGAGAGCTGCTTGGTGGTGGGGGTGGATCCGGAGTCCGTGGCGGACCCGGTGATCAGGGGAGCGGCGATGCCAGAGAGCAGCCACTCGGTGAGGGTTCCGGCCAGCGCGTCCGCGCTGGGGCTGGAAGTGGGATCCGCGACCCAGCGATCGCCCGCCGCGCGGATCAAGCCAAGGGCCGCCGTGGGCCAGAGGGAGAGCAATTCCGGTGCAGGCACGCGGTTGGTGGCGGCAAGCAAAGCCTGCAGGTGCTCGGTCATGAGGATCACGAGCTCATCCGTCAGCGCCCGCACCTGCTCCTGCGCGTTGCCCTCGGCGGGGCCGAGCACAAAGGCGTAGGTATGTGGGGAGGCGGCGGCTTGGGCCAGGTAAGCGCGGATCATGGCCTGGAGCGTGTCCACAGGCCCGGAGGCCTTGTGGCCCGCGGAGACCACGGCGCGGCGCACACCGAGCACCACGTCGTTGCCGATCGCGGTTCGCAGGCCCTCCTTGCCGCCAAAGTAGCGGTACAGGACTGACTTGCTGGTGCCCGCCTCCGCGGCGATCTGGTCCATGGGAACGGCGGGGCCGCAGCGGTGGATGGACTTGCGGGCCGCGCGGATCAGCTCCGCGCGGCGTTGCTGGCGGTGATCCGCCCAGCGCACGTCGCGGCCGTCGGCAGCGTCGTCTGGCTGTTCGCCAGCAGCGTCGGAGGAGGGTGTGGTGAGGTTCACGATACCGAGCGTATCAGGTACGCTGGGTATCGGTCAGTAGGGGGTGGTGACATTCCCGCGACCACCAGCCAAACAGGTCGCAGCCAGACCATCATGAGGAGCCACGAGATAGCCATGGGCCAGAATCTTTCCCAGAACCGTCCCGCCGTCGTTATTGGCGGCAACCGCATTCCCTTCGCTCGCGCCAACGGCGCCTACGTCGGCGCATCCAACCAGGACATGATGACCGCAGCCCTTGACGGGCTGGTGGCGCGCTTTGGCCTGCAGGGCCAGCGCATCGGGGCCGTCGCCTCCGGCGCGGTGCTGAAGCACTCCCGCGATTTCAACCTGACCCGCGAGGTGGTGCTCGGCTCTGCCCTGAGCCCCCAGACCCCCGCCTATGACGTGCAGATGGCGTGCGCCACCGGCCTGGAGACCATCGGCTCCCTCGCAGACAAGATCAAGTCCGGCCAGATCGAGTCCGGCATCGGTGGCGGCGTGGACACCGTCTCCGACGCCCCGATCGCCGTCTCGGATGACCTGCGCAACGTACTCCTGGCGGCCGGCCGCGCCCGGTCCCTGAAGGACCGCCTCGCCGCCTTCGCCAAGCTGCGCCCGCGTGACTTGGCGCCGTCCGCGCCCGGCACCGATGAGCCGCGCACCGGCCTCTCCATGGGTGAGCACCAGGCGCTGACGACCCAGCGCTGGGAGATCACCCGCGAGGCTCAGGACGAGCTGGCGGCCGCAAGCCACCAGAACCTGGCCGCCGCCTATGACCGCCACTTCTTTGATGACCTGATCACCCCGTACCGCGGGCTGGCCAAGGACAACAACATGCGCGCGGACTCCACGGTGGCCAAGCTCTCCAAGCTCAAGCCGGCCTTCGGCAAGAGCCTGGGGGACCAGGCCAGCATGACCGCAGGCAACTCCACGCCGCTGACGGACGGCGCCTCCGCCGTGCTGCTCGGCTCCGAGGAGTTCGCCGCGGAGCATGACCTGCCGATGCTCGCCAACTTCGTTGACTACGAGCTGGCCGCCGTCGACTTTGTCTCCGGCGAGGAGGGCCTGCTCATGGCCCCCGCCTACGCCGTGCCCCGCATGCTGGCACGCCAGGGTCTGACCCTGCAGGACTTTGATTTCTACGAGATCCACGAGGCCTTCGCCGGCACCGTGCTCTCCACGCTCAAGGCCTGGGAGGACCCGGAGTTCTGCAAGGACAAGCTGGGCCTTGACGCCCCGCTTGGCTCCATCGATCGCAGCAAGCTCAACGTCAACGGCTCCTCGCTTGCGGCCGGTCACCCCTTCGCCGCCACCGGCGGGCGCATCGTCGCCACGCTGGCCAAGATGCTGCATGAGAAGGGATCTGGCCGCGGCCTCATCTCCGTCTGCGCCGCCGGCGGCCAGGGCATCGTCGCGATCCTCGAGGCGCGCTGATCATGGCGGATCAGTACTTGGACTTCGCCAACACTCCCTTTGGCCGCTCGCTGGCCAAGCGACTGGGTTTGCCCGCGCCGGTGCGTCTGCGCCGCTACGAACAGGGCGCCGCCCTGATCCCTGGCGCTGCCATGGTGATCGGCTCCTCCGAGCTGGCTCGCACCACCGGTGAGCTGCTCCTGGGCTGGGGCCTCGAGGTGCGCACGCACGACGCCGGCCACGCCAAGTTGGGTGCCATTGTGGTGGTGCTCGACGACGTGACGACGCCGGCAGATTTGTCCCCGCACGCCTTGACGCTTTCGCCGGCGCTGAAGCGCCTGGCGCCCGGCGGACGCGTCATCACGATCGCACGGCCGGAGCAGGACGGGGACGCCCCCGAGCTCGCCGCCGCCCGCCTGGGTGTGACCGGCATGCTGCGCTCCGTGGCCCACGAGCTGCGAGGCGGAGCCACCGCCAACGGCATCGAGCTGGAGGGCTCGCTTGACCTGAGCGCACCCAGCGCCCAGGCCGCGCTGCGCTTCCTGCTCTCCGGCCGCAGCGCCTACGTCGACGGGCAGTTCCTGCGCGTTGACTCCCAGCGCGGGGTGCTTCCCCAGGACGCGGACCGCCCGCTGGTCGGCAAGGTCGCCGTAGTGACCGGTGCCGCGCGCGGCATCGGTGCGGCCATCGCCAGGGTGCTGCGCCGCGACGGCGCCACGCTGGTCGTGGTGGATGTACCGCAGGCCGGGGACGCCCTGGCCAAGGTCGCCAACGAGGTGGAGGGCACCGCGTTGCAGCTGGATGTGACCCGCCCCGAGGCCGGCGAACTGATTGCGGCCCACGCCAAGGAGCGCCACGGCGCCCTGGACATCGTGGTCCACAACGCCGGCATCACCCGGGACAAGCTGCTCGCGAACATGGACGCGGCCAAGTGGGATTCCGTCATTGCCGTCAACATCGAGTCGCAGCTGGCCATGAACCGGGCCTTCAAGGCCGCGGGCCTTGATCAGCTGCGCATCGTCTCCCTGGCCTCCACCTCCGGGATCGCCGGTAATCGTGGCCAGAGCAATTACGGTGCCTCCAAGGCCGGCGTGATCGGCATGGTGCGCGCCAGCGCGCCGCAGCTGAGCAGCGGCGTGGCGGGCATCAACGCCGTCGCCCCTGGTTTTATCGAGACCGAGATGACGGCCAAGATCCCCTTCGCCACGCGCGCCGCCGGCCGCCTGATTCTGCCCAGCCTGCAGCAGGGTGGCCTGCCGCGGGACGTGGCAGAGGCCATCTCCTTCCTGGCCTCAGACTCGGCCGCTGGCATCAACGGACGCACGCTGCGCGTGTGCGGCCAGAGCCTGATCGGGGCCTAGGCATGCAGACGGTGGTCCTGGACAAGGTGCCAGCGCTTGGAGCCCTCTACGCCCAGGCCGCGCTTGGGGCCACGCGTCGCGTGCGACGCGTGGCGCCGGGCTCGCTCCCGGACGTCAGTGCCGAGGCGCGGGAGGTTCGCATCAGCGAGGAATCGCTGATCCAGTACCAGCGCCTGCTGGGGGACGCGGTCCGCGAGGAGGTGCCGAGCGTGTTCCTGCACGGCACCGTCTTTCCCGTGGCGCTGTGGCTCCTGGCCCGCAAGGACTTTCCCCTGCCGCTGCTTGGCATGGTGCACCTGAGCAATCATGTGCGCCACCTGCGCCCGGTGAGGCCGTCTGAGACCCTGACGCTGCGCGCCCACGCACGCGACCTTCGTGTGCACCGGGCCGGCACCCAGGTGGACCTGATCTCTCAGGTCCTGGTGGGTGAGGAGCTGGTCTGGGAGGGGCGCAGCGTCTACCTGGCCAAGGGCGTGTCACTGGAGGGTTCTTCCCGTCCGGAGGCAGAGCCGCACCCGGACTTTGTCCCGCCAGCGACCACGGGACGCTGGCGCCTTGACGCCACGACCGGACGCCGCTTTGCGGAGGTGCTGGGGGACTTTAACCCCATCCACCTGTCCCTGGTCAGCGCCAAGCTGCTGGGTCTGAAGCGGCCCATCGCCCACGGCATGTACCTGGCCGCCCGCGCGCTCAAGTCCGCGGCGCCGCACGGTGTGGGTTACGCCTGGGAGATTGAGTTCGCCGTTCCGGTGCAGCTACCTGGCAGCGTGGAGTTCGCGCTGACCTCTGCAACGCAGAGCTCCGTGGGGCCCGGCACCTCCGACGAGGAGCCGGGCAGCGTGGGCTTTGTTGGGTGGGACGCACGGAAGGTGCGCCCGCACTTTGCCGGCTCGGTGGTGCCGCTGGCACTGGCCGCGACGGTGGGAGCGGGGACCGACTAGAGGGCTGGCGGTGCCGAGTGCGCCGCTGACAGCTCTGAATACAGCGCGACCAGGGTCCGTGCGGTGGCATCCCAGCCCCGTGCGGACCCTGTCTTTGCGGCCTCGCGCTCCCATTGCTGTGGGGCATGTCCCTGCCGCACCAGGGGTTCAAGGGCGTCCGCCCAGCGTTCGGGGTCAAGGCTGGTCACCAGCATCCCGTCCACGTCGTCGCGGATGAGCGTGCTCAGGCCGCCCACATCGTGGGCCACCACCGGCGTGCCGCTGGCCAACGCCTCCGCGGCGACCAACCCGTAGGTTTCGTGCCGAGAGGGCATCAGCACCAGATCCGCCGCCCGGTACCAGGACGCCAACTCCGCCTGTGGCACCGCTGGCAGGGCCGTCACCCGGTCGCCGATCCCGGCCTGGCGCGCCAGCTCCTCCGGATCCCTCGCGTCCATGCCGGAGCGTTCCCCGATCAGGACCAGGCTCGCCTCCAGGCCGCGCCGTTGCAGTGCCGCCACCGCGCCGAGCGCTATCTGCGGACCCTTGTAGGGCTGAATGCGGCCGGCAAAGAGCAGTCGCAAGCCAGGCGCGGCGACCGGCCAGCGCGCCGCAGGGCCAAGCGGCGTAAAGATCTCTGTATCGATGCCGGGGCTGACCACGTGCACCTTGCCCGGGGCCACGCCAAGGTCCGTCACCAATTCCCGGCGGTCCGCGGCGGTATTGGCCGTCAACGCGTCCGCCTCGGCGCCGATGCGGGTCTCCGCCGCGAGGCGGCCCATGTCCGCCTCAGAGGCCCCTGCGTGGTGCGCCTTGCGCGCCGCGGTGGTGTGCATGGTGTGAATCCACGGTGCGCCAGAGGCGCGGCGCAGCAGCCGTGCGGCCTCCCCGGAGAGCCAGTAGTGGGAGTGGATGGGAGCGGCGGCGTTGAAGTCGGGATGCAGCTGGACCCGGCGGGCAAAGTCGGGGACCACGGCGCGCAACTCCTCCTTGCTCAGCGGTGTGGCTCCGCCGGCGGGGACGCCGTGCACCGTGAGGCCGGGCTCGGGGGAGTGGCTGCGATCCTCCGGCCAGCGCGTGAAGATGTGAACGTCGTATCCAGCTCTTGCCAGAGCGCGGGAGGAATTCAGGACAAAGACGTTCAGCCCACCGGCATCGCCCTGTCCGGGCTGGGAAAGGGGGGAGGTGTGGAGGGAGAGCACGGTGACGCTCTGCGTTCTCGGCACGTGCCCTCCCTTCCGGCGTGTGAGCGCCGTGCAACTGATGGCGCATGACAATTCTTGGCGCATGCGCGCTGTGTCGAAAGATGACCTGGGGAAAAGATGGCCAGGGGAAAAGATAACCAGGGGAAAAGCTGACCACGGGAGCCTGGACTCCGGGCCACAACCAGACCTCACGTAAGGGAACGCGAAAGGCCCCCGGGTTTGATCCCGGGGGCCTTTCCCATCTTGTGCGCGAAGGGGGACTTGAACCCCCACCCCCTTTCGAGGACTAGCACCTCAAGCTAGCGCGTCTACCTATTCCGCCACCCGCGCAGGTGGTGATCCGCTTCCAAAAGCCAGCGGGGCAACGAGAAAATCTTAACACGGGGCCCGGGGGCACCCCAAATCGGGAGGACCGTCCGGTGAACACCTCACCACGGCCCGGGGAGCGAACTAGGGTGGAGGCAGAACGGCCCGCCGCGGGCTCTGGCGCGCGGACAGGGCAGCCCGGGGCGGCGAGTCTGGCCCGCCCGGAAGGACACTAGCGGAGGCTCATGTGACTGGAAACACCGATTCCCTCGACCTGGACGCAGAAGTGGTGCGGATTTGCCGCGAACTGATTCGTTTCGACACCAGTAACTTCGGCGGAGCCGCGGACTCGGCGAATGAACGGCCGGCGGCCGACTACGTGATGGGGCTGCTGCAGGAGGTGGGTCTGGAGCCGGAGCTGTTCGAGTCCGCGCCGGGCCGGGCCAACGTGGTGGTGCGCATTCCGGGCCAGGACCGCGGGCTCCCGGCGCTCGTGGTGCACGGTCACCTTGACGTGGTGCCCGCTTTGGCAGAGGACTGGAGCGTGGATCCCTTTGCCGGCGAGCTGCGCGAGGGCATGATTTGGGGCCGCGGCGCCGTGGACATGAAGGACATGGACGCCATGATCTTGACCGCCATCCGGGACCTGGTCCGCCGGGGGGAGCGTCCGCGAAGGGACCTGATCGTGGCCTTCTTTGCCGATGAGGAGGCCGGTGGCCGCTACGGCGCCCAGTGGCTGGTCTCCGAGCACCCGGAGCTGTTTGCCGGCGCCGGCGAGGCCATCAGCGAGGTGGGAGGCTTCTCCACTGAGGTGGACGGGACCCGGGCCTACCTGGTGCAGACCGCGGAAAAAGGCATGGCGTGGACCGGCCTGACCGCGCATGGCAAGGCCGGGCACGGCTCGCAGATCAATCCGGAGAATCCGGTGGCGCGCCTGGCCCAGGCCATCACCCGCATCACCGAGCACCCGTGGGGCATCAGCTACCGGGAATCCACCACCGAATTGCTCCAGGGCGTGGCGGGCATGAGCGGGACGGCCTTTGACCCCCAGGATCCGCAGCCCCAGTTGGACGCGTTGGGATCCGCCGCGAAGTGGATTGGTTCCACGCTGAGCACTTCCATCAATCCGACGGTGCTGAAGGCCGGCTACAAGGACAACGTGATTCCCTCCACGGCGCAGGCGCGCCTGGACATCCGCACCCTGCCCGGCGAGCATCACTCCACGCTTGACACGGTGCGTGAGCTGGCCGGGCAGGACGTGGACGTCGAGGTGGACGTGGAGTTTGAGGCCATGGAGTCCCCGGCGGACACCGCCCTGGTTGCGGCCATGACGTCGCTGCTGAAGGAGGAGGATCCGGGGTGTGAGGTGTTGCCGTACATGCTGGCTGGCGGTACGGATAACAAGGCGCTGAGCCGCCTGGGCATTGTGGGCTACGGCTTTGCGCCGCTGCGCCTGCCCGCGGATCTTGACTTCACTGGGCTCTTCCACGGCGTGGACGAGCGGGTCCCGGTGGACGCCCTGACGTTCGGTCGGCGTGTGCTCTCCCGCCTGCTGGCCGAGTACTGAGCGGGGACGCGATCATGAGCCTGCGCGTGGAAGAACTCCTCAGCCCTGCCCTGCTGCGCCACCTGCGAGAGCGTGCCGCGGAGCACGACCGCGACAACAGTTTTGCCCAGGAGGACCTGGATGAGCTGATGGAGGCCGGCTATCTCAAGGCCATGCTCCCGGAGGAGTTGGGAGGTCAGGATTGGGGTTTCGCCGAGGCCATCCAGGCCCAGCGCCTGCTCTCCGCCCACTCGCCCGCCACCGCCCTAGCGATCAACATGCACCTGGTGTGGACGGGCGTGGACCGGCTGCTGCTGGCCCGCGGCGACGATCGCCTCGGCTTCATGCGCCGCTGGGTCAGCGAGGGAGAGGTGTTGGCCTTCGGCGTGTCAGAGCCGGGCAACGACGCCGTCCTCTTTGACTCCTTCACCACCGCGACACCGGTGGAGGGTGGCGGCTGGAACCTCACCGGACTCAAGATCTTCACCTCCAACTCCACGGCGTGGACGCGGCTTGGCGTGTTTGGCAAGGACACCTCGGGGGATGAGCCGCGGTTGGTTCACGGCTTTGTCCCGCGCGGCGGCGGCGCGGAATCCGTTCCGAATTGGGACGCGCTGGGCATGCGCGGCTCCGCCTCGCACTCCACCCAGCTCGACGCCGCGTGGCTGGATCCGGCGCATGTGCACAGCATCCTGCCGGTGGGGCCCAACCCTGACGCGCTGATCTTTGGAATCTTTGCCTCCTTCCTCAGCCTGACGGGTGCCGTCTACGTGGGCATCGCGGACCGGGCCGTGCAACTGGCGGCGGGCCATCTGACCCTGCGACGGGACCGCGCCACCCGTCAGAGCCTGAACCAAGACGAGCTGCTGCGCCACCGGGTGGCCCAGGCCGCCATGGCCCAGCTGGCCCTGGACGCTCAGGCCCGGATGCTTGGCCTTGACCTGGATGGGGGAGCGGATCACAGCGCCTCCTGGTTCCCGCGCCTGGTCACCTTCCGCACGCAGGCCGGGGATGTGGCCAGGGATGCGGTTCTGGAGGCCATCAAGGTCTCCGGCGGCGCCAGCTACTCCCGGGGCACTGAGCTGGAGCGGCTCTACCGCGATGTGCTGGCAAGCCTCTTTCACCCCTCCAATGACGAGTCTGCGCACAGGACGGTGGCCGATTGGCTGCTGGGCCCGCTGGAGGACTAGGGATGGCCGACTACGACGAGCGCATTGTCGCCCTCTACGACCTGGACAATCCGGACGGGCCAGATCACGACTTTTACCGATCGCTGGCTGCTCTGAGCCAAGTCAAGGCCATCCTGGACGTGGGCTGCGGTACCGGGATTCTCACGGTCACCCTGGCCGCGGGAGGCCGCCGAGTGGTGGGCGTGGATCCGTCCCCGGCCATGTTGGCCTTTGCGCGTCGGCGTCCAGGCGCCGACGGCGTGGAGTGGATCGACGGCGATAGCCAGGCTGCCCCCCGCGTGCCCTTCGACCTTGCAGTCATGACCGGCAACGTGGCCCAACACATCCCCGAGGCCCACTGGGAGCGAACGCTGCGCGACCTCCGTGCCCGCATGGCGGACGGCGGGATGCTGTCCTTTGAGAGCCGCAACCCGCAGGCGCGGGCGTGGGAAGGCTGGGGCTCGGGGGAGCGGTCCACCCGAGAGACCCCCAGGGGTCCACTCGCTGAGTGGACCGAGGTGGAGCGGGTGGACGAGGGCCTGGGGGACGGGAGCACGGTGCGGCTTCGGGAGCACAACCGCTTCGGGCGGCAGGGCGACACCGTCATCACGGAGCAGACACTGCACTTTCGCTCACGCGCAAAGATCGAGGCGGATCTGCGAGTGGCTGGCTTTGAGGTGGAGGCGGTCTACGGCGACTGGGCGGGCACTGCGCTGGATGCGCCGCGGGAGAAGCCGGCCACGCTCATGGTGTTTGTGGCGAGGGCTCGCTAGGGCCGGGTTGCGCGCAGCGAGCTGGAGACCCGCATGACCCTGCGGCGCATCCAGTAGCGGCGCAGGCCGCCCTGATAGATGCAGGTGCGCGCCAACTCCCAGCGCCCGTACTCGGAATGCTCCGCCAGGGCCCGGCGCGCCTCAGAAACTGGCTCTCCGGGGTTGACGGTCACGATGAGGTATTCAAAGCCCGTATCGCCGTCGCGGTGCCCCGCGGGCGGGGTCATGATCTTCTGCTGCATGGTGGGCTCATTGCACACCTGAATCGGGGCCAAGGGCAAGCCCTGCCATTTCCGGGCCAGCGGCTGTAGCGTCACTGCTATGAGCAACGATCCCCGCGCAGCCCTTGACGCCCTGACCTCCGCCCTTGCCGAGCACCTGAACGCAGTAGCCAACCGACGCAGCGACGAGGATCCGGCGGTTGATGAGGCCTACGATCGCATCGCCGAGACCTTCGAGGCCTATGAGGACTCCCTGTGGGACTCCTACTCCGAATCGACGCCGCTTGACCTCTTTGCCGCAGAGGACGACGAGGATGAGGATGAAGACGGTGACGAGGAAGACACCGAGGACAACAACGAGCTAGAAGACGCCGAGGATGACGCGGATGGGGAGGGCTCAGCCAACCAGGCGTGAGCGTACTCACCGGGCGCGGCGGCTCACGGCCGCGCGCCCGGTGAAGTAGTCTTCACCGAGTGAACTGGTTGTATGCGGCCATCCTGGGCCTGATCCAAGGTCTGACAGAATTCCTGCCCATCTCTTCGAGCGCGCATTTGCGCATCGTGGGCGGCTTCCTCCCCGGGGGAGGTGATCCCGGCGCCGCGTTTACCGCGATCACGCAGTTGGGCACCGAGCTTGCGGTCATCGTCTTCTTCTGGCGAGACATCGTGCGGATCATTAAGCACTGGTACCTGTCCATAGTGGGCAAGATTCCTCGCAATGACCCCGATGCCAAGCTGGGTTGGTTCATCATCCTTGGCTCCATCCCGATCGGCGTGCTTGGCCTGATCTTTGAAGACAAGATCGATAGCACCTTCCGCAGTCTCTGGATTGTCGCGACCATGCTCATCGTCTTTGGCATCTTGCTCGCCGTCGCGGATTCTTACGGCAAGCAGCGCCTTGAACTCAAGGACATGAATGCCCCGCAGGGCGTGCTTTATGGCCTCTTCCAGGCCTTGGCGCTGATCCCGGGCGTCTCCCGCTCCGGCGGCACCATCACCGGTGGCCTGTTCATGGGCTTCACCAGGGAAGCCGCCGCGCGCTACTCCTTCCTCCTCGCGATCCCCGCCGTGTTGCTCTCCGGCGGCTACAAGCTCTTCAAGTCCGTCCGCGACGGCTTCACCGGTCCCTACGACCTGGGCCAGACGGCCTTGGCCACCGGCATCGCCTTCGTGGTGGGCCTGATCGTCATTGGCTGGCTGATGAAGTACATCTCCACGCACTCCTTCCGCGCCTTTGTTTGGTACCGGATCGCCCTTGGCTTCCTGCTCTTTGTGCTGCTTGGCCTTGACCTGATCCCGGCCGTCGCCTGAGCGGCTCCTAGCGGCCACTCACCCCTGCCACACCCCCTCACCGAGTCTGGAGTCACGCCGTAGTGCACGCCTGGTCTGCCCCCACCGTTCCCACCATCCCGGGCACGCCGCCCCCGCTTCGGGTGCATGACACGGCCGCACAGGCGGTCGTGGAGGCCTCCCCGGAACGCGCTGCCTCTCTCTACGTCTGCGGCATCACTCCGTATGACGCCACCCACCTTGGCCACGCCAACACCTATGTGGCCTTTGACCTGCTGCAGCGCCAGTGGCTAGACGCCGGTTTGGACGTCACCTATGTGCAAAACGTGACGGACGTTGACGACCCGCTCCTGGAACGCGCCACCGCCACCGGAGTGGATTGGCGTGATTTGGCCGCCTCTCAGGTGGAGCTTTTCCGCAACGACATGCTGGCGCTGCGCGTGCTGCCCCCGCAGCATTACGTGGGCGCCGTGGAGTCCGTCGAGTGGATTGTTGACGGCGTGGAGGAGCTGGCCTCCCGCGGCCTGGCGTACACGGTGCCCGGCGGGGAGGGCGAGCCGGACGGCGATGTGTACTTCGACGTGGCCGCCTCCGAGTCCGCGCTGTGGCAGCTCGGCAGCGAGTCCCACTACGACGAGGCCACCATGCTGACGCTCTCCGCCCAGCGTGGCGGCGACCCCGACCGCGCGGGCAAGCGCGGGCGGCTTGATCCCCTGCTTTGGCGCGTGGAGCGCCAAGGAGAGCCGGCCTGGGAGGGCCGCAGCCTGGGGGCCGGGCGCCCCGGTTGGCACATCGAGTGCTCCCTGATCGCAGTGCACACGGTGCCAGGGACCCTCACCGTGCAGGGTGGCGGCTCCGATCTGATCTTCCCGCACCACGAGTTTTCCGCCGGGCACACCGCCGCCCTCGCAGATCGCGAACTGGCCCAGCACTATGTGCACACCGGCATGGTGGGCCTGGACGGCGAAAAGATGAGCAAGTCCCTGGGCAACCTGGTGCTGGTCTCCAAGCTGCTCGCGGCCGGCGTGGATCCGCGTGCCATCCGCGTGGTGCTGCTTGGCCAGCACTATCGCTCGGATTGGTTCTACGAGGAAACGCTGCTGACGGCTGCACAGGAGCGCCTCGCTGCCTGGACCGCGCGCCTGCCCTTCACGACGCTGACGAGGGCGCAGGCCCTGGTGAGCGCGCTGCGCTCCGCCATGGCACAGGATCTGGACTCGCCTGCGGCGCTGGCGGCGCTGGATGCGTGGGCGGCTGAGACGGCTGAGCAGGTCACGGAACCCCTGCCCGACGGCGCCGGGTCGGCTTTGGCGCGCGACGCGGTCGACGCGCTGCTCGGCATCCGCCTGGACTGAGCCCAGCACGCCTCTGGTTAGTCGACGGGCGGTCGGCGCTGCAGGTAGCGCTCAAACTCCCGAGCGATGGACTCCGCCCGCGCCTCAGGGAGGGCGGCCGCGTCGGTGCGGGCCTCGAGGGATTCCACGAGCGCCCCGATGCGTGCGTCCGCGGCCGCGAGCCGGTCGGCACCAAGACGCCACGCCGCGGCGTCCTCCTCTAGGTCTCGGACATCCAGCGTGAGGTCGGCGAAGGTTGCCACCGCATCCAGCAGCCGCAGGGTGGCCAGGGGCTGCGGAGCGCCCGCTACGTAGGAGGGGACTCCCACCTCCAGCTGCAAGGTGGGCCAACCGGCCGCGTCCGCCGTGTGGGCCACCACATCGGAGAAACCCAGGGCGCCAAGGCGGCGCGGTTCGTCCGCGTCCAGGTGCCCGCGCACGGTGGGGTCCTCGCTGCTGCACCAGACCGGAAGCGGACGCGTGTGGGGCACCTCCTGGGAGGTGGCCGCCAGCTTGATGGCGCACGTGGCGCCCTCTGAGGCCGCGATGGCCAATAGTTCAGCGGCGAGACCCGCCCAGTGGTGACTCGGCTCCGGTCCGGAGGCGATCAGCAACTCGGTTTCTCCCACGCCGTCCACCCGCATGAGGCGCAGGCGCGGCCATCTGACCCGCCGCACGCCGTCGGGCCCTGTGACCGCCGTGGGGCGGTGCACCCGCAGATCGTGCAGGTCATCCGCCTGGTTTTCTGCTCCCGCCCACGTGGCCTCGACCTTCCTGGTGCCCGGCAGCCCGGCCAGCAGGGCCAGGGCGCTCGTGACCGTCCCGCCGGCGTCCTCCCACCCGCCAAAGCCGAGCAGGAGCACCACGGGACGCTCGCCCGGGGCGGTGTCCCTGTGCATCCAGGCCTCCGCGGCGCTGCGTGGCGCGCGTTCCTGCTCTGGTGGCTGCTCCTGTGCTTGGCCCCGTGTCATGTGGCCACGGTAACGCGCGCCGGGGCACTTGCCCCAGACCTTAGACTTGAACCCATGTCTGCCACGCCCACTCCCGCGCGCCCGTGGTTCGACCGACCCCTCTCCTTGGGTTCGGTGGCGGGTGTTCCCGTGGCGCTGTCCACGTCGTGGCTGCTCATCACCGTCGGCATGGTGGCCCTGTTCACCCCGCGGATTCTGGAGAGCCTGCCGACCTTGAGCTGGGTGGCCGCCGCCGCCGTGGCCCTGGCCTACGCCGTGATCCTGGCCATCTCGGTGCTGTTGCATGAGGTGGCGCACGCGCTGGCCGCGCGCTCGGTTGGCTGGACCGGATCCAGCATCGAGATCACGCTCTGGGGAGGCCACACCAGCTTCCGCGAGGTGGATTCCACCCCCGGGCGCTCGCTCTATGTCTCCCTGGTTGGCCCGCTCGTCAATCTCGTGATCGGCGGGGTGGGGCTGTTGCTGATGCAGGGGCAGCCCCTGTACGGCGTGCCTGGCCTGCTGCTGAGCATGGCCGTGTACTCCAACCTCGCCGTCGGCATCTTTAACGTCTTGCCCGCGCTGCCCCTGGACGGCGGGCGCATCGTGGAATCCCTGGTGTGGCAGCTCACGGGCTCACAGGCCAAGGGGACCATCGCCGGCGGCTGGGCCGGGCGCATCCTGGTGGGTCTAGGCGTGGTGGCGCTGGCCGTGTTTTGGGTCCGCGGCGCGCAGGGCCCCTCCCTCATCCTGCTGGTCCTGGCCGTGGTGGTGCTGCTGCCCATCTGGCAGGGCGCCAGCGCCGCGCTGAAGCACGGACGGCTGCGGCTCTCGCTCGAGCAGGTCAACATTGAGGCCCTCATGTCTCCCGTGGAGATGGTGCCCGCCGGGACCAGCGTGGCCGGCGCCATTGAGGTGGGCGTCTTGGACGGCACCGTGATTCTGGCCATGGACCCGGAGCGCCAGCACCTGCTGCGCGTCATGCCAGAGGCCGTGCTTGCGGTCCCCGAGCAGCTGCGCGCGGGAACCCCCGTGACGCGCGCCGGGGTTCCGGCGGACGACGCCGGCGTGGTCACCTTGGGCTCCAACGGCGACGCGCTGGTGCGCGCGGTCGTCGAATCAGTCAGCGGGACGGTCCTGGTCGTTGATCAGGACGGGCAGTGCATCGGCGCCGTCCGCAGAGAAGTTGTCATCGCGGCCATCGAGGGCCGCGTACGGAAGGAATCCCAGAAGTGAATGACGAGCAGTTCCCCACTCCCACCGGCGCCGACCACCGGCGCGGGCCCTTCCGCCCGGGGGATCGGGTCCAGGTCACGGACCAGAAGCGGCGCATCAACACCCTGACCCTGCGCATCGGCGGGGAGTTTCACTCCCACGTCGGCGTGCTCTCCCACGACGCGATCATCGGCCAGCCAGAGGGCTGCGTGGTAGAGAACTCCGACGAGGTGCGGTACCAGTGCCTGCGGCCGCTGCTCAAGGACTTTGTGCTCTCCATGCCACGCGGCGCGGCTGTGGTGTACCCCAAGGACGCCGCCCAGATCGTCACCATGGGAGACATCTACCCGGGTGCCCATGTGGTGGAGGCAGGCGTGGGCTCCGGCGCCCTGACCATCTCCCTGCTGCGTGCGGTGGGAGACGGCGGCAGCGTGCACAGCTTTGAGCGCCGCGAGGAGTTCGCCGATGTGGCGCGTGGCAACGTCACCACCATCTTTGGCGCGGTTCCCCCGGCATGGAAGCTCTCGCTGGGTGACTTCCAGGAACGGGTCCTGGAGGAGAAGGCGCCCGGTTCCGTTGACCGCGTGGTCCTGGACATGCTGGCCCCCTGGGAGTGCCTGGACGCCGTGGCCACGGTGCTGGCCCCCGGCGGGGTCTGGATCAACTACGTGGCCACCGTCACGCAGCTCTCCCGCGTGGTGGAGGCCATCCGCGCGGACGGCCGCTTCACCGAGCCGGACTCCTTTGAGTCCATGGTGCGCGGCTGGCACGTGGACGGCCTGGCCGTCCGCCCGGATCACCGCATGGTGGCCCACACCGGATTCCTCATGACCACCCGCCGCCTGGCGGACGGTGCCCAGGGCATTCCCCACGCCAAGCGCGTGAAGGAGGCCTCCTACTCCGCTCAGGACCTGAGCGCCTGGACCGCGGATCACTCCGAGGAGGCCTGGGTTCCCGAGGCATTGGGGGAGCGCGGCGTGTCCGTGAAGAAGCTGCGCAAGTCCGGGCGCGAGGCCCTGCGCACCGCCCAGGCCGGCGGCGCCGACGTGGACGAGTTCATGGATCAGGCCATGTCCCGCACCGTCTCTACACCGCGGGCGCCGCGAGCGGCTGATCCTGAGGCGCAGACCCCGGCGGACACGCAGGCCGCGGAACCCGAGAGTCACGCGCGGCATCGCGGCACCGCGCCGGTGGTCGAAGAAGGCGAAGGAGACAGCAAGGCATGAGCCAGACCGGGAACCAGGCAGGCGGCACCGAGGCGCCGCACAACGAGCTGGTGGAGGCGCGACGGCGCGCCCAGGAGCTCTCCTTCAAGCTCACCGAGGTGAGCACGCAGAACACGCGCTTGGTGGATGCCCTGACCCGTTCCCGGGACAAGCTGGACGGCCTGCGTGCGGCGCTGGAGCATGACGGCGACCTGCCCATGGGCCACGGCGTGATTGTGGCCGTACATCAGGGCGGCACCGCGCTTCCCGGCACGTCCATCGCCTCCGCGGACGTGCGCAGCGTGGACGTGGCGCACGGCGGGCGTCGGGTGCGCACCGCGGTGTCCCCGCTGGTGGACTTTGCCGGCCTGCGCGCGGGCACCGAAGTGTTGCTCAACGAGGCGCTGGTGGTGGTGGCCACGCTGCCGCGCACCGGCACTGGCGAGCTCATGACGGTGCGCGAGGTGCTAGATGAGGCCCGGCTGCTGGTGGCCGGACCGGCGGATGATCAGCGGGTCGTGACCCTGGGCGGGGAGCTGCTGATCTCACCGCCGCGGCCGGGGGACCTGGTGATCGTGGAGCCACGCAGCATGGTCGCCACCCAGGTGGTGCGCCCCCAGGGATACTCCGCGCTGGAGTTGGAGCACGTCCCGGACACCCGGTACGCGGACATCGGCGGGCTTGGCCCGCAGATCGAGTCCATCCGCGACGCCGTCGAGCTGCCGTTCCTGCACCAGGAGCTCTTCGCCGAGCACGCGTTGCGCGCCCCGCGCGGCGTGCTGCTCTATGGCCCTCCCGGCTGCGGCAAGACCCTGATTGCCCAGGCCGTGGCGCATTCGCTCTCCGAGGAGACCGGAGCCCAGGGCTACTTCCTCAACATCAAGGGCCCCGAGCTGCTGGATAAGTACGTGGGCGAGACGGAGCGTCAGATCCGCCTGATCTTTGCCCGTGCCCGCGAGAAGGCGGCCGCGGGTCATCCCGTTGTCATCTTCTTTGACGAGATGGACGCGCTGTTCCGCACCCGTGGCACCGGCGTGTCCTCCGATGTGGAGACCACGGTTGTTCCCCAGCTGCTCGCGGAGATTGATGGCGTGGAGACGCTGGAAAACGTGCTGATCGTGGGCGCCACCAACCGCGAGGACATGCTTGATCCTGCACTGTTGCGGCCCGGGCGCCTGGACGTGAAGGTGCGCATCCGCCGCCCGGACCGCGCCGGCGCAGAGGAAATTTTGGGCCTCTACCTCAATGCGAAGGTTCCCCTCTCCGAGGAGGCGCTGGCCCGGCACGACGGCGATCGGGAGGCCACCGCGCGCGCCCTGCGGACCGCGGCGGCGGAGGAGATCTTCCGCACCGACTCACTCACGGCGCTGCTGGAGCTCACGGACGAGGACGGAACGATCACGCAGCTGCACCGCGGCGACCTGGTCTCCGGCGCCTCGCTGCGCAACATCGTTGACCGCGCCAAGCGTGCCGCGATCAAGCGCCTGCTGGCCGGCGGCGTGCGTGGGCTGGACGCGGAGCTGGTGCGCCACGCGGTGATCGACGAATTTGCCGAGTTGGGGCAGATGCCGGCCAGCAGCGATCCGGAGGAGTGGGCCCGGGTCTCCGGGCGCCGCGGTGCCCGGCTGGTGAAGGTGCGCTCGCTGGCGGCCGCGCCGTGAGCGCGCAGGCCCCGCGCGGCGTCGAGCCTCAGGACGGGGGCCGCCCCGGCCGCCGGATCATGGGCTTGGAGACGGAGTTCGGGATCCTGGCCCCGGGCCTCCCGGAGCTGAGCCCCACGCAGCTCTCCGCCGCGGTCGTCACCGCGATGGTGGAGGTGGCCCAGGAGCTGGGTTCACGCGGGGCAGGCGCGCCGTGGGACTACGTGCACGAGCGACCGCTGCAGGACGCGCGCGGTTTTGAGCAGGAGCGCGCCACAGCGGATCCTAGCCAGCTCACGAACGAGGGCGCGGTGCTGGACGCCAGGCAGATTGCGCTGGAGGACGGGGATGCCTGGGCGGCCCTGAAGTCCGAGCAGGACGTGCTCATGAACCTGGTGCTTGGCAATGGCGCCCGCTTTTACGTTGACCACGCCCACCCCGAGTACAGCTCCCCAGAGACCAGCAATGCATGGGACGCCATGACGTGGGACCTGGCGGGGGACCGCCTGGCCTCCCGCGCCGCGGAGTTGGCCGGGCAGCGGCTCGGCACCGAGGTGTTGCTGCACAAGAACAACACCGACGGCAAGGGCCAAAGCTACGGCGCGCATGAGAACTATTTGGTTCCGCGCGCCCTGCCGTTTGACTCCCTCGTGGACGGGCTCACCCCGTTCTTTGTGACCCGGCAGGTCATCTGTGGGGCCGGGCGCGTGGGGCTGGGGCGTCGCGGCGAGCGCCCGGGCTTCCAGCTGTCCCAGCGGGGTGACTTCTTTGAGAATCGGGTGGGGCTGGAGACCACCATCAGGCGCCCCCTGATCAACACGCGCGACGAGCCGCATGCGGACGACGCGCGCTTTAGGCGCCTGCACGTCATCATCGGCGACGCGAACCTCTTCCCCGCCTCCACCCTGATACGAGCAGGGTCCACGTCCCTGGTCCTGCGACTGATCGAGGATGGCCTGGCGCCGCGGATCACGCTGGCGGACCCGGTGGGGGACCTGCAGCGGGTCTCCCACGACCCGGGACTGGGCGCCACGCTCGTGGCGGACGGTGGGCGCCGGCTGACGGCGCTGGACATCCAGGAGCTCTACCTGGGGGCCGCCGAGCGCCATTACGGCGACCCGGAGGATGCCGAGCGGGAGGCGCTGCGCCTGTGGCGCCGCTGCGTTGACCTGCTGCGTGCCGGGGATCCGGCGGCCGGTCACTGGGTGGAATGGCGCGGCAAGCTCAGCCTCATGGAGCGCTACCGCGAGCGCGGCCTGGCGTGGGATGACCCCAAGCTGGCGTTGGTGGACCTGCAGTGGGCGGACCTGCGCCCGGGCAAGGGCCTGGCGAACGCGCTGCTGCAGCGCGGCCAGGCGGCCGGCATGGTGGGGGAAGGTGAGGTGGAAGCGGCGCTGACCACACCGCCGTCGGACACCAGGGCCTGGACCCGTGGACGCACCCTGACCCGCTTCCCGGAGGCCGTGGTCGCCGCCAACTGGGACTCGCTCTCCCTCTCCCTGGATTGCCTGCCCCAGCTGGTGCGCGTGGGGCTGCCGGATCCGTGGCAGGGAACCCAGGCGCTGACGCAGGGGCTCTTTGAGCCGGGGGCGCGCGTGCAGGAGCTGATCAAGTCCCTGCGGGGGCTCTGAGGCGCCACGGCGTGCGCCGTCGTGCCAAGATGGGGGCATGGCACAGGAACGCATGCAGGGGCAGAAGAGCGGCTGGGAGCAGTCCAAGGTCCACGAGAATGAGGCGCTGAGCGCCATCAAGCACAACCGTGACGCCGGGGTGGACAACCTCTTGGATGAGATTGATGGGCTGCTGGAGACCAACGCGGAGCAGTTCGTGAAGGGCTACGTCCAGAAGGGCGGCCAGTGAAGGAACGCATCGTCGGCATCGAGACCGAATATGGTCTGGCCTATGACGCTGCCGGTTCCAAGCCGCAGACCATCGAGGAGATCGCTCGGAGGCTCTTTGCCCCGGTCGTGGAATGGGGACGCTCCACCAACGTCTTCCTGACCAACGGCTCGCGGCTCTATCTTGACGTTGGCTCCCACCCGGAGGTCGCCACTGCTGAGTGTGTGGACCCCCTGGACCTGCTGGCCCAGGACCGCGCCGGAGTGCAGATCCTTGCGGATCTGACCGCGCGGGCCCAGGCCGGGATCCGCGCGAAGGGCGGAGAGGGCAGCATCCACCTCTTCCGCAATAACGTGGACTCCGCGGGAAACTCCTTTGGATGCCACGAGAACTACCTGATCCCCAGGCGCCTTGAATACGCGCGCCTCACGGATCACCTGCTGCCCTTCCTCGTCACCAGGCAGCTGCTCTCCGGGGCAGGGCACGTGGTGCAGGGCCCGGACGGCGCCCGCCTGGTGCTCTCCCAGCGCGCCGAGCACATGTGGGAGGGCGTCTCCAGCTCCTCCACCCGCTCCCGGCCCATGATCAATACCCGCGATGAGCCACACGCGGACGCCGAGCGCTTCCGCCGGCTGCACGTGATTGTGGGAGATACCAACATGGCGGAGGGCAGCACGCTGCTCAAGACCGTCTCCACCCACCTGGTGCTCTCCTTGCTGGAGACGGGACGGGTGATGCCCTCCTGGGCCATCGCCAACCCCGTGAAGGCCCTGCGAGAGATTTCGACAGAGGCCAGCGCCACCACGCAGCTGCTGCTGGCGGATGGGCGCACCGTGACGGCCCTGGAGGTACAGGAGTACTTCCTGGAGGCCGCCACGGAACACGCCAGATCCACCGGCATGGATTCCGGGGTGGTTCCGGAGGTCCTGGAGCTCTGGGCGCGCACCCTGCGCGCGTGGGCCGCGCAGGACCTGGACCCCGTCGCGGACACGCTAGATTTTGCCGCCAAGCGCTCCCTGCTCACGCGCTACGCGGAGCGCCACGGGCTGGACCTGGGGGACCCGAGGGTGGCCCGCCTGGAGCTGGCCTATCACGACGTGGCCCCTGGGGCCGGCCTGGTGCCCGGCCTGGAACAGCGCGGACTGCTGCGCCGCTTTACCGACCCGGCGGCGGTCTCCCAGGCCCGTTCCGAGCCGCCCCGCGGCAGCCGCGCGGAGATCCGCTCGCGCTTCTTGCACGCCGCACGGCGCGCCGGCGTGGACCATCAGGCGGACTGGCTGCACCTCAAGCTCACGGAGGAGCCCTCCAAGACCGTGCTGCTCACGGACCCCTTTGCCACCAGCGACCCCGCCGCGGATGAACTGATCCAGGCGTTGGACACACTGCCCACTGTGCATACTCACAGCACGGCGTTATAGCCTTCAGGGTCGGGTGTTTTGCACCCTCCCTGTCACCAATACCATGCAACCGACACGACGAAAGTGATTCTCCGCGTGCGTAAGCTCTCTGCCGCCGTTCTGGCCGGCGCTCTCATGTTCACCCTGGCCGCCTGCGGCAACGACGATGGCAAGTCCAGCTCGCCCTCGTCCTCTTCCAGCGCGGCCGCCGCCTCATCCGGCGCAGCCCCCGGCAGCAGCGCAGCGCCCGCTCCCGCCAAGGAGTCCGGCGATCAGAGCGTGTTGGGCAAGGCCACCGTCACTCAGAACGAGCAGGGCGCCAAGGAGCCCACCGTGAAGTTTGAGACGCCGGTCGCCGCGGACGCGAAGGTGGGCGCCCGCCTGGCCAACCCCGGAACCGGCGACGAGCTGAAGGAGGGGCAGATGCTCTCCGTCAACATCGCCCCATATGACGCCGCCACCGGCAAGCAGGTGGAGAACGCCGACTACAAGACGCCCAAGAGCATCAAGATGACCGCGGCGAGCTTCGCCGGCGGCCTGGAGGATGCTTGGGCGGTCATGCAGACCGCAAAGGTCGGCGCGGACGTCTCCGTGTTGGTCCCGGCGACGGCCACCGGAGGTAAGGCACAGTTCTGGGTGCTGCACGTCAAGGAGCAGAAGGCGGCAGCCGTGACCTGGAACAAGTCTGACCAGGCCGGAGACAAGATTGAGGTTGCAGAGAAGGCCGGCGCGTACACGCTCACGCTCCCCAAGGGTGATGACCCCACCAAGCTGAAGGTTGACGTGCTCAAGAAGGGCACCGAGGGCAAGGCGGCCACCGCCACGTCCCAGGTCTCCGCCCTGTACGCGGGTGCCCGCTACGCCAACGGCGTGCAGTTCGATGGCAACTTCGACACCAACACCCCGGCGGCGTTTAAGCTCAACGAGGTCATCAAGGGTTGGACCCAGGGCCTGACCGGCCTCAAGGCCGGCTCCGTGGTGGTTCTGACCATCCCGAAGGACCTGGCCTACCCGACCGCTGCCGCAGGCAGCGGCACCGAGGGTGCGCTGGTCTTCCTGGTCAAGATCGACAAGGTTTCTTGATCGCCGGCGGTGGCCGCGGCCACCGCAAACAGGTGTTCTGAACCTCACATTGGCCTCAGCAACATCACGATGTCCTTCTGAAAATCACTACGCAGGAGCATGAATATGTCCTTTGGTAACCGCTCATTTGACCTTGACCGCGGCAAGCCCGAGATTGATTTCCCGGGCACCGACGTCCCCACCGAGCTCGTCATCATCGACGAGGTGGAGGGCACCGGAACCGTGGTGAAGGCGGGCAACACCGTCTCCACCCACTACGTCGGCGTCTCCTGGAGCACCGGCGAGGAGTTTGACGCCTCGTGGAACCGCGGCGCCCCGCTGGACTTCACGGCCGGCATTGGCCAGGTCATCCAGGGCTGGGACCAGGGCCTGCTTGGCATGAAGGTGGGCGGTCGCCGCCGCCTGGAGATCCCCGCGTCCATGGCTTACGGCCACCGCGGTGCCCCGCCGGCCATTGGCCCGGATGAGGCGCTCATCTTTGTGGTGGATCTGCTGGCCGTTCGCTAAGCAGCCACCCGCCGGGACCGGTCTCCCGGACCCCGGTTCGGCAACACCCCGTCCGCCCGCAGCGCAAGCCGCTCGGGTGGGCGGGGTGTTCTCGTATAGCCTGCTGTGGTGCCCCAACAGGATCGGACCGAGAAGCTCGTCAGCCTCACCTACGCGCTCTTAACGACGCGCGTGGGCTACACCCGTACCCAATTGCGGACCATGGTGGACGATTACCAGGACTTGAGCGAGGACGCCTTTGAGCGCAAGTTTGAGCGGGACAAGGAAACCCTGCGCAATCTGGGCGTCACACTCGTAGACGGCAAGGGCCGCCGCGATCACGGCTCCCTGGACTCTGAAAACGAGCGGCGCTATCGCATCCTGGCGGAGGACTACCAGCTCCCGTCGCTGGAGCTCGGCGCCCAGGAGGCCGCGGTCCTTGGCCTGGCCAGCAGCGTGGTGGCCGGCGGCGGATTGGGTCTGCAGGCGGCCCGCGCCGCTGAACGTCTTGGCGTGGACGCCCGCTCCGACCAGGCGCTCTTCAGCCCCCGCATCGATGGGGGAGAGGAGCATCTGGAGCCGCTGATTCGCCACGTCAGCGCCAGCCAGCCGGTGCGCTTTGAGTACCGCACCGCGAACGGGCGCGAGTCCACCCGCACGGTCATGCCCTGGGGCCTTGGCCACCGCCATGGGCACTGGTACCTGGCGGCCGGCGATACCGCGCGGGATGGCGAGCGCCTCTTCCGGTTGGATCGCATCACCAGTTCCATTGCGCGGGCCGCGCCCAAGGCCTCAGATCACATCCCGGACGCCTACGGCCGCCCGGATCGCTTCAGCATGGCCGCCGCCCTTGATCGCCTGGAGCGCTCCAGCCCCACCCGCACGGCCCGCCTGCTGGCGCAGGGCGTCAGCGGTGGCACCCTGGCCGCCCGCGCCGTCTCCCGAACGGACGGCGCTGACGGCGTGGAGCTGGCGGTGGAGTACGCGGATGAGGCGGACCTGGCCAGGGAGATCGCAGCGGAGGGCGTGCGCGTCCTGGCGCCGGCCTCCCTGGCCGCGGCGGTGCTCTCAGTGCTGGACGACGCCGTGGCCGGGGTAAGTGCCCCGGCGCCCCGCTACAAGTTGTCGCGGCACGCCGGCGGCCGGGCCTCCGCTGAGCAGACAGTCTCCCGAGCCCTTGACCTGGTGGCCTTTGTGGTTCAGCGCGGAGGGGCCAGCATCGACGAGGTCATGGAGCGCTTCGGCCTGGACCGGGACGAGCTAGAGGCGGAGCTGACCCGGCTGCGCTTCTGTGGCGTGCCCAACGGGCAACACGATGAGCTGCTGGATGTGGAGTGGGACCAGGAGACGGTCTCCATCACCAACGCCCAGGTGCTCTCCCAGCCCATGAACCTCAGTTTGGTGGAGGCCACCACGGTGCTGATGGGTCTTGACGCCCTGGCCTCGGCACCCGCCGGCGCGCTGAGCGCTGACTCGGCACGCGCCGTCGAGCAGTTATCGGCACGCCTGCGTGGCCTGCGCCCCGAACTGGCGGACTTTGACCGGATCATCGCTGTGCGCGCCGCGGCACGCGAGTCCGGCCCGCTGGTGGGGGAGCTGGCACAGGCCATCGACGAGCGCCACCCGGTCCGGTTGGACTACGCGGGCCGTCACGCCCGCAGCCAGCGCGTGGTGGAGCCCGTGCGGCTCATGGACGTGGGCGGGCGCAGCTACCTACAGGCCTGGTGCCGGCTGCGACAGGGCCCACGCACCTTCCGCCTTGACCGGATGGTCAGCGCGGAGACGCTGTCAGAGGTGTTTGGGGTCGACGACGCGCGGGTGCGCGCCGTGCGCGGCGCGCCCTTTGAGCCAGACGCCGCCGCCCCTGAGGCCGAGGTGCTCTGGGGCGGCGCCTGGGCGGATGCTGCCCACGCACATCACCCGGAACGCACGGGCAAGAGTGCCGAGGGCATGGTGAGTACCATTCGCGTCCGGGACCACGATCACCTGGTCCGGCTGGCGGCCCTCTCCGGCGGCGCGGTCAGGGTGCTGGGGCCGGAGGCGGTGCGCGACGGCGTGCTGGCGGCGCTGGAGCAACGGCGCCAGGCCGCGTCGTTGGACGTGGAAGCGATCCAGACGGTGGGCCAGACGGTGGGCCAGACGGTGGGCCAGACGGCCGCCGCGAAGACAGAGACAACAACTGAGGCGGGGAAAAACTGATGCCGTGGTGGTCATGGACCCTCATATGGATCGTGCTGGTCTTGCTGTTGCTTGGCATGCTGACGCTTGGCGCCATCTACCTGTGGCGCAAGGCCAAGGCGTTGCTGGCGGAGGCGAGCCGCGCCCAGGAAGAAATCACTGCCGCTTACTCCGGCGGTGAGCCGCTGTCCGCCCCGGAAAGCGCCAGGGGTTCCGTGCCCGTGGGCTGGGACGCCGCCTTTGCTGATCCCGCAGTGGTTCGGGCCCAGCGGGAGGAGGACAAGGACGTGCGGGTGGATCGCCGCCGGCGCCGCCGGATCGACTCGCTCTACGCCAACGGCCGGCCGCGGCGCTGGGGAGACGTCATGGACCCGCCGGACGCGCAAGACACGCGTTCATCGGAGTGAGGCTGGCACCCAGGTGGGTCGCCTAGACTGGCCATAACTATTTTTATCGCTGGGAGATTTTCGTCATGCCACATCTTCAGGGATGGCACCTTGTCATCATCATCGTTCTGGCTCTGCTGCTCTTCGCAGGCCCCAAGCTGCCCAAGATTGCGCGCAGCCTTGGACAGTCCATGCGCATCTTCAAGTCTGAGGTGCGCCAGATGAAGGACGACGACAAGCCGGGAACTGCCGCCACGCCGCCGTCGCCCGCCGCTCCGTCTTCCCCCACTGCCGCGCCGCATGACCCGGCGCAGCCCTCGCAAAAGGCCCCGGTGGAGGGACGGATCGTGGACGACGGCCCCCAGGGCCCTCGCGCCTGACCCGCGCTGACTCATAGTGGTCGCGAAATCGAAGCGCGCCGTTAACCCCGAGGGGCGCATGCCCCTCAAGGCGCATCTCATTGAGGCGCGCAACCGCCTGTTCATCTGCCTTGGCGTCTTGCTCCTGGCCATGATCGGTGGTTTCTTCCTGTACCGCCCCGTCATGGAGTTCCTGGGGCATCAGCTCTCGGAACAGGGAGCCACGCTGAACTACGCCAGCGCCGTCTCCCCGCTTGACCTGATGATCAAGGTCTCGCTTTGGATTGGGCTGGTGATCTCCTCACCGGTGATCCTGTGGCAGCTGTGGGCGTTCATTGTGCCCGGTTTGCACAAGAAGGAGCGCCGCATCTCCCTGGCGTTCGTGTGCGTCGCCGTGCCGCTTTTTGTGGGCGGCGTGGCGCTGGGCGTCTACGTCCTGCCGCACGCCACGCAGTTCTTTGCCTCACTGGTGCCAGAGGGGCAAAGTCAGATCATCGAAGCGGGCGCCTACATTCCCTTTGTGGTCCGGCTGACGCTGGCCTTTGGTGTGGCCATGCTGATCCCGGTGCTCATGGTGGGGCTGAACCTGGTCGGCATCCTGCCGGCTCGCACGGTGGTGAAACACTGGCGCATCACCGTCTTTGTCATCGCCCTCTTTGCCGCGGTCGCCGCCCCGGGTGGCGAGGCCATGACCATGATCATCCTTGCCGTCCCGCTGTTCACCCTCTTTGGTGCCGCCTTAGGTTTGTGCTTTGTTTTTGACAAGCGCAAGGCCAAGCGGGCCCAGGCCCAGGCTGAGGAGACGGCGGAAACGGCGGACACCGCCCAACCCCTCGAGGAGCTCTGAGTCTTGCCCTCACGCCGTCGTGCCCCCCGCCCTTCCCACCCGGAAAACGACGCCCAGCCAGGCAGTGCAACCGCGCCAGGCAATTCAACCCGGCCAGGCAATTCGACCCGGCCGCGCGCGGCAGGGCAGGTCGCTTCCGGCCAGCCGGAGGACGCCTCCCCGGCGGCCCGTTTTGCCGCCGCCAAGGTGCGTGCCAGTGAGGCGCGCACGGAGTTGGGGGCCTTCCGCGAGACCCTTGGTTTCCCGCTGGATCCCTTCCAGCTGGAGGCCTGCGCCTCGTTGGAGCAGGGGCGTGGGGTTTTGGTGGCTGCGCCCACCGGGGCGGGCAAGACCGTGGTGGGCGAGTTTGCGGTGCACCTTGCGCTCCATCACGGAACCAAGGCGTTTTACACCACGCCTATTAAGGCACTCTCTAACCAGAAGTATTCCGAGTTTGTGGCCCGCTATGGCGCGGACCGTGTGGGGCTGCTGACCGGCGACACGGCCATCAACTCGGAGGCGGACGTGGTTGTCATGACCACCGAGGTGCTGCGCAACATGCTGTACGCGTCCTCGCCCACCCTGAACGGGTTGGAGTACGTGGTGATGGATGAGGTGCATTACCTGGCGGACAAGGACCGCGGCGCCGTCTGGGAAGAGGTCATTTTGCACCTGCCGCTGAGCGCGCGCGTGGTGTCCCTTTCCGCGACCGTCTCCAACGCCGAGGAGTTTGGTGGGTGGTTGGCAGAGGTGCGTGGGGCCACCGATGTGGTGGTCTCCGAGCACCGCCCGGTTCCGCTGTGGCAGCACGTGCTGGTGGGCAACCGCCTGGTGGATCTCTTTGCTGAGGACGTCTCCTTTGACCGCTCGGCTGATGCGGACATCGCTGCCACGGTCAACCCCGAGCTGGTCAAGCTCTCCCGTCGCGGCCCGGCCCCGATGCGCTCGCGTGAGAACGAGGTCAACGCGAGCCGCGGCAATCACTACCGAGGCGGCAAGCAGCGCGGCCGCGGACGGCCCGGACCCAAGACCCGCGAGGGCATGGGGTCCGGTCGCCTGACGGCGGACGGCGCGGCGAGGCACCGCACCACCTCACGCCCCCAGACGGTTGCCACGCTCGACGACGCGGGGCTGCTCCCAGCCATCGTCTTCGTCTTTTCCCGCAAGGGGTGCGAGGCCGCCGTCTCGCAGTGCGTGCGCGCAGGAGTGCGGCTCACCTCCCGGCAGGAGCAGTTGGAGATTGAGGCGACGCTGGAGGACGCAGCCCGCCGCCTTCCGGCGGAGGACCTGCAGGTGATTGGCTACTGGCCGTGGCGCGAGGGCCTGTTGCGCGGCATCGGCAGCCACCACGCCGGGTTGGTCCCGGTCTTTAAGGAGGCCGTGGAGTATCTCTTTGCCCGTGGACTGGTCAAGGTGGTGTACGCCACGGAGACTCTGGCGCTTGGCGTGAACATGCCCGCCCGCTCGGTGGTCCTGGAGAAGCTGGACAAGTTCAACGGTGAGACCCACGCTCCCGTGACCCCGGGGGAGTACACGCAGCTCACGGGACGCGCGGGCCGCCGCGGGATCGACGTGGAGGGCAACGCCGTGGTGACGTGGCAGCAGGGCATGGACCCGGCCGCCGTGGCCGGCCTGGCTTCCCGGCGCACCTACCCGCTCAACTCCAGCTTCCGCCCCACCTACAACATGAGCCTGAACCTGCTCAGCCGCTTGGGGCAGGTGAAGGCGCGCGAGGTGCTGGAGCAGTCCTTTGCCCAGTACCAGGCGGATGCCTCGGTGGTGGGGCTGGCCCGTCAGCTGTCCGCCCGCCGCGAGTCCCTGGACGGGTACGCCGAGGCCATGCATTGCCACCTGGGTGACTTTGCCGAGTACGCGGAATTGCGCCGCCGCCTGAACCTGGCACAGAAGCACGCCTCCCGCTCGCGCACGCGGGCCAAGCGCTCCGCCGCGGAGCTCTCCTTGGAGGCCCTGGGGCGCGGGGATGTGGTGGAGCTGCATGGCCCGCGCAACCTGGGCCATGCTGTGGTCACGGAGATCTCCCGCTCTTTGAAGGATCCCCGGCCCACCGTCATCACCATGGACGGCAAGCTGCGCCGGGTGGCGCCTGCGGACCTGGACCGTCCCTTGGAGGTGCTGACCACCCTCCGGGTGCCCAAGCACTTCACCGGCCGCACACCGCAGGAGCGCCAGGACCTGGCCGCCGCCATGCGCCACGCCCTGGTGGACGCGCACCCGGAGCCTGCACGCCGCACCCCCGGCTTTGCTTACCCCGGGGCCCCGGATGATCAGGCGGAGGCGGAGCGGCTTGAGCGCGAGCTGAAGCATCACCCCTGCCACGCTTGCCCGGACCGGGAGCACCACTCCCGGTGGGCGGATCGCTACCGCAAGCTCAAGGGGGACGTGGATCAGCTGCAGTCGCAGATCAACGGGCGCACCCACTCCATCGCGCGGACCTTTGACCGCGTCGCCGCGGTGCTAGAGGCCGTGGGCTATGTGAAGGGCCGCGGGGAGGAAACCCGCATTACCGACGCGGGGCACACCATGCTGCGCCTGTACGGCGAGCGGGATCTGCTCAGCGCCTTGGTGCTCAGCGACGGCCTGCTTGAGCACCTGACCCCGCCCGCCATGGCGGCGGCGGCCACGATTTTTGTGTTCCAGCCCAAGCGTGACTCCGACGTGGCGCCGCGGCACTGGCCCCAGGGCGTGAAGCAGGTCTGGGACGGCACGGTCAAGGCGTGGAGTGACCTGGAGGATCTGGAGATCCAGCACAAGGTCAACACCACCCCCGCGCCGGACGCGACGCTGGTGGAGGCCATGCACCGCTGGGCGTGCGGCGAGGACCTGGCGCGTTCCCTGGAGGACGTGGATGTGGAGGCCGGCGACTTTGTGCGCTGGGCCAAGCAGACCATCGACTTCCTGGGTCAGCTGGCCCAGAATCCGGCGGTCTCTCCCACCGTGGCGCAGACAGCGTCCTCTGCCGCGGAGCTGGTGCGCCGCGGCGTGGTGGCGGCCTCCAGCGTGGTGGGCAAGGGCGCCGGACCCGCTGGCCCCGCAGACGTGGAGGACCCGGACCCCGCCATTTCCGAGGCCGAGCAGGCCCGGCTTGAGGCACTGGCGCAGGCGGAAGAACACCCCGCGGCGCCGCAAACATCCGCACCACATTCGGAGGGCCCCGCAGAGTGAGCCACGCAGTCATGTACCTCGGCGCCGCGATCTATGCGGCGGAGGACCCCTTTGCCACGGCGTTGCTGGTGGAGGACGGACAGATTGTCTGGATGGGCACCGACACGGCCGCGCGCACGCTGCTGGGTGAGCACATCCAGAGCGTGGACGTCCGCGGTGCGCTCATCGCGCCCGCCTTCGTGGACTCCCACGTTCACCTCACGGAGATGGGCCGCGCGCTGGAGGGCCTGGAGCTGGGCCACGTGACGGGCGCCGGCCAGCTGCTGGCCGCTGTGGCGCTGGCCGCCGCAGCATTGCCGCAGGGTGCCCCCTTGCTTGGCCACGGTTGGGATGAGTCCACCTGGGATGATCCCACGTTGCCCACTCCGCAGGAGTTGGAGCGCGCGGCGCAGGGCCGCGATGTCTACTTGGCGCGCAGGGATGTGCACACGGGCCTGGTCTCCACCGCGCTGCTGGCGCGGGCTGGCATTGTGCCCGACGCCGCGGGGGAAGGTCCCGACGCGGCCGCCGGTTCCGGCGCGGGGGCCGGTGGGCTCAGGGAGGCGGACCACGCCGCAGTTCGTGACCTGATTCTGACGGCAGATGTGCCCAGCCGCATGCGGTGGCAACGGATCGCCCTGCGTTCCTTGGCCGCCTCCGGGCACGCGGCCGTGGCGGAGATGGCGGCGCCCCACGTCTCCGGTCTCAAGGACCTGACGGCTCTGGTCTCCTTGCTGGATGAGGAGGAGGCCTCCCTTCCCGCTGTGTACCCGTACTGGGGTGAGCTGGTGGAGACCGAGGAAGAGGCCGCGGAGCTGCTGCGCCGCTTTGGCCGGCGACTGTGTGGCCTGGGCGGGGACCTCTCGGTAGATGGCTCCTTCGGCTCACACACGGCCGCCCTGCGCCAGCCCTACGCGGACGCAGAAGGCACGGGTGAGTTGCACCTGAGTGCCGAGCAGGTGGCCGCCCACGTGGTGGCCTGCACCCGCGCGGGCACCCAGGCGGCGTTCCATGCCATTGGCGACGCTGCGGTGGATACCGTGTTGGCCGGCTTTGAGTTGGCAGCGGAGCGGGTGGGGGAGCGGGAGCTGCGGCGCGCGCACCACCGCCTGGAACACGTGGAGGGGATCGATGCACAGGGGATTGAGCGCATGCTTGCCCTGGGCCTCACGGCCTCCGTGCAGCCCCGTTTTGATGAGTTGTGGGGCGGGGAGGACGGGCTCTACGCCACCCGCTTGGGCCCGGAACGTGCCCTGGCCCTGAATCCCTTTGGGTCCCTGTCCGCGGCCGGGGTACCCCTGGCGTTGGGCAGCGACGCCCCGGTGACGCCGGTCCGGCCGTGGTCCGCGGTCAAGGCCTGCATGGATCATCACGTTCCCTCCCAGCGCCTCCCTGCGCGGGCCGCGTTCCTGGCCCACAGCCGGGCGGGTTACCGCGCCGTGGGGGAGCCCAATCCGCTGGCGGGCACACTGCGTTGGGGAGCCCCGGCCACCTTCGCCATCTGGGAACCGTCCGAACTGGTGGTGGCCACCCCAGAGGGCGCCGCGGCCAGTTTCAGCTCCGACGCCCGGGCCCGCACTCCCATGCTCCCCGACCTGGAATCTGGGGCGCCGCGGTGCCTGCGAACGGTCCGTGACGGCGTGGTGCTCTTTGACGCCGGGGTGCTCTAAACCGCGTCGCAGGCTCGTGAGTCCGCCGTCACGGGTGGCAGCGGCGGCAGTTCGCGTATGAGTCGGTAGAATGAGGCCTGGCCACCTCCGTGGGCCGCAGTCCCTTTTCCCTTTCGAAGGACCGATCAGCGCGTGCGAGTGCTCACCATTATTCCGACTTACAACGAGCTTGAGTCACTCCCCAAGACGTTGGGTCGCCTCCGCAAGGCCTGCCCTGACGTGGACGTGCTGATCGCCGATGACAACTCACCGGACGGCACCGGTGACCTGGCGGATTCCTTCGCTGCCAAGGATGAGCGCGTGCACGTGCTGCACCGCCGCGGCAAGGAGGGTCTGGGCGCCGCGTACCTGGCGGGCTTCGCCTGGGGCCTGGAGCGTGACTACGACGTGCTCGTGGAGATGGACGCGGACGGTTCACACCAGCCGGAGCAGTTGCCGCGTCTGCTGGCCGCCTCCGAGGCTGGCGCTGACCTGGTGATCGGCTCGCGTTGGGTTCCCGGTGGCGAGGTGGTGAACTGGCCGCTTTCTCGCAAGGCCATCTCCCGCACCGGTTCCTTTGTTTCCCGTTTCTTCCTTGGCCTCAAGACGCGCGATGTGACGGCCGGCTACCGTGCCTACCGCGCCAGCACCCTGCGCGGGCTTGACCTTGGCGCCGTGGACTCCGTTGGCTACGGCTTCCAGGTGGACATGACCTTCCGTACCGCGCGCGCCGGTTACTCCATTGCCGAGGTGCCCATCACCTTTGTTGAGCGCGAGTTTGGCGTCTCCAAGATGAGCGGCTCCATTGTCCAGGAGGCCGGCATCAACGTGGTGAAGTGGGGCCTGGCCGCGCGCCTTGAGACCCTGCGCAAGAAGCTGGGCCGCTAAAAAGCACGGCACAACAAAAGGGTCCGTTCCCCTTGAGGGGGAACGGACCCTTTAGTGTTCCCCCTGAGGGGGAAGGGACCTGACTAGGCCTTGACCTTCTCGCCGCGCGCCTCGCGGAGGAAGTTCAGGCGATCCTTGAGGATCACCTCGAGGTCCTCCGTTGCGCGACGCTCCAGGAGCATGTCCCAGTGCGTACGCTGCGGCTTGTCCTTGCTCGGCAGTTCCTCGGCACCGTCGGCACGGTGTGCCTTCTTGCCGGTCTTGGTGTGCCACACCGGGGGGACGTCCGCCTCCATGGCGAAGATGACCTCCACCTTCTCCCCGTCGTCGCACAGATAGGTGACGGTCTGGCGCGCTGCCGGCTCCACACCGGCCTCAGACTCCATCGACTGCGAACCAAGGCGCATTCCGCGCAGGCTGCGATCACTCATGCTGACTCCTCACGTGCTTCACTCGCTTCCATAGGCGTTAACCACTAAAGCGGGCTGTGCATTCCCCACGCACGTTTCCGGCGCGGCTCCGACCTCTAAGTCTAGTTGATGTCCGGGTAACCGGGGGACCGATGACCAGGCCCGGTGACGGGCGGGACCGGCGGAACCTGGGGCTCCGGCGCGCGCCAAGCCGTGGGCGTGCCGGGGGTGGGAGCGGAGGACGAGGACGAACCCGAGCCGCCACCAAAGGCACCAAAGGCGCCGGAGACGCCCTTCAGGGCATCGGTCACATCGCTGGGGATGATCCACAGCTTATTCGCGGAGCCCTCTGCGATCTTGGGCAGCTGCTGCAGGTACTGGTAGGCCAACAGCTTGGGGTCAGCATCCGCGGTGTGCACGGCCTCGAAAACCGTCTGGATGGCCTCTGCCTCACCGTTGGCGCGCAGCACGGCTGCCTTGGCCTCGCCCTCTGCGGAGAGGATGGCCGCCTGGCGGGCGCCCTCCGCCGTCAGGATCTGTGACTGCTTGGTGCCCTCCGCGGTGAGGATGGCGGCGCGGCGGTCACGCTCGGCGCGCATCTGCTTCTCCATGGAGTCCTGGATGGACAGTGGCGGATCAATGGCCTTGAGCTCCACGCGGGAGACGCGGATGCCCCACTTGCCGGTGGCCTCATCCAAGACGCCGCGCAGCTGGCCGTTGATCTGGTCGCGGCTGGTGAGCGCCTCTTCCAGGTTCAGGCCACCCACGACGTTACGCAGGGTGGTGGTGGTCAGCTGCTCCACGGCGCGGATGTAGTTTTCAATCTCGTAGGTCGCCGCACGCGGGTCGTTGACCTGGTAGTAGACCACGGTGTCGATGTTGACCACCAGGTTGTCCTCGGTGATGACGGGCTGCGGCGGGAACGGCTGGACCTGCTCACGCAGATCAATCACGTGTCCCAGCTTGTCCACAAACGGAATCACCATGGTGAGTCCGGCGGAGGCCGTGCGGTGGTAGCGCCCCAGGCGCTCCACCAGGCGGGCGCGGGCCTGCGGGATGATGTGAATGGACTTCACCAGGATGACGATCACCACGATCACCAGGACCAGGGCAACAATCAGGGCTGCTTCAGGCATGTCTTCATTCCTCTCTCAAGAGTGGACGGGGGAGCGAATCAGTAGTTTTTGACGTTGGCGGAGAGGTACGCGGTGGCGCCCTCAATCCTGAGCACCACGGCGTGCGTGCCCGGTGCAAGCGGGCCTTGATCCTCGCTGCGTGCGCTCCAGGTCTCACCATCAATCTTGGCGGTGCCGGCCAGGCGGCTGGTGGGCTCAAGCACCAGGGCGGCGGCTCCGATGAGCCTGTCCACGTTGGTGAGGGCGTTGCTATTGGCACGTTTGAGATGGCGCAGCGCAACGGGTCTGAGTCCCACGATCAGCGCCAGGGAGACCAGCCCAAAGACCAGGACTTGGAGCCAGAAGGGCGCGTCCAGGAGCGCGGCGACCACACTGCCGAGGGCGCCACCGGAGAGCATGGCGAACCAAAGGTCGAGGCTGAGCATCTCGATCGCCACGAAGACGAGCATGAGCGCCAGCCAGAAGGCCCAGGAGTTCTGGAGCAACCAGTCGAGCATCGTGCCTCCTCCATTGAGGTCCGGCCAAGGTCCCGGTGCGGGGCCTGTGGTTCAGATATGCCGCGCCGGTGTTCCGGCGCCTCACCAGTCTTTCAGTTGGCGCGAATGATTGCGTCACCCGCGCGGATGACTTGTCCCTACGGGCGTAAGCGGCGGTAGGCGTGGACCACAAAGCGACTGGAAACCGTGCGCTGTTCCGGTCCCGAGTGCATCCGCTCCAGCAGCTGCTCCCGCGTGTGGTGATGACCGGCCGGGCCCATGTGGGCCAGGTCCGCGGCGGCCTCCCGGCCCACCGCAAGATCCGAGGCCACCTCGATCCGCTCCACCTCTTCCCAGCCGGCGCCAAAGGCCTCCGCCAGGCGGTCCTCCTTGCGCTCGTCAATCCCCAAGAGCCCGGCCGCGTCCTCCAGCTGCGCCAAGTGCCCGGGCTGCGGTATCGCGATGAGCGCCACCCCGCCCGGGCGCACCACGCGCGCAAACTCCGGCGGATTGCGAGGGGCAAAGACGTCCAGCAGAACATCGACGCTGTCTGAGGCCACGGGCCACAGCTTCCAGGTGTCCCAGATCAGGGACATCACGCGTGGGTCCCTGGCGGCGCGCTGGGCGCCCGCGCGGGAGAGGTCCATGTCGATGGCGCGCGGCCAATGGCCGGCCTGCTCCAGCGCGTCAAGGACGGCATGGGAGTAGTAGCCAGTACCTGAGCCGGTGTCCGCGAGGAGCACCCTGCGGCCCTGGACGTATTGCAGGGCCAGCCCGGCCAGGGCGCTCGCCAGCGGCGCGTAGTTCCCCGTCGCCAGCCAGCGCTCCCGCGAGGCCACCATCTCCGGGGTGTCCTCCTTAAAGGGGCTGCCCTTGCCACCCAAGAGGCTCACGTGACCCTGCCGCGCGGCGTCGTAGCGGTGGCCCTCCTCGCAGAACAGCGCGGCGGGGCGGCCGTCCGCGCGCGTGCTCAGCTGCAAGTCCAGCCCGCAAACGGGGCAGATCAGGGGCCACTTGGGCGTGGTGGGTGCGGTGGAACGGTGGGACACGCTGACTCCGTGGTCGTAAAACAAGAATGGTAAAAGCGATTGACTTTGTAGTGCGGCTCCGGTGGACTCCGAACATGCTGCCCGAACACCTTGACCTCATCCCCACTCTATCGACGCCGGCGGTCCATCCCGGCGACGCCTGGGCCGCCGTGGCGGTGACGCGGCCGGTCCTCTCGGCGGATCGCTACAGCACGCAGCTGTGGCGGGTGGAGCTGGATGGCACTGGCACCCGGCGTCTCACCCGGGGCGCGGGGGACTCGGAACCGCGTTTCACGCCCGACGGCGAGCGGCTGGTTTTTCTGCGCGAGGACAGTGACGGGCGGGCGCAGCTGGCCGTCATGGACTCCGCGGGAGGGGAGCCGTGGGTCTTCACCGATGGCCCCCAAGGAGTAAGCGAGTTTCAGCTTTCCCCCAACGGCCGCTGGGTGGTCTTCACGGCGGGGCTCCCGGAGGCCGGCCGCGCGGGCACGCTGCCGGAGGTCCCGGCGCACGCCGAGGCGCCGCGTCGCGTGACGGACATGAACTACCAAGCCAACGGTGCCGGCTACCTGGACGGCCGCGCCGTCGGGCTCTATGTGGTGCCGTTGCTGGAGCCGGGGGCCCCGTATCTTGCGCCGACCGGCGCGGCCGCGAGGGACGCCGAGGACACCTTCGAGGAACAGCGCGAGGCTGGCGCCGTTCTGGGTGCAAGGACGGGCCTGCCGCTGGCGTTACGCGTGTTCGATGCGGGGGAGCGGCGCGCTCAGAGCCCGTACGCGGTGCAGTTCGGCGACGACTCTGGGTCGGTGCGGTTCCTGTTGCCAGAGGACGCGGCGCGAACCACGCTCGCGGTGCGGCGGCTGCAGCTGAGCATCGACGCGCTGCTGGATAGCCCTTGGCCGGCCACAGCGGAGGAGGTGGACGCGCTGGATCTGCCACGGGCGTCCGTGCTGGCGACGGAGGCCAGCGACGCGCCCGGTACCGAGTTCGCTGAGGCGGTGCGCTCCGGCGGGCGCAGCTTCCTGTTGGGGGCGCAAACCGGGGAGGACGGGCTGCGATTTGCCGCCCTCAACCTGGCCGTGTGGGCAGAGGCGGCGCCGCGCCGCGAGAGCCTGCGCAGCCTCACGGATCCCGAGCCCGTGGGGTACGCCGCGCTAGCCGCGGATGTGTCCTCCGCCAGAGACTCGGTCCTGGCCGTGCCGGTGGAGCGCGGCAGCTCCGGAGTGCATCGGATCGCGGCGGACGGAACGGTGAGCGTGCTGGTGGACGGGTCGCTCCAGCCGGACGGGGCGCTACAGGTCACCGGAGTAGCCGCCGGCGGCGAGGCCATCGTGGTGGCGTACAGCGATGCGGGGCACAGCGCGGAACTGGGGTTGGTGACGCAGGGTGGTGTGACGCGCCTGAGCAACTTCAGTGCGAACCTCAACGCCGCGGCAGCCCCCATCCTCCCGGTGGAACTGGTGGTGGATTCCTCCGACGGATACCCGGTGCACGGGTGGGTCTTTGTGCCAGAGGGCGCCGGCCCGCATCCAGTGCTGCTCAACATTCACGGCGGGCCCTTTGCCGACTTTGGCTGGGGCTGGTTTGACGAGGCGCAGACCTACGCGCGTGCCGGCTACGCCGTGCTGCAATGCAATCCGCGCGGCTCCGCCGGGTATGGGCAGCAGCACGGGCGCAGCATCCTCCGGGCCATGGGAACGGTGGACGAGCAGGACGTGCTGGCCTTCCTTGACGGCGCGCTTGAGCGGATGGCCGCGCTGGATGGCGAGCGTGTCGGCGTCATGGGCGGCTCCTACGGGGGCTTCCTGACAGCGTGGCTCACCACACGGCATCACCGCTTTGCCGCGGCGATCGTGGAGCGCGGCTTCCTTGACCCCGTGAGCTTTGCAGGCACCAGCGACATCGGCAGCTTCTTTGGCAGCAATTACGTGGGCACCGACCCGCAGGAACTGGCGGCGCAGTCTCCCATGGCGCAGGTCTCGCAGGTCCGCACGCCCACGCTGGTGATCCATTCCGAGCGTGATTTGCGTTGCCCCTTGGAGCAAGGCCAGCGCTGGTTTGCCGGGCTGCAGGCGCAGGGTGTGGAGTCGGAGTTGCTGATCTTCCCGGGCGAGACGCACGAGTTGACTCGTTCCGGCAGCCCCAGGCACCGGCGCGAGCGCTTTGAGGCGGTGCTGGAGTGGTGGGACAGGCACCTTCCCATGCAAGGGACGGCCAAGGCGCCAAGCGGCGCTTAGAAACCGAGCGCCTCGCGCGCCAGTTCCGGTCCTGGAGCGGACCAGAGCCGGGCGTAGTTCTGGCTGGTGGCCAGGCTGCGCGTGTGCGCCTTGTCTATGTAGAGGGTGCCGCTGAGGTGGTCCGTTTCGTGCTGGAAGATCCGGGCCTGCCAGCCGTGCAGCTCCGCGGTGTGCTGGGTCCCGTTCGCGTCCATCCAGGAGGCCAAGATGTCCGCGGGGCGCGTGACCGCAGCCGTGTACCCCTCCATGGAGAGACACCCCTCGTAGTGGGTGGCGGTGCGCTCGCTGGTGGCCTCGTAGCTGGGGTTGATGGCCACCAGAAACTCGAGCGGTGCGCGCTCTCTGGCGCTGGCCACGTCCTCGCTGATGGGCCAGAGGTCCTGGAGCACGGCGAGTCGCAGGGGAAGGCCAATCTGTGGGGCCGCCAAGCCGACGCCCGGCGCGTGCAACATGGTGGAGCGCATTAGCTGGATGAGCTGCGCCAGCTCCTCTCCGCTGGGCTGGCCGGTCCATTCCTGCGCCTGCTGGCGCAGGACCGGATCTCCCAGTTGAACGATCGGCAGGGTGGGCTCAAGGCCAAGCGGAGACGTCATGCACTGATGGTGTCACGGCCCACTGGCTAGGCCGTGCGGGCCGCCAGGGCCTGTCCCATGCGCTCAAGCATCTGGATCAGGATTGGTTCAGGAGTCGCGTACACAAGCCGAACGTGGTTCTCGTAGCCCTGGCCGCACGGTGCGCCGTCGCTCAGCGCCACCCCTGCCTCGCGGCGGAAGAACGCCGCGGGGGGCTCGCCCAGGTTCAGGGCAGAGCAGTCCAACCAGCCAATGTAGGTGGCCTCGGGACGGTCCATCGTGACGCCCGGGAGGTGCTTGGCCACGAGTGAGACCAGCAGATCGCGCTCGGTGTCAAGGTATTCCAGCACCTCATCCAGCCAGGGTCCGCCCTCACGGTAGGCCGCGGTGTTGGCGCAGACGCCCACGGTGGAGGTGAGCTTGTAGGTGCGCTCACCGTGTGCGGCCCATTGCGCCCGGTCCTCCTCGTTGCTCAACACCAACTGGGCGCACTTGAGCCCGGGCAGTCCAAAGGCCTTGGAAGTGGAGGTGGCCGTGATGGCCTGGCGGGCGGCGACGGGGGAGAGGGCTGCGAAGGGCACGTGTTGGGTGCCGGCCAGGACGACCGGGGCATGGATCTCGTCGCAGAAAACGCGCACGCCTTCGTGACGCGCCACCAGCGCCTCCACCGCCTCCAGCTCTGCCCGCGAGTAGACGCGGCCCGTGGGGTTGTGCGGGTTGCACAGCACCAGGAGGCCGCCGTTCTGAGCCAGGGCGGCGTCCAGCCCGTCCAGATCAAGCTCGTAGCGTCCGTTCACGCGCACGTGAGGCACCTGGATGATGGGGCGGCCCATCTCCGTGGGGATCTGCAAGAAGGGCATGTAAGCAGGGGTGGGCACCACGACGGCGGAGCCAGGGCGGGTCAGGAATCGCAGGGCGAATTCCAGGGCGGAGAGCACGTCCGGGAGGGGCTCGATGGACTCAGATGCCAGCTCCCAGCCGTAGCGTTCCCGAGCAAAGTCGGCAAAAGCTCGGCGCATCTGCCCGGTCAGGTGCTCGGGGAGGTAGCCGTAGCCGCAGCGCTCAATCGCATCATGCAGGGCCGCCTCCACCGCTGGCGCCGTGCCGAAGTCCATCTCCGCGATGAAGGCACCCAGGTGCTGGGGCTCGTTGGCCCACTTGAGGCTGCCGCGCCTGCGCAGGGTCTCAATGTTGGTGGCGTTGATCTGGTCCATCAGGGTCACGGCTGGCTCCTTTGCATGCCCTGAGGTGGGCATTTTGAGCGGTCGACTCATAATCTCTTGTTCCCAAGATACACGACGTGCTCCCTGTGTGTCCCGTGGAGCCATAAGATCCGGTGCCTCGGCGGGAGCGAGGAGCGGAGAAGACCTGGACGCAGAGGGGGAGTGGGGCGTTAGAGGCGGAGAAGAACATATCCAAGCCTCATGAATGTGTTTCGCGACGGGAGCGACAGGGCGCGTGAAGACGCTCTCGTGACGAGAATCGGCAGGAGAGTCAGGGGATCGTCTCGGACAGATGAACCCCGACCGAACGGGGGTGGCGCAGCGTGGGCCATCGCCAGCCCGAGGGCCGGCGCCAGCGCCCCCAGCGTGAACGGCGGGTCGGTCGGATTCACCTACCCACGATCGCAGACTCGGGTCCAGTCCAAGAGCATTGTCGTGAAGTAGTGCTGTAGCAGTGACTGAGGTACCGGGCGGGGGAGCGGCCGGTCTCGCGGCACACCAACAAGGGCGCTCAGTGTGCTTGTTGGTGTGCTTCACTGTCGGCATGCCACTCGTTCCGAGCACGGAGAATTCGCTCCTCGTCCGCACCAGCTTTGTTGATCCCGCTGCGTGGACGGACGCGCTGACGGCTGTCAGGACGAAGAGCCAGGATGGTTTTGTCGCTGCAGTTGATGTCCTTGACGATCGGGCGTGGGAGAAGGCCGACTGGGAGCAGGTCCGCAGTGCTGCCCTGGCGGCCCAAGAGCATGCGGCAGTGCTCTTTATTGCGGATGACCAAGCGTTGGTAGCGGATTTTCCCCTCTTGGTCATAGACCTCAGCGAGGCTAAAAACAGGCCTTTCCGGTGCGTGGCCAGCGAGCTGTGGGGAGTGGACAACAATCTGAATATCGCCAACATGGACTACTCAGAATTCGCCGAGGCGACTGACCAGGATGGGGTCTTCAGGGGCTTCGACTAGGGGTTAGATCAGATCGCCGGACGGTAGCGGGCGTAGGTGATCCCGCTGTGGAAGGCTTGCGATCGCAGAAGCTCGAGCTGGGGGATCTCGTAGTTGTCGGGGAAGAGCCTGCGTCCCCGGCCCTGCACCACCGGAAAACAATAGAGGCGGTACTGGTCTACGAGCCCCGCCTGGATCAGTTCGTGGCACAGGGTGATGCTGCCTGTGAGGACGATGTCCTTGCCGGGCTCAGCTTTCAGTGCGCGCACCTGCTCCACCATGTCGCCCGAGAGCAGGGTGGAATTTTGCCACTCAGGGTCGGTCATGGTCGTGGAAACGACGTACTTCTGGACGCTGTTGAGTTGCTCGGAGATCCCCGTCTTGTCGTCCGTCTGATGCGGCCAATACCCGCGGAAGTCTTCGAAAGTCTGCCGCCCAAGCAGGAGTGCGTCTGACTCGCGATCCTCGCGTTCCAGCTGCTGATTCAGGTCGGTGTGGTCCTTGGCTTGAGGGTCAAACCAGTCGCCGAGCATCTCGACGGACCCGTCCAACGTGATGTTCTGGGTGATCGCTAGCGTCCTCATGGCAGCGGCTTCTCTCTGTCGATTCCCACTCCAACCCGATGCTTCGGGCGGATCAGGCGCGCCGGGCCCTTGCGAGAACTCGTCGCGCGCCGTCGCCCGAGTACATCACGCCGTCGAGTTTCTACTCGTTGTGAGTAGGGCCGTGGGCAGGTCGATGAAGACCGTGAGCAGCCCCCTTTTGGGGTGATCGGTAAAGCGCCGATAATCTACATTATGTCAACTAGGCCGTTCGGGACCACTCCTCTTCCCACGAATGCTGACTGCACATCGCGGTGTACCCCGTGGCGCCAGATGAGCGCGCACGTAAGGTGGCGTGCATGCAACTGCGCCCACTCGATGTCAACGACCACCCGGGTATGGTCGCTGCCTTTCAAGTAGAGTGCGCGGCCACCCAGCACGCCCGCCCGGGGCGGGTATCGCAAAGCCAGGACGCGCGCCTGCTGGGTTGGCGTGCCGAGGATGGTTTGCGCAAGCGCCTCATCGGCGCGTGGGACGAAGAGACTTTGCTTGGCTTCGCCGCTGGGATGAATGCCACCGACTCCCCTGAAACCACGTGGGTCTTTGTGTGGGTCGCACCGCAACACCAGGCTCGGGGAATCGGAACCACGTTGGTGCGTGCCATCGAAAACGCCTCAGTGGAATCGACGAACAGCTTTGTTGCCAGCGCCTACAGGCCAACGGCGCAAGAAGTGGAATGGCTCACCCAGACCTTTGCGCGTCGCCTGGGCTACACACTTGCCACCTCGGAGACCGTGGTGGAGCTGGACTTGGCGCACGCCGACCTTCCAGAGGCCTCGGCGGCCCGCGGCTACACGATCTCCCCACACCTGAACGGAGTGCCTCTCCCCCATCGAGTCCATCGCGGTGGACCCTGGCGGTGACGTTGCCGCCTGGACCTGCCTGCTCGTCCCGCCCCACGCCGGCTCGGCACGGTGCGCAGGATCCGCACCAGCAGCGACGATCAGAACGTGTGGATGCGCTCCATTAACGCCCGGCTCGGCTTTGTGCCGGTGGAGGCGGAGGCGCTTCTGCACAAGCGTCGAGGGCCGGTGGAGCCGCGCTGAGTCGGCAAGGCGCAGTGCCCGACGCCGCTTGGCTGGGAATAAATCCCGACGTTAGGTTCAATTCCACAAAGGTAAAGAGGTATTGCACTAGGTAGTGGGTGGCCCGCGTTATGGGTAGTCGCAGGGGAATACTGAAGTATCTATCCAGGTATCCCAGGGTCATTCCCTCACTACATTCTGCGGTATTGTGATCTAACAGTGTTTGCTCTGGCGGCAAGCGCTTTACCCCCATTCCCTGAAGGATATTTCTATGCTTATCACTCGTAGACCACGCCGGGGTGTTTTTGCACTGCCGGTCGTCGCGGCGGTGCTGCTCAGCGGGGTCGTCGTTAGCTCACCCTCGCTGCAGACTCGCGGGGCGCAAACGGCCGCACCGCAGATGGAGCGCGCCGCGGCCATCGTCCTTGACGGCAAGCCCTGGGACCTCAAACCAGGCGAAACCAGGCGTGGTGATCTGGGCACCTCTACGGGTCACACCACCACCAAGCAGCGCGTGACCTTGAGCAGCGGTCAGGGCATCAGCGTGGAGGTGCGCCTGCGTGAGAGCACCGCCGGGTACTACGCCGTGCGCCTCTACCAGGCCAAGGACGGTCAGCGCTGGATCAACGCCGAGCGTGTGGTTGCGGGCAAGCGGGCCACCCTGAAGTCCGTCAAACTCGCCAACGCCCCTGCCACCTCCCAGTCGCTGTGGCTCAGCGCCGAGGTGCAGAATGAGCCCTCCGGCGACCGGATCTGGGCCTCAGCCTGGGACGCGGCTGGCGCCCGTCCCGCAGAACAGATCTCTCATCTTGACCGCCCGGCACTCCCCCGCGCTGCGCCGGCCAAGACCAGCATTCAGGCCACGGCCAACGCCGCGAATACTGGTCCCGTCAAGGTCACCCTCGGCGAGCCCCAGTTCAAGGATGTGGATGAGACCGTCCTGACCCCGGGCACCTGGGGCTCCCCCGCCTTCCGGACCGACTTCCCCACCGGCGCTGCCAATCCGCTCACCGGATGGACGGTGCGCAATGACACCTACGTGGGCTACGACGTGGGCTACGTCAAGGCAAGCAACGTGGAAATCCGCGACGGCGCGGCGATCCTCTCCACGCGCAAGGTGGATACCCCGTGGGTCATGAAAGATGGAGTCAAGCGCTATTACTCCACCGCATACATGGACACAGACACCACCTTCTCCCAGGCCTATGGCCGCTGGGAGATGCGCGCCAAACTGCCGACCGTGAAGCAGAAGTCCAAGGGCATTTGGCCCGCGTTCTGGCTGCGCCCCGTGGACAAGGGAACCGGCGAACTGGACATCATGGAGGCGTACGGAACGCCAAAGACGGTGCACAACGCCTCTGAAACCAATTCCCTGGCGACAGTTCACTACGGAACCATGGCGGGAGAGAACCGCACCCACACCGTGGGCTTCACTCCCAAGGAGATTGACGTCAACGACGGGCGTTTCCACACCTGGACGCTGGAGTGGACCCCCAAGGGCGTGACGTTCTTTGTGGACGGCAAGGCCTACTTCACCCAGCTGCGCGGGGCCAATCCCACCTGGGATGCCCTGTATCAGTCGGGACGGAAGTACTCCATCCGCCTCAACGTCCAGGCCGGCAGCGAATACGCGGGCCAGCCCAATGACAAGGACACGGCTCCCCACACCGAATACGTGGTGGATCACGTGAGGGCCTGGAGCTACAAGGCGGGCTAGGACCGCCGTGACCCCAAAAAAGGGGGGGCAGCGCCATGCGGCGCTGCCCCCCTTTTTAGCTGTGCCTCGACCGGTGCCTCGACCGGTGCCTCGACCTGTGCCTAGACCGCCGGCTCTGCGTCCCTGAATGGGGTGACAAAGGAATAGCCCGTCACCTGGTTCTTCGTCACGGACAGGTTCAGGTCCATGTGCGGTTCAAGGGCGGTGACCTTATCCAAGGGGGCGCCGATCACCAGCTGGAAGCCCAGGCCGATCCACGCTTGGACTGCGCGCCCGGCAAACTCGCTGTCAGACTTCACAAAGCCCTCATCGAGGAACACGGGTGCAAAGCGCGGACGGGTGCGGGTCTCGTCGCCCAGTTGGTAGCGCAACGCGGAGCCCACAATGAAGGCCACCAGCTCCTGGGACTCGCCACCGCTCTTGCCACCAAGGGAGGCGTAGGAGCTAATGACGTTTCCGGCCGGCCCCAGCCGCGCCGCCGTCATCTCCAGGTGCTTGCGCACATCCAGGAGCTCATCGCGGCGGGCGGCACCCTTCCCTTCGGTCTGGGCCAGCAGGCCCATGAACTCGCGCAGGCGCTCAAAGCGCTGCTCGGACTCCGCCTCGCTCCACTCGCTCGCCACATCAGAGGAGAGCTCGCGCAAGCGGCGCCGGAAGCTCACGAGGGCCTCTGGTGCCAGGCGGCGGACCTCAATGCGCAGCCTGTCCCCCTGCGGGCCAAACGGAAGCGACTCAAGGATCTGATTGACCGGCTCCAGGCGCTCCTCGATGTCCGCCATGGATGCGTCATAGGCATCGTGGAGCAGCTTCAGGTCGTTGCCGCTCCAGTTCTGGAAGCGACGGCTGAAGACCTGGCGGCGTTCAAAGAGGCCGTGGCGCTTGATCTCCTCTGAGATCCCCCTGAACTCCTCATAGGACTCCACGCCTGCGCCGCGGTTGGGATCCGGCCAGCGCTGGTTGAAGTGGGCAAAGGTACCCTCCAGCGCCTCGCGGGCCGCGTCCGCCGCCTTGCGTTCCCTGGCTGCCCGCTCATCCAGCTCGTGGCGCAGAGCGCGCACCACCTTGGCCAAACCTCGGTGATCCACCTCGTCGTCGCGCTCGCGCAGCAGCACATCCAGGTGGTCGTGATCATCCTGATCCAGTTCCACCCCCGCCTCATGGCGCAGCTGCTCAATCCCGTCGCTGACCTGGTCCTGGCGGTCCGTGAGAGCGGACCACGCCGCCTCCAGGTCGCGCTCGTGGTCGCGGGCGCGCACCAGCTCCTCGCGCGCCGTCTCCAGCTCGGCGCTGATGCCCTGCTCACGCTGGCGCAGCGCACCCAGGAGGTCAGACTTCTCTAGCAGTTCATCCAGCTGGGCGCTCAGGGACTCCACCTGCGCCTGGGCTGCAGCGGTATCCACCTGCTCCCAGCGCACCGTGGCCAGCGCCGTGAAGGCATCGCAACGCGAGCGCAGCGAGGCCAGCTGCACGCCAATGGCGGCGCGCACGTCCTCGTGTTCACCCAGGCGGGCCGTCAGAGACTCAGCCTCTTGCTCAATCTCCCGGCGCCGGTCGGCATTGGAGAAACCAAGGATGTCCTGCTGTCCACGGGACCTGCCGTGCGCTCCCCCAGAACCACGCGAGGTCTGCCCCTGCGGGGTCACCTTGGGCAGCTCGCCACCTAGCTCGGCGGCGGTGTCCACACAGAGATGATCCACGCCCGGGCGCGTGACCCGTTCGGCGACCCAGGCGGAGAACGGTGAGTCCTTCAAGATGAGCTTGCCGGAGACCATGCCCGAGTCCTGGGGAAGGCGCAGGGTGGCGCTCAGGTCCACGCCCTCAAAACTGACTCGCGTCTCGAGGCGCAGGGAATCGATGCTCTCGCGGATCTGCTGCTGGCGGCGGGCGTCCATCAGCAGCGTCAGCCCGACGCCGCGCAGCGTCACCTCTGCAGCGTGCCGCCAGCTCGCGTGTTCCGGCGCGATATCTAGCAACTCAGCCGCGAAGGGAAGGTCCTCCGCGCGCAAACCGCAGGCCTCGGCAATCTGGCGGCGAGCAGCGTCGTGCCCTACCGGAACGCGGCCGTCGCGTGAACGCAACGACTCGTGTTCCGCCTGTAACTCGGCCCGCCGGGCCTTGAGCAACGGCGCGGCCTCCACCTGAGCGTCGCGCTCGGCACCCAGGGCGGCCTCCCGCTCCGGCGCGGCGGCCAGGAAATCTGCGCCCTGCGCCTGCAGCGAGGCGAGGGCGGCCGCGTTGTCGCATTCCATGCCGAGCGAGCGGCTGAGCCGGTCCAGATCGTGGCGCGCGTGCTCAATCCGCTCGGCACGCGAACGGGCCTCGTCCAGGCGCGAGGTCAACAGGTCAAGGGCCCCGCCACCCTCCGCCCGCTGGCGTTCCTGCACCTGCGCCAACTCCGAGGCAAGAGTGGCGGTGTTCTCCTTGGCGAGCACCAGGCGTGAGCGCGTGGCGGTGCGATCCCGGCGGTTGGCCTCCTCTGCCTCCCCCAGCAACCTCTGCTCCACGAGCAGAGCCCACAGGGAGAACGGGGTCTGGCCGCCCTCCTTGGCCAGCCCAAAGGTGTCCAGACGCCTGGCCCGTTCGTGCGACTCAAGGTAGGCCGCATGCAGCGCGTCGATGCGCTCCAGGGCGTGCACCTTGGCGCCGTCCGTCTCCAGGTCCTCATAGGCCTGGTTCAGGCTGCGGAACTGTTCCAGGGCGCGGTCTGCCACGGCAAAGGTCTGGGGCTCCTCCAGCACCATCTGCTTATACAAGCTGTCAACGGTCTTGACCTGGTACCCGGCCTGGATCCGCGCCAGCAGGCGCAGGGCGTTGTCTCCCCCGCCGTTGGCCCCGATGCCAAGGCGAGTGGTGAGCGCATCGGTGAACTTGAGGTCAGTGTCGTGATAGCTCAGCCCAGCGAAGCGTGCGCGCAGGCTGCGCGGATCAAAGCGGCGCTCGGCAAACTCCTCCAACTCGGAGAGGTCAAGCGCGCCACCCAGGGTGAACTTGCGGGCCAGAACGTCGGTGGAGCGAGTGGCCCCGGCCGCGGCGTAGTAGACGCGCAGCGCGGTGAATAGCCGGCCCCGATCATCAACAAAGGTCATGGCGAGGGCGCCCCACACCGGGGTCTTCTCACCGCGCAACACCTCATCGGTGAGCGCCTCGCCGTCGCGGGCGGAGTCACGCTTGCCACGCAGGTAGGAGAGCACGTTGCGCTGGTCCACGCCGCGGGCCCTGCCCTGCGTTGCGTCATTGGACGCGCCGTTGAACGGAACGGTACTGGGCATCATGAGCGCAAGGTAGGCATCAAGCAAGGTGGACTTGCCGGTGCCAGAGGCCCCGGAAAGCAGGGTGCTTCCGGGGGCAAACTCCACCACGTGATGGCCGTGGAAGCCGCCCCAGTTCACCATCTGCAGGCTCTGCGCCTTCCACTGCATGGTGCCCTCTGAGTAGCCGGGAAACATCGGGATCTCGCTCATGCGGGGTTCTCCTCACTTGCGCTCTCCCCGGCCAGCCCGGGCCGGTTGAGTTCCATCAGACGTCTCACGAGCTCCTCCAGCCTGGGAAGCGGCAGGATCACCTCGATCACGTCGGTGATCTCGAAGCGGTCTTCCTCTGCGCCGCTGACCAACACGCCAGCGGCGCGCAGTGACTCCACGGCGGTGTGCGCGCGGGCTTGATCCCCTGACACGTCCCCGGCGTGGGCGGGCCTAAAGCGCTCCACCGCATCCAGGCAATCCTGCAGGTCAACGAAGACCCGCGCGCTCCCGGCCGAGCGCTCCGCCAGGTGGCGTTGGCGCAGCTGGACCAACAGCACCGTGGCCTCGCGGGAATACGCCGTGTCACGGAGCAGGGCCGGGAAGGCCCCGCCGCCCTCGCCGCGGATTTGCGTCTTGTAGGCCACGCCGCGCTCGTCGTCGATGACCAACTCAAGGAAGAGGTCATGCAGGCGGGAGGAGAGCAGCCGCCTGCTGGGACCGGACAGCGTGGCAAATTCGCGCGGGTGGCGCTCCACCGTGATGACCTGGTGGCGCAGCAGCTCCACGAGGGCGCGGCGTTCCGGCAGGGTCAGCGTGCCCTCATCGCCCTCATAGATGGACAGGCTGGAGGCGGAGTGATCCTCAATGCCAGAACCCGCCTCGTGGGCGGCTGCGGTCTCCAGCGGATCCGCCGCCTCCGCAAAGCGATCGCTACCGCGGTGCTCGGCACTCATCCGTTGTCCTCTTCCTTCTCCTGCTGGCTCCCTTGAGGCGCCGTGGTGCTGTGTGGGCTGGTGCGTGGGCTGTTGCGTGGGCGGTTGTGCGGGCCTGGATCGGCGAGTTCTAGGTGCGGGATGCTCAAGGTGCGCAAGCTCCCGTCGGGGCGCTGCGCCGTCACGACGTCGAACTGCCCGCCGCCCCCTTCTGGGTCAAGGCCCCACTCCGCCGCCAACTCCATGAGGCCATAGAGTTCCACCGGGCGTCTGAGGTGCTCCGGGAGGGTATTGAAGGCCTCTCCGAGGCTGGCGCTCTGCCCCGCGTCTAGGGAGCCAAGGACGCCCTGTCGCACCTCGCGCAGCAGCGGACCGCCGTAGCGGCGGACGTCGCTCAGGCTCAGCGGCTCGGGGGCTTCGTCCAGCACGTGCGCCAGTGGTTCGGCGGGAGGCGGTGGTACCGGGTCGTGGAGGCGAAGGCGCAGGTGCGCCAACTCGGCGCGAGCCGGCATGCGCTCAAGTGAGACGGCGTCGCGCGGACGGGCCGTCTGCATCCACAGCGCCAACTCCTGTTGCAAGCGGTGCAGGACCTGGCTCACCCGCCGATCCGCCGCGGCGTCCGCGCTGGAGAGGTAGTCGGCCAAGGAACGCGAGGCCTTGTGTTGCCTGCTTTGCACGTCGTAGAGGCCGCGGCGCAGCACCGAGGCAGCGCCAAGGAACTCCGAGCGCGCCTTGGGGCTCAGGTTCGCGGCGAAGGGGTGCTCAAGGATGGTGCGCAGATCCTCGCGGAAACGCGCCAACAGGGCGTCGTCGTTCAGGATGCGCAGCGCGCCCTCAAAGGCCCGCCCCTCATCGGTGGCGGTCATGAGGTGCTCGCTGGCCTCGAGGTACGCATCGAGCACCTCGCCCTTGGGGCGGTCATCGCGGCGGAAGTCGTTGATCATCTTGCGGTGGATGCGTTCAAGGGACTCTTCCACGCGGCGGAAGTCACCGGGGAGCTGGGCCAGCAGGTCGGTGACGTCGGCGTAGCCGGTGCCCATGCTCTCCTCGTCCGCGCGGGACATGGCCCCGCCTGCGGCCAACCGCTCCAGCTCTGCGCCGAGGGCATCAATCTGCGCCTGCAGTCCGGCCATGCGGGCCTGCCGATCCGGGTTGGCCTCAGAGGCCCAGCGGCGGGCTGCATCAAGGATGGTGGTGAGGCGGGACTCGCTCAGCAGCGCACGCTCGCTGGTCAGGCCGCCCATGACCCGGTCAGCGACCAGGGCGTGGCTGGTGCGCTCGTAGGCCTCGCCGCCGTCCTCGGTCGGGATGCGGGTCAGCCATTGTTCGTGGGTCCAAGACAGGCACAGGGTGCGGCCGGTGGCATGTGGAGGGACCTCGTGGCCCAGCTCCCGCAGCTCCTCCAGGTAGGAGTCCACCTGGGAGTGCAGCCGCTCGGCACGCACCGCTCCCCCGCGCGCTCCAAAGGTCAGGCGAAAGACGCCAAGGACCAGGGCGGACCACTTGTGATTGATGAGGTTCAGGGCCGGCCCGCGGGCCGCCTGCCCCAGGCGGTGCATCTCCGCCGCGAGATCACTCACCGCGCGCCCATCCAGGAGGGAGTATCGCCACGCCTTTTCACCACGCGCATCCATCCTTTGATCTGGAATTTCTTGGGGACGCCTCGCAAACGCGCCCCCAAGAGCATATCGGCATGGGCCGGGGCGGTGTGCACCTTAGGATGAGTGCATGGCCGGTGGATTAGTAGCACTTCTTGACGACGTGGCAGCCCTCGTGAAAGCGACCGCTGCCTCTCTTGACGACGTGGGCCTGCTGGCCGGAAAGGCCAGCGCCAAGGCGATGGGTGTGGTGGTGGACGACGCCGCGGTGACCCCCCGCTACGTGGAGGGGCTCTCGGCCAACCGCGAGCTACCGATCATCTGGAAGATCGCGCTTGGCTCCATCCGGAACAAGATGCTCTTCATCCTTCCCATTGCGCTGCTCCTGAGCGCCTTTGCACCCTGGGCGCTGACCCCGATCCTCATGGTTGGCGGGCTGTACCTGGCTTTTGAGGGTGCGGAAAAGATCATGGAGAAGCTGCACTGGATCTCCCACCATGAGGCGGAGGGCAACGGACAAAAGGACGAGAAGACCGTCATTAGCGGCGCCGTCCGCACTGACCTGATCCTGTCCGCGGAGATCATGGTGATTGCCCTCAACGAGGTGGATCACGAGCCCGTCTTCCGCCAGGCCATCATCCTGACCGTGGTCGCCTTCCTGATCACCATCCTGGTCTACGGCGTGGTCGCCCTGATCGTCAAAATGGATGACATCGGGCTCAAGCTGGCCGTGCAAAGGAACGGCGCGGTCAAGACCTTTGGCCGCGGCCTGGTCAAGGCCATGCCCATCGTGATGGCCGTGCTGGCCAACGTTGGCATCATCGCCATGATGTGGGTCGGCGGACACATCCTCCTGGTCGGCACCAACGACCTGGGTCTCACGGCCCCCTACGAGCTGGTGCACCACTGGGAGGTCGCCGTCCATGACGCCACCGGCGGCGCCGGGGCCGTCCTCGGCTGGCTCGTGAACACGCTCTGCTCCGCGATTATCGGCTTTGTGATCGGCGCTGCCGTCGTGGGCGTCGTCATGCTGGTGCGCCGTGCCCTGCCCCAGAAGCAGGCTGCCGCGCACGGCGCTGAGCAGGCCGCAGCGGAGCCCACCGGGAAGGACACTGTGCCCGACGCCGCTCGGCCCGGTTCCAGCCGGCCCGTCGCCTCACCGGAGCCCACCGACACGGCGTCGGGCGGCACCGAACGCTAACGCCGGCTTCAAGGCCCGCAGCAACACGTAAGCAGGCCCAACAAGGCCAGATCGCCACAGCGCCGCGTCACCCATGAGGGTGACGCGGCGCTGTCGCGACCGGAGCGGAGTATGTCGGTTGGGGTCAGCTGGCCTGGTAGCTGAGGCAGTCGGCGGCTTCTGCGCCCGGGCCGATGCGCACATTCTGGGCCCCACACATGAGGTCCTCATTGTGCACACACTCGGAGCGCTGGCAGGCGCCCACATGCGCGAGCACCTTGGGCAGACCACCCAGTGCTCCGGTATCGATGAAGGTGCCGCAACTGGCGTGGGATTGGCTGCCAGAAACGGTGATGGCGAAGGCGTTGCAGTCGTGGTCGTGGTTAAAGGCGCAGGCCTGAACCGTGCACCCGGCTACCTCGGTGACGTGAGCGGTCATTCGATCCTCCTGGTCCGTGGGTGGACTGCGAATCTACGCCCCTGCCGCAGCGCAAAGAAGGCCTTTCCTGCGCATGAAATGGGTGCGTGAGGTGGCAAGGGTGTCCTTGCCACCACGCGTCACTCGTGAGCGATCTTGCGCGCTCACGCCAGGCAACGAAGGCCGGGCAGCGCACGCCACTCGTGGCGGGATCAGAGGCCCTGCTGCGCGGCTTCCCGGACTGATGGCCGCGGGCTGCTCAGAGGTAGCCGTCGGTGGAGAGCGTCTCCGCCTTTTCGTCCTGCAGGGCCTCTTGTGCCTCGGCCGCGCGCTGGACGGGGGTGGACTCCACTGCCTCGCCATCCGGCAACCGCTCCACACCCTCTTCGTCCTTGAAGAGCTCGTTCGGCTCGTCGGACTGCGCAATGTGCTTGCCGCTCATGGTTCCTCCACGATCCCGACGGCACGGGCGGCCGTCAAAGGTTCCTTGATCTTCCAGCCTCGGGCGCCTGGGGACAAGCATCCGAGCGGTGTGTTCGCCCTAAGCATGCAGTGTCAGCAGCACCGCGAGCCCCGCGCAGGCGGCCGCGACAAGCACGCTGACGGAGGTTCCAAGGATGAACCGTTCCGCAGCGCCCTGCCCTTGGCTGGACTTCAGTTCCGGGAAGCGGCCAAGCCCCTTCAGCGCAAGCACCACGGCAAGGCCCTCCGGCCATCCGGCCAACAGGGTGCTCGTGACGCCCGCGCGCTCAAACACGCCGATGAGGGATCCGCCGCGCAGAAGCGAGGCTCCGGGATCCGCCGCGTCGCTGGTGGCCTGGCGGCTCTCCCCCGGCGCGGAATCCGCCGGCTGGTTGGATTCCTCTTCCTCGGCGGGCGCGGCACCAGGCGCCGCACCGGGCGTCGGCGCGGCACCTGGAGCCCGCATTCGCGTCAGGGAGAGGACAGCCATGGTGATGGAGGAACCTGCGCTGATCGCCGCAAGCACGCAGAGGGGTTGGGCCCACCAGACAGGAAGCCCCTCGTCATGTTGCGCAGCCACCACCGCACACACGGCGGCGGCCCCGAGCAGCAGGACGGATCCGAGCGCTATGAGCCGTGCCGCGCCCCGTGCCACCCGATGCGGCGCAAACAGTGTGGGTGCAGAGAGCGCCGTGGCCACCACCATGAGCGCAGCAGCGATCCATGCCATGCCTCAGCCTCCAGCCTCGTTGCGACTGCCAGTCACGATGTGCCTGCCAGTCTCGATGTGCCTGCCGGTCTCGATGTGCTCTGTCAGGGATCGCCCGCGAGCGGGCTCCCTGTGTCCAGCCTAGCTTTGGCCGCCGACGCCTCGCTCAGACGCCTCGCCCAGCCGGTCCCGTTTCTCCGCCGGCCCAGCCGCCAACGCGGTGAGGGTGCGCTCCAGGGCCGGCACCACGCTCTCCACGAGCGCCGCCGCCTCCTCCACCTGACCCGCCGCGAGCCGGGAGGACACCGCCTGCTGCGAGATGCCAAGCCGCTCGGCGATCTGAGCCTGGGTGGAACCCGCTGAGCGCAGCGCGGCCGCCTCGGCTTGTTGGGGTGTGCGGCGAGCCAGGGTCAGGCTCAGTAGGCTCAGCTCCGCCTGCAGCCGAGCCGCCTCTGCCGGGTCACTCGGAACCACCACGCCGATACGCCCGCTCAGGGTCTTGGCCCGCTCCACGGCGACGCGCGCCGCTTCGAAGGCCTCGCCGCTGCCCGCCCGCGTCTCGGCCGGGAGCGGCAGATGCACCCGCCCCACCCCCAGGCCGACGCTCCAGCGCCCACCGGCACCCAAGCTCAGGGCAACGCCGATCGCCGCCCCAGCGTCGTCGAGCACTGCCTGGACCTCATCACCCGCCGTGCGCTGAAACGGGCGCACCGTGGGAACACCGGCCAGGCTGGTGATGAGGGCTGGGACTTCGTCCTCGCGGCGGCGCGAGTCGCGCTGGTCTATCGTGATAACGATCATATACAGACTCTAGACCTTGTTTTCCGACTTACAAAGTCTCTGGCTTGTTTTCTTCGATACAACCCATGGGGGCTGTGCCCGCCTCGCGAGTGACCGGCGAGGGTGCCGCGCCAGCCTAGAATCGGAGGCATGCGTCGCTATTCCTGGCTCCCGTGGTTCGCCCTGGACATTGTGTTGGTCATCGTCTTTGCCGCCTCTGGCAGGGCCTCCCACGAGGACACCGCGAGCGTGCTCGGCACCCTGAATGTGGCCTGGCCGTTCCTGGTTGCCCTGGTGATTGGCACCGTGCTCACCAAGCCCTGGAAAACCATCAACGAGGTATGGCCATGGGGATTGCTGGTGTGGCTCATCACCGTTCTTTTCGGCATGGCGCTGCGGGTACTCACCGGTGGGGGCTTTGCCTTGGCCTTCCTCTTTGTGACGCTTGGCATCCTGGGGCTGTTCCTGTTGGGCCGCCGAGCCGTGGCCGGGCTCCTCATTCGCAACCGCGTGAAATTGCGCGGCTAGACGCCGAGCTGCCACCCCGCTCGGGTAGCGTGGGAGGCGCAATGGGACGGCATCAGCCCGCCCCGCGCGAGCCTTGAGGAGGGCCCATGATCACCGCATTTGTCATGATCCAGGTGGACGCTGGCCTCATCCCGGAGGCGGCACAGCAGATCTCCGAACTGGAGGGCGTGGCAGAGGTGTACTCCATCGCCGGCGGCGACTGGGACCTGATCGGTGTGGTGCGGGTGCGCAGGCATGAGGACCTGGCGGACGTGATCCCCAACCGACTCTCCAAGGTGCCAGGCGTGGTCGGGACCACCACCCACATCGCCTTCCGGGCCTTCTCGCAGCACGACCTTGAAGCAGCCTTCAGTCTGGGCCTGGAGTAGTCGCGACTAGCTGTTGGTGGACCGGACCCAGCGCTCAAGGACAGCTGCAGCGGCGCCGGAGTCGACGGCGCGCTCGGCACGTACCAGCGCGGCCGCGATGCGGTCCCTGAGGCTGCCCTCCGCCGAGACGTCATAAGCCACCAGTGCGCCAGCCGCGTTGAGTAGCACCGCGTCGCGGACGGGGCCATGCGCTCCACCAAGCAGATCGCGCACCACCTGGGCGTTGTGCGCCGCGTCGCCGCCGCGCAGGTCATCCAGGGTCGCGCGGGCCAGGCCCACGGATTCGGCGTCAAAGTCACTCTCGGTGATGGAGCCTTCGCGCACCTCCCAGACGTGATTGCTGGTCGTGGTGGTGAGCTCATCAAGCCCGTCGCCGCCACGGAACACGAGGGCCCGTTTGCCACGCGCCGCAAGCACCCCAGCCATGATCGGGGCCATGCGCTCATCCGCGCAGCCGATGGCTGAGGCGGACGGATCCGCCGGGTTCGTCAAGGGCCCCATGAAGTTAAAGGCTGTGGGCACGGAGAGCTGACTGCGCGCCGGAGCGGCAAAGCGCATGGACGGGTGGAAGATCTGTGCAAAGCAGAAGGTCATACCAGCGGCATCGAGGACGGCCGGGAGCAGGGACGGGTTGAGGTCTAGCTTGACCCCCAGTGCACCGATCACATCCGCGGAACCGGAGCTTGACGAGGCGGCACGGTTACCGTGCTTCACCACACGCGCGCCGGCGCCCGCCGCGACGATGGCGGCCATGGTGGAGATGTTGACCGTGTTCTGGCGGTCGCCGCCCGTCCCGACGATGTCCAGGGTTTGCCCGGTCACACTCAAAGGCTGCGCCGCCGCAACCATGGCCTCAACGAGACCGGTGAATTCCTCCACCGTCTCCCCCTTGGAGCGCAAGGCGACGAGGAAGCCCGCCACCTGCACATCGCTCGCGTTGCCGTCCATGATCTCTGCCATGGCCCACTGCGACCAGCGCACGGGCAGGTCCTCCCCGGCGATGAGGGCGCTCAAAACTACGGGCCAGGTCGGATTCATCGGCTCAGTCATGGAGGAACTCACTCCGTCAGATTAGCGGGCAAGTCCGGTCCGTGGCCTCCCCCGCGACGCGATGAAGCCAAGATGACGGCCACCACGACACGCCATGTCTACTACCGGTGGTAGAACTCTGGTGCGCCTAAACCCGCGCCAATCCGCGGATCCGGGCCGCATCGGCGGATTGGCGCGGGACTCGCCCCTGTCCGCGTTGGGTAAATCGGCCCGAAGTGAGGATAATGAACGGGTGACCACTGCGACTTCATCACTCAGCCCCACGGCGCACTCCATCCCGAGGCGCCCAAACATGGTCGCCGTCGGAACGATCGTCTGGCTCTCTTCAGAGCTGATGTTCTTCGCGGCCCTGTTTGCCATGTACTTCACGCTGCGCGCAGCTGTGCCCGAGGTTTGGGCACAGGACGCCGCGGTCTTGAACTTCCCCATGGCCCTCATCAACTCCACGATCCTGGTGCTGTCCTCCGTGACGTGCCAGCTTGGTGTGAACAAGGTGGAAGCCCACGGCAAGCCGGCTCAGCCGCGCCGCACCGGCTCCATCATGGACATCAAGAACTGGGGCATGGCCGAGTGGTTCATCCTCTCGTTCCTGATGGGTGCCGTCTTCGTCGCCGTCCAGGCGTTCGAGTACACCGAACTGATCCACGAGGGCATCAGCCTTTCCAGCTCCGCCTTTGGCTCCGTGTTCTTCCTGACCACCGGCTTCCACGGCCTGCACGTGATTGGTGGCTTGGTGGCATTCCTGCTCATCGTTGCCCGCGCGTACATGGCCCGGAACTTCGGCGCTCACGAGGCCACCAGCGCCGTTGTTGTGTCTTACTACTGGCACTTCGTCGACGTGGTGTGGGTGGCCCTGTTCATCATCATTTACGTCATCAAGTAATCCCGCGGTGCCCCATCCGCAGGGGCGTCAATCTCGCACCACCCCCGAAGTGAGGACTCAGCTCGTGAAGGCTCTCTCGCAACGTCGGCGTTCGCCGCTGGCGGTGTTCGCCCTCCTCGTTATTGGCCTGATGGTGACCGGCGGTCTCTACGCCGTCGCCGCAGGCTCAGTGTCAGAGGCAAAGGCCGCCGAAGGCTCCCAGGCCACCGTTGGCAACGCAGAAAACGGCCAGAAGCTGTTCGCAGCTAACTGCGCCACGTGCCACGGCCTGAGCGCCGAGGGATCCAACTCCGGCCCCTCCTTGGTGGGCGTTGGCGCTGCCTCCGTCGACTTCCAGGTTGGCACCGGCCGCATGCCCATGCAGATGCAGGGCCCGCAGGCGCAGGCCAAGCCGGCTCAGTTTGACGAGCAGCAGACCAGTGACCTGGCCAGCTACGTCGCCTCCCTCGGCGCCGGACCTGCCATCCCCTCAGAGGAAGAGCTGGACACCAAGTCCGTCTCCGACGAGGACCTGGCAGAGGGTGGCGCCATCTTCCGCGTCAACTGCGCCATGTGCCACAACGCTGCAGCAGCCGGCGGCGCCCTGACCCGCGGCAAGTTCGCTCCGACCCTGAGTGGTGTGACTGAGAAGCACATCTACGAGGCCATGGTCACCGGACCGCAGAACATGCCCGTCTTCAACGACTCCAACATCACCCCGGAGGAGAAGACGCAGGTCATCGCTTACCTGAAGCAGCTGGAAACGCAGGGCTCCCCGGGCGGTAACGCCCTCGGGTCGCTTGGCCCGGTGGCAGAGGGGCTGTTCATCTGGACCGCCGGCCTCGGCCTCATGGTTGCTTTCACTATCTGGATCACGTCCCGTCACGCGTGACCCTCAGGGCTTTCAGTCCTCATCACACACTTCACACGCACATCTGAGAGAAGGTAGAGAGACACTATGAGCGACGAAAGTCACGGTGGCTCGAGGAACTCGGGCGCCGTCGATCCGGTCGGTCAGGGAGGCGTGGACCAGTTCCACAATCCCGGTCTGCCTCACCACGCCGAGCGCATCACCGACAAGGATCCGCGCGCAGTCAAGCGCGCCGAGACCCAGGTCATGGTGCTATTCATCATCTCGGTGATTGGAACAGTGCTGTTCTTCGTCGGTTACTTTGGGGTTGGCCACTCGGGCATCGAGATCGGCACCAAGCTTCGACTGCAGAACACGCTGATCGGTCTGGGAACCGCATTCGCCATGCTGGGCATCGGCTTGGGAATCATTCACTGGGCCAAGGCGCTCATGCCGGACCACGAGTCCGTCGAGCTGCGCCACGAGATTGCTCCCGAGTCCCAGCGCGCAGAGGCGCAGGAGATCATCGAGACCATTCTCGAGGAGTCAGGGATGGATCGCCGTAAGGTGCTTCGCAACACCCTGATCGGCGCCGTGCTGGTTGCACCCATCCCGGCCGTCTTCATGTTCCGCGATCTTGACCGCTCGCAGCTGGGCGCCAACGCCATGGTTGACCGCCTGCGCCACACCATGTGGGCCAAGGGCGTGCGCCTGGTGCGTGACCCGTCCGGGCTGCCCATCAAGGCCTCCGACGTTCAGCTGGGTTCGGCGTTCCACGTCATCCCGGAGGGGCTCAACGAGCTCAAGGAGGGCAAGCTCAACGAGAAGGCCAAGGCAGTTGTGCTGCTCATGCGTCTTCCCGAGGACAAGATGACGGTCTCCCCCGGTCGCGAGACCTGGAACGTGGACGGCATCGTTGCCTACTCCAAGATTTGCACGCACGTGGGTTGCCCGGTTGCTCTGTACGAGCAGCAGACGCACCACCTGCTGTGCCCCTGCCACCAGTCCACGTTTGACCTCACGCAGGAATGCAAGGTCATCTTCGGCCCCGCGGGACACGCGCTGCCGCAGCTGCCCATCGAGGTTGATTCCGAGGGTTACCTGGTCGCTCAAAGCGACTTCCAGGAGCCCGTTGGCCCGAGCTACTGGGAGCGTGGCTGATCCTCATGACTCAGACTTCTGAATACACCCCCAAGACGAGCACCGGCCGTATCGCCAACTTCGTCAACGAGCGCACCGGCGCGGCTGGCATGGTCAAGGAGTTTGGCCGCAAGGTCTTCCCCGATCACTGGTCCTTCATGTTCGGTGAGGTCGCGCTGTACTCCTTCGTCATCTTGTTGCTCTCGGGCACCTTCCTGACGTTCTTCTTTGACCCGTCCATGGCGGAGACGCACTACGACGGCTCCTACATCCCGCTGCGCGGGGTGGAAATGTCCGTGGCGTATGAGTCCTCGCTGGCCATCTCCTTCGATGTCCGTGGCGGCCTCTTCATGCGCCAGGTGCACCACTGGTCCGCGCTGCTCTTTGTGGCCGGCATGTCAGTGCACATGCTCCGCATCTTCTTCACCGGCGCCTTCCGCCGCCCGCGCGAGCTCAACTGGGTTGTTGGTGGTGTGCTGCTGATTCTGGGCATGGCCGCCGGCTTCACCGGCTACTCGCTCCCCGATGATCTGCTCTCCGGCAACGGCCTGCGCATTATCGACGGCGTGATCAAGGCCATCCCGGTGGTCGGTACCTACATCTCCTTCTTCCTCTTTGGAGGGGAGTTCCCCGGCACCGCCATCATCGGCCGCCTGTATATGCTGCACATCCTCTTGGTGCCAGCCCTCATCCTGTTGATGATCGTGCTGCACCTGATGATGGTGGTCATCCACAAGCACACCCAGTACCCCGGCCCGGGCCGCACCGAGAACAACGTGGTCGGCTTCCCGGTTGGCCCCGTGTACGCCGCCAAGGCCGGTGGCTTCTTCTTCGTGGTCTTTGGTGTTGTCGCCTTCATCTCGGCACTCTTCACGATTAACCCCATTTGGAACTACGGACCCTATGACCCCTCCCCGGTGTCCGCGGGTACGCAGCCTGACTGGTACATCGGCTGGGTTGACGGCGCGCTGCGCCTCATGCCGGGTGTTCTTGGAGACTTCTCCTTTGAACGCAACGTGGCACTGCCTTGGGGAGAGAACACCTTTGTGTTCAACGTGCTCCTCCCGGCGCTTGGCCCGGCCATGCTCATCCTGGGTCTCATGTTCACCTGGCCCTGGATTGAGCGCTGGATCACCAAGGACAACCGCGAGCACCACCTGCTTGACCGCCCGCGTAACGCCCCCTTCCGCACCGCGGTGGGCGTGGCCGGCGTGGTCTTCTACTGCACCACCTGGGCAGCAGCCTCCTCCGACCTCATCGCCACGCACTTCCACGTGTCGCTGAACGATGTGACGTATTGGCTGCGCACCATCTTCATCGTTGGTCCGTTCATCGCGTTCTGGATCACCCGCCGCATCTGTCTCTCGCTGCAGCGCAAGGATCGCGAGACGGTGCTGCACGGGCGCGAGGCCGGCATCATCATCATGAGCCCCGAGGGTGGCTTTACGGAGAAGCACGAGCCGCTCAACGAGTACAAGCGTTGGCGCCTGGTCTCCTTCGATACCCCGGTCTACGTTCCGGCCCAGCCGGACGAGGACGGCAAGATCACCAAGCAGGAGAAGCGCCGCGCCAAGTGGTCCAAGTTCTTCCTTGAGGATCGAGTGGCACCGGTGACCCCGGCGGAGCTGGAGGCAGCGCACCACCACCATGAGGTGGAGGGCGGCGACGAGCCAAAGGCGTTGGGTCACTGACCTGCCCCGCCACGCAATACCAGCAGGGCCTCCCCCATCGAAAGATGGGAGAGGCCCTGCGGCGTTTCAGACACAGGATCAGTGCAGGCGGGCCTGTCGCTTGCGCCAGCTGGCCAGCGCCTTGTCTAGGTAGGGACGCACGCGGTCGTAGCTCTCCCACGTATCTGGGGCGTGGTACATGGTTTCCAGCCGCAGGCGCCGGACGGCCCGTTCGTAGTCGCGGATGTAGTGCGGGTCCTCATCAGTGCTGGAGTAGTACTCGTGGGCAAAGGCGTTGCCCTCCTCGCTGAGATGGGCGTCCAGGAGCTTGCGATCGCAGCGCTGATGGATGAAGTACGACGGCGCTTGGCGCCGTTGCGACATGACCTCGCGGTCCGCCTCGGTGAAGGACTTGGGGTCCGTCAGCTCATTCTCTAGGCACCAGGCCAGGAAGATGCCAACGTGGGTCACTGCAGCCCGCTCGTTCAGGTTCTCGGGGAAGTCATCACCCAGGTGCCATGCGTCGTCGTCGTACTTCATGCCACGCTCCTTCCCCGCCCGCCCTAGCTGCTCATGTGGCGTCCAGGCTACCGGAAGGGGCGGGTAGGCGTTCCGGAGCGGGTCAGGGGCACGGAGAGCCGGTAGCGGTCGGCGCGGTAGAACACCGCGGAATAGTTGATGAGGGCTTCATCCGCGAAGGCGTGCCGCACCACCTGGAGCAGCGGGTCACCCTCCTTGATGTGCAGTAGCCGGGATTGCACCAGTGATGCGGCAATGGCCTCAATTTGGTCCTCGCCGTACTCCAGCGTGATCCCGTAGCGCGTCTCCAGGAGCCGGTAGAGGGAGCGTGGCGCGCGCTCCGAGGCCAGCCCAGGAAGGCGATCTGCTGGAAGATAGTTCTCATCCACGGCCATGGGGGCGTTATCCGCGAGCAGCAGGCGTTGCAGGTACACCACCGGTGCGCCCACCTCCAGCCCCATCTCACGGGCCAGCCAGCCCGTGGCAGTCGTGGATTCGAACCGCAACACCCGCGAACCGGGGCTCATCCCCCGGCTTTGCATGTCCTCGGAGAAGGAGGTCAGCCCCACCCGTGGCGTGCCCTTGCGCCGTGGGACAAAGGTCCCCAGGCCGGGAACGCGCTCCAGCACCCCCTCTGCCACCAGCGCGTCCGTGGCCTGCCGCAGGGTCCCGCGGGAGACCTGCAGTTCTTCCGCCAGCTCCCGCTCTGAAGGGAACGGGTCCCCGGGGCGGGCCTGCAGCCGGATGATGTGCCCGACGACGCGGGTGAGGGCCTGGTGCCGTGACTCGCCACTGCGCTGGCGGCCGCCGCGCTGGGCCGGCTGCTGTCCAAGCGGTTCCAGGTGCCATGCCGCGGTGAGGGGGGCCAGGAGCTGGCGTCGATCGGCACGCAGACGCAGGGAGGACATGTCCCCATTCTTTCACCCACAACGCCGCAGGGGGCGTACCGCGCATGATGCGCGATACGCCCCCTGCGGGACGGGCGGTCTGGCTCAGTGAGCCCAGTCGCCGCGGGACAGCTCGAACGTCCAGCCGATGACAGCCACGATGGCGAAGCCGGCGCCGATGAACAGGATCCACCAGCCCACTGCCAGTCCGAGGAAGCCGGTGGCTGCGGCCAGGCCGAGCGAGACCGGCCACCAGGACCACGGGGTGAAGGAGCCGTAGATGCCGGCCTTCTCCGCGATCTCACCGTCGGTGCGGTCCTCCGGACGCTCGCCGATGACGGCAGAGTGCTTGTAGAGGTACACGCCGACCATGGTGGTCATGCAGCCCACGAGCATGATGGCCAGGAAGCCCACCCACTCGTGGAATCCGGTGAGGAAGCCGTAGATGGCGCCCAGCGGGATGAAGATGAGGCCCCAGAGGAACAGAGTTGCTTCTTTACGCATCAGTGATCACCGATCGCCTTGGTCGGCCGGGCCGAAGATCCGCGCGACGCCGCCCGTGGGGGTGACGCGGTTGGTAGCCAGCTCGGGGTGGTGCAGGTCAAGTGCCGGTCGCTCCGAGCGGATGCGCGGAAGCGAGTGGAAGTTGTGACGCGGCAGCGGGCACGGGGTGGCCCACTCGAGCGAGGCACCAAAGCCCCACGGGTCATCAACCTGGACACGGCGTCCGTTGCGGGCGGTCAGGAACACGTTCAGGAAGAACGGGATCATGGAGACGCCCAGCAACATGGCACCGGTCGTGGAGACCTGGTTCATGAACTCGAAGCCATCCGAGGGCAGGTAGTCGGCGTAACGACGGGGCATGCCCATCACACCTAGCCAGTGCTGCACCAGGAAGGTCAGGTGGAAGCCTACAAAGAGCAGCCAGAAGTGGATCTTGCCGAGGCGCTCGTTGAGCATCTTGCCGGTCCACTTGGGCCACCAGAAGTAGAAGCCAGCGAACATGGCGAAGACGACGGTGCCGAAGACCACGTAGTGGAAGTGCGCCACCACAAAGTAGGTATCGGAGACGTGGAAGTCCAGCGGGGCGGAGGAGAGCGTGATGCCCGTGAGTCCGCCAAACAGGAAGGTGGAAAGGAAGCCGAGCGACCACAGCATGGGTGTCTCGAAGGTCAGGGACCCTCGCCACAATGTGCCGATCCAGTTGAAGAACTTCACGCCGGTTGGCACCGCAATCAGCATGGTCATGAAGCCGAAGAAGGGCAGCAGGACCGCGCCGGTGACGTACATGTGGTGGGCCCACACGGCAACGGAGAGGGCGGCAATCGCAATGGTTGCGTAGACCAGGCCCTTGTAGCCAAAGATCGGTTTTCGCGAGAACACCGGGAAGATCTCTGACACCACTCCAAAGAAGGGCAGCGCAAGGATGTAGACCTCGGGGTGGCCAAAGAACCAGAACAGGTGCTGCCAGAGAATGGGGCCACCATTCTCCGCGTCGTAAACGTGGGCCCCGAATCGTCTATCAGCTCCGAGGGCAAACAGCGCTGCCGCCAGGGGCGGGAAGGCCATCAGGACCAGCAGCGACGTGATCAGCGTGTTCCACGTGAAGATCGACATGCGCCACATGGTCATGCCGGGTGCACGCAGGCAGATGATCGTCGTGATGAAGTTGACCGCACCGAAGATGGTGCCGAAGCCGGACAGCGCCAGGCCAAAGACCCAGAGATCCCCACCCACGCCGGGGCTAAAGGTGGTGCTAGAGAGCGGCGCGTAGGCAAACCAACCGAAGGAGGCGGCACCCTGCGGGGTGATGTAGCCGGCCATGGCGATGGTGGAGCCAAACAGGAAGAACCAGAAGGCCAGAGCGTTCAGTCGCGGGAAGGCGACGTCGGGTGCGCCGATCTGCACTGGCATGAGGACGTTGGCAAAGCCGGCAAAAAGCGGCGTCGCAAACATCAGCAACATGATGGTGCCGTGCATGGTGAAGAGCTGGTTGTACTGCTCCTTGGTATGCACAATCTGCATGCCGGGCTCCCACAGCTCGGCGCGGATGATCAGAGCCATCACGCCGGCGATGCAGAAGAAGAAGAAGGACACGATCAGGTACATGTACCCGATCTTCTTGTGATCGGTGGTGGTGATCCAGTCAACGATCATCTTGCCCTTGGACCGGGGCACCACCATGGGTGCGATGGTCCGGGCCTCGTCAGTCGCGTACTCGTAAGTTGTCACGACGGATCACTTCCCTTCCGTGCTGGGCTCGGCCGGCTTGTGCGTTGCGTCGTTGGTTGGAACGACCCCAAGGCGGTTGTAGTCGGAACCGACCTCACCCTCGGGCAGCTTGCCAACCTGCTTCTGGAACTCGTCGAGGGAGACCACCTTGACCTGGAACAGCATCTCGGAGTGGTACTCGCCGCAAAGCTCGGCGCACTTGCCCTTGAACGTTCCCTCGCGCTGAGGCGTCAGGTACATGTAGTTGGTCTTGCCCGGGATCATGTCCAGCTTCTGAAGGAAGGCGGGAACCCAGAAAGAGTGGTTGACGTCGCGAGAGTTGAGCTCGAAGGTGACAGGAACGTTGACGGGCAGGTAGAGAGTCGGAAGATTGGACTCATCCACCACCTTGCCGGGCTCGTGCACCTGGGTGGTCTGCGCGTAGTGCTTGTCACCCTTGTAGTCGTAGTTGAAGTCCCACGCCCACTGCTTGCCGTAGACGTTCACGACGAGCGGCGAATCCACCGGCTTATCAACGGCGGTCTGGGTCGCGTCCGTAAACGTGAAGAACGTGACAACAAGTGCCAGCGGCACGGCCGTGTAGAAGACCTCCAGCGGCAGCGAGTAGCTCAGCTGACGCGGGTATCCCGTGTCGCCCTTGCGGCGGCGGTAAGCCACGATGCACCACAGCATCAGGCCCCAGGTGATCAAACCGATCACCAGGGACGCGATCCAGGAATGGTTCCACAGCTCCATGATGGAGCGGGTGTGGTTGGTCGTTTCCGGGTCATCCAGGGGCAACCAGCCCTTGGAGGCCTCGGGCGTGCAGCCGGCGAGAGCCAAAGCTCCCACTGTTGCCAGCCCGGCGAACCGGAAGGCTTTCCGGCGACCGCTGGTTCGGTCTTGCGAACTCACAGACGGCCCTTCCTCTTGGTTATGCGAATGATGATGTCTAGGTACCTCGTCGATCGCGCGGGGGACGCGTGGCTGACGAAGGTTCTCTACCTCGTGTAGAGGATACCCCGATGGGACCCAGGGCGCGGCACTGGCGCGCCGCTAGATGCGACGCGCCAGGGCTGGCTCAGTGGAAGGAATCGCCGCAGGCACAGGAGCCACCGGCGTTCGGGTTATCGATGGTGAAGCCGACCTTCTCGATGGAATCCTCGAAGTCCACCGTGGCGCCGCTCAGGTACGGCACCGACATGCGGTCCACGATGACCTCAACCCCGTCATAATCACGCACGGAGTCTCCGTCCAGGACGCGCTCGTCGAAGTAGAGCTGGTAAATCAGGCCGGAGCAACCGCCCGGCTGCACGGCGACTCGCAGGCGCAAGTCCTCGCGGCCCTCCTGCGTGAGCAGGGTGGACACCTTCTCGGCAGCACCGGGGGTCAGCAGCACCTCGTGGGTGGGCATCTCCGTGGTGTCGCCGCTAGCGATCGTGGTCATGTCGTGCTCCTTCGTGCTCGATCATGTCTGGTGCCCGCTCTCGCGGCCGGACACGTACTCCTAGTCTACTGCGAATGCGCTAGCCCTGGCGCGCTTCTGCGGCGAGCCGAGCCAAGAGCAGCGCCTCCGCAAGAACGGCGTGGTCGAAGTCGCCAAGGTGCAGGGACTCATTGGCGCTGTGAGCGCGTGAATCCGGGTCCTCCACGCCGGTAATCAGGATCTGTGCGGAGGGGTAGAGCTCGGTGAGATCCGCGATGAACGGGATGGATCCGCCGATTCCCATGGACACAGGCGTGGTGCCCCACGCCGTCTCCAGGGCCCACATCTCTGCCTGCGCGGCGCTGCCGCTCAGGTCGGAGCGGAAGGAGGCGCCGGCCTCAGTGGTGCGATACGTCACCTCTGCGCCCAAGAGATCCTGGGCTGCGAAGTGCTCCTCCATGGCACGCGCCGCGTCCTGGGGGTCCTGGCCGGGAGCCACGCGGACGGAGACCTTGCCGCGGCACACGGGCGCGATCGTGTTGGAGGAGAGCGCCACGGAGGTGATGTCCATGCCGATCAGGGAGATGGCGGGCTTGTTCCACAGCCTGTCCGCGACGGGGCCGGACCCCGCCAGACGGACGCTGTCCAGGATGCCGGCGTCCGCGCGCAGGGTCTCCTCGGGGTACTCCACCTGTGAGACCTCTTGCTGGAGCAGCCCCTTGACCGCCACGTTGCCTTCAGCGTCATGCAAGGTCGCGACCAGTCGCGCGGCCAGCGTCGGCGCATCAAGCACCGGGCCGCCGTACATTCCGGAGTGCACGGCGTGATCAAGCACGCGCACCTCAAACTCGCCCGCGGTCATGCCGCGCAGGCTGGTGGTGAGCGCGGGGACGCCGATCTTCCAGTTTCCTGAGTCCGCCACGATGATCACGTCCGCGCGCAGCAGCTCCTGGTACTTCTCCAGGAAGGCGCGGAAGGACGGGGATCCGGCCTCCTCCTCCCCCTCAATGAAGTAGATCAGGCCAAGGCCCTGCGCAGCCGTGGCCTCCGTGATGGCGCGCAGGGCACCCACGTGGACCATGATCCCGGCCTTGTCATCCGCGGCGCCGCGGCCAAAGAGCCGGTCGCCGCGTCGAGTGGCCTCGAACGGTGGGGTGTCCCAGAGCGCCTCGTCACCGACGGGCTGCACGTCGTGGTGGGCGTACATGAGAACGGTCGGCATGCCCGGCGCGGCGGCCCTGCGGGCAACGACGGCGGAGCGGCCCTGCGTGCCGTCTTCGGCTATCGCGTTCAACAGCTGCACATCCTCCAGCCCCGCCTCTCGCAGCAGCTCTGCCACGGCGTGAGCACTGGCCTCGACATGGGCCGGATCCAGTCCGTCCCAGGCAATGGAGGGGATCGCGACCAGGTGCGTGAGATCGGAGATGCGACGCTCCGCGTCGGCGTCCACAAGGTCGGAAAGTCGCTGGATGGTCTCTGCGGTGACGGAGGCAAAGTCCGCGTTGGGCGAATCAGTCATGCCTCCACCCTAGCCATCCTCTGCGGGACGGTACTATTGGAATTGTGTTTGGACTGAAGAAGCAGAATGCGATGCCAGAAGCCGACGAAAGTGTCGAGGAGACTCAGGCGCGCCTGAACGGCGCCAAGTCTGCCCCCACCCCTCGCCGCAAGGACCAGGTTGCTGCTCGTCAGCGCCCGCTGATCGCGTCTGATCGGACGCAGGCCAAGGCCAATGATCGTCAGCGTCGCGCCGAGCAGCAGGATCGCATCCGCCGCGGCATGGCCACGGGTGAGGAGCAGTTCCTGCTCCCTCGCGACCGGGGACCGCAGCGACGCTTTGCACGTAACTTTGCGGATGCGCGCACCTGCATCGCCGAGTTCTTCTTCCCCATCATCATCCTGTTCTTCATCGTCTCCATCGGTCTCTCGCCGTTGTTGGGCTATCAGGGGCAGCTGGCCACCACCTTCAGCATGTACGGCGTGCTCCTGCTGGTGGCGATTGACATGTTCTTCACGTGGCGTGCACTCAAGAAGCGCCTGCTGACCAAGTTTGATTCGGTGGAGCGCGGCGTGCTCTGGTACGGAACCTTCCGCACCCTGCAGCTGCGCTTCATGCGCCAGCCCAAGCCGCAGGTCAAGCGCGGCACCAAGCTGGAGTAAGAGCGGCTCATCGCCAAGGCCCTCGGGAAACCGGGGGCCTCTTGCTTTTTCCCGGCGCCACCCAGACGCCTCACTCACCGCCTCACTCACCGTCCCCTCCCGATCGGAGCCAGATCATGAGCCACTCCCCCGCACAGCACCCCTGCGGCAGCGCCGTCTCCAGGGAGGAGGGCACGGGCCTGGCGTTCCAGCGCAGCTACCCGGTCAGCGCCCGACGCCTGTGGGCCGCCATCGCGAGCAGCGCCGGCATGGCGCCGTGGATCGGCGAATACGACGGAGACCCCGCCGCTGGGTCGGTCAGCTTCCGGATGACCGCGGAGGCCGTTGACGCTCCGGCCATGACGGCACGCATTCACCGGTGCGAGCCCGGCCGGCGTTACGAGGTCAGCACGGCAGAGCCCGCCGGTGGAATCCACCTGATCCTGGAGATCCAGGACGGCGCGCAGGGGGCGGCAGCCAAGGAACAGGGCAGCGCAACGGTGGCAGGCGCGGAGTCCAGCCAGCTGATCTTCACGCACCTGAGTTCCGACCCGGGCGCTGCGAGCATGTGGGGCCCGGGATGGGAGTACTACCTGGACCGGCTGGGACACACGCTGGACAAGGTGACGCCGGAGGGCGCATGGCCCGCCGCGGACACCATCAGCCCCACGTTGCTTGACTTCAACGAGTACCCGGAACGCTTTGGCGCGCACTACGCCGCCATCACGCTGGGCTAAAAGCGCCCCGCGTGATGGACCGCGCCGAATGATTACCGAGCCGTGCGGCGACGAAGCAGTCGGTTGATGCGAGCGGCCCAGAAGGGCCCCTGATACAGGAACGCCGTGTAGCCCTGCACCAGATCGGCTCCGGCCTCCAGGCGCTCCACCACATCCTCCGGGGTGCTGACACCGCCCACCGCGATCAGGGCAATCTCCGCGGGAAGTTGCGAGCGGAGGCGCCGCAGAACCTCAAGCGAGCGCGCCTTCAGCGGCGCGCCGGAGAGCCCGCCTGCGCCCATCTGCTCCACCTTGGCCGCCGGGGTGAGCAGCCCCTCACGGGAGATGGTGGTGTTGGTGGCCACCACGCCGTCGAGCCCTAGCTCCATCGCGAGCCGCGCCACCGCGTCCACGTCCTCATCCGCCAGGTCCGGCGCAATCTTGACCGCCAGGGGAACGCGGCGGTCCGTGGCCCGGTCCGCCTCCTGGCGCACCGCTAGCAGCAGCGGTCGCAGGGACTCCACGTCCTGAAGCAGGCGCAGGCCAGGGGTGTTGGGTGAGGAGACGTTGACGACCAGGTAGTCGGCGTACGGCGCCAGGGTGCGGGTGCTGAGGCGGTAGTCCTCCACCGCCTGCTCCAACCCCACCAGCTTGGTCTTGCCGATATTGATGCCGATGATGGGCCGGGTGGAGGCGCCGTAGCGCTTGCTCAGCTTCTCCCGCGTGGCGGCCAATCGCGGCGCCAGGGCCTGGGCACCCGCGTTATTGAAGCCCATGCGGTTGATCAGCGCCTGATCCTCCACCAGCCGGAACAGGCGCGGGGCCGGATTGCCCGGCTGGGCCTGCCCCGTGATGGTTCCCACCTCAATGTGGCCAAAACCCAGTTCCGTCAGGGCCGTGGTGCCGTGGCCGTGCTTGTCAAAGCCAGCCGCCAGGCCAAAGGGAGAGGGGAAGTCAAGGCCCATGACGGTGACCGGGCCCGCCGGACGCGTCATGGCTCGCAGGAGGGGCCCGGCGCCGCAGCGCTCGGCCAAGCGAATCATGGAGAAGCCGATGGCGTGGGCGCGTTCGGCGTCCATCCCGGAGAAGAAGATCTTGAAGAAGGTGGGGTAAAAACGCATGCTGTTCAGGCTCCGGGTTGGCTCTGCTTGGGCTGGGTCTGTGCCGGGATCTGCGCTGGGGCATCCGCTGGGGTGTCAACGGCGCCGCCGTAGCGGCGATCGCGGCGTGCGTAATCCTCGATGGCACGCCACAGCGTGCGGCGATCAACATCCGGCCACAGCTCATCCAGGAACACCAGCTCGGCGTAGGCGGACTGCCACAGCAGGAAGTTGGAGGTGCGCTGCTCCCCCGAGGTGCGCAGGAACAGGTCAACGTCTGGCACCTCCGGCTCATCCAGCCGCGCGGCGATGCTGCGCTCGCTGATCCCGGAGGGCTTGATGCGCCCGGCCGCCACATCCTCAGCGAGCCGGGTCACCGCATCCACAATCTCCGCGCGACCGCCATAATTGACGCACATGACCAGGTCAAGGACGGTGTTGGATTCCGTCAGACGCTCGGCTTCCTTCAGCTCCTTGACCACGGAGCGCCACAGCCGGGGCTCGCGGCCGGACCACCGCACGCGCACACCCCACTCGTTGAGCTGGTCCCGCTGGCGCCGGAGCACATCGCGGGAGAAGCCCATCAGGAAGCGGACCTCATCCGGGCTGCGCTTCCAATTCTCCGTGGAAAACGCGTAGACGGAGAGGTACCGGACGCCCGCCTCGATGGCGCCAGCAACGACGTCGAGCAAGGCCTCTTCCCCCGCGCGGTGACCCTCCGTGCGCGGCAGGCCACGCTGATTGGCCCAGCGGCCATTGCCGTCCATGACGACCGCGACGTGACGCGGCACCACGGCGTGTGGCCAGCTGGGTACCTGCGCGCCGCTAGGGTGCGGCGCCGGGTGCAGCGGCGTGGGGTTGGTCGCGGGCGGCACTGAAACGGCGGCCTGGCGGCGGGTCAAGCGGGGGCTCACTGGCGGGCGTTCTCTCCACGAGGCGTAAGGATTTGAGGGCACGTTCTAGGTGCCACTGCACGTATTCTCCCACGATGGAATCCGCCTCCCTGACCTCGCCAGCGCTGGCCTGCGCCACCGTGGCCCAGTTCCCCGTGAGCAGGGCTGCCAGGAGGCGGATGGTGCCGGGTGCAGGGCTGCGTGAGCCGGCGGGTCGGCAGGAGGCGCACACCGAGCCGCCCAACTGAATGTTCAGGGCCTCGTGCGGGCCCGGCGTGGTGCACCGCGCGCAGTCCGTGAAGCTGGGCGCCCACCCCGCCGTGGAGAGTGCACGGAGCAGGTAGGAGTTCATGATCGTGGCCGCGACGCCCTCGCCACGGGCCACCATGGCCAGGGCCCCGTGCAGTAGCCGGAACTGGGGGCCGGTGGTGTCCACATCGGTGCTGGTCAGGCGCTCCGCCGTCTCCACCATGGCCGCGGCAGCGGTGTAGCTCTGGTAGCTGGCGGCGATGGGCGCGCCGTACTGATGCAGCAGCTGTGCCTGGGTGATGGTGTCCAGATTCTTGCCGTGGATCAGCTGCAGATCCACGTGCATGAACGGCTCCAGCGTGGCGCCCAGCTTGGAAGAGGTACGGCGAACCCCCTTGGCGACGGCGCGGATTTGCCCGTGATCAGGGGTGAGCAGCACCACGATGCGGTCCGCCTCCCCCAGCTTGTGGTGGCGAAGGACGATGGCCTCGGTCCGGTAGGACTTGGCGCTATAGCCGCTGCGTGCCGTGCTGCTCACCCCCCTCAGATGACCTGGTGGCCCATGGACTCGATAGTCCGGTGGACCCGGTGGACCCGGTAATTCCGATCAATCCGCTCCGACTCTAGACCGGTGGGGGCCTAGACGCTGGAGGTTTCGCGGATGGCGCGATTCACGGCGGAAACCACGGCGTTGAGCGAGGCCACGGTGGTGTTGGTGTGCACCCCGGCGCCCCACAGGACCCGATCCCCCACGGCGCACTCGACGTAGGCGGCGGCGCGTGCCTGGCCGCCCTCCTCCAACGCGTGCTCCGTGTAGTCAAGGACGCGCACGTCCACGCCCTCGGTGCCCAGCAGCCTCACGAAGGCGTTGATGGGGCCATTGCCCTTTGCCAGGCGCTGGTGCTCCACCCCGTCGATGAAGAGCTGTGCCTCCAGTTCCACCTCTCCCAGGTCATTGGACTGCGTGATGACGCGGCCAAGTCGGTAGTGGCCCCAGCGTTCCCCGGAGGACTCCACCGGCAGGTACTCGTCCTGGAAGGCGCTCCAGAGCTCGGAACTGGTGACCTCGCCGCCTGCCTGTTCGGTGCGGCGCTGGATGACGCCAGAGAACTCCACCTGTGCGCGGCGCGGCAGGTCCAGCCCGTGATCGTGCTTGAGCAGGTAGGCCACACCACCCTTGCCGGATTGGGAGTTCACGCGGATCACGGCCTCGTAGCTGCGGCCAAGGTCCTGCGGGTCGATCGGCAGGTAGGGGACCGCCCACGCGATCTGATCCGTGCTCTTGCCAGCGGCCTTGGCGTCCGCCTCCATGGCCTCGAAGCCCTTTTTGATGGCGTCCTGGTGGGAACCGGAGAAGGCGGTGAAGACCAGGTCCCCGCCCCACGGGGAACGCTCCGGCACCGGCATCTGGTTGCAGTACTCCACAGTGCGGCGAATGTGGTCCATCTCCGAGAAGTCGATCTGCGGGTCCACGCCCTGGCTGTAGAGGTTCATGCCCAGCGTGATCAGGTCAACGTTGCCCGTACGCTCGCCATTGCCAAAGAGGCAGCCCTCGATCCGGTCGGCGCCGGCCATGTAGCCCAGCTCCGCCGCAGCCACACCGGTGCCGCGGTCATTGTGGGGGTGCAGGGAGAGCACCATGGAGTCGCGGTGGCGCAGGTTGCGGTGCATCCACTCGATGGAGTCCGCATAGACGTTGGGGGTGGCCATCTCCACCGTGGAGGGCAGGTTGATGATGACCTTGCGCTCGGGGGTGGCGCCGAGCACCTCTGCCACCTCGTCGCAGATGCGCCGGGCAAATTCCAGCTCGGTACCCGTGTAGGACTCCGGCGAGTACTCGTAGAAGATCTCGGTGCCGGTGAGCTGCTCCTCGTACTTCTTGCAGAGCATGGCGCCATGCAGCGCGATGTCCACGATGCCGTCCTCGTCCTGGCGGAAGACCACGCGCCGCTGCAGCACGGACGTGGAGTTGTAGAGGTGCACGATGGCGCGGTGCACGCCCTCCAGCGCCTCGTAGGTGCGCTCAATCAGGTGCTCGCGGGACTGCGTCAGCACCTGAATGGTGACGTCCTCCGGAATGAGGCCGCCCTCCACGAGCCGGCGAACAAAGTCAAAGTCCGTCTGCGAGGCGGACGGGAAGCCGACCTCGATCTCCTTGTAGCCCATCTTGACCAGCAGCTGGAACATCTTGAGCTTGCGGTCCGTGTCCATGGGATCAACCAGGGCCTGATTGCCATCTCGCAGATCAACCGCGCACCAGCGCGGGGCCTGCGTGATGACCTTGCCCGGCCACGTGCGATCGGGGAGGGTGACCTCGATCTGGTCCTGGAAGGGGACGTACTTGTGGAAGGGCATTCCGGAGGTGCGCTGGCGGTTGTGCATGGTTCGTTTCCTTCGCGGCTGGTTCGTGGGTGCTTGGCCGGCACGCTAAGACTCCGCGACGAGGGGACGGCCCGAACTTATGCGTCCTGTGGCACCTCGCCGCGGCAACCAAGAAGGAGTAGCGCCTGCAGCATGCGAGTGACGCTATCACCACCCCTGGGCGCTACTCCTTGTGTGACGCAGCTTGTCTCAGAAGCCGAGACGGCCCAACTGCTTGGGATCGCGCTGCCACTCCTTGGCGACCTTGACGCGCAGATCAAGGTAGACCTTGGTGCCCAGCAGCTTTTCGATGTTGGCGCGAGCCCGCTGGCCCACGCCGCGCAGGTGCGCGCCGCCCTTGCCGATGATGATGGCCTTCTGACTGGGACGCTCCACGTACAAGAACGCGTAGATGTCCGTCATGGGGCTATCCGCCGGGCGGTCCTCCCGCGCGTTGATCTCCTCCACCACCACGGCCAATGAGTGCGGCAGCTCATCCCGCACGCCCTCCAGCGCGGCCTCGCGGATCAGCTCCGCGATCAGCACCATCTCCGGCTCGTCCGTGAGCTCACCGGCCGGGTACAGGGGCGGTGAGTCGGGGAGGTACTTGGTGAGCACCTCATCCACGGACTGCACCTGGTGACCCTTGAGCGCTGAGACGGGCACAATCGCGGCGAAGCCCTGCCCGCCAAGCACCTCATCTCCCAGCTTCTCCACCTCAAGCAGATGGGTGCCCAGCTGCTCGTGGTTGACCTTGTCCGTCTTGGTCACGAGCGCCACCACGGGCGTGCGGCCAAGTCGGGAGAGCTGCTCCACGATGAAGCGGTCTCCAGGGCCAATGGGCTCATCTGCTGGGGTGCAGAAGCCCACCACATCCACCTCGGAGAGTGTGGTTGCGACCAGGTCGTTGAGGCGCTGGCCAAGGAGGGTACGCGGGCGGTGCAGCCCGGGGGTGTCCACGAGCACCAGCTGGTGATCTGGCCGGTGCACAATCCCACGGATGGTGTGGCGCGTGGTCTGCGGCTTGGAGGAGGTGATGGCAATCTTCTGACCCACCAGGGCGTTGGTCAGGGTGGACTTGCCTGCGTTGGGGCGGCCAACAAAGGAGGCAAAACCGGCCTTGAAGCCCTCAGGGTAATTGTGCGGGTCCAGCTCGGTCACGAGGAGGTCTCCTTGGGTTCGGATTCTGCGTTGAGTTCATGGGGTGTGGCACGGCGCGCGCGCACCGTGCCGATGCGGTTGCGCCGTCCCGAGAGGGAGCGGGCCGTGAGCACCAGCGGCGGGACCACGACGCTGGAACCGACGATCGGGACCCGGCCAAGGGCCTTGGTGAGCAGCCCGCCCACCGTGTCCACCTCGTCGTCGTCCATTTCTAAGCCAAAGAGGTCACCGAGCTCGTCCACCTCCAGCGCGGCCGGAACAATGAAGGCGTCCTCTCCGTCAGCCTCCACCTCTACGCGCTCGGCATCGTATTCATCATCGATCTCGCCGACGATTTCTTCTAGCAGGTCCTCCAGCGTCACGAGCCCGGCGGTGCCGCCGTACTCATCTACCACGATCGCCACGTGGACCGCCTCGCGCTGCAGCTCGGGGAGCAACTCCCCCACCGGCTTGGACTCTGGCACGTAGCGCGCCGGGCGGGCCACGCGGGCCACGTCTTCCTCCGAGCGGCCCTCCACCACCACGGTGCGGACCAGGTCCTTGAGGTAGACCACCCCGCGCACGTCATCCGAGTCATCGCCGATCACGGGCAGGCGTGAGCAGCCGGAGCGCAGAGAGAGGTTCAGGGCCTTGCGGGCGCCGAGGCCTGCCGGGGCGGTGATCATGTCGGTGCGGGGCACCATGACGGCGCGCACCCTGGTGTCCCCCAGCTCAAAGACGGAGTGGATCAGGTCCGCCTCCGCGTCCTCCAACACGTTGGCCTCATTGGCGCGGTCCACCAGGTCGCGGAACTGGTCCTCCGTGAAGAAGGTGTCCTCCTCCGTGCTCGCGGAGCGGGGGGTCACGGTGCGCACGAGCCACCCGGGCAGGGGGCCAAGCAGCGCCGTGCCAAAGCGCACCAGCGGCGCGGTGGCCGCGGTGATGGCGGCGGCGTGCAGGCGCCCCAAGCGGCGCGGGGACACGCCCACGACCAGGAAGCCGACGGCGGCCATGGTGAGGGTGGCCCAGAGGCCGGCCCACCAGACCTGATCCAGCAGGGCCATGTACGCCAGGGCCAGCGCCACGCCGGAGGCGGACTCAAACCAGATGCGCCAAAAGCGCACAGCGCGGGTGTGGCGCACCGGATCCGCCAGAATCACGCGGAGGCGCGGGCGTTTGCCATCCTCCGTGAGGCGTTCGGCCTCCGCGCGGGGAAGGGCCAGGTAGGCGGATTCCACCGAGCTCAGCAAGGCGGCGGCCGCCACGAAGATCAGGGCAAGCACCGCCAGCAACCAGATGGTCACTACTGAATCGTCTCCTTCGGGGCCGGCCGGCCCAGGAAGCCCTCCAGCAGCTCACGCTGCAGCCCAAACATCTCCGTCTTCTCCTCCGGCTCGGCGTGGTCATAGCCCAGCAGGTGAAGCATTCCGTGGGTGGTGAGCAGGTCCAGCTCATCCTGGGTGCTGTGCCCGCCGCGCTTGGCCTGATCTGCCGCGATGGTGGGGCACAGGACGATGTCCCCAAGGAACCCGGGCCCGCTCAGGGCGCTGGGCGTGCCGGGACGCAACTCATCCATGGGGAAGGACATCACGTCCGTGGGGCCCGCAAGGTCCATCCACTTCACGTGCAGCGCGGCCATGGCTTCCTCGTCATACAACACGATGGAGACCTCCGCATCCGGGTGAACGTAGAGGGCATCCATGACGTGGCCCGCCAGAGCCGTGAGCTCCTCCAGGTCCACCTCCTGGCCGGACTCGTTGCTGACTTCCACGCTCACGCGCTTGTCCCTTCGTTGTTGTGCTTGCGCCGCGCGCGGGAACCCTGCTGACCCACGGTGGAGCCGGGGCGCTGGGACTGGGCGTCGTCCCAGCGGGTGTACGCGTCAACGATGTCTCCCACCAGGCGGTGGCGCACCACGTCGCCTGCGGTGAGGTGGCACATCGCGATGTCGTCGATGCCCTTGAGGATGTCCGTGACGACCCGCAGCCCGGACTGCTTGCCGCCGGGCAGGTCCACCTGTGTCACGTCACCCGTGACCACGATGCGGGAGCCAAAGCCCAAGCGGGTCAGGAACATCTTCATCTGTTCCGGGGTGGTGTTTTGTGCCTCGTCAAGAATCACAAAGGCGTCGTTGAGCGTGCGACCGCGCATGTACGCCAGCGGCGCCACCTCAATGGTCCCGGCCGCGATGAGACGCGGAATGGACTCCGCCTCCACCATCTCATGCAGCGCGTCATAGAGCGGGCGCAGGTACGGATCAATCTTGTCCGCGAGCGTGCCGGGCAGGAAGCCGAGGGACTCCCCCGCCTCCACGGCCGGGCGGGTCAGGATGATCCGGGAAACCTCTTTGGCCTGCAGCGCCGCGACGGCGCGGGCCATAGCAAGGTAGGTCTTTCCCGTGCCGGCTGGGCCGATGCCAAAGACCACCGTGTGGGTGTCCATGGCCTCCACGTAGGCGGCCTGGTTCAGCGTCTTGGGCCGGATGCGGCGGCTGCGGTGACGCAGCACGTCGGTGGTCAGCGACGGGTCCGGGGCGGCGGCGGTGAGCTGACGCTCCGCGCGGATGAGGCGTTCCACCACGTGGGCGGTGATGGCTGACCCGCCCGACGCCGCGGCGCTGGCTTGGTCTATGACGCGGCGGACCGCTTCAAGCTCGGCCTGAGGCCCAGTCATGCGCAGGGTTTGACCCAGCGGCCGGAACGTCACCTGGGGCCAGACCCCGGCCAGAATCCTGAGCAGGGTGTCCTGCGGACCCAGCGTCGCGATCATGCTGTCCGCGTCGGAAAAGCCGATGTCGGCGGAGGAAGCGGTGTCGTGGGGGTCAGTGCGATCATCCGGCATGGATGCGTGGGGCCTCTCGTAGGGCGGGACGTGCGGTGTGGCTGAAGGTGCGGCGGGGTGCGCCGTGGCAAGTCTAGTCGTCAAGCGCGGAAGCGGGCTCGGACTGCTCCGCCTCGTTGTCAGCGGCGAGCTCGCTATAAGCGCCCACCGCGGACCGGACCAGGACCAGCGCCACGGCGCCGGCCGTGGACGCCCGCAAAACGTGGGTGCCCACGTGGACCACCTTGGCGCCGGCCGTCTCAAAGCGTTCCAGCTCCTGAGCGGAGATGCCGCCCTCCGGGCCCACCACCAGGGCAATCTCACCAGTGGGCAGGCCGCCCTTGGACTGAACCCAATCCAGGGTCGCCGCCGTCAGGGGCCGCGTGGCGCTCTCATGCAGCACCAGCGCCAGCCCCCCGCCCTGCACCACGCCGGCCAGGCGGCGCTCCAGCTGCGAGGAGGAATGCAGCTCTTCCACGGGAGGCAGGCTGTCCCGGCGGGATTGCTTGACCGCGGCCACGACCTGGTTCTCCCACTTGGCGTGGGCCTTGGCGGCCCGCTCCTCCCGCCAGCGGACAATCGAGCGATCCGCCTGCCAGGGAATCACCGCATCGATGCCGATCTCCACGCACGTTTCCACGGCCTGGAGGTCCCGATCCCCCTTGGCCAGCGCCTGGACCAGGACGGTGCTGACCGCGCTGCGGCTCTCCTGTTGCACGGAGTCCACCCGCAGGCTCACGCCCTCGGCCCCGGCCGTCAGGACGGTGCACACCCAACGCGAGCCCGCGCCGTCCACCACGTCAACGCCCTCACCCGGCTGGATGCGCTTGACGCGCGCATGCCGGGCCTCAGATTCGCTCAGGCGCAGAGTGGATCCCGCCGTGGCGCCTGCCACGGCGGCCGGGTCCAGGAAGGACTGGCGTGACATGGCTAGCCTCGCAGCTTGTCCCGCAGGCGTGACATGAGGCCGCGCTGCTCAAACTTGCCCTCGGTGAAGGTCTCCCCGCGCAGCTCTGCCAGCTTCTCCAGCAACTCACGCTGAGCGTCGTCCAGGTTGCGTGGGGTGGCCACGCGCACCTCCACGACCAGGTCGCCGCGGCCGTTGCCGCGCAGGCGGGGCACACCCAGATCCTCCAGGCGCACGGCATCCCCTGATTCGCTGCCGGGCTTGATGGAGACGGTCTGCTCACCGTCAAAGGTCTCCAAGGTCACGTCAGTGCCCAAGGCGGCCGCCGTCAGCGGAACCGTGAGCACCGCCTTCAAATCATTGCCCTCGCGCTCAAAGACCGGGTGACGCTCCACATCGATCTCCACGTACAGATCACCCTGGGGGCCACCGCCCGGCCCGGCCTCGCCGCCGCCGGCGAGGTGAATGCGGGTGCCGGAGGAGACTCCGGCGGGGATCTTGAGCTGCTTCTCCAGCTGATCGGCAACGCGGCCGGCGCCCTGGCACTCGGGGCAGGGCTTGGGCAGCGTGGTTCCGTAGCCCTGGCAGGCGGGGCACTCGGCCAAGGTCATCATCTGGCCAAGGATGGAGCGCACTGGGCGCTGCACATGACCGGCGCCGCGGCACACATCGCAGGTGGCGGGGTGGCTGCCGGGCTCGCAGCAGCTGCCCTCACACAGCGGGCAGATCACGGCGGTGCGCAGCTCCAGCGGGTAGACCGTGCCCTTGACGGTGTCCTCCAGACTGATCTGGATGCGCACCAGGGCGTCGCGCCCGGGCTCGGTGCGCGAGCGGGGGCCGGCGGAACCGCCGGAGCCGCCAAAGAACTGATCGAAGATGTCTCCGAAGCCACCAAAGCCGCCGCCTCCGCCAAAGCCGCCCTGGGCGCCGTTGCCGTTCTCGTTGCCGGTCGCGTCGTAGTTGCGGCGCTTCTCGGCATCCGAGAGCACCTCATAGGCGTGGGAAACGGCCTTGAACTGGTCCGCCGCCTCGGGCCCGGTATTGACGTCCGGGTGGAGCTTGCGGGCCAGCTTGCGGTAGGCCTTCTTGATCTCCTCGCCGCTTGCGTCTGCGCTCACGCCGAGGGTCTCGTAATGCGATGCCATGGGGTTGGCTGCTTCCTTCTTGGTTGAGGTTTACGCCGACAGAATGCGGCTGAGATACCGGGCGATAGCGCGCACAGCGGCGATCGAGCCCGGGTAGTCCATACGGGTGGGTCCAAGGACCCCGATCATTGACTGGTTGCCAGGGCCGTAGCCGGAGGCCACCACCGAGGCACCCACCAAGGGTGAGTCCACGTTCTCTGAACCGATGCTCACGGCCACGCCGTAGGCATCTTGCTCCAGTTCGGAGAGCAGGCGCAACAGCACCACCTGCTCCTCTAACGCCTCAAGGACGGGAGTGATGTTGCCGTGGAAGTCCTGTTGGGCCCGCGCCAGGTTCGCGGTGCCGGCCATGACCATGCGATGCGAGCGGTCCAGACGCGAGAGGTCAGCCACGGCCCCGGAGACGGCGGTGGCCAGCGGAAGCTGCTCCGCGGGGACCAGTCCGCTCAGCGCGGCGAGCAGCGTGGGGACATCGGCCAGGTGCTTGCCCACAATCAGGCCAAGCACCAGTTCCTTCACCCGCGCCAACTCCAGCTCAACGCTGCCCAACGGCACGGCGATGACGCGCTGCTGCACCGAACCGGAGGTGGCGATGAGCACCGCCAAGACCTGACCGGAGCCCAAGGCGACCAACTCGACGTGACGCACCCGAGCGTCGTCGAGCCGGGGAATCTGAATGACCGCCACCTGATGGGTCAGGTGCGAGAGCACGCGCACCGTGCGCGCCAGGACCTCATCCAGGTCATCGGTGCCCTCCAAGAGGGACTTGATGGCGCGTTTCTCCGCAGAGGAGAGCGGCTTGACCTCCTCGATCCGGTCCACAAAAAAGCGGTAGCCCTTCTCGGTTGGCACGCGCCCCGCCGAGGTATGGGGGGCCGTGATGAGGCCCTCATCCTCCAAGGCCGCCATGTCGTTGCGGATGGTGGCCGCGGAGACCTGCAGCCCGTGGCGCTCCACCAGCGCCTTTGAACCCACCGGCTCGCGGGAGTTCACGTAGTCCTCCACCACCGCGCGCAACACCTGGAGGCGTCGCTGGCGCGAATGACTCTGCTCCGACATACCCCTCCTGTGTTCCATGGTGCGCGCTGGCGCTCACTGGTGCGCGGGCCAAGAACTGGCACTCGCGATCAACAAGTGCCAAGTCTAGGCCGCACGCGCGCGGCTGTCGCCTCGGCGCGCATCACCCTGAGCGAACACCGGCGCCGGTAGCCTAAAAGGGCCGCGGGGACGGGCCCCGCGCGCACCAAAGGAGTGGCGAGTGCAACACGGTTGGGGACCCCAGGATCTCTCCGCACCCCAGCGAAAGGCGCTGCGCAAGGTGCCCGCCGCGGTCGGGCTACTACTGGAGGACGTGGAGTCCGGCTGGGTGGGTGAGGTGGTACGCACCGAACGCGCCGGCGGCGTGCGCGTGCTGGTGCTGGAGGATCGCAAGGGCCGCAAGAAGTCCTTCCCCGGCGGCTTTGGCTTCCTGATTGACGGCGAACCGGTGGAGATCGTGGAGCCAGGCTCCGTGCCCGCAGCGCCCACCAAGCAGGCACCCCAACGCTCCGCCTCCGGCTCGGTCTACCTTGCCAACGCCCCGGCCCGCACCGCGCGCGCCGCCCGCATCTGGGTGGAGGGCGCACACGACGCCGAACTGGTGGAAAAGGTCTGGGGCCACGATCTGCGCGTGGAAGGGGTGGTGGTGGAGCCACTGCACGGCGTGGATGACCTGGCCGGGGCCGTCAAGGACTTTAACCCCGGACCGCAGCGGCGCCTGGGGGTGCTCGTGGATCACCTGGTCACCGGATCCAAGGAGCACCGCATTGCCCAGGCAGCCATGGCCGTCCCCGGCGCGCGCGGCAATGTGCTGGTGCTTGGCCACCCGTATGTGGACGTGTGGCAGGCCGTGCGCCCCGGCGCGGTGGGCCTGGACGCCTGGCCGGTGGTGCCGCGTGGGGAGGAATGGAAGCAGGGGATCCTGCGGCGGCTTGGCTGGCCGCACACCACCAAGGAGGACGTGGGCCTTGGGTGGAAGCGCATCCTGTCCGGTGTGCGCCACTACGGCGACCTGGAGCCCTCGCTGCTTGGCCGGGTAGAAGAACTCATCGACTTCGTCACATCCGGTGAGGCGTGAGGGCTACGGCCAGTTTGGTTTCCTAGAATGGCCTCTACGAGTTTGTTGTGCGCCGCTGTCATGGTGCGCTTCGGATGACCTGCCTTGACCTGCACCTGATGTGCTTTAGCGCTGACGTGCCTCTGAACTGTGACGAAAGGACGCCTCGGTGACTTCGCAGCCTGACAACGGCCGCAACCGCTCCGCCTCCGCTGGGCAGCCCACTGGGCTGAGTGGTTCCGCGCCCCAGGCCCTGCCCCTGACCCCGGGCGAGGATCGCCGCTGGGCCACCATGGCGCACTTCGTGTCCCTGGCCGGGTTCCTTCCCAGCCTGATCATTCACTTGGTCTACCGGGACCGCGGCCCCTTCACGGCCCAGGAGTCACGCGAGGCGTTTAACTTCACCCTGCCGCTCTCCGTGCTGATCGTGGTCTCTTTCGTCTTGGGGTTCATCCCCATGATCGGCTGGGCGTTCTCGCTGTTGGCCGTGCTGCTGTGGCTGCTCATGACCATCCTCGGCATGATCGCCGGTGTGCAGGTCAACAAGGGGCGCCCCTACCTGTACAAGTTCAACCTGCGGATGTTCTAGGCGCTCGCTCCCGCCGCGCCCCACACGGCTTAGAAGCCGAGCAGGGTCCGCACCACGGCGTCGGCTAGCAGCCGGCCCCGCAGCGTCAACACCACGCGGCGCTCCCCGTCCGCACCCGGCTTCAGCGCCGCCTGCGGATCCGCGAGCCCATCCGCGACCAGCCCGGCCACCCGCTCGCGCTCATGCGGGGCAAGCAGGGACAACGGCAGCCCATCGGAGAGTCGGATCTGCAGCATCACGTCCTCCAAATGGGAGGCCTCCGCGTCCGGCAGCTCACGCGCGTGTACCGGGGCCAGCCCGGCGTCCAAGCGCTGCTGATAGGCCGAGGGGTGCTTCACGTTCCACCAGCGCACGTCCCCCACATGGCTGTGCGCGCCGGGGCCCACACCCCACCAGTCCTGGTTCAGCCAGTACGCCACGTTGTGGTGCGCGCGGTGCTGGGGACCGCGGGCAAAGTTGGAGACCTCATACCAGCCGTAGCCGGCCTGGCCAAGCAGCTGATCCGCCAGCACGTACTTGTCCGCGTGGTCGTCATCATCCACACCCGGCACCTCGCCGCGGCGAATCTGCGCGGCCAGTTTGGTGCCGTCCTCGATGATGAGCGCGTACGCGGAGATGTGGTCCGGTTCCATGGCGATGGCGGCCTCTAGCGTGGTGCGCCAATCCTCCAGGGACTCCCCCGGCGTGCCGTAGATCAGGTCAAGGCTCACGCCAAGGCCGGCCTCGCGGGCCCACTGCACCGCCAGCGGCACGCCCTCTGGCGCGTGCGTGCGATCCAGCACCTTGAGCACGTGAGGCACGGCGGATTGCATGCCAAAGGAGACGCGCGTGAAGCCGGCAGCGGCCAGCGTCTTCAGCGACTCCGGTGACACCGAATCCGGGTTGGCTTCCGTGGTCACTTCTGCCCCAGGAACCAGGCCAAAATGCTCGACGGCGCGGTGCAGGGTCCGCGCCAAATCCTCGGCTGGGAGCAGGGTGGGGGTGCCGCCACCAAAGAAGACGGTGCTCAGGGGTCGCGAAGGCGACCCGGCGTCGTCGAGCACCCTGGCGGCGAGGGCCAACTCGGCCGCCATGGCGTCCGGGTAGGTCTCGCGAGAGGCCCCGTGGCCCAGCTCCGTGGCCGTGTAGGTATTGAAGTCGCAGTAGCCACAGCGCACGGCACAGAAGGGAATGTGCGCGTACAGGCTGAGGGTGCGGCCCGCTGAGGAGGCCATGGCCTCCGGCGGAAGGGAACCGTCCAGCGGAGCCGCGTCCCCCTCGGGAAGGATGGAGGGCATTACTTCTTCTTCTTGTCGCCCTCGTCAGAGGACAGTGCCGCAACAAAGGCCTCCTGGGGCACCTCCACGCGGCCCACCATCTTCATGCGCTTCTTGCCTTCCTTCTGCTTCTCCAGCAGCTTGCGCTTGCGGGAGATGTCGCCGCCGTAGCACTTGGCCAGGACGTCCTTACGGATGGCGCGGATGTTCTCGCGGGCAATGATGCGGGAGCCGATGGCGGCCTGAATGGGCACCTCAAACTGCTGGCGCGGGATCAGCTCGCGCAGCTTGCCGGTCATCAGCGTGCCGTAGGAATAGGCCTTGTCGCGGTGGGTGATGGCGCTGAACGCGTCCACCTGCTCGCCCTGGAGCAGGATGTCCACCTTCACCAGGTCAGCGACCTGTTCGCCGTCCGCCTTCCAATCGAGGGAGGCGTAGCCGCGGGTGCGGGACTTGAGCTGGTCAAAGAAGTCGTAGACGATCTCCGCGAGCGGCAACCGGTAGCGCATCTCCACGCGCTCCTCGGAGATGTAATCCATGCCGCCCATGACGCCGCGGCGCTGCTGGCACAGCTCCATGATGGCGCCGATGTACTCCGCCGGGGCAATGATGGTGGAGGAGACCATGGGCTCGCGCACCTCCATCACCTTGCCGGAGGGGAACTCTGAGGGGTTCTTCACGTGCAGGTGGGACTTGTCCTCCGTGACCACGTCATACTCCACGTTGGGCGCGGTGGAGATCAGGTCAAGCTTGAACTCGCGCTCCAGGCGCTCGCGCACAATCTCCAGGTGCAACAGGCCAAGGAAGCCCACGCGGAAACCGAAGCCAAGCGCGGCAGAGGTCTCTGGCTCGTAGGAGAGCGCAGCGTCGTTGAGCTTGAGCTTGTCCAGCGCGTCACGCAGCACCGGGTAGTCGGAGCCGTCGATGGGATACAGGCCCGCGAACACCATGGGCTGGGGATCCTCGTAGCCGCCCAGGTTCTCCTTGGCCGGCTTGTGGTTGGTGGTGACCGTGTCACCCACGCGGGACTGGCGCACGTCCTTCACGCCCGTGATGAGGTAGCCCACCTCGCCCACGCCCAGCCCCTTGGTCGGGGTGGCCTCCGGGGAGGACACGCCAATTTCTAGCAACTCGTGCTGGGCCATGGTGGACATCATGAGGATGCGCTCGCGCGGGGAGAGCTGCCCGTCCACGACGCGCACATAGGTGACCACGCCGCGGTAGGAGTCATAGACGGAGTCAAAGATCATGGCGCGCGCCGGGGCGTCCGCATTTCCCTTGGGGGCCGGAAGCTGGCGGACCACCTGGTCCAACAGTTCCTCCACACCCACGCCGGTCTTGCCAGAGACGCGCAGCACGTCCTCCGGCTCCACGCCGATCAGGTGGGCCAGCTCCGCCGCGTACTTATCCGGCTGGGCGGCCGGCAAGTCAATCTTGTTGAGCACCGGGATGATGGTGAGCTCGTTCTCCATGGCCAGGTACAGGTTGGCCAGCGTCTGCGCCTCGATGCCCTGCGCGGCGTCCACGAGCAAGATGGCGCCCTCACAGGCCGCCAGCGAGCGGGAGACCTCATAGGTGAAGTCAACGTGGCCCGGCGTGTCGATCATGTTCAGCGCATAGGCGACCCCGTCCACCTCCCACGGCATGCGAACGGCCTGGGACTTGATGGTGATGCCGCGCTCGCGCTCAATGTCCATGCGGTCCAGGTACTGCGCGCGCATATCGCGGGCATTCACCACTCCGGTGGATTGGAGCATGCGGTCTGCCAGCGTGGACTTGCCGTGATCGATGTGAGCAATGATGCAGAAATTGCGAATCACTGCCGGATCGGTGTTGGCGGGCACCGGTGCGGTGCGGGCCTGGGGAGACACGGAGGTTCATCCTCGTTTCAGGGTCAACGTCAAAACGGGTGGGCGCGCGGAACGTGCCCTTCCTTGCATTCTCTCACGAGGGTGCCCGCTCCCCCGGCACGGCGGGGCGGCGCGCTGGTAGTTTGGCGCGCATGGCATCTTCCTCCCGCTGGTTCTCCGTGGCCAAGCAGATCCTTGGCCCGCTCGTGAAGTCGTTTTTGAACTCAAGGCAGGGTTCCGGCGGCGCTGACGGCGCAGCCCGCCGCCCGACGTCGAACGGTTCCGGTTCCCCGCGCCCCTCCGGTTCCAGCCGTCCCGGCTCATCCGGCCGCGCCGGTGCCGGGGCCCGCTCCGGTGCCGGCGATGGCAGGGTGGATGCCCAGGAGGCCGCCCAGCGCGGCGCCGCCTATGCGGGCGACTATTCCGGCGTGCCGCAGATGCACTACTCCCCTCAGCCGGATGGCCGCCCGGATCCCGGGGAAATCGTGTGGGCCTGGGTGCCCTATGAAGAGGATCACTCCCAGGGCAAGGACCGGCCCGTGCTCATCATTGGGCGCGACGGCGTGCACCTGTTGGCGCTCATGCTCACGTCCAAGGATCACACCCGCCAGAATGACAGGGATTACGTGGATGTGGGCACCGGGGCTTGGGATCGCCAGGGCCGTCCGAGCGAGGCCAAACTGGATCGCATCTTGCGTTTGGATGAGGCGGCGGTGCGTCGTGAGGGCGCCGTGCTGGACCAGGCTCGCTTTGATGGCGTCGCCGCGGCGTTGCGCCAACACGGCTGAGACAGCCTGGCCTGTTACACTCTTCACTAGTGTGTCCGCGCAGGTCTGCGGGCACTCGAGGCGAACATCTCCGGTATCCCCACGCCACTCAGTCGTGTTCGGCTCGGAACCCTCAGACCATCCATCCATTCGTCAAGAAGGACAACCCGTGGCGAACATTAAGTCCCAGAAGAAGCGCATTCTCACCAACGAGAAGGCGCGCCAGCGTAACGCTTCCGTGCGTTCCGATCTCAAGACCGCCATCAACAAGGTGCACAGCGCCGTTGATGCTGGCGACAAGGAGATCGCTGTTCCGGCCCTGCAGAACGCCAGCCGCAAGCTGGATAAGGCCGTGAGCAAGGGCGTTATTCACAAGAACAACGCTGCGAACCGCAAGTCGGCTATCTCCAAGAAGGTCAACGCGCTCTGAAACGCGCCGGTCCCCTCGCGGGATCGTTGATCGCTTGGCTTCGAAGGCCCCTCCTCTTTTGAGGAGGGGCCTTCGGCGTTGTCGGGCGTCTTTTGCCTGCTGGAGCGTTTCCGCGCCGGCGCGGCGGCAGCCGTTCTACCGGCGGGCGGCGGCCAGGCGGGAGATGGAGACGACGGCGCGTTCAATCGCGTACTCGGGGTCCCGGCCCTCGCCCTTGATGAGCGCGTCGGTCTGGGCCACCAGTCGCACACACTCCGCCAAGTCCGCCGGGCGGAAGCGCCGGGCGGCCTCCTGCGCCTGCTGCACCTGCCACGGGGCCATCTTCCAGCGCGAGGCCAGCTCACCCGTTGATTCGCGGGCGCCGGCCACACGGGCGGCCTGGCGCACCTTCATGCCCAGCGCGGCCACGAGCGGGACGGGGTCCACTCCCGTGGCCAGGGCGTGACGCAGCAGGGAGACGGCCTGGGCGCCGCGCCCGGCCACCGCCGCGTCTGCGACGGCAAAGCCGGTGGCCTCCACGCGGCCGCCAAAGTATTGCTGCACGGTCTCTTGAGTGACCGCCCCCTCCGTGTCCTCCATGAGCTGGCGACACGCCGAGCCGAGCTCTGCCAGGTCGTTGCCGACCGCCGCGACCAGGTCCGCCACGGCGCCGGACTCAATGCGGCGGCGAGCGGCCTTGAACTCCTGCTGAACAAAGTCCGCCTTCTCCGCGTCCTTCTTCAGCGGGGTGCAGTCAATGACGAGTGAGGCCTTCTTGAGCGCGTCCAGGAGCCCCTTGCCACGTTGGCCTCCCCCATGATGGGCCACCAGGACCACCTCCGGATCCGGCGCGGTCACGTACCCCGTCAGGTCCCGCTGGGTGAACTCGTTCATGGATTCCAGCCCGTGGAACTCGATGAGCATGGGGCCGCCAAAAAGCGAGGGGCTTGCCGCGAGCAGCAGCTCACCGGGCTGGTAGTTGGCCGCGTCGAACCGGGTGACCTCTACGTCCTCTGCTTGAGCGCGCGCCAGCTCGCGAATGCGCTGGAAGGCGCGGGCCGCCTGGTAGTCGTCAGCGCCGGTGAGCAGCACCAACGGGCGCGGCTCGGCCTCGCGGAAGGACAGGCCGCGGGCGGCCTTGGACCCTGCCCTCGATGAGGTGCGCGGTGGCATGCATGCTCTCCTGACGCTGCGGTGCCCGTAGGTGTTTCCCGGGGCCGCTTCAGTCTATCGGGGACCCCGGACACTGAGCCCGGTTGCCCACAGGGCGCGGCTGGTGGTGTTGCGCGCCCTAAGTTCCTGCATCCGGATCTTTGCGACGAGAATGACGGCATGCGATTGCACTCAACGACGACCGGCACCGGTGACCTCCACGTGGGATTGATCCACGGACTCGGCGCAGCTGAGTCGACCTGGAACCCACTGCTGGAGCGAATGTTGGCCACGGGCCGCTACACGGTGACGACCCTGGACTTGCGTGGGCACGGCGTCAGCGACCGCGCCTCCTCTTACTCGCTCGCGGCGTTCGCCGACGACATCGTGGAGGCACTGCCCCAGGGGATGCACAGCGTGGTGGGGCACTCCCTCGGCGGCGCGGTGCTGGTACGAGCCGTGGCCCGTTTGCGACCCGCCCACGCGATCTACCTCGATCCCGGATTTGGCCTCGCGCTGCCGACGAGGGGCCTTGAGGGGAAGCTCTTTTGGGCGGTGCCACCGCTCACGCTGGGCGTCATGGCGCGACTGCAAGCGGGAAAGAGTGCCATGGTGCACGACGCCCTCGACGACGACGTCCGCAGTGCGATGAAGCTCAGCCAGAAGCAATTCGACGCGAAGATGGCCACGAAGGTGCTCCGTGAAGTTGCGTTCCACCCGGTCGCCATCGCTGCGCCAGAGGTGCCGTCGACCATCGTTCTCTCCGACGACTCTCCTGCCGTATTGCCAGAGGCCCTAGCCGTTGGGTTGCAGCGCAAGGGGTGGGACATTCGCCGGCTCCCCGGCATCCACCACGACATGCACCTCGAAGACCCGGACCGCACGTTGACGGCCATCGCGGACGTGCTCTAGGTGTCGTGACCGGCCACGAGTGGTGTGCGCCCGCGAGTGGTGATTTTTGGGGGGTGGCGTTCTTCCTCCAGGAGGCGCGGGGTTGATCTGTGTGCTGATGACGGAGGAGCCCCAGAGTCCGTGCGCCGCCATCGCGACGACGAGGGCGCCGGAACAGCGGAGGAGGAAGTAGGACGTGATCAGATAGTCCACCGATGTGGGCTGGGCCTACGCGACGTCCTGACCAGCGGTGAGCAGGGTCAGAGGGCGGCGGTGAGAAGGAGCGAGACGATGGTACCGACGGAGTTGTTCACGACGTGGACCACCACCCCGGGCCAGATGGAGCGGGAGCGCACCGTGAGTACGGCGGCGATCGATCCGACGATGATCGCGGGAATGAGGGCCAGGTTGATGCCGTGCGCCAAGGCGAAGATCGCGGTGCTGACGAGGACCGCGACAACGGAGCCGTAGCGGGTGAGGGCGTTGGTGAGAACGCCGCGGAACGCGAATTCCTCCCCGGCCCCCGTGAGAAGTCCCAGAAGGATCAATTGCACCGCCAGGGACACCCCACCAGCGCTGGCGGCGTCTTGGTAGGAACCCTGCGGGTCCACGAGCGCGTCACCGGTCAGTGCCACAACCACCAGGACGACGACGCGGGACAGCACGATCGCCGCGAGGCCCAGGCCAAGCCCGATGAGCAGCCAACGCCAGGAAACACGGCGCACACCGAACGCCCCCCAGCCGCGGCGTCTGATCACGAAAGCCGCGCCGAAGGTCGCGAAACCGAGAACACCCGACAAGGCCGCAAACACATGGCCTCGGAGTGCCTCATTCCCGGTGGTGAGGTGGACCAGTGCCGGCGGGAGCAAGAGCAGCAAGCCCACATAGGTCACCGCGGCTGCGGCGACCTCCGGCCACCCCGGGCGAGTCGCTGCGGACGTTCGTGTGGATTCCACCATTGACACTTGGGCCCCCTGTAAAGTCGCGAAGCGCCTACTGGCACTTTGTGACAGAGATTAGCATGCTGATGGGCGTAGGGTCACCATGTGACAGAAGCGCGCGTGCCCATCGATCTTCGCCGCCGGCCCGATGCCCGGTTGCAGGTGTCTCGTCTTGCTGCGGAACTCTTCTGGCGAGATGGGGTATCGGCCACACGAGGCGAAGACATCGCGGCCGCGGCGGGGATCTCCACCCGCACGCTCTGGCGCTACTTCCGATCCAAAGAGGCCTGCATCGAACCGGTGCTGGAGGAGTTCGGCCGCCGATTCGTGGCCGTCCTCGCCGCGTGGCCGTTGACTGCGACAATCGAGGAATTCTTAGGAATGCCTGGCATCGCGGGACCCGTGGTGTACTCCGTCGACGACGTGCTCGCCATGAGGATGATTCGACTGGGGTTCGACGAACCGGCGTTACGCAGTTCCTGGTTGATGGTGTGCGACGACGCGGAGCGTCAGTGCGCGCAGATCTTCGGACTACGGCTTGGGCTGGACGAGTCTTCCAGGGAGCTCAAGCAGATCACGGCATCCGTGTCCGGTGCCGTTCGGGCGCAGAACGACTGGCTCAGTGTGGACTTCGTTGACCGACAATTCACCCCAGATGGCGGAGAGTTGTTGGCCATGCTTGCCCAAGCGGTGAGGGACGGGAGCAACGGCCACCTGGGAGCCGCTGTTTGAGCGTGGAAGGCAGCCCGCCGGAGCGTAGATAAGCCGCGTCCCTGCTCATTCCCCCTGCTCATTGGTGGTTCCACACCCGCATTCCCTCCGGGGTTGCGCGTACGACGATGTCACCGTCCTTGTCGGTGCGCTGGATGGCAGTGCCAAGGCTCACGAGGGTGTCGATGGTTTTGGGTGCGGGGTGCCCATAGTCGTTGTCCTCCCCCACGCCGATGAGCGCCAGGTCCGGGGCAAAGGCCCGGGGTACGTCGGGACCCCCATTGGCCGCCCCGTGGTGGGAGACCTTGAGCACGCGGTAGGCGCCGGGGTCTTCGGCGGTGGCTGGCGCAAAGGCTCCGGGCACGCGGGCCAAAGCGGCCCGGGCGGCATCCTCCTCCAAGTCGCCGGCGATCAGCACGTCGAGGCGAGAGCCGGAGGGCGCCGACGTCGCCCGGATGACCAGCGAGGCATCGTTCTCCTCGTGCGCCCTTGGCACGAGTTTCACCTCCACGGTCCACGTCCCGCACCTTGTTGAGGTGGGGGCGGTGGCTTGTTGGGCGCCAGGGACGGGCGCGGCCCGCGTGGCCGTGCCGTAGGCGACGTGCTGCGCGGGCGCGACAGCAAGGGCTGCCCGGAGCCCTCCCACGTGGTCCGCATCCAGGTGGGTGATGAGTGCCGCGCACAGGCTGGTGACCCCGGCGCCCCTGAGGCAGTCCTGAACTCCGCCGTCCTTGGGACCGGCGTCGATCAGGAGGGCTTGCCCGTCCCCGGCCATCAGCACCGTGGCATCGCCTTGGCCCACGTCGCAGAACAGCAGATCCCCATCTTGAAGGGCTGTCCCCGCTCGCCCCACACTCCAGCTGGGAACCAACCAGCCGCCGAGAAGGCACAGGATCGCGGACACGGACCACGCCACCCAAGATCGCGTGCGTCGGCGTTGGGCGGCTCGCCGGTACCGCCACAGCCACTCGGAGGAGGCGGCCAGTTCGCGCCAGTGCTTCCAGCGCCGTGCTAGGCCCCAGGCCATGACGGGGCCGCCCCAACACAGCCCGGCGGCCAGTGCGGGTCCGGCGGCACCCTCTGGCCACTGCATCAACGCGCCGTGCTCGCTGACCCATGCGCCGATGCTGGCCACCGCCTGGGCCGGGATTAAGCACGCCACCGCCAGCGGCCAGCACCACGGCTGGCCCACTCCCGCCATGGCCAGTAACCACGGGCCGAGCGTCCCTACCAGCGCCGCGCAGGGAGCCGCCAGCAGATTGGCGGGGATCGTCAGCGTGGATTGCTCCGGGCTGAGCATCACGAGTACCGGCGTGCAGGCCACCGTGGCGGCCACACAGACGCCCAGTGCCTCGGCGCACCACGTGGGCAGCTTGAGGGCCTGCCCCACGCGTGTGAGGGGCGGCGAGAGCAGCACGATCCCTGCCGTGGCCACGACCGAGAGTTGGAAGGCTGCCAGCTGCAGATGCCACGGGTCCCAGGCCACCAGGACTGTGACGGCCACCGCCAGGAGTAGCAGTGACAGGCGGGGCCGTCCGATGCTCACGGCTATGGCCGCGAGCGCGCCCATGGTGGCGGCCCTGAGCACGCTGGGTTCCGGGCCCACCAGCACCACAAAGAATCCCAGGGCGACCAGACCCACTGGCAGCCTTGCCCACCGGGGCACTCGAAGCCTGCGGCAGAGGGCGAAGACCCCAGAGAGCAGCAGCACCACGTTGGCACCACTCACGGCGGTGAGATGGGAGAGCCCGGAGACGCGCATGTGTGCGGTCAGCGTCTCATCCTGCAGAGTCCTATCCCCCGCCACCATGCCCGGCACCAGGGCGCTCCCGCCGCCAAGCCACTCCGGCCACGGCGGGGCCTCTGAGACTCCTTGCGGCTCAAAGAGGGCGCGCAATGCCATGCGCTGGGCGCTCGGTGCATCCCGCGGTGGCAGCGGCTCAGAGAGCGGAGGCGAGACCGAGCGCAGACGAAGGGCTGCGGGCTCCCGTTCATTCAAGGGCGTCGCGACGAACCAAGCCGTGAGGATGGTTCCGCGTTCGGGTTTGCCCCGATCCTGGTCCCCCAGCGAGAGGAGTGCCCGCACACCGTGGCCGGGCCCGCTCAAAATCCTGGCCTCCACCAAGGTCCCGAAGCGACTGCTGCGCGCGTCCTCCACTGTCACCACGCTGATCCGACTGCGGTCCAGCTTGAGCAACGTTTCTGCGCGGTCCCTACCAGCGGCATCCGCAGTGGTTCCCGCGAGCAGTACAGCGAGCAGGGTGAGACTCAGGAGAACCGGTCCCTGCACCCCACCGAGCGCCTGGAAGCGCACAGGGGCGCCGTCGGGGCGGGTAGCGCGAGACAGCCGGACCCGGCGGCGCCACCACCATGCCAGCCAGAGCAGGACTACGAGGCAACAGCTCACGGCGGCAAACAGCGAGACCCACGCGGGCCAGCCCCACACCACGTAGGCCGCACCAACAGCCACGGTGCACACCAAGGGAATGACCCCGCGTAGCCGCGATGGCGCACGGCCCGGACGCGCCCCACGCTCAGTCATAACTCACCAGCCCCTCTAGCTTGGCGAGCATGGCGGGGCCAATGCCAGGTACAGCGTCGAGATCCGCAGCGGAGGTAAAGCGTCCGTTCTGCTCCCGAAAGGCGATGAGCCGCGCGGAGAGCGCCGGCCCAATCCCTGGGAGCTCCTGTAATTGCTCCGCGGTGGCCTCATTGATCCTCACGATTCCGGGCGTCGCCCCCTGTGGCCCGGGACCACCCGCGGCTGGCGGCAAAGCGCCACCGCCTGGTGTGGAGCCGGGGGAACCCTGCGAGCCCCCAGATGTCTCGCCGCGCTTGGGGACGCGGAGTTGCTGGCCGTCTTGCACGGGCGCGGCCAGATTTACGGCGGCAAGATCCGCGTCCTTCTTGGCGCCGCCTGCCGCGGTGATGGCGTCGTTGATGCGGGCCCCGGCCGTCAGCCGGTACAACCCCGGCTTCTTGACGGCTCCCACAATGTGCACGTTGGGGCCAGCGGCGGGCGCAGCCGAACCCGGTGGACTCTGGGCCGCGCCGCTCACCGCCGGTGAGGCGGCACCCGGTGGTGCCACACCCTGCTCCGCGGCTTTCTCCCCACCTGACGCTGGCGGCGAACCGGACAGTTGCGCTTGGGAAGAGGCTGAGGCGCGCGGGAGCAAGGTGCCGCTCGCGGCCTCGGACGGACTCAACCGCCACAGCACCACCCCGGTTGCAGCGAGCAGGGCAAGCAGCAGCGCCTTCCAAGCATGACGGCGGACGATCCCGCCGCGGGCTGCCCCAGGATCCCGGTCGGCCGGGCTCAGGTCCAGCGCGTCCCAGGGCGCAGTGTCGCGCGCCTCGCAGGCCTCCGCCGACGGTTGCGCGTCCTGATCCCCACCATGACGTCCCATCCCTCGAAGCTACGACTGAAGGTGTGAACCCGTCCGGGCAGAGAGGATGTCGGTGGATAACTCGCCGACGAAACCGCCGGGAGCGGCGATTGTGAGGGACCTGGCCCCACCTGGTCGCGAGCCAAGGTGTCGGGTGCAGGCGCTAGGGTGCAGACATGAATGAGAAACAGCCCGCTCGTGCCTCGGGACAGAACTTCGCTCAGCTGCTCGACAGGGCGGCGCAGCTACCCGGAGTCCGGATCGATCGGGAAAAGTTCCTTCGGTCTGCGCTCAAGCGTTACTGCACCGAGGACGAAATCAACCGGGCAGTCTTAGAAACTCCAGCCACGGCCGGAATCCCGCTCAAAACCATCACCGCAATCGCAAACTCTGCCATCACGCACGAAACGAGTAGGGTCACCGGCCTCTCGACCGCAGCGGGTTTCCCCGGCGGCTTGGCCATGGTCGGAACTGTTCCGGCAGATGCGGCTCAATTCGTGGGTCACATGCTTCGGATAGCCCAAAAGCTTGCCTACATTTACAGTTGGCCTGACCTCTTCGTTGACGACGGCAAGTCTGACGAGATCGACGAGGCGACTCAGGGGATGCTGATTCTCTTCGTTGGGGTCATGCTCGGCGTTAGCTTGGCTCAAACTGGCGTGACGAAGGTGTCTAGTCTTATCGCCGCGCAGGTGGCGAAGAAGCTCCCGCAACAAGCGCTGACCAAGGGAGCGGTTTACCCGATCGTCAAGAGGGTTGCCGGGTACCTCGGCGTTTCGATGACGAAGAAATTGTTCGCCACTGGAGTCGCCAAGGCCGTCCCGGTCGTGGGTGCTCTCCTTTCGGGTGGCCTGACCCTCGGTACCTTCTTGCCTATGTCGAAGAAGCTGCAGAAGCACCTCGCCAGCCTCGAGCTGACGAAGCCAGGCCTGCGACCGGACGATCTCATTCCTGCTGATCCGGAGCCCACGAGCTAACCTGCGCACGATCGGACTGAGGCGGCCATGGCTCTTGGGCGCCGCTCAGTTGCCCTCGCCGGCGCGAATCGGCACCACCTCGGGGTCCTTGCGGACCACCAGTGCAATGGCCCCGGCTCCGGTGTGCGCGGCCAGCACGGCCGGCACGGGCGTGACCAACACGGGCCGGACGGTCAGCGGCGCCATGGCGTCCACGACCTTATGCGCCAGGTCCCCGGTGCCAAAGTGATGCACGCCGATGGTCACGATGGACGGGTCTTCCCCCGCCTCAGCCGTGCCAAGCTCAATCATCCGCGCCACGGCCTTGGCCATGGACCTGGTACGTTCCGCGGCCACGATGGCCCCGGATTCGTTCACGCTCAGGAGCGGCTTCACATTCAGCAGCGTCCCCAACACGGAAGCGGCTGCGCCAATGCGCCCACCCCGGCGCAGTTGCTCCAGGGACGGCACGCTAAACCAGACCTTGGACGCCTGACCTGACCGTGCCGCGCTCAGCACCTCAGACAGCGGCGCCCGCGCCGAGGCACGCTCCAGCGCGGAGAGCACCGCGAAGCCCTCCCCTAGCCCCACATTCAGCGAGTCGACGACCGTGGTGGGCACCGCTGATCGCTCAGCCGCCCAGCGGGCAGCGTCCGCGGTTCCGGACAGCGCGGAGGCGATCGTCACGATCACCACGTGGTCAAAGCCCTCTTGCGCCGCCTGGTCAAGCACCCGCAGGAACTGCCCCGGAGCCGGGCGGGAGGTGGTGACCCGCTTGCCAAGAGCCAGCCCAAGGGCCAGCTCTGTGTGGACGTCATCCACGCCCTCGATGTAGACCTGCTGATCCACCGTGACGGGCATGGGCAGCACCCGCAACTGTTGGGCGTGCTCCTGCACCACCTGCTCGGGCAGCCCGGCGGCGGTATCGGTGACGATGAGGATCTTGGGCCCCCGGGAACGGCCGCGGGGGCCCCGGGCGAGTCGATGAATCAACTCGGCCCAACGGCCCCCGCTCTCCTGTCCCTGGGACATGGCCCTACTTAGTGACCAAAGAAACCAGCTTGGGAGCGCGAACAATCACCTTGATGATCTCCGCATCCCCCACGCTGCGCTTCACCTGCTCGTTCTCCAGCGCCATGCGCCGCAGCTCCTCCTCAGAGATGTCAGCGGGCACCTCCAACTTGGCGCGCACCTTGCCCTTGATCTGCACCACGGCCGTGACGGACTCCTGCACCAGCAGCGTCTCATCCACGGCAGGCCAGGGAACGTTGGCCACAAACGGCTCGTGTCCCAGGCGCGCCCACATGTCCTCCGCGGTGTACGGCGCCACCAGGCTCAGCAGCAACGCCACCGCCTCCGCGGCCTCACGCACGGCCGGATCCGCGCCACCCACGGAGGAATCAATGCTCTTGCGCGTGGCGTTCACCAGCTCCATGCTCTTGGCGATCACGACGTTGAACTTGCCAGAATCCAGCAGGTTCAGCGAGTCGTGCAGCGTGCGGTGAGTCACCGAGCGCAGGGCACGGTCACCGGTCGTGACGTCCACGCCGGGCGCGGAGGTCACGTCCCCAGCCAGGCGCCAGGCCCGGGCCAGGAACTTCTGTGAGGCGCCCGGGGACACGTCCGCCCAGTCCACGTCATCCTCAGGAGGGGAGGCAAAGATCATGGTCAGGCGGATGGCATCCACCCCAAACTTGTCCAGCTGCTCGCCCAGATTCACGCCGTTGCCCAGCGACTTGGACATGGCCTTGCCCTGGTTGAGCACCTGTCCCTGGTTCAACAGCTCCTTGAAGGGCTCCTTGAAGGTCAGGTGGCCTAGCGAGTGCATGACCTTCGTGATGAAGCGCGAGTACAGCAGGTGCAGAATCGCGTGCTCCACCCCGCCCACGTACTGATCCACGGGCAGCCAATTCTTGGTGGCCTCAGGCTCAAAGGCGTGCTCGGTGGAGCGCGGGGAGGCAAAGCGCAGGTAGTACCAGGACGAGTCCACAAAGGTGTCCATGGTGTCCGTATCCCGCGTGGCGGGACCGGAGCACTGCGGGCAGGCCACGTTGACCCACTCCGACGCCGCGGCCAGGGGCGACTTCCCCTTGGGCGCCAACTGCTCACCCTTCAGGTCATCCGGCAGGCGCACGGGCAGCTGATCATCCGGAACCGCCACCTCGCCGCAATCGGCGCAGTGAATGATGGGAATGGGGGCACCCCAGAAGCGCTGGCGGGAGACCAACCAGTCCCGCAGGCGATAGTTGGTGGTGGCCTGACCCAGGCCCTTGTCCCCCACGACCCCAATGGCCTGCGGCACGGCCTGAGCCTTGCTCAGCCCATTCAGCGGGCCGGAGTTGACCAGCACGCCGTCTCCCACCACGGCCACGCCGGAGACCGACGGGTCCTCATCCTCGGTCTGCAACACCACGCGGACGGGCAGGTCCATGGCGCGGGCAAAGTCCAGGTCGCGCTGATCGTGGGCGGGGACGGCCATGATGGCGCCCGTGCCGTAGTCCGCCAGCACGTAGTCAGAGGCCCAGACGGGGATGGTCTCGCCGGAGAGCGGGTTGATGGCCGTGCGGCCCAGGTACACGCCGGTCTTCTCGCGATCGGTGGCCTGGCGCTCAATATCAGAGAGCGCCTTGACGGACTCCCGGTAGGCCTCAAAGTCCGCGCGGGCCTCTTCGGTGACCAGCTCCGCGGCCAGCGGCGCGTCCACGGCAACCACCATGAAGGTGGCCCCGTACAGGGTGTCCGGGCGAGTGGTGAACACGGGCACGTCGTGGGCGCGCTGGGTGGGCGTGGCCTCGATGCCAAAGCGCACGTGGGCGCCGCGGCTGCGACCAATCCAGTTGCGCTGCATGGCCAGGACGCGCTCAGGCCAGTGGCCCTCCAGCTCATCCATGTCATCCAGCAGGCGGTCGGCAAAGTCGGTGATCTTGAAGTACCACTGGTTCAGCGACTTCTTGGTGACCTCGGTGCCACAGCGCTCGCACCGACCGTTGATGACCTGCTCGTTAGCCAGCACGGTCTGATCCTTGGGGCACCAGTTCACCGGAGAGTTCTTGCGGTACGCCAGCCCATTCTTGAACAGCTCCAGGAACAGCCACTGCGTCCAGCGGTAATACTCCGGATCCGAGGTCTGCAGGCGGCGCGTCCAGTCAGAGGAGACGGCATAGCGCTGGAAGGAATGCGCCTGGGTCTCAATGTTCTTGTACGTCCACGCGGCCGGGTGCTGGTTGTTCCGAATCGCCGCGTTCTCCGCGGGCAGGCCAAAGGAATCCCAGCCGATCGGGTGCATCACGTCATAGCCGGCATGGCGCCAGTGACGGGCCACCACATCACCCATGGCATAGGCCTCCGCGTGGCCCATGTGCAGGTCGCCGGAGGGGTACGGGAACATGTCCAGGACGTAGCGGCGCTCCTTGAGGCCATTGTCCGCTGGGACAAACACCCCCTGATCCACCCAGGTCTGGCCCCAACGGGCCTCCATGGCATGGAAATCGTAGACGTCCTCAGACGCCTCGTCAGTGGGAGCGCTCTGCGCGTCAGACACTGTTGAATCCCCTCTCAAACCTGCGGTTCACGGTGATCGGAACAAGATCACGTCCCGGACACGCACAAGGCGCCCCGGGACGGCCTCCATCCTACGTCAGCACGGGCCGCGGGCAGGCGCGTCACGTGACTGTGCCCGACGCCGTGTGGCGGGGCAGCGCTCCCCCGCCACACGGCGTCGGGCAGGGTCCTTCAACGCCGCCGGCCCGGCACCCCCTACGGGGTACCGGGCCGGCGGAAACAGGCAGAAGCCGAAAGGTGATCAGCTGATCACTTCACGTCCTCATCAACCCAGTCGTAGGACTTGGTGATGGCCTTGTGCCACAGACGCAGAAGGCGCTCGCGCTCCTCCGGAGCCATGGACGGCGACCAGCGCTTGTCCTCGGCCCAGTTGGTCTTGAGCTCACCCAGGCCGGACCAGAAGCCCACGGCCAGGCCCGCGGCGTACGCGGCACCCAACGCGGTGGTCTCGGTGACGGCCGGGCGAACCACGTCCACGCCCAGAATGTCGGCCTGGAACTGCATCAGCGCCTCGTTGGCGGTCATGCCGCCGTCAACGCGCAGCTCTGCCAGGGGCACACCGGAGTCCTTGTTGACCGCGTCAATGACGTCCGCGGTCTGGAAGGCGGTGGACTCGATCGCGGCACGGGCAATGTGCCCGCGGTTCACGAAGCGGGTCAGGCCCACGATCACGCCACGCGCGTCCGGACGCCAGTACGGGGCGTACAGACCCGAGAAGGCGGGGACGATGTAGGCGCCGCCGTTGTCCTCAACGGACGCGGCGAGCTCCTCCACCTCGGGGGCGGAGCTGATCATGCCGAGGTTGTCCCGCAGCCACTGGATCAGCGACCCGGCCACGGCGATGGAACCCTCCAACGCGTAATGCGTGGGCTCGTCACCGATCTTGTAGCCAACCGTGGTCAGCAGGCCGTTCTTGGACTCAACGACCTCCTCACCCGTGTTGAAGATCAGGAAGCAGCCGGTGCCATAGGTGTTCTTGGCCTCGCCCGTATCAAACGCGGCCTGACCAAAGGTGGCCGACTGCTGATCGCCCAAGATGCCGGCAATCGGCACCTCGCGCAGCAGCTGCGAGCCGTGCACCTCACCAAAGACGCCGGAGGAGGACTTGATCTCCGGAAGCATGGACATGGGGATGCCGAAGACCTCGGCAATGTCCTCACGCCATTCCAGGGTGCGGATGTCCATGAGGAGGGTACGGGAGGCGTTGGTGACGTCCGTGGCGTGCACGCCGCCGTCCACTCCGCCGGTGAGGTTCCACAGGACCCAAGAGTCGGTGGTGCCAAAGAGCAGATCGCCCTTTTCGGCGCGCTCGCGGGCGCCCTCAACGTTGTCGAGGATCCACTTGACCTTGGTGCCAGAGAAGTAGGTCGCCAGGGGCAGGCCCACGGTGGACTTGAAGCGGTCGGTGCCGCCGTCCTTGGCCAGCTCATCCACAATGTTCTGCGTGCGGGTGTCCTGCCACACAATCGCGTTGTAGACGGGCTCGCCCGTGTTCTTGTCCCACACCACAGCGGTCTCGCGCTGATTGGTGATGCCCACGGCCTGGATGTCGTGGCGAGTCAGCGAGGCCTTGGACAGCGCCTGGCCAATGGCCTCACGCGTGTTGTTCCAGATCTCTGCCGGGTTGTGCTCAACCCAGCCGGCCTGCGGGAAGATCTGCTCGTGCTCGAGCTGACCCACCGAGACAATCTGGCCCTCGTGATCAAACACGATGGCGCGGGAGGACGTGGTCCCCTGATCAATGGCAATGACGAACTTCTTCTCAGACATGTGCTGCTCCTTCGGTGGAGGGATAGATCAGGCGCCGGCTGCCTTGGCGAGGAACTCGATGGGCGTGCCGTAGATGCCGACGTAACCCAGGTAGACGAGCCCGGCAAGGACACCGCCGATGATGGGGCCAGCGACGGGAACCCACGAGTAGGACCAGTCCGAGCGACCCTTGCCCTTGATGGGCAGGATCGCGTGGGCGATGCGGGGGCCGAGGTCGCGAGCAGGGTTGATCGCGTAGCCGGTGGGGCCACCGAGGGAGGCGCCGATGCCAACAACAACCAGGGCAACGAACAAGGGGCCAAGACCGGAGGCCGTGTAGCCCGAGACGAGGACGGCGATGACGAGCACGAAGGTCGCGATGACCTCGGTGACCAGGTTCCAGCCGTAGTTACGCATGGCAGGGCCGGTGGAGAAGACGCCCAGCTTGGTGGCCGGATCCTCTTCAGCGTCGAAGTGCTCCTTGTAGGCGAGCCAGCACAGGACGGCACCAAGGATGGCACCAACCATCTGCGCGGCGATGTACACGGCGATGGAGGTCACGTCCACGGCGATGCCGGGGACAAACTCCTCCTTACCGGAGACGGCCAGGCCAATGGTGACGGCCGGGTTCAGGTGCGCGCCGGAGGCGAAGGAGAGGTAAACGCCGGTGAAGACCGCGAGGCCCCAACCGAAGTTGACCATCAGGGTGCCGCCGTTGAGACCCTTGGTCTTGGCAAGGGCAACGTTGGCGACAACGCCACAGCCCAAAAGGATGAGCATGGCCGTACCGGCCAACTCACTGAAAAAAACTGCTCCCAGAGACATCTTTGACTCCTTCTCAGTGGCGGAACAGTTTCCGCCGGGTGCGAGGCCGTCGCCCTCCATAGCGGAGGGCGACGGTACTACGTGTGCGAGAGTGCTGAACTTACAGCTTGGCCCCCAAGGAGGCCATGCGGTGACGCTCCACCAATACGGCGTGAGCGAAATCTGATTCTTCCTTGGTGCGCGTGGCATCCCAGCCCAAGGCTGCGGCGAGTCCCTCAGAAACTTCCGTGATGGTCTCATCCGTCACCAGGCCGCGGAAGGCGAGGTTGGTGCGGCGCACAAACACGTCCACGGTGTGACCCACCTGCTCCTCCTGTGCAAACCACAACAGCTCGCGGGTGCTGAGCTCATCCGTGGTCTTGAGGATCTGATCCTCGCCGCCGGCGATGAACTCCGCCACGTCGCTGGCGCGGGTGCCGTAACGCTCCAGCAGCACCATGGCGCGGCCAAGGGTCATGCCGGTGGCGCGCAGGGACTCCAGGTAACGCTGCTGAGCTGCGTCGCCCTCCGGGTAGTCCTTGCCTCCGCCGATGGGCAGGTCCTCCGTGGAGAGGCGGCGCGGGGAGCCAAGCACCTTGAGGGTGTCGTTGGCCAGGTGCTCGGAGAGCGCGCGGAAGGTGGTCCACTTGCCGCCGATCAGGCTGAAGTAGGTGGAGCCGCCCTCGGTGCGCTTCTCGATCTTGTAATCGCGAGAGACGCGGCCGGGGTTCTCTGCATCGTGCTTGGGCAGAGGGCGCACGCCGCAGAAGGTGTAGACGATCTGCTCGCGGGTCACGTTGATGGTGGGGAACACGTGCTTGATGAGATCAAAGAAGTACTGGATCTCTTCGTCCGTGGCGACCGGCTCATCGCCGGGGCCGGCGTCCAGGTCGGTGGTGCCCACGAGCACGCGGCCCAGCATCGGGTAGATGAGCACAATGCGCCCGTCCTCGTGCTCAAAGAAGATCTCGCGGCCGCGCGTGGCCTCCAGCAGTTCCGGGTGATCCAGCACAATGTGGCTGCCCTTGGTGCCGCCCATGTAGGCGGTGGAGGCGCCGAGCGCCTCGTTGGTGCCGTCCACCCAGTTGCCGGTGACGTTGATGACCACGTCTGCGGCGAAGGTGAACTCCTCGCCGGTCAGTTCATCTCGCAGCACGGAGCCTTCGCTGTTGTGCCCCACGGCGCGCACGTAGTTGGCGGAGCGGCCGTGGCCGGTGGCGTCGCCCTCGGTGACGAGGTCCATGATGAGGCGCTCGGGGTTGTGAACGCTGGCGTCGTAGTACGTGCCAAGGAAGTTGGTGTCCTGGCGCAGCTCCGGCATTTCCTTGGCCACGGCCTTGCGGCCCCAGGTGAAGGAGTGCTTGGGGGCGGAGGCGCCGGCGCGGGAGTACAGGTCATACATGGTCAGGCCCATCTCGATCACGGCCGCGCCGCGCTCCCTGGGCTTGCCGGAGTAGTTGAACAGGAACTTCATGGGCGCGTTGAACAGGCCGGAGAAGACGCTGCGGATCGGGACGGAGGTGCGCAGCGGGCGCACGTAGTGCGGCGCCAGGCGCAGCAGGCGGTTGCGCTCCTGCACGGACTCCTTGACGAGGCGGAACTCGCCGTTCTCCAGGTAACGGATGCCACCGTGGATCATGTGACTGGACGCGCCGGACGCGCCGTTGGCGTAGTCAGCCGCCTCAATCAGGGCCACATCAATGCCCTGCAGGGTCAGGTCGCGGTACGTGGCCACGCCGTTGATGCCGCCACCCACAATCAGCACCTGCGCGCGGGGGCGTCGCTTCAGTGCAGCTACCACCTCGCGCTCGGAGCCCCCACGCGGTGCAGGGGCGTTGAGGGAACCGGCGGTGACCGAATCCTGAGGTGACATGTGGGTCCTCCGTAGAAGCTACTTTGCTTGTCGCGCCACACGCGGTCTAAATAACCTGCGTGGCTACGTGACCGGGTTGCGGTCCTATCTGAGATCCTGGAACTGTTTGGACGAACGATCAAGAGCGATGCACATACGTGCAAGGAGGCCCAGTGCTTCACGTGACCACCGGCACACATCACCAGAATAGGCGTGCGCAGATGCTGTTGGCTATCGCCAAGGGCTACTACGAGGATCACCGGACCATGGACTCCCTGGCCAAGGATTGGGACGTCTCACGCTCCACGGTCTCCCGCGCGCTTTCCGAGGCCCGCGAGCGCGGGATCGTGGAGATCCGCCTTCACGACCCCACGCACGGAGTCCGCGACTTGGCCGCCACCCTCAGTGCCCGCTATTCCGCGCATTTCACGGTGGTGCCCACCATCGTGGGAGACAGCGCTGAGCAAGAGTTGGACCGGGTCGCCAGCGTGGCGGCCCAGCTGATCGGCGCCACGCTTGGTCACGGCGATGTGCTGGGAGTGGCCTGGGGCACCACGGTGCGGGCCGTGTCTCAGCGACTGACACGTCACCCCCTGACCGGGGCCACGGTGGTCCAGCTCAACGGCGCAGGCAGCCCTACCTCGACCGGGCATGACTACGCGGCCGGAATCCTTCAGCGCTTTGGCAGCGCCTTTGACGCGGAGGTGCAGTCCTTCCCCGTCCCCGCCTTCTTTGATGACCCCGCGGCCCGCGATCTGCTCTGGCGTGAGCGCTCCATCCGCCGCATCCTTGACCTGCAGGAGCGCATGAGCATGATGGTGGCCGGCATCGGTTCCCTGACCGCCTCCGTCACCAGCCACCTGTATGACAGCGACTTCTTGGACGCCTCTGACTACGAGCTGATTGCGCAGGAGCGGGTGGTCGGTGACATCGCCACACGCTTCTTCCGCGCCGATGGCACCCATGACGGCATCACCGTTAACGCGCGCTCCACTGGTCCCGACTTTGCCACCCTGCAGTCGGTGCCCCGCAGGCTGGGCGTGGTGCACGGTCGCGGCAAGGTCACTGGCTTGTTGGGCGCGCTGCGCGCGGGGCTGTTCACGGAGGTGGTGGTGGATGAGACCGCTGCCAGGGCGGTGGCGGAGGCCAAACCGGCAACGCCCACCCACTAGGCTCGGTTCGTGAGCATTCCCTTTGACACCGCACTCATCGATGACCGCGAGGCACTGACGTTGAGCGTGCGCGCAGGCGGCAGCACGGTGCGGACGTGGGCCTACCCGGCTCGCAACACCCCGCGCGGCGTGATTCTCATGATTCACGGCTTCCGCGGGGATCATCACGGCTTGCGCCGCCTGGTGAATGCCCTTCCCGATTATCTGGTGATTGCCCCTGATTTGCCCGGCTTTGGCGCCACGGGCCCGTTCACCACCGCCGCGCATGACGCGCCCGGCTACGGCGCGGTGATCGACGCCCTGCGCACCGAGCTGGAGTTGCCCGCCAGCACCGTTTTGCTGGGGCATTCCTTTGGCTCCATCGTTACCTCCCACTACGCGGCGGCGCACCCCGAGGCCTTTTCCCGGTTGATCCTGGTCAACCCCATCTGCGAGCCGGCACTGGAGAGCTCTCAGGCCCTGGCCACCCGCGCTGCGCAGGCGTACTACGGCGGGGCGGCCGCTCTACCGCTGGCCGCCGGCGAGGCCCTGCTGCGCGCCCGCGTGGTGGTGGATGTGACCACGGCGGCGATGCTCACCTCCCGCGACCCGGTGACGCGCCGCTATGTGCGGGACCAGCACCGGGCGTATTTCGCCGGGTTCAGCGACCCGGACACGCTGCTGGAGTCCTACCGTTCTTCCATCACGCACACGGTGCGCGACGTCGCTGGGCGCCTCACCATGCCTAGCCTCCTGATCGCTGGGGAGACGGATCCGCTGGGTTCGGTGGCGGGCCAGGAGCGCCTGGCCGCCCTGATGCCCGACGCCGCTTTGGTCATGATCCCGCGCGTGGGTCACCTGATTCACTACGAGACGCCGCAGACCGCGGCAGACGCCATCGAGGCGTTCCTGGCGCGCGTCCCCTAGCGGGCCCTCTCTTGCCGGGAGTTCGGTCAGTTGCCGCGACTTTCGTAGGGCTTTGGCCGAACTCGAGGTCAAAAGTTCTGCTCGGGGAATCTGGCTCTTCACGAACTGGGGTGTCATCGCTTGAGCGTGCCGCTGGTCGGGTAGAGCGCCAGGTCTGCCTGAGGATGGAAGTTCTCTCGCTTCCCATCCGGAAGACCTCAGCGTGCCTCACCCACAATTTCACGACGCCCGATTTGACCACGTTCTGCCGGCTAGATGAGCTCGGACTTCACGCTGTCGGGGAGCATCTGTCGCCCCATCGCGCTGTCATCGATGCCGAGTCATCGAGTCGGACCGGTGGTGCCGGTGCGAGCACTGCGGTCGGACGTGGCGGCAGGACACGTCGCAGGTGGCCGTACCGCGCTCGAAGGTCTCCCGCGGTGGTCTCGGGTGGGCGCTGACGGGGATCGTTGTTGACCATCTCACCGTGTCGCGTGTCGCGTGTCGCTGTAGGCCTCGGGGTGTCTTGGCATACGGCGAATAACGCGGTCATCTCCGACGGCAAGCGTCGGCTGATCGATGACCCGGCTCGGTTCGATGGGGTGACGAGGATCGGTGTCGATGAGCAAGTCCGGCGGCATCCTCGGTTCGTGGACATGGCCCCGGGGCGCTCGAAAGTGGTGTTCAAAGAGTGGCTCGCCGGAGGGCCGAAAGCGTGGCAGAGGGGATCGAGGTGATCGTGATGGACGGGTCAACGAGTTCAAGACCGCAGCCGCGCAAGAAGTCCCCGGCGCGAGCCTGCTCACCGACAAGCAGTCCGCTCGTCTGGAGGACGTGTTAGCCATCGAGGTACACATCGAGGTCGACGCGACCTGGGGCATCTATCAGCGCTTGGTCCCCGCGTACCGGGGATCCGACAAGAAGCTCATGCAAGCCCTGATCGATGCGGTCAGCAGCGGTGTTCCCGCCGCGCTCGTCGAGATCCGACGCCACGGCCGGACGCTGAAGCAGCGTGCCGTTAACATCCTCGCGTTCTTCGGCCGGCCCGGCACCATCAACGGCCCCACCGAAGCCAACAACGCCAGGCTCGAACACCTCCGCGGCTCCGCCCTCGGCTTCCGCAACCTCACGAACTACATCGCCAGATCATTCCTCGAGATCGGTGGATTCAGACCGCTCCTACAACCTCGATTGCGATGAGCCAAAAAAGCGCCCCCCCTCATCACGAGGTGGGGCGCTTTTTTGCTCTCGGACATCCGATCAACTAGCCCGAAAGGTCCGTGTGCATTCGCCCAACGTGACGGACCCGTCAGGAGGGAGGGCTGTCTTTGCCAGCGACACCCACCTGCCAAAAGTCCAACACCACCGAGTCATCTGCAAGCTCGCGCCTGAGCTCGCGCAGAAGAATCTGCGCATCACGGTAGTGCAGGGTGAGGAACTCCTCACTCGGCCAACCCCGCTCATGATCATAGTGATCGTCGAAGAAGCTTTGCCAAGACCTCAGGCGTTCGATCAGCTCCGGTGATACGGAAAGTTCTTCGGCCGTGGGTTTCTCGTGGTATCCGACCCACCACACCGGCAACATGCCTCCAACGGAGTACTCAGCCATCAATTTGATAGGCCACGGCCCAACATCATGAGCCGTCATATCCGGCAGTTCCCGCCGGGAAATGAAGTGATCACTTTCTTGTTGTTGGAGGATATCACGACCGTCGGCCTCAAGGTTACCTTGTCACCGTTCCTGTGATTAATCATGTTGACCGGCGTCGTATAGCGTGTTTTCCCGAAGCCAGCGCCGTAAATCGCGGATGGCGAGCTCAAGGAGCTCTTGCTCACGTAGGCCATGAAGTCATCCCACGATGATCCGCCGCCAAATCGTTAGCGGCAACGAGTGGAGTGAATTGCCTCATTCTTTTCTTTCCTGCCTTTGCTATCAGTCGGTTACTGATTGAATCACAGACCAGCCTTTAGCCCCACCCCTTAGACGCGGTGGTGTACTAGCCCACCCACCTAGGTGTGCAGGAAAGTGCACGTGAGGTCGCGAACCAGGCGCGACTATTTCCAGCGCAGAAAGGCTGATATCTACTGCCGCGATTCACGTCTCACGCGCACATCGGGAGACGAGTGCCAGCCGCACAGAAACGACCGATACTGAGCTTGACCTCGCGACGGGTGAGTTCATCAACGACGTCCTTTGCATCGCGCCGCGACCTGGCCAGTCGGTCGGACTTGGTCACCACGAGGTATCCCCGCCCCGGCAGGTTGCTAGTGCTTGCCCAAGCCCAGCACGAAGCCCTATGGTACTTCCTGCCGTTCTTGATGTTCATGGCGCCTCACGCATTAGAGCCCCTGCGGATCATCCACCCGCACACGCACCATGGGATCCCGGCGCAGGGAACCCAGGGCCTTGCGCCGGCGCAGCAGCTCGGTGGTCTTGGCCCCGTGGGCGTGGTCAAAGAAGAGGATCCACCGGTGTTCTCCCTCATCCTCCCCCGGGGTCGGACCCACCCGGCGTACTGGGGCGGCATCCACCATGTCCTCGGCAAAGGCGTCCGCCGCCGCGGCGGCGCCTTCCAAAGTTGCGTAGCGAATCGCGGGCGGGAGGCGCACCTGAGAGCGCTCCGCCAGTTCCCGCTCGGCGGCGCCGGCTGGATCCCATCGCACCAACGCCTGCCCCTGCGGGGACGGATGCCCGGTGAGGATCACCACCCCGCCCTCGGAACGGCCGCGCGCAAGCGAGGCCGCGCTGAACCAGCGGTGCAGGGTGTCCTCCCCCACTCGCAGGCCCTCGGGTGCCAGCTGCGCGTCGGCGTCGAGCAACAGGACCGCCGCATAGCCGCCCTCCGCCAGCGGCTCCACCCCGGGGGTGGAGATCACCAACGCAGGCGCCCCCGGAACCGACAGCACGCTGTCAGCGCCGGTGCTACGCACCACGGGCACGCCGGGGAACGCCCGGCCCAGCTCCTCCGCCGTGCGATCCGCGCCCACCACGCTGGCGCGCAGACGGTGCCCTGAACAGATGGGGCAGGTGAAGCCGCGCGCGTAGGTGCCGCACCAGCGGCACACCGGATCCCCGTTGGCACTCGTCAGAGCCAGTGGCCCGGTGCAGGCCGTGCACCGAGCGGGCTCGCGGCAGTCCTGGCACCGCAGGCTGGGCAGAAAACCCTTCCGAGCCACCTGCACCAACACGGGGCCACTGAGCAACGCCTTCTTCGCGACCTCCCATGCGATGCGCGGAAGCCGCGCGGCGTGCAGGACCGGGTCCCGTTGCGCCTCAAAGTCGTCCGAGGAGGCCCGCACCAACGGCGCGGCGTCCCGCAACACCGCGCGAGGGGCACTGAGCTGCCTGGCCCACCCGGTCAGGACCAAGCGCTGGGCCTCCGCGCTACGGGCAGCTGAGGAAAAGAGCGCTCCGCTCCCCTCCAGCGTGGCCCGCAACAGAAACACCTCGCGCGCATGATGATAGGGCGCACGGGGCTCCACATGGCTTGAATCGTGGTCATCCCACATGGCCAGCAGACCCAGGTCCCGCACGGGAGCAAAGGCCGCGTTGCGGGTGCCGATCACGATCTTGACCTCACCACGCAGCACGCGCAGGAAGGAGCGGTAGCGCGCCGTCGGGCCGTCATCCGCCGTCAACCGCGCAAATCCGGACTCCCCCACCAGAGGTTCCAGGGCCGCGGACAGCCGGCCGACGTCGCGGGCGTCCGGCACCACCACGATGGCGCCGCGCCCGCCGGCCGCCGTGGTGGCTGCCGCGATGGCGAGGCGCTGCGCCCAGCCGTCGCCGCCGTTGGGGGTCACGGAGAGCACCGCGCGTGGTGCGGCGCCCTCAAAGAGTTCCTCCAGGAATTCGGGGCCGCGCTCTTCCACGGTCCACAGCCCGGGCTCCGGGCGTTCGGGACCCGTGAGCGGCACCCCGGGGCCCTCTCGCTCCACCTTGGCCACGCGCGGCACCACCACGGCCCTGAGCACGTCCGCGACGGTCCCTGCGTAGCGCTCGGCCACGGCATGGGCCAGTGCCAGCGCCGTTGGGGCGAGCACCCGCTCGGCGGAGACCACCGAGGTCAGCGGGATGGGCTTGACCCCGGCCTCCGGGTGCTGGACCCGCTCCACCAGGTAGCCGTTGAGCCGGCGCCCGCCGAAGCGCACGCGCACGCGAACACCAGGCTGGGCGTCGCGGTCCAGCTCCGCCGTCACCAGGTAGTCAAAGGTCCGGTCCAGGTGCGGCACCGGTGTCTCCAGGACCACCCTGGCGATCGGCAGGGAGGCGGCGGGAACGGGCGCGCCGAGCGCGGGGCTCTGTGTACCGTCGGCCTGCGATGGCGGCTGCGGCTCCAACTCAAAGAGCCCGGCCGGCGCCTGCGGGGACTCCTCGGCACTCATGACTGCGGCCTCAAGGCCAGGAACCCGATGGCCGGATTCTCACGCATGGGGCCCCCTGCCCGGCGCCTCATGGCGAGGGCCTCAGGCGCTGAACCAGGAACGCAGTGCGTCCACGCGGTCCAGGCGCTCCCAGGTGAAGTCGGGATCGGTGCGGCCAAAGTGACCGTGGGCCGCGGTCTTGCGGTAGATGGGACGCTTCAGGTCCAGATCCTCCACGATGCCCAGCGGGCGCAGGTCAAAGATCTCTTCGATGGCCTGCGAGATGCGCAACGGGTCCACCGTCTCCGTGCCAAAGGTCTCCACGTAGAGGCCCACGGGGCGGGCCTTGCCGATGGCGTACGCCACCTGCACCTCCACGCGTTTGGCCAGGCCTGCAGCCACCACGTTTTTGGCAACCCACCGCATGGCGTACGCCGCGGAGCGGTCCACCTTGCTTGGATCCTTGCCGGAGAAGGCGCCGCCGCCGTGACGGGCAAAGCCGCCGTAGGTGTCCACGATGATCTTGCGACCGGTCAGGCCCGCGTCCCCCACCGGGCCACCAATCACGAACGGGCCGGAGGGGTTCAGGATGATCTCCGTCTGGGAGACGTCCAGGTCCGTGGTCTTCATGACCGGGCGCACCACGGCGTCCAGCAGATCCCGGCGCACATCCTCGATGCTGTAATCCATGGCGTGCTGGCTGGAGACCACCACGGTCTCCAGGGACACCGGGGTGTCCCCGTCATAGCCGATGGTGACCTGGGTCTTGCCGTCCGGGCGCAGGCCCGTCAGGATGCCGTCCCGGCGCACACGCGTGAGCTGCTGGGAGAGGCGGTGGGCCAGGTGGATGGGCGTGGGCATGAACACGTCATTCTCATCAGAGGCATAACCGAACATGATGCCCTGATCCCCGGCGCCCTGCATATCGCGGCGATCCACGGCCACGCCCTCGCGAACCTCGAGTGAGTTAAAGACGCCGTCCGAAATCTCTTGGGACTGCTGCCCAATGGAGATGTTGACGCCGCAGCGCGCGCCGTCAAAGCCGTTGGCGCTGGAGTCATACCCCAGATCCAAGATGGTGTTGCGCACCAGCTGCGGGATCTCCACGTAGCCGTTGGTGGTCACCTCACCGGCGACCTGCACCAGCCCGGTGGTGGTCAGCGTCTCTACCGCAACCCGCGACTCCGGGTCCTGCTCAAGCAGGGCGTCAAGGATGGCATCCGAGATCTGGTCACAGATCTTGTCCGGATGCCCCTCGGTCACGGATTCGGAGGAAAAGAGGCGCAAAGAGGGGTTCTGGGTCACTCCACCACTGTACCGGGAGCGGCCGACACCATGCGGGTCACCATGACCCCGGTCACGGCCCTGGCCACGTCCGCCTTGTCACCGGAGGACATGATGGGCTCCGCGCCGTCCGCAAAGAGGATCGTCACGTCGTTGTGGTCCGTGGCGAAACCCTTATCCACGCCCACCTCGTTGACCACCAGGATCTCGCAGCCCTTGCGTTGCAGCTTGTGACGCGCGTACTCCAGGACCGAGTGATTCGCATCCCCGGTCTCCGCGGCAAAGCCGACAATGAGCGGCGGCAACGCGTCCGCCCCGCCGGTATCTTGGCTGGCGCGGGCGGCCACGACCCCGGCCAGCACGTCGGGATTGCGCACCAGGGTGATGGTCGGCGCGCCGTCCTCTCCCACCTTCTTGATCTTGGCGTCCACGTACTCCGCCGGGCGGAAATCCGCCACGGCGGCCGCCATGACCAGCGCGTCCGCGCCGGGGGCCAGTTGCCCGACGGCGCTCTGCAGCTCCAGCGCGGAGCCCACGGCATGCACGGCGACGCCCTGCGGGGTGGGCACCTCAAGGTGCGCGGCGATCAGGTCAACCTGCGCTCCGGCGTCGCGCAGCGCGATCGCCAGGGCCACACCCTGCTTGCCGGAGGAGCGATTGCCGAGGAAGCGCACGGGGTCAAGCGGTTCTCGGGTGCCGCCTGCGCTCACGACGACGCGGCGCCCGGCCAGCGGCAGCTGCGCGGCGGCCTCGGTGCCGGCGTCCGCGGGAGGTTCGCCCGCAGCGTCGACCGGCAGGAACGGAACCAACGCCGCCATCAACTCGTCCGTCTCGGGAAGGCGTCCGGGGCCGGAATCCGGGCCGGTCAACCGGCCAACGGCCGGATCAACCACGACCACGCCACGGGAGCGCAGGGTGGCGACGTTGGCGACGGTGGCCGGATGCAACCACATTTCGGTGTGCATGGCCGGGGCCATGACCACCTGGGCCTGAGTAGCCAAGAGGGTGGCCGTCAGCAGATCATCCGCGCGGCCGGTGGCGGCACGCGCCAGCAGGTCCGCTGTGGCGGGCGCAATGACGACCAGATCCGCGTTTTGACCCAGGCGCACGTGATTCACCGCATCCACGGCCTCAAAAACGCTGGTGCGCACGGGACGCCCGGAGAGGGCCTCCCAGGTGGCGGCACCCACAAACTCAAGGGAGTTGGGGGTGGGGACCACATCCACTTGGTGCCCGAGCGCACGCAAGGCCCGGACCAAGGAGGTGACCTTATAGGCGGCAATGCCACCGGCCACGCCCACCACGATCCGGGCCGTGCGTGAAGTGCTCACGTGAGGTGAGACCTTACTCGGAGAGCTCGACGCCGGCCTCGGCGTCTTCGGCAACGGCCTTCTCGGAGAGCGGGGTCACGGAGAGCATGCCCTCATCAAACTCGCGCATGGCGATGGAGAGCGGCTTCTCATTCATGCGGGTGTCCACCAGCGGGCCGACGTACTCAAACAGGCCCTCGTGGAGCTGCGCGTAGTAGGCGTTGATCTGGCGGGCCCGCTTGGCGGCATCGATGACCAGCGCGTACTTGGAATCCGTGCGCTTGAGCAGGTCGTCGATCGGGGGGTTGATGATGCCTTCGAGGTTCTGAGCCACGATCAGTCCTTACGTGTGGAGAAAAAATCTTGCAGACGGTGTGAAAAGGTCAATCAGCCGCGCGGTCCGGGTTGCACACCCATGACCCGCACGAGTTCTTCCGCCGCGCGCTGCACGTCGTCGTTCACGATGACAACATCGAATTCCGACTCGGCAGCGAGCTCTAGCTTAGCGGTTTCCAAGCGGCGCTGCTGTTCCTCGGCGCTCTCGGTGCCGCGGCCCACCAGGCGGTGCACCAATTCCTCCCAGCTGGGAGGCGCCAGGAACACAAAGCGCGCGTCCGGCATGGTCTCTTTGATCTGCCGGGCACCCTGGAGGTCAATCTCCAACAGCACAAACTTGCCCTCCGCCGCCGCGTCCACCACAGTCTGGCGCGGGGTGCCGTAGGAGTTGCGCCCGTGCACCACGGCCCACTCCAACAGCTCACCCTGCTCCGCCATCTGCGCAAAGCGCTCGCGGCCCACAAACTGATAGTGCACCCCGTCCTGCTCCCCCGGTCGCGGATCACGCGTGGTGGCGGAGACGGAGAGCCACACCTGCGGGTAGTTCTCGCGGATGTAGGCGGACACGGTGCCCTTGCCCACGGCCGTGGGGCCGGCAAGGACGGTGACGCGGTGCGGCGTGGTGGGCTGGTCAGACATACGGTGTGGGGCTCCTGGGCGGGAGGAGGCAACGGCGAAGGGGCCGATGCGACGGATTGATCCATCTTACCGGCCCCCGCCGTCCCGCGGTGCGCACGCGCGCCGCTGGTGGTGCGGCTCACGCCGCGGTTCGGTGCCAGAGCGGGCCGTTTTAGGCGGCCAGGTCCCGCGCGGCCTCCACCACACACTGCACGACGCCGCTTGGCCCGTTGTGCGCCAAGGAGCGGCTCGCCGGGACCAAGACCTGGTCCCACACCCCAGCGAAGTCCCGCCGCAGATCCGCGGCAGTGGCACCTTGCGCTCCATAGCCCGGGGTCAGCAGCGGCGGCCTTCCGGCACCCAAATCGATGCCAAGGTCCTTGGCCGCGGAGCCGGTGGTGGCACCCACCACCAGCCCCACCGAGCCCAGAGGAACATCCCCGTGCTCGCGGTTCCAGGCGGCCACATCAGCGACCACCCGCCCCGCAGCCGAGTCAGGGCCACCGGCGTGTTGCACGCGCTGGCCCTCCGGATTGGAGGTCAGCCCAAGCACCCACACGCCCCGGCCCGTCTGCTCCGCCAGCTCAAGGGCCGGCATCAGGGCACCCACGCCAAGGTACGGCGAGAGCGTGACCGAGTCCGCCCGCAACGGGGAATCCTCCCCCAACCAGGCCTGCGCGTAGCCGGCCATCGTGGAGCCAATGTCCCCGCGCTTGGCGTCCGCCACGCTCAGCACGCCCGCCTCGCGGGCCTGCTCAAGCAGCTCCTCCAGCACGGCAAGACCGCGCGAGCCGTGGCGCTCGTAGAGCGCCACCTGTGGCTTGATGGCGGCCGCGCGCCCCTCTGCCGCACCGAGCAACACGGAAGAGAAGCGCCGCAGCCCCTCCGCGTCGTCGGGCAGTCCCCAGGCCTGCAACAGGCCCGGGTGCGGGTCAATCCCGACGCACAGGTGACCGTGCGTGGAGATGGCCTGCGCCAGGCGGGCACCGAAGGGAACGGGAGTCACGCTCAGGCCTCTGCCTTGGCGCGCGCGATGCGCAGGCGCTCCGCGTGCTCCTGCAGGCTCGCCACATCCCACGGGTAGGCGCGCAGTGCCTCGATGGCCTGCACCGCCGCCGTGAACTCCGCCACCGTCGTGATGACCGGCGTGCCGACGCTGGTCGCGGAGGCGCGCAGTTCGTAGCCATCCGAGCGGGCGTCGCCGCCGGAGGGCGTGTTCATGATCATCGCGATCTCCCCGGATTCCACCATGTCAACGATGTTGGGGGTGTCCGTGCCGTCCTCGTGCACCTTGCGCACCAGGGTGGCAGGGATGTCATTGCGGCGCAGCACGTCCGCGGTGCCGCCCGTGGACACGATCTCAAAGCCCATGTCCTTGAGCACCTTCACCGGCATAATCATGGCGCGCTTATCGCGATTGGCCACGGAAACAAAGACCTTGCCGCTGGTGGGCAGCGGATTATTCGCCGCGGCCTGGCTCTTGGCGAAGGCCGTGTCAAAGTGCTTGTCAATTCCCATGACCTCGCCCGTGGAGCGCATCTCCGGGCCAAGCAGGGAGTCAACAACGCGACCCTCCGGGGTACGGAAGCGGGCAAAGGGCATGACCGCTTCCTTGACCGAGACCGGCGCGTCATCCGGCAGCGACGCGCCGTCGCCGGACAGGGGCAGGATGGTGCCGCGCAGCGAGGCAATCGTGGAGCCGACGCCGATGAGGGCGGCGGCCTTGGCCATCTGCACCCCGGTGGCCTTGGACACAAACGGGACGGTGCGCGAGGCGCGGGGGTTGGCCTCGATCACGTAGAGCACGTCAGAGGCCAGCGCGAACTGGATGTTGATCAGGCCGCGCACGCCCACCCCCTCGGCGATGGCTCGGGTGGCCTCCGCCACCCGAGCCAACGTGTCCCGGGCCAGCGTGATGGCGGGCAGCGTGCACGCCGAGTCGCCGGAGTGAATGCCGGCCTCCTCGATGTGCTCCATGATGCCGCCCACGTAGATGTCCGTGCCGTCAAAGAGCGCGTCCACGTCAATCTCCACCGCATCCTCAAGGAAGCGGTCCACGAGCATGGGATGCTCCGTGGTGATCTCCGTGGCAGTGGAGACGTAGCGGGCCAGGTTGGCCTCGTCGTAGACAATCTCCATGCCGCGCCCGCCCAGAACATAGGAGGGGCGAACCAGGACCGGGTAACCGATCTCGTCGGCAATCTTCTTGGCGTCCTCGAAGGACACGGCGGTGCCGTTCTTCGGGGAGATCAGCCCGGCCCGGTCAAGGACGCGGGAGAACTCCCCGCGATCCTCCGCCAGGTCAATCGCGGCGGGTGAGGTGCCAAGGATCGGCACGCCGGCGTCCTGGAGCTGCTGGGCCAGCTTGAGCGGGGTCTGGCCGCCCAGCTGCACAAACACACCCAGCACTCCGCCTGAAATCTCCTCCGCGTGAATGACCTCAAGCACGTCCTCCAAGGTCAGCGGCTCAAAGTACAGGCGCGTGGAGACGTCGTAGTCCGTGGAGACGGTCTCGGGATTGCAGTTGACCATCACGGTCTCGTACCCGGCCTCGCGCAGCGCCATGGTGGCGTGCACGCAGCTGTAGTCAAACTCGATGCCCTGGCCAATGCGGTTGGGCCCGGAGCCAAGGATCAGGATCGAGGGCTTCTCGTGCGGGGCAATCTCCGTCTCGAGGTCATAGGTGCTGTAGTGATAGGGCGTGAACGCCTCAAACTCAGCGGCGCAGGTATCCACGGTCTTATAGACCGGGCGGATCCCCATCGCGTGGCGAATGCCGCGCACCACGTCCTCTCGCTGATGAGAGAGCGTGGCGATCTGGGCGTCGGAGAAGCCGTGGCGCTTGGCCTCGCGCAGCGTCTCTGGGCGCAGGTCCCGATCAGCTGCGATGGCGGCGGCCGTCTCGTTGATGAGCACCAACTGATCCAGGTACCAGGGGTCAATGCCGCTGGCCTCGTAGAGCTGCTCAATCGTGGCACCGCCAAGCAGGGCGCGCTGGGCGTTGGCCAGGCGGGCGGTGGAGCCAAGGATCGTGGACTCCACGAGCGCGTCCACCTCCTCCGGCGCCGGCTTCACAAAGGAGAGCTCCGAGTCCTTCTGTTCCAGGGAGCGCAGGGCCTTTTGCAGCGCCTCGGTGAAGTTGCGGCCAATCGCCATGGCCTCTCCCACCGACTTCATGGTGGTGGTCAGCGTGGCGTCCGCTGCCGGGAACTTCTCAAAGGCAAAGCGAGGCACCTTCACGACCACGTAGTCAAGGGAGGGCTCAAAGGAGGCCGGCGTCTTCTGCGTGATGTCGTTCGGGATCTCGTCCAGGGTGTAGCCAAGGGAGAGCTTGGTCGCGATCTTGGCGATCGGGAAGCCGGTGGCCTTGGAGGCCAGGGCGGAGGAGCGGGAGACGCGGGGGTTCATCTCGATGACCACCACGCGGCCGGTGGCCGGCTCAATAGCGAATTGGATGTTGCAGCCGCCCGTATCAACGCCCACGTTGCGGATCACCGCGATGGAGATGTCACGCAGCTTCTGGTACTCGCGATCCGTCAGGGTCATGGCCGGGGCCACCGTCACGGAGTCGCCCGTGTGCACGCCCACCGGGTCAAAGTTCTCGATGGAGCAGACCACCACAACGTTGTCGTTGCGATCCCTCATCATCTCCAGCTCGTACTCCTTCCAACCAAGGATGGACTCCTCCAGGAGCACCTCCGTGGTGGGCGAATACTGCAGGCCAGCGCCGGCGATGCGGCGCAGATCCTTCTCGTTATAGGCCATGCCGGAGCCCAGGCCACCCATGGTGAAGGACGGACGCACCACACACGGGTAGTTGAGCACCTCCGCGGCGGCCAGCGCCTCATCCATGGTGTGCACAATGATGGACTTGGCTGACTCGGCGCCGGAACGCTCCACCACGCCCTTGAACTTCTCGCGGTCCTCGCCCAGCTCGATGGCCTCGATGTTGGCGCCGATCAGCTCCACGTTGTAACGCTCAAGCGCGCCGGACTTATCCAGGGCAATCGCGGTATTGAGGGCGGTCTGGCCGCCCAGCGTGGGAAGGATCGCGTCCGGGCGCTCCTTGGCGATGATCTTCTCCACCACCTCAGGGGTGATGGGCTCCACATAGGTGGCGTCCGCGAACTCGGGATCCGTCATGATCGTGGCCGGGTTGGAGTTCACGAGGATGACGCGCAGCCCCTCTTCCCGCAGCACTCGCAGGGCCTGGGTGCCGGAGTAGTCGAACTCGGCAGCCTGCCCAATGACGATGGGGCCCGATCCAATGACGAGGACGGACTTCAGGTCTTCACGCTTGGGCACGGTTCAGCCTTCCTGGGTGGTCGCGGAGGCGGCGGAGTGCGCTGCCATCACGTCAACAAAACGGTCAAAGAGATACGCGGCATCGTGCGGGCCGGCCGCGGCCTCGGGGTGGTACTGCACGGAGAAGGCCGGCAGGTCCAGGCAGCGCAAGCCCTCAACGACGTCGTCGTTCAGGCAAATGTGTGAGACCTCAACGCGGCCAAAGCGCGCCTCGGGTGCCGTCACCGGGCCATCCAGCGGCGCGTCCACGGCAAAACCGTGGTTCTGCGCCGTGATCTCCACCTTGCCTGTGGTGCGATCAAGGACCGGCTGATTGATGCCACGGTGGCCAAAGGGCAGCTTGTAGGTGCCAAAGCCCAGGGCCCGGCCCAGGATCTGGTTGCCAAAGCAGATGCCAAAGAAGGGCAGGCGGCGCTCCAGCACGTCCTGCGTCAGCTTGACCTGGACGTCCGCGGTCGCGGGATCACCGGGACCGTTGGAGAGGAACACGCCGTCCGGCTCCAGCTCAAGCAGCTGCTCCAGCGTGGAGTCCGCCGGCATCACGCGCACGCGGACGCCGCGCTCGGCCAGACGCTGCGGGGTCATGCCCTTGATGCCAAGGTCAAGCGCGGCCACGGTAAAGCGGGGCGCGGCGTCCCAGCCGTGCTGGGCGGGCTCCACCCAGTAGGCCTCCGTCGTGGAGACCTCTTCTGCCAGGCGGGAACCGGCCATGGGCTGCTGCTGGGCCACCTGCTTCACCAGCTCCGCGACGGGCTGCTCCGCGGCCTCGCCGGAGAAGATGCCGGAGCGCATGGCGCCCTTGTCCCGCACATGGCGGGTGATGGCGCGGGTGTCCACACCCTGGATGCCGACGATCCCGTCCTTGCGCAGCTCTTCATCCAGCGTGCCCTCGGAGCGCCAGTTGGACGGGCGGCGTGCCGCGTCCCTGACCACATAGCCGGCCACCCAGATCCGCACGGACTCCTCATCCTCAGCGTTCACGCCGGTGTTACCGATGTGCGGCGCGGTCTGCACCACGATCTGGCGCGCAAAGGAGGGATCCGTGAGGGTCTCCTGGTACCCGGTCATGCCGGTGGTGAAGACCAGCTCACCGAAGGTGGTTCCGGTCTGGCCATAGGCGCGGCCGGAGAAGACCTTCCCGTCCTCGAGGACAAGCAACGCCTCGGGGGTGTTGGTGATGCTCACTTGGCTTCCTTCCCGGTGGTGGCCCCGGCAGCGGCCGGGATCAACGTCTTGATGGCCTGGATGAGTCCGGCCTTGTCTGTGTGGTAGCGGGCGCGGAATCCGGTATCGAAGCCGAATCCGTCCTGGTGGTGGCGAAGCACAATGATTCCGTCCTTCTCCACCGCCTTGCCCACCATGTTGCTGGTGGTGTCCACGAGTTCAAGCGCGGACGCGGGGATGAAGAAGTTGGTGCCGCCCTCACGCAGCACTGCCACGCCGTCCTGGCCCACGGAGAGCAGCGCGTTGCCGCGCAGGCCAAGCCCGTGCACCGCGATGCGATCAAGGCGATCCCCTGCGGCGGTGGTCACCACGTAGGTGCCCTCCACCTCCGTGCGGGGCTCCGTCAGCGTGCCCGGGATGCTCGCGGGCGTCGGCACGTGGGACTGGCGTCGCTTGCGATTGCTCCAACCCACCAGGATCAGGACGATGACGCCAAGCACCACCAGGATGGTGATGATGACGGCGGGGACGTAATCGGGACTCATGCAGAAGCCTCTTCGTAGGGGGTGGCCAATTCGCCGTCCACGACGGTGGGGTGGCCGTGGTAAAACACGTGCATCACGCGGCCGGGCAGCTCCAAGCCGCGGAAGGGCGAGTTGCGGCCCTTGGTGGCGTGGGATTCCGGGTTCACGACGGTCTTGGCCGCCGGATCCACGAGGGTCAGGTGTGCGGGCTCCCCCGCACGGATGGGCCGCCCCTGGTCGGGGAGGCGCCCAATCAGCGCCGGGGTCGCGGACATGATGCGGGCCACGTCCTCCCACTGGATCAGGCCGGTATCCACCAGCGCGTGCTGCACCACCGGAAGGGCGGTCTCCAGCCCGGTCATGCCCATGGCTGCGGCCGCCCACTCGCATTCCTTGGCCTCAGTGGGGTGCGGGGCGTGGTCCGTGCCGATCACGTCGATGGTGCCATCCGCCACCGCCTCGCGCAGCGCCTGCACATCGGCGGCGGTGCGCAGGGGCGGGTTGACCTTAAAGACCGGGTCATAGTCCCTGGCCAACTCATCCGTGAGCAGCAGGTGGTGCGGGGTGACCTCCGCGGTCACGTCCACTCCGCGGGCCTTGGCCCAGCGCAGGATCTCCACGGAGCCCGCGGTGGAGACGTGGCACACGTGCAGGCGCGAGCCCACATGCTGGGCCAGCAGCACATCCCTGGCGATGATGGACTCCTCCGCCACGGCCGGCCAACCGGCCAGCCCCAGCTCGGCGGAGACCACGCCCTCGTTCATCTGAGCGCCCTCGGTGAGGCGCGGCTCCTGCGCGTGCTGAGCAATCACGCCGTCGAACGCCTTGACGTACTCCAACGCTCGGCGCATCAGCACCGGGTCGGAGACACAGATGCCGTCGTCTGAAAAGACGCGCACCCCGGCGCGGGACTCGGCCATGGCGCCCAGCTCCGCCAGGCGCTCACCCGCCAGGCCCACGGTCACGGCGCCCACCGGGCGCACGTCAACCCAGCCGGACTCGCGGCCCAGGCGCCAGACCTGCTCCACCACGCCAGCCGTATCTGCCACGGGAAGGGAGTTGGCCATGGCGTGCACGGCCGTGTAACCGCCCTTGGCCGCGGCGCGCGTGCCGGTCTCCACCGTCTCCGCGTCCTCGCGGCCCGGCTCACGCAGGTGCGTGTGCGGATCCACCAGGCCGGGCAGCAGCACCAGGCCCTGCGCCTCCACGACGGTGGCGCGCTCTGGGGCGCTCAGCGTGCCGCCGGGGCCAATCTCCTGGATGCGCCCCTTAGTGATCAAGAGGTCCTGCGGGTCGCCGCCGAGGATACGGGCGTTGCGGATCAGGGTAGATGCCGACATGTCAGGCTCCTTCGGGGGTGTTGGCTCCGGAGAGCACAAGGTAGAGGACGGCCATGCGCACGGAGACGCCGTTGGCGACCTGCGCCAGCACCCGTGAGCGCGGCGAATCCGCGGCGGCGGCACTGATTTCTAGGCCGCGGTTCATGGGCCCGGGATGCATCACGATGCTCTGTGGGGGCAGGACAGCCAGGCGCGGGGCGTCCAGGCCCCAGCGGCGCGAATACTCCGCGACGGACGGGAAGAAGGAGCTCTGCATGCGCTCCGCCTGCACCCGCAGCATCATGACGGCGTCCGGGCCGGCCGCGAGGGCGCGGTCAAGATCCAGTTCGACGTCGCAGGGCCAGCTCTCCACGCCCACGGGCAGCAGGGTGGGCGGGGCCACCAGGGTGACGCGCGCGCCGAGGCGGTGCATGAGCCACACATCGGAGCGGGCCACGCGCGAGTGCACCACGTCCCCCACGATGACCACCCGCGCGCCGTCGAGCCCGCGGCCGGTGGGAGAGACGCCGTCCCGTGCGGCCAACTCGCGGCGCAGCGTGAGGGCGTCCAGCAGCGCCTGGGTGGGGTGGGCGTGGGTGCCGTCCCCCGCGTTGACCACCGCCGCGTCAATCCAATCGGTGCGCGCCAACCGCTGGGCCGCGCCGGAGGCCGGGTGACGAATCACCACGGCGTCAGCGCCCATGGCCTGCAGGGTCTGCGCCGTGTCCTTCAGGGACTCCCCCTTGGACACGGAGGAGCCCTTAGCGGAGAAGTTGATGACGTCCGCTGAGAGGCGCTTGGCCGCTGCCTCGAAGGAGATGCGGGTACGCGTGGAGTCCTCAAAGAAGAGGTTCACCACGGTGCGGCCGCGCAGCGCGGGGAGCTTCTTGACCTCTCGCCCGGCCACATCCCCCATGGTCTCAGCGACATCCAGAATGCGAATGGCGTCCTCGCGGGACAGGTTCACGGTGTCTAGAAGATGCCTCACCGGATCACCACCCGGTCCACGCCGTCCATCTCGGTGAGCTCAACGTGCACCGACTCGCCCTTGGCGGTGGGCAGGTTCTTGCCCACGTGGTCCGCGCGAATGGGGAGTTCGCGGTGGCCGCGATCCACGAGCACGGCCAGGCGCACCACGGAGGGCCTGCCAAGGTCGTTGAGCGCGTCAAGCGCGGCGCGGATGGTGCGGCCGGAATAGAGCACATCATCCACCAGCACCACAGTGCGGGCGTCGATGCCTGCCGCGGGCACCACGGTGGGGGCCGGCGTGCGGGCTGCCTGGTGGCGAAGGTCGTCCCGATACATGGTCACGTCCAGGCTCCCGAGGAGATGATCAACGGGGCGGGAGGTGATCTGGGCCAGCTTGTCAGCCAGGCGGGCGGCGAGGTGAACGCCGCGGGTGGGGATGCCGAGCAGGACCAAGTCCTGTGCACCCTTGGTGTTTTCCACGATCTCGTGGGCGATCCGGGTCAACGCCCGATCGATTTCGGCTGCGGTCAGGACCTCACGGCCGCGCTCCTCTTCGGGAGTGCTTGCACCGGTGTTCTGGCTCATCTGCCGACCTCCTTCCCCGCCTCTCCGGACGGAATTTAAAGGGTGTCTGCCGCCCACGAATCTATCACGGGGCCCAGTTCCGACTTGAATCGGGACACCCGTGTGACCTGACGCCCGCGTCACACTCACGGCCCTAAGGTAGAGCCCATGAGCTACCCTCCTCCGCACGGCCACCAGGGCCCACCCGCGCAGTACTCCCACGCGCCCATGCCCGTTGCTCCGGTCCAGGTGGCCCCCGTGCGCACCACCGAGGCCGCAGTGCGTCGCGGCGGCGGCGTGATCACCGCCTGGATCCTGTTGGGCGTCGCCGCGTTGGTGATGGCGGGGTTCCTGCTGCTGGCCGTTGGCCCCGCCGCGACCGTGGTCTCCGGGCTGCTTGGCCTGATCCCGTTGGCCATCTGCCTGGTGGGCCTGCGCTGGGTGGATCGCTGGGATCCGGAGCCGGCGCGTTGGGTCATCCTCGCGCTGCTGTGGGGCGGCGGCGCGGCCACCTTTGGCTCTCTCATCATTGAGGGTCTGGTGGGCGCCGCGCTGAACCTGGGAGAGACGGCGTCCGCGGTGGTGTTGGCGCCCGTCGTGGAGGAGGTCATGAAGGGGCTGGGCGTCCTGTTGCTGGTCCTGGTGGCCCGGCGGTACTTCCACGGCCCGGTGGACGGGATTGTGTACGGCGGCCTGATCGGCGCGGGTCTGGCCTTTACCGAGAACATCCTCTACCTCTCCTCTGCCCTGCAGGACGGCTCGGTGTTGCAGACCTGGGTGGGCAGGGGTCTGCTTGGGCCCTTTGCGCACGTGCTCTTTACGGCATGGACCGGTGCCGCGGTGGGCTGGGCCACTGAACGACGCCGCGGGCTCATCTTCCCTGCCTGGCTGGGCGGCCTGGTGCTCGCGATCCTTGGACACGCGCTCTGGAACGGCCTGGCGTCAAATCTCTTGTTCGGCAACTTCCTGGTCGGTTACGCCGTACTCCAGGTCCCGTTCTTTGTGGGCGCCGTCATCACGTGTGTGCTGCTGGCCCGGCGCGAGCGCAGGCTCACTAAGGACTCGCTGCAGGCCTACACCCAGGCCGGTTGGTACCTTCCGCAGGAGGCGGTGGCGCTCTCCACCCCGGCCATGCGGCGAGAGAGCCTGCGGTGGGCGGCCAAGCGCGGCGCCCGCCCGCAGATGAAGTCGGTGATCCGCACCGCGGATGCCCTGGCGGCCGAGCACCAGCGCATCCGGGCACGCGGCCCGGAGCCGGAGCTGCTGAGCCACCAGGCGGAGCTGTTGCAGCGCAGCCTCAGTGCACGCGAGTCGCTGCGTGGCGCCGTGGCCCACGGGCCAGGTGGCTGGACGGCGTCCTAGCCCGGCCCCACAGAACACAGCAGCGGCCCCGCCTTCAGGCGGGGCCGCTGCTGTGTGCGGTTGATCAGATCAGGTGACCAGGTCAGGTGATTAGGCCAACAGGGAGGGCTTGAGCCGCTGCAGGCGCCCCAGCAGGCCGTTCACGAACTCCGGGGAGTCATCCGTGGAGAGCTCGCGGACCAGGCCAACGGCCTCTGACACGGCGACCGCGTCCGGGACCTCGTCGTTGTAGAGCAGCTCCCACAGACCAAGACGCAGGGCGGCACGGTCAACGGCCGGCATGCGATCAAGCGTCCAGCCCTGGGCGTAGGTGGAGAGGATCTCATCCAGGCGGTCCTGGTGATCAACGACCCCGCCCACGATCTCCCGCGTGTACGGGTTAATGAACTCATCCTCGTCAACGCGACGGATGAGCACCTCACCGGGGCGCACATCGCGTTGTTCGGCCTCAAAGAGCACCTCGAGGGCGCGCTTGCGGGCCTTGCTGCGGGCGCTCACTCGGAGACTCGGCCCAGGTAATCGCCGGTGCGGGTATCCACCTTGACCTTGGTGCCCTGCTCAACAAACAGCGGAACCTGGATCTCGTAGCCGGTCTCCAGGGTGGCCGGCTTGGTGCCTGCGGAGGAGCGATCTCCCTGCAGGCCGGGCTCGGTGTAGGTGATCTCCAGGATGACGGAGGAGGGCAGCTCGACGTAGAGGGGGGAACCCTCGTGCATCGCGATGACCACGTTGAGGTTCTCCAGCATGAAGTTGGAGGCATCCCCGACGGTCTCCGGGGCCACGGTCACCTGGTCGTAGTCGGCCAGATCCATGAACACGTAATCGGTGCCATCCAGGTACAGGTACTGATAATCGCGGCGATCTACCGTGGCGGTCTCGATCTTGGCGCCGGCGTTGTAGGTCTTATCAACCACCTTGCCGGAGACCACGTTGCGCATCTTGGTGCGAACGAAGGCGCCGCCCTTACCCGGCTTCACGTGCTGGAACTCGATGATGGACCAGAGCTGGCCATCGATCTTGAGCACGGTCCCGTTCTTGATGTCGCTACTGGTCGCCACTGATTCCTCTTTCGTGCGCTACCCCTGCCGGCACGCGCACAGCGCGGCGCAGGGTGGAGTGTTTTTGGGGTGTTGATCCGCAGGAGATTCTACCGCAGGGGCGAACCGCTCGGGTTCAGGCCGATTCCAGCTCCAGCTGGACCAGCTCATAACTGCGCCGCGAGCACTCGATCAGCCGCTCGTCCGCGCCAGCAGCTTCGCGGCCCTCCCAGGCGCCGCGGAAGCGGGTGGCCGCTGCCTTCATGTCTCCCTGGGTGTAGAAGTCCGCGCCCAACTGTTGGAGCACATCGGCCTCCGTGCTGGTGCCGGCAAACTCCTCCAGCAGGCGACGCAGGCGGTTGATGGCCCGCTCCGTGTCACCGTTCCAGCGCGTCACCTCCGTGTCCAGCAGGCGCAGCCGGGGGTTGGAGGGGTCCATCAGGCGGGACTCCGCCACCACCTCGGCCGCATCGGCAAAGCGCCCCATGGCAATGAGGACCACCACGCGGTGGCCGGCCTCCTGCTCCACCAGCACGCGGGCTGCCTGCTCCTGATCCACAATCACGGGGCGCAGGGAGGGCAGCTGGAAGCGGACGCCGGGCACGCCTGTGTCCATGAGCTGATCCACGACGTTCACGCGATCACCTCCTGGTAGGCGGTGAAGAGCAGGGCATCATCGGGGGCCTCAAGCACGCCCGGGCGTCCCTGGCCGTCCAGGACGATGAAGCGCAGGTGGTCCCCGCGCGCCTTCTTATCCCGGCGCATGGTCTCCAGCAGGCTCTTCCACCGATCCCCGCGGTACTCCACCGGAAGGCCAAGCGAGGACAGGATGGTGCGGTGACGATCCGCCGTCGCGTCGTCAAGGCGGCCCACCAGGCGGCCAAGCTCCGCGGCAAAAACCATGCCAACGGACACCGCGGCGCCGTGGCGCCACTGATACCGCTCAGCGTGCTCAATGGAGTGGGCCAAGGTATGCCCGTAATTCAGGATCTCCCGACGCCCGGACTCCCGCAGGTCCTCGGAGACCACCTCTGCCTTGACCTTGATGGTGCGCTCCACAATCTCGCGGAACGCAGCGGAGTGCGGGTCCGTCGCGGCGGCCACATCCTCCTCAAAAAGCTCCAGGATGCGCTCGTCAGCGATGAAGCCGGTCTTCACGGCCTCTGCCATGCCCGTGACCAGCTCGTTCTGGGGCAGAGTCTCTAGGGCGTCAAAGTCCACCAGCACGCCGACCGGCGGGTGGAAGGCTCCCACCAGGTTCTTGCCCTCTGCGGTATTGATCCCGGTCTTGCCGCCCACGGCGGCGTCCACCATGCCAAGGAAGGTGGTGGGGACGTGAACCACGCGAACGCCGCGCAGCCAGGTGGCCGCCACAAAGCCGGCCAGGTCGGTGACGGAGCCGCCGCCGACGGACACCACGGCGTCCGTGCGGGTGAAGTCCGACTGACCCATGATCTGCCAGCAGAACGCGGCGACCTCCACGCGCTTGCCCTCTTCGGCGTCCGGGATCTCTGCGGTGATGGCCTCCAGGCCGTCCGCAACCAGCTGTTCCCGGACGGCCTCTCCCGTGGCGCGCAGCGCGCGCGGGTGCACCACGAGGACGCGCTTGGCCTGCTCGCCGAGCAGCGGGCGCAGGCGGCCCATGAGGGAACGGCCCACGATCACGTCATAGCCGGGACCGTCAGGCGTGCCGACGTGGATGGTGCTGGGCTCGGTGGCCGTCATGGGGTTCTCCTTGTGACTGTGTTCTGGGGCAGGCGGGCGGCGATCGCCGAGGCGACCTCCGCGGCCGTGCCTGCCGCCGCGTCCACCGTGATGGTGGCAAGGCTGCTGTAGTGCTGTGCCCGGTCCGCCAGAACGGCGCTCCAGGCTGCGATGGGGTCCGGGCCGGCCAAGATGGGCCGGCTTGAGTCCTGACCAAGGCGGCGCTGGGCCGTCGCGGCGTCGATCTGGAGTTCCACCACGGTGGAGCCCGCCAGGTCCGCGCGGTTGCGCGGATCCAACACCACTCCGCCGCCCGTGGCGATCACGGCGGGCTCCCCGGCAAGCGCCGCCAGGAGCTCCCCGCGCTCCAGGGCCCGGAAGTGCTCCTCGCCGTGCCTGGCAAAGATCTGGGTAATGGCCCCGTGGCGCGCCACGATCCCCGCGTCGAGATCGCTGAGGGGCAGGCCCAAGAGGCCGGCCAGCTCCCGGCCCACGGCGCTCTTACCACTGGCCATGGGGCCCACGAGGACCACATGCGCGTTGACTGGGGTCATCACTGACCTGGGGTGAGATTCTGCGGAATCGAGTCGGTGAAGCTCGCGATGTTGGCCGCGGTCTGGCTGATGTTGTCCCCACCAAACTTCTCCAACACGGAATCCGCCAGCACCAACGCCACCATGGCCTCTGCCACCACGCCGGCCGCGGGCACGGCGCACACGTCTGAGCGCTGGTGGTGGGCGTGGGCGGCCTCTCCCGTGGACACGTCCACGGTCGCCAGCGCCTGCGGCACCGTCGCGATGGGCTTCATGGCGGCGCGGACCCGGATGGACCCGCCAATGCTCATGCCGCCCTCGATGCCGCCGGCCCGGTCGCTCTCACGCAGCAGGCGCCCCTGGGCGTCCGCCGTGATCTCGTCGTGGGCCACGCCTCCGCGGCGGCGCGCGGTCGCGAAACCGTCCCCTACCTCCACGCCCTTGATGGCCTGGATGCCCATGAGTGCCCCTGCCAGGCGCGCGTCAAGGCGGCGGTCCCAGTGCACAAAGGAGCCAAGGCCAACGGGCAGGCCGGTGGCGATGACCTCCACCACGCCGCCCAGCGTCTGGCCCTGGTCGTGGGCCTGGTCCACCTCTGCCACCATGGCGGCGGCAGTGGCGACGTCAAAGCAACGCAACGGATCTGCGTCCAGCGCCTCCACGTCATGCGGAGTGGGTCGCGGGGCGTCCGCCGGCGAGGCGATGGTGCCCACCTCAACGGTGTGGGAGACCAGGCGAATGCCGAGCTGCTCCAGGAAGGAGGAGGCCACGGCGCCGAGTGCCACGCGCGTTGCGGTCTCGCGGGCGGAGGCGCGCTCCAGCACGGGGCGGGCCTCGTCAAAGCCGTACTTCTGCATGCCAGCCAGGTCAGCGTGGCCGGGGCGCGGGCGGGTCAGCGGCGCATTGCGCGCCTTGCCGTCCAGGCTTCCGGGCTCCACCGGATCCGCGCTCATGACCTGGGACCACTTGGGCCACTCGGTATTGGCGACCTCGATGGCGACCGGCCCACCCAGGGTGAAGCCGTGCCGGACCCCACCCACGAGGGTGACCTGGTCCTGTTCAAACTTCATGCGGGCACCGCGCCCGTAGCCAAGGCGCCGTCGGGCCAGGGCAGCCTGCACGGTCCCGGTGGTGAGGGGGACGCCGGCGGGAAGTCCCTCAAGGATCCCGACGAGGGCGGGTCCATGGGATTCGCCAGAGGTGAGCCAACGCAACATAGGCCCTATCCTCCCACGGCGCCCCGCGGCTCCCCCCGCACAGTGATGTCGGCTGCGTCACACAAAGCGCCAAGAATCTGGGGCGATCGAGCGGCCTCTAGCCCAGTAAAGAGGGCGATCTGCTCCACCGCCTGGTGCACCAACATGGCCAACCCATGCACCACCACCCCGCCCCGCGCGGCCCACGCCGTGGCCAGCGCGCTGGGCCATGGAGCGTAAGCCACGTCCATCAGGAGGGAGCCTTGAGCGGCGCGCTGGGCGACGGCGTTCGCGAACGGATCTGCCGCGCGCGGCGGCAGGGTGGAGATCACCACCCGCGGCTCGGGCCCCGTCATGGTCGTGAGCGAGGTCACAGCGACCTTGACGCCGAGCGTCTGCCCTAGCGCGGCCAGGCCGGCCGCGCGCTGGGGTTCACGCACGGCCACGCTCACGTCGGTGCAACCAAGGAGCTGCACGCCGGCCAGCGCAGCGGCGGCCGTCCCGCCCCCACCAAGAATCAGACAGTGTTCCCCCTCCAAGGAGGCCACCCCGCCGCCTGCCACCGCTTGCTGCACGCCCACGACGTCGGTGTTGGCGCCATGTAAACGCACCCCACCGCCGTCGGGCAGGTGAGAGACCACCACGGTATTGAGCGCGCCAAGCGCGCGTGCCAACGGGTCAAGGGTGTCCATGTGCGCCAGCATGGCCGCCTTCATGGGCATGGTGACGGAGAGCCCCACCCAGCCCGGCTCGGTGCGCAGCCGCCCGGCCACCGTGGCGGCGTCCGCCTCCTGGGCGTCAAGGCGCCCGTAGTCGATCTGCGCCCCGAGCAGCGCATACGCCGTGGAGTGCAGCAACGGGGAACGCGAGTGATCAATCGGATGACCGATGACGGCGGCGCGGTTCACGAGGGTATGCTCACGCGATCACTTGCAGACGTCCGCGTTGGCATCACACCAGGTGCGGTACTCGGCCACGTTCTTCAGGTGGGCCGCGTACGTCGGGGCAAACTTGGTCTCGCCGGTCGTCAGGTTCACGGTGACCCAGTAGAAGTCATCGTTCTTGTCCGGCTTGGCCGCCGCCTCGATGGCCGAGTCCCCGGGGGAACCGATCGGCGTGGGCGGCAGGCCGGTGTGCTGGTAGCTGTTGTACTCGTTGTCCTTGTCCGCCTTCTGCGCCTTGGTCAGGTGGATGGAGGTCTGGCCCAGGCCGTAAGAGACCGAGGAATCCACCTCCAGGCGGCCGCCGGTCTCCTTGTTCTTCGGCGAGAGGCGGTTATCGATGATTCCGGCCACGTGCTTAAAGTCATTCTGGCGCGCCTCGGCAGCCACGATGGAGGCGATGTTCAGGATGCGGTACTGCTGCGTGGGATCGGTGACACCCTGGTCCTTGAGGGAGTCCTGGGTGGCCTTGACCAGCGCGGCGAGCACGGCCTTGGCGTCCGCCTCCTGCGGCAGGCGGTACTCCCCCGGGTGCAGGTAGCCCTCAAGGCTGGTCACTGCCGCGGGAAGCCCAAAGGCTGAGGGACGGTTCGCCAGGCTTTCCAGATCCTTGATGGGCAAACCGGTGCCCTCGGAAATGAGCTTGAGTGCCGCCGGCATGCGCGTATTGGCCGGGAGTGAGAAGTAGGAGACCTTAGCCCCGGACTTCCCGGTCAGGCTCGCCAAAACATCCGGGGAGGTCATCTCCCGCTTGAGGTCAAAGGTGCCAGGCTGGTACGCCGGGTCCTGATCCTTCGCGGCGGCCTCGAAGGCCGCAGCGCTCTTGACCACGCCCGCCTCTGCCAGCCCCTTCGCGATCTGCTTGGTGCCCCAGCCCTTCTTGACCTCAAAGGACACCGAGCCGGTGCCCGGTCCCGGATAGTCCTCCGGGGCGGCGGTGAGGTTGCGCAACACAAAGAAGCCCGCCAGCCCCAGCACCACAATGATGACGGTCACGACGGAGGTCACGGTGATGGCACGCTTGCGGCGGCGCCGGCGACGATCCGCCAGGTCAACCTCGAAATCCTCCTCGGCAAAAATGTCCTCAGCGGGCAGGTAGCCGGCCGGAACGGAGCCATGGCGGGCCATGGCATCGGCAAATCCGGAACGCACGTGCGGGGCGGCCTCCGCCTCCTGCTCAGCGTCCTGAAGCCAGTTCTCCTCCGGGTCCGTCAGCGACTCTGCTGCGACCCCCTCGCCCAACGGCGCGTTCTCCAATGACGGGTCCGGCGTGTCCGTCTGCGGCAGCGGCTGGTCAAATTCATCCACCGGCGCCACGGCGACGGGTGAGGGTTCCGCGGCTTCCTCCGCGACGGCCTGCGCCATCAGCACAGCCTCGTTATCGCCCATCCCGTGACGCCCGACGCCGTGGAAGCGGCGGGCTGGGGTCTGGCGACGGGCACGACGGCGACGGCGGGGGGTGCCCTCGTTCTCCTCGGGGCTCTCGCCTCCGGTCGGATACATCGTCACGGGTTTGTCCTTTGGATCGGGGTGGCTGACCGGGGGGACGGCCTGGGGATGGCCGGTGGGTCAGGAATGCGTGGTGCGCAGCGCCTGGCCGGCGCGCTTCTTGCGAGAGTGCTCCAACTCCAGCGCCTGCTGCAGGATCGACACGGCCGCGGCCTGGTCAATGATGGAGCGCGAGGACTTGGTGGTGTGCCCATTCTGATGCAACTGACGCTGAGCGGAAACGGTGCTGAGACGCTCATCCACCATGCGCACCTGCGCCGCAGACCCGGTCTCCTGCAAAGCCTGCACCAACTCCCCCGCGTAATCCAGGGCATCCTGAGTGGAGGGCGTGTGCTCGCCGGAGAGGTTCTTGGGAAGACCGACGTAGACGGTGGTCACGTCCTCCTCCAGGATCAGCTGGAGCAACACCCGCTGATCGGAGTGCTTCTTGAGATCCCGGGACAGGGTGCGCACCGGGGTGGCAATCATGCCGTCCGGGTCGGAGCGGGCCACGCCTACGCGGGCCTTGCCCACGTCGATCCCCAGCCGCACTCCACGGCCAAGGGAGGCCGTCTCCTCAGAGACAGCCCCCCTCAGATCCTGTGAATCAGGCACGCTCTGCCACCAGGCGGGTGACCTCGGTCAGCGCCTCGGCAACCTTGGCGGGGTCCTGACCGCCGCCCTGGGCCGTGTCATCCTTGCCGCCGCCACCGCCGCCAAGCACCTTGGCGCCTGCTCGCACCAGGGCGCCGGCCTTGACGCCAGCATCACGCGCGGTCTGCGTGGTGGCCACAAAGAGCACGGGCTTGCCGCCCACCACTCCGGTCACCGCAACCACCGCGGCGTTGGAGGCCAGGCGGTCACGCACCGGAAGCGCCAGCGTGCGCAGGTCATCAGCGGAGTCCACCACACCGGCGTCGTGAGCCACGAGGAGAACACCAGCCAGGTCCTTGGCGCTGGCGGCAAGGCCGGCGGAGGCCGCGATCAGCTTCTCGTGACGCAGGCGCTCCACCTCCTTCTCCGCCGCACGCAGCTTGGACACCGTGGACGTGATGCGCTCCCGCAACTCCCCAGAGGGGACGCGGAACATCTCCGTGAGTTCGTTCACCAGGGCACGCTCGGCGGCGTTGTGACGGAAGGCCTCCATACCCACCAACGCCTCAACGCGACGGTTGCCGGAGCCCACGGACTGCTCACCGAGCAACGTCAACGAGCCGACGTTGGCCGTCTTGGTGACGTGCGTGCCGCCGCAGAACTCACGCGACCAGGCGCCGTCGATCTCAACAACGCGCACCGTGTCGCCATACTTCTCGCCAAAGAGGCTCGTGGCGCCAAGGTCCTTGGCCTCGTCCTTCTTCATGACCCGGGTCAACACCTCAAAGTCGCGGTTGATCGCCTGATTGACGACCTCCTCAACCTCTGAGCGCGCGGAGGAGGACATGGCGTCCTGCCAGGTGAAGTCAAAGCGCAGGTAGCCGGCCTTGTTGAAGGAGCCGGACTGCAGGGCTTCCTGGCCAAGCACCTGGTGCAGCGCGGCGTGCACCAAGTGCGTCGCGGTGTGCGCCTCCTCGCCAGCACGGCGGCGGGCCCGGTCCACCTCAGCCAACACCGTGGCGTTGGCGGGCAACTCGCCCTCGCGGACAATGGCGCGGTGCACGGACAGGCCGCGCATGGGGGTCTGGACGTCCAGGACCTCCACCACAAAGCCGTCTCCGGTGATGAGACCCGTATCCGCGGCCTGACCGCCGGCCTCCGCATAGAACGGGGTGGCGTCCAGGACGACCTCCACCTCTTGGCCCTGCTCCGCCACGTCAATCCGGGCGCCGTCGCGGACCAGGCCGCGCACGCCGGACTGGGTGGTGAGCTCGTCGTAGCCCGTGAAGTGGGTGGCTCCTGCGCCGTGCAGCTCGCGGTAGACCGTCAGGTCGGCGTGGCCGCTCTTCTTGGCCTTGGCGTCCTGCTTGGCCCGCTGGCGCTGCTCCTCCATGAGGGCGGTGAACTGCTGGCGGTCCACGGAGAGGCCCGCCTCGCCGGCAATCTCCAACGTGAGGTCAATCGGGAAACCGAAGGTGTCGTGCAATTGGAAGGCGTCCTCGCCGGAGAGCGCGGTGCCCGCCTGCTTGGCACCGGCCAGCGCCTCGTCCAGGCGCGTGGTGCCAGAGGCGATGGTGCGCAGGAAGGAGCGCTCCTCCGCGTAGGCCACGCGGGAGATGCGAGCAAAGTCGGTCTCCACTACGGGGTAGACGCCCTTCATGGCGTCCCGTGAGACGGGGAGCAGCTCCGGCAGCACCGGATCCTGCACGCCGAGCAGGCGCATGCCGCGGACGGCACGGCGAATCAGGCGGCGCAGCACGTAGCCGCGGCCCTCGTTGGAGGGGGTCACGCCGTCGGAGATCAGCATGAGGGAGCTGCGCACGTGATCCGCCACCACACGCAGGCGCACATCGTCCGCGTGGTTGGGGTGGGCCGGATCGTCGGTGCCCGCGTAGGGCTTGCCGGAGAGCTCCGCGGCGCGATCAAGCACGGGACGGACCTGGTCCGTCTCATACATGTTCTCCACGCCCTGCAGGATCATGGCCAGGCGCTCCAGGCCAAGGCCCGTGTCGATGTTGCGCTGGGGCAGCTCGCCCGCCACGTCAAAGTCGGTCTTGGAGCGCACGGCGGAGAGCTGGTACTGCATGAACACGAGATTCCAGATCTCGATGTACCGCGTCTCGTCAACGGCGGGGCCGCCCTCGAGTCCATAGGCGGGGCCGCGGTCGTAGTAGATCTCCGAGCAGGGGCCGCCGGGGCCGGCCTGGCCGGTGCTCCAGTAGTTATCTTCCTTGCCGGTGCCCACCACGCGCTCGCGCGGGACGCCGATCTTGTTCTCCCAGATCTCCCGGGCCTCGTCGTCGCGCTCGTCCCCGTCCTGGTACACGGTGACCCACAGGCGCTCCGGGTCAAGCCCAAAGCCGCCCGCCTCCACGGAGCTGGTCAGCAGCTCCCACGCGAAGGTGATGGCGCCTTCCTTGAAGTAATCGCCAAAGGAGAAGTTGCCCGCCATCTGGAAGAAGGTGCCGTGGCGGGCCGTCTGGCCCACCTCCTCAATGTCCGCGGTACGGATGCACTTCTGCACGCTCGTGGCGCGCGCGTACGGCGCCTGCTCCACCGCGGTCAGGTACGGGATGAACGGGACCATGCCCGCGACCGTGAACAGCAACGAGGGATCGGAGGAGACCAGGGAGGCGCTGGGCACTGCGGTGTGACCACGGGCCACAAAGAAGTCGATCCAACGCTGGGCAATGTCCTGGGATTTCATGCTGCTGAGACGCTCCTTGGAGGAGAGGGATGGAGATTAAGAGCGGGGCTGGTCGGCGTGGCGCCCGCGGGGAGCGGTGTCGAGGCCCAAGGCCTCGCGCAGCTCCGACTCACGGGCGCTCATGCCGTCCTTGAAGGCGCCGCTGGCGCCCTCCACGATGGAGGCGACCCGGTCTAGGACGGAATCGCTGGCCCTCAGGGGGGTGGTGGATCGTGCCTTAGCCCATTGCTGCGCTGCCAACACGCCGATGCCAATGCCAAGGCCAACCCAGAACAACTTCTTCACGGAACAGACTCCTTGTTGAGTGCCGTCGCGACCGCGCTTAGCGGGTGCGGCGGTCCTTGGTGCGGGAGGACGAGGAGAACACGGCGCGGACGCCGGCGCTGAAAGAGGCAATCTTGATCAGCGGCTTGCCCAACACGGCGGCGGTCAGCGAGGACACGGCGGTCAGGTTGGCGGTGGCGTCCTGGACGTTGGAGGTGATGGCGTCCACGCGCTCCAACTGCTGGTGGCTGCTGGCCACGGTGGTGGAGACCTCGCCCAGGATGGGGGTAGTGGACTCGGTGACCTCACGCACGGCGCGCCGCAGCTCGTCGAAGACCTTCCCCAACTTCAGGATCGGTACGGCGAGCAAGAGCACGAGGAGAAGGAACACCCCGGCCGCGATGAGTCCGGCGATGTCTGCTCCACTCATAGTGACTCCTTGACTGATAAAGAATGCTTGGCGCCCGGGCACGTGAAAGACGCACGCGCAGGCCGTGTCCACCTTACCCGTATGGGCCATGCCGCTGTCGCATTCCCACCACGCCGGAGTCCGGGGAACCCAGTGGACTGGGCAAATGTTCCCCTGGATGCGGAAAAGCCCGCGATCCAGAAGGATCGCGGGCTTGACCTCGATTCGCGAGCGAATCGATGAAGATCAGCGGGCGTAGTACTCCACGACCAGGTTCTCTTCGCAGGTCACGGGGACCTCGGAGCGCTTGGGGCGACGAACCAGCTTGGCCTGAAGGGCCTCCAGCTTCACGTCCAGGTACGGCGGCAGCGTCGGGAGGACGTCGCGGTGCGAACCGTGGGCGGCCAGCTGGAACGGGACCATGGTCTCGCTGCGCTGGTGCACGTGGATCAACTGACCCTCCTTCACGCGGAAGGACGGACGGTCAACGCGGGCGCCATCAACCATGATGTGACGGTGCACAACCAGCTGGCGGGCCTGCTGGATGGTGCGGGCGAAACCGGCGCGCAGCACGAGGGCGTCAAGACGCATCTCCAGCAGCTCGATCAGGTTCTCACCGGTCAGACCCTTGGTGCGACGAGCCTCTTCGAAGACGATCGTCATCTGAGCCTCGCGGATGCCGTACTGGGCACGCAAACGCTGCTTTTCGCGCAGACGCACTGCGTAGTCGCTGTCCTGCTTCTTGCGGGCACGGCCGTGCTGGCCGGGACCGTACGGACGGCGCTCCATGTACTTCTCGGCCTTCGGCGTCAGTGCGATGCCGAGGGCACGGGACAGGCGCACGGTAGTGCGTGCGCGATTGCTGGCCACGATAGTGTCCTTTTCTGTCTGCGAGCTCGTGCGGTCTGGCCTCCGAACGGAGAGTGGGGGGAACTCGCTTCCCACCGATCTACAGCCCGTATCCCACCGTGAAGTGGGCAGGGCTTGCCAGCCAAGGATCAATCTTAGCAAAGGACTGCCGCGCACCGCGCACCCGGCTGGGGTGGCGCGCCTCACGTGGCGTGCGGGCCCAGGCGATGCGGAGTGTTAGTTTCCGCGACGGCCGCGGATGATCTCGCGCAGGCGCGCCAGGCGTTCGCGGATGCTGTGCTCCACACCGTTGCCGGTGGGCTGGTAGTAGTCCACCCCCACCAGGTCATCCGGCGGGTACTGCTGCTGAGCCACCGCGTGGGGTGCGTCGTGGGCGTAGACGTAGCCCTTGCCGTGGCCCAATTGCTGGGCGCCCTTGTAGTGCGCATCGCGCAGATGGGCCGGGATGCCGTTACCCTTTCCGGCCCGCACGTCTGAGATGGCCGCGTCGATGGCCAGGTAGGCGGCGTTTGACTTGGGGGCCGTGGCCAGGTGCACCACGGCCTGCGCCAGCACGATGCGCGCCTCCGGCATGCCGATCAGCTGCACGGCCTGGGCGGCGGCCATGGCGGTCTGCAGGGCGCTCGGATCCGCCATGCCCACATCTTCCGAGGCGGAGATGATGAGCCTCCGGGCCAAGAAGCGGGGGTCCTCCCCCGCCTCCATCATGGTGGCGGCGTAGTGCAGGGCGGCGTCCACATCGGAGCCGCGGATGGACTTGATCAGGGCGCTCACAGTGTCGTAGTGGTTATCCCCCTGCTTGTCGTAGCGGCGCACAGCCACGTCCATGGCGCGCTCGGCGTCCTCGGCCGTGATGATCGCCGCGCCCGCGTCAGGCTCCGCCGCCTGGGCCTGCCGATCCAGCGCTACGGCCGCCGCCGCCTCGAGACCGGTCAGCGCCTTGCGGGCGTCACCACCAGAGAGCTGGATCAGGTGCTCCAACACGCCCTCACCCGCAGCCACAGTGGAGCCCAGGCCGCGCTGGTCCTCGACGGCGCGCGTGAGGAGCTCCAACAGGTCCTGCTCGGTGAGCGAGTGCAGCGTGAGCATCAGCGACCGCGAGAGCAGCGGGGCCACGACGGAGAAGGAGGGGTTCTCGGTGGTGGCGGCGACCAACACCACCCAGCCGTTCTCCACTCCGGGCAGCAGCGCATCCTGCTGGGCCTTGTTGAAGCGGTGGATCTCGTCCATGAACAACACGGTGGTGACCCCGCGCAGGTCCCGGTCCTCCAACGCCTGGTCCATGACGCGGCGCACGTCCTTGACGCCGGAGGTGATGGCAGAGAGCTCAACAAAGCGGCGGTGCGGGCCCCTCGCAATCACGTGGGCCAGGGTGGTCTTGCCCGTCCCTGGTGGGCCCCACAGGATGACGGAGCTCAGGCCGGCCGGGCCGCCGGCCTCGGATTCTGCCAGCTGACGCAGCGGGGATCCGGGGCGCAATAGATGCTTTTGCCCCGCGATCTCCTCCAAACTCTTGGGCCGCATGCGCACCGCGAGGGGCGGGCGCGGGCGCGCGCCCGTGGAGGCACCACGCCGAAGGGACGTGGGCGTCTCGTCCAGCTCGTCGTCATCCTGGTTGAAGAGGTCACTCACTCCCCCAGGCTATCGCCAGAGCCTGACACCACGGCCCACTAGGCTGAGAGCCGGGTCCCGGAGAGGCCGTGACCCGAGGAGGAGAGCATGCGCGCGTTGATCCAGGTCGCAGATGGCGCCCACGTGGAGGTTGACGGGGACGTGGTGGGCGGATTCGACGACACCGGCCTGGTGGTGCTGCTGGGCGTGACCCACAGCGACGACGAGGCCATTGCCGCCAAGATCGCGACCAAGATTGCGCACCTGCGCATCCTCCCCGGCGAAGAATCCGTGCTGCAGGCCGGCGCTCCGGTCCTCCTGATCAGTCAATTCACCCTCTACGGGGATGTGCGCAAGGGGCGCCGCCCCGGTTGGACGGCCGCCGCTCCCGGCGCGGTTTCGGAGCCCCTCTACGAGGAAGTCGGCGCCGTGCTGCGCGGGCTCGGCGTGGACGTGAGCACCGGAGAGTTCGGCGCCCAGATGCGCGTGGGCCTCATCAACAACGGCCCGTTCACGATCTGGCTGGACTCGGCGGAGCTCCCGGCCTCTTGACGCCAGCACCGTAGCCCCTGCACGACGGCGTGCCGTCACCTTTCGCGAAAAAGGTGACGGCACGGCGTCGAGCAGTGTGTTGCCTAGTGGTTCGGGATCAGGCCTTGATCTCCTCAGCCGTGGGCTCCTTGGGGCCCTTGGCCGCGTCCGGCTTGGCGTCCACGCCGGCCTCCTTGCGCTGCTGCGCCGTGATGGGGGCAGGGGCCGCCGTCAGCGGGTCGTAGCCGGCGCCGGTCTTGGGGAAGGCGATGACCTCGCGGATGGAGTCCTCGCCGGCCAGCAGCGAGACCACGCGGTCCCAGCCAAGGGCGATGCCGCCGTGGGGAGGCGCACCAAACTTGAAGCCCTCTAGCAAGAAGCCAAACTGTTCTGCGGCCTGCTCGTCGCTGACGCCCATGACCTTAAACACGCGCTCCTGCACATCCGCGCGGTGAATACGGATGGAGCCGCCGCCAATCTCGTTGCCGTTGCAGACAATGTCGTAGGCGTAGGCCAGGGCCGAGCCGGGGTCGGTATCAAACGTGTCCACGAACTCGGGCTTGGGCGAGGTAAACGCGTGGTGCACCGCCGTCCACTTGCCGCCGCCCACGGCCACGTCGCCGGAGGCCACCGCGTCAGCGGCGGGCTCAAACATGGGCGCGTCAACCACCCACACAAACGCCCAGTCGCCGTCCTTGATCAGGCCGGTGCGCTTGGCGATCTCGTTGCGGGCCGCGCCGAGCAGGCCGCGGGTGGCCTTGGTCTCGCCCGCACCGAAGAAGATGCAGTCGCCAGGAGCGGCGCCGACGGTCGCGACCAGGTTCTCGCGCTCCCAGTCGGTGAGGTTCTTGGCCACCGGGCCGGTGAGCTCGCCGTCGGGCTGGACCAGGACGTATGCCAGGCCCTTTCCTCCGTGCTGCTTGGCCCATTCCTGCCAGCCATCCAGCTGGCGGCGGGGCTGCGAGGCGCCACCGGGCATCACCACGGCGCCCACGTACGGGGACTGGAACACGCGGAAGCTGGTGTCCTTGAAGAACTCCTTGAGCTCGGTGAGCTCCAGGCCAAAGCGCAGGTCCGGCTTGTCTGAGCCGTACTTGGTCATGGCCTCTGCGTAGGTCATGCGGCGGATCGGCGTCTGGATCTCCACGCCAATCAGGGACCACACGCGCTTCACCAGCGCCTCGCCCAGCTCGATGATGTCTTCCTGATCCACGAAGGACGCCTCAACGTCCAACTGCGTGAACTCCGGCTGACGATCCGCGCGGAAATCCTCATCGCGGTAGCAGCGCGCAATCTGGTAATACTTCTCCACGCCGCCCACCTGCAGCAGCTGCTTGAAGAGCTGCGGGGACTGCGGAAGGGCGTACCACTTGCCCGGCGCCAGGCGGGCCGGGACCACAAAGTCGCGGGCGCCCTCCGGGGTGGAGCGCGTCAGGGTCGGGGTCTCGATCTCGAGGAAGCCCTTCTCATGCAACAGCTCACGCGCCACGCGGTTGGCCTCGGAGCGCAGCACCAGGTTGGCGGCCGGCTTGGGGCGGCGCAGGTCGATGTAGCGGTACTTCAGGCGCGCTTCCTCGCCCACCTCCACGTGCTCATCCACCTGGAACGGCAGCGGCGCCGAGGTGTTGAGCACCTCGAGGCTGTCCGCATGCAGCTCAATCTGACCGGTGGGCAGCTCGGGGTTCTCGTTGCCCTCGGGGCGGGCCTTCACCACGCCCGTGACGGCAACCACAAACTCGTTGCGCAGCGGGGAGAACACCGCTTCGTCGTGCACCACCACCTGCGAGACGCCGGAGCGATCTCGCAGATCGAGGAAGGCGACGCCGCCGTGATCGCGGCGGCGGGCAACCCACCCGGCGAGGGTGACGATCTGCCCGATGTGCTCGGCGCGGAGGGAACCCGCGTCATGTGTGCGCAGCACGTTAGTCCTTTCGAGACAAGGTGAGAGTGTTTAAGATTCTACGCCGCGGCGGACGACGGCGTTGAGGTCCGACGCCGCTGGGGCCCAGTTGGAGGGGTCGGCGTCACGCTGCTCGCCGCTGCGGATGTCCTTGACCTGATCCGCTGCCTCCGCCTCCCCCAGGAACCACACGAACGGGATGCCGCGCCGATCCGCGTGGCGGATCTGCTTGCCAAACTTCTCCGCGGTTGCCATGACCTCGGTGGGGATGCCGCGGGAGCGCAGCTGGCGGGCCACATCCTGGGCGCGCAGCCATTCGCCGTCGTTGGGCAGGGCCACCAGCACGGCGGTGGGGACCTCGCGGTTGGGCACCAGCGTCTGTTCCGCCAGCAGGCGCGAGACCAGGCGGGAGACGCCGATGGAGAGGCCGACCCCGGGGTAGCTCTTGCTGCCCTTGGAGGCCAGGGACTCGTAGCGGCCGCCGGAGCAGATGGAGCCCAGCTTCTCGTGACCCACCAGGACCGTCTCGTAGACGGTGCCGGTGTAGTAGTCCAGGCCGCGGGCGATGGACAGGTCTGCCATCACGCGCCCGGGCGCGGCCACCGCAGCGGCCTCCACCACCTGTCGCAGCTCGTCCAGGCCCTCCTCCAGCAGGGGGTGCTGCACGCCAAGGGCGCGCACCTCGTCAACAAAGGAGCCATCGCTGGCCCGGATGGCGGCAAGGGCCAAGGCTTGAGTGGCCTGCTCGGGACTGAGCCCGGCGGCCTGGAGCTCCTCGGAGACCTTGGCGGCGCCCATCTTCTCCAGCTTGTCGATGGAACGCAGCACCGCGGCCGTGTCCGTGAGGCCAAGTCCCAGGTAGAAGCCCTCGGAGAGCTTGCGGTTATTCACGCGCAGCCGGAACTCTCCCAGGTCAAGGGCCGAGAGCGCCTCGGCGATGACCAGGGCCAGCTCCACGTCGTAGCGGAAGGGCAACGCGCCGTCCCCCACAATGTCCACGTCCGCCTGGGTGAACTCGCGAAAGCGCCCGTCCTGGGGCCGCTCGCCCCGCCAGACCTTCTGCATCTGATAGCGGCGGAACGGGAAGTGCAGATAACCGGCGTTCTCCACCACGTACCGGGCAAAGGGGACGGTGAGGTCAAAGTGCAGCGCCAGAGCGTTGGGGTCGTCCTTCAGCGCAGAGTCATCCTGCAGGCGGGAGACGCCGTACACCTCTTTGTCGATCTCCCCCTTGCGCAGCAGTTGGCCCACCGTCTCCACCGCGCGCGTCTCGATGTTAGAGAAGCCGTGCAGCTCAAACACCCGGCGCAGGGTGTCAAGGACGTGCTGCTCCACGATGCGCTCCGCGGGCAACCATTCGGGGAATCCGGTGAGCGAGGGCTTGCGTGCCATGAGGTGCGGCTACTCCTTCAGGAGGGGCGGGGGTCCACTAACCCGTCAATCCTAGGCCAAACGCCCCGTCATGACCTGCGCGCGGGGCACTTGCACCGGTAAGGTGAACAACGTACGTGTGTGTCTCGGGACCTTGCGCGCCAGAAATGGGGCGGTCCCCACCCCGAGACGGTCTTCTTCAGAAAGTGACACCGCGGTGAGCGAGCAGCAGTCCCCAGAGCAGACTCCGCAGGCCCCGGAGGTCCCCGTGACCCCCGCCGAGCAGCTAGCGGAACCCCAAGCCGAGCAGGCTACCCCGCAGGAACAGGCTGTCCCGGAGCCGGTGGCAGCCGAGGACGCGTCGTCGGGCAGTGCCCCGGCCCCCGCGCCCGTGGTCCCCGCGCCCGTGAAGCCGGCCGCACCGCGTCCCATGCCTACCCCGGCCGCCGCGCGCGTCACCGCCAAGCCGGCCCAGGCCAGCCCGGCACCCGCCGCGCCGAGCACCTCGCTGGAGGAGGCCCGCAAGTTTGCCCGCGTGACGGAGGACGGCCACGTCTTTGTGATCGTTGACGGCGCTGAGCAGCCCGTGGGGCAGTACCCGGACAAGACCCCGGATGAGGCGCTGGCGTACTTTGTGCGCAAGTACGACGATCTGGTGGCGCAGGTCGCGCTGCTGGAGCAGCGCGTGGTGGCCAAGGCCCCCGCTGGTGACATGCCCAAGACCCTGGACACGCTGGAGGCCCAGGTCAAGGAGCGCAAGGTCGTGGGAGACATCCCGGCCCTGGAGGCGCGCGTGGAGACGCTGCGCGTCGCGGTTGACCTGCTGCGCACCGAGGAGCGTCGCAACGCAGATCAGCTCCGAGAGAAGTCCCTGGCTGCCCGCGAGGCCATCGTGGCCGAGGCGGAGGAGCTCTCAGGCCGTCCGCCGGCCCAGGTGCAGTGGAAGCAGGCCAGCACCCGCATGGCTGAGCTGTTTGAGCTGTGGAAGGTGGAGCAGAAGTCCGGTCACCGGATTGGCCGCTCCACGGAGGATGCCCTGTGGAAGCGCTTCCGCGCCGCCCGCACGGTCTTTGATCGTCACCGCCGCACCTTCTTCTCCAAGCTGGATACCGACAACGCGGAGGCCAAGGGCCAGAAGGAGGCGCTGATCGCGCGCGCTGAGGCGCTGCAGACCAGCACCGACTGGGGAGACACGGCACGCGAGTACCGCCGCCTGATGGACGAGTGGAAGGCCTCTAAGCGGGCCTCCCGTCGCGATGACGACGCCCTGTGGACGCGCTTCCGCGCCGCTCAGGACGTGTTCTTCGAGGCTCGCAAGGCCGCCAATGACGAGATTGACGCGGAGTTTGGCGCCAACCTTGTGGTCAAGGAGGCGCTGCTCACCGAGGCGCGCGCTCTGATGCCGGTGAAGGATCTGGCCAGTGCACAGCGTGCCCTGAACAGCATCCGTGATCGCTGGGAGGCCGCGGGCAAGGTGCCCCGCGGAGACCTGCAGCGCGTCGAGGCCGGCCTGCGTCAGGTGGAGGACGCGGTGAAGTCCGCAGAGGATGAGCAGTGGCGCCGCAGCAACCCGGAGACCAAGGCCCGCTCCAACTCCATGCTGGCTCAGCTGGAGGACGCCATTGCGGATCTCGAGGCGGATCTTGCCAAGGCTCAGGCCAAGGGTGATGCCCGCCAGATCAGCAAGGCGCAGGACGCGCTTGATGCTCGTCGTCAGTGGCTGGAGACGGTGCGCCGCTCCGCCTCAGACCTGGGCTAACGTCCCTCACAGCACGCCGATTGGTGCCCGGTCATCCACAGGATGGCCGGGCACCGTCGTGTTCGAAGGCATTCTCGGGGACCATGAGGCATGAGCATGAACGCGCAGTCTCAACTGGTGGATCTGAGATCCCTTGGCTATACCGCCACGGAGCAGGCGCTGTTGTTGCAGCGCCTGGTGGTGCGCACCGTCCTTGGCCCGTGGGTGGTCGTTGGTGCGGCCACGGCCGGCTCCTCGGAGCGCTGGGAGGCGTTGGCGCGCGTGGTGGGAGAGGAGCTGCCCGCCCACGCGGTGATCAGCGATCACACGGCGGCCTGGGTGTGGGTGGGCGGTCCGGCGCCGGAGCGCGTGGAGTACCGGGTGCCGCGCATGCACCGCGAGAGCGTGCTGGCGCAGTTGCCCTGTTGGGGGCGGGATGGGGTGCCGCCGGATTCCTGCGTGGTGCGCCGCGGCCGCCTGGCCGTGACGGATCCGTTGCGCACGGCGGTGGACCTGATGGCCGACGCCGCGCGGCTGGCTCGCGCGGACGCCGTCACCTTGCACCGGCTGATTGAGCCCTGGGGTGGGCTGCACCGCGCGCTGCCGCCGGAGCGGACGCTCGAGGGCCTCTCCCCCCGCCGCCGCGGGTTGGCCGGGCGGGTGTGGAGGGAGCTGCCTCAGGCCTTTCGCTGACCGGCCACGGTCCTGTAGACGTCGTACACGCCGTCGATACGCCGCACCGCGGAGAGGATATGGCCAAGGAAGCGCGGATCCCCCATCTCAAAGGAGAAGCGAGAGAGCGCCGTGCGCTCCTTGGTGGTGCTCACCGAGGCGGAGAGGATGTTCACGTGGTTTTCCGAGAGCACCCGCGTCACGTCTGAGAGCAGCGCTGCGCGATCAAGGGCCTCCACCTGGATCTCCACCAAGAACACGCTCTTGGCGGTCGGCGCCCAATCGACGTCCACCAGCCGCTGGGCCTCCTCCCCCTCAAGGTGCATGATGTTGGGGCAATCAGAACGGTGGATGGTGACGCCGGAACCACGGGTCACGTAGCCGCGGATGGGGTCTGGGGGCACGGGCGTGCAGCAGCGCGCCAGCTTGGCCATCACGTCGCTGGTGCCCTGGACCATCACACCGGAATCCGAGGACGTGGGGGAAGCCGGCTGACCCTGATGGCTCAGGATCTCTGGCGTGTCATCCTCTTCATCCACCTCAGGCGTTCCCATGAGGGCCACGAGGTGCTCCAGCACGTTCTGGCTGGAGATGTGCCCGTCTCCCACGGCGGCGTACAGCCCAGCGACGTCCACGTGGTGTAGCTGCTGAGCCACCGCCGTGAGCGTCTCATGGGTCATGAGCTTTTGCAGGGGAAGGCCGTTCTTGCGCAGGGCGCGGGTGAGTTGCTCCTTGCCCTTCTCGATGGCCTCCTCGCGGCGTTCCTTGGTGAACCACTGGCGGATCTTGTTCCTGGCACGCGGGGACTTCACGAACTGCTGCCAGTCCTGGCTGGGCCCGGCTCCCTCTGCCTTGGACGTGAAGATCTCCACCCAGTCGCCGTTGTGCAGCTCCGAGTTCAGCGGGATCAACTTGCCGTTGACGCGCGCGCCGATGGTGCGGTGGCCCACCTCCGTGTGGACCGCGTAGGCAAAGTCCACGGGGGTGGAGCCGGCCGGCAGCGCCATGACCTCACCCTTGGGGGTGAACACAAAGACCTCCGCAGTGGCGATCTCGTAGCGCAACGAGTCGAGGAACTCCCCGGGATCGCGGGTCTCCTTCTGCCAATCCACGAGCGAGCGCAGCCAGCCCATGTCCTGGCCGTCCGCTGCCGTGTCCCCGCGATTGCTCGCCTTGTACTTCCAGTGTGCCGCCACGCCAAACTCGGCCCGGCGGTGCATGTCCCGCGTGCGGATCTGAATCTCCACGGGGCGCCCGCCCGGCCCAATCACGGAGGTGTGCAGTGACTGGTACATGTTGAACTTGGGCATGGCGATGTAGTCCTTGAACCGGCCCGGGAGCGGGTTCCATCGCGAGTGCACAATACCGAGCACGGCGTAGCAGTCCTTGACCGTGTCCACCAGCACGCGCACGCCCATCAGGTCGTGGATCTCGTCAAAGTCTTTTCCGCGCACCACCATCTTTTGATAGATGGAGTAGTAGTGCTTGGGGCGTCCTGTGATGGTGGCCTTGACCTTGGAGACTCGCAGATCCTCATCAATCGCGGTGCGAACCTGGCCAAGGTAGCGCTCCCGCTCTGGGGTGCGATCCCCCACCATGCGCACAATCTCCTCATACACCTTGGGGTGCAACACCGCGAAGGAGAGGTCCTCCAACTCCCACTTGACGTTGTTCATGCCAAGGCGGTGGGCTAGGGGTGCGTAGATCTCCAGGGTCTCGCGCGCCTTCTTGGCGGCGGACTCCGGGTTCACGTAGCGCCAGGTGCGCGCGTTGTGGGTGCGATCAGCCAGCTTGATCACCAACACGCGAATGTCCTGGGACATGGCGATGATCATCTTGCGCACGGTCTCCGCCTGAGCGGCCGCGCCGTACTTGACCTTGTCCAGCTTGGTGACGCCGTCCACCAGCAGGGCGATCTCCTCGCCGAAGTCAGCCTGCAGCTCCTCCACCGAATAATCGGTGTCCTCCACCGTGTCATGCAACAACGCGGCGGCCAGCGTGGAGCCGGTCATGCCCATCTCCGCCAGGATCGTCGCGACGGCGACGGGGTGGGTGATGTAGGGATCTCCCGACTTACGCTTCACGCCGTCGTGCAGGCGCTCTGCCGTGGCGTAGGCGCGCGTGATGAGGTCCAGGTCCTCCTTGGGGCTGTTGGCGCGCACAGTGCGCAGCAGCGGCTCCAGGATGGGGGGCGCGGAGGATTGGCTCGAACGGCCGGCAAAACGCACTAGCCGGGTGAACGAACGTCCCCCGCGTGCTCCGCTGGCATTGGGCTGATCCGACGCCATGGCACCCCCTTTTCCGTGACCCACGCACACACGTGGAGAACAAAAACGTCATCCGGCCCGCGATGGGACCGGATGACGTTTAATCCTAGGTCACTCCGAGGGGTGCTAGGTGCCGATGACGCTCAGGGCGTCCAGCGTGTCAGGCGTCGACGAGCTCTGCCTCGCGCTCCTCAAGGATTTTCCTGTCGTGTTCCTTGATGGCCGGCTCGTTATTGCGCAGTTGCGCGTAGAGCGGGGCCTGCACAAAGAGGGTGGACAGTGCGGAGACGATGATGCCAACAAAGATGGCCAGCGACAGGTCCTGCAGCGTGCCCGCACCCAAGATGATGGAGCCAAGGATCAGGATGGCGCCCACCGGGAGGATGGCCACAACCGAGGTGTTGATGGAACGCACCAGGGTCTGGTTCACCGCGCGGTTGACCTGCTCCGCGAAGGTGAGCGTGGCCTGTTGCGAGTGATCGTGCGTGTTCTCCCTGACCTTGTCAAAGACCACCACCGTGTCATAGAGCGAGTAGCTCAGGATGGTGAGGAAGCCGATGATGGCACTGGGAGTGACCTCAAAGTTGGTCGCGGAGTAGATGCCGGCGGTGACCACGACGACCACCAGGAGGCCGATGATGGCCGCAAGGGACATCTTCCACGTCCGGAAGTACACGGCCATCAGCAGCGCCACGAGGACGATGAAGACGACCAGCCCAATGGCGGCCTGACGGGAGACGTCAGCGCCCCAGGTGGGGCCAATGGAGCTGTCAGAGACCGTGCCAACCTCCGTGCCGTAGGCCTTGGCGAGGGCCTGCTTGACCTTGGTGGTCTCCTCGCCGCTGAGGACGTTGGTCTGCACGCGCATGGTGGTTCCCGCCTGGACCGTCACCTCTGGGTGCTTGTCCGGGACCACCTCATTCACGGCGTTCTTGCCCAGGTCAACGGCCTGCGAGCTGGAGCCAGGAACCTGGAACTCGCTGCCACCGCGGAAGTCGATGCCGAGGTTGAAGCCTCCCTTGATGACGGGCACCAGGATGGAGGCAATCACCAGGACCGCGGCAATGATGAACCAGATCTTGCGATGCGCGACAAAGCCGTAAGAACGCTTGCCGGTGTAGAGCTCGTTGCCCCACGTTGCGAGTTTAGGCACGGGAATCCTCCTGGGTGTTCTGCTCGTCCTCGTCGTGATCCAGCACGGCAGTAGATGACTTGCCCTTGCCCCCGCGCCGCTCCAGTTCCTCTGCGCGGCGACGCTCGGCGATGGTCAGGCGGCGCTGCGCCTCCTTGGAGGCACCACGCTCCTTGCCCTTGGGCGCCTCGTTGACGCGACGCTCGCGGAAGGTGCCCGCGCCGCGGTAAAGCGGCTCGGCACCCAACAGGGAAGGGTCAAGGCCGGAGGCCCGGTGACCCTCACCGAAGAAGCGCGTGCGTCCCAGGATTTGCATGATCGGGTGGGTGAAGAGGAACACGACCACGAGGTCGGCGATGGCGGTGAGGCCAAGCGTGAACGCAAAGCCCTTCACGCTGCCGACGGAGACGAAGTACAGCACCACGGCTGCCAGCAGGTTCACTGCCTTGGACGCCAGGATGGTGCGCTTGGCTCGCGCCCAGCCGTTCTCCACGGCCAGGGTGAGCGAGCGCCCGTCTCGTAGCTCGTCACGGATGCGTTCGAAGTAGACGATGAACGAGTCAGCGGTCAGACCGATGGCGACGATGATGCCCGCCACGCCGGCCAGCGACAAGCGATAGTTGGCGCTCCAGCCAAGCAAGGCGATGGCCAGGTAGGTCAGCGCGCCGGCGATGATCAGCGAGCTGATCGTCACCAGGCCAAGCAGGCGGTATTGGAAGAAGGAGTAGATGGCCACGAGCGCCAGGCCAATCAGGCCGGCGATGATGCCGACCCGAAGCTGGTCGGTACCGAGGGTGGCGGAGATCTGGTGGTCCGTCTGCACCTGGAAGCTCATGGGCAGCGCGCCGTACTTGAGCTGCTGTGCCAGTTCAGCGGCGGAGTCCTTGGTGAAGCTACCGGTGATCTGCGACTTGCCATCGGTGATGATGGCCTGCGAGACCGGCGCGGACACAATCAAGCCATCCAGCACAATGCCGAACTGGTTGCGGGGGCTCTCCAGGGCCGTGATGCGCGTGGTGACCTCCTTGAAGGCCTGCGCTCCCTCGCCATTGAAGGAGAGGTTCACGGCAAAACCGCCGGAGACATACCCCTGCGAGTTGGTGGCCTGGCTGCTCGTGGCGTCTGAGATCCAGTCGCCCTTCACCTCCACCGGGCCAAGGATGTACTTCATGCCCTGGCTGAAGTCACAGGCGATGGAAGGCTCATCCGCGGGGAAGCTTGCGCGGGGGGCCTTGGCCGCCTCCGCCATGCAGTCCCAGGCCTCAAAGCGCTTCTGTAGATCCGCAGTGATCCAGTTGGGATCCGAGCCATTGGCCGGCTTGGCCGTGGGCTTGGGCAGCTGGGCCGCCTTGGTGCGGTTGGCCTCCGGGATGGCCTCCACCGACTGGATGCCCGTGATCACCGGGCGGAACTGCATCTGTGCGGAGGAGGAGATGAGGCGCTTGGTCTCATCGCTTGGCACGCCGGGCATGGAGACCACGATGTTGCGACCGTTTTGAGTGGTCACCTCGGTCTCTGACACGCCCGCACCGGAGATGCGCTCGCGGATAATCTGCACGGCCTGATCAAGCTGCTCGGCAGGAATCTGCTGATCGGAACCGTTCTCAAGAACCGGCTCCAGCACCATCTCGGTGCCGCCCTGCAGGTCAAGGGCCAGCTTGGGGTTGAAGGACGCGGCGTCCTGTCCCATGGTGCCGTTGTTGCTCAGGACCACGCCTGAGGTCAGCACTGCAAACAGCACAAGGTGGATGATGCCCAGCCACAGCAGCGCTTTGCGCGCGTGGCGTACGGGGGCGGTGGATGCCATGGAGGTCCTCCGAAGGGATGGCTACGGGCTCCACCCGGGCTTAACGGGTGGCCGGGTGGAGCGGACGGTTGGTCAGGGGCGGGGCTGCTGGCCCTCGGGGCCATCCTCATCGCGTGCGGGGGTCTCGGTGGCGTCCGTGTCCTTGGACAGGTTCAGCTCACCGCGCGCGGCGGCGGCGTCCGCCGGGGAGTCTGCCACCACCGGGGCCGGCTCCTCCACGAACTGCGAGATGGCGCGAGCGTCGAAGGTCATCTGCGTGCCGGGGGAAACCTCGAGCACCACGCGGTTGGCCTCTGCGTCGATGGAGACCACGGTGGCAAAGAGCCCCGCGGTGGTCATGACCTCTGCGCCGGGCACCAGCTTGCTCTTCTTTTCCTCCTGCGCGGCCGCGGCCTTCTTGCGGTTGCGCATCATCATGAAGATCAAAAAGACGACCATGATGCCCAGGACAATCATGATGGGGTCGATGCCGCCGGCTGCTGCCTGCTCGCCCTCGGCGAGGATATTGCTCGTAGTCACGTGAAGTCCCGTACCTGTTCAAAGATTGAGTCTGCGCCCATATCCCAAAAAGACAGGGCACACGTGCCCACCAGCATAGCGGTGACGGGACGCATTTCACACGAACCCACCGCAGGGTGCACCTGCGAATCGGCTTAGAGAAGTGGCTCCTGAGCGGAATCGATGCCGGCCCATCCACCCGGCGCGCCCTCAGGGGCGCGCAATCCCAGGTGCTGCCACGCGGCGGCGGTCGCGATGCGCCCTCGCGGCGTGCGGCCAAGCAGGCCCTCGCGCACCAGGAACGGCTCCGCCACTTCCTCCACGGTCTCCGTCTCCTCTCCCACGGCAATGGCCAGCGTGGACAGGCCAACCGGCCCGCCGCCGAACTTGACGCAAAGGGCGTGAATCACCGCGCGGTCAAGGCGATCAAGGCCGCGCTCGTCCACCTCATACATGTCCAGGGCGGCGGAGGCGGACTCCGCGTCGATCAGTTCCTTGCGGTGCACCAGCGCCCAGTCACGCACACGGCGCAGCAGGCGGTTGGTGATGCGAGGGGTGCCACGGGAGCGCCGGGCAATCTCGGTGAATCCCGCGGAGGTCACGCGCAGGTCCATCAGCACGGCGGAGCGGCGCAACACCAGCTCCAGCTCCTCGCGGGCGTAAAAATCAAGGTGTCCGGTGAAGCCAAAGCGATCACGCAACGGGCCGGGCAGCAGGCCAGCGCGCGTGGTGGCACCCACGAGGGTGAATGGGGGCAGATCAAGCGGAATCGCGGTGGCGCCGGCGCCCTTGCCCACGATGATGTCCACCCGGAAGTCCTCCATGGCCAGGTAGAGCATCTCCTCCGCGGGGCGGGAGAGCCGGTGGATCTCGTCGAGGAAGAGCACCTCACCCTCCGTGAGGGAGGACAGGATGGCTGCCAGGTCCCCGGCGTTTTGGATGGCCGGGCCGGAACTGATGCGCAGCGGCGCCTGCATCTCCGCCGCGACGATCATGGCCAGCGTGGTCTTGCCCAGCCCTGGAGGGCCGGAGAGCAGCACGTGATCAGCCACGCGCCCGCGCATCTTGGATGCCTCCAGCACCAGGGAGAGCTGATTGCGCACGCGGTGCTGGCCCACAAACTCATCCAGGTTCTTGGGGCGCATGGCCGCCTCCATGGCGCGCTCCTCCGGCTCGGAGGTGGAGTCAACCAAGGTGCGTGACTCGTCCATCTCAGCGCACCGCCCTGGTGCCGACGCCGCGACCGATGCCGCTCAACACGCTGCGCAGCAACTCTGACACGCTGGCCTCCTCCAGGCTCGGGTCGTCCTTGAGGGCCGCGGCCACCGCCTTGCCCGCGTCCTTCTCGCTCCAGCCCAGGCCGGAGAGCCCCTCGATGACTTGCGCCACCCGCTCCTCGGCGCCGGCCAGCACGGGCGCGGCCGGTGCCGCGCTGCGCTCCCCCGTGGGGACCAGCTTGCCCTTGAGCTCAAGCACAATGCGCTGGGCCCCCTTGGGACCAATGCCAGAGACCTGCGTGAACGCCTTGGTGTCCTCCGTGGCCGCGGCCACCGCAATCTGCTCCGACTCATGCACGGACAGAATCGCCAGCGCCAGGCGCGGACCAATCCCCTGCACCGACACCAGGATCTCGAAGGTGTCGCGATCACGCGCGGAATCAAAACCAAAGAGCGTCATGGAGTCCTCGCGGACCACCAGCGCGGTAAAGACCGTGGCCGGCTCACCCACGCGCAATGAGGCCAGGGCCCGCGGAGTGGAGTTGACCAGGTAACCCACCCCTGCGACGTCGAGCACCAAGGAACTCAGCGTCGCGGAGGCGACGGTCCCGGTGAGTTGCGCGATCATGCGTGGCCCTTCCGCAGTGCGGCCCGCGGCGCGGGCCATCCGAACAAGTCTTCGAACAGCCTACCGCGCCGAACGCTTCACGAGCGCCCTCAGCCGCGCCTCCTCGGCGCGTTTCCCTGTACTACCGGCCTTGGCCTGTGCCTGCGCCCAGGCGCGCTGGGCGGCGGTCATGCCGCTTTGAGCGCCCGACGACGCGGCGGCAAGTGAGCCGGGAGCGGCACCTCTCCAGGCGTGCGCCAGGGCAATCGCGATGGCATCCGCCGCGTCCGCTGGCTTAGGCGGGGCGTCCAGCTTAAGGATGCGAGTGACCATGGCGGTGATGGTGGCCTTGTCCGCGCGCCCGTCTCCCGTCACCGCAGCCTTCACCTCGGTGGGTGTGTGCAGCGCGACCGGAATGTTCCTGCGTGCGGCGGCCGCAATCACCACGCCGGTGGCCTGGGCGGTGCCCATGACCGTGGAGACGTTGGTGTAGGTAAAGACCCGCTCGATCGCCACGGCGTCCGGGCGGTGCGTATCCAACCACTCGTCGATGGCATCAGCGATCGCCAGGATGCGCTGATCAAGCGGCTCACTCGAGGCGGTGCCTACCACCTTGACGGCCACCAGCTGTGCGGAGCGGTTGCGCTCCACGTCCACCGCGGAGAGGCCGCAGCGGGTCAGGCCGGGGTCCACCCCGACCACCCGCAGCGGCACGGCCTAGTCCTCCTCGAGCTGAGCCAGCACCTCAGCGGGGATCTCCACGTTGGAGTAGACGCTCTGCACGTCATCCAGCTCCTCCAGGGCCTCCTCCAGCTTGAGGAACTTACGTGCCCCGTCCAGGTCCAGCTCCACCTTCATGGAGGGGATGAACTCCACCTCGTCCGTCTCATAGTGGATACCGGCCGCGTCAAGGGCCTCTGCCACGGCGCGCAGATCGGTGGGCTCCGACTGGATCACGAAGTTTTCCCCCGCGTCCTGGATCTCCTCTGCGTCCGCGCCGCCCTCAAGGATGGCCTCCAGGAGGTCATCCTCGCTGCGCTCCTCCTTGGGCGCCACCACAATGCCCTTACGGGCAAAGAGGTACTGCACCGAACCCGGGTCCGCGATGGTGCCGCCGTTGCGGGTGATGGCCACGCGCGTCTCAGACGCGGCGCGGTTCTTGTTGTCCGTGAGGCACTCCACCAACAAGGCGGAGCCCTGGGGGCCGCGCGCCTCATAGATGATCTCGGTGTAGTCAACGACCTCACCGGTCAGGCCAGCGCCGCGCTTCACCGCGCGGTCAATGTTCATGATCGGCACGGAGTTCTTCTTGGCCTTAGAAACGGCCAGCTCCAGGCCCGGGTTGCCGGCCATGTCGGCGCCGCCGGCACGAGCCGCGACCTCGATCTTCTTGATGAACTGGGCGAAGGCCTTGGCGCGCTTGGCGTCGATAGCAGCCTTCTTGTGCTTAGTGGTGGCCCACTTGGAATGCCCGGACATCGCGCTCCTTGCTCACTGATCTACGAAAAAAGCTCACTGACCAACCAAAAAATCTTTGGCGTCTCAGTGAATCAGTCTAGCCCTTAGCACTGCGCGGCCGTGGATTTGGTGGCAGGGTGAGACGCATGACAACAGTGTTTTCTCAGCCAAGCACCTTGCCCTACGAGCTCCCGCCGTTGGATACCATCACCGCCCAGGACCTCATCGATGGCGTGCGTGAGGGGATCGAAGACCACTCCGCGCAGATCAGGGAGATTGCCGATAGCACCGAGCCGGCCACCTTCCAGAACACCTTCGTGGCACTTGAATTGGCCGGCCAGCCCCTGCGCCGGGCCGTGGCGACCGCGTGGAACATCATCCCCTCCCACGGCACGCCAGAGATGCAGGCCGCAGAGGTGGAGATCATGGCGATGATCACCGCGCACAACGACTCGGTGGAGATGGACCCAGCCCTGACGGCGCGCCTGGCGCAGGCGGACGTGTCCGCCCTCAGCGGCGAGGACGCGCGGCTCGTGGAGGTCGTGACGCTGCACCGGCGCCTGGCCGGCGCGGAGTTGGGCGAGCACGAGCGCACGCACCTGGCCGCGCTGAACGAGGAGATCTCCCGGCTCTCCACCGCCTTTGGGCAGCGCACCAGCGCAGATCTGAATGAGGCCGGAGTCCTGCTCAGCGAGGAAGAGGCCGCCGGGCTCTCCGCGTCCCAGCTGGCTGCCACCGCCGCAGCCGCGCGCGAGGCAGGCCACGAGAGCGGTCACCTGCTCACGCTGATTCTGCCCAGCTCCCAGCCGGCCCTGTCCGTGCTCGAGTCCTCGGAGGCGCGTCGCCGCCTTCACGAGTCCTCCGTCTCGCGCGGAAGCGCCGAGGAGGGCGGCACGCTCAGCCTTGCCCTACGGGTAGTGGCCCTGCGCGCCCAACGGGCCCAACTTCTCGGCTTTGCCGACCACGCCGCGCTGACGCTGGCGGAGCGCTCGGAGACGGACCTCAGCAAGGTCACCGCCTTGCTGGACGCCGCCGTGCCCGCCGCGCTGGTCAACGCGACCTTGGAGGATGAGCGGATCGCCGAGTTCCAGGGCGCGCCGACCCAGCCCTGGGACCGGGCGCGTGGCCTGGCCGGCATTGCCGCCAAGGAATATGGAGTGGACGGCGCGGCGTTGCGTGAGTGGTTTGAGCTGGATCGCGTCCTGGAAGACGGCGTCTTCCGCGCCGCCAAGTTGGTGTACGGCGTCACTCTCACCCCGCGCCCGGACCTTCCTGTGCACCACCCGGACGCCCGCGTCTGGGAGGTCTTTGACGAGGACGGCAGCGGACTGGGGCTGTTCATCGGCGACTTCTTCACCCGTCCCACCAAGCGGGGCGGGGCCTGGATGAACTCGCTACGCGACGGCGCATCCGCGCTGGATGAGCGCCCGGTGGTCATGAACAACCTCAACATTCCCGCTCCGGCGGAGGGCGAGCCGGCCCTGTGCACCCTGGATGACGTCCACACGCTCTTTCACGAGTTTGGCCACGCGCTGCACGCGCTCTTTTCCACCGCCCGCTACCCCTCACTGGCCGGCACCGCCGTGCCACGGGACATCGTGGAGTACCCCAGCCAGGTCAACGAGTTGTGGGCGGAGCACCCCCAGATCCTGCCGCACTACGCGGTGCACGTGCGCACCGGGGAGCCGCTGCCGGAGGGCACGCTTGACGCGCTGAAGGCAGCGGCGACGTGGGGCGAGGGCTTCGCCACGAGCGAGTACCTGGCCGCCGCGCTGCTTGACCTGGATTGGCACGGGTTGGCCGCCGGTGAGGAGGTGGAGGACGCCCTCGAGTTTGAGGAGCGCGCCCTGGCCTCTCACGGCTTTGACCCGGCCACGCTGCCCCCGCGCTACCGCACCGGCTACTTCCAGCACATCTTCGAATCCGGGTACTCAGCCGGGTACTACTCCTACTTCTGGGCAGAGGTCCTGGACGCAGACACAGTGGAGTGGTTCGAGGAGCAGCCGGATGTCCGCGCCGCAGGCCAGCGCTTCCGCGAGGAGTTCCTGGCCCGCGGCAACACCCGCGACGCCCTGGAGTCCTACAGGGCGTTCCGTGGGCGCGACGCAGGCACCGAGCCGTTGCTGCGCCGCCGGGGGCTGTTGGAGTCATAGCCCTGCGGAGCACGGCGGGTCAGAGGGTTCAGAGCTGCGCCACCAACGCGCGGTGAAAACGCAGCTCCCCCGCGGACTCCGGATGAAAGGCCGTGGCCAGCAAGGACCCCTGGCGTACGGCGACGGGGTGCTCGCCCACCGAGGCGAGCACCTCCACGCCGGGCCCCGCGCGCTCCACGCGTGGGGCCCGGATGAAGACGGCCCGCACCGGTCGCGGATCTTCCGCGATCAGCAGGTCCGCCTCGAAGCTCTCCACCTGACGTCCAAAGGCGTTGCGCCGCACCGCGACGTCCAGCCCTCCCAGGCTCTCCTGGGGCACGCCCTCGCCGTCCGCAGCCGGGTCCAGGATGGAGTCCGCGAGCAGGATCATGCCGGCGCAGGTGCCCAGCACCGGCAGCCCGGCGGCGATCCGCTGCTGCAGTGGCACAAAGAGGCCAAAGACGCGCGCCAGGCGCGCCATCACGGTGGACTCGCCACCGGGGATCACCAGCGCCGACACGGACTCCAACTCCGAGGCGCGCCGCACCAGCACTGCCTCCGCCCCCACGGCGCGCAGGGCCTCCACGTGCTCGCGCACGTCACCCTGCAACGCCAGGACACCGACGCGCGGTGCGCTCACCAGCCGCGCTCGGAGAGGCGGTGCGGCACGGGGATGTCCGGGACGTTGATGCCCACCATGGCCTCACCCAGCCCGCGTGAGACCTCCGCAATCACGGACGGGTCGTCGTAGAAGGTGGTGGCCTTCACGATCGCCGCGGCACGTTGGGCCGGGTTGCCGGACTTGAAGATGCCGGAACCAACAAACACGCCCTGCGCGCCCAACTGCATCATCATGGCCGCGTCCGCCGGGGTCGCGATGCCGCCGGCAGTGAAGAGCACCACGGGCAGCTCGCCGGTGCGCGCCACCTCCGCGACCAGCTCGTACGGGGCCTGCAGCTCCTTCGCGGCGACGTAGAGCTCATCCTCAGACAGGGTGGTCAAGCGGCCCATCTGCGAGCGGATCTTGCGCATGTGCGTGGTGGCGTTGGAGACGTCCCCCGTGCCGGCCTCACCCTTGGAGCGGATCATGGCCGCTCCCTCCGTCAGGCGCCGCAGCGCCTCCCCCAGATTCGTGGCACCGCAGACAAACGGCACCGTGAAGGCGTGCTTGTCGATGTGGTTCTCGTAGTCCGCAGGGCTGAGCACCTCGGACTCGTCGATGTAGTCAACGCCCAGGCTCTGCAAGACCTGCGCCTCCACAAAATGGCCGATGCGCGCCTTGGCCATGACCGGGATGGAGACCGTGTCGATGATGCCCTGAATCATGTCCGGATCAGACATGCGAGAGACGCCGCCTTGCGCGCGGATGTCCGCCGGCACGCGCTCCAGCGCCATGACGGCCACCGCTCCGGCGTCCTCCGCGATCCGGGCCTGCTCCGGCGTGACCACATCCATGATCACGCCGCCCTTGAGCATGGTGGCCATGCCGCGCTTGACTCGGGTGCCGCCAAAGCTGCGGTCAATGGGGTTCTGGGGCGTACTGCTCATGTCTTGCTCCTGTGGCTGACGTGCGCTTCCGGGGGGTTGTCCCACCACGCTAGGAACCCGGCCCGCCGCGGCCCCAAGGGTGCGCGTCATATGTGACGGGCCACCGGGGGTTGCGAGTTGACAGCGCAAGATGCCCCGCTCACCTTCCCTGTGGGGAAGGTGAGCGGGGCATCCTCGGTGACCACGCGGCGTCGGGCAGGGGATCTAATCCCTGGTCTGCGCCCGCACCAATCCGACGCGCTGGAAGATCGTGAACAGGCTGGCCAGGGCCAGCAGCCACAGCACGCCGTAAAGCACCCACGGGGAGAGGCCAAGGCCAACCAGGCCCGCGAAGAGCAGCACCGCGAGGATGCGTTCGCCGCGCTCGGCAATACCGACGTTGGCCTTCAGGCCCAGGGCCTCCGCCTTGGCGCGGGCGTACGAGACCACTGCGCCGAGGCAGAGGCACAGCAGGCACAGTGCCGCAATATCCACGCGCTGACCGCCCGTGAAGTACCAGAAGGCCAGCGAGCCGAAGATCGCAAAATCCACCACCCGATCCAGCGTGGAGTCGAGGAAGGCCCCCCACTGCTGGGCGCCCTCACTGCGGATCGGCGGGTTGCCGTCCGCATCCGGAAGCCGGGCAAGCACGCCATCCACGATGTCGGAAAAGATGAAGATCGTGATGACCAGCGTGCCCCAGAACAGCTGTCCAAGCGGATAACCCACCAGGGCACCAAGGCACGCGCCGAGGGAACCGATCAGGGTGACCATGTCCGGGGTGACGCCCATGCGCTGGAGCAGACGGGCCACCGGGGTGAAGATCGCAGAGAAAAGCTCGCGGGCGTATCTATCAAGCATGGCTCTACTCGACCTCTTCCCAACCGCGCTTGAGCAGACCGAGGGTCTCACCAAGCACCACGGGGATGGCTTTGGTCTTGGCAATGATCGGGAAAAAGTTGGCGTCGCCGTTCCAACGCGGAATCACATGCTGGTGCAAGTGCGCCGCGATGCCCGCTCCCCCGGCCTGGCCCTGATTCATCCCGAGGTTGAAGCCCGCGGGCGCAGAAACATGACGCAACACCCGCATGGCCTTCTGGGCCAGGGCGGCCATCTCCGCGGTCTCCTCCACGCTGATGTCCGTGTAGTCAGGCACATGACGGTAGGGCAGCACCATCATGTGGCCCGGGTTGTACGGGTACAGATTTAGGTTCACAAAGCAGTGCTTCCCACGGTGAACTATCAGGGCATCCTCGTCGCTGCGCTCGGGCGCGGCGCAGAACGGGCACGACGCCCGGTCCGTAACCTGGTCCTGTCCGGCCTTGATGTACGCCATGCGGTACGGGGTCCACAAGCGGCCAAAGGCGTCAGGGTCGGAGGGCAACTCAAAGCTGTCCGTCGCCGCGGCGTCAGCCGATTGCGTCGCGTCCGCTGCGGACTCAGACATGGTCGGAGTTCACCCGGTTGCGCACGTGAGCCACGATGCGCTCCACCGCCTCATCCACCGGAACCTGATTGTCCTGGCTGCCATCGCGATAGCGGAAGGAAACGGCGTCCGCCTCCGCGTCTTCGCCGCCAGCGATCAGGACAAAGGGAACCTTCTCCTTGGAGGCGTTGCGGATCTTCTTGGGGAAGCGATCAGTGGAGTCATCCAGTTCGGCGCGGATGCCCTTGGCCTTGAGCTTGGACACCACCTCCGCCAGGTAGTCGTTAAACGCCTCCGCCACCGGGATGGCGCGGACCTGCACCGGCGAGAGCCACGCCGGGAAGGCGCCGGCATAGTGCTCCACGAGCACGCCCATGAAGCGCTCAATGGAGCCAAACTTGGCGGCGTGGATCATCACCGGCTCCTGGCGGGTGCCATCCGCCGCCTGGTACTCCAGGCCAAAGCGGGCCGGCTGGTTGAAGTCGTACTGCACGGTGCCCATCTGCCAGGTGCGGCCAATCGCATCCTTGGCCTGCACGGAGATCTTGGGGCCGTAGAAGGCGGCGCCGCCGGGATCCGCCACCAGCACCACACCGGATTCGGTGGCCACGCGCTCCAGCACCTCCGTGGCTTCATCCCACTGTTCCTCGGAGCCGATGAACTTATCTGACTCCGGATCGCGGGTGGAGAGCTCCAGGTAGAAGTCATCCATGCCAAAGTCACGCAGCAGCGAGAGCATGAACTTGAGCAGGTGCTCCACCTCGGCAGGGGCCTGCTCCTTGGTGACGTAGGAGTGCGAGTCATCCTGGGCAAAGCCACGCACGCGGGTCAGGCCGTGGACCACACCGGACTTCTCGTAGCGGTACACGTGGCCAAACTCGAACATACGCAGGGGCAGCTCGCGGTAGGAACGCCCACGGCCGCGGAAGATCAGGTTGTGCATGGGGCAGTTCATGGCCTTGAGGCGGTAGTCCTGGCCAGGCTTGGTGACGTTGCCCTCTTCGTCATACTCCTCATCCACGCGCAGGGCGGGGAACATGGTGTCGGCGTAGTACGGCAGGTGACCCGAGGTGTGGAAGAGGCCGTCCTTGGAGATGTGCGGGGTCCCCACGTACTGGAAGCCCTCCTCCACGTGGCGGTCGCGGACGTAGTCCTCCATCTCACGCTTGATGATGCCGCCCTTGGGGTGGAACACCGGCAGACCGGAGCCCAGCTCATCCGGGAAGGAGAACAGGTCCAGCTCGGAGCCCAGCTTGCGGTGATCGCGGCGCTCGGCCTCCGCCAGGCGCTCCTGGTAGGCCTTCAGGTCAGCCTTGGTGGGCCAGGCGGTGCCGTAGATGCGCTGAAGCTGCTTGTTCTTCTCGCTGCCAAGCCAATAGGCGGCGGCGGAGCGGGTCAGCGCAAAGGCGTTGGAGATGATCTTGGTGTTTTGCAGGTGCGGGCCGCGGCACAGATCGCACCACACCATGTCCCCGCTCTTACGGTCCACGTTGGAGTAGATGGTTGTCTCCCCCGCGCCAACCTCAACGGAGACGCCCTCGCCGGATTCGTCATCCGCGGCGGCCTTGTCCAGCAGCACCAGCTTGTAGGGCTCATCCGCCATGGCCTCGCGGGCCTCTTCCGGGCTCACCACGCGGCGCTCAAACTTCTGGTTCTGGTTGACGATCTTGAGCATCATCTTCTCCAGCGTCTTGAGGTCCTCCGGAGTGAAGGGTTCCTCGACGTCGAAGTCGAAGTAGAAGCCGTCCTTGATATAAGGACCAATGCCCAGCTTGGCATCCGGGCGCAACTGCTGCACGGCCTGAGCCATAACGTGCGCGGTGGAGTGGCGCAGGACGTTGAGGCCGTCCTCCGAGTTGATGTTCACACCCTCGATGGTGGTGCCGGCGACCAACTCACGGGAGAGATCCTGCAGGGCGCCATCCACGCGCATCACGACGATCTCGCGGTTCTCGAAGAAGAGCTCGGCGCCGGTGCTTCCCTGGGTCACCTCCTGCTGGTTTCCGTCGACATTGAGCGTGATGTTCTGCGACACAGGAGGTCCTCTTTCGTGGATTCAGGCTTCAAGGCATGTGGCGTACTGTGGCCACGGCCAGCCGCAGTCAATCCTAGTGCAGGCGGGCCCGCCCCGGTTCCGGCACCGGTACCCCAGGAGCGCGCCAATGCCGACGATGAGGTTGCTCACGAAGAGCCTGAGGAGCGGGACGCCGATCAGCGCCAGCAACACCACCTGGGCATCATTGTTGAGGCAGAGCCATTGATTCTCACCATCGGCCCATTGATCCTGGCCCAAGACAACGCCATGCGCGGTCGTTTGACGTTGATCTCCAGCGTTCTCACGTGGCGGCTCCTGCCTCTGTGGGCGTGAGCAGTTCCACCCGATTCCCGAAGGGGTCCGTGGCGTGAAAGCGCAGGTAGCCAGGGAACGTGTCGCGCTCGGCCCAGGAAACGGTGCCGCCATGTGCCTCTAACCTCGCCGCCAACGCCTCCCACTCCGCTTGGCCCTCCACCACTAGGGCTGGGTGCGCCTTGGCAGCCGGGACAAACGGTTCCTCCACCCCAAGGTGGATCTCCGCGAGCACCTGACCCTGCGCCGTCGTGCGCCGGAACCAGCAGCCGCCCCGCCCGGCGAGGGCCGCTGGCTTGGCCACCTCCGTCAGTCCCAGCCCATCGCCGTAGAACCGCCTCGCGGCGACCTCGCCGCCGGCGGGGATGGAGACCTGAACATGGTGCAGATGCATCCTGTGTCCTTTCCGTGACTGTGCCAGAGGCTACCTTCAGCTCACACCACTTTCAGCCCATCCCACCGGCGCGTTTGCTCCGCGCCTGCCCCAGCGCGGCCTGGCCAAGTGAGCCCAGGCCCTCGCTCCCACCGCCGGTCACGTCAGAGCCGTCCCCCGGGCGCCATGGGACGGGTTGCGCCCGAGCGCCCACCGGCGCCAAAGACGCCGCCGTGGCGCCCTTGGTACCCGCGCGCACGATGCCCCGATACCAGCCCCCGCCCTCGTGCGGCACCGTGACCGAGTGATCCTGCGGCCTGCGCAGCGAGGCCCTCCACTCCCCCTCGGTGCGTTCCAGGTAGTCGGCTTCCGGGAGCACTGCCATGGGGTCTTGCAGATCCCAGGCCTTCAGCGCCTGCACGGAGACGGCGCGCGGCCCGGTCCGCCGAGTGACACCCTCCACCAGCATGAGATTGGAGGAGAAAAGCAACGGGCCGGTGTCGTGTTGCGCATGGGTAAAGAAGGCGATGTCCACACACCCGTGTCCATCGTCCAGGCTCAGGAACACCACCCGCTCCCCGGAGCGCATGGGTGGGGTCTGGGTGGCGACCCGAACCCCGGCCACCAGTACGCGCGAGCCGGAACGCAGGGAGAGCAGGCTGTCAGACGGCGTTGCGCCCACCTTGTCCAAGAACGGGTGATGCGCCTGCATCAGGTGCCCGCTCAGGTCAGCCGCGGTGAGATCCAGCTCGGTGCGGATCTGCTCCAAGGGGCTCTCTTGGCCAAACATGGGCACCAACGCGCTGGTCTCCAGGTCCACGCCCAACGGCAGCGGCATCTGCCCGTCCACCTGTTGGCGTGCGGTCTTCTTAGCCTTGCTTGGCCCCTCTGTGCGTGATGCTCCCACGCCGTTGGCGCCCCCGTCGCGTTGTGCGTCAAGGTGATGCACCAGATCGGTGCGACCCCCGGCGCCTGGCACTAGGAAGCTGTCCAGGGCGCCCAATTGCGCCAGTCGGCGCAGGTTGGTGCGGGTAGGGCGGGCGCGCTCGCGCACATCAGCCACCGAGTCATACGGCGCATGGGCCTCTAGCCGCATGGCCTCCGCCTCGCTTAGTCCAGTCATCAGGCTCAGGGCAAGGCGCACGCCCAGGCGTCCAGACGCGCGCACCCCAGGGACAGCCTCCACGCCCTGCGCGCCTGGGACCTGCTCCACCTTGAAGCGCAGGCCGGAACGGTTCACGTCCAAGGGCAGCAGGGGCACGCCAAGCCTGCGGGCCTCTGCGATCAGTAGTCGGCGCGGGTACATGCCCGGATCGTGCTCAAAGAGCCCGGCCAGGAAGGCCTCCGGGTGATGGGTCTTGAGCCAGGCCGAGTGATAGGTGGGCACGGCAAAGGCCGCGCCGTGGGCCTTGCAGAAGCCGAAGGATCCAAAGGCCGCCAGCGTGGACCAGACCTTGTCGATGATCGCCAGCGGGTAGCCGCGCTCGGTGGTCTTGGCTCGGAAGAAGCGTTCCACCGCCGGCTCCTTGACCGGATCCCCCAGCCGGCGGCGCAGTACATCCGCCTGAGCTAGGCCGCAGCCGGTCATGACATCCAGCATGCGCAACACCTGCTCGTGGAAGACCACCACACCATGGGTCTCGGCCAGGATGGGCGCCAGATCAGGGTGCGGGTAGGCCTCCTCGGCAAAGCCGTGGCGTTGCTCAAGGAACGGGCGCACCATATCGGATTGCATGGGGCCGGGCCGGAAGAGCGAGATGTCGATGATCAAGTCGTTGAACTCCACCGGGGCCAGCTTGCCAATCAGCTCCCGCTGCCCCGGGGACTCGATCTGGAAAACGCCCAAGGTATTGGTGGTGCGGATCATCTCGTAGGTTGCCTCGTCATCCAGCGGCACCCTCGCCAGGTCAATCACGCCGTCCTGGCCCAGCCAGCCCGGCAGCGCGCCGTCGCTGACCGGTTCCGGCACCGAGGCGGCGATCATCCCGTCCGGCGCCCCAGCGCCGTCGGGCACATGCCTCACCACCCCACTAAATTCCGAGCGCCCCTCATACCAACCGCGCATGGAGACGCGGTTGTGCTGGCCCTGCTCATAGACGGACTGGCCGGTGCCGTGGATGCGCGTAATCTCCTCCAGCGTGTAGGCGATGGTGGACTGCATCCGCACGCCAAGCACGTCCAGCTTGAGCAACCCCATGGGGTCCATGTCGTGCTTGTCGAACTGACTCATGGGCAGCCCAAGGCCGGAGGCCTGCACCGGGGTGCGGTGCAGCAGGCGCGCGTCGGAGAGGATCACGCCGCAGGGGTGCATCGAGATGTGGCGGGGCAGGCGGTCAAGGCGCTCCGTGAGGTCAACCAGCAGGTCCACCTGATTGCCGCCCTTGGCTCGGTCCGCTTCCAGGCGCGAGGCCAGGGGGCGCAGCTCCGGCATGGTGCCGATGGCGTCGCGGAAACTGGAGGCGGAAAAGCGCCACAGGCTCTTAGCGATCTGGTCCACCTCCTCGCCCTGGATGCCAAGCGCCATCCCCGCGTCCCGGACAGCACCGCGCGCACGGTACGCGTTTTGCATGCTCATCAGCGTGGTGCGTTCCTGTCCAAAGCGGCGGAAGAGCTCGCGGTAAACGCGGTGACGCTGGGCTGATTCCACGTCCACGTCAATGTCCGGTAGCGAGGTGCGATCGCGGGAGAGGAAGCGCTCAAAGATCAGGTCATGCGCCAGGGGGTTCACGTGGCTGATTCCGGTCAGGAACGCCACCAGGGAGGATGCGCCTGAGCCGCGCGCGGCCGAACGCACCCCGAGCCCCCGGATCAGGTCCGTGGCGGTGGAGACCGTGAGGAAGTAGCCCGCAAACCCCAGGTCGCCGATCACCCCCAGCTCGTGCTCCAGCCGGTCCCGTGCCCCGCCCCGGCCGGCCTTCCCAAAGGCCTCCGATCCCGCCTCCGGACCAAACCAGCGGCGCAGGCCGTCCTCGCACCGCGCGCGCAGCAGTTGCTGGGGGTCACCGTTCAGCCCCAGCACACTGGCCTCCGGGACCACCGGCTTGCCCCACCCCATGTCAGGAATCGGGTCAAGGGCGCAGGCCGCTGCCACCGCCTCGGTGTCGCCCAGGATCTGGGCTGCCTCCGAGGCATCGCCGATCTCCCGGGCTATCTCCGCGGCAAGGGAACGCATCTGCGCGCCGGATTTCAGCCAGCCCTGCCCGTTGACCTGCGCGCCGTCCACCCCCACCCGCTCCCCGCTCTCCGTCAGCGGGGAAAGCACCCGGACAGCGTCCAGCACATCCGCCGTGGCAGCGCCGTCCGGATTCACGTAGCGCACGGCGTTGCTGAGCACCGCCGGGACCCCGAGCTCGCGGGCCAGGCGCAGCATGCGCACCGCGTGGGCGGTGCTGTAGGGGGCGCCAGGGCGGGAGATATGGGTGATCAGTTCTATGACGCAGGCACCCTCTGGCAGCGCCTGTTTCCAGGCGCGCAGCAGCACGCGTGCGCCTCGATAGTCTCTGTGCAGCACCGCCCGCCCCACATCCGAATCGGGGCCAAGCAGAGTCAGCAGTGAAGGGCCGTTCCCGGCCGCGCTTTGCGTTTCCCTCGCCAACTCCTTCACTCGGATGCCCACCTGCTCTGCCGGGTCTGGTGACTGCCCGACGGCGGGTACTCGCCGCCCCGTGTGCCGCGCCTCAGGGCTCAGATCACGTAACGCGCCCAGGCCGGCATCTTGCGGCATGCCTCGATGGTGGGCCGCCGTGACCAGGTGGCACAGGGCCGAGTATCCGGCTCCGGGCGTGATGGCCCCCAGCCGGCTGCGCCAGCGCTTCTCTTCTTGCTCCAGCGCCGTGCCTCTGGCCAGGATCACCACGCGGCCGCTTGGACCCGGTGAGCCGGAGTTCCCTGCGCGGGCTTCCTTTCGCTTCCCGCTCTGGACGTCCAGGCTGACGCCGAGGATCGGCGCCAGCCCCTCGCTGAGGCAGGCACCCACGTGTTTCACCGCCCCAAAGAGGCCATCACGATCGGTGCAGGCCAGGGCCCATGCCCCATCCGCGGCTGCCGCCGACGCCAGGGTCTCTGGCCGGTCCACGCCGTGGTGGGCGCTGAAGGCGGTAGAGACGTGCAGGTGACTAAAGCCGTTCATGCTGTGGCTCTGATTTCGTTTGCCTGCTCCGGGACGTTGATGAGTCGCCACCGGCCGGTCTCCAGCTGATGCGAGACGTAGACGGTGCGCGGGGCGTCCCGCTCACCAAGGCGTATCTGGAGCTGCCAGATCTCGTGATCCACCAACCCCGGCCCATGTCCTTTCTCAGCGCGAGCCGATTCCGCCCACCAAGCGCGGCGCTCGTACCAACGCACCGGCTGGGCGCAGACGTGCCACTCCCTGCCCTGCCACCCCAAACGCAGCGGCAAATTGGCGGCGCTCAGCACCACCTGCACCGACTGGGTGAACAGCCCCATCCAGTCCCTCCAAAACGCGCGGTGTGAGTGCTCCGTGCGTGCTCGATCCCCGCCCTTCCTCCTGGGAAGCAGGAGAGGAGTGGCGCTGTCATGCCCAAGCCCATCTTCGAAGATGTGTTCGAACAAATCTAGACTAAGACTACCCCCGGACACCTCGCTCCAACACCGGCATCTCCCCCACCCCTGCGATCTGTGGATAAGTACTCCCAACAGCGTTACGGATCGTCTACTGTGTGTTCATTACGCACTTGGCTGACCTGGGATGGCTCATGGCCGCGTTGATGGGGAGCAAGCTGATGAGGGGCAAGCGGGGTGGGGCTGGCCTGCGGGCGTTGGGGCTTGGTGTCGCCGTCCTGCTGGGGGTCAGTGCGTGCTCCGGACCGCCCGAGACTCCCGCCCAAACCAGCATTCCGATGGGGACACCGACGCCGTTGGCGTCCTCGCCAACGGCGATTCCGAGCGGCAGCCCGACCGCCAGCTCCAGTCCGAGCAACGCGTACGTGCCGGCCACCAGCACGTCGCCGGCCAAGAACGTGCCCAAACCGGTGCTGCCCAAGCTGGCGAAGGAGAAGAGCTTTGAGGGGCAGAAGGCGTTCATCAAATACTGGTTTGAGACGTACAACTACGCCTTTGATACCGGCAACACTGCCCCGTTCAAAGATGCTTCAACGGCGGACTGTGCGGCATGCAAGATCATCAGTGAAGGCGCAATAACCATGTGGACCAAGGATCGGACGTGGCGAGATACATCTCGCACCGACGTCGACTTAGCCACTGCCAAGGAACAACCTCCCGCGAAGAGAACACACATAGTCGATGCCCGGGTAAACGAGAAACCTGGTCGCTTTTGGACGACAACCGGAGAGAGCAAGCTGTACCAGCGCGCGACAGGCGGCTCAGCCCAGATGCGGTTGTGGATCGAGTACGTCGATAAGCAATGGCGAACAGTCGACATGCGCAAGATAGGCAGGTAAGGGTCATGCCCCGGCAAAGTATCGCGACTGTAGCTGCTCTTGTTGTCGTCGCTTCACTCCTCACAGCGACGGCCGCAGGCGCCAGCGATGATGATGCTGATAGAAGATTCAACGGTGAAACCGTACACGACAAGTTCGGGATTCAAGGGGCAGATAAAAATCATCAGTCTCCCAAGCCGGGTCCGGTGACGGTCAAGGGTAAGAACCCCAAAGCGCCCGGGGCCGGATCCTCCTCGAACGGGACACGAGGGCCCAAGTTCATCTGGGACACCACCACCGTCTGCAACAACTCCCTCCCCAACTCCCGCATCAGCAAAGCGGTCAGCAA
>NZ_QQXL01000003.1 GCF_003640665.1 Galactobacter caseinivorans
AGAGGTGCGCGGCCGCCGTCGTGCGTTGGGGGGAGCGCTCGACGGCGCGTGGTGCGGTCCGGCGGTCGGCGAGGGAAGCGGACTTATCGACGTGAAGCGGGCGTGAACCCTGCTTGTGGGCGATAGGCCCGCTTCGGCCCACGTCCGCCGCCCCGGCCCCAACACCACGGAAAACCAAGCGGCCCCGCCCCTGGAATCATCCGGAGGCGGGGCCGCTCGGCCTCACGGGAGCAGGCTCGGCGACTGCGCGCTCAACCTCGAGTGATCAGGGCACCGGCGAAGGTGTCGGCCAGGTGGGTGCGCTGCTCATCGATGTAGATGTTGCGCAGAAGGGTGCCAGACGGTGTCGTTCTTCGCCGCCATGCGCCGCGCATCAGTTGAGACACCATGAGGCCTGACGGAAGCAGTCAGATACCCGGATCTGCAGGCGTGAGCGTGCAACGTTTACGCAACAAATCGTGTAACAACGGGGAACTGTCACAGAATCTCTGCGAGAAACGTGAAGTGACATATTAAGTTGATTAGTGCATCAAGCCGAACTAACCCCAAACAATTACCAGGAACTCACGATGGCTGTCATGCAAACCCTCCGAAAGTCTCTAGTCGCCAGTGCTCTGGTGACCACGCTGGGTCTAACGGGAGCAGGCGCGGCGACTGCTGCGCCCCCATCCAGCGCAACCACTCCGCAGGCTCAGCCTGTCGGGCCCTCGACCGCATGGTCCGAGGAACTGCGCGCTGTATTGGCGAACGCATCGCCAGAGACTCGCGCCCAGGCTCAGCGTGCCCTTGACGCCAGTGCGCAGGTCCGCGAAGCCCAATCCGGCGTTGGGAACCCTGTGGGCGACCGCACGGGCACGGCTTCGGCCGTGCGCCCCACGGCGGTGTGGATCCGCGTCTCGGTCAAGGCCGCCGTTGAAGTCATCAAGAAGACTTCCCCCGCCCTTTGGAAGTCGATGCAGAGCTATGTGCTCAAGGGGCGTGAAGCTTTCGTCAAGTGGTGGGACAGTAGTGTCCCTCAATGGGCCAAGAATCTGCTTGGTGGAGTCAGTGCGGCAGGCGTATACGATGCTCTTCGGTGGATACTTGGGCTCGACTGATCATTGGATCGGACTGGGGTGCGGCGGGAAGCTAATGGCTTCCCGCCGCATTTTCAGTTCCTCTGCCAGGGGCGGCGGCGCGCCGTCTGTACGGTGCTCACTAAGCCTCCAAGAAGGACGCAGCCAACGAGCGGAGCGCCTACCAGTAGCGCGGGTGCCGGCGCCGTCCACGTCCCCGTGGCAAGAAGGAGAATGGCGATGACTGCCCACAACACCCCCACCGCGAAGCCCCACCACCAAAGCTTGCCGCCGCGCGCGACTGGGGTGAGCACAGGAAAGTGCTCTGCGTAGTCGCGACTGGGGCCAAATTCTGCAACCGGATCAGAAACTTCCGAAGCCGCCACTTCCGAAACGATGGCTTCTATGTCTGGCTCTGGCATGCCCTTCAACCTCAAGGACTGGGCAAGGGATGCACTGTACTCGGTGAGGGATTGTGTACTAGTCATTGGCTTCTCCTTCGCTGATGTCCCGGATGATCTGGAAGAGCTCTCGTTCCACCGCTTCCAGATCCTTAATTCCCGAATTGCTCAAGGTGAAAACTTTCTTGGCAGGCCCCGTCTGGTGGTGGTCCCACTCTGCGTCCACGGCCCCTTCAGTCTGAAGGCGATGCAAGAGCGGATAGATGGTCCCACTCTTGAGATGGGTCAGGCCGCTCGCCTGTAACTCCTTCATGAGGGCGTAGCCGTGCGTCGGGCCCCTACTTAGAACCTTCATAACTGCCCAGACGGTGAGGCCCCGTGCGGTGTCTCGCGCCAACTTGTTCGGGTCCATGACATAACCATACCAACGACCTATGTTGAAAATCTATACACCAGTCGATTCCCTCCATTTTCGGACTCGTCGGCCGTTGCGCGCCTTGGCCTTGGCAAAGCGCACTCCGCGGGCAAACGCCCCCAACGAGACGACACTCGCCGCTGTCGATGTGCGCCGTCGCCCTGCTTGAGAAAGTCAGTGCCGCGCCGCGAGGCGGAGGCAAACTCGGCGGGAGCCTCTGTTGGCGGCGTGCTGTGCGAACTGGACGAACTGTCCTCGGTTCCTAGAGGTGCGCGGCCGCCGTCGTGCGTTGGGGGGAGCGCTCGACGGCGCGTGGTGCGGTCCGGCGGTCGGCGAGGGAAGCGGGCGTGAACCCTGCTTGTGGGCGATAGGCCTGCTTAGGCCTCGGGGTGGTGGGTCGGCGGAGCGGGCTTATCGACGTGAAGCGGGCGTGAACCCTGCTTGTGGGCGATAGGCCTGCTTCGGCACACTTCCGCCGGCCCCGCCGCCGCCCCGGCCCACGCCACCCCCGTCCAGCCCCGCCCCGGCCCCCGCCCGGCCCACCCCACAAAAAGCCGAGCGGCCCCGCCCCTGGAATCATCCAGAGTCGGGGCCGCTTGGCTTCCCAGGAGCATGCCCGGGAGGGTTTGGTGATCGGGGGAACTAGGCGCCCTTGACCTTGGCCTCGATCGTGGCGCCGAGGTCCGCGTCAACGTTCTTCCAGTACTGGAAGGCGTTGGAGAGCACGGGCTCAATCACGCCGGAGAGGGCGCCGGCCACGGTGTCTGCCAGCTCGGCGCGCTGCGCGTCGTTGTAGACGTCGCGGACCAGCGTGCCGGCCTGGCCAAAGTCGTCGTCCTCAGCGTGCAGCGTGTAAGCGCTACGCACCAGGTCGCCGTCGGACTCCCAGGAGTTATCCACGGGGCCGGTCTCATCCGACCAGGAGTCGCCGAAGGAGTTGGGGGCGTAGTAGGAGCGCGCGCCGGTGCTCTCTACCCACATGTTGCCCTCGAAGCTGTAGGTGTGCACGGGCACCTTGGGCTTGTTGACGGGGAGCTGCTGGAAGTTGGTGCCGATGCGGTAGCGCTGGGCATCCGCGTAGGCGAAGTTGCGGCCCAGGAGCATCTTGTCGGGGCTCATGCCCATGCCGGGGACCATGTTGGCGGGGCTGAAGGCGGCCTGCTCAATCTCGGCGAAGAAGTTCTCCGGGTTGCGGTTCAGGGTCAGCGTGCCGACCTTGGTGCGCGGGTAATCCTTGAGGGACCAGACCTTGGTCAGGTCAAAGGGATTGAAGCGGTACGTCTTGGCCTCTTCGTAAGGCATGATCTGCACGTGCAGGTCCCACTTGGGGAAGTTGCCTTCCTTGATGGAGTCAAAGAGGTCGCGGCGGTGGTGCTCGGCATCCGTGCCGGCCAGGGCGTCTGCCTCGGCGCCGGAGATGTTGTGCACGCCCTGCTGGGACATGAAGTGGTACTTGACCCAGAACTTCTCGCCGGCCTCGTTGACCCACATGTAGGTGTGGGAGCCGTAGCCGTTCATCTCGCGCCAGGTCTTGGGCAGGCCGCGCTCGCCCATCAGGTAGGTCACCTGGTGTGCGGACTCGGGGTTGTGGGTCCAGAAGTCCCACTGCATGGTCGCGTCGCGCAGGCCGGAGTCCGGGAGGCGCTTCTGCGAGCGGATGAAGTGGGGGAACTTCATGGGGTCGCGCAGGAAGAACACGGGCGTGTTGTTGCCGACCAGGTCGAAGTTGCCTTCGGAGGTGTAGAACTTCAGCGCAAAGCCGCGCACGTCACGCCAGGTGTCGGGGGAGCCAATCTCGCCGGCGACGGTGGAGAAGCGCAGCAGCGTCTCCGTGGTGGCGCCCTTCTGGAACAGGGCGGCCTTGGTGTACTTGGACATGTCCTCGGTGGCGACAAACTCGCCGAAGGCGCCGGCGCCCTTGGCGTGCGGACGGCGCTCGGGGACGTTCATGCGGTTGAAGTGCTGCAGCGTCTCCACCAGGTGGTGATCGTGCAAAACGATGGGGCCATCGGCGCCGACCGTGAGCGAATTGCGGTCGCTGACGGCCGGGATGCCGGCCTGCGTGGTCGAGCCGGTTGCGTGACCGGAGGTGTTCTCAGCCATGGCTGTGCTCCTCTACTTCGGGGGTGGTGGGTGCATCTGAGGTCCGGTCCTCGGCAGCGCATGCGGCGCAGATGCCTCGGTACAGGACCTCTGCCACGAGAATGTTCATCCCGTGGGTGTCTGTGGGGGTCAGGCAAGGCGCATGCCCGACGGCGCACGCTACGTCCTCGAGGCGGCCGCACCTGACGCACTGGGCGTGGTGATGGTTATCGCCGAGGTCTGGCTCGTAGCGTGAAGCGGAGTGGGGGACCTCCAGGCGGCGCAGTAGGCCGGAGCTGGTGAGGTCGTTGACGATCATGTGTGTGGTCGCCAGTGCCAGGTCGGGGATGGCGCCGCGGGATGCGCGGTGCAGTTCCTCTGCTGTGGCGTGGGGGTGCGTGGAGGCCGCGGCCATGACGGCGAGGCGCTGCTTGGTCACACGGCGCCCCGAGCGGCGGAGCGCTTCGGTCCAGACAGCCTCCGGCGCATGGCCGGGGACGCTGTTCAACGGTGTGTGCACGCTCACCACTCTGCCATATCCTGAGTGATTCAGAATAAGAAATTTGGGTGAACTCCCTGGGAGTACCCCGCGAGGGACTATTCCTCCGGTGGCTGGGAGGACTCCTTGATCACGAGCCGGACGGGATCCCCGGTGACCCTGACGATGACTTCGCTTGTGAGGGTGGGGGCGGACGATCCGGAAGTAGCGGAGGCATCAGGACCGTCTCCCTGGCCGGCTAGGCCGGTCACGGGGCGGCCCTTCTCTTTCGCGTCGAGAATGTCGATCTTGAATCTGCTGTTCTTCATGAGCGCCGTGACCTTGACGTTCAGGTATTTACTCGGGTCTGTCTTGAGTCTGAAGGTGGAGGGACCCCTGACGAGTCGGTTCACGATGGTCTGCGTTTCGTTGGGCTTGGACACGTCGATGGCATCGGCGGACAGGCGAATGACCACCCGAAACGAAACCTCCTTCGGGACGTCAACGCGCACGTTCATCGCTTGACCGCTGGTGCGCCGAGTGGCTGTCAGCTGCCGTTGCAGAGCGGGCTCGCAGGGGCCGCTGCTTTTCTGGGTTTGGTCTTCTGGGGTCTCAACATCACCCACCGAGAGGTCCACCGAATCCAGCTTCTGCGCGCAGGCCAGGTAGACCTCCAAGGCGTGGCCCTGCGGCGGAGTGATGGACACCGTGGTGGGCCCCTGAATTTGCTGATCAAACACCACCTTGCCGGGGTTCCCCATGGAATCACCGGGAATCTTCAACGCGCTCAGGGCGGCATTTTTCGTCGCGTCAGGTGACGCTGCTGTGGGGGAGTCGGTAGCGGATGGCGGGGCTGCAGAATCCGGGGTGCAGCCCACCAGGCCGCCGGCCGCCAAGGCTAGGGAAGCAACAGCGGCGGCCACTGCGCGTCGGGCAGGATGGAAGCTCTGGTGCATGGGAATCCTCGCAGCCGGCGGTTATCGGATCCTGAGCGGAGCCGTGTTTACACCCTAGGTGTGGGCCGCCGCCGACGCGGTCACAAATCGGTTGCAACCACCCCCTCTGATTGGCTTGTCCCAATCGGTTCAAGTGGGTAGCGTAGTGACGGTGTCCCACATCACTGCCTCCTCCTCCGCCGTGGTCCGCGCCAGCGGCCTCACCAAACGCTATGGCGACTTCACCGCCGTCGACGGGATCGACTTTGAAGTCACCCCCGGGGAGTCCTTCGGTTTCCTCGGCCCCAACGGCGCCGGTAAGTCCACCACCATGTCCATGATCGGCGGTGTCTCCACGCGCTCCGGCGGGGAGCTCAGCGTGATGGGGCTTGATCCGGACAAGGAGGGGCCCCGCGTGCGCGCCCACTTGGGCGTGGTGCCTCAGCAGGACAACCTGGATGAGGAGATTAAGGTCCGGGACAACCTCTACGTCTACGGCCGCTACTTTGGCTTGAGCCGGTCCTATCTGAAGCCAAAAATGGAGGAGCTGCTGGACTTTGCGCAGCTCACGGACAAGGCCGGGGAGCGGGTGGATGCGCTCTCCGGCGGCATGAAGCGCCGCCTCACGATTGCGCGCTCCCTGATCAACGAGCCCAAGATCCTGCTGCTGGATGAGCCCACCACCGGGCTGGACCCGCAAGCGCGCCACATCCTCTGGGACCGGCTCTTTCGCCTCAAAGAACAGGGAACCACGCTGCTGGTCACCACCCACTTCATGGATGAGGCGGAGCAGCTGTGTGACCGCCTGATCGTGGTGGACGCGGGCCGCATCATGGCAGAGGGTTCGCCGTCCCAACTCATCCGCGACTACTCCACCCGGGAGGTGCTTGAGGTTCGCTTTGGCTCGGCCCAGAACCGCGCAGCGGCCCAGACTCTGGAGGGTCTTGGGGACCGGATCGAGATCCTCGCGGACCGCGTTTTGGTCTACGCCCACGACGGCGAAGCGGCGCTGGAGCAGGTCATTGCCCGCGGGCTGAACCCCGTCTCCTCGCTGGTGCGCCGTTCCTCGCTCGAGGACGTTTTCCTGCGCCTGACGGGACGGTCCCTCGTTGACTGAGCCCCAGCCTTCAACCCAGCCCGTGGCGTCCGGCTCTGCCGATTCCATCGGCGGCGGCGCCACCCTCTTCACCACCCAGCTGCACGCGCATGACCCGGAGGTCTCGGCAGCCAAGGCCAAGCGCTTTGGCACCTGGTTTGTCGCGGAATATTACTTGCGGACCATGCGCCGCTACGCCGACGTGCTGCTCGCGGACGCCATCGGCGTGCCGCTGATGTACGTCCTCGCGATGGGCATTGGGCTTGGCTCGCTGCTCACTGGCAACGGTTCCCTGTTCGACGGCGTTCCGTACCTGGTATTTATTGCGCCGGCCTTGCTGATTTCTGCGGCAGTCAGCGCGGGTGTCACGGAGGGCACATTCCCCGTGATGGATGGCTTCAAGTGGCACCGGCTCTATCAGGGACCGTTGGTCACGCCGATCACGCCGCATCAGATTGCGCAGGGGCAGATCCTGGCGGTCAGCCTGCGCATGATGGTTCAGACTGTCCTGTTCTTGGGGGTGGTGGGACTCTTTGGCGCAGTGCACTCCTGGTGGGCGCTGGTCGCCATCCCACTTTCCGCCTTGGCCGGTTTGGCTATGGGCCTTCCGATCATGGCTTACTCGGCCACCATTCGAGAGGAAAAGGGGCAGTTCTCCATCATCATGCGCTTCATCTTCACGCCGCTGTTCCTCTTCTCCGGAACGTTTTATCCGCTGATGAACCTGCCCATCTTCCTTCAGTGGATCGGGTGGATCTCTCCCATTTGGCACGGCACCGAGCTGGCCCGTGCACTCATGTATGGGCACTTTGTCCCTGCGTGGCTCGCCCTGGTCCACGTCCTGGTCCTGGCGGCGCTGGCGGCGCTCGGCTTCGCTCTGGTTCGCCGTAACTTTGCCCGACGCCTGGGAGGCATCAAATGACGGACCCTCAGGCGGCAGCGAAGACAGCCGCGTCCGCGACCCCAGGCACCTCCCGTGCCAAGGAGCTGATTCCGCAGAAGCGTGCGTTTGGTGCGCTCTACGGGCGCAACGCGCGCTCCGTGATGGAGCGCAGCTGGATGGCGACCAAGAACGCCACGTGGGTGGTCATCCTTTCCGGCTTCCTGGAGCCTGTGCTCTACCTGGCCTCCATGGGCTACGGCTTGGGTCCGGCGATCGGGGACCTGCCCGGCCCAGGCGGCAGCGTGCTCACGTATGCGGCGTTCATCGCGCCCGCCCTCCTTGCCACCTCCGCCATGAATGGCGCGTTGTTTGACAGCAACAACATGTTCTTTAAGCTCAACCACTCCAAGCTGTACCGCGTCATGCTCTTCACCTCTCTTGGCCCACTGGATGTGGTGATCGGCGAGGTGATCATGGCGCTTCTGCGCGGCTTGCTCTACGCCGTCGGCTTTGCCATCATCGCGTTCAGCGCCGGCCTCATCACCAATCCCTGGGGCCTCCTGATGATTCCCGGGGCCGTGCTGATTGCGTTCGCCTTCTCGGCGCTGTTCATGGGGCTCATCACCTTCATCAAGCGCTTTCAGCAGTTGGACTGGATCAACATGCTGACCATGCCCATGTTCCTGTTCTCCGCGACGTTCTTCCCGCTCACCGTCTACCCGCAGGCCGTCCAATGGGTCATCCAAGCCCTGCCGCTGTGGCATGGCGTGGAGCTCCTGCGCCAACTCTCGGTGGGCTACTTCGACGTCTCCATGCTGTGGCACGTGCTCTACTTCGTGATCATGGCCGCCCTGGGCCTCACCATGGCGACCACGCGGCTGCGCAAACTGTTTTTGCGATGAGGGACTGTTCCTTCGCTGAGGGGTTGCGCCCCTACCGGCTCCCGGACAGACTGGCGGGACAGCACGAGTACGGGCCGGCTGGGCCGCAAGATCCTGTAGCGCGGCGGTCTACACCGCAATCCCTCTCGAGGAGGCGACCATGATTGGCACGTGGCAAGCACTGGTGATCGACTGTGAGGAACCGGCGCAGCTGGCAGGTTTCTATCAGGAACTGCTGGGGATGGTGACCGTCCAGAGTGATGAGGACGGTTCCTGGGTCAGCATCGGAGACGCAGCGGACCGCCCGGCCATCGCCTTCCAGCGCGTGCCGGACTATCAGCCGCCGGAGTGGCCTGGGCAGGTCACCCCGCAGCAGGCCCATCTTGACGTCAAGGTCCCGGATCTTGACGTGGGTGAGACGGAAGTGCTGGCGATCGGAGCCGTCTTGACCGGTCAGGGAGGGCGCAACTTCCGCGTCTACCTTGACCCGCAGGGTCACCCTTTCTGCCTCGTCTCCTGGTGAGGGGTGCCGGGCCTCCCGGGGGTGGCACCCCGGGTCTCCCGGCGGCTCGGCGCCTAATTCATCCCTGGGCGATCATGGTGGGGGCTGCCGCCAGGCTTTGAGAGAATAGGGCCATGCCTGAGATCACGAACGGCGCCGATCCGCGCCAGAAGAAGCCTGTCGGAGTCCTCGGGACCGCCGTGCTGAGCATCCTGGTGCTGGCGCTGTTGGTCGCGATCATCTTTGCCGCGAACACCAACGCGGTCATCGGGTGGATCGTCGCCATCATCGCTGGGCTGTGGCTCATCTTCGCGGCCGCGGTGTTCTTTATCCTGCGCACTGGTGCCCGCGCCGTGGGGCGCAAGTGGGACCAGACCAACGCCAACATCGCCGCCAAGACGGGTGGCGTACAGGATGGCGCCCGCATCATTGACGAGGCGGAGCGCAATCACGAGATCAAGTTGGATCACTCCTTCAAGATCATCGAGGTCCAGCACGGGGTCATCACGGAGAATCTGCGCAAGGGCACGCCGCAGTCCGCTGAAATGGTGGAGCGCGCGCTGGACACCATCCAGATCACCGCCTCCAACGCCAGGGACATGATCAAGGGGCGCCGCAAGGACCGCCACGCAGGGCCGGTTGAGGGCGAAATTATCGACTGACTGGCACGTCTGGGCGCAAGCCAAGCGCACGCCGTCGGGCAGTGCCGCTAAGGTAGAGGGCGTGACTGAGACCATCGCCGCCACTGCAAGTTACGAGCCAAAGGGTGATGCCACGCGCATCGCCAGCGTGAATGTGAACGGCCTCCGGGCCGCGTTCCGCAACGGCATGCCCACGTGGCTTCAGGCCAGGGATGTAGACATTCTGTGCCTGCAAGAGGTGCGTGCGCCGGACAAGATCGTCAACGACTTCCTGGCGCAGGACTGGCATGTGGTGCACGCGGAGGCGGAGGCCAAGGGCCGCGCCGGCGTGCTGATTGCCTCCCGCGAGAAGCCTGATGCCACCCGGATCGGGATCGGAAGCGAGCGCTTCGCGACCACCGGCCGCTGGGTGGAGGCAGACTTCACGATCAAGGGCATCCCGCTCACCGTCGCTAGCGTGTATGTGCACTCCGGTGAGGTGGGAACGCCCAAGCAGGAGGACAAGTTTGGTTTCCTGGATGAGATGGTCCTGAAGCTGCCTGCCATGCGAGCGGACGGCAGGGACGTGCTGCTGGTAGGGGACATGAACGTGGGCCACACCGAGCGGGACATCAAGAACTGGAAGGGCAACGTGAAGCGCGCCGGGTTCCTCCCAGAGGAACGCGCCTACTTTGACCGCTTCTTTGGCGAGGAGATTGGCTACCGTGACGTGGCCCGTGACCTGGCCGGTGACGTGGAGGGGCCTTACACCTGGTGGTCCCAGCGCGGGCAGGCCTTTGATAACAACACTGGTTGGCGCATCGATTACCACATGGCCTCCCCGACCCTCGCGGCCCGGGCGGTCCGGTCCGTGGTGGACCGCGCGGCCAGCTACGACACCCGCTGGTCAGATCACGCGCCACTTGTGGTCGACTACCAATTCTGATTCTTAACTGACGCGCGGGAACGGGGAGCACCCCAACCGCAGCGCCCCGTGAAGGGAAAACAGCATGAGTACCACCAAGCCACGCATCCTGTCAGGGATGCAGCCCTCCGCAGATTCGCTGCACCTGGGCAACTACCTGGGCGCCCTCGTCAACTACGTGAAGCTGCAGGACGAGTACGACGCGTTCTACTTCATCCCAGATCTGCACTCCCTCACGTCCCCGGACGGCGCTACCAACCTGGCCGAGCGCTCGCGCGCCACGGTGGCGCAGTACATCGCCGGGGGCGTGGACGTGGAGCGCTCCACCCTCTTTGTGCAGTCCCATGTGCCGGAGCACTCCGAGCTGGCTTGGGTCCTGCAGACCATCACCGGCTTTGGTGAGGCCGGGCGCATGACCCAGTTCAAGGACAAGTCCACGCGTTATGGTCAGGATTCCACCAACGTGGGCCTGTTCACTTACCCCGTGCTGATGGCCGCGGACATTCTGCTGTACCAGGCGGACGGCGTGCCGGTGGGGGATGACCAGAAGCAGCACGTGGAGCTCACCCGCACGCTGGGGCAGCGCTTTAATCACCGCTTTGGTGAGACGTTCAAGATCCCCGAGCCCATCATCCCGGCAGAGGGTGCGCGGATCTACGACCTGCAGAACCCCACCTCCAAGATGTCCAAGTCCGCGCAGTCTCCCAACGGGCGCATCGACATCCTGGATGATCCCAAGGTCATTGCCAAGCGCATCAAGTCCGCTGTCACGGATGACGGCGGTGTGGTCGCCTTTGACCGCGAGGCCAAGCCCGGTGTCTCCAACCTGCTTTCCATCCTGTCCGCGTTCACGCAGACCCCCGTGGACGCGCTGGTGCAGAGCTTTGAGGGCAAGATGTACGGGCACCTGAAGGTGGAGGTCGCGGACGCCGTGGTGGCAAGGCTTGAGCCGGTCCGTGCGCGCACTTTGGAGTTGCTGGCTGACCCGGCGGAGCTTGACCGCTTGCTGGCCGTGGGTGCCAACAAGGCGCGGGAGACCGCACAGCAGACCCTCGACGCCGTCTACGACCGTATCGGCCTGCTGCGGCCGCTCGGCAGGGCCTGAGGAGAGTGAACCCATGCGCATCGTGAGGCCCGTGGTGGCCGGTCAGGATCGGGTGGGCATCGTGGTGCCCATTCCCGAACCGGAGGCCGGCCGACTAGGGGCCTTGCGTGCGCGCCTGGGGGACGAGTTTGCGATGGTCCCACCCCACGTCACGCTCGTGACCGGGGTTCCCGTGACGGACTGGAACGCGGTCGTGGACCATGTGGCGGCAGTGGCCGCGGCGGCGGACCCGTTCACGATTCAGTTTGAGGGCACGGATACCTTCCGCCCCATCACCCCCGTGGTGTTCTGCAAGGTGGTGGCCGGCGGGGATAGGTGCACTAGCCTGCATGCGGCGCTGCAGGCCGGGCCGCTGGCCCTGCCCAGCGCGTACCCGTACGTTCCGCACGTGACGCTGGCCCAGGGGCTCGACGACGCGGTGTTGGATCAGGTGCAAGAGGCTCAGTCCCAGGACCGGTGGACTCTTCAGGCCGACAGGATTTCGCTCTTTGGCGACGTTGGCGATAACGACTGGAAGCTGCGGGCGACCTTCCCCTTGGGCGTGAGCTGACCCCGGCGATCTGTGGTCGGAGTGATGTGCGCCGACCTTACGTAACACCGTATGCTAACGGTATGGCTTGGTTCCCCCACCGAAAACAGCGCCCCCAGCGCGCCCCTCAGCATGGCCAAGGGGCGCCCGTTTCCATGCCCGTGCCTGCGCCTGTGCCCGTGCCCGCGACCGCTCCGCAGAGGACGGTTGCCGGCCCGCCGACCGACTCTGAGCGCGCGTGGATGGCCTCGCTCTTGGCGGGCCTGAAGGAGGCCGGGATTGGGGGAGACGCCGCCAGGCTCTCCGTTCACTTGGAGCAGCAGCTGAAGTCGTGGATGCAGCTCGCGCCGGCGCAACGCCCCGACCCGCAGCTGATGATCAGTGCTTTCGGGTTGGCCTGGGGAGAGGCGTTGGCTGCCCAGCAGCAGCTGGAATGGGCCGTGGTCCGGACAGGGTCCCATGCGGACTTTGTCCTGGTGGACGCAACCGGCGCCATCCGCGAGCTGCCCCTCCGCTTGGTGTCCGAGCGCTGGCAGGGGAGTTCCGCCAAGCCGCTGTAGGCTTGGCGCCGCTGAAGGTGGGCGCCGCACAGAATGAGTGGTCCTCGAAGAGGTGCCTCGCCGTTCGAGCCTCTGGGTAGCGCCTACCCGGCCTCCGGGAAAGCTGACGGCCACGGGGCAGAGCGTGCTGGGATCGCCGATGCTTGTGTTCCCAGCGTCCCCAGCGTCCCCTAGCCGCGGATGGCCAAGGCAGGGTCCTGGCGGCTGGCTCCGATGGCTCTACGCAAGGCAATCTCGGCGGCTCGTGCCTGGACAGTGAGATACATGGCTGTGTCCGCGCTCATGGCAGCCAGGATGATCAGGACCGTGGACAGGAGCCCCACAAAGACTCCCAAATCATTGGCGACTCCGACACGAAGCTCACGAAGATCGGGACTGCTGTGCTGCCCACTTCGTGTTAGTCATCGCCGTCACAATCCCGAGAACGGCACGAGGCCCCGCCCACCACAACCGTGGTGAACGGGGCCTCGTGACTATTTGAGGTGACTGCCTAGGGCCAAGAGTCGCAGGGCACGGGGCAGTTTGCCAGCCTCAGATGGTGCGCTGCAGGATGGCCTGCTTGACCTCTGAGATGGCCTTGGTGACCTGGATGCCGCGGGGGCAGGCCTCGGTGCAGTTGAAGGTGGTGCGGCAGCGCCACACGCCTTCCTTGTCATTCAGGATCTCCAGGCGCATGTCGCCGGCATCATCGCGGGAATCGAAGATGAAGCGGTGCGCATTGACGATCGCTGCGGGGCCAAAGTACTGGCCGTCGGTCCAGAACACCGGGCAGGAGGACGTGCACGCGGCGCACAGGATGCACTTGGTGGTGTCGTCGTAACGCTCGCGGTCCTCCTGGGACTGGAAGCGCTCCTTGGCGGGCTCATGGCCCTTGGCGATCAGGAACGGCATGACCTCGCGGTAGGACTGGAAGAACGGCTCCATGTCCACGATCAGATCCTTCTCCACCGGAAGGCCCTTGATGGGCTCCACGGTGATGGGCTTGGACGTGTCCAGGTCCTTGAGGAGGGTCTTGCAGGCCAGGCGGTTGCGGCCGTTGATGCGCATGGCATCGGAGCCGCAGACGCCGTGTGCGCAAGAGCGGCGGAAGGACAGCGAGCCGTCCTCCTCCCACTTCACGCGGTGCAGCGCATCCAGCACGCGATCCGTGCCGTACATGGTCAGCTTGTACTCATCCCAGTGGGCATCATCTGACACCTCGGGGTTGTAGCGGCGGACCTTCAGCGTGATGTCAAAGGACTGGATGGCGTCGGCGCTACCAGCCTTGATTTCAACCTTGGATGCCGGCTCGGCGGTTGCTGTGCTCATCAGTACTTACGCTCCATCGGCTCGTAGCGTGTGAAGATGACCGGCTTGGTATCAAAGCGCATGCCCTTGATGCCTTCAGTGACGGCGTCCTCGTCCTTGTAGATCATGGTGTGCTTCATGAAGTTCGCGTCATCGCGATCCGGGAAGTCCTCGCGGTAGTGACCACCGCGGGACTCCTGCCGGTGCAACGCCGAGACCGTCATGACCTCTGCCAGATCAAGCAGGAAGCCCAATTCGATGGCCTCCAACAGATCCAGGTTAAAGCGCTTGCCCTTGTCCTGGATCCCAATGTTCTTGTAGCGCTCGCGCAGCGACTCAATGTCCTTGAGCGCCTCAGCGATGGTGTCACCTGAGCGGAACACCTGCATGTTCAAGTCCATGGTGTCCTGCAGATCCTTGCGGATCAGGGCCACGCGCTCGGTGCCGTTGTTCTCGCGAACGTGGGCCACCAGATCCTCAACAAACTCAGCAGGGTTCTCCGGGAGCTCCACAAAGTCCGCGGTCTTGGAGTACTCGGCGGCAGCGATGCCGGAGCGCTTGCCAAACACGTTGATGTCCAACAGAGAGTTGGTGCCAAGGCGGTTGGAGCCGTGCACGGAAACGCAGGCCACCTCGCCGGCGGCGTACAGGCCCGGGACCACGGTGTCGTTGTCCTGGAGGACCTCGCCCTTGATGTTGGTGGGGATGCCACCCATCACGTAGTGGGCCGTGGGGAAGACGGGCACCGGCTCCGTGTACGGCTCCACACCCAGGTAGGTGCGGGCAAACTCGGTGATGTCCGGCAGCTTGGCGTCGATGTGCGCGGGCTCAAGGTGCGTCAGGTCAAGCAGCACGTAGTCCTTGTTGGGACCGGAGCCGCGGCCCTCGCGCACCTCATTGGCCATGGAACGCGCAACGATGTCACGCGGGGCCAGGTCCTTGATGGTGGGGGCGTAGCGCTCCATGAAGCGCTCACCCTCGGAGTTACGCAGCACGGCGCCCTCGCCGCGAGCGGCCTCGGAGAGCAGGATGCCCAGGCCGGCCAGGCCGGTCGGGTGGAACTGCACAAACTCCATGTCCTCCAGCGGAATGCCGCGGCGGAAGGCCATGGCCATGCCGTCACCCGTGAGGGTGTGGGCGTTGGAGGTGGTCTTGAAGACCTTGCCGGCGCCACCGGTGGCAAACACCACGGCCTTGGCCTGGAAAACCGCAATCTCTCCGGTGGAGAGGTCATAGGTCACCACGCCGGAGACGTGCTTCTGGAGGTAGCTGGTGCCGTCCTCGCGCGTGGCCTCGGTCTCGTTGAGGAGCACATCGAGGACGTAGACCTCGTTGTAGAACTCCACATTGTGCTTCACGCAGTTTTGGTAGAGGGTCTGCAGGATCATGTGACCCGTGCGGTCCGCTGCGTAGCAGGCGCGGCGAACGGGCGCCTTGCCGTGGTCGCGGGTGTGGCCACCAAAGCGGCGCTGGTCAATCTTGCCCTCAGGCGTGCGGTTGAACGGCAGGCCCATGTGCTCCAGATCCAGCACCGCGTCAATGGCCTCCTTGGCCATGACCTCTGCTGCATCCTGATCAACCAGGTAGTCGCCACCCTTGATGGTGTCGAAGGTGTGCCACTCCCAGTTGTCTTCCTCGACGTTGGCCAGAGCGGCACACATGCCGCCCTGAGCCGCGCCGGTGTGGGAGCGGGTGGGGTAGAGCTTGGTGAGGACCGCGGTGTGGGCGCGCTGTCCGGCCTCGATGGCCGCGCGCATGCCGGCTCCGCCGGCTCCGACGATCACGACGTCGTACTGATGTACCTGCATTCGTGTGTTCCTTAAGAAGTCTGGTCGGCTCGGCGGATCAGGCGCGGCACTGGTCGAGTGCCTGGGCCACGGTCTCGCTGATGCACGGGTCAAACGTGAAGATGACCAAGGTGCCCAGGATCAGCGTGAAGGCCGTGGCAACGTACAGCACGGTCTTGAGCCAGAAACGGGTCCGGTCCTTCTCGGCGTAGTCGTTGATGATGGTGCGCACGCCGTTGGTGCCGTGCAGCATGGCCAGCCACAACATGGTCAGGTCCCAGACCTGCCACAGCGGGGAGGCCCACTTACCGGCCACAAAGCCGAAGTCGATGGCGTGCACGCCCTGGCCAACCAGCAGGTTGGAGATGAGGTGCCCAAAGATCAGGACAATCAGGACCACGCCGGAGAGGCGCATGAACAGCCAGGCCGTCATCTCGAAGTTGTTGCGCGACTTGCGCGAACGGTTGTACTTCGGGTCAATCCGCTTGGCGCGGGGGGCATCGATCTGTGCCGTCATGTCAGTGACCTCCACCGGTAAATGCGAGCGTGAGGTGGCGGGCGCCAAAGCCGGCAACGGCCACAACCCACACCACCATGACGGTCCAGAACAGCTGGCGCTGGATCTTGGGGCCCTGCTTCAGGAAGTCCACCAGGATCAGGCGCAGGCCGTTGAAGGCGTGGAACATGATCGCAGCGACCAGCCCAAATTCGCCCACAGCCATCAGCGGGTTCTTGTACGCGGAGATGACCGCGTCATAGGCACCCGGGTCCACGCGGACCAGGGCCGTGTCCAACACGTGGACCAGCAAAAAGAAGAAAATAACGACACCGGTGACGCGGTGTCCGACCCATGACCACATGCCTTCTCGGCCGCGGTACAGGGTGCCAGAAGAAGCCTTCGACACTGAAATACCTCCAAGCATCACCGGGCGTCGTGGTTTCTCCACGCATAAAAGGGTGCGCGCCGATGTAAGCGTTCCTGCCCGATCTTAGACCACCTCGCTCCCAGCGAACTCCCACTTAATCCCGCGTGTGTCGATGCTCACCCCGCAACGCGGCCTCCGCGCCACCGTACGGAATTTGGTGCTGTTTTTGTGACGAAATTGCTGTCGCGCGCGTCCGCGGTTCCTTGCCCTCACTCCGGTAGCCTGTGGCGAATGAACGATCCGTTGCTTGCGCGCTTCCATGCCGTCATTCCGGCCGGGGGCACTGGCACCCGTCTGTGGCCGCTCTCCCGCGCCGCCGCCCCCAAGTTTCTGCATGACCTCACCGGGTCCGGCAGCACACTGATCCGCGCCACCTATGACCGTCTCAGCCCGTTGGCTGGGGAACGCGTCATGGTGGTCACCGGCCAGGCCCACGGGCCAGCGGTGCGCTCCCAGCTCCCAGAGATCTCTGACCTTGACCTGGTGTTGGAGGCGGAGCCCAAGGATTCGGCCGCCGCCATCGGCCTGGCCGCCGCCATTCTGTTCCGCCGCGACCCGGACACGATCATGGGCTCCTTCGCCGCTGACCAGGTCATTGGTCCCGTGGAGGTGTTCCAGGAGGCAGTGGTAGAGGCGGTGCACGCCGCAGCGGCCGGCCGCATCGTCACCATCGGCATTCACCCCACGTACCCCTCCACGGGCTTTGGCTACATCCGCTGCGGCGCGGACCTGGGCGTGGATGGCGCGCCGCACGCGATGCATGTGATCGAGTTTGTTGAGAAGCCGGACGAGCAGGTCGCCAAGGACTACGTCGAATCAGGGGAGTACCTCTGGAACGCCGGCATGTTTGTGGCCCCGGTTTCCCTGATGCTGCAGCATCTGCGCGCCAACGAGCCGGAGCTTGCCGCCGGGGTGGAGCGCATCGCCGCCGCCTGGGACACCCCGGAGCGGGACGCTGTGGCGGCCGAGGTGTGGCCGTCGCTGCCCAAGATCGCCATCGACTATGCGGTGGCGGAGCCCGCGGCCGCGGCCGGGGATGTGGCCGTGATCCCGGGCCACTTCACCTGGGATGACGTGGGAGACTTTGCGGCCCTTGGCCGCCTGAACCCCGCCGCGGATGCCTCTGGCATGACCGTGATTGGCGACTCGGCCCGCGTCTACGTGGACGGGGCCAGCGGCATCGTGGTCTCCGATACGCGCCGCGTCATTGCCCTGATCGGCATCGAGGACGTGGTGATCGTTGACACCCCGGACGCCCTCCTCGTCACCACCAAGGACCATGCGCAGCAGGTCAAGGGTGCCGTGGAGGCGCTCAAGGCCCACGGCGAGACGGACGTCCTTTAACGTCCGCTCGGCATGGAGCCGCCGGGCCGTTGCGTCGCCCAGATGTGAGGGCGCGCAACGTAACGAGACGAATGGCCTGAATCACACGCCGTCGTGCCTAAAATGGCGCACAGCGCGGGAAATGGCGCTCGTTGTCTCATCTTTGTCGACCGGAAGAACAGCACAGCCGTGAGTGAATCCGTTGTCCAGCAGCCCCAGAAGACCCCGCCGATCGCGCCGTATCTAGCCGCCCACCGGGACCGCCTGATCGCCTTCCGTCGCGACGTGCACGCGCACCCGGAGCTGTCCTTCCAGGAGGAGCGCACCACGGGGCGCATCGTGGAGGCGCTCACCGAGGCTGGGCTGCAGCCGGTGAGGCTGCGCGGCACCGGCGCCTACGTGGAGATTGGCGAGGGCGAGCTGGTCATGGGACTGCGCGCGGACATTGACGCGCTGCCGCTCGCGGAGCGCACTGGCTTGGATTTTGCCTCACTCAACGCGGGCGTCTGCCACGCCTGCGGTCACGACATCCACACCACGGTCATGCTGGGCGTGGCGCTGGTGTTGAAGGACCTGCACGACGCCGGACGGTTGCGTGGGCGCGCCCGCGTCATCTTCCAGCCGGCGGAGGAACGCATGCCTGGCGGCGCCAAGGCGGTCATTGAGCAGGGCGTGCTAGACGGCGTGCCGAGCGTGCTTGCGCTGCACTGCGAGCCACGCATCGACGTGGGGCACATCGGCACCCGCATTGGCGCCATCACCTCTGCCTCAGACACGGTGCGCATCAAGTTGGTTGGCCGTGGCGGGCACACCTCGCGCCCGCACCTCACCGAGGACCTGGTCTTTGCGCTGAGCCAGATCGCGATCGGTGTGCCCGCGGTGCTCTCGCGGCGCATCGACGTGCGCTCCGCCGTGTCAGTGGTGTGGGGCCAGATCAACGCGGGCAACGCCCCCAACGCCATTCCATCCGTGGGCACCCTCTCCGGAACCATGCGCTGCCTGGACGGGCAGGCGTGGGAGGGTGCAGGGGAATTGCTGGACGAGGTGGTGGCGCAGGTGGCCGCGCCGTACAACGTTGAGGTGGAGCTGGAGCACATCCGCGGCGTGCCTCCCGTGGTGAACGCGCCGGCAGAGACGGCGCTGATTGAGGACGCCGCGCGGCAGGAGATTGGCGCGGACGCCATCGAGCTCACACCCCAGTCCATGGGCGGCGAGGACTTTGCGTGGATGACCCAGATGCGCCCCGGTGCCATGTTCCGACTGGGTACGCGCACCCCGGGCGGCGAGATTTATGATCTGCATCAGGGAAATTACCGGCCGGACGAGCGCGCCATCGACACCGGAGTGCGGGTGATGGCGGCGGCTGTGTTGCGCGCCATGGACCAGCGTGGCTGACCTCACAGCGGGCCTGCGGACGGCGTCAGCATTGAAAGGTGTGCAGACTCACTCTGCCCCCGGGGTATTCTGATCGTTGCACGCGCGATGGGGCCCGGAAGGTCACTTGTGCACCATGAGGTGTTCGCGCGGTCATCACCCCCGCAGGAGGACCTCTTGAAGACCATGAAGAACAGCCGTCGCGTCATGGCGGCCGCCGCAGTCCTGGGCGCCGGCGCGCTTGCCCTCGCCTCGTGTGGCGCAGCACCGGAAGAATCCGGCAAGTCCGGCGACGCAGCCGCCAAGGATTTCCTGGGCTGCATCGTTTCCGACTCGGGCGGCTTTGATGACCAGTCCTTTAACCAGTCCTCTTACGAGGGCCTGAAGAAGGCCGAGCATGACTTCGGCATCAAGGTGAAGCAGGCCGAGTCCAAGGCCAACTCAGACTTCTCCACCAACCTCAACGGCATGGTCAGCGCCAAGTGCGACCTGACCTTCTCCGTGGGCTTCCTGCTGGCAGACGCCACCAAGGCCGCCGCCACTGCGAACCCGGACGTGAACTTCGCGATTGTGGATGATTCCTCCATCACGCTGCCCAACGTCAAGTCCTTGACCTATGACACGTCGCAGGCGGCCTACCTGGCCGGCTACGTGGCAGCGGCCCAGTCCAAGACCGGCACCGTCGCCACCTTTGGCGGCATGAAGATCCCCACCGTGACCATCTTCATGGAGGGCTTTGCCGAGGGCGTGGCCAAGTACAACACGGACAAGGGCAAGACCGTCAAGCTGCTGGGCTGGGATTCCGCCAAGCAGGACGGCACCTTCACCGGTGACTTCGAGAAGCAGGATAAGGGCAAGACCGTGACCCAGAACTTCCTGGATCAGGGTGCCGACGTTGTCATGCCCGTCGCCGGCCCGGTGGGCAAGGGCGCGGCCGCCGCGGTCAAGGAGACCAAGGCCGGGGGCAAGGACGTTGCCCTGGTGTGGGTTGACTCCGACGGCTACGAGTCCGCCTCGCAGTACAAGGACCTGATGCTGACCTCCGTGGTCAAGGCCATGGGTACGTCCGTTGAGGACGTCACCAAGGAGGCCAAGGACGGCAAGTTTGATGGCAAGGCCTACGTGGGCACGCTCGCCAACGGCGGCGTCTCCATTGCCCCCTTCCACGACTTTGACTCCAAGGTCTCCGCAGAGACCAAGTCTGAGGTGGATGCGCTGAAGCAGCAGATCATCGACGGCAAGATCAAGGTCGAAGCAAAGAAGTAATCCTTCGCGAGGCGGGCCGCTCATTCCCCTGTGGTGTGAGCGGCCCGCCCCGTTCCGGCGGCGCTCACGCGGCGCACAACCCTCCGACACGGGAGCGACGTGAAGCTCGAACTCGATCACATCTCCAAGGCCTTTGGCGACTTCTACGCCAACCAGGACATCTCCATCACCGTGGAACCCGGCCAGATCCATTCGCTCCTTGGCGAAAACGGCGCGGGCAAGTCCACGCTCATGAATGTGCTCTACGGCCTGTACCAGCCCACCTCAGGTCGCATCCTGGTGGATGGCACCCCCCAGACTTTTACCGGCCCCGGTGATGCCATGGCCGCCGGAATCGGCATGGTGCACCAGCACTTCATGCTGGTGCCGGTCTTTACCGTCGCTGAGAATGTGGCACTGGGCGCCGAGACCACCCGCGGTGGCGTGCTGGATCTGAAGGAGACCCGCCGCAAGATCCGCGAGATCTCTTCCCGCTACGGCTTTGACGTGGACCCGGACGCAATCGTGGAGGATCTGCCGGTCGGCGTGCAGCAGCGCGTGGAGATCATCAAGGCCCTGGTGCGCAACGCCAAGGTGCTGATCCTGGACGAGCCCACAGCGGTGCTCACCCCGCAGGAAACGGATGAGCTGCTAGAGATCATGCGCCAGCTGGCCGCCAGCGGCACCTCAGTGGTCTTCATCTCTCACAAGCTGCGCGAGGTCAAGGCGGTCGCGGACGTGATCACCGTGATTCGCCGCGGCCGTGTGGTCGGTGAGGCGGATCCCAAGGCGGACCCCACCGAGTTGGCCGCCCTGATGGTGGGCCGCGAGGTGCACCTCAACGTCAACAAGACCCCGGCGGAGCCGGGCGAGACGGTGCTCAAGGTCCAGGACCTGGCCGTCACTGCCGCCAACGGGCAGCGCCTGGTGGACGGCATCTCCCTGGAGATTTCCGGGGGAGAGATCCTGGCGATCGCCGGTGTGCAGGGCAACGGTCAGACGGAGCTTTCCGAGGCCATCATGGGCCTGACGGAGGGCCGCGTCACGGGTTCCATCACGTTGGACGGCAAGGAATTGGTGGGGATGGGTACCCACCAGGTGTTGCGCGCCGGCGTGGGCTTTGTGCCAGAGGATCGCAACGTTGACGGCCTGGTCGGCGCGTTCTCGGTGCAAGAGAACCTGGTGCTTGACCTCTTCGATACTGAGCAGTTCTCCAAGGCAGGTTCGTTGAACCTGAAGGCGATGGGCGCCAACTCCGCCCACCGCATCGACGAGTTTGATATCCGCACGCCCAACGCCCAGGCCGCGGCGTCCACGCTGTCCGGTGGCAATCAGCAGAAGGTGGTCATGGCGCGCGAGCTCTCGCGCCCCTTGCGCCTCTTTGTTGCCTCCCAGCCCACCCGCGGCGTGGACGTGGGTTCCATCGAGTTCCTGCACGGGCGCATTGTTGAGGAGCGGGATCGCGGCACCGCCGTCATGATCGTCTCCACCGAGTTGGATGAGGTCATCCAGCTCGCCGACCGCATCGCCGTCCTGTATCAGGGCCGCGTGGTGGGCATTGTTCCCGCAGACACATCTCGGGATGTGCTTGGCCTGATGATGGCAGGCATGACCCAGTCAGAGGCCGCGGTTGCGGCAGATGCGCATGGCCCCACTGAAACCACGGCCATCGTAGAAGAAGGAGGCGTCCTGTGAGCGCGCAGGATCAGATGATTCACCGCGAGAAGTCGCTGCTGCAGCGCATCGCCGGCGGTAGCTGGCTGGTGTCGGTGCTGGCGATTCTGGTCTCGTTGATTGTGGGCGGCATTCTTATCGCCGTCACCAACGAGGACTTCCAGGAGGCGGCCACCTACTTCTTTGCCCGCCCCGGCACCGCGCTGGGCGCCGGTTGGACGGCGGCGACGGAGGCGTACCTTGCGCTCTTCCAGGGCGCCATTGTCTCCCCGGACTCGGGCTTCTTGCCGCTGACGGAGACGCTGACCAACGCGACGCCGCTCATCATGGCCGGCCTGGGTGTTGCCCTGGCTTTCCGTGCGGGCATGTTCAACATTGGTGCGCAGGGCCAGATCACGGTCGGCGCCATCTTCGGTGCCTATGCCGGCTTCGCGTGGCACCTGCCCCTTGGCCTGCACCTGCTTGTCGTCATCCTCATGTCCGTGCTCGGTGGCGCACTGTGGGGCGGAATCGTGGGTTGGCTCAAGGCCACCACGGGCGCCCACGAGGTGATCCTGACGATCATGCTCAACTACGTGGCCATCAAGTTGCTTGACTGGATCCTGAACACCCCGGCGTTCCTGCGCCCCGGCGAGACCAACCCCATCTCCCCGATCGTGGACAAGTCCGCGGACTACCCGGTCATCATCCCCGGGACGCGCCTGCACCTTGGTTTCATCGTCGCCATCTTGTTGGTGCTGCTGGTCTGGTGGATCCTGAACCGTTCCACGCTTGGCTTTACCCTGCGCGCGGTGGGAGAGAACCCGGCCGCGGCCGCTACGGCGGGCATGAGCGTCAAGCGCGCCACGTTCTTGGCCATGGCGATTGCCGGTGGCCTGGGCGGCTTTGCTGCGAGCGCGCAAATCTCCGGAACCGAGCACGTGCTGGCCAACGGCGCGGCGGGTTCCATTGGCTTTGACGCCATTACGGTGGCGCTGCTTGGCCGTTCCACCCCGTGGGGCACCTTCTTTGCCGGCCTGCTCTTTGGCGCCTTCCGCGCCGGGGCAACCAACATGCAGATCAGCACCGGCACGCCCATCGACATCGTGCTCGTGGTCCAGTCCCTCATCGTGCTCTTCATCGCGGCCCCGCCGCTGGTGCGCACCATGTTTGGTCTGAACCGCCTGGCCAAGGGTCCCAAGCCCAAGGCCCCCAAGCCCACCACCCACGTCGCTGAGGTGCCTGCGGCACCCGCAACGGTGGGCGCCCACGCAGCCAAGGGCGCCGGTACTGTGCCCGACGCCGCTGACGCACCGACCGCCGTCGACTCGCCTTCCGCGGTGGACGCCGGACCAAGCACCGCCAAGCATGCTGCCGATCCGGAACCGCCCACCCCACCGGGTGAAGCGGGCCCGACGGCGCCCGAGACCACCGAAGGAGGGTCCAAGTGAGCACCGCAGCCCTCAAGCCGGCACCTAGCGCCGCAGATGTGACGCGCCGCCCGTCCTGGAAGATCCCCCTTGTCCTGACCGCGCTGGCGATTGTCGCCTTCGTGTTCTTTGGCGCCCTCGGCAGCCACGACACCGCAACCTTTGGCCTGGCCAGCGGCGGCGACTTTGTGCAGTTGCCCGCCCTGGTGGTCTCTGGCATGGTGGCCGGGCTCGTGACCGGCTTCTTGCTGCTGGCGATCGCGGGCTGGTCGCTTGCCCTGGCCCGCACCGGGTCCACGCTGCCCACCTGGGCCATTGTGCTCTTTGGTGTGCTGTTCGTCTTTGGCTTCCTGGCCTGGGCGGTCTCCGGTGGAAGCACCCCGAACATCTCCCTCACGGGACTGCTCAAGGGCTCCCTGATCCTGTCCATTCCGCTGATCTTCGGCACGCTCTCCGGCGTGCTCGGTGAGCGCTCCGGCGTGGTCAACATCGCGATTGAGGGGCAGCTGCTTGGCGGCGCCTTCTCCGCCGCGCTGATTGGCACCATGACCGGCAACGCCTACCTTGGCCTGATCGCCGCGGCCGTGGCCGGCGCGCTGGTCTCCATGATTCTGGCTGTGTTTGCCATCAAGTACCTGGTGAACCAGATCATTGTCGGTGTGGTGCTCAACGTGCTGGTCTCCGGCCTCACTGGCTTCCTCTTTGGGCAGGTCATGGTCGCGGACCCGGAGGCCTTCAATCAGCCCCCGCGCCTGGAGACGCTGCCCATCCCGCTGCTGGAGTCCATCCCGGTCATCGGACCCATCTTCTTCCAGCAGTCCATCATCGGCTATCTGCTCTACGTGGTGGTCTTCGCCGTGTGGTTCGCGCTGAAGAACACCCGCTGGGGCCTGCGCACTCGCGCGGTGGGAGAGCACCCCAAGGCCGCGGACACCCTCGGCGTGAAGGTCAACGCCCTGCGTTTCTGGAACGTCACGCTTGGCGGCGCCATCGCCGGCATCGGCGGCGCGTTCTTCACGCTCGTGTCGGTGGAAATGTTCACCAAGGATATGTCCGGCGGGCGTGGCTTCATTGCCCTCGCGGCACTGATCCTTGGACGGTGGAACCCCATCGGAGCCGCCCTGGCCGCCTTGCTGTTCGGCTTCGCGGACAACCTGGCCTCGGTCCTCTCCATCGTCGGCACCCCCGTGCCGAGCCAGTTCCTGGAGATGCTGCCGTACATCGTCACCATCCTCGCCGTGGCCGGGCTTGTCGGGAGATCCCGCGGGCCAGCTGCCAGCGGTGAACCCTACGTCAAGGAGTAGCACTATGAGCGGGACGATCAACTGGGAGGCACTCCTCGCGGCAGCGACGGAAGCCACCACCCACGCCTACGTCCCTTACTCGCACTACCGCGTCGGCGCGGCCGCCCTCACCGAGGACGGCCGCGTCGTCGTCGGTTGCAACGTGGAGAACGCCGGTTACGGCGTCACGTTGTGTGCGGAGTGCGGGTTGGTGGGCCAGCTGGCCATGACCGGGGGCGGCAAGCTACGCGCCTTCACGTGCGTGAATGCGGACGGCCAGGTCATCATGCCCTGCGGGCGCTGCCGGCAGTTGCTCAGCGAGCATGCCGGCCCGGATTTTGAGGCACTGGGCGTGCACGGCGTGGTGAGCATGGAACAACTGCTGCCGGACGCGTTTGGCCCGGCGGACATCGCCTAGCCAACCGGATATCGCAGAGCCCGGCGGGCATCGACTCACCAGCCGCAGTGCCCGCCACACTTTTTGAACCCCCCAAGGGGAGCCACCAGCTCCCGCCCGGGCCGCGGCCCGGGGAAACGGTCCAACACCAGGAGGACACCATGGCCACGGAGGCCTTTGACGCCGTCGAGATCATCACCACCAAGCGCGATTCGGGGGTGTTCAGCGACGCACAGATTGATTGGGTCGTGGATGCCTACACGCGCGGGGTGGTGGCGGAGGAGCAGATGAGTGCCCTCGCCATGGCGATCTTCCTCAACGGCATGAGCCGTCAGGAAATCTCGCGCTGGGTGCACGCCATGATCGGCACGGGGGAGACCCTCTCCTATGCTGGCCTCGCGACGCCGCAGGGCGTGGCACTGCCCACGGCGGATAAGCACTCCACCGGCGGCGTGGGAGACAAGATCACCCTGCCGCTTGGCCCGTTGGTGGCCTCCTTTGGGGTGGCCGTGCCGCAGCTCTCCGGCCGCGGCCTTGGCCACACCGGTGGCACGCTGGACAAGCTGGAGGCCATCCCGGGCTGGCGAGCGGAGCTCAGCGACGCAGAGATGTGGAAGCAGCTCTCTGAGGTGGGCGCCATTGTGGCTGCGGCCGGCGCCAACCTGGTGCCCGCGGACAAGAAGCTTTACGCGCTGCGCGACGTCACGGCCACCGTGGACTGCGTGCCGTTGATCGCCAGTTCCATCATGTCCAAGAAGATTGCCGAGGGCACCGGTGCCTTGGTGTTGGACGTCAAGGTGGGTTCCGGTGCGTTCATGAAGACGGAGGAGAAGGCCCGCGAGCTGGCGCGCACCATGGTGGACCTGGGCCGCGATGCCGGGGTCAACACTGTGGCGCTGCTGACGGACATGTCCACGCCGCTTGGCCTGACGGTGGGCAACGCCGTAGAGGTGGAGGAGTCGCTGGAGGTCCTGGCCGGAGGCGGCCCCGCGGACGTGGTGGAGCTGACCGTGGCCCTGGCCACGGAGATGCTCGCAGGCGCGGGTATCACCGGCGTGGATGTGGCGGCCAATCTCAGCAACGGCAAGGCCATGGACGTGTGGCGCCGCATGATCCAGGCCCAGGGCGGAGACGCGGACGCTGCGCTGCCGCAGGCCAAGCATGAGGAGAGCGTGCTGGCAGAGGCCGACGGCGTGATGGTCGCCTTGGACGCCCTCGGCGTCGGCACCGCCTCCTGGCGCCTGGGCGCCGGGCGCGCCCGCAAGGAGGACCCGGTGCAGGCGGCCGCGGGCATTCGCCTGCACGCCAAGCCCGGCGATGTGGTGCGCCGCGGGCAGCCGATCATGACCCTGATGACGGACACCCCGGAGCGCTTTGAGCGCGCCCGCGCCTCTCTGGAGGGCGCCGTGCGGATTGGGCCGGAGGGCTCGCGTCCCGATTCGCGCGGGATTGTGCTTGATCGCCTCTCCTGACGTGGCCCGGTCGCTCTGACAGAAGCGGCTGCGCCGGCCTGCTGGAGTCGGCTCAGCAGGCTTGATGGAGTCGGCTTCGCGGGCACGGCCCGGGTCCCACCACGGTGGGACCCGGAGCAGCCCACATCCCAGCCAGAGTCGTCCCGTCGGTGGATGGAATGCCCAGCCGTGTCCAGCACAATGGGGGAGTAGCCCTGGCCTTGGAAGGACCACCACCGCATGTCATTGCACCAAATTAACCAGATCATCAATGACTGGGTCCTGGGCGCGTCCACGGCGTGGTGGGTTCTTCCCATTATTTTCCTGTTCTGCGTGATCGACGGCTTTTTCCCCGTGCTGCCAAGTGAATCCCTGATCGTCGCGCTGGCCGCGGTGTGGGTGGGCTGGGACGCCTGGCATGTGGTGGCGTTGGCCTTGGTCGGAGCGGCGGGAGCCCTGATCGGCGACCAGATTGCGTACCGGATTGGGCGCAGCGTGGGCACCTCTCGCTTCAAATGGATGTACCGGCCACGGATCCGCAAGGTCTTTGACATGGCGGAGCACCAGCTGGAACAACGCGGAGCCGTGCTGATCTTCACCGCCCGCTACATCCCGGTGGGCCGCGTCGCCGTGAACTTCACCGCCGGCGCCACGCGCTACTCCCAGCGCAGCTTCACCTTCTTCGACACCCTGGGCTGCATCCTCTGGGGCTTCTACTCCGTGGCGATTGGTGCGCTGGCCGGGCGCTGGATGGAGCACAACAAGCTGCTCGCCATCGTGATCTCCGTGGCCATTGCCATTGTGCTCGGCTGGGTGTTGGACCAGCTCATCCACCGTCTGCTGTTGCGTTTCCGCCCGCATTCCTCGGTGCTGGACACCCAGGCGCAGGCGCTGGTGCAGTCGCAGGCTCAGAAGGAGCACCACAAGGGCGCATCGCCCGACGCCGAGGGGTCGCGTCAGCGGCCCGGTGCGGACCCAGCGCTGTAGCGCTGACAACGCCGGCTCTTCCCCCTGGCATCCTCGTCAGGAACCCGTAGGCTGGTCTTGTGAGCGAGAACAGCGCCGCCGAGCGCACCCTGGACATCCGCGACCTTCCCAAGGTTTCACTCCACGACCACCTAGACGGCGGGCTACGGCCGGCCACCATCATCGATCTGGCGGCAGAGGTGGGGCACACCCTTCCCGCCTCCACCCCAGAGGCATTGGGCCAGTGGTTCCTGGACAGTGCTGACTCCGGTTCGCTTGAGCGCTACCTGGAGACCTTTGTCCACACCGTCGCCGTCATGCAGACGGCCCCCCACCTCACCCGCGTGGCCCGCGAGTTTGTGGAGGATCTGGTGGCGGATGGCGTGGTGTACGCCGAGGTCCGTTGGGCTCCGGAGCAGCACGTGAGTGCCGGCCTGAGCATGGACCAGGCCGTGGAAGCGGTCCAGGCCGGGATCGACGAAGCGGTGCAGGACGCGGCGGAAGACGACGTGGATATCGAGGTGGGTCAGATCCTCTCCGCCCTGCGCCACGAACGCCAATCCTTTGAGGTGGCCCAGCTGGCGCTGCGGCATAGGGATTCCGGTGTGGTCGGCTTTGACATTGCTGGGCCGGAGGACGGATTCCCTGCCTCTGATCACCAGAACGCCTTTGACCTGCTGGCCACCAACCTCTTCCCGGTCACGGTGCATGCGGGTGAGGCCGCCGGGCTGAACTCCATCCGTTCGGCGCTCGTGGACGCCCGCGCCCTGCGCCTGGGGCACGGGGTTCGCCTGGCACAGGACCTGGAGATCGAGACGCTGGAGGCGGACGATGACGAGGACCTGGACGAGCTGACCATCTTCACCGCCGGTCCCGTGGCCTCCTGGGTCCGGGATCGCGGCATTGCCTTGGAGATCTGCCCGTCCTCCAACCTGCAGACCGGCGCCACCGCCGCCTGGGGTGAGGACCTGGAGGATCACCCCATCGACGTGCTCTTCCGCACGGGATTTAACGTCACCATCTCTCCGGATAATCGCCTCATGTCCGGTACCACGCTCTCCGATGAGCTGGCGCTGCTTGTCGCGGCCTTTGACTACGACGCGGAGGATCTGCTGGAGCTGACCCTGAACGCCGTAGAGGCCTCCTTCCTTGGCCTGGATGAGCGCCGCGACCTGGCGGAGCTCATCTCTGACGCCTACGAGGACCTGATTCAAGACGTGGACGACGAGGACAGCGACCAGGATTGAGCCGCGCTGAATCGATGAGCAGAACCCCCGCCCAGATCCAGGCAGATGCCCAGGCCCTTGAACGGGTGGTGGCCATCACGGATGCCCTGCGCCAGCACTGTGGGTGGACGGCACGCCTTACCCCGCAGTCCCTGACGCCGTACCTGGTAGAGGAGGCCGCGGAGGTCGCTGAGACGGTGGGGCAGGGTCGTCTTGGTGCGCCGCTAGCCTCCGAGCTGGGCGACGTGCTCTTCCAGATTCTGCTGCACTCGCGCCTGGCCCAAGAGCGCGGGGACTTTGACTTGGCGGACGTCGCGGACGCGCTGAGTCAGAAGCTGTTGCGCCGCAACACCCACGTTTTTGCGCAGGACGGCAGCGTATTGGAGCACCCGGACTCGGATCCAGAGGCGGCGATCACGGCGTGGCAGCAGGCCAAAGCCAAGGAACGCGCGGACCGCGGCGAGCTCCCCGTGGAGGCAGACCCCCTGCGGGGCCTGCCCGCCTCGCTACCCGCGCTGGTCCTGGCGCACAAGGCACTGGATCGCAGCGCCGCGCCAACCCCCGGCGACCGGCCAGGTGACCGGCCCGGCCGCGGCGACCACAGCGTCGTCGAGCAGGGGGAATCCGAGGAACGACTAGGAGAGGAACTCCTGGCCCTGGTGGCCAGGGCCCGCGCCGCTGGCGTGGACTCGGAGCGCGCGTTGCGCTCCGCGCTGATCCGATCCCTGTCATAACGGCCGCGGCGTGTGCCGCGCATGGGTACTCTGGGGAAGTGTGACGCGACGACGAGGCCGCGCTCCGCTCCCCGGTCGCTAGACACCAATGAAGGAGACACGTTCATGGCACTTATCGATGCCGTTCACGCCCGCGAAATCCTTGACTCCCGCGGAAACCCGACCGTCGAGGTCGAGGTCCTGCTCACGGACGGTTCCTTGGGCCGCGCCGCGGTTCCCTCCGGAGCCTCCACCGGCGAGTGGGAGGCAGTTGAGCTGCGCGATGGCGACGTGGATCGCTACCAGGGCAAGGGTGTGCAGAAGGCTGTCGACAATGTGATCGACACCATCGGCCCCGCTGTGGTTGGCCTAGATGCCACGGATCAGCGCTTTGTTGACCAGACCATGCTTGACCTGGATGGCACGGTGAACAAGGGCAGCCTTGGCGCCAACGCCATCCTTGGCGTCTCCCTGGCCGTGGCGCACGCCGCCGCCGAGTCCGCTTCCCTTCCGCTGTACAAGTACCTGGGCGGCCCCAACGCCCACGTGCTGCCCGTGCCGCTCATGAACATTCTGAACGGTGGATCCCACGCAGACTCAGACGTGGACATCCAGGAGTTCATGGTGGCCCCGATTGGTGCCGCCACCTTCTCCGAGGCCCTGCAGTGGGGCACCGAGGTGTACCACCAGCTCAAGGCCGTGCTCAAGGAGCAGGGTCTGTCCACGGGCCTGGGCGACGAGGGTGGCTTTGCCCCCAACCTGCCCTCCAACCGTGCCGCGCTTGACCTGATTGTTGAGGCCATCGACAAGGCTGGCTACGTGCCCGGCGAGGACGTGGCGTTGGCGCTGGATGTTGCCTCCTCCGAGTTCTTCAAGGACGGCGCCTACCAGTTTGAGGGCCAGTCCCGCACTGCCGCGGAGATGACCGCCTACTACGCAGAGCTGGTTGCCGCCTACCCGCTGGTCTCCATCGAGGATCCCCTGGATGAGAACGACTGGGAGGGATGGGCCACCATCACCGCCGAGCTGGGCAACAAGGTCCAGATCGTGGGAGATGACCTCTTCGTCACGAACCCGGAGCGCCTCACCCGCGGCATCCAGGAGCGTGCGGCCAACTCGCTGCTGGTCAAGGTCAACCAGATTGGCTCGCTGAGCGAGACGCTGGATGCCATCTCCCTGGCCCAGCGCGCCGGTTTCACCACCATCTCCTCGCACCGCTCCGGCGAGACCGAGGACACCACCATTGCCGACCTGGCCGTGGCTGTGAACTCCGGTCAGATCAAGACCGGTGCGCCGGCCCGCTCCGAGCGCGTGGCCAAGTACAACCAGCTGCTGCGCATCGAGGAGGAGCTGGGCGACGCCGCGGAGTACGCGGGCCGCACCGCGTTCCCCCGCTTCGGAGCCTGATCCTTTCGGGTTCAGTCCGGCGGCGGCGGGGCGGTCCTCCCAGGACTTCCCAGGCTGATTAGTTAACATCGAGGGAGTCACCCCAGCGGGGTGGCTCCCTCGGTGTTTTTCCCCGAGGCCAAGGCGATGCGAGTCAAAGCGTTGGCGGCCAGTTGGCCGCCCAGGAGGGGTGAGACGGTGGCGAATCGACCCCCACGCGTGCCGCACACCGGCAAGGCCCAGGACGCGGCGGCGCGCAATGCCGCCCGCGAGCGTGCAGCGCAGGCACAGGCTGAGCGGCTGGCAGCGGAGCAAGCAGGCGCGGAACAGATCGGTATGGGCCAGGCCGGTTCGGAACCGGACCTGCCCGACGCCGCGGCGCGGGTTTTCCCCGACGGCGCCGGCCCGGCGGTACCCACCTCGGAGCGCCTGGCCCGGGGGCGCGAGGAAGCGGAGGACGCGGACACCACCGGCCAGCGCGCCGCCGAGGCCGCGCGCCGCGCCCGTGCCGCGGCCACGCGCACCGCCCGCAAGGGGGCACAGTCCTTTGGGCAGGGTGTTCAGCGCGCCCGCAAGGCCGTCGCGGAGGAGATCGAGGCGGACCTCGCCGGTGAGAACCTGCCCGGAGGGGCGCGCCGCCGCAAGAACCAGGACCCCGCGAAGCAGCAGCGTCGCCTGATTGAACGCGTGGCGCTGGAAGGCGCCATCCGCGAGGCAGGGGAGGCGCCGCGCGTCGTCGAACGGGTGCCAGCGCCTCGCGCCACCGCGCCCACCCCGGCGCGCTCGCTCAGCACGCGCGTCATCGCGCTCACCGTGATCCTCATCGTGTCCGGATTCATGCTCTTCCCGGCCGTGACCACCTATGTGCGCCAGCAGACCGAGCTGCGCGCCGCTCAGGCTGACATCGCGGAGCAGCAGGCCGCCCAGGACCGGCTGCAGGATGAGCTCAAGCGCTGGGAGGACCCGGAGTATGTGCAGCAGCAGGCTCGCGACCGGATTGGCCAGGCGCTGCCCGGAGAGAAGCAGTACGTGGTGAAGGGGGAACCGCCGCGCTCTGATGAGGAGCAGGCGGCCGCCGTGAAACCGGGGGAGTACAGGCAGGGGCTACCCTGGGGCGACGGGCTGTGGGACTCCGTGGTGCGTTCCTCCACGCCGTAGTTGCGCTTGCTTGTGTAGTGATTTTTGTCTGACTCAACCCCCTTCAGGAGTTCATCGTGTCCACCGGACCCCAGGCCGCAGCTCAAGCGGCCCCAGAGGCACTGACGCAGGAGCAACGCACGCCGAGCCAGGAGGACCTGGACACGGTCTCGCGCCAGTTGGGGCGCCCCGCAAGGGACATCGTGGAGATCGGTGCGCGCTGCGTGTGCGGCAACCCGCTGGTGGCCACCACCGCGCCTCGGCTCTCCTCCGGAATCCCCTTCCCCACCACGTACTACCTGACGCACCCGGTCATCACCTCCGCCGTCTCCCGACTGGAGGCCGCCGGGGAGATGGTCACCATGAATGAGCGCCTGGAGACAGACCAGGAGCTGCAGGCCGCGCAGTTGGCGGCGCACCAGCAATACATCGCCGTACGGGACGCGATTGGCCTGCGCTCCGGCGTGGGCGCCGTCCCGGAGATTGAGGGTGTCTCCGCCGGCGCCATGCCAGCGCGGGTCAAGTGCCTGCACGTGATGGTGGGGCACTCCCTCGCTGCCGGCCCCGGAGTGAATGCCCTTGGCGATGAGACCCTCGGCAAGATCAGCCAATGGTGGACCGCGAAGGTGTGCGCCTGCGCGGGCGCGTGGGATACCGAGAGCCCTGTGCCGGAGCAGGATCGCTCCCGGCACGTGCGCACCCAGGCCGGAGACCCGGAGGCTAAGCGCCGCGAGCGCGCCGCCAAGCGGGCGGCCAAGGAAGCGCAACAGCAGCAGTAGAAGCCGTCCTTCGGACTCACGGAAGTAGGAACCGATGCGCGTTGCAGCGATCGATTGTGGCACCAACTCATTGCGCCTGCTGGTAGCAGAGGCCTCTCAGGACAGCCCGCCCCAGTTGGGCCACCAGGAGCGCAGCATGGCGATAGTGCGCCTGGGGCAGGGCGTGGACACCACGGGCCGCTTTGCCGAGGAGGCGCTGGAGCGCACCTTCCTTGCGGTGGACGACGTGGCGGAGCGGCTGCGCAAGAGCCGCCCGGACGCCGTGCGCTTTGTGGCCACCAGCGCCACCCGTGACGCGGCTAATCGTGACGTGTTCCTGGATGGAGTGGAGTCCCGTTTGGGCGTGCGGCCCATCGTGGTTCCGGGCGCGGAGGAGGCCCGGCTCTCCTTCCTTGGCGCCGTGAGTGCTGTGGATGCAGGCACGCAGGAGCGGCTCCTGGTCGTGGACCTTGGCGGCGGAAGCACCGAGTGCGTTTTGGGTGACGTTTCCGGCGTGATCTCCGCCTTGAGCGTGGACATGGGCGCCGTGCGCTTCACCGAGCGCTTCCTGCATTCGGACCCGCCCACGGAGGCGGAGATCGCTGCCGCTGAGGAGGCGGCAGAGGCGCTGCTGGATGAGGTGGCCGCTGCGGTTGACCTGACCAGCGTGGAGCGCGTGATCGGCGTCGCAGGCACCATCACCACAGTGACCGCTCACGCGCTTGATCTGCGCGAGTACGAGCCGGCCCGCATCAACGGGGCCACGCTGCCGTTGCCCATCGTGGAGGCGGCATGCGCGGAGATCATCGCCCTGCCCAAGCACCGCCTGGCGGAGCTGGCCTACATCCACCCCGGCCGCGTGGACGTGATCCAGGCCGGGGCCATCATCTGGCGCACGCTGCTGCGCCGCATCGAATCCGCGACCGGAGGGGGCGTGCGCTCTGCCGTCACGAGTGAACACGACATCCTGGACGGGATTGCGCTTGACCTCGCCGCGGACCTGGCAACGCACCAGGATCAGGACCTCGCTGCGGATTCCGCGGGGGATTTTGCCTGAGCCCCCACGCCGGAACTGAGCGGGGAAAGGGGTGGTGAGCCCGCGGCGTCGGGCACTGTGATTTAGATCGTGGGAACTTTCACAAACTGCCCCGGACCGCCTAGGATAGAGGCATGGCTACCACCCCAAAGCTCTCGCAGCGCCCGCGCATCCTGATCGTCGGCGGCGGCTACCTCGGTTTCTACGTCGCTAAGGCCCTCCAGAAGAAGGTCAAGGTTCATGGCGGCATTGTGACCCTCGTGGACCCGCTGCCGTACATGACGTACCAGCCCTTCCTTCCTGAGGTCATGGCCGGCTCCATTGAGCCCCGCCACATCACCGTGCCGCACGCCCGCAACCTCCGCCAGACGGAGCTGCTGCGCGGCAAGGTCACCAAGATTGACCACGCGACCAAGGTCGCCACCGTGCAGGGTTCCGATGGCGAGAGCTTTGAGGTTCCCTACCAGGACGTCATCATGGCCGCCGGTGCCATCACCAAGACCTTCCCGATCCCGGGCCTGGCAGAGGTCGGCATCGGCGTCAAGCGCGTCGAGGAGGCCGTGTACCTGCGAGATCAGGTGCAGGAGCGCATCCAGTTCGCAGATAACACCCCGGACCTCGAGGCCCGCAAGCGCGCCCTGCGTTTCATCGTGGTTGGCGGCGGCTTCAACGGCGTCGAGACCATCTCCGAGCTGCAGTCCGCGGCCCGCCTGGCCGCCGAGCGCAGCCAGAACATCACCCCGGCTGACCTGGACTTCCAGCTCATCGAGGCCATGCCCAAGATCATGCCCGAGATCAAGGCAGACACCGCCGTGTGGGTCGTGGAGCACCTGCGCAGCCGCGGCATTCAGGTCCGCCTGAACACCTCGCTTGGCGATGCCACCAACCACCACCTGAAGCTGACCTCCATGGCCGGGGACAACAAGGGTGAGGTCATCGACGAGTTCGATGCTGACACGCTCATCTGGTCCGCCGGCGTCATGGCCAACCCAGTGGTGCGCAACACCGACTTCAACATTGAGCCCCGCGGCCGCCTGGTCGTGGACGCCAAGCTGCGCGCAGTGGACGCAGACGGCAAGGTCATCGAGGGTGCCTGGTCCGCCGGCGACGTCGCTGCCGTGCCGGACCTGACCGGCCACGGCCTGCCAGATAACACGTGCGTGCCCAACGCTCAGCACGCCGTCCGCCAGTCCAAGGTGCTTGCCGCCAACCTCTACGCCACCCGCTACGGCGTGGGCCAGGCCAAGGACTACAAGCACGAGTCGCTCGGCGCTGTGGCCGGTCTTGGCTACGGCATGGGCGTCGCCAAGATCATCAAGTTCCCGGTCAAGGGCTTCCCGGCCTGGGTTGCCCACCGCGGCTACCACGGCCTGGCCATGCCGACCTGGGAGCGCAAGATTCGTGTGTTCGGCGGCTGGTTCAACCAGATCGTTGCCGGGCGCGACGTCTGGGACATCCGCAACCTGGAGGACCCCCGCGCCGACTTCGTCGAGGCAGCAACGCCGCCGGCCAAGAAGGCCGAGGCCAAGTGATCTGAGGCCTCACCTGGTGTGAGGCCCGGGTTCTACGCCGAGGGTCGGTGTTCCGTTCGCGGGACGCCGGCCCTTTGGCGTTGGTGGGTGCGCCGCAAACTACCTAGCCCCCGCCGTGCCCGGTCGATGGCGACCGGATGCAGACCGGTAGAATGAACGGGTCGCATCCAGCGGATGGCGACGGGCCCCCATAGCCCAATTGGCAGAGGCAGTGGACTTAAAATCCGCACAGTGTCGGTTCGAACCCGACTGGGGGTACCAGGAAGTCGGTTCGAACCCGACTGGGGGTACCTCGAATGCCCTGCCCGACGGCGTGAGGTGACGCCCCGTACCCCGGCGGCGGTGCCGCAGTGGTCCGGTTGAGAGCGGGGTTCCACGCGGGGACCGACTTTCGTCGGCACCCGACCGAATCAGCCGGCCTTGACCGCCTGAATCCAGGCGCTCCGTGTCCCGCCGATCTTGCTGCGGAAGCTCGGCCCGCTCAGAGAGACGCTCTGACCCGCGCGATCCTTGGCGGTGAGCGTGATGTTGCTGGTGTCGGCGTCCGGGTTCTTGGCCTTGTTCTCGTTGAACTTCAGGCTCACGGACGCCACTTCGCGCAACCCAAAGGCCTTGGCCATGGACTCCTGCGAGACGGGCGAGGACCATGCCGTGCTGCTGACGTGCGGGGGCAGCGCCCACCTGTCATCGCGCACCTGCAGGTACGGGGTCTCCCCGCCCCAGACCGACTTGCCCGAGCGCGTGCTTCCTCCGGAGGAGGAGAAGTACGTGGCGTCGATCAACTTGCCAGCGTGCATCATGACCTTCCCTCCGGTCGGCGAGCCGCCGGCCTTGGTCAGCGTGGCGTTGACCGCGGCCACCCACTTCTTGCCGTAGCTGGCGCCGGTGCCCTCGTTCTCCTTGTTCCAGCCGGTGAACTTTTGCGAGGCCACCTCGTCGTAGACATTGCAGCCGCAGGCGGACTTCACGGAGGTCATGTTGCGCATGGCGTAGGTGCGCCCGGCAATGGCTTGGGATTGCAGCGCCGCACCCTGCCAGGAGGAGGGCATCTCCGCTAGGCCGTAGAGGTATTCATCGTTGAGACGAAGTTGATTGATCACGTTGACCTGCCCGCCAAGCAGGGCAAGGTTCATGACCCCATGGCGATAATTCACGGTGCCGGTGCCCTCGTTAGCCCGGGGCACGGCCACGGTGGTGAGTGGCCCGCCGGTCCAGGCCCGGGTGTTCTGCCACTGCAGTTGTACGGCGCCGTAGTAGTCCTTGTTGTTAAAGCGGACCTTGAGTTCCTTGGCCTTGCTGGCGCTCGCAGGGTTCACGCCGACGGAGGCGGACGCCGTGCCGGTGCCGGTCGCGATGACCTTGCCTGCTTTGACCAGTCGCAGCTGGCCGCCGGCGGGAGTCACGCTCGCCGTCGTGGCCTTGAGCAATTGCACCTTGATGTCGCTGGAGGCATAGCTTGTGGTCGTGGTCAGCTGCGCGGGGTTGTAGTAGTGCTCCAGGATCTGCTCCGAGGTCTTGCCCTGCTTGGCCATGCCCTGGGCGCCGTACTGGCTCATGCCCACGCCGTGGCCCCAGCCGGCGCCGCTGACGGTGAAGCTCTTGGGTGCCGCGGTGGCGGGCGTCACCTGCACGCGGTACGTCTGCGTGACCGTGTACTTCTGGGGCACCGTGTAGCTTTCCTTGACGCTGTACTTTTCGGTGGTCTTGTACTTCTGCTTGGCCTTGTACTTAACCGCCACTTTGTACTTCACCTTGGTGCTCTTCAGGTATTTCTTGGCCACCCATCCGGTGCGCTTGCCCACCGACACCTTGCGCCAACTCTTCTTGACGGTGGAAGCCTTGACGGTCGTGTTCTTCTTCAGCGTCGTCAGGTTCCGGGCCTGGGAGGACGGCGTGGCCCTGAGCCGCAGCGCTGCGCTGGTGCGCACCTGCGTTCGGGTGCGATTCTCCGTCCGCGTTTTAGTCACCGTTCGAGTCTTGGTGACGGGGCGCGTCTTGACGACGGTCCTGGTCTTGACCACGGTGCGCGTCTTGGTCACCTGGCGCGTGCGTGTTTCCCACACGCTGCCGTCCGGGTCGGTGGTGGTGGACAGCGGCGCGGCGATGCCCTGTGGCATCCCAATTCCCCTGCCCGACGCCGCCGGGCCCGGACCCGCGCTGGCGTCCTGTCCCAGCGCGGTTGGCTCCTGGGTGGGCAAGGTGTTGAGGGGCAGACCTTGCGCGGGGGGCGCGGCCTGTGCGGGGGAGAGGCCCGTGAGAAGCAGGGCCGCACTCGCGAGCGGTGCAAGGAAGAGGGCGGCTGGGCGCGTCAGGCGCATGGTGAACTCCGGGGGGAAGAGTCAAGTGATGGGGGGCAACTGAGTCCATTCTGCCCCATGGGCCCCACCAGTAACATGGCTCGCGCGCGGCTGGCCCCGTCCGTCGGGGCGCACGTGGAGTGGTGCGAGGTGTGCGGCTCCGGGGCGAGGTGTGCGGCGCGAGGGTTTGGGTTTGCGGCTCCGGATCGAGGTTTGCGGCGCGTGAGTTTGGGTTTGCGGCTCCGGATCGAGGTTTGCGGCTCGTGTGGGAGCCGCAAAGGTCGAAGCCGGGCCGCAAACCCGGGCAGAATGGACCCGTGCCCGCCGTCGACATGATTCAGCCCATCGGAGTCCTCAACGACCCCGAGCACCCCGCCAGCCACGAGGACACCTGCCTGGCCGCAGCGCTCGCCTCCGTGAAGGCCTGGATCGCCTTCCCTGAAGACCCCATGTGGGAGCAGTGGTACCCAGATGGGCAGGGGAAGAGCGTGCGCAGGGGCAAGCCCAAGGATTTCCGGGCACTGGAGACCCAGGGCGCCGTCATGGTCCGGGTGGGAGACGCGCTGGCGGCCGGCCTGCCTCCTGCGATGTACCCGCTGAGCGGCCGCATGAAGCAGTTGCAGGTCGCCGGGACGGAGATGGAACACAGCGGGCGCCCGGCCAGTCACGAGTGGCCGGCGCCGGAGGGAGTGCCGTCCCTGCAGATCGGCGTGGATACGGCCCTGGGCATGAGCACGGGCAAGGCCGCGGCGCAGTCGGCCCATGCAGCCTTCGACTGGGCGGTGCGGCAGGGGCCAGAGCGGCTCAGGGCTTGGGCGGAGGCTGGCTGCCCGGCCCGCTTGGTGCCACTTCATCGGGCGGACATGGCTCGGCTGGCGCCGGCCGCCAGCGTGCGCATCCACGACGCAGGGCACACCGAGATCGCCTCCGGGTCGCTCACGGCCATTGCCCGCTGAGCGCGGACGCCGGCTGAGCGCGGACGCCGGCTGAGCGCGGACGCCCGCTGTGCGCGGACGCCGCCGACGCGACCGCCGCGGACTGAACGGGCCCCGTGAGGGCAACCGAACGCCGTCGAGCGGCGCCTGCCAACCCCTGGCCGTATCGCTCACGGCGGAGCGCCCCAACAGCGGATTCACAGGGCTTTTCTGTAGACTTCTTGCAAGACCAATTCACTTACAGGAGTGATGTCATGGCCAAGGGAAGCAATCCCGTTTTTAAGTCCGCAAGCTTCCAGGATCAGTTGCGCCGGGGCAACGCCGCTAACGCGTTCCCGACCCCCAGCCCTGAGAGCCTGGACCAGATGTACTCGCAGCCGCCCAAGCCGCCCCAGACGGGCGATCGCATGGGCGTCAACGACGTGCTCAACAAGATGCTGATCATGATCGCCGGCCTGCTGGTCGGCGGCTTTGTTGGCTGGCAGTTGCTGGCCGTGGTGGCTCGCAACGCCGCGCTCAACGGCGGCTCCATGACCACGGTCTGGCTCGTGGTGGGCGCAGCGGGCATCGCCGCGCTCGTGATCGCGCTCGTGAACCAGATGCGTCGCGAGGTCTCCCCGACGCTCTCCGTGATCTACGCGGTGGTGGAGGGCTTCCTGCTGGGCGCCATTAGCGCCATGTTTGAGCTGATCTACCCCGGCATCGTGATTCAGGCCGTGTTGGGCACCAGCATCATCTTTGCGCTGTGCCTGTTCCTCTTCCGCTCCGGTAAGTTCCGCACCACGCCCAAGATGCGTCGTGTGGTGTTTGCCGCGGCCTGGGGCATCGTCATCTTCTCGCTGGTCAACATGTTGATCTCCATGGTCAGCGGTGGCGCGTTCAACTTCCGCACCGGCTGGATTGGCCTGGTGATCGGCGTGATCTCCATCGCGATCGGCGCGTTCTTCCTTGTCACCGACTTCGAGGACATTCAGACGGCCATGCAGGCCGGGGCCCCCAAGAGCTTCGCCTGGCGTTGCGCCTTTGGCCTGACGCTCTCGCTGGTGTGGATTTACGTGGAGATGATTCGCGTCATCGCGATCATTCGATCCATGGTGTCGAACTAATCCCACGGCTGCATCACAGGGGGACTCGGCACACGCCGGGTCCCCTTTGCCGTGTCTTCAGCACGCCGAAGACGTTTTAGCCCGAGCGCCTGGCCGGAGTACGGTTTAGCCAGGGCCGCTGCGAGGCGCGCCACGCTTGCTTTATGCCTGCACGACGGCGCGTGTCGGCCCAGCCGGTGAACGTCACCTTTATTTGCGTCACCAATCGCTACGTCACCTCAGGGGGATCAGGGATGTCCAAGGAACGACCGCGGTGGACGCTGCGTCGCAGCGCCCGCGACGGCGCGGCTCCCGAGTGGCTTGAGGCCGCCCGCCGCCGCATTGAGGAAGCCAACCGCGCCGATGCCAGCTACGGGACGGACGCCGGGCGCGTGGCGCTTCGTTCCCCGCGCCGCGGCCCGGACAAGGACAAGAGCACCGCGAAGAAGCTCAGCGCCGAGCCGGACGTTCCTCCTGGTCTGAAGATCGCAGGGGACTACTCCTGGCGCATCGCCGTCGTCATTTTGGTCAGCGCCGGCGTCTTCTGGGGCCTCTCCCAGGTCTCCACCTTGGTCATCCCCCTCATGGTCGCCGCACTCCTGGCCGGCCTGCTGCTTCCCTTCAAGAACCTGCTGCGCCAGCGCCTGAAGTGGCCCAACGGTCTCTCCGTCGCCGCCACCTTTGTGCTCTTCCTCGTGGTGGTGGGAGGGGCGCTCTGGCTAGTGGGCAGCACCATGGCCCACGGGGCCCGGGACCTGGTGGAACAGGCCCGCGCCGGGCTGGCCCAGATCCAGGACTGGTTCGCCAACGGCCCCCTGCACGTCACCACGGAGCAAGTGGACTCGTGGGTGGCCAAGGGCGTGGAGGCCCTGCAGAACAACAGCTCCGAGGTCTTCAGGTCCGCGGCCAGCGGCGTGAGCGTCCTGACGCACCTGGGCGCCGGCCTGCTCCTGACCTTCTTCGCGCTGATTTTCTTCCTCCTGGAGGGGGAGCGGATCTGGCGCTGGGTCTCCGGCCTGTTCCCGCGCAAGGCCCGCCCGGCCGTGGACGGCGCCGGCCGCCAGGGGTGGAAGAGCCTGGTCTCTTACGTGCGCGTGCAACTGGTGGTGGCGCTCATCGACGCGATCGGCATTGGCGCAGGCGCCGCGATCTTGCAGGTGCCCCTGGCCCTGCCGCTCTCCGTGCTGGTCTTCCTTGGCTCCTTCATCCCGATCCTTGGTGCCCTGCTCACCGGAGCCATCGCCGTGCTCCTGGCCCTGGTGGCCCACGGCTGGGTCATTGCGCTCATCATGCTTGGCGTGGTGCTGCTGGTGCAGCAGGTTGAATCCCACATCCTCCAGCCGCTCATCATGGGCCGCGCGGTGAGCCTTCACCCGCTCGCCGTGGTGCTCGCGGTGGCCGGAGGATCCTTGCTCTTTGGCATCGCCGGTGCGCTCTTTGCAGTGCCCGTGATCGCCGTTGTCAACACCGTAGTCAAGTACCTGGCCACCCGTGCCTGGGAACGAGATCCGGCCGTGAGCCCCGTCCAAGACCCCGAGACGGCGGCGTCCCCGGACGTCCCAGACAGCCCCGCCACTGAGCAGGAGCCGTCACAGCAGCAAGAAAGCCCTGAGCCGCCGGCTGGGGCCTCAAAGGAGTACCCGTGAGTACAACGTCCGCCGCAGCCGCGGTGCGAGAGGATCCGACGGCCCACCTGCCCGTCACCCTGCAAGACGTCCGCAACGCCGCCAGCCTGCTAGAGGGCGTGGTGGAGAAGACTGGCCTGCACCACTCCCGTGCCTTGGAACAATTGGTCGGCGCGCCCATCTGGCTGAAGGCGGAGAACCTGCAGCGCGCCGGTTCCTTCAAGGTGCGTGGCGCCTACGTGCGCATGGCGCAGCTCTCTGAGGAGGACAAGGCCCGCGGCGTGGTCGCGGCGTCCGCGGGTAACCACGCCCAGGGTGTGGCGCAGGCGGCCAAGGGCCTTGGCATCAAGGCCCGCATCTACATGCCGCTTGGCGTGGCCCTTCCCAAGCTGGCCGCCACGCAGGATCACGGCGCGGAGGTGGTGCTGCACGGGGACAACGTGGACCAGGCCTTGGCCGCCGCGCAGGAGTACGCGGAGCAGACCGGCGCCGTCTTTGTGCACCCCTTTGACCACGCGGACATCATCGCGGGTCAGGGGACCATTGGCCTGGAGATCCTGGATCAGTACCCCGATGTTGAGACGGTCATCATGGGGGTGGGCGGCGGCGGCCTGCTGGCCGGGACCGCGGTGGCGCTCAAGGGCCGTGCCGCGGAGCTGGGGCGCAGCATCAACGTGATTGGCGTGCAGGCGGAGAATGCGGCGGCCTACCCTCCCTCCCTGGCGGCGGACGCGCTGGTGCCGCTCAAGCGCGTGCGCACCATCGCGGATGGCATCGCCGTGGGCCGTCCTGGCCAGCTGCCCTTCCAGATCATCCGCGAGCTGGTGGATGACGTGGTCACGGTCTCTGAGGACGCCCTGGCTCGTGCGCTGGTCTTCCTGCTTGAGCGCTCCAAGTTGGTGGTGGAGCCGGCCGGCGCAGTGGGCGTGGCGGCGCTCTTGGAGGGCACGCTGGCCGCGGCGGGCTTTGAGCCCACCAAGACGGCCGTGGTGCTCTCCGGCGGCAACATTGATCCGCTGCTGATGCTCAAGGTGATCCAGCGTGGCCTCGCGGCGGCCGGTCGTTACGTCACCGTGCGGATGATGCTGCAGGATCGTCCCGGTGAGCTGGCGACCATCTCCCGCGTGATCTCTGAGAACGACGCCAACGTCACGCGCGTGGACCACACCCGGATTGGTGGCGAGCTCTCCATGGGGGAGGTCGCGATCACGATTGACATGGAAACCAAGGGCGCTGAGCACTCCCAGTGGGTTTTGGCGGCGTTGCGCGAGGTGGGCTACGACCCGCAGGTCATCAACTAGCGGGACCCGCACCCGGGTGAAAAGGTGCCCGACGACGCGAGCCCGCCTTCCGTACGGAAGGCGGGCTCGCGTCGTCGAACAGGGGGTTAAAAACCCCGGGAATCAGCCCTTGTAGGGCTTGGCGGAGATGACGGCCACGGGGATCTCGTTGCCGTTGGGTGCCTCGTAGGTGAACTTGGCACCGACGCCCTTGCCGTGGATGGCCGCGCCGAGCGCGGACTTCTCCGAGAAGACGTCCATGTCCGCGTCATCGGCAATCTCGCGGGAGCCGAAGAGGAAGGTGGTCTTGGTGCCGTTGATGGTCGCGACGACCACCATGCCGGGCTCCACAATGCCGTCGTCGGCCGGGGCCTCGCCCACCTGTGCCTGCTCCAGGAGCTGCTTGAGGTACACCACGCGCCCCTCGTTCTTGCCCTGCTCCTCGCGGGCGGCGTGGTAGCCACCGTTCTCCTTGAGGTCACCCTCGGAGCGGGCCTCTTCGATGCGCTCGACGATCTCGGCGCGAAGCGGGCCGGTGCGTTCGGTGAGCTCGTTATTCAGGCGGTCGTACGCTTCCTGCGTCAACCACACCTCGGATTCGTTGTTGCTCGCCACGTCATCCTCCTTGTTGGGCCGCCCCGGAGGGACGGTGCTGGCACTCGTCGCGGAACCGGGCGTTGCTCTCACGGTCCAGCCGGGTGGGCTGGCCCCTTAGGCAACAAGAAACCCCGTCGATGGACCACGTTCGGTTCAATCCCGACTGTGGTGTGCGACGGGGCGGTTCCACGTTGATTCAGGAGTCTACCCACGATGCCTGGAAGCGCCCAACGAAGGGGAGGGGGGCGTGTCGGGTCTAGCTATTCCAGCAGGCGTCGGAGCCGCCGGAGACCCCGGCAAAGACCGTGCGGATGGGCACCTTGTGCTGCACGGTGACGCGGCCGCCACTGGGCTTCAGCTCCGGGGAGCTCCCGTCAAAGAGCACCTCCTTGTAGCCCACCACGCCAAAGTCCTCGCTCAGGACCTGGAGGCCGCAGGTGACCTTCTCTCCCGCCTTCATGGAGACCGCCACCGTGACATCGGTCTGGCGATCTGAGACCAGGCTGAACGCCACGTCCTTTGGTTCAAAGGTCTTGGTATTGCGCGTGGAGAGGAACAGTGCGCCCAGGATCAACGCCAGCACAAGAATGGAGGAGAGGATCAACTTGGCGCGCTTGGTCAGGCGTCGCTTGGGACGCCCGTAGCGATTGGCTAGGCTGGTGGCTGGCTCCGGAAGCTGTTCACCGGTGGCCGCGGCGGGGGAAGACATCGTGCCTCAGCTTACCGCCTGTCGGGTGCAACAGCCGACGGGTCATAGATGCGCAGTACAGCTCAATTCGTGTGAAATTCAGTTGATAAGGAAGTCCCGCCGTGGAAGAAGCAGTACCTACGTCCCTCCCGGATTCCAGCGGCCTGCGCATTCTCGCGGTGCACGCGCACCCGGATGACGAGGCAAGCAAGGGCGCGGCCATGATGGCCGCCTATGTTGCCGCCGGGGCGGATGTGCTGGTTGCCACCTGCACCGGTGGCGAGCGTGGCGACATTCTGGTGGCAGAGGCCACCGAATTGGCCCGTGCCCACCGCGATCTTGGTGGGCTGCGTCGCGAGGAGATGGCCCGCTCCGTGGCCGCCCTGGGCGTGCAGCACCGGTGGCTTGGCTTTGTGGACTCCGGCTTGCCGGAGGGTGACCCGCTGCCGCCGCTTCCCTTTGGCGCCTTTGCCGCGCAGCCGTTGCAGACCACCGCCGCGCCGTTGGTGCGCCTGGTTCGCTCCTTTAAGCCGCACGTGATTGTCACGTACGACGAGAACGGTGGGTACCCGCACCCGGATCACATCCGCACCCATGAGGTGTCCATGGAGGCCTTCCGCGCCTCCGGCCTGGCGGCGGAGTACCCGGAGCTTGGCGAGCCGTGGACCGTGTCCAAGGTGTATTACGACCGCGGTTTTGCCCCGGAGAAGTTCCGCGCCTGGCACCAGGGTCTGCTTGATGCGGGCCTGGAGTCCCCGTTCCAGGACCGTCTGGAGTGGCTGGAGGAAGAGGAGCGCACCGGCACCGGCCGCGCTGCCCGCCACGAGACCACCACGCGCATTCCCGTGGCGGACTTCATGGACCGCCGCGACGCCGCCCTGCTGGCACACTGAACCCAGGTTGATCCCAACGGCTTCTTCTTTGCGGTCCCGACCGCGCTGGCCGCCCGGGTGTACCCGTGGGAGGACTACACGCTGGCGCTGACCCGCGTGGAGACGCAGCTGCCAGAGGCGGACGTCTTCGCTGGCCTGCGCAACGGCGTGGGGGATGCGGTGGGCCGTTCCGAGAACGCGCCGGCGGCGCACTGCCCCGGTGAGAGCGATGCAGTGCTCGACGACGCGGGGCACCACCCGGACGACGCCGCCCACTGAGCGGGACGCCGGTAGGCGACCCAGCGGCGTCGGGCAGGATTCTGGCCGTTAAGATAGTGGGTGGTTGGCACGTTGCCGACCGTGTAGGACGAGAGGCCCCCCGTGCAGACCCTGTTCTCGGCATATTTGGCCGCGACCACCACCCCGTCAGTGCCCAGCACCAACGAGGACCGCTTCCGCGACATTGGCCCCGGCTTTGCGGGCTTTGTGGCGACCGGCCTTTTAGCGGTGGTGGTGATCCTGCTCATCGTTGACATGATGCGGCGCATCCGCCGGATCCGGTATCAGTCCGAGCAGCAGGAACGCCAGGCTGAGATGGTGGTGGCCGGCGAGGAAGAGGCCGCGAACCGGGCCGCCGATCTGGCACCGGGCCAGCGCACGCCTGCCGCAGGCACCGATTCTCCGGACCTTTCCGACGACGAACCGCCGCGTCGCTAGGCAGCCGGACGCGTCACTGGACACACAGAACGAGGGCCTCACCACGGCAAGTGGTGAGGCCCTCGTTCTGTGTGCCGGTTCACAGATACAGGATCAGCGCGCGCCGAGCACAGCGATGAAGATCGCGATGGCGTGGCAGGTGAAGGCGCCGATGGTGAACGCGTGGAAGAGCTCGTGGAAGCCAAACCACTGCGGGGAGAAGTTGGGGCGCTTGATCGCGTAGAAGACGGCGCCGGTGATGTAGAGCGCACCGCCCACACAGATCAGGGTCGCGGCGGGGACGCTCGCGGCAAAGAACTCGCCCATGAAGATGACGGAGGCCAGGCCAAGCAGCACGTACACGGGCGTGTAGAGCCAGCGCGGGGCATCCGTCCAGAAGAGGCGGAAGAGCACGCCAAGGACGGCGCCTGTCCACACGCCGATCAGGAGCCATTCGGCATGCTGGCGGGGCAGCAGGAACCAGGCCAGGGGCGTGTAGGAGCCAGCGATGACCAACATGATGTTGGTGTGGTCTAGGCGCTTGAGGACGCGCTTGACCTTGGGGGTCCAGTTGCCGCGGTGATACACGGCGGACATGGTGAACAGGCTCAGCGCCGTCAGCACGTAGATGGTGGAGGTGACCTTGCCGGCCGGGCCGGGCGCCAAGCAAATGAGAATGATGCCAAGAATCAGCGTCAGCGGCGCCGCTCCGGCGTGCAGCCAGCCACGCAGATGCGGCTTGATTTCTTCGACAAGAGTGCTCGGAGCGGGGGCGCTATCCGTCACCGAGCGTCGTGCAGTATGGGGCATGGAATAAGCCTACGGGAACTAGCGCGGGCGTTGCCCAGAGACGGCTGGGGGCAGGCTGGGAGTCGGACGCGCAAACGCCGGTGTGCCTCGGGAATCGGCGCCGTGCGGTGTACCGTGAGCAGGGGCCCATGTGGGTCCCTCGTACTGCCCGGGGCTTTCTCAGAACCAGCCCCAGCTTCACTCATCTTCACCCGGCGCACCGCTGCGCCGCCCGCCACGGACGCCTTCAGGAGGCCGGATGCAATGGCCCGCCTTTCTCTATGGCCTTTATGAGCGGCGCTTGGCCAGTGGGCTGAATGTTCTGAAACTCCCGCGGCACATTGGCGTTCTTGTGGACGGCAATCGCCGCTGGGCCAAGTTGGCTGGCGCACCCACAGCTGAGGGGCACCAGGCCGGCGCGGACAAGATCCACGAGTTCCTTGGTTGGTGCCGCGAGCTCGGCATTCAGACGGTCACGCTCTACATGCTCTCCACAGACAACCTGAGCCGCCCTTCTGAGGAGCTCGAGGACCTGCTCGGGATCATCGAAAACACCCTGTCCCTCTTGGGTGAGCCCGGGGGGCCACGCGTGCAGCCGGTCGGGGCCATCGAGCTGTTGCCGGCGTCGCTGGCGGCCAAGCTGGAAGAGCTCAAGGTCGGGACCAGGGATCGCGAGGACATGCACGTCAACGTGGCCGTGGGCTACGGTGGGCGCCGCGAGATCGTGGACGCCGTTCGCTCGTTCCTGTTGGAGCAGGCCGCCGCCGGGCGCAGCACCGAGCAGATCGCCGAGTCAATGGACGCCGAATCCATTTCCCGTCACCTCTACACCTCCGGGCAGCCGGACCCGGACCTCCTCATCCGGACCTCCGGCGAGCAGCGCCTCTCCGGCTTCATGACCTGGCAGTCCGCATACTCCGAGTTCTATTTCTGCGAAGCGCTCTGGCCGGACTTCCGCCGGGTGGACTTCCTGCGCGCTCTGCGCGACTTTGAGCTGCGCTCGCGCCGCTTCGGGGGCTGAAGGGTCCGTCTTCCTGAGAATCTGAGCTTCAGCGCGACGGTATTTGCTACAGTCAATGTCGTAAAGACAAGATGGCAATTTCCGGTTGACGCCGACGGCGTATCGCCGCTGTGGCAAGGGGGACACTCATGGGGGTTGTTTTTGACGCTGGGGCGGCTACGTCAGCGATTTCTTCCGCACAGTTGATGGGGAGCGGGCTCGTGAGGGTGCACTCTCACGGTGGCGCACCAGGCAAAAAGAACGTGACTCCGTAGGCATCCCGCCAACCGTGGTTGATGTTGTTGATGAAAAGCCAAACGAGCCGGAGATGAGGCCGACGCCCATTGCGGCGAGTCAGAGCTCTGCTCGGCCCAAGAATCTCAAGTACTTCGCGACGACGTTGAGGGCCAACGATTCCACGGATCGCCGCAATCTTGACGATTTCCAGCGTGCGTGGACTGCCTTCGAAGCGGCCTGCTCATGGGTTCCCGTGGAACAGATGACGTTGGTCTCGGGCGGTACAAGGTGGCGGAGCGAAAACGGTACTGACGCCACCTTCGCCGATACAGTGGCGGCTGCGTTCGAGAAGGCGGGCAGCGGCGGACTCAGTAACAGCGTCCTGGCCATGATTGTGGCAGAACAGATCACAGGCCGGCCCGGACGCCTTTTCAAGAGGAGCTTGAGCTCCTACGAAGAGGCGGCTCGGCAATGGAAGAAACTCGGATTGACCCCCGGTGACATTCGCGCACTTCCGCTTAATGTCCAGTTTGAGATTGAAAATATGGGCGGCATACCAGCATCGGCGCGAAACGTTGCCTCGCGCCAAGCGCTTGATGCTGCTTTGAAGGACCCGGAAGTAGCTTATAGAATACTGGGCGGGTATCGCTCTGGGTTCAGCCGTCAAGAATTTGATGAACAACTCAAGGGATTGAATGAAGGCCTCGCCGAAGCTGATAAAGTCGCGGCAGTAAGGTGTTCATTGGCCGAGAACCGCGTGGCCCAGCTAGTGGGCCTACGAATTGCAGACAAGGCCCTCACTGCATCAATATCGATTGGGAATATGGACACAGCCAACAATGTCACGGTGAACGTGCCAGGGGCTCAGACAACCTTGACTTCGATGAAAGATCAAATGTCTGCGGTTAAGTCGCAGACTCTGGCTATGCGAAGCGTGGGGGCATCAGGTTTGATGGGTTCATGGATGGGTTCATGGATGGGTTTCGCGCGGCGCGCGGGGGTGATGCCCCGGAACGGGTAAATGTATTGGCGCATTCGTATGGATCCACGACGGCCGCAGAGGGACTTTGGGCAACAAGGTACCGAGTCAATTCTTTTGTGAACTACGGCTCGGTGGGGTTTACTTTGGATCAGCCCGTTACCGCTATTAATGCCGACCAAATATTCAGAACCAAGGGCGAATTGGATCTGGTTGCAAACGCCGGGTTGGGTGCCGGCGGTCAAAGTCGAAAGGATCCTCAAGATCTTGGAGCGATCGACTTTTCGGCGACCGATGAGGGAGGGCTAAGGGGAGTTGATGGCCATTCAGCGCATCTGGAAGGAGGCGTTGGCTATCTGACGCCCGGAAGTACAAGCCTCTCACATATAATAGAGATTATCAAAAGAGGTAGGCCTTAATATGTCAAAAAATCGCTTGAAACTCCATGCAATTATGGTGGGAATTCTTTTACTTGGCCTTACTTCAGGATGCTCGTATAATCAGACAAAGGGTGAGTCTATGCCGGAAGCCACTCCAATCACGTCAGAGTTGGATGCAGATGGATTGACTCAAGGGGACGTTGCAAAACTCGGGCAAGAGCAAGAATTTGACCTGGCCATAAAACGTGCTGATCGGGCTGGAGAGATTCTTGAACAGAGTCAGAACGCAATCGATAGAGGATCGTGGCACTGGATCGGCAGTGGAATTTCCCCAAATCCCGCACCCAACGGTGTAGCTTGGGATTACTTGAAAGGGGCCAATGGGGAGAATTCTTACTACATAATGCTGAACAGGGCCCATTTCCCGAGTGGCGCTAAAGGCGAAAGGTCTGATCTAGATCCGGTCCGGCGCTATTTCGAGTCGAAGGCCTGGACTGTGACGGAGACAGAGATTTCCGGCTCTTTTTACCTTAGGGCAATGACAAAAGACGGCTATCAGGTTGAGTATCTTGTTCAGAAAAATGGGCAGTACTCCTTGGAGGTCGCTAGCAAGCTGTTTTGGAGCAATGATTCGTACGCACTCGGGAGGTCAGTAGCTCTGCGACAACCTCGTGATTTTCCAGAGACTTCGCTACCTAGCGTGCGGGAGAAGCTGCCGAGCTGGGACGATCCAGTCATCCCACTGTCCTCGTAGCTCGACTTGCAACGCCTGAAGTTCGTGGCCCGTTCACCTGCCACTACCGCGTGGCCCGCCCAGACGTTTCTTGCCCGGGCATAGCTTGGCGGTGTCGGGGGTAACCGACCCCCGGCAGATAAGGGGAAAGCCATGACGACGACTCTCCAGCCCGCGGCCACGACCTCGGGCACCCCCACCGGCGTGCGCACCTACGTGGTGGACACCAGCGTGTTGATTTCCGATCCCAGGGCCCTGCACCGATTCGCCGAGCACCTCGTGGTGCTGCCTGCAGTGGTGATCTCCGAACTTGAGGCCAAGCGCCACGACCTGGAGGTGGGCCCCTTTGCCCGCCGAGCACTGCGTCTGCTGGATGACCTGCGTGCCGCGAACGGCGGCCTGGATAAGCCGCTGCCGGTCGGGGATGGCGGCCTGTTGCGGGTGGAACTGAACCACGTCTCCACCGCAGGGTTGCCCGCGGGATTCCGTGCCGGGGGTGAGGCGGACCAGCGCATTCTCGCGGTGGCGCTGAACCTCTCCACCGAGGGAGCTGACGTGGTGCTGGTCTCCAAGGACCTGCCGCTGCGGCTGAAGGCCTCAGCGCTGGGGCTTGGTGCCGAGGAATACCTACACGAGCAGGTCACTGACACCGGCTGGACCGGAACGGCCGAGCTGGAACTGGCGCCGGCCGCCGTCGAGCAGCTCTATGCAGGCGACGCCGTCTACACGCCTGAAGTGGACGAGCTGCCGGTCAATACCGGAGTGGTGATCCACGCTGGAACCTCCAGCGCCCTGGCGCGCGTGCACGCCGACGGCGGGCTGCGACTGGTGCGCGGGGATCGTGAGGTCTTTGGCGTGCGTGGGCGCTCGGCCGAGCAGCGACTGGCGATCGACCTGCTTTCCGATCCGGGCGTCGGGATTGTCTCGCTTGGCGGGCGCGCCGGAACCGGCAAGTCCGCGCTGGCCCTATGCGCAGGACTGGAGGCGGTACTGGAGCGCGGCGAGCACAAGAAGATCATCGTCTTCCGCCCGCTGTACGCGGTGGGCGGCCAAGACCTGGGGTTCCTGCCCGGGTCCGAGGCGGAGAAGATGGGCCCCTGGGGGCAGGCCGTGCGGGACACGCTGGAGGCGCTGGTTTCGCCCGCCGTTCTGGAGGAGGTCGTGGAGCGCGGGTTGTTGGAGGTGCTGCCGCTGACACACATTCGCGGTCGCTCGCTGCATGACGCGTTCGTGATTGTTGATGAGGCGCAGTCCCTGGAGAAGAACGTTCTGCTGACCGTCATGACGCGCATTGGCCAGAACGCCCGCGTGGTGCTGACGCATGATGTGGCCCAGCGGGACAACCTGCACGTGGGCCGCGGCGACGGCATCGCCGCGATCGTGGAGACCCTGAAGGGGCACCGCCTCTTTGGGCACGTGACGCTCACTCGCTCCGAGCGCAGTGAGGTCGCAGCCCTCGTAGCGGATCTGCTGGATGGCGCGATGCGGTAAGGGTTGACCGAAAACGGCGGCAGGAATCGGGTGATCCGGATTCTTGCCGCCGTTTTGGACGTTGAGGGCGCCGAAGCGGGGGTGCGTGACCGAAGCCGCGGCGAGGGTCGGGGAGGAGTATGCTTGCACTTAGAGTCAATCCGACACTAAGTAGTTTTCTCAGAGATCCAGTCCCAGCCGCAGCGGAGGAGGTCCTAGATGTACTGGGCCAACGTCAGCGAACGCCAGGCGAGCACCCCGCCCCTGGCCGTCTCCACGGTCGTGTTCACGCTGCGCTCCCCGGCGGGCGACGGCGCGGGGTTGGGCCGGGGCGTCGGGGCCGACGCCGCGGGGTCGCCTCCGAGTGTTGGTGAAAGTGCCGAGCGCGGCGCAGGCCCCCGGCTCTGGATTCCACTGGTGCGCAGGCGCCGGGAGCCATACCTGAACCAATGGGCGCTGCCCGGTGGCCCGTTGCGCGGAGATACCTCGCTGCGCACCGCCGCCGCCAACAACCTACTGCAGACCACTGGGCTGGCCCCGACCCTACTGGAGCAGCTCTACACCTTTGGCGGCACGGACCGCGGCGAGGGCGCCCGGACGGTCTCGGTTGTCTACTGGGCGCTGGTGCGCTTCGCGGAGTCCGACCTGGACCTGATGCGCGATCCGGATGTGGCCTGGTTTCCCGCCGACGATCCCGAGGTGCTGGCCGGCCTGGCCTTTGATCACCGCCGGATCGTGGAATATGCGCTGGCCCGGCTGCGCGCCAAGGTCGAGTACGCCGATGTGGCGCACCGGCTCCTGGGGGAGCGCTTCACGCTGGCCCAGCTGCGCGGGGTCTACGAGGCGGTCCTTGGCCAGGCCCTGGACCCGGCCAACTTTCGCCGCACCGTGCTCGCGCGCGGCGGGATTGAGGACAGCGGCGAGGTCCTCACCGGAGTGCGCAACCGCCCACCCCGCCTCTACACAGCCATCAGCCAGCGGGACCCGTCGGGGATCCCGGACCCGGAAGGGGACCCCTCATGACCAGCGTCCAGCTCAATCTGACCCGTCCCGGTGCATCCTCCTGCGACACCAAACTCACCGCGAATCCATGGGACATTGACCTGGACCCGGGCTATGGGCCCGGTGCCAGCCGGGCGGACCACATCCCGGGTTCCGCACCGCGGCAGGGGCCGCTCCCTCAGGAATACACGGACGCGAGCGATGCCGAGCTGCACGCGCGGATCGACGCGGCGCGTGTGGAACTCGGAGACCGCGTTGTGGTGCTGGGGCATTTTTACCAACGCGATGAAATCGTGGCGCACGCCGACTATGTTGGCGACTCGTTTCAGTTGGCCAACGCCGCGCTGGAGCACCCGCACGCGGAGGCGATTGTCTTTTGTGGCGTGCACTTCATGGCGGAGACCGCGGATATTCTTTCCCGCCCCGAGCAATCGGTGATCCTTCCCAATCTGGCCGCCGGTTGTTCCATGGCGGATATGGCCAATGAGGAGGATGTGGAGGCCTGTTGGGAGGCGCTCACCCAGGTGTATGGCACTGAGGCGGATGAGAGTGGACGCGTGCCAGTCATTCCCGTGACCTATATGAACTGCTCTGCCGCACTGAAGGCCTTTGTGGGCCGCCACGGCGGATATGTCTGCACCTCGTCCAACGCCGCCACGGTCCTGGAGCGCGCCTTTGAGGCAGGCCAGCGCGTGCTCTTCTTCCCGGACCAGCACCTGGGTCGCAACACCGCCCACGCCATGGGGATCCCTCTGGAGGCCATGCCGCTGTGGAAGCCGCGCCAGGAGTTGGGCGGCAACACAGAAGCGGAGCTGGACGCAGCCAAGGTGATCCTGTGGAACGGATTCTGCTCCGTGCACAAGCGCTTTAGCGTGGCACAGATTGAGAAGGCCCGCGCACAGTATCCGGACGTGCAGGTGGTGGTGCACCCCGAGTGCCCCCTGCCAGTGGTCCAGGCTGCGGACGTTTCCGGCTCCACTGATGTGATTCGCCGCGTGGTGGAAGCGGCGGAGCCCGGCGCCGTCATCGCAATCGGAACGGAGATCAATCTGGTCAACCGCCTGGCAGCCCAGCACCCGGACAAGACCATTTTCTGCCTGGATCCGGTGGTGTGCCCCTGCTCCACCATGTACCGCATCCACCCCGGATACCTGGCGTGGGCCCTGGAGGAACTGGTGGCCGGTCGCGTGGTGAACCGGATCAGTGTGGACGCGGACACGGCCGCGGATGCGCGCGTGGCGCTGGATCGCATGCTGGCGGCGAAGCCGCGATGACACACCTGGTGGTGGTGGGCGGCGGGCTGGCCGGCCTGACCGCCGCGATCGCAGCGGCAGAGGCAGGCGTGGACGTCACCCTGTTGGACGACGCCGCGTGCGCCGCCTCCGCCAGCGTCCAAGCGCAGGGCGGATTCAGTGCCGTGACGGCCGCTGGCGTGGCCGCCGGAGACTCGGTTGGCTCCCACGTCGCGGACACGCTGGAGGCCGGTGCCCTGCACGGCGATGCTGCCGTGGTCGCCGCGATCTGTTCTGCGGCCGCGGACCACGTGGCGACGCTGACGCGCTGGGGCACGGTGTGGGACGCCGCGCCGGACGGCAGCGTGGCGCTGACCAGGGAGGCCGCCCACGCCGCGGCGCGCATTGCCCACTGCGGCGGCGACGCCACCGGCGCGGGCATCATCCAGGCCGTGCTGCGCCACGCCCTGCGTCTTGAAGACGAGGGCCGGTTGGAGCTGCGCGGCGACCAGCGCGGCGCAGGGTTGCTGGTGCAGGCCGGCGCCGCGACCGGCGTGCTGCTGCCGGACGGCGCGCGGATCCGGGCGGATGCCGTGGTCCTGGCTAGTGGCGGCATCAGTGGGGTCTACGCGACGCGCACCTCACGCCACCCCAACCCTGCCGACGCCGCGGCGATGGCTTGGCGCGCGGGCGCGGTTCTGGCGGACGCCGAGATGGTGCAATTCCACCCCACGTACAGCGCCGAGGCCGGCTTCATGCTGACGGAGGCACTGCGCGGCGAGGGCGCAGTGCTCCGGGACGCCGACGGCCAACGCTTCATGCTGGCGTTGGACGAGCGCGCGGAGCTGGCCCCACGCGATGTGGTGGCGCGCGGGGTGGCCGCGGCCCAAGGCGGGGCGTGGCTAGACGCCGCCCCCATCGTTGAGAGGCGGGGGCCCGGATTCCTGGCCCGCAGGTTCCCCACCGTCACCGCCGCCCTGGAGCGCGCCGGACTCGACCTGGAGCGAGGGCCTGTGGCCGTGCGCCCCGCCCAGCATTACTGGATGGGCGGCGTGGCCGTGGATCAGCACGCGCGCAGCACAGTACCCGGGCTATTGGTGGTGGGCGAGGCATCCCGGACCGGCCTGCACGGCGCCAACCGACTGGCGTCTAATTCGTTGCTGGAGGCGGTGCACACGGGCCTCGCTGCGGTGGCGACCGTCGGCTCGGGACGGCACCTGGAGGCGGGGTCGCTGGCCCTGGCGGATCCCCTGCCCGTGGAGTTGGACGAAGGATGCGGGGCGCCGCTGCAGGCTGTGCGGACCATCGCGGATGCGAGGCTCGGCGTGGACCGCGACGAGGCCGGACTGCGGGTGGCCTTGCGCGAGCTGGAGCGGCCGGGCCAGTCCGAAGCGCCAGGAAATGCCCGCGCCTCCTCAGAGTCCATCGCGGCCCGTCTCGTCGCCACCGCTGCCCTGTATCGCGAGGGATCCCTTGGCGCACACCACCGCGTGGACACCGCAGGCACGGACCGTGGCGGTGCCAGGCCCGGCTCGACAATCACCCTGATCAATCCGCATCCCACCGCTCAGAATGACCTTCACGGCGGCTCGCAGAACGGCGGCCAGCACTCCACTGGACGCAACTCCATCCACCAGACCCACACCAAGGAGGTGGCGCGATGACCGCCCAACCGCCCCCGGGGAAAGAACCCGGCCACGCGGCGTCGGGCAACGGGCCCGCCACTGAATCCTTCCCCCTTGCGCAGCCCCCGCGCGCCGCAGTGGAAGCCATCGTCGCGATGGCGCTCGCCGAGGACGCCCCGCACGGCGACGTCACGGCGCAGGGCCTGGTCCCGGCCGGCGCCCGCGCGCGGTGCGCCGTGGTGGCGCGTGTGCCGGGCGTGTTGTCCGGCGCCAACGTCTTTGCCGAGGCCATGCGCCAAGCCGACCCGGAGGTCCGAGTGCACTTCCTGCTAGCAGATGGTGCGGCCTTCCCCGCAGGCGCAGTCCTGGCGCGAGTCGAAGGCCCCGCCCGCGGAGTCCTGCTGGGAGAGCGGGTGGGCCTGAACCTGCTCCAGCGCCTCTCCGGCATCGCCACGGCGACAGCGGAACTGGTCTCCCTGGTGCGCCAGTCCGGAGGGCACGCCCGCGTCGCGGACACCCGCAAGACCACCCCTGGACTGCGCGTCCTGGAGCGCTACGCCGTGCGCTGCGGCGGCGGCTCCAACCACCGCGACAACCTCTCTGAAGCCGTGATGGCCAAGGACAATCACCTGGCGCTGTTGGGATCCGGGGAGGACCTGACCCGGGCCCTGATCGCGGCCAGGGCCCGCTGGGGGCACACCGTCCACGTGGAGGTGGAGGTGGACCGCTTTGAGCAGATTGACCCGGTGTTGGCGGCCGGAGTGCACACCATCATGCTGGACAACTTCACCCTGGCGGACACAGCGCGGGCGGTGCGCCACATCGCCGGCCGGGCCATCGTGGAGGCGTCCGGGACGGTGACGGCGGCGACGATTGGGCCCATCGCTGGGACCGGGGTGGACGTGATTTCCTCCGGCGCCATCACGCACTCGGTGCGGGCGCTGGACCTGGGGTTGGACTTTGAGGCGGGGGCTGAGGAACCGGGCGCCGCCGAGCCGGGCGCCGCCGAGCTGGAGGCGCCGCGGCCATGATTCACCTCGACGCCGCGGCCACCCAGCCGGTCCGCCCGGAGATCCTCGCCGCCGTGCTGCCGCTCTTCACGGAACAGTTTGGCAATCCGGCCAGCCATCACGAGGCGGGGGAGGCGGCGGGCCGCGCGCTGGACTGGGCGCGTTCCGTGGCCGCGCAGGCCTTGGGGGTGCGGCCGGGGCGGGTCATTTTTACCTCCGGCGGGACCGAATCCAATGCCATGGCGTTGCACGGGCTGGCGCTGGCCCGGCCGCGTGGGCGGCACGTGCTCGTGTCCGCGATCGAGCACCCGAGCGTGCTGCGAGCCGCCGCCCAGTTGGGCCGTTGGCACGGCTTTGAGGTGCAGACCATTCCGGTGGGGCTCAGCGGCGTGGTGGACCCGGCGGACGTCGCGGCGCGGCTGCGCCCCGACACCACGCTGGTGGCGCTCATGGCGGTGAACAACGAGGTGGGTACGGTGCAGCCGGTGCCCGACGTCGCTCGGTTGGCCCACGCCGCCGGCGCGCGGGTGCACGTGGACGCGGTTCAGGCCGGTACGTGGCTTGGCCTAGAGCACTTGGCCGCGGCGGCGGACACGTTGGCGGTCTCCGGGCACAAGCTGGGTGGGATGAAGGGGGCAGGGCTCCTTGCGCTGGGGCGCGGAATAGAGCTGGAGCCCCTGCTGGACGGCGGCGGGCAGGAAGACGGCCGCCGCTCCGGAACCGTGAACGTGCCCGGGGCCGTGTCCACCGCGTTGGCCCTGAAAGCGGCAGCCGAGGACGTGGCGGCGTACGCGTCCGGCGTCGCAGCGTGCGGGCAGGAGCCCGGGAAGCGGATGGCGGGAGTGGTGCTTGGCGGATTGGCGGGCGCCCTGGGTGGTCTTGGTGGCCCGGGAGTGGTGCAGGCCTCCTTGAGTGGGGACGCGGAACGGCGCGTGCCCGGGATCGTGTCCTTTGTTTTTGACGGGGTGCACGCGGAGTCGGTGCTGATTGAGCTGGGGCGACGCGGGGTCTTGGCCTCCTCTGGCTCGGCGTGTGCGGCAGGCTCGTCGGAGCCCTCCGAGGTGTTGACCGCCATGGGATGGGACGCGCCCGCGGCGTTGGGTGCGTTGAGGCTGTCCTTCTCCCCGTCCGCCCCTGCGGCGGATCTCGAGGCCGCCGCGGGCGCCGTCGTGGAGTCGGTGTTGGCCGTGGCCGGTCGCGGGGCCAACGCGGGTCGATGAGGGGCAGGCCCCAAGAAGAAGCGGCGGATCCAAGAAGAAGGGGAAGATCTGGCACGAGGGGTGGACCCGTTCGAGGGATGGGCCGCACCGGCCCTGCGCGCACGGTTTGCCCCCCACGGCGCGCCGGTCCGCCGCACCCCCGACGGCACGGTGCCCTTCGCCGCGCCTGAGTTCTCCACAGGGCCGGGCCCTTCAGCCCCACGGGCCGCCGAACTGGGCTAGCTTCTACCCATGCTGCAGTTAGCGGGGGAGCTGACACATGGGGGACCGGGGCACCTGGTGGCCCTGGTGCTGGTCGCGTTGGCGTGCGCGGTCTTCCTGGTGGCCGGCGCCGTCCTCGCCGTGACCGACGCCAGAACCCATCGCCTACCCAACCCTTGGGTGCTGACCCTGAACGCGGGCGTGATCCCGGCCTTGGTCGTAGCCGGGCTGCTCGCGGGGGACCCCGGACGGAGCCTGCGCACCTTGGTGGCCGCGCTGGCAGCGGGCGCGCTGTTCCTGCTAGTGCACCTACTGGCCCCGGCCGGGCTGGGCTTTGGCGACGTGAAGATGGTGCCCGCGCTTGGCGCCATAGCAGGGTGCCTCTCCTGGGGACATGTCCTCCTGGCCGCGACCGTGGCCATCCTGCTCGCGGGCGTCCAGGCGGCGGTCGTGCTGCTCATCAAGCGCGACCGGCGCGCCCACATCGCCTTCGGCCCGGCCCTGCTGCTTGGCACCGCGCTGGCCCTGTGCGTCTAGTGCGTCAGTGTCCGTTGCAGTGTCAGTGTCGGTGCCAGCGCCAGGGGCGGGCGGCCAGGGAACGCTCCGCGCTCCGCGCCCCACCACGCCCGCCTGCCGCGCTTGCGCCGCGCTTGCGCCGCGCCTACGCCGAGTCGCGCGCCGTCCCAGCCAGGCACCCGGCCGCCGCCGCCACAGCCAGGCCGTACGCGGCGTCGAGCAGGGCGTAGTGAGCGGTGCTCCCCGACCCGCGGGGCACCGACGGGTGCAGGGTGGGCACGCCCTGCGAGACCAGGCCCAATCCGGTGGACGACGCCGTGCTGGCCACCAGCTCCACCTCCTGGCCGCGACGGTTCGCCGCGGCGCGGTAGGCCCCCACCAGCACCGAATCCTGGCGCAGACCGCTATCAGACGGCGTGGTCACGGTGCGCTTCATGCGCGTTCCGGTGCCAAGCACGGCGGCCTCCAGGCAGGACTGCACGCGGTCCGCGGTGGAATCCAGCACATCAGGCGAGGCACCGTGGAGTCGCACGCGCAGGCCCGCTCGCTCCGGCGCACCCTCCTTCGCGGGGCTCGCCGGGAACTCGTCCACCTGCACCGTGGCGCCCTGTGGGACGTGGCGCAGGGCCAGTTCAATGGCGGTCCGGGCCAGCACGACGGCGTCCGCCGCGTCACCCGCGAGGGTCCCGGCGCCCGTGGCCGAGGCCGCGCGCCCGGTGAAGACCACGTCCCACTGGCGATCCGCCGGCGGGTTGGCGCCGACCTGGGCGCGCTCGCCGCCGCGCGCCGTGAGGACCACGGTGGCCCCGTCCAGGAAGCCGTCCCTCACCAGAGAGCGCAGGGCGGAGGAATCCTCGCTGCCGGGAACTCCAAGCACCTTGACCGTGAGCCCAAGGCCCGGGGCCACGGCCGCGAGCGCCAGGGCTCCTCCCAGCACGGCGGCGGCGTGGGTGGCGGCCGTACTGGTGGCGTCGGCGCTCGGGGCGGTGCTTGGCCCGTGCAGGGCCCCGTCCTCGATCACAAAGAGAGCGGTGGGGCCGCCTGCGTTGGGCCCGGCCGTGGCAGAGAACGCCGTGCGCACGCTGGGCTGGCGCTTATCCAGCCCAAAGCCGTGCTGCAGCAAAACCGCTGCAGCGCGCTGGTGCGAGGGCGTGCGGTGCGTCCCGTTGGCCTGGGCCGACGGCGTCATGGCCAGCAGATCGCGGTTGGCGGCGGCCAGTGCCTCGTCCATGCGATGGCCCACGCGTCCGGCCAGCCATGTGGCGGCGTCCGCGCCGCGTGAGTGCAAGGCAAGGTCGGAGGGGGTGAGGGTGATCGCAGGCTCGGCAGGCTCGGCAGGCTCGGCAGGCTCGGCAGGCTCGGCAGGCTCGGGCACTGGGTGCGACTCTTCGGCTCCGGTGCTGGAGCCCGTCTCGAGGCCCAAGGCCACATCCAGCGCTGCCTCCAGGTCGGTCCCGAAGCCCAGCTCGAGCTCCGCCTCAAAGTCGACGAAGTCGTGGTCAAGCAGCGCCTCCTCGGCACTGAGCTCCGCGGCGCTTGGTTCATCCTCGCTCAATGCGGGCGGGCTCAACTCTGAGGCAACTGAGGCAACTGAGGCAACAGGGGCAGCGACCACGCGAGGGCTCGTGCGGGAGGCGACCGGCGCGTCGTCGGGCAGTGAGGGCTCTGCTGCCTTGGCGGAGCGCGCCGGGCGCTTGCGCACCGTCTTGGCGGGGCTGGGAGCCGAGGCCGGGCCGGCCGCCGGGGCCGACGGCTCGGCAAGGTCCTCGGAGTGAAGCACTCCGTCCGCGAGGTCCTCCAGCTCACTCAGGATGTCCGGCTCAGCCTTCACCTCAGACTCCGGTAGCGCCACCTGGCGGCCGGAACGGAAGGGGGAGGCGAAGGTGCGTTTGCGCGGACCGGTCGCTGCGGCACGGAGTACCTTGACGTCGCCGGAGCGGCCGTCTGGCAGGGGGGACTGAGGTGGCAGCGGGGACTGGGCAGGCAGGGGGGTCATGCGGTCCTTCGGGGGAGGGGATGAACAGCAAAGGGGGGGGGGGCACAGGCGTAGCCGGGCGGCGGCACGCACGAAAGGCCGGGGTATGTCAGGAAAGAGGCCCTAGAGGAGCGGCCCAAGAAGGTGGGGCGGGCGGAACCGCGGCTCAGCGCGTTCGCACGTCAGGGATGGGCACGTCAGCGCATCAGGGCGCCGAGGGCCACCTCAACCATGGGCTCAAAGCGCGTCTCGCGTTCCTGCGCCGTCATGGATTCCTCGCGGAACAGGTGGTCGGTGATGTTGCAGACCGCCAGTGCCTCGATGCCCTCGCGCGCGGCAATTCCGTAGAGCGCTGCCGCCTCCATCTCCACGGCAAGCGTGTGATGATCGGCCAAACCGCGGGTCTGCTCGGGGCGATCCGAGTAGAAGGTGTCGGAGCTGAAAATGGAGCCAACTCGGTGAGAAATGCCCTTGGCTCGGGCGGTATCCACGGCTGCGGAGAGCAGATCATAGGCGGGAGCATGGGAGAAGCGCACTCCGGGAATGCGGAAGTCTGCCATGGAGGAATCAGTGTGTGCTGCGTTGGCAATGACCAACTCACCCAGCTGTACCTCGTCCGCAATACCGCCAGCGGTGCCCACGCGCACAATGCGCTGCGCGCCGTAGAAGCGCACCAGCTCCGTGGCGTAGATGCTCATGGACGGCATGCCCATGCCAGAGGCCATGACGGAGACCTCGGTGCCGTTCACCGTGCCGGTCCACCCCTCGATCCCGCGGACCTCGGTCACCAGGCGGGGATCGGTGAAGAACGTCTGCGCTATGCGACGGGCGCGGCGCGGGTCACCAGGCATCAGAACCAGCGGGGAAAAATCGCCGGTCTCAGCACTGATATGCGGGGTGGGCACGGGGAGGACTCCTTTTGTCACGGTGCAGATTCCAGGCCCGGGGCAGGCCAGAAGTTGCGTCCATCAGAATATCGCTTTGTGGGGGTCCGGCGCGCCACGGCGCGGGCGTGTTTTGGGCCGCTTCAGGCCAAAAATACGGGCGGTGCCGGGGTGCGAGGGGCCCGGCCTGATGGCACAGTGAGAGCATGAGCACACCGCAATTTGTCCTGGACCTGCGCGCGAAGATTGGCCACGCGCCGCTCTGGATGCCGGGAGTGAAGGGTGCGGTGTTGCGCCACGCGCCGCACACGGAAGGTGCCGATGCGCGCGCAGCCGCCCCAGCGGCGTCGAGCATGCAGGTCCTCTTGGTGCAGCGCCGCGACAACGGACGCTGGACGGTCCCGGCCGGCATCCTTGAGCCGGGCGAGGAGCCGGCGGACGCGATTGTTCGCGAGGTCTGGGAGGAGGCCGGCGTGCACGCGCGGGCCCTGCGGCTGGTGGGCGTGCAAACCACGCAGCCCACCGTGTATCCCAACGGCGATCACGCCCAATACCTGGACGTGGTGATGGCGCTTGAGGCGCTGTCGGGGGAGGCGCGCGTGAACGACGACGAGAATCTGGCGGTGCAATGGCGCTCCGTGGATGACCTGGAGGATGTGCCTGCGCTGCACCGCCGCGCCATCGAGTGGGCGCGTTCCCAGGACCCGCGCTTCGCGGATCCGGCGGGCAAGCACCCGCTGTCCGACGCCGCGTGGTTCGTTTCCGAGGGGCAGGCGCGGCGCCCGGCGGCGCAAGCCTCAACTGCCTAGCGGCGCAAGCCCCAACTGCCCAGCGGCGCAAGCCTCAACTGCCTAGCGGCGCTAGGGGCTCCCCCTGGCCGGGCAGGCCCCGGGGTCCCTAACCCTCCGGCGTGGTTGCGCGCGTGGCCTTGCGGTCGGCGATCAGCGTGTCTCGCACGGTGCGGCGCAGGACCTTGCCCATGAGCGACTTGGGCAGCTCCTCCCAGATCAGGTAGCGGCCGGGCCGCTTGTATTCGGCCAGGTGCTCCTGGGCGGTGGCGCGGGCGGCTGCGTCGTCAAACGTGGCGCCGGGCTCCAGGACCACCACGGCCGTCACCACCTCCGCGCCGCCGCCGCGCGCCATGCCCACCACGGCGGACTCGGCCACGCCTGGCACCGTGTTGACCACGCGCTCCACCTCTGAGGGGGAGACGTTGAAGCCGCCCGTGATGATCAGCTCCTTCTGGCGATCAACGACGGTCACAAAGCCGTCCTCGTCCTGCACCACCAGGTCGCCGGTGCGCAGCCAGCGCCCGGGCAGCAGGGCCGCCGCGGTGTCCTCTGGCCGGTTCCAGTAGCCCTGGAAGACCTGCGGGCCGCTGATCAGCAGTTCACCGACCTGGCCCTGGGCCACCTCCCGTGTGGGGTCCTTCACGTCCACGACTTTGATGTCCGTGGAAGGGAACGGGATGCCGATGGCCCCGATTTTGCGAGCCTTGTCAAAGGGATTGGCGAGGGCAACCGGGCTGGTTTCCGTCATGCCAAAACCCTCATTGAGCATGGAGCCGGCCAGCTCCTCCCAGCGATTCACGATGGCCGGGGTCAGCGTCATGGCGCCGGAGATGGAATACACCACCTGGGTCAGGTCCAACTTGCCCTGGCCGGCCACGCGGGCCAGCCGGTCAAACATGGGAGGGACGGCGGGGATGAAGGTGGGCGGGAACTTCTTGGCCGCGGCCTGCACCAGCTCCGGATCAAAGGTCGGGAACAGCACCGCGCGTGAGGCGGTCTCCACGGAGTAAATGACGCACAGCAGCACCCCAAAGGAGTGGAACATGGGCAGCATGCCGTAGATGCTGCCGGTGCCGCGGTGAAAGTCCGGCATCCATGCGTGACCCTGGCGGGCGTTGGCCCACAGATTCTGGTGCGTGATGATGGCGCCCTTGGGCAGCCCCGTGGTGCCAGAGGTGTACTGCAGGCACGCCACGTCGGTCGTCACGGGCCGCGGGTGAGAGGCGGGCAGTGGGGCGTGCTTCTCCAGGCGGGCAAAGGGCACAGTGCCCGACGCCGCTGCGGTGAGTTTGGCGCGCGACTCGCGTGCCTTGGCGATGGGAAGGCGCAAGGCCGCTCGCGTGGCCAGTGGCATGGCTCGCGTGATGTTCACGGAGATGATCGTGGACGGGCGGGCCTGCTCCGAGAGGGACTGCAGGGTGGGTGCCACCTTGTCCCACGCAATCGCGATCCGGGCGCCGTGGTCCACAAACTGGGCCTCCAGCTCGTCCCGCGTGTACAGCGGGTTGTGCTCCACCACGATGGCGCCCAGGCGCAGCACGGCGTAGAACGCCACCACGTGCTGCGGCGAGTTGGGCATCACCAGGGCCACGCGGTCCCCGGCGTTGACGCCCAGCTCCAGCAGCGCCCCGGCCACGCGCTCCACGGATGCCCCGAGTTGCTGATAGCTCGTGGTGGCGCCAAAGAAGCTGACTGCATCCTTGTCGCCAAACTCCGCCACACGCGCGTCGAGCAGGTCATTGAGAGAACCGGTGACCGGTTCGATGTCCACGGGGGTCCCCTGCGCGTAGAAGCGATTCCAGGCGCGGGTGTCGTTGAGATGCACCCAGGCAGTTTACTCCCCGGTAGGGGTATTGGCCCTCAGCGCGCCCGGGAGAGCCCACCGCAGGGGTGTGGTGGTCCCGTTGGCCCAGTCTCGGCGCAACACGGAATACGCCACGGAGGCCTTGGGATCTTCGCCCTCCACCGGCCAGCCCTCGCGGTAGTAGGCCTCCTGCACCCAGCCCGCGCGCACAAAGCTGTGGCGCATGGCCAGGTTGTCCTCGCGGGTCTGACCCTCAAAACGGTTCACGTTGGCATGGGTAGTGAAGACGTGGTCGGTGGCGGCCCGCAGGATATCGGTCGCCAGGCCCCGTCCGCGCCAGGCGGCGGCCAGGCGCAGGTCAAACATGGCCGTGGAGTCCTGGATGTCCTCGAAACGGAAGCAGCCCACCCGGCCGTGCTCGGCGTGATCAATCCAGAAGGAGTCGTTGTCATCGTCGCGATAGGCGCCCTCCGCGATGGCCTGCTCCACCTGCTCGCGAGGGGGAGCGGGCCAGAGGTGAAACGGGAACGGGTTGCCGGTCATGAACTCGATCAGGGCCTCGCGATCGGCGCCGGTGGGGTCCATGCGGCGAAGGGTCACGGTCATGGGCTGAGCGTAGTGCCCGGCTCACTCTGGCGAGGGCGGCGCTGGTGTAGGACAAGGGTTTGCAGTGTCTGGGCGCACTTTGCCGTGTCTGTAGCCACGGCAAAGTGCGCCAGGACACTGCAAAGTTCGCGCGGCGTCCCCGAACGCAAACGGCGCCCGGCCCCCGCAAGGGGACCGAACGCCGTCGAGCACCTATCACGCACGCCGCGCAAGCGGCCCGCGTGACAGAGTGAAAATCAGTGCTTGCCCGTCATGGTGGTGACGTCCAGCAGCGCGTCCAGCTGGTCGGCGGGGACCTGACCCTCGCCGTCGCCCACAAAGCCAAGAGCCACGGTGGCCTCCTTGACGGTGAGCTTCTCGTGGACGGCCTTCTTAGCGATCTTGGCCGCGTTCTCGTAGCCGATGTGCTTGTTCAGGGGCGTGACGATGGACGGGGAGGCCTCCGCCAGGAACAGCGCGCGGTCCACGTTGGCCTGGATGCCGTCCACCATCTTGTCCGCCATGACGCGGGAGACGTTGGAGAGCAGGCGGATGGACTCCAGCAGGTTCGCGGCCATGACCGGGATGCCCACATTGAGCTCAAAGGCGCCGTTGGTGGAGGAGAGGGCAATCGTGGTGTCGTTGCCAATGACCTGTGCGGCGACCTGGATGGCGGCCTCGCAGATCACGGGGTTGACCTTGCCCGGCATGATGGAGGAGCCCGGCTGCAGATCCGGAATCGCGATCTCGCCCAGGCCCGTGTTGGGGCCGGAACCCATCCAGCGCAGATCGTTGCTGATCTTCATGATGGAGTACGCGATGGTGCGCAGCTGGCCGGAGGCCTCCACGAGACCGTCGCGGTTGGCCTGAGCCTCAAAGTGGTTGCGCGCCTCGGTGATGGGCAGCGCGGTGTTCTGCGAGAGCTCGTCGATCACGCGCTGCGGGAAGCCGTCCGGCGTGTTGATGCCAGTGCCCACGGCGGTGCCACCAAGGGGGACCTCTGCCACGCGGGGCAGGGAGGCGTTGACGCGCTCAATGCCGTAGCGAATCTGCGCGGCGTAGCCACCAAACTCCTGGCCAAGGGTCACCGGGGTGGCGTCCATGAGGTGGGTGCGGCCGGACTTGACGACGTCCTTGAACTCCTCCGCCTTGCGGGAGAGCGAGGCATCCAGGTAGGTCAGCGCCGGGATCAGGTCGTTGATGAGGGCGTTGGTTGCCGCGACGTGCACCGAGGTCGGGAAAACATCGTTGGAGGACTGCGAGGCGTTCACGTGATCGTTCGGGTGAACCGTGGTCTCGGAACCGTTGGCCTTGAGCGCGCGGGTGGCGAGCTCAGCCAGGACCTCGTTCATGTTCATGTTGGAGGAGGTGCCGGAGCCGGTCTGGAACACATCGATCGGGAACTGATCGTCAAAGTCCCCGGAGGTCACCTGATCCGCCGCGGCCACGATGGCCTCGGAGCGCTCGGCATCCAGGACACCCAGCTCGGCATTGGCGATCGCGGCGGCACGCTTGACCTGCGCCAGCGCGCGGATGTGCTGGTGCTCCAGCGTCTTGCCCGAGATCGGGAAGTTCTCTACGGCGCGCTGGGTCTGCGCGCGGTAGAGGGCGTTGATCGGGACGAGAACCTCGCCCATCGTGTCGTGTTCTGTGCGGAATTCCGTGGAGTCAGCCATGGTCAAAATGTTACCGCCCTGCTTGGGCGTGCACGTCACCGATGAACGCGAGCAGGGCTTCATTCACCTGGTCGGCGTGAGTGATGCCCAGGCCGTGCGGCGCTCCGGCGATGAGCGTGAGCATGGAGCCAGGCAGTGCCTGGTGCGTGAGGGCACCGGAGAATTCAAAGGGAACCATCTGGTCGCAATCGCCGTGGATGATGGCGGCCGGGACCGTGATCTTGGCCAGGTCCGAGCGGAAATCGGTGGTGCTGAAGGCCTCTTGGCAGCCGGCAATGGCGTTCGGATCCGCGGTGTGAGCCCAGCCAAGCGCCTGCTCACGCACCTCGGGGCCCACCAGCAATTCGCCGTCCACGGAGAAGAAGGCCGTGGCAATCATCTCCAGGAATCCGTCCCGATCCTTGGCCAGGAATGCGTTGCCCTCTCGCCAAGACTCATCGGTGACGGGGCCGCCGGGATGGTCCGCGGTCTTGAGCAGGAACGGCGGAACCGCGGCAAGGAAGACGACGCCGCTGAGGCGGTCAGCGCCGGGGCCGGCCGCGAAGCGGGCCACCTCCCCGCCGCCCATGGACCAGCCCACCAGGGTGGCCCCGCGCAGATCCAGCGCCTCAAAAATGCCGCTCAGGTGCTGCGTGAGGCGGTCGTAGTCGTAGGAGTCCGTGGGCTCCGACTCGCCAAAGCCAGCGCGGTCGTAAGAGATGACACGGTGCCCGGCGCCCACCAAGGCGGTCTCCTGCCGGTCCCAGATCTCCAGGCGCTGCGGCCAGGGGTGCACCAGCACCACCGGCGCGCCGTCGCCTCCCGTGTCCTTCACCCGCAGCGCGATGCTGCCCTCGCCGTCGGCAACCTGAACAGTCGTGACGCTCATGCTGATTCCTCCACTGTGTATTCGCGGGTGATTCCGGCGGTCGCGGCGCCCCAGGGGCTGGCCGCGACGCGGGCCTGATGCAGATCAAAGGCCGTGCGGTCAGCAAACCATTCCTCGACGTCCCAGGCCAACGGATCCGCGGACACGGTCACCTCAAAGCTCAGGCATCCAGCCTCCGCGCGGGTGGCACGCACGTGCTCCACCAGGAAGTCCCGGACCGCCTGGGCCTGCTCGGAATCCGCGCACAAGAGGCGCCCGCTCAAGCGCACCCGCGCAGCGTGGGGTTCTCCGCCTCGCGCGGAATCGTCCCGAGCGGTTCCGAGCGCCGGAAGCAGGCAGAATTCGTTGCCATCCGGATCCAGCATCGCGAGGCCACCGGTGCCAGCGTGCCCGCTCGCGTCCACTGACGCGCCCAGCGCCACAAGGCGAGCAGCGTGCTCGGCTGTCGCGGCGGCGTCGGGCACTCGCAGGTGAGGGTGCCAGGGGTTCGGGCCCTTCTTGGCCACCACCGGCGGCCCTCCCCAGGTGATCTTGGCCCCGCCAGCGGGGGACTGAATGGCGGTCTCGTCGCCCTCATCCCAGACCAGCGGCCAGCCCAGTGCGTTCGCCCAGAACTCGCCAACCGCGTGCGTCCCATCGCACGCAAAAGCCCCCAGAGCGCCGGTCCCGGCGAGGAAGTTGTTGCCAGGCTCAATCACGCACCACGGCGCGCCCTCCGGATCGGCCAGGACCACATGCGTCTCCTCCGGGAGCTGGCCCACGTCCACAGGCACCGCCCCGGCCTGCTGTGCCCGCTCGACGGCGTCCTGCTGGGCCTGCGCCGACGCGCTGGTGAGGTCCGGGTGGGCGCGCTGGCGGCGCGGATCAAGGGGTTGGATGCCGTCTGGCGCAGGCTGGAAGGCCAGCGGGAACGAGGCGTCGGGGTCTGGAAATACGGTGGGCCAACCGTCGCGCGAACGGGCCACGTCCACGCGAAAGAGGGAGGCCCAGAAGGTCGCCAGCGCCTCCGAATCGGCGCAGTAGCGGACAAAGGATTCAAGCTGCGGCTGGGCATCCATGTGATTCAGGTTACCCCGCGCCCGCCAGGGGCGGGTCGGCGCGGCAGCGGGCCACTAGGCTCGGGGGAGCCCACCACAGAAGAGGACCCATGCCCCCGTTCCCGCCGTCCGCCGCCCACGTGGCGATCGCCGCCGACGTCGCCGTCTTCACCCTGCGCGAAGGCGCGCTGCGCATTCTTCTGGTGCGCCGCGGCGTCGAACCATTCTCCGGCGCCTGGGCGCTCCCGGGCGGTTTTATGCTGGACGGCGAGGACCTGCCCGACGCCGCGGCGCGCGAATTGCTAGAAGAGACCGGATTGATGGCCACGCAGTTGGGTACCTCGCGCGTGCACCTAGAGCAGCTAGGGACGTACGGCACCCCGTGGAGGGATCCGCGCGGGCGGGTCCTGTCCGTGGCGTACGTGGCGCTGGTCGCTGACCTGCCCCAGCCCGCCGCCGGCAGCGACGCCTCCGAGGCGCGCTGGTGGGACGTGGATGACTTGCCGGAGCTGGCCTTTGATCACGCCGGCATCACCGCGGATGCCCTGGAAAGGGTGCGATCCAAGCTGGAATACACCACGCTAGCGCTGACGTTCCTGCCGGAATCCTTCACCCTGGGCGAGCTGCGCGGGGTGTACGAACAGGTCTGGGGCAGCGCGCCGGACCTGTCCAACTTCCGGCGCAAAGTCCTGGCCTCGGACGGCTTCGTGGAGGCCACGGGGCAGAGCCGGTCCATGGGGACTGGGCGGCCGAGCGCGGTGTACCGGCCCGGGGGAGCGCTCGCCGTGTTCCCGCCGTTCCGCCGCGACGAGGCGTAGACGGGCCGGGCTCGGGCGGTTCGGGCGCGGCGAAGCGGGCTTATCGGCCCGAAGCACCCTTGTGGGCCGCTTCTCGTCGATAGGGCCGCTTGGGTGGGCGTGGGCGGTTGGGCGAAGCGGGCTTATCGGCCCGAAGCACCCTTGTGGGCCGCTTCTCGTCGATAGGGCCGTTTGGGTGGGCGTGGTGGGTTGGGCGAAGCGGGCTTATCGCGGCGAAGCACCCGTGTGGGCCGCTTCTCGTCGATAGGGCCGCTTGGGTGGGCGTGGGCGGTTGGGCGAAGCGGGCTTATCGGCGCCAAGCACCCGTGTGGGCCGCTTCTCGTCGATAGGGCCGCTTTCGTTCGCTTCCGACCCCTCTCACTCTTGACGCGGACCACCCCACCCCCTTATGGTCTAAGTGACCATAGAAATGGTCACGAGGACCAAAAACAGGGAGCGCATCATGGGATCCGGACACTGGAGCAGCAGCACCTTCGACAACGTCACCCGCGCCCGCATGGAGGCAGGCTCAAACTTTTCCTACGACCGGGACGTGAAGCAGGGCAGGGCCCAGGGTCCACACCCCGACCTTGACCCGTCCCTGGCCGGCGCGGACGGGAGGAACATCCGCGAGTCCCGTGACAACCCGGACCACCCGCTCTCCACGCCCATCGTGGTGGGTTTTGACTCGACCGGCTCCATGGGTTCGGTCCCGCGCACCGTGCAGGCCAAGCTCTCGCGCCTCTTTGGTCTGCTCATGGGCCGGGCCTACGCCACGGATCCGCAGATCTGCATCGCCACCTACGGGGACGCAACGTGCGACCGCGTGCCGTTGCAGGTCAGCCAGTTCGAGTCCGACAATCGCATCGACGAGAACCTTGATCACCTTTACCTGGAGGGCGGCGGAGGCGGCAACAACGGCGAAACCAGCCAGCTGCTCTTCTATTACCTGGCCCACCACACGGCCACGGATGCCTGGGATAAGCGCCGCAAGCGCGGCTACGCGTTCATCATCGCGGATGAGAAGCAGGTGCCAATCAAGTCCAGCCACGTCCGCCGCTTCATCGGCGACCGCAAGCCCCTGGGCCCGGTGGATGAGCGCTCCTTGGCACAGGCCGTCTCCGAACGCTGGGACGTCAAGATCTTGCTGATCGATAACTACTCCGCCCAGATGCAGCACTCGCGGGAGTACTACTCGGCCCTGTTTGGGGACCGCGCCATCATCGACATTCAGGATCCCGCGGCCATCGCAGAGACCATCGCCGCGGTGATCGGCTTTGAGGAGGGCCGCGCGGCCGAGGACATTCGCGAGGACCTGCTCCGGGCGGCAGGCCCGGAGGTGGCCCGGGCCATCGAGGCCGGGATGACGCGGAGGGCGATCGACGCCGGCTCAGGCGGGGGCTACGGCGCAGGCCCCGACGGCCACCGCGGCGGGTTCAGGAGATGAGGCAGGCACAGGGCCGGCCCCGCGCGGACATTGTGGTGGGGCTGGGCTGGGGAGACGAGGGGAAGGGGGCCACGGTGGACGCCCTGGCCGCCGGCCCGCACCCGGCGGATCGCGTGGTTCGCTTCAACGGCGGACAGCAGGCCGCTCACACCGTGGTGGCGGGCGGGTTGAAGCACACCTTCTCCACCTTTGGGGCGGGCACGCTGGCTGGCGTGCCCTCGTGGGTGGGGCCGGACTGCACCTTTGCCCCGCTCGCTGCGGCGGCCGAGGCCACGGCGCTGCGGGCGCTTGGTCTGCGTCCCGACCTCAGCGTGAGCGCGGACGCGCTGATCACCACGCCCCTGCACGTCGCCGCGAATCTGGCCCGAGAGGCCGCCCGGGGCGGCCAAGCCCATGGGACCACTGGTACCGGTTTTGGCGAGACGATTGGCCTGGCTGAGCGCTTGGTCGACGCCGGGTTGTCGCCACTGCGCGCCGGTGACCTGGTCGCGGGCGGCCCCAGCGCTGGCGGCCCCAGCCCCGGCGCAAACCCCGCCGCTGATGCCGCCCGCACGGAGCTGGTGGCGCACCGCCTGGAGCTGATGGTGCAGGAACTGCAACAGCAAGGACTCACGGGGGTGGAGGCTGGCCGGGACGCCCTGGCCCGCCTGGCCCGCCGGCTGGTGGCCGCCCTGGCCACTTCCGGCGCCCGCGTGCGCCCCACCGAGGATCTGCTGCAGGAACTGAGCCACGGCTACACCATTTTTGAGGGCGCACAGGGCTTTGGCCTGGACGAGAACTTTGGCGCCCAGCCCCACACCACCTGGTCCACCACCACCCCGGCCCCCGCCCGCGCGCTGTGCCGAGCCAGCGGCGTCGAGCAGGTGAGGGCCATCGGTTGCCTGCGCAGCTACGCCACCCGGCATGGCGCCGGGCCGCTGCCCGGTGAGGGCGCGCTGCCGTTTGCGCCGCCGGAACCGGACAACCGGGACGACGGCGCTCAGGGCGCCTTCCGTACGGGGGCGTGGGACCCAGCGCTGGTGCGTTGGGCGGTGCGGATCACCGGCGTGGAGGCGATCAGCGTGAGCCATACCGACGTGTTTGCCCGCTTCATGAGCACCGAGGGGGAGCTGGCGCTGGACACGTTTGGCCCGCTGGCGATGGTGGCCAACGGGCCGCAGCGCGAGGCGCGGGTGCTCAGGGGCGGGAGTTAGCCCAGGAGCGTGACGGCTCCGGAGGCCAGGTCGTAAACCGCGCCAACAATCTTCAGCCGCCCGGCCGCCTCGGCCTCGGCCAGGATGGGCGAGGCCTCGCGCAGGCGCTCCGCGGTGCGCAGGGTGTGCATGGCCACGGCGTCGTCGATCGAGGTGCCGCCGGCCTTTTGTGAGGCGATGACAGAGGGCAGGATGCGCTCCACCAGGGAGGCCACGGACCCGCCGGGGGTCAGGCCGGTGGAGAGGGTGTGCTCCGCTGCGGTCACGGCGCCGCAGGAGGTGTGGCCAAGGACCAGCACCAGCGGGACCTCCAGCTCCGCTACGGCAAACTCCACCGAGCCCACCACGGTCTCGCCCAGGGTGTGGCCGGCGGTGCGGATCGCAAAGAGGTCCCCGTAGCCGGCATCAAAGGCGTACTCCATGGGCACGCGCGAGTCGGAGCAACCCAGGACGGCGGCGATGGGGTTCTGCCCGTCCGCCAGTACCGAGCGGTGTGACACCGAGGTATTGGGACGCTGAGGGGCTCCGCTTTGTGCGCGGTGGGCGCCCTCCATCAGGGTGGTCAGGGCCTGGTCAGGGGAGAGGTTTTGGCTCATGGTTCACCAGATTACGCCCGGAAACAGGCCTGTGCAGCGCTACTTCGCCGCGGCGGAAACCTGCACCAGGCGCGCGGTCTCCGTCAGGAACGCGTCCTCGCCCTGATCGGCCGTGATCACAAAGGTGTAGCCGCTGATCTTGGTCGTGAGGATGGTCTGGGGGCTCTTGGAGGCGGGCAGCACCCGCTGCTCCCACGCCGTCCCGTCAACATCCACCGTCTGCCCCGTGGGCACGGAGCCCTCCGTCGCGAGCGAGATCCAGGAAGGATTGGCCTTGTCCGCCTGCAGGACCTTGGCGTAGTGGGTGTCGTCCTTGACGATGCCCAGCTGCCAAAACCCCACGCCGTCCGCCGCTCCGGGATTCCAGCTGGCCGCGTTGGCGTACCAACCCTGCGGGAACTGAGGCGAGATGGCCTGAAAGTTCTGCGTCGTGACGGTCTGCTGCGCAATCTCGTCCACGTTGATGCGGTTGCGGTAGGTGTCCACGTTGCTGCCCGGGTTCAGGAACACCACTGGCAGGGCCACAGCCAGCGTGAGCACCACGGAGATGACCATGCCCTTGACCGTCTGGCTGGCGCGCTTGAGCTGCTTTTCCGTGAGCGGGGCCTTGAAGCCGGGCTCACCGGGGAGCGGCGCGCGGGGCGCGGCGGAAGCGTCCGACGGCGTGTGCGGAGTCGGAGGCGTGGGTGCGGTGGGCGACGGGTCAGTCTGGGACACCCGGCCATTGTCTCGCACTGCACTCCACAACCCCAATCGCCCCTCGCCGCCACCCCAGCAGACAGCGACTAGGATGGAACGCGCACGGTGTGGTGGCGTTTGCCGCCGCGCGCCACTGATCAGAAGAGGATCTCCGTGACCGCCGAACACGACTACTCGCACCTGTCCCCCCGACTCTCCGTCAGCGACGCCGAGCCCGACCGCAACCTGGCCATGGAGCTGGTGCGCGTGACCGAGGTCGCCGCGATTGCCTCCGGCCCGTGGGTTGGCATGGGAGACAAGGACTCAGCAGACGGCGCAGCAGTGGACGCCATGCGCGCCATGCTTGGCTCCGTCAACGTCAACGGCATTGTGGTCATTGGCGAGGGCGAGAAGGACGAGGCGCCCATGCTCTTTAACGGCGAGCACGTGGGTTCCGGCGACGGCCCCGAGGTGGACGTCGCGGTGGATCCCATCGATGGCACCCGCCTCACGGCGCTCGGCGTGAACAACGCCCTCTCCGTGTTGGCCGTGGCGGAGCGAGGGTCCATGTTTGACCCCTCCGCCGTGTTCTACATGGAGAAGCTGGTGGTGGGTCCCGCCGCCGCGGAGTTCGTTGACCTGCGCCTGCCGGTCAAGCAGAACATCCAGCTGATTGCCAAGGCCCTGAACAAGAAGGTCTCCCAGGTCACCGTGACCGTGCTTGATCGCCCCCGCCACGAGGGCCTCATCCGCGAGATTCGCGAGTCCGGCGCCCGCACCAAGCTGATCATGGACGGTGACGTGGCAGCGGCCATCGCCGCGGTCCGTCCCGATTCCGGCGTGGACGCGCTCATGGGTATCGGCGGCACCCCGGAGGGCATCGTCACCGCCTGCGCCATCCGCGCCCTTGGTGGCGTCATCCAGGGCCGCCTGTGGCCCAAGGATGAGGCAGAGAAGCAGCAGGCGCTTGACGCTGGCCACGAGCTGGGCCGCGTGCTGACCACCACTGATCTGGTCACGAGCGATAACTGCTACTTCGCCGCCACCGGCATCACCGACGGCGACCTGCTGCGCGGCGTGCGCTACCGCGGCGACCGCATTGTGACGCAGTCGCTGGTCATGCGCGCCAAGTCCGGCACCGTGCGCATGGTGGAGGCGGAGCACCGCAGCAGTAAGTGGGAGCCCTTCACCCGCTGATCGCGGCTGGCCCCACCACGACCGAGGTCCCCGTCCGCTCACCCCTCCTGGGAGGGGCAAGCGGACGGGGACCTCGGTTTTTTTGTGCCCGACGCCGCGTGGCAGGGGCCGCGGGCCGGTTCAGCCTGCGGTGTAGCCCAGGTAGGCTTCCACGCCGTCGCTGCCCTGCGCCGTGACCGGCAGATCCTGACCCTCAACGAAGGCGCTCTCGCCGCGTTCCAGTTCCAGGGTTGACCCGTCGGCAGCGGTGAGCGTGAGGCTGCCAGCCACCACCACGACGGCGGCTGCACCGCTGCCTGGCAGGGTCACCGGGGTCTCTGCGTGGCTGATGCGCGCCAGATCAAACTCGGCAAAGCCGGAGCGGTAGATCTCCAGGCCCGGCGCGGGGGAGAGCGGCTGGACGCGGTGCGGATCCAGCGGCTCAAAGAGCACAATCCGCAACAGTTCCGGCACGTCCACGTGCTTGGAAGTGAGCCCACCGCGCAGCACATTGTCTGAGTTGGCCATGATTTCCACGCCGGTGCCGTGCAGGTAGGCGTGGATGTTCCCCGCGGGGAGGGAGAGTGCCTCGCCGGGCTTGAGCGAGACCAGGTGCAGCAGCAGCGCCAAGAGCGCGCCGGTGTCCCCGGGGTGGAAGGCCGCCAGGCGGGGGAGCAGGCCAAGGGACGGATTGGTCGCGGCCGCGTCGTCGCTCGCCGCATCCACGGCACGCGCGCCGAGCAGCGCAAGCCGGCGCACGTCGTCGTCCGCTTGCAGCAGCAACGCCACCGCGGGGGCCAGGTCTCCGGCGCGCAGCGCATCGGCGATGTTCAGGGCCGCGTTGCGCGCGCCCTCCACCTCCACATGGGCTGCCAGCCAGTCAAAGGCCGGCGCGCTCGCGGCGGTGTCGCGGAAGCCACTGAGCGCCTCGAAGGCCGTCAGCGCCACGATCATCTCCGGCTTGTGCTGATCATCGCGGTAGTTGCGATCCGGGGCATCCTGCGCGGGACCCGTGGCCTCCTCCGCCGCAAAGCCGGCCGCGGCCTGCTCCAGGTTCGGGTGGACCTGGAGGGAAAGCGGCTCAGAGGCGGCAAGGATCTTGAGCAGGAACGGCAGGCGCCCATGCTCGGAGGCCACTGCGGCACCCAGCATGCCCTCGGGGTCGGAGGCGATCGCCGCGTCCAGCGGCAGCCCCTGGGGCTCCAAGACGGACGGCGCGCCCGGGTGCGCCCCGATCCACAGCTCCGCTTCCGGCGAGCCGGAGGGCTCGCGGCCAAAGAGTTCGGCCAGGGAGGTCTTGGACCCCCAGGCATAGTCGCGGACGGTGTTGCTCAGTTTCTGCACGTCTACTCCTGGGTGTGGGGGGTCTAGCCTGCGGAGCAGGCGTCGTTGTTCTGGACGATGGACTCGATGGTGGAGTTCTGCCCGTTCAACTCCAGCTGCACCAGGTACTTCTCGGTGATCGGTTCCCCGTTGGGCTGCTTGGTGGGCACGGCTGCCTCGCCGTTCTTCAGCTTGCTCTCGTTCTCCCCGTCAGAGGACTTGGAGGATTTGGAGGACTTGGAAGAGGACTTGGGGCTGGCCGCCGCCTTGGATTCCTTGTCCGCCTTGGCCTTCTTGGCGCCCTCATCCGTCGCGGTGGCGACCAGGGTCTTCACGCGGTCATGGATCTGGTCGTAGTCCGGGTAGGTGGAGAACTTCTTGCCCGGAATGCCAAAGTCAGGCGCGCCGAGCGTGAGGCGCAGGAAGGGATTCTTGCGTGACTTATCCGCCAGGTTCACAAAGTCACCGAGCTGGCCCTGGGGCAGATTGGTGTGAATGATCTGCTTGCCCGTGTCCATGATCTGGGTGAAGTTCGTCAGCAGGTTCTGCGGGGTGAACTGATTGATCATGGCCTGTTGCAGGCACTGCTGGCGGCGAATGCGGTGATAGTCCGTGGTGAAGTCACGGCTGCGGGCGTACCAGAGCGCCTGGTTGCCGGTGAAGTGCTTCTTGCCAGGGGAGAACCAGTGCGTCTTCAGGTTGGTGCCCGGCCACGGCTTCTTGGTGTTGTACGGCACCCAGCCGCCGGCCGTGATGTTCACGCCGCCCATGGCGTCAATCAGCTCGCGGAAACCGCCCATGTCCACCACCACATAGGACTTGACCTTCAGGCCGGTGACCTGGCTGGCCGCCTCCATGGTGGCCTGCGCGCCCGGGTCGGAGACGCCGGGGTAGAGGTTCTTATGCTTCTCCTCCACGATCGGGTAGATCGAGTTGAAGATGCACTCGTCGCCGCAGCTGTAGCCGTCCGGGTAGACCTTGTGCATGGGGGAGTCGGTGGGGAAGGGGACGTTTTGCAGATTGCGCGGAATGGAGATCACCGCAGCGCGCCCTGAGGCGGCGTCGATGGACCACACGGCGGAGGAGTCCGGGCGCAGGCCAACGCGGTCTGAGCCCGCGTCCCCGCCCATCACCAGGATGTTGTAGCGCCCATCCACGGCGTCGATGGGTGGGCCGGAGGCAAAGATTCCGGACAGGGCTGCGCGGCCCTTGAACAACACATAGCTTCCGTAGCCCAAGGATCCGGTGGTAGCGACGACACCGAGCAGGACGGCGACGGTGACAATGACCTTCATGCCCGGGGCCAAGAGCCCTGGGTGAATGATGCTGAGGGTATTGAGGAAGATGGCCAGCCAGCCCAGCGCCAGCGCGGCAAGGACAATCCCGCCGATCAGCTGGAACGTGGGGTGAGCCACCAGGGAAATGAGCCAGGAACGCTGCACCAGCAAGAGCACCAGGGCCACCAAGATGAGCGCCCAGCACGTCATGGTGACGGTCAGCGCTGCGCGGCCGAGGCGCTTGTTTCCGGCCACGATCTGCGCGCCGCCGGGGACCAGAAGGGTGAGGAGCCAGAGGGTCCAGGCGCGCTTGGTGCGCACGGGGGCCGTCTGATCCTCCGGGTGGCGGACCGGATCGTCCTGCCTCAAGAGCGTCCCCGTCATGCGCCCTGCCCTGCCCGGGCGGCGGCCAGCGCCTGGCCCTTGGCCTGGGCCACGCGGCGCAGTTCCTCGGAGAAATCAAGCAGTGCCGAGCGCAGCCGGCCCGCCTCCGCGTCGGTGCCGGCGGCCAGCGTGCGCACGGCCAACAGGCCGGCGTTGCGCGCCCCGCCGATGGACACTGTCGCGACGGGGACGCCGGCGGGCATCTGCACAATCGAGAGCAGGGAATCCATGCCGTCCAGGTATTTCAGCGGGACGGGAACGCCAATGACGGGAAGGGGGGTCACGGAGGCAAGCATCCCCGGAAGGTGCGCCGCGCCGCCCGCGCCAGCGATGATGACGCTCAGCCCGCGCTCGTGGGCCGTGCGCCCGTAATCAATCATGTCCTGGGGCATGCGGTGAGCTGAGACCACGCCCACCTCATAGCTGATGCCAAACTCGTCCAGGGCGTCGGCTGCGGCCTGCATGACCGGCCAATCGGAGTCGGAGCCCATCACGATTCCCACGCGTGGGTTCTGCTTCTCGGTGCTCATGGTGCCCTTGGTCCTTCGTTTGGTTTTCATCATCACTGCCACGCCAGTCACTGCGGCGCTTGCCCAGCGTTTCACGCGCGTCCCGCGCCCGGATCAACCCGGCGTCGGACTTTGTGCCTGCGTCCCATCACCGCAAGGGGGGATGCGACGCGAACTCATCACGCGCCGTCGCGCACGATACCCGCCACACGTGTCGCCCGGGTGCGCAACACGTCAACATCTTCCCCGGGAACTCCCACCACGTTCACGTGGCCAATCTTGCGCCCCGGCCGCACCGACTTGCCGTACATGTGGATCTTGGCGGTGGGGTCCGCGGCCAGCGCGGCCGGGAAGGCCTCGTGAAGTTCCTGGTTGTCCCCGCCCAAGTAGTTCTTCATGACGGTGGGGCCGGCCAACGGGGCTGTCTCCCCGAGCGGCCAGTCAAGGACGGCGCGCAGGTGCTGCTCAAACTGGCTGGTGTAGGAGCCGTCCTGGGACCAGTGGCCCGTGTTGTGCGGGCGCATAGCGAGCTCATTGATGATGAAGCCGGGTGCGCGGCCGGGGACTTCAAAGAGCTCCACCGCGAGCACGCCAGTGACGCCCAGCTCGTGGGCCAGAGTGGTGGCGGTGGAGACGGCCGCTGCGGCCACGGCTTGGTCCAGCTCGGGGGCGGGCACAATCACCTCGTCGCACACGCCGTTGACCTGAATGGTGTGAGCCACCGGCCAGGCACGGACCTCGCCGGAGGGGTTGCGGGCCACCAGGATGGAGAGCTCGCGGGAGAAGTCCACCTTCTCCTCCAGGAGCACGCTCGCGGAGTCAAGCCACTCCTGCAGCCCCTCCACGTCCTCGCGGCCAACCACGCGCACGCCCTTGCCGTCGTATCCGCCGCGAGGGGTCTTAGCGATGATGGGCCAGCCGGTGGCCTCGCCAAACTCGGTGACCTGCTCGGTGGTGGCGGCCTCCGCCCAGGCCGGGTTGGGCAGGCCAAGGCGCGCCACAGCGCGGCGCATCTCCAACTTGTCCTGCGCGTGGAGCAGCGCGGAGGAGCCGGGGTGCACCGCGATGCCCTCCGCCTCCATGGCGGCCAGGATGGGCTGAGGGACGTGCTCGTGATCAAAGGTGACCACGTCCACCGCCCGGGCAAAGCTGAGCACGGTGTCCATGTCCTTGTAATCCCCGATGGGGGCGCTGGCCACCGCGTGGGCGGAGGACACGTCATCCGCCTCACACAAGATGGAGAGCTCAAGGCCGAGGTTGAGGGCTGCGGGGGCCATCATGCGGGCCAACTGGCCTCCACCGATGACGCCGATTTTTGGGGTGCGCACCACACTAGGTTAGCGAACCAGCCCTTGAGATCCGCTGAGAGACGCCCCGTAACGCCGTCAGAGTGAGGCGTGCCACCAGCGCGTTAACAGAAAGCACGCGCTAGGATGAACTGTTGCGCGCGCAACGTAGTCATTGTTGCGCCCACGGGCCCGGTAGGTCCATGGGACGTGCACCCCATGGCTGCCAAGGTAAGGACAAGTGTGAACAAGCTGTACCAACGAGTGCTGGGACTGATCCGGATGCTCTGGCGCGAGGTCGCCAAGTTCGGAGTGGTTGGCGCTGTGGCCTGGGTCATCGACTCGGCCATCTTCCTTTACCTGATGAACGGCCCGCTCCACCAGGGCGAGGTCTGGGCCAAGGGCTGGGCCACGGTCGTGGCCGCCCTCTTTAGCTGGGCCGCCAACCGCTGGTGGACCTTCCGCCACCGCAAGCAGGCCAACGCCGGGCGCGAGGCCCTGCTCTTCTTCCTCATGAACGCGATCGGCCTGCTCATCGCCGCCGGCTGCGTGGCCTTCACCAAGTACGTGCTGAACATGAACAGCCAGGCTGCCATCTTCATTGCTGGCTCCGTGGTTGGCCTGGTGCTCGGCACCATCTTCCGCTACTTCGCCTACCGCTTCTGGGTCTTCAACGAGGCCCTTGACCAGGAGCCGGAGTTTGCCGGCGACCACGAGCTGCTGCACAGCCAGGTGGCCGCAGGGGCCATGACCCAGGCAGAGGCGCACGCGCTCGCCGTGGCCGCCAACCTGGAGGGCGCCGCCGGCTTTGACCCGGCGCTTCCCATGGAGGAGGAGGCGCTGGACGCCGAGGTGGCTCGCGAGGAAAACCACGCGAAGGACCCCTCGCAGGGCTAAGGCGGCTCTGCGCCGACTGCCCGACGCCGCGTGGTCGGCTAGAGCGCCACGCCGCCTGCGCGCGTGATGCGTTCCTGGGCGCTGAGCGCCTCAGCCGGCGCCGCGCCGTCGTGCAGGACAACGCTCCCGGCGCTCCCGGCGGCCAGCAGTTGCGCCGTGGCAAGCAGCGCGCCAGAAGCCGCCGGCAGTGAAGTGGTCGCTGAAGCGGCCCCAGCCGCGCCCTCCGCGGCCGCCAGCGCGAGAAATTCACTGAGCGTTCCCTGGGAATGTGCTGTGCCCGCCCCGGCGACCCAGCGAGCCTGCGACGCGGTGGCCTCCTGGAGGTCAAGGCGGTCGGGATAGCCGCGTACCTCGGCCGCGTGATCAATGACGCCGGCGGGCAGTGCCGAGCCAAAATCGACCGCAAGGGTCTGGAGCGTGACGGCCAAAATCTCCGGTGCGTCCAGCGCGTCCGCCGCGGTGGGTTGATCCGTGATCAGAAGGTCAACGTCCGCGGCCGCAATGTCCCCGGATTCCAGCACTGTGGCCCCCAGGGACAGGGCTGCGAGGACCAGGGGGAGGGTGCGCCAGTGCGCGGGAGTGCGGAAGAGAACGCGCATTCCTGGTTCTAAGGAAAACTCGTTCTCCAACAGGCCAAGGTCCTTGGCCCACCAGTTCACGAGCACCCTGCCGCTGAGCTCAACGCGAGCCGGCGGCCTGCTCACATCCGTGAGTGCGGGGGAGGTGGAGGCAGCCCGGGCGCTGGCCCAGGTGCCGAGTGAGGCGGGCGCTGCGTCGATCGTGGGAACCATGATTTCCTCCAATATCTCGAAAATAAGCGTCTGGGCGGTGCACATGCCGCGATTTTGGCCGTAAATCCACGAACTGGCATTTGACGGCCTCGACTTACACAAGTGTAATTAGAGCGAGACCCCGTCCCTGGAACCGCCCGAATGCGGCCGGGCCGGCCCGTGGGGCACGGGAGCCGAGACGGGTAGTAAAGACAGTCAGCAAGACGAAGGGTGAACCACCATGGGGTACGTCGAGCGAATCCAGAGCGCCAACACTGAGAGCGATCGGACCGCGCGTTCGCGGACCGTGCCCAGCGACTGGTTCCTGGACCCGGCAGATCCCGAGGCGGGGCAGCGTTATAGCTCCATCGAGGGGCTGGACGAGGCGGCGACGGCTCTGCTGGAGCAGCACCCGGAGACGGAGGCCTTGGCCCCCGTCACGGAGATGCCTTCCACCGCCGAGCGCACCGGCCACCAGGTGTGGATCCCGCTCGGGACTTTCCCGGGTCAGGAAGAAGAGGGCGAGCTGGGCTGGCAGACGGAATCGCTCTGCGCTCAGACGGACCCCGAGGCGTTCTTCCCCGAGAAGGGCGGCTCAACCCGAGATGCAAAGAAGGTGTGCTCCGGCTGCACCGTGCGCTCGGAATGCCTTGAATATGCACTCAAGAATGACGAACGCTTTGGCATCTGGGGCGGCCTGTCCGAGCGCGAGCGTCGCCGACTCCGGAAGCGAGCAAACTGATTCCTGGCACCGCGCATGTCACCGCCATCGTCGTTTCTCACGACGGTGCACCGTTTCTCCATGCCACGCTGGCGGGCCTGACCGCTCAGACGCGGGCCCCAGAGCTGTGCCTGGGGGTGGACACGGGATCGACGGATGGCAGTCGCGCGCTGTTGGTGGACGCTCTTCCTGACGACTCCGTGGTGCTGGACGCGCCGGGAGCCTCCTTTGGTGGGGCCATTACTCAGGCCCTTGACCACCTTCCCTCCATTGATCCGGGGGATCAGAGCGCGCAGTGGCTGTGGCTCTTGCACGACGATTCCGCCCCGGCGGCGGGCGCCCTCGAGGCGCTCCTGGACGCGGTAGAGAAGGCCCCCTCCGTCACCATGGCCGGTGGCAAGCTGATGGATGCGGCGCATCCGGACCGGCTCCAGGACGTTGGCCTGTCCATGACCCGCGCTGGGCGCCGCTTCAATCGCGTGAGCCCGGACGAGGTGGACCAGGGCCAGTACGACGGCGCCTCCGACGTCCTCGCCGTGAACTCTGCCGGCATGCTGGTGCGGCGCGACATTTTTGAGAAGCTGGGCGGTTTTGACCCGGCTCTGCCTGGAATAGGCGACGACGTTGATTTGGGTCGGCGCGAATGGCTGGCTGGGCACCGCGTGATCATGGTGCCGGACGCGCACGTGCTGCACCACGGCGATGAGGTGGAGTCCGTGAGCGGGCCGCGCGCCGAGCGCCGTGCCGCCGCATACACCCGGCTGAAGTACGCGCCGGCCGCGCTGGTGCCGTTCCTTGCCGTCTGGATGCTCCTGGCCGGCCTGGGTAAGGCCATTGGCCGCCTGGTGGCCAAGGACCCCTCCGGGGCGGTCATCGACTTGGGCGCGGGAGCCACTGGCTTGCTTCGCCCCCGGCAGCTGGCCGCGGGCCGGCGCTCCGTGGCCAAAAACCGTCGCGTGCCAAGCGGCGTCGTCAAGGCCCTGCTCGTCTCTCCCTCCGCCGTTCGTGAGCGCCGCCGCTCCCTGCGTGAGCAGCGCATGCTGCCCCAGGACACTGCCGCGCCCGCATTGAACGCGGAGGCCTCCGGCGGCGACGACGGCTTTGAGGCACTGGAGCCTGGACGACGCCCGCCCGGCAGCGCCAGCGGCGGTCTGATCGCCGTGCTCCTGACCGCAGCCCTTTCCCTGCTCGGCCTGCACCGCTTCCTGGGGGCGGCCGCGGCTCAGGGTGGCTCGCTGATCCCGCAGGGCACCAGCGTCGGCATGCTCTGGGACCGGGCCATCAGTGGTTGGCAGCCGCTCGGAACCGGCGCGGCCGCCGCACCGGATCCCTTTGATTTCCTGCTCTGGTTCAGCGGCGTGATCTCCTTTGGTCACCCGCAGCAGGCGGGCGTGGCGCTCTATGTGCTCGCCATGCCGTTGGCCGCTCTGACCGGCTGGTGTGCGCTGGGAGCGCTGACCCGCAGCGCCGGCTTCCGCTTCTTTGGCGCTTTGGCCTGGGGCCTCTCTCCCACCCTGCAGATTGCGCTGGCACAGGGCCGCCCCGGCGCCGCCGTGGTGCACGTGATCTTGCCCCTCTTTGTCCTGGCCGCGATGCGGGCCGTCGGCGCCGCCCGCGGCGACAGCGCGGATCCACGCCCCGGGACCGGAAAGCTTCCCTCCTGGTCGGCGGCCGCCGCTGCCTCCCTGCTGGCCGCGGTCCTGATCTGCGCGGAGCCCGTCTTGGCGCTACCGCTGCTGGTGTTCGGCATCGTGGGAACCGTCCTTTCGCGCCGCTCGCGCGCCCTCTGGTGGGTGCCGCTGCCCGGCCTGCTGCTGGCCCTTCCGCTCTTGGTTCGCGCCGTCTCGGACCCGCGCGTGCTGCTGGTGCAGCCCGGCGTGGCCCGGGCTACCGAGGCCGCCCCGCTGTGGCAGCAGTTGCTCGGCTGGCCGGTGGCCGTTGAGACCAACGGCGCGCTGCCGGGCTTTGAGCTGCTTGGCTCTGGCCCCTGGCCCGTGATTCTCATGCTGGTAGTCGCCGTGCCACTGGGCTTGTTGGCCCTGCTTTCGCTAGTGCGGACCGGGCCCGGCACCACCAGCTCCCGCGTCCTGGTCGCCGTGGGTTTGGTGGCGGTGACCGGTGGAACTGCGTTGGCTCACTTGGACGCCACGGTGGTGGGGACCCAAGTGGTGTCCCCGTATTCCGGGTCCTTCGTTTCCGTCTTTGGCCTCAGCATCCTGCTGGCCGCCGCCGCGCAGCGTGAGGCGCTGGCAGGCACCTCGCTGGTGCGGGCCCCTGCCGCCGCCCGTGCCACCGCAGGCGTGCTCAGCACCCTGGTGGCGATCAGCCTGGTGGCGCTTGCCACGCTGTGGGTTGCTCCCCGCGTGGTTCCCGGCCAGTCCGGTCAGGACTCCCTGGCCACCGCCCAGCTGGTCAACCCAGCCCAGGTCAGCCCGCTTCCGGCCACCGCCGCGGATCGCGGGCTGGGCCAATTTGCCGAACGAACGCTGATGATCAGCGTGTCAAGGGACGGCCAGTTGGAGGCGAGCTTGGCCTCCGGCGACGGCGTGCGGTTGGAGGATCTCTCCTCTCAGCTGGCCGCCCAGCGCCTCTCCGGTCAGCCCTGGGACCCAGCCAGCACGGGCCGTTCCGAGGCAAGTACCGCGGATCAGGCCATTCGCCATGCCGTGGCCTCCCTGGCCTCCGGCGAACAGATCGATGCCCGCAAGGAGCTCAGCTCGCTCGCGGTCTCTTATGTGGTGCTCAGGTCCGGCAACACCGGCGCGGACGTGCTGGCTCGCGAATTGGATGCGGTTCCTGGGCTGAGCCCCGTGGGGCGCGCCTCCGGCGATGACGCCTGGATCTGGCGCGTGAATGCGCAGGAGGGCACGGCCTCAGAGGTGACCACCACGGGTTCCTCTACTGCTCGGGTCCGCGTCGAATCAGCCGACGGCGTTCTTCAGCGCTTGATTCCCAGCCGCGAGGGCCAGGTGAAGCGTGCCAGCGTTCCCTCCGGGGCGGAGGGCAGGCTGTTGGTCTTGGCGGAGTCCGCCAACGCCGGATGGCACGCCAGCCTCAACGGGCAGGAACTCACCAGCGCCAGCAAGGAATGGGCGCAGGCCTTTGAACTGCCCGCCGGTGGCGGCGAGGTGCGCGTCTGGTACAGCCAGTGGTGGTCCGCTCCGTGGCTCATCCTCACGGCACTGGCCCTGGCTATTGCCCTGCTCTCCATCATTCCCGTACCGCGTGCCTGGCGCGCTGACGCGCTGACGCAGCGCGTTTATCGACCGTCGGTGGCGCAGCGCAAGCCAAGTGCAGCGCGCGCCGCCCAGGAGGAAGCATGAGCCCGGAGGTCCCCCAGGACAAGGTGCCCGGCGACGCAACGCCGCGCGAGGAAGAGACGTCCGCGGCCAAGCCGTCGACGGGAGCCCAAGAGACCTCCGAGCCTCAGGTTGCCGACGCGGAAAAGACCCAGACGGTCGACGCCGCTGAGGAGAGTACCGATGACAAGGCGCCTGCCGACGGGGCAGAGACCCCGGCCGCTGACTCTGCTGACGCCGAGGCACTGGCGGCCGCTGAGCGTCGGAGGGAGGCCCGCGAGGAGGCCCTGTCCGCCGGGCCGGTCGCGGACGCCACGAAGGGTAAAACGAAGCGCCCCAAGCGCGAGAAAGACACCACACCGGCGCCGTCGGGCACCGGCGCGGCCAGCGTGAGCACAACGCCGTCGGGCACAGAAACTCCCGCCCGCAGCGGATCCTCCAAGGGCCGCAAGGCCGTGGCCATCGCCTCCGGCACCCTGCTGGTGCTGGCCACCGCGGCCGCCGCCGTGGGCGATCGCGTCTGGCCCTCCGCACAACACGAAGCCATGCCGGTGCCCGCCGTGGAGCTGGCCGCCGGGGACTCGGTCTTCTCCTGCGCGCCCACCGTGCATCGCGTCGGTAACGACGCCCCGACCGACCGCGCGTATGCACCGGGTGCGGCCGCGGCGGCGTCCAGCATCAAGGCCATCGCCGTCGGCGACAACGCCCAACGCCTGCCTGGCGCCGCGTTGTTGGCCCCCGGGGACAAGAACCTGAAGACCCTCTCACCGGATCTCCCAGCAGAGAAGGCGGCAGAGGAAGCGGTGCGAGCCACCGACGGATTCTCAGGCGTCAAGAGCTCGCTGGCCAGCGGGATCACGCAGAACGACGCCGCGTGGCTGCGGGTGCAGCCCCTAGGTGGCTTGCGCTCCCAGGCCGCCGCGATCCGCACCATCAGCCAGAGCGGCGGGGATCTGGCCGGGCTCGCCGCGCCCTCCTGCACTGCCCCGAGCAACTCCACCGTCCTCACCGGCGCCTCCACCACGGTGGGCCATACGGCGGTGCTGACGGTCACGAATCCCTCCAAGAACGCCGCTGGTGTCACCGTGGAGGTGCGCACGCCGGACGGCGTGGCCACGACCGGCGCGGTGCTGCCGTTCACGCTGGGCGGCGGGGAAACTCGCACCATCAACCTGGGCGGCACCGCGCGGGACTCCGAGGCCGTCACGGCTGTGGTGGAGTCCAGCGGCGCGGCAGTGGGCGCGAGCATCAACCAGAGCATCCTGCGTGGCACCACCCCGGGCGGAATCGATGTGATTCAGGGGACGGCAGGGCCGGGCCTGACGCAGACACTGCCCGGGATCCAATTGCAGGATCAGGCGGCCTCCAAGGCCGTTGGCGTGTCAGAGAACGCGGGGGAGCAGACCCCGCAGGTGCAGATCACCGACTTCTCCGGGCAGGGGACCACCGCCGAACTCGTGGCGCTTGGCGGGGACGGCAAGGAGACTTCGGTGGCCAAGGACATCAAGGTTCCTGCCTCCGGTGTGGCCTCCGTCGGCGTTTCCTCGCTGCCAGCGGGCAGCTACACCTTTGTGGTGCGGGCCGAGGACTCCGTGGTGGCCGGGGCGCGCGTGCTGCGCGGCACCGATCCCGCCAAGCCTCGCGACGTGGCCTACGTCCAGGCCGCCGAGCAGCTCTCCACAGACCAGCTGGTCGCGGTGCCAAGCGTTGGCGACGCCACCCTGCGACTGACTGCACCCACCGGCGCTGGCAAGGTCAGCGTGGTGCCCATTGGTCAGGACGGCGTGTCTGGCCCTGCCAAGGTGATTCAGCTCGGTGCAGGCACCAGCCAGAGCATCAAGGTCACGGACCTGGGCAAGCCAGCCGCGCTGCGCCTTTCCGGGTCAGGCGGCGAGACCTACGCCTCCCTGCTCACCACCCAGGGTGAGGCGGGCATCGCCTCCACCGTAGTGCCGCGGATGCAGGACGCGCCGTCCTCGGCGCGAGTCAACCTCACGCCGTAGCGCCGGCTGGTGGGCGCAGCGCCCGACGCCGCGGGGCTGGGCTGAGCGCCTGCGCTCCGCTGTCCGGCACAGTCATCCGGATCAGTCGTCCTGCTCAGTCATCCTGCTCTGGGGGCTCCCCGCGATAGTCGGGGTCAACGCGCTCCGGGGGCATCGCCAGGAGCTCCGCGACCAACTCCACCACCACGTCGTGCACCAGCCAGGGCAGGGCCTCAGCGCTGCCCGCCACCGTCTCAAGGGGACGGCGAAAGACGATCACGCGCGGGGGCTCCTGGCGCCTGCCAGGCAGGCTGGCGCCCAAGGGCGGCGCCTCACCCTCAGCCTCGGCGCGCAGAAGCGCCTCTGCGTCCGGGACAAAGGCCACCTCAAAGGACATGCGCTCCACCTTGGTGCCCCAGCGCTCGCGCAGGCGCTCCGCGGAGTCAGTCACGAGGTCCTCGAAGCGTTCCTGGCGCGTCAGGGACGCAGGTACACCCGGCGGCAGCAGGGATCCGCGCCCCGAGCGTCCCCGCCGGTCCCTTCGGCGTCCGTGACCCTGGCGGGGCACGCCGGAGCGGGCGGTGGTGGGATCTAGCGAAAAGCGAGCTGGCACACGTGAAGCCTAACGCCCCGCCCCGGCGGTTCACCCGGTGGGCGGCGTCGCAAGCGAGTAGGCTAAACGCCGTGGAACCCCAACGCTTGTGCTCGCGCCAAGGTTGCGGCCGTGAGGCCGTGGCCACCCTGACTTATGTGTACGCGGACTCCACCGCCGTCCTTGGGCCGCTGGCCACCCTGCCTGAACCGCACACCTATGACCTGTGCGCCTTCCACGTGGACCGATTCACGGCCCCGCGTGGTTGGGAGATTGTTCGCCTGGAGATCCCGCAGCAGCGCCCACGCGTTGACAGGGACGATGTCTACGCTCTGGCAGATGCCCTGCATCAGGCGGAGAAGCGCGACGCGGACACCGCGGGCCGTCTCTCCCCGCGCCGCACCCGCGAGCGGCTTGGCGGGGAAGATGCCCCACCCCCGGCCAAGCCCGGCCTGCACCTGGTCCCTGAGGATCACTGACACCCCCTGGCTTCCGCGCCTCGCGCGCCGGCCAGCAGTACTGACCGTGCGCCGCCGTCGGCGGGTCCGGAGCCACCCTGTTCCCCGGAGGAGCCCATGAGCCAGAACCAGACCCCCCAGCCCCCCAACGGCGGCCAGGAGCCGGAGTGGTGGGAGGCCGGGGAGTACGCGGGCCAGAGCTACGTTCCCGGCTCCCTGGACTCCGACACGCCTGCCGACACCGGATCTGCCGCCGCAACCGACTCGGCTGCAACCGACTCGGGTGCGGCTAACTCGGGCGCAGGCGAATCAAGCGCCGCCCGCGCGGCCCGCCTGGAGGCCTCCGGCCCGCCCACCGAAGCCGTGCCCGTCGTGGTGCCCGTCGTGGTGCCTGGCGACGCCCCTGGCGCGTCGGCCAAGCCCGTGGAGGATGAGCCGGCGCAGGAGCCCGTGCTCCGTCACCGCCCCATCGCCGAGCCCATGACCGCGCCCTTCGCAGCGACGTCCACAGCCAGTGCGCAGCGCACCACTCAGACCGCCGCGCAGCCCATCACCCCGCAGTCCACCACCCAGGCAAGCCCGGCCACCGCCGCGCTGCGCGAGGCGGCGCCGGAGCCGGAGACCACGCGCTACAAGGACACCGAGGGCCTGGACGTGCCCGGTGTGACGAGCGAGACCACGCTGAAGGCCGCGCTGGAGACCAAGCCGGTCTTCCCGCGGGTGCTGCAGTGGGTGGTGGCAATCCTGACGCCGCTGGTGCTGGTGGTGCTCGCGATCCGCTCCGTGGCCTCTGGCGGATTCCTGTGGCTGGAGTACAACCGCCCCGGGTTCCCCCAGGATCAGTTTGGCTTCAACGGCGAGCAGCGCATGACCTTTGGCTCCTACGGGCTCAACTTCATCAATAGCTTTGCCGGTCGGGACTACCTTGGCGGTCTCATGACGCCCAACGGCGTCCAGACCACGGGCGGCGTGAAGCTCTTCCGCGATGAGGAGGTGGGGCACATGGCTGACGTTCAGGCGCTGGTGCACCTGGCCTACCTGCTTGGCGTGATCGCCGTGGTCATCATCGCGATCAGCTTCCTGGTGCTGCGCTCGCGCTACGCCGGCGGAATCCGCCGCGGCCTCTTTGCCGGCGCCTGGGTCACACTTGGCCTCTTCGCCGCGCTCGGCGCCATGGCGGTGCTTGGCTGGCAGACCTTCTTCACCGGCTTCCATGAGCTCTTCTTCACCGGCGGCAACTGGGAGTTCTTCATGGATGACACCCTGATCCGCCTGTACCCCCCGCAGTTCTGGATGGACGCCGCGCTGACCCTGGCCGGGATCGTGGCCGTGGCGGTCCTGCTGATCCTGATCTTCACCTGGCCCACGCGGGCGCGCCGCGAGCGCTCCAAGCTGCGCCAGGCCGAGCGCGAGTTCCGCCTGAGCTAGCCCCCGCGGCGGCCGTGGGCCGCCGCGCCGGCTGTACCGAACGCCGTCGGGCCCGGAACTGATCCATCTCAGTTCCGGGCCCGACGGCGTTGTGCTGGGTTGTGCGGGCCGCTTGGCCCGGGTGCGTCAGCGCGTGTAAAGCGAGTCGATGGCCTCCGAGAAGGACTCGATCACGGCCTTGCGTCGCAGCTTCATGGACGGCGTGACGTGCCCGTCCGCCTCCGTGAAGTCCTGGGGCAGGATCACAAACTTGCGGATCCCCTCCGCTCGGGACACGGTGCGGTTCGCGGCGTCCACGTATGTCTGGACCTCCTCGAGAACCCGGGGATCCTTGGCGGCCGCCGCCGAGCTGAGGCCGGTGGGCAGGCCGTTGGCCTTGGCCCAGGGATCCAGTTCCTCTGGATCCAGGGTGATCAGCGCGCCAACGAACGGCTTGTCATCACCCACCACCACGCACTGGGACACAATGCGCCCGGCCTTGACGACCTCCTCCAGCGGGGCGGGGGAGACGTTCTTGCCGCCCGCGGTGACGATGAGGTCCTTCTTGCGGCCGGTGACGCGCAGGTAGCCCTCGGAATCAAGTTCACCCAGGTCCCCAGTGAGGAAGAAGCCATCCTCGTTGAAGGCCTGCGCCGTGGCGTCCGCGCGGTGCCAGTAGCCGCCAAAGATGCCGATGCCCTTCAGGAGGATCTCGCCGTCCTCCGCGATGCGCACCGTGGTGCCCGGGATGGGCTGGCCCACGGTGCCCACGCGGGCATGGCCGGGGCGGTTCACCAGGGCAGGGGCCGTGGTCTCCGTGAGGCCGTAGCCCTCCAAGACGCCCAGGCCAACCCCGTTGAAGAAGTAGGCAAGGTCCGGGTTCAGGGCGGAGGCGCCGGAGATGGACCAGGCCGCCTCGCCGCCCATGACCGCCCGGATCTTGGGGTACACCAGCTTGTTAAACAGTGCGTATTGGGCTGCCTGGAGCGGGCGGCGAGGAACCTTCTCACCGCGCGCCGCGGCGTCGTCGTCCCGTCCGCGCTGGGTCGCTACCGCGGCCGCCCGGCGGAAGATGGCGCCCTTGCCGTCCGCCTCCGCGCTATTGAGCGCGCCGGCCTGCAGCTTCTCGTAGATACGCGGCACGGCCAGGAGCCAGGTGGGCTTGATGGCGGGCAGATCCACGGTGACGCGGCCGGGGGAGGTGTGGGCCACCACGGTGCCGGTGTGCACGCAGGCGTGTTGGACCGCTCGGGCCAGGACGTGGGCCAGGGGGAGGAAGATCGCCGTGCGGGAGCCGGCGGGGACTACCTCCGCCATGCTCACCTTGAGGTTGGCGGCGACCAGGGAGAAGTTCGCGTGGGTGATGATGCAGCCCTTGGGCTGGCCCACCGTGCCAGAGGTGTAGACCACGGAGGCTGGGTCGGAGAGCCCCGGCTTGGCGCGGCGGGACTCGATCTCCACGGGCGGCACGCCGGACTCACGGCCGCTCGCCACGAGGGAGGAGACGCCGGGGGCCATCGGCACCGGGGTGGAATCGGGGACGGCGTCCGCGGGCGCCTCATCGATCCGCATGACCTTCACTGCCGCGCCCAACTCGGAGGCAGCGCGGCCCACCACTGCGGCGCAGGCGGCGTTCTCTACGAACACGCGGCGCGCCCCGGAGTCCTCCAGGATCCACCGCACCTGGAAGACCGAGCTGGTCTCATAGATGGGCACGCTGATGCCGCCGGCAAACCAAATGGCCTGCTCCAGCAGGGCCCACTCAAAGCAGGTGTGGCTCATGATCGCCACGGTCTCGCCCTCACGCAGGCCGTCGGCGACCAGCGCCCTGGCCAGGGAGCGAACCAGGTCGATGTACGTGGAGGTATCCACCTCCACCCACTCGCCGGTGTGATGGTGCTGCACCAGGTAGAGCGGGTACGGCAGCGCTGCCGCGTCCCGGTCAAGTAGCAACTGGGTGGTGTTGAAGTGCGGGGGCAGATCCACCTCTAAGGCGGCGCTGTATTCCTGCATGATCCCTCCTTGGGGGTGACAGGTGGTGGAGAGTGGCAAAGCGACGAAGTCTCAGGGTGTTCGGGGTGCTCGGGGTGCCGGCGTCCTAGCCCCAGCTGGGGAACCAGATGCGCATCCGGTACATCTCCGGGGTGATGGTCTGCCCGGTCCAGACCGGCCAGAACCACCAGGAGACCACCACCACCAGGGCGGTGAAGCCAAGGATCACGGCGGTGCCGACCTTGATCCGTGTGGCGCTGGCGCCGCGTGGAAGGGCAAGGAGGGAGAGCGCGTACACCACGGCAAGCACCATGAAGGGCTGGTAGCCGGTGGTGTAGAAGATGAACATGGTGCGGTAGGGGAAGAACAGCCACGGGACGTAGCCGGCCACGATCCCGGCCAGCAGAGCGAGCGCGCGCCAGTCGCGCTTGGCCAGGAATGCCCACAGCACCACCAGAAGGGCGGCGGTGCCGGCCCACCACAGCACCGGGTTGGGCAGCTCCGTCATCACCTGGATACAGCTCTGGCCGGCGTCGCAAGGCACGCCGTGGGACTCGCTCGTGTCGTACTGAAACAGCACGGGGCGGCCGGCAAAGAGCCAGGTCCAGGGGTTGGAGGCGGCAGGGTGCGGGCTCGTGAGCCCCTGATGGAAGGTGTACGCCGTGGAATGGTAGTTCCACAGATCCCGTAGCGGCTCCGGGATGTTGGTGACCCAGCCGGTGGCCTTGGCCGTGAGTCCGTGCCCGTAGGCGCCGGGGTTCAGGAACCAGCCGGTCCAGGTGGCCACGTAGGTCACCAGCGCCACCGGAACCAACTGCACAAAGCCGGGGAGGCCATCGCGCACTGCGCCGGCGGCGAGCCAGTGCTGGATGCCGGCGGTGCGGCGTGCCTGGCAGTCCCACCAGACAATGAGCAGACCAAACACGCCAACGAACGCCAGCCCGGACCACTTGATGGAGCACAGCGCACCGAGGGAGATGCCAAGGGCAATGCGCCACGGCCGCAGCGCCACCCATGGGCCCCAACTCATGAACGCCTTGCTGGGGACCCCGCCGCCCGCCTGGGCGGCTGACGCGACCTTCTGAGCCAAGCGGCGTCGGCCCCAGTCGCGATCCACCAAGACAAGGTAGAAGCACAGGGCCACCAGGGCGCCGTAGGAAATGTCGAGGATGCCGGTGCGGGAGAGGACAATTTGCTGCCCGTCCACGGCCATGAAGATTCCGGCGACGGCGGCCAACGGGACGGAGCGGAACAGGCGCTGGGCGGCCAGGGTGACAAAGAGAACGGCCAGTGTGCCCATGAGGGCGGAGCCTGCACGCCAGCCCAGGCCGGACTCGGTGCCAAAAACCAGCATTCCCAGGGTGATGATCCACTTTCCAAGCGGAGGATGCACCACGTATTCGGGCTTGTCCATGGGCGTTGCGGTGCCCTCGGCGAAGGCCTTGTCTATGTCCTTGGGCCACTCGCGTTCGTAGCCAAAGTGAAGATAGCTCCAGGCATCTTTGACGTAGTACGTCTCATCAAAAATGATCTTGCCCGGATGATCCAGATTCCAGAAGCGCAGCAACCCCGCCACCAGCATGATGGCCAGCGGGACCCAGAAGGCGGCAGGCCCCAGAACGCCGCGCCAGGAACCCGTCGTCGTGCCCGTGAGGCGGGTCATGAGGGAGGAAAGCGAGAAGGCCGACGCCGGAGCGAGCGGTGCCGTGTGTGCACGGGCTGGGGTGGCGGTCTGACTCACGGGCGTCACTCTACCGGCGGGTGTCCGCAGGGGAGGGCAACGCGCTGGCCGCTGACCGTCGCGTCGGGCCGCGTAGGCTTGCGTGGGTGAGCACCTCTTCATCCGATCAGCCCGAGGACGGGCGCATCGTCCTGGCCGGCACGCCCATTGGAAATCTCGAGGACGCGCCGCCGCGGTTGCGCAGGGCGCTGGCAGAAGCTGACGTCGTCGCGGCGGAGGACACCCGCCGCCTGCACCAGCTGCTGGCCGGGCTGGACGTGAAGCTCAGCGGCAAGGCCGTGGCCTATCACGAACACAATGAGGCGGACCGAGCCCGCGAACTCGTGGACGCCGCGGAGTCCGGCGCGCAGGTCGTGGTGGTCTCTGACGCCGGCATGCCCACAGTCTCCGATCCGGGCTTTCGTGTGGTGGAAGAGGCGGCTCTGCGAGGCATCCAGGTCTCCGTGATCCCCGGTCCCTCCGCCGCATTGGTGGCCCTGGCCGGATCCGGACTTCCCACCGACCGTTTCACCTTCGAGGGCTTCTTGCCGCGCAAGGCGGGGGAGCGGCGCGAGCGTCTGCATGAGCTGGTCGGGGAGCGGCGCACCATGGTCTTCTATGAGGCCCCGCACCGCATCGAGGCCACGGTTCAGGCCCTGGCAGAGGCGTTCGGCGCCGAGCGCCGGGCCGTCCTGGCCCGGGAGCTGACCAAATTTTACGAGGAGTTTCGGCGCGGAACCCTCGGTGCCCTCCTGGAGGGCGTGCGGGAGGTCCCGCCGCGAGGCGAGATCGTGATGGTGGTGGACGGCGCCCCGGCCGCGCCGCCCGTTCGCCCGGAAACGCTGGTCGCGGCCGTTGAGGCAGCCATCGCCGCCGGGGAGCGGCTCAAGGAGGCCTGCGCCACCGTGGCCCAGGGAACAAATGTATCCAAGCGGGAGTTGTATGAGGCGGTGCTGAAGGCACGCAAGGGCTGACTCGCCCCGTCAGGGTGAGCGCACGGCGTCGCCCCTTCTGACCTGCATGCGGCGAGGGTCACGTCACGCTTTCGCGGCGCGGCCCTTGCAAGACTTACCGTTGTTCTTGGTGTGCGGCATCCGCTGTACCCAGGGCATTTTTCGAAGGAGAGAGATGAACGTGACTGCGGAACGCGAGGCGGAGCTGATCGCTTCCATCCCCAAGGGTCTTCTGATCAATGGGGAATGGCGCGACGCCTCCGATGGCGGCACCTATGACGTGTTTGATCCGGCGACCGGCAAGGTGTTGGCCACGCTGGCCTCGGCCACGAGCGAGGACGCACTGTCCGCTCTGGACGCTGCAGACGCCGCCCAGCGCGAGTGGGCGCTGACCGCCCCGCGCACGCGCGCAGACATCCTGCGCAAGGCCTTCGACATCATCCAGGAACGCAAGGAGGACTTTGCGCTCGTCATGACTCTGGAGATGGGCAAGCCCTTCTCCGAGGCGCTGGGTGAGGTGACCTACGGCAGCGAATTCCTGCGCTGGTTCTCCGAGGAGGCGGTGCGCCACTACGGTCGCTACCTGACCACCCCCGAGGGCAAGAACAAGATTCTTGTGCAGAATAAGCCGGTGGGCCCGTGCCTGCTCATCACCCCCTGGAACTTCCCGCTGGCCATGGCCACCCGCAAGGTGGGCCCCGCCGTCGCCGCGGGCTGCACCATGGTGCTCAAGCCGGCCAAGCTGACCCCGCTGACCTCGCAGCTCTTTGCGCAGGTCATGATGGAGGCCGGCCTGCCCGCCGGCGTGCTGAATGTGGTTTCCTCCGCCTCGGCATCCAAGATCTCCGGGCCCATCATGGCGGATCACCGCCTGCGTAAGGTCTCCTTCACCGGCTCCACGCCCGTGGGTGTGCAGCTGATGAAGGCCGCCGCTGACAACGTGCTGCGCACCTCCATGGAGCTGGGTGGCAACGCCCCGTTCCTGGTGTTCGAGGACGCCGATCTGGACGCCGCCGTTGAGGGCGCCATGGCCGCCAAGATGCGCAACATGGGCGAGGCCTGCACGGCAGCCAACCGCTTCATTGTTCAGGACACCGTCGCGGACGCGTTTGCGTCCAAGTTTGGTGCGGCCATGGCCGCGCTGAAGACGGGCCGCGGCACCGAGCCGGAGACCACCGTTGGCCCCCTGATCGATTCCAAGGCACGCGATGAGGTCCACGCGCTCGTGGAGGCCGCGGTCTCCGAGGGCGCCACGGTCGCCGTGGGCGGCAACAAGGTGGAGGGCGAGGGCTACTTCTACCAGCCCACCGTCCTCAACAACGTCCCCAACGACGCCACGATCCTGCGCCAGGAGATCTTTGGGCCGGTGGCCCCGATCACCACGTTCCACACGGAGCAGCAGGCAATCGACCTGGCCAACGCCTCTGAGTACGGGCTCGCTTCGTACCTCTACACGGCGGATGTCTCTCGGATGTTCCGCGTCTCGGAGCAGATCGAGTTCGGCATGGTCGGCTTCAACGCCGGCGTCATCTCCAACGCCGCCGCCCCGTTTGGCGGCGTGAAGCAGTCCGGCCTGGGCCGTGAGGGCGGCGCCGAGGGTATCGCCGAGTACTCCACCGTGCAGTACATCGGCATCGCCGATCCCTACGCCGGCCGTTGATTGTCCCCGCCGGCCCAGTGTCGGTATGAACGCAAGGTGCCCCACCGGAAATCCGGTGGGGCACTTTTGCGTTGGCGCCGGACGGCGGCGGGTGGGGGCTCGGCGCTTGGCTCGCCCCACTACCTGCTGGTTAGCGCTTGCCGGCCTTGAAGCCGGTCTCCATGACGGAGGCCAGGTTGTACGAATGGTGATTCTTGCCGGCCAGCACGGTGCGGGTGGTCTTGAAGCCCTTGGAGGTGAAGTAGCCGCGGCCCTTGGCGCTGGCCTTGTACGCCGACCACTCGTTGGCGTTGGAGGACTGGCCGTAGCCGTCCTTGGAGCCCACCACCCAGTGCATGTCGAAATTGGTGCGGAACGCCGTGCTCGGCTTGGAGATGGAGGACGGGGCGCCGCCTCCGGCCAGCAGGATGGTGCCGCCGTAGCCGTAGGAGTCCTGAGAGCGCTTGGCCAGTTCGTAGGTGATGTACTCGGCTCCGCCGGAGTAGCCCATGTACCAAACGTTGGACTTGGAGATGCCGCCGGTGCTGCGCAGGTAGGAGTCAAGTCGCTTGATGTAGCCCGCTGTGGTCCCGGACTTGTACCACCAGGTGTAGCCCATGGACCGGGTGTACCCGGCCGTCACGTGCTTGGGCATGACCAGCAGCATGTTGCGCTTGGCCGCGACCTTGGCCATGGCCTTGGCCTTGGATCCGGTGGGGGAGTTGGAGACCGCACCCTTGTAGCCCGGGTAGTAGTCGCCGTCCAGGTACATCATGAGGCCAACGGGCCGCTTCTTGTTGACCCCACCGTTCAGGACCGAGTACTTCAAGCCCTGGTAGTTCAGGTTTGAGCCCACCTTGAGCTTGGAGAAGCTACCGGGCGTGGCCTTCTTCTTCGCGGCCTTCTTCTTGGGTGCTGGCTGAGCTGGCGCGACGGAGAGGACCTTGACGTAGCTCGGGGACACGTATCCGGTCTTGCCCTTGTGGCTCACCCGGTACCAGCCGTTGCCTGCACGCAGGGTGGAGGTGACCTTGGTTCCCTTGGGCAGGGTGGCAAGCCGTGCCGTCTTGGTGGACCTACCCTTGCGCAGTTTCAGCGCCGCGGTGGTCTTCAGCGTGGTCTTCCTGATGGACTTGTTGGCTGCGGTCCTCGCCAGCGTCGTCGCGACGGAAACGTTTGCCACAGAGACCGATGCGGCCCACGGCGAGGCAACCACGGTCGCATGCACGCTGGGTGCGGCCACGGAGGAGCCCGCGTGAACGGTAGCGGCTGATGCGGCGGGCGCACCGGCGACCAGGGCGCTCAAGAACACACCGCTGGTCAGCGCGATCCCCGCGAGGCGGCGGCCGGTCAAGGCAGGGGGGAGGGAGGGGTTCATGCAGGGGCTCCTGGGTGCAGGGCGACGGGCGTGAACCCGGCGAAAAAACGCGAGTGATTCTCTGAGTATGGGGCGATGAAAGCCGTGATGCAACCGTGACCTTTGGCTAACACTGTGCCCCTATCCAGCCCCGCCGGTGCCCCGCCGGTGCCCCGCCGGTGCCCCGCCGGTGCCCCGCCGCAGCCCGGGCTGCAGCCCCATCCGCCGGAGTCAGTGCTTGCGCTTGCGCTGTTCCGCGGCGGCCCGGAGCACGTCCAGGTCCGATAGCAGCCGCTCACCCGCGGCGCGGTCGGTCTCCGGCGCGGCACCGGCGCGTCCCGAACTCGGCCCGTAGCGGTCCCGGTCGACGGCGCTTGCGAGCCTCTGCGCGGCGTCGTGCGCCTCACCGTCCGGGAACCACGCGGCGGCGGCCTCCGGGGAGGGCCGCGTCCAGGCGGAGGAGCCGTGCCTTGCGGCGCGGGCGGCCTGGCGCCAGGCCAGCTCGGCGGCCCCTGGGCCGCCGGCGCCAATGGTGGCGGTGCGGCGCGAGGCCAGCGCGGAGCGTGCGCCCCACGCGCCACCGAGCAGCAGGGCCGCGGCCAGGACGGCCCCCACTGTGGGCCACAGCCATGGCGGGGCCTGCGCTGCGGCAGGGGAGGATCCGGCCTGGGCGTTGCCGCTAGTGGAGGTGGCGTCGGCGGCCGAGGAAGCCGCATCGCGCGTGGTGCGGGTGGGGTCCGCCGCGGCGCTGGAGGGGGTGGCGCTGGCGGAGGTGCTCGGCGCCGCCGAGCTGCTGCTGGCCCCCGGTGATTCCACCAGGGCGTCGGAGGTGGTTCCGGCGCGGCCGGGGGTGGGGTCAAAGGCCACCCAGCCCACGTTGACGAAGTACAGCTCCGCCCAGGCGTGGGCGTTGCGCGAGTTCACGTCAAAGGTGGTCCCCTCCACCCCTGCCACGTTCCCGGCCTGCTTGCTGGATGTGCCGGGGGAGTATCCCAGGGCAAGCCGGGCCGGGATGCCCTCGGAACGAGCCATGAGCACCATGGTGGAGGCAAAGTGCACGCAATAGCCTGACTTGGTCTCCAGGAAGCGCTGCACCATGTCCAGGCCGCCGGAACGCCCGTTGGAGGAGACCGGGGCCTGCTCGGAGTAGCTGTATTGGGCCGAGGTGAGGTGATCCCGCAGTGCGGCGGCGATGCGGTCCGGGCGGTTTTGTGCCCCGGCATCCTTGACGACTCGCTGCGCCAGTGTCCGCACCGGCTCCGGGATCCGGTCCTGATCCGCCTTCAGGGGATCGGCGGAGTCAATCCGCGCCCCGGATGCCGGATCGGCGATTTCGCCGTTGGTGTCGAGGCCTTCCTGGGCAACGTCCTTCAGGGACGGGGAGGAACTGAGCTGCTGGGAGCTGGGCGGCTGCAGAAGCTGGGCCGTGTACCTGCCACCCTCCACGGTCTGGTTGGCGCGCTGGCGCAGGGTGCCGGTGCTCAGTTGCTGCGCAAAAGACCCGTCCAGGCCCGTCACCTTGGTGGTGTCCTGCGGCAGAGCCACCCAGGGGGAGGCGTAGCCCACGGCGTCGATCCCCACCGCGGCGCCCGGCTTGCGTTGGGCCTCCGTGGTGTTCGGGTTCGTGGATTCTCCGGTCCAGCTGTCCGCCTCCCCGCCGTTCAGGACCCAGCTGGGGTACCCGGTGCCCACCATTTCCTGTGCGGTCGGCGCGTGTGCGGGCGCACCGCTGGGGCTCCCCGCGCCGTCTGCTGCATTCGCCTGGTTGGTGCCCCACGGTTCTGCGGCGAGCGTGTCCCCGGCTTGGTAGGGCGTGAACCCCTCCTCTGAGGGGCGCCACTGCGCCGCGAGCAGGTCGCTGATCGTGTTGGTGCGCAGGTACACAGACGAGTCGGCCGGCGCGCTGTAGCGCAGCACGGTGCGGCTGAGGGGGCTGCGCAGGTCGCGGCTCAGGTCAAGGAGTGGGTCCACGCCCATGAAGGAACCGGGGGTGATCCAGCGCGAGCCCACGGGGAACTGGCCGCGTTCCGGTTCCGGGACCACGAGCGCCGGCGCGGCAGCAGCTGCCACGGCGGCGGCCGCCACGGTGACGGTGGCTGCGAGGGCGCGGACGGCCTGCAGAGAGGCCCGACGCCGCGTGCCGGCCTCGCTGCCCCGCGTCACCGGGGCCGGTAGTGGGCGGCGCGGGAGCAGAAGGAGCGCCACGACGGCGGCTCCGACGCACGCCAAGACCACCGTGCCGAGGGGGTTTTCGATGCTGAAGGATGACGCAACGGCGGGGGCAAGGACCAGGGGAATCCCCAGCGCTGGGGCACGGAGGCGGCCCCGGCAGAGCATGTCAAGGACCCACACCAGGAGCCCCACGCAGGCCGCGGAGAACGCGGTCACCTCCGTGACCGGTTGGATGGGGGCCACGTCGTTGGCGAGCGCGGAGGCCAGGTTCTGGGTCGCGTCCCGCAGGCCCGCAAGCGTCTCCGGACCGGGCAATGGCCCCCAGCGTTGGGTCGCCGGGACGGCAATCATCTGCGTCGTGGACGCCACCACCAGCGGTTGCAGCACCCAACCAGGCCACGAGCGGCGGGTCACGATGCGGGAGAGGGATCCCACCAGAGCCACCGCGGCCGCGTTAACAAAGAGCGGCGCGTACCAGGTGCCCCCGTCCACCAGCAGCCCAAGCACGGGCAGGACCGCCAGCAGCACGATCACCAGCAGCACCAGCTGCTCGCCGAACTCTCTGCGCGGGCTGGAGATGCGAACGGGACTGGGGTGATCCAGGCCCGCCCGCTTGGTTCGCTTGCCCGCTGTCGCGTCGGCGTAGGCCCCGCCCGAGCGTCGGCCCGGCTCGTCCTCCACGGGCGGGCGCTGCCCGGGTGAGCCCATCAGGGTGGCGCTCACGAGGCACCCGCCAGGGTGTGTGCGCTGAGCGTTCGCCAGGTCCAGCCGGCCCGCTCCCACGCCGCGAGGACCGCGGAAGGCGGGGCAGCGTCGTCGGGCCCATGCATCAGAACAGTGACCCGCCTGCGGGAGTGCCGTCCCGGCCAGGTGGCCGCAGCGTCCCCAGGGATGCCAGTGATGATGACCAGGCTGCCAAGGCCCGCGCCCAGAGTGGGCTGCGCCGTGGAGGGGGAGGGAACCGAGCTGGCCAGCAGGGTGTCCAGACGCCCCTGCGTCCACGCAGGGAAGGCCGCGATGTCCGCGCCGGGGGTGCCCTTGCGCAACACCGTGGCTGCCGCGGCCGCCGTGCGTAGCGCCGCGTCGTAGGAGGCAGTGGAGGCGGTCCGTCCGCCGCCCGGCTCATGCACCCAGGTGGGCGCTCCGCCGTAGTGTGCGCTCTGGCGATCCAGCATCACGGCGGGCACGCCGTCGTGATCCTCGGCGTCCGGGCGCACCATCATGCGCCCCTGCCGCGCGGACACCGGCCAGTGGATGCGCCGGTAGGGATCACCCTCCTGGTAGGGGCGCGTCAGCGTATCCGCCTCGGAACCCTTCTGGGTCCGCGAGGGAAGCAGCTCCTCCCAGTCGCCATCGGAGACCTGGGTGGAGGGCGGCAGGGCCACGGTGAGCTCGTGCCCAGGGTCCTGCGGCTGGGTTCGCAGCACCAGCCCCAAGGGGTCGGTCCTGATGCTGAGGAAGGGGCCAAGGCGGTAGCCGCCGCGCAACGGGAAACGGGCCAGGTAGGTCACGGGCTCGTCGCCGCGGCTTGTGGCGTGCTGAGGCTGGAACCCACGCAACAGCTCGCGCCCGGGGCCGGGGTCATGTCCCTCCACCGTGAGGCGCACCAAGGACTGGCCCCCCACCTCCGGGGTCTCATTCAGGCGCCGCTGGACCCGCACCTGCTGGGGCCCGCGGGGGCGCACCCACCACCAACCAAGCAGCCACGCCGCCAGCGGCAGCGCGATGAGCAGGCCCCCAAAGGCGGCCAGCTCGGGGCGTCCAAGGAAGCTCGCCGCCGCCAGGAGGGCGGCACCAAGCAAGACAAGGAGGACGGCCCGCAGAGTGGGGCGGGGGACGCGCACGCGCAGGCCCGGGCTAGCGGCGACCGGCCAAGGCGCCGCGTCCGCTGGGACTGGGCGCGGGGACCGAGGCGAGGACCGCCTCGATGATGGTGGCTGCCGCGGTGCCCCGAGCGTCGTCCGGCACGTGAAGCACCACGCGGTGCCCGGCCACGGCCTGCGCCACATCCACAATGTCGCTTGGCGTCACATAGTCGCGGCCCGTACTGGCCGCCTCCGCCTGAGCCATGCGCATCCACTGCAGCAGCGCGCGGGGGGAAACCCCGAGGCGAATCTCCGGGTGCTCACGCGTGGCGCGTCCAAGGCGAACCAAGAAATCGGTGACCTCCTCGGCCACGTGCACCTCGGTGACCAGGCCCTGCAGGTGCGCAATCGTGGCCGCATCTGCCACGGGGCGCAGCACGTCCAGCGGGTCAGAGACCCGGTGCCGTGTCAGCATGCGGGCCTCTGCCTCCGCGTCCGGATATCCGGGGGAGAGGCGCACCATAAAACGATCCCGCTGAGCCTCGGGGAGGGGGTAGGTCCCATCCAGATCCCAAGGGTTCTGTGTGGCCACCACCATGAACGGGGTGGGGAGGGGGTAGGTGGTGCCGTCCGTGCTGACCTGGCGCTCTTCCATGGCCTCTAGCAGGGCGGACTGCGTCTTGGCCGGGGCCCGGTTGATCTCGTCCGCGATCACCACGTTGGCAAAGACCGGGCCCTCATGGAAGCGCAGGTCCTTACTCTGGCGATCAAAAATCTGTACGCCGGTCACGTCGGAGGGCAGCAGGTCCGGGGTGAACTGGATCCGATTCACCGTGCCGTCCACCGCGCGCGCCAGGCTCTTGGCCAACACCGTCTTCCCCACGCCCGGGACGTCCTCCAAGAGGACGTGGCCGCCTGCCAGCAACACGGTCACCATCCGGTGGCAAACCTGCGAGTGTCCGTCCACCACGGTGGCCAGCGATTCCTCGAGCGCCTGGGAGGCAGACTGGACGTCCAGAAGGGTGAAGGACAAGGTGACTCCTTGAAGCGCGGCAGGCGTGAGCAGAATCACCGTACCCCAGTGGGCGGGCGCATGTGAGCGCTAGCATGCGGAGCACTTTGGGGACCCACTAAGACGCTTCGTGAACTCAGTTGTGACCTGGCTCCCGGCCCCGAGACCAAACGTTGACACTTTTGCTTGTGGGCACCAAGCTGGACAGGTCGGCCGCCAGCACGGGGCCGCCTCAGCTCGGCCTCAGAGGGCGGGCGAGAACCAGTTCCGGTGATAGGTGTCATGAAGGCACGCTCCAGCGGACCCAAGGGGCGTCGGATGCATTGCGCATGCGACGCCCCTTCTGCGTGCCCGGCCCGCTCCCATTACCCTGGAAGCCATGCCGTTCTCTCCCGCCGCAGTGCCCGGTCAGACCCCTCCCGCCTACCTTCCGCGCGTCGCACCAGCAGCGCAGGCGCACCCAGAGGACGGGCAGTCAGGGGACGGGCAGGCCGGGGAAGGGCCGTCTGGCGCAGCCGGCGAGCACGTCCGCCGCTCCACCAAGGCAGGGGACGGGCGCAAGCGCCGCCTGGAATACCCGCCCGCCCCGGAGCCGCTGCCGTTCCCCGTCGTGGATAACCACACGCACCTGGACTTTCGCGACGGCGTGGTTCAGGTGTCGCTGAGCGACGCGCTTGACGCCGCGGCCGCCGTGGGCGTGGAGGCCGTGGTGCAGGTGGGCTGCGACGCCGAATCCTCGCGATGGGCCGTGGAGGCCGCGGAGGCCGATGAGCGCGTCCTCGCCGCCGTGGCCCTGCACCCCAACGACGCGGCTGTGGCCGCGGAGCGCGGCACGTTGGAGGCGGAACTGGACGTGATCTCGCGCTTGGCCTCCCACCCACGTGTGCGCGCCATCGGTGAGACGGGGCTGGACTACTTCCGCACGGGGGAGGGCGGCCGCGCCGCGCAACACGACTCCTTCCGCCGCCACCTCTCCATCGCAGCCAAGCACCACCTGGCCGTGCAGATTCACGACCGGGACGCGCATGAGGACGTCATGCGCATCCTCGAGGAGGAGCGCTTCGGTGGGACCGTGGTCTTCCACTGCTTCTCCGGCGGTCTGGACATGGCCCGGGTGGCGCGGGAGAAGGGCTGGTACCTCTCCTTTGGTGGCACCGCGACCTTCAAGAACAACGACGAGCTGCGCCAAGCCCTGGCGCTGGTGGGCCCGGAGCGCCTCCTGGTGGAAACGGACGCGCCCTTCCTGACCGCCATGCCCTACCGTGGGCGCCCCAATGCGCCGTACCTTATCCCGCTCGCCGTCCGGGCGCTCGCCGAGACGCTCGGCGTGGACGTGAAAGGTTTCTGCCGCGCCCTGCGAGCCAATACCGCGGACGTCTACGGCTCTTTTCGGCGCTGACGCCGGCTCCTTTCGGCGCTGATCGGGGCCCTCCCGTGCCGGCGTGTGCTGTTTCACCGTCACCTTCTCTTGCCCCAAGGTCACGGAAAGGTTACGGTTGAGTCACTCCTTGGGCTTGCGGATTGCACTGCGCCCAATCGATTCCGACGGTAGGACACACGTGGATAAGCGCGGCAAACGATGGCTCGTGATGGGCGCCCAGGGCATTACTTTGAGTGCACTGGTCGTAGGAACCGCGGCTTTTGTGAGCAGCGATAAGACCGTTCAGCTCAGCGTGGACGGGGAGTCCCGCTCGGTGCAGACGTTCGGCTCCACGGTGCATGACGCTCTCCGGGCCGCTGGCCTCGAAGTGGATGGCCACGACCAGGTCTCGCCGGGCCTTGATGACTCCATCGCTGACGGCTCCACCGTCAACGTTCGCCTGGCCAGGGACGTCACCGTGGTGGTGGATGGCACCCCTCGCACGGTCCAGACCACCGCGCAGACCGCGGGTGACCTGGCTGATCAGCTGGGCCTGTCAGAGCAGAGCAAGCTCTCCCTCGGAGAGAACATTCAGCTGGCCTCCTCCGCCAGCCCGCTCTCCGTCACCACGCCCAAGAGCGTGACGCTCAACCGTGCGGGCAAGACCAGCACGCAGACCACCACCGCCCTTGACGTGGCCGGGTTCCTGAAGGAACAGGGCGTCACGGCTGACTCTGATGACACGATCAGCCCCGCGGGCAACACCGTGATCACGGACGGCATGGAGGTGGAATGGGCCAACATCTCCACCAAGAAGGTCACAGAGAAGCGCTCCCTGAAGCACCTGACCCAGGAGATCGAGGACGACGATCTGGTGGTGGGAGAGAAGAAGACCACCACCAAGGGCAAGGACGGCTCGGAAGAGATCGTCTACGAGGTGCGGTACCGCAACGGCGAGGAGCTTGGCCGCAAGAAGAGCTCAGCCAAGACCACCAAGAAGCCGGTGGCTGAGGTGGTCTCCGTCGGGACCAAGACCAAGAAGGAAGCCGCTGCGGAGGCAAAGAAGGAAGCCAAGGAGAAGGAATCCAAGGCGAAGAAGGACAAGGGCGGCTCCTCCGCAGAGGATTCTTCCGGCGGCACCACCTCCACCGGCGGCGTGTCCGGCGTGTGGTCCAAGCTCGCCAAGTGCGAGTCCGGCGGCAACTGGGGCATCAACACCGGCAACGGTTACTACGGTGGCCTGCAGTTCACCAAGTCCACCTGGGACGCCATGGGCGGCGGCAAGTACGCCGCGTTCCCGCACCAGGCCAGCGCCTCTGAGCAGGTGGCCGTGGCCAGCAAGCTGCAAAAGCGTGCGGGCTGGGGCCAGTGGCCCGCGTGCACCAGCAAGCTGGGCCTGCGCTAAACCCTGACAACCGCTTCACTGCCCGACGCCGCTCCCTCACCGGGGCGGCGTCGTCGCGTTGGGGGCGCGGCGCGCCCGGTGACAGTGCGCGCCCGGTGACAGCGCGCGCCCGGTGACAGTGCGCGCCCGGTGGCCATGCGCCGTCGGGCAAGCGGCCCCGCGCGGCCCGGCCGGGGGACCCCAGTAGACTGACCGGGTGAATCCGCAGTCGACTCCTCCCACAGAGCCCGCAGCCGCAGCAGGCACCGCAGCCACCTCGGTGCCCTCGGTTCCTTCCGAGCCGGACTCCGCTGGGGGCTCCGCACCGACCGCCGCCTCCGCTGAGGCCACGGTGAGCCCGCTCTTTGGCGCCGTGGACATCCGCAAGTTGGCGGAGGAGCTGGACATCCGGCCCACCAAGACGCGCGGTCAAAACTTTGTGATTGATGGCAATACCATTCGCCGGATCGTCGCGGCCGCCGGGATTGACCCGAGCGAGCACGTGCTGGAGGTGGGCCCTGGCCTTGGGTCGCTGACCCTTGGGCTCATCGACGCGGCGCGCCACGTCACGGCGATTGAGATCGAGGAGGCGCTGGCGCAGCGTCTGCCCGCCACGGTGGCGCAGTGGCGCCCGGGCCGGCAGGAGGATCTCACCCTGATTCACGCAGATGCGTTGCGGGTAACCCAGGTGGCGGGTGAGCCCACCGCTCTGGTGGCCAACCTGCCGTACAACGTGGCCGTTCCGGTGCTGCTGCACCTGCTCGCCACCGTCCCGAGCCTGGAACACGGTCTGGTGATGGTGCAGGATGAGGTCGCGGACCGGCTGGTGGAGGGGCCCGGCTCGCGCACGTACGGCGTGCCGAGCGTCAAGACCGCCTGGTACGCCCATGCCCGCAAGGCGGGCGTGATCGGCAAGAACGTCTTTTGGCCGGCACCCAAGATCCACTCCGGTCTGGTCGCGTTCACCCGGCACGAGCCCCCGCGCCAGGACGTGGCGCGCGTGGACGTCTTCCGGGTGATCGACGCCGCCTTTGCCCAGCGACGCAAGACCCTGCGCGCCGCCCTCTCCGGGTGGGCCGGTGGCGGGGTGGCCGCCGAGGAGTTCCTGCGGGCCGCCGGAGTTGATCCGCAGGCGCGCGGGGAGTCCCTCGGTATCAAGGAGTTTGCCGCCATCGCAGCGGCGGCGCAGGCGGCCGGGCACGTGGCCGGCCAGCCGGACGCGCGCAAGGCGCCAGACGTGCGCGAGATGCTTGACCCCTCGGACGCGCCGAACGCCATCGACGCACCCCCCATCACTGACGCACCACACTCTCCCGACGGGCTCCGCTGGGGGGCCACGTCGTGAGGGACTTCGCGACCGCCGCCGCTCCGGGCAAGATCAACGTGGCCTTTCAGGTGGGTCCGCTGCGTGAGGACGGCTACCACGACGTGGCCAGCCTGTACCTGGCACTCGACCTGCAGGAACTAGTCACCGCCTATCCCGCCGAGGCAGGCACCGCCTACGCGGAGATGAGCGAGGCCTCCACGATCATCCTTGAACCCGACGAGGTCCCGACCGGTGAGGACAACTTGGCCGTCAAGGCGGCCCGGCTCCTGTGTGAGTACACGGGGCACGAGGGCGGTGTGCGCCTGAGCATTGCCAAGCACGTCCCGGTGGCCGGCGGCATGGGCGGTGGTTCCGCGGACGCTGCGGCCGCGCTTGTGGCGTGCGATGCGCTGTGGGGCCTTGGACTTTCCCGCGGCGAGCTGATGCGCCTGGGTGCCCGCCTGGGTGCGGACGTGCCCTTCTCCATGACGGGTGGGGCCGCCGTGGGTCTCGGTGTGGGGGACGAGCTCTCCCCGCTCCTGCACGTGGAGCCAAGCCACTGGGTCCTGATCCCCGCCAGCTATGGCCTCTCCACGCCGCGCGTGTACGGGGTCCTGGATGAGTTGCGTGCCAGCGCGTCACGGGGCGAGGCGGAGGGAATCGGCATCGATCCGGAGCTGGTCACCGCGCTGCGCGACGGCGACCCAGAAACCGTGGCGCCGCATCTTCGCAACGATCTGCAGGCGGCAGCGGTGCACCTGGCGCCGGAGCTGGAACAGGTCTTTGAGGCCGCCAAGCACGCCGGTGCGCTGGCAAGCCTCGTCTCCGGATCCGGCCCCACCGTGGCCGTCCTGGCTCGCGACGGCCGCGAGGCCAAACGCATCGCGACCCAACTGAGCGACGAGCTGGAGGTCCGGGCCATCCCGGCCCAGGGGCCGTCACAGGGCGCCCGCCTGCTGCGCTGAACCGCGCACCCGGCCACACGCCGTCGGGCAGGTGCTTTGCCAGCGTGCGTGTCCTCACGCGGCAACCGAGTCGTGGGCGGGCCCGCACCTGCCCTAGTCTTGAGGGGATATGGCACATCTTCTTGGGGCCGAGTCCCTGCATCTTGAATACCCCACCAAAGTCGTTTTTGACTCCGTCTCCTTGGGCGTGAACGAGGGCGACCGCATTGGCATTGTGGGCCGCAACGGCGACGGCAAGTCCTCGCTCATGGGCATGCTATCCGGCCTGCGCGAGCCCAACGGCGGCCGCGTCACCGTGCGCGGCGGCGTTACGGTCGGCGTGCTGGATCAGGGGGACACCCTGGAGGATGCGCGCACCGTCGGCGACACCGTGGTGGGCGGCCGCGAGGAGTACGAATGGGCCGGGGACCCCAAGGTCCGCGACGTGATCTCCGGGCTGCTCTCCGACCTGGACTGGGACGCGCCGGTGGCGGATCTCTCCGGTGGCCAGCGCCGCCGTGTGGCCCTGGCAGCGCTGCTGACCGGTGACTGGGACGTGCTGGCCCTGGATGAGCCCACCAACCACCTGGACGTTGAGGCCATCACCTGGCTGGCCCAGCACCTGAAGCGCCGCTGGAGCCCCGCTTCCGGCGGGCTCATGGTCGTGACCCACGATCGCTGGTTCCTTGACGAGGTCTGCACCGTCACGTGGGAGGTGCACGACCGGCTGGTGGAGTCCTTTGAGGGCGGATACGCGGCGTACATCCTTCAGCGCGTGGAGCGCGATCGTCAGGCGGCCTCCTCTGAGGCGCGGCGCCTGAACCTGGCCCGCAAGGAGCTGGCGTGGCTGCGCCGCGGGGCCCCGGCACGCACCTCCAAGCCCAAGTTCCGCATCGACGCAGCCAACGAGCTCATCGCGGACGTCCCGGAGATTCGCAACAAGGTCTCCTTGCAGTCCCTCTCCGTGGCACGCCTGGGCAAGGACGTGGTGGACCTGATTGACGCCGGCGTGAGCTACGGCGAGAAGAAGGTGCTGAACAAGGTGGAGTGGCGCCTTGCTCCGGGGGAGCGCACCGGCATCCTTGGCCCCAACGGTGCGGGCAAGTCCACTCTGTTGTCGCTTGTCTCTGGCGAGTTGCAGCCCACCACGGGCGTGGTCAAGCGCGGCAGCACCGTGAAGGTGGCCACGCTGACGCAGCGCATGGATGAGCTGGAGAAGCATATGAAGGACCCGGTGCGCGTGGTCCTGGCCGGCCTGCGCACCTCTTACACCTTTGGCGGCGGGTCCAAGTCGCAGGACCTGACGCCCGGTCAGTTGCTGGAGAAGCTTGGCTTCTCCTCTGCGCAGCTCTCCACGCCGGTCAAGGATCTCTCCGGTGGGCAGCAGCGGCGCCTGCAGCTGCTGCTCATCCTGCTGGAGCAGCCCAATGTGCTGATCCTGGATGAGCCGACCAATGATCTGGATACCGACATGCTGGCGGCCATGGAGGATCTGTTGGATTCGTGGCCAGGGACGCTGATTGTGGTCTCCCACGATCGCTACTTCCTTGAGCGCGTCACGGATCAGCAGTACGCGGTCCTGGGTGGGCGGCTGCGCCACCTGCCCGGCGGCGTGGATGAGTATTTGAAGCGCCGCGCGGCTGGCGAGGGAAGCGTCGTGGGTGCGGGTGACTCCCGCCCGACGTCGGCCGGTGGCGGTTCTGGGGCACGCGCCGGTGCCAGCGCGGCTGGCGAGGGGCCAAGCGAGGCGGAGCTGCGCGAGGCCCGCAAGGACATGCAGCGCATCACCCGGCGCCTCAAGAAGGCGGAGCAAGAGGTGAGCAAGGCCGATGCTCGCTTGGCAGCGGCCGCGGATGCCATGGATTTTGAGACCGTGCGTCAGCAGGACGAGCTGCGCCGCGAGCTCCTGGCTGAGGTGGACGCTCTTGAGGAAGAGTGGATGAACGTGGCGGAACTCACGGAGGGCTGACCGCCGTGAGTGGGACCCGTCTTAGCGGGGTTTTTGTGCGCTAAGACGGGCTTTTGGAGGAAACTTCAGAAAGTTCAAGATATATCTCCGTGCCCAGAGTTGACGGAGATAGATATTTGACTACCCTTGGGTATGACGCTGTATTAGTTGCCTTGGGGGCAACGAGCCAGTGTCGAGTGCGCGGGGGGTAGCACACCAACTCTGGGGCCCTATGGCTTCTTGGAGTCAGCCCTTGCCGCGCAGGGGCAGATACAAGAGCTTTATTGGGGGAACACAGAATGAGCACTTTTGTTGATGGGGTGAAGTTTGCAAAAATTCACTCCGCTGAAAGTCACCAGCAGTTTGAAGAACGCTACTTCTCTGCGCTGAGCAATGCGAATATCTCCGCCATTGCATCGTATGTTTTTGAGCCGGCCGCCACCCAGGCCCCGGCAGCCGTTCACACCGTCGTCACAGCACGGCCCGCGGTCCATGCGCCGGTCGTTGAGACGCTGACCGTTGAGACTCTGACGGTTGAGACGCTGACCGTGCCGGCCCCCGCCGCCGCCGCCGAGGCTCCTGAAGCCACGGGAATCCAGGCCGCCGGCCACTGGGCCCAGCGCATCGCCAAGCGCGGCCTGGACATCACGTTGTCCGGTCTTGGCCTGTTGATCCTGGCTCCGCTGCTGCTCCTGGTCGCGCTGATTGTGCGTCTTGATACGCCCGGCGCCCCTGTCTACACACAGCGCCGAGTTGGCCTGCGCGGTCAGCAGTTCACCATGTTCAAGTTCCGTAGCATGCGCCAGGATGCGGATCAGATTCGCGCCGCGCTGCTGGAGCAGAACGAGGCCGCTGGCCCGCTGTTCAAGCTCACGCATGATCCGCGGATCACCCGGGTGGGCCGGTGGCTTCGCGTCACGTCCATCGATGAGCTGCCCCAGCTGTTGAACGTCTTCCTTGGTCAGATGTCGCTGGTGGGCCCCCGCCCTGCACTGCCAGAGGAGGTCGCCAGTTACGACAGCAACGCGCTGGGCCGCCTGGAGGTCAAGCCCGGCTTGACCGGTCTGTGGCAGGTCAGCGGACGCAGCGACCTGGACTGGGATCAGTCACTCGCCCTTGATCTGCACTACGTCCAGCGCTGGACCGTCGCCGGTGATATCGCCTTGCTTGGCCGCACCGTCGGCGCCGTGGCGACTCGTCGAGGCGCGTACTGATGCGCGGGCTTTTGCAAGGAGCAGGCGGTCGGGAACGCCAAGGCACCGTGGGCTACGCCGCCGGCGCCTTTGACCTCTTCCATGTGGGCCACCTGAACATCCTGAAGCACAGTGCGGATCGCTGCGACCACCTGGTCGCCGGCGTGGTCTCTGACGCGGTGCTCCTGGAAACCAAGGGCATTGTTCCGGTCATTCCGGAGGAGGAGAGAGTGCAGATCGTGGCCGCCATGGGTTGCGTTGACGCCGTCTACGTGGAACGCCAAGTGGACCGCCTGCTCACCTGGGATGACGTTCGTTTTGACGTGTTCTTCAAGGGCGATGACTGGCGTGGCACGCCAAAGGGTCTCGACTTGGAGCGCCGTCTTGGCCAGCAGGGAGTGCGCGTGGAGTACTTCCCGTACACCGCCTCAACCTCCTCCACCAGGCTCCGGTCGGCACTTGACCTGATCGAATCCTCCGCCCGGGTACCCCTCGGCACCAGCGCTTAAGCAGCGGCTGCGGGCGCTAGCCCGGAACCGCACAGCACCTCTGCACACCGACTCGACCGCACCTCTTGAACGTTGAAGAGGCAAGGCGAGCAGAAAGACCCACACAGATGACCACGACCGCTCAGGACCGCACCACAGCCATCGGACCGATGCTTCAGTCCGTGCGCCGTCACGCTCGGCTTGCGCTGATCGTGGCGCTGGTGGTGTTTGTGGTGACGGCCGTGGCCGGGGTCTGCTGAGGGTTTGGTTGAGTCCGGGGTTTATGCCGCCAGAGCGACGGCGCTTCTCATTATGGTCTCGAACTCGACCGGTGTCAGCTTCCCCAACCGGCGCTGGCGGCGTTTGCGGTGATATTTCCCCTCGATCCATGACACGATCGCGAGCCGAAGTTCTTCCCTGGTGGCCCAAGCCTTCCGGTCGAGCACGTTCTTCTGTAACAGGCTGAAGAACGATTCCATCGCCGCGTTATCCCCGCACGCACCCACGCGCCCCATCGAGCCCCGCAGCTGGTACCGTTTCAAGGCCTTCTGAAACTTCCGGCTTCGGAATTGACTCCCTCTATCGCTATGCACGATCACGCCCTCCGGGTAACCGCGCTGCACCACCGCGTTTTCGAGCGCTCTCACCGCCAGCGAGGCCTTCATCCGGCGGTCAATGGCGTATCCCACGATTCGGTTCGAGCAGACGTCCTTGATCGCGCACAAGTACAGCTTCCCCTCACCCGTCCAATGCTCGGTGATGTCAGTGAGCCATTTCTCATCCAACTCGCCGGCGGTGAAGTCTTTCTGCACGAGATCATCACCCACCGGCTCGCCAGCCTGCGGGTAGCGGCGCTTACGCTTCACGATCACTGACTGAATGCCAGCGCTCTTGCACAGCCGCCAGACCCGCCGCTCACTGATCTGATAACCGAGATCGTGGAGATCATCAGCGAGCACCCGGTACCCGCCCTCGGGGTCCTCCTCATGCAGTTCACGCAGCACCTCGATCAGGTGTGCTTCCTCGATCTCGCGCGCAGATTTCGGGGACCGCAACCACTGGTAGTAGGCCTGCTCACTGAACCCCAGCACCCGGCACGCCACCGCGACCGGCACCCTCACCTGGGCGCCGGCCGCAGCCATCTCACGGACGAGCGGGTAAATCATTTTGGGGGCGTGATATGCGCCTGCGATAAATACGCTGCTGCACGGCGGAGGACCTCGTTCTCCATTTCAAGCTCACGGATTCGTTTCACCGCCTGCGCCATCTCTCGCCGCTCCACGGGATCGGTCGACGGGGTCATCCCATGCGACTGGAACCTCGAGTCGCGCACCCACGCTTGGAGCGCGGACTTCGAGACGCCAAGATCCTTACAGACTGTCTTCTGCGGGATGCCCGACTCGACCAGCGCGACAGCGTCACGCTTGAACTCATCACTGAACACATTCTTCGGCATGGCTGCCATCCTTCCAGCACAGCCTCTCAGCTATGCAATCTTGGACTCAACCAAACCTTCAGCAGACCCCCGTGATGGCCTACCCGGTCAAGTCCAAGGCCACGGCAACCGTGCAGTTGTACCCCATTGCGGGTGGCCTCTCCACGACCACCAACGTCCCCGTGAACGTGTCAACCGAGGCGCGCGCGGGTAGCTCCGATGTGGTGCTGAACAAGGCCTCTGAGCGTCTGGGCGGGTCCCCGAGCGCGGGGGAGCTGTCTCGTCAGCTGGAGGTGGCCGCGCCGGATGGCAGCCAGAACCTCATGTTTACCGTCCAGGGGGCCTCCGGGACCAAGTCCGCCGAGCGTGCTAACGCCGTGGCGCAGGCGTACCTGGATCACACCAAGGAACGCGCCGAGGGCATCGTGAAGGCCGGCTCGGACCGCCTGAGTGCGCTCATTGCCAAGTCCAAGTCCAATCCCGAGCTGGCCAAGAACGTGGCCCAGCTGGAGTTGGCACTGGCGGAGCAGCAGCAGGTCAACGTGGATCCGGGGCAGCTGGTTGACCCGGCACAGGCCTCGGCCCGTTCCTGGATGCCCACCGTGGTCGTGGCGGTCTTCGCTGGCCTCTTCTTGGGCCTCATGGCCGGTTTTGCCATGGTTCTGCTCCGGGACCGCATGGCCAAGAACGCGATCGACGCCGGGCGTCTCGCGGCCGTGAGCGGTCACGAAGTGCTGGACTGGGACGGCGACATGGAGGGAGTCCGCCGCCTCATGGACCGGCTCGCGCGCACCCGCCCAGGTGTCCCCGCTGTGATCATTACCGGTTCCCCGCTGGCAGCCCAATCGCTGCTGCAGAGCATGGCCTCCGTGGAGAATGAGCGTCAGCGCAACCCAGACGTGGCCGTCATTGACGCTGCACAGGTGATCGATACCGGACAGGCCACCGCGCAACTGCTAGAGGCAGTGGAGACCACCTCGGTGCTGCGCCAGGTGTCCCCGGAGTTGGGCATGTCCCGCTTTGTCCGCCTCGCGGATGTGGCGGTGCCGGTCTTGGTGGCAGATGCACAGACCCCCGTGGCCGAGTTCCTTGAGGCCGTGGACCAAGTCATCGACACGCGCTACGGCGTAGAGATTGTCTTCGCTGAGAAGCCACGTTCCTCTGGGCGCCGTCGCAGCAACGTCGTCGCCGCCTCTGGTGCCGCCCCTGCCGCAATCGCTCCCACCCCCGCTGCTCCCACTGAACCCGCACCCATCCGGCCGCTGCCCACCCCCGAACAGGACCCCCGCGGCCTGGCCGCCTCCGTGCCCGCTGCAGAGCCCGTTGGCCCCGCAGTGCGCGTCGCGAACCCCACAACGGGGGCTTCGGATCGTGAGGCGGAGGCCGAGTCAGCGCGGGCTCGCGCGGCCCGTCACGCGGCCCCGCAGCAGGGAGCCGCGGCCCCCAAGCGTCGCACCCTGCGAGGCGCTGGCCGGCCAGCCCCGCAGCTGACCCCAGCCCAGGCCGCCGAGGAAGCGCGCATGCAGGCGCTCGGGTTCGGCGAGGCGGAGCAGGCTGAGAACACCGTGATCGTGCAGCGGCAGTCGGATAGCGCGCCGGAAGGCACGCCCACGCCGTCGGCCGCCGCCGAACAAACCGGCCGCCCTAGGGGAAGCAACCGTGGCAAGCGCCAGGGCTGGAAGGGGGCCACCTCGCGATGAAGATTCTTCTTGTGACCTCGCCCGGCGGGCACCTGGCCCATCTTTTGGCCCTGCGCAGCTGGTGGCAGGGGCATGACCGGCTCTGGGTCACCGCCCAACAGCCGGACACGGAGCTGGCGCTGGCGGGGGAGCGCGTGGTGTGGAGCCACTGGCCCACTACACGCAACATCCCCAACGCCATCAAGAACATGGCCCTTGCGGTGCAGGTGCTGCGCGCCGAGCGACCGGACGTCATTGTGTCCGACGGCGCCGGCGTTGCGGTGCCGTTCTTCGCGATTGCGCGGGCCATGGGTATCACCACCGCTTACGTGGAGTGCTGTGACCGGGTAGAGGTTCCCTCGCTGACTGCCAAGCTTTGCTACCCGCTCTCGGATGTGTTCTGCGTGCAATGGGAACGCCAAAAGCGTTCTTTCCCTGAAGCAAACAACATTGGGGCACTGCTATGACCGGCCAGCACCGCGATCAGTCCGGGCCCCGTCTGGTGATCAGCGTCGGCACCGACATGCACCCCTTTGACCGCCTGGTGGCCTGGTCTGAGGCGTTGGCAGAGCAGCATCCCGGCCTCAGGATCATGGTTCAGCACGGTGCAAGCCGTGCCCCCCAGGGCGGCATCGAGTCCGTGCAGGCCACAGATCGCGACACGCTGCTGCGCTGGTATGACGGCGCGGATGTGGTGATCACACAGGGCGGGCCCGGTTCCATCCTGGACGCCCGTGCGGTGGGAGTGATCCCGTTGGTGGTCCCGCGTGATCCCGAGCTTGGTGAGCACGTGGACGGTCACCAGTTGGCCTTCACCCCGCTTATGGAGAGCGAGGGGAACGCCGTCGTGGTTCGCGACCTCGACACGTTGCAGGAGCTGGTGGCTCAGCGCCTTGCCCACCCCGAGGTGGCCAGAAGCGAGCCCCGCGAGGCTCACCCGGAGCCGGCAACGGACGCCCTGGCCCAACTCGTTGACCGGGCGCGTTCCACGCCCCGCCGCCGCGGCATGCTGCTGCGCCGCACCACATCTCTCCTGGCGCCCTCACAACGCACCACTCACCCCGCAACTGGAGGCAACGCATGAACGGCGCAACCCGCACCCTCGTTGGCGCGCTCAGCCTGGGCCTCGCTCTGACGCTCTCGGCGTGCCAGTCCGGATCCACTGACCCCGCCGCTGCGGGGAATGGCTCCGACAGCGCCTCGTCCACGGCAGGCGCCAGCGCGTCCGACGGTTCGGCTGCGCCGAGCGGCTCCGAGTCCGGGGCGGCGTCCGGTTCTTCCACTCCCGGGGCCTCTGAATCCGGCTCCGCAGCGCCGTCCGCCGGTGCCTCCGGCGAGGTGGACGCCCCCGAGGTCAAGGCCACGGGAGACGCGGCCAAGACCGTACCCAAAACACTTCCGCCGACCTACCGCAAGGCGCACGCAGAAGAGAGCAAGGCCATCACGTCCTTCCTCGATGGCGCGGCAACCAGCGGCGAGCCGAGCAAGAAGAGCCAAGGCGACCAGAAGCGGGCCGCCAAGGAAGCCGAATCAGAGTTTGACGACAACGCAGCAGGAACCGCGTTGAAGGAGCTGCAAAGCGAATACGTCAACAATGCCGTCAACGGACGCACCGTCACGGGGAAGCCAGTCATCAAGGGCACTCCGCGCACCGTTGATCTGAAGGACGGAAAGAGTCGGATTTTTGTCTGCCTGGACAGCTCGGCCGTAGAGGTCAAGGTGGGTAAGGCAGTAGAGAATCCAGCGTCCGCTCCGGGCACCCGCACTGCTGTGCATGTCTACGACATGCTCAAAAAGGGCGACCGGTACGTGGTGGAGCGTCACTCCTTCACCAACGATCCGAGCTGCTAAGGCCCGGATATTTTGAGCCCGGGCACTGCCCGCCGGCTCACCAGATGCCTCTCTCGTCTTGGAAGAGCGCGTCACAGAAGTAGGCATCACTCAAGCAACAGATCTGGGGTTGGGGGATCTTCCCCATGACTGAAAGGCAGCACCCGATGGAAACTAGAAGCCAGACACCGCGCCGAAGGCGCCGTGCACAGGCATGGCTGGCCGCGTTGGCCGTGCCCACACTCGCCGTGGTGGGGTTGGTGCTTCCGTCGGGAGTAGCTCCCGCGCAAGCCGCGGATGCGCCCAAGGCCGTGAACTACGACGGGTCCACCTCGGCCCTCGCAGCGGCCTCCTGCTGGGACATCAAGCAGACCACCAGGACCACCAAGGATGGGCTGTACTGGCTCCTCACCAAGAAGATGGACGCCCCGGAGCAGTTCTACTGCGACATGAACACCGACGGCGGCGGCTGGGTCCTCATCGGCCGTGGCCGTGAAGGCTGGACGTATGACTACACGGGTCAGGGGACCCCGGCGGACGTGCGCTCCAACATCGACAACCCGGCTGGTTTTGCTCCCAAGCAGCTCTCCGGCGATGTGGTGCAGGCACTGCTCGGCGGCCAGGCACCCCAGGACATGGAAGACGGCTACCGCGTGCGCCGCGCCACGGACACCAGCGGTAGCCGCTGGCAGTCCCTGCGTTTTAAGGTCGGCAACTCTGCCGACTTCACGTGGGCGTTTGCCAGCCAGATGCCCGTGAGCAACGCGTCGATCGACGGCTCGCAGATTTCGGGCGGTACCGGTGCGCAGTTTGGTAGCACCGGTTTCTGGAGCGGCAGCCAGAGCGCCGTGAACACCCAGGAGCAGCCCGGCATCAACTGGAGCTGGGGCTGGGCCTACAACAGCACCTCCGGTGGGCGGGACTGGCAGGGCAACACCTCTGACTTCATCGTCTCCGGTAGTCACTCCACCAAGGGCGCCGCCAAGGTGATCCCCATGTCCCAGGTCTACGTTCGCCCGCGCCTGACGCAGGCCTCGCAGAATGCGGCCGCCATCGCGGACTCCGGCACGGCCGAGAAGCGCAAGCGCGCCGTGGCCCAGTCCAACTCTCAGCCCGCCGTGTGGGGCGTCACCGGACGCGCCACCGACGCGCGCAGCGCCAATGGCGGTGCCTCCGAGAACTACACCGAGGTGCAGGCCTTCGCTGAGCAGGGCCAGAACATGTATGTGGGCGGCAACTTCAAGTACGCCGAGCGCAACGCCAACGGCAAGGGCCGCGTAGAGCAGAGCTACCTGGCCGCTTTCAACGTGGACAGCCGCGAACTCGTCACCGATTTCCGTCCCACGTTTAACGGTCAGATCAAGGCCCTTGCGGCCCTGCCGGGTAACCGCATTGCCGTGGGTGGCGAATTCACGCAGGTGAACGGCCAGGACGCACAGAAGCTGGTGGTCCTTGATGCGACCACCGGTCAGATTGATGCCAACTGGAAGCTCAAGGTCACCTCGGGTCTCTCCAGCTTCCGCGTGCGCACCCTCTCGGTGGAGGGCGATCAGCTCTACATCGGTGGCGCGTTCACCCACCTCACCGTGGACAACACCTCGGTGTACAGCCGCGGTGCTGGCCGTGTCTCCGTGACTGACGGCATGCCGGATAAGTCCTGGACCACCGAGATCCTGGGCGAGGTGTACTCCCTCAAGCGTGCCCCGGGCTCCAACTATGTCTTCGCGGGCGGCTTCTTCTCCGGGGATCAGCGCCCCGGCTCCGGACGCGCTGTGGCCCTGGCCAAGCTGGAGGCCGGCGCCGGCGCCAAGGTCTTGGATTGGACCTGGAAGCCCTCCTACGGAGGACTCAACAACCGCAACGTGTGGGCATGGGACGCGGAGGAAAACCGCGATCAGGTGTGGACCGCTTCCAACGAGCACATCCTGCGTAGCTACGACGCCAACTCCCTGGCTCAGACTTCCTCCAACCTGACGTTGTCCGGCGGTGACTTCCAGGATCTGCAGGTTGCTGGCGAGAACGTCTACGGCGCGTGCCACTGTGATCAGTGGAACTACTCGGGTGCTAATGACTACCCGACCCCGACGAACTACTCCAACGCCGACGCAATTGACCTGGTTGGTGCGTGGGATCAGAGCTCCAAGAAGCTGGTCCAGGAGTTCCAGCCCAAGTTCCGCGGAACGTACACGCAGGGCGTGTGGGGCATGTTCTCCGATAGCAAGGGCAAGCTGTGGGTTGGTGGAGACCTGCGCCAATCGCGCGGAGCCTCCGGCATGCAGTTCTCCGGTGGTTTTGCCACCTTCGCCCCTCGGGACACCGAGCCGCCCGCCACGCCGGCCAACCTGGCCAACAACCGTGCCGACGGCAAGGACACCCTGACCTGGGACGCGGCGGCGGGAGCCACCAGCTACCAAGTGCTGCGCAACGATCGCCCCATCGCGACCGTGCCGGCTGCCACGCGCACGCTGGAGCTGCCCGCCACCAGCGAGGCACGCTACTTTGTGCGCGCCACGGATGCAGAGGGCAACCTCTCCGCCTCCACCCCGGTGTTGGCCACGGCCAAGATTGACGGCGTTGACCCGGTAGACCCGGTCGATCCTGTGGACCCCGTTGACCCGGTGGATCCCGTTGTTCCTGAGAAGGAATGGGTTCCCACCGAGCCGATTAACACTCGCGGCCTGGTGCAGCGATACATGATGGGTTCGGGTCAGTCGTACTCGGTCCGCAGCGGAATTGGTCGCGACTTCCAGAAGGGTGACCAGGTCACTGGCTCCGGCTGGAGCTCGGGTCGCACTCCCATTGGTTGGGGCACCCTGGGTCTGAGCACCCGCCTCTCCACCGCGAACCAGAAGCAGTTCCAGATGCAGACCACCATCACCGTGACGGATCCGAGCAAGCTGAAGTTTGTGCGGGCCACCACGTGGGGCGGCGACGGCTACGCCGTCTGGGTCAACGGTCAGCTGGCCAAGCGCATCAACTACCCCACGGTGGGGACAGCGGAGTGGGCAACCAAGCTGCTGTCGCCGACCTTCACGCGGGATTACCGCGAGGAGTTCCAGTTGAACCCGGCCGCGTTCAAGCAGGGCAAGAACACCATCTCGGTGCAGGTGCTGCCGCAGAGCAGCTCCGCCAGGCGGGTGTCCTTCGATATGGAGATCACCGGCTTCGCCAAGCTGTTCTAGTCTCCCCGGTTGGCTGCCTCCACCAGAGGTAGCCCACCCCTCCGCGCGGGATCATCGGCATCTAGTTGCCGGTGGTCCCGCGCACCACTTACACCGCGGGTCGCCGCCCACCAGGTACGCGGCCCGCGGTGCTAGCGAAAGGCACGCATGACCTCCGGCCCCTCCGGCACCCCCTCCGGATTCGAATCCCCCCGGCCCGAATCCCCCCGGCCCGAATCGCCCCGGCGCGAATCCTCCCAGACTCACGCGGAGCGACCGGCGTCCGGTCGTCCCGCATCCGGTCAGCCGGGATCCGGCCGACCGCGCTTTGGCGAGGTCCTGGCTCAGCTGGGCGCTGCCCAGAAGCCGGGCGATGGCGTTCCGGCGTACATGCGCTGGCCCAACCGCCGGGTGGCCCGTCTGGCCGCGGCGGCCGCCGTGTCGGTGGGGCTGAGCCCCAACGCTGTCACGTGGCTCTCCGTCCTCGTGTCCGCGTCCGGACTGGCTGTGCTGCTCGCGGCCCCGATCACGTGGGGAACCGGAATCATCGTGGCCGTTCTCTTGGCTGCGGGCTTTGCCCTGGATTCGGCCGATGGGCAGGTCGCCAGGGTCACCGGAAAGGGCTCGCCGGCGGGGGAGTGGCTGGATCACGTGGTGGACTCCGTCCGCACGCCAGCCATCCACCTGGCCATCGCGGTGGCACTTGCCATCCACCACGGCGTCGAACAACCTTGGCTGTTGGTCCCGCTGCTCTTCTGCCTGGTCTCTACCGGCACGTTCATGAGCCAGATTCTTGCCGAGCAGCTGCGCCGCGGCCTTCCGGCCCCCGCCGCAGCGGCTGCGCCTGCACAGGAGGCGCCGCAAGGCGGTTCCCGCTCCCTCCTGCGCTCCTTGGTCCTGCTCCCGGTGGACTTTGGCACGCTGTGCTGGTCGCTAGTGTTGTGGGGTAGCCCCGTAGCGTTCATGGCGCTGTACGGGGGCTTGTTTGTCATTAACGCGGGGTACTTTGTGCTCTCCGCCGCGCGCAAGGCGCGCGGCCTGCGCGTCACCACAGGAGGTACGGCGTGAGAACCCCCGGCATGCAGCACGCCGCCCAGGCCGCTGCCCCGAACCCTGTCCCGAACCCTGTCCCGAACCCTGTCCCGAACTCTGCCCAGACGCCGGCTCCGATCACCCCGGTGAGCGTTGTTATTGCCACGCTGGGGGAGCGCAAGGAGCTGCTGCGGCAGGCCATTGACTCCATCCTGGGCCAGAAGGACGCCGCGGGTCAGCCGTGGCCCGTTGAGCTGTTGGTCATCATTGACCGCAGGGCCCAGGCGCCCGGCACGGGCGCGGCCCCCGCCACATCCGGCGCCGCCGAGCGCGCCGAGCTGCCCACCTTCGAGGACGTGGTGGTGCCAGAGGGAAGTTCGCTCCGGGTCATGCCCAACGCCCGTACCCGCGGGCTGGCCGGCGGGCGCAATACCGGCATTGTGGCCGCGAGCCACCCGCTCATGGGTTTCTGCGACGACGACGATTCGTGGCTGCCTGGCAAGCTGGCCGCCCAGGTGGCGCTGGCCCACGCCCACCCCGATTCGGTCGGTTTTGGCGGGACCGTGGTGGTGCGCACGGAGGGCAAGGACATCGTCAAGGCCACCCCGGAGCGCGTGCGCTTTGCGGAGCTGTTGCGCTCGCGTGTGCACGAACTCCATCCCTCGGCCATGCTGTACCGGCGCCAGGCGCTGTTGGGTTCGGTGGGGCTCGTGGATGAGGAGCTTCCGCACGGCTACGGCGAGGACTATGAACTCCTGCTGCGCATGGCGCGTGAGGCGGACATCATCAGCGCCACGGAGCCCATCATTCGGGTGCTGTGGGACCGCCCCTCCTACTTCGACGCCGGCTGGCGCAACATGGCAGAGGGGCTGAGCTATCTGCTGCGCAAGTTCCCCGAGTTTGAGCAGGATCCGGTGGGGCTGGCCCGCATCGCCGGGCAGGTGGCTTACGCCCATGCCGCCTTGGGCGAGCGCAAGGCGGCGCTGGCTTGGGCCCGCTCCGCGCTGCGCCGCGACCCCAAGCAACTGCGCGCCTGGGCCGCTCTGGTCGTCGCCGCTCGGCTGCTGCCGGCCGCAACCCTCCTGAAGATCGTCCAACGTTCGGGGCACGGCCTGTGAGCATGATGGTGGCTCCGGCGACCGCTCGACCGCTGCCCGCGTGGCCGGTCGTGGGGTTGCTGGGCGGGTTGGCGCTCTGGTGGGTGACGGGAGCTCTGATCCTGGCCCCCACCGTCGCCGCCTTCATCATGCTGGTACTCATGATTCGTCGCGGCGCACGCTGGCTGCCCGGGATGGGTCCCTGGATCTGTTTGTTCCTGTGGGTCCTCGCCGCGGGCAGCTCGCTCCTGACCTCTGCCTCGGTGTTGGGTTACGGCCTACGCCTGGCGGACGTGTTTGATGCCGCGGTCATTGGCCTCTATGTGGCCTCTGCGCGGGAGTCGCTTCCGCGCCGGACCGTGGTGGGGGCGCTGGCGGCGACCTGGCTGACCATGGTGGGGCTGGGTCTGCTTGGCCAGTTCTTCCCGGAACAGCGCCTCACCACCCCGCTGGGGCTGGTCTTGCCCAACAGCATGCAGAGCAACGAGCTGATCCGCGACCTTGCCTCGCCGCAGTTCACGGAGACCCAGCAACCGTATGGTCTGGAGAAGCCGATGCACCGCACAGCTGCCCCCTTCGCGTACGCCAATTCCTGGGGCCAGGCCTACGCCATGCTCACCCCGGTGGCGGTGGCCTGGGTTTGCATGCTGCGCTCGTGGAAGACGCGCGCGCTGTGGGTCCTCTTCTTGCTCCTCTCTTCCATTCCGGCGTTGGCGACCTCCAACCGAGGGATGCTCGTGGCTCTTGGCGTCACCGCCGCGGCGGCCACCGTGCGCATGATCCTCATGGGCAGGCTGCAGCTTGCCCTGGGCATTATCAGTGGGGCTGCGGCTGCGGGGCTGGCCTTTGTTGCCTCCGGCGGCCTGGCCTCCATCACGGAGCGCCTCACGTATTCCTCCTCCACTGGGGACCGCCTTGAGCTGTACGAGCGCACGCTTGATCGCGTGATTCAGAAGCCGTGGCTGGGGCACGGATCTCCGGAGCTTGATCCGGTAGTCGGCGTGGCCTTTGGCACCCAGGGCATGGTCTGGCTGTTGCTTTTTTGCTTTGGCATACCCTCCTTGATCTTTTTTGCGTGGTTCGTGATTGGACTTCTGGTGCGCGGGTGGCGCGTCAACGACGTGCCGGGCATCTGGATCTATTGCTCCTTCATCGGCATGCTGACGCTGTTCCCGTTCTATGCGCTCTCCGGCGTGCCGATGATCGTGTTTGTCATCATGGGCGTTGTGCTCCTGCGGGACGCGGACGCGCCCAAGCCGCGGGGTTCCAAGTACACGGGCACAGTCCTTTCCCCCGGCCCGACGCCGCGTGCTCACCCCGTCCCGGCGGGTCCGGTTGAGCGTGGTCTTGGGTCCGCAGGCTCCCAAGGGGCGTCGCTGCCCACGGCGGCAGCGCCGCCGGCGCCAGCCACCCGTGCGCCCGCGCCCTCGAAGGCTAAAACGTCGACTGCGCTGGTGACCTTTGCCTTGATCCTGACCGGCGCCGTGGTGGCCTTTGCCGCGTCACTTCTGGTCGGAAACACCGCAGGTCAGGGGGCCGCCGGACTCTTCTTCCAGGTCATCGCCTTCTTTAATATCGCGCTAGTGGCGACCACACTTGGCTCTGACACCGGACTGGTCCGCGCCGTCTCTGCTGCCGTCGCGACCGGCCGCGCGGATCAGGTGCCGGGCCTGCTGCGAACCGCCCTGGTGCCGGTGGCCGTTGCCTCCAGCCTGGTCGCGGGCGCCCTCGTGTTGTCCGCTCCGTGGCTGGATAGCCTGGCGCCGGGCATGGGTTTGGAGCGCTCCATCGTGGTGTCCGCGCTCCTGGTCCCGCCCGGGGCCATAATGACCTCCCTCTGCGGGGCGCTGCGGGGATTGGGACGCATTCGCACCTTCTCCGTGCTGCAAAACCTGGTGTTGCCGCTACTGCGCCTGGCGGGAGTTGCCATGGCGCTGGTCGCCGGGGTCTCCCTGTTGCGCTTGAGCATGGCGTGGGCGCTGCCCGTGGCGCTGGTGGCCGTCCTGGCCGCCCTCTTGGTCTGGAACGGGACGCGGATCGCCCGCCGGGAGCAGGCCCCAGCAGACGCGCAAACTCAGCCCGGCGGCGTCGGGCAGGTCATGGGGCGCGCGCCCAACGGGCCGGTCACCGAAGACATCACCACCACCCGTGGTTTCTGGGCGTTCTCCAGCGTGCGCGGGGTGTCCGCGCTGGTGGAGACCGCGTTGGAGTGGATCGACGTGATCTTCGTGGGGCTCTTTCTTGGGCCGCTCGCCGCCGGCGCGTACGGCGCGGTGAACCGCTGCGTGCGCCTGGGCAGCATGCTTGATCAGACGGCGCGGCTCGTGACCGGGCCCCTGCTCTCCGCCGCGGTGGCCCGCGGGCGCATGGCCGAGGCCCAGCTGCTCTACGCGGCCACGACCCGCATCCTGGTGGCGGCCGCGTGGCCCTTTTTCCTGCTGCTTGCGGTGTTTGCGCCGGTCTTCCTTGGCTTCTTTGGTGAGGGCTTTGCCGAGGCATCCGGCCCCATGAGCCTGATTAGCGTGGCCATGATGCTTGTGGTCTCCGCCGGCGGCGTGCAGTCCGTCCTGCTCATGGCTGGCCGCTCGCGCTGGCAACTCATCAACAAGAGCGCCGCGCTGCTGTGCGCCGTGGCGGGTTGCCTCACCCTGATTCCGCTGTGGGGCATGTGGGGAGCCGTGACCGCGTGGGCGGTTTCCGTTCTGGTGGACGCTGGGCTAGCCACCACGCAGGCCTGGGTTCGGCTGGGCTTTGTCCCACCCTTCGCTGCCCTGTTGCGTGCCGGCGCCTCATCGGTGGTGTGTGTGGGCCTGGTGGGCCTTGGGCTGCGTCTGAGCCTGGGCGCCACCCTGCCCGCCCTGCTCCTCACCGTGGTGTTGGGCGGAGGGGCCTATGCGGCCGTGGTCTGGCTGCGTCCAGGATGGTTTGGCATGCAGGCGCAGATCGATGCGGTGCGGGCGCGTCTGCGCGGCCGCGGCAAGGACCGGGTCACGGACATGGGGAGCACACCGCGCTGAGCATGGCAGAATAGTCCGGGGCCTTGCTGGAGACAGCGGACCCGGTCCGCCTTGGTGTAATGGCAGCACGCCGGCCTTTGGAGCCGTGCAGTCTAGGTTCGAATCCTAGGGGCGGAGCGAACGCGACGAGGAGGCCCGTACAAGTGCGGGCACTCGGTCGGGGGCCGCACAGCGGTGCGGTCCGGATCGGGAACACGCCTCGGGCGTCGAGCAATTAGGGGAGCACCGTCCACGTGAGCGCTGACGCCATCCAGCCCGCCGCAGTAATCGTTCTCGCCGCAGGCGAGGGGACGCGGATGAAGTCCGCAACTCCCAAGATTCTCCACGCCATTGGCGGTCGCAGCATGGTGGGTCACGCCATCGATGCCGCGTCCGGCCTGCACCCCCACCGCCTCGCCGTGGTGGTGCGCCACGAGCGCGACCGCGTGGCCGCACACGTGCTGGAGCACGCACCGGACACCGCGATCGTTGATCAGGATGACGTCCCGGGGACCGGCCGCGCCGTAGAGGTTGCGCTTGAGGCACTTGAGGACATGACCCACGGCACCGTGGTGGTCACCTACGGCGATGTGCCGCTGCTGACCACGGAGCTGCTCGCCGAGCTGGTCTCGCGCCACGCCGCAGAGGGCAACGCCGCCACCGTGCTAACCGCCAAGGTGGCGGACCCCACCGGCTATGGCCGCGTGCTGCGAGCTCAGGACGGCTCGGTGCTGCGCATCGTGGAGCAGAAGGACGCCTCCGAAGAGGAGCGCGCGGTCAACGAGATTAACTCCGGCATCTACGCCTTTGGCGTGGCTGAGCTGCGTGAGGCGCTGGCCCGCGTGGGCAGCCAAAACGCGCAGGGCGAGAAGTACCTCACCGACGTGATCGGGATCATGCGCGCTGACGGAGACCGCGTCTCCGCCGCCGTGACCACGGATCAGTGGCAGGTGGAGGGCGCCAACGACCGCGTCCAGCTGGCCGCGCTTGGCAAGGAACTCAACCGCCGCATCGTCACCGGGTGGATGCGAGAGGGCGTCACGGTCGTGGACCCCGAGACCACCTGGATCGACGTCGACGTGGCCCTGACCAGGGACGTCACCCTGCTGCCGGGCACCTACCTGCACGGGCGCACCGCCATTGGCGAGGGCGCCACCGTGGGCCCGGACACCACGCTGGTGGACACGGTGGTGGGCCCGCGCGCCACCGTCAAGCGCACGGACGCCACCGGTTCCCGCATTGGCGCGGGCGCCTCCGTGGGGCCGTTCACCTACCTGCGCAAGGACACCGTGCTTGGCCCGGAGGGCAAGATCGGCGCCTTCTACGAGACCAAGAACGTGACGATTGGGGCCCGCTCCAAGCTCTCCCACCTGGGCTACGCCGGGGACGCGGAGATTGGTGAGGACACCAACATTGGCTGCGGCAACATCACCTCCAACTACGACGGCGTGAACAAGCACCGCACCGTGATTGGCTCTCAGGTGCGCACGGGCGCAGGGACCGTGTTCATCGCCCCCGTTTCGGTGGGCGACGGCGCTTACACGGGTGCCGGGGCGGTGGTGCGTCGCGACGTGCCCGCCGGCGCTCTCACCATCACGCAGGCCCCGCAGGCCATCAACGAGGACTGGGTGCAGCGCAAGCGCCCCGGAACCCCCGCCGCCGTGGCCGCCACGTTGGCCAAACAGACCATCTCCGACACCTCCTCCACCACCGAGAATGGACACTGAGCAATGAGCGAACTGAGCCACACCGTCGACAAGAAGCTGGTGCTCACCAGCGGCCGCGCCCACCCGGAACTGGCCCAAGAGATTGCCGAGGCCCTCGGAACCGAGCTGGCTCCCGTCTCCGCCTATGACTTCGCCAACGGCGAGATCTACGTGCGCTCTGGCGAATCCGTGCGCGGCAAGGACTGCTTTGTGATCCAGTCCCACCCGGCGCCGCTGAACAACTGGTTGATGGAGCAGCTCATCACCGTTGATTCGCTCAAGCGCGCGTCCGCCCGCCGCATCACGGTGGTGTCCCCGTTCTACCCGTACGCCCGCCAGGACAAGAAGGGCCGTGGGCGCGAGCCCATCACCGCCCGTCTGGTCGCGGACCTGTACAAGACCGCCGGTGCGGATCGCATCATGAGCGTGGACCTGCACACCGCGCAGATCCAGGGCTTCTTTGACGGCCCCGTGGATCACCTCATGGCGATCCCGCTCCTGGCGGACTACATCCGCACACGCGTGGGTAGCGACAACATCACCGTGGTCTCCCCGGACACCGGCCGCGTGCGCGTGGCGGAGCAGTGGGCGGATCGTCTTGGCGGCGTCCCGCTCGCCTTTGTGCACAAGTCTCGCGACCTGACCGTGCCCAACAAGGCCGAGTCCAAGACCGTGGTGGGAGAGATCGAGGGGCGCACGTGTGTGCTCATCGACGACATGATCGACACCGGCGGCACCATCGCCGGCGCCGTGCGTGTCCTGAAGGAGGCCGGGGCCAAGGACGTCATCATCGCCGCGACCCACGCCGTCTTCTCCGACCCGGCATCCCAGCGCCTGGCGGAATGCGGGGCACGCGAGGTGGTCGTCACGAACACCCTGCCCGTGCCGCCGTCCAAGCGCTTCGCGAACCTCACGGTGCTCTCCATCGCGCCACTGATCGCCCGCGCCATCAAGGAGGTCTTCGAGGACGGTTCCGTCACGAGCCTCTTCGACGGCCGAGCCTGATTCCACCCCGGGGCGCAGGCCCCGCAGCGCCTCGCGGCCCGTCCCACCTCAGCGTGGGGCGGGCCGCGCGCGTGAGGTGACTCACCGGCGTCGGGCAGAGGGGGCAACGCTGGTAGGATGGTCTGCGTTGCCCAGGCGAGGGAGCGCGTTCACCGCGACTCCGTCATCGACGAGGGCCGTTTGCTTCCCGGCGCCAGGCGCCGAGGGCGGTGACACGGATCCACGCCGAGCGTCCCAGGGCGTGAATCGGACCCGATCGGGTCCCGATGTCATCGACCACAGGAGAAAAGCTCATGAGCGATCAGCAGAAGATCGTCGCCGAGGTCCGTAACGACTTCGGCAAGGGCGCGGCCCGTCAGGCCCGCCGCGACGGCAAGATCCCCGCCGTCATTTACGGTCACGGCGCACAGCCGCAGCACGTGTTGGTTCCGGGCCGCGAGATCACCCTCGCCGTGCGTACCTCCAACGTCATCCTTGACCTGGACATCGCGGGCAAGAGCACCCTGGTGCTGGTGAAGGACATCCAGCGCCACCCGCTGCGCCAGACCGTTGACCACCTTGACCTCCTGATTGTCCGCAAGGGCGAGAAGGTTCAGGTTGACGTGAACGTGCACGTCGAGGGCGAGCCCGCCCCGGGCCTGGTCGTGAACCTGGACATGAACACCGTCCTGGTGCTCGCGGACGCGCTGAAGCTGCCGGAGTTCCTGACGGTCTCCGTCGAGGGCCTCGAGGCCGGTACCGTGACCGCTGCCGATCTGGTTCTGCCCAAGGGCGTTGAGCTGGAGATCGAGTCGGACACGGTCATCGCCTCCATCGCCGAGCCCGAGGAGCAGGACCTGCCCGAGGACGAGGAGACCGAGGAGACGGCAGAGGCCGAAGAGGCCCCGGCCGAGTAAGACGCTCATGTCTACTGACACATGGCTTGTGGTCGGGCTCGGTAATCCCGGGCCCGGCTACGCCGCGCACCGCCACAACGTGGGCCAGATGGTCCTCGATGAGCTGGCGGGGCGCGTCGGGGGTCGCTTCAAGGCGACCCCCGGCCATCGTGCTCAGATCCTGGAGGGGCGCCTGAATATGGGCGGGCCCAAGGTGGTGTTGGCCAAGCCGACCACCTTCATGAATCTTTCCGGCGGCGCGGCGTCGTCGCTGGCCAAGTATTTCCACGTTGAGCCGGATCACGTGATTGCGATCCACGACGAGGTGGACCTTGACTTCGATTCGGTCAAGGTCAAGCAGGGTGGCAGCGAGAACGGCCACAACGGGCTGCGGGACATGACCAAGGCCCTCGGTACGCGTGACTACCTCCGCGTGCGTGTGGGCGTAGGGCGGCCCCCGGGGCGCCAGCAGACCGCAGACTTTGTTCTCTCCAACTTTTCCTCCGCCGAGCGCAAGGAGCTCCCGTTTGTGACGGGAGCGGCGGCGGACGCTGTGGAATCCATCGTGAATAACGGGTTCGACGCGGCCATGCGCAGCATCAACGGCGGCGCCGGTCAGTGACCGGGCCGCGCGTTGGAGTCCAGTTCCGGAAAGGAATGCTCGTGTCCCAGAACCAGGCCGAGGCAGCCCCCCAGCACGCGTTTGATCCGCTCAACGATGCCGAGGTGGCGCGGCTGCGCGCGGACTTCCCCATCCTGGATCAAGAGGTCAATGGCCACCCGCTGGTCTACCTGGATTCCGGCGCCACCTCGCAAAAGCCCGAGTGCGTGTGGGAGGCCGAGCAGCACTTCTACGAGACGGCCAACGCCGCCGTGCATCGCGGTGCGCACACCCTTGCCGTGGAGGCCACTGACCGCTTTGAGGATGCCCGCTCCGCCGTGGCCCGCTTTGTGGGTGCCGGCGAGCGGGAGATCGTGTGGACCTCCAACGCCACCGAGGCACTGAACCTCATCGCCTACTCCTTCTCCAACGCCACCGGTGGCGCGGGCGGGCCGGAGGCCGAGCGCTTCCGCCTTGGACCGGGTGATGAGATCGTGGCGACCGGCATGGAGCACCACGCCAATCTGATTCCCTGGCAGGAACTCGCGGCGCGCACCGGCGCAACCTTCCGCTGGATCCCTCTGACGGCCGCGGCGACCCTCGACATGGATGCCGCGCGTCAGATCGTCACTGAGCGCACCCGCATTGTGGCCTTCACGCACGTCTCTAACGTGCTTGGTGTCGTGAACGACGTCGCCGCTTTGGTAGCGCTTGGTCGTTCAGTGGGTGCCTACACGGTTCTGGACGCCTGCCAGTCCGCGCCGCACCTGCCCCTGAATCTGCGTGCGCTTGGCGTGGACTTTGCCGCGTTCTCCGGGCACAAGATGCTGGGCCCCACGGGCATCGGTGCGCTCTATGGCCGCGCCGAGCTGCTGGATGCCATGCCGCCGTTCCTCTTTGGTGGGTCCATGATCACCACCGTGACCATGGAGAAGGCCGAGTATCTGCCCGCACCCCAGCGTTTTGAGGCCGGCACCCAGCGCATTGCGCAGGCCGTGGGCTTTGGCGCGGCCGTGGGTTACCTCGAGGAGGTCGGCATGGAGCGCGTGGCGGACTGGGAGCACCGCCTTGGAGCCGCCATGGTGCAGGGCCTGGATTCGCTTCCCGGCGTGCGCCTGCTTGGCCCGGCGGCAGATTCCGGTGTGGAGCGCACCGGCACTGTGCCGTTCGCCGTGGAGGGTGTGCACCCGCATGACGTGGGGCAGTTCCTGGATTCGCGCGGCGTGGCCGTGCGGGTGGGTCACCACTGCGCGGAGCCCCTGCACCGTTTCCTGGGGGTGAGCGCCTCCACGCGCGCCTCCGCCTATCTCTACAACACCGCCGCAGACGTGGATGCGTTGCTCAACGCCGTCTCCGATGTGCGCGGCTTCTTTGGGGTGAAGTGATGAATCCGCTTGAACAGCTTTACCAAGACATCATCCTGGATCACTCCAAGCGCCGCATTGGCGCTGACGCCTTGGAGACGGAGGCGGGGGAGCGCGAGGCGCAGTCCCACCAGCACAACCCGCTCTGCGGCGATGACATCACGCTGCGCGCCCGGGTGGCCGCGGACGGCACCATCGAGGCGCTGGCCTGGAAGGGGGATGGCTGCTCCATCTCCATGGCCTCAGCCTCCGTGCTCTCCGAGTCCCTCACCGGGCACTCCGTGGCGGAGTTTGACGAGGCCAATGAGGCCTTCCATGAGCTGATGCGCTCCCGCGGCAAGATCCAGGGCGGCGAGGAGCTGGAGGAACGGCTCGGCGACGCCGCCGCGTTTGCCGGCGTCTCCAAGTTCCCCGCGCGCGTGAAGTGCGCGCTGCTGAGCTGGGAGGCCGCACGGGACGCGATTGGGCGGGCCTCGGCCTAGTATTCTTAACTGCACGACGCCGCGTGGCTGGGTCCCTGGGGCCCGGCGGCGCGGCCCCGACCCACACCCTCGATGACGAAGAGCCGGTTTCCTCTGGGTCAGTCCGGTCAAGCGCAACGATGAATCACACCGCGGGGCCAGTGTGGCCGCTGCCCTGCACAACGAGAGGAACCGGCCATGAGATTCAACACCGCAATCGTGACCGCAATGATGGTCTTCTCGATCTACTTCATCATGTTTGCCACCCCAGAAGGGGCGGACAAGGAACGGCAGAGTGTTACCGCGGTGATCGTGGCGCTCGTCAGCGGAGTGATCGCCTATGTGATCACCCGGCCTCGTCGGAAGGATTGACCCACGTGGCGAGCACCCGCCACTCTACAGTGACGAGCGTTTGAATCTTCGTCAAGGGGACTCAAAATGGGCCTGGTAAGCTTTCCTCGAAAATCTTCCCCTGCAGCCTAACTGCAAAGGCAACAGACCATGAGTGACTGGCTAGTTCCAATCAATGAAGGGCCCAACTCGGATCAGATTGATCACAACTGGGAGAAATTTGACCAAGCCGCTTCAGCTTTCCGGCGCATCTCGGAAGAAGCCAAGATCCTGTCAGAGGATTTGTCATTGATGGTACTTGATGCGCTCCAAGCTGGCATGCCAGAAGGGATGATTGGCAACAGAGCGGGAATCGACAAGCAAAGCATTGAGAGAATCCGAAGGACGGGTCATCTTTACTAGTTCTAACAAGCGAGAGTCCCGTTAGTACCTAAGAATTGCAGACAACAAGGAACATTTAACAGTGAACAAACCGATGATTGGTGTAGCCGCCTAGATCGTCACATACGCCAATCGGCGTCCATAAAACGCAGGCCGCTCCACACCAGGGCGGCTTTTTCATGCCCAGAAGTAAGTGCCCACGCGAAAAAGCACCTCGCGTCAGCCGCCGCCGTGGGTAAGCGGAGCAAGTGGGTGGCGATGGCCGCTCCCAGCGTCGCCTGCGTTGCCCGACGTAGCCAAAGGACTGCGCGTGGCATCATTGCGTTTCCAGATCGACCCCGCGCCACGAACCGCGGACGTGCTCCAGTCAGATGTCACCATGAGTGTTATGTGGTGAATCCCTGGGGCAGACTCCTTGTCGGATGTGCTCGGCACGAGAAGAGCCGCTCCTTCGCTAGCCCGCCAGGTCGTGAGCTCTCCCCAAATAGGCACGCGCTTCATAGCCACACGAGAATTTCCCTCACGGTGTGGGGAGTGCTGACCCGCAGAGGGCCGTCCCGCCGCCCGATCAGCGGCCGACTGCCGCCGACGTCGCTCGGTTACGCCGCGGCGTCGGGCTGGGTCTGCGTCTGAGTCTGGGCCTGGCGCTTGTAATAGCGATTACGCGGGCCAAGCCACAGTGCGCCGAGGACGGCGGCAAGCACCGAACCGGTGAGGATCGCGATCTTCGCGTGGTCATCGTGCATGGATCCCGTGCCGAAGCTCAGCTCCGCGACCAGCAGCGAGACCGTGAAGCCGATGCCGGCCAGGATGCCGATGCCCGCCAAGTCCACCCACTTGATGTCAGAGTCCAGCCGCGCCAGCGGTGTGCGGGTGATGAGCCAGGTGAAGGCGAGGATGCCGAGCGGCTTGCCTATCACCAACCCGATGACGATGCCCCAGACCACCGGGTCCTGGGCGGCGGCGACCATGCCATCCCACCCGCCCACGGCGACGCCGGCGGAGAAGAACGCAAAGACCGGAACGCAGAAGCCGGCAGAGAGCGGGCCCACGCGGTGATCAAGCACCTGCGCCAAGCCGGGGCCGGGGGCGCCGTGGCGGCGCTTGGCGGGCACCAGGAAGCCAAGCACCACGCCGGCGATGGTCGCGTGAATCCCGGACTCATACATGCACACCCAGGCCAGGAAACCCAGCGGCAGCAGGATGAGCCAGGATGCCCAGCGGTGCTGTGCAAAGAACTTGGGCAGCAGTTGAACCAGCAACCCAAAGACCAGCATGGGCAGCAGTGAGGCCAGCAGCCAGAGCGGCGCCAGATCCTCCGCGTAGAAGAGGGCGATGATGATGATCGCAATCAGATCATCCACCACGGCCAGCGTGAGCAGGAAGAGGCGCAGGGGTGTGGGAAGCCAGCGGCCAATGACGGCCAGAATGGCGACGGCAAAGGCGATGTCAGTGGCGGTGGGGATGGCCCAGCCGCGCAGCGTCTCCTGGCCCGAGCTCAGGTTGAGCAGGGTAAAGATGACGGCCGGGAGTGCCACTCCGCCAAAGGCGGCGACCACCGGGGTGATGGCGCGTTTGGGGTCTCGTAGTTCGCCGACCACCATCTCTTCCTTGAGCTCCACGCCCACGATGAAGAAGAAGACGGCCAGCAGACCATCCGCGGCCCAGTGCGCCAGCGACAGGTCAATGGTGGTGAAGCCGAGCGGCAGGGCCAGGTGCACGTCCCGCAACCCGAAGTAGGAGGCGGCTGCGGGCGTATTGGCCCAGAGGATCGCCACCATGGCGCCCAAGATGAGGAGGAAACCGCCGGAGCTCTCCGAACGGAGGAAGTCGCCAAGGCGGGTCAGTGGGCCGCGGGGTCCTTGCGGTTCCCCGGAGGCGGAGTGGTCCACGCCGGGGCGGGAGTCCAGCCGCCCCAGGTCGTTAAAGGAGTGATGGGGCGGGTAGTTCTTGGGCTGATGTGGCTGCTGTTCGCTGCTCATACTCGGCTCCTTCAGGGGTCGGGTCATTGCTTTGCCGACCAGACTTCCCGGCGCACCTTTTTCTAGCCTAACGCCTTCGCCGAAGGCGCGCTGACCACCATACAACGACGACGCACAGGCCGGCGCCTAGGAGCGCACCGAGTGTGTTGGAGAGCAGATCGCGCGGATCCGCCACGCGGCCAGGCAAGAAAAGCCCCTGCACGGACTCGATGAGGCAACTGGCGGCGAGGCCGGTCAGTGCGGCGAACGGGAGGGGGGGGCGCCACCACCACGCCACAGCCCCCACCGGAACAAACATGGCGATGTTGGCGCAGAACTCAACAAAGAGGTAGTCCACCCACTCCGGTCCGCCCGCCCGGTGCCAGTCCGCCAGGATCCGGCCCACCCAGGTGTTTTCCGGCGCGGTGGGGGTGACGGGGGAGAAGGCGATCACACCGATGAGGCAGGCCAGGAGAAACGTGCAACCCCAGCGCAGGGACCGCGCGGCCCGGCTGCGAGGGGGCGGCGTCAACGCGGCGGCGCCGCCGGGGGATCCCGACGGCGCCGCGTGTGATGAAGCCGCGTCTGATGCATCAGAGGGCATTAGGAGAGCTGGGCCTCGGCGGCCTGGCAACGCACGGCAAGCAGGCGGTCAACAAACGGCTCCGCGGCCTTGGAGATCTTGCCGCCAAGGAACGGGATGGAGGAGGAGACCTCTCCCGTGAGCGTCAGGGTCGTCGCCGCGCCGTCGGCGACCAGCGTCTCAGAGCCCTGAACCTTCACGGGGGCGCCCTTCACGTTGGCGCTGATGGTGGAGTTTCGCGAGCCGTCCACGCCCGGGGCGCTCCAGCTCTCGTCCAGGGTGACGGTGACGCCGTTGCCCATCATCTTCGCCACCACGTCCGGCAGTCGATCAGCCGGAAGGCTGAAGGAAGAAACGGTGCGAAGGCCGTCACCCTCGGTGGTGACGGTGTGCTCCAGGAGGCTGCCGCCCACGCGATCGGCCACGGCCTGCGCGTTCTGCTGGGAGGTCAGCGCCTCAAAAACAGCCTCGGGGCTGGCAGCAACGGAACGGGACGAGGACAACGCCATGGGGAACTCCTAGTGACAGGTGGGACCCGGCAGACCGCCGGGCATGCGCTCCACCTTATCGGGGAATGCTGGGCAGTTCCCCGCGCGCAGGCTCTTGCGGGCCCTGGCTGGGCGCGATGTATCCCGCGTAGAGTCATTTTGACGACGACCCGCTCGGCCCATCGGCACCAGGAGGAACGTATGTCTGATGCACTCACCACAACAACGCGGCCCGCTCAGGGTGCGCCTGGCTGGCTGCGAGCCTCTGTGCCGGTCGCCGCGATCTTCCTCGTAGTGTGCTTGGCGGTCGGTGGGCGCTGGCACCTGCTGCCCTCTGATGTAGCGGCGCCGCTTGATGTGGGGCGTTCAGTGTTGGCGCTGCTTTGCTTCCTGTGGCTCACCGGCGCCGTGACCGCCATCGCGATCGCCAAAAATCGGCGCACGCGAACCGCAGCGGGCCGGTAGCCGCCACCTGGCTCAGACGAGCGACGGGTTCAAAGCTGGGCGACGCCGCGGCGGGGCCCCCTTGGCGAGCGCGCCCCAGGCTTCGGCGAGGGCCGGGATGGCCAGTTCAAGGGTGTCCGGGCCCACGGTGATGGGCAGCCGGACGCGGCGCTCAAAGGCAGAGCCATCCGGGCCAAAACGCGCCCCGGCTGGCAGCAGGACGCCGTGGTCGCGGGCGGAGAGGGACAGTGCGGAGGAGGCGGGGCGGGGCAGTGTGACCCACGCGGCGAGCCCCCCGGGTAGGGGTGGCAGGCTCCACTCCGGCAGGTGCTCGGCGCAGAGCCGGCTCAGCGTTTCCGCGCCGTGGCGCAGTTGCCCAGAGCGCTCAAGGATGGCCTGGGGGTAGTGGCCCAAGAGATGCGCCGTGGCGAGCTGCTCCACCACTGGGGTGCCCAGATCCAGCATGGGCCGGGCCCTGAGCAGCGCCTCGATCAAATGGCTCTCCGCGCGGATCCACCCCACCCGCAAGCCGCCCCAGAAAATCTTGCTGGCCGAGCCAAGATGAACCACGCTGGCCGCGCCGGGCCTGTCGTGTGTGCCAGCCCTGCCGCCGTCGCCATCCCAGGCCGCCGCTGAACCGAGCGGGGCCCCCAGGCTCAAGCCCGCGTCGTCGGGCACAGAAGCCGTGATGCGCAGCGGCGCCGTGGTCTCGTCCACGATCAGCGTGGTCCCGCTCTGCGCGGCCGCGGCCAGCAGGCGACGCCGTGTGGCGGGGAGCATGGTGGAGCCGGTGGGGTTGTGCAGCTCCGGCATGAGGTAGGCCAGGCGGGGGCGGGCGCTGCGCAGCACGTCCTCCAGCCCGCCGATGTCCCAGCCGTCAGCGTCGCCGCCGTGCGTCTCCGGGGCCACGGGGCGCACTGGCGTGGTCAGTAGGCGCGCCCCGGCCAGGCGCAGGCTCTCCATGGCGTGGGGGTAAGTGGGGGACTCCACCAGCGCCCGGTCCCCGCGCCGCAGCAGCGTCTGCGCCACCAGATGGATGGCGTGCTGGGCGCCGAGCGTGACCAGGATCTGCTCGCTGCCGGTGGGCAGGCCCCTGGCCGTGTAGTGATCCGCGAGCGCCTGGCGCAGGTGCGGCAGGCCGCGCGTGTCGTAGCCGGTGCCGCCCAGGAACTGGGGCAGCTCATCCGCGGCGGCTCGCAGGGCGGCAGGCACCAGCGCGGAGGCGGGAAGGGAGGCCTGGTTGAGGTCGATGAGGTGCTCGCCGCCTAAGACGCCGGGCGCGCTGAGCGTGGGGCCGGGGAGTTGGGCGCGGGTGCCGGAGCCGCGGCGGCTGGCCAGGTGGCCGGACTCCCTGAGGGCGTCGTAAGCGGCGGAGACGGTGGTGCGGCTGGCGCCGATCGCCTCTGCTAGGGCGCGCTCTGAGGGCACCACGGTGTCCGTGGGGATGCGCCCGTCCATGATGAGCAGGCGCAGGCGGGCGGTGAGTCCCTGATGCAGGGGGCCGTCGTCGCGCCAGGTGCCCAGCGACTTGGCCAGGGTGGCTGGGGAGAGGCGTGGGTCCAACATGGGTCCACTCTAACGCAAGTGGCCTTAGGATTAGGGTCCACTTTGCGACAGGATGGGGGCATGCACTCGAGCAACACCCTCACCCCCACGTCCCCCAGGCCGGCCCCGGCCGCCGGCCGCCGCCTCCCCACCCGGCTCGCCGCCCTCGTGATCGGACTGATCCTGTACGGGGTCGCCATCGCTCTCATGGTCGTGGGCGGCGTGGGTGTGCCGCCCTGGGACGTGCTGACGCAGGGCATCTCGCTGCGCACCGGCCTGCCCTTTGGGCTGGTCACCAACCTGATTGGCGTGGTGGTGCTGTTGCTGTGGATTCCGCTGCGGCAAAAGCCCGGGATCGGCACCATTCTGAACGTGCTGGTGGTGGGCACGGCGGCGCAGGCGGCGCTGCTGGTGCTGCCGACAGTCGAGGGCCTTTGGCTGCGCATCCTGTGCTTTGTGGCCGGGCTCTTGCTCCTGGCCGTGGCCTCTGGCCTCTACATCTCCCCACAGCTGGGCCCCGGCCCGCGCGATGGCCTCATGACCGGCCTCAACCAGCGCCTCGGCGTGCCCATCTGGGTGGCCCGCACCACCGTGGAGGTCCTGGTGGTCGCCATGGGTTGGCTGCTGGGCGGCAACGTCGGCGTAGGCACCCTGATCTTCGCGATCACGATTGGCCCGCTGTGCCAGCGCACGCTCCCATGGTTCGCCGCCCGAGTGCCCGGCAAACCGAGCCGGAACACCCGCCCGACGCCGCCGGGTGAGGTCGCGCTGTCAGGCGACGCCGCGGCGCCAGGCGATCGCTAAACCCCGCCTAATTCCCGGGGCAGAGCGTGCTGTCGGGGCGCACCGTTAGACTGGATTCCTACCCGGTCGCGAGCCTCGCATCGGGCTGTCGTGTTGTCCCGAAAGGCCCGTCATGTCGCTGAACGGTCTGCGCGCCGCGCTGCTCGCTGATCCCACGTACGCCCGCGTCCGCACCGCCGCTCAGCGCGGTCCCGGGCCGGAGGATGAGCGGGAGATCGCCGCGCCGGAGGGGCTGCGCCCGCCGCTGGTCGCGGAGATCGCGGACGGCCTGCGCGCCTCCACCGACGCCGCCACAGCGCCGCTTGCCGTGGTTGTCACGCCGACGGGCCGAGCCAGTGAGGATCTGGTGTCCTCGCTGCGTTCCTACCTGCCGGCGGGGGCAGTGGAGGAGTTTCCGTCGTGGGAGACGCTGCCGCACGAGCGGCTCTCGCCGCGCTCGGATACCGTGGGCCGGCGCCTGCACGTGCTGCGCCGCCTGCACCTGAAGGATCAGGCCCTTCGCGTGGTCGTGATGCCGGTGCGCGCGCTGCTGCAGCCGGTCGTGGCCGGGCTGGGCGCCCTTGAACCGGTCCGCTTTGAGGTGGGGCAGGATCGCGACTTTGACGGGGGCGTGCGTGCCCTGGCCGACGCCGCGTATGCGCGGGTTGATCTGGTGGCGCACCGCGGGGAGTTTGCCGTGCGCGGCGGGATCATCGACGTGTTCCCGCCCACCGAGGACCATCCAGTGCGCATCGACTTCTTTGGCGATGAGGTGGACTCCATCACCTACTTCTCAGTCGCTGACCAGCGCTCGCTGCTGGGGGAGGACGCCGTGCTGCGGGAGGTGACCTGCCCGCCGTGCCGCGAGATGCTGCTCACGGACCACGTGCGCACGCGCGCCCGCAAGCTCGCGGATTCCATGCCGGGCAGCCGGGACATGCTGGAGAAGATTGCCGAGGGTTTTGCGGTGGAGGGCATGGAGTCCCTGGCCCCGCTGCTCGTGGAATCCATGGTCCCCGTGGCCACCCTGCTTCCCCGAGGCAGCGTCAGCGTGGTGATGGACCCGGAGCGCGTCTCCACCCGCGCCCACGATCTGCTGGAGACCAACCGGGAGTTCTTGGAGGCCGCCTGGTCCACCGCGTCGGACGGCGGCGCGGCCCCCGTGGACCTGGCGCAGGCCGGCGTGGCCGCGGCCGGAACCGGATTCGCGACCCTGGGCCAGACCCGTGCGGACGTGCTGGAGGCCGGGCTGGCCTGGTGGACGCTGACCGCCCTTGGCGGGGACGAGGAGCTGGATCAGGAGGGCCTGACCCAGCGGATCGCCGCCCGCGAGCCCGCCGCTTGGCGCGGCGACGTGAGCCAGATGTTGGAGTTTGTTGGCTCCCGCATGGCGGATGACTGGTCGGTGGTGCTCGTGACGGACGGCCCGGGCCCCGCACAGCGCCTGGCGGAGCTCTTTCATGAGGCCAACATTCCGTGCCAGCGCGTGGAAACCATGACGGGCCCGCCCACCCCCGGGCTCATCGAGATCACCCAATCCAGCGCGGGCCACGGCTTCGTTTTTGACTCCCTCAAACTCGGCTTCCTCACCGAGGCGGACGTGCTTGGCCGGGCCACCTCGGCCGCCGCCCGCGGTGGCAAGCGTTTGGCAGCCAGGCGCCGCAACGCCGTCGACCCTTTGACTCTGACTGAGGGCGATCACATCGTTCACGACCAGCACGGCATTGGGCGTTTCGTGGAGCTGGCGCAGCGCAAGGCCGGCAGCGGCATGCGCGAATACCTGGTGATTGAGTACGCATCCTCCAAACGCGGCGCGCCCGGGGACAGGCTCTTTGTCCCGACCGATCAGCTGGATCAGATTTCGCGCTACGTGGGTGCGGAGAGTCCCAGCCTGTCCAAGATGGGCGGTTCCGACTGGGCGCAGACCAAGTCCAAGGCCAAGCGCGCGGTCAAGGAGATTGCGGGGGAGCTGATCCGGCTGTATTCGGCCCGCATGGCCTCCCGCGGGCACGCCTACGCGCCGGACACCCCGTGGCAGCAGGAGCTGGAGGCGGCGTTCCCGTTCGTGGAGACGCCGGATCAGCTCACCACCATTGACGAGGTCAAGGCGGACATGGAGCGGCCCGTTCCCATGGACCGGCTGGTCTCCGGCGACGTGGGCTTTGGCAAGACCGAGGTGGCGGTGCGCGCGGCGTTTAAGGCGGTGCAGGATGGCAAACAGGTGGCGGTGCTGGTGCCGACCACGCTGCTGGCGCGTCAGCACTTTGAGACCTTCTCCGAGCGATACGCGGGGTACCCGGTGCGGGTGAAGGCGCTCTCCCGTTTCCAGAGCCCGGGAGAGTCCAAGGAGACCATTGCCGGGCTCAAGGACGGCACGGTTGATCTGGTCATTGGCACCCACCGCCTGCTCTCCAAGGAGGTGGACTTCAAGGATTTGGGGCTCGTCATCGTGGATGAGGAGCAGCGCTTTGGCGTGGAACACAAGGAGGCGCTGAAGAAGATGCGCACCGATGTGGACGTGCTTGCCATGTCCGCCACGCCCATCCCTCGCACCCTGGAGATGTCCCTGACCGGCATCCGCGAGACCTCCACGCTGGCCACGCCGCCGGAGGAGCGCCACCCCGTGCTCACCTATGTGGGCCCCTACACCGATAAGCAGGTGGGCGCGGCAATCCGGCGCGAGCTGATGCGTGAGGGCCAGGTGTTCTATGTTCACAATCGCGTGTCCTCCATCGACGCGGTGGCCGGGCAACTGCGGGAACTGGTGCCAGAGGCGCGCATCGCCGTGGCGCACGGCAAGATGGGCGAGAGCCGGCTGGAACAGATCATGGTGGACTTCTGGGAGCGCAAGTTTGACGTGCTGGTCTCCACCACCATCATCGAGACCGGCCTGGACATCGCCAACGCCAATACGCTGATCGTTGACCGGGCGGATATGTACGGGCTCTCGCAGCTGCACCAGCTGCGCGGGCGCGTGGGCCGCGGACGCGAGCGGGCCTACGCCTACTTCCTCTGGAACGCGGAAAAGCCGCTGGGTGAGGTCGCCTTGGAGCGGCTCAAGGCCGTGGCGGCGCACAACGAATTGGGCTCCGGATTCCAGCTGGCTATGAAGGACCTGGAGATTCGCGGCGCAGGCAACCTGTTGGGCGGGGAGCAGTCCGGGCACATCGCCGGAGTCGGCTTTGACCTGTATCTGCGGCTAGTGGGAGAGGCCGTCTCTGACTTTAAGGGCGAGACGGAGACCGCGCCGGCGGACATGAAGATTGAACTGCCGCTGAATGCGCACCTGCCAGAGGACTATGTTCCCGGAGAACGGCTGCGGTTGGAGGCCTATCGCAAGCTGGCACAGGCCGCCACCGAGGAGGCCGTGCTGGAGGTGATCGAGGAGCTTAACGACCGGTACGGCGAGCTGCCCGCGCCCGCCCTGCTTCTGGTGGACATCGCGCGGCTACGCATCAAGGCCCGCGCCGCCGGGCTGCATGACGTGGCGGCGCAGGGCAACTTCATCCGCTTTGCCCCTGCGGAGCTGCCGGAGTCCAAGCAGATGCGACTCACCCGAATGTTCCCCGGGGCCATGTATAAGGCGGCGCTGCACACGGCGCTGGTGCCGTTCCCCAAGGGCAAGGGGATGGGCGGGCCCAAGCTGGAGGATGGGGAGCTACTGGCCTGGGTGCACCACGTGATCGACGTGGTGTTCGCCAAGGAGCCCGCTCCGGAACGGTAGGCCTTGGAGCGTTCCAGGGCGGGGGTGGCCCCCACTGCCACCGGGTGAGATCGCCAGGACCTGCCGACATGAAAAACCGTCGGGCGCCTCCCCTCACAGGGAAGCGCCCGACGGCGTGCGGTACAGCAGGCGCGCCCGGCTAGCGGGCGCAGGGTGATGCGCGGTGGCTCAGTGGCGGCGAGCGGACTCGGTCAGCGCCTGGGAGTACTCGTCCTCGATGGCGTTCTCCGCGGCGGCCTCGTTGGCCGTGCGGTCCGGGTGGTTGTCCGTGCCGCGGCCCATGGCCATGGCGACGCCGTAGCTGATCACGCCGCCGCCGATGACGGCGATCATGGGCAGCCACGCGCGGATCATGCCATGCTGGCCGTCCGCGTCGGCAAAGCCGGCGTAGCTGGTGGCGTAGAAGCCTGCCACGAGGATCGCCATCAGCACCACAAAGACGATGACGTTCTCCACGAAGTGTCCTTCGCCGGAGTGATTGCGGTTCTTACCGTTACCCGAATACACGGATGATCTCCTTTTTCAGTCGTGCGACGCGTCTGCGAGTGATGTCAGTACGACGCGTTCGACGCTCCACCACTAACAATAGCAACGCCAGAGGATGCTCCGATGCGCGTGGCGCCCGCGTTGATCAATGCAACCGCGTCTTCGTAGGAGCGCACGCCGCCGGAGGCCTTCACACCAAGATCTGGTCCCACGGTGGCGCGCATGAGCTCCACGTCGGCAACGGTGGCGCCGCCGCCGTTAAATCCGGTGGAGGTCTTCACGAAATCGGCGCCGGCCTCCACCGAGGCCTGGCAGGCCAGGACCTTGGCGTCGTGATCCAGCAGCGAGGTCTCGATGATGACCTTGAGCAGCTTGCCCTTGGCGTGGGCCACCTCTGCCACGGCGCGGATGTCCTCCACCAGGCGGGCACGGTCGCCGGCGCGAGCGGCGGCAATGTCGATGACCATGTCCAGTTCGTCGGCGCCCTGATCCGCGGCGACGGTGGCCTCAAAGGCCTTGGCCGCGGTGGTCGTGGCGCCCAGCGCAAAGCCGATCACGGTGCAGGTCTTCACGTCGCTGCCCGCCAGGGCCTCTGCCACGGTGCTGACCCACACGGGGTTGATGCACACGGAGGCAAAGCCATATTCAATGGCCTCCGCGGCCACGGCGAGGACCTGCTCGCGGGAGGCCTCCGGCTTCAGCAGCGTGTGATCAATGTACTTGGCCAGCTCAGCGGGGGAGAGCTCTGCGGCGTTGATGCTCATGGGTTCCTCCATGGTCAGGGGTGGGGGTGTGGGAAGAGAAGAGTTAGACGCCAAGCGCTGCGGAGAGGTCCGCATTGACGGCGTCGAGGCGGGCGGCCGCGGTGGCGCGGGCGCGCTCCAGATCGTCTCCGGCGGCGACGGGCTCCACGACCTCCAGGTAGCTCTTCAGCTTGGGCTCGGTGCCAGAAGGGCGCACAATCACGCGGGTGTTGTCCGCGAGCATGAGGCGAAGGCCCTCGGTGGGAGGCAAGCCGTCAATGCCATCATTCATGTCGTCAACGCTGACCACGGCGGAGCCGCCAAGGACGGTCGGCGCGGTGGACTTGAGGCGGCCCAGCAGCACATCGCGCTCGGAGAGTTCCTGCACGCGGATGGAAACCTGGCGGGTGAGGTACACGCCGTCGCGCACCGCAGCGGCGTCGAGCGCTGCCTGAATACTGACGCCTCGCTGCTTGAGCAGCTGCGCCAACTCGGCCAGGAGCAGCGTCGCGGAGATGCCGTCCTTGTCCTTGGTGAGCTCCGGCGCCACGTCGTAACCCAGCGCCTCCTCGTAGCCAAAGATCAGGCCGGGAATGCGGGCAATCCACTTGAAACCGGTCAGGGTTTGGTGATGCTCGACGCCGCGTGCGGCACAAAGTGCCGAAAGCTGGCGGGAAGAGACGATGGAGTTTGCCAGCACCGGGGCCGGGTTCCCTGCCGCGACGGCGCGGTCAAGCATGTACTCGCCCAGCAGCACGCCGACTTCGTCGCCGCTGAGCTGGCGCCAGCCGCCCTCGGGCGTGGGAATCGCGGCGGAGCAGCGGTCCGCGTCCGGGTCGTTGGCCACGACCAGGTCCGCAGAGATGGACTGCGCCAGGGCCAGGGAGAGGTCCATGGCGCCCTTCTCCTCCGGGTTGGGGAAGGCCACGGTGGGGAAGTCGGGATCCGGCTGCTCCTGCTCTGGCACCGCGTGCACGTCCGTGTAGCCGGCACCGGCCAGGACGGCGGCCAGCGTGTGACCGCCCACGCCGTGCATGGCGGTCGTGACCAGGCGCAGATCGCGTCCGGGCTGGGCGGGGGAGAGCCCCACCACGGCGTCCACGTAGCCGCGTTCAACATCGCCCTCGGTGCCCCAGGCCGGGAGCACGCTCCACCCGGAGTCCGCCAACGGGATCTGGCTCAGGTCCTCGTCCCAGCGGATCGCCTCGGAGATTTCGGTGTCCACGGGCGGCACAATCTGCGCGCCGCGACCGGCGCCGGGCTCAATGCGCCCGCCAACGTAGACCTTGTAGCCGTTATCTTCCTTGGGGTTGTGTGAGGCGGTGACCATCACGCCGGCATCCGCGTCCAGGGCGCGCATGGCCCAGGAGAGCACCGGAGTCGGCAGCGCGGTCGGCATCAGCAGAGTCTCGAATCCGGCGGCCTGGAACACGCGTGCGGAGTCCACTGCGAAGTCGTGGCTGCGGTAGCGGGCGTCGTGACCAATCACCACGCGCGGGGTCCATTCCCCGGCGGCGCGGCCGCTCACGAACCGGGCCAGCCCGGCGGCGGTGCGGCGAACCACAGCGATGTTCATGCGGGATTCGCCGGCGGCGATGGCCGCACGCAGCCCCGCCGTGCCAAATTCCAGGGGGCCGTTGAATCGGGAGGCCAGGTCCTCGGCGGCCCCGGCCTCCCCACGCTGGACGGCGGCAAGCACCTCACGCAGCTCCGCCGCGGTGGCCGGATCTGGATCTGCCGCTGCCCAGTCGGTGGCGCGGGCGATCAGTTCTTCGATGCTGTGATGGTGCACGGTGCTCCCCTGGTGTAGCGATGTGACGATGTGGCCCAGCGGGCCCGGAAGGTGCTCTAGAGCTTGGCGACGATGTCAGCCAGCAGGCGAGAGATGCGTGGACCGGCCATCTGACCCGCCTCGATCACCTCTGCGTGGCTCAGCGGCACCGGCGAGATGCCTGCGGCCAGGTTGGTGACCAGCGAGATGCCCAGGATCTCCAGGCCAGCGTGGCGGGCCGCGATAGCCTCCAGCGCGGTGGACATGCCCACCAGGTCGGCGCCAAGCACCTTGGCCATGTTCACCTCGGCGGGCGTCTCGTAGTGAGGCCCCGTGAACTGAGCGTAAACGCCGTCGGGCAGGCTCTGATCCACTGACCGCGCCACGTCACGCAAGCGCTCCGAGTACAGGTCCGTGAGGTCAACGAAGGTGGCACCCTCCAGCGGGGAAGCCGCCGTGAGGTTCAGGTGATCACTGATCAGCACGGGGGAACCCGGCCCGTGCTCGGGGCGCAGCCCGCCGCAGCCGTTGGTCAGGACCACCGTGGTGCACCCGGCCATGGCGGCGGTGCGCACGCCGTGGGCCACGGCGCGGACGCCCTTGCGCTCGTAGAAGTGTGTGCGCGCGCCGATGATCAGGGCGCGCTTGCCGCTGTGCGTGAGCACGGAGCGGATGGTGCCCGGGTGCCCCACCACGGCCGGGGCGTGGAAGCCGGGGATGTCCGCGGCGGAGAGGGTGTGGGTGGTCTCGCCGATCAGTTCGGAGGCGTCTCCCCAGCCGGAGCCGAGCACCAGCGCGATGTCGTGCGTCGGCACCCCCGTGGCGGCGGCAATGGCCTCCGCGGACGCGCGGGCGTCGGCGAAGGGTTCGGGCATCTGGGCTGCGGCATTCTCAAGAGCGGTCACCGCACCAAGATACCGCCCCGGCGGCGTTGATGGGGCGGGGCGGCCCTTCGGTTCGCCACAGGGCGGGTGCCTGGGGGAGAATGGATCACGTGACGACCCAAGTGGATTTGAACTCGCCCCGACTCGTGATCCTGGGCGGCGGCCCCGGTGGATATGAGGCAGCCATGGTGGGTGCCCATTTGGGCGCCCAAGTAACCATCATTGAAGAGGCCGGAATGGGCGGCTCGGCGGTGCTCACCGACGTGGTCCCCTCCAAGACCCTCATTGCCTCCGCCGATGCTGTGCGCCGTGTCATCGGCAGCTCCAAGTTGGGCGTGCGCATGTCCAATCAGCTGGACACCGAGGGCGCCCTGGTGGACCTGGGCTATGTGAACGAGCGCCTCATGACGCTGGCCCATTCCCAGTCCAATGACATTCGCTCCGGGCTGGAGCGCGCCGGTGTGCGGGTCCTGCTTGGTCGCGGGCGCCTGTTGTCCTCGACCCGTGTGGAGGTCACCTCTGCGGAGGGCGTGACGGAGGTCCCGGCGGATTACGTGCTGCTGGCCGTTGGCGCCCACCCGCGTGAGCTGCCCACCGCCATGCCGGATGGCGAGCGCATCTTCAACTGGAAGCAGCTCTACAAGATGAAGGAGCTCCCGGAGCACCTCATCGTGGTGGGTTCCGGCGTGACCGGTGCGGAGTTTGCCTCCGCCTATAACCTGCTCGGCTCCAGCGTGACGCTGGTTTCCTCGCGTGATCGGGTGCTGCCCGGCGAGGATAAGGACGCCGCGGAGTTGCTGGAGACGGTCTTCAAGAACAACGGCGTGGACGTGGTCTCCCGTTCCCGCGCCGAGGCGGTAGAGAACACGGGCGACGGCGTGAAGGTCACCCTGGGCGACGGCCGCACCATCGAGGGCAGCCACTGCCTGGTCGCTGTGGGCGCCATCCCCAATACCGAGGACATGGGCCTGGAGGCCGCCGGCGTTCGGGTTGCCGATTCCGGGCACATCGCCACGGACGGTGTCTCACGCACCACAGCCCCCAATATTTACGCTGCTGGTGACTGCACGGGCGTCTTTGCCCTGGCCTCCGTGGCGGCTATGCAGGGCCGCATCGCCGTGGCTCACCTCATGGGAGACGGCGTCTCCCCGCTGAAGCTGCATGAGGTCTCCTCCAACATCTTCACGTCCCCTGAGATCGCCACGGTTGGCGTGACGGAGGCGCAGGTGCTGGATGGCAAGTACCAGGCGGACATCCTCAAGCTGGACCTCACCACCAATCCTCGCGCCAAGATGATGAACATCGAGGCCGGATTCGTGAAGATTCTCTCCCGCAAGGGCTCCGGAACGGTGATCGGCGGCGTGGTTGTGGCCCCGCGCGCCTCAGAACTGATTTACCCCATCGCGCTGGCAGTGCATAAGCACCTGCATGTGGATGATCTCTCCGACACGTTCACCGTGTACCCGTCCCTCTCCGGCTCGGTCTCAGAGGCGGCGCGCCGCCTGCACGTGCGGCTCTAACCGCGGCCCTGCGGGGCGCAGGCTTGCCTCTCAGCGCCCCGCGGGCACTACCAAGCCGCCCGACGACGCCCGGTCACCCGCCCATGGTGGGTCACCGGGCGTCGTCGTGCAGTATGCCCCCAGGCCAGGTCCCCGGGGCCGTGTCCTGCGCCGAGTATCCCGGGCAGCGTCCTTAAGCCAGCGGGCGCTGAGTGCCGCCCCGATCATGGCCTGATCGGGGGCCTCTTTGATGGCCGTCATGTGCTTCACCGCTTTCGCATCGAGCTTTTGCGCCACCACGGCGACTGCGGCGAGTGCCTCGCACCCCACATCGGAGTCGATGTCTCCGTCGCCGGAACCGGCCTGTGCCGCGATGGCGGACAGGACAGAGCGCACCAGATCAAGGTTCTTTGCGCGCTTCAAGTCATAGGCCCAATCTGCGGCGGTGTCACTTTGCGCGCTCCGCTGCTATTACCCTTGCTCCATGGCATATCACGCTGATTCCTCCGACCTGGATGGCAAAGAGGTCCTGACTTGGGACCTCTTCGGGACCGCTGGGCGCGAGCTCGCCCAGACCATCGCTGACTCCGGCTTTGAGCCAGAGATCATCATCGCCGTGGCTCGCGGCGGCTTGTTGCCCGCCGGCCACCTCTCCTACGCCCTCGGCGTGAAGCTCTCTGACGCGATCAACGTCGAGTTCTACACCGATGTTGCGACGACCCTCCCGGACCCGGTTCTGCTGGAGCCGCTGCTGGATACCAATGCCCTGAAGGGCAAGCGTCTCCTGGTGGTGGACGACGTCGCGGACTCCGGCCGCACGCTGGCTCTGGTGCTGGAACTGCTGAGCCAGCAGGGGGCCGAGTGCCGCTCTGCGGTCATCTACGCCAAGTCCGCCTCCGTGGTGGATCCGGATTACGTGTGGCGCCGCACCGACGAGTGGATCGTTTTCCCGTGGTCGGACGAGCCGCCGGTTACGCCCAACGTCTGATTCCCCGTCCGGGTTCTTAGCCCGGGCTCCTACCTACCAACGCAGCAAGCCCCGACCGGAACCGGTCGGGGCTTGCTGCTTTGTGTCTGGCTGCGTCAGATGGTGGCCAGGTCGCGGTCCTTGGTCTCGGGTGAGAACCAGAGGGCGATCAGGGTCAGCACGGCGGCGAAGGCCAGGTAGACACCCACCATCCACACGCCGAAGTTGGCGGTCAGCGCCACGGCCACAAACGGCGTGATGGCCGCGCCGAGGATGGAGGCCATGTTGTAGGCGATGCCGGAGCCGGTGTAGCGAACGTTAGTCGGGAAGAGCTCCGGCAGAATCGCGGACATGGAGCCAAAGGTCAGGCCCATCAGGGTCATGCCGATGGCGAGGAAGAGCAGCACCTTCCAGATCTGCACGTTGGGCCCCTGGCCCACCGAGGCGGGATCCACAAAGATCTTGAAGGTGAGACCGAAGATCAGGATGGCGGAGGTGATCCAGAGCTGGCTGCGGCGGCGGCCAAACTTGTCCGCGACGATGCCGGACACCGGAATCATGGCGGCAAAGAGCAGCACGGCGAGCAGCTGGAGCACCAGGAAGTTGGTGTAGCCGATGCCCAGGTTGCCCAGCGCCACCGAGCCGGTGGCGTACGGCAGGATCCACGCGGTCATGAGGTAGAAGAGCACGTACGTGGCCAGCATGATGAAGGTGCCCTGGATGAGCTGCAACCAATTGAGCTTGAAGACCTGGGCCAGCGGTGAGGCAACCTTCTTGTCCTGATCCAGCGCCTTCTTGAAGACGGGGGTCTCCTCCAGTTTGAAACGCACCCAGAGGCCCACCACCACCATGATCACGGAGCACAGGAAGGGCACTCGCCAGCCCCACATCATGAACGGGTGGTCCAGGTTTCCCTTGTCGGTGACGGAGTTAAACGCCAAAGCCATGGTCAGGAGCAGCATGAAGCCGTTGGCCAGGATGAAGCCGAACGGAGCGCCGAGCTGGGGCCACATGGCCGCGCGTGCGCGCTTGCCTTCTTCGGCGTACTCGGTGGCCAGGAGGGCCGCTCCGGACCACTCGCCGCCCAGGCCAAGGCCCTGGCAGAAGCGCAGGATGGTGAGCAGCACGGGAGCCCAGATGCCGATGCCGTAGTACGTGGGCAGCACGCCGATGAGGAAGGTGGCGATGCCCATGGTCAGCAGGGCGCCGATCAGGGTCGCTTTGCGCCCGATGCGGTCGCCGTAGTGACCAAAGATGACGGAGCCGATGGGGCGGGCTACGAAGGCCGCGGCGAACGTGGCCATCGAGGCCAGAAGCTTGGCGGTGTCATCGTTGCCGGTGAAGAACAGGATCGGGAAGACCACTCCGGCCGCGGTGGCGTAGATGTAGAAGTCGTAGAACTCGATCGTGGTTCCCACCAGGGAGGCAAGAATGACCCGCCTGCGCTGGGCTTTGGTGCTGATGGGACCCGGTGTGGCGGGCTTCGCCGAGGGTGTGGCTGCGGTGGACATGGGGCTTCCTTCACGGGTGCTCAATGATGATTCGATAACGCTACGACTTGCGTCCACTTTATGGTCACATCATCCCACTATGTGAGACCCGGTCAGGTTGTTCGCGGTCCCTGTCTCGCCGGGAGGCCGGGCGACGTCGGGTGGTCGGGAGGCTGGGCGGAGTCGGGTAAGCGGCCTTATCGACGAGAAGCGGGCTTGAGCCCTGCTTGTGGTCGTTAGGCCCGCTTGGCGGGGCTTGGGAGGCGGCGGTGGGCGACGGCGGGTGGCCGGGGGGCTGGGCGGCGTTGGGGGGCGGCCTTATCGACGAGAAGCGGCCTTGAGCCCTGCTTGTGGTCGATAGGCCCGCTTCGTGGGGCCGGGTGGCGTCGGGGGAGCGGGCTTATCGACGTGGAGCGGGCTTGAGTCCTGCTTGTGGTCGATAGGCCCGCTTCGTGGGGCTTGGGGCTCGACGGCGGGCGGTAGGGGGCTGGGCGGCGTTGGGGGAGCGGGCTTATCGACGTGGAGCGGGCTTGAGCCCTGCTTGTGGTCGATAGGCCCGCTTCGTGGGGCTTGGGGCTCGACGGCGTGGGGTCAGGAGCCCGCCCGCCGAGCGCACACCAAGGCCCCGCACGAAACTCGTGCGGGGCCTTGGGTGAGAACCGACTACTCGGCGTCTTCGATGACCGCGATCGTGGCGCCGGCGGTGACCGTGCCACCCGGGGCGGCGTGCAGCTTCTTGATGAGCCCGGACTTGTGGGCGGTGAGGGGCTGCTCCATCTTCATGGCCTCCAGGACCACAATCAGGTCTCCCTCGGTGACCTTCTGGCCCTCCTTGACGCCGACCTTCACGATGGTGCCCTGCATGGGGCTCGTGAGCTCGTCGCCGGAGGCTCCGCCCGCGGCACCCTTGGCGCCAAAACGCTTGCGCTTGGGCTTGGCCACGGCGCCAGGGCGGGCCGTTCCGCCGCCCACGGACAGGCCGCCGGGCAGGGTGACCTCGAGGCGGCGGCCACCCACCTCAACGGTGATGCGCTGCAGTTCCTCGTCCTCCTCTTCCTCGGCCGCGACGGCCTTGAAGGGGGCAATGGTGTTCTTGAAGCCGGTCTCGATCCAGCGGGTGTGCACGCTGAAGGGCGTCTCGTCGTCGGCGGGCACAAAGGCCTCGTCCCGCATCACGGCGCGGTGGAAGGGGACCACGGTCGGCATGCCCTCGATCACCAGTTCGTCCAACGCGCGGCGGGCGCGCTCGGCGGCCTGGCGGCGGGTGGCGCCGGTGACGATGAGCTTGGCGATCATGGAGTCAAAGTTGCCTGAGACCTTCTCGCCTTCCTCCACGCCGGAGTCCACGCGGACGCCGGGGCCGGAGGGGAAGCGCAGCTTGGTCAGCGTGCCGGGGGCGGGCATGAAGTTGCGCCCGGCGTCCTCACCGTTCAGGCGGAACTCGAAGGAGTGCCCGCGCAGGACAGGGTCCTCATAGCCCAGCGCCTCGCCGCGGGCGATCCGGAACTGCTCGCGCACCAGGTCAACGCCGGCCACCTCTTCGGAGACGGGGTGCTCCACCTGCAGGCGCGTGTTGACCTCGAGGAAGGAGATGACGCCGTCCTGGCCCACCAGGAACTCGCAGGTGCCGGCGCCGTAGTAGCCGGCCTCCTTCAGGATGGCCTTGGAGGCGGTGTAGAGCCGGTCGACCTGGTCTTCGCTCAGGTACGGGGCGGGAGCCTCTTCTACGAGCTTCTGGTTGCGGCGCTGCAGCGAGCAGTCGCGCGTGGAGACGACCACGACGTTGCCGTGCTGATCCGCCAGGCACTGGGTTTCCACGTGGCGGGGTGCGTCAAGGAAGCGCTCAACAAAGCACTCGCCGCGGCCGAAGGCTGCGGTGGCCTCGCGGACCGCGGATTCGTAGAGTTCGGGGATGTCGCTGCGATCGCGAACCACCTTGATGCCGCGCCCGCCGCCGCCGTACGCGGCCTTGATGGCCAGGGGCAGGCCGTGGGTGTCGGCAAAGTCCAGCACCTCTTGCGTGGAGGTGACGGGGTCCTTGGTACCCGGGACCAGGGGCGCGCCCACCTTTTCTGCGAGGTGGCGGGCCTTGACCTTGTCTCCCAGCTGGTCAATCGCGGCGGGGCTGGGGCCAATCCACGTGAGCCCGGCGTCGATCACGGCCTGGGCAAACTCGGCGTTCTCGGAGAGGAAGCCGTAGCCGGGGTGCACGGCGTCGGCGCCGGACTTCTTGGCGGCCGCCAGCAGCTTGGGGATGTCCAAATAGGACTCCGCGGCGGTGTTGCCGCCCAGCGCAAAGGCCTCGTCGGCCAGGCGGACGTGCAGCGCGTCCCGGTCGGGATCGGCGTACACGGCGACGGAGGCGATGCCCTCGTCGCTCGCGGCGCGAATCACGCGGACAGCGATCTCGCCACGGTTGGCGATAAGGACCTTGGTCAGTGACGGCATGAGGCTGCCTGCTCCTTTGGGTCGGGACCCTGGGACTCTATCGGATTTGTTGCTTTCCCACCGACTCCGCCGCTCCCAGCACGCAAGCTGGCCGCAGTTTTTGTAGGAACCCCACAACGGTGGGCGTCAGGGGCTTTAGGCTCCGGTGGGGGCCCACAGATCAGTGACGGGCACCCCGCACTCGGCGGCGAGCGTTCTCAGCGCTGCAACAGAGAGCCCGACGACGGCGTGAAAGTCACCTTCCAGCCCGGTCACGAAGGCTGCCGCCCTGCCGTCCACGGTGAAGGCGCCGGCGCAGGGAAGGGGTTCGCCCGTCGCCACATAGGCCTGGATCTCCTCGTCGGTGATCTCGGCGAATCGCACGCGGGTGGAGACGGTGGCGCTCACGGACGGGGCGGGTGATTCGCGTGTATCCACGAGCGTGTGCCCCGTGTGCAGCACGCCCACCCCGCCGCGCATCGCCTTCCAGCGGGAGGCGGCGTCCTCGGCGTCGAGCGGCTTACCGTACGCCGCGCCGTCGAACTCAAAGACCGAGTCGCAGCCAAGGACCAGGCGCCCGGAGGCCTCGGGGCGGCTCGCGGCGGCGGTGGCCTTGGCGTCCGCCAGCAGTTGCGCCTCATCTCGCGGGGTCAGTTCGCGGCCAAGGGCGCGTTCCTCTGCGACGGCGGCATGCTCGTCCACGAGCGGGGAGAGGGTGGTGTAGGCAAAGCCGGTGTCATCCAGGATCTTGCGCCGGGAGGAGGAGGTGGAGGCCAGGAGAAGCAGAGGGGAATCGCTCATGGGGTCACGCTACGACATCCACGCGGCAGCGGAGGCCGCGGCACCGCAACCCGACAACAACGACGCCGGACCGCCACCCCTGAAGGGTGAGGACCCGGCGTCGTGCAATTGCGCCGTGAAGGCGGCGACCTCGAGCAGACTGCCGCGCAGGGCGGGAAAGCGCCTTAGCGCTGCGCGGCCACTTCCTCGCCGCGCTGGGGGCTCTCGGCGTCTTCATCCTCGTCCTCGTCCACGGTGGCGAAGACGTCGCCGGTGCGGGCCGAGTTGTAGATGTCCAGGTCCAGGATGCCCTCGCGTTTGGCCACGATGGTCGGGACCAGTGCCTGCCCGGCCACGTTCAGGGCGGTGCGGCCCATGTCGATGATCGGGTCAATCGCCAGCAGCAAGCCCACGCCATCCAGGGGCAGGCCCAAGGTGGAGAGGGTCAGGGTCAGCATGACGGTGGCGCCGGTGGTGCCGGCCGTGGCTGCGGATCCGAGCACGGAGACCACCACGATCAGCACGTACTGCGCGGGGCTGAGCGTGATCCCGTAGAACTGGGCCACGAAGATGGCGGCGATGGCCGGGTAGATCGCGGCGCAGCCGTCCATCTTGGTGGTGGCGCCCAGGGGCACGGCGAAGGAGGCGTAGCCGGTGGGCACGCCGAGGTTGCGCTCGGTGACGCGCTGGGTCAGCGGCATGGTGCCCATGGAGGAGCGGGACACGAAGCCCAGCTGCACGGCCGGCCACACGCCGGAGAAGTACTGCTTGACGCTGAGCCCGTTCATCTTGACCAGCACCGGGTACACCACAAACGTCACCAGGGCCAGGCCCACGTAGATCACGAGCACAAACTTGGCGAGGGATCCCATGGTGGTCCAGCCGTAGCTGGCCACGGCGTTGCCGAGCAGGCCGATGGTGCCAAGGGGCGCCAGGCGGATGATCCACCAGAGCACCTTCTGGACCACCTTGAGGGCGGAGCGAGAGAAGGCCACAAAGCCGTCTGCCTTCTTGCCAATCTTGAGCGCCGCGATGCCCACGGCGATGGAGATGACCAGGATCTGCAGCACGTTAAAGGACACGGAGGCGCTCATGGCGCCGGTCGCGGAATCGGTCTTGACGGCGGCCTGCAGGCCAAGGAAGTTGGAGGGGATGAGGCCCTGAATGAACGCGAGCCAGTCGCCGGTCTTGCCCTCGTAGGCTTCCGGCTTGGCCTGCCCGGTGCCCTTACCGGGCTCCGTGAAGACGCCGAGCGCGATGCCGATGAGGACTGCGATGAGCGCGGTGATGGCGAACCACATGATGGTCTTCCACGCCAGGCGGGCGGCGTTGGTCACCTTGGCCAGGTTGGCGATGGAGGCCACCACCGCGAAGAAGATCAGCGGCGGCACGGCGGCCATGAGGAGCTTGACGTAGCTTGAGCCGACGATCTGCAGGGTCTCGCCAAGCCCGTTCGGGTTTTCAGCGGTGGAACCGGTCTGCAGGGCAACAAAGCCGAGCACAAAGCCGAGCACGAGGCCGGCAAGAATTTGGTAGCCGAAGTTGCCGGTCCAAGCCGGCAGTCGGCGCTTCTGAGGGGTGGAGGATGTCGAGGTCACCCCAGAACGCTAGGGCCGTATCAAACACAATCCAACCCAATATGTCCACATGTGACGTGTCAGTGAACTGCCTCTCCATCTGAGGGTGTGCGGGAATAAAGCGGCGGGTCGGTGCAGCGCCTCCACACCCTGGACAGACGTGTCGGCGGGCTACAGGATGGGGGCAGAGGCCCGCATCTGGGCGCGCCTGGGACGGCGAGGGGAAACCATGGAACAGCACAACAACGCCATCAATGTCGAGGTGCCGCCCAGCGGCACGGGCTGCAAGGAATGCACGGAGACCAACACGTGGTGGGTGCACCTGCGCCGTTGCGCAGATTGCGGGCACATTGGCTGCTGTGATACCTCCCCCAACCAGCACGCCACGGCTCACTTCAAGGAGACCGGCCACCCGCTCATGACCAGTTTTGAGCCCGGTGAGGAGTGGTGGTTCAACTTCGCCACCGGAGAGGACTTTGACTCCGGCCCCGCCCTGGCGGCCCCCACCTCCCACCCAGCCGATCAGCCGGTTCCCGGCCCGGCCGGCGCTGTGCCGGCCAACTGGATGGAGTTGATTCACGGGTGAGCGCGGCCTCCCTGGGGAACCATGGTCGTGGTTGGCACGGGCTGACCGGCGAATTTTCTCCGGCACGACGACGCCTGTCTCACCTGCCAGCGGCAGGTGAGACAGGCGTCGTCGTGCGTGGGGTTCAAGACCCCACGTGCGGTCCCGGAAATTAACCGCCCAGCAGGGCGCGGCGCAGGGAGTCAAGGCCCATGGAGCCAAGGCGCAGCGCGCGGGTGTGGAACTCGCGCTCGTTGAACGCCTGGCCCTCGCGGGTGCGCACCTCCTCGCGGATCTGCTCCCAGAGGCGCTGGCCAATCTTGTAGGACGGGGCCTGGCCCGGCCAGCCAAGGTAGCGCAGGAACTCGAAGCGGACCCTGCCCTCTGACTCAAAGACGTTGCGCGTGAGGAAGTCCCAGCCCTTGTCGGCGTCCCACGTGCCCTCGCCCCAGCGCGGCGGAACCTCAAGCTCCAGGTGCACGCCAATGTCAAAGACCACGCGGGCCGCGCGCAAGCGCTGCCCATCCAGCATGCCAAGGCGGTCCCCGGGATCCGCCAGGTAGCCCAGCTCCTCCATGAGTCGCTCGGCGTAGAGGGCCCAGCCCTCGCCGTGCCCGGAGACCCACACCAGCTCGGTGCGGAATCGATTCAGGCCGCCCGCCAGCAGGGCCGTGGCGATCTGAAGGTGGTGGCCCGGGGCGCCCTCGTGGTAAACCGTGCTGGTCTCCGCCCAGGTGCGGAACACGTCCTCGCCCTCCGGCACGGACCACCACATGCGACCCGGTCGCGAGAAGTCGGAGCTGGGAGCCGTGTAGTAAATCCCGCCCTCCTGCGTGGGGGCGATCATGCACTCAAGGCGATCCATGGGCGGCACAATCTCGAAGTGGCTGCCGGCCAGCTCGCGCAGCGCGGTGTCTGACTTGTCTTGCATCCACGCCTTCAGCGCGTCGGTGCCGTGCAGCTCGCGGGCCGGATCGGCGTTGAGGATCTCCCTGGCGCGCTCCACGCTGGCGCCGGGCTCAATCTCCTCGGCGACCGCCTCCTGCTCGGCGATGATCCGGTCCAGCTCCGCCACGCCCCAGGCGTAGGTCTCTTCCAGGTCCACCTCCGCGCCCAGGAACTCGCGGGACATGAGGGAGTAATACTCCCTGCCCACGGCGTCCTTGCTCGGCGCGTCCTTGATGAGGTCCTCGGTGAGGTAGCTGGCCAGGTCGGCGTAAGCGGCCTTGGCCGCAGCCGCACCCTCTGCCAGGCGGCTGGTGAGCTGGGGGTTGTCCGACGGGGCCTGGGTCAGCAGCTGGTCAAAGTAGCCACCAGCCTCCGCGTAGGCGCCGCACTGCGAGGCCACCTCGGTGACCTGACGGGCCGCCGCCACCTTGCCAGCGGCGCGGGAGGCCTCCAACGACTCTCGGTAGCCGGACAGCGCGCCCGGCAGATGGGAGAGGCGCCCGGCGATGTGGCCCCACTGCTCGTGGGTGTCCGTGGGCATCAGGTCCAAGATCCCGCGCGAGCTCTGCGGCACCGACTCGATGTTGTTCAGGGGCGTGACGCCGGAGTCGATGATCTCGAGGGAGAGCCCCAGGCGCTCGCGCAACACGTCAGCCGTGACCCGGTCCACCTCGTCGGTGGGCTCCTCCTGATCCAGCGCCGCGAGCGTCGTCGCGAGCAGTGCGCGCCGAGCGGCGACGCCAGCGGGGGAGTGATCCGCGTACTCCTCCTCGGCGCCCGGGATTCCGAGGTCGGTGGCGAGCTCCGGGTCCAGCTTCACGAGCTGTTCCACGTAGCGGTTGGCAAGGGCATCGATGGCGCTGGGGGTGCGCTGTGTGGTCTGAGTCACCACGCAAGCCTAACCGGCATGGGCAGCTTCAGGATCCGCCTGCAGCGGTGGGGCTTAGGATCCGCCCACGGTGACCCGGGCCAAGGGGGTCTTCACGGTGTTTCCGTCGTAGACGGGGATTCCCTGAGCAGTGAAGGCCTCCCCGGCGCACCCGGACGGAGACCGCATCTCCTCTAGCGGCTGCCACAGCAGCGTCCCGTTGTTGGAGTCAAAGGACACCCACAATTGCGGGGAGGAGGCCAGATCAGCGCCCTGCGGGACCAGCAGCTGCACAGGGAAGGCCACCTTGTCCCCGCACTGGACGGGCCTGTCCGCCGGGGCGGCGGCGATGCGTTGAGCCGGCACAAGGCGGGAGCCCTTCCGCCGTGACAGGTCAAGGCTCACCACCTGACCACGGACGATGAGTGTCACTGTGTTCTTTTGGGCCCCCACGAGGGTCGGTGGGCCAAGGAGGGCCACGGGCGAGGATTCGCCTGAATCTTGCATCTGTGCGTTTACTTGCGCGACGCCGCGTTGGGCCTCATCGCGAGTGACGTTGAGCAGTGCCTGTGATTCTCCCGGAGAGCTGAGCAACCGTAGGCCCCTGAGGGCCCGGTTGGTGTAGTTGTCCATGACATCGGGATACGTGGTGGAGAAAACCAGCCCGGCGCTGGTGGAGTACGGGCGCGAGCCCTCCTTTGCCTCCAACCGCGGCGCCCCTGATGTGAGGGGCACAGAGATGAGGGCAGTGGGTTGGTTGGTGTCCGAGTCGGAGCTATCCAGAGTGACGGCAAAGTACAGCCGCCCCTTGTGATGGATCAGGGAGCTATTCCTGGGTGGCGCGCCGTAGCTCCTGAGCCCCTTGGTCAGCGAGTCGCTGCTGGCCTCAGTGGTGAGTTTGCTTTCCCCCGGCTTCCAACTGTGTAGCACCCACGACCACTCGTTCGCATCGTTCTGGGTGCTCAAAGTCCAATACACGCGCCCGCCGACGGCGAGGGGGTCAGAGACGTGTTGGCTGGTACCGGGATCGTTGTTGCCAAGCCGGGGACCGTTTTTCCAGGCCCTTCCGGTGCTATAACGCAGCGTCGTTGGGGCGTCGGAGCCGCCGTCCTCCCGGGCCGTGGGCCCCGCGAAGAGCACCACCTGATTGCCCAGGTACACCACGCGGGAGAGTGGGACTTCTTCGCCGCCGTCGCTTGCGGGAGCCGCATACTCGCGCATGGCGAGGACCGGCTGAGTGGGCGCCTCGCGGGCCTGGAGCAGGCTGAGCGTGCCGACCTCCACCGGCGCGCCGTCGCCCCAGCTCAGCCCTGGGGCGCGCACGGAACCGCCGGCCTTGGCGGCGCCCCGATCCAAGTACTTCTTGATCTGACTGGCGGGCAGGGCGGTGATGGTTTTGCCGTTGGGGTCCACGCCGTCTGGATTCTCGGCATAGGGGAGGCCGTCCTGATCCGTGTGTTCGCCGTCCACGTTCTGGGAAGGCTCCCCGGAGGCCTCGTCCTGTTCTGGGTCCTGGCTCTGGTCTGGGGCCGCGCCGGAGCCTGACTTCGGGGGCGCCCAGGGGTCAGTTGCCTGACCGGATTCTGCGGATGCATCCACCCGGCCACTGCTCGACGACGCGGGGTCCTGTGCCGCTGGCCCCCCGGCCGGAGTGCACGAGGCCAGCGCAAGCGCCGCGATGACCGCACCGCACAGCACGGTGAGGCGACGGTGGGGACGGTGGCGCATAGAGGCTCCTGGGGCCGGGGACCTTCACCCTATCTAGCGCCGGCCCGTCGCAGTGAGCCGCAACACAAAAGAGACGTAGTTGATGCTATCGACCGGGGAAGGTCGGGCCGTCGGCACGATGCCTTGGGCCGGCGCTGCGGCCTGCGGGAGCGGGGCCCCCTGTGCTGGGTGCCGGGCCTGTCTCAGGTGCCGGGGCTGTCTCTGGCTTCGGAGCCGCGGGTGCGGGGACTGCGGGTGCTGGGGCCGCTGCAGGCGCCGAGACTGTCGCAGCCTCAGAGACCGTGGCAGACGCAGGCTTGCGTGCCCCGCTCCAGGCGCGAGGCGGCGCCCACAACAGGCCAAGGTGAAGGCGTGGGGTGAGCCAAATGAGCACCAGTGGGAAGGCGAGACCGGCCAGGACACCCAGGATCAGGTGCGGGCCAGCTGCCTCGATGCCCAGCTTGTTGAGCACAATGCGTGCACCGGAGGCGCCCAAGATGTGCGCCAGGAAGATTTCCATCGAGTGGCGGCCAAGGTAGGCCAACGGCCGCGCGAGCCAGCCCCAACTGGTCAGCGCCGAGGAGAGGAGCAGCACCGCGGCGACGGCCAGCACGGAGGCCACCAGGCCACAGGCCACGGCGAAGGGTGTGCGCTCCAGCCCGCCGGCCGTGGTGGAGGGCATGGTGGGCGTGAAGGCAAACATGGCCGCGGAGGCCGCGAGGCAGCCCGCGGTCATGAGCCAGCGGCGCCCGTAGGAGAGCCGCGAGAGCAGGGCTGTGAAACGCTTGGCGCCCAACAGCGTTCCTGCGGCCAAGAAGAGCAGCAGGCCAAGGCCCTGCTCACCGAAGAAGTCGCCGGGAATGCCCCACCGCAGCAGGGCGATCGCGACGAAGAGCGCGGCCGTGATGACGGCCCTGGCCGTGGAGGCCCAGGGGCGCAAGAGGCACAGGATCAGCGTTGTGACGATCAGGAACGGCAGATACCAGAACTGCGCCTGCGGCTTCCAGAGCGCCAGTGCCTCATACCAGGGCAGCGGGGTATTGACGACCGTGTTGCTGAGGCTGCGGACCAGTACCTCTTGGAGGAGCGTCCAGAGAAGGTAGACGTAGAAGAAGTTCACGAGGCGCTCGCGCAGATACGCGGGCACGCCCTTGCGGCTGACGCTGCCCGCTATGAACAGCCCGCCAAGGAGCGCAAACACGGCCAGGTGGAACAGGTAGATGGCACGGTCCCAGAGGATGTACTCGGCGCTTGCGGTGTCCAGCAGGCCGGCCGAGCCGAGCCCTCGAATCACGTGTCCAAGCACAATGGCAACAATTGCCAGTCCTCGCCCCACGTCAATTGACGTGTCTCGCATCTGTCCCCCCAGCCAGAGTGCCCTGCCCAGTTCTCACGGCAGGCGTCCGCCAGAGCCTAGCAGTGAACCAGAAACCGGCCCAAGGCGGCGGGCCGCGAGCGGGCCGCCTCGCCCCGCACCGCCCCGCCCGGCCCCGGGGCCTGCGACAGCATCAGCGCCCGCGTGAGCGCCAGGCCCCCGGGACGGTCAGTAGCCGCGACCGCAGGCGTGCTGTGCGGCGCAGCACATCGGTGCGCGTTGCCTCCTGCGGCTCCTCTTCCACAGGGGCGGACGCCGTTGCGGCAAGCACCGCGGTGAGCGCGGCCAGTTCCTCGAGGGTCGGCTCGCCGCGCACCACCTTGAGGAAGGGCCCTTCCGGGGCTTCCTGCTCGTTTTCCGGTTCCGCCCAGGGGCGCCGTGCCGCGCTCACAGCGGGATGTTCCCGTGCTTCTTGGAGGGCAGCGAGGAGTGCTTATCGCGCAGAGCGCGCAGGCCCTTGGCGATCTGCAGGCGGGTCTCGCTGGGGGCAATCACCGCGTCCAGGTAGCCCAGCTCGGCGGCCTGGTACGGGTTGAGCAGCTCCGCCTCGTAGTCGGCGATGATCTTGGCCCGGCGGGCCTCCACGTCCCCGCCCTCTGCCTCCACGGCCGCCAGGTCGCGGCGGTAGAGGATGTTGACGGCACCCTGCGCGCCCATGACGCCGATTTGGGCGGTGGGCCAGGCGAAGTTCAGGTCCGCGCCCAGCTTCTTGGAGCCCATGACGATGTAGGCGCCACCAAAGGCCTTGCGGGTGATGACGGTGAGCTTGGGCACCGTGGCCTCGGCGTAGGCGTAGAGCAACTTGGCGCCGCGGCGGATGATCCCCAGATCCTCCTGGTCCTTGCCGGGCAGGAAGCCGGGGACGTCCACGAGGGTCAGGATCGGGATGTTGAAGGAGTCGCAGTTGCGCACAAAACGCGCCGCCTTCTCCGAGGCGTTGATGTCAAGGGTGCCGGCAAACTGCATGGGCTGGTTGGCCACAATGCCGATCGTGGCGCCTTCCACCCGGGCATAGCCGATCATGACGTTGGGTGCGTACAGCGCCTGCACCTCAAAGAAGTTTCCGTCATCCACGATGTGCTCAATGACGGTGCGCATGTCATAGGGCTGGGCCGCTGAATCCGGAATGAGGGTGTCCAGCTCCGCGTCCTCTGGCGTGAGGTAGGGCTCCTGCTCGCCCGGCTCCAGTGCGGGTTCGGCCAGGTTGTTGGAGGGGAGATAAGAGAGCAGCTCGCGCACAAACTCCAGCGCGTCCTCCTCATCCGGGGCCAGGTAGCTGGCGGTGCCGGTGTCCTGGTTGTGGTGGCGCGCCCCGCCCAAGGTCTCCATATCCACGTCCTCGCCCGTGACGGTCTTGATCACGTCAGGCCCGGTGATGAACATGTAGCTGGTCTTGTCCACCATGACCACGTAGTCCGTCAGGGCGGGGGAGTAGGCGGCGCCACCGGCGCAGGGGCCCATAATCACGGAGATCTGGGGGACCACTCCGGAGGAGTGAACGTTGTTGCGGAAGATGTCCGCGAACATGGCCAGGGAGGCGACGCCCTCTTGGATGCGCGCGCCGCCGCCGTCGTTGATGCCGACCACGGGGCAGCCGTTGCGCAGCGCAAACTCCTGCACCTTCACGATCTTCTGGCCGTTGATCTCCGAGAGGGAGCCGCCATAGACGGAAAAGTCCTGCGAGTACACGGCCACGAGCCTGCCGTCTACCGTGCCGTAGCCGGACACCAGGCCGTCGCCCAGGGGTTTCTTTGCTTCCATGCCAAAGGCGCTGGTGCGGTGCACGCGCAGGGCGTCAAACTCCACGAAGGACTCGGGATCCAGCAGCAACTCCACGCGCTCGCGGGCGGTGTGCTTGCCGCGGGAGTGCTGTTTATCGATGGCGCCCTGACCGCTGGGGGCCAACGAGCGTTCGCGGCGTGCGCGGAACTCGGCAAGCTTGCCCTCGGTCGTGGTCAGGTCGAACGTGGCGTCCTGGCTCTGGCTCATCGTGTGTAACGCACTCCTGTGTCGGGGAACGCGGGCCGGCGGGCCCGCGCGGGTGACTGGTGGGATGTGCACAAGCAGATCGCCGCCGTCGCCCAGTCTAGGCCCGTGGCTGGCTCGGTTGTTTGGAGGAATCGCACAAAGTCGGCGCGTGAGCGTGCCGGGCCACGCCCTGGTGCCCGCGCCCAATGGAACCGCCAAAATGTTACCCGGCGGTAGCAAGCGGGGTGTGAAGCCGCTACGCTGTCCATCATGACCGGACAGACTCTTCCCAGCCCCGCGCCGTCGCCCGCTTCAACGCTGGCCGGCCGCACCATCCTGATGTCCGGCGGCAGCCGCGGCATCGGCCTCGCGATCGCCCTGCGTGCCGCTCGCGACGGCGCCAACATCGTGATGTTGGCCAAGACGGACAAGCCCCACCCCAAGCTGGAGGGCACGGTGCACACCGCCGCCGCCCAGATTGAGGCGGAGGGCGGCAAGGCCCTCGCGATCGTCGGCGACGTCCGCAACGATGCCGACGTGGCAGGCGCCGTCGCCGCCGCGGTGGAGCGCTTCGGTGGGCTGGACATCGTCCTGAATAACGCCTCCGCGATTGACCTTTCGCCGACGGACGCCGTGGACATGAAGCGCTACGACCTGATGCAGGACATCAACGCGCGCGGCACCTTCCTGCTCTCCAAGACGGCCATCCCGGAGCTGCGCAAGTCGCCCGCCGCGCACATCCTGACCCTGTCCCCGCCGCTGAACCTTGACCCGCGCTGGGCCGGGGATCACTTGGCGTACACCATGGCCAAGTACGGCATGAGCCTGACCACGCTTGGCCTGGCGCGCGAGCTCGCCAAGGACGGCATCGGCGTGAACTCGCTGTGGCCGGCAACCATCATCGAGACGGCTGCCATCCAGAACCTGCCCGGCGGCGCTCCGTTGCTGTCCGGCGCGCGCACCCCGCAGATTGTGGCGGACGCCGCCTACGCGATCCTGACGCGGGATCCGCGCAGCTACACCGGCCACTTCGCGATTGACGAAGAGGTGCTGGCGGAGCAGGGCATCACCGACCTGGACGGCTACGCCGCTGGCGACCCGGCCGCGCGCCGCACGCCGGACATCTTCCTTGACGGAGCCCCCAGCGCATCCTCGGGTATCGAAGCGCCGTGACACGGGAGCTGGTGCTCGACGCCGCTGCCGTAACGGCCGCGCGCGACCTTGCCTGGGCGGCGTCCCCGGCTGCCGGGGGCTCCGGAACCGGAGCCCCCGCGTGGCCGGAGGCGTTGTTGCCCGCATGGACCGGCTCCACGAACGAGGACCTGGCGGCCTTGGGCCCGCAGGCTCCGCACCTGAGCGTGGTGGCGACGCTGGATCAGCGCAGCGGTCGCGGCCGGCTTGATCGCGAGTGGGTGGCCCCGGCTGGAGCGGCGTTGGCCACCAGCCTGTTGCTGCGCCCGCCGGCCGGCGTGCCGGTGGATGCCCTCGGGTGGGCCACCGTGTTGGTGGCCCTGGTTGCGGCAGAGGCCGTGGACCAGTTGGCCGGGCGCCAGGCAGCCGGCGTGAAGTGGCCCAATGATCTGCTGGTGGACGGAAAGAAGGCCGCGGGCATCCTTGCGCGCCTGGTCCCTGGTCAGCCACCGCTGGGCAACACCGTGGTGGTTGGCATCGGCATCAACCTGAATCAGACCCGGCAGGAGCTGCCGGTGGGCACCGCCACCTCGCTGGCTATGGCCGGGATCCAGGCAGCCGGGGATCAGGTGCTAGGCACGCTCTGGGCGCGCCTGGCCGGCGTCAGCGACGAATGGTTTGCCGCCAACGGCAGCGTGACACGCCCGTTGGCAGCGCTCGGCGGGCGTAGCGTGCTAGAGGCCGCCCGCTCCACCAGTGCGACCCTGGGCAACGAGGTGCGCGTGCACCTGCCCGGTGGACGCGAGCTGGTCGGCATCGCCACGGATCTGGATTCTGATGGCTGCCTCGTGGTGAGCGACGCCCGGGGCGAGGCCCATCACGTGCACGCCGGCGACGTGGTGCACCTGCGCCGATCCGATGGCGGCTACGCCTAAGGAGCGCTCCCGGCATCCTCCCTGCCTGCTTGGATAGGCTTTGGTCGGAGAATGCGTCACGAAGGAGCGCGTCACGAAGGAGCGGTTGAGCGGTGAAGGTGGAGCTGGATGGCACCGAGCGCGTAGTCGTGCGCACCCTGCCACACGCCCGCGCCCTGCGCGCGCCCGCCTGGACCCTGGTGATTCTCATGGCGGTGGTGGGATTCCTGATGGGTCTGCTCTCCCGCGTCCCCGCCTTGGGCGGACGCTGGGCAGAGGCTCAACCCTTTCTGGTGATCGCCGTGTGGGTGCTGTTCGGTTTCTCCGTGCTCGGTTGGGTCATCACTCCGATCTGGCGGTGGTCTCGCAGGCGCATCATCTTCACCACCAGACGGGTGCTGGTGGTCCAAGGTAAGCACCCGAGGGAGATGCCGTTTCTCATGGTCACGGGTGTCACGGCCCGCCCCAGCGTGGGCGGAGGCGCAGAGGGGCCCGGCACGTTGGTCATGGACACGGTGCGTGGCCGCTTCGAGATTCGCCACGTCCCGGACGTGCGCAAGGCGGCGCAACTCTCACGCTGGTTGCGCGCCAGACTGGGAGTTGCTCCCGAATATGAGGCAGGGACCGTCGTGGCACGGCGCTGAACCACCCACCGGGTGCGAGAATGGACCCCGTCACCCCCCCGAGTGCCCCGAGCTACGCCGCAACTGCGGATGACTCGAGCGCCAGAGAACCCCTCGAAAGCGTGCAAGGAGAAGGAGCCAGATGAACCTGGACGGTACGAGCGAGCCCGGTCAGCCGGGTCCGCCGTCGTTGCCTCCGGTTCCGCCGCCCTCATGGGCCCCGCCCGCGCAGGCCCACCTCGCATCGGACCCGCTGGCCTCTGGCCAGCCGACCCCTGACCAGCCGACCCCTGACCAGCCGAGCCCTGAACAGCCTGCGACTGGCCATGTGGACGCCGCGCAGGCCCCTGAGCCGGGGGCCTCTCCTGTCCCGCGCACCGCTCAGATGCCGGTCATTGGCCTGCTTGCCCCGCCCATGGATGCGCGGCCGGTCGCGGCCTCACAGGCCGGCCCGGGGCTCCGGGCAGCCGTGGCGGAGGACGCGCCGATCACCACCTCCATGCCGTTGCTCCCTCGGCGCCAGCCGCAGGACGAGGAAGGCGTGCATGATGCGGCACGCGAGCTGGAGCGTCGCCTGCTTGGCTCGCCGAGAACCCTGCGTCGTCGCGAAGTCGCCGCGGGCGTCGGCGTCTCCCTACTGAGCGCCCGCAAACTCTGGCGTGCCCTGGGGCTGCCGAGGGTCGGCGACGACGAGATCGCATACACGCAGGACGACGAGGACGCGCTCGGCACCATCATCGATCAGGTGCGCCAGCACAAGCTTTCCGAAGAGGCGGCGCTGTCCATTACGCGTTCGCTCGGCCAGCTCACCGACCGCATGGTGATCTGGCAGATCGAGGCAATCGTGGAGGACCTGGTGCAAAACCAGGGCATGAGTGATGCGGAGGCGCGCCGTCAGGTGATCCTCATCCTCGATGAGCTGATTGAGCCCATCGAGGAGGTCATGGCCTACGCCTACCGGCGCAATCTGGCCGCCGCCGTGCAGCGCCAGGTGGTGCGCGCGGAGTCGGGGCTGCGCGCCTCGAACCAGGGCAGGGACGGTTCAGAGGACGACGCCGCTCTGCCGCTGGCGCGCGCCGTCGGCTTCGCCGACATGGTCTCCTTCACCAAGCTCTCTCGCGGCATGGGGGAGCGCAAGCTGGCCAAGCTGGTGCAGGGATTTGAGGCGCGCTGCTCCGAAATCATCACCGTGGCCGGCGGGCGGTTGGTCAAGACGATCGGCGACGAGGTGCTGTACGTCGCGGAGACTCCGCAGGCGGGTGCTCTGATCGCGTTGGCGCTGGCTAAAGAGTTTGATGGCGATGAGAACACGCCGCAGGTGCGCGTGGGCATGGTCTGGGGGCGCGTGCTCTCCCGCCTGGGCGACATTTACGGGGCCACGGTCAACATGGCCTCCCGACTCACGGCGATTGCCGAGCCGCACCAGGTCTTGTGTGACCACCTCACGGCGCAGGTGCTGGCCGGGGATGAGCGCTTTGTGATCGCGGCTCAGTCGCCGGTGCACTTGCATGGCTTTGGCGACGTGACCCCGTTCGACCTGGCTCCGGGCACTGGCCCCGGCCTGGCGATGGACTGAGTCCGCAGTTTTTCCTGGGGCGCCATCGAAGCAATCCGGTGGGGTCCTGCGGCATGATGGGAGCGTGAGCGAGAACCCCATCGAAACACCCAGCGACCAGGTCCCCAGCGCCGCGGTGCGCGCGCACCATGCGGAGACAGCCCAGCGTGTGCGCGAGTACCGCCAGGCCTATTACAACGAGGCCACCTCGCTGGTCTCAGATGCGGAGTTTGATCAGCTCTTTGGGGAGCTGGAGCGCTGGGAGGCTCGCTATCCCGCGCTCATGACCAGCGACTCACCCACGCAGGAGGTGGGTGGGGACGTCTCTGCCATGTTCACCCCGGTCAAGCACCCCACGCGCATGTACTCACTGGAGGACGTATTTTCGCTGGAGGAGCTGCGGGCGTGGGTGGAGCGTGCCACGGCTCAGGCCGGGCAGATCACCCCGAATCAGCCGCTGCGGTGGCTCTCCGAGGCCAAGATTGACGGTCTCGCGATCAACCTGATCTACCGCGACGGCGTCCTGGCCTCCGCGGTCACCCGCGGGGACGGCGTGACCGGTGAAGAGGTCACGGCCAATGTGCTCACCATCAAGGAGATTCCCCGCCGCCTCAGCGGTAGCGGCTGGCCTGCGCAATTGGAAGTCCGCGGGGAGGTCTTCATTGCGTCCAAGGATTTTGAGGCGTTCAACGCCAAGCTGCGCGGTGAAGGCAAGGCGGAGCTGGCCAATCCCCGCAACGCCGCCGCCGGGTCGTTGCGGCAGAAGGACCCGGCCAAGACCGCGGAGCGGCCGCTGCGCATGTTCGCCCACGGCATCGGTGAACGCGAGGGCCTCTCCGCCGCCTCCCAATTTGAGACCTACCAGCTCATGCGTGACTGGGGCCTCCCAGTTTCCCCCTACAACGTGGTGCTGGAGGGCATAGACCAAATCCTGGAGTACATCGCAGAGAAGGGGCAGGAGAGGCACACGCTGGTCCACGAGATCGACGGCATCGTGATCAAGGTGGACAGCTTCGCCATCCAGCGCGCCCTGGGTTACACCTCGCGGGTGCCGCGGTGGGCCGTGGCCTACAAGTTCCCGCCGGAGGAGGTCCACACGGAGCTGTTGGACATCCGCGTGAACGTGGGCCGCACCGGACGCGTGACCCCCTACGGCGTCATGGAACCGGTCAAGGTGGCCGGCTCCACTGTGGAAATGGCCACGCTGCACAACCAGGACGTGGTCAAGGCCAAGAACGTCAAAATTGGCGACATCGTGATCCTGCGCAAGGCCGGGGATGTGATCCCGGAGATTGTGGGTCCGGTGCTGGCTCTGCGTGAGGGACGCGAGGAGCAGCTGCGTGACTTTGTCATGCCGACAGATTGCCCCTCCTGCGGCACCGCCCTTGCCCCCGCCAAGGAGGGGGATATCGACCTTCGGTGCCCCAACGCCGAGCACTGCCCTGCGCAGCTTCGCCAGCGCGTGGAGCACCTGGCCTCTCGTGGCGCCTTCGATATCGAGGCACTGGGGTCTGAGGCCGCCCTGGCACTCACGGTGGGCCATGGGCCTGACCCGGCCACGCTGCCTGGTGGCCTTCCGGAGCCGGCCGGTCCCGGCCCCCTCACCACCGAGGCGGACGTCTTTGAGCTGCTGGATCCCGAGTCCTCGGTATCGGCGGCGTTGGAGGAGGTCAAGGTCTGGCGTGAAAAGCGCCGCAAGAACCCGGAGACTCAGATCAGCGAGGGGACCGGAGTGTGGGAGCTGCTCCCGTACTTCTGGACCAAGCCCACCGCCAAAAAGCCGTCCGTCCCCTCCGCCAATACGGTCAAGCTGCACCAGCAGGTGGGCAAGGCCATGGATGCGGAGCTCTGGCGCGTACTGGTGGCGCTCTCCATCCGGCACGTGGGACCCACGGCCTCACGGGCGCTCGCCACGCGCTTTGGATCAATGGACGCTCTGCGTCAGGCCATCGAGGCAGAGGGCGCGGTGCAGCGCCTCTCTGAGATCGACGGCGTTGGCTCCACCATTGCCGAGTCCGTGGTCGGGTGGTTTGGGGTGCAGTGGCACCGCAACATCGTCGATCGTTGGCAGGCGGCCTGGGCCGCGCAGGATAAGAGCATGGCCGATGAGCGGGACGAGCAGATGGCCAGCACGCTGGAGGGACTCACCATCGTGGTCACCGGAACGCTTCCCACGTTCTCCCGCGACGAGGCCAAAGAGGCCATCATTGTGCGCGGAGGCAAGGCCTCCGGGTCCGTGTCAAAGAAGACCAGCTTTGTGGTCGCTGGCGAGGCGGCCGGGTCCAAGCTGGATAAGGCGGAGCAGCTTGGTGTGCCCGTGCTGGATGAGGACGGCTTCCGACTCCTGCTAGAGGGCGGCGCGGCTGCCGTTGCGGCTCCCGGCCCGGACGCTGATGCTGATGCAGATGGTGACGCGGATGCGACGAAGGACGGGGCCGGGGAATGAATCCGATGCCGGGCACGGAAAACCACCCGTCCGCCTTGTTGCACGTGGCGCGGATGGCGTCCACCGCAGGCGCTCTTGTCCTGGCCCAGCGTGGCGAGGGGCAGTTGGACGGACAGGCGATGAACAAGTCCGCGGGAGGGGATTGGGTCACCGATTTTGACCGACGCGCAGAGCAGGCCGTGCGGCAGGTGATCTCCGGATTCAGGCCCACGGATGTGCTCACTGGGGAGGAATATGCGGACTCGGGCGAGCCCACTGCCGGCGGGTATCGCTGGTCCATCGATCCGTTGGATGGCACGGCCAACTTTGTGCGAGGGATCGTCTACTACGCCACCTCCGTGGGAGTTTATGGGCCCGGTCCGGATGGCCGCGAGCAGTGGTTGGCCGGGGCCGTCACCGCGCCGGCCCTCGGTACGCAGTACTACGCCGGGGCAGGTTTGGGAGCCATGAAGTCTCCTTGGTCGCCGCAGCGCACCGAGTCCGCGGAGGCCCTCACCCTCACGGGCCCCTCAGGCGCCGCCGATGCGCGGATGCTGGCCACGGGCTTTGGCTACGACGCCGATCGGCGAAACTTCCAAGTCAGTGCCTTGGCTGGGCTGATTCCGGACTACGCCAACGTGAGGCGCCTGGGCTCCGCCGCGCTGGATTTGTGCCTGGTGGCAGAGGGGGTGCTGGACGCGTACGCGGAGTTTGGCACGCGCGAGTGGGACTGGGCGGCGGGTGCACTCATCGCTGAGGAGGCGGGTGTCGGTGTTACCCGGCCCGTGATGGAACCCGGGTGGCAGAGCGCTGGCGTGTCACACCCGGAGTCGCTCCCGGCCTTCCCTCAAACCCCCTAATCAGGCGGGTTTCGTGGGGTTGCTCACCAGATGATGCAACGAGTGTCACATTAAGCCCAAACCTTGGGTAATGTGTCAACGTCATCTTCGTCAACCCAGGGGGAGTTCTCATGTCTGAGTATCCGCAGCAGACCCAGCAGTCCAACATGGCGCCGATGGCGCCCAAGACCAACACGATGGCCATCGTCGGCTTCGTCCTGGCCTTCGTCGTGAACATCGCCGGCCTGATCGTGTCGATCATCGCCCGCAAGCAGATCAAGCAGTCGGGTGAGGGTGGAGCCGGCCTGGCGCTGGCCGGCATCATCATCTCCTCGATCTCCATCGTGCTGTCCCTGCTCTGGGTCGCCCTCATCATCATCGCCGTCGCTGCGAACCCGGATGCGATCACGACCACCACGTACGGCCTCTCGCTCGGCCTCTGAGCCATAGCGCTTCCGTAGCACCAAGCCGCGGCCCCGGATCACACCGGGACCGCGGCTTTTTCGCGCCCGGCCTGTCCTTGTCCGGACCCAAGCGGCCTTATCGGCGTGAAGCGGCCTTGAAGGGTGCTTGGCCGCGATAGGCCTGCTTCCGGCTCGGTCCCCGTCCCCGACTCCGGCTCGGACTCCGTCCCTGCCCCGCCCCCGTCTCCGTCCGGACCCAAGCGGCCTTATCGGCGTGAAGCGGCCTTGTAGGGTGCTTGGCCGCGATATGCCTGCTTCCGGCTCGGACTCCGTCTCCGGCCGGACCCAAGCGGCCTTATCGGCGTGAAGCGGCCTTGTAGGGTGCTTGGCCGCGATAGGCCCGCTTCCGGTTCGGACTCCGTCCCCGTCCCCGTCCCCGGCCCCGACCCCGGCCCGGCTCAAGCGGCCTTATCGGCGTGAAGCGGCCTTGTAGGGTGCTTGGCCGCGATAGGCCCGCTTCTCGCGGCCAGCCCCACCGAAACAGCCGTTCAGGCCACGCCGAGTTGCTCCCACAAGACCAGGACCGCGGTCCCGCGCAGCACCGCGTCACGGGGGTTGGCCGCCAAGCGCACCCTCAAGTCGGGGTCGCGCTGGCGAAGCGTGCGCGTGGCAAGGGTTTCCTCGACCGAGCAGAGCAGCGGCCCATCCAACAAGTCGACGTCGCCCACCAGCACCACCTCCGCGAGATCAAGCGCCGCGATCACCGGAGCCAGAGCGATGCCAAGCCGCTCGCCCGCGGAGGTGAGAACGCGCTCGCGACCCGGCGCGCCGGCGTCGAGCAGGGCCCTTTCCAAGTAGGGCATCGCGAGCCATGTCTCCAAGCAACCGCGGCGCCCGCAGGCGCATTCTTGGCCGCCGTCCGTGCCGACCGTGACGTGGCCAATCTCGCCGGCGGCGGAGTGGACGCCGCGCGTGCGGTGGCCGTCGACCATGATGCCGGCGCCCACGCCGCGGCCGATCTTGACCAGGATCATGTCGCGGGAGCCGTCGCCAAACGTGAATTCGCCCATCAGCGCGGCATCGGCGTCGTTGGCCACCAGCGTCGGCAGTCCCGTGTGCTCTTCAAGAAGCGCGCCGAGAGGGACATTTTCCCAGTGCAGGTTCGGCGCGATCAGCACGGTCCCGTGGGCGTCCACGATGCCCGGCGAGCCGACGCCGATGCCGAGGAGCGGAGCGGTGGCCTGCGCGATGGCGCGCTGGACCAGGTCCAGGAGCAGCTCCGTGACGCGGTCGCCGCGCTCGCTGTCTAGGTCCGTGGTGAGGCGGGACAGGACGGTGCCATCCAGGTCCATGACCGCGGCGCTCAGCACGTTCGCCTCCGCCAGGTCCAGGCCCACCACCTGCAGCCCGGTGCGGTTGAGGTCGACCAGGATGGCGGGCTTGCCCGGGCGTCCCTTCTCCGCGGTCCCGAGTTCCACGACGTGATCTCGCTGGAGCAGCTCCGCTACCAGGTCTGACACGGTGACGCGGGTGAGGCCCAGCGTGCGCGAGAGCTCGGCGCGGCTCATGGCACCCCCGGCGTGCAGGGTGCGCAGGACAAGGGACAGGTTGTGCGCCCGCCCGTGGGAGGGGAGGGCGGCGCCGGCGCGTCGGTGTTGCTGGATCCGGCCCGTAGTCGAGGTCATGATGGTTAGTACACTGAACTAACAAACGGAATGCAAGCGCCGGGCCCGGGCGTGTAGAGAAACGTCACGGGTCGACGCCGCTCGGTGGCGGCGCGCTGGCGGCGCGCGGTGCTCGCGTGGCGGGTTGAGCGGGGGGACTCGTGGGGCGGGGAAGCGGGGCACTCGTGGGGCGGGGAAGCGGGCATATCGGCGTGAAGCGGGCTTGTGGGGTGCTTGTGCGCGATAAGGCCGCTTGGGTCCGTCCGCACGCCCACGAGCGCACGCCCACGAACGCACGCCCGCACGCCCGCACGCCCGCGAACCCGCGCACGAACGCGCACCCACCTAGACTGGGCGGGCCGTACTCTGGGCGAGCTCAACCGCGCCCACCCCGCGCCCACCTCAGGAGATTATGGTGTCACATCCGCGTACCACCAGCCGCTCGCTTGTCGCCCGTTTCTTGGGGCGCGGGCCGCTGGAGCGCCTGCCCAAGCGGCCCGATGACCGCGAGGCGCTCCTTGACCTCATCGCCTGGCAGGTTCTACCGGCGGGGAGCACGGAGGATGAGCCGGGCCTGAATCTTCGCCTGCGTGGATTCACCGAGGATACGGCCATGTTGCGCCGCGCCTTGGTGGACCACGGGAGGGTAGAACGCGCCAAAGACGGCTCCCTGTATACGGGTTTGGTGCAGCGCCCGGAGATCACCATTCGCCCGGCGCAGGAGTCGGATGATGCGGAGATTAACCGGTTGACCGTGGCCAGTTACCTGGAGGCGGGGCACTTCCCGGATGCCAAGAGCGGCTACTTGTTGCGCATTTCCACGTCCGCGTCCGCTCGTCGCACCGAGGCAGAGACCTGGGTGGCGGAGCGTGGTGAGCTGATGATGGGTTCCGTCACCCTGGCGGAGCATGGGGGCGTCTGGGCGGATGTGGCCGGCCCCGGGGAGTTGGAGTTCCGCCTGCTCACCGTGGATCCCGCCGTGCAGCGCTCCGGCACCGGGCGCGCGCTGGTCCAGGCGATTCTGGAGGAGGGCCGGCGCCGCCCGCACATCCACCGGGTGGTCCTCTCCACGAACCAGGAGTGGACGGCGGCGAATGACCTTTACCGGGAGGCGGGCTTCCAGCGATTCCCGGAGCGGGATTGGACGCCGGAGGCCCGTCCGGACCTGATTTTGCGCGGCTACGCCAAGGACGTTTAAGCCCCGACCCCTGGCGGCGCGCGCCCGGGTGGGGCATATTCAAGAGTGCGCAACACCGCGGAGACACACGGGAGATGCATCATGGCAGAGATCATGCAGACCACGCTCAAGCCCTCCAAGCTGGAGGTCATCACGCAGTGGATGCGTGCGCAGCCCTGGTATCGCGGCGCCATGAGCCCGCATCTCGAGATCGTGGGTGGCTTTCGGCTGGATGATCCGGACGGCGAGGTGGGGCTGGAGTTCTTTGTGGTGCGGGACGAGCCGGACGGCGTGGAGTACTTTGTGCCGTTGAGTTACCGAGCCGAGCCGCTGCGTGATGGCGAGTCGGAGAATTATCTGGTCGGCACCATGAACCACGGCGTTCTTGGCACCCGCTACGTCTACGACGGCCCGGCGGATCCTGTCTGGCGTGTGGTGGTGGCGGATCTGCTCAATGGGGAGGCCGAGCCCCAGCACCGCACCGAGTCGGAGACCCCGGATCGGACCGTGCGGTTGGTCCCGGGTACCGAGGCGGGCACGGTGGATCACGCCACCGTGGTGCGCGTGCTGCTCGCTGGCCCGGCGGAGGAGCCTGGCGTGGTGCTGCCCTGGAATGCGGCCGACGGCGGCGAAGTCAGCGGGCTGGTACTGCGCGGCCACGCGGGTTAGTCAGCAGGCGACCGCGGTGGCCGGGTGACCCCGGCTGTGCGGCTGAGTCCGCCGCGCCACCTGCAAGTACGCGAGCCTGCCCTGCCCGCTTTTGCCGCGCGCTTTTGCCGCGCCCCCGGGCACTAGACTGGGTGGACCACTGATTCCTTTCCTGGGAGTGATATGTCTGCCATCAGTCGTGACGACGTGGCTCACCTGGCCGAGCTGGCCCACATCGCGATGAGCGATGAGGAGCTGGAGCGTATGGCCGGTGAGCTGGATTCGATCGTCGACGCCATTGCCTCTGTGTCCGAGGTGGCGGGGGAGAACATCCCCGCCACGAGCCACCCCATCCCGTTGCAGAACGTGTTCCGCGACGATGTGGTTGGCCAGACCCTGACGCAGGAGGAGGCGCTGCAAAACGCGCCCGACGCGCAGGATGGCCGCTTTAAGGTGCCCGCGATCTTGGATGAGGACTGATTACATGAGCCAGATCATCACACTCTCCGCGGCGGAGCTTGCCGCGGCGCTGCGTGCAGGTGAGGTCACGAGCGTTGAGGCCGTCCAGGCCCACCTTGACCGCATCGCCGCGGTGGATGACGCCGAGTCCGGCGTCCACGCCTTCTTGCACATCAACGCAGAGGAGGCGCTCGCCGTCGCCTCTGAGGTGGACGCGATCCGCGCGGCCGGTGGCGCGGAGGCGCAGGCCTTGCACCCGCTGGCCGGCGTGCCCATCGCCGTCAAGGACCTGATCGTCACGAAGGGCCAGCCCACCACGGCCGGCTCGGCCATGCTGAAGGGCTGGATGAGCCCGTATGACGCCACGGTGATTGAGAAGATCCGTGCCGCCAAGCTCCCCATTCTTGGCAAGACGAACCTGGATGAGTTTGCTCAGGGCTCCTCCACGGAGCATTCCGCGTACGGCAATACCCGTAACCCGTGGGACTTGAATCGCATTCCCGGCGGCTCCGGTGGCGGTTCTGCCGCGGCCGTGGCGGCGTTTGAGGCGCCCCTGGCCCTCGGCACGGACACGGGCGGTTCCATCCGTCAGCCCGGCGCCGTCACGGGCACCGTGGGCGCCAAGCCCACCTACGGCGCGGTCTCTCGCTACGGCGCCATTGCCATGGCCTCTTCCCTGGATCAGATTGGTCCGGTGACCCGCACGGTGCTGGATTCGGCCCTGTTGCAGGAGCTCATTGGCGGCCACGACCCTAAGGATTCCACCTCGCTTCCCGAGCCGGTTCCGGCGCTGTCCGACGCCGCTCGGTTGGGTGCCGCGGGCGACCTCACGGGTGTGCGCGTGGGAGTCATCGACGAGTTGGGCGGCGAGGGATACGAGGAGGGCGTGAAGGCGCGCTTTGAGGAGTCCCTTGAGTTGCTCAAGGCGCGCGGCGCAGAGATCGTCACGGTCTCCTGCCCGCACTTCAAGTACGCGCTCTCCGCGTACTACTTGATCATGCCCTCGGAGATGTCCTCCAACCTGGCCAAGTTTGATGGCGTCCGCTACGGGCAGCGCGTGCTGCCGGAGTCCGGGCCCGTCACGATTGAGCGCGTCATGGGTGCCACCCGTGCCGCCGGCTTTGGCGATGAGGTCAAGCGCCGCATCATCCTGGGCACCTATGCCCTGTCCGCTGGCTACTACGACGCCTATTACGGCTCGGCGCAGAAGGTTCGCACCCTGATCCAGCGCGACTTCGAGGCCGCGTTCCAGTCCGCGGATGTGCTGGTTTCTCCCACGTCACCGACCGTGGCGTTTGAGCTGGGCGCCAAGATCGATGACCCGCTGGCCATGTACCTGAACGACATCGCGACCATCCCGGCCAACCTGGCCGGCGTGCCTGGCATCTCCGTGCCCGGTGGCCTCTCCGAGGGGTTGCCGGTGGGCATCCAGTTCCTGGCCCCGGCCCACGAGGATGCACGCATGTACCGCGTTGCCGCCGCATTGGAAGCAGCCCTTGAGCAGCAGTGGGGCCACCCGCTGCTGGCAGAGGCGCAGGATCTTGAATCGGCCGTGGCTGCGGCCAAGGAGGGCAAGAACTGATGAGCACCGAGGCGACCGTCGACTTTGACGAGGCTCTGACGCGCTACGACCCCGCTTTGGGGTTTGAGGTGCACATTGAGCTCAATACCAAGACCAAGATGTTCTCAGATGCGCCCAATGAGTTTGGCGATCTGGCCAATACCAATGTCACGCCGGTGGACCTTGGCCTGCCCGGCACGCTGCCCGTGGTCAACGGCAAGGCCATTGAGTACTCCATCAAGCTGGGCCTGGCGCTGAATTGCTCCATCGCGGAGTCCTGCCGCTTTGCCCGCAAGAACTACTTCTACCCGGACAATCCCAAGAACTTCCAGACCTCGCAGTATGACGAGCCCATTGCGTTTGAGGGCTGGTTGGACATCGAGTTGGAGTCCGGGCGCGTGATCCACGTGGAGATTGAGCGCGCGCACATGGAGGAGGACGCCGGCAAGCTGACCCACCTGGGCGGCGCGGACGGCCGCATCCAGGGTGCGCAGACCTCGCTGGTGGATTACAACCGCGCCGGCGTGCCGCTCGTGGAGATCGTGACCAAGCCCATCCTGGGTGTCGGCGCGGATGCTCCGGAGCTTGGCAGGCGCTACGTGTCCGCCATCCGCGACATCGTGAAGGCGCTGGATGTTTCCGACGCCCGCATGGAGCGCGGCAACGTGCGCTGTGACGCCAACGTGTCGCTGATGCCCAAGGGCTCCACCACGTTGGGCACGCGTTCTGAGACCAAGAACGTCAACTCCCTTCGCTCCATTGAGCGTGCGGTGCGCCACGAGATTGAGCGCCACGCCGCGATCCTGGACGCCGGCGAGTCGGTGGTCCAAGAGACGCGCCACTGGCACGAGGACACCCGCACCACCTCCTCCGGCCGGCCCAAGTCTGACGCGGATGATTACCGCTATTTCCCGGAGCCGGACCTGGTTCCCGTGGTGACCAGCCGCGAGCGCGTGGAGGAGATCCGGGCCACCCTTCCGGAGCTCCCGGCCGCGCGCCGCGCCCGCCTGCAGGTGGACTGGGGCTTCTCCGATGAGGAGTTCCGCGACATCGTCAACGCCGGTCTGCTGGAGGCCATCGAGGAGACGGTTGCCGCCGGCGCCACTCCCGCCGCCGCCCGCAAGTGGTGGATGGGCGAGATCTCCCGCCTGGCCAAGGACACCGAGAAGGAAGCCACCGAGCTGGGCATTTTGCCCGCGGACGTGGTGGAGATCGAGGGCCTGATCGCGGGCAAGAAGATCAACGACAAGATCGCCAAGAAGGTTCTCACCGCCGTCGCGGCTGGCGAGGGCCGCCCGGGCCAGATCGTGGAGGCCAAGGGCTTGGCCGTCGTTTCCGACGACGGCCCGCTGCTGGCCGCCATCGAGGACGCCATGGCCGGCGCTCCGGACGTGGTGGAGAAGATTAAGGCAGGCAAGGTCGCCGCGATTGGCGCCCTGATTGGCCCGGTCATGAAGGCCACGCGTGGACAGGCGGACGCCGGTCGCGTGCGCGAGCTGGTGCTGCAGAAGCTGGGCGTGCAGGGCTAGCCCCGCGCCGCACTGACGCGGTACAGCGCAACGCCACCGGGCGTCGTCGAGCACATCTGCCCGGCAACGCCCGGTGGCGTTTTCGCGCCGCCGGCGCCGCAGGTGCGACACCACGGCGTGCGGCTGGGATCATGGTGGGGTGACCAACATCGACATCACCGTTCTGGGCTCCGCCAATCTGGATATCACCGCGACCGTGCCGCGCCTCCCCGGCCCCGGGGAGACCCTGCTGGGCACCTCCCTGACGCATTCGCCGGGAGGGAAGGGCGCCAACCAGGCCCTGGCCGCCTCCCGCGCAGGCGCCACCGTCAGGTTTATAGGTGCGGTGGGCCAGGATGCCGCCGCGGCGCAGGCGCTGGAGTTGTTAGAGGCGGATGGCGTGGACCTGGAGCATCTGCTTCGCGTGGAGACGGAGCCCACGGGCACCGCGCTGATTGCCGTGGATGAGGCGGGCGAGAACAACATCATCGTGATCCCCGGCGCCAACGCAGCGCTGGATGCGGACGCCGTGCGCGCCCAGGCGGATCAGATCCGGGGACTGCTAGTGCTCCAGGGAGAGGTGCCCGCGAGCGGCTTGGCGGCGGCGGTGGCCGTGGCGCCGGGGCGCGTAGTCCTGAACCTTGCCCCCGTCATTGAGGTGCCGCGCGAGGTGTTCCTCGCCGCGGATCCGCTGGTGGTCAACGAGCACGAGGGCGCGCTGGCGCTGACGCAGCTGGGCGGGCAGCCCCAGGGGCTGGGGGAGGCCGAGGTGGTCGCCGCCCTGCGCGCCAAGGGCGTTCCAAGCGTGGTCATGACGCTAGGGGCGCAGGGCGCTCTGGTCAGCGGCGCCCCCGAGCAGGACCTGCCGGCAACAGACCTGCAGGCAACAGACCTGCCCGACGACGCTGGCTCGGTCCGGGTGCCGCGCGTGAAGGTCGCTGCGGTGGACGCCACGGGCGCCGGGGATGCCTTTGTTGGCGCCTTGGCGGCGCGGCTTGCGGCGGGGGAGGGGCTGGTCGCCGCCGCGACGTATGCCGCCCGGTTTGCCGCGGATACGGTCACTCGTCCGGGCGCGCAGGCCTCCTACCCAGCGGCCGGGGCACCGCTGGGCTGAGAGGGTGGCCCACTCCTGAGAACTTGCCCAGGAGGTGGGTGCGGGAGGGTACATGGCGTTGACACGCAGGCCCTGTCGCCGTTTGCTTGGAGGAGACGCCGGTCACATCGCGTGGCCGGTGCAATCTTCATGGAAGAGGCTCGCATGACTCAGACCGGTTTTACGGGGATCAATGTCGCATCGGTGCTCGTGGAGAGCGCGCATCGGCATGCGAGCCGCACGGCCATCACGCTTGGCCCGCAGTCCCTGAGCTACACCCAGGTGTGGGCTCAGACGCGCGCCTACGCGGGGGCGTTGCGGGCCAAGGGTGTTGGTCCCGGGTCCAAGGTCGCCGTGCTGATGCCCAATATCCCGCACTTCGCCTTCACCTACTACGCGGTCCTTGGCCTCGGCGCCACGGTGGTGCCGGTGCACGCGCTGCTGAAGCGGCACGAGATTGAGTACGTGCTGGCGGACTCCGAGGCAAGCATCCTGGTGGCGGCCGCGCCGCTGCTTGGTGAGGGCGCCCCGGGGGCCCAAGCCGCCGGCGTCGAGCTGTTGTCCGTCCTGGCACCGGAGGAACTGGGCACCACCCGCCTGGAGGACCTGGCCGCCGCCGCCACGCCGATCGACCAGATCGAGCTGTGCCACCCGGAGGACATCGCGGCGATTCTCTACACCTCTGGCACCACCGGCAAGCCCAAGGGCGCCATGCTCTCCCACTTCGCGCTGCTGGAGCAGACCAGCGCGCTGCTCATCGGGACGTTCGACATGGACGAGAACGACAAGATCTTGGGCGCCTTGCCGCTCTTTCACATCTTTGGGCAGACCATTGTGCTCAACCTCGGGATTCGCTCCGGCGCCGAGCTGGTGCTGGTGCCCAAGTTCAACGGCGCGGAGGCCTGGGACGCGCTGGTCAATGGCGGCATCACCATCATGGCCGGTGTGCCCACCATGTACGTGGCCCTGGTGGAGGCGGCCCGCGGCAAGGAGGATCGCCCGTCATCGCTGCGCTACGCGGTCTCCGGCGGCGCCGCCCTGCCGCTGAGCATCCTGGAGCGCTTTGAGCAGGCCTCCGGCGCGCTCATCCACGAGGGCTACGGCCTCACGGAGACCAGCCCGGTGGTGAGCTTCAACGAGGTGGGTGTTCCCACCGTTCCCGGCTCCATTGGCCGCCCCATTTGGGGTATTGACGCGGAGATCGCGGACCCGGCTATCGCAGACAAGATTGTGCTGCTGCCCCGTGGCGAGCTGGGCGAGGTGGTGGTGCGTGGGCACAACCTCTTCTCCGGCTACCTGGGGCGCCCAGAGGCCACCGCAGAGGCCGTGGTGGATGGCTGGTTCCGCACGGGCGACCTAGGCACCAAGGGCGAGGATGACTACCTGCGCATCATGGATCGCAAAAAAGACATGGTGCTGCGAAATGGTTACAATGTCTACCCGCGAGAAGTAGAAGAGGCGCTGCTGACGCACCCCGAGATCTCCAACGTCGCCGTCTACGGCGTGCCGGATGACGTGCGCGGTCAGGAAGTTGCCGCGGCGGTGACACTCACTCCCGGCTCCACTTTGACGGTGGAGGCAGTGCGTGCGTACGGCGAGGAGCGCTTGGCCGCCTACAAGTACCCGCGCATCGTCGAGCTGGTGCAGGAGTTCCCCGTGGGGCCCTCTGGCAAGATCCTGAAGCGCGAGCTGGTGGCCTCTTATGTTGAACGAGTGGGCGGCGCTAGCGCGTGAGTACCCCACCCCTCCCGGGGCAGCCTGGGGTGCACTCGGTTCAGCGTCAGCTCACGGAGGCGGAGATTGCCGCCCTCGCGACTGCCCCGCGCCGCAAGATCCTGTTCCCCTTGCTCGGGTGGAGTTACCTCGCGGTGCTCGTGGTCGTTGGAGTCGTGACATTCCTTCTTGCCGGGTGGCAGGCGACCATCCTCTTCCTGGTGCTGATCACGTTCGCCTTCGGCGTTGCCGCGGCGATCGGCGTTCCGCTTGGCTCGCGGCTGGCCAAAAACACTGTGCGCAGCCGGCTGGGCCCTGACAACGTCCTGACGGTGGCTTGGGACCAGGGCGGGTTCTCCTGGGTGGGGTGGGGAGCTACCATTTCGGCACCGCACCGGGACGTGAAGTGGGCCAAGCGCGCGGGGCAGACCTGGGTGATTCGCTTCCGGATCCGCAACGCGACGGACCCGTACGTGATTGCCCTGCCCCTAGACTTTGTCCCTGACGCGGCCCTGCAACAATGGCGGGCCCAGGGAGTACAAGTGAGCGGTGCATGACCCCAGACGCAGACGTGGAGACCACCCCGGAGCTGGTCAGGGAGCTGTTGCGCGCCCAGGCCCCGCAATGGGCTGACCTGCCCCTGGAGCCGGTGGCGCAGGGCTGGGACAACTCCATGTTCAGGCTGGGGGAGAGGCTCGCCGTGCGGCTACCGCGGCGGGCCAGCGCCGCTCAGCAGGTGCGCGCGGAGGCGCAGTGGGCAGAGGAAGCCGGGTGGGGGCTCAGCCTGCCGGTGCCGGTGCCCCAGTTCCTGGGTGAGCCGGATGAGCTCTTCCCCTATGCGTGGACAGTCACGCAGTTTTTTCCGGGGGAGACGGCAGCGCATCTGAGCATGGCTCAACGCGACTCCTACGCGGAGCAGCTAGCCGGGTTCCTGGTCGGTTTTCACCGCCTGGCTCCCCTGGACGCGCCGGAGAACTCCGTGCGCGGCACCGCCGTGGCGCAGCGGCTCCAGCGCTGGGGCCAGACCCTGGACCAGGTGCCGCACCAACTGCGCCCGGGCCTGGAGCAGGCTCAGGAGATCGCGGCGGCGGCCCGCCCGTGGGAGCTCCCCGCCCGGTGGATCCACGGGGACCCACATGCCTCCAACCTGATCGCAGAGCCACGCGGGGACGGGGCCCGCCTGCTGGCCGCGGTGGACCTGAGTGACCTCACCTCCGGTGACCCCGCGAGCGACCTCGGCATTGCGCTGACACAGTTCTCGCCCGAGGGGGCCAGCCGCTTCCGCTCGGCCTACGGCCGCGGCGCGTTCTGGGCGGATGCCGATCTCTGGGACCGCGCCGGCGGCTGGCGGGCCAACTTCCTGGCCCTAATGCACAGCGACGAGGGGCGCCTCGGTGCCATCAGTCGCGAGGTCCTCGCGACGTAACGGCCTAGCAGCCCGGTGTCCCGGCGTCCTAACGGCCGATTCCGCCCGTCTCCTTCCGTTCCGCCCAGAGCTGGCGCGCCTCCTGCGCAAGGATCCCGGCGGCGTCGGGCAGGGACTGTGCACTGACGCCGGCAAAGGTCACGCGCAGGAACTGTGCCGGGGGCTCCGCCGGGAACCACGCCTCCCCGGTGCGCACCCGCACCCCGCGGGCCAGGCAGCGCGCCACCAGCTCGGCCGCGTCCACCAGCGGGTCCACGCGCACCCACGCGTGCAGGCCGCCGCGCGGCACCGACTCCACCGTGAGCGCCGGCGCGGCAGGTGCCAGCAGGCGCAGGAGCAGGTCCCGGCGCTGCGTCAGTTCACGCCGCAGCCGCTTCAGGTGCGCGGGCCACCCGGCGGCGGTGACCACGTCCAACAGGGCCGCCTGCAGCAGGGGGCTCACGTACATGGCCTGCGCCGCGATCTCGCCCACCAGCCGGTCCCGCACCGGGCCGCGCGCCGTCACGGCCGCCACGCGCAACGCGGGGGAGACGCTCTTGGTGAGGGAGCGCAGGTGGACCACGCGGCCGTCCGGATCCTGCGCGGCGAGCGGCGCAGGGGTGTCCATGAGCGCAAAGTCGCGCGCCCACTCGTCCTCGACGATGAACGCCCCGTGGGCGCGGGCCACCTCCAGCATCGCGGCCCGGCGCGGCTCATCCCACACCGCACCGTGCGGATTGGAGAACGTGGGTTGGGCATAGAACGCGTGGGCACCGCTACTGGCAAAGGCCGCGTCCACGGCCTCCGGGTCCGGGCCATGAGGGCCGGACGCCACCGGAATCAGCCGGACGCCGACCTGCGCCGCGGCCAGCATGGCGCCCCAATACGTGGGGGACTCCACGAGGAGGGCGTTCCCGGTGCCCACCACGGCCCGGAAGATGGCGCTGAGGCCGGCCTGGGAACCCGGCAGGATCACGACGTCGCGCTCGCCCGGGGCGGGCTGCGCGGCGGGAATGCGGCTGGCCAGGTCCTGGGCAAACCAGCGGCGCAGCGAAGACAGTCCAGCCACCGGTGCGCGCGTCAGCGCCGCCTCGGAGCGGGCCGCACGGGTCAGCGCCTGGCGGATCAGCGCGGAGGGGTACAGCTCCTGATCGGGGTAGCCCTCGCCCAGGTCCATCGCGTCCGCAGCGCCATCCACCAGCACGGTGCCCCGGTGGAGGTGCCCGGCCGGGCTGGGGCCAAGGGCGGAGGTTTGCCAGCTGAAGTCCTCCGGCGCGGTTGCGCGTTGTCGGGCCACGAAGGTGCCATCCCCTGGGCGGGTCTCCACCCGGCCCTCGGCGGTGAGCGTGCGCAGGGCGGCCTGCACGGTTCCCGGTCCGACGCCGTGCTGCGCCGCGAGCGCGCGGGTGGCGGGCAGGCGCGTGCCCGGCGCCAGCTGGGCAAGGTGGCGGCGCAGGGATACGGCAAGACGATCACTGCTACTGTGGTTCATGAAACTAGATGGTAGCGCTATTCATCCCGCAGGCGAAGCGATATTGAGCACGCCCGCCCGGACTCGCGGCGCCGCAGGGCTCTGGTGGGGAGCGCTCGGCATCCTGGCCTTCTCCTTTACCGTCCCGCTGACGCGTGTGGCCGTGGGGGCGGGGTTGCCCGCCCTCTTCGTTGGTGCTGGCCGGGCGGTGGTGGCCGCTGTGCTGGCCGCCATCTTGTTGGCCATCCTGCGCCCGGCGCGGCCGCGGGGGCGCCAATGGCTCAGCCTGGCCGTGGTGGCGTTCGGGGTGGTGCTCGGGTTCCCGCTACTGACCTCCTACGCCTTGGCATCCGTGCCGGCCTCCCACGCCGCCACGGTGATTGCCGTGGTCCCCGCTGTGACGGCCGTGTTCGCCTGCCTGCGCACCGGCGAGCGGCCCAAGGCTCGCTTCTGGATCTTCGCCGCCCTGGGCTCCCTGGCCGGCGTGCTCTTTGCCGCCATCCAGGGCGGAGGATTAGGTGGCCTGCACGCGGCAGACCTACTGCTTTTTGGGGCGGTGATCGCCGTGGCGATCGGTTACGCCGAAGGTGGTGTGCTCTCCAAGACGCTTGGCTCGTGGCAGACCATCTCCTGGGCGCTGATCATCTCGCTCCCCGCGACCACCGCGCTCACCGGATTCAGCGCGGTGGGGCAAGACGTGCAGGCCAGCTTCATCGGGTGGCTGTGTTTTGCCTACCTGGCGGTGGTCAGCATGTTCCTTGGCTTCTTTGCCTGGTATCGCGGCTTGGCGATTGGCCCCATGGTGCGTGTGAGCCAGGTGCAGCTCATGCAGCCGCTGCTCTCCATCGTGTGGGCTGCCTGGTTCCTGGCGGAAGCGCTGACGTGGGCCACTGTGCTTGGCGGGTTGGTCGTGGTGCTCTTTGCCTGGTTGGCGGTGCGCTCCCGGCGGTGAGCCGGCTGAATCAGCGCTGGCCGGATCCCGTTTCTTTCTCGCGGGCCGTTCCTCCCCGGAGACCGTTCCGCCCCGGAGGCCCTTCCGCCCCGCGGGCTAGCGGGCCAGGGGCAGCATGCGCTCTGGCACCACGGACTTCATGACCAGCGTGGTCGTCAGCCGGCGCACCCCCGGCAACGCGGAGAGCTGCTCGTCATAGAGCTGCTGGAAGGCCGCCAGGTCCCGGGTCACCACGCGCAGCAGGTAGTCCGTTTCGCCGATGAGGCGCTGGGCAAGGATCACGTTGGGCAGCCCGCTCACGGCCGCCTCAAAGAGGGGAATGGTGGTGTGGTTGGCCGCCTCTAGCGTGACAAAGAGCAGGGTCTCAAAGCCGAATCCGAGCCGCTGCGCATCCAGCATGGCGCGGTAGCCCGTGATGATGCCCTCTGTCTCCAACGCCCGCAGCCGGCGGTGGCACGGGGAGACCGAGAGCCCCACCCGCTCTGCCAGCTGGGTGACGGTCAGGCGGCCGTCGTCCTGCAGCGTTGAAAGGATTTGCCAATCCAGTGCGTCCATGCGGACTATTCTTCCTCAGACTCGCGCGGATTCGGCTAATTCAGGGAAGCACCTTCCAACGAATATTGCCTAGTCTTCCTGTCGTAGCGATGCGGCGCCCCTGCGGGCCCCATCTACGCAGCACTCAAGGATTCATCAGAGGGGAGATGCAGGCGCATGGAATCGGGAATGATCTGGGCCTTTTGGGGCGTGTCGATGCTGTTCATCATGACGCCGGGCGCCGATTGGGCCTACGCCATTTCCGGTGGCCTGAAGCACCGCGTGCTCCCCAGCGTCACGGGGCTGTGGGCCGGGCATCTCCTGAGTGTGCTGGTGGTCGCGGCGGGCGTGGGCGCCTTGCTGGCGCAGGTGCCGGGCGCGCTCACCGCGCTGACCCTGATGGGTGCCGTGTACCTGGTCTGGCTTGGTGTGGGCGTGCTGCGCCAAAGCTCCGGCGCTCAGGACCTGACCATGGAGGCTCCCGTTGGATCCCCAGGGCGCTGGTTCGGCAAGGGGATCGGCGTCAGCGGCATGAACCCCAAGCTCATTCTGCTCATGACCGCGGTCATGCCGCAGTTCACCAGCCACTCCGCCAGCTGGCCGCTTGGTGCGCAACTCCTGGCACTCGGCTCTGTCCACCTGCTGGGATGCGCCGTCATCTACGTCCTGGTGGGCCTGACCGCGCAGCGGGTGCTGGGCACCCGACCGGCGCTGGCTCGTTGGATCACCCGCTTCTCCGGGGTCGCCATGATCCTGATCGGGACCGTGCTTGCCGCGGAGCGCGTGGCGCACTGGATCTGACGGCGGGCGCTCAGTTGCCCGACGCCGCGGCGGGGCCACCTCCGCCGGGCCGCGCACCTTCCATGACCTCACGCAGCGCAAGCAGCACGCGCTGCACGGCCGGCCGCGCCAGGGTCTCGGGCCGCGCGAGCGCCTCGATTAGGCGCACCTGAGGTGCGCCGCGCAGGGGACGCAACACCACGCCGTCGGGCACCATGGCACCGGCCGTGTAGCGCGGTAGGGCCGCAATCACGCCGGTGTGGGCCACTAGGGAGGCCACCGTGGCGTAGTCGTTGACGCGGTGCTCCACGCGCACATGGCGGTGCGCTGCGGCGCCCACCAGCGCCAGCACGTCCGCGGGGGAGTAGCCCTCGCGGGAGCTGACCCAGCGCTCATCCGCCAGGTCGGCTGGGTCAAGGGCGTCCCGGCCCGCGAGGCGGTGCGCGGCAGGCAGCGCGATATCGAACGGCTCGCGCAAGAGCTCCACGGCGCTCACGCCGCCGCCCCACGGCGGAGCGTGGTCCACGCGGTGCGCCAGGACCAGGTCGTATTCGGAGGTGAGCGCCGGAACCCTTGCCCCAGGCACGTCCTCGTCCCCGATCGTGACGGTGGGCCCGTTGGCGGCGGCCAGCCGCGCGACCAGCCGCCCGCCAAGCAGTGGCCCCACCGAATGGAAGAGGGCCACCGAAACGGGCGCGTCTGCGGCGGCGTCGTGCGCCGTGACCGCCGCCTCCGCCCGCGCCATCGCCACGAGCACCTCCCGCGCGGCGGCGCTCAACGCCCGCCCCGCCTCGGTCAGGAGCAGCCCGCGCCCCTCCCTGCGTGTCAGGGCCACCCCGGCCTCGCGCTGGAGCTGCGCCAGCTGCTGGGACACGGCGGAGGGGCTGATGTAGAGCGCCTGGGCCACGGCCCGGAGCGAGCCCAGGTCCTCCAGGAGGCGCAGCGTGCGCAGGTGGGTGACGTCCATGGGCCAAGCATAGTGAAGAAGCCCTTCACCGTTACATGACAAACATCTGCCGTTCCTTCGCTATTGCCAGCGCCGCGAACGCGACAGACTGGGGGAGTGAAAGCGCTCTTCAAGGCCTCCCTGGCCTCCCCCCTTGAATTGGTAGACCGCCCCGAGCCCACCCCCGGTTCGCATGACGTGAAGATCCGGGTGATGACGGCGGGGATCTGCGGCACCGACCTGCATATCCAGGCAGGCGACGCGGCGGCCGCGGAGATGACCGTTCCTGACCTGGTGCCCGGCCACGAGTTCTACGGCGAGGTCGTGGAGGTGGGTGAGCTGGTGGATCACGTCCGGATCGGCGATCGCGTCTCCGGGGAGGGCCACGTGGTCTGTGACATGTGCCGCAACTGCCGTGCCGGGCGGCGCCACCTCTGCATTGCCACCCAGTCCGTCGGCGTGCAGCGAGCCGGCGCTTTCGCCGAATACGTGGTGATCCCGCAGACCAACGTCTGGGTGCACTCCGAGGGCGGCATCACCCCAGAGCTTGGCGCCATCTTTGACCCGTTTGGCAACGCCGTGCACACCGCGCTGACGTTCCCCATGGTGGGAGAGGACGTTTTGGTGACCGGCGCCGGGCCCATCGGCATCATGGCCGTCGCGGTGGCCCGCCACGCCGGGGCCCGCCGCATCGTGGCCACGGATGTCTCCGAAGAGCGGCTGCAGATGGCCGTGGCCGCGGGCGCGGATGACGTGGTCAATGTGGCCACCGAGCGCATCGGCGCCTCCCAGCGGCGCCTTGGCCTCAAGGAGGGTTTCGACATCGGCCTGGAGATGTCTGGCGTGCGCACCGCCCTGCCAGAGATGGTGGAGAACATGAACCACGGCGGGCGCATCGCCATGCTTGGCCTGCCGACCGGGGAGATCCCCGTGGACTGGAGCCGCATGGTGACCCGCATGATCACGTTCCAGGGGATCTATGGCCGCCAGATGTTCGAGACCTGGTACGCCATGAGCGCCATGCTTGATTCCGACCCCGTGCTGCGCGAGCGGATCTCCGCGGTGGTCACCGATGTGCTGCCAGCCACCCAGTGGGAGGCCGGCTTTGCCGCCGCCCGCTCCGGCCACGGCGGAAAAGTTGTGCTGGACTGGACCGTCTTCTAGGCCAGAAATACCACCGAAGGAGTCAGCATGTACACCACCATTCGAGCGCAACTCACCGAGCAACTTGCCGAGATTGAGGCAGCGGGCCTGAGCAAGCACGAGCGCACCATCACCTCCCCTCAGGGCGCCGAGGTCCTGGCCGCTGAGGGCGGTGGGCCGCCGCAGAAGGTGCTCAATTTTTGCGCCAACAATTACCTGGGCTTGGCGGATGACCCGCGCCTGATCCAGGCAGCCAAGCGGGCCTTGGACGAGCGCGGCTTTGGCATGGCCTCCGTGCGCTTCATCTGCGGCACCCAGGACATTCACCTGGAGCTGGAGCGGCGCGTCTCGCGCTTCCTCGGCACCGAGGACACCATCCTGTTTTCCTCCTGCTTTGACGCCAACGGCGCGGTCTTTGAACCGCTCTTTGGCAAGGAGGACGCGATCATTTCCGACGCACTCAATCACGCCTCGCTGATCGATGGCATCCGCCTGTCCAAGGCGCACCGCTTCCGCTACGCCAACCGCGACATGGAGCAGTTGCGCTTGCAGTTGGAGGCCACCAAGGCCCTGAACGACGGCGCGGGGGCGCGCCGCGTGGTCATCGTCACCGATGGCGTGTTTTCCATGGATGGCTACCTGGCCCCGCTGGGCCAGATCTGCGACCTGGCGGAGGAGTTTGGAGCGCTCGTCATGGTGGATGACTCGCACGCGGTGGGCTTCATGGGAGCCACCGGCGCGGGCACACCGGAGCACGCCGGCGTCTCCGATCGGGTGGATATCTACACGGGCACCTTCGGCAAGGCCCTGGGCGGGGCCTCCGGCGGCTACGTCTCCGGGCGGGCGGAGATCGTGGCGCTACTGCGCCAAGTAGGCCGGCCCTACCTGTTCTCTAACTCGCTTGCCCCGTCCATCGTGGCCGCCACGCTGGCCGCCCTTGACCTGGTGGAGCAGGCAGGGGAGCTGCGCACCCGCCTCTTTGAGAACGCGGAGCTGTTCCGCCGGCGCATGAGCGAGGAGGGCTTTGAGCTGCTGGAGGGTGAGCACGCCATTGTTGCCGTCATGTTTGGCGACGCCGTCCGGGCCGCGCAGGTGGCCAAGCGCATGCTGGAGCACAACGTGTACGTGACGGCCTTCAGCTACCCCGTGGTGCCGAAGGGGCAGGCGCGCATCCGCGTGCAGCTCTCCGCGGCGCACTCCGCGGATGACGTGGAGCGGGCGGTTCAGGCGTTCGTGGCGAGCTAGTTCGTGCAAAGATGGCGAGCATGGCTACTACTGCATTTACCGGTACCCCTGCCCACACCGTCGGAGAGCTGCCCGTGGTGGGCCAGAAGGCTCCCGGCTTTGAGACCGTCAATAACGACCTCGGCACCGTCACCAGTGCCGACTTTCAGGGCAAGCGCGTGGTCCTGAACATCTTCCCGTCCGTGGATACCGGCGTCTGCGCCGCCTCGGTGCGCCAGTTCAACCAGCGTGCCGCTGGCCTGGAGAACACCACCGTGGTCACGGTGTCCCAGGATCTGCCGTTTGCGCTCGGCCGTTTCTGTGGCGCCGAGGGCATCGACAACGTCATCACCACCTCCGCCTTCCGTTCCAGCTTTGGGGAGGACTACGGCGTGCGCCTCACGGACTCCCCGCTGGCCGGTGTGCTGGCCCGCGCCGTGGTGGTCGTGGACGTGGATGGCACGGTGCTGCACTCGCAGCTGGTCCCGGAGATCTCCACGGAGCCGGACTACGACGCGGCCCTGGCCGTGCTGGCCTAACTCCAGACGTCAAGACACCCCCGCCTTGGGCGTCACGCCCGGGCCGGGGGTGTCTTTATTTTTGAGGGCCGTCCACCGGCGAGGCCCAGCCCGGCGTGGGGGCCGGAACCGGAGCGTCGTCGCGCCGGGCCCATTCGGGGCCCTGCGCCAGCTCCTCCGGCGGCGCATCCGGGTTGGGAATGCCCTGGGATTCAAAGAAGATCAGCTCGCCCAAACGGTAGTGGCCCATCTTGCGCATCAGCCCAAACACCGGCTCGTAGAGCATGGTGGCCAGCAGGGCCTGGGAGGCGGCGTTGGGGGTGTCCTCCCATTCAATGGCGGCAAACTCTGAATCAGCCACGATCATCGCGGCCCGTGCGTACGCCTGCATGGCGGCATGGTTCGGCGGGAAGCCAGCGAGCGTTGCGACGTTGAGGACCTCACCCAGTCGGTCCACAAAGGCGTCCGGCGTCCTGGGTGAGAAGCCAAGACCGGCAACAAACTCGCGGGTGCGCTGCCTGCGCTCCACCATCTCAGGAGTGTCCTCCATGGTTTCCGCCAGGCGGGCGTGCTCGGCCTGCCCCGTCGCGTCGATGGGCGCCTCGTTGTTGTCCACAATGTCCAGCACGCGCCGGATCTCATCCAGTGTGGAGCCGTGAATCTTGGAGAGGCCGCGGATGAGTCGCAGGCGGTGAACGTGCGTGTCGTCATAGTCAGACTGGCGCGCGGTGACCGGGGTCCCGGGCGTGAGGAGGCGCTCGCGCAGGTAGTACTTAATCGTGGGCACGGGAACGTGCGTCAGCTCGGAGAGCTCGGCCAGGCGCATAGGCGTCCTCCTTGTGGTCTTGCTGTGGTGGCGCAAAACGTCAGCCGGAATGGCACCGTGCGCGTTAGGTAGACTAGCCTGTAAATCAGATAGCGGCACTATCTATCTTGGGGGTTGATGGTGCTGGCGTCTATGCTCGCGAGGTGAAGCAAGAGCCCTCCCCGCGTCGCCCGTCCGGTCCCGTCCCTGCGGCGGCGGACGGGCTCCTAACGGGGGCGCCCGCGGCGCAACCGTCCCGCCGGGTCCTGATCTGGGAAATTGTGATCGTCTTGGCGCTCTCGCTGGGCCGCTCCGGCGTCAACGCCCTCATCAACCTGATTGACCTGGCCAGCCGCGGGCCCATCGGCGACGGCGTCGCGAGTCTGAACGGCTCCGCGAGCGCGCGTCCCTGGATAGACCTGGCCTACCAGCTCTCCGGCATCGTCTTCTCCCTGGCCCCGGTCGCCCTCGTCATCTGGCTGCTGGCGCGGTGGCCAGGGGGGAACCCACTGCGCCGCCTTGGGCTGGACTTCACGCGCTGGTGGCCGGATCTGCGCCAAGGCGTGGTGCTGTTCCTCGCCATCGGCGTCGGCACGCTCGGCCTCTATGCGGGCGGCCGGGCGCTCGGCATCACCACCGCCATCTCCACGAACGGCCTGGGGGAGTACTGGTGGACCATCCCCGTGCTGATCCTCGCCGCCCTGCGCAACGGCCTGCTAGAGGAGGTCATCGTGGTCGGCTACCTGATGGAGCGCCTGGAGCGCCTGGGCTGGCGCACCTGGTCCATCCTGCTGAGCTCCGCACTGCTGCGCGGCAGCTACCACCTCTACCAAGGCGTGGGCCCGTTCATCGGCAACGCGATCATGGGCCTGATCTTTGGCTGGCTGTACTTGAAGAAGCGGCGGGTGGCGCCGCTGGTCATTGCCCACACCCTGCTCGACGTCGCCGGTTTTGTTGCGTACCCGCTGTTGGCTTCTGCGTTTGGTTACGGCAGTTAGTGCCTGCGCACCCGTTCGCCGCCGGTTCCGTCCGCGCCCGGAGCCCTCGTACCGCCGTCGCGCCCCTGCACGACGTCGTAGAGGCTGGGGATCGGCTCGTCCGCGTCGAAGGCGACGGGTGAGTCTCCTGCGGGGGCGGCCGGCGAACTCGGGGCCGAGCTGGTGCCCACGGCCTTGACCACCAGGACGGCGATGGCGGTGGTCACGGGGATGGCCAGTACCAGGCCGATCGAGCCCACGAGGGTGCGGACCACTTCCTCAGCTAGGTGGCCCGTGGTGAGGAAGTCGGAGAAGGTGTAGTCGTAGAGGCTCAGGAGGAGCAGCGTGGCGAAGGCGCCGCCAGCGTAGGCAAAGGCGATGGTGTAGACGGTGGAGGCAATGTGGTCGCGGCCAATGCGCATGGCGCGGGAGAATAGGCCGCGCGCGCTCATGCTGGGGTCCGCCTGCGCCAATTCCCACACGGCGGAGGCCTGCGTGATGGTCACGTCGTTGAGCACGCCCAGCCCGGCGACCATGAGGCCGCAGACCACCAGCCCGGACAGCGAGATGCCCGGAACCTGCTGGTTTAGGGCGTAGGTGGATTCATCGCCCATGCCGATCAGCCCTGCAGAGTCGGTGACCCAGATGGCCAACCCTGCGGTGACGGCCAACCCAAAGACGGTGCCGAGAAGGGCGGTGGAGGTGCGCGCGGTGAAGCCGTGCGCAAAGTAGAGCACCACAAACATGATGGCCACGGATCCCACGAGTGCCACCCACAGGGCAGGCTTGCCGGCCACCAGCGCGGGGAACATGAACAGGCCCATGATCACAAAGGCGAAGCCGAGTCCCAGGATGGCTCGGAGTCCACGCCAGCGCGCCACGAGGATGACCACCAGGGCGTAGAGGATCGCCAGGAAGGCAACGGGAAGTGAGCGGTCGTAGTCGATGAAGGTCGCGGACGCCTCATCCACCCCCTCGGCGGTGGCCCCAAAGTAGATGATCCGCAGCTGATCCCCGACCTCGGGAGGGTGCTGATCGCGAATCTCCGGTGGAATCTGCACCGCTAGTTGCCCCTCGTGATGGGGCAGCAGTACGTAGGGCGTGATGCAGGTCTGAGCCTTGTTGGCGCCGGTGGACTCGTTCCGTTGCGAGCAGTCTCCCGAGGTGTCCACTCTGGCCACGGTGGCGCTCAGGATTTGCACGCCGGGCGCGGAGGAGTACGGCTGGCCCAGGCGCACCTGGTCTGAGGAGTGCTGCGGCCAGAGCCACACCAAACCGGCGATCGTGGCGAGGGCCAGGGGGATGAGGAAGGACGCCAAAGCGATGCCAGCCCGGCGTCTCAGTGCGGGGTCGGCAATCGGCGCGCTGTGGTGGTGGCCCATGATTCCACCCTGCCAGAGGGGCGGCGTTGCGCGGGAAATGAGGGGCGTGTGTGAAGGGCCGGCCACTCACGCGGTGGCCGGCCCTGTGGACCTGCTAGAGGGTGACCTGCCCACGAGGGGTGGAGAAGGTGACGCTCATGAGGCCCGGGGTGCCAGAGGGAGAGGTGTAAGAAACGTTCAGGCCCTCGTCCGGCGAAACCGCGGGGGCGCCAAGCCACTCGAGGACGCGGCTGCGATTCCCTGCCAGCGCCAGGGCGGTGATCTCCGCCTGGGGCTCGGCCTCTTCCAGTGCGGTGGAGGGGTGCAGGTGCGCCGTCTCCTCGTCCCAGCGAATGATGTACGGCAGCTGCGGGTCGGCGATGAGGCCCCTGATGCCGATCTGGCGCCAGGTCAGCTCGCGGCCGTCGGGGAAGCGGCGGTTGCCGGGAACTGACTCGCGTTCCAGGCGTGCCTCGAACGGTGCCAGGTCATCCACGCGGACCACCCAACCCATCCACCCGCCGCCGGCCTCGGAGCGGGCACGGACGGCCTGACCAAAGGGGGCCTTCAGGCTGGCGGGGTGCTCCAGCACCTCAACCACCTCAAGGAACTGGCCGTTGCGCATGGGGAAGATGGCGTTCCGGGTGCCGAAGCGCGGATGCACACCGCCCTTCACGAATTCGATTCCCAGCTGATCGGCGATCCGCTCGGAAGTAGCAATAAGCCCCTCGGGGCCACAGGCGTAAGAGACGTGGTCGACCTTCATGGGCACAGCCTCGCACCGAAGTGACCCGCATCTCTACTTAGGGTGCCCTTAGCGATTTTGCCGCTCCAAAGCGAGGAGGTGCGGAAGGGGTCACGCGGCGTCTCGTGACGCCGCATGACAGCAGGTGACAGCGCGTGACTGGGGAGGGGTTGCGCGGTTCCGGGCGGCCCGCGCACACTGGACGCAGGTCATGAGTGCCAGCAGATAGCCCCGGCTTGCTGGCCGGCAACCCTCCCTCCGCGGCGGGGTGCCCCGGGTGAAGACCTGGTCGAGCGGAACACCGCCTCGGCAAGCGCGGGCGCACCTGGCGTTCCGACACGCCATGCGTGCGTGCCGGACGGCGGCGCCCAAGACTGAGAGGGCGCCATGAGCTCCTGGAATTTTGAGACCCGTCAGATCCACTCCGGCCAGCAGGCCGATCCCACTACCGGTGCGCGGGCCCTGCCCATCTACCAGACCACCTCCTTCGTTTTCCCCGATGCGGACGTGGCTGCCCAGCGCTTTGCATTGCAAGACCTGGGACCCATCTACACCCGCATCGGCAACCCCACCTCTGATGTGGTGGAGCAGCGCATCGCGGACCTGGAGGGCGGTGTGGGCGCGTTGCTCCTGGCCTCCGGCCAGGCCGCGACCACCTTCGCGATCCTGAACGTGGCAGAGGCAGGTGACCACGTGGTCGCCAGCCCCTCGCTGTATGGGGGAACGCAGAACTTGCTCAAGCACACCCTGCAGAAGTTTGGCCTGGAGGTCACCTTCGTTGAGGACCCGGACAACCTGGAGCAGTGGCGGGACGCTGTCCGCCCGCAGACCAAGGCGTTCTTTGGCGAGACGGTCTCCAATCCGCGCCAGGACGTGCTGGACATTGAGGGCGTGGCGGCAGTGGCGCATCAAGCCGGCGTGCCGCTGATTGTGGACAACACCCTGGCCACGCCGTACCTGATCCGCCCGCTTGAATGGGGTGCTGACGTGGTGGTGCACTCCGCCACCAAGTACCTGGGCGGGCACGGCACCGCCATCGCCGGCGTCATTGTGGATGGTGGCAGTTTTGATTACGCCAAGGACCCGGAGCGCTTCCCCGGCTTCAATACTCCGGACGAGTCCTACAACGGCCTGGTGTTTGCCCGCGATCTGGGCGTGGGGTCCGCCCTGGGCGCCAACCTGGCTTACATCCTCAAGGCCCGCGTGCAATTGCTGCGAGACCTGGGCTCCTCCGCCGCACCGTTCAACGCCTTCCTGATTGCCCAGGGCCTGGAGACGCTCTCCTTGCGCGTGGAACGCCACGTGGCCAATGCCACGGCGGTGGCCGGCTTCCTCGAGGGACGCCCGGAGGTGGCCAGCGTGGCCTACGCCGGGCTCAAGTCCAGCCCCTGGTTTGAGCGCGGGCAAAAGTACGGCCCCCGCGGGATCGGCGCAGTGGTCGCGTTCACCCTTGATGGTGGCGCGGAGGCGGCGCGCGCCTTCGTGGATGCCCTTGAGTTGCACTCGCTCGTGGCGAATCTAGGCGATGTCCGCTCGTTGGTGGTCCACCCCTGGTCCACCACCCACGCGCAGCTCTCCGAGGCGGAGAAGTATGCCGCCGGCGTGGAGCCTGGCCTGGTGCGCCTCTCCGTCGGCATCGAGCACATTGACGACATCCTCGCGGACCTGAGCTCCGGCCTGGCGGCCTTTGCCGCCCAGGGCGCTTCAGCGGCGGCGTCGAGCACTGAGGCTGACGCCAACCCGGTCGCCGTCTGAGCCGGCCCGCCCAGCCAGCCCAGCCCGCACAGAACACAGCAGCACAGGGAGCGCGCGTGAGCCTTGACGCCAGGCCGAGGACGGCCATCACCCACCAGGACCGCGGCGCAGCGGACGGGACGCCCCGGCTGCTGCGCTCCGGCGCCCTGCAACTGGAGACCGGCGGGAGGTTGCCTGAGGTCTCGCTGGCTTTCCGAACGTGGGGAAGGCTGAATCCGGACGGCTCCAACGCGGTTCTTGTGTTGCATGCCCTCACCGGCGATGCGCAAGTGGCGGACGGCCCCGAGGGCGCCCACGGCTGGTGGCGCGGGCTGGTGGGCCCGGGTCGAGTGATCGACACGGAGCGGTACTTTGTGCTCGCGCCGGCCGCGCTCGGTGGTTGCTCTGGCACCACCGGGCCGGCCAGCGCGGCGCCGGACGGCCAGGCCTGGGGGTCGCGCTTCCCGTTCATCACCCTGCGGGACATGGCGGCGCTGGAGGCCCGTCTCCTTGATCTGCTCGGCCTGGCATCCTGGCACACCGTCATTGGCGGGTCCATGGGCGGCGCCCGCGCGCTGGAATGGGCGGCCACTCAGCCGGAGCGGGTGCGGCACTGCGTGGTCATTGCCTCCTGCGCCGCCTCCACGGCTGAGCAGATTGCGTGGGCGCAGGCGCAGACGGCGGCGATCCGTCTGGATCCGGCCTTCAGGGGCGGGGATTATTACCGGCACGACGACGCCCCACGGGTAGGTCTCGGGATAGCGCGCCGTTTGGCGCACCTGTCCTACCGCGCCGAACCCGAGCTGGAATCCCGCTTTGGGCGGGCGCCGCAGGGGGCGGAGACGCCGCTCGGTTCGCCGGATCGGCAGCGGCGCGGGCGCTACGCCGTGGAGTCATACCTGGATCATCAGGCGGAGAAACTGGTGGGTCGCTTTGACGCCAACGCGTATCTGAGCCTCACCGAGGCGCTGATGAGTCACGACGTGGGGCGCGGGCGCGGGGGAGTGGACGCGGCGCTTGGCCAGCTGGATGCGGTGGAGTTTTTTGTAGCCGCCGTTGACTCAGACCGGCTTTACCTTCCCGGGCAGTCAGAGGCGCTCGCCGCTGCCCTGCCCGGAAAGCCAGGGGTGGAGTACATCCACTCGTCCATGGGCCACGACGGCTTCCTGACGCAGGCAGAACAGCTGGAGCCCCAACTGCGGGCGCGGGTTTTTGGCTAGTCCTTTGGCACGGGCCCGTTGGCCTTGCCAAAGACCGGCGCGGCCAGCGGACGCTTGGCGGAGACACCGTCGCCGGAGGACTGGTGACGCACGCGGCGCATGACCCACGGGAAGAGGTGCTCGCGCGCCCAATCGATGTCCCCGGCGCGGGCCTGGCGCCAGGTCGTGGAAGCGGCCGGCTCAGGGGTCGTGGGGTCAAGGCTGTGCTGCACGCCCAGGGAATCCAGGACCATCGCGGCGATGGTGTGGTGGCCAAGTGCGGAGAAGTGCAGGCGATCCGGGGCCCACATGGGCTTCTGGTGCAGCTGGCGCAGAGCCCACAGATCCGCGATCACGGCGTCGTGGCGCAGGGCCACGGTGTGCACGTTCTCGTTGAAGATTGCGACGCGTCCGCGCAGCGTCCCCAGCACCGGCGTCTCGCCGATGTCCGGGCCGGTGAAGAGCACCACTGTGGCCCCGTCGCGGCTGAGGCGCTTGACCATGGAGTCCAGCTCGTCCGCGATGAAGTCAGGGTTCCCGCCGCGCGTCACGTCATTGCCGCCGGCGCAGAGCGTGATCAGGTCCGGCTGCAGCTCCAACGCCGCTTCCACCTGCTCGTCGTTGATCTGTCCAATCAGACGACCGCGGACGGCCAGGTTGGCGTAAGAAAAGTCGGGGGAGGCGCTGGCCAGCTGCTCCGCCACCCGGTCAGCCCACCCGCGGTTCCCGCCGGGGACGGTGGGGTCCGGATCGCCGATGCCCTCCGTGAAGGAGTCGCCGATCGCCACGAAACGGCGCCAGGGGTGTAGGTCTTCAGAGGGGTTTAGATCGCTCACGATCATTCATGCTGTCATCCACACTGCCCAGGCGCCAGCAAAGCTACCCAAAAGTAATAAACGCCTCACGGTGGAGGCGGCGCGTTTGCACACGCCGGATTGCCCGTGGCACTCGTGTGTTCCTGGGCTGCGATGGCGATCTCTGCCACGATGGGGGCATGAGCTTTGACTGGGATCCCTTTGTTGACCTTCACACGCCCGCAGGAAATACCGAGATGTCTCCGTTGCTGGTGATGTTCCACGGCTACGGCGCGGATGAGAAGGACCTGATGCCGGTGGCGTCCCAGCTCCCGCCGCAGTTCACCGTGGCCTCCATCCGCGCGCCGTTTGAGCAGGGCCCGGGGTACACGTGGTTCCCGCTCGTGAATGATCCGGCGTTTGACTTTGACGTGGTGAAGGCGGTGGTTGACCGTCTGATCGTGTGGCTGGAAGAGATGAAGGAGAAGCAGGACACGATTGTGCTGCTTGGCTTCTCCATGGGCATGGCCATCGCCACTTCGCTGATGCGGCGCCGCCCGGACCTGATCACCGCGGTGGTGGGGCTGTCAGGCTTTGCGCTGGACGCGGCGCTTGACCCAGCGCAGAACTACTTTGACGACTCCTCGCTGAAGCACCTCAAGCTGCCGCTGTTCTGGGGTCGCGACCAACAGGATCCGGTGATCACCGAGGACAAGGTGGAGTACACCAATCAGTGGGCCCGCTCCCACATTCAGCTCACCAAAATCAATTACGCCGGGATGGGGCATGGGATTGCCCCGCAGGAGATCAGCCATGTGGGCGAGTTCCTGAACGCAGAGGTCTTTGGCGCTCGTTTGTGAGGCGCGGGGCATGACGCCACCGGACAGTCATTCTGGACACCTGTGTCCAAGAGGGCTAGTTTGAAGGCATGTCTCCCCGAACCGTCGCTTTTGATGCAGCAGGCGTCATAGACGCCGCCATCGATTCCTTTACCCGCTGTGGATACGAAGGTGCAGACACCGTCCGGCTCTGTGCCGAGGCTGGCATCTCCCGGTCCAGCTTCTACAACACCTTCAAATCCAAGGACTCCCTCTTTCTGAGCGCCCTGACGGAATACACCCGACGGGGCGGCGAGTTGGCCTTGGCCCTTCCCTCCCAGGAAGGGGCGGGGTTGGCGAAGCTGCGTCACCGGCTTCTGGATGACGTGCAGGCGCAGTCGGCTGATGATTCCAGGCAGGGGTGCCTGTCCGTGAACACCGCCGTGGAGCTGGGCTCCAGCGTGGAATCTGTGGCACAGATTCTGCACGCCGATCGCGAGCGGTGGGTCGCCAGCCATGCCGCCCTGCTGGTCCAGGCCCAAGAGGAGGGGCAGCTGCTGCCGGCACCGGACGTCCCCGCACGCGCCGCCTTATTGCTCACCTTCCTTGCCGGGCTCCGCGTCTCTGCTCGGTTACTTGATGCTGGGGCGCTTGGCACCCAAGTGGACGCGTTGCTGGGATCCTGGGCCACGCCGTCCGGCAGGGAACTGCTGTCCCGGCTGGCCGCCGCCGACGCCTCAACCCCGCGCGAAGGGGCCACTTCATGAGCCAGGCCAAGCCCCGCGTGCCCGCGGTGGTGCTGCTGCTCGCCGCCGTCATCTTTGCCCTCGGCACCAGTGAATTCATGATCGCGGGGCTGCTGGAGGAGATGGCCGCCGAGCTGCACGTGAGCCTGGGCCAAACCGGCCTGCTGGTCACCGGATTCGCCGTCGGCATGATCTTTGGCGCGCCCGTCCTGGCCGTGCTCACGCTGAAGCTACCCGTGCGCACCACCATGCTGGCCGCCATTCTGACGTTCGCCGCGGCGCACGTCATGGGAGCCCTGGCACCGGGGTACGGGACGCTCATGGCCTCCCGCGTCATCGCCGCCATCGCCTGCGGTGGGTTCTGGGCCGTGGCAGCGGTTCACACGGTGCGGGTGGCGCCTCCTGCGGTGACGGCTCGCTCACTTGCCGCCCTGGTGGGCGGGCTCACCGTCGCGAATCTGATCGGGGTGCCGGCCGGCGCACTCCTTGGACACGTGTTTGGGTGGCGCTCTGCCTTCTGGGCGCTGGCCGTGGTGACGGCGCTCGCCGCCGTGCTGGTGGCCTTCACGGTGAAATCGTTGCCGCGCAAGGAAGACCTACCGCCGCTGAAGAGCCTGGTGAGGTTGGAACTTCGCGTGTTCAGGTACCCCAGGATCTGGCTGGCGCTCAGCATTACTGCGCTCTTTCAGGGCTCCGTTTTTGCCGCGTTCTCCTACTTTGGGCCGCTGCTGACCCACACCGCTGGACTGGACCCGGTCTGGGTGCCTGCGGTGCTTGCGGCCTTTGGTGTTGGCGCCCTGGTGGGGGTCACCGTGGGAGGGCGGCTGGCGGATCGCGGCCTCTTTGCCAACATGATCGGCTCGCTGGTGGCGCTCGTAGCCGCCTTCATTCTGCTCGCCCTGGTGGCGCGGTGGTGGCTGCCGGCCGTTTGTGCGATCGTGCTCATTGGGCTCTCCGGCTTCTCCATCGCCGGGGCGCTGAATGCGCGGGTCTTCCAGGTGGCGGGCGGCGCACCGACGCTCGCTGCCAGCGTCAATACCAGTGCCTTCAACGTGGGCAACGCGGCCGGCCCCGCGCTGGGCGCCGCTGCGCTCACTCTGGGCCTGCCGGTGGTCACCACCGTCTGGATTGGCGCCGTGCTGGCCGTGCTGGCGCTGATGCTCGCGCTGGTGGCCCGGAGGACGGATTCGCGTTGGGCGGCGAAGGAGGAAGGGCCGGGAGCCAAGACCGGCACCGGCCCGGACCGGGGCGCGGCGGATCGTGACGGTGGGTCGCTTACGCGTCCACGGTGATGCGCCAGCCGCCGCCGTTGAACGCAATCACGTCACCGGCATGCAACTGGCAGCCACGACGCGTCTCAATGTCGCCGTTGACCTGCACCAGGCCGTCTGAAATGACGGCCTTGGCCTCTTGGCCGTCCTCGACGGCGTTCATCAGCTTCAGGAGCTGACCAAGGCGAATGCCATCCTCGCTCAGGAGGATGTCTTCAATGTTTTGGGGGGTGGAAGCCATAAGGAGAAGCGTAGTCCGGGACAGGCCGCAGGCGCGAGGTCAGGACAGGGGGAGTGGGACGATTCACGTACCCGGCCACGCGGCGTCGGGCATTCATCCCGCGGCAACCAAGTGTCACGCGAGTGCCATGCCTGCCGCCAGCGGGGGTAACCTGGCACGGCCATGGCTCCCCATATCTCAGCTCCCGCGCGCTCTGCGCTACCCCTACCCCTTGGCCTGATCCTGGCGTTGATCGCCGGGGTGGCCATGCCCGCCCAGGGCCGCACCAACAGTCAGCTCGGGGCGCGTCTCGGCGACGGCCTCGCGGCCGCGCTGATCAGTTTTTCAGTTGGCCTGGTGATCATCCTGCTGATCGCGGCCATCCTGCCGGCCGGCCGGCGCAGCGTGCGCGCCATCCCGGCGACGCTGCGGGCGCGGGTCTTCCCGTGGTGGTACATGCTGGCCGGCGCCATCGGTGCCTACTTTGTGTTGAGCCAGGGCCTGGTGGTGGGCGTGATCGGCATCGCGGTCTTCACGGTCGCCAACGTGACCGGGCAGAGCCTTGGCGGCATGGTCGTGGACGCGACCGGCTTTGGTCCAGGCGGCCGCCGCCCCGTGACCGGCGTGCGCATCATCGGCGTCGCCATCATGCTCGGCGCGGTGGTGTGGGCGGTCTCTCCCAAGCTGGGCGAGGCCCTTCATCACCCAGCGCAGCTGCTCCTTCCCATGCTGCTGCCGCTCACGGCCGGAATCCTGAATGGTTTTCAGACGGCAATGAATGGCACACAAACCAAGCACTATGGCAATTTTATTCCGGCGACGGTCTTTAACTTTGTGGCGGGCACCGTGGTGCTTGGCATTGCCTTCGCGATCAAGCTCGGCATCGCCGGCCCGGCGGGCCCGCTGCCCCACGAGCCCTGGCTCTACCTTGGCGGCGCCATGGGCGTGGTCTTCATCGGCCTCTCCGCCTACCTGGCCCGCCACCTCGGCGTGCTGCTCACGAGCCTTGGCATGATCGCGGGTCAGCTGCTCGGCTCCCTCCTGCTCGACGCCGTGTGGCCAAGCGACGCGGCAGGCATCGCCTTGCCGACGGTGCTGGGGAGCCTGCTCGCCATCGGCGCGGTCTGCCTTGCCTCCATCCAGCCCGGCGCGACCATGCCGTGGGAGCGCAAGCGCGGCTAGCGAAAATGCCCCGTTGGGCCCTGGCCGGTAGGGTTGGTTGCACTCACCTTTCGCGCGGACCGCAGCCGGCGGCCCGCCAGGAGCATCTGGAGTTCATCACCATGGCAGCACCAACCACGCTCGACAAAGTCATCTCGCTGGCCAAGCGCCGCGGGTTCGTTTTCCAGGCCGGAGAGATCTACGGCGGCTCACGCTCCGCCTGGGATTACGGGCCACTGGGCGCCGAGCTCAAGGAGAACATCAAGCGCCAGTGGTGGCAGACCTTTGTTCGCGCACGCGCGGACATGGTGGGCCTTGACTCCTCCATCATCCTTCCCACTGCGGTGTGGGAGGCCTCCGGGCACGTCGCGACCTTCACCGATCCGCTGGTGGAGTGCCTGTCCTGTCACACCCGTCACCGCCAGGATCACCTGATTGAGGCGTTTGAGGCCAAGAAGGGCCGCGCCCCGGACAACGGCATGGCGGACATCGCGTGCCCCAATTGCGGCACGCGCGGCGAGTGGACCGAGCCTCAGAACTTCTCCGGTCTCATGAAGACCTTCCTTGGCCCCGTTGACGACGAGTCCGGCCGCCACTTCCTGCGCCCGGAGACGGCGCAGGGCATCTTCGTGAACTTCGCCAACGTGGTGACCACCGCGCGCAAGAAGCCCCCGTTTGGCATTGGCCAGATCGGCAAGGCGTTCCGCAACGAGATCACGCCGGGCAACTTCATCTTCCGCACCCGCGAGTTTGAGCAGATGGAGATTGAGTTCTTCACCGCGCCGGAGGACGCCCCGCGTTACTTCGACGAGTGGGTCAAGGACTGCTGGGCCTGGTTCGTGGACCTTGGCCTTGATCCGGAGCGCATGCGCGAGTTTGACGTGCCGGATGGGGACCGCGCCCACTACTCCGATCGCACCATCGACTTTGAGTACAACTTCGGCTTTGCCGGCGGCGACGGCTGGGGCGAGCTCATGGGTGTTGCCAACCGCACCGACTTTGACCTGAAGTCTCACATCACCGCGTCAAAGCAGGATCTCTCCTACTTTGATCAGGCCTCTGGCGAGCGCTACGTGCCGTACGTCATTGAGCCCTCCTTTGGCCTGACCCGTTCCATGATGGCGTTCCTGGTGGATGCCTACACGGAGGACGAGGCCCCCAACGCCAAGGGCGGCGTGGATGTGCGCACGGTGCTCAAGCTTGACCCGCGCCTGGCCCCGGTCAAGGCCGCGGTCCTGCCGCTCTCTCGCAATGAGAAGCTCTCCCCGGTGGCCCGTGAGCTTGCAGAGAAGCTGGGCAAGCACTGGAATGTGGACTTTGACGACGCCGGTGCCATTGGCCGTCGCTACCGCCGCCAGGATGAGATCGGCACGCCGTTCTGCATCACGGTGGACTTTGACACGCTGGAGGACCACGCGGTCACGGTGCGAGAGCGGGACACCATGAGCCAGGAGCGGGTGCCGCTTGATCAGATTCAGAATTACTTGGCAGGGCGCCTGTTGGGAGCTAACTAATCATGGCGGACCTTCAGGGAATCACGTTCCGAGCGTGGGAAGACGGCGATGATCTGCGCCTGCTGGAGGTGTGGGGAGGCCCCCGCACGCCCCAGGCCCACGAGGATCGCACCATGCTGCGCGTCAGCTCCGATGAGCCCTTTGCGCGCTCCGTCGTAGCGGAGGATCAGGGTGTGCCTTTCGCGGCCGCCGTCGTCTATTCCTCATCACTGCACCCCCAGCGTTACTGGTTCTACGCCGAGGTGGCCTCCGGGCTGCGCCGGCGCGGAATCGCGACCGAGCTGCTGCGTTTGCTTCGCCTGGAACTGCCCGCCGGCGCGCAGCTGAAGGCGCGCTACACGGTCGCCGCAGCCGGTGAGAATCCGGATGCGGACGGCGCAGCCGGATTCCTGCGCGCCGCGGGATTTGGTGAGCTGCAGCGCTCGCGCCTGGTGGTGGTGGAGCCGGGCTCGCTGCCGTTGCCCGCCTTCTCAGAGGACGGCCTGACGCTGGATGAGGCGGCGACCGGTTCGGTGGAGCTCTCCACGCTGGTGGCCGGCTACTACAACGCCACCCACGAGTGGGATCCGTCGCTGATGAGTGTGGGGCTGACCCAGACCATGCTGCTGGGGGATCACACGGGAGCCAAGGGCGCCGTGGTCTTGCGGGATCGGCCCAAGGCCGCGGGCGGTCGCATCCTGGCCTTCGCCGTGTCCTACGAGCCGCAGCGCCCGGAGGCCCCCACCGAGGTGTTCCTTGGCTGGGATCCGGAACTTGGCCTGCAGGACGCGACCCTGTCGGTGCGCTCGCTGCTTGGCATGTTGGTGCACCAGTTCCCGGTGCAGCTAGAGGTCGACGACGCGATGGTTCCGTTGGCACTGGTGATCGACGAGTTGGGCGCCGCCGAGTTGGCGACGGTCGTGGCCACCAGCGAGATCGTGGCCACTGACGCCTAGTGCGCGGTGCTTGAGGTTCGGCGCGTTCCCTTAGAGGGGGCGCGCCGAACCTGTTTCTGGGCCTGCTCTTGGGTCTGCTCTGGGGCCTACTCTGCGGTTCCAGCGCACAGCCAGCACCCCCAGGATCAGCCCGGCTGCGAGTGCGGTGGCCAGGGCCGTGACCCACATCCATGTGGGGACCAGAGAGGGGTCCTCCAGGCTGGCGTGTCCGGCGCGGCCGGGATCCTTGCTGGGATCTATCCACAGCGTCGCGGACTCCCCGACTTTCAGGTCAGGGGAGGCAACGCCCACGGACTTTTTCAGCCCGGCGGGGTCGGCGTAGCTCAGCTGCGCGTAGCGCTCGGTGGTGGGAAAGCTTCGGCGGCTGCTGCCGCGGTGGGTCTCCAGCCCCGTGGAGGTGACGGTGCCCTGCACCACCAGAAAGCTGGTGGTGGCGCGGTGAAGCATGGGTCCAAAGGACACCGCGTAACCCGTGATCAGGACGGCGATCAGGCCAAGCACCAGCGCGGCGCTGACGCCCGGACGCGGCAAGCTCGCTGCGCGCGATTGCTGGGACGGGGCCATGCGCCGGAGTCTAATCGCGATGCAGATACGGATTATAGGGGCGTGCCGTGGTGTGCCGCCTCCGGCGAGCTCGAGGGGGACGGGGCCCCGGTGGGCGCTCGGCCCTGCGCCGTACTATCAGCCGGATCATGAAGCCGGCCACCGCGGCGAAGCCCACCACAAACCCTATTGCTATGGGGGTAGAGCGCGCGGGATCTCGAAAGGTTGGCCCGCGACCGAAGATGGTCCTGTCATTCCAGACGGTGGCCCTGTCGCCCGCTTGGAGGTGCTCGGACGGGAGGCTGGTGTTGACCCGAGCACCGGAGCTGTCCTCCGTGCATTCTGCGCGCGCGTAGCGCCTTGTCACTGGCTTAGCCCTCAAGCCACGGTCGCTACGCTCGTTGTGCGTTTCATCGCCGGTGCTGACCACCGTGCACTGAGCCGAGGGGATGCTTCCAGTGGCGACGGGGATGATGTTGCCCACCACCGCCCAAGCAATGATCGAGAGCGAGACGCACAAGAGTCCGACTATTGCGTGCATGGGAAGGCTGAAACCGCGCCTGGCGCGGGTTCCAGAGGATCGAGTCATACGCCGGAGCCTATCCGCTACCTATCCGCTACCTAGCCGCGGATCTCGGGCGCCGGCGTTGAGCCGGGGCCAGCAGGGGGCGGCCCTTTCGGGAGCTTGGCCTTGCGCCGCGCTACCACCCGGGCAAGGAGGCCGGCGCAGACTGACAAGCCCACGATGAAGCCCCACGCCAAGGAGATCCTGCGCGCCGGATCAGCGGCGGTATCTTTTTTCCTAAAGAGGCTCCGCTCTTGCCAGATCGTTGTCCTGTCGCCCACCTGCAACTCATCGGACTCGACTCTGGTAGTGACTGTGGCTCCCGAAGCGTCCGAGTATTCAACGGTGGCAAGGCGACCAGTGAAGGTGCGAGCTTCGCCCCGAGTGTTTGGGTCCTTGTACGTTTCAACCCCCGTGTGCACCACCGTGCCCTGCACAGTGGAGATGTTTCCGTTGAAGGAGGGCAGGATCATTCCCACGACTATCATGGCCGCCGCGCCAACACAGCACCATTTGAGCCAATTCAAGTACTTCGTGGGAAACAAATCTCTCCACTTCACGCGGGTGCGTGTTGTTTTTGCCATGCGTTGGAGTTTAACTGGTGCGCAGACGATGGGTGCGGAGAGATCCTGGCCACTGCGGCATTTGACGCGGGGTGGAAGAATGGTGCGGTGACCCTGACAGCCCCGCACCCCGTGAACAGCTCCGAGGAGGCCCCGGACGCCGTCAAACTCAACTTGCCCCCGCTCAAGCTTGGCAAGCTGACGATTGATACGCCCGTGGTGCTCTCTCCCATGGCCGGCATCACCAACTCTGCCTTCCGCCGCCTCTGCGCCGAGTACGGGGGTGGTTTGTATGTGTGCGAGATGGTCACCTCGCGCGCGCTCGTGGAACGCACCCCTGAGTCCATGCGGATCATCAAGCACTCCCCGGAAGAGGCCGTGCGCTCCATCCAGCTCTACGGCGTGGAGCCCAACACCGTGCGCGCCGCCGTGCGCATGCTGGTGGAGGAGGACCGCGCGGACCACATTGACTTGAACTTTGGTTGCCCGGCGCCCAAGGTCACGCGCAAGGGTGGCGGGTCCGCGCTGCCGTGGAAGACGGATCTGTATCGAGAGCTGGTCGCCGCGGCGGTTCAGGAGGCCCATCGGGGCCAGATTCCGTTGACGGTCAAGATTCGTAAGGGGATCGACGACGATCACCTCACCGCGCTGGAGGCCGGCAAGATTTCCCGCGACTTGGGCGTGGACGGCATTGCACTGCACGGGCGCACCACCAGCCAGCACTACGCGGGCCAGGCCGACTGGAGCGCCATCGCCGCGCTGCGCGAGGCGCTCCCGGACATCCCTGTGATCGGCAATGGAGACATCTTCTCTGCCGAGGACGCTGTGGCCATGGTGGAGCAGACCGGCGTTGACGCCGTACAGATTGGCCGTGGATGCCAGGGTAAGCCGTGGCTCTTTGGTGATCTGCAGGCCGCGCTGAACGGCTCCACCGAGCGTTTCCACCCGTCCCTGGGAGAGGTGGCTACGGCGTTTAGGCGCCACGCGGAGTTGTTGATTGAGCACTTCGAGGATGAGTTTCGTGGGTTGCAGGATCTGCGAAAGCACGTGGCCTGGTACTTCAAGGGCTATCAGGTGGGCGGCGATGTGCGGGCAGCGTTGGCGCGCATCTCCACGCTGGAGGAACTGGATTCGCTGCTGGCCCAGCTGGACCAGGAGGCCCCGTACCCGGGCCGCGCCGCAGAGGGTTCTCGCGGCCGGGCCGGATCTGCCAAGCGCCCGCACCTTCCCCAGGACTGGTTGGATTCGCGCCTCATGAATGAGGGCCACAAGGCCATGATCTCTCACGCAGAGCTGGATATCTCCGGTGGCTGACCCGGAGGTGGCGGCGGTGTCCCGCACGGTGGGATACAGCGCCTGGGATGAGGAACGCTGGGTTCCTGAGCCTCCCAAAAAGACGTACCGCACGGCCTACGAGCGCGACCGGGCCAGGGTGTTGCACTCGTCTGCGTTGCGCCGCTTGGGCGCCAAGACGCAGGTGGTGGCCCCGGACTCGGATGACTTTGTCCGCACGCGGCTGACCCACTCGCTGGAGGTGGCGCAGGTGGGCCGTGAGCTGGGGGCCACCCTGGGGTGTGACCCGGACGTGGTGGACACCGCGTGCCTGGCACACGACCTGGGGCACCCGCCCTTTGGCCACAACGGCGAGAAGGCCCTGGACGCCCTGGCGGCGGACTGCGGGGGCTTTGAGGGCAACGCGCAGACGCTGCGCCTGCTCACGCGCCTGGAGACCAAGACCTTCCGCGCCAACGGCTCCTCCGCCGGCCTGAACCTGACCCGCGCCTCGCTGGATGCCGCGTGCAAGTACCCGTGGTCCCGGTCGGAGGCGCCGTTGACCACCGAGGGCAAACCCACCCGCAAATTTGGTGTGTATGCCGACGACGAGCCGGTCTTTCGCTGGCTGCGTGGACTCTCCGTGACCGGTGCGCCGCCGCAGGTGCAAGATCTGCCTGAGACGGGCCGCAGCTGCATGGAGGCGCAGGTCATGGACCTCGCCGATGACATCTCCTACTCGGTGCACGACGTGGAGGACGCGGTCAACGCCGGCCGCTTCCAGCTGCGCTGGGTACGCGAGGGCTCCCAGCGTGAGCGGGTCATTGAGTACACCCGGCGCTGGTACCTGCCCGCGGCCGCGGATGATGAGATTGACGCCGCGCTGAAGCGGCTGGAGGGCACCGATGAGTGGGTGCCTCTGGTGGATGGCACCAGGCGGTCGCTGGCCGCGCTGAAGGACATGACGAGCCAGTTCATTGGCCGCTTCAGCAACGCGTCACTCCAGGCCACGCGGGCGCAGTACGGGCCCTCCGCGCTCACCCGCTACCACGCACGCCTTGTGGTGCCGCGGGAGACGGAGTTTGAGATTGCGGTGATGAAGGGCCTGGCCACGGCGTACGTCATGACCAGCGACGAGCGCCAGCCCATCTACCAGCGCCAGCTTGAGGTGCTCTCCGAATTGGTGGAGCTGCTCTCCGAGACGGGGGAGAAGTACCTGGAACCCATCTTTGCCGAGGACTGGCGCCTGGCCGCGGACGATTCCGGGCGGCGCCGCGCGGTGATTGATCAGGTGGCCTCGCTGACGGATTCCTCCGCGCTGGAGTGGCACCAGACCCTGGTCGTCGGCTCCCGCTTCGAGCGGCTCTTCTAGCGGCTCTTCTCGCCGCGCACAGCCTGGAGGCGCGCATCCTGGAGCCGCGCATCCTTGAGGCGAGCGCCTCACCCTACCCGGCGTCGTCGAGCAGGTGCCGCAGATACGCCTGCGGGCGGTCCATGTATCGGCGCCAGTGCTGCACCAGTTCTAGGTCCTCCCAGCTGCTCTCGCGCAGCCCCCATGGCCCCACCTCGATGATCTTTGCGCCGGGGAGCGCGGCCAGGACGGGGGAGTGGGTGGCGCACAGGATCTGTGAGCCCTCCTCCGCGAGCGATTGCAGGGTCGCCATGAGTGCCAGGGTGGATTGGAAGGACAGGGCCGCTTCCGGCTCGTCCAGGCAGAAGAAGCCGGCGCCGTTAAAGCGCGTCTCCAGGATGGCCAGGAAGGACTCGCCGTGGCTCAACGCGTGAAAATCCGGGTCAGAGGCAGAGCCGCCCAGGTCCTCTAGGTACGTGTAAAACGAGTGCATGGTCTCTGCCCGCAGAAAGAACCCCCAGCGCGGCGCGCCAATCCCACGCCGGAGCTTGAGCCACTGGTGAATCGGGGACTCGGAGGGGCGGGTGCTGTGGTTCGCGTTCGCGGAGCCGCCCTCCGGGGAGAAGCCAAAGGCCAACGCAATGCCCTCCAGGAGGGTGGATTTGCCGGAGCCGTTCTCTCCCACGAGGAAGGTCACGCCGGGGCCAAGCTGCAACTCTCCGCGCAGCAGTTGGCCCACGGCAGGCAGGGTAGCGGGCCACGCATCCCAGTCAATCTCCGCGTCCGCGTAGAGCCCTATCTCCGCCACGGGCGGCTGCTCAGCCCTCATCCGTGCATCAGCGCTCCCGCTCGCCCGGAAGCTCCAACATCCATGCGGGCAGGGCCGCCAGCGCGGTATCCGCAAACGCCTGCGCGGATCTGGGAGCGGGGGCCTGAACCCAAGCCCGAATGAGCCCCACCAGACCGGAACTGACGTAACGCGCAAAAGCCAGCGTGGTGAGCGCCGCGCCGGATCCCTGCACCACCGGAAGCACCTCCGGGTGCAGCTCAAAGTGGCGCAGGATGGAGTGCTCAAAGTGGCTGGCGGTCAGGTGCATCAGGGCAGAGGAGGGGGCCTCAGGGTTGCCGAGCGCGGTCACATAAATGGCCTCGTTCGCCTCCACATGGCCCACCACGCCCAGGGCTACCTGCCGCCACGGCCCCACCAGGGATCCGTTGACCGGAATTGCGCTCGTGACGGCAGATCGCCACAGATCAAAGTCTGAATACAAAACTTCTCGCAACACCTCCTTCGCTGAGTCGTAATTGCGATAGAAGGTTGACCGATTGATCCCAGCCTTTGAAGCGAGCTCTGAGACGGAAATATCGTCTACCCGCTTGGTCCCGGCCAGCTCCGTGACGGCCTGGCGCAGTGCCTGCCTCGTCCGTTGGGCGCGCGGGTCAAGGGCGTCATGCCCGACGGCGGGTGGTGGGGTAGCCATGGCGCCAAGATAGGTGGGTGCGGCAGCAGGTGCAAGCCCACGCCGCCGCGCGGCACCCAGCGCTGAACCCAGCACGGCACCCTGCAGGGCGGACACAAACGGGACCCCACCTGATCGGTGAGGCCCCGTCGCGATGCCGAGCACGCGGCGTCGAGCACTGGCCTGTTGCGCAGCGCCAGCCGCGCAGAACTAGGAGGCCACCAGGCCGTACTGGGCCAAGACGCCGCCCAGATCATTCACACCAGGCCATCCCTTGCCAATGGCCTTGAAGGTCCAGGAGCCGTCCTCGCGGATCAGCTCCGCGAACAGGATGCAGGTCTGCGTGCTGGCGTCCTCGTTGAGCTCAAAAAGCAGCGTCGTGGAGTCCTGCTCGTTCTCCGCGTCAAAGAGGCGAACGTAGGCGTCAGCGACCATCCCGAAGTTCTGGCGGCGGGCCTGCGGCTGATCGATGGAGACCACGATCGCCAACTTGGCCACCTCGGCCGGGATCTTGTCCAGGTACAAGTCAACCGACTCGTCGTCCCCGTCGCCCTCGCCGGTGCGGTTGTCGCCGTTGTGAATCACGGAGCCGGCGGTGTCCTGCAGCTGGTTGTAAAAGATGAAGTGAGAATCGGAAATAGCCTTGCCGCTGGAATCGCACATCAGCACGGAGGCGTCCAGGTCAAAGGGGGCGCCGTCCGTGGCGCGCGGGTTCCAGCCGAGACCCACGCGGGCGTGCACGATGGCGGGGGCAGCCTTGGCCAGGCTGATGCCCTGGTTCTTGCTGAGGGTGATCGGCATTCGGTCTCCTTCGTCGGGCGGTTCCGCAGCTGCCGAACCGCTGATTTCTGCGCTGCGCCGGGGCCGGATGCGCTTGCGCCACTGGCGCTACGCCCAGGGCCGAACCCCTACTCCGATGCTACCCAATTCCACGCCCTAGAATGGCGGAGTGCCAGGACTGATCAAACGCGAAGACATCGACGAGGTCCGCTCCCGCACGGATATCAAGACCGTCGTGGAGGGCTTTGTCGCCCTCAAATCTGCCGGCATTGGTTCCTTCAAGGGGCTGTGCCCCTTCCACGACGAGCGCAGCCCCAGCTTCCATGTGCGCCCGCAGGTGGGCACCTACCACTGCTTTGGTTGCGGCGAATCCGGGGATTCCATCAGCTTCCTGATGAAGATGAACCACACCACCTTTGCCGAGACCGTGGAGCAGCTGGCCGGGCGCGTGGGGATTGAGCTGCATTACGAGGACGGCGGGACCGGGCCGGACCGCGAGAGCATCGGGCGGCGCCAGCGCCTCCTTGACGCGCACAAGGTGGCGGAGGAGTTCTACCGCCAACAGCTCCAAACCTCCGCCGCTGCCGCTGGCCAGCAGATGCTCGCCGAGCGCGGGTTCACCCCAGCGGATGCGGCGCGCTTTGGTGTCGGCTATGCGCCGCAGGGCTGGGATGGCCTGCTCAAACACCTGCGCAATCGCGGCTTCCTGGATGAGGAGCTCAAGCTCACCGGTCTCATGTCTGAGGGGCAGAAGGGCATCTACGACCGCTTCCGTGGCCGCCTCATGTGGCCCATTCGCGACCTGACGGGCGTGACGATCGGGTTTGGCGCGCGCAAGCTCTACGAGGATGACCCGGGCCCCAAGTACCTCAACACCCCGGAGACGCAGCTGTATAAGAAGTCACAGGTGCTCTACGGGATTGACCTGGCCAAGCGGGAGATCTCCAAGCAGAAGCGCATTGTGGTGGTGGAGGGCTACACGGACGTCATGGCCTGCCAGCTGGCGGGCGTGGGCACCGCGGTGGCCACCTGTGGCACGGCCTTTGGCTCGGATCACATCAAGATTGCCAGGAGGTTGCTTTCCGATTTTGGTTCCGGTGGAGAGGTGATTTTCACCTTTGACGGGGACGAGGCCGGGCAAAAGGCTGCCCTGCGCGCCTTCCAGGAGGACCAGCGCTTTGTGGCCCAGACGTACGTGTGCGTTGAGGCCAGCGGCATGGATCCCTGCGAGCTGCGCCAGGCGCGCGGCGACGAGGCCATCATGGAGCTGATAGAGAATAAGCGGCCGCTCTTTGAGTTCGCGATTCGTGTGGGGCTGCGCAAGCACGACCTCAACACCGTGGAGGGGCGCATCACCGCGCTGCGTGAGGCCGCTCCGGTGGTGGCGCAGATCCGCGACCCCGCGATGCGCCCCGGTTACACGCGGGAGCTGGCCGGCTGGCTCGGCATGGACCCCAACCAGGTCGCCACGGCGGTGAATAGCGCCAAGAATCAGGCGCGGCACGCACCCCCCACGCACGACGACGCCTCCGCCGGGTCGGGTGCCCCCGGCCGGGACGGTGGGCCTGGGGCTGGGCAGGGTGAAAGTGTGGTTCCGGCCGTGATGCTGGAGCGCCCGGACACTCGGGATCCCGTGGTGCGGATGGAACGCGAGGCGCTGGAGGTGGTGCTGCAGCATCCCGAGGCGCTGGAAGCCAAGGCGTGGCAGGCCGTGTACGACGCGCATTTTGTGGCGCCAGCACACGCCGCCGTCAAGGACGCCATCGTGAACGCGGCCGCCGCCGGTGCGCCGCTGAGCAAGTGGGTGGAGACCATCCGCGAGTCCGTGCCCGGCCCGCTGGCCTCCTTTGTGGCGGAGCTGGCCGTGGTGCCGCTTCCCGCCTCCAACGAGGAATCCCTGAAGCGATACTGCGGCGGCATCCTCAACCGGCTCTTTGACATCCAGCTCAACCACGCCAAGGCGGAACTGCTGGGCCAGCTGCAGCGTCTGCCCATGGACGCCCCTGCCGAGGAAGCGCAGCGGCTGAACCGGGCCATCATGGAGCTGGAGATGCAGCGCCGGGCCCTGCGCGAGGAAACCTGAGGGTTCTTCGGTGATGCGAGGCGGCCGGCCGAAAGGGGCGGTGCGTGCGTCGCGACCGTGGGGCGCTGGTCCGGGCACGGGAGTCCTCCGCCGGGCCGCCCTGGTCCTCGGCGGCCCTCTCGAGTGGGTGCGAGGGAGGTTTGCGCCTCGATGTGTGCGGATGCAGCCCCGGTTGCGCCTGCATCCGTACACATCGAAGCGCAAACCTTGGGCGGAACCGAGTTGATCAGGCTCTAGAAGCTTTCCTCATCAGCAAGATCACTGTCGTTCAGCACGTATTCGTACTGAACCGGGTCTAGGACAGTTCCTGATGGATACGGGTCGACACCGATACGCCACTGGTCGGCGAAGCGGAGGCGTCCGCCGTAGGGCTGGCCATGATTGGAAATCTGGATGCCGTCAACGACGACAAGCATGTGATGGACGTCCGAACGTTGATTCAGTCTCACTTCGTTGCGCGTGAGAAGAATTTTCCTGGGATCAGGGGATGTGGTGCCCTTAACTTCAACGTGGATTGTGCCCGCGTGGCCTCTCAAGGTGACTAAGAAATCATAGGGATTACCCTGAGAAGTGTCGTCAAGAACGAAACCGTCCGTGGGGTCGTCAGGCTGCGGAGACGGGATCGGCTCTTCACCATATTTTGATCGCAAGAAGAGTTCCGCTCTTCGCATCGCATGCAGTTCAACGGCCTGGCGGAGCCGTGCGTCACTCTGCCTACCACTACCCCGATTGGCTCCTTCAGCGTCGGTAGCGGGCTCCGATCCTCCTCGATCCCCCGAAGCATCCCCGGTATACCGCTCGAGTCGTTCCTCGAGGTATTTCTCCAGTTCAGGAACCTGCGCTAGAAGGGACGGTGGGAACGCGCCCAAATAGCCCTGACCCGGACCGACAGTGTCTGGCGCCTCGCGCTGTAGAAAAATGTTCGAGGGGGTGGCTGGCGAATCGAGTAGGCGGTCCATCTCTGTCCGCAGCGCTCGTCCATGATTGCGGAGATAGGCCAGATCGAAGCCTCGTGGGAAAAGCTCGGGCGCACTGAGCTCTACGGTGACTTCGTATCCACCGTCTTGCTCTTCAGCCGGCTCTGCGCTGACCGGGTCACCTACGGCTACGGACCAGCCGATGAAGCTTGATTTTCCCTCGGGATTTTTTCCATTTGCCCACAAGAGTATAATATCTCCTCTTCGGACAAGTTTTGCAGTTTCCCGGAACGAGATTCTTTTACCGTCTGGGATATAGGCCAATAATCTTCCGACCAGGGTCGGAGAGTCACGCTTTTCTACCCAAATTTGACGGTTTGCAAGTGGTGAGGTTTTTGACATCAGCTATCCCTTTGGCTCTGATCCAGTTCGGTGATCGAATGTCTCATACATTGCGCACGGACGCCACGGCCCCTTCGTGTTTGAGAGGCAAAAATGGTCATCCGCTCGGCCCGTCTCCCGTACTCCGTGTGCATGGCCAAGGAATTAGAGAAACATTGGCGGGCCCAGAAGGTAGAGCTACAGGAGATCTCGGCCATGCAGCGATGCTGAGGGCCGGGGCACTTCGGCCGGAGCCGACTTACCCCCTCTTCATGGATTTACCCCCCTCCGTTGGGCGGGGAAGAACCACGAAGTGGGGGTGGAGCCAATTGGTGGGGGTGGATCCCGTTGCTCGCTTGAGGCGGGGTCCGTGCGGGGCGGTGTGTGCGTCGGGTCGGCGTGAGCCCGTTTCGCGCTACTCCGGGCGGCTCCGCTTGCTCCGGGGGAGGTTTGCGCCTCGATGTGTGCGGATGCAGCCCCGGTTGCGCCTGCATCCGTACACATCGAAGCGCAAAGCCTGGGCCGCGACCTCGGCCAGGGGCGGGTCAGGACGCGGGGGAGTCCCTGCGCAGGTGCAGGAGCGGGAACGGGTTGCCCTCGTTGTCCGTGGCAGATCTGCCCACTTGGGCGAATCCGCGGGCCAGGTAGAAGCCGAGCGCCGCAGGATTCTGCTCATTGACGTCCACCACGGCACTGGCGGCCTCCGCGCACACATGCTCCAGCAACGCAGTGCCCACACCCCGCCCGTGTGCTGAGGGATCCACGAACAGCATCTCCACACTCACGGTGACCCCCGCACGGTCGGCAGCCCCCGCCTCGGCACTCGTGTCAGCGCCATCACGCGAGTCAGCGCCTTCCCCGTCACCTGCGCCCGCACCGCCGGGTGCAGCGATGCAAATAAATCCCAGCACCACGGCGTCGGGCGCAGGGGACGCACCCATCGCAGGGGACGCACCCATCACAGAGGGAGCGCCGACCGCGACCGTCACGGCCACAGCGCCCAGGTACACCTCACGGATCAGCCGCTCCAAGCCCGCAATGTCCGCGGGGGAGAGGAAGTGGTGCGTGGCCTCCACGGCGCGGCGCCACACGTCCAATAAAGCGTCGGTGTCGGCGGGGAGGGAGGGGCGCAGGGTGAGGGGAGCGGGCATGGGCTAAGCCTAGCCAGGCGCCGTTTTGGATGAAGGGCGGTGCAACGGATAGGCTTGGGGCGTTGCGATCCTCCGTAGCTCAATTGGCAGAGCATTCGACTGTTAATCGAAGGGTTACTGGTTCGAGTCCAGTCGGAGGAGCTCAAAAAAACACGTATGGCCGGGCATCTTGTGTGCCCGGCCATACGTGCGTCTGGGGGGCAAAAGCGGCGCCCGCCCCCGATTTCGCGCCGGGTGTGAGGGCTGGTAGTCTTGACGCCGTTGCGATCCTCCGTAGCTCAATTGGCAGAGCATTCGACTGTTAATCGAAGGGTTACTGGTTCGAGTCCAGTCGGAGGAGCAAAGTGAAGGGCCTCGGTGAGAACCGGGGCCCTTCGTCATAACGAGGAGACCCGCGTGAGACTGATCATCGATGCCCGTTACACCCGCACGCATCAGCACGATGGCATCTCGCGATTCACCGCCTCGCTGATTGAGGCGCTGGATCGCCATCATGAGGTGCGCATGCTCATCAGCGACGAGGCGCAGCTGCCCATGCTGCCCGCCGTGCCCTATTCCAAGGTCACGAGCCCCACCTCGCCGCTGGAACCGCTCGTGGCGCTGCGCGTGAATCGGCTGCACCCGGACGTGGTCTTCTCTCCCATGCAGACCATGGGCTCGTGGGGGCGCAAATACGCGCTGGTGCTGACCCTGCATGACTTGATCTACTACGAGAACCGCACGCCGCCGGGGTTCTTGCCGGCACCGGTGCGGGTGCTGTGGCGCCTGTTCCACTTGGCGTATTGGCCGCAGCGGGTGCTGCTAAACCGTGCGGATATGGTCGCCACGGTCTCGGAGACCACCAAGGCGCTCATGCTCAAGCACCGCCTCACCCGCCGGCCCATCCGGGTCATCTACAACGCGGCCGGCGGCGGCCTTGCACCGCGTGACCCCTCCCAAGCGCCGAGCAAGGAGCTGCTCTACATGGGCTCCTTCATGGAGTACAAGAACGTGGAGACGCTCATTGCGGCTATGGGCCTGCTGCCTGGGTACAAGCTGCACCTGCTCTCTGGGATTCGGCCGGAGCGGCGGGCGCAGCTTGAGGCCCTGGTGCCCGACGGCGCTCAGGTCGTTTTTCACGGCGGCGTCAGTGAAGAGGACTATCAGTCGCTGTTGCGCCAGGTGAGTGCCTCCGTCACCTTGAGCCGTTCGGAGGGCTTTGGCATCCCGTTGGTGGAGGCCATGCAGGCCGGGACGCCGGTGATCACCGCAGATACCGAGATTTTCCGTGAGGTGGGCGGGGACGCCGTGGATTACGTGGACGGGGATGACCCGCAGGCCGTGGCGCGGGCTGTGCTGGCGCTGGAGGATCCGGCGATCTTTGCGCAGCGGGGGCGGGCCGGAGTGGAGCGCGCGCAGACTTTTGACTGGGAGCTGTCCTCGCAGGTGCTGTGGGAGAGCGCCCGGCAGGCGGTGTCGCGCCGCTCACGTCGCCGCGCTACCGCACCGGAACGGGCCTGGTGAGGCTGTGACTGGTGGTAGTTTGGAGCGGATGTGAGCACCAGCTTGCGTCCGTGGATCAGGAGGCACTTCGCATGACACAGTCCGACGCCGGGTCGTCGCAGCAGCCCAAGAATCTGCGCGGGACCATTTCGGTGCTTACGCGCTTGGCGCCCAAGCAGCTCAACGATGAGTTCTCTCTCACCGTGCGGCAGCTGCAGTCCAAGGGGATTTCCTTGGGCATCTCCGTGGCGCTTGTGGTGGTCGGCCTAGTCTTCCTGGGCTTCGTTGCCATCGCGTTGGTCGTGGCCGCCATTGCCGGCCTGGCCACCGTCATGCCGCTGTGGCTCTCCGCACTGCTGATCGCTCTCCTTTTCTTGCTCATCGCTGGTGCACTGGCCGGGATTGGTGCCATGCGCGCCAAGGCCGCCATCCCCGAGGCTATTGAGGTTCCCAAGCTGGCTATGCGCCGGGTCAAGCATGACCTTGGTGTCCTGAGCGAGGGCACCTCCTTTGATCCCTCCACGCTGAGCGCACCGAAGAAGCCCAAGGAGTCTGACTCCAAGAAGAACGGCGCCAAGTCTGAGTCGGCGGAGGAAGAGACGCCGGTGCAGAAGCCCACGGAGGCCGAGCTGCGCCGCCGCCTGGCCCGCCGCCGCGAGCACCTGGCTCAGCTGCGCGACACGCTGGGTGAACAGACCGATGTGAAGGCCAAGATGGGCCAGTTTGTTGGCAAGGTCAGCGACGCGACCGGCCGCGCCAAGTCCGGCGTTGACCGCGCGCAGGTGGGCCTCTCCGACGCGGTGGCCAATCAGACCCAGCTCCGCGCGACCGCGGAAAAGGTGGGGCCGTGGGTGGTTGTTTCGCTCGCGGGCACCGCGGCGTTTGTCTTCCTGCGCAGGGTGTTTCGTCGACAGAAGTGATGAGACGGGCCCGGGGCTGCTGCCCCGGGCCCGTCCACCAACGCGCCGATGAGCGCGCTGAACCAGAGGGGGGAGGCAACGCACGGTGCGATTGATCGGCGCTGGCACCCGGGATGACATCCATTACGTGGAGCGTCACACCTTCTGGACTGCCCCCAACCTCATCACCGTGGCCCGCTTCTTGCTGGTGCCATTGTTCGTCTTCCTGGTGGCGACCCACCACATCATCTGGGCCTTCTGCACCCTCGCGGTGTTGTTCTCCACCGACTGGGTGGATGGATACGTGGCCCGGCGTTTTAACCAGATTTCCTCCGTTGGCAAGTGGCTTGACCCCCTGGCGGACCGGCTGGCACTGATGGTGGTGGCCGCCACGTTCGTGATCCTGAACATCGCCCCGCCGTGGTTCGTGTGGGCCATCGTGATCCCGGACCTGATCCTCTTCGCCAACGCGCTCTTCCTGTTTAAGGGCAGCCCCGAACTGCCCGTCACCAACCTTGGCAAAGTCCGCACGGCGTTCCTCATGTGCGCGGCGCCCCTGCTCCTCCTGGCACAAGCCAACTTCTCCTGGGCCAGCACCCTAGACGCCATCAGCACGGTGCTCCTGGCCATCGGTAGCCTGCTGCACATCGTGGCCTCCGCCCAATACCTGGTGCAGGCGCAGGCCAAGGCCCGCCCCGAGCTGGCGGCCGACCGCGACGCCCAGCCAGGCGCCCTACCCGACGCCGCGGCGTCGGGCAGCGGAACTTTTAACGAACGCGCCGCGCGGCCGGGTGAGGAGGCCTAATGGAGTATTTGCCCGCCATTCTGTGTGCCCTGGCCTCCGCGGCGTTCCTGGCCTTTGGCACCCAGCGCCAGAGCTCGGCCGTGCAGGCGGACTCGGGCGGCCTGGATGTGAACTCGCGCGGCATGATGCGCCTGCTCGTGAACCCGCGCTGGCTCTTTGGCCTGCTGCTCATGATCATCGGCATGGCGCTCAACGTGATGGCGCTGGCCATGGCGCCACTGACGGTGGTGCAGCCGTTGGGCGCCGTGGCGCTGGCCATGACTACTGTCATCAATTCGCGCGACCAAGGAATCAAGGTCAATCGCGTGACGTGGATTGCCATTGTGGTCTGCATGGTGGGCTCCGTGGCGTTCGTGCTGTTGGCCGTTAACGCCACGCATGAGAGTCCGGTGACGGCCGCTGAGCAGTGGACCGTGATTGGCCTGCTCGCCATCGTGATCCTCATCTTCGGCTCCATCGCTTTTGCCAGGCGCCGCCGCCCGCACGGCGCGTTCTTCTACATCCTTGGCGCGGGCGTGCTCTTCGGGTTCACCGCCGTGCTGGTGCGCACCATCGCCGTGGCCGTGAAGCATTGGGACCCCACGCAGAGCTTTTGGCTTCAGGTTCCGTGGGCTCCGCTCGTGGCCGTGGTGGTGGCCGGGCTCATGGGCCAGTACTTCAACCAGAACGCGTACTCCTCTGGCCCGCCGGAACTGGTGATCGCCGGCCTCACCGTGATTGACCCGATGGTGGGCGTGGCCGTGGGCATCTTTGTGCTCGGTGAGCTCTCTCCCAACGTGCACCCTGTGGTGGGTCTCTCAATGGCCGCGGCGGCGGTCGTTGCTATCGTTGGTGTTATTGCCCTTTCGCGTCACCATCCGGATGTGCTTGCCCGCAAGGAACAGCGCAAGAACGCGTAAGCCCCGCCGTCCTCTCTGGTCGGTGACCCGAACGAGGAGTTTCCCAGTCGTGAGTGACCAGCGCCCGCTGCGTATTTTGATTGCCTGCGACACCTATCCGCCGGACGTCAATGGCGCGGCAGTGTTCTGTTTCCGGCTGGCCACTGCCATGTCTAAGCGCGGGCATGAGGTGCACATCGTTGCCGCCCGCACAGAGAATGGCCCCTCCTTGGTGGAGCACCGCCCGGAGGCCACCGTGCACCGCGTGCACTCCCACCGGGCACCGACGCACGAGTCTTACCGGCTGTGCCTGCCGGTCACGGCCAACCGGACGCTGGCGAAGGTCATCGATGAGATCAAGCCAGACGTGGTGCACATCCAGTGTCACTACATGATTGGCCAGGCCGCTGAGAAGCAGGCCACCAAGCGCGGGCTGCGCCTCATCGCCACCAACCACTTCATCCCGGAGAACCTGGAGCCCTTCCTCCCGTTCCCGCAGTGGTTTAACAACATCGTGTCCAAGAACTCCTGGCGGGACATGGGCAAGATCATGGGCCGTGCCGCCGTGGTCACGACCCCCACCCCGTTGGCCGCCGCTGAGATGCGCAACCGGGCCGGCCTGAAGCATGTTCTGGCGCTGTCCAACGGCATTAACTCTGCCAACTATGAACTTCAGCCCGGCGAGGTGATTGAGCACCCGGAGCACCCGGTGATCGTGTTTGCCGGCCGACTGGCCGTGGAGAAGAACGTGGACGTGCTCATTCGCGCGCTGTCCCGCCTGCGCGGCGAGAAGGCACCGCACCTGCACCTGGTGGGCGAGGGGGAGCAGCGGCCCAAGCTGGAGAAGCTGGCCGCGGATCTTGGCGTGAGCGATCGCGTGCATTTCCTGGGCTTTGTGGACGATGCGACGCTGCGCGAGCAGTACCTGATGGCGGATGTTTTTTGCCAGCCTGGCACCGCCGAGCTGCAGTCCCTTGTCACGCTGGAGGCGCTGTCTGCTTCCAAGCCCGTGGTGCTGGCCAACGCGTTGGCCCTGCCGCACTTGGTGGATGACGGAGTGAACGGTTACCTGTTTACCCCCGGCGACGACGCGGATCTGGCCGCCAAGCTCAGCGCGATCCTGGAGCTGCCGGAGGCCGAGCGACTCGCGATGGGTGAGGCCGGGCATGTGAAGGCCCTGCACCACGGCGAGGCCAAGACCATGGACGCCTTCGAGGATCTTTATCGCGGAGCGCCCGCGGAGAAGTACCTCTCTCAGGCCTGAGTCTTACGTCGCGTTCCATAGTGCGCGGTAGTACGCCAGCTGCTCGCGGTCCGGTTCCACGCCGTACGCCTCGATGAGCGTGGCCTCATAGCCGGGCCCGTAGTTCCACTCGGTGCTCATGGATGCCACCGCGAGGTCGGCCCAGAAGTCACCCAGCCCCAGCGCGCCCAGGTCCACGTGCCCGCTGGGGTGACCGGCGTCGTCGAGCAGGGTATTGGGCACACACGCGTCGCCGTGGCAGACCACCAGCCGATCAATCGGGGGGGCGTCGCGCAGCGCGGGCGGCACGTCGATGCCGCGTTGGGCGGCATTGGTCAGGCGCGCGTGCACACTCCAGTCAAAGGGGCAGTTCTCGGTCGGCAGCGCGTCGTGAAGGGCGCGCAGGCCCTGCCCGACGGCGCGTGCGGCGGTTTCCGGGGCGGCGAGCCACCGCGGGTCCACGGCGCTGAGCCCGTCTAGTGCCTCCGTGATGAGCCACTCGTGGGTGGTGTCCTTGCCGTGACTGACCACGCGAGGCACTGGGGTGTGAGGGGCGGCCCACGCCAGGCGTTTGGCCTCCTGGGCCATGCTCGTCTCCGGATCCAGGGGACCATGCTTCAAGAAATGGACCCGCGGTCCATTTCCGGTGGCGAGCTGTTTGCCGGTGGTCACGCGAAAGGTGAGGCCGCCCAGGCCGTTGCGCCAGACGGGGGTGAGGTGCGGCTCCGGCTCGCCGGGCGCGCCTAGTTCGCGGGCCAGGCGCAGGACTTGAGCGGGGACGCGGACCGGGCCGGCGGGGATACTCACCGGGCCAGCGTGTCACAGGCGGCTGACTCAGCGGCTCCGGTCGCGAATCTGATAAATGCGAGGCCGAGATAATCCGGTCCAGGACACAAGGTCCACAACACGAGTGCCGTCCGCCAGCGCAGCGCGTATGGCGTCGTCGCGTTGGGCTTCAGCGGCCGCGAGGGCAGCCTGAGCCGCGTACACGCCCGTAGAGGCTCGCCGGATCGCGTCTTCGGACGCGTTCATGCCCGACCGGCTTTGCGCACGGCGATCGCTGTAGCAATGCCAACGCCGACGACGACAGCCCAGGCAATCCAAAACCCGGGGTAGAGCTTGGCTCCCGTCGCGATGTTTGTTAGGCCGACGACGATCACCAAGGCGAATAGCGGCCATGCGATGCGGATCTGGTGCTGATTCATCTCAGTCCCCTCTTTCTTTGTACCGTCCCCACATCCCCTCCCGGGGGAGAGTGGGAATCAGAATTGATACCGCTATCGGAGTGCGGCTCTTCCCTTCCAGCCCCCGGCTTAGCTACGAGGGCGGTCTAGGGGAATCATCGCACGGATGTTGAACCAGGGCAGGTGCGAGTGCCGCGTCGCGAAGCAACGTGCGGGCGTGGCAGCCCGGTAGAATGTTCGTGGCGGCTGGCGAGTCCGGTGGTCGGTTCGGGGCGGTAGCTCAGTTGGTCAGAGCAGAGGACTCATAATCCTTGGGTCGTGGGTTCAAGCCCCACCCGCCCTACCCTCATAGGCCGCGTCAACTCAACGAAGTTGGCGCGGCCGATGACCGAGGTGTTGAGGTCTCTGGCCAGACGCTACTTTGGCCAGACGCTGGCCGGGATGAGCTTCGTCGCCGGGGCGCTCAACTATCTCCCCTCCGAACTTGCTCAACGTGGTCACCTGGGGGCGGGGTGACAACCGCTGATAACCTCGCGTGGGTCGAACTCACGGCTTGTGACAAGTGTGCACAACCTGTGGCCGAGATGGCCTGGATAGTAGGTATTCTGGACGAACGCTACGTCTCATGTCACCACGCGAGAGGAACTCATGAAGAAGAGTCTGTCCATTGCCATTGCTGCCCTGCTTGCGGTGTCCGTCTCCGGGTGTGCCAATGGCGGAGGCGAGAGCGCCGGGGCCACGTCCAGCGCTCCGTCGAGTCGGTCAGGCGGGTCTCAGTCCGCGGGTGCGTCGACGCAAGCTACCAAGGCGCCGGTTGCAGACCCCAAGCTGGGTGAGACCTACACCTGGGAAGATGGGCTGAAGGTCACCGTTTCTCAGCCACAGCAGTACAAGCCGTCCCCCTCGGCTGAGAACCGCGTCACGGCCAAGGCCCGCGTCTTCACCATCACCGTCAACAATGGCACCGAGAAGGGGCTCATCCCCGGTGGCATTCAGATCAGCGTTACCTCAGGTGGGGCCGAATCGAGTCAGGTTCTAGACAAGGGTTTGTGGCTTGATTCCTCGAAGAAAAAGATCGAGCCGGGGGAAACGCTCACCTACAAGATGGCCTACGAAATCAAGAACCCCAAGGACATCAAGATGAGTTTCTCCCCAGGCGTGCAGTACGACACCAAGTCATTCACGTCCTAACTGGCCCGTGTCTGCAGTGTCGGAAGGGTCGGCTAGAGCGAGACCTCAAATCCCACGGCAAGGTGAGCATTTCGCTTCAAGAGTATGAATAGCCCGACCAGCGCCATGGCGATGCTGGTGCTCAGTAGCAGGTAGGTGCCGGAGGCTGCCTCGACGATTGCGTAGTAGCCGGTGCCGGAGCTGGAGTAATCGGGCGCTCCCGTGATGATGATGGAGGCGATGATCACCCCAATCACACCGCACACAATGATGATCGTGCCGCACGCGGCCCGTGCGCCGCCGGACTTGGCACCGAAGCCGATCAGCCCGACGAGGATGGCCGCGATCATAACGGTGATGATGCCTGCGCCTGTGTGCTGTGCGGCGTCTGAGAAGAAGCCCCCCGTGCGGTCGAATGAGCCGAACATCGAGGCGGCATGTAGTGAGACGGCCGGGAGGGCCAGTGCGATCAGTCCGATGACGCCGAATCCCGCAGCCGTGAGCGGGAGCGCCCGGACCCCGGCTGGAGGGGCCGTCGGGGGGACAGCCGGTGCTACTCGGAGCGCATCCGGCGGTAAGAGTGGAGCTGCCGGCGCGTCTGAGTACGCGACCGGTGAGGCGCTTTCCTGCGCGATGATCCACTCCCGCAGTGCCGCGGAGCACCCGGGATTCTGAAGGATCGCGGCGTGCAGGTCCGGCCGGGCCTGAGCCAACTGCCCGAGCAGTAACGGGCTCAGCGTTGGATCTTGGGCGCTCTGGAAGGTGAACGTGGTGAAGTCAGCGGCGGTCAACGGTGGCTCCTTCGGGAATCAAGTGATGCCAAAGTGAACCACCTATCTCAGTCCTGACAACGTTCCCTATCAACGAGGGCAGTGGCAGGGGCACGGCTGGGGTGCTTGGGCGCGTGGCCTGCCTGAATAGACTCGTCATATGCGCAGTTCGACGACAGCCCGCCGTCCATTACTCCTGATCTTCGGGACGTTCATCGCCGCGTTCTTGGCCGGGTGTGCCGCTCCAACACCACCGGCCGAGCCAGAACACACAACCAGCTCCGTTCCATCCCTGGGCGCTCAGCCACTCATCGTGGCGCACCGAGGCGGCGCGGACGAGGGTGCGGAGGGCGCACTCGAGAGCCTGGTTGCCTCCGCCAAGGAGGGATTCCCCGTCGAGTTTGATCTGCATCCGCTCAAGGACGGTCAGTGGGCGGTGGCTCACGATGACAAGGTAGACAGGATTCTCAAGGGCAAATCCGGACCTGTCTCCGCAATGACGTCCCGGGAATGGAAGGCCTCGTGCATCGAGGGCCCGGACGGGGTATGCGGCACTCCAGCGACCTGGGACGACGTGGTCAAGACCTTGCCAGCCGGAACCCCCTTGGTTCCGGAGATCAAGAACGGGGAGATTAAGGCGGCAGACATGGCAGCCGCCGTGAAGAAGGCGGACCTGGTCAAGACCACGACCGTTCAGACCTTCCGGCTCGCAGAAGCCAAGGAACTAGCGGCCGCTGGAATCACCACGCTGTACCTGGCGGACGCGAAGACTGAGGTGGACGTGGATGCCGTGGCCGCCGCGAACATCGCGTTCATCGGCGTAAACAAGAGCACCAGCAGGGACATAGTGCAACGTGCCCACGCCAGCGGCCTGAAGGTGTGGGTCTGGACAGTGGATGAGCGCGCAGACGCCGATGCGTGGCGGTCAGCGGGCGCCGACGGCCTCTTCACTGACCTGCCTAAGACGATGCGGGGCTGGTGGGTCTAAACGCGGCAGGGGCTTGACCGTGCAGACAGCCTGCCTCCCAGTTGCCGTTCACGCCGGGCGCCCGTCAAGCCGAAGCGGCACAGGGCGGGCTATGTTGGGCACGTCCGGACGTACACGCCGTTCCCTCACACTCGGGCCGGTGAGCCACCGCAAGCAGCGTTTGGTCGGGAAGGAACGTCATGTCGGCATCGCAACCCTCATCAGGCGGCGCAGGGGAGTCAGAGCGGTTCACCTTCGGCGCACGGCGCATCCCGCGCCCCGCAGATTTTGCCGAGTACCTGAAGTTCAAGCCGTTAGAACGCAACGCCATCACGCGACGGCTGGCGGGAGCCCACACCGTGGAGGACCTGGCCCGGCTGGCCAGGCGGCGCACCCCCAAGTCGGTCTTTGAATATGTCTCCGGGGCGGCAGAGGCGGAGCTGAGTCTGGCCCGCGCCCAAGAGGCCTTCTCTCGAGTCGAGTTCCAGCCCCACGTGTTGCGGGACGTCTCCGCCGTGGACCTCACCACCAGCATCCTCGGCAGGGAGTCTGCCCTTCCGCTGATCTTGGCGCCCACCGGCTTCACCCGGATGATGCAGCACGAGGGCGAGCCCGCCGTGGCCCGTGCCGCCCAAACGGCCGGCGTCCCTTACGCGCTCTCTACGATGGGCACCACCAGCATCGAGGAACTCAGCAGCGCCGCCCCGGACGCCAACCTCTGGTTCCAGCTCTACCTCTGGAAGGACCGGCAGAAGAGCCTGGACCTGGTGGACCGGGCCCGGGCCGCAGGCTGGGACACTTTGGTCCTTACGGTGGATACACCGGTGGCGGGCAATCGCCTGCGCGATGTCCGCAACGGGCTGAGCATCCCGCCCAAGATCACCCCGCGCACCTTCGCCAACATGAGCCTGTACCCACAGTGGTGGTTCAACCTCCTCACCACAGAACCGCTGGAGTTTGCCTCCATGCGCGGCAGCGATGGCACGCCGGCGGAGCTGATCGGCTCCCTCTTTGACCCCTCCCTGCAACTCGCCGACCTTGGCTGGCTGCGCGAGCGCTGGGACGGGAAGCTGGTGATCAAGGGAATCCAAGACCCTCAGGATGCCCGCGACGTGGTGGCGGCCGGCGCCGATGCGCTGGTGGTGTCCAACCACGGCGGGCGCCAGCTGGACCGTGCACCCACACCGCTGGAACTGCTCCCGGCCGTGGTGGAGGCGGTGGATGGCCGGGCGGAGGTCTACATGGACACCGGCATCACCTCTGGCGCGGACATGCTGGCCGCCGTGGGCTTGGGCGCCACCGCCGTGATGGTGGGCCGCGCCTACCTCTATGGGCTCATGGCCGCAGGCGAACGGGGTGTGGGCCGGGTCGTGGAGATCCTCCACGACGAGGCCGTGCGCACCCTGCAACTCATGGGCGCTGCCTCCCTCGAAGAACTCCAGGGGCGGGTGCGGCTGCGCTAGCTCCAGTCGACTCTGCGCTAGTTCCTTCATGACGCCCCGCAGGACCATGGGGCCACGTGCTCAGCGCGGGGGAGTCACAGCGTCAATCCACAGCACCGAGGGCTCCCGGTTTTGCACCAGCGTTCGAGGGTCGCGGTAGTGCTCCTCCCGCCCCTTGCCAGAGCGCAGCCCCCAGTGCACACAGGAGCCATCGCAGTGCCCGCCGCCACGCACCGTGCCGATGCGCTGGCCCGCGCTGACCACCTGCCCCTCCTTGACGCTGGCGGCCACCGGCTCCAGCGTGGTGCGCCAGCCACCACCCACCTCAATGGCGATGGTGGGCCGCCCGCCGACGGAGCCAACAAAGGACACCACGCCATCACTCGGCGCCACGACGGGATCACCGCGCCCTGCTTTCAGGTCGACGCCGCGATGGCCCGCCTCCCAGCGCTGCTGGGGCGCGTCATAGTCCCGGGTCATGCCCACGGACTCCCAGCTCCCGCCCGCCGGCGGCGGCTGCCCGACGGGCGGAACGCCCGCGGCAAGGAGGGCCAGGGCGGAGAGGGCGCCCAACGCGACCACCGCCATGCGGGGCCTGCGAAGCGCAGGCCAGCCATGCGTCGTCGGGCGGGAGGTGTGCTTGGTTTTCATGTCTCGAGGATGCCCGCACCGGGCCGCACCGGACCCCCGCCAAGAGGTGCTCTGTGGACAACACGCCGCGGACCGTCACCGACCCCTGCTTTGTGAGGGAGGGCACCGACCCTGGTGCCAGAGGCACCCCCGCCGTGGGATACACTAGAAACAGCGATGTCGTGTGCCCGTATGCCGGAATCACGCGTCGACTACGCGCATTGTGCTCCGCCCCTTCACGGGCGGCTCCCTCGCCCTCGGTCCGGAAACTTTCGGTTCGGCGAGCGGCGGTTCGGCAACGAACACGCAATGCCAGGGATCACACGCCACCAGGGCACGTGATCGTCAACCGCAAACGATAAGGGCGGGAGCGCGCTGCGCGTGCCTCGTTCGGAAGGAGCACGACATGCCCGTCGTGACCATGCGCCAGCTGCTTGACAGCGGCGTCCACTTTGGACACCAGACCCGTCGCTGGAACCCGAAGATGAAGCGTTTCATCCTCACGGAGCGCAACGGCATCTACATCATCGATCTGCAGCAGTCGCTGTCTTACATCGACCGCGCGTTCGATTTCGTCAAGACCACCGTTGCCCACGGCGGCACCGTGCTCTTCGTCGGCACCAAGAAGCAGGCTCAGGAAGCCATCTCCGAGCAGGCCACGCGCGTCAACATGCCGTACGTGAACCACCGCTGGCTCGGTGGCATGCTCACCAACTTCGCCACGGTCTCCAAGCGCGTTCAGCGCATGAAGGAGCTTGAGGACATCAACTTCGAGGATGTTGCCGGTTCCGGCCACACCAAGAAGGAGCTCCTCCTCTTCAAGCGTGAGCTGACCAAGCTGCAGTCCAACCTGGGCGGCATCCGCAACATGACCCGCACCCCCTCCATGGTGTGGATCGTCGATACCAAGAAGGAGCACCTCGCCGTTGACGAGGCGCGCAAGCTTGGCATCCCCGTTGTCGCCATCCTGGACACCAACTGCGATCCCGACGAGGTCACCTACCCCATCCCGGGTAACGACGACGCGATCCGCTCCGTCAACCTGCTGACCCGCGTCATCGCCGACGCCGTCGCCGAGGGCCTCATGGCCCGTCACAACGGTGGCGACAAGGCTGAGGCCGCCGCTGAGCCCATGGCTGAGTGGGAGCGCGAGATCCTCGCCGGCCAGGCCGAGGAAGCACCGGCAGCCACTGAGGCCCCCGCCGCTACCGAGGCACCCGCCGAGGCAGCTGCTGAGCCCAAGACCGAGGCCGTCGCAGCTGACGCCGAGGGCGAGAAGTAAACACCAGCTTCTTCAGCTTTGACTGCGGGCCGGCCTCTCCGGCCGGCCCGCAGTTCTGTCTCCGGATCACCTCCGGAGGCAGAACACCACACACTTTTTCGAAACGAACGGGGTAAGAGGACATGGCGAACTACACTGCTGCCGACATCAAGGCCCTCCGCGAGCGCACCGGCGCCGGCATGATGGACGTCAAGAAGGCACTCGACGAGGCCAATGGCGATTCCGAGAAGGCCATTGAAATCATCCGCGTGAAGGGCCTCAAGGGCGCCACCAAGCGCGAGTCCCGCGCCACCGCCGAGGGCCTCGTGGCCGCGACGGTCGTGGACGGCAAGACCGGCTACATGATCGAGATCAACTGCGAGACCGACTTCGTGGCCAAGAACGAGAAGTTCATCAACATGGCCAAGGTCGCGCTGACCGCCGCCGTTGAGACCGGTGCCGCTGACGCCGATACCCTGCTGGCCGCCCCGGCCGAGGGCAAGACCGTCAAGGACGTCATCGACGAGCTGGGCGCCATCCTGGGCGAGAAGCTGCAGCTGCGCCGCGTCTCCAAGGTGGAGGGCGACACGGTTGACGCTTACCTGCACAAGACCTCCAAGGACCTCCCGGCTCAGGTCGGCGTGCTCGTGGCAACGACCGGTTCCGGCGAGGCCGTGACCACGGCCGCCCACGACGTCGCCGTGCACATCGCCGCGCTGAACCCCACCTACACGACCCGCGAGGACGTGCCGGAGGACAAGGTCGCAGACGAGCGCCGCATCGCCGATGAGACCGCACGCGCAGAGGGCAAGCCCGAGGCCGCCCTCACCAAGATCGTTGAGGGTCGCCTGACCGGCTTCTTCAAGGAGGTCGTGCTGGTGGATCAGCCCTTCGCCAAGGACTCCAAGAAGACCGTCGGCAAGGTGCTGGAAGAGGCTGGCGCGTCCGTCGTCACCTTCGCTCGCTTCCGCGTCGGCGCCTGACCCTTCGTTTGAGGGTTCGCCGCTGCTGAACGCAGCTCAGGGCGGTCACCCCACTTTGATGGTGGTGACCGCCCTTTGCTGTGCCAGGAGCGCGGCAAGATCACCAGCAGACTTCCCGGTGGCACCGGACCAGAACAGCTGGGCCCGCGCATGGCGTGGGGCTCGCATGGCAAGATGGATTGGGCCGTCTTGAACGACCCACCGCAACAGTCGAGGAGACATTCATGGCAGCCGAAAAGTCCAACCACCGTCGACGGGTCCTTCTGAAGCTCTCCGGTGAGGTTTTTGGCGGCGGCAAGCTGGGCGTGGACCCGGACACCGTGCGCGGCATCGCCGATCAGATTGCTTCCACCGTTGGCACCGTGGAGACCGCCATCGTGGTGGGCGGCGGCAACTTCTTCCGCGGCGCTCAGCTGGCGGAATCCGGCATGGATCGCTCCCGCGCCGACTACATGGGCATGCTTGGCACGGTCATGAACTGCCTGGCCCTGCAGGACTTCCTGGAGCAGGCCGGAGTGGAGACGCGCGTGCAGTCCGCCATCTCCATGGCGCAGGTCGCTGAGGCGTACATTCCGCGCCGCGCCATTCGCCACCTCGAGAAGGACCGCGTGGTCATCTTCGGGGCCGGCGCTGGCCTTCCCTACTTCTCCACCGACACCGTTGCAGCCCAGCGCGCCCTTGAGGTGCACGCCGACGAGGTGCTCATGGCCAAGTCCGGTGTGGACGGCGTTTACACCGCGGATCCCCACAAGGACCCCACGGCCCGCAAGCTGGAGACCCTGACCTATGACGACGCGCTCCGTCAGAACATTCGGGTGATGGATCAGACCGCCATGACCATGTGCAAGGACAACAAGCTGGCCATGCGCGTCTTTGGCATGGAGGGCGCCGGTAACGTCGCCAGCGCCGTGCTTGGAGAGCAGATTGGCACGCTCGTCACCGCCTGATTCGGCGCGGTGACCTAGGATGAGACATAAGCTACTGCGCGCCTAGACCGGTGCGCGGCCCAAGCAAAAGTCGCGGGGTTCCGCGGCGGAGGAGAGTCACGTGATCGAAGAAGCCCTGGGCGAGGCCGCCGAGAAGATGGATAAGACGATCGAGGCCGCCAAGGAGGATTTCTCGAGCATTCGCACGGGTCGCGCCAACCCGGGCCTCTACAGCAAGGTCATGGTGGACTACTACGGTTCCCCGACCCCGCTGCAGCAGCTGGCACAGTTTGGCGTGCCGGATGCCCGCACCATCCTCATCACCCCCTTTGATGTGTCCGCGATGCGTGACATCGAGAAGGCGCTGTCTGATTCCGAGGTGGGCGCCAACCCGTCCAACGACGGCAAGCAGATTCGCATCACCCTTCCGGAGCTCACGCAGGAGCGTCGCAAGGAGTACGTGAAGATCGTCAAGGGCAAGGCTGAGGATCACAAGGTGGCCCTGCGCTCCATCCGCCGCAAGGCCAAGGAGACCATGGACAAGGCCGTCAAGGATGGCGATGTCGGTGAGGATGACGGCGCGCGCGGCGAGAAGGAACTCGACGTGATCACCAAGAAGCACGTCGAGTCAATCGACGAGCTGCTCAAGCGCAAGGAAGCTGAGCTGCTGGAGGTCTGATGACCCACGGCTCTTCTTTCCCCCCGCCCGTCCCGGACCCCTCTGAAGGGGAGCCCGGGGCGGGCGTGGTGCCGCCTGGCACCATTCCCGCACCGTTGATCGCTGTGGAGGCCGGGGCGGCGCCCCTGCTTCCTGGGGAGGTGCTCGACGGCGCGGACGAACCTTTGCATGTTGCCTCGCCTGCCGAGGTGCCTGCGGAGGCGCGGCCCGCCACCCGGCGCGCTCAGCGCCAGGAACGCGCCAAGACCTCCCGCGCCGGGCGCGACCTACCCGTCGCCATCGGCGTCGGGCTGTTGTTGCTTGCCCTGCTGCTTGGCAGCATGTTTGTGGTGCCCCAGCTCTTTGTGGTGATTGGGGCCGCGGCGTGCGCCGTGGGTTGCTGGGAGGTCTCGCGGGCCCTGCAGTGGCACAGCGGCGTTCCGGTGCCGCTGATTCCGCTGATCTTTGGCTGTCTCGCCCTGCCGTTTGGTGCCACGTATGGCGGCCCAGAGGGGTTGGCGGTGGCCATCGCCGCCTCCGCCGTGCTCGTCACGCTGTGGAGCGTGTTTGAGGGCAGGGCAACCGCCGCCAAGTCGGTGACGCTGAGCCTGCTGACCCTGGCCTGGGTTCCCGTCCTTGCCTCCTTCGCTTTCCTGCTCTTCCGCGAACCCAACGGGCCCATGCTGCTGCTGGCCACCCTGTTGCTCGTGGTCTCCAATGACACCTTTGGGTATCTGTTTGGCGCGTGGCTTGGCAAGCACCCCATGGCCCCCAAGATCAGCCCCAAGAAGTCCTGGGAGGGCTTTGCCGGGTCCGTTGGCGGAGCGGTCGTGGTGGGCGTGCTGGTCTGCATCTTCATGTTGGACGTGTCGTGGTGGATTGGCGTGGTGCTGGCCGTGGCCACCGTCATGGCCTCCACCGCAGGCGATCTGTCGGAATCCATGGTCAAGCGCGAGCTGGGGATCAAGGACATGTCCAATATCCTGCCGGGCCACGGCGGCATCATGGACCGCCTGGATTCGATCCTGTTTGCCGTGCCCATGGGTTATCTGGTCTCGGTGCTGGCCTTTGGCACCGTGGCATAGTCGCCAGTCGCGGTGCGCTTGAGAGAGTGCATCGCCTCACTCTCTGCGCCTTGGGCGCACCACAGCGGGGTTGCCTCGCATAAGATGAAACGGCCCATGCCGGGGCCCGGCCTTGCCGGACCCACCAATCAGGAGGAGACACCGTGACGGTGAATCAGGACGCCGCCCATCCCGGCGAGGAGGCCCCGAGCCTCTTCCCGCGCGTCGCCGATAACGAGTTCGGTTACGACCCGGCTCAGGTGGAGCGTTTCCTGCAGGCGGCAAGGGCCACGTATGAGGGCCAGCAGGCGGACGACGCGGTGACCAGTTCCGTGGTTCGCCGCACCACCTTTGATCCCGTCCGCGGCGGTTTTGAACCGCGCGAGGTGGACGGCGCCTTGGACAGGCTCGAGGACGTTTTTGCCGCGCGCGAGCGCAACGCGATGGTCCAAGAGCAGGGCCAGGAGCGGTGGATCGAGGGCATTGCCCAGGTCTCCGGCGTCCTGCGCGCCCGGCTGCACCGCGAGCCCGGCGAGCGTTTCCGCCGCCCCTCCCGCAAGAACGTGCCCTCCTATGCCATTGAAGACGTGGACGCCATGTGCGACCGCTTGATTGACTACTTTGAGCGCGACGTCCCGCTGAGCGTGGACGATGTTCGCCGCGCCGTCTTTGGCCGCGCCATGGGCGATGAGGGCTACGAGGAGAATCAGGTGGATGCGTTCCTTGACCGCACCATCGAGCTGATGGCCTCGATCGACTAGTCTCGATCGGTTCCACCCGGTCGACTGTGACTGCCTGCGCGTCGGCTACGGCGTGTGGAGGCGGCGCATCACGGCATCCAGCGCGCCATCAGGGCCGCGATCTGGACGGGCCAGCGAGACCAAGATGATGGCGAGGCAGGCCGCCGGCACGCTCAAGAGCGCCGGTTGCGCCGCCAGCCCGCCCAGCATCCCGCCAGCCCCCAGCAGGGTGGCTGCCGTCCCCGCGAGCCACACCGTGGCCCCGGTGACCAGGCCGGCCACCGCCCCGGCCCCGTTGGCTGCGCGCCACCAGATCCCGGCCAGGAGCACGGGGGCAATGGTGGAGGCGGTCAGGGCAAAGACCGAGCCGATCACCCCGGCGATGGCGCTGGAGGCCGTCACCAGGGACAGCAACCCGGGAACCAGGGCGGCAATGAGCGCGCCGCGGCGGAAGCCGGAGACGGAACCACTGAAGAAGCGTCGGCTCATCACACCCGCCATGGCGATGCACAGGCCGGACGAGGTGGAGACAAACGCGGCAAACGCCCCGCCCGTGATCAGTGCGGTCAGCAGCACACCCCAGATCCCACCCACCACGCTGCCGGGGAGCAAGAGGACCGTGGCGTCGCCTGCACCGGCGGCCTGCCCGGAGGCCACAGCCAGCAGCCCGAGCGTGGTGGGGAACAGATAAAACAGGCTCACCAGACCCGTCACCATGACGGTGGTTCGACGGGCGGATTCACCGTCAGGGTTGGTGTAGAAGCGCACCAGCACGTGGGGCAGGCCCATGGTGCCAAACACGAGTGCCAGTAGCAGTGAGACCGTCACCAGCGGCGAGAGCGTGGACTCTGGCAGGGGTGCGCCGGCCGCGTGAGTGCCGGCCTCGAACGGCCCGCCGCCCAGCACCAGCGCCACGGCAATGGTCGGGATGGCCAACGCGGCGAGTTTGATCCAGTACTGCACCGCCTGCACCAGGGTGATGGAACGCATGCCGCCTGGCACCACGGAGGCAATCACCACCGCCGTCACCACCAGGGGTCCCACCCAGGCCGGCGCGCCCATGACGGTGGTGACGGTGACGGCCGCTCCGTGCATCTGCGGCAGCACGTACAGCCAGCCCACGCCAAGGACCGCGTAGCCGAGCGCCCGCGCCGCGCGCTCGTCCCCAAAGCGCACCAGGGCAAAGTCCGGCAGCGTGTAGGCGCCGGATCTACGCAGGGGAGCGGCCACAAAGAGCAGCAACATGAGGAATCCGGCGGCGTATCCCACCGGGTACCAGAGGCCGTCTCGGCCGGAGAGCGCTATCAGGCCAACCACACCAAGGAAGCTCGCGGCGGAGAGGTATTCGCCGCCAATGGCAGAGGCGTTCCACCAGGGCTTGACGGACCTGGCCGCCACAAACACGTCCTCGGTGGTGTGCCTTGATCCCAGACCGCGCACGGCAATGAGCACCGTGGCGAGGCAGACCACCGCGATGGCTAGGCCATTGGCTACGGCGTTCACGGGCGCGCGAGCCGTCGGTAGCGCCGCTCCAGGCGGCGGGCAGCCGCCTGGTAGAACAGGGCGGCCCCGAGCACCAGGGGGTACAGGGAGAAGCCGATGAGCCACCAGGACAGCGGCAGCCCGCCCCAGCGCACGGCCTCCAGCAGCTCCCACGTGGCCACGACCACGGCCAGGACGGACAGCACGGCCAAGAAGCCACACGCCACCCCCAGGCTGAGCCTCAGCTGGGCCCGCCGCAGCTGATCCACGTAGAAGTCCTCCGTCCCAGAGGAACTGCCTCGCGCCGGAGCGGGGCCCGCGTCATCCGCGGTGACTCGCACCCGCCCGCCCGCAGGCGGCGGGAGGTCCTCCGGGCTCATGCCCCGACCCCGCGTGCGTCCCGTTCCATGCTGGCTCGGACCCGGCTGAGTGCGCGTCTGGCGACGGGCAGGTCTGCCCCGGCCACGCGGACCATGGGCAGGCCCTCTACCCGGTGTACCGAGTCGATCGCGGAGACGCGCACCAGCGCGGAGCGGTGCACGCGGATGAACCCGGAGTGGGCCCAGCGCCGCTCCAACTCGGTGAGTGGGGTGCGCTCCAGGAAGGATCCGCGCGCGGTGTGCAACCGGGCGTAGTCCCCGGCCGCGGTGACGTGCGTGATCTCCGCCAGGCGCACCCGGACGGAGGCGTTGCCGACCCCCACCACGATCGCGGCGCCGGCCTCCGCGCCGTCATGGGCAGGGGGGCCGGATTCAGTCGCGTTGCTGGTTCCGGTCGCGTTGGCCGGTACCGGGTCGCCAGGTGTTGTTGCCTTGCCCGACGCCGCTTGCTTGCCTCCCGGAGCCAGCGGCGCCGCGGCATGGGGGGAGTCCCCGACGGCGTCCGCCACGCGGCGGATCGCCTCCGCGAGGCGCTGGGGCCGCACGGGCTTGAGGAGGTAATCCACCGCTGCCAGTTCGTAGGCCTCCACCGCGTGGCGCTCATCCGCTGTCACAAACACCACGGCCGGAGGCGCCGCAAAGCGCGCAAGGACCCCGGCGATGTCCAGGCCGGAGAGGCCGGGCATGTGGATGTCCAGCAGCACCAGATCCACGTGGTTCTCGCGCAGAAGGCGTAGGGCTTCCTCGCCGGTCTGGGCGGTGATGACCTGGCCCACGCGGGAGTCCCTGCCCAGCAGGTAGCGAAGCTCCTGCAGCGCGGGGAGCTCGTCATCCACCACAAGGACGCTGATCACGGGGTTCCCTTCGCAAGAGTGGGGGTGGGTTTGGCTGTGGGCACCGCACCAGGATGGAACTTAGGGATGCGGGTCACGACCGCCAGTCCAGCCCCCGGAGCCGTATCCACCACCAACCCGGAGCCGGGCCCGTAGAGCTGGCGCAGGCGCTGGTCCACATTGCGCAGGCCCACGTGCTCCCCGGCCGTGGTGCCGGTGAGCACCTCGCGGATGCGCTCGGGGTCCGCGCCCACGCCGTCATCCTCCACACGGATCAGCGCGCCGTCGCCCTCATCGCGCACTGTCAGTGTCACGGTGCCGCCATGGGGGGAGCGCTCCAGGCCATGCCGCACCGCGTTCTCCACCAGCGGCTGCAGGGTGAGGAAGGGAAGGGGCATGGGCAGCACCTCGCGGGCCACGTCCAGGCGCACGCGCAGGCGGTCCCCAAAGCGGGCGCGTTCCAGGCGAAGGTAGCCCTCGATCGCGGTGAGCTCCTCCGCCAGTGTGGTGAAGTCGGAGCGGCGGCGGAAGGAGTAGCGCGTGAAGTCAGCGAACTCGAGCACCAGCTCGCGGGCGTGCTCTGGATCTGTGTGGATGAAAGAGGCAATCGCGTTCAGAGAGTTGTAGATGAAGTGCGGGCTGATCTGTGCCCGCAACGCCCGCACCTCCGCCTCCGCAAGGGCCGCGCGCTGGCTCTCCAATTCGGACACACCCAGCTGCGCCGAGACCCAACTCGCGGTCTCATCCACCGCACGGACCAGAGAGGCGTCCACCGACTCGACTGAGACCTCCAAGGTGCCCACGCGCCGGGTCCCCACGCGCAGCGGTGAGACAACAACGTGCCAGGTGCGAGCGCCGTCGGGCACTTTGAGGACCTTGGTCTTCTCCGCGAGCACCCCGAAGGTGGGGGAGTAGCCCTGAGGCCAGGTGCCATGGCGGGCTAGGAGGCGGTGGGAGTCCAGCAGTGCCACACCGTCCGCGGCAAGCAGCGAGGCCAGCGACGCCGCGGCGGCCGGGGCGGTGCTCGGGTCAAGGCCGTGCTCCAGGGAGGGGGCGGTGCGGGCCACCGCGTGCAGGGTCTCGTAGCGGGTCTGTGCCGCAGCGGTGCCGAGCGAGCGGTCCCGGCGCAGGAAACGCAGCACCAGCCCGGCCGCGAGCGCCACAAAAAGAGTGGCGGCGCCGGCCGCCACCAGCAGCTGGATCGCGGTGGATGACATGCCCCCAGCGTAGGTGAGGTGCGTCACTGCGGCGGTCTCCGCTCGCCGTTCATCGTGTCCACGTGACCGTTCGGCGTGTTCGTTGCGCCGAATGGCGCACAACCGCGCCCCATGCGCCCATGCGAATGTGATCCAGCGCACACTGGCGGCAAGCATCACTCACTCGTTAGACCCTTGGAGGATTCGCATGTCCACCGCCCCATCACCGGCGCCGGAGGCCTTTATCCGGGTGCAACAGGAGCCACGCTTTGTGGCGTTGCGCAGCAAGTATCGGCGTTTTGCCTTCCCCATGACCGTGTTTTTCCTCGCCTGGTACCTGAGCTACGTCCTGGTCGCGGCGTTTGCCCCGCAGTTCATGGCGATCCGGGTCTTTGGGTACGTCAACATCGGGATTCTCTGGGGGCTGCTCCAGTTCGTCTCCACCTTCGCCATCACCTCCATCTACGTCAGCTTCGCGAACCGCAAGCTTGACCCGGAGGCCACGGCCATCCGGCAGGAACTCGAGGCGGAGGCCGCAAACACCGCCCCCGCTGCACCCGAGCAGGGCGCTGAGCAGGGCACCGAGCAGGACACCCAGGCAGAGGAGGGGAAGGCATGAACGCGCAGAGCATCATGGCGGCGCAGATCCTGGCCGCAGAGAAGGGCGAGCAGGTCGGCAATCCGTGGATCAACATGGGCATCTTTGGGCTCTTTGTGGCCGTGACGCTCGTGGTGGTGTTGCGGGCCTCGCGCAATACCAAGACCGCCGCTGACTACCTGGCCGGTGGCCGCGCCTTCACTGGTCAGCAGAACGGCACGGCTATTGCCGGGGATTACCTCTCCGCCGCGTCCTTCCTTGGCATCGTGGGTGCCATCGCGATCTATGGGTACGACGGCTTCCTCTACTCCATCGGCTTCCTCGTGGCCTGGCTCGTGGCGCTGCTGCTGGTCGCGGAGCTGCTGCGCAACACCGGCAAGTTCACCATGGCGGATGTGCTCAGCTTCCGGCTGCGCCAAAAGCCGGTCCGCATCGCGGCGTGCATCACCACCATGGCCGTCTGCCTGTTCTACCTGCTGGCGCAGATGGCAGGCGCCGGCGGCCTGGTCTCCCTCCTCCTGGGCATTAGCGACAGGGCCGGGCAGTCCGTGGTCATCATCGTGGTCGGTGCGCTCATGATCTTCTATGTGCTGATCGGCGGCATGAAGGGCACTACCTGGGTCCAGATCATCAAGGCTTGCCTGCTGATCGCCGGCGCCTTTGTCATGACCATCTGGGCGCTGGCCCTCTACGGCTTTGACTTCTCCGCCCTGCTGGGCGGCGCAGTGCAGACGGCAGGCACCGACAAGATCCTGGAGCCCGGGTTGCAGTACGGCAAGAGCGTCGTCACCAAGCTGGACTTCATCTCCCTTGGCTTGGCCCTGGTGCTCGGTACCGCCGGCTTGCCGCACGTGCTGATGCGCTTCTACACGGTCCCCACCGCCAAGGAGGCCCGCAAGTCCGTGGTCTGGGCCATCTGGCTCATCGGCGCCTTCTACCTCTTCACCCTGGTGCTGGGTTACGCGGCCGGTGCCATGATCGGCGCGGACACCATCAAGGCGGCCCCCGGCGGGCAGAACTCCGCTGCGCCGCTGCTGGCCTTCCACCTGGGCGGCTCCGTGCTGCTTGGCATCATCGCCGCCGTGGCGTTCGCGACCATTCTGGCTGTGGTGGCCGGCTTGGCCATCACCGCTGCCGCGTCCTTCTCCCACGACATCTACGGATCCGTGATCAAGAAGGGCAAGGCCTCCCCGGAGAAGGAGGTCAAGGTGGCACGCCGCACGGTCGTGGTGATCGGCATCGTCGCCATCGTCGGTGGCATCGGGGCCCAAGGCCAAAACGTGGCGTTCCTGGTGGCGCTGGCCTTCGCCGTCGCCGCCTCCGCCAACCTGCCGACCATCCTGTACTCGCTGTTCTGGAAGCGCTTCAGCACGCGCGGTGCCCTGTGGTCCATGTACGGCGGGCTTGGCTCGGCGCTGATCCTGATCATCTTCTCGCCCGTCATGTCCGGCACGGCGACCTCCATGATCCAGGGCGTGAACTTCGCGATCTTCCCGCTCGCGAACCCCGGAATCGTCTCCATCCCGTTGGCCTTCCTCCTGGGCTGGCTCGGTTCCATCACCGACGGCAACAAGGAGGATCCTGCCAAGGCCGCCGAGATGGAGGTGCGCTCCCTCACCGGAATTGGCGCGGAGGCCGCGGTGGATCACTGATCGGCTCTCAGTAGCAGTAGCAGTAGCAGTAGCAGTAGCTGTCGCAGCGCTCGACGCCGCGGCAGCAGGAACGGGGCAGGGGCGGCCGGCGGCCGCCCCTGCTTTGTGCTGGGACCCCGCCAGGGGTGGCGCTGGGAGCGGTGTGCTGGAATGGGTTCTGCCAGACCCAGGAGATCAACCACAGGAGCCCCATGGCCAAGCCGTTGCAGAAGCTGATCTGGCTGCACACCTGGGAGGACTATCTCCTGGACGGTTCCGCGCTGCTGGTGGGTCCCGTCATGCGCGTGGAGGACACCAGCGAGTGGACCACGCCGGCCCAGGTGCTGGCCGCCTATGGGATCGATGCGCCGCAGGTGGGGTCCGTGGATGTGCTCCGCTTTGAGCCCTCACCCCTGGCGCAGCTGAGCATTCCCACCCCGGACTCTCCCGCAGGCGTGGCGGGCTTTGCCCACGGCTTTGCCGACGGCGCCCTGAGCGGGGCCGGGCTGGTGCCGGTCTGGGACCTGGCCCCCACCGAGGTGCCGCGCGGCGCCGAGATGTGGCGCCTCTTCGCCGACGGCCGCCAGGAGCTGGTGGCCGCATTCCAGGGCCCAGCGCAGGGGTGGAGCGCCAATACCTCCCTGGTGCCGAGCCCGCCGGAAACCCCCGGCCTCCACCCGGGCCGCGTGCCCGCGCCGCCGTCCGCGACGGTGGGTCCCCAGGCGGAGCTGCGGGGCAAGACCTACCGGGCATCGTGGGTGGACCCGGCCACGCTGGAGTTGTTCAGTGTCGCAGAGCCGGCCCCCCAGGACTTTGAGCGGATCCGACCAGGACTGTCCCGCCAGCTGGTTCCGGCGGTGCTGTGCACGCGGATCTTTGAGGAGACCGTCAGCGCTCTCTGGACCGGCGCGGGCCGGTATGAGCCGGGACGCCCCGAAGCGGTGCCATGCCAGGTCTTGCACGCCGCGCCGGACGGAGTCAGCGTGCTTCTGAGCGTCGATGCGGCCCGCGCAGCGTCGCTCCAGGCGCACGAGTTGGAACCCGGCGTGTGTCGCAAGACCGTGCCGCGGGAGGAGCTCGCCGAGCCGCGCGGCGTCCAGGTGGAACTGGGTCCTCAGCCGCAGTGGTGGAGGGCCATGACGCCCCGGCAGGCCTGCGACCAGATGGACTTCTGGGCGGAGCAGCCCTGGCCGCTGTCCACCGAGGCGGCGCAGCGCCGCCTGAGCCTCACCGACACCATTCACCACGTCTCCCCGGAATCCACGGCCTTCCTTGGCGACGCGTTTGCGCTCATGGTCAGAGAGGGCGCGCGCCGCTGGGGCAGGCCAACCATGCAAGACGGCTGGGGCGCGGTCACCGGCTCCAGCACCGCCCGCTGGAAGCTGGCCGGTGGGTCGCGTGTGTCCTTCGGCCTCCAGTCCGGGGTCGTCACCGCCACCTTTGACACGCCTCAGGGCGCGGAGCAGGATCGCAGGCTGGACGAGTGGGACGGGGAGTGAGGCGGGGGACATGGGAACAGGAACCGACGTGAGCGAGTGGGACGACTTTGAAAACCGCCTGGGCGCCGCCCTGCGCCAGGTGACGGATCGGGTGTTCCTGATCGTCGCCTCGCAGGACGCCCCCCTGAAATACGTCCAGTTCGCCGCCACAGCGGAGTTGCTGGACGCCCAGGCGCCGGGGATCGACGTGGTGGTGGCGGCCAAGGAGGCCGCCCTGAGCGGAGCCGGCTGGGCGCCGCCCAGCGACCTGGAGCCCAACTGGACCTCGCCGCTGCCCAGGCCGGCGCTGAGCGCCGAGTACGCGGCGCTCGCCGCGCGGTGTGTGGTGGCGCTGCGGGACGCCTTTGGCGTGGAGAGCCCGTTTCAGCTGGCCTACCGCGCCTGGCGCGAGGCGGAGCAGATGCCGCCGGGCGTGACGTACAACCAGGCGCAGCTGCGGCGCCTGGACCCCGGCGAGAGCGGGCTGGAACTGCCCGCGCTGGCGCTTGGCACCTTCTGAGGCACCACTAGCGCCGGCAGTTCAACGTCACTGCTCGACGCCGCGTGGTGGCGTGGCGCCCTCCCGCCGCGCGAGCATGGTGGCGGCGCCCGCTCCGCTCAGCGCGCCGTCCGGCACGGACCGCCCGCTCACGGCCAGCAGCAGATCGATGGCGCGGCCGCGCGCCCGCGGTAGGTCCTGCGCCTCCGGCTGCTCCGAGGCCGCGGGGGAGACGAAGGCCGTGTCCGTGGCCTCCAAGCCCAACCCGGCCGCCCGCTCCTTGCCGCCACCGAAGCTCACCGTGGTGCGCAGCTGCTGCGCTAGCGCCAGCGCGACATCCGACGGGGGCGGATCCGAGGCGATGCCCAGTGGGCGGCGGATGTCCTCGCCGTGCACAAACACCTCCACCAGCCGGTTGGCCGCCGGGCCAGGGGGAGTGCGCACCCAGCTGGCCACCTGCGCCAGAGCGGCCACGGTCTCCTCTGGCCGCTCGCGGCGCTCACGCCGGATCCCCGCCGCGTTGGCGGCGTCAAAATCCCCGCGTGCCAGCAGCATCTGCCACACAAAACCACGGCGAGTGGTGCGCGCTGACTCCACGAGGTGCGCCACGACGTCGTGCACATCCCACCCCGCGCACAGTGACGCGGTCGCGAAGCGCTCAGGCGGCACCCCGTCCAGATCGCAAACCAAGGCGGAGCGGGCCGCATGGACGGCCGGCCAGACGGAGGGAGCGGAGGAGTTCATGCCTTGAGTGAAGCAGTTGGGACCGTGAAGGTCGACTACTACCCAGTAACCCCTTGAGGAATCTCACAGCTGTGAGTAGCGTCACGTGGTGAGGTGCGGCTACCGCCGTGCCTCTGAGTCGGGTCTCCCGCGGCACACCCCCGCAGGCGGAAGGCCCCGATTGAGGAGGTGCTCCATCATGGCGCTTGCCCCGAGCGAGAGAAACTTCACGGATCCCACGCCGGATCCCAGGGACGGCTCCGCCGTTCCGACCTTGTCGCTGTTGACGCCCCAGGGCGTCCGGACGACCAACGGACCCTACGCTGAGCGCGTCGCGGACATTGACGACGCCGAGCTCGCGAAGCTGTATTCCCAGATGATTGTCCAGCGCCGCATCGATGCAGAGGGCACCGCCCTGCAGCGTCAGGGGCAGCTGGCCCTCTGGGCGCCGTCCAAGGGCCAGGAGGCCGCGCAGATCGGCGCCGCGAGCGCCCTGCGAGAGACTGACTTCATCTTCCCCACCTATCGCGACCACGGCGTGATTCACTCCCGCGGTGTGGCCCCCGCGGAGGTCATGCGCCAGTGGCGTGGCGCCTCCCACGGCGGCTGGGACCCGCACGAGAAGAAGATGGCACCGGTGCAGATCATCATCGGTGCGCAGACGCTGCACGCCGTGGGCTACGCCATGGGCGCGGCCTTTGACGGCATGGGCGGTAGCTCCGTGGTGTTCTTGGGTGACGGTGCCACGAGCCAGGGTGACGTCAGCGAGGCCATGGTCTTTGCCGCGAGCTTCCACGCGCCCGTGCTGTTTTTCCTGGAGAACAACCAGTTCGCCATCTCCGAGCCGGTGGAGTTGCAGTCCCGCATCCCGCTGGTGGAGCGCCCCCGTGGCTTTGGCATCCGTTCCGTGCGCGTGGATGGCAACGACATCCTCGCTGTGGTCGCCGCCACCCGCGAGGCGCTGGAGCGCATGGACGCGGGGGAGGGCCCCCAGTTCATCGAGGCCGTGACCTTCCGCCAAGGCGCCCACACCACCGCGGATGACCCCACCAAGTACCGCGCCAAGGAGCTGGAGGAGCACTGGGCCAAGCTGGATCCGATTGACCGCGTGGAGACCTACCTGCGCGGGCGTGGCATGGACACCGAGGCCATCGTTGACTCCGCCCAGAAGGAGGCGGATGGCGTGGCCGCAGAGTTGCGCGCGGCCGTGATCGGCATGACGGAGAAGGATCCGGAGATGCTGTTTAAGCACGTGTACTCGGAGCCGCACCCGCGCATTGCGGAGCAGCGCGAGGAATACATGGGCTACCTGGCGGACCTGGAGGATGGGGCATGAGCCAGCAGGCACAGGCGGCGCCCGCCGCAGAGGCGAGCACCAAAAAGCTCACCTTCGCCAAGGCCATCAACGCCGCGCTGGACACGGCGCTGGCGGGTGATGAGCGGGTGCTGCTCATGGGAGAGGACATCGGCAAGCTGGGCGGCGTCTTCCGCGTGACGGACGGCCTGCAGGCCACGCACGGGGAGCAGCGGGTCATCGATACCCCGCTGGCAGAGTCCGGCATTGTTGGCACGGCCGTTGGCCTGACTTTCCGTGGATTCCGGCCCATCGTGGAGATCCAGTTTGATGGCTTTGTGTACCCGGCGTTTGACCAGATCGTGGCGCAGGTCGCCAAGCTGACCATGCGCACGGATGGCAGGCACAAGATGCCCATGGTCATCCGCATTCCCTTTGGCGGTGAAAACGGTTCCCCGGAGCATCACTCGGAGTCACCGGAGGCGTACTTCATGCACACCGCCGGCCTGCGCGTGGTGGCACCCGGCACCCCGCAGGACGCACACGACATGCTGCTGCAGGCCATCGCTAGCGATGACCCCGTGATCTACCTGGAGCCCAAGCGCCGCTACTACGAGTCAGCGCAGGTGGATGTGAACGCGATCAGCGCCGCGCCCGCCCTGGATTCTGCGCTGGTGCGCCGGGCGGGAAGCGACGTGACGCTGGCCGTCTATGGCCCCCTGGTCAAGACCGGGCTGGACGCAGCAGAGGCGGCCGCCGCGGACGGCACCAGCGTTGAGGTGGTAGACCTTCGCAGCCTCTCGCCCCTGGACTTCGGGACGCTGGCGGCCTCCGTGCGCCACACCGGTCGCCTGGTCGTGGCACATGAGGCCTCCCGCACCGGAGGTGTGGGCGCTGAGGTCTCCGCTGCCATCACCGAGCGGTGCTTCGAGTACCTGGAGCACGCCCCGGTGCGCGTCACCGGCTTCGACATTCCCTATCCGCCGGCCTACCTGGAGCATTTCCATGTGCCGGATCGGGACAGGATCCTGGACGGAATTGATCACGCTTTGGGCCGTTTTGATGGAGTTGGACTGGATTCCTCCGAGCGTCAAGGGGGATCACACTGATGCAGATTGTCTTCCCCCTGCCAGATCTCGGTGAGGGTCTGACCGAGTCAGAGGTTGTCTCCTGGAACGTCAAGGAGGGTGAAATGGTCACCCTCAATCAAGTCCTGGGAGAAGTAGAGACGGCCAAGGCCGTGGTAGAGCTGCCCAGCCCCTACGCCGGCATGATCGGCCTGTTGCACGCCGGTCCCGGCGATGTGGTGGAGGTGGGCAAGCCGCTGGTCACCTTCCAGGTGGAGGGTGAGGAGCCCGCCCCGGATGATGAGGACGAGCGCACGCCGTCGCTCGTGGGCTACGGCGCGCCCACCCACGGGGACGCCCCCGTGCGGCGCCGCCGCGGCCGCGGTGCTGGCGCGCATTCCGCGTCGCAGATCTCCGGCGCCCAGGTCTCCGGGGGCCAGCCCTCCGGCGCCCAGATCACCAGCCCGACGGAGTTCGCTCCGGTGGGAACGCCCATGCCGCCCGCGGCGTCGGCACCGCAGGCGCCGGTGGATGCGCCGGCTTCGGACGTGAGCCCGACGCCGGGCCCACGCACCGATCGCCCCCGCTCCACCCCGCCCGTGCGCAAATTGGCGCGCGATGCCGGCGTGGACCTGGAGGCGCTGGTGGGCACCGGCATGGACGGGCTCATCACGCGTGAGGACGTCACGGCGGCCATCGCCGGGGGCGTCGCCTCGCAGGGTTCCGCCCAGGAATCCGCGCAGGCCCCGCAGTCTGCCTCCGCCGGTGAGTCGGGTCGTGAGGGGCTACGCACCTTGGGTGGCCGTCCTCGCACCTGGCAGGTGCCCGTCAAGGGCGTCAAGAAGGCCACGGCCAACGCGATGGTGGCCTCGATGCGGGATCAGCCGCAGGTCACCGAGTTCCTGACCGTGGATGTCACGCGGTCCATGGAGCTCATCGCAGAGCTGAAGCGGGACCGCGAGTTCCGCGACGTGAAGTTCTCGCCGTTGACGCTGGTCTCCAAGGCGGTCTGCATCGCCATGGAACGCGAGCCGGGCCTGAACGCGCGCTGGGCGGAGCAGAACATCACCATGCAGTCCTTCGTGAACCTCGGCATCGCCGCGGCCACGGAGCGCGGCCTGGTGGTACCGAACATCAAGGACGCGCAGGCGCTCTCGCTCAAGGAGCTGGCGCTGGCCATCAATGACCTCGCGGCCACGGCTCGCGCGGGCAAGACGGCCGCCTCTCATCTCTCCGGTGGGACGTTCACGATCACCAACGTGGGCGTGTTTGGGGTGGATGCCGGCACCCCGATTCTGAATCCGGGGGAGACCGGCATCCTGGCGATTGGCCAGGTGCGCAGGACCCCGTGGGAGCACCGCGGGGAGATTGCGCTGCGCGAGGTCATGACGCTCTCGCTCACCTTTGATCACCGCGTGGTGGATGGTGCAGAGGGTAGTCGGTTCCTGGCGGACATCGGTGCCATCCTCAACAACCCAGGGCGCACGCTGACGATGCTCTGAGCCGGTGGTTCAACCCACGCACAGAACGACGGGGGCGGTCACCGAAAGGTGACCGCCCCCGTCGTTCAGGCAAAGACGTGCAGGCAAAGACCTGCGGGAAAGGATGCGCAGGAAAGGATCCGCAGGGAAAGCCGTGCGGTGAAGCGTGCCGCTATCCGCGCAGGCTCCAGCGCGGAGCCGGCTCAGCGCAGCTCGAGGATGTCCTCGCTGACCACCGCGGCGCGGGCGTTGGAGAAGTCCTTTGACTCGCCGATCTTGACGAAGCCACGGCGCTCAAGCATGACCTGCGCGCCCATGTTGTCTGCCACCACGCGGGCGCGCACGGGACGGGCCGGGAACTCCTTCAGGAACGCGTCCACGGCGGCCGTGGTGATGCCCTTGCCCCAGAATTCCTTGGCGGTCCAGAAGGAGAGCTCCTGGATGCCGTCGTAGGGGTAGAGCACAATGGAACCGGCCACAACGCCGTCCTGCTCGATGGTGCGCAGGACCGTCTCCGGGTCCCGCATCATCAGTCCCCAGTGGTAGTTGAAGACGCCGCGATCCGCCGGGTTCTTGGCGGTGAAGGCGGCCATCTCGTTGGCCTCGGGATCGAGCTGCTGCTCAAAGAAGCGGTCGAGGTCGCCGGGTTCGACGGGGCGGAGCTTCACAATGCCTCCTGGGGGCTTGGTGGGTGGTGACAATCTGGTGCGGCGCAAGGGTGTGCGCCACAACACCCTGTCACCTTACCGCCGCTGAACCGCTCGCGCCCCGCAGAGGCGCGCGCTGGGCGGTCAGCGCGGCAAGGGAGAGCTGGGTCAGCAGCGCCTCCGGGTCGGGAACGGCTCCGGAGCGGCGCAGCCCGTGCGGGGTGGAGTTGAGCAGCCCCAGCGCCGCGTGAACCCGCAGGCCAAGCTCGGCTGGTTCCGCTCCCGGCAGGTGTGGGGCCAGCGCGTTGACCCAGAGCTGCACGTACTCCGCTTGCAGGGAGCGCACGCGGTGACTCGCTGCGGCCTCGAGACTGGTCAGCTCGCGCTCCTGCACCCGAATGATGGCGGCCTCGCTCACGGCAAAGCGCGCGTGGGCGGCGCAGAGGGCGTGCAGGGGATCGGGGGCGGCCGCGGCGGCCAATCCGCCGGCGAGCAGGCGCTCGGAGACGTCGATCAGCAACTCGGCGAGCAGCTCATGCTTGGAATCGAAGTGCCGATACACGGCCGGCGCGCTGACCCCGGCCTCCGCGGCGACGGCGCCGAGGGTCGTGGAGTGGAAGCCCTCCGCGGCAAAGAGTGCGGCGGCGGCGCCGAGCAGTTCCGAGCGGCGCCTGGCCTTGGCGCTCTCGCGTTCCGAGGGCATGGGTTCCTCCTGTGGACGGGCCGGTGAGCGGGCGGGCGGCGTTCCGTGCTGCTCAGCCCTAGACAAGGGTGATGCCGCTCACTAGTGTCGAGTTCAGTGAATCACCATTCACTGAAATTGTCCCGCCCGGTCCATCCGCGCGATGCCGGGCGCCCCACTTCAGCGAGGAGGCTGTGGTGCCGACCCTGAGCACCCAGGTGGACCCCACCGACCCCATTGCCCAGGCCCGTGCCCAGGCGAACCAGAGCCTGGACCGGGAGCTTCGCACCCGCCTTGAGCGCGCAGCGCTCGGTGGCCCGCAGTCCTCCAGAGACCGGCACGTGGGCCGCGGCAAGCTGTTGCCGCGGGACCGCGTGGCCCGTCTGCTTGATCCAGGCTCGCCCTTCCTTGAGGTGGCCCCCCTCGCGGCAGAGGAGATGTACGACGGCGCGGCGCCGGGTGCCGGCCTCGTGGTCGGCATTGGCCTGGTGCAGGGCCGCCACGTGATGGTGGTCTGCAACGACGCCACGGTCAAGGGCGGAAGCTACTTCCCCATGACGGTGAAGAAGCATCTGCGCGCACAGGAGGTGGCGATGGAGAATCGCCTGCCCTGCGTGTACCTCGTGGACTCCGGCGGCGCCAACCTTCCGCGCCAGGACGAGGTCTTCCCCGACCGGGAGCACTTTGGGCGGATCTTCTTTAACCAGGCCCAGATGTCTGCGGCCAAGATCCCGCAGATCGCCGCCGTGCTTGGCTCCTGCACCGCAGGAGGCGCCTACGTGCCCGCCATGAGCGACGAATCGGTGATCGTGCGCAATCAGGGCACCATCTTCCTGGGTGGGCCACCGCTCGTGAAGGCAGCCATCGGCGAGGACATCACGGCGGAGGAGTTGGGCGGCGGAGACCTGCACGCCCGCGTCTCCGGCGTGGTGGATCACCTAGCTGAAGACGACGCACACGCGCTCCAGATTGTCCGGGACATCGTCGCGACCCTGCCCGCACCCGCGGTCCCCTTTGACGCAGGAACCCTCGCGGACGCCGTCGAGCCCCTGCTGCCAGCCGCCGGTCCCTCCGGCCTGGAGGCCGTGATTCCGGTGGACGTCAACGAGCCCTACGACGCACACGAGGTGATTGCCCGGCTGGTGGATGGCTCCGAGCTGGAGGAGTTCAAGCCGGAGTTTGGTACCACGCTCATCACCGGCTTCGCCAGGATCGGCGGGCACCGCGTAGGCATCCTCGCCAACAACGGCGTGCTCTTCTCCGCCTCAGCGCAGAAGGGCGCCCACTTCATTGAGCTCTGCGATCAGCGCGGCATCCCGCTGCTGTTCCTGCAAAACATCTCCGGCTTCATGGTCGGCTCCGCTGCGGAGGCCGGCGGCATCGCCAAGGACGGCGCCAAGTTGGTCACCGCGGTCGCCACGGCGCGCGTACCCAAGCTCACCGTGGTGGTGGGTGGCTCCTTCGGTGCAGGCAACTACGCCATGTCCGGGCGCGCCTATCAGCCGCGGTTCCTCTGGATGTGGCCCAACGCCCGCATCTCCGTGATGGGCGGGCGGCAGGCGGCGAGCGTGCTCTCCACCGTCAAGCGGGACGCCCTGGCGCGTGAGGGCCAGGAATTCACCGCCGAGCAGGAGGCGGAGTTCAGCGCCCCCACGCTGGCCCAATACGAGCACCAGGGCAGCCCGTGGTACTCCACGGCCAGGCTCTGGGACGACGGCGTCATTGCGCCGAGCGACACCCGACGGATCCTGGCTCAGGCCCTGGACGTCATCACCCGCACGCCCCTGCCGGAGACCTCCTTCGGCCTGTTCAGGATGTGAGCGCCGTGAATCAGGCAACACCTCAGAACCCCACCGCTTCGCAGACGGCCGCCGGCCCGCAGGCCACCTCCGGGTCCCAGACCTTCGTCGGCACCGTGCTGATCGCCAATCGCGGCGAGATTGCGCGGCGCATCATCCGCAGCGTGCATGCCCTTGGCCTGCGCGCGGTGGCCGTCTACTCGGACGCGGACGCCGCCGCGGCGCACGTGCGTGAGGCGGACGTGGCCGTGCGCATTGGCCCAGCACCCGCCGCACAGTCCTATCTTGACCAGGATGCGGTCATCGCCGCCGCCGTCGCCACCGGGGCGGATGCCGTGCACCCCGGCTACGGCTTCCTCTCAGAAAACGCCGTCTTTGGCCAGGCGCTGGAGCGCGCCGGCATCACCTTCGTTGGCCCCAACGCCGAGGCGCTGGATGTCATGGCGGACAAGATTACGGCAAAGAATCACGTCAGCGCCGCCGGGGTCCCCGTGACCCCAGGCGTGGCGGAGGCGGGATTGAGCGATGAACAGCTCATGGACCGCGCTGCCGAGGTGGGCTACCCGCTGCTCATCAAGCCGAGCGCGGGCGGCGGCGGCCAGGGCATGGTGGAGGTCCACGAGAGCGGCGAACTGGCCGCGTCCCTGGCCTCCGCCCGCCGCACGGCCCGCTCCTCCTTTGGCGATGACACGCTCTTCCTTGAGCGCCTGGTCACCACGCCCCGACACATCGAGGTGCAAATCCTCGCGGACAAGCTCGGCAACGTGGTGCACCTCGGCGAGCGCGAGTGCTCACTGCAGCGCCGCCATCAGAAGGTCATCGAGGAGGCTCCGGCCCCGCTGTTGGAGGGGCTCGACGACGCTGGGGTTGCCTTGCGCGCCCGGCTGGGCGCCGCCGCCGTGGAGGCCGCGCGCTCCGTGAACTACGTTGGCGCGGGCACCGTGGAGTTCCTGGTCTCAGACGAGCGCCCGGATGAGTTCTTCTTCATGGAGATGAACACGCGCCTGCAGGTGGAGCATCCGGTCACCGAGGAGGTGGTGCGCGTGCGCGGCGCCGCCCTTGACCTGGTGGCTTGGCAGATTCGCATCGCCGCCGGCGAGGCACTGGACTTCATGCAGGATGAGGTGGAGTTGGTGGGCCACGCGGCGGAGGCACGCGTGTACGCCGAGCGCCCGCAGGATGGCTTTTTGCCCGCCGTGGGCCCAGTGCGCCACGTGCGTTTCCCTTCGGGGCCGGGCGTGCGTGTGGATGCGGCCCTGGACGGGCCGGGGGAGGTCTCTTCTTTCTACGACCCCATGATCGCCAAGGTGATTGCCTCCGGCCGGGACCGTGCGGAGTCGTTGCGGCGCCTGGACGAGGCGCTTGCCGGGACCTTCGTGGCCGGATCCGGCACCAACGTTGACTACCTGCGCCGCCTCATCTCGGACCCGGATGTGCGGGCCGGGCGCCTGGATACCGGGCTGATTGGGCGCAAGCCAGAGCTGACTCAACCGGTGCAGAACCAGGACGCCTCCGCCGTCGCGAGCGTTGCCGCCGCACACCTTGAGGTGCGGGCCGGGCGTGCACAGGCGCTCCTTGAGCCGCTGGCACCGACGCCTGGCAGCGCCGCCCACCCCGCGGCGTCGGGCCGTGGAGCCGCCGCGCAGCGCGTGTCCGCCGCCTGGGGAGCAGACGGCTTCCGGGCCGGCGGCCCGGCCCAGCCCGTGGCTCTTCGCCTGCGCTCGGAGGACGGGCAGAGCCTGGACGCCGAGCTGATGCTCACGGCCAACGGTGCCGCAGGCGGGACCGGAAGCCTCGAATGGAGCGGCGGCCGCGTCACCCGCCATGCTGAGGCCACCGTGCAGGAACTGCGCCTCGTCGTGGACGGCGCCCACGCCGGAGCCGCCACCCTGGTGCACACGGGCGGCGCCGCACCGGAACTCTGGGTCCACCTTGACGGCACCACACTGCACGTCAGCGCGCCGCTGCGCGCCGAACGCACCCGCCTGGCGCTCGCCGAGCGCGAGGTGGAGGCCGGCGGAGGCGATCCGCGGGCGCTGGCGCCCATGACCGGGACCGTGTCCATGGTGCACGCATCCTCCGGCCAGCACGTGAGCGCTGGGGAGCCGCTGCTGGCGATCGAGGCCATGAAGATGGAACACGCCGTGCTGGCGCCGCTGGACGGCGTGCTCACCCTGCACGTCGGCTCCGGGGAACAGGTGGCACAAGGCGCCGTGGTCGCCACGGTGGAGCCGCACCCCGAACCGCACCCCGAGCGCGACGGCGCAGAAACACTTACGGGGCCCGCCACCGCGGCGCCCGCCAACGATCAGGAGCAGTCATGACAGAGAACCTGCTGGAACCCGAGTACCAGGACCTGGTTGATACAGTCCGCGAGTTTGCCGACGAGGTGGTGGCGCCCGCGTCCTATCAGCACGACAAGGACCACACCTTCCCCTACGAGATCGTCTCCCAGATGGGTGAGCTCGGGCTCTTTGGCCTGCCCTTCCCCGAGGAGTTTGGCGGCATGGGCGGGGACTACTTTGCGCTCGCGCTGAGCCTGGAACAGCTGGGCCGCGTGGATCAGTCCGTGGCCATCACGCTGGAGGCCGGCGTCTCCCTTGGTGCCATGCCCGTGTATCGCTTTGGCACGCAGGAGCAGAAGGAGGCGTGGCTGCCTCAGCTCACCTCCGCCAAGGCGCTGGCTGGCTTTGGCCTCACCGAGCCGGACGCTGGCTCTGACGCGGGTGGAACCCGCACCACCGCCCGCGAGGAGGGCGGCAACTTTGTGATCAACGGTTCCAAGGAGTTCATCACCAACTCCGGCACGGACATCACCCGCCTGGTCACCGTCACCGCGGTCACCGGCGAGCTGCCGCCCAAGCAGGAGGGCGGGGCCCCGCGCAAGGAAATCTCCACCATCTTGGTCCCCGCGGATACCGCCGGCTTTACCGCCGAGCCTGCCTACGACAAGGTGGGCTGGCACGCCTCTGACACCCACCCGCTCTCCTTCAAGAACGCCGTGGTGCCGCAGGAGAATCTGCTGGGTCAGCGCGGCCGCGGCTACGCCAACTTCCTTTCCATCCTGGATGAGGGGCGCATCGCGATCGCGGGCCTTTCCACGGGCGCAGCGCAGGGTTGCGTGGATGAAAGCGTGAAGTACGCCAAGGAGCGCAAGAGCTTTGGCCGTCCCATCGCCGAGTACCAGGCGGTGTCCTTCAAGATTGCGCGCATGCAGGCGCGCGCGCACCAGGCCCGTTTGGCCTACCACCACGCCGCCCGCCTCATGCTGGCCGGCAAGCCGTTTAAGACCGAGGCCGCCATGGCCAAGATGATTGCCTCTGACGCCGCGATGGACAACGCCCGCGATGCCACCCAGGTCTTTGGCGGCTACGGCTTCATGAACGAATCCCTCGTGGCCCGCCACTACCGCGATTCCAAGATCCTGGAGATCGGCGAGGGCACCACGGAGGTCCAGCTCATGCTCATTTCCAGGAGCCTGGGGCTGTGACTCGCAGGATTGTTCAGCGCGGGCTCTACGCGGGGGAGATGGCGCTGGGGGATGAGTTTGTGCATCAGCCCGGGCGCACCCTCACGGAGGCGGACAACGTCTTGTTCACTACGCTCACCATGAACCCGCAGGCGCTGCACCTTGACCAGGCCTTTGCCGCCGGGCAGCCCTTTGGCAAGCCGCTGGTGAACTCGATGCTGACCCTGTCCACCATGGTGGGTCTCTCCGTGGCGCAGCTGACACAGGGAACCTTGGTGGCGCAGCTGGGGCTCAGCGACATCCGCTTCCCGCACCCGGTCTTTCACGGTGACACGCTCTATGTCGCCACGAGCATTACGGACAAGCGCGAGAGTTCCTCGCGCCCAGGACAGTGGATCGTGACTATGCACCACGTGGGCCGCAATCAAGATGGGGTGGTGGTCGGAGAGGCCACCCGCACCGCGTTGATGTGGCAGAGCGAAGCGGTGCGGGAGGAGGCACAGTGAGCCACGCTATCCACGTGAACGGTTTTGAGCTGGGCCCGGACATCATGTTTGTCCCGGCGGATCGGCCGGAGCGTTTTGAGAAGGCAGCCCAGCGCGCTTCCGCGGTGATCATTGACTTGGAGGATGCGGTCTCCCCGGACGCGCGTCCCGCAGCGCGCGAGGCGTTGGTGGCCTCTCAGCTGGATCCGGCCACCACCATCGTGAGGATCAACGCCCGCGGCACGGAGGATCATGAGCTGGACGTGAATGCGCTGCGCCAGACGGCGTACCGCTACGTCATGGTTCCTAAGGCGGCTGTGCCGGCGGAATTGCCCGTGCTGGATGGGCTGGGGAAGCCGTACAAGATTGTGGCGTTGGTGGAGACGGCGCTTGGTGTGGCGCAGGCGGAGCAGATTGCAGCCGCCCCGGACGTTGTGGCGATGATGTGGGGCGCGGAGGACCTGGTCGCCTCCACGGAGGGCACTGCCTCGCGCCGCGCGGGTGGCGAATACCGGGACCTGGCGAGGTATGCCAGGGTGCGAGTGTTTGTGGCCGCCAAGGCCTTTGGGCGGGTGGCCATCGATTCGGTGTATCTGGATCTGGGCGACGCGGAGGGCCTGGACGCTGAGGTGGAGGACGCTCTCGCCTGGGGCTTTGAGGCCAAGGCGGTGTTGCACCCGGACCAGGCGGCGCGGGTGCGGGTCGGTTTTGTGCCCGACGACGCACAGTTGGCTTGGGCGCGCGGCGTGCTGTCCGCGGCGCAGGAGCAGCCCGGTGCCTTCCGCTTTGAGGGGGCCATGGTGGATGAGGTGGTGTTGAAGAAGGCGCGGATGCTGGTGCGCCGGGCTGCAGGCTGAGCCGCGCCGCTCTGCCCGTAGCCACGGCAATGCTTAGGGCCCGCGCTTAGTCGTCGCCCACCTCGCGGCGCCTCGCCTGTGCGACTTCCCGGTCGATGAACTCGGCGTAGTCCTTGATCTCGTGGGCCGGGTCGAGGCCCCGGGGCCGAGCCCAACGCTCGGAGGCCAAGCGTGCTGTGAGGTGGGAGAGCCAGCGGAAGGGGAGCGCTGCGAGGGCGTTGGCCGCCTCCGCCGCTCTTTCGGGGTGAGGGAACTCGGCGCGTGTCCGGGAGAGCACAAAGCACCTGCGTATGTCCTGGGCCACCGGGGCATTCACGCGCTGCTCCCAGGCGGCACGTGCGTAGGGGCTGCGATGCATCAGGGGTAGCAGCCGTGTCGCCGCAAAGAGCATGTTCTCTTGGTTCCAGCGGCGTCCGACAGAGAGCAGGCTCAAGCGGGCCGAACGCCAGGGGTCTTCGATGTCCAGGTGTTCCTCGGACGTCCCCGCGTGCCACAGGTAGGCGTCAACAAAGGCCTCCGCGGGATCCGACCAGCGCCGGTAGAGCGGTGTGCGAGAGACGCAGGCGGCGAGCGAGATGGCCTGCCACCCTACGGTGTGCAGGTCAATGCTGGGGTCGAGGAGCAGCCACCACAACCCGGTGCGGACGTCCTGCATGTATTCGTCTTCGGGGCGCCGCCCGCGCCCACGGCCGGCCCCGGGATAACGGTCTGTCAGTGGAGGTGGAAACATCCCTCCACGCTAAACACCACCCGCCAACCCCGCCCCCGCAAAGACCCCACCTGTGGACAACACGCCCAAAACCGGGCCCAAGCACCAACCTGTGGATAACCGGCCACCCCAAAAACCACCCCCTTCCGGAAATGGACCGCGGGTCCATTTCCCGCACCAGTCGCCACGCCGGATATGGACCCAGGGTCCATATCCCGCACGCGTGCCCCTCCGGAAATGGACCCAGGGTCCATTTCCTGGGGCAGGAGGGGCCGGACATATGGACCGCGGGTCCATTTTCGTGCAGGGGGTGTTTTTGGTTTCGGTGGTGGAGCGGACCATTAGTTACACAAGCTGTTGGCAGTGATCCGGCTCATGTCACGATGTGAGGCGCGCCACTTTGGTGGCGCGCCTCATCACCGCACTTGCCGAAAGGACTCCCCGATGTCGACACCGTCGTCGCACCCCGAGGGACATGCTCCCCGGACCGGCGCGCCACCCGAAGGCGTCCCAGACGTCGGCGTGGCGGCCACCAAACAGACCCAGCCGTGGGTTCGCAACCTCGGCCGCACCCTCTTTGCGATCATCGGGGTGGCCTCGATCGCCACCGCCACCGCCTTTTCGTTCGCCTCCGGCTCCTCCGGGGTGGATCCCCGCGCCAACCTGACGATCATCGCGCCCGCAGGCGTGGGCGGCGGCTGGGACTCCTTTGCCCGCGAGCAGCAGCAGGCCATGCGCGGAGCCGGCGTCGTCAACAACGCCCAAGTTGTCAACATCCCCGGGGCTGGCGGCACCATCGGTCTCTCGGCGTTTGTGACCAAAGACGGTGAGGCCTCCAACATCCTCGCGACCGGCACCGCCATGCTGGGCGGCATCGTCATCAACGACTCCCCTGTCAACTTGGACAGCACCCGCCCTCTGGCCCGCGTGGCAGAGGACTACGACGTGATGGTCGTCGCCGCGGACTCCCCGTACAACTCGGTGCAGGACCTGGTCAAGGCGTGGAAGGCAGACCACAAGAAGCTGCGCTTCACCGGCGGCTCAGCCGGTTCCATCGATCACCTGATCATTGCCCAGCTCGCCATTGACCAGGGCATCCCTGCGGACAGCATCACCTACATCCCCAAGTCCGGCGGCGGCGAGGCCATGCAGACCCTCCTCTCCAGCACCACGGACGTGGCCGTCACCGGATACAACGAAGTAGCGGACCAGATCGACGCAGGCCGCGTGAAAGCGCTCGCTCTTTCCGCACCCCAGCGCCTGGACGGCGTGGACATCGCCACCTTCCAGGAATTGGGCTTCAAGGTTGACCTGGTCAATTGGCGCGGGCTGCTGGCCCCTCCAGGGATCGACGACGCCGCATTCAACGCGTTGGAGCAGATCGTCACCGAGACCCGCGACTCGGATGAATGGAAGGCGGCCATGAAACGCAATCGGTGGGTGGACTCCTTCCTCACGGGCGAGGATCTGCGCACCTTCATCAAGGAAGACCAACAACGCGTCGCGGAACTGGTCGAGCAGCTTGGCCTTGGTAAGGGAGGAAAGTGATGAGCGCGCAAACAGAGGTGAGCACGGCGCCAGCCCAACGCCCCACCAGCTGGTGGACCGGCCGGTCGGGCCTCGTGATCCCAGCCATCCTGGCCGCCTTCAGCACCTACCTCATGGTGGGCATCGCCACCATGAAAATTCCTGAGGGAACGGATCCTCCTGGCCCCGAGTTCTTCCCGATGATCGTGGCGATCGCGGGCTACGTGGTCGCTATTCTGCTGGCCATCAAGTACATCCGCACCCCCGAACCGGCCGAGCCCAACGTCTTCTCCGACATGGACGATGTCTCCCAGGCCGAGCGTGAGGCAGCCGAGGCCGCGGCCAATGTGAAGTACCGCTTCTTCTCCGATTGGCGCTGCATTGCCTGGGCCGTGGGCGGATTCCTCGCCTTTGCCCTGCTGCTCCTGCCAGCTGGCTGGATCATCGCCGCCGCGCTGCTCTTCTGGTGTGTGGCCCGGGCCATGGATTCCCGGCGTCCGCTCTGGGACGTGGGAGTCTCCCTGGCCGTCTCTAGCCTGGCCTATCTCGCATTCGATGTGCTGCTGGGCATGAACCTGCCCTCCGGCGTTCTGGGAGGACTGTGATGGAAGCGCTCTCCATGCTGGCCGAGGGATTTGGCCACGCCTTTACCCCCATGAATCTGCTGTTTGTGCTGATCGGCTGCCTCTTGGGCACCGCGGTGGGTGTCATGCCCGGCCTCGGTTCCTCCATGGCCGTGGCCCTGCTGCTGCCCATGACGTTTGCGCTGGAGCCGTCCGCGGCGTTCATCATGTTTGCCGGCGTCTACTTCGGCGGACTCTTCGGTGACTCCACCATGGCCATTTTGCTCAACACACCTGGGCAATCCTCCGCCATCGCCTCCACCTTTGAGGGGCACAAGATGGCCCGCTCCGGACGGGCTCCCCAGGCGTTGGCCACTGCGGCGATCGGCGCCTTCATCGGCGGCATGATCTCTTGCATGGTGGTGGTCTTCCTGGCTCCCGCCTTGGCCGCCTTCTCCACGTCCTTTGGCCCGGCCGAGTACTTTGCGTTGGCGCTCTTTGCCTTCATCGCCACGTCCTCCGTGGTCTCCGACTCGGCGCTGAAGGGTCTCACTGCCCTCTTGCTCGGCCTCGGCATCTCCACCATCGGCATCGACTCAGTCACGGGCACGGAGCGCTTCAGCTTCGGTGTGCCGCAACTGTTCGACGGCGTGTCGCTGGTGACCGTGACGGTCGCGATCCTGGCGCTCGGTGAGGTCTTCCACATCGCCTCCCGCGTGCGGCGAGACCCCACCTCGCGGCTCTTGCGACCCAAGGGACGCCCGTTCCTTTCCAGGAAGGAGTTCCGGGAGGCGCTGCCTGCCTGGATGCGTGGCACCGCCATTGGCCTTCCCTTCGGCGTGATTCCGGTGGGGGGCGCGGATGTGCCCACGTTCATGGCGTATGGCGCGGAGAAGGCGTTGGATAAGCGCCGCAAGGACCCACAATTTGGGCGCGGCGCCATCCGTGGTTTGGCGGCACCGGAGGCCGCGGGTAACGCGACAACGGGCACCGCGATGGGCGCGCTCCTGGCCCTTGGTCTGCCCGTGTCCTCCACAGCGGCGATCATGCTCGCGGCCTTTCGCCAGTACGGGCTCCAGCCCGGACCGCTGCTGTTTGAGCGGGCGCCGGACCTGGTGTGGGGCCTGCTGGCGAGCTTCTTCCTGGCCATGATTATGCTGCTCATCCTCAACTTGCCGTTCGCGCAGGTGTGGGCCAAGCTGCTGCTGATCCCGCGTCCGTACCTCTACGGTGGCATCGCGATGATGTGTGGGTTGGGCGTCTTTGCCACGTCCTCCTCCGCGTTTGAGCTGTTCCTGCTCTTGGGCGTCGGTCTGCTGGGCTTTGCTATGCGTCGCTTCGATGTGCCGCTGGCCCCGCTGCTCATCGGCATGGTGCTTGGCCCCTTGTCCGAGACCAGCCTGCGCGACGCACTGCTGTCCTCCGGCGGTGACTACTCCGTGTTTGTGGCCGGCCCCATCTCGTTGGCCATCTACGGCCTGCTGATCGGCGCCATCGCGCTGGTGGTGTTTGGTCGCATCCGCAACCGCCGCCGCGGGACTGTCGTGGAACAGGGCCCCAAGGCGGACGTGGACGCCTGACGCTGAAGCGTCGCCTGCGCAAGCATCTGCCCGACGCCGCGTGCTCCCCTCAGGGGGCACGCGGCGTCGGGCTGTGTCTTGGTGGGGTGCGCTCAGCGCCGCGGTCGGATCAGCGCCGCAGGACGTACAGGCGTTCTGGGCGTCCGGCGCCATAGCGCAGTTGCACCGTGGCGACGCCGCTGGCGACCAGGTGCTCCAGGTAGCGCCGGGCGCTGACGCGGGAGATTCCGATGTGCTCGGAGGCCGCGGAAGCGGAGATGCCGTCGTCGGCCTGGCCCAATGCCTGCTCGACCGCGCGCAGCGTCTGTTCCGAGAGCCCCTTGCGCGGGGTGGGAGCCGCCGGCTGTGGGCCGGAGGCGCCAAAGAGTCGGTCCACCTGCTCCTGCTCCACGGCGCCGCTGGCCGTGGAGAGCCGGGCGCGGTCCAGGTAGGCGGTCAGGCGAGCCTGCAAGTCGGCGCGTTGGAAGGGCTTCATGAGGTAGCCGACCACGCCCTCACGCAGCGCCCGGGACACGGTGTGCTGCTCGCGCGCGGCCGTGATGACCACCGCCTCCACGCTGGGGTGGAGCTGGCGCATGCGGTGCAAGAGGTCAAGCCCGTTGCCGTCCGGCAGGTGGATGTCCAGCAACACCAGGTCGGGGTGCAGCGAGCGCACCAGCTCCAGTGCGCTCGCCGCGTCCGCCGCCACGCCGCACACGGCAAAGCCGGGTTCCTTGGCCACAAAACCTGCGTGGATGCGGGCCACCACGGGCTCGTCGTCCACGATCAGCACCTGGTGCATCTCAATCCTTCCGTCCCGCGTCGTCGCCACCGTGGTGGCGCAGCAGCACCGCGGTAAACACCGTGCCTCCGTCTTCGCTGACACTGGCCTCGCCGCCGCGTGCCCGGCACACGTGGCGCACCAGCGAGAGGCCCACGCCGCGCCCGCCGGGCTCGCCACCGGCCTTGGTGGAGAAGCCGTGGCGGAACACCCTGTCCGGGTCCATGCCGCCCAGCCCGGGCCCGGAATCCGCCACCGTCACGGTGATTCTCCCGTCCGTGTCCTGCACATCCAGGCTCACGGTCGGTTTGGCGTTGGACCCGGGGAGGGGGCTTGGACCTGCGCCTTGGGCGGCGTCGAGCGCGTTGTCCAGAAGGTTGCCCACCACGGTGATGAGGTCCCGGGACAGGTCCGCTGGCACCGGATCCAGGCGGGCCTCCGGGTCCAATTCCAGGCTCACGTGAGCCTCCGCTGCGGCAGAGGACTTGGCCATGACCAGCGCCGTCAGCGGCGCATCCGCCAGGCGCTCGGTGAGCGCGTCCACCAGCAGAGAGCGATCATGGCTGACCCCCTCCACAAAGCGCAGCGCCTCCTGGGCCTCGCCCAACTGGATGAGCCCGGCCACTGTGTGGAGTTGATTGGCAAACTCGTGGGTCTGTGCGCGCAACAGGTCCGTGGTCGTTCGCGTGGCGTTCAGCGCCTCCTCCAACCGCACCAGCTCGGTTCTATCGCGCAGCGTGGTGACCGTGCCCAGCTGGCGTCCGTGGGAGGTGATGGGCCGGCGGTTCGCCACCAGCATGCGCCCGCCAATGGGCAGCAGCCGGTCGGTGGCCTCGCCCGTGCCCGCTAACGTGGCGCGCACCGAGGCATCGATGTGCTCGGCGGGAACGCTGGCGCCGGGCTGCACGTCCTCCCAGCCAAGCAACTCTCGTGCGGCGTCGTTGAGTACGCTGATGCGCCCGTCCGGGTCCACGGCCACCACGCCCTCTCGTACCCCGTGCAACAGGGCCTCGCGGTGCTCAACCAGCGCCGCGATCTCCTGTGGCTCCATGCCAAGCGTCTGGCGCTTGAGCCTGCGGGAGAGTAGCCAGGAGCCGCCCAGTCCCACCACGCCGCACACGGTCAGCGCCAGCAGCAAATCAGGTGCGGCCTCGGCCAACCGCTCGCCCCAAGCGGGATACTCGCGCGCGGTGACTGCGGAGCCGATCCGCACCCCAGCGTCGTCGAGCACCGGAACCCTGGCCACGAGCAGTTGGCGCCCCTGCACGTTCACGGAGCCGGACCACGCGCGGTCGGCCTGTTCGTCGAGGAGCTGCGGCGGGGCGGGTTGGCCCACGAGAGCCGCGTCGGTGGAGGCGACCACTTGGCCCGCGTCGTTCATCAGCGTTGCCTCCGTCAGCCCGGAGACGGAGCGCACGGATTCCAGCGCCGATGGCAGGGCGGTGCCGCTGCCAGGGACCGCATCGGGGAGCTCGGCGCGGATCAGCGGCGTGGCCGCGAGGGTCTCGGCGGTGGCGAGCGCACGCCGGCCCTCCTGCTCCTCGAAGGAGCGAAAAGACTGGCCCAGCGCCAGCCACAGCACGCCCACCAGGACGCCGAGCAGCACCAGGATCTGCAGGGCCAACAGTTGCCCGGCCAGGGAGGGGCGCCTGCGCCGTGCGGTGGGGCGGGCGGGCACTCGGTCCTCCTGGTGGTTGGTGGGCTGTGGGCGTGATCAACAGCATAAGGTGCAGGAGATAGTGGCGACGGTAGCGGAGGCGGTAGGCGGGTGGGCGGCATGAAGCGACGCACGGTGTTGCGCTCTGCCCTGCTGGGCGGCGCGGCAGCGCTGACAGGCTCGACGGCGTTGGCCGGCTGTTCCGCTCCGCCCGCCACCAGTGCGCGGCGGCTGATGGTCCCGAATCTGCCCGGTGGTGGGTACGACGCCACAGCGCGCACGGCGGCCAAGATCCTTGGCGCGGAGGGGCTCACCGAGGGTCAGCTGGAGGTGTTTAACCTGCCTGGTGCGTCCGGCTTGGTGGGGTTGTCCAGGATGGCGGCGGAGGCCGGCAATGGGGCGCTGGGGATGGTCATGGGCTTGGGTCTTTTGGGGGCGGCGGTCAGCGCTGGTCGGCAGCAGGAGCTGTTGTCCACGACGCCGCTGGTGCTGTTGCTCACCGAGCCAGGGGTGGTGATGGTTCCGCGGTCCTCACGTTGGTTCTCGTTGGGGGAGATGGTGCGCCAGTGGAGACGCGATCCGGGCGCCGTGCGCATGGGCGGGGGATCTGCGGTGGGTGGGCCGGATCACCTGCTGCCCATGCAGTTGGCCCGTGCGGCGGGCATGAGCCCAGACCTGGTGAAATTCAGCCCCTACGACGGGGGAGGGGACCTGATGCCCGCGCTGCTTGGTGGTCCGGGGCGGGCGCCGGCCGTGGACGTTGGTGTGTCCGGCCCGGGGGAGTTCCTGCCCCAGATCCGCTCTGGTGCGGTGCGAGTCTTGGCCGTGTCCGGGGACACGCGCTTGCCTGGGGTGGACGCGCCGACGCTCGCGGAGGCTGGCTTTGACGTGGACTTCGCGAATTGGAGGGGCGTGGTGGCGCCACCGGGCATCCCGCAGGATGCGGTGCAGGAATGGAGGGAGCTGTTGGGGGCGCTTGCCACGAGCCCGGCGTGGGAACAGGCGTGCCGAGATTCCGGATGGCAACGAAGGGTGCCTGGCACCGACGTGGCTTCCTTCCTGGCCCAGCAAGCGCGGACGGTGAAAGACACCTTGGCCGAGCTGGGGCTGGCGACTCAGCCCCCACGCACCTAGCAACGACACCCCACCCGACCATCCCTGCCCTGCCACACTTGACCATCTCTGCCCCGCACGCTCTGGCCCGCCCCGCTGAGCCTCAGACCAGCCTTCCGTCGCAGCGAAACGACCCACCACCGGAAATGGACCCCGGGTCCATTTCGGGGGTCGGAACCCAGGTGGAAATGGACCCCGGGTCCATTTCCGCGGGGTGGTGGGGCCGCAGATATGGACCGCGGGTCCATTTCCGCGAGGGGGTGTGTTTCGGTTCGCGGTTGGCCACGTGGCGGTGGGTTGGGTGGGCGGGTGCGTTGCTGCTTAGTTGAGTTCCCATTCCGTGGTCAGGCGGGCGCCCTGGTGTCTGCTGCGCACAGCGTATCGGCGCTCGCCAAGGTGCCGGATCTCGTCGATGTCAGGGCCAAGGAGCGCCGGTGAGGCCCCGTCCGGGACGGTCAGGACCACTGGCTGCGCGTGGCCGTGCTCCGCGCCGATGTGAAACAGGCCCACGCCCGGGACGGTGAGCAACAGGGAACCGTCGTGGGCAATGCAGCCTGCGGAGCCCCAGCCGCGCTGATCATCGACAACACTGGCCTCCAGCCGGGCCTCCATCTCGAGTCCGGGCCAGGACAGCACGCGAACGTGCGCGGATGGGCTGGGAGGAGCGCTGGGGTAGGGGAGCAGGAGGAGCCGCTCACCGGCGACGTCGAACCCAGCGCACACCGCGTCGTCCGGCCCTAACAACTCCCGAACCTTGAGTTTCCCGTCCACCGTCCAGGCGGCCAAGAGCAGCGCACCTTCCTGGTCCATGGCGTACTCAAAGAGCGCCACCTGCTTGCCCGGATGGGTGAGCACGCGTACCCAGGCCTCGCTCCTGGTGGGCACCTCGAAGCGATCAAGTCCGTGCCCCGCCGTATCCCGCAGGATGAGCTGGTGGATCTCCTCGCCATGCCTGGCCCATGCCACAGCGTCGATCCGGTGCTGCTCCGAGGCCGCCGTGACATGCGCGCACCCGAGCGTGGCCGGCCCCTCCCCAAGGTGCGGTTTGGGCTGCGGCCCGTCGTCAGACAGCGCCCCGATGCGTGTGGCCTTCATGCGCAGACTTTACCCGCGACAGATCCGCCAGAACCAGGGGTGACCCACAGGCACCTGACAGCCCCTCGTGGCACCATAGTGAGGTGAGTCAGACGTCCTTCTCCCTGCCCCCCACTGATCGTCCTCGGCGCATCGTTGTCCTCGGATCCACCGGGTCCATCGGCACCCAAGCTCTGGACATCATCCGCCGGAACCCCCACCTCTTTGAAGTGACCGCACTCGCGGCCGGCTCCAACGCGCGTGAACTGGCCCGCCAAGCGCTGGCCTTCCAGGTCCCAGTCGTCGCGCTCGCCGGCGCTGACGGCATGAGCCAAGGTGACGTCGAGGGCGGCCTGCGGCTGCACCTGGCGGGCGCCCGCGAGGAGGCGCTGGAGCGCGGACAGCTTGACCTGGACGACGTGGGGCTCGTGGCGGTGGACACGGACGATGCGCAGGCCTACGAGCCCACGCTGCTCGCCGGCCCGGACGCCGCAACGCAAGCGGCCGCCCTGGAGCACGCAGACGTGGTCCTCAACGGCATCACCGGCTCCATTGGCCTGGCCCCGACCCTTGCTGCGTTGGACGCGGGCCACCTGTTGGCGCTGGCCAACAAGGAATCCCTGATTGTGGGCGGCACCCTGGTCAAGGACCGCGCTCAGCCGGGGCAGATTGCCCCCGTGGATTCGGAGCACTCCGCGCTGGCCCAGGCCCTGCGTTCCGGCACCCCGGACGAGGTCAGCCAGCTCATCGTCACCGCCTCCGGTGGCCCATTCCGCGGCAAGACGCGCGAGGAACTGGCGGACGTGACCCCCGAGCAGGCCCTGCAGCACCCCACGTGGGACATGGGACTCATGGTCACCACCAATTCGGCCACGCTGGTCAACAAGGCGCTGGAGGTCATCGAAGCCCACCTGCTCTTCGACATTCCACTGGACAGGGTCCAGGCTGTGGTCCACCCGCAGTCCGTGATCCACTCCATGGTGGAGTTCGTGGACGGCTCCACGCTGGCCCAGGCCTCCCCGCCGGACATGCGCCTGCCTATTGCCCTTGGGCTGAACTGGCCCCGCCGTGTGCCAGGCGCCGCGCAGGCCTGCGACTGGGCCCGGCCCCAGGAATGGGCCTTTGAGCCCTTGGATCACGAGGCCTTCCCGGCCATCTCCCTCGCGGTCCGCGCCCAGAACTCTGGCCCCACGCACATGGCGGTTTACAATGCCGCAAACGAGGAAGCGGTGCATGCCTTCCATGCGGGCACCATCGGCTTCCTCGACATCGTCGACACCATCGCCGCCGTCCTTGAGGCGTACGCCCCGGAGACCGTCATCGGCACCGGCCCGGTCACCATCGACTCGGTGCTCAGCGCCGAGCGCTGGGCCCGCGCCGCGGCGCGCGCCCGCTGGGAGTCGGCAGGGGATCCCGGCCACGCGCACACGGAGGCAAAGCACCTGCCCGACGCCGCGGCGTCGGGCACCGCAGGTCCCTCACCCGTGGTGGGTGAGCAGTGACCTGGGAGGCGATCCTCGCCTATGTGATTGGCGCTGTGATCATGCTGGTGGGCATTGGCTTCTCCATTGGCCTGCACGAGGTGGGGCACCTGCTGCCGGCCAAGGCTTTTGGCCTGCGCGTGCCCAAGTACATGATCGGTTTTGGGCCCACGCTCTGGTCAAAGAAAAAGGGCGAGACCGAGTACGGCTTTAAGCTGCTGCCGCTGGGCGGCTACATCACCATGATCGGGATGTACCCGCCAGCCAAGGACGGCTCCATTAAGGCCAGCCGCTCCGGTTTCCTTCAGCAACTCTCCGACGAGGCAAAGCACGCGGAGGCGGAGACGCTGCAGCCGGGCGATGAGAAGCGCCTGTTTGTGGGCTTGCCGGTGTGGAAGCGCATCACCATCATGCTCGGCGGGCCGCTCATGAACCTGCTGCTCGCCTTTGTTTTCCTGTCCATTGTGCTGGTGGGCTTTGGCACCTCCACCGCCACCAGCCGGGTCAACGAGGTGTATCAGTGTGTGCTCACGCAGCAACAGCAGCAGGAGCGCAATGCTGGGGACTCAGTGGGCGGCCAGTGCCAGCCCGGTGACACACCCGGCCCGGCCTACGCCGCGGGGATCCGCGCGGGAGATGTGATCACGTCCGTCGACGGCAAGGCGGTGGGCCCGCAGGACTGGAGCGCCCTAACCCAGGCCATTCAGGACAAAGCAGGCTCCCCGATCGCCGTGAAATACACGCGGGACGGTACCGAGCACAGCACCAGCCTCACGCCCCTGAAGACCTCCCGCCCCGTGACAAACCGCCTTGGACAGGTGGAGACCACGCGGGATGGAACTGTCAAGACCGCCGAAGTGGGCTTTGCCGGCATTGGCTCCACGGTCCAGAACCTGCCCAAGCCCATCTGGGAGGTCCCGGCGTTTGTGGGTGAGAACGTGAAGGCGGTGGCCAATGTGGTCATCGATTTGCCCGCGCGCGTGGTGGGGGTGGCCAAGGCCGCCTTCAGCCCGGAGCCGCGAGATCCCAACGGGCCCATGTCCATCGTGGGTGTGGGGCGGATCGCCGGGGACATTACGGCCATGGACCAGATCACCGTCAAAGACAAGATCGCCTCCTACCTCTCCCTGCTTGGATCCTTGAACATCGCCCTGTTTGTGTTCAATTTGATTCCGCTCACCCCGCTGGATGGCGGGCACGTGGTGGGCGCCCTGTGGGAGAAGATCCGCAAGACGTTTAACAAGATCTTCAAGCGCAAGGACCCGGGTCCCGTTGACCTGACCAAGATGCTTCCCGTGACTTACGCCGTGGCCGCCCTGATGTTGATCATGGGCGTGGTGTTGATCTACGCGGACATCGTCAAACCGGTGACACTCGGGTAGTGGCACGGGGGCTTGGCGGCGCTAAAGTGGGGGCTCATGAGCCTTTTTCGTGTTGACTATTTGTATGCTGCCGATTCCGGTGAGATCCGCGATGAGGTGCGGCCAACGCACCGCACGTGGCTGAACGCCTTGGACGGCTCCCATGGCGTGAAGCTGGTCGCGGCCGGTCCCATCGGTTCCGAGGAGGCCATGCTGATCATGCAGGCTGACGAGGGGGAGGCGGTCAACGAGGTGTTGGCGCAAGATCCCTTTGCCGAGGCTGGCGTGATTGACCTGGTCACGGTGCGTGCCTGGGTGCCGGCCACGGGTGAACTAGCTCACTACGCCTAATTGCTCACAGACCACACCCTGCCTCTCGTGGGAGCATGGGTGTCTTACATCTTCGATGTTGATCCAGGAGGATCCCTTGGCTTCGGTCAATCTCGGTATGCCCCTTCCGCCGCCCCCGGTGCTTTCGCCGCGTCGTAAGACGCGCCAGCTGCAGGTCGGAAAGATCGGCGTGGGGTCAGATTCCCCTGTCTCGGTCCAGTCCATGACCACCACTAAGACCACGGACATCAATGGCACGCTGCAGCAGATCGCGGAACTCACCGCGGCCGGCTGCGACATTGTGCGCGTGGCCTGCCCCACCGAGGATGACGCGGCGGCGCTGCCCATCATCGCCATGAAGTCGCCCATCCCGGTGATCGCGGACATTCACTTCCAGCCCAAGTACGTCTTTGCGGCGATCGAGGCCGGATGCGCCGCTGTGCGCGTCAATCCGGGCAACATCCGCAAGTTTGACGACCAGGTCAAGGAGATCGCCGCCGCCGCGAAGGATCACGGCACCGCGATTCGCATCGGCGTCAACGCCGGTTCCTTGGACAAGCGGATCATGGACAAGTACGGCCGTGCCACCCCGGAGGCCCTCGTGGAGTCCGCGGTCTGGGAGGCGTCCCTCTTTGAGGAGCACGGCTTCCACGACTTCAAGATCTCCGTGAAGCACAACGACCCGGTCATCATGGTGCGCGCCTACGAGCTGCTGGCGCAGCGCGGCGACTGGCCCCTCCACCTGGGTGTGACCGAGGCGGGCCCGGCGTTCCAGGGCACCATCAAGTCCGCCACCGCCTTTGGTGCCCTGCTCTCCCAGGGCATTGGCGACACCATTCGGGTGTCCCTCTCGGCTCCTCCCGTGGAGGAGGTCAAGGTCGGGCTGCAGATTCTGCAGTCGCTGAACCTGCGTGAGCGCAAGCTGGAGATCGTGTCATGCCCGTCCTGCGGGCGCGCGCAGGTGGACGTCTACACGCTGGCAGAGGATGTCACCGAGGGCCTCAAGGACCTCACCGTGCCGCTGCGCGTGGCCGTGATGGGCTGCGTCGTGAACGGCCCCGGCGAGGCCCGCGAGGCGGACCTTGGTGTGGCCTCCGGTAACGGCAAGGGCCAGATTTTTGTGAAGGGTGAGGTCATTAAGACCGTGCCTGAAGATCAGATCGTGGAGACTCTGATCTACGAGGCAAATCGCATTGCCGCGGAGATGGAATCGGAGGACGAATCCGATGAGGATACCGTCGCCGGTGGCGCGGTGGTCTCGGTCCACTAGGACCAAAGACCTCCCCGACACGGCTGTTGATGGTGTCCGCCTCCTCCAGGAGGCGGACACCTCGGCTGTGCGCTCATTGGTGAACCTGGATCCCGTGGCGCATGCCTTTGTCGATTCGCAGTTGCGGGTGACCGGGTCCACGGCTCCGTCCGGAACGTCCCTGTATTTGGGTCGCTTTGACGAGCACGAGCGGCTGGTCGCGGCCTGCTGGGTGGGCTCCAATGTGGTTCCGGTGACTCACTCGGAGGATCATGGTGCCGCCTTTGGCCGGGCATTGTTGCGACAGCGACGGCGCTTTGCCTCCATCTTTGGCCCGTCCCAGGCGGTGAGGGGAATCTGGTCGGAGCTCTCTCAGGGCCGTCAGCGTGCCTTCGACATTCGCGCCCATCAGCCGCTGCTGACCCTGAGTCGTGAGCCGCAGATGGCCGGTTCCGATGTGGTCCGGCGTGCAGTGCATAGCGATTTCCGCCAGCTGTTGCCCGCGTGTGCCGCCATGTTTGAGGAGGAGCTGGGGTATTCCCCGCTCCAGCACGGCGAGGCGCAGTACCGGGCTCGCGTTGATTGGCTCATCCGGTCCGGCTTTGCCCTGCTGGAGACGGACGCGGGCGGGCGCATCCTCTTCAAGGCGGAGCTGGGCGTGGTGACGGCCCACGCCACGCAGATTCAGGGCGTCTGGATGAACCCGCAGCGGCGGGGTTTGGGGTTGGCCGCGTCTCGGATGTCCGACGTCGCTCGGTTGGCTTTGGGGGTCGCGCCGGTGGTCTCGCTGTACGTCAACGACTTCAACGAGCGCGCGCTGTCCACCTATGAGCGCGTGGGCTTTGAGCAGAGCGACGAGTTCGCGACCGTTCTCTTCTAGGGTGTGCCTCCACATTTTGAGGCTCCGGCTGATTCCTCACGGTGTGCGGCGCTAGTCTTAGCGCAGGAGGCGGCCCGCGTGGGGCTGCCCGTCAACTGTCGTGGGGGACCAGCATGAAGAACGCCGCCTTGATAAAACTCGGCGCACCACTGGCGATCGCAGCGCTGGCACTGAGCGCCTGCGGGGGCGCCGAGCCGGCTGCGGAGCAGGCAGCCACCTCGGCGCCAGTGCAGAGCGCCGCGGTGCAACCGTCGCAGGGTTCTCCGGACGCTCCGACCTCAGCGCAGTCGTCGGCGCCGGCGTCCGCACCAACAACCCAGACGGCATTGACGCAGGCAGAGCTGGACGCGGCCGCTGACACATTGAAGAAGTCCCATCCGGGGTTCCGACTTCGGGAGCCCGAGACCTTCAGGGATAGAGAGTCTGCAGGTGGGCGGGACGGGGCGAACGAATACGCCTCACCGGCCGCTTGCCGGGCACACTTGACCGGTTCGTTTCCTTCCGCGCCCACGGACCGAGTTGGTGCCGGCATTACCCGCGATTCCACCACTCAGACGTCTGATGGGTTGTTCGCTTCTGTTTCTATAGAGAGTTCAACCGACGCCGAATTCGCAGACAAGATGATCGATCACCTGGAGAAGCAGGCCGAGGTGTGCGCGGACGCCACCTTCGCCAATCAGGAAAAAACGACCAGTATGCAGATCACGACGTTCACCCCGCAAGGGGTAGGCGGCGACCGGGTCTTTGGCATGACCACCTCAGTCACAAGCGGAGCGGTAACCTCCCGCAACGCCATGGTTGTCGTGCGTCGCGGAAACGCGCTGGTCATGGCCCTCGCGAGCATCGACCCGCAGTCGCCATCGCTTGACGGCGGCTCCGCGAAGCTGGCCGCGGAAGCCTTGGAGGCGCTGGGCGGCTGAGGAAAGACGCGGCGCCATTTTCGGCCAATCTCTGGAATAACTGAGCGGTCTATCTGTAACGTATGGCCTCTAAGGGCGACGTCACTCCGCCGCTCGCCACCGAACCTTGGGGGAAGACCATGAAGCGCAGCACCCTGTTCAAGCTGACCGCCCCGCTGGCGGTTGCGGCCCTGGCGCTGAGCGCCTGCGGCGGTGACAAGCCCGCGGGAATTGGAGCGGCGTCGGCCGGGTCATCCTCCGCCGAGCAGCCGTCCGTGAGCGCGCCCGCCCCGATGCCTTCCGCACCGTCCTCGCCGTCGATGCCATCTATGCCGTCCACGCCGGATAGCACTGGCGGTGCCTCCATGCCGTCCTCTGCGGCGCCCGGCGGTTCAGCGACGGAGAACGACGCGGCCGCGGATCAGGCGACGCGCGCCTTTGGGCAGGCCAATCCTGGCTACCGGGTGGTGTCTGCCTCGTTGATGGCAACGCAACAGAGGAATTCACTGAAGCAGCAGGAGGGCATCACGCATTCTCCCGCGGCGTGCCGCGACCTGGCCCTGGATCGGAAGATGTCCCCAGATAACGGGTTCAGCATGGGCATGGCAACGAAGACGTCCACCGGCACGGAAGGCGTGGGTCTGTTTCAGGTCAGCGATCCCGCGCTGCTGACAGATCTCAAGGCCACCTCAGACAAGGCGATTGCCGAGTGCGCCACGATGGAGATCACCGGCGGCGGTCAAAAGATCACCACGCAGAACACTCGTTTCGACATCTCTGTGCCCGGCGCTGATGCGGCATGGGGAAATAAGTCAACCGTCACCACGCAGTCGGGCCAGAGCACCACGGTTCACGCCGGATTCGCGTTCAAGGGCAACCGCGGCGTGAACATCGCCATCTCCGGAAACGCCGCGACCCCCACGCAGGTCCAGGACTTGGCGGTCAAGGCCATGCAGGCATGGGACGCCGAGGGCGCAACCCCGTAGTCTCCCGCCCCAGATGCTCGGTTCGGCTTCGCCAGCGCCGATGTGGCGTAGGTCCGCCGGCGAGCAGCGCCGCGGACCCGCGGCTGGGTAGACTCGAGGCGGCCCGCGTTGCGCGGGCCGCCTCGTTCTGTTCGCGGCTGATCCGCCGAAAGGGAAGACCTGTGGTCCTTCGACTCTCCACCATGTTCCTGCGCACCTTGCGCGATGACCCGGCAGACGCCGACGTCGACAGTCACAAGCTGCTGGTGCGCGCCGGCTACATCCGCCGCGCCGCCCCGGGGATCTACAGCTGGCTGCCGCTGGGATTGCGCGTGCTGAACAAGGTGGAGGGCATTGTCCGCGAGGAAATGAATGCCATTGGCGCCCAAGAGGTGCACTTCCCGGCGCTGCTGCCCAAGGAGCCCTACGAGGCCACGGGCCGCTGGGAGGAATACGGCGACAACATCTTCCGCATGCAGGATCGTAAGGGCGCCGACTACCTGCTGGCGCCCACGCATGAGGAGATGTTCACGCTCCTGGTCAAGGACCTGTACTCCTCGTACAAGGACCTGCCCGTGTACCTGTACCAGATCCAGACCAAGTACCGCGATGAGGCCCGCCCCCGCGCCGGTTTGATGCGCGGGCGCGAGTTCATCATGAAGGACTCCTACTCCTTTGATTACACGGAGGAGGGCATGGACGCGGCCTACGCGGCCCACCGCGCCGCCTACCTGAAGATCTTTGAGCGCCTGAGTCTTGAGGTGGTCCCGGTCTTTGCCATGGCTGGTGCCATGGGTGGGTCCAAGTCGGAGGAGTTCCTGCACCCCACGCCGGTGGGAGAGGACACCTTTGTGCGCACCGAGGGCGGCTACGCGGCCAACGTGGAGGCCGTCACGACCGTGGTCCCGGAGCCGATCGACTTTGCGGGCGCCCCTGCTGCGCAGGTGCTGGACACTCCGGACACCCCCACGATTCAGACGCTGGTGGACGCGGCGAATGAGTTGGCCGCGCGTTCGGTGGCCGACGGCGGTGCCTGGGGTGGCGCTGACACCCTCAAGAATGTGGTGGTCGCCGTGGTGACCCCGGACGGTGAGCGTGTCCTCGCGGTCATCGGCGTGCCCGGGGATCGTCAAGTGGACCTCAAGCGTGCCGAGGCCACGATTGGCGCGCTGCTGGAGATTCCCGGCGAGGTGGGCGTTGAGGCCGCCACCGAGGATGACCTGCGCAAGCACCCGGGCCTGGTCAAGGGCTACATCGGCCCGGGCCTGAGCCTGGAGGCCGCCCAGTTGGGCGTCGAGTCCGTCACCGGCCTTCCGTACTTTGTTGACCCCCGCGTGGTCTCCGGCACGCGTTGGATCACGGGCGCTAACGAGCAGGGCAAGCACGTCTTTGGCCTGGTTGCCGGCCGCGACTTTTCCTGGGATGGCGTGGTGGAGGCCGTTGAGGTGCGTGACGGCGACCCGGCACCGGACGGCTCCGGTCCCCTGGTCACCACGCGCGGCATCGAGATGGGCCACATCTTCCAGCTGGGGCGCCGCTACGCGGAGGCCTTGGGGCTCAAGGTTCTTGATCAGAACGGCAAGGCCGTGACGGTGACCATGGGTTCCTACGGCGTCGGCGTGACACGCGCCGTCGCGGCCATCGCCGAGGCGCACCATGACGAGAAGGGCCTCATGTGGCCCCGCGCCGTGGCGCCGGCGGACGTCCAGGTGCTGATTACCGGCAAGGACGAGGAGCTGGAGCAGATTGCCGCCACGCTGGCTGATGAGCTGGAGGCCCTTGGCCTGGAGGTCATCCTTGATGATCGCCGCAAGGTCTCCGCTGGCGTGAAGTTCAAGGACGCCGAGCTGGTGGGCGTGCCCACCTCGGTGGTGGTGGGTCGCGGCGTTGCCGAGGGCGTGGTGGAGCTCAGGGACCGTGCCACGGGCGAGGCTCAGAACATCCAGCTGGACGGTGCGGCCGCCAGCATTGCGGCCCTGATCCGCGCCTAGCTGTACTTAGCTGCGTGGGCGGGTGCGCAGACGCGTGATCAACACTCCGATCAGGCAGAGCGCACCGCCCACCAGCATCAGCAACGTGGGCACCTCGCCCAGCACCAACCAGGACATCAGAATCGCGAGAGCGGGGACGATGTAGGTGGTGGCCGCCGTCTGCCCGGCGGTACTGCGCTGGAGCACGTAGGCCCACGTGGTGAAGGCGATCGCCGTGGGAAAGACCCCCAGGTAGATCACCCACGCCGTGGCGCCAGCGGGGGCCGCCTGCAGGTCACCGATCAGGCGACCTGCCCACGGCAGCAGCGCCACGGTGCCCACCAGCGCACCCATCCAGGTGAGCGTCGTCGAGTCCGTCCCGGCACTCAGCAGTCGTTTCTGCACCAGGGTGCAGGCGGCGTAAAAGAGCGCGGCGAGCAGCGCAAGCAGCAGCCCCATGGTGTCCGCGCCGGAGGCGGACCTGGGGTTCAGGCCAATCAGGATGACCCCAAGAAAGGCCAGGGGGGCGCCCACGAGCAACGGCTTGGGGAAGCCCTCGCGCAGGAAGAATCCGCTGAAGACCACCACCAGCAGCGGCGCCAGGTTGACCACCATCGCGGCCGTCCCGGCGTCCAGGGTGCGCTCGGCGGAGTTCAGGGCCAAGTTGTAGACGCAGAACCACCCCACTCCCCAGGCGGCGATGAGCGGCCAGTGCTTGCGCGCGGGGAGGCGGATGCCGGAGCGCAGCGCAATGAGCGTGAGCACCACGCTTCCGGTCGCCATGCGCAGCAGCGCCATGGCGCCGGGGTCAAAGTGCTCTCCGGCCCCGCGAATGCCGATGAAGGCGGAGGCCCAGAGCAGCACGGTGACGGCAGCCGCGCCCAGGACGAGCGGCGAGCCGGAACGGCGTTGGAGGGAAGCGGACGGCGGGGCGGGCTGTGCGGGTGAGGAAGGGGTGGAGGTGCTCATGGCTTCATCCTGGTCCACCCAACCATTCGGGTCTAGCAATGATTCCCACCGCACTGTTCACGTTTTCTGAACGGAGGTAGTCTGCGGGAATGGATATTCAGAGGCTGCGGGCCTTCCGGTCCGTGGTGGCCACCGGATCGGTCCGTGAGGCAGCAAACACACTCGGCTACTCGCCGTCGTCCGTCAGCCAACAGGTCACAGCGCTTCAGCGCAGCCTCGGCGTGCAGTTGCTCAACCGAGTTGGCCGGGGAGTGGAGCCCACGGAGGCGGGGAAGGCGCTCGCGGTGCGTGTGGACGCGTTGCTGGGAGAGCTCGGGGACCTGGATCACTTTGTGCAAGGGCTGAGCCAGGGGGAGAGCTCCGCCATCACCATCGGCTACTTTTCCTCACTGGGCACCACCTGGCTGCCGCACATCATTGGCCCGCTCGCGGCCCAGTTCCCCGGGACGCGGATAGATCTCAACGTCTCAGATGTCTTTGACGCCTCCGTGCGCCCCCGCCCGGACGTCCAATTCCTGGTGCCGCCCGCTGACTTTGCCACACCGGCGGGCTATGACAGGATCCCGCTGGCCACCGACCACTACGTGGTGGCTGTGCCGCAGGATCACCCCCTGGCCGCGCAGGAGCAGGTGCCCCTCGCCGCGCTGATGGGCCAAGAGTGGATCGACAATGACCTAGAAGATGGCTGGTGCAAGCGCGTCATCACTGACGCCTGCGCCGCCGCGGGTTTCCAGCCCCAATATCGCATCCACACTCAGGATCACCGCACGGCGCTAGGTCTGGTCGCGGTGGGCGTCGGCATCACCGTTCTCCCACTGCTGGCGGCGGAGGAACTGCCGGCGGGCGTGGTGCAGCGCCCCGTGGTGCAACCCGTGCCGGTGCGGTCCATTACGGCCTTTGTGCGCAGAGAGCGAAGCCAGCTTCCCATCACACAGCGCGTGTTAGAGCTGGCCAGGATCCAGGCGGCTACAGGGTAGCTTGCTGGCCTTGGGGGAGTGGGGCGTCCCAGCTTCCCAGCGTCCCAGCGGCCGTGGGAGCGGTGGGTAGGAGGTGCCCCTCAGCGCTCCGCGTCGAACGTCGCAAACGGCTTGCGCTGGGCCTGCAGATCAAGCAACCTGGCCCGTAGTTCGGTGAGCGAGGCGGCCTTGGCCACAGTGAAAGCCAGGCCAAGGGCGCCGTCGACCACTGCCCTGTCCCCGGCGGCTGAGCGGGCGGCGGCGGCAAAGTCCGCGTGGTGTGGGGTCGCCTCCACGTCCTTCAACTCCAGCATCGGGTGAATGGATGGCAGGTACTGCGACACATTTCCCATGTCCGTGGAGCCACCGACGTAGCCGGGCGGAATGCTCCCGGACGAGTACCCCAGGTCCTCCGCGAGGACTCCATCCCAGAGGTCTGCCAGGTCCGGATCGGACGTCAGGGGCTCGTAGGGGACTTCGGTTGGCTCCACTGACCACGTGCAGCCGGTGGCGATGGCCGCGCCCTCCACGACCTTGCGAATGCGCGCCCGCACGTCGTTCCATTCCTGGGCGTTGGCGCCTCGGATTTCAATCTCCATCACCCCGGTGTCCGGGATGATGTTGGTGGCGACCCCAGCCTCCACCACCCGTGAGGCGACGATCGTGGCGGGGGGCAGCTGCTGGCGCAACAGGCCAAGCCCCACCTGCGTCAGCGTGATGGCGTCGCCGGCGTTGATCCCGGTTTGCGGCGCAGCGGCCGCGTGGGCGGCGCGCCCCGAAAACTCCACGCGCACGTGTTCTAGGGCAAAGGTCACGAGCCCCGTGGCCGGGAGCTGCCCGGCGGTGGAGGGGTGAACCATTAACGAGAGGGCAGCGCTGTCCCACGCCCCGCGCTGGAGCAGCAGGATCTTCCCGCCGCCAGATTCCTCCGCGGGGGTACCCAGCAGCACCAACCGCAGCCCCAGTTCGTCCGCGAGCGGTGCCAGCCCAAGGGCGGCTCCGACGGCAGCTGCGGCGATGATGTTGTGCCCGCAGGCATGGCCAACGCCGGGGAGCGCGTCGTACTCGCACGCGATCACCACCGTGAGCTCTCCCGTGCCATACACCGCCTCGATGGCGGTCGGCAGCCCGTAGGCCTCCCGGGTGAGCGTGAATCCGGCATCCTCCAACACGGCAGCCACGCGAGCGGCGGCACGGACCTCGTCGAAGGCCAGCTCGGGGTCATCACTGAGTGCGTGGCTGAGTTCAAGCAAGTGGGGCTCCGCCTCGAGGACGGCGGCTCGCACCGACTCGAGGACGTCCGCTGGAGTGGGCGTGGGGCTCATGCTTGTGCCTCCTTGGTGCCCGCCGTTGCCGCCTCTGTCTGCTGCGCGGGCTCACGAATGCGAAAGGCCAGCGCCACGGCGACGGCGCTGATGGCCGCGAGCAGCAGGAAAACGACTTGGAAGGCGAGGAATGGGGTGGGGGAAACCGCAGTGCTTGCGGCCCCCGGGGCGGCCGCGGCGGAGATGGACGTCATGATGGTAGCGATGATTGCCCCGGAAAGAGAACCGCCGAGGGTGCGTCCGGTGTTGTAGATGCCGGAGATGGAGGCGGCAGAATCCTCCGGCGCGCGCTCCACCACCAGGCCGGGCATGGCGGCGAGCAAGATGCCGACGCCAAACCAGGCCAGCGTGAAGCAGATGGTGGCAAAAATGGGGTTCGTGGGCCCGGTAGAGACCACGGTCATCGCGACCGCGGGCAGGGCGGCTCCCAGGGCGACCGTCATCCGCAGGCTGAGTACGCGGCGGAACAGCGGGACGGCAAAGGCTCCCAGGCTGGTGCCGACGCCGGTGATGGCGATGATCATGCCGATGGCAGCGGAGGAGACTCCCGTTCCGTAGCCGGATTCGGCGGGATCTGACGTCAGGAAGAGCACCATGGGCGTCTGGGAACCAAACAGGATCATGGCGGCCAGCAGGCCAATCGCCAGGGGGATGCCCAGCTTGACTCGGCGCAGGAGGGCCAGGTTAAACAGCGGCTCCCGTGCCCGCATCTCCACGAAGATAAAGGCCACGATGGCGGCCACGCCCACCAGCGCGGGCAGGTAGGACGAGGTGTCTGCCCAGCCAGCGCTCGGCCCGTTGGAGAGGCCGTACATGAGCCCCACCAAGCCCAGGCTGAGGAGGCCAGCGCCCGCCCAGTCCACGACGCGGCCCGGGTTGCCGGGGGAGACGGGGACGACTACCAAGAGCACGGCGGCGATCAGCACCAGGGCCACAGCCGGAACCGCCTGGGTGAAGACCAGGTTGCCGGTCCATTCGAGGATCCAACCGCCCATGAGTGCCCCGAGCGAAAAGCCAATGGTGAGCACACCGACGAGGATTCCCGTCACGCGGCCGGCGATGTGGGGGAGGTGGCGCTTCAGGGTCGCCATCTCCAGGGGAAGCAGCGCGGCGACGGGGCCCTGCAGCGCGGCGCCGAGGATGAGGAAAGGGAAGCTGGGAGCAAACGCGATCATGAGCGAACCGGCTGCCGTGAGCATGGCGCTGAGCACAAGCAGCGGCTTCACGCCGAAGCGATCAGCGAGCATGGTGAGCAGGGGGACGGAGACGGCGGAGGAAAGCAGGCCGATGGACAGGATCCAGTTCAGCGCGCCGTCCGCGATGCTGTAATGCGAGCCGATTTCCGCCAGGAGAGGGATGATCCATCCCTGCACCAATCCGGCAAAGAGTTCCAGCAGGATGAAGGCTGGAACAAGCAACTTGATCACACCGGACCGGGAACCGGCGGGTGCTGAAGGACTGGACATGGGGACTCCTGTGGGACAAGGCCGCCCTGCCGCGCAGGGAGTGTGATGGATGCCATACTGGCATCTACGTAAGGATCGCGGTAAAACTGCTCGAAAACTGCAGAAAATAGGTTCAGATGCATGAATCACCGAATAGCCCACTTGACGCGCTGGACTTCAAGATTATCCATGTCCTGCAAAGCGACCCCAGGATCTCCTGGCGGGCGGCGGCGGACGCCCTGGGAACGGACGCCGCCACTGTGTCTAGGCGCTGGCGGCGCATCAAACAGGGTGGCCACGCGTGGATCTCCGTCGTGGAGGGGGTCAGTCGCAAGTCGGCAGTGGCGCTCGTGGAGATCTCCTGCAGGCCTGGACACGTACTCGCCGTGGCGGAACTCCTGGCGCAGGACCCGGCCGTGGCCTCGGTGGACGTCACCTCCGGGCGCAGGGACCTGCTCGTGACCATCCTGGGTCAGGACGATGACGACTTGGTGGGCCCGGTCCTGTCCCTGGTGGGTCCGCAATGGGGCGTCCGCAAGGCACAGAGCAACGTGGTGAATCATCACTTCAAGTTGGGTTCGGATTGGCGCCTGCAGGCGTTGTCCCAGGAGGAGTTGCGCCGCCTCCCTCCGCCGCGTCCTGCGCGTGCGGCATCCATGAAGCGGGTGGAACCTTGGCTTGCCACGGCGGTGATTGAGCTGCTGAGCGCGGACGGGCGAGCAACCCACGCAGAGTTGGGCGCCACCGTGGGGGTGAGCCCCCAGCGGGCTGCGGACGCGGTGTCCAGGCTGCGAGCGTCGGGGGACCTGATCCTCCGAGTGGACGTCGCGCTGCGAGACAGCGACTGGCCCGTGGTGGCCTGGTACTTTATCCAGGCGCCGGCGCAGACGGTCATGGGTGCGCAGGAGGCGCTGGCGGACTTTGCCGAACTGCAATTCGCCGCCACTATGACCGGCCCACATTCGCTCATTGTCGCGGCAGCCTGCGCCACCAGAAACGACGTGGTTCGGGTGGAGGCGGAGATTGAACGCAGGCTTCCCCGAGCGCACATCGTGGACCGCTCCATGGTGTTGCGGGTATACAAGCACTTAGGCCGCGTGCTGGACGCACACGGCAGGGCCCGCCCCGAGCCCACGGGTGCGGAGAGTTCAGAAGGCCCACAGCTTTCAGAGGGTCCACCTCCAGGAGTCAGCGGGAGTACAGGAGAAACGCCATGAATGCCGCTCCCCTCATGGGATCCGGGCTGGAGAACATCACCCTTACCACCATCCTCATCGTGGTGCTGGCCGGGTTGCTCGCCGGTTGGGTGGACGCTGTGGTGGGCGGCGGGGGACTGATCCAGCTCCCGGCCATGCTCCTGATCCCCGGCATCTCACCGGTGCAGGCGCTAGCCACCAACAAGATGGGCTCCATCTTTGGCACGGCCACCTCCACCGTGACGTACGCCAGGCGGGTTCACCCGGACCTGCGCACGGCCCTGCCCATGGCGGCGGTCGCCGCGGCGGCCTCGTTTGGGGGTGCGGCGGTGGCGACGCTGCTGCCCGCCTCCGTCTTTAAGCCGATCATCGTGGCCGCGCTCATCATCGTGTTGATCTCCACTCTGGCCAGGCGCTCGGCGGGCCTGCAGACCTCGTTGCGGCTGAGCGGGACGCGGCATTACGCTGCCGCCTGCGGGATCGGCGCCGTGATCGGCTTCTACGACGGGCTGATTGGCCCGGGCACCGGATCCTTCCTCATCATCGCGCTCGTGGGCTTCCTTGGCTACAGCTTCCTGGACGGCTCCGCCAAGGCCAAGATCGCCAACCTCGCCACCAACTTTGGTGCACTGCTGCTCTTTGTCCCCACGGGCCACGTGCTGTGGGGACTTGGCCTGATCCTGGGCCTGGCGAACATGGTGGGCGGCTACATCGGCTCCCGTATGGCCGTGTCAAAGGGCTCGCGCTTTGTCCGCATCGTCTTTGTGGTGGTCGTTGTGGCGCTCATCGCCAAGCTCGGCACGGACGTGATCCTCGACTGGACGCGCTAACCGGGTGGCGCCTCAGCGCGTGCGCTCGGCCCACCACTGCTGGGCCAGCGCCAGGCGCGCGTCCCCTGGGACGGCCGCCGCGGCGTCGCGCAGTTGATCCGCCAAGGCCAGGCGCGCACTGACGAGGGTTTTGGTCCCGCCCTTGACGTAGACGTTGGTGGCGCCCGCGGTGGCGCTGAGCACCGGAGCGCAGCCGGCCGGCTGGGCGGACTGCATCTGACGCAGCACCACACCTAGCTGCTCGGCGCGCGCGGAGAGGCCGGTGCTCTTGGTCCGATCCGCCACCACTTCCGTGGCGTACGTCAGGCGCGCGGTGGAGGCGGCTGCCTGGTGGAAGGCCTGTGCGCGCTGGGCGGAGAGCTCGCGGTCCTGGGCCGGCCAGACGGCCAGGCCCTGGGCGGGCTTCACGGCGGCGGTGGGCGCGGAGGCCGGCGAAGAACCACTGCCCGACGCCGTTGCGCCGGGTGCCGCGCTCTGGGCCACCGCCGCGTCGCCGGTGCAGAGGGTGCCAGCCAGGGCGGGGGAGACGCGCTGGGTCAGCGTGGGCTGGCCCGTGCCGGACGGCGCCGGGGACTGTGCCGCGGCCTGCGCCAAGGCGGCTTTGACGCCGCTCTTGGAGGGCGCCTTCTGCTTGAGGGCGGCGAAGGCCGCGCGCGCGGCATCATCGAGGGTGCCGGCGGCGGTGAACAGCCTGCGCGCCTGCTCCGGCGGGGCCACGAGCGCGGCCGCGGTGAGGTCCTTGGCCAGTCGCAACGAGTCGGTGGCGGCGGCGAGTGTGCGTTCGCGATTGGTCTGTGCGGTGAGCGCGGGAAGGGCGGCAACCGCGGCCTGGTCGGCCTCGCGGTCCTTGGCCGGGGCCTGCGGGCCAAGCCAGCGCACGGCCTCCGCGAGCGACGCGTGCAGTTTCTTGCCCTCGGCGCCTTGCAACGGGAGGGTTTGCTCCGCCAGACGCGGCAACGCGCGGGCGGGCGTAGACGCATCCCAGGAGTCCGGCGCAGCGATCTGGGAAGCGGAGTCACCGGGGCGCACCCCAGCGCCGTCGGCCGCTGTGGTGATGGTCAGGCCCACCCAAGTGGCCGCCACCAGTGCCACGCCACATCCACGCAGGATGCGGGCGCCGGGGGAGGTGGACGGGCCAAAGGTCGCAGACATGCCCCCATGCTCCCATGTGGCCCCGCGGACGCCGGGAACACACGCGCAGGGGCAGCCCGCTCGGCAGGATAAACTGGTCACTTGTCATCTGAGGCGAGCAGGAGGAAACATGCCCACCACGCAGGGCGGTCCAGTGGGGACCGACGAACTCACCGAGGCACTGAGCCCGGTGGTGCAGCGGGCAGGGCTCGTTTTGGAGGCCGTGGAGACGGCGGAAGGAGACCCGCCAGTGGTGCGGGTCATCGTTGACCGCCCGGACGGTACCGAGGGTGTCAATCTTGATGTGGTCGCGGAACTCTCCAACGCCATTGGCGAGGTCCTGGACGCCGGGCTCCTTTCCGGCCCCGCGGCCTATGATCTAGAGGTCACGAGCCCAGGCGCCACCCGCGCGTTCACCGAGCCGCGTCACTGGATGCGCAACGTGGGCCGCATGGTCCAGCTCAAGACGGTGGACGGCGAGGAGCTGGGCGGGCTGGTGCTAGACGCAGACCAGGACGGCATCCGCTTGGAGCCGGTCAAGCCGCCGGCCAAGAAAGGCATGAAGGCCAAGATCCTCCCGGTCGTGGAGCTGAGCTACGAGCAGATTCGCCGCGGCAAGGTAGACATTGAGGCCACGGCGTCACGCCTACTGGCCGACCCGGCGGCCGGGTACGCCGACGACAGCATCGACGCTGACAGCACCGAAGAAGAGAACGAGGAGGCCTGACGTGGATATCGACATGAGCGCATTGCGTCTGCTGGAGAAAGAACGCGAGATCCCGCTGGCCAAGCTGATCCCGACGATTGAACAGGCGTTGATCCTGGCGTATGAGAAGGAGCCCGGAGCCATCCGCGGCGCCCGCGCCGAGCTGGATCGCCAGAGCGGTCACGTGACCATCTGGGCGCCGGAGCTGGATGAGGACAACAAGCGCATCGGGGAGTTTGACGACACCCCCACGGGCTTTGGCCGCATCGCCGCGTCCACCGCGCGCCAGACCATCATGCAGCGCCTTCGCGATGCCGATGATGACATTGTGCTTGGCGAGTTCAAGGGCAAAGAGGGCGAGATCCTCTCCGGCGTGATCCAGCAGGGCCGCGACCCGCGCATGGTGCAGGTGCACTTGGGCACCTTGGAGGCGCTGTTGCCGCCGCCAGAGCAGGTCCCGGGCGAGGAGTACAAGCATGGGCGCCGACTGCGCGTCTATGTCACGGACGTGCACCGCGGGCTGAAGGGCCCCTCCGTGACGGTCTCGCGCTCCCACCCCAACCTGGTGCGCCGCCTGTTTGAGCTGGAGGTCCCGGAGATTGGCGATCGGCAGGTGGAGATCGTCGCGATCGCCCGCGAGGCCGGCCACCGCTCCAAGATGGCCGTGCGCTCCCGCGCAGAGGGCGTCAACGCCAAGGGCGCCTGCATCGGCGAGATGGGGACGCGCGTGCGCGCCGTCATGACGGAGCTGGGAGAGGAGAAGATCGACATCGTCGACTTCGACACCGACCCGGCAGCGTTTGTGGCCCATGCCCTCTCCCCGGCCCGTGTTCTCAGCGTGGAGGTGCTGGATGAGGCCACTCACCAGGCCCGCGCCGTGGTCCCGGACAACCAGCTCTCCCTTGCCATTGGCAAGGAGGGCCAAAACGCCCGCCTCGCTGCCAAGCTCACCGGCTGGCGCATCGACATCGTGGCGGAGTCCCGCGCACACGAGCCGCGCGACTAAGCGCACGCTCACACGGCAGCTCACTGTGTGGGGCGCCACTCGATCCGCGAGTGCGCCCCATACGCGGTAGAGTGGACAACGGTCCGTCGACAGACGTGATGCCATGGTTGGAAGGAGCGTGCGGTCCGTGAGTACTCACCGGCCCCAGCGCACCTGCATTGGCTGCAAGCGAGTTGACGACCAATCCCAGCTGTTGCGTTGGGTGCTTGACGAGCAAGACCCCACGCGGGTTTTGCCAGATCCCACCCGGCGCAAGTCCGGTCGGGGTGCTTGGTTGCACCCCGTGCCGGAGTGCGTACAGCAAGCGGCCAGACGCCGCGCCTTTTCCCGGGCTTTTCGTTCCGGAAACATTGGGCACGACGTCGAGGCGTTGCTTCACGCGATGAGCGGCAGCCCCCCACGGGGCGGCTATGACACCGAAAAAACACCTGAAAGCGGGTCGCAAGCAGTGGAAACCCGATGAGAACCAAGCGATGAGCACCCAGAGATGAACAACCTCTGTGTCGCCACCGACCCGCGTGCGCCGCGTTGCGGCCGTGCGCGATTGAACAAGCAACGGTCCGCTTGACCCCTTCAGGAAGAAGGATGCGGGCCAGACAGGAGAACTGTGGCTAAGGTCCGCGTCCACGAGCTCGCTAAGGAGCTCGGGATCACTTCCAAGGAAGCGATCACCAAACTGGAGGAGATGGGCGAATTCGTTCGCTCCGCGTCCTCCACCATTGAACCGCCGGTCGTCAAGAAGCTGCGAGGCGCCTTCCCGGATGCCCCCGCGGCTCCCGCGGCCGCCCCGGCAGCCAGCAAGGCAGCCGCAAGCAAGCCCTCCGCGACCCCCGGCCCCAAGCCGGCCGCGAAGGCCACCCCGGCCAAGGCGACCACCGAGGCTGAGGCCGCTCCGGCCCCCGCCGAGGCCCCCGTCGCCGTCGAGCCTGAGGCGCCTGCCGCCATGGCAACCAAGGCGGCACCCGTCGTCGAGGAAGCCCCGGCAGCAGAGGCGGCCCCGGCCGCAGAAGCCAGCCCCGCGGCGTCGACCGGTGCCAAGCCGGGCGCAGCCAAGCCGGCCTCCAAGCCGGCAGCGTCCAACGCCCCCAAGCCGGGCGGTAACGCGCCCAAGCCGGGTGGCCCGCGTCCGGGTAACAACCCGTTCAGCTCCCAGCAGGGCATGCGCTCCGGCGATGCCCCGCGCCAGGGTGGTGCGCCCCGTCCGGGTAGCAACCCCCCTCGTCCGGGCGGTCCCCGCCCCGGCAACAACCCGTTCAGCCCCCAGCAGGGCATGCGCACCGGTGGCGCGTCCGGCTCGGGAGCACCCCGTCCGGGTGCACCGCGTGCGGGCGCACCGGGTGCGGGCGGTCCCCGTCCCAGCGCAGCCGGTGCCGGTGGACCCCGTCCGCCGCGCGCAGGTGCAGCGGGAGCGGGCGGCCCCCGTCCCAACCCGAACATGATGCCCAAGAAGCTTGAGCTCAATGTGGGCGCCAAGCCCGGCGCGGCCGGTGGCCGTGGCGGCGGACGCCCGGGTGCCGGTGGCGGCGCAGCAGGCGGTGGCACCGCAGGTGGCTTCCGCGGCGGTCGCGGTGGCGGTCGTGGTTCCGCACAGGGTGCCTTCGGTAAGGGCGGCCCCCGTCGCGGTAAGCAGCGCAAGTCCAAGCGCGCCAAGCGCCAGGAGCTGGAGCAGCAGGGTGCACCCGTCGTTGGCGGCGTGATTGTCCCCCGCGGCAATGGCGAGACCGTGGTGCGTCTGCGCCGCGGCGCGACCATCTCTGACTTCGCGGAGAAGATCAACGCCAACCCGGCAGCGCTGGTAACGGTGCTCTTCCACCTGGGTGAGATGGCGACATCCACCCAGTCCCTGGATGAGTCAACCTTCAACGTGTTGGGGGACGAGCTGGGCTACGTGGTCCAGATCGTTTCGCCGGAGGATGAGGAGCGCGAGCTCTTCGAGTCCTTCGACATCGACTTGGGCGGCGAGCTTGAGGCCGAGACCGAGGACATGCTGGAAGCCCGCCCGCCGGTGGTCACCATCATGGGTCACGTTGATCACGGTAAGACCCGACTCCTGGATGCTATCCGCAAGACCAACGTCATTGATGGCGAGGCCGGGGGCATCACCCAGCACATCGGTGCCTACCAGATCGAGACCGAGCTTGAGGGCAACGATCGCGCCATCACGTTCATCGATACCCCCGGTCACGAGGCGTTCACCGCCATGCGTGCCCGTGGCGCCAAGGTCACCGATATTGCGGTGCTCGTGGTTGCTGCAGATGACGGCGTGATGCCGCAGACGGTGGAGGCGTTGAACCACGCCCAGGCCGCCGGTGTGCCGATCGTGGTCGCGGTCAACAAGATCGATAAGCCGGATTCAAACCCGGACAAGGTCAAGGGCCAGCTGGCCGAGTACGGCCTGGTTCCCGAGGAGTACGGCGGCGACACCATGTTCGTGCCCGTCTCCGCGCGCCAGGACATTGGCATCGAGGACCTGCTCTCGGCGATCCTGCTGACCGCGGATGCCGCGCTTGATCTGCGCGCCAACCCGGACAAGGACGCCCGAGGCATCGCCATCGAAGCCAACCTGGACAAGGGCCGCGGCGCCGTCGCGACCGTCCTGGTGGAGTCCGGAACGCTCATGGTGGGTGACACGATCGTGGCCGGTACGGCTCACGGCCGCGTCCGCGCCATGTTCGACGAGAACGGCAACGCTCTCGACGTCGCGCTGCCGTCCCGCCCCGTCCAGGTGCTTGGCCTGAGCAACGTCCCCCGTGCCGGCGATACCTTCATCGTCACGCCGGACGAGCGCACCGCCCGCCAGATCGCTGAGAAGCGTGAGGCTGCGGATCGCAACGCCATGCTGGCCAAGCGTCGCAAGCGCATCTCGCTTGAGGACTTCGATAAGGCTGTGGCTGACGGCAAGATCGACACCTTGAACCTCATCCTCAAGGGTGACGTTTCCGGTGCCGTGGAAGCCCTGGAGGACTCGCTCCTCAAGATCGACGTGGGAGACGATGTGCAGCTGCGCGTCATCCACCGCGGCGTGGGTGCCATCACGCAGAACGACGTCAACCTGGCCACGGTGGACAGCGCGATCATCATCGGCTTCAACGTTCGCCCCGCCGAGCGCGTTGCCGACCTGGCCGACCGCGAGGGCGTGGATATGCGCTTCTACTCGGTCATCTACCAGGCGATCGACGACATCGAGTCTGCTCTCACGGGCATGCTGAAGCCGGAGTACGAGGAGGTGGCCCTGGGTTCTGCAGAGATCCGCATGGTCTTCCGTTCCTCCAAGTTCGGCAACATCGCCGGTTCGATCGTGCGCTCCGGCCTCATCCGCCGTAACGCCAAGGCGCGCCTGGTGCGCGATGGCAACGTGGTGGCGGATAACCTCTCGATCGACTCCCTGCGTCGCGAGAAGGATGACTCGACCGAGGTTCGTGAGGGTTACGAGTGCGGTATTGGGCTCGGCTCCTTCAACGACATTCGCGAGGGCGACATGATTGAGACGTGGGAGCTTCGCGAGAAGCCCCGCTCCTGATCTGACGCAGTGCTAGCGCCGCGGGGGTGGGTGGTTCGCCACCCACCCCCGCGGCGCACCCCGCAGTAACCTTTTGACCCTTTCCCGGGGCGCCTAGCCCCGGACCCTTTCGAAGCAGCAGGAGGAACCATGGCTGACGCACCCCGTGCCGCACGCATGGCCCAGCGCATCAAGGTCATCGTGGCCGGCTCCCTGACTCGCGTGATTCGCGACGAGGCGGCGGAGAACATCACCGTCACCGATGCCCGAGTCACCAACGACCTGCAGAACGCCACCGTGTATTACACGGTGCTTGGCGATGACGCGGTCAAGGCGGAGGTGGCGGAGCTGTTGAAGCAGTACGCCGGCCGCCTGCGCAAGGAGGTGGGCAACAACATCACCGCCCGCCTGACCCCGACCCTGGCCTTCGTGGCGGACGAGGTCCCCGTGAATGCCAACCTGGTAGAGGACCTGCTGCGCCAGGCCCGCGCCCAGGACGCGGAGGTGGCCGCCCTTGCCGAGGGCAAGACCTACGCCGGCGACGCGGATCCGTACAAGCGCGACGAAGACGAAGACAACGACGAGGACGACGCGGACGATGCCGAAGGCCGTTGACCCCAACGTCCCCTCGGGGCTCGTAGTGGTGGACAAGTCGCCCGGGATGACCAGTCACGACGTGGTCTCCCGGGTGCGCCGTTTGGCGGGCACCCGCAAGGTGGGCCACGCCGGCACCCTTGACCCCATGGCCACGGGCGTGCTCGTGGTGGGCGTCAACAAGGCCACGCGCCTGTTGACCTTCCTGGTGGGCCAGGACAAGACGTATGAGGCGACCATCCGCCTGGGTGAGACGACCTCCACCGAGGATGCGGAGGGGGAGATCCTGCTGCGCCGCTATGTGGCCGCGGTGACGCGCCCGGACCTGGACGCCGCCGTGGAGCGCTTGCGCGGCGACATCCAGCAGATCCCCAGCGCGGTCTCCGCCATCAAGGTGGACGGCAAGCGGGCCTATCAGCGCGTGCGGGACGGGGAGGATGTGCAGCTCAAGGCCCGTCCCGTGACGATCAAGCGCTTTGACATTCTTGAGGTGCGCCGCCCAGAGGGTGGGCGCACCATGGACGTGGACGTGGTGGTGGAGTGCACCTCCGGCACCTACATCCGCGCCCTGGCTCGCGATCTGGGAGAGGCGCTGGGGGTGGGTGGGCACCTGACGGCGCTGCGCCGCACCCGCGTGGGCTCCTTTGGCCTGGACACGGCTAGGACGCTGGATCAACTTGCGGAGGAGTTCGCGATGGTTGACCTGGCCACCAGCGCCCGCAACCTCTTCCCTGCGCGTGAGTTGAGCGCAGAGGAGACGGCGGAGCTGGGGTACGGCCGGCGCATTGAGCCCAGCGTGGGCCAGGAGCTGACGGCCGCGTTCTCCCCGGAGGGAGAGCTCATCTCCCTCGTGGAGAATGTCAATGGCAAGGCCAAGCCAGCACTCGTTTTTGCGGCGAACTAGCCGCTTGAGACACGTAGTTTAAGTAAAAGTCAGTAGGAGCAAGCGCAGAGCATGATCTTTGACGGTTTCATGATCGCGGGCACCATCGTGTGTGCCGTGAGCGTGCTGCTGGGGCTGTGGTCCACGGCCCGGCACCGCTTCCCGACGGATGCCTCCATCCTCTCCCTCGCAGCGGTGGAGCTCTTCCTGGTGGTCTACGGGATCGCCGCGGGCGTGCGCCAGTCCGGGGGAGAGACCCTGGTCGGGGCCGCCTGGGAGTTCTGGGGCTACCTCGCCACGGCGATCCTGGTGGTGCTCCTGGCAGGCTGGTGGGGCATCGGGGAGAAGTCCCGGTGGTCCAATCTGGTGATGGCGGCCGCGGGCTTCACGGTCTTTGTGATGCTCTTTCGCATGCAACAGGTCTGGATTGGACAGGGAATCTTCTGATGGACAAGCAACAACCCCGCGGCTCCCGCATTGCCTCCCGCGTGCACGGGGACCCCACCGCGCTGGATGCACCGGCAGCCGAGTCCGCCCAGGATCGCAGTCCGGAGCGCAAGAATCGGGGCCTAGGCCGCATCATCATCGCCGTCTATGCGGTGTTTGCGCTCAGCGCTTTGGCGCGCTCCACCTTCCAACTCTTCACGATTTTCCACGAGGCCCCCGTGGCCATCACCCTCTCGATGATCGCGGCGGCCGTGTACGTGGTGGCGACCATCTCGCTTGCGCGCACCGGAGTGCGCGCCTGGTACGTGGCGATGGGTGCCGTGATCGTGGAGCTGCTCGGCATCATCGTGGTCTCCGTCCTGAGCTACGCCGACCCGCAGCTCTTCCCCAAGGCCAGCGTCTGGAGCCACTTTGGCCAGGGCTACGGCTACGTTCCCTTTGCCCTGCCCTTTGTGGGCCTCTGGTGGCTGCTGACGCACAGGCCCCGCCGCGGCGCAGCGTCCTGAGCGCCCGCCCAGCGGGTGGATAATGAGTGGCGGCCCTGACCGGGCCGGCCAACGAACCAGGCGGGCTTGCCGCCATTCGAGGAGTACTGGTGTTGCACTGGCGGAGCCTGGCGGACGTCCCCGCATCCATGACGGGGTCCACCGTGACGATTGGCAACTTCGATGGGGTCCACCGCGGGCACCAGGAGCTGCTGAGCACCGTCGTGGACCAGGCGGCCCGGCACCGCTGCGCCTCCGTGGTGGTCACCTTTGACCCTCACCCTGCCCGCGTGCACCGCCCGGAGGCCGCCCCCGCTCCCATCATGAGCGAGCCCCGCAAGGAACGTCTCCTGGAGGAGGCCGGGGTGGAGGCGCTGCTGGTGATTCACTACACCCTCGACTTCGCGGACCAGAGCGCGGAGCAGTTCGTGAAGGACTACCTGGTGCAGGGACTGCGCGCCCGTGTGGTGGTGGTGGGTCATGACGTCCGCTTTGGGCGCGGCAACGAGGGCACGTTGGCGACCATGGTTGAGCTGGGCGCCAAGTACGGCTTTGAGGTGATCGGCGTGGATGACGTTGGCCCCGACCGCCGCTGGTCCTCCACCTGGGTTCGCGAGGCGCTGCAGCGCGGAGACGTTCACGAGGCGGCCAGAATCCTTGGCCGTCACCACTCCATGCGCGGAGAGGTGGTGCACGGCTTTGCTCGCGGGCGGGAGATGGGTTTCCCCACCGCAAACCTGGCCCCGGACGCCACCGGACTCATGCCTGCGGACGGCGTCTATGCCGGCTGGCTGCACGATGAATCCGGGACGCGCTGGCCCGCCGCCATCTCCATCGGCACCAACCCCACCTTTGACGGCGAGGTGCGCACGGTAGAGGCGCACGTCATTGATCGTCCGGAGGAGGCCGTGGAGGATTTTGATCTCTACGGGCAGATCGTTGACCTCGAATTTGTTGAGCACCTGCGCGGCACGGTGAAGTATCACGGCCCGGAGGCCCTCGTGGAGCAGATGCATTGCGACGTGGACCAGGCCCGCGGCAGCCTCGCTGCGGATGCGAGCAAGGCCCTCGCGGCAGATCTCGAGGCATGACCCACCCGGACCCTGACACCCGGCCCCTGCCCAACCTCCCCACCGGGGCACCCTCCCTTGATGCCGCGGCGCGGCAGGAGTTGGGCGGGGCCTTTCGGCGCTCCGGGGCCGGCTATCACGAGGTGCGGCCGGGTTACCCGGCGTGGGTCGCCGAGTTTTTGGTCCCCCTGAAGGCGGCCCCTGGCACGGCTGCCCAGCAGAACCCAGGGCCCGACGCCGCTGGGTTGGCTTTCGGCGCGCCGGTCGCGGTGGATCTCGGCGCGGGAACGGGACTCTTCACGCGCGATCTGGTGGCGCGCGCCCAGGAGGTCATCGCCGTCGAGCCCTCAGAGTCCATGCGCGCGGTGCTGCGGGCGCAACTGCCCGGCGTGCGCGCGGTGGACGGGACGGCGGAGTGCACCGGGCTGCCGAGTGACTGCGCGGACGTGGTGACGGTGGCGCAGGCCTGGCACTGGATGGATCCGCTGGCTGCCTCCGCTGAGGTGCGCCGGATCCTGAGACCGGGCGGCACGTTGGGCCTCGTGTGGAATCAGCTGGACGTCGGTGTGCCGTGGGTGCACCGGCTGGCGCGCATCATGCACTCCGGGGACGTGCAACGCGATGCGGAGGCGGCCGCCACGGTCGGGCCGGGATTTGGTGCGGCGCAGATACGCCAGGATCACTGGCTGGATACCGTCACCCCGGAGTCGCTGATGGCGCTGTGCCACTCGCGTTCCTACTGGTTGCGCTCATCCGAGGCCGTGCGCGCCAAGGTGGACACGAACCTGCGGTGGTATCTGCACGAACATCTGGGGTTCGCCCCTGGGCAGAGGCTTGAGCTGCCGTACGTGGTGCTCGCGGTGCGCTACGGAGTCATTTGACCTGCCACGCACCCACCGGCCGCACGCTGATAGACTGACTCTTGGTGCGCACTGCAGTCCGCGGTTGTGCCACCCCTTCCGCACAGCCGGGGCGCAAGCCACGGGGAGCGGGAGTCAAACACGCGGTACAACTCATTAGGAGTTCATCTCATGGCACTTGATCAGGCGATCAAGCAGGAGATCATGAAGGAATACGCCACCCACGAGGGTGACACCGGTTCGCCGGAGGTGCAGATTGCTGTCCTCTCGCGCCGTATTTCCGACCTCACGGAGCACCTGAAGGAGCACAAGCACGATCACCACACCCGCCGTGGCCTCATGGGCCTGGTTGGTCGTCGTCGTCGCATGCTCGGCTACCTCAAGGACACCGACATCACTCGCTACCGTGCGCTCATCGAGCGCCTCGGCCTGCGCCGCTGATGACATCGTGAGGCGGCACCCCGCAGGGGGTGTCGCCTCACGGCGTATCCGGGGTCGTCGTGAGACGATTCTGGTGGGGCACCGCCCCACACTGAAGGAACAGCAGTACCAGCAATAAACACAAGCAAACACCGGCTACGGAGCCGGGCGCCGCACGCGCGTGTGGTCCTCGGTAGTGGCCTTCGGTATCCCCTCGCCTTGCATGGCGGGGGAGCGGACCGCGGGCCTCGATCGAGCACCCGCAAGGCGTCACTTGCGTCCGGAATCTCCGTGCCAACGAACAGAAACGGAGGCACCCGTGGAGGGTACCGACATCCAGTTCGCTGAAGCAGTCATCGACAACGGTCGATTCGGTCAGCGCACCATTCGCTTTGAGACGGGCCGTCTGGCCCAACAGGCCGCTGGCTCCGCCATGGTCTACCTGGACGATGACACGTCCATGCTGTCCGCCACCACGGCAGGCAAGCACCCCCGCGAGGGCTTCGACTTCTTCCCCCTGACGGTGGACGTCGAGGAGCGCATGTACGCCGCGGGCAAGATCCCCGGCTCCTTCTTCCGCCGCGAGGGCCGTCCCTCGACCGAGGCCATCCTGGCGTGCCGCCTGATGGACCGCCCGCTGCGTCCCGCCTTCGTGAAGGGCCTGCGCAACGAGGTTCAGGTCGTCGTGATGATCACCTCGATGAACCCGGATGACTACTACGACGTCGTGGCGATCAACGCCTCCTCGATGTCCACGCAGCTCTCCGGCCTGCCCTTCTCCGGCCCCATCGGTGGCGTCCGCGTCGCCCTGGTCAACGACGGCAACGGTGACCAGTGGGTCGCCTTCCCGACCAAGACCCAGCTGGAAAGCGCCGTGTTCAACATGGTCGTGGCCGGCCGAATCGCCGGAGACGACGTGGCGATCATGATGGTGGAGGCCGGCGCGACCGACCACGCCTGGGACCTGATCAAGAACCAGGGCCACACCGCCCCCACCGAAGAGGTTGTGGCAGAGGGCCTCGAGGCCGCTAAGCCCTTCATCAAGGTGCTCGTGGAGGCCCAGGCTGACCTGGCCTCCCGCGCCGCGAAGCCGGCCAAGGAATTCCCGGTCTTCAAGGACTTCCAGGATGACGCCTACCAGGCCGTCTCCGCCTTCGCGAGCGCCAAGCTGACGGAGATCTTCCAGATCGCCGACAAGCAGGACCGCGACGTGGCCTCTGACGAGTTCAAGGCCGAGGTGCTGGGCAAGTTCGCCGCAGATGGTGCCGAGTTCGAGGGGCGCGACTCCGAGATCTCCAAGGCCTTCGGTGCCGTCACCAAGCACGTGGTGCGCCAGCGCATCCTCTCGGATCAGATCCGCATCGACGGCCGCGGCCTGACGGACATCCGTCGCCTGCTCGCCGAGGTTGAGGTGCTGCCGCGCGTGCACGGCTCCGCCATCTTCGAGCGCGGCGAGACCCAGATCATGGGCGTCACCACGCTGAACATGCTCAAGATGGAGCAGCAGATCGATTCCCTCTCCCCGGAGAAGGCGAAGCGCTACATGCACCACTACAACTTCCCGCCGTTCTCCACGGGCGAGACCGGCCGCGTCGGCTCCCCGAAGCGCCGCGAAATTGGTCACGGCGCCCTCGCAGAGCGCGCCCTGGTTCCGGTGCTGCCGACCCGCGAGGAATTCCCCTACGCGATTCGCCAGGTCTCCGAGGCGCTGAGCTCCAACGGCTCCACCTCCATGGGATCCGTGTGTGCCTCCACGTTGTCCATGTACAACGCCGGTGTGCCGCTGAAGGCCCCCGTGGCCGGCATCGCCATGGGCCTGGTCTCCGACACCGTTGATGGTCAGACCCGCTACGCGGCCCTGACGGACATCCTCGGTGCCGAGGACGCCATGGGTGACATGGACTTCAAGGTCGCCGGTACGCCGGAGTTCGTGACCGCCATTCAGCTGGATACCAAGCTGGACGGCATCCCCGCCTCCGTGCTGGCCGCCGCGCTGAAGCAGGCCCGCGAGGCCCGCCTGCACATCCTGGACGTCATCACCTCCGTGATTGACGAGCCGGATGAGATGTCGCAGTTTGCCCCGCGCATCATCTCCGTGAAGATCCCCGTGGATAAGATCGGCGAGGTCATTGGCCCCAAGGGCAAGATGATCAACCAGATCCAGGAGGACACCGGCGCCGACATCTCGATCGAGGATGACGGCACCGTGTTGATCGGCGCGACGTCCGGCGAGGCCGCCGACGCAGCCCGCTCCGCCGTGAACGCGATCGCCAACCCGCAGGTTCCCGAGGTGGGCGAGCGCTACCTCGGCACCGTGGTGAAGCTGACCACGTTTGGCGCCTTCGTGTCCCTGACCCCGGGCAAGGACGGCCTGCTGCACGTCACCGAGCTGCGCAAGCTCAACGACGGCAAGCGCGTCGACGACGTCGAGGACGTTGTCTCCGTTGGCCAGCGTATCCAGGTGGAAATCACCAAGGTTGATGATCGCGGCAAGCTCTCGCTCGCCCCGGTCGTGGCCGAGGACGCGGCGGATAACGCCGAGAGCTCCGAGGGCTGACATGGCGGTGATCCCCCTGCCCCTGACCGGCACCGGGATCACCCCGAACGCAGGGCGCGCCTCCTCTTCTGGGGGGCGCGCCCTTGCGCAAACAGGGGTGACCCAGGAAGTGCTGGTCCACGAGGACGGCTCGCGCGTGATGCGCAGCGTGCTGCCCGGTGGCGTGCGAGTGTTGACGGAATCCATGCCCGGCGTGCAGTCGGCGTCGGTGGGGTTCTGGGTTGGCGTGGGTTCACGCGATGAGGAGCCGGGAATGCACGGCTCCACCCATTTCCTGGAGCACCTGCTGTTTAAGGGCACCAAGAAGCGCTCCGCGCTGGACATTGCCTTGGCCTTTGACGAGGTGGGCGGCGAGTCAAACGCGGCCACCGCCAAGGAATCCACGTGCTACTACGCCCGCGTCCTTGGGACGGATCTGCCCATGGCCATCGCGACCATTGGCGACATGGTGACCTCCGCGCGCCTCACGGATGAGGACCTGGAGCAGGAACGTGGCGTGATCCTGGAGGAGTTGGCGATGGATGCCGATGATCCCACGGACCTGGCCCACGAGCGCTTCACGGAGCTGGTCCTTGGCCAGCACGCCCTTGGCCGTCCCATCGGCGGCACGCCGGAGGACATCAACAACACCAAGGCGCAGGCCGTGCGGGAGCACTACCAGCTGCATTACACCCCGCGCACGCTCGTGGTGACCGCGGCGGGAGCCGTGGATCATGCTGAGGTCTGTGAGCAGGTCATGCAGGCGTTGGTAAACGGCGGATGGGATCTGCAAGAGGGCGTCGCGCCGCAGGCGCGCCGCACGCTTGAGGCCTCCACCATCACCCCGGCGACTGGCGAGCATGTCATTCGCCGCGACGTCGAGCAGGCAAATGTGCTGCTGGGCGTGCCGGGGCTCATCGCCCTGGATGAGCGTCGCTATGCGCTGGGCGTGCTGAACACGGTGCTGGGCGGGGGCATGTCCTCGCGGCTGTTCCAGCGCGTGCGTGAGCAGCGGGGTCTGGCGTATTCCACCTACTCCTTCACGGGCTCGTACACGGATGCCGGGTACTTTGGCCTCTACGCCGGGTGTTCCCCGGCCAAGGTGCGCCAGGTGCTTGACCTGTTGGGGGCCGAGTTTGATGAGATCGCGGCCAACGGCATCACGGAGCATGAGCACCGTGTGGCCCTGGGGCAGCTGGCCGGCGGGCGTGTGCTCTCTGGCGAGGACCACGGGGCGCGCATGTCACGCCTGGGTGGCGCCGAGCTGATCACGGGCGAGTATCACGACCTGGACGAGACGCTGCGGCGGATCCGCGCGGTGACGCGTGAGCAGGTGCAGGACGTGGCTCGCGAGCTCGCGGCCCGCCCGCGCACCGCGGTGGTCGTGGGGCCCTTCGACTCGATCTGAGTCGGGGTCGGAGTTGGGGGGCGGCAGTGGAAGGGGGAGGCATGGAGGAGTTGGGACTGCTCGACGACGCTGGGTTGCGTCGGTGGGCCCGCGAGCACGGCGGCGAGGCCGCCGCGTTGCTCGCGGCCTCCATGCGTGGCTCCCGCGGGGCCGCGGGGGAGTTTGCCTCGGCCCTTGAACACCTCTCACCGTCGCGTCGGCGTGCCGATGTCGCGACGGTGGCCGGGCTCTGGTTCGCGCTCCCGCTGGGGCTGCGCCAGGAATGGACGGTGCGCTATCCGGGGGTGATCGGGCCGCTGAACGGCGTGGACTTCCCCAGCCGGGTGCGCGCCAACATCATCGTGGCCGCAGGACTGCTGCACCAGCTGACCGCTGAGGCAGAGGATGCCAAGAGCCGGGGGTTCTGGGGCACGCTGCGCCGCGGATTGCGGGCGGCTTTTCGGGTGGGGCACGTGCGGCGCCAGCTGGATGGCCTGCACCAGGCGGTGCACCGCGAGGACGCACCGATCCAACTGCTCTTTGCCTCTGATGAGGCGGATGGTCAGTTTGTGGTCCTCTCCGGCGAGCTCTCTGATGCGACGAGGACCGTTGCCGTCATGGTGCCCGGCACGCTGACCTACGGCAATCACCTGGCCATGAACATTGGGCGCCTGCGTGATGTGGATGGGCGCGAGGTGCACCCGGACACTGCCGTGGGTTTGTATTGGCAGGGCACCGAGTTCCCGCGCTTTGTCACGGACAATGCGGATCGGCGGTTTAATCGCGCCGCCCGCGAGCGCCTCTCGGCCTTTGACGCCGCCCTGGATCTTGAGGCGGAACGGGTCTGCACGCCCGGCGCCGCGCCGGCCCCGCAGACCTACATTGGCCACAGCTATGGGGCCAGCGCCATCGGCTCCGCCGAGTCCCTCGGCGAGGGGCTCACGCTTGATCGGCTGGTGTACGTGGGTGCTCCAGGGACCGGGTTTCAGGTTGATCTTCCCGCGGACACCGCCAATCCGGACGCCGATCGCTACGCCCTGGTGGCCCCGGCGGATCTCACACCCTGGCTGGGTGGCGCGCTCTTTGGCCGGGCCCTTGGCGGGGATCCGGTGCGGGAGATGGGGGCCGTCCGGTTGGAGACGGGGTTCCTTGATCATGCCGGGCGCCGTCAGCGGCTGGTGAGTCACAACGACTACCTGCGCGGTGGCTCCACGTCCGCGCTGAACATCCGCGCCGTGGTCCTTGGCCAGCGCACGCTTCCCGCTGTGGTGGGGCGCCCGTGGCCGTGGGGGCGCATCTCCGACCGCCGCCTGGCACGCCGCATCAATGGCCTGCGCCTGCCGCGTTAGCGCACAAAAAACAGCGGGGTGACAGCTTGCTGTGCAACGATTCCCCACATGAGATCTTTCCCGGCGCGCCCCCTGGCGGTGGGCGAATGTGTCGACAGCGTGAACCTGCCCGTCCTGGCGGAGGCGGAGCCCGGATCCGGCGTGATGCGCCGGCGCCAGGCGGTGGTCCGGCCCGAGTGGGCCCTGGATGGCGTCCGCCTGCGGGACATGGTGGGGGAGCCCGGCTGGGTCTTTGTGGGGGAGGGCGTGTGGGAAGAGGCCGTCCTTGACCCGCTGGAGTCTTCGGTAGTGACGGACGGCGCGTGGGTGGATGAGGATTGGCGGCTGCGCGCCTACCAAACGTTGCTTGGCCGCAGCCCCGGGCAGGCTCGCTGGTTCCCACTGGGGTTGGTGCCGCTGCTGGGGCCGGGCGGCGAGGAGCCGGGGCCTGCAGTCGCAGATCCGGGCCAAGGCTCCTACTTGGCGGTGCGGGTCGTGCCCGACGGCGCGGGGGTGCGCTGGTCGGAGCTCCGGCGGGTTGACCTGGTGTCGGGTTCGGGACGGGACGGCTCATGGTCCCCAGAGCTTGGCCCCAATCTGCTGGCCGCCTCGGTGCCGTGGACCCGCGAAGAACTCTCGGCGGAGCTGCTCCGAGCGGCCCAGCATCGGGCCAGCGCGCTGCCCACCGGTGTGCCTGGGGTCCCGCATGTCCCCGACGCGCAGGCCCGGGATCGCTCCTGGGTACGGGCGTGGGATAGCGACGCGTATCGGCTACACCGCACCGCCCGGCGTAATCGGGAGGACCCGACTATGCGCTGGCAGCAACCGCAGCGAGACGCCTTTCAGGCCGAATGCGCTGCGGCGGATCCGCTGCGTCTTGGAGTGGGCGGTCAGCTGGTGGACCGCCACAGCTATGAGGGCTGCCGCGCGGACCTGGAGGAGTTGCTGCCCTTCTCCGCGATCATGACGGGCGGCACCGCGTTGCTGCGCGACTACTTTGAGCAGGTCTGGGGATTCGAACCGGATGCAGCGGGCTTGCGTCAGGTGATGCAGCGCCTGGAATTGGTGCCGCGGCAGCTCGAGAGCTGGGACGAGGCTCCGGTGGATGCGGACGACGCTTCTCAAGGCGGCCGGGAAGGCTGGGGCGGAAGGATGCGGCGCTGGTTGCGGCGCCCGCAGCGTCGAGAGGGCAAGAATTGAGCGGCCGGACGTGAGCGCAGCCGAACAGCGGGTTAACCGCCTGGGCATGGCGAAGATGGTGGTCTCGACCGTGCATCAGGTTGGAGGCACCCTGTGCCGGGTGCCAAGCACCGAGCTGGTCCCCACCCTGGATGGAACAAGGTTGGGCGCGGCACTGGGCGAGGATCGCGGCTCGGGTGGGTTCATGCTGGACTTTTTCGACACCCTGGGTGAGACCCACGAGGAAGCGGTCGAGGAGGATGCTGGTGGTTGGGCCGGCGCCGCCCGGCTCAGCTCGCAGGCGAAGGAGCTTCCGGGCCTTCCGCCGGGGTTCGCCGTCCTCTTCATGTGCCCCTGTGGGGATCCACACGACGGGAGCGTCGGCGTGAAAATCACCGTGGCGCCAAGCACGGTCACGTGGAGCGAGCCCACCGAAGTCCGGCCCGATTGGTCCGCGCAAGATCCCTTAGAGACGTGGGAACTCGTTCCGAGGCCCAGCGAGTGCTGGCGCTTCGACAGGGACGACTACGACGCGTGGGTTGCGAGCTACGTGCGGGCGGTGAACATCCGAGACGAAGAGTTCGTCGATCCTTTCGACGCGCCAGACGGCAACGTGCGCTGGGACGACGGCCTCGGCCTGACCGAACGGTCCTGGCTCACCATCCGAAACGCCCTCACGTTCAGTGAGACGTCTCTTTCGTGGTCTACGGAACTGTGGGATCAGCTCTCCGCTGCGCTCGTGGCGGAGGATCCGCTCAATCTGTGGGAGGTCGGCGACGTGCTGGACAAGAGCTATGAAGGCGCGGTCAGGGACTTATCCAACCGCATCCCTGCCCGTCGCTTCCTCGCCGACCCGCTGCACTGGATGGCCCCCTATTTTGAGCAAGTGTGGGACCGCCCAGCGGACCGGGACGCGTTGCGCCGCGTGGCGGCGCGCCTTGGAAGCGGCCCCGCGGGGAACTAGCGTTGCCCACAGGCCCCGGCCACACGCCGTCGGGCATCAGCAACGCCAACGCACCATTCATGACGACGCACGATGCGAGGAGAAATCATGGCCGAGAAGGTCGACATGGCAGAGGTCGAGAGTTTCGCGTTGGACCACACGGCGGTCAAGGCGCCGTACGTGCGGCTGATCGCGGTGGAGCACGGGCCGGCCGGCGGCACCATCTCCAACTTCGATGTGCGCCTGGTGCAGCCCAATCACGACTCCATCGAGACGGGCGGGCTGCACACCATTGAGCATCTGCTGGCTGGCCTGCTGCGCACTCGGCTGGAGGGCGTCATTGACTGCTCGCCGTTTGGGTGCCGCACCGGGTTCCACCTCATCTCCTGGGGCGAGCCGTCCGTGGAGGACGTGACGCGCGCCGTGAAGGGTGCGCTGGAGGAGATCGCTGAGTCCGTGACCTGGGAGGACGTGCCCGGCACCACCGCCATTAGCTGCGGCAACTACAAGGATCACTCGCTGCACTCGGCCAAGGAATGGTCCCGCCAGATCCTCGCGGAGGGGCTGTCCACGGACGCTTTTGTTCGCCGCGAGATCTGAGCGTATGGTTTCCCACATGCTCAAGCACCAGTTCACGACCACGCCGGATTCCTTCCGGCGCGCCTCGTGATGCCTTAAGCACCAAGCTTCAACACGAGCCCCCGGGAGAGATCCCGGGGGCTTTGTTGTACCCGAGACTCCTCTCCCTGCGGCGCCCTTTCTATTCAGCCTCAGCACCGCCAGGAGAGCACCATGCATCACCCACAGCAGGCCAGTCAGCCTTTCGCACCAGCCGCCCCGGCCATCTCACCCGCACCCGCCGATCACCGCCGGCTGGGTCGCGAGCTTGGCCTCTTTGACTCCTCCGAACTGATCGGGGCTGGGCTGCCCCTGTGGCTCCCGGACGGGGCCATTGTCCGCGCCGAGCTGGAGCGCTTCGCGGAGGAGATGGCGCGGGCCACCGGCTGCCGGCGGGTTTACACCCCGGTCATGGCGCGGCGTGAGCTCTTTGAGCGCAGCGGGCATTGGGAGAAGTTCAGCGAGGACATGTTCCCGCCCATGAAGGTGGGCGGCGGCGAGCTGGTGCTGCGCCCCGCCAACTGCCCCAGCCACACTCAGGTCTTTGCCCAGCGCGGGCGCAGTTGGCGCGAGCTGCCGCTGCGGCTGAGCGAGGTCGGTTCCATGTTCCGCAACGAGCTCACCGGCACCCTGGGCGGCCTGAGTCGGGTGCGCCAGATCAACCTGGACGACGCGCACGTGTTTTGCACCCCAGCGCAGGTGGTGGCGGAGGTGGCGCTGGCTCTGCGCGCCATCGCCTCCTGTTATGACGTGCTGGGGATTCAGATTGACCACTTCCGCCTGTCGCTGCGCGGTCCAGGCGGTAAATACGCGGGGGAGGACGCCGCCTGGGAGGAATCGGAGGCGGCGTTGCGCGCGGCGCTGGATCTGGAGGGCATGGAGTACCGGGTGGCTCCGGGTGAGGCCGCCTTTTATGGCCCCAAGATCGACGTGCAGGTGCGGGACGCCGGCGGGCGCGAGGAGACCCTGTCTACCGTTCAGGTGGACCGCGTCATGCCGGAGCGCTTTGGCCTGAACTACGTGGGGGAGGACGGCGCCAAGCATGTGCCCGTGATGGTGCACCGCGGTCTGCTTTCCTCGATGGAGCGCATGGTGGCGCTACTCGTGGAGCGCTACGACGGGCGACTGCCGCTCTGGCTTGCCCCGCGGCAGCTGAGGGTGCTGCCGGTATCCGGGGACTCCCAGGGTCAGGCTGCGCTTGAGGTGGTGCGGGTGTTGGAGGACGCCGGTTTGCGGGCGGAGTTGGACGACGCCGGCACCCTGGGCGCGCGCATCCGGCGCTCGCGCGAGGAGCGTGTGGGGGTCGTGTGCGTGGTGGGGCAGCGCGAGGTCGACGCCGGGACCGTGGCGGTGGGCCGCGTGCAGGTGCCGGTCGCGTCGCTGGTGGAGTCGCTGCGGGACGCCGTGGGGCGGCGCCGCGCGCGGCCTCCCGTTTTTGGGTAGAGACGGCGCTGCGGAGCCTTGCCGTTGGGTGCTGGCTGTGAGGGGCGGGGCCGGTGAGGGACGTTCTCTGTGAGGGATGGATCCTGTGGATAAAGCATTTCTGTGGAAAAGGTCTGTGGATAATTCGCGCCGAAAGAATATGATAAAAACCTGGTCCACTCTTAGAACATTTGTTCTAGGCGGCGGTAGAATGGAGTCATGAAACGCGGCGCTGGGGGCATCGCTCGGACCGAGGGGGTGGCTGGGATGACTGTTCAGATGCAGCGCCTGGTGCCGCGCGGGCAGCCCTCTCGGCCTCGACCGAGTAGGGTCACGGCGGCACGTGGCCGGGGACGCGAGCCGGCAGGCTCCGCGGACCTCCTGCCGGTGCACAGGATTCACCAGGCCGTTCGGGGCTCCCGGGTGGCGCTCGCGGACTTGGCCCCCTCGCCTGATCCTGCGATTGCCTCCGGTTTGGTGCCGGTCACCTCGCTCAGTGAAGACGACTTCGTGGCTGCATTGCTCGCCGTGGGTGAGCTCGCGCGCGTCCTGGACGGCCTACGGGTCATGTTTTGTGGCGAATTGGCTGCCCGCACGGCAGGGCTGGCCGTCCCGGATTCGTTGGCTAAACGGCTGGGTTTCCACAGCGCCCGGGACGCGCTCGCGGCGGTGTTTGGCGCGAGCTCGGCTGAGGTGGGTCGGTGGATGGCCCTAGCCAAGGTCACCGCCCCGCGGGATGGTGGGTCCACTGGATGGTTGGAGCCCAGCCGTCCCCTCGTGGCCCGGGCCCTGCACGCTGGGTGGATCAGCGCCGAGCAGGCCAACACCATCCACCGCTCCTTGCCAGACCCTCGTAGACCGGAACACGCCCCCGGCCTGCATGCGGCGGCGGAGCGGTCGGTCACCGACTTCGCCAGCGGGCGCCAGAACGACGACGCGTTGGTGTGCGGGGCGCCGGGCCGCTCAGACGGCTCGGGCGGCTCGGTCGGCTCTGACGGCCCGTGTCGGATGCCGGGCCAGGACTCCGTCGAGGACTGGGCCATCCCAGGTGTTCCCCGGGACGATGTCCACTCCGGCCCCATAGAGAGTCGCATGCCGGCCCACCCCGAGGCAGCCGGTTGGCACTCGGAGGAGGCGCCGCCGCAGGGCCAGGCCGGCCATTGGACGCTCAGGTATGCGCCGCGTCAGCTGGCTGCCCAGTGTGAGGCGTGGTCCGCGCTCATCGACCCAGACGGGATCGAGCCGGCCTACGACGAACAGCGCCGCAAGCGCTGCTTCAAGATGCTGCAACAATCCGGCGGCGGCTGGCGGCTCAGCGGTTTCGCCCCGGCGCTCGAGGGGGCCGCGTTGCAGACGCTGCTGGACGTCTATCAGTCGCCGCGGCGCGTGCAGCCCGCAGGCACTACCGCCGGGGCCGCGCCTGACGCGGGCGACGTGCCCGACGCTCCGGACGAGAGGACTCGGGAACAGATTGCCTTCGATGTGCTCATTGGCCTGGCAGATTCCCACGTGAGATCAGGGGCGGCCCCCACGTCGGGCGGCGCCGCGCCAACACTGCTCGTGACGGTGACGCACGAGGCGCTCCTGAGGTACTTCGGCGACGGGGAGCCTGGCGGGTCGTCTGGCGGCAAATCGGGCGCCATGGGATCCCCTGGCACGTCGATGGAGCCGCCGTGGATGGAGGGGGCGCAGCGACCGTTCAGGCCGTCGGGGCTGCGGCCGCCGATTCCTCGTCGGGGTCCCGTGGGGGAGCCGCCGCAGAAGCGGATGCCGACGGACTCGGACGGGCGCCAAGCGACCGGGGAAGCCGACGATGAGAGAAGGAGACGGGAGGCGGGGCCCGACCAAGAGGTGAATTTCGATGACTTTGTCTGGCCACGGCCAAGCGCGTGGGCGGATGCGGGGATGCCAAGCGCGCCCTCTGACAACGCGAACCCTGGCACCGGCACCGGCACCGGCACCGGCACCGGCACCGGCACCGGCATTGGCATTGGCGATGGTGATCGCGATGGCGACCCTGGTTTCGACCCAGGGGATACATCGGAACAGCCGACCGAGGAATCGTGGCGCTCCCCGGTGGACCATGGTATGGACCGCGTCTTTGCCCGCTCCAGTCGTAGCACCACGGTGGTCCCGGTGGTACACGCCCTGCGGATGCTCTGCAACGACAAACTGCAACTCATGCTCGTCTCTGACGAGGGGCTCCCGCTCAAGCTCGGACGGGCCCGAAGAACCTTCTCTCCACCGCAGCGCACGGCGTTGATGGCCAGGGATCGGCACTGCAGGGCGCCCGGCTGCGAGCTGCCCGGTGGCTGGTGCGAGGCCCACCACGTGATGCCATGGGCGTCCGGCGGGCACACCGACATCGACAACGGCATCCTGCTCTGCACCTTTCACCATCACGAGGTTCACGCGGGGCGCCTGGCCATCATCGAAGCGTCCGGCGACGCATCGGATCCCACGCCCTGGCACGTGACGCAACCGTGGAGGCTGCCGCAATGACGATGCCAACCCTCACCCCACGCCCCACTAGACTGGGCAACCATGAGCACCCCCATCAAGGTCGCGATTCTGGGCGCCCGCGGGCGCATGGGCGCCGCCGCTGTCGACGCCGTCTCCGCCGCCTCGGATATGGAGCTGGTGGCCGCCCTGGGGCGCGGCGACCAACTCAGCAAGATCACCGACGCCGGAGCCACGCACGTGGTGGACCTGACGGTCCCGGAGTCCTCTGAGGCCAACGTGACGTTCGCCGTGGAGCGCGGCCTGCATGCCGTGGTTGGCACCACCGGCTGGGACGAGCCCCAGCGGGCGCGGCTAGAGGCGGTGTTGGGCCAGCATCCGGAGGTCGGTGTGCTGATCGCCCCCAACTTCGCGCTCGGCTCCGTGCTTGCCACGAGCTTTGCCGCCAAGGCCGCCACCTACTTTGACTCGGTCGAGGTGATCGAGTTGCACCACCCCAACAAGGTGGATGCCCCTTCCGGCACGGCGATCCGCACGGCGGAGCTGATCGCGGCCGCGCGCCGGGGAGCCGGCGTCCCTGCCGCGCCGGACGCGACGGAGAAACTGCTCGACGGCGCGCGCGGGGCTCTGGTGGACGGCGTTCCTGTCCACGCGGTGCGGCTGCGCGGCCTGACCGCGCATCAGGAGGTCCTCCTTGGCAGTGAGGGTGAGGCCCTGACCCTGCGCCACGACTCCTTTGGGCACTCGTCGTTCATGCCCGGCATCCTGCTTGGCCTGCGGCAGGCGGCCTCCCACCCTGGCCTGAGCTATGGCCTTGATCGTTACCTGGATTTGGGGTTCTGACATGAAGGATTTCTGGAAGGCGCACAGCCCCAAGATCTTCACCGGCATCATTCTGGCGATCTACGCCATCTATCTGGTCTCCACGGTGCAATCCGCTGCCCGCCTCATCACCACTGGCGAAGCGGTTCCGGTCCTCATGGGCATCTGCGTGCTCGGCATCCCGCTGGTCGGTGTGTGGATCCTGATCCGTGAGGTCCGCTTTGGCGCCACCACGCAGGCCATGGCCAAGGAGCTGCGGGAGCAGAACTTGCTGCCGGAGGACAACCTGCCGCGCCTGCCCTCGGGCCGCATTGTGCGCCAGGCGGCGGACGCCGACTTTGTGCAGTACAAGGAGGAAGCGGAGGCCAACCCGGGCCGCTGGCAGTCCTGGCACCGACTGGCACTCGCCTACGATGCCGCGGGAGATCGGCGTCGGGCGCGCGATGCCATGAAGACCGCCATGAAACTGCGCAGCGCGGACCTGAAGGCAAACTCGGCACGCCAGGCAAGGTAGCCTGTAGGTCATGGTCGTCCATTCCACTCAGCCCCAGTTCGGCACGCTGCTGACCGCCATGGTCACTCCGTTTACCGACTCCGGAACAGTGGACCTCGACGCGGCGCAGAAGCTTGCGGTGCACCTGGTAGAGGGCGGCAATGACGGCCTGGTTGTCACCGGCACCACGGGAGAGACTCCCACGCTGACGGATGATGAGAACGTGGCCATGTTTAGGGCCGTCGTTGAGGCGGTGGGTGATCGCGTCCCGGTCATCGCTGGCACCGGCACCAATGACACGAACCATTCCATCAACCTCTCGCGCCGCGCGCAGGAGGTGGGGGTGGATGGCCTGTTGCTGGTCACTCCGTATTACAACAAGCCCTCCCAGGCGGGCATCCGTGCTCACATGGAGGCCATCGCGGACGCCACCGACCTGCCGGTGATGTTGTATGACATCCCCGGCCGCACCGGCATGGCCATGGACACCAGCACCATTGTGGCGCTGTCCAAGCACCCCCGCATCGTGGCCCTCAAGGATGCCAAGGGCAATCTCCTGGAGACCACCAGGGTGATCGCCACTACCGATCTTGACGTCTACTCAGGCGATGACGGCATGACGCTTCCGCTCATGTCCATCGGCGCCAAGGGTCTCGTCTCAGTGACGGCCCACGTGGCCGCCCCGCAGTACCGCGCACTGGTCGACGCAGCCCTTGCGGGCGACTTCGAGACCGCGCGCGCCTTGCACTTCCAGTTGGACCCCGTCCAGCGGGCGTTGATGACACACGTTCAGGGTGCCGTCGCCGCCAAAACAGTACTTCACTGGCAGAAAGTCCTGCCGAACTCCGTGGTCCGGTTGCCCCTCGTGGCACCGAGCGCGGAGGAACTCAACCCCGTCAAGGCTGACCTCGTGGAGGCCGGATGGGAGATCTAGAAGAGGTGAAATCCACAGTATGACTTCCTCCACCACCGTGGCCTTCGATCGCGATCGTCGCCCCGGCATTCCCCCTAGGCTTAAGCGCGGCACGCTGCGCATCGTCGCGCTCGGCGGCCTGGGCGAAGTGGGCCGCAACATGACCGTCTACGAACTGGACGGCAAGCTGCTCATCGTTGACTGCGGCGTGCTCTTCCCCGAGGAGGAGCAGCCCGGCGTTGACCTGATTCTGCCGGACATGGCGTACATCAAGAACCGTCTCGATGACGTGATTGGCGTGGTGCTCACGCACGGCCACGAGGATCACATCGGCGCCGTTCCTTACCTGTTGCGCCTCAAGCAGGACATCCCCCTGATTGGCTCGCAGCTGACCCTTGCCCTCATCGAGGCCAAGCTCCAAGAGCACCGCATCCGCCCCTTGACCCTGACGGTCAAGGAAGGCCAGATTGAGCACCTGGGCCCGTTCGCCTGCGAGTTCGCCGCAGTGAACCACTCCATCCCGGATGCGCTCGCGGTCATGATCCGCACTAGCGCCGGCAACGTGCTGCACACCGGTGACTTCAAGATGGACCAGCTGCCGTTGGACGGCCGCATCACCGATCTGCGCGCCTTTGCCCGCTTTGGCGAGGAGGGCGTGGACCTGTTCCTGCCGGACTCCACCAACGCCGACGTCCCGGGCTTCACGGCCCCGGAGCGGGAGATTGGCCCGGTGCTTGATCAGAAGTTCGCCAACTCCAAGAAGCGCATCATTGTTGCCTCCTTCTCCTCGCACGTGCACCGCGTGCAGCAGGTGATCGACGCCGCGGCGAAGCACCGTCGCAAGGTGGCCCTCGTGGGCCGCTCCATGGTGCGCAACATGTCCATCGCCGAGAAGCTGGGCTACCTGCACGTGCCGGATGGCGTGTTGGTGGATATGAAGGACGTGGAGAAGCTCCCCGATGACCGCGTGGTGCTCATGTGCACGGGTTCACAGGGCGAGCCCATGGCCGCGCTGTCCCGCATGGCCAACGGCGATCACCGCATCCAGCTCAACCAGGGCGACACGGTCATCCTGGCGTCCTCGCTCATCCCGGGCAACGAGAACTCCGTGTTCCGCATCATCAACTCCCTCATGTACCTGGGCGTTGACGTGATCCACAAGGGCACCACCCGCGTGCACGTCTCCGGCCACGCCTCCGCAGGCGAGTTGCTGTACTGCTTCAACATCATCCGCCCCAAGAACGTCATGCCGGTCCACGGCGAGACCCGCCACCAGTTGGCCTGTGCCCGCTTGGCACACCAGACGGGTGTCCCGGCCAGCAACATCCAGCTGTGCGATGACGGCACCGTGGTGGACATGCGAGACGGCAAGGCCAGCATCGTTGGCCAGGTGGACATCGGCTTTGTCTACGTTGACGGCGCCAAGGTGGGCCTCATCACCGATGAGGACCTGAAGGATCGCCGCGTGCTGGCAGAGGAAGGCTTCATCTCCGTGGTCTGTGGCGTGAATCGCCAGACCGGCAAGATCGTCACCGGCCCGGACATTCTGGCCCGCGGCGTGGCCGAGCAGGACCGCGTTTTTGAGGAGATCAAGCCCAAGATCGCCAGCGCGTTGGAGGAGGCGGTGCGGGATAACCCCGGCCACACCACCAACCAGCTCCAGCAGGTCATCCGCCGCGTGGTCGGTTCCTGGGCGGGGCGCAAGCTGCGCCGCCGGCCCATGATCGTCCCGGTGGTCATCGAGGTCTGATCCTCGCTGGCGGCACGCCGCAGGCAGTAGCAAGCCCGACGGGGCCCCAAATCCACATGGATGGGGCCCCGTCGGCGTATCCTGAGGGGTATGGCGACCCGAACTTCCTCCGGATCGCGGAGTCCCTCCTCACCCAAAACCCCCACCAAGGGCCAGGGGAGGAGCCGAACCACCGCTCCCAAGACCAAGGCGCTCGACACTCCTGAGGAGCACGAGCTCCCGTGGATTGCGCGCGCCATTCAGCGCACCTGGACCGGGATCGGTGCGGTGATCGGCTCCGGCGTCCGCCAGCTCGGCACTGACCGCCACCCCGCGCCGGCGGACCGCCGAGACGGCAAGGGGCTCACCTACGTGTTGCTGGCGTTTGCCGTCGCGATCGTGGAGTGGTGGGGCCTGCGCGACGTCGGCTGGTTTGGTACCGCTGTCCACGCCACCTTTGGTGGGGTCTTTGGCCTCATGGCGGTCGCCGTTCCGGTGGTGCTGCTGGTGGCCGCCGTCCGCCTCTTCCGCCATCCCGAGGACCACAAGGGCAACAATCGCCTGACGGTGGGCTTCTGGATCGCGCTGGTGGCCGGCTCCGGTATGAGCCAGCTGGCCCACGGCCAGCCGGTGCTCAACGGCCCCTTCGAGGAGCTGTGGGCCGGCGGCGGTTTTGTTGGTTGGTTCATCGCCACGCCGCTGGCGAAGGTCATCACCGTCCCCGGCATGTGGGCGGTTTTGGTGGTGCTGCAGATCCTGGCGCTGCTGATCATCACCCGTACCCCGGTCACCCGCATCCCCGCGCGCCTCAAGGCGCTGTGGCATCGGCTCATGGTGGGAGATGATCCGACGCAGCAGGGCGCGGCCGTGCCCAACGGTGACCGCGACGGCCACGATCAGTCTTACCTCTACGACGCGGAGCGTCGCGAGTCAGAGCCGTCCGAGGGCAAGGCGGCCCCCGCGACCAAGGAGCCCAAGAAGAAGCGCCGTCTCTTTGGCAAGGACAAGGACGTACAGCCGGACGCCACCACGGTGCTTGATTCCGCGGAGACCGGCGCGTTTGAGAGTGCCGTCATTGAGGACGCCGCGATCCAGGAGGCAGCCGCGCAGCAGGCGGCAGGCCAGGATTCGGGTGCACAGGACGGCCCCGGGCAGTTCTTTGACCACGACGCAGAGCCCAGCCCGCCCCCGGGCGTGCGCCGGCCCACGCGTGAGGAAAAGCGCCGGGCCAAGGTACTCGCGGACGTCTACGACATGGACGAGGACCTCGCGGAGGATCCCGAGCCGGCCACCGAGGCCATCGACATGGCCGGTGTGGAGCAGGCCGCCACCCAGGCGCTGCCGGGCTCCGCGGCCGTCAACGCCGCCCGCGCCGCCGCCGTCGTGCCCATGCACACCCAGCCGCCCCCAGATCCCATGCCGCAGCGCACCGAGCAGCTCCAGCTCTCCGGGGACGTGACGTACACGCTGCCGCCCGCTGACTTCCTGCCGCCGGGACCGCCGGCCAAGGAGCGCTCCGAGGCCAACGACCTGGTGGTCGCCGCCTTGCAGTCCACGCTGACGGAGTTCAACGTGGATGCTCAGGTCACCGGCTTCAGCCGTGGCCCCACCGTGACGCGCTACGAGATTGAGCTGGCGCCGGGAACCAAGGTGGAGAAGGTCACGAACCTCTCCAAGAACATCTCCTACGCCGTCGCATCCTCGGATGTGCGCATCCTGAGCCCCATCCCAGGCAAGAGCGCCATCGGCATCGAGATCCCGAATGCGGACAAGGAGGTCGTGGCGCTGGGCGATGTGCTGCGCTCCAACGCGGCGCGCAAGACTGAGCACCCCATGATCATGGGTGTGGGCAAGGACGTGGAGGGCGGCTTTGTGGTCGCCAACCTGGCCAAGATGCCGCACATGCTGGTCGCCGGTGCCACGGGCGCCGGTAAGTCCTCCTTCGTGAACTCCATGATTGTCTCCATCCTGATGCGCTCCACCCCTGACGAGGTGCGCCTGGTCATGGTGGACCCCAAGCGTGTGGAGCTCACCGCCTATGAGGGCGTGCCGCACCTGATCACGCCCATCATCACCAACCCCAAGAAGGCGGCGGAGGCGCTGCAGTGGGTGGTGAAGGAGATGGATACGCGCTATGACGACCTGGCGTACTTCGGGTTTAAGCACATCGACGACTTCAACAAGGCGGTGCGCGCAGGCAAGGTGATCCCGCCGGCTGGTTCGCAGCGGGTCATCAAGCCCTATCCGTACCTGTTGGTCATCGTGGACGAGCTGGCGGACCTGATGATGGTGGCCCCGCGGGACGTCGAGGATTCGATCGTCCGTATCACTCAGCTGGCCCGTGCGGCCGGCATCCACCTGGTGCTGGCCACCCAGCGCCCCTCCGTGGACGTGGTCACGGGCCTGATCAAGGCCAACGTGCCCTCCCGCATGGCCTTCGCGACCAGTTCCGTCACCGACTCCCGGGTGGTCCTTGACCAGCCGGGAGCGGAGAAGCTCCTGGGTCAGGGCGACGCGCTCTTCCTGCCCATGGGCAAATCCAAGCCCATGCGTGTGCAGGGTGCCTGGGTCACCGAATCCGAGATCCACCGCGTCGTGGAACACGTGAAGGGCCAGCTGGCCGCCACGTACCGCGATGACGTCACGGTGGAGGCGCCCAAGAAGCAGATCGAGGATGACATCGGCGATGATCTGGAGCTGCTGCTCCAGGCCACCGAGCTGGTCGTCACCAGCCAGTTTGGCTCCACCTCCATGCTGCAGCGCAAGCTGCGCGTCGGCTTCGCTAAGGCCGGCCGCCTCATGGACCTGATGGAATCCCGCGGCGTGGTGGGCCCCTCCGAGGGTTCCAAGGCGCGCGATGTGCTGGTGAAGCCGGAGGACCTCCCGGCGGTTCTGTCCGCGCTTAAGGGTGACCCATCGCCGTCGGGCACCGCAGCCGCAGCAGCGGACCCGACCGTCGCCGCCCTCGCAGCCGAGGGCGCCGTGAATCACGCCCCAGCGGGGGACTGGGGCGCCGATCTGGTGGCCCAGGACCTGGACGCCCGGCCGCAGGCCGTGGACTGGAATGACCAAGACTCTGAAGGCGGAGAAGACGCATGGGAGTTGACGGGCAGATGAGCCAGACTCCCGCGGTGTCCAACTGGAACATTGCCAATATCCTGACCGGTTTGCGCATTGTTCTGGTGCCGGTGTTCGTGATCTTCATGGTCATGGACCATCAGGAGTACGGGCTGTGGCGCTGGCTAGGCGTGCTGGTCTTCACGGTGGCCGTCTACACCGACAAGCTCGACGGCGATCTGGCGCGGGCGCGGGGGCTGGTCACCAGTTTTGGCAAGATCGCGGACCCGATTGCAGACAAGCTGCTGATGGGCTCGGCGCTGGTGGTGCTCTCCGTGCTCGGGGAGCTGACGTGGTGGATTACGGGCATCATCCTGGTGCGCGAGGTCGGCATCACCGTGATGCGTTTCTGGGTGATTCGCTGGGGCGTCATCGCGGCCAGCGCCGGGGGCAAGCTCAAGACCGTGGCCCAAGCCCTTGGTACGTTCATCCTTTTGCTTCCCTGGGCGCCGCAGCTTGCGGTGTTGCAGTGGGCCGGATACCTCGTGATCGCGGTCGCCGCCGCGCTGACGCTGTATAGCGCCATCGACTACGTGCGCCAGGCCATGGCGCTGCATCGCGCGCATCAGGCCCGCTCCTAAACAGGTCGTTTGTGATGTGGCCCGTTCCTGGCGGGGCACGTTCGTGTTGAACCCAGCCGCTGGAGGACACCGTGGAACGCACCGAGACACCGACCGGACCGCTGGATGTGGTCTGGAATCGCGACGCAGGCCCGGACGGTGAGCGCAGCTCCCACCTGGATTCCACGGCCGCGGAGCTAGAGGTGGCGCACCTGGTGCGCCGCGCGTCGGAGACCGGAATCACCCTGGCCACGGCCGAGTCGCTGACGGCGGGGCTGCTGGCCGCGCGCGTCGCGGATGTGCCCGGAGCCTCCGCGGTGCTGCGCGGCGGCGTGGTCTCCTACGCCGTGGATGTCAAAGCCGCCGTCCTGGGCGTGGACCCTGGGCGGCTTGCCACCCACGGGCCGGTGGATGACGTGGTCGCGGAGCAGATGGCGGCCGGGGTCCTGCGTCTCATGAACGCCGACCTGGCCATCTCCACCACCGGGGTCGCCGGGCCGGAGCCGCACGGCGGGCACGGCGTGGGCACCGTTTACATCGGATGGGCCACGCGGCGGGGCACGGGGCATCGGCTCTTTAGCTTTGATGGGTCCCGGGCGCAGGTGCGTCAGGCCGCGGTGAGGGAGGCCGTTTTGCTGGCCCTGGAGGCCATGCCGTCCGGGGACTGAACCCCCGCGGCGTCCTGTGACGTCCCAAGCTGGTGCCTGGGAGTTTTCTGTGATGGGCTAGGGCCGGGGAACAAGGTGAGCAGACCAGGAGTTATATGGTGTGTCTGGACAAATTTGGCCGGACCTGGTTCCCACCACCAAGGGATCCACACCTGTCACGAGGAGAACAAAGATTCCCATGATGAAGCAGCCCACGCACGTGAACGGTATCGTCCGCTGGACGGGCGTGGTCCAGGACTCCGTCCGTCACCCGAAGCCGAAGGAAAACAAGATGGTGATCCTCCGCCAAGACATCGGTGAAGTGCTTCGTGAGATCCGCCAGCGCCAGGGACGCACCCTGCGCGAGGTCTCTCACCTGGCTCGTGTTTCGCTCGGCTACCTCTCAGAGGTTGAGCGCGGACAGAAGGAGGCCTCGAGTGAACTGCTGGCCTCCATCACGCAGGCCCTTGACGTTCCGCTCTCGGTGGTCCTGCGCCTGGTCTCTGACCGCATCGCCGCAGCAGAGGGCGTGCTGGTCCCGGACCACATCCCGTCTGAGCTCTCCGCCGAGTACGCCACCGTGATCCCGGATGAGGTCCCGGATGACTTGGCTCCTGGGCTGGCTACGCAGTCATAATCAGAGGCCTGACCTGATCTGATGCAGTCACCAGGCGGCGCCCACCCATACAGGGTGGGCGCCGCCTCAGTTCGTGGGAGAATTGACGATATGCGCGTGAGTGAGTTTTGGCGGTTGATGGACGGCGAGTTTGGCGCTGCGGGTGGGCACCATTTGGCCACGTCCCTGAACCTGTCCTCACTGGGGTCCCGCACGGCAGAGGCCGCGTTGGCGGTTGGCTATGACCCGCGAGAGGTGTGGGAGGCGCTGTGCCTCATGCAGGACGTTCCGCGCGAGCGTTGGCTGGGTGAAGTCATCCCCTTGCGGCAGGAACGCTGGGACGGATAGCGCGCCCACGGCGGCGTGTCGTTCGAAGATCCGTTCGAATGACGCTAGTCTGATGCTGTTGGAACGCCCTCCCTCACAGAGGCCACTTTTCGAGAGTGTCGCCCACAGGGGAGCGGGGCAGGCAGCAAAGTGTCGGGCACGGTTTGTAGCCTCGTCACAGAGGATGCGGCTCCCGGCCGCGACACACACATTCGACCCAGGGGTGGAACATGGCAGCAGCACCGGATCGCGAGAAGGCCCTAGAGCAGGCGCTCGCTCAGATCGATAAGCAGTACGGCAAGGGATCCATCATGCGTTTGGGTGATGAGGTCCGCGCACCGGTGGAGACCATCCCCACCAGCTCCATCGCACTGGACGTGGCCCTCGGCATTGGCGGCCTGCCCCGCGGGCGCGTCGTGGAGATCTACGGCCCGGAGTCCTCGGGTAAGACCACGGTGGCCCTGCACGCCGTCGCCGGCGCACAGCGCCAGGGTGGCATCGCAGCGTTCATCGACGCCGAGCACGCGCTGGATCCGGTGTACGCCAAGAAGCTGGGCGTGGACACGGATGCCCTGCTTGTCTCGCAGCCTGATACGGGCGAGCAGGCCCTGGAAATCATGGACATGCTGATCGGTTCCGGGTCCATCGACATCGTGGTCATTGACTCGGTGGCCGCGCTGGTTCCCCGCGCCGAAATTGAGGGCGAAATGGGAGACAGCCACGTGGGCCTGCAGGCTCGCCTCATGTCCCAGGCGCTGCGTAAGATCACGGGTCGCCTGGCTCAGACCAAGACCACGGCCATCTTCATCAACCAGCTGCGAGAGAAGATCGGTGTGTTCTTCGGTTCCCCGGAAACCACCACGGGCGGTAAGGCGCTGAAGTTCTACGCCTCCGTTCGCATCGATATCCGCCGCATTGAGACCCTCAAGGACGGCGCCAACGCCGTGGGTAACCGCACCCGCGCCAAGATCGTCAAGAACAAGATGGCACCGCCCTTCAAGCAGGCCGAGTTTGACATCATCTATGGCGAGGGCATCTCCCGCGAGGGCGGCCTGATTGACATGGGCGTGGAGCACGGCCTGGTGCGCAAGTCAGGTGCCTGGTTCACCTATGACGGGGACCAGCTGGGCCAGGGCAAGGAAAACGCTCGCCAGTTCCTCAAGGACAACCCGGACCTGACTGATGAGCTGGAGCGCCAGATCCGCGTCAAGCTCGGCGTCGATGCCGCCCCTGAGGCGGAGGAAGACGTGGCCCTGAAGGCGGTCGCAGACAAGAAGTAGTCCCGTTCCAACGGCCGGCGAGTCACTCGCCGGCCGTTGCCGTTCCCGGAAGGGAGTTCCCATGTCGATTGACCCGGAGTTGCTCGCCTCGATGGGACTCGTGCGCGCCTCGGAACTGGACCGGCCCCAGGCCCCACCGCTCACGCCGGAGGGGGACCAGGCAGCGCGCGCGGACGATGCGGCCTCTGGGCCCGGCTCTGCTGACGCGACCGGTTCTGCCGATGAGACCGAGGTGGCCCAAGGAACAGGTCCGCGGACGCTGCCGTGGAGCGCCTCGCCGCCGCCCTCCCGCAAGGGAAGGCGGGCCACATCGCGGGCGAAGGGCGAGGCCGACGCCACGGATGGCACGGGCGCCGACGACAGCGGCGACGGCGCGCCGGGCGCTGGGTTGGACGCGCTGTTTGAGCCGGCCGGGTCTCGGACCATGAAGTCGCTGGCGGCCCGTCAGCGCGCGGTCGTGGATGCGGAGGCGGTGGCAGCGGGCAAGCCGCGGTGGCGGCCGCCGTCGCACGCCAAGCCCCGCCCTGGCAAGCCGGGTTCCCGGAACGGTCGCTTGGACAAGAAGGGTTCCTCCGGTGGGGGAGCCGGCCCTGCAGATGGCGCGGGAACGGCGCCAGTTCCCGAACCGCCACCAGCCCCGGATTGGGCGGACGTGGGTGCACCACCCTCCTGGGCCACGGAGGGTGAACTGCCTCAACGGGTGACGGAGCTACTCGAGGCCTGGGATGGCGAGGAAGCGCGTGCCGCGGAGCTGATTGCCGCGGGTGAAGAGGTCCTGCCAGCTGAGGATGCCGCTGCCAAGCCCCCGCCGGTGCCTCTCACTCAAGCGGAGGCGGAGCAACTGGCACGGGCCATCGCACTGCGCCTGCTCACGGCCATGCCCCGCACCCGCTTTGAGCTGAGCCAGAAGATGCGAGAGCGGGACGTCCCGGAACAGGCCATCGATGTGGTGCTTCATCGTTTTGAGGAGCTCAAGCTCATCGACGATCGGGCCTTCGCCACCGCCTGGGTGGAATCCCGGGCACGCAGCAAGGGCTTTGCACGCTCACGCCTGAAGCAGGAACTGCGCCGCAAGGGCGTCGGCGCGCAGGATCTTGAGGCTGCGCTGGAGCAGATTGACGGCGACGAGGAGCGGGTCCGCTGCCAGGAGTTGGCGCTCAAGAAACTGGGCACGCGAACGCTTCCGCCGGCCGGCCCCGGCCAGGAGGACCGGGCAGAGCGGGACAAGGTGTTGCGCAGATTGCTCGGTTTCCTGGCACGCAAGGGCTATCCGGGGGGCGTGGCCATGTCCGCAGCGAGGAGCGCCATGGACCGCCACGACCAGGGGGAGCGGGGCTAGCTGCCCGTCATGCTCGGCACGTCCACGCGGGCGGGTGCCGGGCGTGGAGCCCCGGCTACGCGGTGCGTTCGCAGCTCAGGACTCGGCGGTCGGGCATCTCATCCCAATCCAGCGTCGTCGGCTCCCACTCGTTAGAGGTGACGGTGACCCCGCCGCCCGAGCGGCGCATCCGCATGGCAAAGAGATCCGGGTTGGGTGCGCTGGGGAAGCCGTCGCCGCGCGGGGTGGGTTCCACCCATTGCAAGGCATGCAGGTGCGTGGGCGTCAGCAGGATCGCATTGAGCGCCACCACATCCGTGACGTCCTGCACCATGGACGCGGCGGTGGATAGGGCCCGTTCCGGGCCCATCTGCTGCATCAAGGCGAAGACCAGCTGGGCGTAGCTCTCCGAATCGGTGGTGCCACGCAGCGGGGCGTCGCTGTGCTGCGCCACGAGCCCACGCAGGGCGGGGACATCAAAGACATGGCCGTTGTGCGCAAAGGCCACTGGCCCCACGCCCGTGATGGTGGCTTCAAAGGGGTGCAGGTTCTCCTGGATCACCGGCGTGCCCGGGGAGGCGAGTCGGTAGTGCATCAGGAGGCCGGAGGAGGAGAGGGTACGTGCGGCGGCCTCGTAATCAAGGCTGTCGCGGGCGGCAAAGGTGTCCCCGCGCCTGGTGATCCCGTTGCGTTCCAGCCCCACCAATCCCCAGCCGTCCTTGTGCCTTCCGGAGAGCGCGGTGAACGCGTCGTTGTCTTGACCTAGGACCTGGCTCACTGTGGTGTGAGTGGTCCCAACATGGCCAAAGAGTCGACACATGCATGCTGCCTTTCCCCCGGGGATGGGCGGTGTGCCCCAGCGCCATGGCGCCGCGCCGCACGCCGACAGGGGGCGCGGTGCATCCGTTCACCCAAGGTTAAGGTTGCCGCGCGTGAGTGACAAGGCTCACACGCCAAGCACGCGCAGGGCAAAACGCTCTGCATGCTCACGCAGCCGGTCGGTGCGGGCCGCGATGAATGCCTGGGGATCGTCCTGGCCCTCCAACCGAGAGGGGAAGCGGCGGGCGTGCGTTGAACAGGAGAAGTCGGCGTGGATCATGGTGCCGAGGGTGTCCCCGTTGCGGCCAGCGGAGCCGGCCATCTTTGCAGAAAACATTTTGACGTCAGAGACCTGGGTGATGTCCTCACACAGCGCGCACATGGCCTGGCGCGGCGGTGCTGGGACGGCGCGCAGCATGATGCCAACGACCCCATCCTTGGCCTTGGCGTGCTGGGTCGGGATGATCACGTAGGCGCGCTGGGGTGAGCGTGGGTCGCTCCACCCGAAGAGCTCCAAGGAGTCCCATTCCACCGTGCTCAGATCCTGGGGAGGCGTGGCCTGGGTGGCCTCGCGGCGCGAGGTATTCACGAAGGAGGCGCGTATCTGAGCAAGCGTGAGTGACTGCATGGTGAAACTGCTTTCCGATCTTGAGGATCCGCCCGCGCCAGCGGGGCGGGCGGCCACCAAGTCTACGCCCGGGGGAGGGTGGACAGGGGGAGGGTGGGCCGGGGTGCCCGGCCTACTGGGCCAACAATTCACGCACGCGGGGGAAGACCTGCTCGCCCCACAAGCGAATCTGCGTGTCCTTTTCGGCGATCGTGGCGCTCATGTTGCCGTAGTTGACGTCATAGCGGTCCACGTCCATGGCGCGCACGTGCTCGGCAACGCGCTGGGCCGCCCACTCCGGCGTGCCGACCACGGAGAACCCGCCCTCGGCGTCCGCCTCAAACTGTTCACGAGTGCGCTCGCCCCAGCCGCGCTCCTTGGCCACGGAGTCCATGAGCCGGCGGTTGTTCTCCCAGGCACGGTCCCTTGCCTCTTCCATGGTGGGGGCAAGGTAGCCGTTGATGGCCAAGCCCAGCTTGGCCGGCTGCACGCCAAACTCTTGTTCGGAGGCGCGGAAGAGGGTGAAGTACTGCTGAATGCGACCGGTGGTCTGGCCCAGCCCGGCCATCATGAGGTTCATGCCGTAGCGGGCGGCCCGCACCACGGACTCTGGGCTGCCGCCCACGCCCACCCAGGTCTCCAGGCCGCCCGGCGTGGCGGAGGCAGGGTAGGCCCGCTGCCCGCGCAATTCGGCGCGGTGCTGGCCCTTCCAATACAGCGGCCCTTCCTTCCGGAGCTTGGCCCACAGATCCAGCTTCTCCTCGAACAACTCGTTGTAGTCCGCCAGATCAAAGCCAAAGAGCCCAAAGGGCTCGGTGAAGGACGCCCGCCCGAGCACGGGCTGCATGCGCCCGCCGGAGATGCCGTCCACCGTGGCGTAGCGCTCGTAGGCGCGCACCGGGTCGTCGGTGCTGAGCACGTGTACTGCGGTGCCAAGCAGGATCTTGCTCGTCCGCGCGGCAACCCCGGCCAGGACCACATCCGGGTTGGATGTGGGCAGATCGTGGCGGTGATGTTCGCCGATGCTGAAGGCGTCCGCACCCACCGCCTCGGCGAGCGCGCCCTCCTCGATGAGTTGGGCCTGGGTCAGGCCGGCGCTCAGCTCGTGCCGGTCCTCGTCCAGGAGCAGCCCTCCAAAGGTGGTGAGTCCAAAGTGTGTGGAGCCGCTGAGGGGCATGATGGTCGCCTTTCGCAAGAAAAATCACTGGTTCGGTGGGTGCGCTGGCCGTCACGCGACCAGGTGCTTGTCATGTCAACTACCTGCGGTGGGGTTCTATTCCTACGCCGCTACCTTGCTGACTAGGCTGTGCCCATGACCAATTCTCCGGTGGACCTCAAGGCCTTGCTCTTTGATCGCTATCGCCAAGAGCGGGCCACCCTGTGGCACAAGGCGGGCCTGGACCCGGCCGCGGCCGGGACGGCCACCCTGACGCCGGGCTCCCCGCACATGCCCGCGCAGACGTCCGCGCAGACGTCCCCGCAGACGCCCGCGCTGGCGGAGCACCTGCAGCGGGCCCCCATGACGCCCACCGGGACCAATCTCCTGGGGTTGGTGAAGCATGTGGCGCTGGTGGAGGCAGGCTACTTTGGCGACTGCTTTGGGCGCCCATTCCCGGATCCTCCCGCCTATTTTGACGCCACGAACCCAGCCTTTGAGCCGGACGATGACCTGTGGGCCTTCGCGGACGAGTCCCCGGAGCAGGTCCTTGCCCTGGCGCTCCGAGCCGCGGAACACGCAGACACCACCATCCGGGCCAATGCGCTGGAGGCCATGGGGCATGTGCCGTGGTGGGGCGAGTCAGGGCGGGACGCGAGCCTGGCGGAGCTGCTGGTGCACATGCTGGATGAGGTGGCCAGGCACCTGGGGCACGCGGACATTGTGCGTGAACTGGTGGATGGAGAGGCGGGCTACCGGCCGGGCAACTCCAATCTCCCGGAGCATCGGACGCCGCAGGAGTGGGCCAAGCGCCACGCCAAACTCGCGGCGGTGGCGCAGAACGCTCGGTTGGACGCGGGGCACTAAACTGGTGCAGTGACTTCCACGCTCCAGACCCCCAGCACGCAGGATCAGCGCACCTATCAGGTCAACACCTTTGGGTGCCAGATGAATGTGCATGATTCCGAGCGCATCTCTGGCCTGTTGGCGGACGCCGGCCTGGCCGCCGTCGCGCCGGAGGCGGGGGAAGGCGAGGCGGACGTCGTCGTCTTCAATACCTGCGCCGTCCGCGAGAACGCGGACAACAAGCTCTACGGGCATCTTGGCCTGCTCAAGCAGGAGAAGGAGCGCCGCCCCGGGCTGCAGATCGCGGTGGGTGGCTGCTTGGCCCAGAAGGATCGCGACACCATCCTGAAGCGCGCCCCCTGGGTAGACGTGGTGTTTGGCACGCACAACATTGGCTCGCTGCCGGTTTTGCTTGAGCGCGCGCGCCACAACAACGAGGCCCAGCTGGAGATCCTGGAGTCCCTGGACGTCTTCCCCTCCACCCTGCCCACCAAGCGCGAGTCGCACGCCTCGGGATGGGTCTCCATCTCCGTGGGCTGCAACAACACCTGCACGTTCTGCATTGTGCCGAGCCTGCGTGGCAAGGAGAAGGACCGCCGGCCGGGGGACATCCTCGCGGAGATCCAGGCCCTGGTGGATGACGGGGCCATTGAGGTCACGCTGCTTGGCCAGAACGTGAACTCCTACGGGGTGGAGTTTGGGGACCGCGAGGCGTTCTCCAAGTTGCTGCGCGCCTGCGGCGAGATTGACGGGTTGGAGCGCGTGCGCTTCACCTCCCCGCACCCGGCCATGTTCACGGATGACGTGATTGAGGCCATGGCAGAGACGCACAATGTGATGCCGCAGCTGCACATGCCACTGCAGTCCGGCTCCGACAAGGTGTTGAAGGAGATGCGCCGCTCCTACCGCTCCAAGAAGTTCCTCGGCATCCTGGACCGGGTGCGTGAGCGCATGCCGCACGCGGCCATCAGCACGGACCTGATTGTGGGCTTCCCGGGAGAGACGGAGGAGGACTTCCAGGACACGCTGCGCGTGGTGGAGGAGTCCCGCTTCTCCACCGCTTTCACCTTCCAGTACTCCGCGCGCCCCGGCACGCCGGCCGCCAGCTACGAGGATCAGATTCCTAAGGCAGTGGTGCAGGAGCGCTTTGAGCGCCTGACCGCGTTGCAGGATCGCATCGCCAAGGAGGAGAACGCCAAGCAGTTGGGCCGCACGGTGGAGGTCCTGGTTGCGGATTCGGCCGGTCGCAAGTCTGGGTCGACGGGCCGCCTCTCCGGCCGCACACGCGACCAGCGCCTGCTGCACTTCTCCGTGCCCGCTGGTGCGGCGCAGCCTCGCCCGGGTGACGCGGTGACCGTCCCGGTCACCGAGGTGGGCGCCTTCCACCTGGTCTCTGATCCCAGCCCCGAGCAGTACTCGGTGCGCGCCACTCGGGCCGGGGATGCCTGGGACCGCGCCCAAGCAGATTCCTGCGGCGTGCCCGCGCCAGGGGCGGCGCAGGGCACTCGCGGCGTCTCACTGGGGATGCCCACGCTGCGCGCCGGGGTGTGATGGTCGACGCCGCGGGGCCGGGTTCCCTGCCACTGCTTGCGGTGGTGGGCCCCACGGGGACCGGAAAATCGGAGCTGGCCCTTGACCTGGCGCAGGAGCTGGGCGGGGAGATCGTCAATACCGACGCCCTGCAGTTCTATCGCGGCATGGACATCGGGACGGCCAAGCTACCGGTGGCAGAGCGCCGCGGGATCCCGCACCACCTCCTGGACATCCTGGACGTCACCCAAGAGGCCTCCGTGGCGACGTTTCAGGCGCAGGTGCGCGCGGTGATTGCGCAGATCGAGTCCCGTGGGCTGCGCCCGGTGCTGGTCGGTGGGTCCGGGCTTTACGTGCGTGCAGCCCTTGACGCGTTGGAGTTCCCCCCGACGGACCCGGTGGTGCGTGCCGAACTGGAGGAGCTGGCGGAACGGATTGGCCTCGATGCGCTGCGCGAGCGCGTACGCGCGGTGGACCCGGAGAGTGCCGAACGCCTGGGGGATCAGCGCAGGCTGGTCCGCGCGTTGGAGGTGCACACCCTGACCGGGCGCAGCTTTGCCTCCTTCATGCCGCAGCGCCAGTATCTGCGCCCCACGGTGCAGATTGGCCTGAACCTGGACCGGGCGGTGCTGCATCAACGCCTCCGCGCCCGCGTGGAGGCCATGCTGGAGGGCGGCCTGCTGCAGGAGGCGGCGGCGCTGGACGCCGCCGGCCTGCGCCGTGGCAAGACCGCCGCACGGGCCATTGGCTACGCGCAGGCATTGCGTTTCCTGGACGGCGAGGCGAGCAGGGAGTGGGTACTGGAGGACACCACGGTGGCCACGCGGCGCTTCGCCCGGCGGCAGGTCACGTGGTTCAACGCCGACCCGCGGGTGCAATGGTTTGACCCCACCGAACGGTCGCTGACCCAGCGAGTGTTGGCCGGGCTCGCGGAGTCCGGGCCCCAGTAGGCTTGGGCTCATGGATCCCCAAGAAGCCGCCGCCCAGCTCCTGAGCCTCACCGGCCTGGCATTCTCCAAAATGCACGCCACCGGCAACGACTTTGTGGTTTTCGAGGATGCCGCAGGGGATCGCGATCTGAGCCCGGAACGCGTGCGGGCCCTGTGTGATCGGCACCTGGGTATCGGCGGGGACGGGGTCATCCGGGCCGTGCGCTCCGAGCACCTGGTGGAGGGGCGCGAGCTCCTGGCGCAGGACCCGGGCGCAGAGTGGTTCATGGACTATCGCAATGCGGATGGATCCATCGCGGAGATGTGCGGCAACGGCGTGCGCGCCTACGCCCACTTCCTCCTGAGCCAGGGGCTCACACAGATGCCGGCACAGGGGCTGCGGGTGGCCACGCGCGCCGGCGTCAAGGTGGTGCGCTCCTCCGGAGATGGCTACAGCGTTGACATGGGGCCGTGGGCCTTCATCTACCCCGAGCGGGCCCAGGCGGAGGCCATGGACTCCGCCGTGACGACGCAGGGGGAGGGGATCGCGCGGCCCTCCCTCTCCGTGACCATGGGCAATCCGCACACCGTGGTTGCGTTGCCGGACGCCGCAGAGCTGGCGGAGTTGGACCTCACCGCCCAGCCCGTGGTGGAACCCCTGCCGGCGAACGGGGTCAACATCGAATACGTGGTGCCGGCGGAACCGCTGGTGCAGGATCGGATCGCGGCCATCAGCATGCGCGTTCACGAGCGCGGCGTGGGTGAGACGCTCTCTTGCGGCACGGGGATCTGCGCGGCCGTCGTGGCTACCAGGCACTGGGCCGGGAACGCAGGCGACGCGGCGCAGGCCTGGGCCGTGAGCGTGCCCGGAGGCGTGTGCGGCGTGCGCTTTGAGACCCGGCCCGACGGCGCGGAGCACGTGATTCTGTCCGGTCCGGCCGTGCGCGTGGCCGGGGGAGTGCTGGGCTGAGTGCCCGGGCCGGATCGAGTCGGATCAGGCCGCGCGGCGCACGGCGATGACGCGGAAAGCCTTCTCCCTGGCGTAGCGCTCCACCTCAAAGCCCGCGGGCAGGACGGACTTGAGCCAGGCCTCCAGTGAATCCGAGCCCAGGTTCTTTTGCACCACCAGGTAGGCCTCGCCTCCGGGGTTCAGGCGAGGCAACCACAGCTCCAGGATCTGGTGCAGTGCCTCCTTGCCCACCCGGATGGGCGGGTTGGACCAGATCAGGTCAAAGCCCAGGTCCGCCGGGACCTCCTCGGGGCGGCGGGCAGTGACATTGCCCAGGCCCAAGCCGGCCGCGTTATCTCGGGTGAGGCCAAGGGAACGTGAGTTGACGTCCACAGCCCACACAGCGGCGTCGGGCGCTAGGAAACCCAGCGTCAGCGCCACGGGCCCCCAGCCGCAGCCGATATCCAAGAAGGTGCCCTGCGCCGGCGGCGCGGGAACGCGCCTGAGTAGCGCATCGGTGCCCTTGTCCAGCCCGTCTGGGCTGAAGATGCCGTTGGCCGTGATGACCTCTCGCACCTCCCCGGCCAGCTCCACGCGCAGGGTGCGGCGGCGCTCGGGGGTGTCTGGGGACTCGCTGAAGTAGTGCTGTTCCGGCATGGCTTCTAGCCTACCGAGTCTGAGTGATAGAGTTTTCCCTATGACTTACATGTTCTTCCTCTGAGCAGCGCGACGCCCTGGGCGAACCTGGGGATGACCGCGCCCTCACAGGGCCCACGCACAGTAGACTTCTTCTATCCGTCAGCAGGGAGAACATGACCCATCAGGATTCCTCGCGCCCCGAAGAGCAGGGCAGCGATACCACCGAAAACACCGACGCGCAGATCGAGGCAACCATCCACCGCATCCTTGCGGCAGATGACGCCCGGAGCGCGCGCGCAGCCGGCTCGGCCACGACCGAGAGTAGCTCCTCCCGGGGCCATGAGTCCCAGGGTGGAAAGGCATCGTCCGGCAAGGCGCAGGCCTTGTCGGCGCTGGAAGCGGAGCATTCAGACTCCGACGGCGCACAGCAGGACCTGGCAGAACGCCGCGCCCTGCGCCGCGTGGCCGGCCTCTCCACCGAACTCGAGGACGTCTCAGAGGTTGAGTACCGTCAGCTCCGCCTGGAGAAGGTAGTGCTGGCCGGGATTTGGTCAGAGGGCACGGCCCAGGACGCGGATAACTCGCTCCAGGAGCTGGCCGCTTTGGCGGAAACCGCTGGTTCCGAGGTACTGGACGGCGTGATCCAGCGCCGCCTGAAGCCGGACCCCGGCACCTTCCTTGGCAAGGGCAAGGTCCTTGAACTCAAGGACATCGTGGAGGCCACTGGCGCCGACACCGTGATTGTTGACGCCGAACTGGCGCCGTCCCAGCGCCGCGGCCTGGAGGACGTGATCAAGGTCAAGGTCATTGACCGCACCGCCTTGATCCTGGACATCTTTGCCCAACACGCCAAGTCCCGCGAGGGCAAGGCGCAGGTGGAGTTGGCTCAGATGGAGTACCTGCTTCCGCGACTGCGCGGTTGGGGAGACTCCATGTCCCGCCAGGCCGGTGGCCAGGTGGGCGGAGCAGCCGCAGGCATGGGCTCGCGCGGGCCAGGCGAGACCAAGATTGAGCTGGACCGGCGCCGCATTCGTCACCGCATGGCCAAGCTGCGCCGCGAGATCGCGGAGATGAAGCCGGCGCGCGATGCCAAGCGGGCCAGCCGCAAGCGCAACGAGATTCCCTCGGTGGCGATTGTTGGCTACACCAACGCGGGCAAGTCCTCGCTGTTGAACCGGCTCACGCACGCCGGCGTGCTGGTGGAGAACGCGTTGTTCGCCACGCTGGATCCCACCGTGCGCCAGGCCAAGACCCCGGACGGCATCGGCTTTACGCTGGCGGACACGGTCGGCTTTGTGCGCTCGCTGCCCACGCAGCTGGTGGAGGCCTTCCGCTCCACGCTGGAGGAGGCGGCTGACGCGGACGTGCTGCTGCACGTCGTGGACGCCTCTCACCCAGACCCGGAGGGACAGATCGCCGCCGTGCGTGAGGTTCTCTCTGATGTGGATGCGCAGAAGGTCGCGGAGTTGATTGTCCTGAACAAGACGGACATCGCTGATCCGTATGTGGTGGATCGCCTGCGCTCCATGCACGCGGACACCGTGGTGGTCTCCGCCCGCACGGGCGAGGGCATGGATGAGCTCATGCAGAAGATCTCTGACATGATCCCCAGGCCCTCCGTGCCGCTTGACCTGGTGATTCCGTACACCCGCGGAGAGGTGGTGGCGCGCCTGCACGGCTCGGATGCGGAGATTCTCTTCACCGAGCACGCCGCGGACGGCACCCACCTGCGTGTTGTGGTCAAAGAGGCGCTTGCCGCCGAAATCGCGGAGTTTGTTGTCGCCTCATGAGCACCGAAGAGGACCAGGACTCGCTGGACGTTGATGCGCTGCTCACCCATGCGGTAGAAACCCTGGGTGGGCAGCGCCGCGACGGCCAACACGAGATGGCCAGGCAGGTTGATCGCTCCCTCACCGAGGGCAAGCACCTCCTGGTGCAGGCCGGCACCGGCACTGGCAAGTCGCTGGCCTACCTGGTCCCCGCGCTCAAGCACGCCGTGGACGCGGACAAGCCCATCATCGTTTCCACGGCCACACTGGCCCTGCAGTCCCAGATTGTGAGCCGCGATGTGCCGCGGCTGCTAGAGGCGCTGGGCCCGGAACTGCCGCGGGAGATGGACGTGGCGCTGCTCAAGGGCCGCAACAACTACGTCTGCAAGTACAAGCTGGGCGGTGGCTACCCCAGCGACGAGGACACACTCTTTAGCCTGGAGGACGCCGGCGCCGCGCCGGCCAAGGCCTTTGCCGGGCCCAGCTCCCCGCTGGGACGCGAGGTGGTGCGGCTGCGGGATTGGGCCGAGAGCACCGAAACTGGTGACCGGGACGAGGTGGTCCCCTCCGTCTCGGATCAGGCATGGAGGCAGGTCTCCGTCTCCTCCATGGAGTGCCTGGGCGCGCAGAGCTGCCCCATGGCCTCGGAATGCTTCACGGAGCGGGCGCGCGCCCACGCGGCGGAGGCCGACGTGGTGGTCACGAACCACGCCATGCTTGCCGTGTCCGCCTTTGAGGGCCTGGCCGTGCTCCCGGAGTTCGATGCGGTCATCATCGATGAGGCCCACGAGCTCCAAGATCGAGTGACCTCCTCCGTGACCAAGCCGCTCTCCGCCGCGGCCGTCTCCCACGCGGCATCCAGCGCCCGCAAGCATCTCAAGGTCAGCGTCAAGGGCCTCAAGGACACCGCCGACTGGCTGGAGAAGGCCACCACCGGCGTGCCCACAGGGTTGCTGCCGCGCGGCTTGACCGAGGAGATGGCAGAGGCCGTGAATGCTGTCCGCGAGGCCGCCAAGCTGTGCCTCTCCGACTCCAAGCCGGAGCCGGGCGCCGCCGCGGACGGTGGACGCCAAACCGCCCGTTCAGAGCTGGCGCAACTGGTAGAACTCGCGGACCGGCTGCTCGGAGCCAACTCCGAATACGAGGTGGTCTGGGCCTCACGTCCTGGCCAGTTTGAGCCCGGGCGTGGCTACGTGCAGCCCGGCGATGACACGCCGGCTGTGCTGATGGTGGCGCCGCTTTCCGTGGCGGGCAAGCTCCGCGAGGGACTCTTTGACGGGCACACCGTGATCCTGACCTCCGCCACCCTGGCGCTCGGCGCCAAGTTTGAGCCCGTGGCAGGGGACCTTGGTCTCATGGGAGAGGGCGCCCCCGAGTGGGAGGCGCTGGACGTGGGCAGCCCCTTTGACTACCCGCGCCAGGGCATGCTGTACGTGGCGCGGCACCTGCCGCCGCCCGGACGCGGCGTGTCAGAGGGTGCGTTGGATGAGATCGAGGGGCTGATCAAGGCCTCCCGGGGCGCCACGCTGGCCCTCTTCTCCTCCCGGCGTGCCGCCGAGGACGCGGCGGAGGCGCTGCGAGGGCGCGTGGACGTGCCCATCCTGCGTCAGGGGGACGCGAGCATCCCCGAGCTCATCCGCACCTTTGCGCAGGACGAGGAGACGTGCCTCTTTGGCACCATGACCTTGTGGCAGGGCGTGGACGTTCCCGGGCCCAATTGCCGGCTGGTCATCATCGATCGCATCCCGTTCCCGCGCCCGGATGACCCCCTCTCAACCGCGCGCACCCGCGCCGTGAATCAGCATGGGGGCAATGGCTTCATGGCCGTGTCCGCACAGCACGCCGCGGTGCGCCTTGCACAGGGAGCGGGCCGCCTGATCCGTTCCACGGGGGACCGTGGCGTGGTGGCGCTGCTGGATTCGCGAATGGTGTCAAAGGGCTACGGCGGGTTCCTGCGGGACACCCTGCCCCCGCTGTGGCCCACCACGGACCGGGCCACCGTCGTGGCGGCACTGGGCCGCCTGGCGGAGACCGGCGCGAAGGACTAGATCCCGGCAGGCCTGCCGACCGGCTGTTCGGCAGAGCCCGGCGCGCTGGGCCATCCTGCTGAAGGCGCGCCAGGCCAGCCAGCCGAACGCTGGGGGAGTCAGAGCGAGCGCAGGACCGAGACGACCTTGCCCATGACCGTGGCGTGATCGCCGAGGATGGGCTCGTATTGCGAGTTCTGCGGCAGCAACCAGGTGTGGCCGTCGCGCTGGCGGAAGGTCTTCACCGTCGCCTCGTCGTCCAGCAGCGCGGCGACGATGTCCCCGTTGATGGCGTTGTTCTGACGGCGCACCACCACCCAGTCGCCGTCGCAGATCGCTGCGTCAATCATGGAGTCTCCGGCGACGCGAAGCATGAACAGCTCGCCGTGCCCCACCAGCTGGCGCGGGAGCGACATGACATCCTCCACCTCCTGATCCGCCAGGATGGGCCCGCCAGCCGCGATGCGTCCCACGAGCGGAACCAACGCAGAGTCCGTGGCGGTCGCCGTGGGTTCGGGGAACTGCGGGGGCTCCGGTGAGTCCCGTGTGGAGCCGGTGCGGGTCGCCTTGGCGCGGGTTGAGTCGGAGAGGGAGGAAGCGGTCTGGCCGGACTGGATCTGAGCGGGCCGGCCGTGGCCGGATGCCGCAGAGGAAGAGCGCGAGGAGCCAGCGGTCTTGGTCAGTGGCAGGAGCACCTCAATGGCGCGGGGGAGTCGCGGATCGCGGCGCACGTACCCCAGCCGCTCCAGCTGCGTCAGCTGGTGCGTCACGGAGCTGAGTGACTTGAGGCCAACGGCCTCTCCCATCTCACGCATGGTGGGCGGGTAGCCGTGTTTCTCGATGGAGTCCTGGATGGACTCCAGGATCTGGCGCTGGCGCGTGGTCAGCGACTTGCGCTGAGGGGCGGATTCCGGCGCGGTGTCCCTGACTTTTTTGCTGGTGGGGCTCACGCGCTGCTCCTTGCTCTGGGTGACCTGCGCCCGGGTCCGAGCGATGTGTCAGGGGTGGGCACTTCTATTGGTTGTGTCACCTCTTGCCCTTCACCGTAGGGCAAAAGGAGGCACTCTTCAAAGATTTGTTCGAACGTGTCTCGACAGACTTCGAAGATCCGTGCTAGAAATGGTGCATCGGGTTTCGAAGAAATGTTCGAACAGCTCGGCTCGGACTCGAACCCCGTTCGAAAGGTGGACACCATGTCGCAAATCGCACTCTCAGTTCCCGCAGCATCCTTCCAGCGCATCACGCTCACGCGTCGCGGTCGGCTCGTTCTTCTCGTGACCCCGCTGGTGCTCCTGGCCACGCTGGCCCTCTTCGTGATCGGCGGCTTCCTGCAGCCGGCCAACGCCTCGTCCTCTGTCTCGGGCCCCGGCGCCTCCCTTGAGGAGGTCACCGTGATGGAGGGTGACACCCTGTGGGGGCTTGCCCGCCAGTACGCACCCCAGCGTGACGCTCGCGACGTGGTGGCAGAGATCGGGGAGCTCAACTCCCTCTCGGGTCCGCTGCAGGCGGGCCAAACCCTCACCGTCCCCTCCGCCGGAGGACGCTGACCCATAATCCCGGTTCCTCGCCGGGGGTGCTGCTGGCACACGTCACCCCGTGCCTGCCCCGGCGAGGAACCGAATCCCTCATGGCCCCGGCCCCAAGATGCCCCGCGTACCGAGCACGCGGCGTCATGGAGGCCGGGGCTTTGTCGTCCCGAGAATAGACTGTTGCGGTGAGCCAAGATCGCCTGGAGAAACTCAACCAACTGCCGCTGCGAGAGAATCTGCGCGGCATTTCGCCCTACGGTGCGCCGCAGATCAACGTGCCCATCCAGCTCAACGTCAACGAGAACACGCATCCCATGCCCCAGGTCGTGGTGGAGGCCATCACGGAGGCGGTTCGTGAGGCGGCGTCCGGGCTGAACCGCTACCCTGACCGGGAGTTTGTGGCCCTGCGTCAGGACCTGGCCAGGTACCTGGGTCATGGCCTCGAAGAAGAGAACCTCTGGGCGGCCAACGGTTCAAATGAGGTACTCCAACAGATTCTTCAGGCCTTTGGAGGGCCCGGCCGCTCGCTGCTCAGCTTCCCGCCCACCTACTCCATGTACCCCCTGCTGGCCTCCGGCACCACGACCGATTACCTGGCCGGCTACCGGGACGCGGACTACTCGCTCTCAGCGGAGTCCGCCTCGCAGCAGGTTCGCGAGCACGCCCCCAGCGTCGTGTTCCTGTGCTCGCCCAACAACCCCACGGGCACCGCCCTTGACCTGGACGTGGTGCGCGCCGTGTATGAGGCGGGGGAGTCAAGCAACACCATGGTCGTGGTGGATGAGGCCTACGCGGAGTTTGCCTTGGAGGGCACCGAGTCCGCGCTGACGCTCTTGCCAGGCCGGCAACGGTTGATCATCACGCGAACCATGTCCAAGGCCTTCGCCTTGGCCGGAGCGCGCCTCGGTTATCTCGCGGCGGCCCCGGAGGTGGTGGACGCGCTGCGCCTAGTCCGCCTGCCGTACCACCTCTCCGCCGTCACTCAGGCCACCGCCCGTGCCGCGCTGGCCCACTCGGGGGCTTTGCTGGAGAACGTGGAGGACATCAAGCGCCAGCGCGATCGGATCGTCGTGGAGCTGCGGGCCATGGGGCTGGTGCCGGCCGTCTCGGATTCAAACTTCGTGACCTTTGGTGGCCTGCGGCAGCCGCACGCGGTCTTTGAGGCGTTGTTAGAAGGCGGCGTGATCATCCGCGACAACGGCCTGCCCGGCCACCTGCGCGTCACGGCCGGCACCGAGGCAGAGAACACCGCCTTCTTGGATGGCCTGAGGGCCTACCTCGCGGCGCATCCTGACGCCCTCACGGCCTAGACTTGTTCCCGTGGCGGGCGCCGCCTGATGACTTGGCGGAGCGCGCACCACACCATCGCACTACTTGACCCCAGACGGGAGCATGTCCCCAAATGCCCGCCGAACTTATCTCTGGCCGCAAGGCCCGGATGGAACGCGCCACGAGTGAATCAAGCGTCCTCGTCGAGGTAGACCTCGATGGCACGGGCCAGAGCCAGATCAGCACCTCGGTGCCGTTCTACGATCACATGCTCACGGCGCTGGCCAAGCACTCGCTGATGGACCTCACGGTCACCTCGACGGGGGACACCCACATCGATGTGCACCACACCGTGGAGGACACGGCGATCGCCTTGGGAGAGGCGTTGCGCGTTGCGCTGGGAGACAAGCGGGGCATCCGCCGCTTTGGTGAGGCCACCGTTCCGTTGGATGAGTCCCTGGCCCGCGCCGTGGTGGACATCTCCGGGCGCCCGTTCTTGGTACACGAGGGCGAGCCGGAGGGGCAGCAGTACCACCTCATCGGTGGTCATTTCACGGGGTCCATGACCCGTCACGTTTTTGAGGCCATCGCGTTCCACGCCGGGATCTGCCTCCACATCGACGTGCTGCGCGGCAGGGACCCGCACCACATCGTGGAGTCCCAGTTCAAGGCGCTGGCTCGCGCCCTGCGTGAGGCAGTGGAATTGGATCCGCGCATGGCGGGGCAGATTCCCTCCACCAAGGGCGCGCTCTGATGAGCGCGAGCCCGGGTGGGCCCAAGATCACTGTCCTGGATTACGGGGCAGGCAATGTGCGCTCCGCTGTGCGTGCCTTGGAGCACGTGGGTGCTCAGGTCACGCTGTCCGGGTCCACTGAGGACATTCGCGAGGCGGATGGTCTGTTTGTGCCCGGCGTGGGCGCCTACCAGGCGGTCATGGACGCGTTGCGTTCCTCCGGCGCACTGCGCCACATCGGCTACCGCATCGCAGGCGGCCGCCCGGTGATGGGCGTCTGCGTGGGTCATCAGGTCATGTTCGAGGCCGGGGTGGAGCACGGGGTGCGCACGGAGGGCCTGGGCGAGTGGCCCGGTGTGGTGGAAAAACTTCACGCAGACGTGGTGCCGCACATGGGCTGGAACACCGTCACGCCCCCGGAGGGCAGCAGGCTCTTTCAGGGCATTGAGGACGAGCGCTTCTACTTTGTTCACTCCTACGGCGTCCTGAAGTGGGATTTTGATGTCACACAGCCGCTCATGGTCCCGCCGCAGGTGACGTGGGCCAAGCACGGCGAGCCGTTCATAGCCGCGGTGGAGAACGGCCCGCTGACCGCGGTGCAGTTCCACCCGGAGAAGTCCGGCGAGGCCGGGGCACAGCTACTGCGCAATTGGATGGAGACCTTTTAATGCCAACGATTCTGCTGATGGCCCTCGGTGGCGTGCTGATCGGGGGAACGTGGTCCCTGCACAAGCAGGGCAAGCCCCGCATCGCGGTGGTGATCTGCGCCATCCTGGCCGTGATGTCCCTGGTCGCTGCCTGGGCCGTCACCTACGTCTGACTTAGCGCGCAGCCCCAACCGTCGCCTGAGGCGACGCACCCCACCCCCCCCACAGACCCTGAGGACACCCCAAGATCATGAGCCAGAGCACCGGCGCTGAGCGCCTCGTCCTGTTCCCCGCCGTCGACATCGCCAACGGCCAGGCCGTGCGCTTGGTCCAGGGCGAGGCCGGATCGGAGAAGGGCTACGGCGATCCGTTTGACGCCGCCCGGAACTGGATGGAGGCCGGCGCGGAGTGGATCCATGTGGTGGACCTGGATGCGGCCTTTGGGCGCGGTTCCAACGCCGAGGTCCTGCGCCGCGTGGCGCAGGAGTTGGAACTCAAAGTGGAGCTCTCCGGCGGCATTCGCGATGATGAGTCGCTGGCGCGTGCGGCCGAGTGGGGCGCTTCCCGAGTCAACATCGGCACGGCGGCCCTGGAGAACCCGGAGTGGACCGCCCGTGCCATCGAACAGTACGGCGATCTCATCGCCGTGGGCCTCGACGTGCGCGGCACCACCCTGTCCGGCCACGGTTGGACCAAAGACGGCGGCGAACTCTGGGACGTGCTCGCGCGCCTGGAGGAGGCCGGCTGCGCCCGCTACGTTGTCACGGACGTGACCAAGGACGGCACCCTGACCGGTCCCAATGTGGAGCTCCTGGCCCAGATCGCCGAGCGCATTTCCAAGCCCGTGATCGCCTCAGGCGGCATCTCCGGGCTCCAGGATCTCGAGGCGCTGCGTGCCTTGGTGCCGCAGGGCATCGAGGGGGCCATCGTGGGCAAGGCGCTCTATGAGGGGCGTTTCACGTTGGCGCAGGCGCTCGATGTGGCTGGACGGCCATGAGCGAGCAGCAGCATCAGCATCCGGAACAGCCGCAGCCCGGACACGCTCCCAAGAAGGAGCTTCCCGAGCACATTAAGGCGGCGCTGTTGCGCGGAGCCGGCGGCGCCACTGATTCGGCGGGTCAGGACTGGGAGGGGCGTGACCTCTCCGGCGGGGGTAACCCGTTGCACCAGCACGACGGCGATGACGGGCGGGCCAATCCAATCCTCGAGCTGGCGCTGGAGGGCCTCTACGCCGGCATGAACGGCGAGGAGGCCGTGATTGAGGCGCTGGCGGACGCGCGCATCTTTGTGCCCGTGGTGGCCCAGAGCGGCGAGAGCGTCATGGGTGAGCATGGTGTTCTTGAGGACAAGGAGGCGGATATGGCCCTGGTCATGATTTCCGCCCCGGACGGGCGCTCCGCCCTGCCGATTTTCTCTGCCGTGGAGCACCTCACGAACTGGCACCCGCAGGCCCGCCCCGTGGCCGTCTATGCCCCGCGGGCGGCGCTCTCTGCCGTGGCGGAGGAGGCCCAGCTGTTGGTCATTGACCCGGGCGCGGAGATCACCTTTGTGGTGCGCCGCCCCGCCATGTGGGCACTGGCCCAGCAGCGAAGCTGGGTTCCCAGCTATCGCGACGAGTCACTGGTGGCGCCGTTGCAGGCCATTGCTGATGCCATGGAAGAGGTCTCGGGCTTGGTGCTTGAGCCGGGTCCGGGCGTCGCGAGCCGCGCGCGCGACGGGCGCACGTTGCCCGGCGGCGGGCACGGCCCGGAGCTTGGCCTCACGGTTGTTTTGGAGAACGCAGTGCCCGACGACGCTGTGCCTGAGGTCCTGGGGCGCGTCCAGGAGGCGCTGGCTGGGGTACAGGCCCTGCGTGAGTCGGCGGATTCCCTCACGATCGGATTGCGCAAGGTGGGTCAGTGAGCGCCAAGGGTTCGGAGCCCGGCGCCTTCCGCCGCTACGGTCAGGTCTTCCGGCGCCCCCATGTGGCGCCGTTGTTGATGGTGGGTTTCCTGGGGCGCCTGCCGCACTCGGTGACGGCAGTGCTGATCACCCTGCACGTCTCCCACACGCTCAATCTTCCCTATTGGCAGGCGGGGCTTGCCGCCGCGCTGCTGACCATCGGCCTCGCCATCGGTTCGCCGTGGCGTGGGCGCCGCATCGACACCGTGGGGCTGCGCCGCGCCGTGGTGCCCTCGATTGTGGTGGAGGCCCTGACCTGGGGCCTCGCGCCGTATGCCAGCTACGAGGTGCTGCTTCTGCTGCTCTTTGTGGCGGGGCTCTTTGCCCTTCCAGTGTTCACGATTGTGCGCCAGTCCCTTGGCGTGATGATGACCGGGCCGGATCGGCGCACGGCGTATTCGCTTGATTCGATGATCACCGAGATCGTGTTCATCATTGCCCCGGGTGGCGCTGCCGTGCTGGCCGCGACACTGGGGTCCAGGGTCGCTATGACGGCGGTAGGTGCACTGGTGGTGGTCGCCGGTGTGGCCCTGCTGATTTCCAACCCGCCGACCCGCTCGTCCCAGCTGCCCAGCGCTCCCCGCCAACCGGTGGGGGAGCTGGAGAGCCCAGCGCATCAGAGCGATGCGGCCTCCGTGGTGCCAGTCGTGACCGGTGCCATCCCGGTGATTAAGCCCGGCCAGCAGCGCGAAAAGCGCTTCTCCTGGGTCAGCGCCGGGGTCATTGCCATGCTGATCATGGCCGCAGGAGCGGGCATAGCGCTAGCAGGCACCGAGGTCAGCGTCGTGGCGTTCTCGGAGCACTCCGGAGACTCGGCGGGCGGGCTGTGGTGGGCCTATGGCATCTGGTCCGCTGCCTCGCTGGTGGGTGGCTTCTTCTACGGCGCGCAGTCGCGGCGTTTTGACCCACTCAAGATCATCACCGTGCTCGGCGTGGCGCTGATCCCTGCGGCCTTTGCCCCGGACATGTTCTGGCTGGGCATCTTGCTGGTGGCCTCTGGCTTCTTCGTGGCCCCGCTCATGACCGCCGCCTCGGAGCGCCTCACGGAGTCGGTGGCCGAGCGCCACCGCGGCGAGGCCATGGGGTGGTACGGCTCTGCTATGACCGCTGGCACGGCCCTTGGGACGCCGCTGGTCGGTGTCGTGATCGACGTCGCGGGGCCGGCAGCGGCGTTCCTCGCCTTGGCAGGCGTGGCCATGGCGACCGGCCTGGGAACCATGGGCCTGAGGAGCCTGCGCCGCAGGCGGATGGCCTAACTGCTGGCGGGTAGCCCAGCTGTAGCCAAGCTGCAGTGATCGACCGGCTCCGCCGGCTCACCTCACCGCCGGATCACGTCACTGCGCTGTCTCGATCAACCGGCATGCGCCGGTTGATCGAGACAGGTGATCGAGGCAGGTCAACTACATCGCGGTCCGGCCAGGTGACCGGCGGATTAGTTACCGGCGGATTAGTTAACGGGACCGGTGAACTTCTCTCCCGGGCCCTGGCCCGGGGCGTCCGGGATCAGGCTTGCCTCGCGGAAGGCGAGCTGCAGCGAGCGCAGTCCGTCTCGCAGGGGAGCGGCGTGCTGGCTGCCGATCTCCGGTGCGCCGGCCGTGATGAGGCCAGCGAGGGCGGTGATCAGCTTGCGGGCCTCGTCCAGGTCCTTGAGCTCAGCGGCGTCGGGGCCGTCTGCCAGTCCGCACTTCACGGCGGCGGCGCTCATCAGGTGCACGGCGGTGGTGGTGATGACCTCCACGGCGGCTACCTCGGCGATGTCGCGGGCCTGACGCGCGGAGGGATCCTCGAAGGAGTGGTGGTCGTGGTTGGTGGGGGGAGTGCTCATGGGTTAAGCTTGTCATAGACCGTCTCGTGATCGGTTCCTGATGACTGCCTCGTGGCAGTGAGAAGGGGCACGGATACGAGTCCCAAGCGGAGGCCATCTCCCACCCGCAGTTGCCCACGGGCATCCGGGTTCTCGGTCCGGATGCTGAGTTATCTCGCATCTGGTTCCGCGGTGGCCCCTGCTTCTTGAAGCCGGGGCCTTTCTCGTTTTCACGGGTTCACCTGCTCTCCAAGCAGGTCATCATCTTCTTCAAGGAGTTCAACATTAGCGACGCACGCATTAACGGCCATATCCGCGTCCCAGAGGTGCGGCTGGTCGGTCCCAACGGTGAACAGGTTGGGATCGTCCGTATTGAGGACGCCCTCCGTCTGGCGCAGGAGTCTGACCTCGACCTCGTCGAGGTTGCCCCGAGCGCCAAGCCGCCGGTGTGCAAGCTGATGGACTTCGGCAAGTACAAGTACGAGACGGCGCAGAAGGCTCGCGAGTCCCGCAAGAACCAGACGAACACGGTCCTCAAGGAGGTCCGCTTCCGCCTGAAGATCGACAGCCACGACTACGACACCAAGATGAAGAACGCTCTGAAGTTCCTCTCCCAGGGTGACAAGGTCAAGGCCATGATCCAGTTCCGCGGCCGCGAGCAGCAGCGCCCGGAGTTTGGCATCCGCCTGCTCCAGAAGTTTGCCGCTGACGTTGCCGAGGTGGGCGCAGTGGAGTCCGCTCCCCGCCAGGATGGCCGCAACATGGTCATGGTCATCGGCCCGCTGCGCACCAAGGCTGACGCCAAGGCCGCGGCCCGCCGCGAAGCCAAGGCTGATGTGGATGGCACTGAGTCCTCCGAGCGTCGCCGCGAGCGTCAGCAGCGCGTTGATACTTCCGAGGCAGTCGAGGTCACCAATTCGGTGGCAGCGGCCATGCCTGAGGAGCTGAAGGCACTGGCTGCCGAGGTGGCAAACCAGCCGCAGTTCGGCATTCGCGAGACCCCCGCTGAGGCCCCGGCTCCGGTGGAGACCCGCTCGGAGCGTCCGGCCTCGGCCACGCGTTCCTCCGCACCGCGCTCTTCGGCACCGCGCAGCACCTCTGGCACCAGCCGGAGCTCGGCACCGCGCAGCACCTCGGGTACCAGCAGCGCTTCCGCCCCGCGGACCAGCGCTCCTGCGGCCTCAGCGCCCAAGGCACCGGTCAAGCCGGCCACGGCAGCCAAGCCGGAAGGTGCCTCCGCTCCCGCGGCGGCAGCCAAGCCGGCCTCGGCAGCCAAGCCGGCTTCGGCGCCGAAGCCTGCCACGGCGGCCAAGCCCGCCGCAGCAGCGGCACCCAAGCCCGCGGCATCGGCCCCCAAGCCGACCGCCACACCCAAGCCCACCGCGGCCCCCAAGCCAGCGGCGTCGCCCAAGCCAGCACCTAAGCCGAAGGCAGCCACTAAGCCGGCCAGCCCCAAGCCCAGCTCGAGCGACTGACACACAGGACAAACCGGCCTTGACGGCCGGGGACAGCACTCGGACCGCCCCCTAAGGCGGCTCCCGGGAGAACGTACAAGGAGAAGGCATCATGCCGAAGTTCAAGACCCACTCTGGGGCGAAGAAGCGTTTCAAGCTCACTGGTAGCGGCAAGCTGAAGCGTCAGCAGGCCAACCGCCGCCACTACCTGGAGCACAAGTCCTCGCGACTGACTCGCCGACTCAAGGGCGACCGCATCGTCGCCAAGGCGGATCAGCGCACGATCCGCCGCATGCTCGGCATCTGATCCTCGCGGGGCCCCCCGCAAACGCAAGACATCGAACCCCACGCCGCGCCGTCCAAGTAGTGGACGAGCAGCGGCCCAGCTCAAAGGAGAACACACGTGGCACGTGTGAAGCGGGCAGTCAACGCCCATAAGAAGCGTCGCGTCATCCTCGATCGTGCGTCCGGCTACCGTGGCCAGCGCTCGCGTCTGTACCGCAAGGCGAAGGAGCAGCTGCTCCACTCGTTCGTGTACAGCTTCAACGATCGCCGTAAGCGCAAGGGTGACTTCCGTCGCCTGTGGATCCAGCGCATCAACGCTGCATCCCGCACCAACGGCATGACCTACAACCGCCTGATCCAGGGCCTGAAGCTGGCCGGCGTCGAGGTTGATCGCCGCATGCTCGCCGAGCTGGCCGTCTCCGACGCCGCCGCGTTCACCACCCTGGTCAACGTTGCCAAGAAGGCCCTCCCGGCCGACGTCAACGCCCCGGTCGCTCGCTGAGCCTTGCGCTCACGCTGACGCCGCTGCGTTAACACCAACTGCGTTAACACCCACGCGTCACTTCCCAAGGGGCGGCACCCGGATTCTTCCGGGTGCCGCCCCTTGTGCATCACGCCCACGCCTCGGCGCGCCGCCCGCGCCCACCTGCCAGGAGCCGGAATCGCATGGAGATCATGTCCAACCCGCACGCCGACCGCGTGCGTGCCACCGCCCGCCTCATCAGCTCAGCTGGGCGTCGCAAGGCCGGGTCCTTCTTGGTGGAGGGGCCGCAGGCCGTGCGGGAGGCGGTGCGTGCGCATGCCGCCGGCCGGGCGCAGGTGCAAGAGCTCTTCATCACGGCAGAGCGCGCCGAGCGCGAGCCGGAGCTGATGGGCGGCCCGGATCTGCACCGTCACCTGGTGACGGAAGAAGTGCTGGCCGCGCTCACCGACACCGTCTCACCGCAAGGCGTGGTGGCCCGGTGCGCGTTGCCGCAGACCAGCCTGGCGGACGTGGTCCTTCCCGGCGCGGGGCTGATCGCGGTGCTGGCGCGTGTGCAGGATCCAGGCAACGCCGGCACCATCCTGCGCGCGGCGGACGCGGCCGGGGCCACCGGCGTGATCGCGCTCAGCGGCACGGTTGACCTGTTCTCTCCCAAGGTGGTTCGCTCCACGGTCGGTTCGCTGTTCCACCTGCCTGCCGTCACGGGGGTCTCGCTGACGGAACTAGGCAGCGCCCTGAGCGGCGTGGGCATCACGGCGCTGGCCGCAGACGGGTACGGCGACACGGACCTTGACGTGTTGCAGGACGACGCCGCGGCGCGCCGCGTGGGGGTCACTGCCAAGGGGGCCGCGCAGCGCGTGGCGCTCTCGGCGCCCACGGCCTGGCTCTTTGGCAACGAGGGCTCCGGGCTCAGCGACGAAGAACTGGCGGCGTGCCGCGCGCGCGTGGCGATCCCTCTCTACGGAGCGGCCGAGTCCCTCAACGTGGGCACGGCGGCGACGCTGTGCCTCTACGCCTCCGCGCGCGCCCAGCGCGGGCAGGGCTGAGCCCCGCGATGGGTGGCGGTCACGTGCAGGTGGTGGGTGCGGCGATTGTTGACTCCTTACAGTGCCCGACGGCGCTGCTGGCCGGCTGCCGCTCGGCGCCGGCTTCCCTGGCCGGTCAGTGGGAGTTCCCCGGTGGGAAGGTGGAGCCCGGGGAGGAACCGGCCACGGCGCTGCTGCGGGAGCTGCGAGAGGAACTCGGGGTGGAGGCGAGCCTTGGCGCAGAGGTGCCCGGCCCGGACGCGCAGCGTGGTTGGCCACTGAAGCCCGGCGCGGACATGCGCGTGTGGGCGGCGGAGATCACCTCCGGGGCGCCGCGCGCCCTGGAGGATCATAGCGAGCTGCGCTGGCTTGCGTTGGACGAGCACCTCGTCCGCGCGGTGGCCTGGATTCCGGCGGACGAGGCGATCGTGGAGGCGGTGGTGCGGGCACTGCGGCCCCGCTCCTAGCGGCTGGCTAGGGTCCTCGCGAGTGTCTAGGCGCCGGACCCGGCCAGATTTTCGCGGCCAAGGTAGCCCATCAGCGCCGTCGCCGCGCAAGAGATGCCCGTGCGGAGCGTGCTCTCGGCCTGCGGGCCGAAGTGGGGCGAGTGGTTGCCCGCGGGAGTGGCGCCGTCCCGGAAGGACTCGGGGCCAAAGCCGCCAAAGAACCAGTAGACCAGGGGCACGCCGATGGCGTCTGCCAGCGCTCCCACGTCCTCTGAGCCGGTGACGGCGGCGGGCATGATGTGCACCTGATCCGCGCCAAGCGCCTGGCCGAGGAGGGCCTGCACCCGCGCGGTGTGCTCCGGATCGTTGAAGCAGCGTGTGAACTGATTCAGCGTCTCGTAGCTCACCTGGGCACGGGCCGCCACGGCCTCCGCATCAACGATTCTGTGGACGGCCGCAAGCACGGTATCCCGCGAGGCCTGGTCAGGGGTGCGGATGTTGAGGACAAAGCTGGCGGTGTCCGGGATGATGTTCACTGCGGTACCCGCTCGCAGCACGCTGACGGTGACGACCGCGGCCGTGCCTGGCTTCAGCTCACGCGAGACGATGGTCTGTAGGCGCAGCACCATGGAGGCCACGGCGACGATGGGATCCACAGAGAGATCCGGCTGCGAGCCGTGGGCCTGCTTGCCGGTCACGGTGACCCTGAGGGTGTCCGCCAGGCTCATCTGGTTCTCCGCCCGCAGCGCCACCTGTCCCGCTGGCATCGGCATGACGTGTTGACCAAGCAGTACCTCGGGGCGCGGGGCGCGCTCCCAGAGCCCGCCAGCCAGCATGGCGTTGGCGCCGTCCCCGCTCTCTTCTGCGGGCTGGAAGATCAGGACAAGAGTGCCCTCCCACCTCTCGCGGTGCTGGCTCAGGTAGTCGGCGGCGGCCAAGGCGGAGGTGAAGTGGGTGTCGTGGCCGCAGGCATGCATGGTGCCGACGCTCTCCCCGTTGAACTGTGCCGTGTCCTTGCAGGAGTACGGCAGGCCCGTGTCCTCGGTGACAGGGAGGCCGTCGATGTCCGCGCGGAAGGCCACCACGGGTCCCTCGCCGTTGCGCAGGATCCCCACCGTTCCGGTCTGGCTCACCCGGAAATGCTCTATGCCAAGCCGGTCAAGCTCCGCCTCGATCCGATCGGTGGTGGCGAATTCCTGCCCGGAGAGCTCTGCGTGAGCGTGGGACTCCTTGTAGAAGTCAAGGTAGCGCTGAAGCAGGGAATCTTCCGGGGTGTAGGCGGAGCCCATCTCAAGTCCTCTCATCGTGGCCGGCTCTGGTGGCGCGGCGGTGACGACTCACGATCCTGTCACCCGGCGCAGGTGCGGGGGAAATGTCGGGAGCGGTGGCGTGGGCGAGGTTGTGGCGTGGGGCGCCCGGGTCATCCCGAACGCCCCACGCGGGCCGTTGCCGGCCGGTGAGCTTCCCATCTCACCCCTTTATTAGAACATACGTTCTAGTCCAATGGCGAGTCGGGGTGGGGCGCTATCCACAGCCCGGCGAGTGGTCTTGGGCGTTCACAGTCCCAGGCCGTAGGCTGGATCTCAATCTGTCAGGGCCCACGTGTCTTTCACGCGAGCGGCGCCCACTAAAACGCCTCCGAAAGGTGAACATGAAGCGGTTCCTCAAGGCCTTGCCCCTGCTCCTGGTTGGCGGCATGGCGCTGGCCGGCTGCGGCTCGATGGACGTTGACGTGAAGGTTCAAAGTGCTGAAAAGGTGGACGTCACCATCAGTGCCGAGGCAACGAACGAAGAGATGGACGCGTTCATCAAGAAGGGCACCGGCAGAGACGATCCCGCTATGGCGAAGAAGTACTCGATCGGGTCGCTGCTTCAGAGCAACGTCAACAGCCTGCGCTTGCCCTCGCAGCAGGCTGCCGGCCTGGATCGCCCGGACTCGGTCACGTTCTCGGAGCACAACGAGGGTGACAAGCAGAGCGCCGAAATGACAATGAAGGGGCTTCCGAGCTCCGTCCTGGGCACCACCGCCATCCAGGGCAAGGTGAGCTTCGAGTCCGAGCGCTACACGTTCAGCGCCGTTCGCCCCAAGGACGCAGCGTTGGGCAAGGCAGAGGCTGCCCAGGGCGCCGAGGCAAGCGAAGCGGCTCCGGTTGCGCTGACTGTCGAGTTCCCCAACCCCGTTTCTGAGGCCACGGCCGGCGGCGAGATTCACGGCAACTCGGTGACGTGGAACCTCAAGGACATCAAGGAGGACACCGCGCTGACTGCGGTCACGTCCGGCCCGGGCATGGCCTGGTGGGTCTCCGCCCTGCTGTGGGTGGCCGGTGTGATTGTGACGGTCCTGCTGGTCGCCATCACGCTGATGTCTTCTGGTGGCCGCAAGACCACCAAGTCGGAAGAGGAGCCTGAAGAGGCCTGAGCCCACCTGGCTTGAGGGCTACCTGCCCTGAGCCAAGCTTCCCGATGGGGCCCGCCACACCAACACCTTGGTGCGGCGGGCCCCTTCGTCGTTGACCGCGCCCGGTGACCTAGAATGGAGGCAAATCTCCATCCCCGTCCGCGAAGGCGTGTCTAGACCCATGTCAACACCCCCATCCGTTCCGGACGCCAGCCACGGCGTTCCGCACCCCACCGACCAGGAGGCCGTGGACGCCGTCGTGCAGGCAGCGCTTGCCGCCTTCGCCGCCGCCGCCGACCTGGAGGAGCTCAAGGCCGCGCGCCTGGCTCACCTGGGTGAGAAGGCACCGCTGACCCTGGCCAACCGGGGGATCGGCGCGCTGGAGCCGCAGGACAAGGCTCTGGCAGGCAAGACGCTTGGCGGCGCCAAGGGTCGCATCAACAAGGCGCTGGCCGCGCGCACCGAGGTATTGGAGGCGGAGCACGCCGCCCGCCGCTTGGTGGAGGAGACCGTGGACGTCACGGCGGCCCCCCGCCGCACCACCCTTGGCGCCCGCCACCCGCTCTCCCGCCTGACCGAGCGCGTCTCCGACGTGTTTGTTGGCATGGGCTGGGAGATCGCCGAGGGGCCGGAGGTGGAATCGGAATGGTTCAACTTTGACGCGCTGAACTTTGACGAGGACCACCCGGCCCGCGAGATGCAGGACACCTTCTTTGTGGATCCGCCCCAGGCTCACCTGGTCCTGCGCACACACACCTCACCGGTGCAGGTGCGGTCCATGCTGGATCGGGACGTGCCCATGTACGTGCTCTGCCCCGGGCGCACCTTCCGCACCGATGAGCTGGATGCCACGCACACCCCGGTGTTCCACCAATTCGAGGGCCTGGCCGTGGATCAAGGCCTGACCATGGCTGACCTGAAGGGCACGCTGGAGCACTTTGCGCGCCAGATGTTTGGCCCGGAGGCCAAGATTCGCCTGCGCCCGTCCTACTTTCCCTTCACCGAGCCCTCCGCCGAGCTGGACATTTGGCACCCCGGTGCCAAGGGCGGCCCCGCCTGGATCGAGTGGGGAGGCTGCGGCATGATTCACCCCAACGTGCTGCGCTCCGGCGGGATTGACCCGGAGATTTACTCCGGCTTTGCCTTTGGCATGGGCGTGGAACGCACGCTCATGTTCCGCAACGACGTCCCGGACATGCACGACATGATCGAGGGCGACGTTCGCTTCAGCCAGCACTTCGGGATGGAGATCTGACCCATGCGTATTCCCCTTTCCTGGCTGCGTGAGAACGCACAAGTTCCGGCCGGTGCCGTGGCAGAAGATGTCATGGCGGACCTGGTCCGCGTGGGGCTGGAAGAGGAGGACGTTCACCGTCCCCTCGACTCGCTCACTGGGCCCATCGTGGTGGGCCAGGTGCTCACCCGCGAGGAGGAGCCCCAAAAGAACGGCAAGGTCATCAACTGGTGCACCGTGCGCGTGGTCCCGGAGGGCCAGTCTCAGACCCTGACTGGGGATGGCATTGAGCCCTCCGGCGTGCAGGGCATCATCTGCGGCGCCCACAACTTTGTGGTGGGAGACAAGGTTGCGGTCACCCTGCCCGGCGCCGTGCTGCCTGGCGACTTCAAGATCACCCCCCGCAAGACCTACGGCCACGTGTCCGCAGGCATGCTCGCCTCCCAGAGCGAGCTTGGCCTGGGTGAGGGCCACGAGGGGATCATCGTGTTCTCCGACCTGGGCCTTGACCCGGAGGTGGGCCAGGACGCGCTGCCGCTGTTGGGCTTCACGGATGAGGCCGCGGAGATCAACGTGACTCCTGATCGTGGGTACTGCTTCTCCATCCGCGGCGTGGCTCGCGAGTACGCGCTGGCCACCGGAACCGAGTTCTCTGATCCCGCGGCGCGGGTGCAGGTCAGCGCTCCCACGCAGGAGGAGATTGAGGTCCTGCTGCAGGACGACGCACCCATCCGCGGCTCCGAGGGCTGCGACCGCTTTGTCACCCGCACCGTCACGGGCATTGACCCGGACGCGCAGACTCCGGCCTGGATGGCCGAGCGCCTACGCCTGGCAGGGATGCGCCCCATCTCCTTGCCCGTGGACGTGTCCAACTACGTCATGTGGGAGCTGGGCCAGCCCCTGCACTTCTACGACCGCGACAAGGTCCAGGGCCCCATCGTGGTGCGCCGCGCCGCCGCGGGGGAGAAGCTGACCACCCTGGATGGCAAGGAACGCACCCTCAACACAGAGGACCTGCTGATCACCGACGCCACGGGGCCCATCGGCCTGGCGGGCATCATGGGCGGCGAGGCCACTGAGGTCTCTGGCGCCACCTCCACGATCCTCATCGAATCCGCGCACTTTGACGCGGTCTCTATGGGCCGGACCAAGCGCCGCCACAAGCTGCCCTCGGAGGCGTCCAAGCGCAACGAGCGCGGCGTGGACTGGGAGATCGCGGACAAGGCCGCTCAGCGAGCGGTGGACCTGCTGGTGCAGCTGGCAGGCGGCACCGACCGTGGCACCGGCTCGGATGTGGGCACCCGCCCCGCGCCCGTGGTGGTGCAGCTGCCCCACGGCTATGCTTCCGCCCGTGTGGGCGTGGAGTACACCCGCGAGCAGGAGCTTTCCTCGCTGCGCGGAGTGGGCTGCGAGGTCCAGGAGGGCGCAGAGGCGGACGCCGTGACGGTGCCCTCGTGGCGCCCGGACATGCACATCGCGGATGACCTGACGGAGGAGATCGCTCGCCTGGTGGGCTATGAGCTCATCCCGTCCACGCTTCCGGTGGCGCCCCCGGGGCGCGGCCTGACCGGCTCGCAGCGCGCGCGTCGTCGGGTCCTGGATGCACTGGCGGCCGCCGGACTGACGGAGGTCCTGGCCTATCCGTTCGTCTCCCAGGCGCAGAACGCGCTCTACGGGACGCCGGTTCAGGGCACCGAGGTCAAGGCCGTGCACCTGGCCAACCCCATCTCCGCCGAGTTTGGCTGGTTGCGCACCTCGCTGCTGCCGGGCCTGTTGGAGATTGCCCGCCGCAACCACTCCCGCGGCTTCCGCGATACGGCCCTCTTTGAGGGCGGCGTGGTGTTTCATCCGCGCGAGCAGCTGGGGTCCACCTCCCTGCCGCGCGGCGGCGCTCGCCCCAGCGAGGCCGAGCTGCAGGAGCTGAACGCTGGCGTGCCGGATCAGCCGTGGCACCTTGCCGCAGTGCTGATGGGCAAGGCGTCCGACGGCGCGCTGGGACAACCGGCGCGGGCGTGGGATTGGGCGGATGCGCTGGACGCTGCGCGGTTGGTTTCCGACGCGGTGGGCGTGGAACTCACTGTGGAGCAGGGCCAGCACCAGGCTTTCCACCCGGGACGCGCGGCGCGCCTGCTGGCTGGCGGTCGTCCCGTCGGCTGGGCGGGGGAGCTGCACCCGGACCAGTTGGCCGCGGGTGACCTGCCAGAGCGTACGGTCGCCGCGGAGCTGAACGTGGTGGAGTTGCTTGCGGCCGCGCCGGAGGCGCTCATCGCCGCGTCCATCTCCACCTTCCCGCCGGCGACGCAGGACGTGGCGCTGCTCGTGGACGCCGCTGTCCCCGCCAGCGAGGTGCTTGGCGCCCTGCGTGAGGGCGCGGGCGAGCTGCTGGAACAGGTGGAGCTCTTCGACGACTACCGGGGCGCTGGCATTCAGGACGGCAAGAAGTCGCTGGCCTTTGCCCTGCGCTTCCGCGCAGAGGATCGCACGCTGACCGCTGAGGAGGCCACGGCAGCCCGCGAGGCAGCGGTGGCCGTGGCCGCGCAGCGCGTCGGAGCCACCGCCCGCGGCTAGGGCGCCAGGTGCACCAGGACTTCAGTGACCTGGTGCACCGCGACCGGCAGATCCGGGTTGAGCCGCGGGCCGTAGGAATCGGTGCTGTGGATGGTGCCAAAGACCTGGTCCAGCCCGGTGGAGCGGCGGGAGAACACCCCGTGCGTCACCCACAGGTCCACGCGCTCCGGCGGCAGGCCCGTGGCCTCGATGAGCCCGCGGAAGGTGCCGCCGCCGTCGCAGATGTCATCCACGACCAGCAGGCGCCCCTCCTCCGGGAGCGGCTCGCAGCTGAACCCGGTCAGGGCCCCGCTGTCAAAGTCGCGGTGCTTGCGGGCCTGGAACAGTTCCAGTCCCAGGGCATCCGCCGCCTCGCCCGCGCGTTGGGCGGCGCCCTCATCCGGCGCAATGACCCCCACGTACCCGGCGGGGTCGATGAACTCGTCGATCACCGAGCGCAGCGGCACCACGGTGAGGTGGTGCACCAGTGGCGGCATGACAGGTGAGTGGGGATCCAATGCCACCACCTTCTCGGCGCCGATCAGGTTGATGAGGTCGGCGTAGTGCTGTGCGCCGAACGGGACGCCACGATCCGCCCGCGCCGCAGGCAGATAGGGAACCAACAGGGTGGTGCTCAGCCCCAGGGCTCGGTTCACGTCCGCGAGTTGGGCGGCAGCCAGGTAGTCGTTGGCGTCGGTACCGTGCACCGCGATGACGGTCGGCGCCTCCCCGGCCTCTGGCTGCTTGGCGTGGGCCTCGCCGGCCGGGAAAGTCATGGCGGTGGAGGCCACGGGCGTCAGCGTGGCGCCCTCGAGGCGGTAGGTGGCGAGCATCAGTTCTCCTTGGGAAGGTGCCAGGCCCAGACCGGCGCGGGCTTGCCGCGGCCAAAGGTCTGGGTGCGTTCAGTTTTGATCAGATGATGGGTGGCGGCAAGTCGTCGGGACATGCCCGACGGCGATGCGCCGGGGGCGCCTGCCGCCTCCAGGGCGGCGTAGGCCTGGTTGGCGCGGGTGGTCGCGAACTCTGCGCCGAGCAGGGAACGCGACGCCGCGGCGTCGGCCAGGAGGATCTCAGAGAGCCGTACCAGGGCCGCATCGACGATGCGCTGATGATCAAAGGCCAAGAGCGGCAGCCGGTGTGCAGGGGCGTCCATCACCTCGCCCTCGCTCGCTGCCGCCGGCGTCAGCGGCGGCAGGATGGCCAGCTGGGCTAGGGCGACCGTGGGGCCGCGCGGATCCCGGGCTAGATCGTCAAAGGCTCCGCACTGGCGCAGGGCCAGCTCCTGTTCGGGGCCCACTCCGGCCTTGCCGACCAGCGCCCGGATCGCGGCCTCGGTGAGGCGTTCGTTGCCTCTGAGCATGACCCCGGGCAGTGCCCAGGCGCCCTCAAAGGGCTCCCAGGGCCGGCGTACCAGCCGGATCTGCAGCTGCCCGTCTGCGTCCAGCCGCACCGGCACGGTGTCCACCGAGACGATGGGTTGGGCCGCGGTGCTCTGGCTGGTCGGCCCCGCGCCGAGCGAGCCCAACCCGGCACTCACGCCAGGTTGCCCAGGCGTGCGCGGATCTGTGCAAAGGACTCGCGGACCAGGAACGCGCCGTCCTTCCAGATGGGGCGCAACAGCGAGGCCTCCTCGTCCGCCTCCGTGGCCCGCTCGATCAGGGTGAGTTCGCCGTCGCGCTCCACCACAGCGAGTCGGCCCGTGGCAGACTTCTTCAGCCCCGAGTCCGTGACCGGGTCCTTGAGCAGGTCACGGCCCACGCCGTCGATCCGTGCCCAGGTGGCCTTGACGGCGCTGCCGAAGGTGTCGCGTGTGACGTACTGGTAGGTGTAGGAGCCCACGCCGAAGACCACATTGGAGGCGGCGTAGCCCTGGGCCTCCAGGCGGTTGATGATGTCTGTGGCGCGCTCCGGGGTGATGGAGTCGCCGTAGATGAGGCCCACGTGCGGGTCAAGCTCCTTGAAGCCGGCGGCGTTGACCGTGCCGCCAAAGCCCTCCCACAGCAGGTCAACGGCGCCGCGGCCGGCCGGGCTCTGGTCCGCGCCGGTGCCGCAGATGATGTCAGCGGGATCGCCCGAATCCGGGCGGATCACCAGCTTGCCCTCGCGGGCCAGGATCTGCGTCTTGAGCGCGGGCAGGATGCCGGTGAGGACCTGCCATAGGTCAAAGGTGTCAGAGACGACGGAGACAATCCCTGCGGGGTGCACATCCAGGATGCGGCGGAAGGTTTCCTCCTCGCTTGCATCCGCGATGCCGGCGCACATGACCGAGTGCTCCGTGGCGGGGACGGATCCCAGCACCTGGCCGTTGTCTCCGGGGTAGTAGCGGCGCACCCAGTCAAGGGTGGCCAGCGAGTCCGAGCCGGTGAAGGAGAGCAGGTGGCCCGCGCCGGAGCCCTGGGCGGCCGGGGTGCCGGCCATGCCGCGGTAGGAGAAGTCATGCAGCTGCCAGTTCACGCCGGCCGCAGCGCCGCCCTGGCGCTCGCAGGCGGCGTCGAGGATGCCGCGGTAGTGATCCGCCAGGGTGGCGGAGGTGCTGGGCTGCCAGATCTCGGCGCTGAGCACGGTCTCCACGTAGTTCACGAGCCAGAAGAACTCCGGGTCGGTGTTCTCCACGGTGAAGGTGGGGACGCGCAGCGGCACGCGGGTGCCCTCTGGGAGTGAGCGGAAGATCAGCGGGAGGAATCCCTTGGCGTGCAGCGCGCTGATGTGGTCCGTCTTGATGCCGTGGTCCGGGCCAAGGATGGAGGCCAGCGTGGCCTCGTACTCCGCGACCGCCTCATCCCGATCTGCGGCGAAGAAAGGAGCAAAGGCCTCGGTGCAGAAGCGCTGCAGGAACGCCTGGAGCCCAAAGTGGACCACCTTGGTGATCTCCGGGATGCGTGAGCCGCGGTTGGTCCAGTTGGAGAGGATCGCGGTGGTGCCTGCGGGGTAGAGGCCGCGGTGGCCCAGCTTGTACGCGTCCGTTTCGAAGAGCGGTGCGGTGACGGCTGCGGTGGTGAGCGCGGGGGTGGTGATGCTCTGCATGGTGGCCTCCAGGTGGTGCCCGGCGGGTGTCTTGTCATCACCATAACCAATATTCGATGCTATGTCGAGTAAAGGGGTTCTCGGCGTGTCACACGGCACGGCGCGGGGCGGTGGAGCGCACTAGGCTGGCGGGCATGAGCACCAACCCCCAGCCCGCAGCCCTGCCCCCTGGCGTGGAGGAAACGGCCGCCATTGCGGCCGCGATCGACTCCGGGGTCAGTTTCGGCGTCTCCACCCACGGCCACGTGAAGTCCTTGGAGGAGGCCGCAGAAGCGCTGGGCGTGATTCCCCGCGACGTGGTCAAGACCCTGGTGGTGCGGCGTGCCGAGGGGGAGCACCTGCTGGTGCTGGTCCCGGGGGACAGGCGCTTCTCCTGGCCCAAGCTGCGCGCGCTATTGGGCGAGAACCGCCTCACCATGCCGGACGCTGCCGGAGCCAAGGACGTCACCGGATTTGAGCGTGGCACCATCACGCCCTTCGGCACGCTCACGCCGCTTCCCGTGATCGCCGACGAGCGCATGGTGGGGCGCACCATCTCCCTGGGCGCCGGCGCGCACGGCGTGGGACTGACCCTCGCGGCGGACGACGTGCTGGCGCACTTTGGCGCGCGCGTCGCCGACCTCACGGACGCCCCCAAGGACTGAGCCGTGAAGGACTCACTGCCCGACGGCGTTCGCTGGGCCTGCGCGCCGCTGGCCGGCTGGGCTCAGCGCGCCACTGGGGCGCCGGAGTCCTGGGGGCTGAGCGCCGACGAAACGGCGCGCGCAGCGGCCTTCACCTCGGACGCCGCGCGGATCCGCTTCGTGGCCGGGCGTCTGGCCGCCCGGGAGGTCGCGGCCGGGTGGCTGGGACTGATCCCGCAGAATGTCAGTGTGCTGTCCGAATGCCCGCGCTGCGGCGTCTCGGGGCACGGCCGGCCCACGCTGCACCGGCTCACGCCTGATGGCGAAGTGGGGGAGGCGCTCGCCCAACTCTCCCTCTCCCGCGCTGGGGGCCACGTGCTGCTCGCGATGGCTCCGCTGGGGGTGTCGCTAGGCGCCGACCTCGTGGAACTGAGCGACCCAGCCTTTGACTCGAGCGACCCCGGCTACGTCGGCAGGGCCGCGATCTGGGCGCTCGCCGAGGCCCGCGGCAAGGCCGCCGGGACCGGTATCGTGAGCGGCGAGCCCCCGGCCCAACCCCACGAGTGGGTGGGTGAGGCGGCGCCGGGAATGCTCGTCGCGGTCGTGGCCAGGAAAAACTCTCCCTGCCTCACGACTAGCCAGACATTTCCTGGAGAGGCGGGGGTGGGGCAGTGAGTATCAGAGTCCGCGGGGACGCCGGAGCTGAGTGGATTCAACGTGAGGAAAAGATTCCTCCTAGATTCGCCAGGCAGGGCCGCTGGTGGAGTTGTGAGGTGAGGAAGCTCAATCCCGCCAGGGAATGTGCATCGGACATCGTTGCGGCCGGATTCAATCCGTCCAGCCTGATTGTGGATCTGGAAAGGGAAGCGTCGAGGATTAGCCTTCGCGGCATCGATCAGTTGACCCACGTTGAGCAGCTGAGATTGCATGGTGATGCGCGGATCATGGATGCTCCGGAGGACCCGCTCCCCGCGCTGTCAGATCTGATGATGACCTTTGAGCCAACCTCCACTCCCAAGTTGTGCCAGACGAGCTCTCTGCGGTTTCTTGAATTGCACCAGCCGCCTCAGGAAACGAGGGGTCTCGTGTCACCCGGGTTGCGTTCCATTTCGTTGTACTTCGGCAAGACTATCGAGCTGAGCGGCTGGCCGGTGCAGATGGACAGCATCGAGATTGAAAGGTGCGGCAAGCTCATTGTCACCGAAGAACTCGAAGCGCGACCGAGCGAAATGTCCCTCACCAGCATCTCAGTAGTGACTGGGCTGCCCAGGACTTCTCGGCTGAGTCCCTTTAACTTGTTGTATCTCAGTGGCATTCGCTCTCTCGGGACTCAAGAGAGTCTGTGGGATATTGAAGCGGAACGGACAGTCGTTGAGTTCGCACGACAGCCCCCGAAATGGCTCCTGGAACAATGGCCGCACCGGCCAAAGGACTGGGCAAATCATGTGCGTGTACCGCCGCATCGTGCGCTCGAGGGCTCCTTCGAGCAGGACTCTCCGGAAGGCGATCCCTCGGAACCGCAGTGATTCTTTTCCGCGATTGGATTCCGTGTCGACACGGGGTCAGTCAATGATCCGGGTGGAGAACGGCGTCCAGAATGCTGTTGACATTGGTCCCGTCGAAACGTGCATTGGAAATCAAGAGGCGGTAGTAGAGCGAACCGCAGATCAAGTCAATGGCGATGTCTGGGGCTACTGCTTCCCGTTCCGTGTTTTCCTCAGCGATGAGTCGAAGCAGCTCGGTCGCCGCCAGCCGTTGACGGGCAATGAAGCGCTCGCGGAGTCCGGCCGCGAGTGCGGGGTCGTGTTGGCTGGCCGCTCCAGCGCCACGAAAGGCAGCCGTGTCTCCGACTCGTTCATCAGCCGGGCCACGTTGTGAACCTGCGCCCGCAAGCGCTCGGTCGCGGTGCCATCTGCTGGTGCGGTCAGCCGGGTCCCAACGGCCGCGGAGAAGGCGTCCTTCAGTACGGCTGCCTTGTCTGGCCACCATCGATAAATCGTGTTCTTGCTGACTCCCGCTGACCGAGCAATCTCATCAACGGTGAGTCCCTGTATCCCCTCGTCGCGGAGGAGGGTGAGGGCTGCGTCCAGGATTGCGCGGCGGGCGCGTTCGCTTCGGGGCCGTCCGGGCCGTGGAGGAGACTCCGGAGGAGGACGTGCGCAGCCTGATGGATGTGAACTTCTTTGGCTCGCTCAATGTGCTTCGCGGGATCTTGCCGATCCTGCGGCGTCGGCAGGGCGGTCACATCGTGCAGATTTCATCGCTGGCTGGCATCGCTCCGCCGGCGGCGGGTCTCGGGGCGTACGCGGCGTCGAAGTTCGCTGTGGAGGGAATGCTCGTTGCGGTCGTGACCAGCGAGGAAGCAGTCTCAGCTCCCAGTGCGGTACGTGTTCCGGTCAGGGAGCGGGGCGACCAGGGCTCTAGTTGCCCAGATTCGGCAGGATGAAGAGCGCTGCAAGCGCGGCGAGAATGAGCCAAATAATGGTGACGTACCAACCGAGCGTCCTCCCGAAGATGGCGGCGACGCCTGGTTGGTCGGCCTTGTTGGCTTGCATGATCGCGATGGGGCCGAAGATGAAGCCGAGGAAGAAGAGTCCCAGGAGCGCGAAGAACACGGATGACTGTGCGTGCTTGTCGCTCGTCAAAGGGCCGTCGGGCTGGTGATTCTCAGTTGGCAACGTCATTGATTGAGTCTCTTTCCTGTTGGGGACATTGGCTCATGCGTGGCAGGTGACCTCCTGAGCCAGTTGCGGCGAACGAGACACCTTTTCACGTCGACCGTAGCCCCTCGAGGAGTCCGGTGGGCTCAGCGATCCGCACCCAGGATGCAGAAGTCATTGCCCTCCGGGTCTGACATGACGCGCCAGGAGACCTCACCCTGGCCAAGATCCGTGTCGGTCGCGCCCAACGCGATCAGGCGGTCGGCCTCGGTTGCCTGATCGTCGCCCGCGTAGGGCTTCAGGTCAAGGTGCACCCGCGTGGGGAACTCCCCGGGGCTCGGTACCTGCAGGAGCTCCACATACGGGCCCACCCCGGAAGCCGAGCGCAGGCTCACAAAGTCGGCCTCGTCGTCGTGCACCACAAAGTCCGTCGCCTCGCCCCAAAAGCGCTTCATCGCCGCCACGTCCGCGCACTCGGTGACAACGGCCGCGATGGGCCCCACGTCCATGTACTCGGGGCGCGGCTCAAGCACACAAAAGACGTTGCCGTCCGGGTCCGCCAGCACCTCCCAAGGAACGTCGCCCTGGCCCACGTCCACCCGAGTGGCGCCCAGCTCCAGCAACCGGCGCACCCACGCCGCCTGGTGCTGCTCAGACGTGGTCGCCAGGTCCAGATGCGTGCGGTAGCTTGCTGGCTCGTGCTGCTCAGTGCGCAGCACATCGATGGTGATGGCGCTCGCGTGAGGCCACGTGAAGCCTGCCGGCGTGAGGTTGAATACGCCGGGAGCCTCGCTCTCCGACTCCCACCCCAGCGCCTGCGCCCAAAAACGGCCCAGGGCTTCCTCGTCGTGTGTCTTGATGTTTACCTGGACGGGTCGCAGAGCCATGGGCAGGAGTCTAGACCGGGAAGTCCGGCAACGCCGCCTGATCCAGCCACGGCACCAGGACCGCCACCGGGTCGCTGCCCGGCGCCGCCCAACGGCGCAGATGCTCCTCAAAGTCCGTGCGTGAGACCGAGCCAAAGCGGTGCTCGGTGGTCCAGGCGTGCACCATGTTGGTGAAGAGCTCTTGGCCCATCTCCTGGCGCAGCGCCAAGACGGTCAGCGCGCCGCGCTTGTACACGCGGTCATCAAACATGTCCTGTGGCCCGGGGTGGCCGATGATCAGGTCCTCGCGCGCAGAACGCAAGCCGGCCCACGCCTGCCAGGCCCGCTCCATGAGCGGCTTGGCGCCGATGGCCTCTGACCAGATCCACTCGGAGTAGCAGGCAAAGCCCTCGTGCATCCACAGATCGCGCCAGGTGCGCACGGTGAGTGAGTTACCAAACCACTGATGGGAGAGCTCATGCGCAATGAGGCGCTGCGCCTCCCACGCGGTGGAGAGATGGTTATCGCCAAACACTGAGAGTCCCTGGGCCTCCAGCGGAATCTCCAAGTTGTCCACGGTGACCACACAGCCGTAGGACTCAAACGGGTAGGGGCCGTAGGCGCGTTCAAACGCCGCCACCATCTCGCCCTGGTGCTTAAACGCGGTGAACGCGCGCTGGCGCAACTCCGGGGTGCAATACACCGTGATGGCGGTGGCGCTGCCGGCGGCTGGGGTCAGCTCGAAGGGCTCGTAGCGTCCAATCTGCAGAGTTGCGAGGTAGGCGGCCGTTGGCGCGTTTTCCTCGAACTCCCAGGTCTCGCGGCTGGCTGTTCTGCGGCGTGAGATCAGCTGCCCGGGCATCACGGGACGGTAGCCGGCGTCGGTCGTCAGGCGGACGCGATAGGTGGACTTCTCACCGGGGGTGTCATTGCAGGGGAACCAGGTGGAGGCGCCGTCCGGCTGGCCAGCCACCAGCACGCCGTCCTCCAGCTCCTCCCAGCCCACATCCCCCCAGGGGCCAAGCCGGGGGCCGGGGTTGCCGCCGTAGCGGACCTCAACGGTCACCGGCTCGTTGGCCTCGGAACGCGGGGGCAGGGGGAAGGACAGGCGTGACTGCCGGTGCTTGAAGGTCACCTTGCGCCCGTTGACGCTGACGCGATTCACGGCCAACCCCACCAGGTCCAGCTCCGCCCGGTCTATGCCGGGAGCGGCCTGGATGGTCAGGATCGCGGTCCCGTCCAGCCGGTTCCCGCCCAGCTTGCACGCCAGTTCCAGCTCGTAGTGCACCACGTGGAAACGGAAGTCCCCGGTATGCGGGGAGTACGGATCCGGCGCCCACTCGACGGGGTGAGTGATGTGGTTGCGGTGCATCGTGTGGTCTGCGTCCTTCTCAGGCTGGGATTGCCGGCTGAAATGTTGGTCTGGCTCAGGTCCAGGGCTCCACGGGGTTTCCGGTCCAGCGCGTTGACGCCGGCACGGACTCGCCTCGCATGACAAGGGAGGCCGGTCCAACGGTACATCCGTTGCCCAGGCTTGCGGCAGGCAACACCACTCCATTGGGGCCAAGTGTTGCCCCTGCGCCCAACGTCACGGTGTCGATCGCCATGACGCGGTCGTGGAAGAGGTGGGTCTGCACCACACAGCCGCGGTTCACCGTGGAGGAGTCCTCCAAGGTGACGAGGTCCGCCTCAGGCAGCCAATAGCTCTCGCACCAGACGCCGTGGCCAATCTTGGCGCCCAGCCCACGCAGGAACCAGACCAGCGCGGGTGTACCTGACGCGGCCCGGGCGAACCAGGGGGCGCAGAGCAGCTCGATGAACGAATCCACCACCTCGTTGCGCCAAATAAAGGAGCTCCACAGTGGGTGCTCTCCCACGCGCAGCCGGCCCACCAAGACCCACTTGACGATGATCGCGGTCACGGCCGCCACGCCGCCTGCCGTCAGCAGCACGGCGCCGCTGAGCAACACGGCCCAGACCGGGCCAAGCGCCAGGACCAGCGCGTCCAGAGCGGTGAGCACACCCACGGCCACTCCGACGGTGCTGAACACGGCCAAGCCCCGCATGAGCTCCCAGGCTGCGCGTGCCAGCTTGAGCTTGCGCGGGGGAGCGTAGGTGCGGGAGGAATCCGACTCCACCGCGGTGCGGCGCAGTTTCACCGGCGGGCTGCCCAGCCAGGAGGAATCCGATTTGGCCTTGCGCGGGGTCGCGGAGAGGACGGCGACCAGCCCGCGCTTGGGCACGCGCCGCCCGGCGCCGGCCATGCCGGAGTTGCCGAGGAAGGCGCGCTTACCGACCTTGGCGGGTGCCACGTGCATCCAGCCGCCGCCCAGATCGTAAGAGGCCACCAGCGTGTCATCTGCCAGGAAGGCACCGTCGCCAATCGTGGTCATCTTGGGCAGAAGCAGGACCGTAGAGGCCTCCACGTCCTTGCCCACCTTGGCGCCAAGCAGGCGCAGCCACACGGGCGTGAACAGGCTGGCGTAAAGCGGGAAGAGCAGGTCGCGGGCCAAGTCAAGCAGTCGCTCGGTGGCCCAGACCTTCCAGGCCACACGGCCACGATCCGGGTGCCAGCCCTCATGAATGCCCAGGGCAAGCAGGCGCACGGTGATGAGAATCACCAGGGCCGTCCCCACAAACCAGACCACGGCGGCGATGAGACTCATGGGGATCAGGCGCCAGCCCGCGTCCACCAGGTTGTCCAGGCCGGTGAGCCACGGGGCCACCGCCAGCACGGCGGCGACGATGGAGACCCACGGAAGCAGTGCCAGCAGGGAGCCGGCGGCGCCGGAGAGAATCGGGGCGGCACGCCACCCGGGGACCTGGCCCTCTGGCCAGGCCGGCTTGGCCTTGCCCACGCGGCGCGCGGGGGAGCCGGAGTAGCTGGCGTTGGCCTTCAACGGGCCAAGCACAGCGGAGCCCGGGGCCACCTCGGTATTGCGTCCCACCACCGCGCCGGGGTGCAGGGTGCTGCGGGAGCCAACAACGGCTCCAGCGCCCACATGCACGGCGCCGATCTGCAGCACGTCGCCGTCAATCCAGTAACCGCTCATGTCCACCTCCGGCTCCACGCTGGCGCCGTTGTCGATCCGGAGCATGCCGGTGACGGGCGGGACCGAGTGCAGGGTCACGCCGCGGCCCAGTTGGGCGCCAAGGGAGCGGGCATAGAGCGGCACCCAGGCCGCGCCGCCCAGGGACACCGGGTCCACCAGGTCCGCCACGTGCTGAGCCAACCAGAGGCGGCGGTGCACCGAGCCGGAGCGCGGGTAGAGGCCGGGGGTGACCCCGGTCAGCAGCAACCGCGAGGCCACCACGGAGAGGCCCATGCGCCCCGGAGGGGAGACAAAGATGAGCCAGGACAGGATGAGCCACCACCACTGGATGGGGGCGGGCCCGTTGAGGATGCCGAGCACGCGCAGCAGCGCATCGCCGATCAGCAGGTACGTGAGCCAGCGCAAGCCCACCAGCACAAAGAGCGGGATCCCGGAGAGCGTCTGAGCAATCTGGGTGCTGCGCCGGGTGCGCGCCACCAGCCGCGGCGGTGGCGGAGGGGCGGCCATGGAGACGCCAAGGTGCTCAATCAGGGCCCCCAGGCGAGGGTATGCGTAGAGATCCGCCACAGTGATGGAGGGGTAGTGCTCGCGCAACGCGGAGACCAGCCGAGCGCCGGAGAGCGAGCCGCCGCCGGAGGCAAAGAAGTCCGCCTCCAGGCCGCCCGCGCTGGTGCCGAGGATCTGCGCCCAGCGCTCGGCGATCCACAACGCGTCCTCTGGCAGGTCGGCGGGAAGTTCCGCGTCGTCGTCCCCAGCACCGGGCAGTGGCCATGGGAGCGCATTGCGATCCACCTTGCCGCTGGTCTTGGTCGGCATTTCCTCCACCTGCGCCAGCACGGGAACCAGCGCTGCGGGCAGTTCCTTGAGCAGCACCTCCCGTGCGGCCTTCAGGTTCAGTTCGTGATCCGCGGCAAGGTAGCCCACCAGCAGCTGATTGCCAGCGGCGGTGGTGCGTACGGCCGCTGCGGCGCCGGAGACCCCGGGAAGCTGCTGCAGCGCGGCGTCGATCTCTCCTAGCTCGATGCGGCGCCCGCCGACCTTCACCTGATCGTCAGCGCGGCCAACAAAACGCAAGCCAACGGCGTCGTTCACGACCAGGTCCCCAGAGCGATACGCGCGCTCCCAACCCAGCGTGGGCGCCGGGGCGTACTTCACCGCGTCCTTCTCGGGATCCAGGTAGCGCGCCAGCCCCACCCCGCCAATGATTAGTTCGCCGGTGGCGCCCTCCGCGACGGGAAGTTCCGTGGCCGGATCCACCACGGCCAGGTCCCAGCCGTCCAGGGGCAGGCCGATGCGTACGGGGCCCTCGCCGGTCAGCGGGGCGGCGCAGGCCACCACGGTGGCCTCGGTGGGGCCGTAGGTGTTCCAGACCTCGCGCTCCGGCGTGGCCAGGCGCGCGGCAAGCTCCGGTGGGCACGCCTCGCCGCCAAAGATGAGCAGGCGCACGTTTTCAAGCGAGTCTGCCGGCCAGAGCGCGGCCAACGTCGGGACCGTGGAGACCGCGGTGATGGAGCGGGTCAGCAGCCAGGGGCCAAGGTCGGCGCCGGTGCGGACCAGGGAGCGCGGGGCGGGAACCAGGCAGGCGCCGTGGCGCCAGGCCAGCCACATTTCCTCGCAAGAGGCATCAAAGGCCACGGAGAGGCCGGCCAGGACACGGTCATCGGGGCCCAGCGGCTCGCCCTGCAAGAAGATCCTGGCCTCTGCGTCCACAAAGGCGGCGGCGTTGCGGTGGGTCACCGCCACGCCCTTGGGCGTGCCGGTGGAGCCGGAGGTGAAAATGATCCAGGCGTCGGAGGCGGGGGTGGGTGCCTGGACGGCCGGATCAACGGCTTCAGTGCCCGACGCCGTGTGGCTGGCTGGCGGGAGCACCACCTCTCCCTGCGCATCAAGGGTGTCCAACACCACAGAGACGGCTGCCTCGCCAAAGACCAGTTCGGCGCGCTCCGGCGGGTCATCTGCGTCCACGGGAACGTAGGCCCCGCCTGCGGCGAGGATCGCCAGGATCGCGATGTAGAGGGCGCGCGTCCCGGAGGGCAGGCGCACGCCGATGCGGGTGCCGCCAAGGCCGGCCGCGCTGAGCCGGGAGGCCAACTCGTTGACGGCGACAAGCAACTCTTCGTAACTCAGCGGTACTTCGCCGTCATCTAGCGCAGGTGCCTGCGGATGCTCGGCGGCGCTTGCCTCGAGGATGTCCACCAAAGTGCGGGGGGCCGTGGCACGCTCCGAACCCGGAAACTGCACGGGGGCGGGCGAGACGGGGACGTCAGGCACGGGGCCTCTCCTGTCCAATCGAGCGGAGGACCGGCTGACGCCGTGCCCTCCGCCTCACTGGCTCCTCCGAAGTGGGGGCCAGGTCATGTTAAGTCACCAACATGTCCTGAAAGTGCCCCTTTTGTTCACCCGGCGCCTCTCCAAGCACCCTGATGGCTGGCGCCGCGAGCCTCAGCGGCTGCCCGGGCCAACCATCTCAGTGGCCGGTGGGCGGGCGCTGCCCCTCCGGTGCCAAGTAACGCAACAGCTCGGCAGAATCCTGATCATCCGCGGTGAGGCCAAGGGAGAGCAGGGTGTTGATGAGCATGCCGCGGGCCACGAAGGTGCGCGCCATGTCCTCGGTGAAGGCGGCCTCGTGGCGAAGGATGGAGTACATATCCACGAACCACTGGCGAACAATCGGGCCAATCGTGGGGTGCTGTCCCATGGCGTGCTGCTGCACCATGAGCTGCAACACCACCGAGTCTTTGGTGAGCATGGACTGGTAGGCGGTGCCGAGGACGATGGGAGGCACCGGTCGCTGTTCGGTGGTCGCGATGGCGTCGCGGAAGACGGAGCACACCTGCTCGTGTGCGGTGCGTGCGCACCGCAGGAAGAGACGTTCCTTGGAGCCGAAGAGGCGCACCACGTAGGGCTGGCTGACGTCCGCCCGCCGCGCAATGGCGTCGGTGGTGGCGCCGGCAAAGCCGTGTAGAGCAAATTCTTGGCTGGCCGCGGCGACAACTTCTTGTGCTCGCGGGGTGAGGGGACGGTCAAAATCGGGGGAGTTCAGGTCCTGAGCCATGAGATTCTTGTGCTGCCTTTGGGGGTTGGGGTTGCGCCAAGAAACTGGCGACAGTTCAGTCTAGATAATGTGACGCACCGATTTGTGGAGCGGCTGACGGAAAGTCCTGTGATTGGTCTACGATATGAGGCACGAGGCTTCCGGGGGGTTGCCTCAAGGTCGCGTCCAACCAGGTACCGGGGGGGTTCTGGGAGGACGCGTTGGGCCCGCGGGATCTTTCGAGATTCCGCGGGCCCCTCTCGTTTCCTGACTTGTTTGCTGACCCGCCCCGCAACGCCACTCAGAAGGATATCTCAATCACAGTGTCCCAGAATTCAGGGGAGCAGCACCACTTTGCCGGTGCTGGCCCGGCTTTCTAGGAATCGATGTGCCTGGTCGGCGTGGCGCAGCTCAAAGCGCTGGCCCACGTCAATGCGCAGGCTGCCGTCGGAGACGGCCCCAAAAACATCCCCTGCACGCCAGGCCCGCTCCTGCGCGCTGGTGAGGAAATCCTTGAGCGAGGGGCGCGTGATCGTCGCCGAGCCCAGCTGATTCAGCCGCTGCAGGTCAAACGGCGGGACCTGGCCGGAGGCGCCGCCAAACAGCACCATGGTCCCGCGACGAGCCAACGAGCCAAGCGACGCGTCGAAGGTATCCCGCCCCACGCCGTCGAACACAGCATTGACCCCGCGACCGTCAGTCAACTCGCGAACCGCGGCCGGAACCTGCTCGTAGCGCAGCACGTGATCGGCGCCGGCGGCCCTGGCGATGTCCGCCTTGGCCTCTGAGGAGGTGGTGGTGATGACCGTGGCGCCGGCCCGCTTGAGCAGCTGGGTCAGGATCTGCCCCACGCCGCCCGCGCCTGCCGTGGTCAGCACCGTGTCCCCGGGCTGGACCGCGTAGCTGTTGTGGATCAGGTAGTGCGCGGTGAAACCCTGTAGGGGCACGGCCGCGGCGGTCACGGGGTCAATGCCGTCCGGAACGCGCACCAGCTTGGCGGCCTCCACGGTCATGTATTCGGCGTAGGCGCCGTTGCCCTCCGCGGTGGCGACCAGGTCCCCGACTCTGAGCTGGGTGACGCCCTGGCCCACCTCCACTACGTGACCGGCTCCCTCCGCGCCGGGGAAGAACGGCAGGGGCACGGTGTAGACACCGGAGCGCTGGTAGGTCTCGATGAAGTTGACGCCGATGGCCGCCATCTTCACCGAGACCTCCCCGGCGCCGGGAGCGGTCACTGCGGCATCCACGAACCGCAGCATCTCGGGGCCGCCGTGCTGGTCAATCCGGATGCTGTGTTGGTGGTTCACGTGGACTCCTTGGGGCTGAAGGGGTGGCTGGAGAGGGCGCGGATGGCGCGGGGGCTGGCCTCAGCTAGACGCACTGACATAGTTATTAGCCGGGTTGCATACGCGGGCGTAGGATTGCTTTATGACGTTGACGGTAGCCGTTTCAGGCGCGAGTGGATATGCAGGCGGGGAGGTGTTGCGCCTCCTGGCGCATCACCCGGAGGTCCGGATTGGGGCCATTACCGCCCACTCCAACGCCGGCCAGCGGCTGGGGTCGCTACAGCCGCACCTACACAGCCTGGCGGATCGGGTGTTAGAGGACACCACGGCGCAGGTCTTGGCAGGGCACGACGTCGTGTTCTTGGCCCTGCCTCACGGCGCGTCTGCCGCAGTGGCCGCGCAATTAGGTCCCGAGACCCTGGTGATCGACGCCGGTGCGGACCACCGCTTGGTGGATCCGTTGGCGTGGGAAAAGTTCTACGGCACCCCGCACGCGGGCTCCTGGCCGTACGGCTTGCCGGAGTTGCCGGGGCATCGGGCCGCGCTGAGCGGCGCCAAGCGCATCGCCGTGCCGGGTTGCTACCCCACGAGCGCGCAGCTGGCCCTGGCGCCAGGCTTCGCCGCGGGGCTCCTGGAACCGCGCGACGTGGTCATCGTCGCGGCCTCCGGAACCTCGGGGGCGGGCAAGTCCGCCAAGACGCACCTGCTCGGTTCTGAGGTCATGGGAGGCATGAGCCCCTACGGCGTGGGAGGCGGCCACCGCCACACCCCGGAGATGGAGCAGGGCTTCTCCGCGTTGGCCGGTGAAGCAGTGTCCGTGTCCTTTACCCCGACGCTGGCGCCCATGCCGCGCGGGATCCTGACCACCGCAACCGCCCGCCTTAAGCCAGGCGTCGACGCGGAGCAGGTCCACGCTGCCTGGCAGGCCGCCTACGCGAACGAGCCCTTTGTGCACGTGTTGCCGCAGGGGCAGTGGCCCCAGACCAAGCACGTCCAAGGCTCCAATCACGCGCAGATGCAGCTGGCCGTTGACCCGCACGTGGGACGTGTGATTGTCACCTGCGTGATTGACAACCTCACCAAGGGCACGGCCGGCGGCGCCGTGCAGTCCATGAATATTGCCCTCGGCCTGCCAGAGACCCTTGGCCTAGAACTGGAAGGAATGGCACCGTGAGCGCCTTCACCCCGGAACAACTGCCCCAGCCCCCGCACACCTCCGCCGCGGAGGCCGCTGCGCTGCAGGGCGTCACGGCCGCGGCGGGCTTCCGCGCGGCCGGCGTGACTGCGGGCCTGAAGGCCTCCGGCAAGCCGGACCTCGCCGTGGTGGTCAACGACGGCCCCGCACAGGCCGCCGCCGCCGTGTTTACCGCCAATCGCGTGGCGGCCGCGCCCGTGCACTGGTCCCGTGAGGTGGTCAAGGACGGCCGCGTGGACGCCGTGATCCTGAACTCCGGCGGCGCCAACGCGTGCACCGGCCCGGAGGGGTTCCAAGATACGCACCGCACCGCGGAGGAGGTGGCCGCGCAGCTCGGCCTCTCCGCCACGGACGTGGTGGTGTGCTCCACGGGCCTGATTGGCGAGCGCCTGCCCATGGATAAGCTTCTGGGCGGCGCCACCCAGGCCATCTCTGTGCTGAGCGAGGATGGCGGCCCGGATGCAGCGGCGTCCATCATGACCACGGATACGGTGCCCAAGCAGGCCGTGCGCACCGGCTCCGGCTACACCCTGGGCGGCATGGCCAAGGGGGCGGGCATGCTGGCGCCGGCGCTGGCCACCATGTTGGTGGTCATCACCACGGATGCGGCGCTGAACCCCGGGCAGTTGGACGTGGCGTTGCGCGCCGCGACCGGCGTGAGTTTTGACCGGGCGGATTCCGATGGCTGCATGTCCACCAATGACACGGTGGTGCTGATGGCCTCCGGCGCGTCTGGCGTCACGCCGGACCAGGCGGAGTTCACTGAGCTGCTGGCCGGGCTCTGCACTGACCTGGCCCTGCAGCTGCTCGCGGATGCCGAGGGTGCCAGCCACGACATCGCCATCAACACCATCAATGCCGCCAGCGTGGAGGACGCCCTGGAGGTATCCAAATCGGTGGCCCGTTCAAATCTGTTCAAGACCGCCATCTTTGGCAATGACCCAAACTGGGGGCGGGTGCTCTCCGCCGTGGGTACCACCCAGGCCGCCTTTGAGGCACAGGACCTGAACGTGGCCATCAACGGCGTCCAGGTCTGCCGCCGCGGCGGCGTGGGAGAGGACCGCTCGCTGGTGGACCTGGCCTCCTCCAGGGATGTGCTGGTGACCATTGACCTTGGCGCGGGGTCCTCCCAGGCCACCATCTGGACCAACGACCTCACACATGACTACGTGGAAGAGAACTCGGCGTACTCCAGCTGAGTCGCGGAAAAGACATCATGAAGAATCACAACGAGATTGACCCCCTGGAACAATCCCAGCGTCTGGCCACGGCACTGCGCAAGGCAGAGGCGCTCGTGGAGGCCCTGCCCTGGATCCGCCGCTTTGCAGGCACCCGCATGGTCATCAAGTACGGCGGCAACGCCATGGTGGATGACCAACTGCGCCGCGCCTTCGCGGAGGACATCGTCTTTCTCCATCACGCCGGGATCCACCCTGTGGTGGTGCACGGTGGCGGGCCGCAGATCAACACCATGCTGGACCGGCTGGGCGTGGCCTCCGAGTTCCGTGGGGGTCTGCGCGTCACCACCCCGGAGGCCATGGACGTGGTCCGCATGGTGCTTACCGGCCAGGTGGGCCGGGAATTGGTGGGCCTGATTAACGAACACGGCCGTTACGCCGTGGGGCTCTCCGGCGAGGACGGGCGCCTGTTGCGCGCCGCCCGCGTGGGCACTGTTGTGGACGGCGAGCCCGTTGACCTTGGCCTGGTGGGTGAGGTGACCGGGGTGGACCCCACCGCGGTGGAGGACCTCATCGAGGCCGGCCGCATCCCCGTCATCTCCACCGTTGCACCGGAGATTGACGCCGCAGGCAAGCCGACCGGCGAGGTGCTCAACGTGAACGCGGACACCGCGGCGGCCGCACTGGCCGGCGCGCTCGGCGCCTCCAAGTTGGTGATCCTCACCGATGTGGAGGGGCTGTACGCCAACTGGCCGGACCGCTCCAGCCTCATCTCCTCGCTGGATGCGGGGGAACTGCGCCGCATGCTTCCCAGCCTGCAGTCAGGCATGATCCCCAAGATGCAGGCGTGCCTGGCGGCCCTGGATGCCGGCGTGCCGCGCGCACACATCGTGGATGGGCGCCAGCCCCACACCATGCTCCTGGAGATCTTCACCTCCGCCGGCGTGGGCACGCAGGTGGTTCCGGAGACGGAGCTTGATTCCGAGGAGGGCCCGGCATGAGCGGCGCGCACCGGCAGGAGCCTCGCGAGAATCAGGGCCAGCACACACTGCCCGACGCCGCTGTCGGCGGTGCCGCCGACACGTTCCGTCGCGAGGACCTTGCCTCGCTGACCGGGCTGCGCGGCGATGAGCTGCTGCGCCGCTACGATGCCTCGCTGTTGGGTGTCTTTGGCACGCCGCAGCGCGTGCTGGTGCGCGGGCAGGGCGCCACGGTGTGGGACGCGGACGGCAAGGCTTACCTTGATCTGCTCGGCGGCATCGCCGTCAACGTCCTGGGCCACGCCCACCCGTTCCTGACCTCGGTGGTCTCCAGCCAGCTGGCCACGCTAGGCCACGTCTCCAACTTCTTTGCCTCGCCCACGCAGATCGCGCTCGCGGAGCGGCTGCTGTCCTTGGCCCACGCGCCCTCCGGCTCCCACGTGTTCTTCGCGAACTCCGGGGCGGAGGCCAATGAGGCGGCCTTTAAACTGGCCCGGCGCAATCGCGGCACCGATCAGGCCCCGCGCACCCGCATCATCGCCCTGGAGCATGCCTTCCACGGGCGCACCGCCGGCGCGCTGTCCATGACCTGGAAGCTCGCCTACCGCGAGCCCTTTGAGCCCCTGCCCGGGGGAGTGGAATGGATTCCCGCCGGGGACGTGGAGGCGTTGCGCGCTGCGGTGGATCACACGGTTCAAGCGGTCATCGTGGAACCCATTCAGGGCGAGGCCGGGGTGCTTCCGCTCCCGGACGGATACCTGGAGGCGGTGCGAGAGGTCACCACGCAGGCCGGCGCCCTCATGATCGTGGACGAGGTCCAAACCGGCGTGGGCCGCACCGGCTCCTGGTTTGCCTCAGAGGGCGTGCTTCCGGATGCCATCACCCTGGCCAAGGGGCTGGGCGGCGGCATTCCCATTGGCGCCATGATCACCATGGGCGCCCAGGTCTCCGCCCTGCTGACCCCGGGCCAACACGGCACCACCTTTGGCGGAAACCCGGTGGCCACCGCCGCCGCCCTGGCCACCTTGCATGTGATTGAGCAGGAGGGGCTCGTGGAGCATGCCCGGGTGACCGGGCTCTGGCTCACGGAGCAGCTACGTGGAGTGGACGGCGTGCTTGGCGTCCACGGCCGCGGCCTGCTGGTGGGCATTCACGTGGAGAACGGGCTGGCGCCCCTGATAGTGCGGGCCGGACTCGAGGCGGGCTTCATCATCAACGCCACCGGACCGGACACCGTCCGGCTCGCCCCGCCGCTGATCATCACCCGGGAGCAGCTCTCCACCTTCGTGGATGCCCTCCCAGCACTCATCGCACACGCCGCTCACCCCAACGCCGGCCAGGAGGCCTGAATGTCCACCCCCGCACCCGCCACCCGCCCCGTCCGCCACTTCTTGGTGGACACGGACCTGAGCCCAGCGGAGCAGGCCAAGGTTCTTGACCTGGCCGCCGCGCTGAAGGCGGAGCGCTGGGCGCGCTCGCCGTTGGCCGGGCCGCGCACGGTCGCGATCATCTTCGACAAGACCAGCACGCGCACGCGCCTGTCCTTCTCCGCCGGGGTGGCGGACCTGGGCGGGAACCCGCTGATCATCAACCCGGGCGAGTCCCAGCTGGGGCACAAGGAGACGGTCGCGGACTCCGCCAAGGTCTTCTCCCGCATGCTCTCCGCCGTGGTGTGGCGGACCTTTGGGCAGGATCAGTTGGAGGAGCTGGCCGCGCACTCCAGCATTCCCGTCATCAATGCGCTCACGGATGATTACCACCCGTGCCAAATCCTGGCGGATCTGCAGACCGTGCGTGAGCACAAGGGCCAGCTGGCCGGGCTCACCATGACGTATTTGGGGGACGCGGCCAACAACATGGCCAACTCCTACCTGCTAGGCGGCGTGACGGCGGGCATGCACGTGCGCATCGCCGGTCCCGAGGGCTTTCTGCCGCGGGAGGATGTGGTTGCCGCGGCCCGCGAGCGCGCCGCCCAGACCGGCGGTTCGGTGCTCGTCACCACGGACGCGGCGCAGGCGCTGGCCGGCGCGGATGTGGTGGCGACGGATACCTGGGTGTCCATGGGGCAAGAGGAGGAAAAGGCGCAGCGCCAGCAGCTCTTCACCGAGTACTCCGTTGACTCCGCGGCCATGAAGCACGCCGCGGATGATGCGATTGTGCTGCATTGCCTTCCCGCCTATCGCGGTTACGAGATCTCCGCAGACGTGATTGATGGCCCGCAGTCCGTGGTCTGGGACGAGGCAGAGAACCGGCTGCACGCGCAGAAGGCGCTGCTGACCTTCCTGCTGGATGAATCCGGGCTGTCCGCGGACCTGCCCGCAGACTCAGATGCACCCGCAGAATCCTCTGCGGCGCACGCCGGCGCGGCAGATTCGGGCGCGCCGGGCGGGGCCGGCTCGCGATGAGTCTCCCCGCCTCGCCAGGGGGTTCCCGGAACATCGTGTCCGCTCCCAGCACCAAGATCGCCAGGCAGGCGCGCATCCGCGCCCTGCTAAGCACGCGGGCGGTGCGTTCCCAGGCGGAGCTGGCGGGGCTCTTGGCCGGCGAGGGCATTCAGGTCACGCAGGGCACGCTCTCGCGGGACCTGTTAGACCTGGGCGCCACGAGGGTGCGTGGTGGCGACGGCGCGCATGTGTACGCGCTGCGCGGTGACGAGGAACTGGCCGGGATCTCCCGCGAGCCGGACGCCGAGGCGCTGGACGCGCGGCTGCTGCGACTCTGCGGGGAACTCTTGGTGGCTGCGGAGGCCAGCGCCAATCTGGTGGTGCTGCACACTCCGCCAGGCGCCGCGAACTTCCTGGCGCAGTCCATCGATCACTCGGTCATTCCCGCCGTGCTTGGCACCATTGCCGGCGATGACACGGTCATGGTGATCACCCGTGCCGCGGACGGCGGCGCGGATGTCGCCGCCCGGTTCCTGGAGTGGGCCGACGGCGTGTGACCCAGTTGCGCTGGCGGGATCGCCGTGCGTTTAGCGCTCGGCGTCCGCCAGATCGTTGAGCTCGTAGGAGCCCTTGCCATCGATGCTCTCGCGGATGATGTCCGCGTGCCCCGTGTGCCTGGCCACCTCCGTGGCGATGTGGGCCAGCGCCCAGCGGGCCTCCCAGTGCGTGAGCTCCGCCGGGAACCACGGGGCCTGCGGAACCGGCACCAGCGCGCTCAGGTCCGTCGCGGCGTCGATCTGTTCCGTGGCGAGGGCAACGCAGCGATCAAAGTAGGCCAGCGTGTCCTCGAGCGACTCGGCGTTGGCCATGAGCGTCTCCATGTCGTTGTCCTCAAAACCGTCCGGGAACGTGGGGGTGTTGGGGGCGGCCGCAGCGGCCCCTGACCAAAACACGGCCACCTCGCCGGCGTGGCGCACCAACCCCGTGAGGTTCAGCGTTGAGGCCGTGGGGGTGGAGTGCGCCTGTTCGTCGCTCAGGCCCACCACGGTGGTGCGGATTTGTGCCAACTGCTGCAGGGTGTAGGTCTTGAGGACGGCGTGCTCGCCGCTGGCGTTGGGGGTCAGGAAGCCCATGGTCGTGTCCTTTGTTGGTGAGTCGGATTGTTCGTGCGTCAGCCCAGTGTGCAGGCCATAGCGGACAGATTCTGTCCGCAGTCGGGGCATGATGGTGCCATGACGGATCCGACCAGCAGGGCGCTGCAGCTCTTAGGCCTGATGCAGGCGCGCGCGGTGTGGAGCGGGCCGGAACTGGCCCAGAAACTGGGCGTGAGCACGCGAACGGTACGCCGCGACGTCGAGCGCCTGCGCAGCCTGGGGTACACCGTGGAGTCTGACGCGGGGGCGGAGGGCGGCTATTCGCTGGGACGGGGGCAGGTGCTGCCGCCGCTGCTGTTGGATGAGCGCGAGGCCACGGCCGTGACACTGGCGCTGAGCATGGCCGCGCGCGGTCAACGCGGTGTGGATCCGGAGGCCGCACTGAGCGCCCTCGGCAAGATCGACGCCGTGATGCCAGGCGCCCTGCGCTTCCGCGTCAACGGCCTGCGCGCCGCCATGGATCTGGGGGAGGCGGACGCGCCGAGTGCTGATGCGGGCGCGCTGCTGGTGTGTGCAGACGCGATTCGCCGGACCGTCCGGTTGCGCTTTGACTACCGCGATCGGCACGGTGAGGAGAGTGCGCGGGAGGTGGAGCCGCACCGGCTCACGTCAACGGCCGGCGGGTGGCGGCTCACTGCCTTTGACCTGCACCGCAATGACTGGCGCACCTTTCGCCTGGACCGTCTGGATCAGGCGGCACCCACTACGTGGCAGTTCCGGCCACGCCCAGGGCTGCAAGAGGCGCTGGAACGGGCAAAACGCCCCGCCCCGCCTGCGGCCTGGAGGCACCAGATCCGGGTGCGGATCCACGCGCCGCTCGCCGCGGTGGAGCAGGAGCTTGGCCGGCGCGCCGGGCAGCTCAGCCCAGGCTGGGGAGAGGAGACGGAACTGCTCTCCGGCGCCACCGACGCGGTGGAGTCGGCGTGGTGGCTGGCCCGGATCCCCTTCCAGTACACGGTCCTGGGCGACGACGCGGTGCTGGCCGCCACGCGCGAGCTAGCGGATCGGGTGGGCCGGGCTGGGCGGGGAGAGTCCGCTGATCTCCCCGACGCGCCACGGTGGTGAGTGCTACTCCTTCGGGAAGCGTTCGTCGCGGGCATAGTCCGCCAAACGGAGGGTGAGTGCCGCGCGCACCTGAACCGGAGCGTCGTCGCCCACCAAGACCCGCAGCCGCTCGTCCTGCGGATCCGCCACGTGGGCAAGGATCGCGCTCGCCGCCTCCGCAGGCGAGGTGCCACCGCTGGGCTCGCACTGGGGCCAGGGCACCTGCGCCGTCCCGAAGAGCTGGGTTCGCAGGGGATCGTAAGCAGAATCCGGGGAGCTGAACCGCATGCTGGAGCCGGCCCAGTCGGTATCGAGAGCACCGGGCTCAATGAGGGAGACGCGGAGGCCAAACTCCTTGACCTCCGCGGCCAGCGCCTCGCTGAACGCCTCCAGGCCCCATTTCGTGGAGTTGTAGAGACCCAGCGTCGGCATGGTGCCGACCGCCCCCACGGTGGAAATCTGCACGATGTGCCCCGCACCTTGGGCTCGCATGATCGGGATTGCCGCCTGGCTGAGCCACAGCGGGCCCAGCAGGTTTGTGTCCACGATGGCCCGGGCCTCCTCCTCCGTGGCCTCCTCGATGGCGCCAATCAGCCCGTAGCCGGCGTTGTTCACGAGGACATCGAGGCGCCCGGACTCAGCGGCGGCCCGCTGCACCGCCGCGCGTGCGGCGTTCGGATCTCGCACGTCCAGCACCTGCACCGACAGCCGTTCGTGTGGAGGCAGTGAATGCTCGCCCCGCACCGTCGCGACCACGCGGTGTCCCGCCTCCAGCGCGGCCAGCGTGAGCGCGCGGCCCAGGCCGCGGTTGGCTCCGGTGATCATCCAAGTCTGGGGTGGTCTCATGTGTGCATCGTAGCGAAGCCGGTTTCGGAGGGTGGGCGCTCATGGGGGTACTCAGAGAGACTCCCTTGCGGGCCGCCAACGCCCTACCTTTGAGGACAAGCAGGTTCCGTCGGAAGGATCACCATGGCAAGCATCGGCAGCAGGAAGGGCGCGCTTCGCCGCGGAGCCGCGGGACTAGCGGGGGTTGGGGTCGCGGCAGCGCTGTTGTCCGGGTGCGCAACGGCTCCGAAGCCGCAGGCCTCCGGCAGTCCGGGCTCGACGGCGGCGGGCTCGCCATCTGTCGGCGGCAGCTCCAGCGCTGGGAGTGTCAGCGACGTGGCGGTGGGGCTGGAGGCCCCCTGGTCCATCGCGTTCCACGGCAAAACGGCGCTGGTGAGCGCGCGGGACTCTGGCAAGATCCTTGAACTCGTGGACGGCAAGGCGCGGGAGGTCGGTTCCATCGAGGGCTCGACGGCGGCCGGCGAGGGTGGGCTGCTGGGCATCGCGGTGTTCGAGGACTCTCTCTATGCCTACTTCACGGCCGGAGAAGAGAATCGCATTGAGCGCTTTGATCTCACCGGCGAGCCCGGCAACCTGGGCCTTGGCGAGACGGAGACCATCGTGGAGGATTTGCCTGCGGCGGGCGTCCACAACGGCGGCCGCATCGCGTTTGGGCCGGACAAGATGCTGTACGTGACGGTGGGGGACGCGGGGAACAGCTCCGATGCTCAGGAGCGAGAAAGCCTCTCCGGCAAAATTCTGCGCCTGACCCCGGATGGAAAGGTTCCTCAGGACAATCCCTTTGAGGGCTCTCCGGTCTACAGCCTGGGGCATCGCAATCCCCAGGGATTGGCGTGGGCGGAGAACGGAACCATGTACGCGTCCGAGTTTGGGCAGAACACCTGGGACGAGCTCAATGTCATTAAGGCAGGCGCCAACTACGGCTGGCCGGAGGTGGAGGGCATCGCCAGCGACGAGCGCTATGAAAACCCGGTTCAGCAGTGGGCCCCGGAAGCTGCCAGCCCCAGCGGCATGGCCATAGCGGACGGGAGCATCTGGATCGCGAATCTGCGCGGCGAGCGGCTGCGACAGGTCCCGCTGACAGACGCCGGCTCCTCGAGGGAGCACCTCGTGGGTCAGTACGGGCGCCTGCGAGACGTAGCCGTGGCTCCGGACGGATCGTTGTGGGTGCTGACAAACAACACGGACGGCCGTGGCCAAGCCGGGCCGGACGATGACCGCATCCTGCGGCTGACCCCGCCGGCGTGACCGGCGCGGCCAAGGCAACGGCCGCTCCACCCAGGGGTAGTGCCCGCAGTCCTTGATCATCTCAACGCTGCCCCGGCTGAACAGGGTGGCAAGCTCGCGAACAGGCCGATTCCCGGTCAGCAGGTCATTCGCGCCGACCCGCGCGTGGCGCCGCCAACTCCGCGATGTCGACGCCACTCCTGGTGAGCCACGTCGACGGGGGAGTGATGAGCCCCAGCCGGCGTACGGGCCCGCCGAGGGCGGCGTACGCCAGCGCGGCAGGAGCAGGATGGGGTAAAAAGTTCCGTGCACCTTAGCTTGCCGGGGAGTCGGCGAGCAGCCGCGCAACCAACTGGTTCACGGCCTCATCCGTGGGGAGCCCCGTCTCAAGCGGAATAGTGAGGCGGTCCAGCATGAGGCCGTCGATCGCGTAGTGGAGCAGGGCAATCTCCGTCCGCCCGCCCGGCAGGCCCGCGCGCTCGTTGAACGCAACGTCCTCCTCGAACGCCCGCTGACGCCAAGCGCCGAGTACCGCCGCCACCGCCGGGCGTCGGGATGCCTCGAGGCGCAACTCGAAGAGCGCGATGGGCACGTGTGGATCCGTGCTGAGGCGGCCAACCAGGTCCCGCAGGTACTCGGTGAACGTCGCGCGGTCGGCTGGCTGCTGGCTACGTGCAGCCACGGTGGCCGGATCAGGTGTGAGGCGCTCCGAGATGCGGTCCACCAGCGCCGCGATCAGCTCGTCCCGCGTGGGGAAGTAGTTGGAGGCGGTGCCGCGGGGGGTGCCGGCAGCGGCGTCGACCGCTCGGTGCGTCAGTCCACGCGCCCCGCTCTCCGCGAGCACCCGGATTCCCGCGTCCGCGAGCGTGGATCGTCTGCCGTCGTTTCTAGCCATGGACCCGAGGCTACCTGAACCACGACATCTGTTGTAGTTTGAAGTACGACACCTGTTGTGATGGGAGCATCATGCGTGAACTGGTCTATTACGTCGCCGTCAGCCTTGATGGATTCATCGCCGACCCGAGCGGGGGCTTTGAAGCCTTCCCAGTGGAGGGGGACCACATGGAAGCGGTGATGGGCGAGTACGCCGACGCGCTTCCGGGGCACGTGCTGTCCGCCCTGGGAATTGACCCTCCACGCACACGTTTCGACACCGTCATCATGGGGTGGAAGACGCTGACCCCGGCGCTCGATGTCGGGATCGCTAGCCCCTACCCGCATCTGCACCAGATCGTGGCGAGCCGGCAGGCGCGCACGGTGGACCCTGCCATCTCCCTGACCCCTGACCCCTGATCCCGTCGCCACGGTGCGTGAGCTCAAGAGCCAAGACGCGCTGGACATGTGGCTCTGCGGCGGCGGGGACCTCGCTGGAGCCCTGTTGCCACAGATTGACCGGCTGGTCCTGAAGCGGAATCCGCTCGTCTTTGGCTCTGGCGTTCCGCTCTTTGGCGCCGCCCCGTTCGAGGCACGCGCGTTCACCCATACCCGGTCTCGGACCTTCGAATCCGGCGTGGTCATCGAGGAGTACGGGCGTGCCCTGGGTGCTCAGGAAGGCGACGAAGTGAGCGCCGTGTAGCTCTGCCCGTGGGGGCCCAACGAGGGCGAGCGGACTATCGTCCTTCGCGAGAAGTGTTCGGCCTTCGCTGATCGTATTTCGGCCAGACCAGCGTCTCCAACCAGGAGACCTGCTCCTCGTTAGTCGGGTCGAGCTGGTTGAGGTCCATACCGGCCCGCCACCGCTGGCCCTACCCCGTGGTGCTCGCCTCCTCTACGGTGGGGATCATGCTTGAGATACGGCCGAACTGCGAGTGCTGCAACGGGGACCTTGCCCCGGACGCGGAGGCATACATCTGCACCTTTGAATGCACCTGGTGCCCCAGCTGCGTGGGGCGCTTCCCGGAGCGCGCATGCCCCAACTGCGGCGGAGACCTGCAACGCCGCCCCACACGCCCGCTTGCCGCACTGCGCTCGTCGCCGGCGAGTAAGCACCGTGTCCTGTCCGCGGATTGCCGTGATCGATTCCCCGTTCGTGGCTGAGACTCCCCGCCTGCAGGGCATGCTGGACGTCGGGGATGGGCAGTACATGTATTGGGAGGAATGGGGTGCGGCAGATGGCGTACCGGCGTTGTACCTGCACGGTGGCCCGGGCGGCACGTTGGGAGCGAGCGGATACCGCGCGCGCTTTGACCTGACCCGAACCCGTGTCATTGGCTTTGAACAGCGCGGCTGTGGGCGTTCCACCCCGCATGCTTCTGAGCCGGAGACGTCGCTGGAGGCAAACACCACGGCGCATCTGATCCGTGACATTGAGGCTCTGCGCAGGGACCGAGGCGTACACGCATGGATCCTCAACGGGGTTTCGTGGGGGTCAACGCTGGCCCTTGCCTATGCACAAGCCCACCCACTGCGCGTGCTGTCCATGGTTCTGGTTGCCGTCACAACGACGAGCAAGCAAGAGGTGGATTGGGTGACAGAGGGGGTGGGGTCGGTTTTCCCGGAGGCATCTTCGCGGCTGCTGAACTCTGCTGACCCGGACGTTCGCGATGCCGCGTCTTGGGAGTGGGCGCTCTGGGAAGACACCCACGTGTCCATCGGGGCGGGCGGATTCTCCCGCGATCCCAGGTGGGAGAACGACGCCTATCGTCACGCGTTCGCGCGGCTCACCACGCACTATTGGGCGCACCTAGGCTTCAATTACGTCCCACTCGTCGAAAGCATGGAGACCATCAAGCATCTCCCCGGCACGCTGATTCATGGACGGCGCGACGTCTCTGGGCCCGCGCCAACGCGCGAATGCTCGCCGGGTTGACCGGTGAAACGCCGTCCTCGGCTAGCTAGATCAGCTCTAGAGCAGGTCCGCTTCGAGCCCTTTGCTTCGCAGCGCTTCCAGGGTGGCTTCGTCCACGCCAAACAGCGTCAGGGACTGTAGGTTCGGGAAATGCTGGGTATCGCTGAAGTCGGTGATGACGAAGGTGTCGTCTTCGCCGTCCCACTGCGGCGTGATGGCCATGTACACCTTGTTGCCGCCGTCTTGGTAGAGCTCCTCCACCTTGTCCGCCAACTCGCGAGGGATCGGCAGCTTGTGGAAGTGCTCCAGCACTTCAGGGATGGGCTCATAGATTCCGCCAGCGAAATCAAGCTCCCGCTCGACGTTCGCGGCCAGGAATTCCTGCAACTCAAACATGGGGGACAGCACACGCTGGTTATACATCAGCTCCTCGATGACCAGGAGCTTGAAGTTGGGATCCGCGAAGTCGATGTACTCAGAGTTCTCAGCCATGGGGGCAAATATTCCTACCCTGCCTTGAAATTACCTGGGACCGGGGCGGGGCGGGGCAGTCGCGGACGTGCCCACGGCCCCACGTCACTCCCCGCGCGGGCCAAAGAAGGGCACAGCAGGGGCGGTGAAGACGGTGCCCTGCCCGGCCTTGCTGAGCCCCACGATGCAAAACACGATGTGGAGCACGGAAAGCACCAGCCAGACCGTCAGCGGGATGCCGATGGGAAAAAACGTTTCACCGTACTCATCGTCGAGATGAAACAGCATCAAGAAATGCGCCGTGCCCAGAATGATCGTCAAGAGCAGGTAGGTCAGTCCCCAGCTGGCGGCATTGGCGCGGTTCTGCTCGCCGATGCGTGTGCTGCGGGCCTTGGTCCGGCCCAGAATGATCATGAGGGCTCCCGCAAACATCGCACTCAGGAAGGGGATCGGGAACAACGCCAGGAGACCCAGCCCCCAGGGAACCTGTCCGCTGGCGGGCCGCACCGACGGATAGCTGACCACGGCGGGAGCCTGGGGCCGCGCGGCCGGAGGCGGCGACGGTTGCCAGTATTGCGTGGCAGCTGGGGCGGGCGGCGGATGGAGCGCAACCGGTGCGTAGTACAGGTTCCTGGCCCAGGACCCCGAGCCGGTCAACTCCGCCAGGTTCTCCGCGGATTGGGTCAGCGCGTACGTGAGGAGCGAATCCACTTCGTCCTCGGACGTGTACAGCAGTCGCTCGGCCTCTTCGCGCATCTCGGGGTGCGGGTTCTGGTCATCTGAGACACCCAGTTGGTGGATCTCGGCAACTTCCAAGAGCAGGTATCGACCGCGCCGCGAGGGATCGCTCAGTATCCCGCGCGCCTCGGCGATCTGCCGCTGCGTCTCCTCGTTTGCGGGCAGCTGCGCAAAGAGCCGCTCCAGGTTGGCCACGCCCTGGTCAAAGTCGCCAAGGATCGCCACAGTCGGCGCGTTCCACGACGTGGAGGGAACCAGTCGCGGTGACCCGGTGATGAGGATCAGGTGCACCAGCGGTACGTCCCCTTTCCACTCGGACAACCCGCGGACCCTTGCCGAGGTGGCTGCCTCCCCGGGAATCTCGTCGACGACGTAGAGGTAGCTGCGATGTGCCATGCCAGCACTCTAGGGCCGCTCGAGCGCCGCCGATACCCCAGGGGGCGAGCATTTCAGGCGTCCTGCGCGGGCGACGCCGCCGCTGACGCCGGCTGAGCGGTAGGCGACCGTTTCAGGCGTCCTGCGCGGGCGACGTCGGGCCCTCTTCGCTGGGTCGTGTCCAGATCAACGCATAGCGCCAGAGCGGTAGCCGGGTCCACGTGGCCGTCGGCATGACCCGGGCCGCGCTGCGCCGGACGTCGCTGTAGCTGTGGGCTGGCGGCATGGTCGCGGCGGAGTGCTCCCAGAGCCTGCGCGTTCGAGCGAGGTGCCTGTGCTGAACGAGTCCCGCTAGGTCATACAGCCAATCGCTCGGTCGCGTTGACCTGGCTAGACCCACGATCGCGACTACGCCGCCGGGTGCGGTGAGTTCCGCGAGGCGGGCCAGCGCCACCTCGAGGTGGGGCAGGTGATGAAGGGTGGCCACCGAGGCCACCACGTCGAAAGATGCCGGCTCGAAGGGATGGGTCAGCACATCGCCTTGAACCCACTCGACTTCCACGTTCTGGCGACGGGCGGATTCGAGTACCACCGGATCGGGATCGATCCCGGTCACGGTGGGCACGATTCTTCGCAGCTCGGCCGCCAGGAGGCCGTCGCCCGTCCCCACATCGAGTGCGGTACGGGCCCCGGTGGGAACCGCATCGAGAATGCGCTGGTGGTAGTGGATGTTGTGATTCCAGCGGGCTCGGTGGTCAGTTCTTGCGCGCCAAGAGTGCCCGCTCATGGGCGGACCGCTGTGAGGCAGCGCCGGATGAGGTCGGTGTCCTGGCCCTCTGCGCCCTGGGCCTCGCCGTGCCAGCGGGCTCCGTCGGCTGATGTTGCCGCGAAAAGGGTGAAGCCGGGGCCTTGACCCCCGTGGCCCAGCACGTCGATCGGATGGCCGCTGGTCATGACGCCCAGTCCATACCCGGCGGCCGGAGACATGGGGTGAGATGCTGGCGCCCCGACAAGGCGGCCGGCCCGGAGTGCCTGGGCCACGTCCTCTCCGAGGGCGCCCTGCATCACCAGGGCCAGGCCGCGCGCCGCCTCCTGCGGGTCCGCGGCGAAGGTGCCCGGGTACACCCATCCGGGGTGGTAGGTCCTGAGCCGATCGTCTATGGCGGGGTGGTTGCAGTGGCTCCAGTCCTCCGGCGTCGCGAAGGCACGCGCCGCCATGCCCAGCGGGGTGAGGACAAGGTCTTGGAGCACGTCGAAGAACTGTGCTGTGTGGTGCTGTTCCAGCGCTTGGCGTAGCAGAAGGAAGCCGATGTTGGAGTAGAGGAAGCTGCCGGGGCTGCCCACCTCGGCGCGCTCCAGAATGGCCTGCGCCGGCCAGGGCGTCTCGCGCGCCTTGACCGCCGCCCGGTAGTCCGCCCACCCGGCGTAATCGCTCACACCGGACCGGTGGGTCAGGAGGTCGCGGCAGGTCAGCGCGGCAAGGTCGGGTCGCAGACTCGCGACATAGTCACCGACGGGCAGATCGAGATCGAGTGACCTCAGGGCTGCCACCGCCGTGAAAGTCTTGGCGATGCTGTAGATCGGAACCGTGCAACTCATGGACCTGAGTCTGCCTCAGACCTGTGACGGAGTCCTTCGCCGTCAGAAGAGAAGCCCTCCAGGAGACCCGGGCGCGGCGCGGGGGCCTGGCGCGTAGGCTCAAACGCATCCAGGCAAGGTGAAGCGCGCACAAGGAGCCGACCATGCAGAAGATCATCCCCAACATTTGGTTCAACAAGAATGCAGAGGAAGCCGGCCAGTTCTATGCCTCGGCGTTCCCCAACGCGACCTCGTCCGTGGGGGCACGCTACCCCGAGACGGATCTGCTTGACTTCCAAAAGGACTTCGCTGGGCAGGCGCTGGTGGTCAACCTCGAGATCGAGGACTACCGACTCACCTTCATCAACGCGGGTCCGGAGTTCACACCCAACCCGTCTATTTCCTTCATGCTCAACTTTGACCCGGTCCGTTTCGAGGGTGACGCGGACCGTGCCCGGGCCAGCCTTGACCAGCTCTGGGCCGCACTCGCTGAAGGCGGCAACGTGCTGATGCCATTGCAGGAGTACCCCTTCAGCGCCCACTACGGCTGGGTGCAGGACCGCTACGGCGTGAGCTGGCAGCTGATGCTGACGGACCCGGCTGGGGAGCCGCGCCCGTTTGTCATTCCCAGCATCCTCTTTGGGTCTCAGGCACAGAACCGGGCCCGCGAGGCCATCGAGTTCTACACCTCACTCTTTGAGGACTCCCGGATCGGGACCCTTGCCGACTACCCGGCGCCGACCGGCCCGGCGCAGGCAGGCGCCGTGATGTTCGCCGACTTCCAACTGGCCGGGCAGTGGTTCGCGGCCATGGATAACGGGGCCGGCGAGGGCTTTGGCTTCGATTGCGGCGTCTCCTTGGAGGTGGACTGTGCCGATCAGGCGGAGATTGACCGCTTCTGGGAGGCCATGAGCGCGGTACCGGAGGCGGAGCAGTGCGGCTGGCTGGCGGACAAGTTTGGCGTGAGCTGGCAGATCGTCCCCGCGAACATGGACGAGTTGATGCAGAGGCCGGATGCTTTCAAACACATGATGCAGATGAAAAAGCTCGTCATTGCGGACTTCTGAGTGGAGATGAGCCAGCAGCAGCCGCCCCCAGCCCAGTCGGGTTCTCTGAATGAGCTGGTCGGGGATCCTGACGCGCTCCGGGTGCGTTCCACGGTGCCCTGCGACATCCAGCGCGCCTGGGACTTTGTCACCGTGCCCGGATGGTTTGTGAACGACGGCGCACTGAGGGATCACGTGCTGACCACCCCCGAGCCGGGCCGCCACCACGTGCAGGACCCGGTACACGGTGAGTTTCTCTTTGAGGACTTGGACGTGGTGCCGCCCACCCAGTACGTCTTCCGGGGCAGCCACACCGGCGGCGAGACCCAGGCGCCGGCCACCATCGTGACCTTTAGCCTGCGCGAGCTCACACCGCCGGATCGCGGCACGGAGATCGTCATCACCGAGACCGGATTTGCGGGGCTGGGGCTGGACGCGGAGGCAAGCAGGGCAGCCGTCGACGAAAACGTGCGGGCCTGGGTGCTGGAGCTGAAACTCGCGGCCGACGCGTTGCGCTGAGTCCGGGGCGCTGAACTGAGGACGGAACACGAGACTGGCCCCCGGCCTCCCGCAAGGGGAGCCAGGGGCCAGTCTCTTGTGCGTCCGTCTCAGCGATCCATCGGGAGCGTCTTTCCGCGGAAGAACTCCGGGCGGCGAATGGCCTGGTAAATCATGACGGCCACGCCGATGAGCAGGATCGCCATCCCCAGGATGAAGACCAGCCCAAGCCCGCCGATGCTTGAACCGGAGCCGTAGCCGGGGTCCATGGAGTCAATCGCTGTCTTGATGAACATCAGCAGCAGCGTCAGGCCGCCGATCAGCGGGAAGAGGAACATCAGCACAAAGTTGCGCACGCTCTGGGTGAATTCCCGGCGGAACCACCACACACAGGCCAGGGCGGTGATGCCGTAGTAGAAGCACACCATCATGCCCAGCGCCGTCACCGTGTCCCACAGCGCGTTCTCCGAGAGCAGGCGCGTGACCACGTAGAAGACGCCCGCGGCCGCACCGGCGGCAAAGGTCGCCACGGTGGGGGACTTGAAGCGCGGCGAGATCTTGCCAAACGCGGAGGGCAGGGCCTTAAAGAAGCCCATGGAGAGCAAGGTGCGCGCCGGGCCCACCATCGTGGACTGCAAGGAGGAGGCGGAGGAGGTCAGAATCGCGATGGACATCAGGATGGCGAACGGCCCCATAATGGGCCCGGCCAGCACCGCGAAAATCGACTCTTGATTCTCTGGATTACCGAGCCCAAGCCCCTCTGTTCCGACTCCGGCAAAGGAAATCACGGACAACGCAATCACCATGTAAAGCACCAGAATGAGCAGCACCGTGATGGTGGAGCCGCGCCCAGGCGTCTTGGCCGGGTCCTTGGTCTCCTCATTCATGGTGAGGGTCACGTCCCAACCCCAGAAGATGAAGATGGACAGGGACACGCCGGCCGTGAAGGTCGTCAGATCCGCCACGCCGAAGGGGTTAAACCACTCCAGACTCGGCGCCGTCGCGTCAAAGGCGGTGCCATTGCCAAAGTGCACAAAGCCGGCAATGGAGAACCACACCAACACAATGATCTGGAACGCCACCAGCACGTACTGGAACACCATGGTGGTCTGCACACCGCGGTAAGAAATCCACACCGCTGCGGCCAGGAAGGCCATGGTGACGGGGATGTTGACCCACAGATTGGTGGTGAGCTCCGCGATGGAGGGGTCTCCCACGATCTGGCTGATCATGATGAACAGGAAGTCCGTGGCCACGGCGGCCAGGTTGGAGAGCACAATCACCGTGGCGGCAATCAGCCCCCAGCCACCCATCCATCCCAGCCAGGGACCAAACGCGCGCGTTGACCACGTAAAGGTGGTGCCGGCGTCGGGCATGCGGTTATTCAGCTCGCGATACCCCAGCGCCACCAGCAGCATCGGCACAAAGCCGGCCAGGAAGATGGCAGGAAGATGCGTGCCCACCTCAGCGGCCGTGGGGCCAAGGGCGGCCGTGAGGGTGTACGCCGGGGCAATCGTGGAGATGCCGATGACCACCAGGCCCACGGTTCCCACGGCGCCCTTGGCCAGGCCCTTGCTTGGTTCATCAGAGATGCGGGGCTCGGCGGCGGTGCCGCCTTCGCTGTTCTCACTCATGCCTGGCCTCCGGCCGTTGGGCGGCCGCTGCCGCTATCGGAACCGGCGCCGGTGCGGGGCTCGGGGTCGGTTTCACTGCCCGACGACGCGTGCGGCACCGTGCGCGGGGCGCGGGGCACCACCACGACGGGCACCGGTGTTGCACGCAGCACCTTGTGCGCCGTGGAACCCAAGAAAAGGGTGCGCCCGCCCAGGCGGGAGGAGCCCAGCATGGCGATCTCGTGCTTGCGCCATTCGATCCCGGCGATGGCCTCATCCAGGCTGCGACCCGGGGCCACCACGACCTCGGAGGAGAGCGTGGCGCGGCCGGCAATGTCCTCTATCAGCTCGCGCGCCTCGGCAATCTGGGCGGCGTCCTGGCCGCGGGCCTGATCCAGCTCCAGGAGCGAGACGATGCGCAGGGGCAGGTGGTGATACTGAGCCGTCACGGCGGCAACATGCGCCACCGCGTCCGCCCCAGCCTTGGTGCCCACAAAGGCCGTGACCCGGGACGGGCCAGGGGCCGTGGGCTCCTCCGGCGTGGAGTTGGCCACGGCCAGCATCACGGGCACGGGGGAGGAGTGCATCAGGGCGTTGGCCACCGAGCCCAACGAACCACCCAGTCCGTGAGAGCGCGGCGCCACCACGATCATCCGCGCGTCCACCTCGTCTGCGGCGGCAAGGATGCCCTCCGCCTCGGAATCCGCTGCCCGGATGAGCACGCGGCCGGTGACCCCGGCGGGGATCGTGGCCAGAGCGTCGTCGGCCCACTGGCGCAGGGTGGTGTCAAGGATCTGCTCAAAGCCCTGCGGATCGGCGCCGGGCCCGGCCACGGTGAAGGGCGACTCGTGCCGCACCACCATGACCAGGTCCAGCTCCACCGGGTCCGCAGAATCACGCGTGGAGTAGGCCAGGTTGCTGGCCAGGTCTAGCGCCAGTTTGCCTCCGCGATCGGCGGTGTAGCCGACGACGTACTTCATCGAGCCAGAGCGCCGAAGGCGGACTCCGCGCCGTCAAAGCTGGCGTCGTACTCGGTGCCCTCAAACTCGGCGACAATGCGGGCCGCGGTGCGCCGGCCCATGCGCACGGCGCCGTCCACGTGCTGGTAGCCCTCGCCGGCCAGATCTGAGGAGGCGAAGTAAATGGGACCAACCGCGTCGTTCTGCGTGGGGCCAAAGCGGTGCAGGCCGCCCAGGTCATAGCTGGTGGCGTAGGCGCCGCGAGTCCACTCCTCTGCGCCAAAGTCGGAGAGGTAGAAGACCTCGGGGCTCAGCGTCTCCTCGCCAAGGAACCCGGCCATGGACTCGAGGATGGCCGCCTTGCGCTCGTCCTCACCCAGGGCCCACATCTGGTCCGCCTTCTCGTCAGAGATGAAGCCAACCAGGGTGCCGCGGGGGTCATTAAGGAAGGTGTTGTCGTAGACCTCCTGCACCAGGGAGCTGGGGGAGAAGCCGGTGCCGGAGAGGCCCTTTTCGCGCCAGAACGGCGTGGCGTACACGGCGTGCACCTTGATGACCAGGCCCATGGACTGGTGCTGGTGGGTGATCTGCTGCCAGCGGGGCAGCGGCGGCTCAAAGGTGGGGCGGGAGTACAAGTTCGGCGGAATCGCCAGGATGACGCGCTTGGCGCTCACGGACACGTCCTTGCCGTGGGCCACCACGCCGTCCTTGCTCCACTCCAGGCGCAGCATGGGGTTCTCCAGGTAGATGTTCTCGGTGCCGACTCGCTCCGCCACGGCAAGGGAGACGCCCTGCATGGTGGTGGAGATGCGGCGGTCAAGAATGAAGTCCTCATCCACCAGGTTGGAGAAGGAACCGGCGGAGGCTGCCATCAGCAGGGCCTGCAGCGCGGAGAAGGTCTTGGCGGGCTTGGTCAGCATGCCGCCGGCAATGAACAGGCCAACGCACTCCACGGCCACGGCGTCCGTGGTCTTGGACTCAAGCCAGTGGTGGAAGGAGATGGTGTCCAGTTCCTTGGCGTCCGGGTGAGTCCACGGGGTATCCGGGTTCACCTCAGCGGCCAGCTGGTCCATGAGGGCAATGAGCTTGTTGATCTCGCCAACGGTGGCCTCGCCGACCGGGAAGTCCTCTCCCGTGTACACGGTGCGCTTGCCGTCGTGATCAATGAAGACGGAGGCACCCTCCTTGTAACGGGGGTAGGTCTCGATCTCGAGTTCGTTGATGAGCGAGTACAGGCCGGTCTGGTCCGGGCTGATCCACTGGCCGCCAATCTCGATGGTGGCGCCGCCAATCTGATCCGTCCAGGTGCGCCCACCCACGCGGTCGCGAGCCTCGAGGATCGCCACGGACTTGCCGGCCTTCTTCAGCTCAAGAGCTGCGGTCAAACCGGCGGGGCCGGCTCCAACGATCACGACGTCGCGTTCGATCTTCTGCATGGTGTCCTCCGGGTGGGCTGCGTTGCGTACAACATCAAAATGAATGCCGTTCACTTTCAGGGTAACCTAGAGACGCGTCTCACACCATCCCACGGCCTGAAGATCGCAAGAAATCAGGCAAGCTCTCCCTTGTGGCACGCGCCATTAAGTGAATATGATTCAGAACGTCCGCGGTAGACGCCGCACACCTATGAGGAGGCACCCGTGCCACAGCCACAGAGCACCCCGAGCACGCAGGCGGCCAGCAGCCGCCGCTCGGGCCGCCCCGCTGGCTCCATCCTCAGCCGTGAGGTCATTGGGCACGCCGCCTTGGAGCTGATTGACCAGCACGGTTTTGAGGCCATGACCATGAAGGCCCTGGCGACGGATCTGGGCGTCGCGGCGTCCGCTCTGTACAACCACGTGGAGAACAAGGCGGAGCTGTGGATCCCGATCCAGGAACAGCTCATGGGTGAGGTTGATTCCAGCGCCTTCCAGCGCCTGCCGCTGCAGCGAGCCATGGCCGCGTGGGCGCGCAGCTACCGGGATGTCTTTGCCGCGCACCCCCACGTGATCGCTGGCATTGCCCGCCTGCCCGTGGCCGGCTCGCCGCAGACCCTGGCCCACTACGAGGCGGTCGCCACGGCGCTGGCCCAGGCCGGCCTCCCACAGACTCGCATCGTGTCCGTGATTGTGGCCTTTGAGTCCTTCATCTTTGGTTCCGCGCTGGATGTGACCGCGCCGGATGACATCTTTGATTCTGGGGACGGCCAGCAGGGCCACCCCGTTTTTGCCGGTGCCGTTGCCGCGCGCGCCGCGCTTCCCGCCCACCCCGCCGATGACGCCTTTGATCTGGGACTGGATGCCCTGCTTGGCGTCCTTCCCGCCCGAAGCTAGGAGAGACATGAACACCTGGAACATGCCCTCGGAGACCGCCCCGCAGGAACGCGTGTGGATGTCCTTCCCCCGCCCTGGCGTCACGCTGGGGGAGACGGACACGGACCGCGCCGCTGGCTTCGCCACGTGGTCAGCCGTCGCCGCTGCCGTGGCCGACTTTGAGCCGGTCACCATGCTGGTTGACCCGGTGGCAGCGGACGCGGCCGCCCAGCACCTGCGCGCGGACATCGCCACCGTGCCAGCTCCGGTGGGCGAGTTCTGGATGCGAGACACCGGCCCCACCTTTGTGCTGGGCCAGGACGGCCGCCTGGGTGCCGTGGACTGGGTCTTTAACGGCTGGGGGGATCACGATTGGGCCAACTGGCTCCCGGACCGCCCCACGGCCCGCACGGTCGCTGAGATGGCCGGCGCCGAGGTCGTCAGCTCCGCTCTGGTCAATGAGGGCGGCGGCATCCACGTGGACGGCGAGGGCACGGTGCTGCTGACCCGCACCGTCCAGTTGGATCCGCGCCGCAACCCGGAGGCCACCCAAGGCACGGTGGAGGTGGAGATGGCGCGCACCCTGGGCGCCACGACCCCCATTTGGCTCCCGCGCGGCCTGCACCGGGACATGGATTCCCTTGGCACCAGCGGCCACGTGGACATCGTCGCCACCATCGCGTCCCCGGGCGTGTTGTTGCTGCACTCCCAGGAGGACCCCTCCCACCCGGACCACGCCATCATGGCGCACATCCGTGAGGTCCTGGAGGCGGCCACGGACGCACGCGGGCGCCACTTCGAGATCCTTGACCTGCCCGCACCCGCCACCCTGCAGGACGGCGAGGGCTGGGTGGATTACAGCTACGTGAATCACCTGGTCGTCAACGGCGGCGTGATCGCCTGCGGTTACGGCGAGGACCGAGCGGACGCTCGGGCCCGCGAGATCCTGGCCGCCGCCTACCCCGGCCGCAAGGTCGTTACCGTGGACGCACGCGAGCTCTTTGCCCGCGGAGGCGGCATCCACTGCATCACCCAGCACCAGCCCGTCTCCGGGCCGGCGGCGCTGGCTTCCCTGAACGGTCAGGGCGCCGCCAGCGCCGCCGCCCAGACCTCGCACACCACACAGGGCGGGGTCCGGTGAGCGCGTTCGACGGCGTGCTGGAGGCCTCTGTCGCTCAGCTGCGCGCCGCGCTGGATGCGGGTCGGGTCAGCTCGGTGCGCCTGGTGGCCGCCTACCTTGAGCGCTTGGGCGCCTATGACCGCCACGGGCAGGTCCTGAACTCCGTTCCGGTCCTGAACCCCGCGGCGTTCCGTGAGGCCCGCGAGGCCGATCGGCGTCGGGCAGTGGGTGTGGTTCGCTCCCCGCTGGACGGGATCCCGTTCACAGCCAAGGACAGCTACAAGGTCTTTGGCCTTCCCGTCTCTGCCGGTTCCCCGGCCTTTGAGGAACTGATCGCGGGGGAGGACGCCTTCTCCATCTCGCGCCTGCGAGAGGCCGGGGCCATCTGCCTCGGCCTGAGCACCATGCCGCCCATGGCCAACGGCGGAATGCAGCGCGGTTTGCACGGGCGCGCGGAGTCCCCGTACAACGCCGCGTACTTGACCAGCGCGTGGGCCTCCGGCTCCTCCAACGGCTCCGGCACCGCGACCGCCGCCTCCTTTGGGGCCTTTGGCCTGGGGGAGGAGACCTGGTCCTCCGGCCGTGCCCCGGCCAACAACAACTCACTCTGCGCCTACACGCCCAGCTGGGGAGTCATCTCCATGCGCGGCAACTGGCCGCTGGTGCCCACCATGGACGTGGTGGTGCCGCACGCACGCTCCATGGAGGACCTGCTGCTGGTGCTGGATCAGATGGTGGCAGATGATCCGCAGACCCGCGGCGACTTTTGGCGCGTGCAGCAGGCCGTGGCGATTCCCGCCTCCTCGGAGCTGCGCCCGGCCTCCTACACCGGCCTGCTGCCCGGCGCCGCGGCGTCGCTGAGCGGGCTGCGCCTTGGCGTGCCCCGCATCTACAAAAACGTGGACGGCACGGACGGCAAGGCCGCGGTGCAGACCCGGCCAAGCGTCGTCGGGCTGCTGGACGCCGCGATCGCCGACCTCACCGCGGCAGGCGCCACGGTGGTGGACTGCGACCTGCCCGCGCTCACCGCGTATGAGGGCACGCACGCGTTCCTTGGTGAGGGCGGCGGCTTCCAGGGCGGGCTGGAGGACCTGGGCTACCAGCCGGAGGGCTACCTTCGCACCGAGCTCATTGACCTGGCGGCCTGGGCGCTGGAGGACTTCCTGCGCGCCAACGCTGACATGCCCGGCGCCCGCGGGCCCAAGACCCTGCTGGAGGTGGACCCGGACAAGGTCTTCCCCACCCCGATCGGACAGATCGAGGACGAGTTTGGCGAGGACTTTGGCATGGGGGACTACGTCCGCTTTGTGCAGGAGCGCGGCGTGCACGGCCCCGCCGAGTTGCCCGGGCTGGATGAGGGGCTGCGCGGCCTGGACCGCGCTCGCCGTGAGCTCTTTGACGAGTGGCTGGACGCGGAGGGCCTTGATGCCATCATCCTGCCCACCAGCGCTGACATTGCGCCGGCGGACGCGGACCAGGACCCGGCCGGGCACGAGTTGGCCTGGCGCGATGGCACCTGGGTCGCCAACGGCAATCTGCTGTGGCGTCACCTGGGCATTCCGACTGTGACGGTTCCGATGGGGCTGGCGGCGGATATCGGGATGCCCTTTGGCCTGACCTGGGCCGGGCGGGGCTGGGATGACGCGCGCCTGCTTGGCTGGGCGGCCGGCTTTGAGGCCACCGGCGCCAGGCGCCAGGTGCCCGCCGGGGTGCCGGAGCTGGGCCACTTTGTTGGCGGGACTGGGGCAGGCACTGAGCCCGGCACTGAGGGCGGCGGCGCCGCTGGCGGGACCGCCTGGGAGTTGGGCTGCACGGCGACGGCGGAAGCGCTCGACGCCGCGTGGAACCGTGTTGTTCTCAGGCTTCAGCCTGTGCGAGTCGCCGGGACGCCGGCCGCTGAGGCGGCCGCTGAGGCGGCCGCTGAGGCGGTCGCTGCGGCGGCGGGCGGGGCGTCGGTGCGTGCTGCCACCGTCTCGGTGGACGGCGTGTTGGCCACCCAGCAGTCAGAAGGGAGTTTCGCGGCCCTGGTGCCAGCAAGCCAGCGCTTCCACAGCCAGTGGCGCGCCCGCTATGGCCACCTCGTGGTGGCCGTAGCGGCGCTCGAACTGGAGGATGGCAGCACGGTGGAGCTGGGCACCAGCCGGACCCTGGGCGGCTGCTAGCCGTTCTGGGGCTGGAGGATCTCCAGCATGCCCTCCTGGCCAAACGCCTTGGCGGTCGCCACCGCGTTCTGCACGCCGGCCTCCGGATCGGCGCCGGCGGCCAGGAGGGTGCGCACCAGGGACTCATCCCCGCGGAACACAGCGCAGGTCAGGGGCGACTGGCCGCGCTGATTCTGGGCGTTGACGTCAGCGCCGACCGTCAAGAGGGACTCCACCAGGGCGGACTGGCCGGAGTAAGCGGCCAGGATCAGGAAGGTATCTCCCTTGTGATCCGCCAGATTCGCGGGGATGCCCTGCCCAATGAATTCGATCAGGCGGGCGTCACCGTGGCGGGCCAGGTCAAAGAGCTGGTTCAAAAACGCCACCTGATCATCCGTCAGCTCCGGGCCATCCTGGCTCCCGCCCACCTGGGCCGGGGCCGTGATCGCGCGTTCGTACTCGTCATGATGCGGCGTGGAAGTCATGGTCCCAGCCTAACGAGTTGGCCGACCGTTCTTCCCCCAGCCCCCACCCCAGCCCCGACCCCACAGCCGGCCCCCCACAGCCAGCCCGCCTGCGGGACAGCGGGCCCGGTGCCCAGAGCGCCCGTCACGAGGTCACGGCGCCCCGGGGTGTCTCGATAGGATGAGGCGTAAAGGATGCGTGGCCCCGGCCCGCGTCGGATTCGGCACAGGAAGAGGAGCGCGGCACACCATGTCCCACGGCACAAACGAGGGAGCCCTGTGGGGCGGACGCTTCTCTGGGGGCCCGGCGGACGCGCTAGCCGCGCTGAGCAAGTCAACGGACTTTGATTGGCGCTTGGCTCGCTACGACATTGCCGGCTCCAAGGCGCACGCGCGCGTGCTGCACACCGCCGCTTTGCTCAACGACGAGGAGCTGGAGGGCATGCTCCAGGCCCTTGAACAGTTGGACGCAGACGTGGTCTCGGGTGCCTACGTGGCCTCGGAGAGCGACGAGGACGTGCACGGTTCCCTCGAGCGCGGGCTCATTGAGCGTGCGGGCACGCAGTTGGGTGGCAAGCTGCGCGCCGGCCGCTCCCGCAATGACCAGATCGCCACGTTGGGCCGCATGTTCCTGCGAGACCACGCCCGGCTGATTGCCCGCGGTGTGATCGCCACGGTGGACGCGCTGGTGCAGCAGGCCAAGGCCCACCCGGACGCGCCCATGCCCGGGCGCACGCACCTGCAGCACGCCCAGCCCATCCTGCTCAGCCATCACCTGCTGGCCCACGCCTGGGCCCTGCTGCGGGATGTGCAGCGCTTGGCGGATTGGGATGCCCGCGCAGCCGTGTCCCCCTACGGCTCTGGTGCGCTCGCCGGAAATACCTTGGGGCTGGATCCCAACGCGGTGGCCGCAGAGCTCGGCTTTGACTCCGCCGTGTGGAACTCCATCGATGGGACCGCGTCCCGCGATGTGTTTGCCGAGTTCGGTTGGGTGTGCGCCATGATCGGCGTGGATCTGTCACGGATTTCTGAGGAAATCATCTTCTGGGCCACCAAGGAGGTGGGCTTCGTGAAGTTGCATGATTCCTACTCCACCGGGTCCTCGATCATGCCGCAGAAAAAGAACCCTGACGTTGCGGAGCTCACGCGCGGCAAGTCCGGCCGCCTGATCGGCGACTTGGCCGGCCTGCTGGCCACGCTGAAGGGCCTGCCGCTGGCGTACAACCGCGATCTGCAAGAGGACAAGGAGCCGGTGTTCGACGCCGCGGACACCCTTGAACTGCTGCTGCCGGCCGTCTCCGGTCAGATCGCAACCCTGACCTTCAATACCGCCCGCATGGCGGAGCTGGCGCCGCTGGGCTTTGCCCTGGCGACGGATATTGCCGAGTGGCTCGTGAAGCAGGGTGTGCCCTTCCGGGTGGCCCACGAGCTCTCCGGTGAGGCCGTGGCACTGGCTGAATCACGCGGCGTCGAGCTGTGGGATCTCACGGATGAGGACTATGCGGGCATCTCACCGGAGCTCACGCCCGCGCTGCGCTCGGTGCTCTCCACGGAGGGTTCGCTCAATGCCCGCGCCGGCCAGGGCGGAACGGCGCCGTCCGCTGTCGCCGCCCAGCTGGACGCGCTCACGCAGCAGCTGGACGCGGTGCGCGGCTACGCGGATGCCAGGCTGCAGGCGCAGACCTTTGGGCCCAGGTCGTAACCGGTGAGGCTCATGACGAAGGAAAATGTGCCAGAGTCCATCGAGGCCCTGCTGGATCGGCTCTGCGCCGTGATTCCGGACTACCCAGAACCCGGCATCTCCTTCAAGGACCTGACCCCGGTGTTTGCCGATGGCGAGGGGCTGCGCCGGGTGGTGGACGCGCTGGCGGCGCCGTTTGAGGGCCGTTTCGATGCGGTGGCGGGCATGGAGGCCCGCGGTTTCCTGCTGGCCTCCGCCGTGGCCTATGCCACGGGCACCGGCCTACTGACTGTGCGCAAGGGCGGCAAGCTCCCGCGGGAGGTGTTCCGCAGGGACTACGAGCTGGAGTACGGCAGCGCCTCCCTGGAGATTCACCAGGACGCTCTTAAGCCAGGCGCGCGAGTGCTGCTCGTGGATGACGTGTTGGCCACCGGCGGCACCATGGACGCAGCAGTGCAGCTCGTGGAGCAGGCCGGCGGCGCCGTGGCCGGCGTGGCCGTGGTCCTTGAACTGGATGGTCTGGGTGGCCGCGCCAAGTTGGCCGGCCGGGAGATCAACGCGCTGCAGCTGGCGTAGACCTACTGCTGAGCCTGCTTCTGCAGCTCCTCCATGGACATGACCTTGTCCGGATCCGGCGTGGCAAGGCTGTAGTCCTTGTCCCATTCGGAGATCACGTAGCTCTGTGTTCCCGAGGTTTCCTGGTAGGCCAGTGGGCGGTTGGAGCCGTCCGTGGCCACATACACCGTGACCTTTGAATCGGCGTACACGTGGGCGGGGGAGCCGTCGTATTCGCCCACTTTGGCGCTCATCTTGGTGCTGGGCTTGGGGGTGATCTTGACCAGCTCGTCACGGAGTCCGGCCAGGTTCAGGCTCTCCCCAAAGCTGCGCAGCATCTCGTCGGAGAGCAGCAAGTATTTATCTCCCACCAGCTTGGCGGTGGTCCCGGACTCGTCGCCCATCATCTCGGTGTACGCGGCCTCGTTGCCTTTCATGTAGGCCTTGCCGTCCACGCGCATCATCCTGAAGTCCACGTTCATGTCCGTCTGCTTCATGACAATCTCGAAGTCCCCGGTCTTGCTCACGGCCCCCTTGGCGCTCATGTCCATCTTCTGGTTGCCCTTGCCGGAGCCGCCGGTCACGGTCAGCGACTTCGCGTTCTTGAGGTTCTCCACGATGGCTGGAGCAACGCTGGACCAAGCCGGGGCGGCGGCCGATGCGGCGCTGGGGGCGGCGTTGTTCGCGGACGCCGAGCCTGGCATCCCGGAGGGCCCCGTCGAACCCGACTGGGCTGGGGCGCTGGCGGGATTGCTGGACGATGCAGCGGAGGTCGTCGGTGCTGACGATTCGCTGGACGCGCCGCCGCCGGCGCAGCCGCTGAGCACCACGGCGGAGGCCACCACGAGGGCTGCGAGTGACAGGGGCTTGAGGGACTTGCGCACGATGGGTCCTAGCTTCGTGAAAGACGCCCGGCTCGCGATGAGCGTGGACGAGGTGTGCGGCAAGCTTAGTCGCCCGGGTTCCCTCTGTGGGGCAAGGGGTAGGGCGTAGACTGATGCGTCTTGTTTCGATGGTGAGGGGAACGCGTTGGCTGACGAGCTGGAGCACGAGCGGGAGTATGTCCACCATCTCTACGGGCGCCTGGACGCTCTGCGGGATCAGAAGCGTGATCAGTTGGAGCGTGTGCGTTCAACGGGGGCCATTGGTTCGCGGCAGAACCAGTCGGAGCGCGATGCCTTCGCCACGCTGTATGAGGACCGGCTGGCGCAGCTGGACGCCGTGGAGGAGCGTCTGGCCTTTGGCCGGCTTGACCTGGATCAGGACCACGCGCAGGAGCCCAGCCGCTACATCGGTCGCATTGGCCTGACGGAGGATGACCAGACCCGGCTTCTGGTGGACTGGCGCGCCCCGGAGGCTGCCGCCTTTTACCAGGCAACGGCCTTTGATCGCCGCGGCGTGAGCCTGCGGCGCCACCTCACCTTGAAGCGCCGCGACGTGGTGTCGATCGAGGACGACGTCCTTGATCCGGAGCGGGCTCTGGCGGAGGGCTCAGGCCAGGGCGACGGCGCTCTGCTGGCTGCGCTGAACGCTCGCCGCACGGGGCGCATGGGTGACATTGTCGCCACGATCCAGGCCGAGCAGGACCGCATCATTCGCGCGCCGCTGCCGGGTGTGCTGGTGGTTCAGGGCGGCCCCGGCACGGGCAAGACCGCCGTGGCGTTGCACCGTGCCGCGTTTTTGCTCTACGAACAGCGCGAGCGCCTGCGCCGGGCCGGTGTGCTGGTGGTTGGCCCCTCGGATGCCTTCCTGCGCTACATCGATCGTGTCCTTCCCTCGCTCGGTGAGACCGGCGTGGTCATGTCCAGCCTCGGCAGGCTCTGGCCCGGGCTGGATGCGGCCCCGGAGCAGGAGCGCCACACCGCGCGGGTTAAGGGATCGTTGCGCATGGCGGAGGCCATCAAGGCAGCCGTGGCTCAGCGCCAGCGCGTCCCGGCCGGTCCGCGCACCGTGGTGGTGGAGGGGACCAAGCTGGTCCTCACCCCGCAGCAGGTGCGGCGGGCTCGCGACCGCGCTCGTCAGACTCACAAGCCCTACAACGAGGCGCGCGAGACCTTCGTGAAGATCCTGGTGCGGGAGCTGGCGGATCAGCTGCAAGCGGCGCTGGAGGCCAGCAGCGGCGGCGGCAACGACGCCGATCGGTCCTATTTGGCTGAGGATGTGCGTACCTCGGGTGACGTCCGCGTGGCACTGAACCTGTGCTGGATGCCCATGACGCCGCAGCGCCTGCTGGAGGGGATTTTCAGCGACGAACGGATTTTGCAGGCCGTCACCAAGGGCTGGAGCGAGAAGGACCGCGCCGCCCTGCGCCGCGAGCCGGGCCACGCCTGGACAGAGTCTGATGTGCCGCTGTTGGATGAGGCGGCGGATCTGCTGGGCCAGCTGGATCCCACGGCTGGTCGGGCCGCGGCTGAGCTGGAGGCCCAGCGCAAGCGCGACCTGGAAAACGCCGAGCAGGCGGTGCGCAATGTGCACGCGCAGCTCTCGGAGGAGGGCATCGAGGGTTTCATCGATGCCGAGTCCCTGGCCGGGTACAACGAGGTAGGAATCGGCCGTGCCACGGCGGCGGAGGCCGCCGCCGAGGATCGCACGTGGACCTACGGTCACGTCGTGGTGGACGAGGCCCAGGAGCTCTCTCCCATGCAGTGGCGCCTGCTGATGCGCCGCTGTCCCATCAAGTCCTTCACCGTGGTGGGTGACATGGCTCAGGCAGACGCCCCCGCGGCGTCGAGCAGTTGGGCGCAGGCCCTGGAGCCCTTCGTGGAGGACCGCTTCACGTTGGCGGAGCTCACGGTCAACTACCGCACGCCGCGCCAGGTCGTGGAGTTGGCGGAGCGCGTCGCGAGCGACGCCGGGCTGCGCTTCTCGCGCGGGCAGGCGGTGCGTGACGCGGAGCTGGAGACGGCGCTGATGACTGTGCCCGACGCCGCTGGGTTGGGTTCCGCGGTCATGGATCAGGTAGCGCTGAGCCTGGCGCAGGTCCCTGGCGGGCTGTGCGCCGTGGTCACGGCTGCGCAGGACGTGGACGCCCTGCGGGCCGCGGCCCAGGAGCGTTTTGCCGGGCGCGTGGGGGAGGGCGCGGGGGACGCGGCCAGCGGCAGAGATGTGCTGGTGCTGAGCGCCACCGAGGCCAAGGGCCTGGAATTCGACGCCGTGGTGGTGGCGGATCCGGGTGCCGTGGTGCGCGAGTCAGACGGGGTGGTGGGCAATCTGTATGTGGCGCTGACGCGCACCACCCAGCGGCTCGCCGTCGTGTCCGTGGGGCAGGACGCTCCGGCGGCTCTGCTTCAGTCGGCGCAATCCGCGCTCTCGGTCGCCGATTGATAGTCTTTCTCCCGTGACCAAGACTGAATCCGCCGTGGACCTGTCCGCGCAGCGTAACGACCAGACCTTTGCAAACGTCTTCCAGGAACTCAAGTGGCGCGGCTTTGTCCAGGTGTCCACGGATGAGGCGGAACTGGAACGAGTCCTCAGCGAAGAGTCCGTCACGTATTACTGCGGTTTTGATCCCACGGCAGCCAGCCTGCACCTTGGGCACCTGGTGCAGTTGCTCCTGATGCGCCGGCTGCAGTTGGCCGGGCACAAGCCGCTTGGCCTGGTCGGCGGGGCCACCGGCATGATCGGTGACCCGCGCCAGAGCAGCGAGCGGGTTCTGAACCCGGCGGAGCTGGTGCAGGAGTGGGTGCAGTCCCTGCGCGGACAGATTGAGCGCTTCCTCTCCTTTGAGGGAGAGAATGCGGCCCGCATGGTCAACAACCTTGACTGGACCGGGTCCATGTCGGCGCTGGAGTTCCTGCGAGACATCGGCAAGAACTTCCGCGTGGGCACCATGATGAAGAAGGACATTGTCGCCAAGCGCCTCAACTCAGATGAGGGCATCTCTTACACCGAGTTCAGCTACCAGATCCTGCAGGGCATGGACTACCTGGAGCTGTACCGCCGCTACGGCTGCACGGTGCAGACCGGCGGTTCCGATCAGTGGGGCAACCTGACCTCTGGTACCGAACTGGTGCGCAAGGTGGAAGGCAAGCACGTCAGCGCCCTCGGCACTCCGCTGATCACCAACTCGGACGGCACCAAGTTTGGTAAGTCTGAGGGCAACGCCATCTGGCTTGATCCCGAGCTGTGCTCGCCGTACGCGTTCTACCAGTTCTGGGTCAATACAGCGGATGCGGACGTGGTGGAGCGGCTCAAGATCTTCACGTTCCGCTCGCGTGAGGAGATCGAGACGCTGGCGCAGGCCGTGGCCGAGCGTCCCTTTGCCCGTGAGGCGCAAAAGGCCCTCGCGTTTGAGGTGACCGCTCTGGTGCATGGGGTGGAGGCGACCGAGCAGGTCATCGCCGCGTCCCAGGCATTGTTTGGTGGTGGCGATCTGGCCGGCATCGACGCGCAGACCGTGCAGTCCATGACCGCCGAGCTGCCGGCAGTTGCGGTGAGCCAGGGCGTGGGGATCGTGGAGTTGCTGACGAAGACGGGGCTCTCCGCGTCCAACTCGGAGGCGCGCCGGACCATCGCGGAGGGCGGCGCGTACGTGAACAACGTGAAAATCACGGATCCCGAGGCCACCTTTGGCACGGCGGATGCATTGCACGGGAGCACCCTGCTGGTGCGCCGCGGCAAGAAGAACTTGGCGGCTGCCCGGCTGGGCTGATGTTGTTTGGCTGCACTGGGCGGCCCGGCTGGAACACGCGAGTGGAGGGCGGTGACCAAGGGGTCACCGCCCTCCGCTGTGTCCGGCGGGTGCACCCGATTTGCGTCCGGCCAAAACCTCCTATAGAGTTCCATCTCGTTGCCGCAACGGCCGCAGGGATCACCCGGAAGGGAAGATCCGGCGGAGCGCGGACAACCACTCACCTCCTCGGACTTCTGGTCCAGGATTCATCGTGTCCCGGATCGGCGACAAGATGACGGCGAGGCGTACAGCACCTGAACGGTGGATTTGCGCAGCGACACGCGGTGGGATAAGCTGATCTAGCGCTTTCGAGTGAAACATTGTCCATCGGGATGATGCAGAGTCGGAAAGCGTCCGTTGTTTGAGAACTCAATAGTGTGCCAAGTTTGTTGACACCGTTTTATTTATTGAAGTGGTGTTTGTTTGTGTGTT
>NZ_QQXL01000004.1 GCF_003640665.1 Galactobacter caseinivorans
ATCACCACCAACACACCCCCCACCGGACCCACCTACCCCTCCTACGCAGCCCTCCTCACCACCTGGGCCACCAACCTTCGGGACTCTCAGTAGGCTGGACACGCAAAAGCGGCCCACACCGTCAAGGTGTGAGCCGCTTCAGCGTGAGCGCTAGACAGCGTCAGGAGGAGGCGATGTGCCCGCCGCCGGGGGCCTGCGGACCAGAATCTGGCCCCGTGGTCGGGCCGCCGTCGGCACCCGGCCAGCCGTGCTCCGGGGAGCCGGGCAGAGCGGTACCGGGACCCTGGGCACCCGGGTCCACCACGACGTCGGGCGCTCCGGGCTGCGCCGCCGCAGGGGACTGATCCAGAGCAATGTCCCGCTTGCCGCGCACCGGAGGGGTGCTGCGGCCGGGACGCTCGGCGTTGAAGAGCCACGTCTCGCGCTCCGGGATCTTGACGATCCCGGCAAAGATCTCCTCGAGCTCCTTCTGGTTCAGGGTCTCCCTGTCCAGCAGCGTCTCCGCGAGGTGATCCAGGATCTCCCGGTTCAGGGTCAGCGCAAGGTAGGCCTCGCGGTGCGCCTCATCCAACAGCTCGCGCACCTCGGCGTCCACCTGCACGGCCACGCCCTCGGAGTAGTCACGCCCGCTGCCCATGCCGGCACCCATGAACGGCTCGGTGCTCTCCGTGCCCAGCTTCACCACACCAACGGTGGAGCTCATGCCGTAGTCGGTGACCATCTTGCGCGCCGTGGACGTGGCCTTCTCGATGTCATTGGAGGCGCCGGTGGAGGGATCGTGGAACACGACCTCCTCCGCCACACGCCCACCCATGGCGTAGGCCAGCTGATCCAGCAGCTCCTCACGCGTGATGGAGTACTTATCCTCGGTGGGCACCACCATGGTGTAACCCAGAGCCCGGCCGCGCGGAAGGATGGTCACCTTGGTGACCGGCGCGGAGTGCCGGGTGGCGGCCGCCACGAGCGCGTGACCGCCCTCGTGGTAGGCCGTGACCTGGCGCTCGTGCTCCTTCATGAGGCGGCTGCGCTTCTGCGGGCCGGCCATGACGCGGTCAATGGCCTCATCAAGAGCGCGGTCGTCAATGAGCTGAGCGTTGGAGCGGGCCGTGAGCAGCGCCGCCTCGTTGAGCACGTTGGCCAGCTCGGCACCGGTGTAACCCGGGGTCTTCTTGGCCACGGCCTTCAGGTCCACGGACGGCACCAGGGGCTTGCCCTGGGCGTGCACGCGCAGGATCTGCTCGCGGCCCTTCAAGTCCGGGGCCTCCACGGGGATCTGGCGGTCAAAGCGGCCCGGGCGCAGCAGCGCAGGGTCCAACACGTCCGGACGGTTAGTGCCGGCAATGAGGATCACGGAGGTGTTGGCGTCAAAGCCGTCCATCTCCACCAGCAGCTGGTTCAGCGTCTGCTCGCGCTCGTCGTTGCCGCCGCCCACGCCGGCGCCGCGCTGGCGGCCCACGGCGTCAATCTCGTCAACAAAGACGATGGCGGGGGCGTTGGCCTTGGCCTGTTCAAACAGGTCGCGGACGCGGGAGGCGCCGACGCCAACAAACATTTCCACAAAATCGGAACCGGAAATGGAGAAGAACGGCACGCCGGCCTCCCCCGCCACGGCCTTGGCCAGCAGGGTCTTACCGGTGCCTGGCGGGCCGTACAGGAGCACGCCGCGGGGAATCTTGGCGCCGACAGCCAGGAACTTGGCGGGCTGCTGCAGGAACTCCTTGATCTCCTGGAGCTCCTCCACCGCCTCATCAACGCCGGCCACGTCCTTGAACATGACCGTGGAGTTGTCCTTGTTGACCAACTTGGCGCGGGACTTGCCAAACTGCATGACCTTGCCGCCGCCACCCTGCATGCGTCCCATCAGGAACCAGAACAGGCCCAGGATGATGATGAACGGCAGGATGAGGCCCAGCGTGGAAAGCAACCAGTTGCTGGTGACGGGCTGGTCCTCCCAGCCGTCCTTGGGATTGGCGGTGGAGATGGCGTCAGCGACCACCTTGCCGCGATCCGAGGAGTAATAGAAGGCGACCTTCTTGCCCTTGTCCTGACCCTCAAAGGAGACGCTGTCCTTGGTCTCCAGGTCCACGCGCTGGGCCTTGTCATCCATCTTGGCCTTCAGCACCTGGCCGTCGGAGATGAGTTTCATGCCCTGGCTGGTGGGGATGCGGTTATTACCGCCCGAGGCGAGCAGTGAGGCCGCCATCATCAGGGCGATCACTCCAATGGCCGTCCAGAAATACCAGGTCTGGTGCAGCTTCTTCTTCTGCTTAATGGCGTTCATGATGTGGCCGCTGGCGGCCCGGTCCCTCCTGCTCGTCGGCCGCGGGGGGCCGTGTGCTGGGGAGCGCTCACACTCCCCTCCACTCTTCTACACGTACAAGTACCCCGGAAGGTTCCCGTTTCGCGGCGGGCGAATCAAGACAAACGGGTCAGGCGGCCCGACGCCGCGGCGTCGGGCCGCCTGTATGCCCCCTTCAGGGGCGGTGCCGTCTCAGGCGTAGACGTGCGGGGCCAGGGTGCCCACAAAGTCAAGATTGCGGTACTTTTCCGCGAAGTCCAGGCCGTAACCGACCACAAATTCGTTGGGGATGTCCCTGCCGATGTACCGCACGTCGATCTCCACCTTGGCGGCCTCCGGCTTGCGCAGCAGTGCGCAGATTTCAACGGAGGCGGGCCCGCGGGAGCGCAGGTTGGAGAGCAGCCAGGACAGGGTCAGCCCGGAATCGATGATGTCCTCAACAATGAGCACGTCCTTGCCCATCAGGTCCGTGTCCAGATCCTTCAGGATGCGCACCACCCCGGAGGACGCGGTGCCGGAGCCGTAGGAGGACACCGCCATCCAGTCCATGGTCACGTGGCTGTGCAGGGCGCGCGCCAGATCAGCCATGATCATGACCGCGCCCTTCAGGACGCCCACCACCAGCAGGTCACGGCCGGCGTAGTCGCGGTCAATCTGCTCGGCAAGATCCTTGACTACCGCCTGGATCTCTTCCTTGCTCAGCAGTACGTGATCAATGTCGCCGCTGACGTCATTCGCATCCACGAAGGTGTCTCCTGCTCTCGAAAATAGGCTGAGGGGCCTGGGAAGACCCCACCTATCAAGCATGCCACGCATGAGGGGATCGTGAACAACCCTCTGACGCCGCGGTTCACCCCAGGCCGCGGAAGCGCAGCACTGAGCGGTCCTCCGCCAAGCGCTCACGGGTCACCGACACATGCCCGTCCAGCTGCACCGGGCCCGCGCTGCCCTCGCCGTCCGCCAGGCGCTCAAGGGCCGCCGTGCGTTCGGCCGTGGGGGCCCGGCCGCCCACGGACACGGCAGCCAGCCGCAGCATCCTCGAGCGCAGCGCGGCGGGGGCGTCCCGGACCACAAACCGGTCCAGATCCCACACGGTGGGGGCCCGCCCGCTCACCCGGTCAGCGGCGTCGCCCAGCACTGCCGGCTCATCCTCCAGGACCGCCACGGCCAGGGCCTCCGCCGCCAGTTCATCCAAAAGCTCCGCGTCCTGACGCGCCAGGCGCGCGGTCCGCACCAGAGCGTCGTCGATCCCTTCCCCCAGCACCTCACGCAGCAGCGGGAGAACCTCGTGGCGCACCCGGTTGCGCAGGTGCACCGGGAGGGCATTGGTGGGGTCCTCCCACGGGATCAGCGACTCGGCCTGACACACGGCCTCCGTGTCCTCGCGGCGCAGGTCAAGGAAGGGACGCAGCAGCCGCGGACCCCGGGCGGGAATCCCGGCGATGGAACGCGTGCCGGAGCCGCGCGCCAGGCCAAGCAGCACCTGCTCCGCCTGGTCATCCGCGGTGTGCGCGGTGAGCACAAAGTCCGCGCCAACCCGCACCCGCTCCGCCTCAAGCGCCGCGTAGCGCGCCGTGCGGGCGTCCGCCTCGTTGCCGCCGGCCACGTCCGCCGTAATGACGGCGACGGTGTCGAAGCCAAGGGCCTGGCACTCACGCGCCGCCCGCGCCGCCGCCTCGGCACTGCCAGGCTGCATGCCGTGATCCACAATCACTGCGCCCAGTTCCCCGGTGAGCACCCCCTCGGCGCGAGCCCAGGCCATGGTGGCCGCCAACGCGAGCGAATCCGCCCCGCCGGAACAGGCCACCAGGTACCCCAGACTGGAGGGGAGGTGCAGGCGCACCGCGGAACGCGCGGCCTCCACGGACAGGAAGATCTTGCGGGGCCAGCGGGGCTTGGCCATCTACGAGACCTTGCGCATGCGGCTGATCCACTCCTGCGGCGCGTGCAGTTCTGCCTCGGTTGGCAGGTTCGTCTGGTCCTCCCAGACCACGTTGAAGCCCTGCATTCCCAGGGCATCCACCCCGGCGCGCACAAAGCGTGCGCCGTCTTGGTACTGGCGCTGCTTGGCCGCCATGCCGATCACGCGCATCACCAGGCGCTGCAGCGCGGACCTGTCCTGGCCGCGCGTCTCAAAGCGCTGCCGAATGGTTTTGACGGTGGGGATCACGGAGGCGTCCACCCCGTCCATGACCACGTTGGCGTGCCCCTCCAGGAGGGACATCACGGCGGTCACGCGGGACAGCGCGGCGCGCTCCTGCGGGCCGGCCACCAGGTCAAGGAGGCCCAGTCCTTCTGGGAGCGGGTCCTGCTGTGCGGCCGCTAGCCCTTCCGTCTGCCCGACGGCGCTTGCCCCCTCCGGCGCCCGGGTCTCGGTATCGCTGCGCACGCCTCCGGAAAGGCGCTTGACGCGATCACCCAGGGAGGCCTGCGTGCTCGTGAGCCCGGAGGTCAACTCCGCGATCTGCGCCGCGAGGTGCCCGCGCAGCCACGGCGCGGCCGCAAACTGGACCCGGTGGGTCTGTTCATGCAGCGCGACCCATAGACGAAAATCTCCGGTATCCACCTGGAGTTTGCGCTCGGTCTGGACAATGTTGGGGGCCACCAGCAGCAGGCGTCCGCCGGGCGCAGCGGGAGATGTACTGAAGGGGTCATATTGGCCCAGAACATGCCCGGAGAGGAATGCAACGAGCGCGCCCAGCTCCGCGCCCACGCCGTAGCCACCCATGCGCAGGGTCAGCGGCAGGCCCTGGGGGAACTTGGAACCCATGGCCGCGCGCAGCGACGGATCCAGCATCTCGCGGAAGCCGCCCACGGCGGCCGTGGCCCATCCGGCCCGGTCCACCACGAGCACCTCGGAATCGCGCAGATCCCGCGCGGCCTCCAGGCCCGTGATGCGGTGAACGTGCTCCACGCTCGCGGCAGCCTTGAGCCGAATGTCCTCCACCATGGGGGCCGCCTGGGTGGCACTGACCTTGGGCCCAGCGGAGGCCAGGGTGCGCGCCGTGGAGGCGGCAACGCCCCACCTCACCACGCCCGGGCCCCGCTCTGCGCCGGCCGGCGCGTTGCCCTGACTCGGATCTGCGATCTTGCTGCGCTCGGAAGTCATGCCTCCATCAGACCACGCTGACCCCTTCGGCGCGCCTGTGTTTCACGCATGGCGTGGCTGAGGGGAAGCGGCCATCCCCGTCATGGGGGATGCTCACGTACCCGGACTACAGACAAGCCAGAGTCAGAGATGCCTGGTGGGGTCCATGCGCTGGTGGAGGATGCGGATCACGTCGACGCCAGCGTCTGCCTCGAAGCGTGCCATGTAGAAGAGGATGTGGCTTCCTACCCCGTACTGGCGGTAGCCGGCCCGGATCTCGTCGCAGGGGCGCCCAAGCAATGGGCTCGCGGCGAGACGCTGGACCACCGCGTAAATTTCTTCAACGTAGCCCTGCGTTTGGCGCGCGTCCCAACGTTCCTCGGTGTCGTCCCAGATGGAGGCCAGATCCTCCTGCGCGGCCGGGGTGAGGCGATAGGTGTTCATGCCCGCTTAGAGGCAATAATCGCCGCGAAGTCGAACTCTTCCGGAGCCCCGCTGCGTTGGCCTTTCGCCAGCTCCGCTCGCAGCGCCGCCACCCGGGTGTCTTGGTCTTCAAGCAATCTCAGGCCCGCACGCACAACTTCACTCGCCGAGCGGTGCCGACCGGAAGCTACCTCGGCAGAGAGGAACGACGTGAAGTGCTCATCCAGGCTGATCGATGTGTTCTGTGCCATGCACGTAAAGTACCAATGATTGGTAACTCGCTCCCTGTGAACCTTCGAGGGTCAAAGGAGACCACGCGCGTGAATGCGTTCGTGTCTAGGCCTCTGACCTCACACCGCATCCGGCAGTTTGCCCGCTAACCCAGCAGTTCGGTGGCGATCTTGTCCGATACCCCGCGGGCCTCCGCGATGGCGCCCTTCACGTCTGAGGCCATGACGGAGAAGCTGAGGAGCCGGCCCTCCTTGGTGGTGACGTACCCGGAGAGGGACACCACAGCGGCCAGGGTGCCGGTCTTGGCGCGGATCAGCGCCTTGGTCTTGTTCCCGTTCAGGCGTTGTGCAAGCGTGCCCGTCACGCCCGCGACGGGAAGCAGCCCGGCCAATTCGCGCAGATCCGCCCGGGGGCTGGTCTCGGCGTGCTGCAGCAGCCCGGCCAAGGTGTGAGGAGTGACCTGGTTGGTGGCGGCCAGCCCCGAAGTATCTTTCATGTCCAGCCCGACCGTATCCACCCCCAGCTCCTTCACCGCAGCGGTGACCTGCGCCGTGGCGTCTTGGTAGCTTCCGGTGGCGCCGCGCTTCACGGCCACCAAGCGCCCCAGCGTCTCCGCGAGGTAGTTGTCGGAATTGCGCTCCATGTAATGCATCTGTTCCAGCACGGTGGCGGACTCCACCTTGCCCAACTGCTGGGCGCCCTCCTCGCCGTCCGCGTGACCCGCGGCGGTGAAGCTGCTCTTGACCCCCGCCTTCTTTGCGGCGGCCTCCAGCGCCTTCACGTACGCATCCAGCGCGGCGTTGGAGGGATTGCGCACCACGGCAGAGTGCGGCGTGGCCTCCTGACGCCCGGCGTGCATGGCCGGCGTCTGCACCTCGGTGATGTTATTGGTGGTGATCAGGTCATCCGCCCAATCAGGGTTCAGCCCGGCCCCGGGGAAGAGAGACGCATCCACCTTGACCTGATAGCTCTCCGCCGGCTCGCCGCGCTTGTGCAGCTCCGCCACCGTTTGCTGCGCCAGCGTGGCCAGCCCGGCGTGACCGTTGACCGCCTGGGAATCAGACGCCCCGTCACCGAGCAGCACGTCTCCCCCGCCCACCAGGCGCAGCGACCCATCGCCGGCCAGCGTGGACGTGGTGGCAAAACGATGATCGTGATCAAAGGAGGCCAGCGCGGCCGCACCGGTGAGCAACTTCAGGCTGGACGCCGGGGTGCCCGGCGTCTTCGCGTCCCGGTCCACCAGCGTCTCCCCCGTGACAACATCCACGACGGACACCCGATACGTGCCGCCGCGACCCTCAGTGGCCTTCGCGACCGCCTGACTCAACTCAGCGGCGTCGGGCAGGGGAGCCTCAGCGCCACTGGCGCCCCACGGCTGGGCCGCATTGGAGGGCAACGCCACCGTCTCCGGCGCGGATTCGCCGCGCTGCGCCGGCGTCAGCAGATGCCAAGCCACCAGGCCCACGCACAACAACACGACCACAGCCCAGATGCCACGGGTCACGAAGCGTGCCACAGATCCCCCTCGGTTGAGCCGGTCACGGCCACATGTTCGGTGCCCCAGTACGTAGACTGAGGCCAACACCTCAGACTAATCCGGGCGCAGCCGCGCACCGGTGAGGCCTGCCGCACGGAAGAGGAAGTGAAGGAAAAAATGGAACACGACGTCACCATCGAGATCCCGGCCGGATCCCGCGTCAAGTACGAGATGGACCACGAGACGGGCCGCCTGCGCCTGGACCGCGTGCTCTTCACGTCCATGCAGTACCCCACCGCCTACGGCTTCTTCGAGGACACCCTTGGCCTGGACGGCGATCCGCTGGACGCCATGGTCTGGATGCCGGGCGTTGACCTGCACCCGGGCGTCATCGTTGAGGCGCGCCCCGTTGGCGTGTTCAACATGACGGACGACGGCGGCCCGGACGCCAAGGTGCTCTGCGTCCCCGCGGACAAGCGCTTTGATCACATCCAGGAGATCGAGGATGTGGATTCCTGGACCAAGAACGAGATTGAGCACTTCTTCACCCGTTACAAGGACCTGGAGCCCGGCAAGTGGGTCAAGGCCGAGGGGTGGGCCGGCCGCGAGGTCGCCGAGAAGGAGCTGGCCGAGTCAATCGAGCGCTTCAAGACCGAGGGTCACTGATCGTTTCTGCTTGTACCCAGTAGTCCCTGACGGGGTCGCATCGCCTTCACGGCGGTGCGGCCCCGTCCGCGTTGTGCACCGCTCCTGCCGCCCGCCTGCGGCAGACTGAACCCATGTTTGTGTTGACCCTGACCCAGCGCGATGCCGCGACCGCCGGTGATCGCGCGGAGGAGCTGCTGGCCGTGCTGCACGGCCTGCCCACCACGCACGCCTTCCGGCGCAGCTGGGGCACCGAGGTGGTCGGGGCCACCGAGTCCGCTGACGCCGCGGTGCAGGCCACGCTCGCTGCGCTGCGCCAGGGAGAGCGCGGCACCCGCCGCTGGGGCGTCGGGATCGGCGTGGGCCGGGTTGACCTAGAGCCCGACGGCGTTTTGGCTGGGCCCGGTCCCTCGCGCTCGCGCCGCGCGCTGGAGCGTTGCGCCAAGGCCCCCCTACCCGTGGCCGTGGAGGCCGGGCCGGCCGGCGTGGGCTTTGACGGCGTGCCCCCCGCCCCGGACTCGGCGCGCGCCGCCGAGGGAGTGCTGCGCCTGCTGGGTGAGCTGGTCGCCGCGCGCACCAGCGCCGAATGGGCCGCCCTTGACCTGCTGGTCCCCGGCGTCCGGGGGCAGCAAAAGGCCGTGGCGGAGAGCCTGGGGATTACGGTCCAGGCCGTGTCCCAGTCCATCTCCCGGGCGCGCTGGGCCCAGGAGTGGGAGGCCCGCCCCGCGGCACGGATGCTGCTGGATTTGGCGTCCTTTGCGGTGGACTGAGGCCAGGCTCAGCCCAACAGGGACCTCAGGACCGGCGCCAGCCCGTCCTCATCCACGCCGCCGGTAATCTCATCCGCGGCGATCTTGACCTCATCCGGTGCCTGGCCCATGGCCACACCTCGGTGAGCCCAGCCCAGCATCTCGATGTCGTTGCGGCCGTCACCGACGGCCACCGTGGCCTCACGCTCCACACCAAGGTGGGCGCGCAGCACCTCCAACCCGGAGGCCTTGGTGACGCCGCGCGCTGCGATGTCCAGCCAGGCGGTCCACCCCACGGAATACGTCACGCCGTGCAGGCCGATGGACTCCACCGCGCGGCCAAACTCCTCCGCAGTGGAATCCGTGGAGAAGACCACCAGGCGCACGGCCTGGGCCACCAGCAGCTCCTCAAAAGGAACTCCCTGGGCCGGGGCACCAAAGCTGGCGTCCTGGAAGCGCTCGGTGGAGAGGAAGCTGCCCTCGGTGGTCTCCACCGCGTACTTGGCGGTGGGCAGCACGTCGCGGACGGCGCGCAGGGCCGGCCCCGGATCAAAGGTGCGCCGCACCGTGACCTCGTAGCCGGCCTCCAGGGACGGATCAAGGCGCGCAGTCACGCCGCCGTTGGCGCACACAATGTGCCCCTCGGTGATGCCAAGGGCCTGTGCCACGGGAAGCGCGGCCCCCAGCGAGCGGCCGGTGGCGATGACCACGCGGTGACCCGCCTTCACCACGTCCGTGGCGGCTTGGCGCACCGGGTCTGACATGAGCCCGTCGTGATTCACGATGGTGCCGTCCACATCCAGGCACACCATGCGCTGGGCGGTGGCGGGAAGGGTCTGAGTGTTCTGTGACCGGTCGTCGTTGCCGGTTTGAATCGTAGTTGTCATGCCAATAGTGGACCACAAGCCCCCGACGCATGCCATGACCAACATCTCCGAGCGAGTGAACAGGGCGTGAAAAAACGGTGCCCGGTTCATGGAACCGGGCACCGTTTTTTTGCGCGAAGCTGAGCCGCGAATCCCCTACAGGACCGGGAACAGCTCCATGCCACCCAGGTACGGGCGCAGGGCCTCCGGAACCGTCACGGAGCCATCAGCATTTTGGTGCGTCTCCAGAATCGCGACGATCCAGCGCGTGGTGGCCAGCGTCCCGTTCAGCGTGGCCACGGCGCGCGTGCCCTTGGCGTTGCCCTCCGCGTCCACCACTCGCTCGCGGATGTTGAGACGGCGCGCCTGGAAGGTGGTGCAGTTAGAGGTGGAGGTCAGCTCGCGGAAGTCCTCCTGAGTGGGCACCCACGCCTCGCAGTCAAACTTGCGGGCGGCGGACATGCCCAAGTCCCCGGCGGCGGTGTCGATGACACGGTAGGCCAGGCCAAGCGCCTGCAACATGGCCTCCTCCCAGCCCAGCATCTGCTGGTGCATGGCGGCGGCGTCCTCCTGCTTGCAGTACACAAACATTTCCAGCTTGTTGAACTGGTGCACACGGATGATGCCGCGGGTGTCCTTGCCTGCCGAACCGGCCTCGCGGCGGTAGCAGGAGGAGTACCCGGCGTAGCGCAGATCGCCAGAATCCAGGTCAATGATCTCCTCGGAGTGGTACCCGGCCAGCGCCACCTCAGAGGTGCCCGTCAGGTACAGGTCGTCATTACCCAGGCGGTAAATCTCGTCATCATGCGCCACATCAAAGCCGGTGCCCTGCATGGTCTGCGGGTTCACGAGGGTGGGCGTGATCATGGGCGTGAAGCCGTTCTTCAGCGCCAGGTCCATGCCCATCTGCACCAACGCCATCTCCAGGCGCGCACCCACACCCTTCAGGAAGTAGAAGCGCGATCCGGCCACCTTGGCGCCGCGCGTCATATCGATGGCGCCAAGCAGCTCGCCGAGCTCCAGGTGATCCCGCGGCTCAAAGCCCTCCGCGGCAAAGTCACGCGGGGTTCCCACGGTCTTGAGCACGTTGAAGTCATCCTCGCCACCGGCCGGAACGCCCTCCTGAATCAGGTTGGGCATCAGCCGCGAGAGGGACTCCAGCCGCCCCTTGGCGGCGTCAGCAGCGGCGTCGGACTCTTTGACGCTGACCGCAAGGTCCTTGACCTGCGCCAGCAGGGCCTGCTTCTCCTCGCCCTTGGCCGCGGCAACGCGCTTGCCAAAGGCCTTCTGCTCGGAGCGCAACTGCTCAAAGTGGGACAGCGCGGCGCGGTGCTCGCGATCCGCCTCCAACAGAGAGTCCACGAGGGACACATCGGCACCGCGCGCCGCCTGCGAGGCGCGGTAGAGCTCGGGCTGGTCGGAAAGCTGCTTGAGGTCAATCACGCACCTAGGTTACCGGGTGTCAGGGGAATTGGCCGGTGTCCTTAGGATGGGGGCTAGAGCATGTCCAACGATGTCCTACAAGATGTCCAATTATGGGGGGCAACCGTGCCGGAATCACAACGCATCGCACTGGTGCTGAATCCGATTAAGAACCAGGCCGACGAGGCGGTGGCCGCCGTGCGCCGCCACGTATCCGCACAGGGCTGGGACGCGCCGCTCATCGTGGAGACCACCGCGGAGGACCCGGGCCGCGGCATGACGCGTGAGGCCCTGGACAAGGGCGCCACCCTGGTGATCGCCGCCGGCGGCGACGGCACCGTGCGCGCCGTGGCGGAGGAGCTGCTCAACCACCCGAAGGCCCAGCTCGCCATCCTGCCCCTTGGCACCGGCAACCTCCTGGCCCGCAACCTTGGCCTGGACGTCAACGACTTTGACGTGGCACTGAAGGCGGCCCTGCAGGGACCGGTGGAGGCGCTTGATGCCCAGCGGATCGACGTCGTCCTAGCGGACCGCACCGAGGAATCCCATGTGGGACTCGTGGCGACCGGCCTTGGCATGGACGCAGAGGTGATGTCAGAGACCAACGAGACGCTCAAAAAGTTTGTGGGCCCGGCCGCGTACATCGCCACCGCGCTGAGCAAGATCTTTGGCTGGCGCCGCCACCCCGTCCGGCTCAGCGTGGATGAGGGCGCCTGGGATACCGAATACGTTCGCACCATCATGCTGGCCAACGCCGGCTACATCCAGGGCGGCATCCAGTACGCGCCGGACGTGCGCCTAGATGATGGCCAGCAGCAGGCCGTGCTCCTGACGCCTCGCTCGCTCTCCGGCTGGGTGCTTGTGGCGGCCAAGACCGTGCTGCGCCTGCGCAAAAACGTTCCCGTGGTCAGCTACCGGCGCGGCGTGAGCATCACCGTGCGCCCGTTCTACCCGCTGGCCGCGCAGGTGGACGGCGACCCGATTGGTCAGGTCACCACGCTCACCTCCACTGTGCTGCCCCACGCCCTGCGCGTGCGCGTGCCCCTGGAAGAGGATCGGCTTGCCCCGGGCGGGCCGCTCGGCTCCAAGCTGCCCATGGATCAGATCGCCGGGCTGCCCCCGGTCGCCGAGGCCCGCAGGGCCGGGCAGCGCCTCTCGCTGCAGTGGCGCAACGCGCGCAAGAACAAGTAACCGGGCGCGGCGTCCGGGCGCCCGCGGGGTGAGCGCCACTCGGCCAGAACCCTGCTCGACGGCGCGCGGTACCGACCGCGCGCCGTCCAGCCTTTCCGGGTGTTTCAGTCCTCGCCGCGACCAACCCGGCGCAGGCGCGAGATCCAGTCTCCCGCCGCCCGGTACGCCTCCGAGGAGGCGTGCGCCGGGACCTTAGAGGCCAGCGGCGTGGCCGAGGGGTAGGAGCCAAGGAAGCGCACATCCGCGCTCATGCGGTGGGCGCCGGCCAGGGCGTCCGCCACGCGCGGCTCATTCAGGTGCCCCTCCAGGTCAAGGGAGAAGAAGTACTGACCCAGGCCGCCACCTGTGGGCCGGGACTCGATCCGCGTCAGGTTCACGCCGCGCGTGGCGAACTGATCCAGCAGCTCACGCAGGCCGCCCGGGTGATCATCCGTCATGGTGACCACGGCCGTGGTCTTGTCAGAGCCAGTGGGATCCGGCATGGCGCCCGGGCGCGTGACCAAAATGAAGCGGGTCACCGCGCCCTCGTGGTCCTCCACTCCCTGGCGCAGCACCCGCAACGCAGTGTTCTGGGAGACCAGCGGGGAGCACAGGGCCGCGTCATAGGTGCACTCCGGATCAAGCAGACCCATGGCGCCGGCCGCCGTGGAGGAGGCCGGAAGGAAGCTCACTCCGGGAATGTTGGCCTCCACCCAGCCGCGGCACTGCGCCCAGGCGTGCCCGTGCGTGGAGATGATCTTGATGTCCTCCAGGCGCTCAATGCCGGGGCGGACCAGCAATTCAAAGGTGATGGGAATCAGGGCCTCGGCCACGATCTGCAGGGTGTCCCCGTGCGCCACCGCGTCCAAGGTGGCAGAGACGCCGCCCTCCACGGAGTTCTCGATGGGCACCATCGCCGCATCCACCTCGCCGGCGCGGACCGCCGCCAGGGCGGAATCCACGCTGACGGCGGGCACGCGCTCCTCCGCCTCCGTGCCGGGCAGGCTCAGCAGGGCCTGCTCGCAGAAGGTGCCGGCCGGACCAAGGAAAGTGAAGGTCACTTAATCACCGGGTCCAGGCCGTTCTCGGAGACAATCGGCTTGCCCGCATCGATCCACGCACCGGAGCCGCCAGCCACGTTGATCGCGGTGAAGCCCTGCGCCGTGAGCCACAGCGCTGCCTGCGCGCTGCGCCCGCCCGTGCGGCAGATGACGTACGTATCCTCATCCGGATCCAGATCCGTGTACTGCATCGGGATCTCCGCCAGCGGGATGTGGCGGGCGCCCGGCACGTGCCCGGCCTCAAACTCGTAGTCCTCGCGTACGTCAAGGATGAAGCCACCCTCGGGGATCTGGTTCACCGAAACGGTCTCGACGTCGCTCATCATGTCCTCCTACGAACGCTGCCCGCGCGCGTCCCGCGCGGGGTGACTCGCCGCTGACTGCGCGGCGATATTTAGCCTAGTCGGGTTCGCCGTTGCATGTGGTGGTGAGTCCGGGCCCACCCCGATTCGCGGCGGGGCATGATGGTGGCATGACGACCCACACCACCGCCCAGGGACCGGCGCGCCACGTGGACGGCGGGCTACCCAGCGCAGTCCAGCTGCGGCGTTTGCTCCTGAACGGAAGCCTCACCGCCCGCGCACTCACGGAGCGGTGCCTGGCGCGCATCACCGAGCTGGATCCCGAGCTGCACGCGTTTGTGACGCTGGATCGGGAGGCGGCGCTGGCCGCGGCGGATGCGGCCGATGCGGTCCTGGCGTCCGCGCGGGAGAGCGGCGCGGAGGTGCCGGCGCTGACCGGGCTGCCCACGGCGTTCAAGGATCTGGTGGATGTGGCCGGCTTCCCCACCTCCTTCGGGACCGCGGCGTTCCCGCCGCTGCTGGCGGCGCGGGACGCCCCCCTGGTGGCCCGGCTGCGCGCCTCAGGTGTGGTGCTGCTCGGCAAGACGGCCGTGCCGGAGTTTGGGCTGAGCTCGCACTCGGAGAACCTGATTCACCCGCCCGCGCGCAACCCGCTGGATCCGGGCACCTCGCCCGGCGGTTCCTCCGGGGGCGCGGCGGCCGCGGTGGCGGCCGGCATGCTGCCGCTGGCCCCAGGGAACGACGGCGGCGGCTCGGTCCGCATTCCAGCGGCGGCCTGCGGGCTGGTGGGACTCAAGCCCGGCTTGGGTGCGCTGCCGGAGGACGTGCTCGGCGCGGACGGGACGCCCGTTCTCACCGACCGCTGGGGCGCGCCGCGCCTGGCGGTCAGCGGCCCCCTGGGACGCGACGCCGCGGACGCCGCGCTGCTCTACGACGGGCTGCGCTGCGATCCCGCGCGTCCGTCAGCGACCCCGGCGCTCGACGTCGTGCAGGCGGCCTTGGAAGCCGGCGACGCGTGGCGCGGGCTGCGGGTGGGTGTGACGGCGCGTTCAGCGTTTGAGGCGTCGCTGCATCCCGTGTTGGAGCCGGAGGCCGCGGCCGCCTTTGAGCGTGGGCAGGGGCTGATTGCGGGCCTGGGTGGCGCGCTTGAGGAGGCCGAGTGGGAGGTCCCGGCAGACTACGCGGAGGCGTTCCGCGCCGTGTGGACCGCGGGGCTGGCGGAGGCCGCCGTGCCGGACGCGGCCGTGGCACGAATGGGCGCCCTGGCCCGGGACTTCCGCCGCGAAGCCACGGCCCGCGGAGGCGATGCCCAGCGGGCCGCTGCGGTTCGTCTGACGGAGATTGCCGCCGGGCTGCGCCGGGATTGGGGCCGGTACGACGTGGTGCTGACGCCGGCCATGGCCCAAACTCCGCGCCCCATCGGCTTCTACACGTCCCAGGACCCGGAGACCGACTACGAGCTGCAGTGCCGGTACACGCCGTACACCTCTAGCGTGAACGTGTCCGGGCTGCCGGCCATTGTGGTGCCGACGTTCTGGACCCCGTCCGGCTTCTCCATGGGCGTGCAGCTCATTGGGCGGGCCGGTTCAGAGGAGCAGCTGCTGGCGCTGGCGGCGCTGGTGGGGAGGGCGGCCCAGCAGAACGCTTAGGCCGGGACGCGGGCCAGCTCGGCGGCGGCGGCGAGCGCGGACAGCACGGCCGCGGCGCCGCGTTCCACGTCTGCGTCGTCGCGCGGGTGCAGCTCGGCGTAGCGCTTGCTTGACCCCGGAACCGCCAGGAACTCGGCGTCCAACACGTGTGCCCCGGCAATGCTCAGGGCGCGGCGGCCTATCTCCTGCGCCCGCGTCCCGCCGGAGCGCCCCAGGGCCGTGCCGATCACGGCGGCGGGCACCCCGCGCACGGCGCCGACGTTGTACGGGCGCGAAATCCAGTCGATCGCAGTGCCCAGCACGGCAGGCAATCCCCCGTTGTACTCCGGCGTCACGAGCAGGACCGCATCCGCGGCGAGCACGGCCTCTCGCAGGGCCACCACGGACGCGGGGGCGCCCGCCTCCTGAAGGTCGTCGTTGTAGAAGGGCAGCTCCCCCAGCCCCTCAAAGACCACCACGTCCACGCCGGGCGGCGCGTGATGGGCCACGGCCTGGGCCAACGCGCGGTTGGTGGACCCGGCCCGTAGCGAGCCAACCAGGGTCAGGACGGTGATGGGCACGGCGGGCTCCTTGGGCGGGGTCACGAACACAGCGTCTTTCCCCCACCGTGGCACGCTCACCGGCACCCAAGGAACAGAGTCTTCACCCGCCGTCGTGCACCGTCATGGAACGCAACCCGATCAGAGCATCTTGCGCAGCACCGCCGACTTGGCGGCGCCGTACGGCGGGTACAGCATGCGCAGGGTGTCCAGGCGGATGGACTTGGAGAGCGTGGGGCGCTGCTGGCTGAACGTGTCGAAGCCGGTCTTGCCGTGGTACGCGCCGATGCCGGATGCACCCACGCCGCCAAAGGGCAACTCCGGCACGGCCAGGTGCAGAATCGTGGCGTTCACGCCGACGGCGCCGGCGCGCACGCCCTCCTCGAACGCCTTGACCACGCCACCGCGCTCTGAGAAGACGTAGGCGGCCAGCGGGTCGGGGCGGTCGCCGATGAAGCGCAGCGCATCATCCACCGTGGCGACCTGCAGGATGGGCAGGATGGGGCCAAAGATCTCCTCCTGCATCACCGAGTGCTCCGGCACCACCTGGGTGAGCACGGTGGGTGCCACGTAACGCTCCGCCTCGTTGACGATGCCCCCCGCGGTCACGTGCCCCTCCTCCAGCAGCCCGGCCAGGCGGCGCACGTGGTGGGCGTTGATGATGCGGCCAAAGTCACGGGAGGTGCGCGGGTCCGCGCCGTAGAACTCGCGGATCACCTTGGGCATGGCGGCGGCCAGCTTGGCACCCATGGAGCCCACGGCGAGGACGTAGTCCGGCGCCACGCAGGTCTGCCCCGCGTTGGTGAACTTGCCGTGGGCAATGCGCCGGGCAATGCCCATGACGTCCCCATCCGCGACCAGCACCGGGCACTTGCCGCCCAGTTCAAGCGTGACGGGCGTGAGCTGCTTGGCGGCGGCCTCATAGACGATGCGCCCCACGCGCTCGCCACCGGTGTAGAGAATGTGGTCAAACTTGTGGCGCAGCAACTCCGTGGTGACCTCGGGGCCGCCGGTCACGACCGCCACGGTGCGGTGATCCAGGTACTGCGGGATGATCCGCTCCAGCAGCGCCGCGGTGGCCGGGGCCAGCTCGCTCGGCTTGAGCAGCACCGTGTTGCCGGCGGCGATCGCGTCCACGAGCGGGGTCAGCGTCAGGTTGACCGGGTAGTTCCACGGCGCAATCACCAGCACCATGCCCAGCGGGCGCGCGGTCACGGTGGTGGAGACTGGCGCCAGCGCAAAAGGTGAGGCCACGGCGCGCGTGCGCATCCAGTCATCCAGGTGGCGCCGCGCGTGCTCCACCTCGTTCTGCACCATCTGCAGCTCAGTCACCTGCGACTCCAGCTGGCTCTTGCCCAGGTCATCCTCCAGCGCCTGCAGCAGGTCCGCACGATGGATGCGCAGCATGCGCTCAAAGGCCTCCAGTTGCGCCACCCGGAAGCGCTTGGCGTGCGCCACCCGCGAGTGCGCCCCCTGGCGCAGGTGCTCCGCGGTCTCCGTGGCGCCGCGCTCGGCGACGGCGCCCGGATCCAGCCGGACGCGGTCGGTGGGGGTGGGGGGAACGTCCTGGGTCGCCGTCATGATCCGACCCTACGTGGCGGCCCCTGGCTGGGCCAGGCGGCGCGCACCTTCGCCTCGCTCTCAGGTCTCACATGCCTCACGCCGCACGCACGGGCTAGGCTGACCGGGCATCACCGCACCTGGAAGGATCCCATGCCCAAGATCAGCGCACCCTCGGTCGCCGAACATCACGCCGCGCAAGAGCGCGCGCTGTTGGACGCCGCGCGGGAGCTTCTGCGCGAGACCGGGCAGGCGCCCGCTATGGCGGATGTCGCGGCGCGGGCCGGGCTGGCCCGCTCCAGCGTGTACCAGTACTTCTCCTCCCGCCAGGACCTGTTGCGCGGGGTGGTGCAGGACGTGTTCCCGCGCTGGACCCGGCGCATCACGGACGCCATGGAACGCGCCGGCAGCCCGGCGGACGCCGTCATGGCCTACGCCCTCTCCAACTTGGACCTGGTCGCGGAGGGCGAGCACGCCGTCGGCGCGGCCTTGGCCGGGCTGGCGCCGGGGCAGGAACTGAACGAGCAGGCCCGCGCCATGCACCAGCGCATCGGCGAGCCCCTGACGGAGGCGCTGGAGCGCCTGGACGTGCCGGATCCCGCTGCCGTGGCCGCTCTGGTCAACGCTGTGGTACATGCCGCCACGCGCATGTTGGAGTCTGGGGACGACCACGCTGCCGTCTCCGCGCGGGTCAGCGCGCTTCTTGGCCCGTTCGCGCGCGAGCACGGCGCCGGTACCGCCCGCTAGCCCTGCCGCCGTCGAGCCGCGCCGGGTTTGCGGCCCGCCATCGACGTTAGCGGCCCCACCCGGCGCCGCAAACGTCGATCCGCGGCCGCAAACCCCAGAACACCGGCCGCAAACGTCGATCAGCGCCGCACGCCGCCAAGCCGCTAGGCTTGCCCCAGCGGCACGGGGTGTCCCTGACCATTCGGGGACTGAGATCACACCCGTCGCACCTGATCTCGATCATTCGAGCGGAGGGATGTCGTATGGGCTCTGTCCCCTGCACCCATCACCTGTCCACCCTGCCCACGCCCGGGGAGGTGCTGGCCCGGCTACGCAACAATCCGCCCCTGGTGCAGTGCCTCACCAATACCGTGGTCCAACAATTCAGCGCCAACGTGCTCCTGGCTCTAGGCGCCTCCCCCGCCATGGATGACACGGCCGGCGAGGCCGGGATCTTTGCCTCCATTGCCTCTGGCGTCCTCATCAACGTGGGCACGCCGCACGCGGAGGAGTCCCAGGCCATGCGAGAGGCCGTGGCCGGCGCCCAGGGAGCCCACACCCCGTGGGTGCTTGACCCGGTGGCGATTGGCGCCCTGCCGGTGCGCACCAAGCTGGCCCGCGAGTTGGGCGCGCTGAGCCCCACCGTTGTGCGCGGCAACGCCTCGGAGGTCGCGGCCCTGGCCGGGGCGGGCGATGGCGGGCGCGGCACAGACTCGCTGGCCACCCCGGATGACGTGGCCCACGCCGCCGCGGGCCTGGCGCGCGCGACCGGCGGCGCGGTCGCGGTGTCTGGGGCCACAGACCTCATCACGGACGGCGAGCGCACGTGGCGCGTGGGCGGCGGTTCGGTGCGCCTGACGCAGGTGACGGGCGGCGGTTGCGCGCTGGGCGCGGTGGTCTGCGCCATCGCCGGTGTGCTGCGTCCCGAGGGCAGGAACATGACTGCACGGGAGGCGGCGTGGGCCGCGGTCTGCGCGCACGCCCTGTACTCCGTCGCGGCGGAGCGCGCAGCCGAGCACACCAAGGGGCCCGGCTCCTTTGCGGTCGCGTTCCTTGATCACCTCAGCCTCCTTGACCCCGCCGACCCCGCGCTGGCTCACACGGAGCGCATCACTTCCCACGCGTCGTCGAGCACAGAAGGAACCCGCCCATGACCCGCCTTGCCCCAGATCTGCGCGTCTACACGGTGGTGGACACGTCCGTGGCCGCCCTTGACCAGGCGCCTCGCATCGCCGCGGAGGCCGCCGCCGGCGGCTCCGGCATCATCCAGCTGCGCGCCAAGGAGGCGCCCACGCGCGAGGTGCTGGCCGCGTTCATCGCCATGGGCCAGGCCGTGGCGGGCCGCGCAGCGCTGGTGATCAATGACCGTGTGGATGTGTACCTGGCCGCCCGCGCGGTCACGGAGCATGTGCACGGGGTGCATGTGGGCCAGTCGGACCTGCCGGCCGCGGCGGTGCGGGCGTTGATCGGTCCGGACGCGATCCTTGGGCTGTCCGCCTCCACCGCGGCGCAGGCGCGGGAGGCCGCGGGCCTGGGCGCCGGCGCGGTGGATCACCTGGGCGTGGGCGCCATCCATGCCACCCCCACCAAGCCGGACGCCCCGGACCCCCTGGGTTATGGCGGGCTCGCGGACGTCGTCGCGGCGAGCGCGCTGCCGTGCGTGGGGATCGGCGGGCTTGACCTGCCCGACGCCGCTGGGGTGCGTTCCGCGGGCGCGGCGGGCATGGCGGTGGTGAGGGCGGTGGCCGGTGCGCCGGATCCGCGCACCGCCGCCGCGGCGCTGCTCACGGCATGGGAGGCCGCGGCATGATCGGGGTCCCAGTCCTGTCCATCGCCGGTTCCGATCCCTCCGGGGGAGCCGGCATTCAAGCAGACCTTAAAACCATTTCCGCGTGTGGCGGGTACGGCATGAGCGTCCTGACGGCGTTGACGGCGCAGAACACGCGCGGCGTGAGCGCTGTGTTTGTGCCGCCCACCGAGTTCCTGGCTCAGCAACTGGATGCGGTGTTGACGGACGTCCCGCCGGCCGCCATCAAGATCGGCATGCTGGGCTCCGCCACGGTGATCGACACCGTCAGGGAGGCCCTCTTCGCGCTGGAGGCGGCCGGAGTGCGCCCCCTGGTGGTCCTTGACCCGGTCATGGTGGCCACAAGCGGGGACCGGCTCCTGGACGCGGACGCGGAGGCGGCCCTGCACCGGCTCATGGCGCACGTGGACCTGGTGACGCCCAACGCCCCGGAGCTGGGGGTGCTGGCGGCAGGCGCGGAGCCCACCTGCACCGCGGATCTGGTGACGCAGGCCCGCGCGTTGGCGCATCGGCATCACGTGTGGGTGCTGGCCAAGGGGGGCCACCTGGTGGACGGGCTCACCGCGGGCGGCACGGTGACGGACGTGCTGCTCTCCCCGCAGGGGGACGTGCAGGCGGTGGATCACCCGTTCGTGGAGACCACCAACACGCACGGGACCGGCTGCTCGCTCTCCTCGGCGCTGGCCACCTTCGCGGCGCGCGGCGCCGACTGGCCCGCCGCCACCCGCCTGGCCGTGGACTACCTGGCTCACGCCCTGGCCCACGCGGATGAGCTGGGCATCGGATCCGGCCACGGGCCCGTGCATCACCTGGCCGGGCTGTGGGACGGAGAGGGCGTGCCCTCGTTGGGGCTCGCGAGCGGCTGGTGGGCCCAGCTCGCCGCGCGGGCGCGGGCCAGTGACGCCACCACCGTGGTCAGGGCGCTGGCGAGCGGGAGCGTGGAGCCGGAGCTGTTCCAGCTCTACCTTGGCCAGGACCTGGCCTATCTCCAGGATTACGCCGAGCACCTGGATGCTGCCTCCAACGCGGCCGCTGACCGCGGGGACGTGGACGGGGCCGCCTTCTGGGCCGCCTCCGCCACGGTGTGCCGCGAGGAGGAGCCGGAGCTGCACACCCGGCTGGGCGCGGAGGTTCCGGAGCCGGACGCGGTGACGCGGGCCTACGCGGATCATCTGGCCTCCGCGAGCGCCGCCGGGTACCCGGTCCTGGTCGCGGCGCTGCTGCCCTGTTTCTCCCTCTACGCGGAGGTGGGGGCGCGTTTGGCTCCGGACCTAGCGGACGACGCCGCAGCGGAGGTCCGCGATTGGGTCACCACGTACGCGGATCCGGGCTTTGCCGCTGTTGCGGCCGAGGCCATGGCGCGGCTGGATGAGTTGGCGGAGGACGCGGACCCTGCCACGCGTGAGCGGATGCGCCGGGCCATGGCGCAGTCCTTGGAGCGGGAGATCGCCTTCTTCGACCGCTGAGTGCGGGGCCGCCCGGCCCCCCTCCCAGGGGGTGCCCCGCAACGGGACCCGCCCCGGGAAGGGGGCCGCGGCGTCGGGCCGTAGAATGCAGTGATCGCCGCTGGCCTGCTGTGCCAACGCCTGGTCACTCTCTCCCCTTGATGACCGGGTCCTCGCACGCCCCGGTCCGCGCGAAAGGCACCCCGTGAGCAACCGCAACGGAGCTACGAATCCGCTCAACTTTGGCTGGGCGCTGCACGGCGACGGCCGCACCGTGGGACTGGACGCCGTGGTGGCGCCGCACGAGCGCCTGGCGTGGGCACCCTGCTCTTCCTGCTCATCACGGCCAACCGCGTGCCCTCCTACCTTGGCTCCTCCTTCGCGTTCATCGCGCCGGTGGCGGGCGCCATGTCCACCAACGGCATCGGTGGGGCGCTGGGCGGGATCGTGATAGCCGGCGCCGCGCTCTTTGTGGTGGGACTGGTGGTGCAAAAGACCGGCACGGGCTGGATTCACGCGCTCATGCCGCCCGTGGTCATGGGCACCATCGTGGCGCTGATTGGGCTCAACCTGGCGACCTCCACGTTCCCAGCCATGAAGGCCCTGCCGCTGACCACCTTCGGAACCATGCTCGCCATCGTGCTCTGTTCCGTGTTGTTCAGGGGCCTGCTTGGCCGCCTCTCCATCCTGCTTGGCCTGGTGGTGGGCTACCTGCTTGCCCTGGCTCAGGGGCAGGTGAGCTTCCAAGCGTTCGACGACGCGGCGTGGCTCGGTCTGCCGGCCTTCCACCTGCCCGAGTTCCACGTCAATACCTTCCTGCTCTTCCTCCCGGTCGTGTTTGTGCTCATTGCCGAGAACGTGGGTCACGTGAAGACCGTGGGGCTCATGACGGGGCAGAACCTGGACAAGATGAACGGGCGGGCGCTGATGGCGGACGGTGCGGCGTCCATGGTCGCCGGGTTCGGCGGCGGCTCCGGCACCACCACGTACGCGGAGAACATCGGCGTCATGGCCTCCTCCCGCGTGTACTCCACCGCCGCGTACTGGGTGGCAGGCGTGGTGGCGATCCTGCTGGCGTTCCTCCCCAAGTTCGGGGCGGCCGTGGCAACCATCCCGCCGGGCGTGCTGGGCGGCGCAGGGATTGTTCTGTACGGGATGATCGGCGTCATGGGCGCCCGCATCTGGGTCTCCAACAAGGTGGACTTCTCCAACACCGTCAACCTCATGAGCGCCGGCGCCGGCCTCATCACCGCGCTGGCCGTGAACTCCGCCACCGGTGACCTGCAGTGGGGCCCGTTCTCCGTGGGCGGCATTGCCCTTGGCACCGCCGTCACGCTCGCGGTGTTCCACCTGATGCGCGCCACGGCCCGCTGGCGCCGGACCGAGCCGGCGGACTCAACTGAGTTGGACGCCCCGAACCCGGGCAAGTTGGGCTGATCCGGGGCCGGGCGCGCTGCGCGCCTCCGGCCACCCGGCGACCTCCCATCGCACTGTCAGTCCCATTAGGTAGACTCTTCGATCGTGGCGGTATGGGTGAGGCAATGGGAATCCTCGTCCTGGTTCGAGCAGGTCCAGGACTGGATTTCGCGCGTCCTGAAAGCCTATGGCGTGCACCAGAACGGCCCCCTTTACCGCGTCACTCTCGGCTTGGGTGCCACCGTCTGGACCGTGCCCACCTCTGAGGGCGAGTTGTACTTCAAGGCCGTGGCGCCGCCGCGCGTTCACGAAGCGGAGTTGGTGGCCCGGGTGGCGCCCTTCTCCCGCGGCCACATCCCCACGCCCCTCGCGGTGGAGGACTCGGAGGGCTGGCTGCTCTCCCCCAGCATCGGGACCTCCCTTGCTGGTGACCCGCGCCTGGCGGACCTGGAACACACCCGCCGCGTTTTTGCCGACGCCGCTGAGTTGCAACTCGCGCTGAGTGACTCCACGGAACACGTCGCTGAGGGTGGCCTGCCTGGCATGCTTCCGGACTACGTCCCGGAGTACCTGGAAGAGGCACTGACTACTCACGCCTCGCTGCCGGCCGAGCATCCCCTGCACGTCAGCCCGCGGGACGCGGATCTGCTGCTGCAGGGCATGGGAACGGTCAGGCGGGCCGCGGAAGTGCTGGCCGCCTCCCCGCTGCCACCCACCTTGCAACAGGGAGCGCTGGCCCCGGAGCAGGTGTTGGTTCCCAGCTCCCACCGGGCACCCATCATGTTTGTTGGTTGGGGGGCCGCACGCTGGGCCCACCCCTTTGAGCTCGTGGGCACCGCCGTGGAACAGTTGTGCACCTCCTATCAGTGCGAGCCTTCGGATGAGCCGGTGCGCACCATCGTCTCCGCGTATCTGGCCCCCTTCACGCGCTTTGCCCCGCAGTCCCAGTTGGAGGATCTGCTGGCACCAGCACTGTTGCTCTCCCACGCGCAGCGGCACGAGGCGCTCATGGATCTGTTGCTCGCAGCGGAGCCGGAGGACCAGGCGGCCGCCGCCCCAGAAGTCATGGCCCTGCTGGCAGAGGCACTGGCGGCCCCGCCCGCCACCCGTCGCAGCGTTCGCGGCCACGCCTCCCGCAGGCAAAAGCAACGCGGTACGGGTGGGCGCCGCCAGGGCACGCCCCGAGCACATCAAGCGCCGCCCACACCGGCGAGCCCCGCCCAGGTGGCAGCGGCTCAGGCCGCCCCTGTGCCGCAAACGCCGGCGCAGCAGACCCCGGCGCAGCAACGGACCTCACCCCAGCAAGCGCCTGCGCAGCAGACCCCCGCGCAGCAGCGGACCTCACCCCAGCAAGCGCCTGCGCAGCAGACCCCGCCACCGCAAACGCCAACGCAGCAGGACCCGCCCCAGACGAACGCGGGGCGTCCGCCTGTCACGCGCAGGTCTCGCCGCAGGGCGGAAGAGGGCTCCTAGCCCCTCGGTCTCCCGATTGACGCCGGGCACTCCTCACCGGCGGGCCCTACTCGGCGGCGGGCTGCCCCCGTCTCACGCCCGCTCAGAGCGGCGCCTACTCAGTGGCTAGTTCTTCCTGGTTCTGCGGCCAGGCTCCGTGCCGGCTCAGGACGTCCGCGAGTACCTCGAGTTCATCCGTCATGATCCCGTCCACGCCGAGCCCCAGCAGATCCCGCATCGCCTCGGCCTGGTCCACGACCCACACGTGCACCTGCAGGCCGGCCGACTGCACACGCCGCACCCAACCGGGTCTCACCACCGTGATGCCAAACTGCCGGCGCGGAACCTGCAACGCCACCACGCCGCGGCGGCTCGCCCTACGCAGGAACGGGGTCGCGAGCGGGCCAAGGAACACGGAGGCCGCCACCAGTCCCGGCCCTCCGCTTCCAGGGAGCGTGGGCCACAGGCGCTGCGCCTCGCGCCGATGGGTGGCAGCAAAGGAGGCCACCAGCACCCGGTCTTGGGCCCCGGCGGCAACCACCGCCGCCACCAAGGCCTGCGCGGATCCGGCCGCCTTTAAGTCCACGTTCCAGTGCGCCCCCGGCAGCTCTCGCAACAACGTGGAGAAACGCGCGGGAGGCTCCGCGGCCGGCCCGTGCACGGTGAGCGCATCCAGCTGTTCGGAGCTCAACTCCGCCACCTCACCCGTGCCGCCCGTGATCCGGTCCACCGTGGGGTCATGCAGCGCGTACAGCACGCCGTCGGAGCTCAGCCGGACGTCCGTCTCCAGGTAGGCGTACCCCAAGTCATGAGCCCTGCGGAAGGCCGCCAACGTGTTCTCATCCGACGTGGCTCCGCCCCTGTGGGCAAAGCCGAGCGGCTTGCCCTCCAGCGGGCCACCCCTGCGGTTGAGCAGGTACGGCGCAGAACCGCGGCGCTTCACCGCAGTCCCGTCTCAAGACCAAGCAGGGTCTCGACGGCGAGCGCCACCGAGTCCTCCTCCACCGTGCCAATCACGCGATCAGCCACGGCCCTCACGGCCGGCTGATCGCGACCCACGGCAAATCCGGTGCCGGCCCAGCGCAGCATCCCCACGTCGTTGGGCATGTCGCCAAACGCCACCACGTCCGCCGCGTTGATCCCCAGCCGCTCGGCGTGGCGGGCCAGCGTCACCGCCTTGTCCACGCCCAACGCGGCCATCTCGATCATGGGAACGCCGGGCGCTGAGTGCGTCACCGCCACCAGTTGCTCCAGCTCCGGGCGGACCAACTCATCAAACTCCCCGCAGGTGCCCCGGGTGCGGCGGGCCAACAGCTTCACCACGCCCTCGGCTGCCAACGCCTCAGCGTCAAAGGGCGCCTCCGGCACGCCCTCGCGGTGCTCCGCGGACGGGAGAAAGCCTGGCTCCAGGTGCAGCCCCTGCACGGTTTCCGCGGCAAAGACGGCGTCCGGTGCCAGCTGCAGCACCCGCTCGCGGGCCTGCACTAGTAGCCCGACGTCAAGCACCGTCGCCTCGATAACTCGCTGCGCATCGTCGTCGAACACCACCGCGCCGTTAGAACAGATCGCGGTGCCAAGGCGACCAAGCGCGGGGCGCAGCCCCACGAGCCAGCGGGTGGGGCGCCCGGTCACCAGCAGGACCTCCACGCCGGCCTCGCGGGCGGCCGCGAAGGCCGCCGCAGTGCGCGGGGACACCGAACCGTCGGCACGCACAATGGTGCCGTCCAGGTCGGTGGCGATCAGTCTCACGCGGTGAGCTCCGCCCTGGTCGGCGGGTTGGCGCCGGCTCGGGAGACCGTGATGGCCGCGGCGCGGACGGCGAAGGTGAGGACCTCGCGCAGGTGCTCGGCCGTGATGCCGCGCAGGGCCGCCCGACCGGACGCGCCGGCGTAGCCGCGCTCCTGCAGCGCCACCAGGAGGGCCGCCATGTAGGAGTCTCCGGCGCCCACGGTGTCCTCCACCTCGGTCTGGACGGCGTCAACGTGCACGTTCAGCTCGCGGGCGAAGGCGTCCGAGCCGCCGGAGCCGGTGGTGACCAGCACCAGCGACGGGCCGTTGGCCAGCCATGCGCGCGCGGTCTCGAACGGAGTGCGGTCCGGGTAGAGCCAGTCCAGGTCGGAGTCGGAGGCACGGACCACGTCGGAGAGTGCCACAAAGGCCTCCACCCGGGCCCGGGCCGCGTCGCGATCCGGCGTGAGGCGCGGGCGCACATTGGGATCAAAGCTGATGGTCGCGTGCGGGCGGGCCTGCTCCACCGCGCGCAGCACCGTCTCCGCGCCGGGATCAAGGGCCGCGCCGAGCGAACCCATGTGCACGGCAGTGGCGTCCTGGATGGCGCGAGCGGCGCGCTCACCCACAAAGCCGTCCAGGGACCAGTCAAAGCCGTCAAATTCGTATTCAGCCGCGCCAGCCGGGTCCAGGATGCCGATGGCGGTGGTGGTGGGCTTCTGATCCGGTTCCAGCAGCTCCGCCACGCCGTTGGACCGGAGGGTCTCGTGAATCATGTCCCCGTGCGCGTCCCGCCCATACCGGGTGACGAAGGTGACCGGGCAATCAAGGCGCGCCAGCCCCACGGCGACGTTCAGGGGGCTGCCGCCCACGTGGGAGGTGGGAGCCTCCACGCCGCCAGAAATCACATCAACCAGTGCCTCGCCCATGACCAGGAACATGTCCCCTCCTCCGCGCCGTCCAACGTCAATACCGGGCCCGCGGCCCTGCCTGGAAGTCTAATCCGTGCGAGCGGCCGGACGCGGGTGCGTGGCGGAACGGGCGCCGGCCCCGGATCTGCCCTTGTTCCATGGATCTGCTCGTGTTCTATGGATTTGCTCCGTCCATTGGGCAGGGCAAATCCACGAAAGCAGGGCAAATCCACGAAACAGGAGCAGAAACGGCCTTAGCTTCCGGGGAACTGCGCCGCCCGCTTGGCCACAAAGGCGTTGCGCCCCTCCACCGAATCCTCGGTCAGGAAGGCGGAGTGGAAGGACGTGGACTCCACCTCAAGCGCGTCCACGGTGCTCAGCCCGACCATCGCGGACATGGCGGCCTTGGCGTTGGCGACGGCGGTGGGGGACTTGGTGGCCAACTCCGCCACGGCCTCCTGTGCTGCCTCAAGCAGCGCCGCCTTGTTGTCGAACACGGCGTTGACGAGGCCAATGCGATACGCCTCGTCCGCCTTGATGGGGCGAGCAGAGAAGATCATTTCCCGCGCCATCCCGGGGCTCACACGCCGGGGAAGCCGCACGGCCCCACCAAAGCCTGGCACCAGGCCCAGGTTGACCTCGGGCTGGCCAAAGCGCGCGTTGGATGAGGCGTAGATGTAGTCACAGGCCAGGGCCAGCTCGCAGCCGCCGCCCAGCGCAAAGCCATTCACGGCCGCGATCACGGGCACGGGCAGCGCCTCAAGGGCCAGCGTGACCCGGTGCATCTTGCGCCCGTACTCGGTCGCTGCCTGGGCATCCATGGTGTTCATTTCCACGATGTCCGCGCCGGCCACGAAGGACTTCTCGCCGGCACCGGTGAGGATCACGCCGCGCACTGGCCACTGCCCCTCGCGCCCCAACTCGGAGAGCACCAGCAACAGTTGTGTGAGGTCCTCCACGACCTGCCCGGCCAGCGCGTTGAGCGCCTCGGGGCGGTTCACGGTCACGATCAGCGCCGGACCAGCGTGCTCCAGCTGCAGGGTGGGGTACGTCCCAAAATCCATGGTTCTCCTTCGACAGGGCCGGTCAGAGGCGCGCGGCGATGCGCGTCACTGCCCAGCATGCCAGAACGGGCCGGGCCGCACCTCGGCCACAGCACCCCGGCCACCCGGGCCACCCAGCACCTCGGCCACAGCACCCCGGCCACCCAGCACCTCGGCCACAGCACCTCGGCCACCCACACCGCCTACCGCCGTCCCTTGCCGCCCTTGCCCTTCCCCTTGCCCTTGCCGCCGGAGCTGGGGCGCCCGCGTGAGCCGGCGCCCTTGCCTGAGCGGGATCCACCCGGTCGTCCGCCGGACTTGGCGGCCCGGGCGCGGCGCTCGGCGTTTTCTTGCTTGGCCTGCTTGGACTGGGATTCGGCGCGCTTCTCTCGCCGTTCCTCCGCCTCGCGTTGCTCTCGCTCGCGCACGGAGGGCTGCCGGGAGCTGTTGGCGCGGCGTCCACGCACCACGCCGATGAACTCCTCCACCAGCGGGTCTGCGTTGGCTTCGATCGCGACGCGCTGCGCGTCGTCGGGCAGGGCAGGGTCAATGCGCGCCCAGGCCAACCCCACCACTGTGGGGTCCTCGCCCTCGATGTAGCGCCAAATCACGTCCTTGCGTGAGTGCAGGCGCGCCATCGGCAGGGGCATGATCGCGACGGATCCGGCGCCGGAGGCCACGACCTCCAGCATCATCGCCGCGCCGCCCGCCTCCGGAGGGTAGTCGGCGGGGTCCAGACGGGTCCAGTTCGCGGCCTCCGCGGCCGCAATCTCCGTCTCCTGGTCAAAGTATTCGGCGTCGTGGTCCTTGGCGGCGCAGACCACGGGACGCTCGGTGTAGAGCGGAATGACGTGCCAGCGCAGGGACGCGGGCGAGTGGCCCTCCGGGAATCGCACCAACGCCACACGGGCGCGCCCGGCCGCCAATTCCTCGAAGGGATCTATCCCCTCGGGCAGCGGCCGGGCGTCCAGGACGGCGTCCGGGTGCGTCTCCACAAAGCGCCTCAGCCACTTTCCCGGCATCACGCCGGGGGCATAGACAAGGTTCAGTTGAGACACGGAAGAACGGGTCAGCTCACCGTGCGAACGACGTACACATCGCACGGGGCGTTGTGGATCACGCCGGTGGCGACGGAGCCGAGCACGCGGCCCAGGCCGTGCGTGCCCACGTTGCCCACGAAGATGACCTGCGCGGAGCGCTCCTTGGCGGCGCCGATCAGGGCGTCGACCGGCTTGCCGAAGACGGCGCCGGACTCGATCTTGGCGCCGGGGTTGTCCTCGCGCAGGCGCGTGGAGACGCGCTCGGCCAGCTTGCCGGCCTGATCTGCGTCATCCAGGATCCAGGTATCGGAGCCAATGGTGACGACCTCGGTGTTGTCCTTGGAGTGCGCCGAGAGCACGACCAGGGTGTCGCCGGTCTTGGCGGCAAGCCCGGCGGCACGCTGAGCGGCCTTCAGTGCAGTTTCGGAACCGTCGACACCGACGATGTACGTGCTCATGGGAGTTCCTTCCGTACGGGTGCTGGCCGTTCCGTGCGGAAGCGGCGTCCTCGTGATCGTAGCCTGAGTAACGCCGTGAGGACACGGGGGGAGAGTGGACTCACTGACAAGTTCCCTGCTGGGCGACGCCGCGTGGTCGCGTACGCGGGTCGCGTCGCCCCTGGCGGGGCGGGGGTTCCGGGCGGCTCAGCCGCGGGGGCGAAGGGCGGCGAAGTCCGGGTCGGTGGGCTCGGATGCCTTGGCCTTCACGTCCGGGTGGCGCTCCAGCCATGCATGCACGTACGGGCATACTCCGACCGGAACCAGGCCCTCGGCCAGGGTGGTGTCCAGGGCCGTGCGCACCAGGTCGGAGGCCAGGCCGCGGCCCGCGTAGGCCTCGTCCACGTCGGTGTGGAAGAAGACGCGGCGGCCGTCGTGATCCACGTACTGGGTCTTGCCGATGGGCTCCGCGTTGTCCTGGACCTCAAAGCGGCGCCGCTCTGGCTTGGCCACGATGGTGATGGTGTCGTTGTTCTCTGGCATGTTCGTCTCCTGATGCTCCAGCGGTGGGTGGTTTCTAGCTGCGGGGTTTGAGCGGCACTGTCGGCAGCACCGGCGCGGGCAGGGGATCTGGCTGACCGTCCGGGAACGGGCCAAACAGCTGCGACTTGTCCGCGTCCCGCGGGTCGGCTGGCTCAAAGCCCAGCTCGGCCTGGTAGCGGCGGCGAAACTCCTGGATCTCTTCGCTGGTGCGCCCCACGAAGTTCCACCACATGATGATCTGCTCCCCCAGCGGCACGCCGCCAAGGATGATCACGCGCACGCTCTCCTGGCCCGGCGCCAGCGAGGCGGCGCTGATGTGCAGCGTGTCCGCTCCGGGCGGCGTGTAGGCCAGCTCGCGGTGCTGCGCGGGGGCGCCGTTGACGGTGACGGGCCCATTCTCTGCCAGTACGGCGATCTCAAAGTCGGCGCGGACGGGGATGCTCACGGAGGCCCCTTCCCGCAGCACCAGCTCAACTCCGAGCAGGTCAGGGGTCCGGGTGCGCACGGGTGAGGTGGAGCCAAGCAGGGAGCCGATGAAGACCTTGGCCTCGTAGCCGGGACCGCTCACTGGCTCGGGAACGTAGTGGGCAAACTCGTGTTCGCCGAAGCGTTCCGCGTCCGGCAGCGCGTACCAGAGCTGCACCCCGTGCAGGGTCGTGGTCGCGGGCCGGTCTATCTCCTGGTGGGTGATCCCCTGCCCGGCCAGCATGAGGTTGAGCTCGCCTGGGCGCACTGTTGCGGCATTCCCGGCGGAGTCAAGATGATCAATCTCCCCTGAAAACAGCCAGGAGACGGTGGCCAGGCCGGTGTGGGGGTGGCGTGGCACCGACATGCCTCCGGTGACTGACACGTCGTCGGGCCCATAGTGGTCCAAGAAGCACCAGGCACCCACTAGGGAACGTGCCCGCTGGGGAAGGGTGCGGTGCACCGTCATGGCCCTAATGCCGCCCAGCGGTACCGCGCGCGGGGTCAGGACCTCCACGGCGGTGCACGGCTGGCCGGCAGGCAACTGGCTGAGCTGGGGCTCAGGATCGAGATTGCTCACGAATAATCCTTCCCTCTGCGTCGCGCGGGCGCACGGGGTGCTCGCTCAAGATGGAGATGCGGTTAAAGGTATTGATGGCCACTGCCACCCATTCCGCGGCGGCAAAGGCCGCGTCGCCCAGCTCCGCGCGGGCCCCCTCCAGGTCCGCGGCGGAGTTCTCATCCAGCGGGAGACGGGTGGCGGCCTCCACCACGCCGAGCACCGCTCGCTCGCGCTCCGTGAAGAGTGTGGCCTCGCGCCAGGCCGCCAACAGGTCAAGTTTTTGCTGGGGTACGCCGGCTACGCGCGCCTCACGCGCGTGCATGTCCAGGCAGAAGACGCAGCCGTTCTGCTGGCTGGCGCGCACCTTCATGAGCTCCGTCTCCACCGGCGTCAGCCCCCGCTCAAGCGCCGAGGACGTGATGACCTGATGCAGGGCCTGGGCGGCCTTCCATGCTTCGGGTTCTGCTTTGTCTAGGTAGGGGCGCACTGCGGGGCTTCTCCTCACGATGGATGTGTTCCGTTCAACATCCTCACATCACAGCGCATTCCCCGCTAGAGCGCGGCGTCCCCCGCGGCTCCCGGCTCCGCCCACACTGCCGCCGACCCGCGCCCTGGTAGTTCCCGGCAAGTTCCCAGCCCACGGGCGGGTACGCGCGGCGTGCCCGTAAGGTTTCCGATTGCCGCCCGCGCGAGTATTGATGCATGCCAGCCAGCGATCCCCCCTCCCCCGCGCCACACGTCTCGGCCGGCGGACGCGACGACGCCCCGGCTGGCACCCCCTCTGACGCCCCGGCTGGCCCTCCGCCTCGCGAGCCTTCCGCCGCCGCGCCCCACCGCCGCATTCTGGCGCTGGATGGGCTCCGCGGCCTCGCCGTGCTTGCCGTCGTGGCCTTCCATGCCTGGCCCGGCATTTTTCCGGGCGGCTTTGTGGGCGTGGACCTCTTCTTTGTGCTCTCCGGCTACCTGATCACGGCGGGTCTGGTCCGCCGTCTGGACGCCGGGAAGGGTCCGGGGCTGCGCTCTTTTTGGGTCAAGCGTGCCCGACGCCTGTGGCCGGCTCTCGCAGTCCTGCTGGTGATCGCGACGGCGCTGTCTTGGCTTGCCTTCCCGGATGCGTCCGCTGGCCTGCGGCGTCAGTGGCTCGGCGCGTTGACGTACACGGGCAACTGGCTGCAGATCGCCGCCGGGCAGAGTTACTTTGAGCAAAGCGCTCCCCCGCTCTTTGAGCACCTGTGGTCCCTTGCGGTGGAGGAGCAGTTCTACCTGCTCTGGCCGTTGCTGTTGTGGGGGTTGTGCTGGCTCATCCGCCCGGGGCGGTGGGGCCTGACCCGGCCCAGCGTGATCCTGTGGCGCACCCGGGCGGCGCTGGCCCTTGCCGCGGCGAGCGCGCTGGGTATGGCGCTCGGTTTCCGCGATGGCGAGGATCCCAGCCGGCTCTACTTCGGCACGGATACCCATTCCTTTGGGCTGCTGCTGGGAGCGGCGGTGGCGCTGCTGTTGGCTGGGCGAGCCGCGGCCAGCCCGGCGCACTCGGCGCACCCGGGGTACTCGGCCAACCCAGCACACCAGGCCAACCCGGCGCACCCGACTACCGCGTCGCTCTCGAGCCCCGCAGGGCGCTGGGCCATGGCGGCGTGGGCGGGCCTGGCAATGCTCGCCGCCGCGTTGTTCTGGCTCCCGGCAGACTCCGCGCTGACGTATCGCGGTGGCTTGGTGGGACTCTGCGTGGTGCTGGCTGGCCTGGTGCTGCACTTGGTCACCCGGCACAACGCCCTGAGCTCCGCTCTCTCCGCCCGCTGGTTGCGGTGGTGCGGGCGCCGCTCGTACGCCGCGTATCTGTGGCACTGGCCGCTGCTGGTGATCGGCCGTCGCGTGAGCCCAGATGCCTTGGATCCGCTGGTCATTGTCCTCGCCGTGGCCCTGACGTTTGTGCTGGCGGAGCTCAGCGGGCGTTGGGTGGAGGATCCCATCATGCGCCACGGCTTCAAGGCCACCACCCGGGCGTGGGCGCGCGGTGTTCGCGGCGCCCTGTCAGCGGGCGGTGCGCGGCGCAATGTGGCGGTTGCCTGGCTCGCCGCCGCGACGGTCGTGGTGCTCGCCGCAGCCGTAGCGATTGTGGCTGCCCCCTCCGTCAGCGCCTTGCAGACCCAGTTGGACCAGGCACGCAGCGCCTTGCAGGCCCAGGAGCAGGAGCAGGCCAAGCAGGGCGCAGCCAAGCCTGGGTCCAAGGCCAAGATCGGCACCCGCATCGACGTGATCGGGGACTCCGTCACGCTTGCCGCCGCCCCGAGCCTGCTCAAGTCCATGCCCGGCATCAACGTGAAGGCGGACGTGGGCCGGCAGGCCAAGGACGCGCCGGAGCTGCTTGGCACCCTTCACAAGTCCGGAAACCTGCGCCCCATCGTGGTCGTCAGCCTGGGCACCAACGGAAAGCCCCGCCAGGAGGTCTGGGACGAGGTGCTGCGGGCCGTGGGGCCGCAGCGCACGTTGGTCCTCGTCACTCCCTCCGGGGACAGGGACTGGATACCGGAGGTCACTGAGTCCATGCGCCGCCTGGCCAGGGACAATCCGGATCGGGTCAAGCTGGCGGACTGGAACGCGGCCCGCGACCAGGTCACGGACTTTGCCTCGGACGGGATCCACCCTGGCCCGCAGGGTGCCGCCCTCTACTCCTCCCTCATTAAACGGGCCGCCAAGGACGCGGACGCCGGTTAGCATCGCGCCCCCGCCGGGAGTTGCTGCAACACAAACGGAAGGGCCCGACGGCGTTGCGGCCGTCGGGCCCTTCCGTTCAGTTCTTGCGACCGGGCGTTCAGATCGGGTGCCCGGTCGCGTCAGCGCGTCAGCGCGATTCCGGGCCCTCGGGCTCGCGTTCGGCTGCAGCGCCGGGTGACCCGGCGACGTCGGGCAGGCTGTCCTCAGGCAGAGGGGCGGCCGCGCCGGAACCCTCCAGGTCGGACTTGCCCGGCTGACCCCCAGCGGGGGCGCCAGCCATCGCGTACTCCTCCGCGAAGATTTCCTCCAGCACAATGTCCGGATTCTCATCCTGCGTGCGCACCAACTCCACTGCCTCCTCGGGTGAGGCGACCGCCGGCATGGAGCCGGGCAGCGGCTTGCGAGCGGACTCGCGCAGGAAGTAGATCGCCACGGCGCCGGCCACGGACGTTCCCATGACCCAGAAGCCCGGGGCAAGGGAGGAGCCGGTCATGGCGACCAGGGCCTCCATGATGAACGGGGCAAAGCCACCGAAGATGGCGACGGCGAGGTTGTAGGAGATGCCCATGCCGCCGTAGCGCGAGGACGTGGGGAACAGGGCCGGCAGGGAGGAGGCCAGGTTGGCCACGTAGAAGGTCACCGGGAAGGCCAGCATGAACAGGCCAACCAGCGTGGACCAGATCTCGCCGTGCATCATGAACAAGAACGCGGGCAACGCCAAGACAATGGCGCTACCGGCACCCACCGCGAGCACCTTCTTGCGGCCCACGCGGTCAGAGAGCGCGCCGGTGAGCGGGATGCAGGCGGACATGATCAGCAGGACGGGCAGCGTGAGCAGGTTGCCGTGCACGGGGTCGTAATGCAGGGTGTTGCTCAGGTAGGTCGGCATGTAGCTCGTCAGGGCGTAACCGGCGGTGTTGGCCGCGGAGACCAGCACAAAGGCGGTCAGCAGCTCGCGCCAGTACGCCTTCACCAGGGCAATGACGCCCTTGGGGGCGTCCGCCTGAGCGGCCTCCCCGGCCTCGGCACGCTTCTCCTGCGCCTCGCGGAAGGCGGGGGTGTCCTCGATCTTGCTGCGGATGTAGAGGGCAATCGCGCCCAGCGGCAGGGCCACCAGGAAGGGGATGCGCCAGCCGAAGCCCTCCATAACGTCCTCGCTCAGCGTCAGCTGCAGCACGGAGACGAAGGCCGCACCGAGGGCAAAGCCAAGGTAGGAGCCCATGTCAAGCAGCGAGGCGTAGAAGCCGCGGCGCTTATCCGGGGCGTATTCGGTCACAAAGGTGGTGGCGCCTGCGTACTCGCCTCCGGTGGAGAAGCCCTGGATGAGCTTCAGGACCACCAGCAGGATCGGTGCGGCAACGCCCCACACGGAGTAATCCGGCAGGATGCCGATGCCGAAGGTGGCCAGGGCCATCATGAGCAGCGTGAAGACCAGGATCTTCTGTCGTCCCACCCGGTCACCCAGCTGGCCAAGGATGATGCCACCCAGCGGGCGGGCCACGAAGGTCACAGCAAAGACGCCAAGGGAGAACAGGGTCTGGGCGGTGGAGCTCACCGTGTCCGGCATGAAGATCTTGCCGATGATGACGGCCAGGTAGCCGTACACACCCACGTCGTACCACTCCATGAGGTTGCCCACCACGGTGCCGCTGATCGCCTTCTTGAGCATCCCTCGGTCGACGACGGTGACGTCCTCTACCTTCAGGCGGCGCCTTCGCGGTCGCAGACGGTCAATAAAACGCCGACGCGCCTGCTGGGCGGCCGGGTGAAGATCGTCGCGTTTGCCGTCAGGCGTGCTGAGATTCTGTTCTTTGGGTTCCATGGGTGGAGCCGGAGAGTCCGGCACTCCTTTACGTCTCTACTACGGAGGATCCCCCAAGGACCGCTCGCGTAGCCGCGATTTTCGCGTGGTCGCCCGCACTTACCCGCGTCTTGCGGAGCCACCCCGAGCGTCTGTCGGTGGTGGTTGGGGACCGGGCGCCAGGGGAATCCGGATCGGACTCGCCTCGGCCAGCGCCAGCAACGGGGATCGAGCTTAGTCAATTCGACATATATGGTCCAATCGCGAGCCTCCCGAGTAACCTCGGCGGGGCGCGATGGGCCAAGCAAACCCAGACTATGACGCAACCTTTGCGTATCGATGTGATGTGAGCCACACACACTGACGTACGCTGTTTCTCAACATCACTACATCATCACTTCTAATGACGCGAAGGAGTACAGCCATGAGTGTCATGCGACGCAAAAGTGTCGAAGCAGCCCTGGCCTCCACAGAGGACGAGGAACGCAATCTCAAGAGAACCCTGACTGCCTGGGACCTGGCCCTCATGGGCGTGGCCGTGGCCGTTGGCGCGGGCATCTTCTCGGTGGGCGCTAAGGCAGCCGCCACCAAGGCCGGCCCCGCCGTCATCATCTCGTTCATCATCGCCGCGATCGTCTGCGGCCTGGCGATCATGTGTTACGCCGAGTTCGCCGCGACCATCCCCGTGGCCGGCTCCGCGTACACCTTCAGCTACACCTCGATGGGCGAGATGGTTGCCTGGATTATTGGCTGGGACCTCATCCTGGAAATGATGCTCGCCGCGGCCGTGATCGCCAGCTACTGGGGAGTGTATCTAGCCGTCGTTTTCGACGTCTTTAACCTGCAGATCAGCACCACCATTCTGGGTAAGTTTGATGGTCTGCACTTCGACTGGGCTCCGCTCTTTATCGTCGCCGCCTTCACGGCGCTACTGGTGGCCGGCACCAAGATGTCCGCACGCGTGGGCAACGTCTTCACGCTGATCAAGCTGGGCATCACGCTCTTTGTGATCGTGGCCGGCTTCTTCTACATCAAGGCAGAGAACTACAGCCCGTTCATCCCGCCGGCAGAGGCCGCGGAGAGCACCTCAGTCCTGCACACCACGCTTTTTGCCTTCCTGACCGGACAGGCCCCCACCATGTACGGCGTCTTTGGCGTGCTGGGTGGCGCGGCACTGGTCTTCTTCGCCTTCATCGGCTTCGACGTTGTCGCGACCACGGCAGAGGAAACCAAGGACCCGCAGAAGACCCTCCCCAAGGGCATTCTCTCCGGCCTGGTGATCGTCTCCGTGCTGTACATCCTGGTGACGCTCGTCGTGACCGGCATGGTCTCTTACAAGGACTTGGCGGCACAAGAGCAACCCTCGCTCGCCACCGCGTTCCAGTTGGTCGGTGCTGAATGGGCCGCTGCCGCCATCTCCATCGGCATTCTGGTTGGCCTGACCACGGTCATCCTGGTGCTGCTCATGGGCGCCACGCGCATCATCTTTGCGCTGTCTCGCGATGGGCTGCTGCCGCGCTGGTTCTCAGTCACAAACGCCAAGACCAAGACGCCGGCCCGCTTGCAGATCATCGTCGGCGTTGTCGTGGCCCTGATCGCGGCCATCATCCCCGTGGGTGTGCTGGAAGAGATGATCAACATCGGCACGCTGTCCGCGTTTGTCCTGGTCTCCTTCGGCATCCCGGTGCTGCGCAAGCGTCGCCCCGACCTGCCGCGTACCTTCAAGGTGCCGTGGAACCCCGTGCTTCCCATCTTCTCCGGCATCGTGTGCCTCTGGCTCATGATGAACCTGAGCGTGGAGACGTGGATGCGTTTCGCGCTCTGGCTTGTCCTTGGCTTCATCATCTACTTCGCCTACGGCTACCGCCACTCCCGCCTGCGCACGCACCCCGAGGAAATCGGCAAGTAGCTTTCGCGTTACTCAGCAGGCCGTTCAGACGCTGCGCCGGGGCATTGCCCCGGCGCAGCGCTGTGTCTACGGGGCCTTAGCTCACCGGCCGGGAGCGCCGCACGGGAGGCGTGACGCGGCACAGCGAACCGCGGCACAGCCAAGGGCGCACAGCCAAGGGCGCACAGCCAAGGGCGCACAGCCAAGGGCGCACAGCCAAGGGTGCACAGCCAAGGGCGCACAGCGAAAGGGGGCCGACGACGCGTGGTGATCATGCGTCGTCGGCCCCCTTCGCTGTGCCCTCGCCGGGCGGTGCGCTCAGTCTTAGCGGCGCAGGCCGGCCTTGCGGCCGCAGCCGCCCCAGGCGCCGGCGCCCTGGCCCTTGAGGACCTTCTCGGCGATGATGATCTGCTCGGCCTTGCTGGCGCGGTTCGCGGTGCTGGCGAACTTGCCGCCGCCGAAGGAGCGCCAGGTGCCGCTAGCGAACTGCAGGCCGCCGTAGTAGCCGTTGCCCGTGTTGATCTTCCAGTTGCCGCCGGACTCGCACTTGGCGACGCGGTCCCACATCTTCACTCGCGAGGAGGAGACCTTGGCGGTCTTCTTGGCCGCCTTGACGGTGACCCATGCGCCGTCAGCCTGGCGGGCGGAGCGGATCTTGGAGGAGCCCTTGGCCTTGTACTTCACCGAGGTCACAACCCAGTAGTGGCCGGGCTTGAGCTTCACGGAAGACTTGTTCGTGGCGATCCAGGACTTCACCTTGGGGCTCCACTGCTTCACGCTGACCTTGCGGCTCACGAGCTTGTGGCCCTTGGCGAGGCGAACCGAGCCGGGCTTGTAGTTGTACTTGGCCGTCTTGGACTTCACCTTGACGTTGGCGGCCTTGTTGATGTGCATGCCCTTGACGATGCCGGATGACTTGGCCTGCGCCTCGGGTGCCGTGGCGGTCGTGGCCGCGAGACCGCCGAGGGCCACTGCGGCCGCTGCGACGGTGGCTGCGCCGACGCGCGTTGCGGTGCGAACGTTCTGCATGGGAGGTGTCTCCGTTCAGGTTGGGGCCTCGACACACCTGCCAGGCCGCCCCAGCAAACTCGCTCAGAGGAGACCCGATCTTCGGGCTCCTGCAAGTCGTGGGGGACGAACTCGGAGAACGCTACCAAAGGCGTGACCATTCCGTAACCTAGCCGATGCGAGGTTGTGACCTGAGGGTCTTCGGCTTCCCGCGCCAGCGCTGGGATGCGCAGCATGAGGAAGCTCACAAATATACTTGTCACGTCAACGGCGTGTGGGGCTCAGCTTGGGTGTATTGGGCCCACAAACGCCAAACGGGCGCCACCCCCGAGTAGGGAGCGGCGCCCGCCGTGCTAGCGGGTAAACGTCTCAGATCAGACGGAGCACTTGCCCACGGTTGCGGTGGCCTTCATCAGCTTGCTGTCCTTGGGCGCGGCGGCCTTGGCGATCTCCTGAATCTTCTTCGCGTCATTGGCCGCAGCGGCGGCGGAAATGTCGTTCCAGTACTTGCCCATCTCCTGGATGGCCGCCTTCTGCGTCGGGTCAGACGCCTCGTCAGCGATGGCGTTGAGGTCGGCCGCAGACTTGTTCAGGGTCTCCACCATCTTGGTCAGGTCGCCCGTCATCATGGAGGACAAGTCTGTGTTGGCTCCCGTGAAGGCGTCCATAGCCTTCTTGCAGACATTGGCGCCGGCCGCGGTCCCGGTGGAGGCGCTGCCAGCGGCAGCCGAGGAGGAGGTGGCCGGGGCTGACGTGGCCGGGGCCGAGCTGGACGCGGCGGAGCTAGAGGGGGCAGGCGCGGAGGAGGACCCGGCCGGGGCGGAGCCACTGCAGGCGGCCAGCGTGAGGCTCAGGATGCCGGCGGCTGCTGCGGCGGACACGAACTTGGGGAATGACTTCTTCACGAGGGTGCCAACTTTCAAAATCAACAGGGTGGTAACAATCGGTGACACCGTGAGACTAGGGCATTCTCGACGCGTTCGTCACGTTCTCAGAGATACTCCCACGGTTCTTTGAGTGATTGTGCCTTCAATGAATCCGCCGGAAAAGGCCACTCTCGCCTGCTCTGACATGACGCAGGGGCGGGTGCGCAACCGCTTTCCGCGCACCCGCCCCTGCCATTACTTCTGAACTGTCTTTACTTCTGTGCTGCCTTTATTTCCGGACTGCGCTCACGGCCGCTCAGCGGGAGGAGGAGGAGGACTGCGCCATGGCGCCGCCCTTGCCCAGCTTCAGCGCCCGCTGGATCGTGAAGAACAGATCCGTCTGGTCCGTCAGGCCAAGCACGTTGGCAGACTGGGGACCGGAGGCCGCGATGCGCAGCTGCGTACCGGTGTGCATCTGCGAGCCGCCCTCATCCGCCGTGCCGTAGGCAACGGTCATGGGCTGGCCCTCGTTGGTGGTCAGCGTGCGGGTCAGGCCAAGCGTGGTCTCACCGGGGTAGACCAGCTGCGAGGAGTGAGCGTGGTCTGCCGTGACAACCACCAGGGTGTTCTTGTCCTTCTTGGCGAAGGCGAGAGCCGCCTCCACTGCCTCATCCAGCTGCACGGTCTCGCCGATCTGGCCACAGGGGTTGGCTGCGTGATCCTGCTTGTCGATGCTGGCCGACTCCACCTGGAGGAAGAAGCCCTTCTTGTTCTTCTTCTTCAGCAGGTCAATCGCCTTGAGCGTCATGTCCTGCAGGCGCGGGGTGCGCGAGGTCAGTGCGGGGTTATCGGTGCAACGCACGGCTGCTTCCTTGCCGCCCTTGCGGGTGGCTCCGGGGCCCTGCCAGTCGGTGGGCAGGTTGCCCGGGGCAAACAGGCCAAGCACCGGCTTCTTCTGGTTGGCCACGCTCAGGCGGTTCAGGCCGCTGCGGTTGGTGACGACCTGGTAGCCGGTGGTCTGCGCCTGCTCCATCAGGGTCTTGCCCTTGAACTTGCCGGCCTTGGCCTTCTGGTCAAAGCTCTTGGCGCCGCCACCGAAGGTGACGTCCGCGCGGGTGCCAATCAGCTGCTCGGTGATGGAGCCGCGGCCACCCTTCTCCAGTGCGTTCTCGGGGCACTTTGCGGTGGTCTCATCCGGGCCGTAGCAGGAGCGCTGGGAGACGTGGGAAACCTGAACGGCCGGCGTCGCGTCCTGCAGCTCAGAGGTGGTGACGTTGCCGGTGCGCAGGCCCTTTTCCTTGGCCAGCTCCAGGAGTGACTTCTGGCCCTGGCCCTTCAGGTCCACGGAGATGGCGCCGTTGTAGGTCTTGGTGCCCGTGGCCCAGCCGGATCCGGAGGCGGCGGAGTCGGTGACGTAGTCCGGCTTGCCGTTCTTCTTGTCCAGGCTGTAGGTCGAGTACTGGCCGGTCATCGGCAGTGCATCGATGCCCGGGAAGCGGCCGGCGGCGCCGTGCTCGTAGTTGCGCGCCACGGTGATCTCCGAGTCGCCCATGCCGTCGCCAATCAGCAGGATCACGTTCTTGGCCTTGGAGCCGTTCATGGCCTGCTTCAGCGCCTCGGTGCGATCGCCCTGGGTGCGGGCACCGCCGCCGTGCTTGGTGATGTCATCGGTGACGGGCTGAACGCGTGCCTGCGCGGCGGGTGCCTGCGGCGCGGGAGCGGCCGTGACGGCTGCGGCTCCGGCCACGACTCCTCCGGCGAGCAGCGCCGTGACGCCGGTGACGGCGAGGGTGCGAGCGAGTGTCCTCTGCATGGTGTTCCCCTAGTTCTCAAAGGTCGGGGCACACACCCCGTCGTGGATCCCACGCAACACCTCTTAAATATCCAGAGGTGGATCACCAAGCAAACACTGTGTGAATTAGTCAGCGCGCGCTATTTCCTCCGTTGTGCTGCGCCCGCGGCTGCCATCCGAGTGCTGGCCCAATCCTGGTGGCCACCTGCCGCAATTGATGCCGCCAGTCCTCCGGCTCCAGCTCAAAGGGCAGCTCAAAGATCACCTCATCCGCCAACGCAAAGGACTCATCCTCGGCGAAGCTGTGGACAATCTCCTCTAGGGAACCCATCACATCCGGCGCAATGATGGTCTTTGCTCCCACCACCCCGCGGGTGCGCGGCGTGCGCCGCTGCACATAGGCGCGGTAGCGCGCCTCCTGCTCTGGCGTGGTGCCATCCAAGGGCACGACGACGCGCGCTTGGCTCACGTGCGCCGCCTCCCCTGCGGGGTGGGCGGCTCGGAAGGCGCGCATCTGCGCGGCTTGGGCCGCGTTGACGCTGCGCACCCCGTTCTCCATGGTGGAGATGTTGCTGACCAGCAGGCTCAACCCCGCCGCCCCTGCCCACTCGGCGGAGCGCAGCGAGCCAGCACCGTAGGCCGCCCTCTGGGCCAGACCGGGGCTCAGCGGTTGCACGGTTGGCGCATCAAAGTCGCCGCCAAAGCCTTGGTACTCCCCCACTTCCCGCACCGCTTGCCCACGCAACAGGGCCAAGAGCCGCTCCAGGCGCTCGTTTCCATAGTCCTCACGCTCCCAGCCGGCGCCAAACACGCGGGCGTTCACCGCGGCGTCGAACCGGGGAGGGTGCGCGCTGAAACCCGGGCGCAATCGCCCGCCAGAGAGCAGGTCCACCGTGCCCAGGTCCTCCGCCAGACGGAAAGGATTCTCAAACTCCAGCGGGATGACTGCATTGCCCAGCTCCAGGGTGGAGGTGACCTGGGAGAGCGCCCCCAAGTACGCTCCGGGCGCACCCACCCCGTACTGGAGGTGCCGCGTGCGGATCCAGCCTGAATCAAAACCCAGTTCCTCGGCGTAAGTAAAGAGGTCAAGGGCATCACGCAATCCGGCGCCCGGATCCTGGGCAGTAAAGGGGACCAGGTGCAGGAATCCCAGGCGTTTTAAGGGGCGGTCGCGATGCAAGGCGGGGCTCATGTGGGTGACGCTACGACTCCCAGCGCGCTGGGACGAAGGCGCAGGACGAACCGAGGCCGTGCGTGAAGAAAAACGCGGCGGTACGTCAAAAAGCGAAAGGCCGCCGATCCGAAGATCAGCGGCCTTGTCGTTTGTGCGCGAGGGGGGACTTGAACCCCCACATCCTTTCGAATACTGGCACCTGAAGCCAGCGCGTCTACCAATTCCGCCACTCGCGCAGAGTGGACTCCCAGACCAAAGCGATACGATGGCCTCGAAGCGATTACTAGCCTATACCGAACCCCGCACCCACACCTAATCGGGTGGGGCCCGCTCCTCGGCCGCCCACCGACCCCCCTCGTGAAACGCGCCCGCTGGGGCGTCTTCACAGCCCTTACTCACCTGGATCAGGAGCCGCGTTCAGCGCGTTTCGGTAGAGTCGACCCCGGACACCGGCTTCGGTGGTCCCTGTCGAGCCCGTTTTTCCCCCGCATTTCGGGGCCAAGTGGGCCGTGCGGGAACCCGGACCCGCAACCGTCTCGGCGCCACCGCGCCGGGCTCATCAGCCAGATCAGGAAGGAGGCCACGATGGGACTTGTGAAGGGACTCGAGCGCGGCCTCGAGAAGATGGTGGCACGGGCCTTCCGCGGCGCTTCCGCGGACGGCGTGAAGCCGGTGGAGATTGCCAACCGGCTCCGCAACGTCATGGATGACGAGGCCTTTGCTCTCTCTGAGGGCCGCACCGTCGCTCCGCACGCCTTTACGGTGCGCTTGGGTGACGACGACTACGCCAAGGCCCGCGAATGGGGCCTCCCGCTGGCCCAGGAGCTGGCAGACGTTGCGCTGGAGCACGCGCAACACCAGGACTACACGCTCCGCGACGCGGTCACGGTGACGTTCCGTCACGACTCCGAGCTGAGCAAGGGCCACCTCGTGGTGGATGCGTCTTTGGGTGGCCCGCAGGCCGCTCCCCCGCGTCCCCAGCGCCCCGCGCCCCGGGCCGCGCAGAGCACGCCGGCTCCGCGTTTGGACGCTCCCGCGGGCGCCACGGCGCCCATCGCCCCCGCTCCCGCGCCGCGCGCACCAGCCGCCGCCACCGCCGTGATTGAGGTGGAGGGGCGCCGCTACGCCATCAACGCCTCCGAGATCTCCATTGGCCGTTCCTCGGAGGCAGACATTCAGGTGGATGACTCGGGTGTGTCCCGCAAGCACGTGGGCATCGTGAAGCGTGGCGAGCGCGTGTTTGCCCACGACCTTGGCTCAACGAACGGCAGCTTTGTGGACGGGCAACGCGCTCAGGGCGACGTTGAATTGCACGACGGCTCAGTGGTCACCGTGGGGCACACCCGCGTGACCTTCCGCTTCGAAAACAAGCCGCAGGGGGTGAGGTAGCCCAGTGGCTCCTCTGGTTCTGACTCTGCTGCGCTTTGCCTTCTTGGCCTTGGTGTGGCTCCTCGTTCTGATTGTGATCTTTGCCCTGCGCCGCGACCTCGGCGTGGGCCAGCGCACCCGCACTGTCCCCGCCGGGGCCGGCCGCCGCGAGCGCCAACAGGCGCAAGCGGTCAACGCCGCGCCGCCCGCCGATCCCGAGGGCGAACCGCGCCAAAACGCGCGGCGCCTGGTGGTCCTTGAGGGCCCCACAGCGGGCACCGAGTTGCCACTCGCAGAGGCCCCGCTGCTGCTTGGGCGCGCCCAGGAGGCCACGCTGGTCCTGGATGATGACTACTCCTCTGGCCGCCACGCGCGCCTCTTTCCCCAGGGGAGCCGCTGGTTCCTCGAGGACCTTGGCTCCACCAACGGCACCTTCCTTGACGATGCGCAGCTCAGCCGGGCGCAGCCCGTTGACCTGGGTCAGCGCATCCGCATTGGCAAGACCGTCATGGAGTTGAGGCCCTGACCATGGCGCTCTATCTAGACTTTGCCGCGCACTCAGATGTTGGAAAGGTGCGCAAGAAAAACGACGACTCGGGCTATGCCGGGCGTTATTTTGCCGTGGTTGCCGACGGCATGGGAGGGCACGTGGGTGGCGATGTCGCGTCCGCGTCCACCGTGTTGGACCTGGTGCACCTTGACCGCTCCGACGTCGAGGATCCGGCCACCATGCTGGCGGATGAGATCCAGTCGGCCAACATCATCCTGAACGAGCTGGTGGATCAAAACCCCAAGCTCTCTGGCATGGGCACCACGGTCACCGCGCTGCTCTTGACCCGGGATCGCTTCCGCTACGCGCACATCGGCGACTCGCGCGCCTACCGCCTCAAGGACGGCGTCTGGGAACAGATGAGCCGCGATCACACCTTCGTGGAGAAGCTGCTGGAAGAGGGCCGGATCACCGCTGAGGAAGCCAAGGTGCATCCGCACCGCAACGTGATCATGCGGGTGCTCGGCGACTCAGACGCCTCCCCCGAGCTGGATCTCTTTGAGTACCCGGTGGAACCGGGAGAGCGGTGGATGCTCTGCTCGGACGGCATCAACGCCGTGGTCCCTGAGGAAGAGACCGAGCAGATCATGCGGGACTCCGCGACGGTCCGCGAGGCCGCGGACCGCCTGGTGGAGCGCACGCTGGAGCTCGGCTCCCCGGACAACGTCACCGCTGTGGTGGTTGAGGTGCTGGACGACGCTGCGACGCCACCTTCGCTTGACCTCAGCGCACTCCCCGAGGACCCCTCCCCTGATACGGCGCAATTGCGTGTGGCCGCGGACGGCGACTTGGAGGCCAACCGCGCCATCCTGCGCCACGACATGGCCAACCGCCCCCATGAGCTGGTGGGCGCTGCCCTGCTGGCCACCGAATCCGGCCAGCTGGCCATCGTGACCCAGCGCTCTGGCGAACGCCGAGCGGCCGCGCTGCTCAATCACAAGACGGCTCAGGAGGAAACGCAGAGCGTTGCCACGGACTCCGAGCTGCTCACTGACGAGCCGCCTAGAAAAAGACGCGGCTGGATCCTCCCTGCCATCCTGGTCGTCTGCGTGGCAATGCTCGCTTCCGTCCTCTGGCTCGGCTACTCCTGGACCCAAACCCGCTACTACGTCGGAGTGAATGACGGCAAGGTGGCGCTCTTCCAGGGTGTCTCCCAGGACCTTGGCCCGCTCAAGCTCTCCCACGTGGATGCCCAGACGCAGATCCCCCTTGACGCGTTGCCCGCCTTCACCCAGTCCGGCCTCAACTCCGGCATTCCCGGGGATACCCGGCAGGAGGCCATGGAAACGCTGGCTCAGGTCCTGACCACGGCCAAGCAGAACTGCGACGTGACCGCGCCCGGGGCCGCGCCCAATGGGGCCACCACGGAAGAGCCGGCCTACTGCACCGAAGAGGTGCCCCAGTGACCTCCATGGCACCCCCCGCTGCCCCGGCCGGCGGCTCCGGCCGTGCGTCCAAGCCGGTCAAGGTGAAGCCCCAGCGCGCCAAGCGCAATCTGGAGCTCTTCCTGATGATCCCGGCCCTTGGTGTGGCGGCGCTCGCGGACTTCCTGGTTTCCGCCTCACCGGTGGCGCCGGCAAACGATACATCCTGGATCACGCATATCTTGGTGATGGGCCTGCTCGGCCTTGGGATGAACATCTCCCTGCGCATCTGGGCTAAATATGCCGATCCGTTCATTCTTCCGATCGTGATTGCACTCAATGGCATTGGGCTGGCCATGATTCACCGCCTGGACCTTGGCGCGGCCAAGGCCACCACGGTCGCCACGTCTCAGCTGCTATATACCGGACTGGGCATGGCTTGCGCCGTGATCATCCTGTGGGCCATCCGGGACCACCGCATTCTGCGCCGCTTCACCTACATCTGGCTGGCGCTCTCCGTCTTCTTGCTGATCCTGCCGCTGGTCCCGGGCATTGGTCGCGAGATCAACGGCGCCAACATCTGGATCAAGCTTGGCCCCTTCTCGGTCCAACCCGGCGAGTTCGCCAAGATCACTCTCGCGTTCTTCTTTGCCTCCTACCTTGGCTCCAAGCGAGACCTGATCCTGCTGGCAGGCAAGAAGATTGGCCGCCTGCAGTTCCCCCGCCTGCGCGACATGGGCCCCATGCTGGTGGCCTGGCTGGTGGCCCTGGCGGTCCTGGTCTTCCAGAAGGACCTGGGCTCCGCCCTGATGTTCTTTGGCCTGTTCATGGTGATGATCTACGTCGCCACCGGGCGCATTTCCTGGATCGCCATCGGCTTGGTCTTTGTGGCCGCCGGCGGCACCTTCGCCATGATGTTCATGGGCCACGTTCAGCGCCGCGTTCACGTGTGGCTGGACGCGCTTGATCCCACCGTCTACCAGGCCACGGGCGGTAGCTACCAGATTGTCCAGGGCCTGTTTGCCATGGCCAACGGCGGCCTGCCCGGCACCGGCTTTGGCGAGGGCAAGCCCAACAGCATCCCCCTGGGCAACTCGGACATGATCTACGCCTCCCTCGGCGAGGAGCTGGGCCTGATTGGCCTCAGCGCCATCGTCATGTTGTTCCTGCTCCTCATCAGCCGCGGCATCCGCGCCGCCCTTGGCGCGCGGGACGGCTTTGGCAAGCTGCTGGCCACCGGCCTCAGCTTCATCCTGGCGCTGCAGTTCTTCATCGTCACCGCCGGCGTGCTGCGCGTCATGCCCCTGACCGGGCTCACCACACCCTTCCTCTCCGCCGGTGGCTCCTCGCTCCTGGCCAACTGGGTGCTGATCGCCATCTTGCTCATGATTTCTCACAACGCCCGCCGCCCCTCCACCGGCGGCGGCACCCTCTCCACTCAAGAACAGGGCATGATCGACCGCCACTTGAAGGTCTCCACGGATTCGGCCCTTGACGCCACTCCGGACTCCACCCAGCGCCTGGGAGGTGAGACCTCGTGAACCAGGCCATTCGACGCATCTGGGTCGCCGCCGTCGTGCTGCTGACCATCATTCTTGGCGCCACCACCTACGTGCAGTTCTTTGCCGCAGACGCCCTGAACAACAACGCCCTCAATAGCCGCCAGCTGCTGGCCAACTACGGCAACCCGCGCGGCGCCATCCTGGCCGGGGGCAAGCCCATCGCCGAGTCCGTGAAGACGGACGGCGGGCAGTTTGACTACAAGCGCGTCTACAACGACCCGGAGCTCTACTCCGGCCTGACCGGGTACTACAGCCTGGGCAGCGGGTCCACGCAGCTGGAGTCCTCTTTGGAGTCCACCCTCGCGGGGACCTCGGATAATCAGTTCTTTGACCGCCTCTCCAACCTCTTTACCGGCACCGCAGATCAGGGTGCCAACGTGGAGCTCACGATTGACCCCAAGATCCAGAAGGCGGCTTACGACGCGCTTCCGGATGGCAAAAAGGGCTCCGTCGTGGTGACCAATCCCAAGACTGGTGAGATCCTGGCGATGGCGTCCAAGCCCACCTTTGACACCAATCTGATGGCCGTGCAGTCCTCCGCCGAACTGGCCAAGAACCGCACCAAGCTCAACTCCACCCCGGGGCTGCGCATCGCCACCAACCAGTCGGTGTATGAGCGCGTGTCCCCCGGGTCCACGTTCAAACTCCTTGACCTGGTGGCCGGCTTTGAGACCGGGGACTTTGCCGCGGATGGCGAGTATGACAACTCTCCGAAGTGGACTCCCCCTGGCACCAACAAGATGCTGGGCAACTTTGACGGCGGAACCTGCTCCAGCCAGCCCGGCAAGGCCTCGCTGAAGTTCATCGTGGCTCAGTCCTGCAACACCCCCTTTGGTCAGGCCAGCCAGAAGATTGGCCAGGACAAGCTGCGGGAGGTGTCGGAGCGCTTCGGTTTTAATGCCAAGCCGGACTGGCTCGGGCTGGCGCCCACGTCCACCTCCGTGTTCCCCAAGGAGCTCAACGACGCGACGCTGGCCTACTCCTCGCTTGGACAGTTTGATGTGCAGGCCACCACGTTGCAGATGAACATGGTGGCCATGGGCCTGGCCAATGACGGCAAGCTCATGAAGCCCCAGCTGGTCAAGCAGGTCACGAGCCCCAATCTGCAGGTGCTCCAGGGCTACAAGGCCGAGGAGTACAAGACGGTCACCACCGCCAAGATCGCCAACGACATCACTGACTTGATGCGCGGACCGGTGGAATCCGGTACCGCCATGAAGGCCAAGGTTTCCGGTGTGGATCTTGCAGCCAAGACGGGCACGGCGCAGATCGGTAATACGAACCGCGTCCATGCCTGGATTACCGGGTTTGCCCCGGCAGATGATCCAACGGTGGCCATCACGGTCAACGTGCAGGACCTCCCCTATAGCGAGACGCACGGTCTCACGAGCACGATCATGAAAAAAGTGGAAGAGGCGGTGTTCAACAAGTGAGACCCACGAGCGGCAACTCCCTCGGCGGCCGGTATCAGCTGACCGACCGGATCGCCATTGGAGGCATGGGTGAGGTCTGGAAGGCGCTCGACGACGTCCTTGGACGCGTCGTGGCCATCAAGATCCTCAAGGAGGAGTACACGGGTGATCCCGGCTTCCTTGAGCGCTTCCGAGCAGAGGCACGCCACACTGCCTTGTTGAACAACGACGGTATCGCCAACGTCTTTGACTACGGCGAGGCTGACGGCTCCGCGTATCTGGTCATGGAGCTGGTTCCTGGCGAGCCCCTCTCCACCATCATTGAGCGCGAGCGCGTGCTGACCCCGGACTTCACCCTGTCCGTGATCGCCCAGACCGCCCGCGGCCTGGCCTCCGCCCACGTGCGTGGGCTGGTGCACCGCGACGTCAAGCCAGGCAACCTGCTCATCATGCCCAACGGCAAGGTCAAGATCACCGACTTTGGCATCGCCCGCCTGGCAGACCAGGTTCCGCTCACGGCGACCGGACAGGTGATGGGCACCGCCCAGTACCTGGCCCCGGAGCAGGCCACGGGCCAGAACGCCACCGGCCAGTCTGATCTGTACGCGCTGGGTGTCATCGGCTACGAGTGCCTCGCAGGCCGCCGCCCCTTCTCTGGCGAGTCCCAGATCGCCATCGCATTGGCGCAGGTCAACGACCGCCCGCCGGCGCTTCCGGATTCCATCCCGGAGCCGGTGCGCGCCCTGGTGCTGTCCATGCTGGCCAAGGATCCGGCTGACCGCCCCGCGGACGCAAACAAGCTGGCCCTGGCCGCTGACGCGCTGCGCTCCGGGCGTGTTCAGGACGCCACCAACGCCGTTCCAAGCATGCTTGCGCTGATGGCGGCCGGCGGCGTGGCGACGCAGGCCATGACCACAGCCAATGACATGCCCACGCAGTCCACCCAGGCCCTCTCCGCCCAGGCCGCACCGCGGACCAGCGCCTTGCCGATGCTGCCGGCGGAGGACGAGCCCTCGCTGGCGGCCACGGCCCGTTCAGGGCAGTACTCGCAGTCGGGGATGGACCCGGATGATGAGTTGGACCAGAACGAGCCCAAGAGCAAAAAGGGACTCATCTGGGGCATCGTGGCCGCGGCCGCGTTGGTCTTGGTGATCCTGGGCATCATCTTTGTCCCCATGTTGACGGGAAACAAGGAAGAGCCGAGCAGTTCCGCTCCCCCAGCCTCCTCGTCCTCCTCGTCCTCCTCTAGCCAGTCAGAGAGCTCCTCCTCGTCCTCCTCTAGCCAGTCAGAGAGCTCCTCCGCGCCCACCACCGAGTCCAGCTCGGAACCGGAGACCTCTGCCACGGAGGAGAGCGAGGAAGGGACCTTGATCCGCGGTAGCGACTACATTGGGCGCCCCTTCGAAGAGGCCCAGGCCGAGCTGGAGGGGCTGGGCTACACGGTGACCACGCAGGCCACCGCAACCAGTCAGCAGGTGGACGAGGGCACGGTCATCAACATCAGTCCCAAGGGCCGCCGGGTCACCACGAGCACGCCGATTGTGCTGTACTACGCCATTCCGGCGCAGACGCAGGAGCCCACGGAGACGAGCGAGACGCCGGAGAGCTCTGAGCCCCCGGAGACTCAGAGCACCCCGCCCACCACGAAGTCCTCCAGCGAGAAGGCTGGGGAGAATAATTAACTTCTTCAGATCCACGTTGCCAGGAGGTGACACGTGAGCGACCAGTCGAATGGACGCCATACCGACGAGGGCCGTGATGAGACGGGCGCCGCAACGCCCCGCCAGCGGGTCCTCAACGATCGCTACGAGCTCGGCGACCCCATCGGTCGCGGAGGAATGGCGGACGTGTGGCTGGCTCGCGACCTCCTCCTTGGCCGCGACGTGGCCGTGAAGATTTTGCGCTCCGATTTGGCAAGGGACCCCGTGTTCCAGGCCAGGTTCCGACGCGAGGCAAAGGCCGTAGCCGGGCTCAACGACCACGGGATCGTGGCCGTGTATGACACGGGCGATACCGATGTGCTGATGCCGGGTGAGGTGGTCCCGCTCAAGGTTCCCTTCATCGTCATGGAGTTTGTGCGTGGACATACGCTCAAGTCGCGCCTCTCCGGTGGTCCGCTGCCCGCACAGGACGCGGTCAACGCGACCCTGGGTGTGCTGGCGGCACTGAACACCAGCCACGCCCAAGGCATTGTTCACCGCGACATCAAGCCCGCCAACGTGATGATCACGGAGGCCGGGACGGTCAAGGTCATGGACTTTGGCATCGCCCGAGCCTTGGCGGATTCAGCGGCCACCATGACGCAGACCCAGGCCGTGGTGGGCACCGCGCAGTATCTCTCCCCGGAGCAGGCGCGCGGGGAGAGCGTGGACGAGCGCTCGGATCTGTACTCCACCGGCTGCCTGCTCTTTGAGCTGCTCACGGGCCGCCCGCCGTTCATCGGCGACAGCCCGGTCTCTGTGGCGTACCAGCATGTGGGCGAGATCCCGCAGGCCGCCTCCTCGCTGAACCCCACGGTCACCCCTCAGCTCGACGCCGTGTTGGCCCTTGCGCTGACCAAGGACCGGACCCAGCGCTTCCAGACGGCAGATGAGTTCTCTGCCGCCCTGCGCGCCGCCCAGCGTGGCGAGATGCCCGCGCAAGGCCAGGACTCTGCCCTGGACGCGACGCAGGCTGTTCCCCTGGCCGTCGGCGCCGCTGGCGCCCCGACCGAGCAGTTCCAGGGCGCCTATCAGGACCCTCAGACCGGCTATCAGCCCGCCGTGGATGAGACGGGCCTGCAGCCCGCCATCCTGCGTCAGTCCCAGGAGGATGACGACGACCTCGAGGAGGTGCGCAGCCGCAAGACGCTCATCTGGGTGGTCTCGCTGGTGCTGGTCGCCATCATCGCGGTGGCCGGCGTGTTCTTCTTCCGGTGGCTCGCGGACGAGCGCGAGCGCAATGCCCTGGTGGAGATCACCTCTTTCTCCGGCCAGACCTCGGCGCAGGCCGAGCAAAAACTCAAGGAACTAGAACTCAGCCCCTCAGTTGAACTGGCCTTCTCCGACACCGTGAAAGAGGGGGAGGTCATCGACACCGACCCCGTGGCGGGTCAGAAGGTGAAGAAGGGCAGCCAGGTCACGATTCACGCCTCCAAGGGACCTGCCAACGTCAAGATCCCCAAGGACTTGAGCGGCAAGACCGTTGATGAGGTGAGGACCACCCTTCAGGGCCTGAACCTCGAGGTGGCCCCGCAGACGCGGGAGGTGGAGGACGCCAAGGTGGAGAAGGGCCTGGTGGCCGGCACCGACCCCAAGGAGGGTAGCTCCGCGGAGAGCGGTTCCGCCGTCACGATCCTGGTCTCCAAGGGCCAGGTCAACATCCCCTCGGGGCTGGACGGCAAGACCGAGGAGGAGGTGCGCAAGGAGCTCACCGACCTTGGCCTGGTGGTGGACAAAAAGGTCACCACGGTGGACAACTCGGACATCGCCAAGGGATTGGTGGTCACGACTAATCCCGCCCCCGGCTCCAAGATCAAGGTCGGCGGCAAGGTGAAGCTCTCGGTCTCCAAGGGCGAGACCAAGATTCCGGAGGACCTGGTCGGGAAGTCCGTGGACGAGGCCACCAAGTCGTTGAACGACGCCGGATTCAACTCCATCACCATCGAGCGCGTGGATGACAAGGCGGATAAGGATGAGGTCCTTGCCGTCACGCCAAAGAGCGGCGAGACCTTGGGAATCGACGAGCCGGTGACCCTCAAGGTCTCCAATGGTCCCAAGACCGTCACCATGCCCTCCGTGCTCGGCATGACAAGTCAGGAGGCCAGCGACTTGCTGCGCAACACCGACAACTACGGCCTCGAGGTCCAAATCACCGAGGTGGATCAGGACACCACCAAGCCGGGACAGGTGCTCGCTCAGAGCGTCCCCTCAGGCGAAGAGGTGAAGCAGGGTTCATCGGTGACCCTCACGGTGCAGAAGCCGGCCGAGGCACCGGAGGAGTAACACCTACCCAGGCGCCCGCCCGGCCCCGGGCAGGCGCCTGGGTAGGCGCCTGGGGTTATGGCTCGCGCCGAATGAGGGGCGACAGTGCCCCGGCCCGCTCCCCAGCGGCGTCGAGCCCTAGGGTCTCAAGCCAATTGCCCAGCATCTGATAGCCGCCATCCGTCAGCACGGACTCGGGGTGAAATTGCACGCCCCACAGCGGTGCGGTGCGGTGGGCCAGGCCCATGATCACCCCACCCTCGGTGCTGGCAATCACCTCCAGCTCGGCCGGAACCGTGGGCGGCTCCACGGAGAGCGAGTGGTAGCGGGTGGCAGTAAACGGGTCGCTCACCCGCGCAAACAGCGGATGCCCCTGGTGGCGCACCAGCGACGTCTTCCCGTGCATCAGTTCCTCCGCGTGGGAGACCACGCCCCCAAAGGCCTCGGCCAGCGCTTGGTGGCCCAAGCAGACGCCCAGCATGGGCTGGGAGGTAGCGGCGCTGTGCCGAATCACGTCGAGGCAGACCCCGGCGCCCGCGGGGTTGCCGGGGCCCGGGGAGACCAGCACGCCATCATGCTCCTCCATCAGCGCAAGCACCTGATCCAACGGAAGATCGTCGTTGCGGATCACCGTGGTGTGCGCGCCAAGCTCTCGCAGGTAGCCCACCAGGGTGAAGACGAAGCTGTCGTAGTTATCGATCACCAGGACTGTGGTGCTCATGCGGTGGCCTCGATGTGGGTGGGCGTGCCCGTCAGGGCGTGGGGCGCTGCGGCGGCGTCGATGGTGGACTCGGTCCACGGGGAGAACTGGTTGGCCCAGGGGAACACGAAGTTCATGAGAACCAGCACCACGAAGGCGATGAGCAGCAACGTCTGGATGATGCGGATCCAGAGCGGGCCGGGCAGGTGGCGAAAGATCCAGGAGTACACGTCAGCTCTTCCCTCCGGGGACGGTCTTCTTCACCAAGTCGGCGATCTCAGAGGGAGCCGCCTCACCGACCGGCGCAAACTCTGTCTGCTTCATGTGCGTGATCATCCGCATGGAGGTGCTGAAGGGCGGATCACAGGTGGTGAACGTGAGCAGGCTGTCCTTGGGCTCCGCCTGGGGGTCCCCGGGGACCGGGAGGATCACGTCTGACCGGCTGGGAGGCACAATCTGCGTGTTCTGGAAGGTATAGGTGTAGATGCCTTCCTTGGTCTGGATATACGCCTTGTCGCCATCGGCCAGCTTGTCCTGATCCCAGAACACCTGTCCGTGCGTCTGGCGGTGCCCAGCCAACGCCACGTTGCCCTTCTCCCCCGGCATCTGCGTGGAGGCGTAATGCCCCACGCCCACCGTGTCCAGCACCTCCATGCTTGTCCCCTCCGCGATCGGCTTGGCATAGGCCCCGCCGTACCGTGGAACGTAGAGAATCCCCCAGGTCTCGCCCTCAATCGGGATCACCCGATTCTTGGCTCCTGGCTCTGCTGCCGGGGCCTTCCATTCCTGGGTGATGGTGGTCAAGGCGTTCTTCTGAACGCCCTCCGCTTCCAGGTTGGTCCACCACAGCTGCCAGGCCACAAAGAGCAACAGCAGCACGCCGGCAGTCAGCAGGAGCTCGCCGAAGCCTCCCACGATGATCGAAACAGCGCCGCGGCGAGGCCTCTGCCCTGCTCTATGGCTGGATCCCACGTGTATCTCCCTGTGCGTGGCGTGGCGGACGGTTAGACTAAACCGTGATCCCGCGCGCACGCGGGGTCGGTCCAGCCTATCGCCCGTCGCCCCCATACCGGGGTCGCAGGAGGAAACCGTGCCCGAGTCGAAGCCGTCCCGCCCCTCTGAGTCCGCAGACTCCGACCTGGAGAAGATCGGCAACCCCGCCAAGCGCGCAAGCGCCGCGGAGGAGCGCGAGCTGCAGCGCCGCAAGGCCGCCAAAGCGCAGGAATACAGGCCGGTCCCGGTCTGGTACAAGGCCATCATGTTCGGCCTCATGATCCTTGGCCTGCTGTGGATCATCACCTTCTACGTCGCCAGCCTCGTGGGCGTCCAGATCCCCATTCCCGGCATCGGCAACGCGAACATCTTCGTCGGCTTCGGCATTGCCCTGGTCGGCTTCATCATGATGATGGGCTGGCGGGACTAGTTTTCCGGCGCCGAGTGCGCTGTCACTTGCTGCGAAGGGACCTCGGGCTTCACGCCGGGGTCCCTTCGCCGTTCCCTGACGTCGCCCGCTGACGCATCGCGCGCCGTCGGGCAGTGTATTCTGGAGTCTTACCGACGCGGCGTCGATAACTGTTGACGCACCACCACAGCCAGCGGGCACCACGCCCCAAGGAGCCCCACATGCCCACGCCAGCACCCGCGCAAAGCGCCCCCGCCGCGCTCTCCCCCAAGCGCCTCTACGGCTTCCTTGCCCTGGCGGAGATGGTCACGTGGGCCCTGCTCATCCTGGGAATGGTGCTCAAGTACTCCGGCGTGAGCCAGGCCTTTGTGCCCGTGTTTGGCATGATCCACGGCATCGTCTTTGTGGCGTACTGCGTGGTGACCGTTTTTGTGTGGATCGACGGCCGCTGGAGCCTGGGCCGCGGCCTGCTTGGCCTGGCGTCCGCGATCATCCCGTTCTGCACCTACCCGTTTGAGCGCAGCATGGACCGGCGCGGGCTCCTCGGAGCGCAGTGGCGCCTGCGAGCAGGCGGCGAGGCACCCTCCAGCCTGCCAGAGAAGCTGCAGGCCTGGGCGCTGCGCAATCCGTGGCTCGCGGTGGTCCTCGGCGTGGTCCTGGTGGCCGCAGTGGTCACCGTGCTGCTGATTCTTGGCCCCCCAGTCCCCAAGGGCTAAGCCCCCGCCGCTCTACCCCTGGGACGCGCGCTTGCGCCGGACGTAGATCCGCTTGCGATAGCGCGCCACCACGGTGCCATCCGGCGCCGTCAGCTCGGTCTCAAACCAGCGCAGCACCTTCTCGCCTCCCTCAGCTTGGGCTCGTAGCTGCTCCAGTTGCTCCTGGCTCACGCTAAAGGTCGCATGTATGGCGCGGCGGCCCGGAGAGACGAACTCGATCTCGCCGGCCTGATCCCACACCACGTAACCGGGACCAAGGCCGCGCAGGACCAACAGCATGAACCACGGATCCGCCATGGAAAACAGCGAGCCGCCAAACTGGGTGCCCACATAGTTGGCGTTCAGCGGCGAGCGGCGCAGACGCACCCGCACGCTGCGCCATTCCGGGTCAATATGCTCCACCACAACGCCCGCTCCCAGGAACGGCGGCCAGATGTTCATGCCCCACTTCAGCGTGCGCGGCGAGCCAAGCACCTCGCTCCACGCGCCGGAGCTGGCGTGGCGGACGGTGCTGGCCGCCTTGGAAACGGGTGCGGGAAGGCGCAGGCCTGCCCGACGGCGCGTGGGTGCGTTCATGGCTTCACGGTACGTGACGCTACTGGTCAGTAACAAACGACCCGGCCGCGGGCCATGGTGTCTTCAGCACCGTTTCCTTTAGTACCGCTTCATGGAGACGCCAATGCGCACCGGCTTGAACCCTACCCGTTCATAGACGCCGTTGGCGCCCGTGGGGCTCGCAGCATCCACTCCCAGGTCCACGCGGTCCATGCCGGCCCGCTTGGCCGCCCGCACCACGTCAGCCAGCAACTCGGTGGCCAGGTGACGACCCCGCGCCCTGCGGCGGGTTCCCACCAGCGCGACGTAGAGCTCACCCGGCTCCCACTCCTCGGAGAGGATGTAGGCGTCCACCGCATCCAGCGGGTCAAGCGCGGGATCCACCGCGATACGGGAGAGCTCAGAGCGATTCACACGGCGACTCCGGAAGCTTTCCCACCGCTCCCGCGTGCTCTCACTGGAGCCCCAGTGGTCCCTGAAGGCTTCATTGTGGGCCAGGCGCACCGCCTCCGAGTCATTGTTGGAGCCGGAAAAGGCGGGGATTCGCCCGCGGGGGTCATCCTCTGTCCTGCCGCTTGGATCACTCCACTCATCCAGCACCACGCGCATATCCGTGAACCAGCGTGCCGCCTCAAAGCCCAGGTTGCTCAGGAGCTCCGCCGAGTCAGAATCCTCCTCGCGGCCCCACGCCTCCAGCGCCGGAGTCGACTCTGGGAACTTCTCCTGCGCCAGGCCGCGCCCATGGAACATGCCCCAGGTCACCAGCGCTGTGCCCACGCCACGCTTGCGGTACTCCGGGTGCACGCCTCCGCTGACGTGAACCCGGATCTCCCCGTCTCGTGGGGCCCCGCTCAGGTAGACCGTGACCCAGCCGATGAGGGTGCCTTCAACCTCCACCACGCGAATGTCGCGCTCCCGCTCCAGTCCGGGCGTCTCCCACTCCTCCAGGAGGTCCTCCACCGTCTGCTTCTCGTCGGTGTCATCCACCACGGCCAGCAGCGTGGCAAGCTCCGCGAGCGCCTCAGCGTCCTCCAGCGTCGCCGGGCGCAGGGCATGCGCCCCCATCGTGCCCTGCCGGCCCGGGTCATGCTCGCCCGGGTCTTGCGCTCCCGCGCCCTGGGAGGACGAATCCTGCGCGCCAAGATCCTGCGCGTGAGCATCCGGCCCGGTCATGTCCTGTTCCTTCATGTCCCGCTCAGTCACGTCCGACTCCTGAACTGTCGTGGTTGGGCTGCGCCTGTCTTGGCTGCGCCCCGTCCCTCTTGGCTGCGCCGCGTCTGTCTTGACTGCGTAGTCATCGCTGCGGGCTGGTGCCCACCGTGCGCCGGCGAGGGGCGAACCACTCCCCCTACAATGATTGATGTTTCCCAATCACAAGGCGCTAGCCCAGATTAGCCCATCTTGTCCCCAGCGACCAGGGCAATCCAGGGGCGGCCACGTGATTCCTTGGCTAGCACTCGTGCACATCCTGTTCACGAAGGTTATCCACAGGTGTGGATGGAATCGGGGGAAAACTCCATCGGGCTGCAGCTTGACGCCCACATCCTTACTCTCCCGGGGAATCTCACGACCGCATTCCTCAAATCACATGGCTGTAAGTTGTCCACACTGTGGAGAAGTTCTGTGGACGGAGGCCTTGTCCACGGGCCGGCAACAGACGCCTCGTGGCTGAGTTCCCCCAGGTTTTCGCGGGTTTATCTGCACGTGCGCGTCCCCAGCCCCCAGTTGTCCACCACCGGTGGATGAAGTTATCCACAGCTGTGGATCAAAACTGTGAGTATCTATGTCCACAGGTGCATATCGGGCCTGGGGAATACTCCGTACGCCCCTACTCCAGGGGATCTTTACCCCCCTCACGATGCCGTCGGTGCCCTGGCGGCCACCGAATCACATGCGTGTAAGTTGTCCACACTGTGCACAACCCCTGTGGGCAACCGTGGGTTACCCCCAACGCAGACGGGCCCCGCGCCGGCCTTCCCTGAGGGATGGATCGGTGCGGGGCCCGTGGGCAGACGGCGGCTCGAAGGCCGCGGCCGAGGGCGGCGCCAGGGCAGGTGGCCGAGGACGCCGGCGCGGTGGGTGGCTGCGGCGCTAACCGATGGCGCGTGCGCCGGTCAGGAGCGCATAGCTGACCCAGACGCTCACACCGCTCAGTGCGGCGGCCAGTACCAGGGTGAGCACCGCGTGATAGGCCTCCCTGGCCTTGAGCTTGCGCCCGCTGGCAAAGATGAATCCCAGCAGGATGCCGGTCACCAATCCGCCCACGTGGGCCTCCCAAGAGACCCCGGAACCGATCGTGAACCCGTACACCAGGTTGATCCCGAGGATCACGGCCATGGCAATGAGGTTCTGGCGATCCTTGCGCAGCTCCACCAGAAGCGCGCCGCCAATGGCGAAGATGCCGCCGGAGGCCCCCAACGTGGGGGTCAGCGGGTTGCCAAGCAGGGCAACACCCACCGTTCCGCCCAGGACCCCGACCAGGAAGATGGCGGCGAAGCGCCAATGCCCCACCACCGGTTCAAGAGCGCGGCCAAGGAACCACAGGGAGAGCATGTTCATGGCCAGGTGCAGCGAGAGAATGCTTGAGTCGTCGTGCAGGAAGCCCCCGGAAAGGAGCCGCCAGGGTTCCAAGTAGAGATAGGGCGTGTAGTCCAGCAGCAGCTCCGTCAGGCCGGGTACCACCAGCTGGAGTCCAAACATCACCACGCACAAGCCAATGATGGAGTAGGTCACCAGGAGCGGACGCTGCCGGATAGCGACTCCGTTGCTTGACCGCACCGTGGGGATGCGTTCCTGGCCCTGGCGCACGCAGTCAACACACTGCACACCCACGGGCGCCGGGCGCTGGCACTCCACACACGCCGGCCGGCCGCAGCGCTGGCAGCTGATGTAGCTCACACGGTCCGGGTGCCGTGGGCAGACGGGCGGGGCATCGTGAGCGGGGACGTGGCCGCCGTAGGGCTGGTTCATCCGTGATTCCTTGAGGCAGAGGGCCGGGGAAGTGGTGTCCCCGGTGGGGAGACCACAAGGGCGGCCCCAGCACTCAGGCTGGGACCGCCCCTAGAGCGAGGTCGGGTTGGCTCAGACAGCCTCGACGTCGATGGAAGAGATGACGACGTCTTCCAGGGGCTTGTCGCGACCGTCGGTGGCGACGGCGTTGAGGGAGTCCACGATGGCGCGTGAGGCGTCATCTGCCACCTCGCCGAAGATGGTGTGCTTGCCCTGCAGCCAGGTGGTGGGCACGGAGGTGATGAAGAACTGCGAGCCGTTGGTGCCGCGGCCCATGCGGATGCCGGCGTTGGCCATGGCCAGCTTGTACGGCGCGACGAAGTCGAGATCGGGGTTGATCTCATCGTCAAACGCGTAGCCCGGGCCGCCGATGCCCTGGCCAAGCGGATCGCCGCCCTGGATCATGAAGTCCTTGATGATGCGGTGGAAGATGGTGCCGTTGTAGAGCGGCGTGCCCTCGCGCTGCTCGCCGGTGGCCGGATCCACCCAGCTGCGCTCGCCCGTGGCCAGGCCAACGAAGTTCTCTACGGTCTTGGGCGCGTGATTGCCAAAGAGGTTGATGACGATGTCACCCTGCGTGGTGTGGACAGTTGCCTTGTGCGTGGGAATAGCAGTCATGGCTTCATTCTTTCATGTGGACCCTGAATGCGGCCTGCCCGAAACCTTCGCGGACAGTGAACATCACCAACATGGCGCTTTTCGCATGCAACCCACAGAACGGGGCGATAGTCTGACGGGAAGACCGGAATGAAAGGGTGGAGACCTGTGCATAACAAGAACACCGTGGCTCGAGACGTTCAGAAGAGCGTCGCCGAGACCGTTGAGAACGTCAAGGAGTGGGCTGCACCTCGCGTCCACGCCGCAGCCGAGGCCCTCTCGCAGGGCTACGAGCAGGTGGCTCCGAAGATTCAGGAGGGTCTGGACGCGGCCCGCGACAGGGCCGAGGACCTGGTTGAGCGGGTGCAGGAGAACGCCGCTCCCAAGCTCCAGGAGCTCAGCGACAAGGCCTCAGAGGTGGGCAAGCAGGCCAGCGCCACCATGAACGACGTCGCGGGGACAGTTCGCGAGAAGGCTGACCAGGGCACTGCCCAGGTTGCGGCGTTCGCCAACACTGCGAAGGCAGACGCCACGGCGGCCGCCCGCAACGCTGTCAGCGACGCGAAGAAGGGGGGCACCAAGGTGTCCAAGAAGGTCAAGGTCTCCAAGCGTGACCTGAAGAAGCAGGCCGCGAATGCCTCGAAGGCCGCCAAGCAGGCAGCCGCAGAGGCCACCGCACGCGCCAAGGGCAACAAGAAGAAGAATGGTGGCAAGAAGTTCTTCCTCTTCGTGCTCTTCTCTGGCCTGGTCGCCGGCGGCATCGCCATCTGGCGTGCATCCAAGCCGGTGGAGGACCCGTGGAAGAACCCCGCACAGCAGGATCCGGCCCCGCAGGCCGCCTCCAAGCCGGCAGGCCAGCAGGCTTCCACCACCGCTGAGGTCAAGGACAAGGTGGCTCAAGCTGCCGCCGAGACCAAGCAGAACGTCACCGAGGCCAAGGACGCAGTTAAGGCGAACACCGCCGACGCAGCCAAGGACGCCGGTGCCAAGGCCGAGACTCGCTCGCAGACGGCCGACCAGAAGGTTGCAGAGGCCAAGGATTCCGCGGCCACCGCAGCCAAGCACGTGGCGGAGAAGACCGAAGAGGTGGCCAAGGCCGCCGCTGACAAGGTCACCGAGGCCAAGGGCAACGTGGCAGCCGCCGCCAAGGACGCCGGCCAGAAGGTGGAGTCCGCCACCGAGCAGAACAAGACGCAGGCACCCAAGCCGGGGCCCGCAGCGAAGTAGCTTCACCCAGTAGGGAGCTGCACCGGAAGGGGCGGCGCCGCGGGACTCTTCCCGCGGCGTCGCCCCTTCCGTTTCCCGGTGTCCGCGCGATCCAACGGGTCAGAACGCAGCAGGCTCACAACGCGCCAGGCACACAACGCATCAGGCACACAACGCATCAGGCCCCGGACCAAATGGTCCGGGGCCTGATGTTTTCGGTGGAGGTAAGGGGATTCGAACCCCTGACCCCCTGCTTGCAAAGCAGGTGCGCTACCAACTGCGCCATACCCCCGAGCTGGAAATCCCTACCGCTCGCTGTGCTCAACGCGATCTGTTGCGGTGTTCCAGGAGGCCTTGTTCTTGGCCCTCTCCTGATACCACCGATAGCCAGCAATACTCCCGGCTGTGGCCAAGGCCATCAATACCAGCTTCTTCATGCGGCTCACCTCGTGAGTAGGTGATAGTGGGTTCCGTGGGCGTACCAAGACTTGAACTTGGGACCTCTTCGTTATCAGCGAAGCGCTCTAACCGCCTGAGCTATACGCCCTCACCGTCCCCGAGGGGACTCCTTAACTTTACTGGAAGAGGCGCGCGGTTCCAAATCGGGACCACGCGCCTCTTGCCGGTGCCACAGGGGCCCGGAGTGCCTCAGAAATCAGTCGTCGGTCAGCGTCACAGAGATGCCACCGACCAGCCCGGAGGCCAGGTTGTAGATGAAGGCTCCCACCATGGACAGCGCGGAGAGCAGCACCACGTTCACCACGGCGATGATGACGGCGAAGCTGGTCACCTGGCTCACCGACACGTAGTTCTTCACGTCAAAGACCTGCTGCTGGTTCGGCAGAACCTCTGCGACCAGGTCGTTGATGCGGGTGAACACCCCAGAGACGTCGAAAATGGTCCACAGCAGCACGCCGGCCACGACGGTGATGACACCGAGCGCCACGGAGAGCAGGAAGGCCATCTTCAGCACGGACCAGACGTCCACCTTGGAGACAAGCAGGCGGGCCTTGCGGACCTTTGCCTTGGGCGCGGGGCGGACCAATCCGGCCTGTCCCTTAGCCTGCTGTGCTCCCTTAGGCTGCTGGCCCTGCGCTCCCGCTGGGCGGGTGGCCGGGCGCTGCTGCTGGGCTTGCCGAGCCTGCTGCGGGGCCTTCTGCTGGCCAGTTCGCGGCGGGGTCGCCGGGCGCGCTGATGCGGTGCGGGGCTGCTGCTGCGGCGCGCGGCCCCTGCCTGCACCCGGCGTGTTGGGCGTACTCACTCGTTGCCTCCGTGGTTCTGCTGATCGGGCTCAACGCTCGCCTCAGCGACGACGTTGGTGCCCATGTCCTCGGCTACTGTACCGTCCTCCGCCTGGGAACTGCCTGCATCGGGGCCGCCCTCCGCGTCCTCCGGGGCCTCTACCAGCGCCACGAGACCGCGCTCAGAGTTCTTGGCGACGGCCAAGATGCGGTCCTTCTTATCCGGCTTGGCAAAGATCACGCCCATGGTGTCGCGGCCCTTAGCGGGCACCTGATCCACCGCTGTGCGGACCACCTTGCCAGAGGCCATGACCACCAGAACCTCATCATCCGGCTGCACAATCAGCCCGCCGACCAGCTCTCCGCGATCCTCGGGAAGCTTGGCCACCTTGATGCCCAAACCGCCGCGACCCTGCACGCGGTACTCGTCCACGGGGGAGCGCTTGGCAAAGCCGCCATCCGTCACCGTAAAGACGTATGAGTCTTCCGTCACCACGTCGGCGGCCAGCAGCTCATCTCCCTCACGGAACTTCATGCCGGTCACACCTGAGGTGGCGCGGCCCATGGGGCGCAGCGCCTCATCCGAGGCCGTGAAGCGCACCGACTGGCCCAGTTTGGAGACCAGAATCAGGTCATCCTCCTCGGAGACCAGGCTCGCGGAGACCAGCTCGTCGCCATCGCGCAGATTGATCGCGATCACGCCGGCGGAACGGTTGGTGTCGTATTCGCTCAGGCGCGTCTTCTTCACCAGGCCGTTTCGGGTGGCAAGGGCCAAGTACGGGGACTGCTCGTAGTCACGCAGCGCCAGCACCTGCTGGATCTTCTCATCCGGCTGGAATGCGAGCAGGTTGGCCACGTGCTGGCCCTTGGCGTCGCGCCCGGCCTCTTGCAGTTCGTAGCACTTCACGCGATAGACGCGGCCAAGGTTGGTAAAGAACGCAAGCCAGTGGTGGGTGGTCGTCACAAAGAAGTGCTCGACGACGTCGTCCCCCCGCAGCTGGGCGCCCTTGACTCCCTTGCCGCCGCGGTTTTGCGAGCGGTAGTTATCGCTGCGGGTGCGCTTGACGTACCCGCCGCGGGTGATGGTGACCACCATCTCCTCTTGCGGGATCAGGTCCTCCACGGACATGTCGCCATCAAAGCCGCGCACGATCTCGGTGCGGCGGTCATCCCCATAGCGATCAACGATCTCCGCGAGTTCGTCGGAGATGAGCTCACGCTGGCGCTCGGGAGAGGCCAGGATCTCCTTGTAGCCCGCGATCTCGATCATGAGCTGGTTGTAGAGATCCTGGATCTTCTTGCGCTCCAGGGCAGCGAGCTTGCGCAGCTGCATGTCCAGGATGGCGTTGGCCTGATCGTCGTCGATCTCCAGGAGGTTCTTGAGCCCCTCGCGGGCCTCTTCAACCGTGGGGGAGCGGCGGATCAGCGCGATGACCTCATCCAGGGCATCCAGGGCCTTGAGCAGGCCGAGCTGGATGTGCGCCAGCGCCTCCGCCTTGTTCAGGCGGAACTGGGTGCGGCGGACGATGACGTCCATCTGGTGGTTGACCCAGTGGCGGATGAAGGCGTCGAGGGAGAGTGTGCGGGGCACACCATCCACGAGCGCCAGCATGTTCGCTGAGAAGTTCTGTTGCAGCTCGGTGTGCTTGTAGAGGTTATTCAGCACCACCTTGGCCACGGCATCGCGCTTGAGCACAATCACCAAGCGCTGGCCCGTACGGCCAGAGGTCTCATCGCGCATGTCCGCGATGCCCTGGATCTTGCCGTCCTTGACCAGCTCGGCAATCTTGATGGCCAGGTTGTCAGGGTTGGCCTGGTAGGGCAGCTCGGTGATGACCAGGCAAGTGCGTCCCTGGAGCTCCTCCACGTCCACCACGGCGCGCATCGCAATGGAGCCACGGCCGGTGCGGTAGGCGTCCTCAATCCCCTTGCGCCCCAAGATGCGGGCGCCCGTCGGGAAGTCGGGGCCCTGGATGCGCTGCAGCAGCGCCTCCAGCAGTTCCTCGCGGCTTGCCTCCGGGTTCTTCAGCGCCCACTGCACGCCGTCCGCGACCTCGCGGAGGTTGTGCGGCGGGATGTTGGTGGCCATGCCCACGGCGATGCCGGCTGAGCCATTGACGAGCAGATTGGGGAAGCGCGCCGGCAGGACCGTGGGCTCCATGGTCTTGCCGTCATAGTTTGGCTTGAAATCCACGGTGTCCTCGTGGATGTCTCGCACCATCTCCATGGCCAACGCGGCCATCTTGGTCTCCGTGTAACGCGGCGCCGCTGCGCCGTCGTTGCCGGGGGAACCAAAGTTGCCCTGGCCGGAGGCCAACGGGTAGCGCATGGTCCAGTCCTGGACCAGGCGCACCAAGGTGTCATAGATCGCCGTGTCGCCGTGGGGGTGATAGTGACCCATGACCTCGCCGACTACACGGGCACACTTGTTGAAGCCGCGATCCGGGCGGAAACCGCCGTCGTACATCGCGTAGATCACACGGCGGTGCACGGGCTTGAGCCCGTCACGCACGTCCGGCAGGGCGCGGCCCACAATGACGGCCATGGCGTAATCCAGGTAGGACTGCTGCATTTCTTTCTGCAGGTCAACCTGGCTCACCTTGTCGATGATCGCGCCCTCAAGAGGCTGATCCTCACGCGGCTCGGCCCCGTCCTGGGGCTGCTGCTCGTCGCTCATGCTGGGAAGTTCCTCACGTCTTGGTCAGGGAAGTTCATGGGGGCGGAGCTCCGCCGAGGTGACGCCGCCCGCCCAGTGCGGAAGGGCGGCGTCGGGCTGGATCAGATGTCCAGGAAACGCACATCCTTGGCGTTTTGCTGAATGAAGTTACGGCGGGCCTCAACGTCCTCGCCCATCAGCACGCTGAAGACCTGATCCGCTGCCGCCGCGTCATCCATGGCGACCTGCTTCAAGGTGCGGTGCGTGGGGTCCATGGTGGTGTCCCACAGCTCGCTGTAGTCCATCTCCCCCAGGCCCTTGTAGCGCTGGATTCCGTTGTCCTTGGGCAGGCGCTGGTTGTTCGCGGCGCCCTTGGCCATCGCGGCATCCTTCTCGGCGTCCGTATAGACGTAGTCGTGAGGAGCGTTGGACCACTTGATCCGGTACAGCGGTGGCTGTGCCAGGTACACGTGCCCGTGCTCAATGAGCGGGCGCATGAACCGGAACAGAACCGTCAGCAACAACGTGGTGATGTGCTGGCCGTCAACGTCGGCATCTGCCATGAGGATGATCTTGTGATAGCGCAGCTTGGAGAGGTCAAACTCCTCGCCAATGCCGGTGCCGAAGCCAGTGATCATGGCCTGCACCTCTGCGTTGCCCATGGAGCGATCCAGGCGGGCGCGCTCCACGTTCAGGATCTTGCCGCGCAGCGGGAGGATGGCCTGGGTGCGGGGATCGCGGCCGCGCTTGGCGGAGCCGCCGGCCGAGTCGCCCTCCACCAGGTAGACCTCGCACTCGCGGGGATCCTTAGAGGAGCAGTCAGAGAGCTTGCCGGGCATGCCGAAGGTCTCCAGCGGAGACTTGCGGCGGGCGTGATCGCGAGCCTTGCGGGCTGCCAGGCGGGCCTGTGCGGAGAGCAGTGCCTTGCGCACCACGTCCTTGGCCGCGACCGGGTTGCGCTCCAGCCAATCCCCCAGGCCGTCATTGACGACGCCCTGAACAAAGCCCTTGGCCACGGAGTTACCCAGCTTGGTCTTGGTCTGGCCCTCAAACTGGGGCTCACCCAGCTTCACGGAGATCACGGCGGTGAGACCCTCGCGGATGTCATCTCCCGTGAGGTTCTCGTCCTTCTCCTTGAGGAGGTTCTGATCCTTGGCGTAGCGGTTGATCAGCGAGGTCATGGCCGCACGGAAGCCCTCCTCGTGCGTGCCACCCTCATGGGTGTTGATCGTGTTGGCGTAGGTGTGCACCGACTCTGAGTAGGCGGTGGTCCACTGCATGGCAATCTCCACGGAGATGGACTTGGCCGTGTCCTCTGCCTCAAACGCGATGACGTCCGGGTGGATGAGCTCCACCTTCTTGGCGGAGTTGAGGTGCTTGACGTAGTCCAGCAGCCCGTCGTCGTACTTGTAATCCACCATGCGGTGGCGCGGGACGGCGGTCTCCACGTTCTCATCGTCAGAGGCCACCTCCTCGCCGTCTTCCTCCAGCACCCGCTCGTCCGTCAGGACGATGCGCAGGCCCTTGTTGAGGAAGGCCATCTGCTGGAACCGGGCGCGCAGCGTCTCAAAGTCAAAGTCGACCGTGTCGAAGATGTCCGGATCGGCATAGAAGGTCTGGCTGGTGCCGGTCAGATCCGTGGCCTCGCCGCGGGTGAGTGACTTGGACACGTTGCCGCCGTTGGCGAACTCCGCCTCCCACTCGTAGCCCTGCCTGCGAACCTTGGTGACCACCCGGCGAGAGAGAGCATTCACGACGGAGATACCCACGCCGTGCAGGCCGCCGGAGACCGCGTAACCGCCGCCGCCGAACTTGCCGCCGGCGTGCAGGATCGTCATGACGACCTCCACGGTGGGCTTGCCCTCGGTGGGGTGCATGTCCACGGGGATGCCGCGACCGTTATCCACCACGCGCACGCCGCCATCCTGCTGCAGCGTGACGTCAATGGTGTCGCAGTAGCCGGCCAGGGCCTCGTCAACAGAGTTGTCCACGACCTCGTACACCAAGTGGTGCAGGCCGCGCGGGCCGGTGGAGCCGATGTACATGCCGGGGCGCTTGCGCACGGCCTCGAGTCCCTCAAGGACGGTGATCGCCGAGGCGCCGTACTCTTCGGTGACCTTGCCGCTGCCGACGTTGCCGTTCCCGGCGTGGGTCTGAACCTCTGAAGGCTCCTGCCCCGTGGGCTCCTGCGGTGTGTGCTGGTTGTTTTCAGTCACGGGTGTTCCGGGCTCCTTGCGCGCAGAATCGTGGACAGTGTTCGCGAAGGCGATTCTGACGTGCCCCGCACGAACTACCCCAGTCTACCGCCAATTGCCCCAAAAAACCGCGTTCCACGCCACGGGATACATCGTGAACGGCCCAGAATCCATGCTCAAACGCCCGTGCCTCCCCATCCGGCCGATCAGCCTCTCAGGGCCTCTCTCCCCGTGGAGGGCAAAATAGGCTCTTGGAGAGAGCCGCCCGACGGCGTTTACCCGTAGGTATCGCGCGGACCGCGGCCACCCTGCGCGGTGCGCAGCCCGCGTTTCCAGCTGGGACCGGCCGGGCCAAGCACCTGGATGGTGGTGACCACGCCGTGGCCCACCGCCGCGTCAAAGCGTTTGAGCAGATCATGCTGCATGAGGCGCAGCTGCGTGGCCCAGGCAGTGGAATCGCAGCGGACCACCACCGTGCTGTTCTCGTAACTCTCTGGAACGGCGTGGGCCGCCACCTCTGAGCCCACAATCTCTGACCAGCGGGCCAAAACGGAGCCCACCGCCACGGGCTCACTCCAGCCGCGAGAGCGCATCAGGTTGTTCATGAGCCGCGAGAGACCAACCGGGTCCCGTCCCTCGTCGTCGCTCGCGGGGCCCGCCATGCGGCCCTCACGGCTGGCGGCTTTGCGAGACTCCGCCTTTCGACGCGCGCGTTCCACCTGGGCTGCGCCGCGACGGACCTCGCCCTTTTCTTGGGCCAGCCTGCGCATGCGTTGCAGTGCCACTCGCGGGGCATCCGCATCCGCCAACGTGGGCTCACCCGGCAGATTTTCAGGGCGTTCCTCCGGCAACAGATTCCCCTTCGCATCATGCGTGAGGGAGTCCTGCGGGTCCGGCCGGGGGAAGACCAGGTCCTCGCCGCTCATGAAGCAGGCTCCTCGCCAATCCAGCCCGGCCCCACGGCAATGAGGGTTGCCTCCAACTCCTGAGGCACATCCTCACGCACCGCCGCGGTCACGATCACCTGCTCTGCCTGCGCCACCGCCGCCACCAGCTTGGCGCGACGCCGCGTATCTAACTCGGCGAAAACGTCGTCGAGCATCAGCACCGGACGCGCGGCGTCCGCCGGATCATCCTCCGTCAGCACGGCGTAGGAGGCCAGGCGCAGCGCCAAGGCCATGGACCAGGTTTCCCCGTGGGAGGCAAAGCCCTTGGCCGGGGCCGGCCCCAGTCCAAGCAGAATGTCGTCGCGATGCGGGCCAACCAAGGTCACCCCGCGCTCCATCTCGCGCTGGCGGGCGCCCTCCATAGCCTGGAGCATGAGGGCCTCCAGCTCGGGAAGTCCCGCCTGAACCAGGCGCTCATCCGCCACCGGCCCGCCGGCCACACCCACCGTGTCCGCATCAGCGGTCACCGTACTCAGATAGCGAGCGGTGGCGGGCTTTGACCCGTCCGTCAGCGAGGCGTAGGCCGCCTCAAGGTGCGGGGCAATCAGGCCAAGAACGTGCACGCGATTGCGCAAAACGCGCGCGCCAGCCGCGGCCAGGTGTGTATTCCACACCTCCAGGGTGGACGCGAAGGCATCGTTAAAACGCCCCCCGGCCCTGGCGGATTTCAGCAGAGCGTTGCGCTGCTTGAGCACCCGGTCATAGTCCGCGCGCACCGCACCCTGATCCGGACGAAGCTGCACCACCAGGTCGTCAATGAAACGCCGCCGCGAACCCGGATCTCCCTTGACCAGCTCAAGATCCTCTGGCGCAAACAGCACGCTTCGCACCAGGCCAAAGGCCTCCTTGGCGCGCACATGGTTGGAGCGATTGATCCGTGCGCGGTTGGCGCGCCCCGGGATAATCTCCAGTTCGACGCCGGTGGCTTGGGTTCCCCGGTGCACCCTGGCGGACACGAGGGCGCGCTCCTGCCCAAAACGCACCAATGGGGCATCGTTGGGAACGCGATGCGATCCCTGCGTTGACAGGTATCCCAACGCCTCAACGACATTGGTTTTGCCCACGCCGTTGGGTCCCACCAGCACGCTCACGCCCGGGCCAAGCTCAAGCTCTGCCCGGGCGTAGCTGCGGTAGTCCAGCAGGGTTACGTGGGAGACGTACACCGGGAGGAGATGCCTCCTTAGGCTTTCTTCACCGCGTGGCCACCGAACTGGTGACGCAGGGCAGAGACCATCTTCAGCTGCGGCGAATCGGTATCCCGCGAGGCAAAACGCGCGAAGAGGGACGCGGTGATGGCCGGCATCGGCACGGCCTCCGCGATGGCCTCTTCCACGGTCCAGCGGCCCTCTCCGGAGTCCTCCACCCACGGCGCAACGCCAGCCAGATCCGGGTTCTCCTCGAGCGCGTTGACCAGCAGATCAAGCAACCAGGAGCGCACCACGGTGCCCTTTTGCCAGGCCTTGAACGTGCCGGGCACGTCCTTGATGATGTCCTTGCGCTCCAGCAATTCATAGCCCTCGGCGTAAGCCTGCATCAGGCCGTACTCGATCCCGTTGTGCACCATCTTGGCGTAGTGCCCGGCGCCCACGGCACCCACGTGCACAAAGCTATCTTCCCGCTCACCCTCAGGGCGCAGCGCGTCGAAGACGGGCATCAGCTCGGCAACGTCCTTGTCGGAGCCACCCACCATGAGGCCGTAACCATTCTCCAGACCCCACACGCCGCCGGAGACGCCGCAGTCCAGGAAGCGCAGGCCCTTGGCCGTCAGTTCCTGGGCGTGGCGCTCGTCATCGGTAAATCGTGAGTTGCCGCCGTCGATGATGAGGTCACCCTCGGAGAGCTCGTCGGAGAGCGAGGCGATGACGCTATCGGTGATCTGGCCCGCGGGAACCATGACCCACACGGTGCGTGGGGTGGGCAGCGCCGCGACAAGCTCCTTGACCGTGGCCACATCGGTGACCTCGGGGTTGCTGTCGTAGCCGGTGACCTCCACGCCGCCGCGGCGCAACCGCTCGCGCATGTTGCCGCCCATCTTGCCCAAACCAATCATTCCGATGTGCATCGTGTTCCCTTCGCTGAACTGAGATGAAGAGGCCCCCGCAAACGTGCGCGGGTCAGAAGAAGCCAGGGCCGTTCTGGGCCCCAGGATCAGGAATTAGGCAGGCGCACCGGCATGACGAGGTAGCGGTAGGCCTTGTCGTCCTCGCCGGATTCCTCAGCCTGCGCGGTCAGCATGGCCGGCTTGGGCGCAGAGGTGAAGGAGAAGCGCACAAACTCCGAACCAAACGCGGCCAGACCCTCTGAGAGGTAGGCGGGGTTGAAGGCGACGGTGATGTCTTCGCCGTCCAGCACCGTCTCGATGCTTTCCTCTGCCTGGGCGTCCTCGCCGGTGCCGGCGTCCAGGGCCACCTGGCCCTGCGTGAACTGCAGGCGAACCGGGGTGTTGCGCTCCGCCACGACGGAGACGCGGCGCACGGCCTCGGTCAGGGAGGAGGTGCGCACGGAGGCGTGGATGGGGGAGTTCTCCGGGAAGAGGGCCCGAATCTTGGGGTAGTCACCATCCACCAACAAGGTGGTGGTGCGGCGGGCGCCGGAGGAAAAGCCCATCAGGTCCCCGTTGGCAGAGAGAGCGAGGGTCAGGTCACCGGAGCTGCCCAAGGTCTTGGCCACCTCGTTGAGGGTGCGGGCCTTGACCAGGGTGGAGGTCTGAACGCCCGGGTTAGCGGGGCGCCAGGAGAGTTCACGCAGGGCCAGGCGGTAACGATCCGTGGCCAAGAGGGTCATGTTGTCATCATCAAACTCGACCTTGATGCCGGTCAGGATCGGCAGGGTGTCGTCCTTGGAGGCTGCGACGATGACCTGGCTGACGGCGTTGGCGAAGGCCGCGCCGTCCACGACGCCGAGGATCTCCGGCTGGGCCGGGAGCTGGGGGTAGTCCGCCACTGGCATGGTCGCAAGGTGAAAACGAGCTCGGCCGCAACGGACCTGCACCTTTGACCCATCAGTTTCCACCGTGACGGAGGACTGGGGCAGATTGCGAGAGATCTCGGCGAGGAGCTTGCCGGAGACCAAGATGGTCCCCTCTTCCTCGATCTGCGCCTCAATCTCCAGGTGCGCGCTGGTCTCGTAGTCAAAACCCTCTAGCGTGACGATGCCCTGTGAAGCCGTGATGAGAATGCCTGCCAAAACGGGGGAGGCGGGGCGCTGGGCCAGGGACCTGGCGGTCCAAGTGACCGCCTCGGTGAGGACGTCGCGCTCAACGCTGAACTTCACGGAAGGGCCACCTTTCGCCAGCTTTCAACCCGGCATGGAGAGGTCTTGGTCAAAACGCAAGCCTACCCGCCTCTTGGTAGGTCGAATTTTGCCTGTGGGAAAGCTGCGGTGAACGTCACGCAAACGCTCCTGTTGGAGGCCTTGAGGAGGCAGAGATGAACGTGTCCGGGGTACCCGACTGGGGCCGAAGGTTCATTGTTGTTTGGTGTATGAGGGAAGAGTAGGAGTGTTAGTAACCGCTGTGGATACTGTGGATAAGTGCTTCTGACGGTGCTGGAGCACCAAAAATGCCTGTTGATGAAATGTCGATAGTCGTCGGTGGGGTTCGCTCACTGCTGTGGACGAAGGAGGGCGTTTTCCACACCGTCCACAGGCAAGGCACCTCTGTGCACAGCTTGTCCCCCTCCTGTCCACCGACTTATCCACCGGCGGGCAACATCAGTCCCGGTGCTGCTGCTTGATCTTGTTGGTCAGCTCGGTGACCTGGTTGAAGATGGCCCGGCGCTCTGCCATGAGCTCGCGAATCTTGCGATCGGCATGGATCACCGTGGTGTGATCGCGGCCGCCCATCATGTCCCCGATCTTGGGCAGCGACATGTCCGTGAGTTCACGCAAGAGGTACATGGCGATCTGCCGAGCCGTGACCAGCGTGCGAGTACGCGACTTTGAGTTGAGCTCGTCGATGGTGAGCTCAAAGTACTCAGCGGTGCTGGCGACGATGGACTGCGGGGTGATGACCTGGGAATCCTCATCCGAGATCAGATCCTTCAACACTCGCTCCGCCACCTCCATGGTCACGGGCTGACGGTTGAGGGAGGCGTAGGCGGTGACTCGAATGAGGGCGCCCTCCAGCTCGCGGATGTTGGTGGAGATCTTGGAGGCGATGTACTCCATCACGTCATCCGGGGCGGAGAGGCCCTCCGACTGGGCCTTCTTGCGCAAAATGGCGATGCGCGTCTCCAGCTCCGGCGGCTGAATATCGGTGAGCAGGCCCCACTCGAAGCGCGAGCGCATACGGTCCTCGAAGCCGGAAAGCTGCTTGGGGGGCAGGTCTGAGGTGATGACCACCTGCTTGTTGTGATTGTGCAGCGCGTTGAAGGTGTGGAAGAACTCCTCCTGCGTGGCGTCCTTGTTCGCCAGGAACTGGATGTCATCGATCAGCAGGATGTCGACGTTGCGGTAGGTCTGCTTGAAGCTGGTGCCCTCATCGTCACGGATGGAGTTGATGAAGTCATTGGTGAACTCTTCCGAGTTCACGTACCGCACCCGGATGCCGTGATAGAGGTGCCTGGCGTAGTGACCAATGGCGTGCAGCAGGTGCGTCTTGCCCAGCCCAGAACCGCCGTAGATGAACAGCGGGTTGTACGCCTTGGCCGGGGCCTCGGCGACAGCCACGGCCGCGGCGTGGGCAAAGCGGTTGGACGAGCCGATCACGAACGTGTCAAACACATACTTGGGATTGAGGCGGCCAAACTCCGTGGAGGTGGACGGCGGCCCCGGCTGCGGCATCTGCGTACGGGCGTGGGGGACCGGGTGGTGCAGCGGCTGATCATCCACGGGCTCAGGGCTGGAGACCTGGGGGCGCTCGTCGGAATCCGGGCGGGCAACGTTCTCCTTGGGGGAGTCCTGGGCCAGGTCCGCGTCGATGCTGAAAGCGCAGAGGATGTCGTGTCCAAAGACCGCACGCAGGGCGTCATCCAGCGGTGTCTTGAGCTGTGACTCAAAGATTTCCCTGGCCAGTTCGCTGGGAACCGCAAGCAGGAGCGTGGATTCCATGAGCCCCAGGGGCTGGGCCAGCACCACAAATCCGCGCTGGCGGGGGGTCACACGGTCATCCATCTCCAGCGTTCGCACGACCTGGCGCCAGGCGCTCCCCACGCTGTTCGACTGATCCGAGCTCACGTTTCCCTGACTTTCTTCGGGAACGGTCCCGACACCACCGCCGGGCCCCGACGTACTCCCTAACGGTACCTGTCATCCCCAGGGTTATACACAGGCGTGGATAGAGTTGGGGAGAACCCAGCCCCGGGATCTCGCGTATCCCCAAAGTTGTCCCCAAGGTGTGGATAATATTGATGAACAGGGAGTGGATATTCAGAAATCGCGGCGCCGGCCGTGACATCAGGGGCTCACATGGTGTGTGATGCCCCACGCCGGTTTGACCCCTGCCCTCCCTCTCGTCTACCGTTGTTTAGTCCCATGCAGTGATGTGGAGGTACTCACGTACCCACACATTGGTGCGCGGATGCCCCGCCGGGGCAGCCGAAGGGACCCCAGAACAGATGCATCACCTCCCGTTCTTCTCTTATGTGCCGGGACGGGCGATGCCCGAGAACGACGTCATGGAGTGAACACCGTGAGCAAGCGGACTTTCCAGCCGAACAATCGCCGCCGCGCCAAGAAGCACGGTTTCCGCCTTCGCATGCGGACCCGTGCAGGCCGCGGCATTCTCTCGACCCGCCGCGCCAAGGGCCGCAAGGAACTCTCGGCCTGATTCGGTTCCGGCGTCTTGACGCCGGCACCGTGACGACGAAGGTCACATGCTGCCCCGCGAACACCGTGTGCGCGATGGCCGTGAACTGAACAACATCGTGCGTTCCGGCACCCGAAAAGGGTGCCGGAACTTCGTCGTCTCTACGATCGTTCATCCTGGTGGAGAGAACGGACCAGCGCGGTTCGGTTTCATCGTCTCCAAGAAGGTGGGCAACGCGGTGGCCAGGAATGTGGTGAAGCGGCGGCTACGCGAAGCGGCCTGGCAACAGATCTCGGCCGGCTTCACCGGTGCCGATGTGGTGGTGCGCGCCCTGCCCGCCTCAGCACGTGCGCCGTATGCGGCGCTGGCCAAGGACCTTGACCAAGGGATGAGACGGCTCAGGCCAACGCAGCCCTCCGCGCCGACTCCAGTGGCAGAGACCGCAGAGTGAGCGCCCACCAGCATCCCGATGCGGCGGGGGTGCCCATCGAAGAGGTGGTGCGCCTGATGGGACCGGCCCCCGTTGCGCCCCCTGAGGACGTACCACCCACGCCATGGTGGCGGCACCTCGTGGATGTTCCGCGAAACCTCTTGATCGGCTTGCTCAAGCTCTACCGTCTGATCATCTCGCCGCTGTATGGGCAGGTATGCGGATACTTTCCCAGCTGCTCTGCCTACGGGTTAGAAGCAGTCACGGTCCACGGGGCGGTGAAGGGCAGCTGGCTGACCGGGCGCCGCATCTTGAGGTGCAACCCTTGGTCGCAGGGCGGCATCGATCCGGTCCCTCCCGGTCGGCGGATTTGGCCTGAGGGCCATGCACCAAAGATCATTGAGCTTAACCATCCCCCTCTTTCCGAGACACAGCCTGCCGCGTCAGCGGCCCGAGGAGCGTAGTTCCCCATGCCAGAACCAATTCTGTGGCTTTTGACACCTTTCCGGTGGGTCATGTCATGGCTACTGATGATCTTCCATGAGGGATTCACCTTCCTTGGACTTGACGCCGACTCGGGATGGACCTGGACGCTGGCCATCATCTTGGTGACCGTGGGCGTTCGTGCCGCACTGATCCCCATCTTTGCTCGCCAAATCCGTGCGCAGAGGGCCATGCAGGCCCTACAGCCGGAGCTGCGCAAGCTGCAGGCTAAGTACAAGGGCAAGAAGGACCAGGTCTCCCAGCAGGCCATGCTCGCGGAGCAGCGAGCGCTGTTCAAGAAGCACAACACGGGCATGTTCTCCTCATGCTTGCCGCTGCTGATCCAGATGCCGTTCTTCTTCTCGCTGTACACGGTGCTCTCCAGCACCTCCAAGGCCAAGGGCGAGAATGTCGGCATCGCCGCTTTGACCCCGGATCACGTGCGCAGCTTTGATGACTCCTCGATTTTTGGTGCCCGTCTCTCTGACACCTTCCTGAACACCCTTAATTCGGGTGGCCCCACCAACATGTCCGTCATCGTGGTCGCCCTCGTGATGATCGTTCTCATGGTGGCATCGCAGTTCTACACGCAGCGTCAGCTGATGACGAAGAACATGACCCAGGAGGCCCTCGAGGGCCCCTTCATGCGTCAGCAGAAGATGATGATGTACATCCTGCCGCTGGTGTTCGGCGTCGGTGGTATCAACTTCCCGATCGGCCTGCTCATCTACTGGACCGCCTCCAACATTTGGACGCTGGGTCAGCAGATGTGGGTCATCAAGTACAACCCGACCCCGGGCTCGCTGGCGGAGAAGGAGCTCAACATCCGCCGCAAGGCCAAGGGCCTTCCGCCCATCGGGCAGAAGAAGGGTGCCGCTGAGACCGTGGTGGAGGAGGCCGAGCAGGCCAAGTCCAAGCGCACGCAGCCTCAGCGCAAGAACCGGAGGAAGAAGTGACGAGTACCCCGGAGCAGCCCCAGGAAGACCCAGTGATGGGTCAGGAGCCCAGCGAGACAGAACCTAGCGAGTCGGAGCCTGCGGCGACGACGGAGGCGGGCGGGGAACAGGCCGGCGACGAGGCCTCGGCTCAGTCCAAGCTGGATGAGGAGGGGGACGCTGCGGCGGACTACCTCGAAGAGCTGCTGGACATCGCTGACCTGGACGGCGACATCGACATCGAGGTGAAGGGTGGGCGCGTCTACGTCTCCATCTCCTCCGAGGAGGGCACCTCCAGCTTGGAGAGCCTGGTGGGCCAGGACAGCGCCACGTTGGAGGCTCTGCAGGAGCTGACGCGTTTGGCAGTCCTCTCCAGCACCGGGCAGCGCTCGCGTTTTGTGTTGGACATTGATGGTCACCGCGCCCGCCGGGCAGACGCCCTGAAGGTGATCGTGGGCGCCGCCATTGCCTCGGTGAAGGCTGACGGGGAGTCGGTGGCGCTGAAGCCGATGAGCGCCTACGAGCGCAAGATGGTCCACGACCTGATTGCCGAGGCAGATCTGGTCTCGGACTCAGAGGGTGAAGGCCCCCAGCGCCACGTCGTCGTCCACGCCTCCGAGGACTGAGCGCATGGCTGACCAAGAGATGCAACGCCCGGGGGAGGGCCCAGAAGGGCCAAGGATCGACGCCGCGTTGGTTGCGGTGCCTCCCGAGGAGGCACCGCGTCCCACGGAAGCCGAACTCGGCGCCGTCGAGCATTATTTTGGTGACCGTGCCGAGCTGGCTCAGCGCTATGTGGGCCACCTTGCCTCCAGCGGAATTGAGCGGGGGCTGCTTGGCCCGCGCGAGATTCCGCGGCTGTGGAGCCGGCACGTCCTGAACTGCGCCGCCGTGGCGGATGCGATCCCGCAGGGAGCCCTGGTGGCGGATATCGGTTCCGGTGCGGGTCTTCCTGGGATCGTTCTGGCGCTATCGCGCCCCGACCTCATGATGGTGCTGGTGGAGCCGCTGGAGCGGCGATGCCAGTGGTTGGATGAGGTCGTGGAGGACCTTGGGCTTGAATCCCGCGTGGATGTGGTCAGGGCCCGGGCAGAGCAGATGGTGGGGCAGATCGATGCCGACGTGGTGACGGCGCGCGCCGTCACTGCCCTGCGGACCCTGGTCCCGCTGACCCTGCCGCTCATCAGCGGCACCGGAGAGCTGGTGGCCTTGAAGGGACGCAGCGCCGAGCTGGAGATTGAGAAGGCTCAGAAGATCATTCGGAAATACAAGGGGCACGACGTCCGCGTGGAGACGCTGGGGGAGGGGTTTCTGGAGGAGCCCACCACGGTGGTTCGCATCGCCGTGGGGTGACGCCGTACCGAGAAGTCAGTGCCCACAACCCGCCGTCACGGCGGGGCGTGGGCACTGTCGTCCCTGGACGATAGACTTCTCAAGTCCGCGTCCGCGGCCGGCATGACTCCGTGCAGCGGAAGCACAGCGACAATCACGAAGGACGGCATGGACCAGCACCTCGGGAACGGCAAGCAGCAGGAGCCCCACGGGCGGCGCCGTGGCCGTCAGCGCCCCCTGGCCAGGCCCAAGCAGACCCGGTACATGACCGTCAGCAACCAAAAGGGTGGCGTGGGTAAGACCACCACCACGGTCAACATGGCCGCCGCCCTCGCCAAGTCCGGTTTCCAGGTCATGGTGATTGATATTGATCCGCAGGGTAACGCGTCAACGGCCCTGGGGATTGATCATCACTCCGACGTGCCTTCCGTGTATGACGTGCTGATCAATGACCGGCCCATGGCAGAAGTAGTGGCGCCGTGCCCGGACGTAGAGAACCTCATGGTGGCCCCGGCAACGATTGACCTGGCCGGCGCCGAGATTGAGCTGGTGGCACTCGTCGCCAGGGAGCAGAGATTGCACCGGGCGCTGGGGGAGTACGAGAAGCATCGCGCCGCCCAGGGCCAGCCGCGCCTGGACTACGTGTTGATTGACTGCCCACCCTCGCTTGGATTGCTCACCGTGAATGCTTTTGTTGCTGCACGGGAAGTCCTGATTCCCATCCAGTGCGAGTACTACGCGCTGGAGGGCCTCAGCCAGCTACTCAAGAACATCCAGATGATTCAGAAGCACCTGAACTCGGATCTGGTGGTCTCCACCATCCTTTTGACGATGTACGACGGCCGGACCAATCTGGCTGCTCAGGTAGCTGACGAGGTCCGGGCGCATTTTCCCCAGGAGGTGCTGGCCTCGGTCATTCCTCGCAGCGTGCGCATCTCAGAGGCGCCGTCGTATCAGCAGTCCGTGATCACCTACGACCCGACGTCGACCGGCGCGCTGGCGTACCTCGAGGCCGCCGCGGAGATGTCCAGCCGCTAGTCAGTACCGTGGGCGCCTGCTCCCCGTTGGGGGGCAGGCGCTTTTCTGTGGGCCGTTGGGTAGTCGAGGAAGCGGAAAATCAGATCATCAAGGTTCTACGCTTTCCTTGCTTGCTCATTCTTAGCCAGCGCGTCAGAGACTGCACGCTCACCTGACGTGGGCTGGAGGTAGGGCAAGAGGGCAGGCTTGAGCGTTAGCTAACGATGCTCCGGGTGCGGTCTCAGTGTCTCCTTGCGTTGAGCCGTGGTGTTGCCCTCCGGAGGTAGACGCAGCTCGGGGTGCAGGGCGGTGCTCACAGCTCGTGGAAGAACCCCACCCCCAGACTTGTGGACAGGAATGACTGTGCTGTGCATAACTCTGGGGTGTGGGTTGGATTCCCGCGAGATCTCGGGGTTTTTGAGCGTGCACTGCCATGTGGGTAACTGTGCTGTCATGTGGACAACCATCGCTTCCGTGGGGAACTGATGCGCCGTCATCAAGCGAGAGCGTGACGCTTCCTGGTTCCCCGGCCGGCCCCCCAGTGCCCGCATGGGATTGCGTGTGCTTGATCAGGCGGATGGGTCACGGCGTCCCTCGGTGTCTCGGGAGGAGTGCCCGACCGCCCGGCAGGACCCGGGTGGTCGACATCGGCTCGGCGAGGCCTCATCGACGTTGGCAAGCCTGATGCGCCTTCAGTGTCTACTGGCCGTTGCCCTCGGGTCTCCGTCCGTTTCCATGAGGCCAGCGGCCGGGGGTGCCGCCCTCCGGGGAGTACGGGAGGTGCAGAGGTGGGTGGGGCGCCCGGGGCCGGGTGGAAGTGTGTGGCCGTACGTGGCCGTACTTGGCGATGGGTGGCGGTGGGTAGCGGTGGGTAGCGGAGGTCGTGCGCTGAGACCGCTGATCCTTGGATCGGTGTTTCACGTGAAACATGTTGGGGATGAGGCGCAGTCACGTGGTGCGGCCCTTGTGGTGCGCGTCAACGCCGTGCCGAATCCAGCGACGCTCTGGTTCGCACTGCTACGTCAGTGCATGAAGACGAGTCAGGACGGGCGTAAGCCGCGCCCATCAGGTCTCAGGGGCCTCAGGGGTCCTGGGGGATTGAGAGAGCTCATGATGCCGGGCTAGGACTGTTGAGATGCTCGGCTCGCTCCTGACGCCCTCTGAGGACGCACGTATGGGGCTGACACGATGCCCTGGACCGTCTGGACCGTCTGGACCGTCTGGACCGCCTGGACCGCCTGGACCGCCTGGACCGCCGGGTTCCCTGGAGACTGTGGGCGCCTGGGAACCTGTGGTGTCTGTGGCTGTCAGCTGGTCATGTCCAACGATGGGAGGCGATGGCGAGGACGGAGTCCAGCGCTACTGAAGAGAACTGGGCGGGACCGAACGCGACTGAACGCGGCTGCGGGTGATTGCAGCGGTAGTACGCGGTCGTGCGGGGCTGTGCGGGGCTGTGCGGGGTCGAGCGGGGCTGTGCGGGGTCGAACCTCCGGCGTGTGTCCGAGCCTCGTTGGCGGTGATGGGCGCGTGGGTCATTCTGGTGCGGAGCTAGGGCAGATGGCTTACTCGTCCCAATGCTGAGGTACCGCGCGTGCGGGAAGCGAGCCCTGAAGCCGAGCCGGATTGGAGTGGCGATGATGGAGGTCCCTGGCAAGAGCGCGCCACGCCGCCAGTTTCCGGTGGACTGTCCCGATACTCCCTGCGGGCTCGGGGGCGGTTCAGGGGGTCTCTGCCCCCAGAGGTACGGAGTTGCGCTAGATTGGCTTCCCGAGCAAGCATTAGCAGTTTAACGACATCACATTTGGCCGCCGGGATTTTCATGGCTGGAACGAAGAGATGTCCCTCCTGGCTAACGAGGCCCTCTCGCCGGCCCCATGTTTCACGTGAAACAAAGGCGTGTTTAGCGTGACGCGAGCGGCGCCCACACGTTAGCGAAGATCACCCGCAGTGCTACGGCGGTGATGTTTCACGTGAAACACACGCATAGTTCGCGGTGACAAAGGGTCATGCTGAGTCATGACAGCGGGTGGCGCGAACTGGTGGGGCGACTACCATAGAGAGAGCATCATTTTTGTCTTGAAAGGACGTCATGGCGGAGAAGCGTAGGGGTCTGGGACGCGGCTTGGGGGCCCTCATCACGAGCGCGCCCTCGGAAGCGGAACCGGCGGCCCCGCAGGAAACGAAGCCAGTGGCTGCTCCTAAGCCAGCTCGCAAGAAGCCGGTATCGTCGACGACGAGTAGTCAGCCGCGCACGTCCGTATCTGCTGGTGTAGTTGCTGCCCGATCCGCGGCTAAAGCGTCCTCCGCAGCGAAGGCAAAGAAGGCCCGTCCCGCGGATATGTTCTTTGCCTCCACGGCGGATGACAGCCCTCGCAAGCCGGTTCCGGACGTCCTGGGCCAGCGGAAGGCGAAGAGTTCAGAGCCGGTGGAGGACCTGGTGGAGGTGCCCGGGGCGTCTTTCCGTGAGGTGAAGCTCTCCGACATTCATCCCAACCGCAAGCAACCCCGTTCTGTCTTCGATGAAGAAGAGCTGGACGAGCTGGTTCGGTCTATTCGTGAGGTGGGTCTGCTCCAGCCCATCGTGGTCCGGCCGTCCCGTGAGGACGACGGTGTCGCCTACGAACTCGTCATGGGCGAGCGGCGCTGGCGCGCTTCTCAGGCCGCGGGACTCAAGGTTATCCCGGCCATCGTTCGAGAGACAGACGACTCAGATCTCCTCCGTGACGCTCTGCTCGAGAACCTTCACCGTTCTCAGTTGAATCCATTGGAAGAAGCGGCGGCCTATCAGCAGCTCCTGACCGAGTTCGATTGCACGCAGGATGAACTTTCGCTTCGCATTGGACGTAGTCGTCCGCAGATCAGTAATACGATCCGGCTGATGCGTCTGCCGGCTCTGGTGCAACGACGTGTGGCTGCAGGCGTGATTTCGGCCGGCCACGCCCGCGCACTTCTCGCCTTGGACGAGGTAGAAGAGATGGAGCGACTCGCGCAGCGAATCGTCAATGAGGGGCTCTCCGTTCGCGCCACGGAGGAACTGGTCGCTTTGGCGCAGGGTGCTGCTCCGAAGACGTCCCGCCGCCGGCAGGCGGAGCCGCAGCGGCATGAGCGTCTCGACTTCCTCGCGAGCAATCTCCAGGACCGCCTGGATACCAACGTCAAAATCACGTTGGGAGCCCGCAAGGGCAAGGTGCAGATCGACTTCGCCACCGTGGAAGATCTGAACAGAATCATGGAACTGATCAGCCCCGACGCTTCAGCAACTTAGTCGAGTCTTGTGATGGCAGCCGGCACCTCCCTTCCGGGAAGTGCCGGCTGCTTTGTGTTTCACGTGAAACATGATCAAGGCACCAGTGATGCGGGCGCATGATCACCACGCGTTCTTTCTATGCGACAGCGATTCCGGTGACGCGGTCACCGGCCGAAACCGGCACGACACGCATGTTTCACGTGAAACGGCGCGGTGCGTCGGCGGCAACAATAGGACCGATCGTCGCGGGCAGTTCGTCCCGGAGCCAGCGCTGACAGCGGGGAGCCAGGACCCCTGGGCCGCCGGTAGTGCTCATGAGCCAGGGGGCCGCTGGACCGGCTTCTGATCCGTTCCGGCCCCCACGGCGAGGAAATGTGGGGCCAGCGACCTGAGCTGGAGCGCACGTTGAAGGCAAGGGCGGAGGAGAAGCCAGCCTCAGTACGATAAAGCGGCCCTGTAAGCGTTTCTGCTTGACATTCTGCGGATGCGACGCCGATGGACTGGTCAGAGCACGCGGGTCCAGCGCTCCTGGTGCACGACGCCCATCCGATGCAGCCTCAGAGCCTCAGAGCCTCAGAGCCTCAGGGCCTCGCAGGTGCCGCCGAGCCGCCGAGCCGCCGAGCCAGCGACGTCGATACCGACCAGGCCCCAGGGCCACTGAGGGGCTCCTGGGGAGCCGTGGAGACAAAGCAAGGGCCGCCGCCAACCTTTCGGCTGACGGCGGCCCTTGTGGGGAGCTGCACCTGCTCTGTGGGCTACCTCAAGGGATGAGCCGGACAGGGTGGTGGTCTCGCGAGACTCAGAGGTACTCGGCGAACTCCTTCTCGATGATCTGCTTGGGCTTGGCGCCGATGGAGGTGGCGACGTGCTCGCCATCCTTGAAGACGTAGACGGCGGGGATGGAGGTGATGCCGTACTTGGCGGCGATCGCCTGGTTCTCGTCCACGTCCACCTTGACGACCTTGACCGAGTCATGCTCCTGGGCAATCTGGTCCAGGATGGGGCTCAGCATGCGGCAGGGGCCACACCACTCGGCCCAGAAGTCCACGATGACCGGCTTGTCTGACTGAAGAACGTCGGCCTCGAAGGATGCGTCGGTGACTGCGTTGACATTGCTCATGTTCTTGGCTCCTGCAGTAAAGGGGAATCAGTGGAAGTTGGTAAAACCGAGCACCGCGATTAGGCGGAGACGCTGCTGTTCTCCGCAGCGGCGGACGCCTCTTCGTAGACCGGCACGGCCGCGCCAAGGAAGTGCTCAACGTCGAGCGCAGCCACGCAACCCGAGCCGGCCGCGGTGACTGCCTGGCGGTAGGTGGGATCCAGCACGTCGCCCGCGGCGAAAACACCAGGCAGGTTGGTGCGGGAGGAACGGCCCTCAACGGCGATGGTTCCCTCGGCAGTGATGTCCACCTGGCCCTGCACCAGCGCGGTGCGGGGGTCGTTACCGATCGCCACAAAGACGCCTGTCGCGGCCAGCTTGCTTTCCTCGCCGGTGACCAGGTTGCGCAGGAGCACGCCGTCCACCTTGGCATCTCCCAGCACGTCCGCGACCTCGGAGTTCCAAACGAACTCGATCTTGGGGTGTGCCATGGCGCGGTCCGCCATGATCTTGGAGGCGCGCAGCGACTCGCGGCGGTGAACCACGGTCACCTTGGAGGCAAACTTGGTGAGGAAGAGTGCCTCTTCCATGGCGGAGTCGCCTCCGCCCACCACCACAATGTCCTGCTCGCGGAAGAAGAAGCCATCGCAGGTGGCGCACCAGGACACCCCGTGACCGGAAAGGCGGGTCTCGTTCTCCAGGCCAAGCTCGCGGTAGGCGGAGCCCGTGGCGAGGATGATGGAGCGCGCGCGGTGGATGGTCCCGTCAAGAAGGATGACCTTCTTGATCTGCCCCTCCAACTCCACGGCGGTGGCGTCCTCATACAGCAGCTCGGCGCCAAAGCGCTCGGCCTGCTGCTGCAGGTTGGCCATGAGCTCGGGGCCCATGATGCCCTCGGGGAAGCCCGGGAAGTTCTCCACCTCGGTGGTCTTCATGAGCTCACCGCCCGTCTCCACGGAGCCGGCGATCACGAGCGGCTTCAGGTTGGCACGCGCCGTGTACACCGCAGCGGTATAACCCGCGGGGCCGGAACCGACGATGATGACGTCGTGAATGGTGTCGCTCTCGATTGCGGGCACGATGCCTGCCTTCCTTTCGCACCACGGTCTGATCCGCGGCTATCTCTCTGGGCTGTATAACCAGCCCAGGCGTGTTGCTATTCCCGGGCCCAGGGGCACCGAGTGAACGGTTGCTGACTAGGAAACCTTGATCTCCGAAACCTGGAAACCATAGGGGCGTTCAGCGGAGACGGGGGAGGCCAACTGAGGCAGCTCGGTGATCGTGACGAACACGAACTTGCCCTTCATGGTCTCTCCTGCGCCCACCTCTGCGGACAGGCTGGGGCCAGAGAACGAGCCGGAGAAGATGTCCTGAGCGGCGTCCGGATCATCGGACTCGCCCACGGAGATCTGTACCTTGCCGCCCTTGGCGTTCATCCCCGCCAACTCAACGGCAGAGATATCTGATTCCTTCTTCAGTTCAATGGCAAAGGTTGCGCGCTTGGTGAAGCCACCAAAGACCGGGGACTTGTAGGTGTACGTGGAGAAGCTGGAGGAGGAGGACCCATCCACCGCATCTTCCAGTGACTGATTCGACGTGCTGTACACGGACTCCGGGTTGCTCGGGAACGCCAGCGAGATGTCATCCACCTTGGGCTTCACCTTGGACGGACCCTCGGTGGCCTGCGGGCTGGCCGGGGGCTCGGATTCGTTGGGGGCCGCAGGGGCGGTGGCGACGGGCGTCGGGACCGGCTCGCCCGTGCGGGTCAGGATCTGGACCGCAAAGATCACGCCGGTCACGAGCACCGCAACAAGCAAGAGACCAACAATCAAGCGGGTGAGCTTATTGCCGCCGTCCTCGCCGGATCGCTGAGCGGCCGGCACCGAGGCGCGGGGGGCCTGGCCGACGGCGGCGTCAAACGCCGAGCGCTTGGCGGCGGTATCCGACGCGGCAGCTGCCCCCGCGCCAACACCCGCGCCAACACCCGCGCCGGCAACAGCGCCAGCCGAGGTCTGGCGCTCACGGGAGGCGGCGTCGTCGGGCGCTGCAGCGGTACCGGCGGCAGGCGCCGCGGCGGCCCGCGGGAAGCGAGAGGCGGGGCGGTTGGCGTCGCCGCGCTGGGCGGCGGCGCGGGCGGCGTCCTCATCCGAACGAAGCGTGGAGGTGGGCTCCACCGTGACCGGGGGCAACGGCGTGACCGCAGGCTGCGCGGCCTCTGCGCGGGGAACGGACTGCGTCCGCTCATCCTCGGGGGTCGCGGAAGCTGCGGGAGAGGCAGACGAGGCGGGGGAGGAGTCCTGGTGGGGCTCGGTGGGGAACGCAGCGGCGGCCTGCGAGGCGGCCATGGGCTCTGCGGCGAAGGGGCCGGTCACCGGCTCTGAGACACCTGCGCCGGTCAGCGGAACCTCCGGAGGGATCACGCCCTGCGAGTCCGTCTCCGGGGTTGCCTCGGCGCGATTCTTGCGGCCCCAGCGGCCACCGAAGAGCGGCTTGCGCTGCTGCTCCTCCGCCAGCTCCTGGTAGTACTCGGCATCATCCGAGTAGACCTGCGGCTCCGTGGAGCGGGTCTCACCAAAAATCTGCTGGCCAAGCGTGTCCGTCTGGAACGGTTCGATGTACGGCGCGTCAGCCTCTACCACCAGGTCAAGCAGCGAGGCCGCGTCCGTGGTGTTGGTGATGAGGTACGTGGAGGCGGCGTTCAGGCCAAGATCCAGGACCTGCACGTCTGAGGGCCGGGTGCCCATCGCAATCTCGCGCGCGCTCACGGCGACGCGGGTGGCATTGGACGGCGCAGCCATCAGGATGGAGACCGGGCGGTTCAGGACCTGGTCGGTGCCGTCGAAAACGAGGTCACCCTCCGCCGTGGCCACGACCTCGCCAGTGACGAGGTAACGCCCACCCAGGACGGTTCCGACGGTGATCTCTTCGGCCACGAACGACTCCTCAAAAAATGTACTCCCAGGACACAGCGGTGCCCTCATGCTTCATGCTACCGGCCGGGCCTTGGCGCACGCTGATGAGGCGGTAGACCGTAATGGGAATGACGCACAGGAGTCGGGAAAGTGCCGCCTGGGCGGCCGGGTGATGTACTGCCCGACGGCGTGGGGTGACCTACCTAACGACGCTTGGGGCCGCCAGGGATGCGCCGGGCAAGCGGGCCCAGGAAATCTTCCAGCTCGCTGACGTTGGCCAGGCGCAGCAGCACCAGGAACACGCCTCCCATGGTGAGGCCAGCCAGCACCAGGGAGAGGATGGCCGGCGTGTAGCCACTCCAGGCGTAGCCAAAGTCGTAACCACCCAGCAGCGCGAGCACCACACCGCCGGCCAGGCCGGCGAAGGTCGCCAGCCAGCCAATCCGGATATAAGAGGAGAGCACGCGCCCTGCGCCATAGCCGCCGTAGCGCTTGGTCACGGCCACGTGCGCCACGATGGCCTGGACCGTATTGGACGCGGCATAGATCACCGCCGTGGCCTGGGCCAGGTACTGCGGCTCAAGGGTGATGGAGGCGATGAACGCCGCTGCGAGGCCCACCAGAGCGTAGGAGACCTGCAACAACATGGGCGTCTTGGTGTCCTCATGGGCGTAGAAGACGCGCATCAGGTAGAAGGCATAGGACTTGGCGGGCAGGCCAAGCGCCGTGAGCACCACGAGGGTGGCTACGGCCGCACCGGCGTCCACCGCCGCGGTCGCGGAGGTGCCGCCGAAGAGGCGTCCAAGCGGGCCGGCCAGCACAATAAACGCCACCGTGAAGAACATGATGGGCACGGCCGTGGTGCGCAGGCCCTTAGAAACCAGCGGCCCCACATCCTGAAAACGCCGGTCGGCAAAGGCATTGGAGAGGTCGTTGAAGAGCACCGTGGCCAGGGACAACGCGAAGATGGAGTGCGGCAAAACGGTGATGAGCTGGCTCTGATTCAGTGCGGCCTCACCGGCCACCGAGGCCCCGGCGGAGCCCATGTGTTGGCGGGCTTGCGTGGCGGCGGAGACGATCTTGCCGAAGTAGAGGGCGGTTAGGTTGCCCACGACCATGGCACCAAGCGTCCAGGCCGCCAGCTGACCTACGTGCTTGAGACCAATGCCGCGCCACTTGAAGTCAGGCTTGAGGCCAAGCCCCAGGCGCCGCAGCGGCCAGAAGAGCACCACGGCCTGCGCCACGATGCCCAGCGTCGCTCCTCCGGCCAGCACCACGGTCTGGCTGGTGGACCATTGCATGAGCTGGGTGTGGCGCCCGTCCTGATAGGCGCCAAACATCACCAGATAGACGCCAATCATGACCAGCTGAATCACGTTATTGGCCACGGGAGCCCACATATAGGCGCCAAAGCGTCCGTGCGAGTTCAGCACCTGCCCAGCCACCGCATAGACCCCGTAGAAGAAGATCTGCGGCATGCACCAGTAGGCAAAAATGGTGGCGAGCGCCAACTTTGGCTCGTCCCAGCCAGAGGTCAGCGCCTTGATGATCCAGGGGGCCGCCGCGGTCAGCGCCACCGTGATCACGGCCATCACCGTGATGGTGAGCGTCATGAGCTTGGAGGTGTACGCGCTGCCGCGATCCGCGGCCTTGGAGGCCTTGATGAGCTGCGGCACCAGGATCACATTGAAGATGCCGCCAGCCAGCAGCATGAAGATGATCGTGGGGATGGTGTTGGCCTTCTCAAACAGATCACCCACGTCAGAGGTGGTGCCGATCGCCACGGCAAGCAGCGCGGTGCGCAGGAAGCCGAGGATGCGAGAAACCAGGGTGCCAGAGGCCATGAGAGCCACGGCACGCGAGCGCCGCGCCGCCGAAGTGGCAGGCGCTGGGGATGACTCAGAGGCCATGGGTCTGAATGACCTCTCGTGCCAGTTCGGCGATACGCCGTTCGTTGGGGAAGGACAAGCGGCGGGGCAGATCCCGCAGCGGAACCCACGCGACGTCCACCGCCTCGTGGTCCGGGTCCTTCTCGATGGTCAGCTCCCCGCCAGTGGCGATGAGGAGATAGTGGTGCACCGTCTTGTGCACGCGGTACTGCGGCACGGTGAACCAGTAGTCAATGGAGCCAAGCGTGGCCACGATGTGCCCGCGGATCCCGGTCTCTTCTTCCACCTCACGCACGGCGGCCTCGCGGTGATTCTCCACGCCCTCCGGGTGGCCCTTTGGCAGGCACCACTCCAGCCTGCCCCCGCGGTTATAGCGGGCGATGATCGCCACCGACACGTCATGGGAGTCCGGATCAATCACGATGCCGCCGGCAGAGACCTCTTCCACCGTGGGAATCCCGGCCGCCGCCCGCGCTGCGCGGTGCACGGCCCGGGCCGTCTGCGTCCGTTCCCAAGCGAGCGCGGCCGTTAACGGCGTGCGCTTGCGCGGGTCAGGGGCAGGGTGACTCATGCACTCAACCTTAGTGGGTGAGTCCGTGCGCTCCCTCAAAACGGCCTCGGTGCTACGACCAAGCGTTCGACGCCGCGGGGCCGGGCCCCGCGCCCGGCTCGCGTCGCGTCCATCACGCGCGGCTCACGGCGCCCGTCGCTTTCTGGGAGGATGGAGGCGTGAATCGCTCAGCCTTGGTCCAGCCCAACCTGCCCGCCGACCTTCCGGCCGTGGCTGTGGAGCTGGGGCACCGCTTTGAGTCCGCCGGTTACGAGCTCAGCCTGGTGGGCGGCCCGGTCCGCGACCTGTTCCTTGGCCGGCCCGCGCTTGACCTTGACTTCACCACCAGCGCCAATCCGGACCAGATCCTTGACGTGATCAAGGGATGGGCGGAGGTCACGTGGGAGGTGGGACGGGACTACGGGACCATCGCGCTGCGCCGCGGCGATGACCAGATCGAGATCACCACCTACCGGGCGGACGTCTACGAGGAGGGCTCACGCAAGCCACACGTGCGCTTTGGCCAGCACCTGGACGATGACCTGGCCCGCCGCGACTTCACCGTGAACTCCATGGCCGTGCGCCTGCCTTCCGGTGAGCTGGTGGACCCCTTTGGGGGACTGGGTGACCTTGAACTCGGAGTCCTTCGCACGCCGTCGGGCCCAGAGATCTCCTTCTCCGATGACCCGCTGCGCATGATGCGCGGCGCCCGCTTTGTGTCTCAGCTTGGTTTGGAGTTGGCGCCGGCGGAGTGGGACGCGACCGCAGCCATGGCCGGCCGGCTGGAGATTGTGTCCGCGGAGCGCGTCCGGGATGAGCTGAGCAAACTGCTGCTTGGCGCCCACCCCGAGCGCGGTATTGACGTGATGGTCCGCACCGGCCTGGCGGAGCTGGTGATCCCGGAGGTCTCCGCGCTGCGCCTGGAGGCGGACGAGCACCACCGCCACAAAGACGTGTACGAGCACTCCCTGACGGTGCTGCGCCAGGCAGCTGATCGCGAGGGAGGGCCCGACGACGCGGTGCCGGGTCCGGACCTTGTGCTGCGGATGGCGGCGCTGATGCACGACATCGGCAAGCCGGCCACACGGCGCTTCGAGGGCGGCGGGGCCGTCACCTTCCGCCATCACGACGTGGTGGGCGCCAAGCTGGTGCGCAAGCGGCTCAAGAGCCTGCGCTTCCCCAAGGACGTGATCCAGGCCGTGAGCCGCCTGGTGGAGTTGCACATGCGCTTTTACGGCTACGCCGATGCGGGATGGTCAGATTCGGCCGTGCGCCGCTACGTGACGGACGCCGGGCCCCTCCTGTCCCGCCTGCACCTACTGACCCGCTCCGACGTGACCACCCGCAACCGGCGCAAGGCCGAGCGACTGGAGTTTGCCTACGACGACCTGGAGATCAGGGCGGCGGAGCTGGCCGCGCAGGAGCAGCTGGATGCGATCCGGCCGGACCTTGACGGCCAGGAGATTATGGCGGAGCTGGGCATCAAGCCCGGTCCGCTGGTGGGGCGCGCCTACAAGTTCCTGCTGGAACAGCGCCTGGATCGGGGTCCGGTGACACGCGAGCAGGCCGTCGCGGAGCTGCACGAGTGGTGGGCGCAACAGCCCGAGGCCACGCAGGGCTGACGGCCGCGCTGAACTGACGGCCGCGGAGGACTGACAGCCGCGCTGGCAGGGTGAGCACGCGTCGTCGGGCAGGAAAATCCCGTCGCCACTGGACGCCGGCCCCGTCACCTTTAATTCACCCGAAGAATTCCCAGGAAGCTCTTCCGTTTGCGGGAAGGGTGCTGGTAGTCTCGAAAGCACGTGATCGGGAGTTCCCAATGGGAAATGCTGATCGCCAGCCAACCGAACATTTCGCCGCAGACGCCCTCATACGTCGTACGCGGCCCCAGCCCGCCGAGAGGAGGTGGAGACACATGATGACAATCAGGATCGGCTTCAATGCCGGAGCCACTGCAGGAATCCGTCCGTCCGCGCGCTACCGCGCCGGGATCGCTTCCGTCATCCACTCCACCTCGTCCGCGCCGGGCGCCTGCTAACCGCAGGAAGAAACACCGGCAGCGCCGGATCCGAGGTGGGGATTTCTCCCCAAAACACCTCTTCGAAGGATCCGTGACATGGCCCGCGCCACCCTTTCCACCCAGTCATCCGCACGCCACAACGGCGAGCTGATTTTTGCCGGCCCAGATGTGCTCCGCGCTCCCCGCGCGCCGCGCAGCATGCCGACCGCCCCCTTGGCCGCGAAGGGGGGTGAAACACGATGACCCACCGCACCCGCAAGCCCTTGTTCAGCAAGGGCACTCCCTGGTCGCCCGCCCCGGAACTCCCGGGCAGCGCCCGCCTTGAGCGCCTCAACTCCGAGCGCGCAGAGATGCTTCGGCTAGAAATGGAGATGCTCGTATGGACGCATCAATCCATGCGCTGAGGACACACAGCGATGGGGCGGACGCCCACCCCCCAGTGAACGCAAAGGCCGCGCAGGCCTCTCAGCCTGCGCGGCCTTCGCGCGTGACTAGCGCTCCAACTGGCCGCGGATGAACGCCTCGACCTTCTCCTTGGCCACGTCATCGTTGTACTGCTCCGGCGGGGACTTCATGAAGTAGGAGCTCGCGGAGAGCAACGGGCCGCCGATGCCCCGGTCAAGGGCAATCTTGGCGGCGCGCACCGCGTCGATGATGACGCCGGCGGAGTTGGGGGAATCCCAGACCTCCAGCTTGTACTCCAGGGACACCGGGGCGTCGCCAAAGTTGCGACCCTCCAGGCGCACAAACGCCCACTTGCGATCATCAAGCCACGCCACGTAGTCGGACGGGCCAATATGCACGTCATCCGCGGCCAGGACGGCGGAGGTATTGGAGGTCACGGCCTGCGTCTTGGAGATCTTCTTGGACTCCAGGCGCTCGCGCTCCAACATGTTCTTGAAGTCCATGTTGCCGCCCACATTGAGCTGGTAGGTGCGATCAAGCACCACACCACGATCCTCAAAGAGCTTGGCCATCACGCGGTGCGTGATGGTGGCGCCGATCTGCGACTTGATGTCATCGCCCACGATCGGCACGCCGGCCGCGGTGAACTTGTCCGCCCATTCCTTGGTGCCGGCGATGAAGACGGGCAGTGCGTTCACAAAGGCCACATGCGCGTCGATGGCGCACTGGGCGTAGAACTTGTCCGCCACCTCTGAGCCCACGGGCAGGTAGGACACGAGCACGTCCACCTTGGCGTCCTTGAGGGCCTTGACCACGTCCACGGGGGCCGCGTCAGACTCCTCGATGGTCTCGCGGTAGTACTTGCCCAGACCGTCATGGGTCTCGCCGCGCTGCACCGTGACGCCGAGCGGCGGCACGTCAGCGAGCTTCAGGGTGTTGTTCTCCGAGGCGTTGATGGCCTCTGAGAGGTCAAGGCCCACCTTCTTGGAGTCCACGTCAAACGCGGCCACAAACTGCACATCATTGACGTGGTACTGACCGAACTGCACGTGCATCAGGCCGGGGACCTGAGCGTTCGGGTCGGCGTCACGGTAATACTCGACGCCCTGAACCAGTGACGACGCGCAGTTGCCCACGCCGACGATGGCGACGCGGATGGGATGATCCGACACGAAATCGTCTCCTTGGAAATTCTCGATTAATGCGTGGCGTGAAAATGAATTGACACGCGCACAGTTCTCCCCAGTCTAGTCCAGCGCGGGGCATGGCCGCCGTGATGTTCGCCGCCATGGCGCGCGGGGGTGCCATGGGGGCGCCACGGAGGCCCAAAGGGGGCCCTGAGGAGGAACCGAGGCGGCACTGAGTGAGCACAGCCGGCCCCTGGCGGCCCGGCGGGGCCGCGTGGCCTTATCCGGTGACGGAGCGCAGCAGCTGCGAGGCGCGCAGCACCGGCTGGGGCAGTCGCGTGCGCAGCCGTGCGCGCCAGGCCCGCGTCCTGGCGCGGGCGGCCACCGCCGGATCCACGCTGAGCTCCCCCGCCCTGGCCCGCTCCGCGAGCTCGTCAAGGGCGGCGGCCACCTCCGGCCACCCGCTGGTGGCCACGGCCTCCGCGTCGTGGAAGTAGTTGCTGCGCGCCCACTCGGGATCCGCGGTCGCCAGGCGTAGCTGTGCCACCTGCTCAAGCGAGGTCAGCAGGCCGGAGCCCTCAAACATCGCGTTCAGCAGATTCCGGTCCACACCAAAGTCATTCAAAATCGCCACGGGCAGGCCGCGGTCCACCGCCTCGATGGCAGCGGTGGAGGAGACGGTGACCAGCCCGGTGCCCGGGGTCAGCAGGGGCGCCAAAGGCCCGGCCTCCCACACCAGCTCGTCCCCGCGGACCAGCCCCTCCTGCACCAGCTCATCCCAGAGCGTGTCGTACGGGAAGCGCTCACGATGGGTCTGCGGCTCGCCGCGGTGGGCCCGCAGCTTCATGATGACGCGTACATCGGGTTGCTCCCGGGCGGTCCGCGCCAGGGAGAGCAGCACCTGGCGCCGCTCCGGGGCGAGGAACGGCATTTTGGCCTGAGCCGCGAAGACCAGTCGATGCAGCGGCTGGGTCACGGCCGGCGGCGGGCTCTGGTGGCGCAGCATGGGCAGGCGCGCCAGGGCCATGGGTGGCGGCACCAACTCGGTTTCCATGGGCAGGTCATCCGACGGGCCCGCAGAGGGGGCGGGCGCGGCAGGGGTTGCGGCGGCTGCCCCGCCGTGGGCGCCCCGCGCGGCCGAGGTCGCTGCTGGGCTCGTTGACGGCGGTGTTGTCGGTCCTGCTATCGATCCGGCTGACGGCGCCGCATCCAGCTGGGCGACGACCTCCGGGGCGTCCGCGGGGTCTGGGCCATCGTCTCCCGGCAGCTCCGGATCGGGGAACGCCAGAGCCGCCCCGGCGTCGTCGGGCATCAGCAGTGACACCCCCGCCGCCTCCGCCGCCTCGGTACCGAGGCGCGCAAACTCCTCCGCCTCCGCCACCGAATGCACCAGGAACAGGTCACACAGCTCGCGGAAGGCCAGCGCGCGGCGCGTGGCAGGCAGGGCGATGCCCGGCAGCGCGGTGACCAGCGCGGGGCGCTTGGGGCCAGAGGACCACTGCAGCAGCACCTCCCGCGCCACGGGGCCCGTCGCGGCCACCAGCACCACGTCCGGGGCCGGGTTGGCGTTACTCTCCAGGCGCTTCAGCGGAAGCACAGCCGGCGGGCGGCCCTGCAGGAAGGTGCCCTCCAGCGCCGAGCGAGTCTGCACGGACGTGGGCTGCACGGGGGAGCGGACCACCATGACCTGCCGGCGCCACTGGGGCAGGTGCTCCAGGAAATGCACCGCGTACTTCAGATACGAATCCGAATCGGCGATGGCCAGGATGGTGCCGGTCACGAGGCGCTCCTTGGAGACTGAGGGTCGGACGCCGAGGCGCCAGACGGGGAGGGCTTGACCCGGGAGACGGGCTTGGCCACGGAAGACTGAAGATGATCGCGCAGCTCTGGGGACGCCGCCGCGGTCCACCACGAACCGGGCACCCGGGTGCCGTGCACGCGCACATCGCGCCCGCCCAGGAGCAGGCGCAGGGACGGGATGGCTGTGGAGGGCAGGGCCTGCACCCGCTGGCCAGGGAGCAAGCCGCGCAGGCGCATCTCCACCGGGATGGTGTTGGGGCGCACCGTAATGCGCGGGTGCCTGGCCAAACGCTCCAACGCGGCGCCGCCCTCTCGCCGGTGAGGGAAATAGGAGAGCGGGCCCTCCTCCGTGAGGGACTCCACCCAGTCAAGATAGGGCTCCTCGCGGATGAGGCCGTCCGCAGCCAGCGCGGAGCCGATCACGACGGTGGGCTCGGGGAAGGACTCCGTGACGGGCTGCGCGCGCAGCCACTCAAATCGGTGCCCCTCCACCTTGACGCCAATCTTGGTGAGGCGGCGGTGCAACTCCTCATCCAGCGGCATGGCGGTCACAACCAGCACCTTTCCCGCCGCGGCCCTGGCCCGGGTGAGGCGCCACAGGCCAAGGCCAAGCGCCTTGCGCAGCGGTCCGCCTGGCGCGGCGGCGCGGACCAGCGGGACCGGCGTGTCAGAGGCCAGCTGATGCAACAACGTCAGGGTCGCGAGCCCGTCGTCAATGATGATGAGCTCGCGGTGGCCAAGGCGGCCAAGCATGGCGCGCTGCACCAGGCCCGAATGCAGATCTCCCACGCCCCACCGATCCCGGCCGGAGGAGGACGCGCGAGTGATCCCGGCCCCCTGCTCCACCAGGCGGACGCCGGGAGGCGCCGAGTCCTGCAACGCCGCGCGAGTCAGCTCCAGGCCGGGCACGCCGGCGCGAACCCGAATCAGGGTGTCCTCGCCGGTGAGCCCCGCCGTATGAGCCTCCACTGCGCTGAGCAGTTGCAGCGGGGATTCCACCCAGAACTCCGCGCTGCCCCGGCGCGGGCGGGGGACTCCACGCGAAACGGGGCCGGAATGCGTGCTGGGCAAGGTCACCGCACCCGCCGTCCGGACGGGGAGGAGCCGGAGGCCAGGGTCGCCAGCGGCATCAGCGCCGTAAGGGTGGCCCCAGTCAGGGCAGAGACCTTGGGCGTGGCCCGGTCAAGCAGGTGCAACTTCTTGACGCGCTTACGCGAGATATAGGCGTCGCGCAGCGCGGGTTCGCGGCGCAAGGTGCGCGCGGTGTGATCACGCAGCGGCGCCAGCAGCTTGGGCGCCACCGAGTAGGCCACGGCGTCCAGGACGGACTGCAGGCGGGTGGGATCGGCAGGCTGCGGTGCCGCCTTGCCCGACGACGCATGGCTGAGTTCCTCTGCCGGCGTGGGCACCCCGCGGCGCAGCGTCGCATCAACAATCGCGAGCACAATCCGTGCGTGGTCCTCGGCCGAGCGCAGGCGCGGCAGCAGCCGGCCCGTCGCCACCGACCGCACGCGGGCGCCGCTGAGGCGTTGCACCGAATACAGCGCCGGAGCGGACACCCCGACCGTCAGCCGCGGATCCACCAGTGCGTGGGCCAGCTCGGCCGGCCACCACGCGGGAAGCGTGGCCGCGCGCAACCCCGCACCCACCGCCAACTCCTGCGTCCGGGCCACCAGGGCCGGGGAGGCGGACGGATCCGGCGCCAGCAACAGCGCGCTGGTTCCGCCATCCTGGGCGGCGCGGACCAGGCGGGCGGCCAGGCGCTCCGCCTCCGCGTCAGAGTCCTTGCCAAGGTCCGGGAGGGCCTGCAGCACCGCCAGGCACGCCCGGCCCTTGCCCTGCAGCGCGTGGCTGGCCGGCTCGGGAAGGCTGACGCCCTTCAGGAGCGGGTCAAGCGCGGCTTGCACGCTGGCCCGGTCCAGTGTTTCCGGGGACACGCGACTCTCCGTGAACATGAGCGGACGCAGCCCGGGGAGCAACTCGCTATGGACCAGGCCGGTGGCCCGCAAGCCCACCTCTGAATCCAGGGCCGACGGCGTGGGGCACAGCACGCTGAGCCCGTCGCCATAGGCGAGCACGGGCGACTGCGGCCACGCCGCGGCCAGCGCGCTCGCCGCGGTGGGAGCCGAAGGATCAAGGACGAGCAGTGACGGTGCCTTGGCGGGCGCGGCTGGCCGTTCCGTTTCCTTGGCCGCGCCCACAGCGGCCGATGACGCTCCCGTGGGAGCCGGCCACGCGGCGTCGGGCATAGCGGCCTTCGGCGAGGAGAAGGCCAAGTCCACCCGCGCCCCGGCCAGGTGCGCCCACAGCCCGGCGGCCCAACCCTGCTCCAGCGCCGCACCGCCTGGCGTGGACGAATCCCAGGCCAGAACGCGCCGCTGCTCGGGATCGATGTGCCCGGCGTTCAACGCCGCGCTCAGGAGCAGCGCGGAGGCCGGAGAGGCGGCGTGGAGCAAAACGGACATGGCTCAGCGCCCCCGCGAGGAGGTGGGTCGAGGCGCCTGAGACCACTTGACGAGGCGCTGGCCCACGGTCTTGGCGGCGTAGCGAGGGGTCCGCTGCAGGGTGCGAACCAGGCTCACCGCACGCTGGGTCTGCTCCGGGCCAAGCCGCTTCTCCAACGCCAACCGCGCGCTCGCCGCGGCGGAGGTGGAACGCCCCGGAGCGCTGGGCAAACCAAGCGCGCGCAGGCGGCGCTGGCGGATGTAACGATCACGCAAGGCCGGCTCCGCCGTGAGGAACTCCTCCGAGGCCTCACGCAGCTCGGGGAGAAGCTTTGCCTGCATGCAATAGGCCACGGAGTCCACCAGGGCCTGAAGCTGAGCGGCATCGAGCGTTGCGGCTGTCTGATCCTGGGGCGTGTGGTCCTGGGCGCCTTGGCCCAGGAGCGCGTCCGCGAGGACCACAGGAATGCGGTTGCTGTTCTGGAAGGGAGTCAGGCGGTGACTCACCAGGCGGGACATGATGGCCGTGGCCGGCAGATCAAAGACGGCGCGGGCCGTGAACAGGGACGTGGAGAAGCTGCTCAGCACCGAGACCGGGCGCAGCCAGGACATGAGGACCTCCGCCGGGACGGAATCCCGCACCAGGATCAGCTCCAGTCCGGCCTCGCGGGCCGCCTCTTCCACGGCTGCCACGCCGCCCAAACCGGCGGCGGGATGCGGCTTGTACGCCACGACCTGCGCGCCGTCGCTGCGGGCCTGCGCCACCATGGCGCGGTCCAACTCCAGCTGCTCCTCCGGATCCAGGATCCGCAAATCAACCAGGTACTGACCCAACAACAGGGAAGCCGGACGGGGGGCGCGCATCAGGGCGGCTACCTCCGGGGTCGGCTCAAGGTGCGCGGCCAACTGCTCAAGCACCGCTCCAAGGGCGCGGGCCGGAACGGGGACAAGGGCCACCGAGTTCTCGCTCAGATACACCGGACGCAGACCAGGAATGAGCTCCAGGTACACCAGCGCGTCCAGGCGCTGCGAAATGCTGGGGGCCAGCCGGTCCCGGGTGGGGCCATAAGACATGAGGCCATCCGCGTGAACGGAGATGGGAGAGTCGTGAAAGACCCGTGCCAGCGCCGCTGCGGGGGTCACCTGCAAGGACTCCAGCACCAACTCCACGCGCTCCGTACCCAGGTTCCAGTGCGAACGCAGCAAACGCTGCCACATGAGCAGCTCCTCCGGGCGCGGATTGAACTGCCGCGGGCGCCGAGGCCACACGAGGGCGCCCAGATCCACCACCGCGTCAAAGCGGGAGGCCAGTTCCTCAAAGCCCGCGGCGTCCTGGATGGGGGTGGTCACCTCCGGGCGCTGCGAGCCATCCGCCAGCACCAACACGCGGCGGGCCACCGGCTCGTTACTCATGCCGAGCCCATCCAGGGCACCGTGATCCACCATGGCGGCCAACGAGGCCACCTGATACAAAGTTGAGGCCATCACAAGCTGGATCATGCCGCCACCTTTCCCTTGCGCACGCCGTTGGGAAGCACGGGACCAAGCAGGGCCCGGCGGCGGTGATCAAGGCGCTTGAACTCGGCCGCGAGCACCGCACGCGGGATGCGCTCAAGCACGCTGCGGATCAGTGCGGTCTGACGCTCCTTCACGGTGGCGTCCATGCCCTCGCGGCGCGTGCGGTGATGGGCGGCTACGGCCAGGAACTGGCGGGCCATCTTGGGCCAAAAGCGGCCCGCCTCCGGGTCCGCCTCCAGGACCTCAAAGGCCATGAGATAGGAGCGGGCAAAGTCCAACTGACGCTCGTCGTAGATCTGCGTGAGGGAGGTGCTGACGCCGCGCCGATACATGATGCCCGGCGCCTCGATCATGGCGTAGCTGGTGGCCTGAAGGAAGAGGCGCCAGATCCACGGCCGATCCTCTGCGGTGAAGAGCCCAGGCGGGAACTCCAACAGGCCCCGGTCAACCAGACGGCGCTGGAACAGCCCGGCCCAGGCAAAGGGGTAGTCCACCATGGTGGAGGTGTGCTCCGGGAGGATGGACTCTCGCGGGTCAAGGACCACGCTGCGCCGGGCCTGCGGTGCGCGGACCAGCACGCGGTGCCCGCCCTTGACCTGCACATGGTCGGTGCGCACAAAGTCCACGTCGAGGCGGCGCAGCTCGCTGAGGCACTGCTGCAGGTGGCCGCGAGCCAGCCAATCGTCGCCGTCCATGAAGCCAAGCACGTCCGCGGTTGCGTGTGCCAGGCCCTGGTTGCGGGCGCTCGCCAGGCCGGTCGGCGTCTCATTGCGGAGCACGCTCAGGTGCGGCAGGAAGCGGGCGTGGGCGGCGGCTAGCTCTCCCGTGCCATCACTTGACCCGTCATCCACCACAATGACTTGCAGGGCAGTGGGGTCCTGAAACTGCTGGCGAAGGGAAACCAGGGCGTCGTCAATGAACGGTGCCTGATCCTTGGCCGGGAGGACGATGCTGATCAGCGGGCCGCTACTCACGCTGGTCCTTTCAATGGGGGGATGGGGGAGGTGAACCCCCCAGGGGGATATATCTGACTGGGTCTGAGAAAAAACTATCGGCGCGACACGTCGTCAGGGTCACGCCAAAGTGAACGCAGGGCAAACCGCGCCAGTTTTCTGCGCAGAAAGCGCGGCGCCCGCCGGTTCCGAAGAACCAACGGGCGCCGCGTGCAGATCGCGCTAGCGATCAGGGGTACTCCGGTCCCAAGCCAACTGGTGCCAGGTACCTAGCTGCCAAGCGCTCAGGCGTCGACGCGACGCAGGCGCGAGAGCGGGGCGAGCTCGCCCGGGAAGACGCGCTTCACGCCGTCGCCCAGGGCTTCCTGCAGGATGCGGATGTCGCGGATGAGCGCCTCGAAGCCCTTGGGCTCCAGCGAAGCGGCCTGATCCGAGCCCCACATGGTGCGATCCAGGGTGATGTGGCGCTCCACCGTCACGGCGCCAAGCGCCACGGCGGCGAGGGAGATCTGCAGACCGCGCTCGTGGCCGGAGTAGCCCACCGGCACCTGGTAGCGATCGCGCAGCGTCTCGATCATGCGCAGGTTGGCCTCCTCCGCGGGCAGCGGGTAGGTGGAGGTGGCGTGCATGATGACCAGGTTGTTGGTGCCCAGGGTCTCCACAGCCGTGTCGATCTGCTCAATGGTGCTCATGCCGGTGGAGAGGATGATCGGCTTGCCGGTCTCGGCCAGCGCGCGCAGCAGCTCCAGGTCGGTGACGGAGGCAGAGGCAACCTTGTGGGTCACGGCGCCCAGGTTCTCCATGAACTCCACGGAGGGCACGTCCCACGGGGAAGCGAAGGCGTGCAGGCCGCGCTCGGCCGAGTAGGAGAGCAGATCCTTGTACTGGGCCTCGTCGAACTCGACGCGGTAGCGGTAGTCAAGGTAGGTCATGTCGCCCCACGGGGTGGAGCGGATCTTGTCACGCATGTCCTTCGGCGTGGAGATCTCCGGCGTGCGCTTCTGGAACTTGACGGCGTTGGCGCCGGCCTCAGCGGCCACATCGATGAGCTGCTTCGCAGTCTCGATGCTGCCGTTGTGGTTGATGCCGATCTCGCCGATCACATAGACGTCCTGGTCCGGGCCGACCTGGAAGTCACCGATCTGAACGGGGGCGGTGGCGCGGGAGGAATCGATGGTGGTCATCGCGGTGGTGCCTTTCGTGGGGGTCTCACACGGTCGCGGATGCGACTGCGGAAGCGGTCGGGGCGTTCGCCGGGTCGGCGACACCAAATACGGAGGGAAGCAAAGCGTCCGACGCCGCCTGCTCGGCCGCTGCGCGACCGGCCAGGACGCGTTCGCACGCCTCACGGACGGCCCCGTGTCCGCCAGAGGCGGTCAGCGTGAGCCTTGCTGCGGCCAGAACCTCGGGCCGGGCGTCAGCCACGGCCAGGGGCCACCCCACCAGCCGGAGGGCTGGCAGGTCGTTGACGTCGTTGCCCAGGTAGGCCACGCGTCGCGGGTCCAGTCCGTGCTCAGCCATCCAGGCCGAGAGGGCGCCGGCCTTGTCGGCCACTCCCTGCAACACGGGCACGCGGAGCTTGTTGGCTCGCGCGCTCACCACGGGGTTCGTCTCCGTGGAGAGGATCAGAAGGGGCACTCCGGCGGCGGTGAGGCGTGAGACGCCCATGCCATCGCCGCGGTGCACACGCACGGATTCCGTGCCGTTCTGGTCAAGGAAGGCGGCGTCGTCGGTGTGGACGCCGTCAAAGTCGGTGATGAGCGCGTCCACATCCAGCGCCGGCCCGGCGGCGAGGCCGGAGAGCGGGGTGCGCGCCTTGCGGGAGGCCAACTCGGAGACGGCCTGCAGGTCCTCAAGCGTGTCAATCTCCGGGGCGGTCCAGCCCGGCACCAGCATGATGTCCAGCTCGCCAAAGAAGCGGTGGCGGTTGGCGCGCAGGCCCTCGGTACGCATGGCGTAGAAGGCGCCGGTCTCGCGGTACTGCGGGGCGCGATCCTGGCGGCGTGGACGCGAGGAAGCCTCGTGGCCCACGGCCTGCACCGTGTCCTCGCTGTCCTTGGTCCACAAGAAGCCGTGGTCCTCGATGGCCGCGAAGCTCACGTCCGCCTGGCCAAGCAGCACGCGGCGCACAGCCTCGTCCAGGTCTGCTGGGTCAATGAAGGGAGAGGTGCACTGCAGCAGCACCGTCACCGTGGGGGTGGGTTCGCCATTGGCGGCCAACGTGTCCAGGGTGTGGAGCACCGCGGACTCGCTGGAGGCTGCGTCCCCGGAGAGTTCCTCGGGGCGCTCCACAATGCGGGCACCGGCTGCGGCCGCCTCGCGGGCAATGCCGGAGTGGTCCGTGCTCACAAAAACGTCGGTGACGAGCGTGGCGGCCTTGGCGGCATCCACGGCTCGGGAGATGAGTGACCGTCCGGCCACAGGGCGCAGGTTCTTTAGCGGCACGCCTTTGGAGCCGCCGCGGGCTGGGATGACCACGGCGACGCGGTTGGTGCTGTGCTGTTGCTCGTTCTGGCTCACACCATTGAACCTAGGGACCGCACGTAACGCGCCAACCTAGGCCCGGTGAACGCAAGGTGAAGAGGCTGAACACTTCGCGTAACCCTGAAAGGAGCCTGGGCGTGGGCTGCGGAGAAGGTGGGTGGGGCGCTGGCTCGGGCGTGCTGCCCATGGAGGTTAGCGCCTCAATGTGTGCGGATGCAGTCCCGCTTTGCCCTGCATCCGCACACATTGAGGCGCAAAGCATGGACGGGGGCATGGGCGGGGGCATGGTCACGGGCGGGGCGGGGCGGGGCGCCGGCGCGGCCGAAAGTGGGGGCGCGTGCGGAGCCCGATGTGGCGGGGCGTGTGGCGTCGGGCGGGCTTGAGTGGGGCGTCAAAGTAGGCTGACCCCATGCCCACCCCCGAGCGAGACCGGCACTACCGGCGCGGTCCCCTGCGCATCACGGTGCCCAGTCGGAATGACCCGTTTCTTCGTTCCCTTGTGGAGGGCATTGGCGGCCCGCTGGGGCGGCGCACCGAGCCGGGCGTGATCAAGCCGGGCTTCTGGCGGGTGGAGCGTGTGCTCCTGGTCATCGTCTTTATCTTTGGCATCCTGGCCGTGCTCTCCAAGGATGTGTGCCGCCAGACCGGGTGGGGCTCGCAATCCACCTATACGGGCATGTGCTATTCCGATTGGACGGCCCTCTACGGCGCGCGTGGTTTTGCCGAGAATCCGTGGGCGCCCTTCACCGCAAACGCCGCGGAGCCCTTTGAGTATCCCGCGCTGATGTCCGCGGTGGCCTCCCTCACGGCGGCGCTGGTCCCGCGGGACCTTGGCAGCGGTGCGCAGTTGTTGTTCTACTTCGACATCAACGCCTTCCTTGTCGTGCTGCTCTGGGCCGTGGTGGTCATCGCGGTGGCCAAGAGCTCCGGTCGCCGCGTGTGGGATGCGGCGCTGGTGGCCGCGAGCCCCGCCATCCTCATGGCGGCGACGGTCAATTGGGACATGTGGGCCGTGGCGTTCCTGGCCCTTGGCCTGCTCGCCTTTGGTCGTGGCCATCCATGGTTGGCCGGTGTGCTCATTGGCCTGGGGGCTGCGACCAAGCTCTACCCGGTGCTGGCGTTGGGCGCCTTCCTGGTCCTGGCCATCCGCACCGGCGTGTGGAAACCGTTCTTTGCGGTCACGGGCGGGGCGGTGATTGCCTGGGTAGCGGTGAATCTGCCCTTTGCTCTGGCCGCCCCTGCCAGGTGGGCCGCGTTCTACACCTTCAGTCAGTCCCGCGGGGCCGGCAATTCCTCGGTGTGGCAGGCCTGGGACCTCTCGGTGGGGAAGGTGATTCCGAGCCTTCACACCACCCCCGGCATGATCACGGTGCTGGGCTTTGGCCTCTTTGCTGCGGCGTGCGTCGGCGTCCTTGCCCTGGGCGTGTGGGCGCCGCGTCCGCCCCGCGTGGCCTCGCTGGTGTTCCTGATCGTGGCCGCGTTTGTGTTGGTGGGCAAAGTCTATTCTCCGCAGTTCATCCTCTGGCTCATTCCGCTTGCGGCCCTGGCGTATCCACGCTGGCGTGCCCTGCTGACGTGGCAGCTCTTTGAGGTGGCGCACTTCGCGGCCATCTGGTTCTTCCTTTATATGAATTCCGGCGACGAGAACGCCAAGGGCCGCTTCCCTGAATGGATTTTTGTGGCCCTGGTGCTGGCTCACATGGTCGCGCTGACTTGGATCATGGCCCTGGTGGTGCGCAGCATTATTTATCCGCACACAGATCCCGTTCGACGCGTCGGCATGGACGACCCGCTCGGCGGCCTCTTTGCCGGCCGCGACGCCTACCAGGGCGGCATGGGTTCCGCCCGGACGGCGCGGGACGCCGGGCGGACGGCGGTTTCAGGGCCTGTGCCCGACGCCGCTTTGGTCACCTCGGGTGCCCCGGCCGCAGCCGACTCGGCCGCGGGAGACTCGACTCCCGATCGTCCCGCACCGGAGCCCTCTCATCCTGACCACCCGGGCTCTGAGGTCTCCGCGCCGGAACGCGCCGCTGGGCACGCGCCGCGACCCAGCGGTCGTCGGGCATTGAGGCCTGATGCCGAGGCGTCGGAGTCCAAAGAGACGCCGCAGGACTGACCCGCGCCGCGAGGCTGCCGGTCGCGCCTCATCCGATCGGCGGAGGCGCCGGGGGACGTTCCGTCTTGATGTCATCCTTGGGGGCGGTGACGCGGGGGGCGCGCGCCGTTTAGCGTGGAGCCATGATCGAAATCTCACACCTCACCAAGTCTTACGGAGGAGTGACCGCCGTCAACGACGTGTCATTCACCGTGAGGCCAGGCATTGTCACCGGATTCCTTGGCCCCAACGGCGCCGGCAAATCCACCACCATGCGCATCCTGATGGGCCTGGAAAACGCGAGCAGCGGCCACGCCACCGTGATGGGCAAGCCCATCCAGGAGCACTCCTCGCCACTGACCACCGTGGGCGCCCTGCTGGACGCGCGCTCCCTCAACCCGGCCCGCAAGGCCCGCCAGTCGCTGCTGGCGCTGGCTGATACGCACGGCATTCCGTCCTCCCGCGTGGACGAGGTGCTGGCGTTGACCGGCCTCAGCGGCGTGGCGGACAAGCGCTCCGGCGGCTTCTCGCTTGGCATGGGGCAGCGTCTCGGCATTGCCTCAGCTTTGCTGGGCGATCCGCAGGTGCTGGTCTTTGACGAGCCGGTCAACGGCCTTGACCCTGAGGGCGTCACCTGGGTGCGTCACCTGTGCCGCAACTTGGCCTCGGAGGGCCGCACGGTCCTGATCTCCTCCCACCTCATGTCAGAGATGGCGCAGACCGCCGACCGCATTGTGGTTATCGGCCGCGGCCACGTGCTGGCGGACGCCACGGTGGATGAGTTCATTGATCACGTGGGAGATGAGCACGTGCGTGTCGTGGCAGACGACGCTGGCCGCCTGGGCGAGTCGCTGGCCCGCTCCGGTGCGGACGTGCGCCGGATCGACGAGCGCCGCCTGCAGATCCGCGGAACCAAGCCCGCGCTCGTGGGCCGCAGCGCCCTGGAGTTGGGCGTGGCGCTGGAGGAACTGGTGCCCGTGCGTCCCTCCCTGGAGGAGGCGTACCTGCGCATGACCGCCAATGAGGTCCAGTACCGCTCCGGCCAGGGCCTGGGTGGGCCGGATTTGAACGGCAAGCAGGTTGGCCCGCCGCAGGGGATGCCCCCGCAGGGCCAGTACCAGGGACAGCCGCAGGGCCAATACCAGGGACAGCCGCAGGCGGTCCCTTCCGGAGCCCCGCAGCAGCAGTTCCAGCAGAACCCGCAGCACCAAGCCCAGCAGAACCCGCAGCAGCAGTGGGCGCAGCCCCCCGCACCGCAGGGGCGCAGAGCAGCTGAGCCCGGCGCAGAGAACCAGCAAGGAGAGGGCCGATGAGCACCGCGACCATGCAGAACTCGGCGGCCCCGGCCGCACATAAGTACAACGTGAGCTTTGGGGGCGTGCTGCGCTCGGAGTGGCGCAAGCTCTTCTCCGTCCGGGCCACCTGGATTTTGGGCGCCGTGGCCGTGTTCGTGATGCTGGCGCTCACCGCCGGCTTCACGGCCATCCTCGCCAGTGTCGCCGCGGACGCCGGGTCCGCGGAGGAGGCCGCACAGGCCGGTGTCGGGTTGGAGTTCAGCCCGGCCATGGTGTCCCAGATGGCCGCGGTCGGTCTGCAGATCGCTGGCCTGCTGTGGGCCACGGTGGCCGTCATCTCCTTGGCGGGCGAGTACGGAACGCACTCGGCCGTCAGCACCTTCTCCGCCGTACCCCGCCGCCTTCCCGTGGTTGCGGCCAAGGCGCTCATCCTGGGCGTGACCGGCTTCATCGGCGGTTTCGTGATGCACATCCTGGCGAGCCTGGTGACCCTCCTCATGGCGGGAATGCAGGGGATTGACTCGGATCTGGGCGGCGGCGTCCTGGTCTCCAACGCGGCCCTCTCCGGGCTGTACGTCGTGGTGCTGACCTGGATGGGTCTTGGCGCTGGCGCCCTCATGAAGAGCGTGCCCGGGGCCATCGTCACCGTGGTGATCTTTGTCTACGTGATCACCTCCATCCTGCAGGGCGTGAGCTTCGGCATCGATAACGATGTCCTGAAGTGGTTCAGCCTCCACATGCCGACCGCGAGCCTGGACAGCCTGCGCCCCGTTCCCGAGGAGCAGGCCTCCATGATGGGCTCCATGACGACCATTGAGCCGTGGGATGCCTGGGTCACGGTTGCCTTCTGGGGCCTGGTGCCCATGCTGCTCGGCGCATGGGCCGTGAAGAAGCGCGCCGTCCGGTGACGCCTGTGGAACGGCCGTCCACGCAGGGAACGGCTCCGGCCGCCCAGCCGTGGGCGGCCGTTCCGCCGTCCAGTGGGTGGGACGCCTTGCACGGCGTCCCAGAGGGCGACGACGTGTGGCGGACGTTGGCGGATCGGCACCGCGGTCCGGTGCGACGTTACGTCAGGGCCCACCCGCGGCTCATGGACGGCATCGTGTGTGTTGCCTACGCGGTGCTCTGCTTCGTTCCGCTGGCGCTGATCGCCGGGGACGTGACCTGGTGGTACGTGATCCCGTCGCTGGTGGTGCTTGCGGCGCTGTTCTTCCGCCGCCGACTGCCGCTGGTGGTGTTGGCCGTGGTGGCGGTGGCGGAGGTGACCTCGCTCTTTGCCGGGGTCCGCGTGAGCAGTTCCGGGATCGGCATTTGGTTCGCGTTGTATGCGGTGGCCCGTCAATATTCCGTCTCGCGTACCTATGCAATCGGGCTCCTGGTCAGCGCCGTTGAGGCCGCTGGCATTGTCTACTGGGTCAGCAAATTTGACCCGCGCGGCTACGAGGCACCTGGCACGGCCTTTGTGCTGCTGGGCTTCTTTCTTGGCACCAACGCGGTGGGAAACCTGCTCGCGATTGTGCTCGGGTCCTCCATGCGCAACGCTCAGTTGCATGAGGCGGAGCTGCAAAGCTGGGCCCGCCGGGCTCAGGAGCTGGCCCGCGGCCGCGAGCGAAACCGGATTGCCGGGGAGATGCACGACATCGTGGCGCATTCGCTCTCTGTCATGATCGCCCTCTCAGACGGCGCCCGCCGGGTTTCTCCTAAGAATCCGGAGCGCGCCGCGGAGGTGATGGGGGACGTGTCTAAGACCGGACGCCGCGCCCTCAACGACCTGCGCCGCAGCCTGGGCTTGCTGCGCACGGGTGAGGACGCGCCGCTGGCCCCAGCGGGGGACAGGGCGGAACTCGACGAGATGCTGGATAGTTTCAGCGCCACCGGCCTGCCGGTGCAGATCGACAGCGCAGGAGAGCTGCCAGAGGACCCCGCGCTGCGCCTGACCTTGGTGCGGATCATCCAGGAGTCCCTCACCAACGCGCTGCGTTACGCCAAGGAACCCACACGGGTGCTGGTCTGGATCCGCGCGGACACCGGGGGAGTGCACGTGCGCGTGCGCGACGACGGACGCCAAGCCGGGCGCCAACCCCGCTCTCAAGGGAGCGGAATTGGCCTCAGTGGCATGGTGGAGCGCGCCACCCTCTTTGGGGGCTCCGTCACCGCCGGACCGTTGGAGGACGGAGGATGGGGAGTGGAAGCGTGGCTTCCGGCCCCCAAGACAGAGTCACGAGAGGTGGAAAGCGCATGAGCACCCACAACATTCGCGTGGGGCTGGTGGATGATCAGCCCCTGCTGCGCACCGGTTTTGGGCTGATCCTGGACGCCGAGGATGACTTGGATGTGGTGGGAGAGGCCTCAGACGGCGCACAGGCCCTGGAGATGGTGCAACGGTGCACGCCGGATGTGGTGCTGATGGACGTGCGCATGCCCGTCATGGATGGGATCGAGGCCACCCGCCGCATCGTGGAATCCCGCCCGGAAACCAAGATCATCATCCTGACCACCTTTGATCTAGACGAGTACGCCTTCAACGGCCTCACCGCCGGCGCCAGCGCGTTCCTGCTGAAGGACGTGGGGGCGGATGAGCTGGTGCGCGCCGTGCGCCACGTCGCCAGTGGTGACGCGGTCGTGGCGCCTCGCGTCACCCAGCGCCTGCTGGAGGCCTTCGTGCGCCCTGGCGCCGCGCGCCCGGGTGAGGCGGCGGGCCAGGGTAAGGCGGGGCAGGGTGAAGCGGGCCAGGGTGGGGCGGGGCAGGGTGGCGCCCCCACGACGTCGGGCATGGCGGCCATTCCCGCCCACATCATCAACGCCATCGCCGAGCTGACGCCCCGCGAACGCGAGATCCTTGGCGCCATGGCCGCAGGCAAATCAAACCAGGAGATCTCCTCGGAGTTTTTTGTCTCCGAGGCCACCGTGAAGACGCATGTGCGCCGCGTGCTGGCCAAGCTGGGGCTGCGCGACCGGGTGCAGGCCGTGGTCTTTGCCTACGAATACGGCATCGTCATCCCCGGCGCGCCCGCCTAGCCGCGCCCGCCCACACTCAGTCCGCTTTCGGCTCGCCGATCCGCTCAAGGGCGTCGATCACCAGGTCCCAGAAACGATCCGGATCGATGTCCGTGGCGGCCCACGTGGGGCAGTCCGCTGGGGCGGGGGCGCGCCGATCGGCGACGGTCATGCCCGTGGTGAGCAGCCCCTTCGTCTCCACCTGAAGGGGCATCTGCGTGGCGCGCACCACGGTGGGGTCAATGACGTGGGCCACGGCGCACGGGTCGTGCACGGGCGGGGCGTCAAAGCCCTGGTTGTGCTCGTACGCCTTGGCAAAGAAGTCCATGAGCTCATCCACAAAGCGGGCCGGGCTGGTGCCAATGGCGCGCACGCGCTGGCGCACGGCGTCCGTGGCCAGGGCGCGGTGCGTCACGTCCAGGCCCACCATCACCACCTTCCACCCGGCGGTGAAAACGATCTGCGCGGCCTCCGGATCAATGGCGATGTTGAACTCCGCCACGGGGGACCAATTGCCCTCGTGGAGACCGCCACCCATCAGCACCACCTCCTTGACGCGCTCAAGGAGGCGGGGCTCCTTGCGCACGGCCAGCGCGATGTTGGTGAGCGCACCCGTGGGGACCAGGGTGACGGTGCCGGGCTCGTGCGCCATGACGGTGTCGATGATGAGGTCCACCGCGTGGCGTTCATCCAGGACGATGTTGGGCTCCGGCAGCACCGGGCCGTCCAGCCCGGACTCGCCGTGCACCTCCGCCGCGACCTCCACCTGCCGCAGCAGCGGCCGCTCCGACCCGGCGGCGAAGGGGATGCCGGTCACCCCTGCCACACAGGCCACGGAGAGTGCGTTGTGCGTGACCTTCTCCAGCGTCTGATTCCCGGCCACGGTGGTCACGGCGAGCAGATCGATCTCGGGATTGCCCCACGCCAGAAGCATCGCGACCGCGTCGTCATGGCCGGGGTCGCAATCGAGGATGATCTTGCTTGGCATGGGGTCTCCTGCTCGGTGGTGGGCGCGGCTGGGCGCGGTGCGCTGGGGCCTACCGAAGGTAGCACCTGTGCCCGACGACGCGCGGTTGGCTCTGCGCGGCAACGCGCGGGACCGCGCGGGACCGGGCGCGGGGCGCCCACGTGACCACGCGGCGTCGGGCATCAAAACGGCTCCCGGACTAGGCTGGGGCGCGGACAACCCACCCCCTCCCGGAAGGCCACCCCCCATGCCCGTCACCCCGGCAGCCCTGACCCACGCCGAGGACCTGGCCGACTTTGTCGAGGCCTCTCCCTCCAGCTATCACGCGGCGGAGGAAGTGGCGCGGCGTCTTCAGGAGGCCGGCTTCACCCGGCTGGAAGAGGCGGACGCGTGGCCGGCTCAGCCGGGTGGGCGGTACGTGGTGGTGCGTGATGGTGCGGTGATCGGCTGGGCGGTTCCGGCCGGCGCCGGGGCCACGCGGGCCGTGAATGTCTTTGGTGCGCACACTGATTCGCCCGGTTTTAAGCTCAAGCCCAAGCCGACCACGGGCGCGTTCGGCTGGCTGCAGGCGGGGGTGGAGGTTTATGGCGGGCCGCTGCTGAACTCGTGGCTCGATCGCGAGCTGCGCCTGGCCGGTCGCCTGGCCATGGCAGACGGCTCCGTGGTGCTGGCCGCGACCGGACCGCTGCTGCGGTTGCCGCAACTGGCCATCCACCTGGACCGTGGGGTCAACGACGGCCTGGCGTTGGATAAGCAGGCCCAGACCCAGCCCGTGTGGGGCCTGGGGGATCCGGCCTCGGCCGATCTGCTGGGGCAGGTCGCCGGGTGTGCTGGGGTGGAGGCGGCGGACATCCGCGGCTTCGATTTGGTGGTGGCAGACTCCGCCCGCGGCGCGGTGTTTGGCGCCGAGGACGCGTTCTTTGCCTCCGGGCGCCTGGATGACCTGGCCAGCGTGCACGCCGGAGTGGTGGCTCTTGAAGCGGCCGGGGAGCGGATTGCTGGGGATTCCAACGGCCCCATCGCCGTCCTGGCCGCCTTTGATCATGAGGAGCTGGGCTCCAACTCGCGCTCCGGCGCGTGCGGCCCGTTCCTGGAGGATGTGCTGGAGCGCATCTACGCCTCGTTGGGCGCCGGCCCGGAGGAACGCCGCCGCGCCTACGCCAGCTCCTGGTGCCTCTCCTCGGATGTGGGCCACTCGGTGCACCCCAACTACGCGGGCAAGCATGATCCGGTGGTCAAGCCGGTGCTGGGATCCGGGCCCATCCTGAAGATCAACGCCAACCAGCGCTACGCCACGGACGCGATCGGCGCCGCGGCATGGGTGGCCTGGTGCGAGCGGGCCGGGGTGGCGCAGCAGGAGTTCGTCTCCAACAATGACGTGCCGTGCGGCTCAACGATCGGGCCGCTGACGGCCACGCGCCTTGGCCTGCGCACCGTGGACGTGGGCATCCCGATGCTCTCCATGCACTCCGCGCGCGAGCTGGCCGGCGTCGCGGATCTGCACGCGCTCTCCCAGGTGGCTGGGGTGTTCCTGGAGGGCTAGGCGGGGTTTTTGGCTCGAGTTCTTACGGGCGCGGGGCTGCGTGGGGCCGGGTTGCCACCCCGTGCGACAAACGCCACCTCGTACGACGCCGCAGCGGCGGAGTGACACTTCATACGACATATGCCGCTGTGCACGGCGGCATATGTCGTATGAGGTGGCAGGCGTGGGCATGAGTGGGCCGGGCGATGGGCGGCTTCACGTCAACCACCCCCGCGTTTTACCTGCGGTTCATCCTGAGATGGTGCTCTGGGTAGATGGACTTGCCCCCCACCATTTCTGCGCGCCACGAGCGCGGCGGTGCACCGCACGACGCCGTTCCCACGGCACCGCGCGCCACGTCCGGTTCGCGATCCGGCGCGCCAAAGACCCCCCGCCGCTTCCTTCCCGAGGTGCAGGCGCTGCGCGCGCTCGCCGTGGGCCTCGTGGTGATTTACCACCTCTATCCCCGTGCGGCACCGGGCGGCTTTGTGGGCGTGGACGTCTTCTTCGTGATCTCCGGATTCCTCATCACCTCCCACCTGCTGCGCGAGGTCCAGGCCAAGGGCCGCATCTCCCTGCCGGCGTTCTGGGCGGCCCGCATCCGGCGGATCATGCCGGCCGCGATCGTGGTGATCCTCGCGATCGTGGTGGCCACGCTGATCTGGTGGCCCAGCTCGCTGTGGGAGGAGATCACCCGCCAGGGATTGGCCTCCCTGCTCAGTGTGCAGAACTGGGTTCTTGCCCTGGACTCCGTGGACTACATGGCCCAAGAGAATCAGCCCACGGCGCTGCAGCACTTCTGGTCGTTGGGTGTGGAGGAGCAGTTCTACATCTTCTGGCCACTCGTGGTCTTGGCGGCCGCGTGGTTGGCGCTTGCGCTCGCCAGAGGAGCCAAGCGCCGCAACGGCGGGAGGGGCAGGCGCGCCGCGCTTCCGGTGACCAGCGCGTCGTCGGGCATCAGCACTGAACGCTTCGCCGCAGCGCCCGTGCGCATCGTGGCAGCGGTGCTGTTCGCGGTGATCATCGCCGTGTCCCTTGGCTACTCCATCTTGCTCGTCAACTCGGGCGACGCGGCGGCGTACTTCGTCACCACCGCCCGTGTATGGGAAATGGCCGCCGGCGGTTTGCTGGCCGCGATGCTCCCCGCGGCCGGCTGGGCCGCCCCCGTGTGGCTGCGCAATCTCACCGCTGTGGCCGGGGTGGCCGTCCTGGCCTGGGTGGCCTTCAGCTACGTCTCTGGCAAGACTCCGTTCCCGGGGCAGGGTGCCATACTGCCGGTCCTGGGAACCATGGCCGTGATTGCCGCGGGCCGCACCGCCGGCTGGGGTTCGCTGCACCGGCTCACGGATGCGGCGCCCGTGCAGTGGGTGGGCAACATTTCCTATTCGCTCTACCTGTGGCACTGGCCCGTGGTGATCGTGTTTAAGCAGGTGGTGGGCACGGCGCCGCGTTGGTGGCAGGCCCTGGCTCTCATCGCCCTGTCGCTGGCGTTGGCGGCGGCCAGTTACTACTTCGTGGAACGCCCAGCGCGGACCTGGCGCTTCACCGCCAAGCACACGTGGCGGGCCGTGGGCATCGGGGCCGTGGCCACGGCCCTGGCCGCCGTGGTGGTTGCCGTCCCGGCGGTGCGAGCGCAGGCCATCACCACCCAGCAGGCCAGCGCCGCGGCCGAGCTGCTCAAGGCTCCGCCCAAGGGCTTTGGCGCGCAGGCGTGGGATACGTCAAGCGGCGCGCCGTTTGTTTCCGGGACGGCCATCACACCGATCCCGGGTCAGGCCGCGCGGGATCTGCCTAAGTGGCGAGATTGCGTGTCCGCGTGGGACGGGGATCAGGTGCGGCGCTGCGAGTTTGGCGATACCTCCTCTGGCGTGGAGGTGGCGCTGGTGGGGGACTCGCATGCCGGCCAGTGGATCGGTGCCATGGACGCGGTGGGGCGCGAGCGCGGCTTCAAGGTGGTCACCTACGTCAAGAACTCCTGCCCGTTTAGCTTCACGCCGCGCGAGCTGGAAAAGACGCGCAAGCTCGTGTGTTCCACCCTCAACCAGCAGACCGCGCGGGAGTTGGCCAAGGCCAAGCCGGCGCTGATCATCTTCACTTCCTGGAATGGTTCCACCTACGCCGGAGACGCGGTGGAGGGCTTCCGCAAGCCGATGGAGCAGTTCGCCAAGTCCGGTATCAAGACGGCCGTGCTGCGAGATTCGCCGTCGCTGACGGACGAGCCGGAGACCATGGCCCGGGACTGCGTGGCCCAAAACCTCCAGGACCCTGAGCCGTGCAGCCTGCCGCGCCACCTGTCCCTGCCCAAGGAACCGGCCGTCGCGGCGGCCAAGAAGGTGAAGGGCGCGGCAACAATCGACACCGCGTCCTGGTTCTGCGACGAGGAGCAGTGCCCGTCCGTGATCGGCAACGTGCTGGTCTATCGCGACGCCAACCACGTGTCCAATACTTACGCGCTGACCCTGACGGGCCGGCTCGGTGACGCGATCCAGAGGCTCCTGCCCGACGCCGCTCGGTGAGTTTTTGGGGCGGGCGCGGTGAGTTCTGAGGTGCGGGGGCGCACGCCCCGTCCCTCACAGCGCAACCTTTCCGGCGGCGTCGTGCACAGATCTGCCCACGCCGCGCCACTGTGGCGCCTGGCACGTCAGACTGGGGTGGAGGCCAGGGGGTCAACTCCGGTAGGATGAGCAAGTTGCCCTGTCTCCGTGCCACCTGGCGCGGGCCTGCGGGGTGACACGCACAGAACCTCCTGGCACGGAAAGACCGTGCCCGTTATGTCCAAAGGAGGTGGGTTCACATGCGTGCCTACGAACTGATGGTGCTGATCGACCCCGAGGTCGATGAGCGCACCGTCGAGCCGACGCTCGGCAAGTTCCTTGAGATCGTGACCAAGGATGGCGGAACCATCGACAAGGTCGATATTTGGGGCCGTCGTCGCCTGTCTTACGAGATCAAGAAGAACACTGAGGCCATCTACGCGGTGGTTAACTTCACCGCTGAGCCGGCCACCTCGACCGAGCTTGACCGCGTTTTGACTCTCAACGAGTCCATCCTGCGCACCAAGATCACTCGTCCCGAGGAACAGCGCATCGCCGAATAAGGCGCTGCACGGACCAAGACTTAAGTAGGAGGCAACATGGCAGGCGATACCGTCATCACGGTCATCGGAAATCTCACCAGCGATCCGGAGCTGCGGTTTACCCCGTCGGGTTCGGCGGTGGCGAATTTCACCATTGCTTCCACTCCTCGCGCGTTTGATCGCCAGTCCAACGAGTGGAAGGACGGGGAAACCCTGTTCTTGCGCGCGTCGGTGTGGCGTGATGCCGCGGAGAACGTCGCCGAAACGCTGACCAAGGGCACTCGCGTGATTGCCCAGGGTCGGTTGAAGTCTCGGTCCTACACCACGAAGGAAGGCGAGAGCCGTACCTCCATGGAGCTCGAGGTCGATGAAATCGGCCCGTCCCTGAGGTACGCCTCTGCCAAGGTCACCCGTGCTTCCCGTGGAGGGGGCAACGGCGGTGGCTTCGGCGGCGGCAACGGTGGCAACGGCGGCAACCAGGGCGGCGGCTTCGGTGGGGGTAACTCCTCCTCCGGTGGCGGCGGCAATGACTGGGGCCAGCCCGCGCAGCAGCCGCAGCAGAATGACCCCTGGGGTCAGCCTGCTAGCGGTGGCAACGGTGGCTGGGGATCCGTCCCCGGCAACAACGAGCCTCCCTTCTGATCTAACAACCCATTTTCACCATCCCGCAGATCTCTTCTGCGGGCTCCATTCGAGTAAGGAGCTCCACGATGGCTAAGCCTGAAATCCGCAAGCCGAAACCGAAGTCCAATCCCCTGAAGGCCGCCGACGTCAAGGTCATTGACTACAAGGACGTCGCACTGCTTCGCAAGTTCATTTCTGACCGTGGAAAGATCCGCGCACGCCGTGTCACGGGTGTTTCCGTGCAGGAGCAGCGCAAGATCGCCCTGGCCATCAAGAACGCGCGCGAAGTGGCATTGCTGCCGTACTCCGGCGCTGGCCGCGGCTGAGAAAAGGGAGAGAAAACTTATGTCTAAGCTCATCCTGACCCACGAGGTAACTGGTCTTGGTACCGCCGGCGATATCGTCGACGTCAAGAACGGTTACGCCCGTAACTTCCTCATCCCCCGCGGCTTCGCGATCACCTGGACCAAGGGTGGGGAAAAGGAAATCGAGAACATCAAGGCTGCTCGCGCCGTGCGCGCCGTGGCCAACCTGGAGGACGCCCAGCGCATTGCCGCCGGTCTGTCCGCCAGCCCTGTGAAGCTGACCGTCAAGGCCGGCGAGGCGGGTCGCCTGTTCGGCACCGTCAAGCAGGGCGATGTTGCCGACGCGATCGAGGCCCAGGGCCTTGGCACCGTTGACAAGCGCAACGTCGAGATTGCCCAGGTCATCAAGTCCACGGGCAACTACGCCGCAACCGTTCGTCTTCACTCGGACGTCCTGGCCAGCATCGACCTGCAGGTCGTGGCCGAGAAGTCCAAGAAGAAGTCCAAGAAGAAGTAGTTTTTCTTCCCTCGGTTCACCGAGGAGCGGTACAGACGAGGGCCCCACCGGGAAACCGGTGGGGCCCTCGTTGCGTTACCCCGGGGTTCCTGGTGCCTTGGTGCCTTGGGTCGTTGGTTGGGATTGCCGCCGGGCCCTGCATCGCGGTGGCGACGCTCGTCGCGGTTCGCAATAACCGTCGTGTTTCGCAACAGGAGTGGAGGCAGGCAACGCAACCTCGTAGCGTCGGGCATGAATCAAGAGTGCGGATCTAGAGGCCCTGGCCGATCCGCCGGCAACCCTCGACGCGGTGTTGGGGTGCCCCAGGTGAGGATTCGGCCCTGGCCCCGTGGCCCGGGCAAAGACCGCCTCCCAGACGGGAAGGCATTGAGCCTGATTGAGGTGCGCTGTGTCGCTAACTCGTGAACTGCAACCGACCCTCCTGCGTGAGGCCTTTGCGCGCTTCCCCTCCGGCGTGGCCGCCCTGTGCGCCACCGTGGAGAACGCGCCGCAGGGGATCGTGGCCTCCTCCTTCACCGTAGGGGTGTCCCTGGAGCCGGCGCTGGTGTCCTTTGCCGTGCAGAACCGCTCCACCACCTGGCCCATCGTGAAGCGGTCTCGGCGTATTGGCGTCTCCATCCTGGGCTCAGAGCATCACGATGCGTGCCGTCAGATTGCGTCAAAGTCCGGGGACCGCTTTGCCGGACTAGACCTAACGGAGGGCGAGGGTGGTGCGTTACTGCTGGATCATTCAGCCCTGTGGCTAGAGACCAGCGTGTACGCGGAGGTGCCGGCAGGGGATCATCACGTGGTGCTGCTGCAGGTGCACGGCGTGGCCACTCACGCCGGAGAATATGACCCGCTGGTGTTTCAGGACTCCACCTTTAAGGGTCTCCGCGCGCCGGAGTATGTCATTTAGTGTTCACGTGGCGCGCCACCGACCCTTGACCCTCAGGGGTGGCCGGGACAGAGTGGGAGTCTGAGACGGCCGGACAACGCTGGAGGTTCTGAGCATGGGTACCACCAACTACACCAACACGTTCATCGCGGTGGCAGAGGATTCCCTGAACCCAGAGGGCCGCGCGGAGCCAACCGGCATCACGCCGCCCCACGGCGAGGACGGCCAGACCATCGCCGAATTGCAGTTTGAGTTGTTGCAGGCGCGCCCGTACGCCTACACCTCTGACGAGCTGATCTTTGAGGTGCATTCCAGGCGCAAGGGGCTCCTTGACGAGGAGCGCGACGCCGCGTGGGATGAGTTCTTTGCCCGCGATCAGGCGTGCCTGCGCTCCTCCCCGTTGGCCAAGCGCTACGGCTGGGGGTTCCACTTTGACGAGCGCGGGCGCGTGGGGTTGGTGCCCGTCGGGAGCGCCGATTATCAGCGCCTTTCCACGGATAAGGGGCTGGCTCAGAAGCAGGCGCTGCGCTCGTCTCGGAAGGTTTGAGCGCGGCGTTCGTGGTTGCGGGCGCGCTTAGTTGACCTGCTCGCCCGCGGCGCCCTTGGCCTTCCATGTCAGAGCGTGCGCGTACCCCGTCTCGGTGAGCTCGCGGAGCACCGCCAGATCGACGTCCGCCAAGGTGTTGACGTACAGGCATGACGCGCCGATCTTGTGCTTGCCCAGCTTGGCTAGGAGCGCCGCGCCCTCCGGCTGGCCCGTGAGCCCATAGAGGGAGAGCGACGCCTTGCGCGGGCTGAAACCGATCAACGGCGCGGTCCCCGAATGGCCGGAGGCGTAGCGGTAGCTGTACTCATCAAAGCCCACGATGCTTGGCCCCCACATCCGCGCAGGCTGGCCGGAGACCCCCGCAAAGAGCTCCAGAAGGTACAGGCCGTCCGCGCGGCGGACTGCGTGCTCCACGGACTCCACAAACACCAGCGGTTCGACGCCGGTGGGCTGGGTTTTCTGCTCATTCATGCCTCAGTTTCGGTGCTGAGCGGGCAGGGGGCAAGCCCCGCCGTTGCCGAGCCGTTGCCGCTAGCGGTGATCGATGCCACGTATGTGGATGTGGGCATGTTTGCCCGCATGGCGGACGGTGGTGGTCGGGCGGACACTTCGGGGTCGTCACGCGGCTGGCGTGTCTGTGGAGAAGCGGCCAAAACTGTGGATAACTAGCCCCCCCACACGTGGAGGGTCCGCGTCAAGTCCACATACGCACAAGCAAGCTGGGGACAACGGGCCAAAAATAAACTTGAGCGGACTCGCCAGTAACCCCGGAAACTCAACGAAGTACAGCGTTAGAAAACAGTTGTGCACCTGACTGTCCCCAAGTTGTCCACAGTTGTCCCCACCTTCTGTGGCACTTGTTAACAGAGCTCCTGTGGAACTTGTGGATAACTGGTTTGTCTACTGCGGCAAACGGCCCTACCGTGGGGTCATTCCTCTACCTACGCGCCACATGGCGCGGGGGCATTCCCTGCCCAGCAAAGCGTCGGCCCCACGGCGCACTCTGGGTAGGTCAGGAACCAGCAGCGAGGAGTCCAGGGTGAGCGTTCAGGAGTACGAGGGCAGCAGAAGCGCCCCCGGGGATGCCGGAGCGCGCACGCCCCCTCAGGACCTGGTTGCGGAGCAGTCCGTACTGGGCGGCATGATGCTCTCCAAGGACGCCATCGCGGATTGCGTGGAGACGCTGCGCGGCATGGACTTTTACCGTCCCAGCCACGAAAACATCTATGAGGCCGTCATTGACCTCTATGGTCGTGGCGAGCCCGCGGACGCGGTCACGGTGGCGGATGAGCTGACCAAGCGCGGCGATCTGCAGCGGGTGGGCGGCGCCGCCTACCTTCACGAGCTGATTCAGTCCGTGCCGACGGCGGCCAACGCTGGCTTCTATGCGGAGATCGTGCGGGAGCGCGCTGTGTTGCGCCGCCTGGTGGATGCGGGCACGCGCATCGTGCAGATGGGCTACTCCTCTGATGGCGAGGTGGACGCCATTGTGAATGAGGCCCAGGCAGAGGTCATGAAGGTCGCAGATCGCCGCGGCGGCGAGGACTACGTGGCACTGAAGGACATCATCGAGGGCACCGTTGATGAGATTGAGTCGGCGAGCTCCCGCACCGAGGGCATCACCGGTGTCCCCACCGGCTTCTACGAGTTTGATGAGCTGACCCAGGGCCTGCAGGGCGGCCAGATGATCGTGGTTGCCGCGCGTCCCGCCGTCGGTAAGTCCACGTTCGCCCTGGATATTGCCCGCTCCGCTGCCATTAAGCACCACCTCACCACCGTGTTCTTCTCCTTGGAAATGGGCCGGAACGAGATCGCGATGCGTCTGCTTTCTGCGGAGGCCACCATTGGCCTGCAGGACCTGCGCAAGGGCCAGGTCAAGGACGAGCAGTGGACCAAGATCGCCAACACCATGGGCAATCTCAACGACGCGCCGCTCTTCATTGACGACAGCCCCAACATGTCCCTCATGGAGATCCGGGCCAAGGCACGCCGCCTCAAGCAGAAGCATGACCTGAAGCTGGTGGTCCTGGACTACCTGCAGCTCATGAGCTCCGGCAAGCGCGTGGAGTCCCGCCAGCAAGAGGTCTCCGAGTTCTCCCGTGCGCTCAAGCTCATGGCCAAGGAACTGGACGTGCCGGTGATTGCGCTGTCTCAGCTGAACCGTGGCTCCGAGCAGCGCACGGATAAGCGCCCGCAGGTCAGCGATCTGCGCGAGTCCGGCTCCATTGAGCAGGACGCCGACATGGTGATCCTGCTGCACCGCGAGGACATCTACGACAAGGAATCCCCGCGCGCCGGCGAGGCGGACGTGATCGTGGCCAAGCACCGTAACGGCCCCACCAAGACCATCGTGGTCGCGTTCCAGGGCCACTACTCGCGCTTTAACAACATGGCGCAGGGTGACTACGCGGAGCCCGGCGGCGGGGTATAGCGGCAGGACTATCGGGTGCCCGACGCCGCCTGGCAGGGTGGCGCGGGCAGTCGTGAAACACTGCTCAGGTGACCTCCCCAGACCCGGCCCTGGTTCCCGAACTGCTCGTCGCTGACGTGCAGCGCAGCCTGCATTTTTGGATTGATCTGTGTGGCTTTGAGATCCAGTACCAGCGGGCAGAGGAGGGTTTCGCGTACATCGCGCGCGGTTCGGCTCATCTGATGCTGGAACAGCACGCGGTGGGTCGGAACTGGGTGACCGGCACGCTGGAGCGGCCCTTGGGCAGGGGGATCAACTTTCAGATCAGCGTTCCTGAGCTTGATCCGATTCTTGACGCGCTGCGCGCCGAGGAGTGGCCGCTCTTCATGGAGCCGGAGGCCACGTGGTACCGCGTGAGTCAGACCGAAGAGACTGGCGTGGAGCAGTTTCTCGTCACTGATCCCGATGGGTACCTGGTGCGGTTTCAGACGTCTGCGGGCCGTCGCGCTCTCTAAGACCTAGCCCAGCGCGACGGCACATTGCGCGCCAACAGTGATGAAGCCCAGCCGCGCGGCGAGCCGGTGGGAGGATTCGTTGTCCGTGCGACTGCGCCATTGGGGGATCAGCCCCCGTTCCAGTGCGGCGCTGACGGCCGCGGACGCCGCGGAATACGCATGATCACCACCGCGATGTTCGGGGTGTGTCAGGACGCCCAGCTGAGCTATTTCGGAATGCCAGGGATCAAAACCGCTGACGGCCACGGTCGCTCCCGACCCCGCCGCTGTGGAGGCCCAAGCGTGAGGCATGCCGCCCACGCCGGACTCATCGTCTTCTTCCTCGGTGCAGGCCGTCCGCACTGCGGTGAGGTCCGTGGCCGTCGCCGTCGATGTCTCGCGACTCCCTGGCGGCGGCGCGACTGCGAGGTATGAGAGCGTCGCAGTGCCGATCGGCACGGCAGCCGGTCCAAGCGCGGAGGCCACCACGCGCGCGTCGAGCAATTGTTCCGGGTCCAAGCGCCGCAGGCGCCTCATCAGGTCCGGCGGAGCGGCGACCAGGCGCGTGCCAAAGAGGGCCACGGAGACCACAGCGTCCAGGTCGTCACGCTCCACGAATTCGATCCCGCCGTCGGCCACGAGGCCGCTCGCCCCGAGCGCCTCCAGCCACACCCGGCGAATTCTTGCCTCGAGGTGAGCCGGCAAACGGTCCTGGGCCTCAGACGCCTTGCACATACTGCCGGCAGACGTAGACGCGCGCGAACCGTTCACGCAGAACGGCGACCAAGGCCAGAGCTGGCTGCTTCGGCAGGGTGCGGTGTGGCTTCACGTCGTCGAAGTACTGGGTCCCCAGGAAGGAGAGCGCACGGCAACAGTCCCGGCCCGTCACAGCGTGAAGATGTTGAGGCCCAGATCTGCGTCTAACGCCTTCTCCAGCGGATGGGCCGCAACCGTGATGAAGAATTCGCCGGCACCGCGGATCCACGCCTCCTTGAGATGCCCGGCGATCGCCGAATAGTCGGAACGCCCCAACGTGGTGTGGATGTGCACCAGGGTCTCGTCGCCGCGCACCGAAATGTTGCCCTGCAGGCCGGCGATCTCCATCTGCTCATCAAACTCGCGGTCCACGTAGGTGAGCTCGATGGGGTCGCGGAAGAGCAGGGTGGCCCGGCTGACCGCACCGATTCCGCGAACCGCCCCACCCCGGATGCCCTGGCTACGGGCAAAATCGGTGATCGCCGCGACTAGTTCGGCGCCCGTGCGAACGCTCAGCACGTGGTTGGGGCCGCCGATGTGCCTGGCTGACCAGGTGGCGCCGGCTGTTGCCCCCGACGTGGTCTCCGGCTGTCCCGCGGGCTGGCTCGGGGTAGTGGGCTGCATGGAACAGTCCTCCGTTTCTGCGCACCAGGGCGCATCAGTCGGGTGAACTCGCATCATGGCCCGGATCGACGGGGGAGTCAACGGGCCCGCGTGAACTCCAGTTCGTCGCTGGTGCCGGCTGTGAACCAGGTCGCGGGCCGGGAGGGGCTCATGCCGGGTTCGTTGGTTCTCCTGGGGTGCTGGCGATGCGAGCTCAGGGCGCCGCGGGCGTGAAATAATGGGGCTACCCCCCACCCTGAAGGATCCTCGATGTCACGCTGGGCCGTCGTCTCGCGCGCCTGGGCCACCTCGGCCCTCGCCGTGGCGTGTGCTCTGTGGGCCCACACGGCCGCCGGCGGCACCGTGACCTCCTGGCTGGGACCCCTGCTGGCCCTAGCGCTCGGCTCCGTCCTGGCGCTTCCGTTGATGCGTGCGCGCCCCAGTTGGCTGCGCACGCTGGGCCTGCTGCTCCCGTCGCAGCTGGCGTACCACTTCCTTTTTGGGTCCATGGGTGCGCCTTCCCTGCCCGACGCCGCTGGCCCCCTCCCAGCGCACACGCACCACGGCGCGCTGGGTACCCCAGGGCAATCGGCCGGTTCCCTGGACGGGATGCCTTCCGGGCACCAGATGGGCGGCCACCAGATGGGTGGCCATGAGATGACCGGGCCGCTGGCGGACCTGGCCAGCGCCTCCCCGTGGGGCGCGGACCAGTTCATGATTGTCGCGCACGTGGGGGCAGCCGTGGCCTCCGCCCTGCTGGTGCGATGGGGCGAGCTGCTCCTGATCGCGCTCTGTGCGCAGTTACGCCTGGGTGCTCGCGCGGTGGCGTCGTCAGCAGTCGCCTCCGCCCAGCGGGTGGCCCTCATCCTGGGAACCAGGGCTCCCCGACCGGCCGCCCTGCGCTGGGCAGCTGGGGTGGACCCACATCCGCACCGGCCCGGGTCCCTTCGGCTGGTTGGCTCGCTGCGATTCCGCGGGCCGCCCTCGCCCGCCTGAGCCACTCACCCGGAACCGGCCTCACCGCCGTGCCCCGCCAGGAGTGAGCCTGCGCGCCTCCCCACGCCCGCGTCGTCGGGCAGCCCCACCGCACCCCCGGTGAAGGGCCAGGCAGGCGTGCCCTCCCCTTTTCCTTTCGCGCTCGCCGTCAGCCGCCGCGCGCCCCCGTGGGGGCGGAGCGTCGCACTCGCCAGCGCCCCGGCTCCCCAAGGAGCACCCGCATGTCCACTCCCACCCCTTCCTCTGTGGTGCCGCAGACGCGGCCCGCAGCTGAACCCCCACGGCCAGGCGCCCGCCGCAGGCCCTGGCTCAAGCCGCTCGTGATGCGCCTGCACTTCTACGCCGGCATCTTTGTGGCGCCCTTCATCTTGTTGGCCGCCGTCACCGGCGCAGCCTATTCGGTCACTCCGCAGCTGGAAAGAGTGATCTATGCCCATGAATTGAACGGTTCTGGTACTGCGGAAACGCCCATGGCCAGCCTCGAATCACAGCTGAGTGCAGCCCAGCGGCACACGAACGACGCGGCCGTGGTCGCCGTGCGCCCGGCGCAAGACGCAACACATTCCACGCGGGTTATGTATGCCGATCCCGAGGACACAGATGGAGGCCAGCGCACCGTCTTTGTTGATCCAGTCAGCGCCGAGGTGCTGGGCAGTTTCAATACCTACACCAGCGTGGGCCAGACCCCGATGCGCCACTGGCTGGAGGGCTTCCATTCCTCGCTGCAACTGGGTGAGCCGGGCCGGATCTACTCGGAGATTGCCGCCTCCTGGCTAGGTGTGATTGCCGCGGCTGGCCTGTTCCTCTGGTTGTGGACCTGGGGCAAGTCCAAGCGTGCGGCCAGGCGAGACCTGCTGCGGCCGGCGCTCAAGCAGACAGGGTATCGACGAGCCCGGAGTCTACATACCTCTGTTGGCATATGGGCACTTGTGGCCATGCTTTTCCTGTCCGCCACCGGCATCACGTGGTCGCAATGGGCCGGGAACAACGTCACGGAGCTGCGCGCGGCGCTGAGTTGGACCGCCCCCAAGCTCACCTCCACCCTGGGTGGCGCCCCGGCGGGCGGCGGCGGTGGCGCGCACGCCGAGCACGGCGGCATGGCCGCCCCGACCGAGGGAAACCAGTGGAGTGATCCCGCGGCCTTCACCCAGGTGCTTTCCCTGGCGCGCATGAGCAATATCGACGGGAATCAGTTGGAGATCCGCCCGCCCGCAGATCAGGGGAGCGCGTGGGTGGTGAAGGAGACCCGCGCGCAATTCCCGGTCAAGGCGGACCAGATAGCCATAGACCGCGCCAATGGCACGGTGGTTGACCGCCTGGACTTTAATGACCAGAACCTGCCCTCCCAGTTGGCCACCTTGGGCATCAACTTGCACATGGGTGAGCTCTTTGGCATCTGGAATCAGGTGGGCCTGCTCCTGGTCGCGCTGGCCATCATCGTGATCATCCTGGCCGGCTACCGCACCTGGTACCTGCGGCGCCCGCAGGGGTTGCGCCTGCGGGACAAGAAGCCGCCCTTCCGGCCCTTCGCGGTCCCGTGGTGGGGCTGGGCGCTGTTCGGCGCTGCCGGGTTGGGGCTGGGTCTGTTCCTGCCTGCGCTGGGACTGACGCTGACCGCGTTTGTGCTCTGCGATGTAGTGCTCATGCTGACCCGGGGCGCCCGCTCGCGCCGCCTCGCAGCGTAGGCGAACTCAGCCGGCGCCCCACCGCCCAGCCGCTTAGCCGCGCGGCCGCCCAGCCGCGCCATCCGGACGCTCACCGGGTGGCGCGGCTGGGCATCCTCAACCCGCTGCCGCCCGGCTACGCGGCGGGGGACACAGCTCCACGCGCAGTGGCTAGGCTGAGCCCCATGTCGACGCGCGAGTATGACCTGATTGTGTTGGGTGCCGGGCCGGTGGGCGAGAACGTGGCCGATCGCGCCGTGCAGGGCGGGCTCTCCGCCGTGGTTGTGGAGGCGGAATTGGTGGGAGGCGAATGCTCCTACTGGGCTTGCATGCCGTCCAAAGCACTCCTTCGCCCGGCCGCAGCCCTGGCAGAGGCGCGCGCCGTGGCGGGCTCTGCGCAGGCCGCGACTGGTGACCTGGACGTGGCCGCCATGTTCAAGCGCCGCACCTCCTTCACCCACGACTGGGATGACAAGTCTCAGGAGGACTGGCTTGCCACCGCGAAGATCGACCTGGTGCGCGGCACCGGTCGGATCGTGGGGGAGCGTCTCGTGGAGGTGACCGGCGCCGATGGTGAGGTCACGCGCCTCAGTGCGCGCCACGCCGTCGCGCTCTGCACCGGCACCTCGGCCTTTGTTCCGCCGGTTCCCGGCCTCAGCGACGCAGACCCGTGGACCAGCCGCGAGGCGACCAGCGCCACGAGCGTTCCCGAGTCCCTCATTGTGCTGGGCGGCGGTGTGGTGGGCGCGGAGATGGCGACGCTGTATTCCGCGCTTGGCTCGCGCGTGACGGTGGTGGCACGCAGCGGGATGTTGCCGCAGCTGGAGCCGTTCGCGGGTCAGGCGGTGGAGGCCTCGCTGACGGCGCGCGGGGCGTCGGTGGTGCGGGCCGGCGTGAGTGCTGCCGGGCGCGCTGGGGCTGGCGAGACTGGGCCCACCAAGTTTGTGGAACTGGACAACGGTGAGCGGGTGGAGGCCCAGGAGATTCTGGTGGCGACGGGCCGCGCGCCGCGCACGGAGGGGCTGGGGCTGGACGCCCTGGGCCTGGAGGGTGTGAGGGACGGCGGCTGGCTTCCTGTGGATGAGACGCTGCGCGTGGTCGGCAGCGAGTGGCTCTACGCAGTCGGAGATGTGAACCACCGCGCCCTGCTCACGCACCAGGGCAAGTACCAAGCGCGCGCGGCCGGCGACGTGATCGCGGCGCGGGCGCTGGGCCAGCCAGTGTTCGACGACGCGTGGGGGGCTCACGCTGCCACCGCGGACCACGCGGCGGTCCCGGCCACGGTCTTCACCGATCCGCCCATCGCCTCTGTTGGCCCCACGGCCAAGCAGGCAGAGGCCGCGGGCCATCAGGTGCGGGCGATCGACTACAACCTGGGGTGGGTGGCCGGCGCGGCCACCTTCGCGGACGGCTATCAGGGCACCGCGCGCGTGGTGATAGACACGGAGCGCGATGTGCTGCTCGGCGCCACCTTTGTTGGTCCTGGCGTGGAGGAGATGGTGCAGGCCGCGACCATTGCGGTGGTCGGCGAGGTGCCGATTGACCGGCTCTGGCATGCCGTGCCCGCCTATCCCACCATCAGTGAGGTGTGGCTGCGTTGGCTGGAGGAGTACGGGCGCCCAGGTGCCCGCTGAGGCACGCGGCGGGCGTGCTAGCGTCGCCGCATGCCCCAAGAGCTTCCCCAAGAGTCTCTCCAAGACCTGCCCCAAAACCTGCCCCAGGCTGCCCGCCTGGTGAAGCCCTCCGTCGCCTATCGCGAGTCCTTCTTGGCCTCGCATGCGGAGTGGGAGGGAGCCTGGCAGGACGGTGCGGGAGTGGACGCGGACGCGGACTTCTCCGCGCCCGGCGCCTTTGAGCAGTGGGTGGCCCGACTGCTGAGCCAGGAAAGCGAGCCGCTGAGCCCGGGCATGGTCACGTGCACCTTCCGGTGGTTGGTGGCGGGGGATCAGTACTTGGGTTCTGTTGCGTTGCGGCACGAGCTCAACGAATACCTGGCAAACTTCGGCGGCCACCTTGGGTACGGGATCCGCCCCTCGGCCAGGCGCCAGGGCCACGCCACCGCCGCGCTGGCCCAGATGCTGGACCTGGCCCGTGAGCGGGGGATGGACAGGGTTCTGCTCACGTGCGCCGAGGCCAATCTGGGCTCGCGCGGCACCATCGAGGCCAACGGGGGCGTGCTGGAGGACGTGCGTGTGGACGGCGACGGCGTGGCGCTGCGGCGGTATTGGATCTCGCTCGGTGCGTGAGGCCAGGCCCGGTCAGGGAGTGAATCGCTGGTGCACAGGCCGCTCCTAAAATCCGCACGTATTGTCGAAGACACCTCAAGGGTGCGAGTGATGACAAGACAAAAGCCCCGACCGGATGCCCCGGTCGGGGCTTTTGTGCGTCCCGATGCGTCCCGATGGGCCCGGCCAGGGTGAGGAGACCGGACTCACCCTGGCCAATCAATACCCCTGTGGGGTATGTTCTGACTGTGGCCGTCGCAGAGACGACCGGACCAGCAGCGCAACAGAAAGCAGGGCGGCATCATGGCCGGAACGGAACTGGGCACCAGCGAGTACCTCCTGAGCGCCATCAGCGCACCCACGGAGATCAACACCCCGGGTGAGCTCAGCTTCCACATCGTTGGCCCGGACGGCGCCGCGGTCACTGACTTTGAAACCTCCCATGACAAGGCCCTGCACCTCATGGTGGTGCGCTCCGACGGGCAGAACTTCCTCCACGTACACCCCGTCCTTGACGCGACGACCGGCACGTGGAGCCTGCCCTGGAGTTGGGTGGAGGCCGGCAGCTACCGGGTGTTTGTGGACATCACCCCGCGCGGCGCTGAAGCCATGACGCTGAGCCGCATGATCGACGTCGGAGGGGTGCTGACCCCGCGCCCGGCCACCGGTCCGGTGCGCGCCGTCAGCGTGGGTGGCTTCGACGTCAGCATTACCGGCGAGCTGCTGGGCGGGGACATGAGTGATCTGGTGGTGAGCGTGAGCCAGAACGGCGCCCCGGTGACCGCGTTGGAGCCCTACCTTGGCGCGTTTGGCCACCTGGTGAGCCTGCGGGACGGGGACCTCTCCTACCTGCACATCCACCCGCATGGCGATGAGCCGCAGCCCGGCCGGCACTCCGGCCCGGAGGTGAGCTTCATGGCCCACACGCCCAGCGAGGGCCGCTACCTGCTCTTCTTCGACTTCCAGGTGGCGGGCCAGGTGCACAGTGCGCACCTGGTGCTCGACGCCGCTCGGGGCACCTCGGTGCCCGGCTCGCCTCACGCGGGCCATGAGATGGCGATGGGCCACGGCGCCCACGGCGCCCACGGCGCCCACGGCGGGCAGGGCGAGAACAGCCACGGGGCACACGCGTGAGCCCCCGGTACCCCTCGGGGACGGTTCCTTGCGGCTGACGTCGTCGCGCAGTGCGACGACCTAACGAACCCATCATCGTTAGCGCCCCTTAGGGGCACCGTTGCAAGGAACCCTCATGCTCTCCGTCCTGAAAAACCCCAGCTACGCCAAGCTCTTCTCCGCCCAGGTCATAGCCCTCATCGGCACTGGCCTGCTCACCGTGGCCCTTGGGCTCTTCGCCTACGACATCGCCGGGGATCAAGGCGGTGTGGTGATGGGCGTGGCCATGACCATCAAGATGCTTGCCTACGTGGGCGTCACCCCGGTGGTCAGCGCGCTCACCGCCAGGCTGCCGCGCAAGACCGTGCTGATCGCCGCGGATGTGGTGCGCGCGGCCGTGGCCCTGGCGCTGCCGTGGGTGTCAGAGGCCTGGCACATCTATGCGCTGATCTTCCTGCTGCAGTCCGCCTCCGCCACCTTCACTCCCACGTTCCAGGCGCTGATTCCCTCGGTATTGCCTGCGGTGCGGGACTACACCAAGGCGCTGTCCCTGTCCCGCCTGGCCTATGACATGGAGGCGCTGGCGAGTCCCCTGCTCGCGGTGCTCTTGTTGCAGTTGGTGGACTACCACCAGCTCTTCTTTGGGACGGTCGCCGGGTTTGTGATCTCCGCGCTGCTGGTCCTGATCACCCGGCTCCCCGGCACGGTCGCAGGCGGCCCTCAGCGCAGCTTTGCCCAGCGGCTCACGGGTGGCATCAAGCTGTTCTGGACCAGGCGCGAGCTGCGGGGCCTGCTGGCACTGAACCTGGTGGATGCGGCCGTCACCGCCATGGTCATCGTCAATACTGTGGTGATTGCCCAGAGCCTCTTTGGCCGGGACCAGTCCCAGGCGGCGCTGCTGCTGGCGGCCAATGGCACCGGCTCCCTGCTGGTGGCGTTCGCGATGGTCCCGTTGCTTGATCGCTTCAACGACCGGGCGGTCATGAAGGTGGGCGCCACCGCCCTCCCGCTGGCCCTGCTGTTGGGCGCGGCCGTGATGTTCCTTGGCAGCGGGGACGCGCAATGGGTGCTGCTGCTGGCGGTGTGGTTCCTGATCGGGGCCAGCACGGCACTGACGCTCACCCCGTCCTCGCGCCTGCTGCAGCGCAACTCCACGGATGACACGCGCCAGGAGGTGTATTCGGCGCAATTCTCCCTCTCCCACGCCGCATTCCTGCTGACGTATCCGCTGGCCGGATTCCTGGGTTCGGCGCTGGGCATGCCCGCCACCGCGTTGATTCTGGCGGGCGTGGCGCTGGCCGCCATGGTGCTGCTGCGCCTGGCGTGGGCGGGGCTTCAGCCCCGGATTGGCGCGCCGGTGGTTGCGGTGGAAGCGTAGGGGCATGATCACGCTCGACGACGTCCGCGCGGCGCACGCTCTCATCTCACCTTCCGTGCGGGTCACCCCCCTGAGCCGCTGGTCACCGCGGGTGTTGCTCAAGCACGAATACATGCAACTCTCCGGCACGTTTAAGGCCCGCGGCGCCTACGCGCGGCAGCTGGCGGCCCTGGCCTCAGGGGAGTTGGATCCGCGGGTCGGCGTGGTCGTGGCCTCCGGCGGCAACGCCGGCCTGGCCCACGCGCTCGTGGCGCGGGAGTTGGGCCACCCTGCGGAGGTTTTTGTGCCGGGCGCCGCCTCGGAGGTCAAGGTCAAGCGCCTGCGGGCGGCCGGCGCTACGGTGCACCAGGTGGGCCGCATCTATGACGACGCCTTTGCCGCGTCCCAGGAGCGGGTGGCCCAGACGGGCGCCATCTTCTGCCACGCCTACGACCAGCCGGACATCCTGGCCGGCGCCGGGTCCGTGGCGCTGGAGCTGCAGGAACAGGCCCCGGACGTGGACACCGTGATGGTCTCCGTGGGCGGCGGCGGTCTGCTGGGTGGCCTCCTGGCCGGACTGCGCCCCGGCATCAAGGTCGTGGCCGTGGAGACGCAGGGCTGCCCCACGCTGCACTCCGCGCTCGCCGCGGGGGAGCTCGTGGATGTGGAGGTGGGCGGCGTGGCCGCCGATTCCCTCGGCGCAACGCGCCTGGGCGCGCTGGGCTGGGAGCTGGCCAAAGCGGCGTCGGGCACTGTCGAAGCGCGGTTGCGCAGCGTCCTGGTGAGCGACGACGCGGTGCTGGCCGCGCAGGCGGCGCTCTGGGACGAGCAGCGCGTGATCACCGAACCGGCCGCGGCCACCGCGCTGGCCGCGCTGACCTCTGGGGCATACATCCCGGCCGCGTCGGAGACGGTTGCCGTGATTCTGTGTGGGGCAAATACCTCGCCCGGGCTGGTGGCCTGAAGCCGTGCCGGAACAGCCCGCGGAACTGTCTGCGGTGCAGCCCCCGGACCCGCGCTGGGCGTGGCTGGACGTCCCGGTGGAGGAGGCGGCGCGCCGATTGCTGGGGTGCCGGCTCATCAGCGAGGTGGGCGGGGACCTCACTAGCGCCCGGATTGTGGAGACGGAGGCGTACTCCCCGGATGACCCGGCTAGTCACACCTTTCGCGGGCCAAACAAGCGCAATGCGGCCATGTTCCTGGGCGCCGGGCACGCCTATGTGTACCTGAGCCATGGGATCCACAGCTGCCTCAACATCGTGAGTGGGCGCGCAGGGGCGGGTTGCGGTGTGCTCATCCGCGCCGTGGAACCCCTGGAGGGCGGCGGGCTCATGCGCCTGCGCCGCGGCGGCCGCGACGGGGTGGAGCTGAGCAATGGGCCGGGCAAGCTGGGGCAGGCGCTGGGCATCAACCTGGGGTTGACCGGGCATGACCTGCAGGCGCCTCCGCTGCGGCTGCTGCGCGGCGCCGAGCCGCCGCGGGTGGTTGTCACCACGCGGATCGGGATCAGCAAGGGAGTTGAGCTCCCGCGCCGTTTTTACGACGCGGAAAGCCGGTACGTCTCCAAGTACGTCCGGGCGTAGGCCTCAGTCGCTAGGCGCTCAGCACCAAGTACGAGACGCGAGGCGTGTGGGGCGTGGGGCGTGACGCGTGGGGAGTGGGCCGTGGCGCCCGGGGCGTGGGCCGAGACGTGTGGGGCGTGACGCGTGGGAGTGGGGCGTGGACCGTGGCGCCCGGGGCCAGCGCCGCCTCTGACGACGATTCCAGCCTGAGTGCCACTTCATACGACATTTGCCGTCTTGCAAGACGGCAAATGTCGTATGAAGTGGCACGGGCACGGGCGACGGGCGAGGGTGCTCATGCACGTGCCGAACCCACCGCTTGCTCGTCCCGAGCCCACCCCGCCGAGCCCACCGGGCCCTACCCAACACCACCCCCGGGCTTGCGCTTTCTCCACTATTCAGTGATGCTATGTACCAGTACTCAGTAACAAAGAGGAGCGAGGAGGGCACATGGGCAAGCAAGCCACAGAGATGCTCAAGGGAGTCCTGGAGGGAATCGTCCTGGCCATCCTGGGCCGGCAATCCGCCTATGGCTACGAGATCACGGCCTGGCTGCGGGATCAGGGCTTCACGGACATCGCAGAGGGCACCGTCTACGCGTTGCTGGTGCGTGTGGAGCAGCGCGGGCTCGTGGACGTGGAGAAGGTCCCGTCGGAGAAGGGCCCCCCGCGCAAGGTCTACACCCTCAATTCGCAGGGCCGGGCGCACCTGGACGAGTTCTGGGGCCAATGGGGCCTCCTCGTTGACCGGGTGGAGTCCCTGCACCGCCCAGGAGCTACCTCAGCCGGAGCTACCTCAGCCGGAGCTACCTCAGCCGGAGCTAGCTCCGCCGGCACCAACGCAACTGAAGACACCGCACAGGAAGGCACCCATCATGGCCGCTGAATGGATTGAAAAGCTCACCGGTTCCTTTGAGGACAAGAAGCGCTACCGGAACTATCGGGCCCGCGTGGAGGCGCTTCCCACGGCCTACGGAGACTCCGTCAAGGCGCTGGAGCGCTACCTCACCTACGCCGGCGCCATCTCCGCGGGAGACACGCTGGTGCAGATGTTGGATGACCTGGCAGTGCTCTTTGAGGAGGCCGCCGCCAACTCCACGCCCCTGCGCGACGTGACGGGGGAGAACCCCGCAGAATTCGCCGAGGACTTCCTCGCCAACTACTCCGACGGGCAGTGGATCAACAAGGAACGCATGCGCCTGAACTCCGCGATCGCCAAGGCGGCGGGGGAGGCCGGCTCCTCGTGACTACGTCGCCGAAGGGTGACGCCGCCATCAGCGTGCGCGGCATCACCAAGTCTTTCAAGGATCAGCAGGTGCTGCGCGGGGTGGACCTGGACGTGGCCCGCGGGAGCATTTTTGCCCTGCTTGGCTCCAACGGTGCAGGCAAAACCACCCTGATCAAGATCCTCTCCACGCTGCTGCGCGCTGACGCAGGCACCGCGACGGTGCACGGTCGCGACGTTGTGTCCGACGCCGCTGGGGTGCGTCAGGCGATCAGCCTCACCGGGCAGTTCGCCGCCGTGGATGAGGTCCTGACGGGCCGGGAAAACCTGGTGCTGGTGGCCAAGCTGCGCCACCTGGTCGGCCCCGGCGGTATCGCCGACGAGCTGCTGGCTCGCTTTGATCTGACGGAGGCCGGGAAGCGGGCGGCCGGGACCTACTCCGGCGGCATGCGCCGGCGCCTGGACATCGCCATGAGCCTGATTGGCCACCCGCCGGTGGTGTTTTTGGACGAGCCCACCACGGGCCTTGACCCTGAGGCGCGCCTGGAGGTGTGGGCCGCGATCAAGGAGCTGGCGGCCGGCGGCACCACGGTGTTGCTGACCACCCAGTACCTGGATGAGGCGGAGCAGCTGGCGCAGCGCATCGCAATATTGCACCAGGGCCACATCATCGCCAACGGCACGCTGGCGGAGCTCAAGGCGCTACTGCCCCCGGTGGAGGTCACCTATGTGGAGAAGCAGCCCAGCCTGGAGGAGATCTTCCTGGCGATGACCGCCCGTGGCGAGGCGCCCACCCAACCCAACCCCGCGGCGTCGGGCACAGGATCTGAAGACCAGGAGGCCTCGGCATGAGTAGCCACGCCCTGCAGGACACGGCCGTGCTGACCGGGCGGCTGCTGACGCGGATCCGGCGCAGCCCGGACACCATCGTCACCACCGCCATCATGCCCATTGCCCTGTTGTTGCTCTTTGTCTATGTGCTGGGCGGGGCCATCCAGACCGGCGGCGGCACGTACATCAATTACATGCTCCCCGGAATCCTGCTCATCACCATTGCCTCTGGCATTGCCTACACCGCCTTTAGGCTGTTCCAGGACCTGCAGGGCGGCATCTTTGAGCGCTTCCAGTCCATGCCCATTGGGCGCTCCGCCATGCTGTGGTCCCACGTCATCACCTCGCTCGTGGCCAATGTGGTCTCCCTGGTGATTGTGGTGGGGGTGGCCCTGCTCATGGGCTTCCGCACCGGAGCCAGCGTGCTTGGATGGCTCGGCGTGGCGGGCATGCTGGTGCTCTTCACTCTGGCGCTGACCTGGATCTCGGTGATCGCAGGCCTGAGTGCCAAGACGGTGGACGGCGCCAGCGCGTTCTCTTACCCGCTGATCTTCCTGCCGTTCGTGAGTTCCGCGTTTGTGCCCACCAACAGCATGCCGGGCCCGGTGCGTTGGTTCGCCGAGCACCAGCCGGTCACCTCGCTCGTCAACGCCATCCGGGCCATCTTTGAGGGTCAGCCCATCGGCTCGGATCTGTGGGTGGCGCTGGGCTGGTGCGTCGGGATTCTGGTGCTGGCGTACATCGGCGCCATGCTGATCTATCGCCGCCGCGCCAGCTGATCTGAGCTGCGGTCAGCTCGCGTTGCGGCGCTGCTGGCCGGCCATGATGAGCCAGATGATGACCGTGCCGACGATCAGCGCGATCCCGCCCCAGGCCACGGCCCAGCCGATGCCCAGGAGCGAGCCGAGCACCGCCAGCGTCACGCCGTTGCCGGTGCGCAGCCCGGATCCGAACATGTTGTAGACGCCCACCACGCGTCCGCGCTCCTGGGTCTTGGCGCGCAGTTGCACCATGGCCTGGCCAATGGACGCGGAGGCCAGGGCGGCCACGCCGCCCACCACCAGTGAGGCGACGGCCACCACATAGGACCCGGTCAGCGCCACGGTCACGGTGGTCACGCCAAAGAGGATCGTGGCAATGGCGGCGGCGCGCACGGTGGGTTTGATGGCGCCGGTGGCCTCCAGGAGTAGCCCGCCGATCACCCCGCCCACGCCGTTGGCGAAGAGCAGCAGGCCGTAGCCCGCGCCGCCCTCGTCCCCGGCGCCGAGCGTGGTCGCGAACTCGGGGATGGAGACCTGCAGCGAGCCGCCCACGCCCAGCGCCACCAGGCCGGAGAGCAGGATCATGCCGAGCAGGATCCGGTCGTGGGCCACGGAGCGCAACACTCCTAGCGTCTCGCCGAAGGTGGGCCGCTGGTTCAGCACAAAGCCGCTGCGCGTGTGGCCCGTGTACGGCGTGCGCATCATGAAGTACGTCATGGGCAGGTAGAACAGGATGTTCACGAGGATGCCCCACGCCGGGCCAAGGGACCACAGCAGGAACGAGCCCACCACTGGCCCGGCGAGCATGCCAAGGCTGCGGAAGGTGGCGTTGAGTCGCACGGCGCCGGGCAGGTCCTCCGGTTCGGCGTAGTCATGCAACATCATCTGCTCGGCCGGGGCCCACAGCGCGCCGGCGCAACCGTGCAGCACCAGGAGCACGCAGGCATGCCACAGCTCCAGGGTGTTGGTCAGGAAGAGGATGCCCCACGCCAGGGACACCAGCATGAAGACCACCTGGGCCAGCTGGATCAGCTTGCGGTTATCGAACCGCTCCGCGAGTGTTCCAAAGGGGACGGACAACAAAAGGAAAGGCAGCCAGTGAGAAATGACCTGGAAGCCGGTCAGAAGCGGGGAGTGGAAGGTCTGCCACAGCACCCAATAGGTGATGACGTGCTCAATGTTGTCCGCCATCATGGAGAGCCCGGCGCCAAAAAGATACGGGCGCGTCAGCTTGTCCCGCAGGGCGGCAAACTTGCGGGGCTGCGGCGAAGGGGTCTGGCTCACCCGCCTATCCAACACCCAGGTGCCCGACGGCGCTAACTCACGTCAGCGGCGTCGGGCACCTGGGGTGCCGTACCCGGCTCAGGCGCGCTGCGCCGCAGCGGGGCGCTCAGTCCTTGAACTGGTCCGGAACCTGCTTGTAGAGCGCAGTCATCTTGCCCTTTTCCATGGCGTCCCCGACCTTGCGGTTCCAGAGCGGGTTATCCAGCTCCATGGACTCGCCGCCCACGGTGGAGGTGCCGCCGGTGGGGAGGGTGAAGTTCTTGATGTCCTTGGCGCGCAGATCCTTCATCTGCACGGCCAGGCCAATCAGCATCTGCTGGTCGTGGAGCTTGGAATCCATGGTCACAAACGGCATGACCTTCTCCATGACGTCCGCGATCTTGATGGGAGAGGCCAGGACCTCCGGGCTCAGGACCTTGTTGAAGACCTGCTTCAGGAACTGCTGCTGGTTCTTCACGCGCTGGTAGTCGCTGGTGGGGAAGGCGTGGCGCTCGCGCACCCACTTCAGGGCGCGCTGGCCCTGGATCGTGATCTTGCCGGCGTCAAAGCAGACGTCCGGGGTGGTCTTGTAGGCGCAGAACGCCTTGGGGTTATCCACCGTGACGCCGCCAATCGCCGAGGAAAGGCCGCGGAAGCTCTGGAAATCCACCATGGCGACGTGGTCAATGCGAGCGTCCAACATGCCCTCAATGGTCTGGCGCAGCAGCGGAACGCCGCCGAATTGCAGGGCTGAGTTGAGCTTGTTCTTGCCGTGGCCGGGGATGGTGACGTAGGTGTCGCGGACCATGGACATCAGGTACGCGCCCTTGTGGCCCTGCGGAATGTGCAAAATCATCATGGAATCGGAGCGCTGATCCGTGCCGCTGGCGGTGAGGTTGGGCTTGGCGCCGCCCTCGCTGCGGTCCGCGCCGAGCAGCAGGATGTTCATGCTGTCATCGCCCGGATCCTTGTATGGCTGGTCCTTGTAGGTGGGAAGGACCTCCTCCTGCGCCACCACATTGGCGGAGTTAAAGGCGGTCTGCAGGCGGCCGGCGTACGCGCCGCCCACACCGGCAACGGTCGCGAGCACGGTCACCAGGCACATCACGATCACGAGTCCAACGCGCCGAGGCTTGCGGCTATAGCGTCGGGGGACGTAGGTGGGCGGGTTAGCCGGCACGCTCGGCTCCTTCTGGCAGAGATGAGTGGCGCGATGTTGACCGCGACATAACCAGGGAATCAAGCGATTCTGATGGAGTCCTGGGATAACGGTGTTCCGACGGAGATCTGTTGCGTAAGTGATGGGTGATTGAAAGATGGGGCCGTCAGGATCGGAGGGAAGCGCGGCACATGGGAGGATCCAGAGCATGATCAAGGCCGTCGTTTTTGACCTGGACGGGGTGGTGCGCCACTTCGATCCCGACCATCTCAGCGGCATCGAGGCCGCCCACCATCTGAAGGCCGGCGCCATCCTCGGTGTGGCATTTCAGCCAGCGCTGCTGGAGGCGGTGACGACGGGGCGCATCACCCGGGCAGAGTGGGTGGCACGAGTCGGCGCGGCCGTGGGTGCGCCGGCGGCCGCCGCGGCGTGGGCGGCTGAGCGCGGGGTGCTCGACGACGCTGTGCTGGCTTTGGTGGGCGAGCTTCGGAACGCGGGGGTACGGACCGCCATCCTCACCAACGGCACGGACACCATCCCGGAGGAGGCGCGGCACCTAGGGCTTCCCGAGCACTTTGAGCGGATCTTCAACTCCGCGGAGCTGGGCGTGACCAAGCCCGACGTGCGGGCGTTTGAGCAGGTGCTGCGCGGGCTGGGACTGGACGCGACACAGGTGTTTTTCACGGACGATTCCGCGCACAAGCTCGCCGGGGCCCGCGAAGTGGGGATGCCGGTGCATCACTTTGAGGCCAACGGCGGGCGCTCCGCCGTGGAGGGGCTGCGTGCTGCGCTCGCCGGGGCCGGCCTGCCGTTGCCGCAGCACCCATAGCGCTACGGCAGCGCTACAGCTGCGCTACGGCGCCAGCCACACCCCGGTGGAGCGCTCCGCCGCCGCCTCAACCTGCGCGGGAAAATCGCGCCCGCGGGCCACGCGCGGGAGTTTGACGATCCCGCCAGGGCCGGCCGTGCCGAAGCGCTTGGAGGGCCCAAAGTAGGCGGCTTGGGGCGCCGATTCCGCCCCGGCGGCGAGCAGGATGGCCTCGACGCCCAGCTCCACGGGCATGGCTCCCGGCGCAGCGCTGTGCAGGGCCGCATTCGTGGCGCCGCCGCGCTCTTTGCCGTCATTTCCGCGCATTTGCGGCCCGGCGGTCATGAGGCCCGTGCTGGTGAAACCCGGGTGCGCGGCGGTGGAGCGCAGACCCCAGCCGTGTTCCTGCGACAGCTCGGCCAGGCGCAGCGCCAATCCCAGGTCCGCCAGCTTGGAGTTGGAGTAGGCGCGCCACGGGACGTAGCGACGCTCCGACTCGGGGTCCTGGTCGTTGAAGCGCAGCAGGTGCCCCATGAAGCTAGCTTGAGTGGCCACGCGTGGCCTGTCCGAGCGCAGCAGCGTGGGCAGCAGCCCCGCCGTCAGCAGGTACGCGCCCAGGAAATTGGTGCCCCATTGCAGCTCGTGCCCGTCCTCGGTCTCAAAGCGCGTGGGCGGCATCATGACGCCGGCATTGTTGATGAGGGTGTCCACGGATTGCCCGTCGGCCTCGATCTGGCGGGAGAACGCCTCGATCGACGCACGCGATCCCAGGTCCACCGCTCGAAAACTCAGCTGCGCGTCGGGTTGATCCGCGCGGAGCCGGTCCATGGTCTGCGCGGCCTTCTCGGGATTGCGGGCGGCGAGAATCACGTGCGCGCCCACCTCTGCAAAGCGCCGCGCAGCCTCCTGCCCCAGCCCAGAAGTGGGCCCGGTGATCAGGACGGTGCGGCCGGAGTGGTCGGGAAGAATCAGCGGCATTCGGGGTCCTTGCGTGAGGTGCTGGGCTGGCGTTTCTTTCCTGCCCGACGGCGTGGGGTTGCCTCACGCTAACAAGGTCGCCTCGGTGTGGGGTCCCGGCCAGGCGCGTCGTCGCGAACAGCGCAGCGCAACGTGGGGCATCGCTGGCGTTAACCAACCAACTTTAGGACTACAAGGTGTGCTTGGCCCGGCCCTGCCGAACGTTGGTGAACCGTGACAGCTTGGCCAGCACACACCTCTGAACCCCAGACGTGGACGTCCACCAGCCGCGGCCCCGGAGCGCGGGCCGGCGTTGATGCTGGACCTGGAGCGTTATGTTGCCCGCACGGGCACGGTGGATCTCTTCGTCGAGTTCCTCGCGGAGTCCGTGCACGTGGCAGGAACCCAGGCTCTGGAGTCGGCCTCTCGGCTGGAGATCCTCACTCAGCAATGGCACGAGGCCGCGCCGTCCAGGGCAGGCAGCACGAACAAGCGGCTGATCGGGACCTAGCTTGAACAACCGCTGGCGACCGCGCAGGCCGCGGCATCCCGACTGGGCTGCAGGCGATGTGCTCGACGAGGCGGAGTCCCTCGTCAGTCGGACGGGGGAGGCGCCCCAGCGCTTGCTCACCCCCAACACTCGGAGCCTTTTTGGCGTCGCGAGGGTTGCTCGCCGGCGGATGAGCCGCCACGCCCCCCTCGGACTGAGCGGGGCCGGTCCACGCTCACAAGCCTGACTCACCTGAGGGGTGGGAGTGGTGTGCGGCATCGCCGAAATTGGTACGGTTCGCAGGTGGACTCCGTTGACGACATACTCACGCAATTGCGAGCGTTCAATCAAGAGCGCGAATGGAACCAATTTCATTCGCCAGAAAACCTCGCCAAAAGTATCTCCATCGAGGCCGGCGAGCTTCTTGAGTGCTTCCAGTGGACTGCCGACACAGATGCTCGTCGCGTGTCCGGAGAACTCGCGGATGTCCTCACCTACAGCTTCCTCTTGGCCGACGCGATGGGGGTCGATCCGCTTCAAGTGATCCGCGAGAAGCTCGCAGTGAGTGCCGCGAAGTACCCGGTGGAGAAGGCGAAGGGGCGGAGCACAAAATATGATCGGCTCTGATATGAATCCGCGGCCCTTCAGGGACGATGTTGTGAGCGCGTGGGCGGCGAGCGACCAGCGGTTGCGGAACTGGCCCGTGGTTTACACGATTGATGGACGCGACGCGATCTACGTTGGCGAAACACTCAATTTCGCCAGCCGAATGCAGCAGCATCTAACGAACCCAGAGAAGGCTCATCTGGAGAATGTTCGCGTTGTGGTCCGCGATACGTTCAATAAATCTGCTTGTTTGGATCTGGAGTCTTTCTTAATCCGCATGTTTGCCGGTGACGGAGTTTATCGTGTGCTGAATCGAAACAGCGGAGTGACTGAGTCGGAGTACTTCGACCGACCCGCCTACCAGGTCGGGTTCGAACAGATTTTTTCTGAATTGAAGTCTCAGGGTCTCTTTGAGCACACCATTACAGAGATTCAAAACAGTGATCTATTCAAGTTGTCGCCCTTCAAGTCTCTCAATGACGACCAGGTTGAGGCCATGACTGGAATTCTGGAGGGGCTTTTCGCCGATCTGGAGCCTTCCGCTCAGGCAACGACGAGGGGTCCGATTGTTGTCCAGGGTGATCCAGGCACCGGGAAGACCATCGTCGCGATCTTTCTGATGAAGTTACTTCGCGACATTGCGGACTCCGCTGACGACGCACCCGATGCTCCCGAGCAAGGTGAAGAATCACAGTTCGCCGGGTTCTTTGACTCTCGCTATGCAGCGCTGGTGCGGAATTTTTCGATTGGCCTGGTGATCCCGCAGCAATCGCTACGCGAGTCCATCAAATCGGTGTTTGTTCGCACGCCCGGCTTGGATCCTGACATGGTATTGGACCCCTATAAGGTCGCTGAATCTGGCCGCGTCTGGGATTTGCTCATCGTCGACGAAACCCATCGGCTCAACAGGCTCTCGGCCCAGGCCTACGGCGGCATGACGGTACGATTCCGCGAGATCAATGCCAGGCTGGCGGCCGATGCAGTTGCCGGTGTGGACCCACAGCAGCTGACCCAACTTGATTGGATAGTTGCACATAGCAAACATCAGTTGTTGCTCGTAGATATCCGCCAGTCTGTTCGTCCCTCCGATGTCCCAGCCGACCTGTTGAGGGGATTGGCCGCGACGGCAGAGCTTAGTGATCGACACTACCGACTGAAGCAACAAATGCGGGTGCGCGGCGGCGCGGATTATATCCGGCATACGCGCACGCTGCTTTCCTTTGCGAACGAGGGAGCGAGCACGCATGAAAGCCGCGATTTTCAAGATTATGATTATCGAGTTTTCGACGATCTCGGAGAGATGATCAAGGAGATTAGAGAGAAGGAGGCCGAGGTTGGGCTGTCTCGAATCGTGGCGGGGTACGGCTGGAAGTGGGTATCTCATAGCAAGGGACAGCGCCACAGGTACGATATTGAAATCGATGGGATTCAATTGAGATGGAATTCGACGTCCAAAGACTGGATCAACTCGAAGAAAAGTAAGGATGAAGTGGGTTCGATTCACACCGTCCAAGGCTATGACCTCAATTACGCCGGAGTCATTATTGGACCTGAACTCACTATCGATCCACAGTCTGGACGGTTCAAGTTGGATCGCTCCAATTATTTTGACACCCGAGGCAAGTCAAACAACGGAATGCTTGGCATCACATTCGGCGATGATGACGTATTGGACTACGTTAAGAATATCTACGCGGTGCTGATGACGCGGGGCATGCGTGGGACCTTCGTGTATGCGGTCGATCCTGGGGTCAGAGCGCATCTCGCGTCCTGGCAGCAGGACTCACGCAGCTGAAGCGCAACGTGAGTCGCACTAGAAAGTGACCGGGTTCCGCTAGCCTGTGGATGATCATCCTCGGAAAGGGACACCGCTCATGAGCAGCAACCCGTACGACCCGGCTCAGCCCGGCCAGCAGCCGCAGCAGCCTTACGGCCAGCAGCAGCCGGCGCAGCAGCAGCCTTACGGCCAGCAGCACCAGCCCGCCGTGCAGTACCTGCCGCGCTTCTTCGTCAAGCAGCGCATCACCATGATGGTGAATCGCTACGAGATCCGCATGGCGAACCCGGATGGCAGCGAGGGCCAGATCATCGGCGTGGCCCAGCAGAAGCGCATGGCGTTTAAGGAAGAGGTCACCTTCTATGGTGACGAGGCGCGCACCAAGCCGGTCTTCTCCTTCAAGGCCCGCTCCGTCATGGATCTGAACGCGGGGTACGACATCCGCGACGCGGCCGGCACGCCCATCGGCTACTTCCAGAAGGACTTCAAGGCCAGCCTGCTGCGCTCCTCCTTCCACCTCAGCGCCCCGGGCATCGAGGCCTACGGGCAGGAGCGCAACCACACGGTCGCGATCGTGCGCCGCTTCATCGACTTCCCTATGGCTTTTCACTTCGACTTCACGGACAAGAACTCCAACCAGGTGGTCATGTCCAGCGAGCGCAAGGCCTCCCTGCGGGACCGCTACACCGTCAACGTCCCGGATCAGCGCCTTGACTACCGCGTTGCCGCGGCAGTCGCCGTCGCGCTGGATGCCTTGATGCAGCGCTGACGCACCTCGCGAGGTCTCGGCAGGCACCCAACGCCACCACGCGGCGTCGGGCAGGCGCAGTAAAAAGGTGCCCCGCACAAGATATGGACCGCGGGTCCATTTCCTGTGCGGGGCACTTTTTCGCGTGACGGTCAGGCGCAGATCATCTGCCCGACGCCGCGTGGTGCAGCCACCGGCGCGGCTCACCGCGGCTACATCAAACTGGCGAGCCCAAACAGCGCCGCCGCCACGGCAAAGCCGATCAGCGAGATGAGCGTCTCCAGCACCGTCCACGTCTTCAGAGTCGTCTTCACGTCCATCTCGAAGAAGCGGCTCACCAGCCAGAAGCCGGAATCGTTCACGTGGGAGGCGATCACGGAACCGGCCGCCACCACCAGCGCCATAGCGGCCAGCTGCAGCGGGTTGTAGCCCGCCGTCGCCACACCCTCGGCGATCAGACCAGCCGTGGTGGTCAGCGCCACGGTCGCGGAACCCTGGGCAACGCGCAGCAGTGCCGCGATGACGAAGCCGGCCAGGAAGAGCGGCATGTTGATGCTCTCAAGGGAACCCGAGAGCGCGTCGCCAATGCCAGAGGAGCGCAGCACCCCGCCAAACATGCCGCCGGCGCCCGTGATCAGGATGACGGAGCAGACCGGGCCAAGAGCGGACTCCACCTGGTTCTGCACGTCCTGACGGGAGAGCCCACGCTTGAGGCCCAAGACCACGGACGCGACCACCACGGTGATGAGCAGCGCCACCGGAGTCTCGCCCAAGGCCACCAGCACCTGGAACCAGGACTGCCCGGCCGTGGCCTTGTCCACCACTTCACTCTTGGCCAGCGTGCTGAGCCCGGTGTTCATGAAGATGAGCACCAGCGGCAGCAGCAACACGGACATGACCACGCCAAAGCGCGGCGGGTTGGCCAGCTGCTTCTCGCCGGCCTCGCCCAGCAGGGCCGGGATGGGCAGCACCCACTTCTTCCCGGCGTAGCGGGCAAAGAGGTAAGCGCCGAAGTACCAGGCGGGCAGCGCAACAACCAGGCCGAGCAGCAGGACCAGGCCCACGTTGGCGCCAAGGAAGGTCGCGGCGGACACTGGTCCGGGGTGCGGGGGCACAAACACGTGCATCACGGAGAAGCCACCCGCGGCAGCGAGTCCGTAGGTCAACAGCGAGCCGTTCAAGCGCCGGGCCACGGCAAAGACGACAGGGAGCATGACCACAAGCCCGGCGTCGAAGAAGATGGGGAAGCCAAAGAGCAGGGAGGCGACGCCCAGGGCAAAGGCCGCGCGCTTCTCACCGAACGCCTTCACAAAGCGATCCGCCAGCACCTGTGCGCCGCCAGAGGTCTCCACGAGCCGGCCAAGCATGGCGCCGAGTCCCACGAGTAGCGCCACGGTGCCGAGCGTGCCGCCAAAGCCCCCCGTGAGCACCCCCACCACCTTGCCCGCGGGAATGCCTGCGGCAAAGGCGGTGATGAGGCTGACGATCACGAGCGAGAGCAGCGCGTGAATCTTCAGGTAAATGATCATGACCAGCAGCAGCGCCACGGCGCCCGCGGCGATGAGCAGCAGCGCCCAGGCGGGCATGGTTTGTGTCCAGCCTTCGATCATCATGCGAGGTTCCTTCCGTGGGGATCCGCACCGAGCAGATCAGTGAGTCCGGCCAGTGCGTCCGTCAGCAGATCCTGCGGAGAGCCGTTGTTGGGGAGCATGTGCCCGTCCTCGTCCGGCTCCAGCGGTTCCAGGGTGGCGAGCTGGCTTGGCAGCAGCGAGGCCGGCATGAAGTGGCCCTCGCGGTGATTCATGCGGTCCTCAATCACCTCAGTTGGCGCCGTGATCTGCAAGAAGACCACGCGCCCGCGGGCGGTTTCTAGCAGCTCGCGGTACTCGCGCTTGAGCGCCGAGCAGGTGACCACGGACCCGGAGCCGTTGTCTGCGTGCTGACTCATCCAGTCGCGGATGGAGCCAAGCCACGGCCAGCGGTCCTCATCTGTCAGCGGGATCCCCGCGGACATCTTGTTGATGTTGCTCTCCGGGTGGAACTCGTCCGCCTCCGCAAACGGCCACCCCAGCTCCTGTGAGAGCGACGTCGCGAGAGTGGTCTTGCCTGAGCCGGAGATGCCCATGACAACCACGTGAACTGCCGGTAACGGGGCCACACTGCCTCCTTGAAATGCTGATGAACGATGCCCAACGGTGATCAAAGTAACACTTAGCCCGCTGCTGGCGCTAGGGTCAGGTGTCCAAGGTCAGGCGCCGGGCGGGGTGTGGTGAAGAATGGAACAAACCTTTCAGGAGGCGTGGTGTTACCAGTAAGGCAGGCGGTGCTGCGGCAGGACGCGATCTTGCAGGAGCTGGGCCGCGAGGTGGTGGACGGTCTTGTCGCCGCCGGGCATCGCTACAAACTCGAGGCCCTGGTGGCGCGCTTTGACGTGTCCCGGACCGTGATTCGCGACGTGATCAGGACCCTGGAGTCCTTTGGGCTCGTGTCCCCGAAGCGCAGCATCGGCGTAGTGGTGAACCCGATGACGGACTGGAACGTCCACGCGCCGTCCGTCATCCGCTGGCGCCTGGAGGGTCACGACCGCGACACCCAGTTCAGGGAACTGACAGAGCTGCGCATCGCGGTGGAACCGCTTGCCGCCTCCGGCGCAGCCATGCAGGCCCCCGCCCAGGCCAGGGAGCGCCTTGAAGTCCTCGCCACCACCCTCAGGGAACTGGGCGAGGCCGGTGACTTGGAGGCGTTTCTTGAAGCGGACGTGGAGTTTCACGCCCTGATCCTCAAGCACTCCGGCAACAGCATGTTCGCCGCCCTGGATGACGTAGTGGCAGAGGTGCTGGCCGGCCGCACGCACGCGGGGCTCATGCCCTTCCACCCGCGGGAGGAAGCGCTACGGGCCCACGAGGGGCTCGCGGCAGCAATTGCCCGGGGCGATAGTGCGGCCGCGGAGGAGCAAAGCCGAGCACTGCTCACCGAGGTGAACACGGCCCTGGTGCGCCGGGAGGCCTAATCTCGACAAGAAAACCCCCGAGATTCCGGGCCTGAGCGCGCGCGGACCAAGAGATTTTTCCCAAGCGGGTGCACAACTCGCGTTTTACGCGTACAGTGTGGAATGTGAGTGAGAAATCGCGCACGATGCAAAAGAAGTAGATCGGCTTTATCTGCTTGAACCTCGTTCGGTTTCACCGCTGGACGCCTGACTGAATTGATTTCGTATTACTGTTTTCTCCTCCCGGTGAATCAAACCCGGGACGCCTTCCCAGGTACCTCTCCCCGCCTCACGGTGGGATGCGAGACCCGGACGGCCCCGAACCTCCACTACTTGGATAGCGCGAAGCGCACCTGCGCCCCCGCTGCCGTCCACCCCGGTTCCACATCCCGTGAGAATCGGCCACCATCCCTCCGCATCGAAGTCGTCGGCGCGGAATGACCGGGTTTTCCGGTCGGCAACATGAAGGAAATTAACATGGCTTCTGGCACTGTGAAGTGGTTCAACGGCGAAAAGGGCTTCGGCTTTATTGCTCCCGACGATGGCTCCGCCGACGTCTTCGCTCACTTCTCCGCAATCTCCGGCTCCGGCTTCCGCAACCTGGAAGAGGGCCAGCGCGTCGAGTTCGAGACGGTCTCCGGCCCCAAGGGTCTGCAGGCTGCTGACATCCGCGCCCTCTGATCTCAGAGAACGCAACGCGCTCCTTGTGAGCACGTAGCAAGAAGGGCGGGAGCATTGCGCTCCCGCCCTTTTTCTATGCCCTGACGCGCTCAGCCCACCTCGCCGTGCAGCTCCCGATGCAGGCGCTCCATGCGAGAGTCCAGTTGAGAGGCAATCTCCGCGGCCTCGGTGAGTTCGGAGACAATCTTCTCCGGGACGTTGCTGGCGAATTTGTAATAGATCTTGTGCTCCAGCGAGGCCCAGAAGTCCATGGCGATGGTGCGGAACTGGATCTCCACGGTCACGGGCACGGGTCCGGTGGAGAGGAAGACCGGCACCTGCACCACGGCGTGCAGGCTCTTGTACCCGCTGGGCTTTGGCTTGGCGATGTAGTCCTTGACCTTGAGCACCGTGATGTCATCCTGCCGGGTCAGCAGGTCAAAGAGTCGGTACACATCCTTGGTGAAGCTGCACGTCACGCGGGCGCCGGCAATGTCGGTGATCTGTTCCTTGATGGCGTCCATGTCCGGGAGCACCTCCCGCCGCCCGATCTTCTCCACGATGCTTTCCGGTGTCTTGACTCGGGTGGAGACGTGCTCAATGGGGTTGTAGGCGTGCATGTGCAAGAACTCATCCCGCAGGATCGCGAGCTTGGTCTCTACCTCACGCAGCCCAAATTGGTACTCCAGCATGAAGCGTTGCATCTGGGCCCGCAGTTCCCGCAGCTGTTCACCGTCCACGGCCCCTAGTGCCCCTGGGCTCAACTGCCCGGCCCCCAGTTTGCCGCTCGCCAGTTTGCCTACGGCGGCCTGGATGTCTCGGCCTAAGGATTCCGCCGACTGTCCCTCTTGCATGTCTCCCCCTGGTCGCGGCGTCCTGGCGACGCCCCCGCGGGATCAAGACTCTCACGCCACCCTGTGCCGCGGGGTAGCGTCGCGGCATGGGCATTCTTGAGGCTGTGGAGATTCGGCATTCCCCTGAGCGGGTCATGGAGTGGTTTGCCCGGCCCGGCGCCTTTGCGAGGCTGGCCCCGCCGTGGATGCCGGCGCGCCTGGTGCGCGAGTCCGCCTCGCTGGCGGACGGCACCGCAGTGCTCGCCCTGCCGTTTGGCCTGCTGTGGGCGGCCCGTCACCAACCGCATGGCTACCTTCCGGGCAGGCGCTTTGAGGATCGTTCCGCGGTGGTCGGCCTGCGCAGCGCGCCCATGGGCCTGTTCCCCTGGATCCACGAGCACGGCTTTGAACCCACGCCGCAGGGCCACACGCTCATGAGCGATTCCCTCCGCACCCCCATCCCGCCCCGTCTGCTGCGTCCCATGATCCGCTTCCGCCAGCGCCAGGTGGCGTGGGACCTGCAGCGCCATGCGGACGCGGAACAGGCTGGCGCCCGCTCCATGGTGATCGCCTTGGCTGCGGAGGATGGCGAGTTGAGCCGGGCCTTGACCGCCTTCCTGAGCACGGGCGGGCATCGCGTGATCCGTTTGGTGCACCACGCGGGCACCGGGCATGGCGCGCGCCAGTGGCACCCGCATGCACCAACCCCCGGTCTGCTCCAGGGGTGTGACGCCGTGATTGCCTGGGGCGCGGACGCGGAGGCGTCCGGCCTCCTGGTGCGAGAGGCCGCGCACGCGGGCGTGAGCGTCGCGGTGCTCGGTGAGGAGCACCTGCCCGACGCCGTGTGGTCACCAAACCCCGCTGCCTCACCGCCTGCACCGCGCGTCGTGCACATCCGGGCCGGATACGTTCTGGGTTCGGGTGCGGCCGAGCGTGGAATGCTGCGCCGGGGAACCCCAGCGCGCGGTGCGTGGATTGGGCTGGATGACCTGGTGGACGTGGTGCATCGATGCCTGTGGGACGCAGCCCTTCGGGGCACGGTGCTGGCGGCCGCGCCGTCCTCGCTCCCTGGCGCGGAGATGGATCCAGGGCTGCGCAGCACCGGGCACCGTTTCCGATACCCGGAGCTGAGCGCGGCCCTGCGGCACACCTTGGGCCGGGAGACCCAGGATCAGATCCCGAACGCGGGCGGGTAGCTGATCTCCCCGCGCGGGGTGGGCCGGGAGGGGTCCAATGAAAGGGCTAGAAAGTAGCCCTCTGGCACCTCGAACGGGCCGGTGACCCCCATGGAAGCGGCGGGTACAAAGCCGAAGCGGGGGTAGTACGCCGCGTGGCCAAGGACCACCACCAGGTTCTCACCGGCCGCCCGCGCCGTCTCAAGGCCGGCCCGGATCGCAGCGGAGCCAGCCCCGCTGCCCTGAAACTGCGGCAGGGTGGCGCAGGGGGCCAGCGCCAGCGCGTCCTGCCCGCCCACGCGGCACCGAGTGAGCAGTGCGTGCGAAACCACCTCATCGCCGTCGGGCGCTGTGGCCACCGTGGAAAGCCCGTGGATCCAGGCGCCCGGGTCCCGCCGGAGCGCGTCCACCAGATCCGCCTCCGCCGCCGTCTCAAAGGCCGCCGCGTTTACCCGGTGGACCGCCGCAGCGTCCGCCGGCCGCTCCGGCCGCGTGACCCAAGGAACGTTGTTCTGACCTGAACTCATCACTGATCCCCCCTGTTGAACCGGTTGCCGGGAATCTTTTTCATGTCGCGAATCTGACGCGCCGTGGACTTCACCCGCGCAGTGCGTGCCGAGCGAGCCTTGGCGTCGGTGCGGGAGGCCTGCCACGCGGTCTCGCGAAGCAGCTTGCGATAACTTTCCAGCCGACGCTCGCCCAGCGTGCCCGCCGCAATCGCGTCAAGGACCGCACAACCCGGCTCGGTGCGGTGCTCGCAATCGCCAAAACGACACTCGAGCGCCAGCGCCTCCACGTCGGCGAAGGTGCGCCCGAGCCCCTCGTCGCTGCCGGTCAGGCCAATGGAGCGCAGCCCCGGGGTGTCCAGGAGCACGCCTCCGCCGGGCAGGGGCAACAGCTCGCGCCACGCAGTGGTGTGCCGGCCCTTGCCGTCCGCCTCACGCACGTCCCCAGTGGCGAGCAACTCCTGGCCAAGCAGGCGGTTGCCGAGCGTGGATTTACCGGCGCCGGAGGGCCCCAACAGCACCACCGTCCCGTGCACGACGGCGGCCAGCGCCTCCGTGCCCTGGTCCAGGCTGGCGCTGGTCAGGATCACGTCCACCCCCAGTGCTACCTGTCTCATGTCCGCGAGCGCGGCCTCCGGATCGGCCTGGGCATCCGCCTTGGTCAGGGCTACGACGGGGCGCGCCCCGCTCTCCCACGCGAGCGCCAGCAGGCGTTCGGTGCGGGTGTGGCGCAGGGGCGCGGCGAGGGAGACCGTCACCACCACCGTGTCCACGTTGGCCGCCAGCACTTGCCCGCGAGAGGAGCCGTCCGCGCTGGACCTGGCCAGCGCGGTGCGCCGCGGAAGGATGGCATCTAGCAGGGCCGGGTCCGCCCCAGTGGCTGGGATGATCGCGAGCCAGTCTCCCGTGGTCGGGGTGTCCTCAGGCCCGTGGTGGTGGGCGCCCTGGAGGAGAACCCGGGCGGGGCCGTGCTCCGTGAGGACCTCACACAGCCCGCGTTCTGCGCGCAGGACGCGTGCGGGGACGGAGCCTGGCTTGGCGTGTTCGGTGAAGGCGTCAGCCCAGGACTGGTCCCACCCCAGGTCGGTGAGTGAGGCGGCGCTGGTGTCGGTGTGGGTGTGGGTGTCGGCGGTGCCGGCGTGAGTGTTGTTGGCGTTGGAAAAGGAAGAACGGTGCAGAGACAAGGGAGAGACCTTTGCTCGTGGACCAGACGCGTTGGGTGCATCGACGGTGCGATGCCGACCGTGCGCGCATCAAGGCGCTACGGCGTAAAGAGTGTCAGGCGCTGGGCCGGGAGGTGTGGGAACTGGGCATCTGATCGCTTGGTACGTCATGGCGCACGGCAATCGTGGTCTGGGCAGTCATCTGTCACACCTCCTCTTCTTCTACTCGCTTGGCCGGCGGCTGATCCTCGGTGCCACGCGGCACCGGCTGGACAACGCCGCTGATTCGGAACGTTAGCACCTGCGCCGGGACAGATGAAGGCCCCGAGCGATCTTGGGGAAAATCGCTCGGGGCCTTCGCGTCATCACTCGCACCCTTTGAGGTAGTTAAAACAATAATGACGCTCCCTGTAAATCCGCTGAGCGCCATCCTGGAGTTGCATGGTCAGGGGCTGGTCGCCACCCGTGGGGAGCTGCCAGCCAGGCGCCGGCGCTTCAGCGCCTCCCCGGCCAGGGCAAGCAGCGCGCCGAAGATCACCCAGGCCGCCAGGGTGAGCCATTGCTGAGCCGTATTGGCCTCCGGGAAATAGCTGATGTCTCGAAGCAGGGTGTTGCCGGCACCGGGGACCAGGAACTGACCGATGGCGCCCCAAGGCTCGGGTATGAACTGCCACGGGGCGTTGGAGCCGGAGAGCGGGTTGCCGAGCAGAACGGTGACGATGGGACCCAAGGCGATGCCGGGTGAACCGAGGAGTTTCACGCAGCCGATCATGAAGGTGGCTGTCGCTCCCACGGTGAGACCGATCGCCGCGACGTTGAGCCACGCGTTGCCCTGTAAGTAGCCAAACCAGGCCTGCATGATCAGCACCAACAGCCCGCCGGCCGCAGCGGCAAAGACGGCGGCCCCACCCAAACGGCGCCACGTGCCGTGCACCTTCGTGGAGAGGAGGACGCCGCCGATCACGCCACCCAGGGCCAGGGGCAGGGCGGCCAACGCCAAGCCGGAACCCATGGGGTCGTTGGCGGAGAGCTGCACGAGGGGGATGACGGTGACCTTGGCACTGGCTGGATCACCGCCGGCGGCGGCGATCTGCTTGCCCATGTCCGCCTGGAGCTTGGAGGCCAGTCCGGTGAGCATCTGAGTGGGTGCGGCACCCGCGGCGGGGGCAGTGAGCACCTCCGGCGGCGCGGGCTGCCCGCCGTTCCCGGTGCTCAACACGATGGCTCCGTAGGTCACGCGCCGCTTGATCTGAGACTCGGCCTCAGTGCGGTCGGCGGCGCGGTGCACCACAAAGGTGCCAGGGGAGGCCTGTTCCAGCTGTTTTTCTACGGCGGTGACAGCGGCCTCGGGACCGGCCAGGCTCACGGGCAGGTGGTGGGCGGTGGACGTCTTGGCCGGCCACATGAAGGCCAAGACGAGGAGGGCGACCACGAGTGACCCACCCAGGCCGAGCACCGCCGCCTTGATCCAGGGGGTGCGGATGCGAATATTCATGACTACTCCTAAAACAGAACGTTCGTTTTCTTTGGCTTCACTGTAGCAGAACGTTTATTCTGTTTGCATGCCCAAGCTCACAGAAGAGGGGCGCCAGTCGCGCCGCTTACAGATCGCCGAGGCCGCCCTGCGGTGCTTTGCTCGCAATGGCTTTGTTGCCACCTCCATGACGGACATCATTCGTGAGAGCGGCCTGTCCGCGGGGTCCATCTACTCGCACTTCGATTCCAAGGCCGAACTTGTCCGGTTCTCAGCGCTGGCGCTCTTGGAGGATCGCGGCGCCCTGCTGCAGCACCTCTCCGGCGGTTCGCCCGGTGTTATTACCCCGCACCGCTTGCTGCGCCGGCTCGTGGAGCAGGTCCTGCCGGAGGAGTTGGGTGCTGTGGTGCTGCAGCTCTTTGCCGAATCCGCGAGGGACCGGGACCTGGCCGCGGTCGTGGAGGAGGCGCTGGAGAAGGTGAAGGGCATTGTGGCGCGGGAACTGGGCCCGTGGGCTCAGACGCAGGAAGGGAACGGCCGCTTCGAGGGGGTGGATGCCGACGCTGTGGCGCTGCGCATGGCGGACGTGATCATGGTCAATGTCCACGGCTTTGTGCTGCGGCGGGGCCTGATCGCCGACCTGGATCGGGAGTCGCTCCTGGTGGACCTGCTGCCGGACGCCTAAGGGTCCGGGCGCATTGGCTGCCGCACATGATGAAGGCCCCGGCCGGTTTGGGGGAAACCGGTCGGGGCCTTCGCGTCATCACTCGCACCCTTTGGAGGTAGTCATGACTCTACGAGCCGACTCTTTGGGGCGGCTGTGCGCACCCATCGCGTGTACTACACATCCCCGGTGCGCCCGCTGTGTGCGTCAGCTGGTGGTGAGTGCGAGCCCCGCTGCGATCTCGATGTCATCCGAGGCCCCGGCAAAACCCGCGCCATGCGCCAGCGCCGAGCCAAAGATGGACGTCCAAAACGTCTTGGCAGAACTGCGAACGCCGTGTGCGGTACCCCAGCCACGCGTCGTCGTCTCCGCTTCGAGAAAGCGCTCCGAACGGGAGAGGAGGAGGCGCAGGTAGCCGGAGACCACGTCCTGCAGTGCCGGGTTGTTGCGCGCCAGTGCCAGTGAGCTGACCACCGAATCAAGGGACGGCATGGTCAGTGCGGTGCGCGTGATGGCGGCGGCGAAGGCGTCCGTGGTGCGCGCGGAGCGGACGGCGCGGGGCAGGCGTGAGGTGTCGCGCAAGAAGCGGGAGAAGGCAGCCGCGACGTAGAGCTGGTCCTTGGAGCCAAAGTGGTGAGTGACCTGGTTGGGGAAGACGCCGGCGGCCTCGGCGACCTGTTTGACCGTCAACTCGGCCGGTGTGCGCTCCAGGACCAGGGCGGCCGCGGCGGTGCGGATCAGCGTGCGAGTGTCACGACGGGTAGACATGTGCCGATTGTATGCCGTACAACTGTAGTTGTACGTCGTACAAGAACTTCAACTGAGGAGGCAGGCCGTGGCGGTCGTCGTAACCGGTCTTGGGGCCGTATCCCCACTGGGCGCCAACGTGGAGGAACTGTGGGAGGGGCTGCTCCAGGGCAGGTCCGGCATCACGGAGCTCAAGCTGGACCCAGCACTCTTTGAGCAGCCGCGCCAGGGTGTGGGGCAGGTGAGCACCGATCTCAGCGAAATTCTGGGACGCGCCGCCGCCAAGCGCCTTGACCGCCAGCAGCAGTTGGCCCTCGTCGCCGCCCTGGAGGCCTGGGCGGACGCGGGCAGCCCCGAGGTGGATGGCGACCGCATGGCCACGAGCATCGGCACCGGTGTGGGCGGGCTGTTGACCACGCTCTCTCAGGAGGCCGTGCTCAACGAGAAGGGCGCCCGCCGCGTCTCCCCGCGCACGGTCCCACAGCTCATGGCCAACGCGGCCTCGGCCCAGATCAGCATGGCCTACGGCGCCCGCGCGGGCGTCTACACGCCGGTCTCCGCCTGTGCCGCTGGCGCGGAGGCCATTGCCCACGGCGCCCGGCTGATCGAGTCCGGCGAGGCGGATGTGGTGATCGCCGGCGGCACCGAGGCCGCCATAGCGCAGCTCACCGTGGCCGCCTTTGCCCAGACGCAGGCGCTGGCCGCCCCCGCCGCGGACGAGGACCTGTCCCAGTTCTCCCGCCCCTTTGCCGAGGACCGCAAGGGCTTTGTACTCGGGGAGGGCGCGGGGGTGGTTATCTTGGAGAGCGCGGCGCACGCCGTGGCCCGCGGCGCGCGCATCCATGCGCACCTGGCCGGCTGGGGCATCACCTCAGATGCCTTCCACATCACCTCCTCAGACCCAGCAGCCCGCGGGCAGCGCTTGGCCATTGAGAAGGCCCTGCGCCAGTCCGGGCTCTCCCCGGCCGGGATCAAGCAGGTCAACGCCCACGCCACAGGCACCTCCGTGGGAGATGCCTCAGAGGCCCTGGCGCTGAGCTCCACCGGAGTGGCCGGCGTGGACGGCGGCGCGGCCGTCACGGCGATCAAGGGTGCCACCGGGCACCTGGTCGGAGCGGCCGGCGCCGTGGAGGCCATCGTCTCCATCCGTCAGGCCCAAACCGGCCTGGTCCCGCCGACTGCCCACCTGAGTGACTCGGATCCGGCATGCGGACTGGACGTGGTGCGCGGCCAGCCGCGCGATGTGGGTCCCGGCGCGGTCCTCTCCAACTCCTTTGGCTTTGGCGGACAGAACGTGTCGCTGATCTTCACGGTGTGATGCGCTGACGGGCCGCGCCCCCGGCTACTCCACGAGCTTGCCGTCCACCGAGTCATCCATGCCCTCCTGGGCCAGCGCGCGGAAGGACTCCGGGGCGTCCGGCAGCGGCTCGAAGCTCACGCCGTCCGCGGGGGTCCACAGGAAGTTGCCCCGCAGCGCCGGATCCTGCTGCGGGAAGTCAGCGCGGTTGTGGCAACCGCGGGTCTCGCGGCGCTCGATGGCGCACTCCAGCGTGGCGCGGGCCGCGAGCAACGAACCCATCAGGTCGTAGGCGTGGGCCAGGTCGTCAAAGCCGGCGATGTCCGGGTGCGCCGTGACGTTGGCCGTGCGCTCCTCAATGGCGGCGATCTTGGCGAGGCCGGCGCGGAGGCCCTCCTCGGTGCGCACCACATTGGCGTGCTCCGTCATGATGTCCCGGATCTCGCGCTGCAGGCGGCGGGGCACCTCGCGCCCGTCATTGCTGAGGAAGGACTGCATCTCATCCCGGGCGGCCTGGACCGCGGCGGGATCGCGATGCACCTCGGTGCGGGTCTGGGCGTACTCCGCCGCGACCTCACCCGTGATGCGCCCGTACACCATGAGTTCGATGAGCGAGTTTCCGCCCAGGCGGTTGGCACCATGCAGGCCGGAGGATGCCTCGCCGATGGCGTACAGGCCCTCCACGCCGGTGCCGTGATCCTCCGGGCGCACCCACACGCCACCCATGGAGTAGTGGGCCGTGGGGGCAATCTCGATGGGCTGCTCCGTGATGTCCACCATCTGCAGGTCAATGAGATTGCGGTAGACGCGGGGCAGCTTGGCCAGGATGGTCTCGCGGGGCAGGTGGGACACGTCCAGGTACACGCCGCCCTTGGCCGTGCCGCGCCCCTCGGCAATCTCCGTGTAGCTGGCCAGCGCCACGCGGTCTCGCGTGGAGAGCTCCATGCGCTCCGGGTCGTACTTCTCCATGAAGCGCTCGCCCAGAGCGTTGCGCAACACGCCGCCCTCGCCACGCGCCGCCTCCGAGACCAAGGTGCCCGCGACGTCGTCGGGCTCCATGAGTCCCGAGGGGTGGAACTGGACCAACTCCGCGTCGCGAATCTTGCCGCCAGCCAAGGCGGCCAGGCGGAAGGAATCTCCCGTATTCTCGTCGCGTCGTGAGCTGGTGTAACGCCAGATGCGCGTGTGGCCGCCGGCCGCGAGGATGACGGCGTCCGCGTGGATTTGCACCGGCTGGCCGGTGACCACGTCAAAGCCGTAGGCGCCAAAGATGGTGCCGTCCGCGACCAGGAGCCGCGTGATGTAGACCGTGTCGATGATGGGGACGTTGAGCTCCGCGGCCCGGCGCATCAGGGTGCGCTGGATTTCCAGGCCCGTGTAGTCCCCGGCGTAGGCGGTGCGGCGGTACTTGTGTGCGCCGAAGAAGCGCTGTGAGATGCGCCCGTCCTCTTCACGGGCGAAGGGCATGCCCCAGCGGTCCAGGTCCTCGATGCCGCGGGCGGCGTTCTTGGTGACTGTCTCCACGATCTCCGGGTCCGCGAGGAAGTAGGACTCGCGCAGGGTGTCCGCGGCGTGCTGCTGCCAGGAATCCTCGGGATCCATGGTGGAGAGGGCGGCGTTGATGCCGCCGGCGGCCAGGGTGGTGTGTGCGTCGTGCTTGCGGCGCTTGCCCACCGCGAGGACCTGCACGCCGCGCTCGGCCAATTCGATGGAGGCGCGGAGGCCTGCGCCGCCCGTACCGATGACGAGGACGGAGGTGGTGAGAAGCTTTTCCGGGGCATGCTGAGTGGTCATGACTTCACTGTAGGAAGCGTGCTGTCAATGCGTCCAATGTATAGTTTGCCTGGCTCTCATAGCGATACGCTATGGGCATGAAGCTTGAGCAATTGGCCTCCTTTGAGGCAGTGACGCGGCTGGGGAACTTCACCAGAGCCGCGGAGGAGCAGTTCCTGGCACAACCCTCGCTCAGCCGGCAAATCTCCACACTGGAGTCGGATCTGGGGCAGGGGCTCTTTGAGCGCGCGACCAGCGGGGTGCGGCTGACACAGGCCGGAGAGGCGCTGCTGCCCATCGCGCGGCGCATGCTGGCGGACGCCGAGGCGGCCCGCCGCGAGATGCAGGCCCTCTCCGGCCTGGAGCGCGGGCGCGTGCGTCTGGGGGCGCCGCCCACCCTGTGCGTCTCCGTGGTGGCAGAGGTGCTGGCGGAGTTCCGCGAGGCCCACCCCGGCGTGGCCCTCGAGGTCATGGAGGCCGGCTCCCACGCGCTGGCGCAGGCGTTGGCGCAGGGTCAGCTTGACCTGGCGCTGACCATCGAGCGCGGCATCCTGGACCCCTCCGTGGAGTCGGTGCAGCTCTTCACCGAGGAGCTGGTGGTTGCGTCCGCCCGGTCGGAGGGCGGTCCGGGGTCCCAGCACCGCGCAGCGCCCGACGCCGCGCGCTCGGGTGAGCGGGCGGCGTCGGGCAACGCTGGTGCCGGGGCGCCGGCCGTTTCGTCGGCGGTAGTGCAGAACGGGCCGCGTCCGGGGCGTGGCCGGGCCGCGCTGCTGATGGGCTCCGACTTTGACCCGCCGCAAGCGCGGGCCGTTGCGGTACGGGCCGGGGCGTCGCGCGCGGCGGTCTCCGGGCGCATCACCCTGGCCCAGTTGGCGCGACTGCCGCAGGTGGCCTTCAACCGCTCCTACGATCTGCGCCAAGCCACGGACGCCGCATTCGAGGCCGCCGGGCTGCGCCCCACCGTGGCCGTGGAGGGGGCGGAAATGGACGCCGTGCTGCGCTTTGTGGAGCGTGGCCTTGGGGTGGCCGTGGTCCCGGCGACCATCCTGCTAGACCGGCCCGGCCTGCAGGCCGCGCGGCTGGTCCGGCCCGCACTGACGCGTACCGCCGCCCTGTCGCTGCGGGCCGGGGCCACCCCGGACGCCGCCACCCGCGCCATGCGGGCCCTGGTGTTTCAGGTGTCTGCCAGGCTGACCGCGCCCGGGGCAGAGCTGGCGGAGTTTGTGGTGCCCGCATAGGCGTGGTGGGGCCGGGTTGCGAAGGAATCTTCGTAGGCTGAGCGGTGAATATAGAACCATCAACTGGGGGAATTGCTATGGGTGGCACAGAAAAGGTGAAGCGCGGGCGGAGTGCTGCGACTCTGGGGGCCGCGTTTGTGGTGGCGCTGGGGCTCACCGCGTGCGCGGGGTCCTCGCCAGCGACGCAGGGCTCGTCCTCCGTTCAGGGTTCCGCAGCAGCATCCAACGCCGAGGCCGGCTCCGGCAACGTCTACACCTTCGAGGGGAAGTCCGCCCCTGCCAAAGAGATCACCCTGCGCTACCCGGACGCGCTGGTGAAGTCCATCGAAGGCGGCGGGCGGAGCCTGGCTGTGCGATCCATCAAGGTCACCGCCGAGAAGGTGAAGGAAGGCGCCACGCTGTGCGCCGTGCGGATGGAGGTGGAGTGGGCAGAGGGGGCGCAGGCGCGAATCAGTGAGACGCCGGAGGAGCCGCCCCTGATTGCGGGGACCACGCAAGAGCCCCGCAAGGAGTTCGATTTCCTCGCCTCGTCGCTCATGAGGCCGCTCACGGGGGTGTATCCCCTCGAAGAGTGGACCGGGGACCCGCGTGAGGATGTCAACTACGCCGATGCGGACTTCAAGAACGTGGTCGCCGTCGTGAGCTGCTCCGAGGCGCCCAAGCCTGATCCCAATGACCCTTCCTACATGCGGGCCCGTAAGTACGCGGAGGTGGACATCCCGATTCTTCGGGCCTCGTCGGAGACGGCGGATGCAGAGCAGAAGACGTACGTGCCCGGCGCCTCCCTCATACTTGGCGTCTCAAAAGATGGCGATGTGACGGCCGAAATGGACAGGGCCTACGGTTTCAAGCCAGATGGCAAGGGTGGCTGGGAGCAAACCAACAAGTACTGGATCAAGTCCCGAGACGGCGCTCAGTCCAAGTAAGACCCCCGGGCGCAAACCTTGTGCGTTCTGGGGAGGGGCCGGCCGCGGATCAGTGCGGGTGCTTGTGCGCCTTCTCGCCCTCCTGGGTGAACAGGCTCAGGTAGTCCACGGGGCGGTGATCGGCGGCGCCAAACCAGTGCGGAGTCGTTGTATCGAACTCCGCGGCCTGCCCGCGCTCCAGCACAAACTCGCGCTCGCCGAGCACCAGGCGCAGGCGCCCGGCCAGGACGTAGACCCAGTCGAACCCCGGGTGGGACATCAGTTGTTGCCCGCTGGCGCTGGCGCTGGCGCTGGCGCCGGCACCCGTCGCCGAGCCCGCCTCGATGCGCGTGCGAAACACCCGGACGGCGGAGTTGCGGCGGGTCAGCGTTTGCACCACGCGATCCCCGTCCCGGTGTGCCTGCGGGGTGATGCGTGGATCCACCACAGTGGGGAGCGTGACCAGCTCATCCAGGGAGACGCCGTATTCCCGAGACAGCGGAAGGAGCAACTCCAAGGTGGCCCGTCGCTGCCCCGACTCGAGGCGGGACAGGGTGCTCACGGAGATGCCGGTGGTCGCGGAAAGCTGGGCAAGAGTGGCGCCGGAGCGCTCGCGCAGGGTGCGCAGACGTACCCCTAGGCCGTCCAGTACCGCCCCCAAGGAAGGGGCGGGGGGCGAAGAAGATTGCGCAGAAGGGTTTGCCATAACGGCAAGCATAGTTGCCGTTCTCTCCCGCCGAGGTCAAGCTGGACGCAGACCAGCTGGATCATCGGCCTCGGCCCGCGACCACGCGCTACGAGCCACGCATCCAGCACCTTCTTGCCACATCACAGGAGCGCTCATGAACCACAGCGACGTTGCCCCCAAGCACCTTGACCTCACCGACTTCGACCCCTCCGTAGATCCCACCGAGGTGGACGTCCTCGTGATCGGCGGCGGTGCGGCCGGACTCAACGGCGCCCTGCAGCTGGTGCGCCAGCGCCGCAGCGTCTTGGTGCTCGACGCCGGTCAGCCGCGCAATGCCCCGGCCCACGAGATGCACGGGTACCTGGGCCTGGACGGCCTCAACCCCGCCGAACTGCTGGCCCGTGGCCGGGCAGAGGTGGCCGGGTACGGAGGCAAGATCCGTCGCGCGGTCGTCACCGGGGCCCGAGCCCTAACGCAGGACGAGTCCGCCGCTCCGGACGGCGTGGGATTTGAGGTGACCATCGAGTCCGGGGCGCGCGTCCGGGCGCGCAGGCTCCTGGTGACCACCGGCGTCGTCGACGCTTTGCCGCAGGTGCCCGGGCTGGCGCAGCGGTGGGGGCGCGACGTGGTGCACTGCCCGTATTGCCACGGCTGGGAGGTGCGGGACCAGACCATCGTGGTGCTGGGCACCGGCCCCGCGGCCACGCACCAGTCGCTGCTGTTCAGCCAGCTGAGCCGCGACGTGACGCTGCTGCTGCACTCGGCCGAGCCGGATGCGCAGCAGCAGGCGCTGCTGCGCGCGGCCGGGGTGCGGATCGTGACGGGGCAGGCGGAGGAGCTGGTAGTGCTCGACGACGCATTGACCGGTGTGCGCCTGGCCGGCGGTGAGGTGCTCCCCGCCCAGGCGGTCGTGGCGGCATCGCATCCGGAGGCACAGGCCGGTTTCCTGGCCGAGCTGGGGCTACTCACGGAGGACATGGGCGGCGGCATGGCCACGCTGGTGCCCTCCGGAATGGGCGGATCCAGCTCCGTGCCCGGCGTGTGGCTGGCCGGCAACGTGACGGAGCCGATGGCGCAGGTGGGCGCCTCCGCGGCAGGTGGGGCCATGGCCGGTGCGCAGATCAACGCGGAACTGGTGATGGCGGACGCGCAGGCCAGGCTTGCGCGCGTTGGTGAGGGCGCCGGTGTGGGTGCGGCAGTCGGGGCGTAGCCAGGCCCTCGGCGAAGGTTTGCGCTCCGATGTGTGCGGATGCAGGCCAAAGCGGGGCTGCATCCGCACACATTGAGGCGCAAACCTCGAGTCAGGGGCTGGGCGCGGGGCGCTTGGCGCGCAAGACTGGTCCCCGTGGCGCCGCGCGTCCGGCGTAGGCCGAGCGCGTGGCGGACCACCCGCGGGCGGGCCAGCTCAAGCCTGCCGCTCGCGGCCACAGAGTAGCCAATGAGTACGGGGGAGCAAGCATGACCGAAGAGAACGTGGACCAGTCCGGTGCGGAGTTTGGCGAGGAGGCCTTGGTGGAGGGCATCACCATCGACCGCGTCTTTGATGCGCCGCCGGCCGCGGTGTTTGCCGCCTGGACCCAGGCGGAGTCCTTCTCGCGCTGGTTTGGGGGCCCCGACATCGAGGTGCCGATGGATCGCCTGGACTACGTGGCGCAGCCGGGCCGCGAGTGGCGGGCCGTCATGGTGCTTCCGGACGGGAACACCATGAACTGGGCGGGCAACTTCGAGACGGTGGAGCCGGATGCCTCGCTGGTCCTGACCATCACCGATCGCCCGGATGAGCCCACGCGCGCCAAGATCACCGTTGACCTGAGTCCCGAGGGCGAGGGCACCGCGATGTACTTTGCCCAGGACACCCCGGGCTTCACGCCCGAGCAGCAGGACTCGCTGGTGGGCGGGTGGAACCACTTCTTTGACGAGATGGCCAAGGTCGCGGGGGCGTAGCCGGGCCCGCGGCGGAGGTTTGCGCTCCGATCTGTGCGGATGCAGCCCAAAGCGGGCCTGCATCCGCACACATTGAGGCGCAAAGCCCGCGCCAAGGGCCGGCAGCGCCACTGTGCCACAGAGCCAGGTGCCCGACGCCGCTGACGTGAGTCAGCGGCGTCGGGCACCTTTGCCTTGTGGGGACGTCCCAAAAGTGTGACGCACCTGGCGCGGGGGTGTGATCTGGGTCTACAGTGATGGGAAGATATTCGATATGGGAACGCCGCGTTCTATAAACGAACACTCAATGACGAGCAGGGCAACCAGAGGCAAAGCGAGGCCAGCATGCAGTTCCACGAAGACGGGTATGTCACCGGAGACCCGATCATCAAGCGCCCGGCCGGAATTGGCCTGAACCGCACCGCGGAGCTGCCCGTCGAGCTGGACGTGCTGATTGTGGGTGAGGGCCCGGCCGGGATGATCACCGCCGCGCAGCTCTCCCAGTTCCCCGGCATCAACGCCCGCCTGGTGGAGCGCCGCCCGGAGGAGCTGCTGGTGGGTCAGGCGGACGGCATTCAGGCCCGCTCCGTGGAGACCTTCCAGGCGTTCGGCTTCGCCAACCGGGTGATTGACGAGGGCTATCACATCACCGAGATGTCCTTCTGGAAGCCAGGGACCACCAATCCAAGCGAGATTGTGCGCGCGGCCGTGGCCAAGGATGACGAGCTCAACGTCTCCGAGTTTCCGCACCTGATCGTGAACCAGGCCCGCATCATGCAGTACTTCGGCGAGGTCATGCGCCAGTCGCCCACGCGCATGGTGCCGGACTACGGGATCGAGTACCTCTCGCATCAGATCGACGAGTCAGAGGAATACCCGGTCGCCGTCACGCTGCGCCGCGTGGCCGGCCCCCAGTCCGGCGAGGAGTTGGTGGTCCGCACCAAGTACCTGGTGGGTGCGGACGGCGCCCGGTCCCAGATTCGCCGCGACATCGGCGCCACCCGTCAGGGCAAGCAGGCCGCCCACGCATGGGGCGTGGTGGATTCCTTGGCCGTCACCGACTTCCCGGATTGGCGCGTGAAGTGCGCCATTCAGTCCAATGACGGCGGATCCATCTTGCACATCCCCCGCGAGGGCGGGCAGCTCACGCGCATGTACGTGGACCTGGGCGAGGTGGCGGAGGATGACAACCACGCCGTGCGCGAGACCCCGATGAGCCAGATCATTGCCCGGGCCAACCAGATTTTGCACCCCTACACGGTGGACGTGAAGCACATCGCCTGGTCCTCCGTGTACGAGGTGGGCCACCGCGTCACCGATCGCTTCGACGACGTGCCGGCGCAGGAGCGCGCGGTGCGCCAGCCCCGCGCCTTCATCCTGGGCGATGCCTGCCACACGCACTCCGCCAAGGCTGGGCAGGGCATGAACGTCTCCATGCAGGACGGGTTCAACCTGGGCTGGAAGCTGGCCCACGTGCTGCTGGGCGTGGCCCCCACCGAGCTGCTGCGCACCTACACGGATGAGCGTCAGGAGATTGCGCAGAATCTCATTGACTTTGACAAGACGTGGTCCTCGATGATGGCCGCCAAGCCGGAGGACTTTGACTCGCCCACGGAGCTAGAGGACTTCTACGTTCGCACCGCCGAGTTCCCGGCCGGGTTCATGACCGAGTACAAGACCTCGCTGGTGTGCGGCACCCAGGACCACCAGGACCTGGCCACCGGTTACACCGTGGGCAAGCGCTTCCGCTCCGCCCAGGTGGTGCGCCGCGCCGAGGGCAACCCGGTGCAGCTGGGCCACCTGGCCCAAGCCGATGGCCGCTGGCGCATCTACGTTTTCGCGGACGCCCCCGCCGCCGGCCAGCCCTCCAAGACCACCGATCTGGGGGAGTGGCTCGCGAATGATCCGGCCTCGCCGTTGGTGGGTGCCGACCTGGGCGGCCGGCGTCGCCGCGAGTGGTTTGACGCCAAGGTGATCTACCAGCAGAACCACCTGGACTTTGAGCTGCTGGACGCGCCCGCCGCCTTCCGCCCCGTCTACGGTGCGTTTGACCTGATGCAGTACGAGAACGTGTTCTCTGCCGACCCCGAAACGGACATCTACGCGGAGCGCGGAATCTCCCGCGACGGCGCAGTGGTGGTGGTCCGCCCGGATCAGTACGTGGCCCAGGTGCTGCCGCTGGACGCGCACTCCGAGCTGGCTGCCTTCTTTGAGGTCGTGATGCCGCACACCGGCGCGGGCGTCTTGGCCGCCACCGGAACGGCCGCCACCGCCACATCTACTCAGGCCTGATCCATGCCAGACGCCGCACCCTCCGCCGGCTCGCAGACCCTGTCCCGGGGCCTGCGGGTCATGGAGGTCTTGGCTGAGGCGGAGTCTGCGCTGGGCATTCCCGAGCTGTGCGATCGGCTGGGGCTGCACCGCTCCATCGTCTACCGTCTGCTGCGCACGCTGGAGGAGCACGGCCTGGTGGTGCGGGACAAGGGCGGCTCCGTCCGCCTTGGGCCGGGCCTGGCGGCGCTGGCCCGCACGGTGGAGCGGGACTTGCAGGCCTCGGTCCTCCCGGAGCTGACTGCCCTGGCGAATCAGCTGGGGTTCACGGCGTTCCTCGCCGTCCTGGACGACGACGCTGTGGTCACCTTGGTCTCCGTGGAACCTCGGCACGGGAAGGCATCCGTGGCGCAGCGCCCGGGCACGCGGCATTCCTTGAATGTTGGCGGGCCGGGGGCGGCGATCCGTTGGCTGCTGGCGTCGGAGGAGCTGCGCAGCCGCGGGTTGGAGCGCCCGCAGCTGCGCTCCACCGACGCCGGGATCCTCTACGCCGTCAGCAACGCAGAGGTGATCCCAGGGGTGTCCTCGGTGGCGGTGCCACTGGTGCTCCCGGATCACCCGCCCGCCGCGCTCGCCGTGGTGCGCGTGGGTCCAAGCGAGGACCCGGGGCAGGCCGCGGCGCTCTTGGCAACCGCGGCCCGAGCCGTGGAGGCGGACCTCAGCTGACCGGGGTCAGCGGCGCTGTTTAGTCGTCGCTGACGGAGACCGTCACCTCAATGTTGCCGCGCGTGGCGTTGGAGTACGGGCAGACCTGATGGGCGGCGTCCGCCAGGGCCTGAGCGGCGTCATGCTCCAGCTCGGGGAGCACCACCTCCAGGTGAACGGCGAGCTGGAAGCCGCCCTGGCCGTTGTCCCCAATGCTGACGCGCGCGCCCACGCTGGAGCCATGGATGGCGACCTTCTGCGCGCGGGCCACGGCCTGCAGGGCGGAGTTGAAGCACGCGGCGTAGCCGGCGGCAAAGAGCTGCTCGGGGTTGGCGCCATCGCCGGCGCCGCCCATGGCCTGGGGGACCCGCATCTCGAATTCCAACGGCGACTCGGAGACGGAGACGTGGCCGTCGCGGCCGCCTCCGGTAGCGAGGGCTTCGGTGGTGTAAATCGGCTTCATGGAAACACCTTTCTGCAGTGCCACCCGGGTGGGGCGGCTGGGTCAAGCGGTGAGGCCGCGGAAGCAGCCACCACTGACACTACGAGCGTGTGGGCCCGCTGACCAGTTGGGAATGACGGCCCCACGGGGCACACACCGGCCTGGATGGTGGGGCACAGGCGGCCCACAAACTGGGGGCCTACAGTCGTGACTACCTCGAAGGGTGCGAGTGATGACAAGGAGCGGGGCTCCGGCTAACAAGCCGGGGCCCCGCTCTCGTTGTGGGCGGCTCTGGGAGCCGGCCCAGCGGCGTCGGGCACTGTTGCCAGCCCCGGCTGGGGAGTAGCTTCGAGGCATGAGCAGCCGAGTTTCCCACACCAGCATTGATTGCACCGACGCGTTTGCGCTGTCCGAATGGTGGCGGCAGAGCCTTGACTACGAGATGGACCCGGCGGATCCCAATCTGCCGGGGCACGAGGAGTGCCTGATCCATTCGCCGGTGGACGGGCACCAGCTGCTCTTCATTGAGGTGCCGGAGGGCAAGGGTGGCAAGAACCGGATCCATTTTGACCTGAGGCCCACCGACCGCTCCCGCGATCAGGAGGTGGACGCGCTCCTGGAGAGGGGCGCGAGCGTCTACGCCGATCTGCGCAAGCCCGACGGCACGGGCTGGGTCACCATGCAGGATCCGGAGGGCAACGAGTTCTGCGTGCTGCGCTCGGACGCCGAGTTGGGTTGAGTTCGGCACGTTTCACCGCGCCGATTTCACCGCACTGGCGGCTGGCGCACAGGGCTGGCACAAGATGACTCCTTAGAGTCATAACTACCTCCAAGGGTGCGAGTGATGACGCGAAGCGGGGCCTCGGCTGATCAGCCGGGGCCCCGCTTCATGTCCGCGTTCAGGCCTGCTTGCCTCCGCCACTTCGCGACCTGATGACCCGGATCAGCGTGATGACGCAGACCAGCGCGATGACCAGGCTCAGGCCCCGAAACACCCACCCAAAGTAGGAGATCACGTTGATGGGGGAGCTGGCCATAGGTGGGATCTCGCTCGCCAGCATGACCCGGGACGGGTCAGCGGCCTGGTAACGCACCTCGGCACCGACGATGGTCTCCTTGCCGGAGAACTGATCCACCCAGGCCGTCCTCATCGGTGCGCCGCCCACCGTGTCCGGAAAGAAGTACGTGGTGCCCTTCTGGACCTTGCCCTGGGCGTCCGTGAAGGTGAGCTCCAGCTGCGGGGCCGCGTTAGTGTTCGTTGAGTTCTTGGTGCCTCGAATCCGCGCGTCCTCCACCATGGCGCTCTTCCCGCTGCTTCGCAGCTCACTGGCCAGGTCGCGGTTACCGCTCTCGCCAGAGATGAATGCACCACCCATACCCCAGGCCGCGAGGGCGAACAGGAGCCCCAGGATGCAGGCCACGACGGTGCCCTTGGCGGGGAGCTTGGCGCGTCCGGGGCGCTGCGGGGCTTGCTCGGGCTCAGAGCCGGGGTAGGGCATCATGGGCGGGTTTCGCTTTCGAGAGGAGTGATGGACTCTGAGGGGCGCGGCAGGGAGATTCAGTCTTGCATGAGCCGCTGCACCGCGCGCTCCACGCGGGCGGCGAGTACCGCGGGGTTGGGTGCGGTCACGAGGGTGTGCATCACCGAGTAGCGCTGGGTCCGGTTCATGGCGTCAAAAGTGCGCGACGCCGCGGGGTTGGCCCCCAGCGCGGCCTCCAGTTCCGGCGGGACCTGGATGGAGGCGGGCCCGGCGTAAGCCCTGTCCCACCGGCCGTCCTCCTTGGCGCGGGCAATCTCCGCATGCCCGCGTTCGCGCATGCGCTGGGCCTGGATCAGTTCGGTGACCAGCCCAATATTGCGCAGGGACCAGAGCGAACGGGCTCGGCGCGGCGTGAAGCGCTGCGCAAAGCTCGTGGCATCAAGGGACTTGCGCTGCCCATCCACCCACCCGGAACACAGCGCCTCCAGGAGGGCCTCCTGGTAGCCAAGCGAGGTGGGCTCGGTGACGCCCTTCTTCGCCAGACGCAACCACACGCCGTCGTGCGTGTGTTCGTGGTGATCCAGCCACGCACGCCAGGCCGCGGCGTCCGCCACGGTCAGCGGGGCCTCCGGAAGCGCACCTTCCATCAGGCGCCCACGTACTGGGCCAGGTGCTGCGCGGTGAGCGTCTCCTTGGCAGCCACCAGCTGCGCCGGGGTGCCCTCAAAGACCACCCGGCCGCCGTCCCGACCGGCGCCCGGGCCCACGTCGATGATCCAGTCGGCGTGCGCCATGACCGCCTGGTGGTGCTCCACCACGATCACTGACTTGCCGGACTCCACCAGGTGATCCAGCAGGCCAAGCAGCGCAGCAACGTCCGCCAGGTGCAGGCCAGTGGTGGGCTCATCCAGCAGGTAAATCTCGCTCTTCTCTGCCATCTGGGCGGCCAGCTTGAGCCGCTGGCGCTCCCCGCCGGAGAGGGTGGTCAGCTGCTGCCCCACGGAGACGTACCCCAGGCCAACATCGAAGAGGCGCTGCAGGATCTTGGCGGCGGCGGGGATCTTTCCCTCACCCGCAGAGAAGAACTCCAAAGCCTCCGCAATGGGCATCTGGAGCACCTGGGAAATGTCCTTGCCGCCCCAGTGGTAATCCAGCACCTCCGCGGAGAAGCGCTTGCCCTCGCACACCTCACACAGCGTGGACACGGAGGCCATGACGCCCAGATCCGTGTAAATCACGCCGGCTCCCTTGCAATGGGGGCATGCGCCCTCCGAGTTGCTGGAGAAGAGTGCCGGCTTGACCCCGTTGGCCTTGGCGAAGGCCTTGCGGATGGGCTCAAGCAGCCCCGTGTAGGTGCCAGGGTTGGAGCGGCGCGAGCCCTTGATGGGGGACTGGTCAACCACCACCACCTCCGCATCGCGGGGCAGCGAATCCAACAGCGAGCTCTTGCCGGAGCCGGCCACGCCGGTCAGGACGGTGAGCACGCCCAGCGGGATGTCCACGGAGACGTCTTGCAGATTGTGGCGCTGCGCGCCCCTGATGGAGAGCGCGCCCTGAGGCTCGCGGGTGCTCTGCTTCAACTCCGCGCGATAGCTCAGGTGGCGGCCGGTCAACGTGTCCGCCTTGCGCAGCTGATCCAGCGTTCCCTCAAAAACGATCTGGCCACCGCCGGAGCCCGCGGCCGGGCCCAGGTCCACCACGTGGTCTGCGATCGCAATGGTCTCTGGCTTGTGCTCCACCACCAGGACCGTGTTGCCCTTGTCCCGCAGCTGCAACAGCAGCTGGTTCATGCGCTGGATGTCATGGGGATGCAGGCCAACCGTGGGCTCGTCAAAGACGTACGTCACGTCCGTCAGCGCGGATCCCAGGTGGCGAATCATCTTGGTGCGCTGGGCCTCGCCGCCGGAGAGCGTGCCGGCCGGGCGGTCAAGGGAGAGGTAGCCAAGACCAATGTCCACAAAGGAGCTGAGGGTGTCCCGCAGGGCATCCAGGAGCGGGCCCATGCCCGGCTCCTTCAGGTCCGTGACCCACTCGGCCACGTCAGAAATCTGCCACGAACACACGTCCGCGATGGAGGCGCCCTTGATCAGTGAGGTCCGGGCCGTCTCTGCCAGGCGCGTCCCATGGCACTCCGGGCACTGCGTGAAGGCCACGGCGCGGTCAACAAAGGCGCGGATGTGCGGCTGCATGGACTCGCGATCCTTGGCCAGCATGGACTTCTGGATGCGCGGCACCAGGCCCTCATAGGTCATGTTGATGTCGCCCACCTTGACCTTGACAGGCTCCTTGTAGAGGAACGCGTGGCGCTCCTTCTCCGTGAAGTCCTTGATGGCCTTGTCCGGGTCCATGAACCCAGACCCGGTAAAGATCTTCACTCCCCACCCATCCGGGGTGTAGCCGGGAATGGTCAGCGCGCCCTGGTTCAGTGACTTGTTCTCGTCAAAGAGTTGGGACAGGTCAATGTCGTTGATGGTGCCCATGCCCTCACAACGCGGGCACTGGCCGCCCAGGATGTTGAAGCTGCGCCGCTCCTTGCTCTCCTGCCCACCCTTGTTGATGGTCACGGCGCCCGCACCGGAGATGGAGGCCACGTTAAAGGAGTACGCCTGCGGGCCGCCGATCTGGGGCTGGGCCAGGCGGGAGAAGACGATGCGCAGCATGGCGTTCACGTCCGTGGCGGTGCCCACCGTGGAGCGAACATTGGCGCCCATACGCTCCTGATCCACAATGATCGCCGTGGTGAGCCCCTCCAGCACATCCACGTCCGGGCGGGCGTTGTTGGCCATGAATCCCTGCACAAACGCCGGGTAGGTCTCGTTGATCATGCGCTGGGATTCGGCCGCGATGGTGTCAAAGACCAGCGAGGACTTGCCGGAGCCGGAGACCCCGGTGAACACGGTCAGGCGGCGCTTGGGCAGCTCCACCGAGACGTCCTTCAGATTGTTCTCACGCGCGCCGATGACGCGGATGAGGTCGTGGCTGTCTGCCTGGTGCGGCTGGGGCATGGCGCTCCTTGACGGGCTGCGGCTGGCGCAGGTCTTGGGTAAGTGCTGAGCACAGTATGGCGGATCAGGCCGACTCCCTGGTGCCGGGTCGCAGCAGACATCACGCACGCGCCGCCGTAAGGTGCGTTCATGGAACACGAACCCACGCCGGTGCCAGGCGAGACCAGAGACTGGACCTTCGTGATGCGCGAGGGGTGCCCGGAGTGCGGGTGGAGGCAATGGCCCGACGTCGAGTCGTTGCGTGCCGCGTGGAGCGCCGCCGCGGCGGCGTGGCCGGGGATTGTGACGGCGCCTGGTGCTGCCACGCGTCCCAAGCCCACGGTGTGGTCCCCGCTGGAGTATGGAGTGCACGCCAGGGACATGATTCGGCTGCTGGGTTACCGGCTGGAGGCCATGGTGTCCCGGCATGATCCGGAGTTCAACAATTGGGATGGCGACCTGGCCAATGTGGTGCGCCGGGACTGGGCGACCGATCCGCGGGCGCTCGCCGCCGACGTCGAGCTGGCGGCCCGCCAGACCGACTCCGTGTTGCGTTCCCTGGTGCCGGAACAGCTGGAGAGGCGGGGCCACCGGACCGACGGCGCCCCGTTTAGTGTCCTGACGCTGTGGCAGTACATGGACCACGACATTGAGCACCACGTCTGGGACGTGACCGGCGCGCGCGTGCAGCCCTAGTGGTCCGTGCGTAGGACGGCAACCAAGGGGGCCAGCTCCGGGTCCAGTTCCAGCGCGTCAAAGGCCTGATGCAGCGCGCGCTCATTGGTGGGGCGCGCCTCGTTGAGCAGCTGGGTGCCCTCTGGGGAGACGTCCGTGTAGATGCCGCGCCTGTCCGTGGCGCAGATGTAGCGCGAGAGCAGCCCGCGCTCCTCCATGCGGCTGACCAGGCGGGTGGTGGCGCTCTGGCTCAGGGCCACCGCATGCGCCACCTCCTTCATCTGTAGGTGTCCGCCCTCGCCGCTGTGCTGGCGACCCAGCACCTCCAGGAGGGAAAACTCGCGCGTGCTGAGGCCGTGCCCCTCTTGCAGTGCGCGGTCCAGGCTGGCGTCGATGCGGTCGTGGAGCGTGGCCAGGGCGCACCAGCGCTGAGCCAGGGGGGTGTGTCCGTTCACGACGTAATCCACCGGGCCGTTGGCGGTGTCTCTTGCGGCACTTGTTGCGGTGCCGGTGGGGTGCTCTCGCTTCGTGTCCTGCTGCGTGCTCACGTGAACTCCTGAGGTGCTGATGCCGCGGGATGGCATGTCTTGAGTGTAGCGCTTGCAATAGTCCGCGTCTGCAACTACTTTAAATGCATGAGCAATCAACCCGCGTCTGCAACTAACTCCCCTCGGTACTCCCTCCTGGCGCTAGCCCTTGGCGCCTTTGGTATCGGCATGACGGAGTTTGTGCCGATCGGCTTGCTGCCCCAGATCGCGGAGCACTTCTCGGTGAGCATTCCGGCCGCGGGCTGGGTGGTGAGCGTGTACGCGCTGGGCGTTCTGGTGGGCGTGCCCATCATGACGGTGGTGGGCTCCCGCCTGAATCGGCGCACCATGCTGGCCGGGCTCATGGTCTTGTACGCGGTGGGAAATCTGGTGACGGCCCTGGCCCCCTCCTTCGGGTTCCTGCTGGGCGGCCGGGTCTTGGCGTCCTTCACGCACGGGGCGTTCTTTGGGATTGGCGCCATCGTGGCCGCGCAACTCGTGGGCCCGGCCCAGCGTTCGGGGGCCATCGCCATGATGTTCACCGGGCTCACGTTGGCGAACCTGGTGGGAGTGCCCGCGGGCGCCTGGATTGGGGCGGTGGCCGGATGGCAGGCCACGTTCGCGGTCATGGTGGCGCTCGGACTGCTGGCCGCAGGCGCGTTGTGGGTGCTGATCCCGCGGCTGGCGCCCCCGGCCGGATTCAGCTTCAAGGGCGAGCTGCGCTCCGCGGCCAGGCCGCAGGTCATCATGGCCATGCTGGTGACGCTGCTGGGCTTTGGTGGGGTCTTTGCCGCCATCACCTACCTGGCTCCCATGCTTCACGCGGAGGCAGGGGTCTCCGAATCCGGCATGACGCTGATGCTCGCGCTCCTGGGCGTCGGCATGGTCGTGGGTAACTCGCTGGGCGGCAGGCTGGCGGATCGTCACCAGATCGCCACGGCCGTGGCGGGGCTGCTGGGTCTCATCCTGGCGCTGGGTTCCCTGGCCTTCACCATGCACTCGTACTGGGCCGCCGCCGTGTCCGTCCTGCTCATCGGCGGCTTTGGCTTCCTGATCGTGCCGCCGCTACAGGCGCGCGTCTTGGACCAGGCGGCGGCCGCACCCACCCTGGCCTCCGCGCTCAACATCGGCGCGTTCAACATCGGCAACGCCGTGGCGGCCTGGGCCGCCGGGGCCACCCTCAGCCTTGGCTGGGGTTACGCCTCCGCCGCCTGGGTGGGTGTGGGGCTCTCCGCTCTTGGCCTGGTGGTGTTGCTGGTCTCCGTGGCGTCCAAGCGCGGTGCGGCCCCGGAACCGGAGCCCGCGGTGGCCGCGGGTCAGGAACTGCGCACGGCCTAGCTGTCGGACGGTGGCTTGGGTAGCGGATGAGGCGAGGGATGGAGACGCCGGCCGGGGCGGGACACCTCAGTCGAGCCGAGAGGCGTCAAGCGCTCGGGCGGAGCGCAGCAGGGCCACGCCGCTCACGAACTGCCACAGCATGAAGGTGTACACGGACCCGCGTTCCCAGACGCCGTCCGGCAGCAGTACGTGCAACTGCCACAGCGCCATGCTGACAAAGCCGAGGGCGCCCAGGATCAAGCCAAGGCGTCGAGCGGATCGAGGCAATGCGGTGCCACGAAACGCCCAAGCCGAGGCGATCGCAGCGAGGTTCCCGCCCACGATGGCACCGAACGCGCCCAGAAGGTGGATGGTCATGAGCCCGTTCGCGGCGTTCTCAGGCGAGCCGGGCACCAGTCCAACCAACGCGATCCCGACCGAGTGCAACACGCCAAAGACCGTCAGGAGCACCCGGGGTGCGCCAGGCTCCAGGACGGGGAACAGCCGGGACAGCCCGACCAGGAACAACAGCCCGGCGCCGATGAAGCCGGCGTCCATGACCTGGGGGAGTTGAGAGGCCAGCTCGCGACCCTCAAAGACCCCAAAGCTCGGCACGCCGAGGTCGCTGATGTAAAACGTCGCGTAGTTGTACCCGCGAAAGGCCGATGCGGCGATGGCCTCGCACAGCAGGTACCAAGCGGGCGCCACACACCAGACCAGGCCAACCGAGGAGACGGTGGCGGGGCAGGGGCGAACGGAATCTGTCATGGCAGTCCTTCGTTGGGGGGCCCGAAGGTCGTCTCCGAACAAGCGCAGACGGGGGGTCCGCCTCGCTTCAGTATGCGCCGAGTGGTGCGCCCATCTCCACCCCCCAGCGCCAGCACCAGCCCGCCCCGAGCGGGCTACGTGCCGGAGAGCCAGGAGATGATTTTCTTCTTGCGGGTGGGCGTATTGATGCGGCCCGGGCTGCCGGTGAACTCGATTGCTTCACGGTCGTAGTGGAGCTCTGGGTGGGCCGCCTCCACCTGCGCCAGCACACCCGGGATGTCGTTGATGACCTCCGCCAGGCTGACCGAACCCTTCAGCGAGCGCTGGGAGTTCGGGAAGAAGCGCTCGTACTCACCCAAGGCCAGGCCGAGTTGTGGGATGACCTGGATGCCGCCGCCCAGGGCGTTGTAGTTCGCGGCTCCCATGCGGAGGGAAAAGCCCGCCCCCATGCCGGGGTAGCTCTCGATCTCGATGACGATGGCCGCATCGAGTCTGCCCTGGTCCATCACGACGGGCACACGAATGTACATTTCCCAGGTCCCCGCGGGCATGCCCAGGCCCAGTTCCTTGTCCCACTGTTCGGCCTGGGTCTCGGGTTCCCGCGCCAGGCGTTCACTCACGGCGGCCCGGAGCGCCACCGCCGCCTCTTCCTTGCGGTACTTGCTGCTGAGAAGCTCGATCTGGTCCACCTGCTGGGGGGTCATGCTGGGGATGAGTGCTAGCACCTTGGCGAGCTGCACGTCAGCTGCGGCGGCCAGTTCCGGGATAGCCGCGCCATTAATGAGAGCGGCCAAGGCGTAGCCGGTAGTGACGTACTCGCTTCCGAAGTGCTCTTCGGGGTGCGCAATCTCGTCGCTGCGCATCGTCACGAAGGCCTCACCGATGGCCGTCAACACCTCTGGGGTGAGGACCGCGACAATCCGGTCCGCCTCTTTCCGCGTCCCGGGGGCCCGAAAAAAGCCGTCCAGCTTCGCGGCCGCCGCCTCTAGGTCATCTGCCAGCGGTTGCGGTGCGTTCTCCGCGGTAGCACGGAGGTGGCCGGCAACACTCTCATGGAAGGGCATGGAGCCCATGCTATCGATGCGGGCTGATGCAGAGAAGGGTCACGGGGGCGAGTCCACGCTTGCCACGGCCGGGGCTGAGGAGAAGGATCACAGGAGGCGACGGCCAGCGCACCGCTGCGGCCGCGCCGTCGAGCGAGAGGACACAGCATGAGCCAAGAGAACCAGGGCGAGTACGTGGAGTCAGACGGCATGCAGCGCCTAGAGGAGGACGAGTCCACGGGTAGCTACGTGGACGAGAACCTCACCGGCGACGGCGAACAGGCCGCGGGAGAACGGCACCAAGGCGAGTTCACCCAGATGCAGGACGCCGACGGCGAGTTTGAGGGAGAAGAGCTGCGAGAGGCCGGCAGCTACACGGACGCCAACGAGGAGTGATGCACCGCAGGGCAGCTGGCCCGAGCTACTGAGCCCGGTGAGTCCGCTCAGCCCCGCGCGTCATGGCGAGCAATCGCTCGCGCAGCGCGTCCAGGCGCTCTGGGGAGTACTCCTCTCCCCAGAGCGGCGCCACCGACGCTCCGTCCGCTGCTGCGACCACCACATCCGTCAGGAGTGGGTCAAAGCCGTCCTCGCCTAGAGCCTCGTTCCACCACTGTGCTTCCTGGCCGCAGATCTCGCGCACGGAATCCACAGTGATGAGCCGGGCCATGAGCCCGTGGCGCTCGATGCTGGAAGCGGTATCAACGGCGGGGGAGAGGGCGGAGCGCACGTAGGCGCGCAGGAGCCGCCCTGGTTCCTGATCCGCCGGGTCAAGGTGCGCGTCCACCTCGGCGCGGAACGCCAGCGAGTGGTCTATCGCGAGGGCCTTGAGTAGCTCCTCCTTGCTGGCGAAGTGGTACTTCAGGCCACCCTTGGACACCCCGGCCGCGCGTGCAATGTCCTCCAAGGAGGCACCCAAGCCGCGCTCGCCGATCAGTCTCTCCGCGGCGTCGAGCAAGAGACGCCGCGTCTGTTCGGCGTCGCGCCCACTGATCCGTCCCATGTTTCCCCTTGCTGGCTTCGAGATTCGTCTCGCAGTCACCGTAGTGTGTCGAGTTCCTCGTTGTGAACTATACCGCCCGGGCGGTACAGTTTGCGAGGTGAATCAGCCGCAGCCTCCCGTCCCCGCCCCCTCGGCCGCGCCCCTCTCGGCAAAACGCCGCTGGGCCGCGCTTTCCGTCCTGGTCCTGGCGATTCTGCTCTTGGCGATCGACGGCACCGTGCTGTACCTCGCCGTGCCCGCGCTCACCGAGGCGCTGAACCCTAGCGCCACGCAGATCTTGTGGATTGGCGACATCTACTCGCTGGCGCTGGCCGGTCTGCTGGTGGTGATGGGCACCCTCGCGGACCGGATTGGACGCAAACGTCTGCTCCTGATTGGCTCCGGCCTGTTCGGGGCCGCGTCCCTGGTGGCCGCCTTTGCCACCAGCGCGGAGATGCTGATGGCCGCGCGGCTGCTGCTCGGCGTCGCCGGCGCCACCCTGATGCCGTCCACGCTCTCCCTGATTCGCAACATCTTCCCCGACCCCCGTGAGCGCACCCGCGCCATCGCCATCTGGTCCGCCGCGGCCGGCGGCGGCGCGGCACTTGGCCCGCTGGTGGGCGGCGTGCTGCTGCAGCACTTCTGGTGGGGCTCCGTGTTCCTGATCAACGTGCCCGTGGTCATCATCCTGATCGTGGCGGGCCTCTTCCTGCTGCCGGAGTCAAAGGACCCCCATCCGGGACGCTTTGACCTGCCCTCCGCCGTGCTGGCGCTGGCCTCGATTGTGCCGCTCGTGTATGCCGTGAAGCACACCGTGCAATCCGGCGTGGACGTGCTCGGGGTGGCCTGCCTGCTGGTGGGCCTGGGCCTTGGATGGCTCTTTGTCCGCCGCCAGCACCGCCTCGCCGCACCCATGATTGACGTTGACCTCTTCCGTAACCCAGCCTTCTCCGGCGCGGTCATCTCGCAGTTCATTGCAGTCTTTGCGCTGACTGGATTGCTCTTCTTCTTCTCGCAATATCTGCAACTGGCACGCGGCTTTAGCCCGCTGCAGGCCGGCCTGGCGGAGCTGCCTGCAACCCTCGCCTCCATCGCCGTGGTGATCCTGGTGGGCTGGTTCCTGGGGCGCCTCGGCGCGGGCCGGACCATCGCCGTCGGGCTGTTGCTCACAGCGCTGGGACTCATCGCCGTGGCCGTCGCGGAGGGCTCCGAGTCCTACCTCTGGCTGGGCCTGTCCCTGGTGCCGATTGGCCTTGGCGTGGGCCTGGCGCAGACTGTCACGGTGGACGCCGTAGTCACCGCCGTGCCCCAGTCCAAGGCCGGCGCCGCCTCCGCCATTTCGGAGACGGCGTACGAGTTGGGCGTGGCGCTTGGCATCGCGATCCTCGGCTCACTCATGACCACCCTGTACCGCTTCAATCTGCCTGCTGACCTGAGCGGGGAGCACGGCGGCGCGGTGCGCGAGTCCCTGGCCTCCGCCCTGGCGGTCCTTGACCCGGGCTCGCCGGCCAGTTCCGCGGCACAGCACGCCTTCACCTCTGGCATGCAGGTCACGGCGCTCGTGGCCGCGGCCGTCACGCTCCTCGGCGCGGTCATTGCCTGGCGCACCATTCCTTCTGTGAAGCTGGTGGGCAAGCGCCCGACGGCGGATCACTAGGTCCCGCTGCCAGGCGGCGGTTGGGTGCGGGGTGGGGGCGCCAGAGCGCTGGAAGCAGCCCGGCCGCCGCGGCAAACACGGCAGCAACCACGAAGGCGGTCAGGAAGCCCGTGTGAGCCAACGCCAGGGCAATTCCGCCAAAGAGCGCGATGCCCAGGCCGGCGCCCAGCGCAAACGCGACCTCCTGGATGGCCCCGACCTGCCCCGCCTGCTCCGGCGTCGTGACGTCAAACAAGGCGGTGGCGGCCAGGGTTCCGGACATTCCCATGCCGACGCCCACGAGCATGAGCGGCATGAAGAAGCTTCCAGGGGACGCACCAATCCAGGCCAGCCCCGCGGCTTGGGCGAGCAGGGCCGCCGCGATGACGGTGCTACTGGAGAGCCTGCGGAGGGCAAGCGGCGCCAGCACCCCACCGGCCACGATCATGACGGCGTGCGGGAGCAACGTCATTCCTGCCTCCACGGCGGTGTCCCCGCGGCTTTGCTGCAAGTGCAGGCTGACCAGGTAGACCGTGGCCGAGCTGGTGCCGGCGGCGATCAGGATCTGGAGGTAAGCGATGGAGAACCGACGGTTCTGAAACAGCCTCACGTCAACCAGAGGATCCTCCAACCGCCGCTGCCGCCGGACGAACAGGACCAAGGTCAGCACGCCGACCAGCCCGGCTACGGCGGAGGCGGCGGGCTGCAGCGAGGCGTGCTGCAGGCCATAGACCAGGCCCGCGATGGCCACCACCGACAGGGCGATGCTTGCCGCATCCCAGCTCGGCGTGACGGCGGTGCGCGAATTCGGGACCAGCCACGCAGCCAGGAGGGCGGCGATGCCGGCGACCGGCGCGGCCCCGAACAGGATCCAGCGCCAGCCTGGACCATCCGCCAAGAGCCCTCCGATCAAGGGCCCAAACGCGCTACCCGCACCAAATGTGGCGGTCCAGAGGCCGTAGGCCAGCACCCGCTCGCGGGCCCGGAACTGCACGCCGATGGTGGCGACGACGGAGGCGATCACCATGGCCTCGGACAGGCCAAGCAACACCCGCACGGCGATGAGTGCCATGCCGCTCGTGGCGAACCCGCCCAGCAGGTTGAAGACGGCAAAGCCGAGCAGGCCTACCACCATGATCCGACGCCGGCCCATTTGGTCCCCGGCGCGGGCGGCGATGACCAGGGACACCGCCAGGGCCAGCAGGTACGAGTCGATCACCCAGGCCGCTTCTACGGGGGAGAGGCGGAGTTCGTTGATCATGGCGGGCAGCGCGGTGGTGGCGCTGCTGATGGCGACGGCGCCAATGAGGACGCCGAGCAGCATGGGGATCATGGCGAACCATCGGCGGGCATCGGGGGTGGTGAGGGTGGGGTTCTCTACGGACATACCTTCAGCGTGGGCTGTAGGCTCAATGAGTACAAGTACGGTCATTATTGGTTGATAGTGACCATATGGATACTAAGGAAGGTCGCTGATGCGCGCTCGAACCGAGCATGTCGCCAAAACTGGAGGCGGGGCGTGTGCGGCGGAGATCTCCGTCGCCGTGCTGGGCGGTGCCTGGAAGCCCAGCATCCTGACCCTTCTCCATGAGCGCGGAGTGCTGCGCTTCGGTGAGCTGGGCAGGGAGCTTGGCGGCCCCACGCCTAAGGTGCTCACACGCCAGCTGCGCGAGCTGGAGGAGGACGAATTGGTGATCAGGACTGTGTTCGCGCAGGTGCCGCCCAAGGTTGAATACTCCCTCAGCGATGTGGGCCGTGACGCTATGCCGCTCGTCGATGAGCTTGCGCGGTGGGGTGCCGACTATGCGTCCCCGCAGCGGCAGGGGGAACGTTGCGGCAGAACCCCGTCGAACTCGGAGGAGAAGTAGACTCAATCCGGATATAAAAACCTTTTGGCATGTTCCCCTGAAGCGTTTGACGAACTCCCCGATTGAAAGTGATCCCCATGAAGACTTTCCTCCGCCGTGCCGCGAAGACCCTCGGGGTGATCCTCGGGGTCCTGGTGCTGGCGATCGGCGCCACCACCGTGTGGCACCAGACCGCTACGGCGAATGAGGCCAAGAACCTCCCCGCCTACGGCCAGTATGTTGAGGTCGGGGGGAAGCGAATGAACGCTGTGGTGGCCGGATCCGGCCCGGAGACCATCGTGCTGATTCCCGGCTTCGGCACCGCGGCGCCCGCGCTGGATTTTGACCCGCTGATCAAGAAACTCTCCTCCAAGGCCCACGTCATTGCCCTTGAACCCTTCGGCTTTGGACTCAGCGACCCCACGGATCAGCCGCGCACGGCGGAGAACATCGTGAAGGAGATGCACCAGGCCGTCTCCCAACTTGGCGCGGACAAGTACACGCTCATGGGCCACTCCATCGGGGGTATCTATGGGCTGAAGTGGGCCCAGCTCTTTGGCAACGAAATGACCGCCTTCATCGGCATCGACAGCAGCGTGCCCACCCAGTCCGGCATGGACACGCAGTTCCCGACCGGGCTCATGGCCGCCGCACGCTTCACCGGCGTGGCCCGGATCGCGGCGGGCCTGGGGGAGGGCCTGGACAAGGCGGTTTACAGCGAAGAATTGCAGCAGCAGATGGGTGTGCTGGCGAACCGCAACTCCTTGGCACCCACCTACCTGGACGAGATGGAGCACATCGCCCCGAACTTCCGTGAGGCCAAGGGCAAGACCTTCCCGAAGAACCTGCCCGTCCTGCTCTTTGCGCGGGCCGGGGAAAACCCCGCCCAGCCAGACTGGATTGCCCTGCACCGGGAGCAGGCCGCCTCGGTGGAGCGCGGCGAGGTGGTGCTCCTGCCTGGCGAGCACTACCTGCACCACACCCACTCGCCGGAGATTGCCGAGCGGTCGCTGGCCTTCCTGGGGAAGCTTCCCGCCGCCGGACGAGCGTGAACTGTGACCGACCAAGACGGGACTGACATGAGCAACTACGCCCCCGCTTTCCTCATCCGCCCAGCGACGGAGCGGGACTCGGACTTTCTGCTAGAGCATGATCGCCACATCACGCCCACGGTGTGGGCCCGGGTGATTGACGAGGGCAGGGCGCTTGTCCTGGAGGAAGAACAGGAACTCCGGGGCTGGCTGCGATGGTCCCTGTTCTGGGACGAGATCCCGTTCCTGAACATGCTCTTTTTGCTGGAAGGTCACCGCGGACGCACCTTGGGAAGCAAGCTCCTGGACGAATGGGAGAGTTCCATGTCTGCGGCGGGACACACCCAGGTGCTCACCTCCACCGCAGCGGATGAGCGGGCACAGCGCCTGTATCGGCGCCGCGACTACCTCGATAGCGGGGTGCTTCTGCTCCCTGGGGAAGTTGCGGAGCTCCTACTTGCCAAGAGCCTGACCCCCGGTTCGCCCTAAATTGGCTCGCGCGACCGGGCGGGAGTTCACTGCTTCCGAGCGGCGCGCCGGAACGCCACCCACGCGGTGAGCGCGCCCAGGGCGGAGATGACCGCGATGCCCCACGAAAGATTGGCCGCGGCCTGCGGCACGTGCGGCATGCCGGCGGTGACAAAAACTCCTCCCAGTGCCACAAAGAGCATCTGCCCCATCTGGCTGGCGATGGGCACGCCCGCCGCCGCCTGCGCCGCCAGGCGCTCATCCTCCGTGCTGCTCATGACCGCGACGGAAAGGTGCGGGTTGGACATGCCGATGCCCACGCCCGCCAGGAAAAGGGTGAAGGCCCAGCCCAGCACCGAAAGCCCGCTGGGGCTCACCAACTGCAGCACCGCCGTCGCGCCCAAGGCGATCGCCGTGAGAAGGGGACCAAACATCGAGAGGCGCCGACGCGCAGCGGCGCTCTGAACCCGGGAACTGGGGATCGCCGCGGCGGACCAGCCGGCGGAGACGGTGGCGCCAAGGAAGCCGGCGACCAGCGGTTCAAGCCCAATCAGTCGCTGCCCAAAGAGCGGTGTGAATGCCTCCGTGACGACCGCGGCGGAGCCCAACGCGATGGTCAGGTAGAGCCACTTGAGCGAGTTTCCGCGCCGGTAGGTGAACCGCGGCAGCACCGAGGTGGAACCGAAGCGCTCCGCCACAACGAACGCGCCGATCAGCAGGGCGCCCACGCCCAGCGCGACCCACGTGCCGGCCCCGCCGAGCACGCCGGCCAGGCTCATGGCGAGGACCGCGAGCGTGAGGGCGGCCATGGAGGCGAACGGAATCTGCCCGACGTCGTTGCTTCGCGCAGTATTCGGCAGCGCGCGCGGTACCAGCGCGGTGAGCGCGAGGCCGAGCGCGGCAAGCACCACAAAGGCGAGCCGCCAGATCCCGGCCTGCGCAAAGGCGCCGCCGAGCGCGGGACCCACCAAGGTGCCGATGGCGAACATGGCCGAGACGATCGCGGTTCCTTGCGACCACAGCGGCTGGGGCAGGGCGGAACGGATGGTAGCGAAGGAGAGGCCGGCGAGTAGCCCGCCGCCGAGCCCCTGCAACACACGGGAGACAAGGAAAATCTCCATGCCAGGGGCCAGGGCGGCGACCACGCAGCCGATCGCAAACACCCCAAAACCGACAACAAAGGCCGTCCGCGCGCCGAGCTTGAGGAGGGCCCGGCTGGAGAGCATGGCGGCACTGACGCTGGCGACGAAGTAGAGCGAGGCAACCCACGCGTAGAACGGCTCGCCTCCGATCTCTGCCACCAGGTCCGGCAGCAGGCTGGAGGTCACGTAGGCGTTGAGGGCCTGCAGCAGGATGCCGCCGGCCAGGACCGCGACCGCTCCGCGGTAGTGGGAGAGCTGCGGGTGGGGTGCGAGGGGTGTTGGTGTGTTTGGCATAGTCTTGACGCTAAGACCTCAACCAAGCTTGAGGTCAAGTGATACCGGGGCGCTCCGATGGTGATGCCCCTCACGCCCCAATGTGTGGAGGTCGCATGCTGCCCGAGGACTCACTCTCCGTCGGCGAGATTGCCGCGCGCACCGGCGTGGCCGTCTCCGCCCTGCACTACTACGAGCGGCTGGGCCTGGTGGTGTCGCACCGCACCGGGGGAAACCAGCGCCGCTACGCGCGCCACATGGTGCGCCGCGTCTCCCTCATCGTGGTCGCCAAGAACTTGGGCATCCCGCTCTCCGAGGTGGAGGAGGCGTTCGCCCCGCTGCCGCACAGCGACGCTCCGACGGCGGGTGACTGGCATCGCGTCGCCGTCATCTGGAAGGCGAGTCTCACCAAGCGCCGGGAGCGGCTGGAGCGCTTGGAACGCGAGCTGCAGGGGTGCATCGGTTGCGGGTGCCTCTCCATGAAGGCCTGCTACCTGCTCAACCCCCAAGACGAGCTTGCCGCCAAGGGCCCCGGGCCGCAACGGATCTGAGGTCTGCGCGGGGAGAGTCGCCGCGGATGCCTCAGCGGTGGAAGGTGGGCGCGGAGTTGGGTGCCGGGTTCGGGTTGAGGCGCACCCATTCCACGGCCAGGGCCATGAGGCGTTCGGGGGCGGGTTCTGGCCCGGCCAGCCCGTGGCCGCCCTTCATGGCGGCGCGGAGGCCGGCGGCTTCCTCCAGTAAGGGGGCCGCAAGCGGCGTGTCCTGGCCTAGCTGGTCCACGGTCCAGATCAGCATGGAGCTGAAGCCGCGATCCCAGTTGGCGCCGCCGTTGCGGAGGATTTCATCCGCCATCTTTCCGCTGGTGCGGATGATCTCGCCCTGGACGGTCGTGGCCGCGCCGGAGGCGGGGACCAGCAGGTCCCAGAGCGCACCGTGCTGCGCGCCCGGGGTGCCGGCGGGCACCTGGATGGGGGAGACGCCGTCGTGCCGTTGAAGCCGGGCAACCGGCGGCACATCAAAGAGGGAGTACAGCTCGTGAAGGCCGCGTTCTACCCGCGCCACCAGCTCGTTCGTCTCCGGATCATAGCTGGCCCCCGTGGAGTGGAACTCGAACTCCGTGCCCAGCCGGAGCACGTGCTTGCGCATGCGATCAGTGGGGGTGACGCCGGCCGCCAGGAGCTCCCGGGCAATCACCGCCGTGTGCTCCATATGGCCGGAGGAGGTGGTGGCCAGTGCCAACTCCAGCGCGTCCAGGTCGCGGTGATTCCTCGCGAACGGGTCGGCGCCCCGGCGCAACAACAGAGAGACGACGACGTCGCGCCAGCCCTGCGCCGCCAGGTGCAGCACGGTGTTGCCGGCGTTGTCCGTGGCGCCGATGTCCGCGCCGAGGTCCAGCAGCGACTCCGCCCCGCCCTTCCAGTCGAGGGCCCTGTGGTGCAGCGGCGTTTGGCCGTTTCTATCGCGGGCCTCCAGGTCGGCGCCCTGGGAGATCAGCCAGGTCGCAAGCTCCGGGGGGCACTCGGGGAAAAACAGTGCCGGCAGCTTGTCGTAGCCGCCCGTGGCGTTCAGCTCAACCGTGTCAAACAGGGCGATGAGCTGATCCAGGGGTGCTTCCTTGAGCTGGGTGGCGAAGTCCTTGGGCAGGGTCTTGCGCTTGCGGGGCATGCTGAGTCCTCCGTGCTCTGGGAATTCTCACCCTAGTGGCCCGCCGCGGCGCGGGCCAGGGGGGTGGGCCAGGGGGTGGGTCGGGGCATCAGGCCAGCGACAGCGCGACGTCCAGCATCTCCACCGCAGCGCCCGGGGCCACCCGCACCAGGGCCATGGCGGCAATGACGCTGGCGACGAAGTAGAGCGAGGCAACCCATGCGTAGAACGGCCCGCCTCCGATCTCTGCCACCAGGTCCGGCAGCAGGCTGGAGGTCGCATGCTCCCCGAGGACTCACTCTCCGTCGGTGAGCTTGCCGCTAAGGGCCCTGGGCCGCACCGGATTTGAGGTCTGCGCAGGGAGAGTTGCCGAGGATGCCTCAGCGGTGGAAGGTGGGCGCGGAGTTGGGCGCCGGGTTCGGGTTGAGGCGCACCCACTCCACGGCCAGGGCCATGAGGCGTTCGGGGGCGGGTTCTGGCCCGGCCAGCCCGTGGCCGCCCTTCATGGCGGCGCGGAGGCCTGCGGCTTCCTCCAGTAAGGGGGCCGCAAGCGGCGTGCCCTGGCCTAGCTGGTCCACGGTCCAGATCAGCATGGAGCTGAAGCCGCGATCCCAGTTGGCGCCGCCGTTGCGGAGGATTTCGTCCGCCATCTTTCCGCTGGTGCGGATGATCTCGCCCTGGACGGTCGTGGCCGCGCCGGAGGCGGGGACCAGCAGGTCCCAGAGCGCACCGTGCTGCGCGCCCGGGGTGCCGGCGGGCACCTGGATGGGGGAGGCGCCGTCGTGCCGTTGAAGCCGGGCAACCGGCGGCACATCGAAGAGGGAGTACAGCTGGCGCAACGCAGCATCAGTCTCCTCCAGAAACTCCGGGGCGAAGACGTCCCGGGCGGACTCAAACGTCTCGCCGAGCTGGTGCACCGTGGTGCGACTCGCCTTCGATACCTCGACGCCGGCCGCTAGGAATCGCTGGGCCACCTTGGCGGCGTCGCTCAGCGTTGAATTGGACGTGCTGAAGAGCGCGCTCTCCAACGGGTTCGATCCTCTGGCGTTTTGCACCTTCGGATCCGCCCCGCGATCCAGGAGCAGCGTGACCGCTGGCTCGTTGAGGCGAGTGGCGGCCGCGTGAAGCGGGGTGTTCCCGGCGTTGTCCGTGGCGCCGATGTCCGCGCCGAGGTCCAGCAGCGCCTCTGGGTGGCTGATCCACGCGGCGACCCAGTGGTGCAGCGGCGTTCTGCCGTTTCTATCGCGGGCTTCCAACTCGGCGCCCTGTGAGATCAGCCAGGTCGCAAGCTCCGGGGGGCACTCGGGGAAAAACAGTGCGGGCAACTTGGCGTAGCCGCCCGTGGCGTTCAGCTCAACCGTGTCAAACAGGGCGATGAGCTGATCCAGGGGTGCTTCCTTGAGCTGGGTGGCGAAGTCCTTGGGCAGGGTCTTGCGCTTGCGGGGCATGCTGAGTCCTCCGTGCTCTGGGAATTCTCACCCTAGCGGCCCGCCGCGGCGCGGGCCAGGGGGGTGGGCCAGGGGGCGGGCCAGGGGGGGTGGGCCGGGGCATCAGGCCAGCGACAGCGCGACGTCCAGCATCTCCACCGCAGCGCCCGGGGCCACCCGCACCAGGGCCATGGCGGCGAGCATGAGGCCGGTGAGCTCTACGGAGAGGGCCTGGGCGGCGGGACCATTCAGCTGGGGGTGCGCGGCGGCAACCCCGCGCGTGATGGCGGCTCCGAGTTCTGCCCGGTACGCATCGATGCTGTGGCGCACGGCCTGGTCCTGGCCAAGAGAGCCCACGCTGGAGTTGAGCAGCAGGCAGCCGTTGCTGGCGAGGGCCGTGGCCGGCTCCGCCATGGCCTCGCGGACCCCGCGCAGATACGCGGCCAGCGCTCCTGGGGCCACCACTGGGGCCGTCAACGGAACCAACCGCGGGCGCACCACCTGGTCAAGATAACTCTGCACGGCGGCGTCGAACAGCCCGCGCTTGGACCCAAAGGAGTGGTACAGGCTGGAGCGGTTCAGGCCCGTGGCCGCCTCCAGTTCCGGGATGGAGGCCTCGGCAAAACCGCGCTCCCAGAACACCTGGCGGGCGGCCAGCACCGTCTCGGCCTCTGGGATGGTGCGGGTGCGGCCCATGGTGGTCTCCTGCTGGTGGTGAGGCTCGGCTTGTGCCGGCCTGTGCGTGATGCAAGCAACGCGGCCCTTGCTTTTATTGGACCGACCGTTACAGTATATTATGAACTGATCGTTTCAGTAAAGCCTCCTGCTCCACCTCAAAGGAAAACCCATGTTGATCGCCGGATTCATCCTCGCCGCAGTCGCGGCCGCCCTGCACGTCTACATCTTCTGGATGGAGTCCGTGGCCTGGGAAGGCCCCGCCGCACGCAAGACCTTCGGGATTGGCACCGATGAGGAGGCGCGCCTGACCAAGCCCCTGGCGTTCAACCAGGGCTTCTACAACCTCTTCCTCGCGATCATCACGCTGCTCGGTGTGGTGCTCGCCGCGACCGGCGGTGCCGATAGCGGCAGTGCCACCAGCGTCGCCGGACTCACGCTCATCTTCACCGGCGTGGCTTCCATGACCGCCGCAGCGCTGGTGCTGCTCCTCTCTTCCAAGGAGCACCGCGCCGCCGCCCTGAAGCAAGGAACCCTGCCGGCGCTTGCCCTGATCGCCACCGCGGTGGGCGTGCTGGCCTGAGCCAGCGATCGCCCTCTTCACGACACACTTCACGACACAGCAACCCCCACAGAAAGTTGAGTTTCACCATGCGCGCGCTTCGTCAGCACCAGTTCGGCGTCCCGGCCGAGGTCCTCGTGGTTGAGGACGTCCCCACCCCCACGGCTGGTCCCGGGCAGGCCCTGGTCCGCACCGTGCTGAGCCCGGTGCACAATCACGACATCTGGACGGTCACCGGCAACTACGGCTTCAAGCCGGAGATGCCCGCGGCCGCAGGCACAGAGGCGCTCGGCGTCATTGAGGCCCTGGGTGAGGGAGTGACCGGCCTTGAGGTGGGTCAGCGCGTCATCGCCGGCGGCGTCTTTGGCGTGTGGGCTGAGCTCTTTGTTGCGCCCGCAGCCACCCTGATTCCAGTCCCGGACGCCATCGAGGATGAGGCGGCGGCACAGCTGGTTTCCATGCCGTTCAGCGCGCTCTCCCTGGTAAATTTCCTTGGCGTCAAGGAGGGCGAGTGGCTCATCCAGAACGCCGCCAACGGCGCCGTGGGCCGCCTGGTGGCCCAGTTCGCCGCGGCTCGCGGCATCAACGTGGTGGGCCTGGTGCGCCGAGTCGATGGCGTGGCGGAGCTGGCCGAGCAGGGCATCAACCGCATCGTCGCCACCGACTCCGAGGGCTGGCAGGAGCAGGTGCAGCAGATCACGGGCGGGGCCCCCATCCCCGTGGCCGTTGACTCCGTGGGCGGCCAGGCCAGCGCCGATTTGCTTTCCGCGCTGGCGGAAAACGGCACCCTGGTGTCCTTTGGCGCTATGGGCTCGCCGGTCATGCAGATTCCCTCCGGCCCCGTGATCTTTAAGCAGGCCACCATTAAGGGCTTCTGGGGCAGCAAGGTGTCCCAGGACATGGCCCCGGAGGAGAAGGCCGCGCTGATGGGCGAGATCTTCCGCCGGGTCGCCGCTGGCGAGGTCACGCTCCCCGTCTCCGGGACCTTTGGGCTGGAAGACGTCGCCTCCGCGATCGCCTCCAACTTCGAGGCGGGCCGCGTGGGCAAGGTGCTGCTGAAGCCCTGACGCGGGGCACTGCTTGCGGCGGCGCCGGGTATGCGTACCCGGCGCCGCCGTTTCTTTTGCCCGACGGCGAATGGCAGGCTTGGGCGCATGAGCTCGCCTGACGCGGCATCCGCCCCCACTGCCAAGGACCCCACTCTCAAAGACCCCCTCGCGGGGGCAACCCCGGAACATGCCGCTGTGGACATGGATCCGCTCACGGCCGTCGCCTGGCCCGTGCGCACCGAGCGTCTCAGCCTGCGCCGGGCCACCCTGGCTGACATGGACGCCATGTGGGAGTACCGCCGCCTGGATTCTGTGGGCGAGTGGCTGGGCTGGCATCCGGTGGACCGGGCAGACTGGGACGCCACCTTTCCCAGCAAGCTGGGGCCACAACTGGTGGTGGAGTTGGAGGGCAGGATCATTGGCGATCTCATGATCCTCGTGGGCGATGCCTGGGGGCAACGTGAGGTGAAGGAGCAGGCCGCGGGCACGGAAGCGGAGCTTGGCTGGGTGTTCCACCCCGACTTTGGGGGGCGTGGATACGCCACCGAGGCCGTTCATGCCGCCATCGGCATTTCTTTTGAGCAGGTGGGGCTTCGCCGCGTCACCGCCGGGGCATTCTTCGCCAATGAGGCTTCCTGGCGACTCATGGAGCGCGTGGGCATGCGCCGCGAATCGGTCTCCATCAAGGAATCGCTGCACAGGGATCACGGGTGGATAGATGGCATTCTTTACGCGCTCCTCAAGGACGAATGGGCCCAGCGGGGCGCCTCAAGCTGAGAATCCGCCCAGGATGTGGCCCCAAGACCCCCGTCTCGTTGCCATGGGCCGCCGCGACCCGCAAGGATAGAAGGCATCAAGATCGGACCGTCACCTCTGACGGCCTGGAAGGAACGATGAACACCCCTGGCGACAGTCCGGATGACAGTCCGTCCCCTCTGCCGTGTGCTGGTGCTGACGCGCCGGTCCTGAGTAGGGGGTGTAAAGCATGGAAGTAATTTTTATCTTGGGGGCACTGCTCCTGATTCTCGGGTGTGCGCTCTTTGTCGCCGCCGAGTTCTCCCTCATCACGGTCAACCGCAATGAGGTCAAAGCCGCCATCGCCGCGGGGGATCGCAAGGCGGAGGGCGTGCTCAAGGGCATGAACACCCTGTCCACGCAGCTCTCCGGGGCGCAGTTGGGCATCACCCTCACCAACCTCGGCATCGGCTTCCTGGCAGAACCGGCCATTGCGGCCCTGGTGGTGGGACCCCTGCAATCCGCCGGGCTCCCGGAGGCCGGCGCCCGCACCGTATCCGTCGCGATTGCGCTGGTCCTGGCGACCGTTCTCACCATGGTCTTTGGTGAGCTGGTGCCCAAGAACCTCGCCATCGCCAGGCCCCTGGCCACGGCGCGGGCGGTGACCGGGTTCCAACGCGGGTTCAGCACCGTGACCAAACCACTCCTGCTCTTCTTTAACGGCACGGCGAACTGGATAGTGCGCCGCCTGGGAATAGAGCCAAAGGAGGAGTTGGCCTCCGCCCGCTCGGCGGAGGAGCTGGTGGCCCTGGCTGATCACTCGGCGCGCGAGGGCGTGTTGCCACAAGAGACGGCCCGCCTCCTGGAGCGCTCGGTGGCCTTTGGGCGCCGCAGGGCCCGCGATGCCATGACCCCGCGCCCACGCATGGACACCGTGCAACCCACCACAACCGTGACCGAGCTGCTGGTGCTGGCCGCGCGCACCGGGCACTCGCGCTTCCCCATGGGGGCGCCCGGCGCCACCACCGTGGAAGGCGTGGTGCACGTACGCAAGGCGTTGGCGGTGCCTTTCCCGGAGCGCGGATCCGTCACGGTGGAGTCCTTCGCGGAGCCCGCGACCCTGGCCCCGGACACTGCCGAGTTGGACGACCTGATGGACACGCTCCGGGCCGGTGGCTTGCAGATGGCGATCATCATGGACGAGACCGGGGACGTGGCCGGCTTGCTCACGCTGGAGGACCTGGTGGAGGAGATTGTGGGCGAGGTGGTGGATGAACACGACCCGGAGGACCCCAATCTGCGCCTGCCGCACGGCGCCTGGCGCCTGGATGGTGCGCTGCGACCTGACGAGGCCACTGACCTGCTGGGGACCCGCGTGCCCGCCGCCCCTGAGTACGACACCCTGGCCGGGCTGGTGACCCTGCACCTGGGCCGCATTGGGCAGCCCGGGGATGAGGTGAGCGTGCAGACGCAGGAGGAGCACGAGCTACCCGCCCGCACGCTCACGCTGCGAGTGCTGGACATGGACGGGGCGCGCATCGCGTCCCTGAAGGCCACCGTTTCCGATCCGAAGGATGAGGAGGAGCTCTGATGGACGTCCTGGGAATTGTCCTGACCGTGCTGCTTCTCGCCGCCAACTTCTTCTTTGTTGGCGCGGAGTTCGCGCTGATCTCTGCGCGCCGCTCCATCATTGAGCCCCTGGCGCGGGAGGGAAGCCGCCGCGCCAAAATGACCCTGTGGGCCATCGAGAATGTCTCTCTGATGATGGCGGGCGCTCAGCTGGGCATCACGGTCTGTTCCTTGGCTTTGGGGTACGTCACCAAGCCGATGGTTAAGTACGCGGTGGCCGGCCCGTTTGAGGCGTGGGGCATGTCAGATCTGTGGATCGACGTGCTCTCCTACGCCATCGCTCTGGCGCTGGTGACGTACCTGCACGTGGTGCTTGGCGAGATGGTCCCCAAGAACATTGCGCTCTCCGGCCCGGAGAAGACGGCCATGGCCATGGGGCCCGCGCTGGTGGTGGTCGTGAAGTTCCTGCGCCCGCTCCTGTGGATCATGAATGCCTGCGGCAACGGCATCCTTCGCCTCTTCAAGGTCACCCCCCAGGACGAGGTCACCAGCGCGTTTACCCGCGACGAGGTGGCGGACCTGGTCGCCGAATCCCGTGAGGGCGGGCTGCTTGACGGTCAGGACGAGCGCCTCTTGATGGGCGCGCTCGCCTTTGAGTCCCGCACCATCGGCTCCGTCGCGATCCCCTTGGCGCAGGTCCAGACCCTGCCTTCCGGGGCCACGCCGGCAGAGGTGGAGGCCGCGGCGGCCAACGGCTTCAGCCGTTTCCCGCTGGTAGCGCCCGACGGCGTGTGGCTGGGTTATGTGCACGTGAAGGACGTGATCGGGGCGGATGCAGAGCGCCGCGAGCGCCCCCTGTCCGCGGACATGGTGCGCGAACTACCCCGCTTCCAGGCGGACAAGGCCGTGCGCCCTGCGCTGAGTCGCATGCAACGCGAGGGCGCCCACCTGGCGTTGGCCGTGGATGCGGCGGGTGAGCCGGTGGGCGTGGTGACTCTGGAGGATGTGTTGGAGGAACTGGTGGGGCAGGTCAGGGACGACAGCCGCTCGGCGAGCTGACGCGGAGCCGGTGCGCGGGGCCCGCGGGGTTAGGCTGAATTGAGACCCGGCCCCCGCGGGCCCTTCCGTTTGGCGAGAGGAATCCCGTGCCACGCCCACGCAGCGATGCCGCCCCCGCGCAGGGGCGTTCGCCGTGGTTGTGGGTCCTGGTGGGTGCCGCCGTCTTCACGCAGACCGGCCTGAACCTGCTGCGTCCCGTCACCTCTTACAAGCTGCTGGACTTTGGCGCGGATGCGACGGCGATCGGCATCGCGACGGCCGCCTACGCGGTGATCCCGCTGGTGGTGGCCGTGTGGATGGGGCGCCTCTCCGACCGGGTGATTCGCCTGAGATTCCTGCTCCTGGCTGGAGCGGTGCTGTTGGGCCTTGGCGGGGCAGGGCTGGCGGTGGCGCCCGGACTGGCCGGCGTGATTGTTGCCTCCACCGTCCTGGGCTTTGGGCACCTACTCTTCACCATCGCTGGCCAGAGCTCCATCGCCAGGTATAGCGCCCCGCACCAGCTGGACGCGGGCTTTGGCTGGTTCACGGCCGCCTACTCCACCGGGCAGCTCCTGGGACCCCTGGCGGGCGGGTTGCTCCTGGGTGGGGGCGGAGTCGAAGGGCGGGCCGACGCCGTCAACCTGGCTCTGTGGGTGGGCGCCGTGGTCGCGGCCGCGGGCGGGCTGCTGCTGATCGCGCCGCTCCCGGGCTCCCCGCGGGACCGCCGGACCGAGTCGCCCGGCCCCGCGGCGCCGGGCACAGCGGACCCAGGCACAGCTGACCCTGCTGCGCAGGGCACAGGGAACCGGGCGCAGTCCGGAGGAGGCGACCAGCCGCCGTCGGGCGCTGACCGGGTCCTCAGTGGCGCCGCCGCGGATCCGGGGAAGCCGACCGTGTGGCGGATCCTGCGGATTCCGGGCCTGCCGAGCATCATGCTTGGCGCGCTGAGCCTACTGGCCATGCTGGACATCCTCACGGCGTTCCTCCCGGTCGTGGGAGAGGAACTGGGGGTGGGGCCGGAGGTGGTCGGATTCTTGCTGGCGATGCGGGCCGGCGCGTCCATCGTGTGCCGCTCCATGCTGCCGTGGCTGGTGCGCCGGTTCAGCCGCAGGCGGCTGATGCTGTGGTGCCTCTTTGGCGCGGGGGTGACCCTGGCGCTGCCGCCGCTCGCGCTGGCTTGGTGGCCCGGGCTGGCTGGGGTGATCGTGGCCGGTGCGCTGCTTGTGGTCGGCGGATTCTTCCTGGGGATTGGCCAGCCGCTGAGCATGAGCGCCATTTCCCAATCTGTGCCGGGCAGTTGGCGTGGGTCAGCGCTGGCGGTGAGGCTGATGGGAAACCGGGCGGGGCAGGTGGCGATGCCGTTGCTGGCTGGGTTGGTCGCCGCTCCGTGGGGGCCGGCCGGGGCCATATGGCTTAGCTGCGCGCTGCTGGGGTGGGCAGGCTGGGCGGAGGTGCGCCGACCACGCAGCGATACCACGTGAACTTATCCACAACTCTGGGCAGTTCAACAGCGCTGTGTCGGCCCCATTGTCTAGGCTAAGAGGTGACAGAGCAGGACCGCTCAGGACGGCGCGGCCGTCCGGACACCCAGGAGGACGTGTGGAACGCAGGGACCTCACCATTCCGGCGCGGGTGCTCGCCACGAGCGCTCACGCGGGTCAGCAGGACAAGGCTGGCCGCCCCTACATTGAGCACCCGGCGCGCGTCGCCGCCCTGGTTGCGCAGGACGTGGGCCCGCGCCACGCAGCGGTGGCCGTGGCCTGGTTGCATGACGTAGTAGAGGACACGGACGTGACGCTAGAACAGATCCGGCAGGCGTTTGGGGATCAGATCGCCGCAGGCGTGGATGCCATGACGCGCAGGTCCGGGGAGGAACCGGACGCCTATTACGCGCGGGTGCGCGCGGACCAGCTGGCGCTCGCCGTGAAGCGGGCGGATATCGCAGACAACACCGACCCGGCTCGCGTCGCCTTGCTTGATCACGCCACGGCCACGCGGCTGGCGGGTAAGTACCGCCATGCCCGCGCGGAGCTGGGGTTGGCGAGCTAGGCCCCGTTGACGGGCGGTTCCTGGCCCATGCGTTGCTTGGCCGTGCGCTGGCCCGCGCCGATCGGGACGTGCTCGGTGGCCGCGGCGACGCCGAATTCCGGCATATTCACGTAAATGGACTCGCGCGTGCCCGGGGAACTGACGTAGGTCTCGTGCCAGATGCCCACGGCCGGATGATCACCCACGGACGTCACGTAGCGGCGCCACGGGTCCACGTGCGGGCGGTCCTTGGCGGAGGCGAAGGCCCGCAGCTTCTCCGGGCTTTCCCAGTACTGCAGCACCAACACGGTCCTGCCGATCCAGAGGTGCCAGCCCAGCAACCCATCCTGCGGGTGGCGGGCCAGGAACGCGATCATGCGGGGCATAGCAACAAAGACGGGTAGCCACTTATCTACGCGCCACAGCTGGTTAAAGCGCATGCCGATCATGAACACCGTGACATCCCCCTGAGGGTTTGCCGTGAACCGACCTGGGAAGACCTTGGGCATGATGTCCCCGTTCAACGTAGATGGATATTGGAGCTACCCAGTGAACCCTACGCTGAAATGGGTGGCTGCGCCTTAAGCGACCGTGAAACCCAGATGCAACTCGGCAAAACGGGTTCCGAGCTGCTCCTCCAGATCCGGGATCAGCACCTGGTCAACGCGGGTGCTCACCCGCTCCGTGGCCTCGGCCGAGACCAGCGAGCATTCCAAGTGCAGATGCAGGTGATCGCCGCTGCCCGTGGTGGTGCACAGAACCCGGACCACGTCCGGATCCTCAGCTAGGCGTTCCGCCGCAAGGTCCGTCAGAAGCGTGAGGCGTTCCTGCCAGCCGGCGTGGACGGAGCGACTGGACGGTTGGGGGAGCGGGCCGGTGCCCAACGTGGGGTCAAGGATGAGTTCCAGTTCCACGGTGGGGGGTGCGGAGGGCTCGTTGCGCGCCTGCGCGGCGGTGGCTGATTCGGGGTTGTTGGCGAGGGTGCTCATGGGGTTGTCCTCTCGGCATTGGGGGGTCACCGTTGGGCCGCCTGTGCCCCGCCGGGACGGGTCACCTGCCGCTTGCAAGTGGTTCTGGAAGGTTCGCACGGGCCAGGGCCGTGAGCAAGCATCGGGCAGGTGAATGAGGGCCTCAGGGCGGGCCGCCCCTGCCGGGCGAGGAGGGGCCGCTCCGTTGCTGTGAGGGCGTGCGAGTGTGCGCGTCCGGACGGGTGGTGGGATGCGCCGATCGGGGGCCCTGCCGGGGCAGTCTTTGCTGGGACTTGCCTGTTGATTTACCCCATGAAGCGCTGATGACCGCCCGTGACGCGGGCCCGGCCGGTGGGGGGCCAGCTAGAGCAGCTTGCGGACCGTGTTGAGGTTGCGCGTGGTGATGAACGGTTTGTACTTGGGCTGGGCACTCATCTTCGCAAAGGCAGTGTCCGTGCTGCTGCCCTTGGGGCAGGCCCAATAGAGCACTTCCTCGCCCCCGGAAACGGGCTCTTGCGCCTCCAGCGCCGCGACGCCCAGGGCGTGGAGCACCTTCTGGTTGGAACCGAAGACCACATAGGCGTGGTGCTCCACGTCCTCGTCAAAGGGGTACGCGGAGACGATGCGTGCCAGGCGCTGCCGCGGTTCCAAGACAATCCACGCGTCATAGCCAAAGCGCGCGCCCAGCTCCGTCTCGATCTGCGCCTTCAGTGCGGCGGGGGTGCCGGCGGCGCTGAACAGGACGTTGCCCGTGGCCAGCACCGTGCGCACCCCCTCAAAGCCCAGGGACTGGAACAGCTCCTTCAAGTCGGCGCTGCGCACCGTCACCCCGCCCACATTGACCCCGCGCAGCAGGGCTACCCATTCGCTCATGTGGACGAGACTACGGAGCACCCCCGACAGTGTGGGTTCCTGACGGGCGATTCTCCCGGCCCCGGGCCTGTCCCTCGCCACCGCCCCGGGCCTGTCCCTCGCCCCGGGCACCCGTCGTCGGGCCGGTCCAAGCGGGCCTATCGACGAGAAGCGTCCTTCACGCCCGCTTCTCGTCGATAAGCCCGCTTGAGTCGGGGTGGCGTGGCACCCTAGTTCGAGAGGCGCCGCACCCGCCGCGCCGCCCCCATGCCCAGGAGCGTGCCCGTGCCCACCGCAGATGAACTGCTCGGAAGAGAGCAAGCGGCCGCCTTGCACCGAGGCCTCGCGCAGGCCAGCGGGACGCCGCTGCCGACGCTCGCCCGCGCCGTCGAGCAGTTGGAGGGGCAGGCGCTGGCCGCCCGCGCCAAGGAGCTGGCCCGCGCCGCCCTCGCGGACCTCCCGCCCGGGGCGCCCGCGATCGCGGCGGTCCGCGCCGCGGCCGCGGATCCCGACTTTGCCGGCTGGCTGATCTGGCCCGCCGGCCTGGTGGCGGCGCAGGCCGCGCTGGCGGCCGGCCGAGGGCGGAACTTCGACGACGCCATGGACGTCCTGGGGCTGCTGACCCCGCGCAATACCTCGGAGTTTTCCATCCGGCCCCTGCTGGCCGCGGATCATTCGCGCGCCCTGGCGATCATGCGGGAGTGGACCACCCATGAGAACTTCCACGTGCGGCGCCTGGCGAGCGAGGGCGCCCGGCCGTACCTGCCGTGGGGGCAGCGCATTCCCGCGCTGGTGCGGGACCCGCTCCTGACCCTGCCCATCCTGGACGCGTTGCGCGATGATCCCGAGGACTTTGTGCGCCGCTCCGTGGCCAATCACCTCAACGATCACAGCCGCGAGCACGGCGCGTGGGTGCTGCAGACCGCGGCCCGCTGGGCCGGGGAGGGCGGCGCGCACCACGCGTGGGTCGTGAAGCATTCCCTGCGCACGCTGGTGAAGCGCGGGGACCCTGGCGCGTTGGCCCTGCTGGGTTTCGAGCGCGTTCCGGTGCAGGTGACGGGCCCGGTGCTCGACGCCGCAGTGGTGCCTTTTGGCGGCGCGGTCACCCTGGGTGCCACCGTGCGCAATACGGGCCGGGCGAGCGCCCGGCTGGCGATCGACTTTGCGCTGCTGTTGCCCGGATCCCGTGGCGAGCAGCGGCGCAAGGTCTTCAAGTGGGCCACCCCCACGCTGGAGCCGGGGCAGAGCCTGGAGCTGAGCAAGCGGTACTCGTTTAAACCCATCTCCACCCGGCGCTACTACCCGGGAACCCATGGCTTTGAGGTGCTGGTGAACGGGGAAAGCTTTGGGCCGACGGGCTTTGAGGTGCTACCCCCGCGGTGACCTCACACCAGATGCACCTGAGCGCCCTCCGCGGCGAACTCCTCTAACAGGGTGCCCGGCGCGTCCCGCGTGGTGACCAGGTGATCCACCTGAGAAAGCGTGGCGAAGCGGAAGGTCGCCGTGGAGAGCAGCTTGGAGGCCGGGGCCACCACGATGCGCCGGGCCGCGGCGCGCGTGGCCGCCGCCTTCACCGCGGACTCCTGCGCGGTGGTGGCGGTGAGCCCGTGCGCGGCCGACGCAGCGCACGGGCCAAGGACCACCACATCCGCGCTGATGGACTCCAACGCCTGGACCGCCGCCGCCCCACTCATGGCTTGAGAATCCGGTTCCACCGGCCCGCCGGGCAACACCACGCGCGGCAACGTGCCCTCCGCTAAGACGGCGGCGGCGTGCAGGGACAGCGGGATGACGGTGAGGTCGCGACCGGCCAGCAACGTGGCGACGGTGAAGCACGTGGTGCCGGAGTCCAGGACCACTGAGTCGCCGTCGCTCAGCAGCGCGGCGACCGCGGCGCCCAGCCGCTCGTTGACCTCCCGCTTGGCCTCGTAGCGCTGGCGGAACGGTGCGCCAGCCACGCCGCGTTGGGGCAGGGCCTCGGCGCCACCGTGGGTGCGGCGCACGTGGCCTGCTCTGACCAGCTCCACCAGGTCCCGACGGATCGTCACGGGGGAGGCGCCGGTGAGCTGGCTCAGGGCCTCCACGCTCAGGCTGCGACTGGAATTGATCGCCCGAACGATCATGGAGAGGCGATGTGATCGTTGCACCCGATCATTCAAGCCCATACGGTCACTGCTTGTGAACACCTCCAAGCGCCCGCAGGGCAATGTGGGGCGCGCCCGGCTGGGGATCTCCCTGCAGTTCCTCACCAACGGCCTGGTCCTGGCCTCCCTGCTGCCGCGCCTGCCGGAGCTCAAGGAACGCTTTGGGCTCAGCGACGCCGAGTACGGCCTGGCCGTGGTCTCCTTCCCGGCCGGCGCCATCCTGGCGGCCGCCCTGGCCGGGGTGCTGGTGCGCAGGCTGGGCCGCCTCCCCATCCTGATCGGCGGCACCGCCCTGCTGGCCGCAGCCCTCTTCCTGGCCGGAGTTGCCCCGCACCCGCTGATCTTCGTGGCGGCGTACGCGGTGGCAGGCGCCACGGACGCGGTGGTGGATGTGGCCCAGAATCTGCAGGGCCTGCGCGTCCAAGCGGTGCGCGGCACCACGATCATCAACTCCCTGCACGCCCTCTGGAGCGCGGGCGCGGTGACCGGCGGCGCGCTGGCCGCCCTGGCCGCTGGTCTGGGCGTTCCGCTCTCGGTTCAGCTGGGCGTGACCGGAGTGCTCGTGGTGCTGGTGGCCTGGATCGGCGGCGTCTGGGCGGTCCGCGGGGTGGAGGTGGAGGTGGACCCCACGCCAACTGAACCGGCACCGGGAGGCAACCACGCGCCGTCGAGCACCGACCCGACGGCGGCCAAGGGGCCCCCGCGCGCGGTGCGGCCCTCGTGGCGCACCTGGCTGCTGCTGGGCGCGCTCGTGGTGATCGGCAGCATGGGCAGCGCTTCGGAGGACGTGGTCAACAACTGGTCCACCCTGATCGGCGTGGGGGTGGCGGGCCTGGGCGCGGCGGCCGGAGTGGTGTACGTGGTGGGCTTCGGCGCCCAGTTTGTGGGCCGGCTCCTGGGAGACCCGCTCTCCGACCGCTTTGGCCGCTTGAACGTGGCCATGGTGGGCGCCGCGCTGGTGGCGATCGGCGCGGCCGTGGCCCTGGTGGTGGGCGGTGGCGTGGGCGTGCTGCTGGGCTTTGCGCTCATGGGCTACGGCTCCGCGACGCTGGTGCCCGCCGCCCTCGCCGCGGCGAACGAGGTGCCGGGGCTGAAACCGGGTACCGGTCTGTCCCTGGTGAGTTGGCTGATGCGCCTTGGCTTCCTGGTCACCTCGCCGCTGCTGGGCGCCGTGGCCCAGGGCGAGGGGCTGCGCAACGCGCTGTGGGTCCCGGTGATCGGCGGGATGGTGGCGTTGGCGGCCGTGACTGCGCTGCGAGTGCGCGACGGCGTTCGGGTCGGTTGAGCGGGCTGGCCAGGCGAGCGTTCGGGCCGCGCGAACGTCGCGAGAACCCAGTACGGTGAAGGCTGCACGGCAGAGTCGCCATCCACCCCGGGGGCGGCCACGCACCGCGCCGGGGAGGCAGGCATGAGCGTCAGCGTCACGAGCGGTCGGATCCCGCTCTTGGAAGAGGCACTGTCCCTCTACGAATCGGTCGGATGGACCGCGTACACCCGCGATCCGCAGTTGATCCAGGCCGCGCTGGAGGGCTCCACCGCCGTCTTTTGCGCCCGCGATGAGGCGGGCGCCTTGGTGGGCTTGGCCCGCATTCTGTCCGACGGCGCCGCTGTCACCTTGGTGCAGGACATCCTGGTGGCCCCGGGGCAGCACCGCAGCGGCGTGGGATCCCTGCTCATGGACGCGGTGCACGAGGCCAGCCAGGGCATTCGCCAGCTGGTGCTCTTCACGGACGCCGAGCCGGGCCACCGAGCCTTTTATGAGGCCAACGGGCTCACCGAGGTGCACGATCTCAGTTCCCCGGGCAGAGCCTTTGTTCGCTACCTCTGATGCGATGCGGGCCCATTCCGCTCCGGTAATCTGAAGGGCATGGCCCGCCCCGAGATTCCCCGTGTTCCGCTGTGGCAGATCTTTGCCCTCATCACGGCGCTTGGCCTGGTGGGTTCTGTGGCCACGCTGCTGGGAGCCGGCCGCCCGCCGTCGTCCGCTTTTGAAGTCGTCCTGACCTTTGTGCCCCCGGTCATCCTGGCAGCGATCACGGTGTGGCTGTGGCGGCGCTCCGCGGCAAGGGCCCGGGACGCGCGCTCCGAGTAGCGGTGCGCTCGGCGGAGGCGATGATGACGTCTATGCCCAGCGCCAGCAGATCGGCGTCCTGAAGGTCCCCGAGTTTGTTTGCCATGCGTGCCAAGAGCGGGTGGGAGCCGGGATCCGCGGTGGGAGTCGAGTCGAACCACGCCCCGCTGGCGCCCACCTCGCCGCGATCCGCAGCCGAGCGAGCCATCCCGGAGGCGGAGGCCATCATGTGTTGGGCAAAGAGCGCGTAGTGCTTCACCACCTCATCCTCGGATAGCCCGGCGCGCGTGAACGCGTCCAGGATCATCTCCACCGCTGCACGCTCGCCGGGCCCGTGCGTGGTGGCGCTGATGGACTCCATGCCGATGGCGGGGTGCGCGGTGAACAGGCGCAGCGAGGCGTTCGCGAGCTGGCGCAGCGTCTCCTGCCACGCCTCCGGCGGCGAGCTGACGCCGCGCACCCCCTCCGCGTTGAGGTGATCCAGCGCCGCGAGAACCACCTCGTCCTTGTTGCGAAAGTGCCGGTAGATGGCGGTGGGGTCCGCGCCAAGGAGCTGGCCAAGCTCCCGCACTGAGAGCGTCTTCACGCCCGGACGGGCGGTGAGCTCGAGGCACGCCTCGATGATGGTCTCGCGATCCAGTCGATTGCGGCCGGACTTTCTTCCCGCTGCTGTGGCGCTCATGCCTCCCCTTCGTTTTACCTGAGGCCCATGCTCCCACGGGTTCCGACGCCGAAGGGGCTGGTGGGGCCGTCAGCGTGGACAACACGTTGGTCATCGTTGTGGTCAACGCTGTTGACATGGTGGTGTGGCTCACATTAACGTCATCAACTACGCCGACACAAACGCACCACAGGATTGAGCCAGCCATGTCCCACGCAGACGTCATCTTCACCGGTGGTCCGGTCTTCACCGGCACGGGCCAGCCCCAGCACGGCCTGGCGGTCCTGGTCCGCGATGGGGCCATCGTTGCCCTGGTCCCCGAGGCGCAAGCCGACGCTCACCGCGGGGCCGGCACCCGCGTCGTCGAGCTGGAAGGTGCCCTGCTCTCCCCGTCCTTCCAGGACGCGCACCTGCACCCCATGGGTGGCGGGCTGGAGTCGCTGCAGTGCGATCTGACGGAGGCAACGGACGCGGCGGACGCCGTGGCACGCGTGGCCCGTTACGCCGCGGAGCACCCGGACGCGGAGTGGATCGTGGGCGCCGGCTGGTCCATGGATCACTTCCCCGGCGGCGCGCCGTCCCGCCACGAACTGGACGCGGTCACGGGCGAGCGCCCCACCGTCCTGGCCAGCCGCGATCACCACAGCGCGTGGGCCAACACCGCGGCCATCGCGCTGGCCGGGCTGGACGCCAGCACGCCGGACCCTGCGGATGGCCGCCTGGAGCGCGAGCCGGACGGCTTCCCGCAGGGCACCTTCCATGAGGGCGCCGAGCACCTCTTTGCCCACCTTCGCCCGCACATCAGCGAGGACCAGGCGCTGCAGGGCCTGCTTGCGGCGCAAGAGGACATGCTGGCCCTGGGTATCACCGGCTGGCAGGACGCATGGGTGGGCAGCGGCATGGCGGGCATCCAGGACATCGACGCCGTCTACCGGCGCGCGGCGGCAGAGGGGCTGCTGAAGGTTCATGTGCGCGGGGCGCAGTGGTGGGAACGAGACCGCGGGCTGGAGCAGATCCCAGAGATGGTGGCGCGCCGTGCGGCCGCGCAGAGCCAGGGCAGCGGCCCCGCCTACGTGCCGGGCACCGTCAAGATCATGGTGGACGGCGTGGCGGAGAACTTCACGGCCGCCATGCTGCACCCGTACCACGACCACTCCGGGCACAGCACACAGAACTCCGGCCTCTCCTTTGTTGACCGCCAGCTCCTCAAGGACGCCGTGACGGCGCTGGATGCCGAGGGCTTCCAGGTGCACTTCCACGCCCTGGGGGATCGCGCTGTGAGGGAGGCGCTGGACGCCCTGGAGGCGGCCCGCGCGGCCAACGGGCCCAGCGCCAACCGCCACCACCTGGCCCACCTGCAGATGGTGGATGAGGAGGAGGTGGCGCGCTTTGCGCAGCTGGACGCCACCGCCAACCTCCAGGCCCTGTGGGCCACCCACGAGGAGCAGTTGGATGAGCTGACCCTGCCGTTCCTGCGCCAGGGCGCGGAGGAGCGCCACTATCCCTTTGGCGATCTGGTGCGCGCCGGCGCCCGCCTGGCGGCCGGCAGCGACTGGCCGGTGTCCTCTCCGGACCCCCTCGAGGCCCTGCACATCGCCGTGAACCGGCGCTACCCGGGGTCCGAGTTGCCTCCCCTGGCCGGCCCGGAGCAGGCCCTGGACGTGGCGACCTTCCTGGCCGCCTACACCTCCGGTTCCGCCCGCGTGAATCACCGCGATCAGGACACGGGCTCCCTTGCCCCGGGATTCCTGGCGGACCTGGTGATCCTTGACCCCAATCCCTTTGCGCTGGACGCGCCGGATCTGCACACGGTCCGCGTGAACTCCACCTGGATCCAGGGCGCCCCGGTCTTTGAATCGAAGGCCCTTGCATCGCAGGCAGCGGATGCGATCACCCCAGGAGCGGGGGCATGAGGGCCCGACGCCGCGTGGCAGGGTCCCGCTGGACCCTCACCGCCGCGGTGGCCGGGCTTGGCGCCGCCGCCCTGGCACTCAGCTCCTGCGGGGCGCCCGCTGGCGCCATCTCCGACTGGGAGATCAGCACCACCACCCCGGCGCCCGCCGGTGACATCGACTCCTTCAGCTGGGCCGTGCACTCGGAGCCGTACAGCCTGGACTACGCCTACGCCTTTGACTACCCGGATAACCAGGTGCTCGCGAATGTGTGCGAATCGCTGCTGCGCATGAAGCCGGATATGTCGCTGGAACCCGGCCTCGCGGAGTCGTACGCCAACCCCACGCCCACCACCTGGGTGTACCGCATCCGGGAGGGTGTCACCTTCCACGACGGCACGGCGTTGACGGCCAACGACGTGGTGGCGTCCCTGAAGCGCCATGTAGATCCCGCCGTTGGGTCCTTCTGGTACTCCGTCTATGCCAATGTCACGGACATCAAGAAGACCGGGCCCATGGAGGTCACCGTGACCACCAAGATCCCGGACAGCCAGTTCAACCAGAGCATGGGCAACTCCGCCGGCGTGATCGAATCCGCCAAGACCCTGAAGGACAAGGGCAAGGACTACGGCAACTCCACCGGCGGCGTGAACTGCACAGGCCCCTTCACCATGGACAAGTGGACCTCCGGGGAATCCATTCACCTCAAGCGCTACGAGGGCTACTGGGACCCCAGTCTGCGCGCCCGCGCGGCGGCCATGGACTTTGTGTTCATCACGGACGCGAACGCGCGCATCAACGCGCTGAAATCCGGAGAGGTGGACGGCGCGTGGCAGGTCCCCGCTGAGGCGGTGCCGATCCTGCGGGCGGGAACCCAGGGGGACGTCTACTTTGGCACCAACTCCACCGTGTCCGCGCTCGTGGTGAACAATCTCAAGGGCCCGCTCGGGGACGTGCGCGTGCGCAAGGCCCTTGCCCTGGCCCTTGATCGCGAGGGGATCCTCAAAGCAGGCGCCGGGGGGTACGGCGAGGTCAGCAACACCATGACCACCAGGACGGCGTGGGGCGGGCTTGACCCGGCCACGGTGGAGGGCGCCTTCGCCTCTGTGGAGCCCTACCAGCGAGACCTGGAGAAGGCCAAGGCCCTGGTGAAGGAGGCCGGGGCACAAGGCAAGGAAATCACCATCGCCACCGCCCCCATTTCCAACGACTTCACGGTCAGCTCCCAAGCCACGGCCGCGGCCCTGACGGAGATAGGGCTCAAACCCAAGATCAACACAGTCACCCCCAACGCCTACACCGCGCTCTTCTCCGATCCCAGCGCCCGCAAGGATGTGGACCTGTTTTACACCCAGTGGTACCTCTCAGCACGGGACCCCATGGAGATGTTTGCGGTGCTGCGCGCCGGGGAGTTCAGCAATTACGGGAACTGGGATCACCCCGAGTTCACCAAGATCGTGAATCAGGGTGTGCAGATCATGGACCCCAAGCAGCGCGCTCAGAAGGCCGCGCAGGCGCAGCGGATCGTGAACGACCAGCTGCCCTGGATCCCGCTCTTTGCGCCCCCGGTCATGGTCTACCTCTCCGACCGGATCACGGGGCTCTCCCCGTCCGTCAACTTCATGTACTACCCCTGGGCCGCAACGCTTGGGGCCCGCTGATGAGCTCGCGAAAGGGAGGCGCGCTCATGCCCACCGCGCCCAAGCCCACCACCGGCGCCACCACCGGCGCCACCACCGGCGCCACCACGGCGCCCCCACGGAACTCGGGTGCGATGGCGTCCGTGGCCCGCGCCGTCCTGGGGAAGCTCGCGGGGCTGGCGCTGACTCTCTTCCTGGCGTCCTTGCTGGTCTTCTTTTCCCGCTTCTTGGTGCCGGGAGACCCGCTGGCCTTTCTGCTGCGGGGCCGCAAGCCCAGCCCGGAAGCGGTGGCGCTGGTGACGGAGCAGTACGGGCTGAATCTGCCGCCGTGGCAGCAGTACCTGCACTGGATGGGAGGCATGCTGACCGGAGACTTTGGCCGTTCCATGCAGTACCGCCAGGACGTCTCCGAGGTGCTGCTTGACCGGCTCCCCGTGACGCTTGGCCTGGTCATCATGGCCGGGCTGCTCATCACCGTGTTTGGCCTGGCTGCAGGCATCCTGGCCGCGCTCAAGCGCGGCACCTGGGTGGACCGGACCGTGGTGGTCACTCTCACCGCCTTCGGTGCCATTCCCTCCTTCGTGGCGGCCATCGCCTTCATCGCGCTCTTTGCCGTGCAGCTGGGATGGTTCCCGTCCTTTGGTTCCGGCGAGGGATTCGCGGACACCTTGCGCCATCTGGTGCTGCCCTCCGCAGCCCTGGCACTGGTGTACGTGGTGCTCATCGGCAAGGTCACGCGCTCCTCCATGGTGGAACAACTGGACCGTGAACACGTGGAGGTCGCCACCTCACGCGGGCTGAAGCGCGCCAGCGTGGTGCGCCGGCACGTCTTCCGCAACGCCCTGGGACCCATCCTCACCGTCTCGGGGATGCTCGTGGCGGGGCTGCTGGTCTCCAGCTCCATCGTCGAGTCCGCCTTTGGCCTTTCCGGGGTGGGGTCCTTGCTGGTGCAGTCAGTGGATCGCCTGGACTTCCCGGTGGTTCAGGCCCTGGTGCTGCTGGTGGTGACGGTCTTTGTGGTCCTGAACGCAATCGTGGACCTGATCCAACCCCTGATTGACCCCCGTCTAGCTGCAGGAGCAGGTGCCCGATGACGCTCGCCAAGCCCGCCTCCAAGCCCGCCACACCCGCCCCGTCCGTGCAGCCGCGCCTCCGCACCCCGCGCCTGCTGCGAGGCCGCGTGATGGTGGTGATCAGCGGCGTCGTGCTGGTGGTTGCCGTGATTGCCGCGGTGTTTGCGCCATGGCTGGCGCCCTACGATCCCAACGAAATTGACCTGATCGCCAGGTATTCCTCGCCCTCCGCGCAGCACTGGCTCGGCACCGATTCGCTGGGGCGTGACCTGCTCTCGCGGATGATGCACGGCGCGCGTACCGCGCTGCTTGGCCCACTCCTGGTGGTGTGTGGATCCACCGTGCTTGGCCTGGCGCTTGGGCTGATCGCCGCCTGGCGTGGAGGCTGGGTGGACTCGGTCCTGGCCCGGCTCATGGACCTGCTCTTCGCCTTCCCCGCTCTGCTGCTGGCAATCCTCGCGGTGGCGCTCTTTGGCAAGGGGCTGGTGGCGCCCATCATCGCCATGTCCATCGCCTACGCGCCCATCGTGGCGCGGCTGACCAGGCAACTGGTGCTGGCGGAGAAGCAACGCTCGTACGTGTCCGCGTACCGCGTGCAGGGCTTTGGAGGCGGGTGGATCGCGACCAGGCGCGTGCTGCCCAACGTGATGCCCGTGGTGGGTGCTCAATCCACCCTGAACTTTGGCTACGTGCTGGCGGAGCTGGCCGGCCTGTCCTTCCTTGGGCTCGGCGTGCAGGCGCCCCAGGCCGATTGGGGCGCCATGCTCAACGAGGCCCAAGTGGGCCTACTCAGCGCGCATTACTTGCCGGCACTGGTCCCCGCGGTTGCGGTGGTGCTGGTCGTCGTGGCGGTCAACATCCTTGGCGAGGACTTCGCCGAGCGCATCGGAGGAGGGCGGGGCGCATGAGCCTGCTGAGCATCAAGGACCTGACCCTAGATCTTCCGACGGGCACACGGCTGCTGGACGGCGTCAGCCTCACCGTGGAGCCCGGCCGCACCGTGGGCCTGGTGGGAGAGTCCGGCTCCGGCAAGTCACTCACCGCCCGCACGCCCCTTGGACTGTTCCCCACCGGCGCCCGCCTGGGCGGGAGTGTTCTGGTGCAGGGTAAGGACGTGCTTGGCATGGACGCGGCCGAGCTGCGCGGGGTTCGACGCCGCGCGGCGGCCATGGTCTTTCAGGATCCGCGGGCGGGCATCAACCCCGTACGCACGCTGGGGGATCACCTCACCGAGTCACTGCGCCTGGGCGAGGGCGCCACCCGCGCCGAGGCCAAGGCGAAGGCCCTGGAGATGATGGAGGCCGTGCGCCTACCCCGCCCGGAGAAGCACTTCACGCAATACCCGCACGAACTCTCCGGAGGCCAGCTGCAGCGCGTGATGATCGCCGGGGCGCTCATGGGTGACCCGCAGCTGCTGATCTGCGACGAGCCCACCACCGCCCTGGACGTGACCACGCAGGCAGAGATTGTGCGCCTGCTCTCCACCCTGCGTGACGAGCGTGGCATGGGCATGCTCTTCATCACGCACGACCTGGGGCTGGCCGGCGCGCTCTGCGATGACATGGTGGTCATGAACAAGGGGCGCGTGGAAGAACGCGGGGACATGCGCGCGGTGCTTGCCGCGCCCGCCGCCGCGTACACGCAGCGGCTGGTGGCCGCTACACCGTCGCTGCAGCTCATGGACGTTCCCGACCCGCTGGGCACAGAAACCGGCACGAAATCCGCACCCGCCGTGGCGCTCAGCGTGCGGGGTGTCTCCCGCAGCTACCAGGTGCGCCGGCTGGGCACCGTGCGCGCCGTGGTGGACGCGAGCTTTGAGCTGCCACGCGGATCCGCGTTGGGCGTGGTGGGGGAATCAGGCTCCGGTAAGTCCACGCTGGCCCGCATGATCGTGGGCCTGGAGAAGCCGGATTCTGGCACCATCCGCGTCAGCGGCAAGGAGCTGAGCGGCGCCCCGCGCGGCAGGGAGCAGCGCCTTGAACGTGCGCGCAGCGTGCAGATGGTTTTCCAGGATCCCTACCTCTCCCTTGATCCGCGCATCCCCGTGCTGCAGGCCGTGGAGGACGCGGTGCGGCTGCACGCCGCCGGGCGCACCCCGCGGGTCGCGGCGCGCGACTTGCTGGAGCGCGTGGGGCTCACCCCGGAGCAAATCCAGGCCCGCCCACGCACCCTCTCCGGCGGTCAACGACAACGCGTGGCGCTGGCCAGGGCCATCGCCGTGCAACCGGAACTGCTCGTGATGGACGAGGCAACGAGCGCGCTGGACGTGTCAGTGCAGGCACAGGTGTTGGAGCTGGTCTCCGAGCTGCGTCGGGAGCGCGGGCTGACCGTCCTCTTCATCAGCCACGACCTTGGCGTGGTGCGGCGGGTGTGTGATGACACGCTGGTGTTGTGCCGCGGAGAGATCGTGGAGATGGGGCGCACCGCCGAGCTGCTGGTTCACCCACAGCACCCCTATACCCAGCTGCTGCTGGACTCCGTGCCGCGACCGGATGCGGGGTGGCGGGCCGCCGCCGGGTGATGCCTCTCAATCCACACGAGAGCCCGGTAGGCCATGATGGGAGTGTTCGGGTTGGAGTACACGCCCGGACGCCGCGCCCCTTGCCGGGAGCGGTGCCGGCAAGGCAAGGAGCGTCATGAGCACGGATTTGGGAACCATCGCAGTCTTTGGAGCCACAGGGCAGCAAGGCGGGGCGGTCGTGAACTCGCTGCTGCGGCGCGGCGCAACGGTGCGCGCGCTGGTGCGCAACCCCGAGGCACCCAAGGCTCAGGCGCTCGCCGCGCGCGGCGTCCAGCTGGTGGAGGGGGACGCCGACCGGCCAGAGACGCTGGTGCCCGCGCTGCAGGGCGTGGACGCATTCTGGTTCATGACCACCCCGCCCGGCGGCATGCAGAACGCCGACACCGAGGGTGAGACGCGGCAGGGAATGCTGCTGGCCAGGGCCGCCGTGGAGTCCCGCGTGCCGCACCTGGTCTTCAACTCCGTCGGTGGGGCGGAGCGCAACTCCGGCGTCCCGCACTTTGAGTCCAAGCGCCGCGTTGAGGAGCATCTCGAGGCGCTCGATGGCCGAGTTTCCGTGCTGCGCCCCGTGTACTTCATGGAGAACCTGCGCTGGAGCCTGCCCCAGGTGGAGGGCGGCGAACTCGTGTTCCGGGCACCGCTGGCACCCGGCACCCCCTTGCAGATGATCGCGGTCCAGGACATTGGCGAGATGGACGCAGCCGTGCTGCTGGGGCAAGCGGAAGCGCCCGACGGCGGCCTGGAAATTGCCGGGGACGAGGTCACCGGAGAGCAGATCGCCGCAGCGTTTGGCGACGCCGCCGGGCTCCCCGCTCGCTTTGAGCCCCTGCCGCTCTCCACGCTGGACGGCCAAGACGACATGCAGCGCATGTACCGCTGGTTCGCGGACACCCCGGGCTATCAGGCGGACATCGAGTGGGTGCGGACCATGGACCCGGGGCTGCTCAGCTTCCGGGAGTGGTTGGAGGTCACGGGGTACAAGGGTCCCTGAGGCTGGGCGCGGGCCCGTGCGGAAAGTTTGCGCTCCGATGTGTGCGGATGCAGTCCCGCTTGGGCCTGCATCCGCACACATCGGGGCGCAAACCTTGTTCCGCCGGAGCCACGTGCGCTCCCGAGGCGAGTTATCCACAACTTGAGCCGCCCGCCCAGCGCGACCACGCGTCGTCGGGCCATGATCGGTGCATGAACTCGCCAGATCCGCACGACCAGATCATTGAGCTGCGACACCTGAGCGGCGCCGGGGCCAGGGGGCGCGTGCGCCGCCGGTTCGCGGGCGGCGAGCTGCTGCGGCTGAGGTCGGGGATGTATATCGCAACCAGTACGTGGCTTGCCTGCCCGCCCAGCCAGCGGTTCAAGATCGCCGCCCACGCGCTGGCCCGCAGCCTGCCCGGCACCGTGTTTTGCGGCGAGGCAGCCGCCGTGCTCGATGGTCTCCCGACCCTTGGCATGCCCGCCGCGATGGACATCCTGGCCACTCCGACGGCCAGGGCCGGGCGGGGGAAACGGACCTTTGCCCATGCCGCGTCCGGCCCCGCTTCGCGCGAACTGGAACTAGCGCTCCCGCCCGTGATTCACCGCCGCACTCGGCCCGCGGCGCAGGTGGTGGAGCGCGGCGAGTTGCGGGTGGTGGAGCGGTACGAGGCCCTCGCGGATCACCTCTCCACGGCGCCGATGGGGCGCGCGCTCGCCGTGGCGGACGCGGCCCAGAGGCAGCTAAGCCACTCGCGCGGCGGGCGGATTGAGGCGCATCCGCGCTTTGTGCAGGCGTGCGAACGGCTGCCGTACCCGATCAGGCAACACCGGGCCACGACCATCGCAGCGCTGGCGCTCCCGGGGGCGGAGTCTCCCGCGGAGTCACTCAGCCGGGCCCTGATGATGCAGTTCGGCTTTCCTGCGCCGCAGCTGCAACACGAGTTCTGGGATGAGCGCGGGCTGGTGGGGTTCGCCGATTTCTGTTGGCCGGAGCTGCACCTGATCGGCGAGTTTGATGGCTACGAGAAGTACGTCAATCCCGAGATGAGCCAGGGGGCCAGCGTTGGGGATCGCGTCTGGAAGGAGAAGAATCGCGAGGACCGGCTGCGGGCGTTGGGGTACCGGGTGGTGCGCTGGCGTTGGGCGGACCTGATGGAGCCCGCGAAGTTCAGGAGGATGCTGCTGGGGGCCGGCCTGAGCCCAGGGGAGCCGTTCGGCGGGCTGCGGTTGTAGGGGCGAGGGGTGCCGGCCCAAGGTTTGCGCTCCGATGTGTGCGGATGCAGTCCCGCTTGGGCCTGCATCCGCACACATTGAGGCGCAAACCTTCCGCGCCAGCGCCCACGCCGCCCGCACACCCAGCCCCGGGCCCGCGCACCTACCGCGGGCCACGAACCGACACCGCTCAGAGCAGCCCGTTGGACTCCAGCGAGGAACGCAGCTCGGAATCGGTGGGCTCCACCAAGTGGGAGCCGTCCGGCATCACGACCACGGGGATGTTCTTGCGGCCCGAGATCTGCTCCGCCGTGTCCGCTGCCTCCGGCGTCTCCACCAGATTCACGTACGCATACGGCACGCCGATCTCGTCCAGAACGCGCTTGGAACGGATGCAATCGCCGCACCAGTCGGCGCCGTACATGATCACCTGGGATTCAGTCATTCCTCCACCCTATGCCCGCCCTCCGGTGCCCGCGGGATGCCTGGGCCCCCACCGCCGGACGTCCGCCGCCCGTTCACCCGCCGGGCGCCAGCAGTTGGTACAACCGGTGATCCCGCCACGCGCCGTCGATCTGGAGATAGCCCGGCGCCACCCCCACCTGAGTGAATCCGCACGCGGCGAGCACCCGCTGCGATGCCACGTTATCCAGCAACGTCGCCGCCTGCAGCCGGTGCAGCCCTAGCACGTGGAAGGCGAAACCGGCGGCCTCTCCCAGCGCCTGGCTGGCGTAGCCCCGCCCCGTGGCGTGCCCGGCCAGCCAATAGCCGGGGTGCGCATTCTGGAAGGCCCCGCGCACCACGTCGTTGAGGTACATGGCGCCCACCACCTCCTCGGCGTCATCCAGAATCACGAACGGAGCGCCGGTGCCGGCCTCCCACGCCTCCAGCTTGGCGCGCGCCGCTTGGCGCTGCCCGTCCACGGTGAACCAGGACTCTGGCCGGGTGGGTTCATAGGGGCGCAGCCGCGCCCGATCCTGCGAGAGCTGCGCCGCGAGCGCCTCGGCATCTGACGTGTCCAGCAAACGAATCCGGGTCGGCATCTCCCCATCCTGCCCTGCCGCGCGGCGCCCGGCTACCCGCCCACACGGCGTCGGCCGGGGTGCAGCGCACAGTGCCCGACGACGCCCGCTCACCCGGGCGCGCGGCGTCGGGCGGGTGGGGGCGCGCCGTTACACCGGGCCGGTGCCGCTCACTCCAGGGCCACCGGATCCAGGGCCGCTGAGGCCGGTGTTGCGCAGGGTGATGTTGATGCGGCCGGATGTCAGGCCGCAACCCTCTGGGGCGGTACTCGGGAGGATTTTCTGCACGCCGTGGAAGGCCCGCCTGGCGGGTCCGCCGAACACGAAGAGGTCGCCGGAGGCCAATCGGATGTCCTGATAGGGGCGCCCGCGGGTGTCGGTGTTGCCGAACCTGAAGAGGCAGGAGTCGCCCAGGGAGAGGGAGACCACGGGGTCCGGTGCCAGTTCGTCCGCGTCCTGGTGCATGCCCATGTGGGCGGATGCGTCGTAGAAGTTCGCCAGTGCGGTGTCCGGTGTGTAGTCGCCGCTGACCCAGGGGCTTGGCCCGGCTCCGGGCGCGGCGCCCGGTTCAACGCCGTACGCGGCGGAGATGGCCCGGCGGCCCAGCCGTACCATCCAGTCCGGGACGCCAAGCACCCGGTGCCCATTCACGTCCACGGCCTCGCGGCTGTAGCCGCCCGGCCGCCAATGCCAGCCAAGGCAGACGGTCTTGACGCTCATCTGGTGCTCGCCGTAGCTGGCGGCGCGCGGCGGGACGGGGCCCGCCGCCCACTCGCGGAAGCGCTCCACCAGCCAGCGCTGCTGGGCCAGGTCAAGGAATCCGGGCAGCCACACGGCGCCGGGGGCCAGCTCGCGGCGCTCGCGCGGGATGGCGTCCTCGCTGAAGAGTGCGTCCATGCTTGTCCTCGCTTGGGTGGTTCGTGGTTCGTGGTCCGTGGTTCGTCATGGGGTGCCGGGCTCACCCCCAGTCTGGCCTGTCCCCTCCCCAGGGACCAGACACTGTGGCCACCGTGGTCTGATGCGGCGGCCGTGTGTTGCGGGGAGCATGGTGGGATGAGTATTTCTTGGGATCGGCCTGCGGCGCGTAGCGGGTCACGGCCGGCCGTACCCCACCGGCCTCGGCGCGTTCTCTCCTGGTGTGTGGCGTTGGTTCTTGGCGCGGCGTTGGCCGTGCTTCCGCAGGTGGACGGGATGGGCGGGAGTGCGGTGCCGGTGATGCAGGCGCTGCTGCCGCTCCTGTGCTGTGCCGCGATCCTGGTGGTCTTTGGCTTTGCGGTGTTCCGGCGGTGGGTGGCGGCGCTCATCTTGCTCCTCGCCACCGTGATGGCGGCCGTCCCTGCGGCGGTCCACCCGCCCCGCGGCCAGGTCGCGGCGGCCATCCCGCAGGGGCAGGACCGGCACACCTTTGCGGTCCTGAGCCTGAACGTGGAGCTGGGTCAGGCGGATGTGGAGGCCACGGCTCGGAAGATTCGTGAGAGTAGGCCCGTGGCGGTGGCGATCACGGAGGCCACCGAGGGCTGGGTGGGCAGGTTGATGAAAGAACCGGACATGAAGGAACTGCTCCCGCACCGCACGGGCACGCTGCCACGGTCCGGCTCTACCGGCACCGCGATCATTGCCGCGGTCCCCCTGACCGAGGAAAGCAGCATCTGGCCTGCCGGGGGCAGCCGCTTTGAACAACGCGTCGCCGTGCTCACCCCACCCAAGGGGAAGCCCGTGCGCCTGGCGGCGGTGCACACCTTGCCTCCCACCAGTGGGGGCGCGCAACAGTGGCGCACGGACCTGCGGGAGCTGGGGCAGTGGCAGCGCTCGCACCGGGACCTACCGCTCGTGATGGCGGGGGACTTCAACGCCTCCCAGGCCCACCCCGCCTTCAGGGAAGCGGCGGAGGGGCTGGCGGATTCGGCCTCCGACGCCGGAGTCATCCCCTTGCCCACCTGGCCAAGCGGGGCCACCGTCCCTGCCTTCACGCAGATAGATCACCTGCTCACGGCGCAGTTGGAGACCCGCTCCTGGGCCACGTTCGAGATCGCCGGGACGGACCACCGCGGAGTGGGTGCGGTCCTCGCCGGAGAGTAACCGGACCGAACTGCATCCGGAGCCGCCCGGCCAAACCCCGGCTCAGTCCCCATCCAGTGCGGGCCGCGTGATGTGGTTCTCGTAGGCGTACACCGCCAGCTGCACCCTCGAAGCCAGCCCCAGCTTGCGCAGGATCGCGCTGACTTGGCTCTTCACGGTCGCGAGCGTGACGTATTCACTCTCCGCGATCTCCTGGTTGGACAGCCCCCGCGCGCACAGCAGGAACACGGCGCGCTCGCGCTCGGTCAGCTCCGGCAGCAGCGGCGCTGGGAGCGGAAGGTCTGCGCCGTGCTTCTCCAGCACCCGGCGCAACTCCGGGGCACCCACGGCCGTATCGCCGTCGAGCACCCTGCCCAGCGTCTCCAGTAACAGTGCAGGCGGCGCGTCCTTGGTGAGGAACGCGGCCGCGCCGCGGTGCAGCGCCTCGTACACAGCGCGCTCGTGGCGCAGCGTGGTGAGGACCACGACAGGGGTCAGATCGCCGCCCTCGCGCAGCCGCGCCAGCACCTGAAGCCCGCTCATTCCGGGCATGCGCAGGTCCAACAGCACAGCGTCCGGGCGCAGCTCCGCGATCAGTTCCAGCGCCTCCGTCCCGTTGGACGCCTGCCCCACCACCTCCACATGCGCCTGGGCATTCAGGACCAGGGTCAGGCCCTGGGCAAAGAGAGGCTGGTCGTCCACGACCAGGATCCGCGCGGGTGCCGCGGGTACGCCGCTTGCGTCAGCGGGTGCGTCTGTGGCCGTGATGCCTTGCGCCGCGTGGCCGGGTTGGGTGCTCATCGCAGCACCTCCGCCAGTTCCTTGGCGGCCGGGATCTGGGCCGTGACCAGCCAGCCGTCAGCCGCTTCGACGGCCTCCTCGCCGGAGTGATCCGCAGAGTCTTCCCGCGTCGTCGGGCCCGCACTGAGCCAGCCGCCGGCCACCGCGGCGCGCGTGCGCATGCCCTCGATCCCCATGCCGTTGCCCGGTGCGGGCTCAAGCACCGTCCCGATCGTGGAGGCCAGAGTGAGCGCCAGGCCGGACTCGGAGCCGCGCCAATCCAGGGTGAGCACCGCGTTGGCGCCGCGCCCGCCGTGCTTGAGGGAGTTGGTGAGGGACTCCTGGGCTATCCGGAAGACGGCGAGTTGATTGGCGTCTCCCAGCGGTGTGCGCTCGCCGAATTCGCGCAATTCCACGGGCAGGCCCGCGCTGCGGAAGGTCTCGATCAGAGCCGGGAGGTCGCCCAAACCAGGGGAGGGGAGGTCGGTGTCCTCGCCGTCCAGGCGCTCAATCAGCGCACGGACGTCCCGGAGCGAGGCCCGGGCCACCTCCACCATGTTGCGCACCGCGGTGTCGCGCTCGTGATTGCCGCTGACAAGGGCGCCCTCGCCCTGGGCAACGATCACGGTGAGGGAGTGGGCCAGGACGTCGTGGACGTCTCCGGCGATGGAGCGGCGCTCGTCCGCCAGGGCTCGGCGTTCCTCGGAGACCTCCAGTTCTTGCTTGGCCGCCGCCAGCTGGGCCCGCGAGGCTCGGTAGCGCATCCAGAGCTGCGCGGAGAAGCCCAGCGCCACGGCGACGGCGGCAATCAAGAGGGAACTGAGGGTGGCGACCACGAAGCTGTAGATGCTGAAGGTGTCTCCTTCAGGCCCGGGTGTGGTGAGGCGGAGCAGGTCCGCCAAGTTGAAGCGGGTCACGCCGCAGCCCATCCAGAGCGCGAAGACGCCGGCCGCGCTGCCGATCCACCACCACCAGGCGCGCCCGCGGGGCAGCGTGGCTGCGGCAACGGCCAGCGCCAGCAGGGAGGGCCATCCGATTTGTATGGGCTCCACGACCCACCCGATGGGCCAGGAGGTGATCAGGGCGATCAGCAGTGCTGCGGCCACGATGCACAACCCAGCGCGGGGCCGGCGAAAGACGACGAGGGCGCCGACCCCAACAGCCACAATGCTCACGAACTGTCCGGGATTCCCGCTGGTATAGGCGTCACTCATCAGCACATTGAAGACCACCAGGGCGGCGACGGCGGCGAAGAACGCCTGCGGGACTGAGGGGCGCAGGGAGCGCCAGCCCTGCCTGGCGTCGAAGCGGCGTTGAGCGGCATGGATCGCGTACCCGAGGGCCAAGCACAGGCCAAACAGGAGCATGAAGTGAGCGGCCACGTACGGGCCGTTCGTGAGCCAGCTGTCCTGGCCGGAGCCGGGGTCAAAGGTCTCGAGCCGGCTGGGCCCGGTCTGGTCCACGTCGTCTTCGGGGTACACCCTGGTGGTGAATCCCTCGGGGTTTTCACTCAAGTATTGGGCGTTGAGGAAGTCCTGGGCCCGCCACAGGGTAATAAAGGACAGCAGCATGGCAGTGGCGCTGGCGGCCACGAGGCTCACCACTCGGCTGAGCGCGGTGGCGTGGCGTGAGGCAGTCTGCAGAGTGAACGCAAGCAAGATCATGGCGAGACCAGCGATGTCGCCGCCGCCCTGCATGGGCCATGTCCACTCCAGTGCCTGCGGCGCGAGTGCGGCCACGACCAACACCGCGGAAACCCAAGGCAGGCGCGGTGCCGTGAAGACCGCCAGCGCGGCGGTGCCCATCAGGATGAGGGCGGACCAGCCAGCCTGGGGAGTGCCCCACGGAAGGGCCAGCGGATTCGTGATCAGAAGAATCACGCTCACGCCCACTCCAATGCCGTTGAGAACTCCAACGGGACCGGCGCTGAGCCAGCGGGAGAAGAACCGCGGCGTCCGAATCTTTGTCTTCATGCCTTCAAACTAGACGGCGCGCCGTCGCCAGCGAAGCGCCAAAGTGAGACTTCAGACAAAAGGTTGAACGCGGCGTCGGGCAGGGGTGCTGTGCCCCAGCCGGCGCGTCAGTGCCGCGCGCCGAGCTCCACCAGGAGCACGCCCACGATGATGAGCCCAATTCCGGCCAGCATGGTGCGGGTCAGGCGCTCCTTGAACAGCCAGTGGCTCACCAGCGCGGTGAGGGCGACGCCGGCCGCCGCCCAGATGCCGTAGGCCACGCCCAGCGGCATGCCGTGCCCCAGCGCCAGGGCCAGCGAGGTGAAGGCGAGCAGGTAGCCCAGCCCCACGGGCGCGTACCAGATCGGTTTGGCGCCCTCCATGGAGGCCATGCGCAGGCAGAGGGTCGCGCCGACCTCGCACACAATGGCGGCGCTGAGCAGGAGCCAGATCATGCGACGCCCGCCTCTGCCGCGGGTTCCGTGGCACGTTCCGCCGCGGCCTTGCCGTGCGAGCCGGAGCCCATCTCCACCAGCAGCACGCCGCCGACGATGAGGACAATGCCGATCATCATGACCCAGGTCAGCGGTTCCGCGAAGAGGGCCCAGGAGAGCACCGCGGTCAGCGCCACGCCGCTCGCGCCCCACACGCCGTAGGCCACGCCCAGCTTCATGCCGCCGCGCAGCACGGCGCCCAGCAGCGCAAAGGCGCACGCGTATCCGGCGACGACCAGGAGGTAAAACCAAGGGTCCGACGTCGCTGCCTTGAGTCCCAGCGAACCGGCCACCTCTGTGAGGATGGCGCCGGAGAGCAGCAACCAGTTCTTCATGTGACCCCGTTCCGGCCCGGCGGGCCACACAGAATATTGTCCTGGATCGGGGTGTCTTCGCGCTGTGAGGCGGGTCGCTTGCTGGCAGACTTTAGCTTTCTTTTTCGCTACCAATCAGGCTGAGCAGCCCGGGGAAGCGCGCGTCCAGGTCAGCCCGGCGTAGGGTCACGCCGCTGCGATTTCCCCGATCCACCTGGTGCACCAGGCCCGCTTGGCGCAACACCTTGAAGTGATGGCTCCGGGTGGACTTGGACAGGTCCAACCCAAAGCTGGTGCAGGGGCGTTCGCTGCCGTCGGTGTCGTTGACCAGCTCGTGGATGACGTGCCGCCGGTGCGGATCCGCCAAGGCCGAGAGCACAGGGCCCAGCTCGATGTCCTCCGGCTCCAGCGATTCTGCCACCGCTGGTGCCCCTGCTGGGTTCGCCACGACGCTGCCTCCTTGCGTTACATCACTCGTTTCTGAAGGTTCTACTTGCATCGTACCTGCGAAGGGGGCATTCTGGTTGAGGTTCGCCATACGTCGAACCTCTGAGATTCATCGAACTCGCAACGTGCCCGCCGGAGGAGCCACCCATGCCCAAAGCCCAGCTATCGCTGACCGTGATCCTGCTTGCGCAGTTCGTGATCCCGCTCTCCATCTCCGGCACGGCCGTCGCGCTGCCCAGCATCGCCGCGGAGCTGGGATCCGCCCCGACCCCATTGCAGTGGGTGGTCAACGGCTTCAACGTCTCCTTCGCGATCTGCACCATCCTCTGGGGCGCCGGCTCGGACCGGATCGGCTACAGTCGCACGTTCCGCATCGGCATCGTGATGACCGCCGCAGGCGGCGCGGTCAGCGCCTTGGCTCCCACCGTGGCCATGCTCGACGCGGGCAGGGTGATCGCGGGCATCGGTTCCGCCGCCGTTCTTACGGGCGCTGCCCCGCTCATTTCCCGGCTCTTCGACGGCGCCAAGCGCGCCAAGGCCTTTGCGCTCTTCGGCACCATTAACGGTCTGGGCCTGGCGGCCGGCCCCGCACTGTGCGGCCTGTTGCTCTCCGCGTGGGGGTGGCGCGGCATCTTTGCGGCGCACACCGCGGTGCTGCTGATCGCGCTGCTGGGATCCGTGTGGCTGCCTCGTTTTGGGCGCGGCACCACTTCCCGGGGCCAGCTCTTTGATTTCTCTGCCATGAGGGCGCCAAGATTCCTGGCCATGGCGTTGGTTCCCGTGGCTGGAGCCGTCGGATTTGTCACGTTCCTGACCTATCTGCCCAGTGCCCTGCAGGCGATCCACGGCCTTGCTTCCGGGGTGGTCGGGGCGCTCATGCTGATCATGACCGTTCCAGTTCTGCTTGCCCCGAGCGTGGTGCACCGCGTGATGCGTTCCGGCCGGGTCACCCCCGTGCCCGTGGTGCTGGCGTCCTTTGCCTGCCTCCTGGGTGGCGGGGTGGGCGTGTTGCTCTTGCTGCGCCCAGATCTTCCCGTGGTGCTCGGTGTGCTCCCCATGATCCTGCTGGGACTCGGCTTTGGCCTACCGCTGGGCTTTGTGGACGCCGAGGCCTTGGCCGCGGTGCCGAAGGACCGCGCCGGGGCCGCCTCCGGAGTCCTTAACCTGTTCCGCATCGGATCAGAGGCGGTCTTTGTGGCCGCCTACGCCGCGGTCCTCTCAGCCGTGATTACTCATGCCTTACCGGGCTCTGCCGGCGCGTTGACCGCGTCCGGGGCCACCGGCCACCCCTGGGTCTATCGCGACGGTCTGGTGACCGCAGGGCTGGCCATGATGGCACTGGTTTTTCTTCTGGGCGCCGTCTTTGTGGTGCTCTCCAGGGCAGCTTCCCGCCAGTCCAGGAACTCCGTCAACGTCTCCGCTGAGACGCAGCCGCTGACCGCCAAAAGATAGTTCCACCCCTTCCTCGCGATGCGTGGGGCGCCGTGGGTACCCTGACCGCATGGGATTCGACTTGTACTTCATGCGGGTGAACGGCCAAGAGACCTACGACGCGGACCGGGCAGGGCTGGCCGCCTTCCTGGACAGGCACCGTTTGCACCAGGTGCCGGACCTCAGCACCGCCGTTATGGTGGATCAATCCGGGGCGCCCCTGTCCTTCGAGGGGTATCAGAGCGAGCTCTATCTGAACCTCTTGGACCAGAGCGAGCCGGTCACCGGGAACATCAACCACGCGACGCTCTCCGATGAGGAGACCGTGTTCATCTATGACCTGTGCGTCGCGGGCGGCTTCGTGATCGTCAATCCCCAAGGCGAGCCGGACAATCTGGTCCCAGGCGGAGTTTTCGACTCCAGCTTCGTTTCCCCCTACGGGTCCACCGCTTGGGTGAACAGCGCCGCGGAACTCCAAGAGGCGCTCTCTGGTAACTTCGAGCGCTTCCTGGAGTATCGACGCCAGATCATTTCACCCACACCAGACGAGGAGTAGGGGCCCACGCCGGCAGGAGCCGGGACGTTAGTCTCTGGTGCGGGCGCTGCGCTTGGCCAGCAGGGACAAGCCGATCAGCACCAGCGCGCCGCCGCCCACCACCCACGGCCAGGTCTCGGAACCAGTAGCAGCCAGCCCGTCACGCTGAGCACCGGCGGCCACAGAACCCGCCTGGGAGGCCTCGGCATCCGGCGCCCCGCCCTCCTGACTGGCTTCTTTCGCATCGGTGCCCCGCCCAGCATCGTTGCCCCGCCCCGCTTCGTCGTCTCCTCCCGACGTGCCGGATGTCCCGGTCTCGCTCGGGTCCGTAGTGGTGGGATCCGGGGTGGGCTTGGTGGGCTTCACCGGCTTGGTGGGGCAGGTGGTGCTCAGCGTTCCCGTGCGCAGCGAGTGGCCGTCGGTGTTGTTGTCATCGGCGTAGTACGTGGGCACGGCGCCGTTCTTGCAGGCGGAGAGCGGCGCAATCGCGAAGCCTTCGTTGCCGAAGTTGGCGGTCTTGGCGGGGCGCTCGTACAGCGCCGTGCGGGCAAAGGTCCCGGCAGCGGCGGGCGCAGCTGCCGCCTTGGCCTTGGGAGCCGCCTCGGCACCCAAGCCGAACGTCGCGATCCGACCGTTGCACGCGTCGTCGCACACTGCCCAGAGCCGGTTCCTGTCAGCGTCAAACTGCACGTCCGCGACCACCTCCAGGCCCGTCTTGATGGTGGCCACGCGCTGGAAGGCGCCGGAGTCCATGAGCGCGTACAGGTACACCGAGCCGGTGCCCTCCACGCCCACGGCGAAGAGGCCGTCGCCGTGGCCGGGGTAGTTGGCGGGGGAGTACGTGGCGCCGCGCGCCTCGTCGCGGAAGCCGCGCTTGGTCAGCCAGGAGTCCGGGATCCAGGTGATGCCCTCCAGCCCGGCGTTGGCGCCCAGGCCGGGGAAGTCCTTGGCCAGGTTCCACTCGGCGGCCGCGTTCAGTACCGGGGTGTCCCCGGCAGCTGTGCCCGACGCCGGCGTGCCCGGCTTCTCCGCGCCGGTCGCGCCGGCGGGCAGCGAGTACCGCAGCACCGCTGGGCGGGAGACGCCCTTGTTGTCGTTGTCGCGCTCCGTGGAGACGTAGATGCCGGCCGCGGATCCGCCGGAGGTGGTGGTGACGCCCTCGGCGTCCACGGTTCCCGTTCCGTCCGGGTAGCGCAGCTCAAAGCCGAGCGAGCGCGCCCAGGAGGCGCCGGCGTCGGGCGAATCCATGCGGTACAGCTCGCCGTCGCCGTTCTGGACCGCCCAGAGAGCACCGGGGCCGGAACCCTTGGCTGGCTCGATGTCCAGGCCGCTCCAGTCCCCGCGCTTCTCATCCGCGGCATCCAAGGTGCGCACCGAGTCGCCGCCGGGCCAGGGGCCGGCCGTGATCCCATCCCCGCCCTCCGTGGCGCACGCGTTGGCCGTGCCGGGCGTGGGGGAGGTGGTCGGCGCAAATTTGCCGGTTCCGTCCGGGCAGCGGCCGTCGCTGGTGGCGGCGTGCGCGGCCCAGGTGTAGGAATCAAGCACCGTCCCGCCGGCGCCAAAGAGCCGAGCGGAATCTGCCTTGCCCAGGCCAAAGCCCAGCTGGGACTCATCCACGCGCAGGAAGCCGCCCGCTGCCACCTCGGTGCCCTTGGGCAGGGTGTAGGCGTGGGAATCGTCGTTGTCCTTCAGGACCAGGCCGCCCGCGTCCACGGTGCCTGAGCCGGTGTTGAACAGCTCAATCCAGTCGCCAGGATTGCCGCCGTCAGATTCCACCTCGTTGATGACCAGGGGCGAGCTGCAGTCGTTTGTGGTGCCGCGCGTGGTGCGGGTGGTGGTGCCGAACTCACCCGTCAGGTCTGGGCAGCGCCCGTAGCTGGTGCTCGCGTGGGACTCCCAGGAGTACTCCACGAGAGGCTTGATGTCCGCCGCCGCCGGGTCGGTGCCCGGGGCGTAGAGCCGCACGGCGTCCTGGCCGCCCAGACCAAAGGGGAAGCCCGGGCGCTGGGCCTGCACGCCGTCGATCCCCAGCAGCCCGCCGGGGGCAATCACGCTTCCCGCGGGCAGTGTGTAAGAGTGCCCGCTCTTGGCCGGCTCCGAGTCCGTCAAGACGTAGCCGGTCAGATCAAGCGGCGCAGTGCCGGGGTTGCCCAGCTCCACCCAGTCCACGTCGTCGCCGTTGGACTCCACCTCGTTGATGACCGGGGCGGGCAGTGCGGGCGCGTCCGCCGCGACGGCGGGCAGGCTCCCCAGGCCAACGGTGGAACCGAGCAAGAGCGCGACGACGGTGAGTACCGGCGCGGCGCGGCGAGCCACGGTGCGGGGTGCTGGTGCGAAGGATGCCTGGGGACGGTGGGCAGGGGTGCGATGCGAGGCGGGCATGGGCCCAGCTTGACGTGCACGAGTGAATGCATCCTGGCGGCGGGTAAACGGAAGGTGAAGCGCGGCGGGCGGGTGGTAGGGGGCTTGCCTAACGCACGCGGTGGTGGCTGGATGGGGCCATGGGAGACGAGGTTTGCTGGCTGCACCGGGTGTGCCCGGAGTGCGGAGCCTTCAACGAATTGCCGGGCGCCGCGTGCTGGCGTTGCGGGCGCGTCACCGAGCGTTCACCGGACTCCCCGCCCTTGCCGGGGGAGCGCACAGATGGTTCCCAGGGCGGCTGATTATCTTCGTAAGTACCTCAAGGGTGCGAGTGATGAAGAAGGTCCCGATCGGTTTACCGGTCGGGACCTTCATTCGTTGGTGTCACCACAATCGGGGTTGATGAGCACGTCTGGCCTCACGCTCGCAAGGGCGACAAGTACGTCACCGTGATCATCGACCTCACCCCCACCCGGAACAACACCGGCCCGGCGGGACTGTTGGACATGGTCGAGGATCGTTCGAAGGCGGTCTTCAAACAGTGGCTCGCCGGGGACAGTCTGGACCGATGCCGTCAGCGCGTCCAACACGACACCCTTGGGCACCGCGGCCGATCTGGCGACCCGCTTTACGGCATCCGCCGCACCCACAGCGTGTAGGGAACTTCTCGCCCTCATACATCTAGTCAGCCCAGTTCGAGGAACCCGGTCGCGATGCTCTGGGCACCCAGGAGGAGCAGCGCCGCGCTGGAGGCGAGCTGCAGGTTGAGCGTGACGCGTGGGTTGCGCGCGATGGCTGGCGTACGGGTGATCAGGGCTGTGATGAGGCAGAGCCAGAGCAGGACCATGCCGGAGTGGATGGCCGCGACCGTCGCGTAGGAGCCAAGCTGGGGCGCGGTGGGAGAAAGAAGCGGCGGCACAACAATCAGATAAATGGCGAGCGCCTTCACGTTTGTCACGACGGCGACGAAAGCCCAACCCATCAGCCGTGTGGGGTGCGGTGCGCTGGGCCTCGGCTCCGTTCTGTTGCGAGCCCTCCAGGTTTTGATGAGGGGAACGGCGCCAAAGCCGAAGAGTAGCGCGCCGCCAAGGAGCTGGAACCATGCGCGGATCAGCTCGTGGGAGGCAACAAAAGCGCCCAGTCCGCTCAGCCCTGCGACCGCAGCGATCAGCGCCAGGCCCATGGCCGTGCCAAGCGTGACTCGCAAGCCGGCGCGGCGATCGCCCGTTGCTGCGGCGTTGACGGTCAGCGCAAAGCTGGCTCCGGGCGTGAGCACGAAGGGCAGAAGGCTCATGAAGGTCGCGAGGATCAGCGCAGTTCCTGCGGGCTCAGGGTGTGAAAGACGGTGCCGATGTGGGTGCCGCGGACAGTGTGGAGCGCAAAACCGGGCAGGGCGTCCGGGTCAGCGATGGGGTCCGTGCGGCTGCCGAGCCGCATCGTGGAAACAATGCCGGGGGCACCCAGCACCGGCACTCCCGCAATCATCGTGGAGAAGGCTGTATGCACGTGCCCGGTGAGGACGGCGATCACCCGCGGGAACTCGCGGACCAGCGCCTCCAGGTCCTGCGGGTTCGTCAGGGCAAAGTGCTCGTCCACGATGTGGTGCCCCACCGGAACCGGCGGGTGGTGCATCATGAGCGCGACCGGGCCCGGCGCCGCGGCCATCTGTGCGCGGGCAGCGTCCAACGTAGCCGCAGTGAGGAGCCCGTCATCGCGCCCATCCGTATGGGTGTCCAGCCCCACCACGGTGAGCCCTTCCAGCTGCAGAGTGGCATGGGAGATGGGCGGCAATCCCGCCGCGGCCAGCGCCTGCGCCATGGGGGCGGCCAGATCGTGATTGCCGGGCACAGCGAGGGTGGGGACGCGAGCAGGCAGGGCGGCGAAGAAGCTCTGATACTCCGCGGCAAGCCCGTGATCCGCGAGGTCGCCACTGGCCAGGAGCGCGTCGACATGCGGCAGGGCCTGGATCTGGCGCAGCACGGCAGTAAAGCGTCGGAGTCGCTCCGGCGAAAGGTCAAGGTGCGGGTCGCTGATCTGCGCGATCGTCAACATGGCCCTACCCTAGCGCCAGCGCCATCCCCAGGCGCTCACCCGTGCGAGCGGCGCAGCGCCTCCAGCTCGGGGTCAAGGAACTTGCCCAGCACGGACGTGTGCTGGTCCGCGTAGCCCAGCCGCTCGTAGAACCCCACCACGGCCGCGTTGGTGGTGCGCACCATCAACTGCACCTTGGGTGCCCCGGCCTGTCGCAGCCAGTCCTCGGCGGCTGCCATGAGCAGCGCGCCGAGTCCCTGACCACGATCTTGTGGCCGCACGGCCACGTAGTAGACCCAGCCGCGGTGCCCGTCCGCACCCACCATGGCGGTCCCGCGCAGCGCCGGAACCGGCTCCGCGGTCCCGGCACCGGCGTCGTCGAGCATGCCGATCACCCCCAGCACCGCGGATGTGCGCCCGGAAACGGCGCGCAGAAAATCTCCCTGCGGATCGTTCCAGGGACGCACCAAACCCGCCTCCGCCCACAGCGCCGCGGCCGCCTCAGCGTGCTCTGCACCCAACTCCACGACCATCTCCATGTGCGCCCCCTCGGTTCCCGCTCCAAAGCGGTCACGGTACCCGTTGCGCGCCCGGCCGTGGGCGCTAGCCTGGCCAGATGACGAGCACTCCTAGCACCACCCCCGGACCGGCCGCCGACGCGCAGATTCCCGCCTATCTGCAGGCGCTGGGCCTTCCCGGCCTGGCGGATGTGCACGTGCATTTCATGCCGCACAACGTGCAATGCAAGGTGTGGGACTACTTCGACACGGTCCAGGATCACGGCCACGCGCCCTGGCCCATTACTTATCGCGGCGACGAGGCGCAGCGTGTGCGAACCCTGGAGGCGCTGGGCGTGCGGGCCTACCCCACGCTCAATTACGCGCACCGGCCGGGGATGGCGGCGTGGCTGAATGAGTACTCGGCCCGGTTCGCGGCGCAGCATCGATCGGCAGTGCATTCGGGCACCTTCTTCCCGGAGCCGAGCGCCGCGGCGGACGTGCAGGCTGCCCTCGCGGCGGGCGCCCGCATCTTCAAGATCCACATCCAGGTGGGCGCGTTTGCGCCGGATGATCCGCTGCTCGACGACGCGTGGGGGCTCCTCGAAGCGGCGCAGGTACCGGTGGTGATCCACGCCGGATCCGGCCCGCACGGGGGAGAGTTCACGGGGCCGGCTCCGGTGGCGCGGCTGCTGGAGCGGCACCCGGCGCTGGTGCTGGTGATTGCGCACGCTGGCATGCCGGAGTACGCGGAGTTTACCGATCTGGCCGCGCGGTTCCCGGGCGTGCACCTGGACACCACCATGGTGGGCACCGACTACGCAGAGGCCATCGCGCCGGTCCCGGCGCAGGTGCTGCGCCGCTGGGGTGCCATGGCGCGCCGGCTGGTCCTTGGCAGCGATTTCCCCACCATCCCGCACTCGTACGCGCACCAGCTCCGCGTCCTGGCCGGCTGGGATGTGGGCGATGACTGGATGCGACAGGTGCTGTGGCACAACGGGGCGCGGCTGATGGGGCTGACGCCCGCGCAAGGTGTCGGGGCCCAGGACTAGCGTGGGAGGCATGGAGTTGCGAACTCAAAACATGATCCTGGCGCCCGTGACGGAGGCGGACCTGGAGGAAATCCACGCGCTGTATTCGGATGAGCGCGTGTGGAGGCACCTGCCGAGCGGCCGCTTCACACAGTTGAGCCGCACCAAGGAGTGGCTAGAGGCCAAACTGGCCGGGTGGGAGCGCAACGGGCTGGGTTCGTGGACGGCGCGTGAGCCGAACGGCGGCGCGTTGTTGGGCTCCGGGGGCTGCGATCTGCGCGGCACGCACGCTTCTTTCTGGAACCTCGGATACCGCTTTGCCCCGGAAGCGCAGGGGCGCGGGCTGGCCACGGAGCTGTCCAGGGCGGCGGTGCAGCAGGCGGCCCGCGTGAATCCAGACGTGCCCGTGGTCGCCTATTTGTTGGAACACAACGCGGCATCAGAGGCCGTGGCCCGCAAGGTGGGACTCACCCTGCAACACCGCGGCCCGGATGCGGGCAATCCCGACGCGGACGCCGTCCGGCTCATCTACGCCAACCGGGCGCTCAGCGAGCCGGAGTTGGCGGCGACCATGGAGTAATTTCCGCGGTCGAGGCCCGCTCAGTGCGCGCCGACTGTCTCCACGATGGCCAGCACAATGAACCCCAGGCCAAGCAGGATGAAGACCACGCCGGCCACCGCGTCCAGGGCATGGGTCCAGCGCGCCACCAGCCCGCGCAGGCGCGGGTGCCCCACCACCAGCGCTATGACGGAGAACCACGCCACGGTGGTGAACACCAGCATCGCCAGCAGCACCAGCGTCTGCCACAGCGGGCGTTGATCGGCGATGAACGGTGCAAAAACCGCGGAAACGTAGATCACAAACTTGGGGTTGGCGAGGTTTGTATACAGGCCCCGACGGTAGGCCACGGCCAGGCCAAGGCGCCCCGAGGCGTCGTCGGTCCCTTCCTCTGGCACCGCCACGCGCCGCCGCCGCCACCCCTGCAGGGTGCGCGCGCCCATCCAGATCAGGACCAAGCCGCCCACCACCTGCATCACCACGGTGATGGCGGGGAACGCTGCCATCAGCGCCGCCAGGCCCGTGAACGCCACGATCAGCCAAACCAGCACGCCGCTGGCCACGCCGCAGGCGGCCGCGATGCCCTCGCGGCGGGACGCGGCCAGCGAGCGGTGGATCACGAAGAAGAGATCTGGGCCCGGGGAGGTCATGCCAATGACCCACGCGAGAATCAGGGGGAGCAGGGCGGGCCAGAAGCCGGCGTCCATGAGGGGGTCCTTTGGGTTCGGGGGGATGGCCGCGAGGGCCGCAGAACATCTTAGCCGCCGGGTGTCCGCCGCCCCACGCCCTAGACTGCAATGGTGTCTGTCCCCTCATCACCCCAGCATCTGAATAGCCCTTTCTCCCGACCGTTATTACTCACAACGATCGGCTCGTTTTCCCTGATCTTTTTGGCCGCTTTTGAGGCCCTTGCCGTCGCGACGATCATGCCGGTGGTGGCCAAGGACTTGGACGGACATCACCTCTACGCCATTGCGCTGGCCGCGCCGCTCGCCACCGGAATCGTGGGCATGGTGGGCGCCGGAGGCTGGGCGGACCGGCGCGGGCCCAAGGGCCCGTTCTGGGTCGGCGGGATCCTTTTTGCGCTGGGCCTGGTGGTCTGCGGCCTCTCCCTGGACATGTATACCTTCACCGGTGGCCGGATTCTTCAGGGCCTGGGAGCAGGCGCCATCAACGTCACCATCTACGTCCTGGTGGCCCGGCTATACCCCCCGCACCTGCACGCGCGCATCTTTGGACTGTTCGCCGCCGGATGGGTGCTTCCCTCACTCATTGGCCCGTTCCTTGCTGGGGCCGTGGCCACGCTGTGGTCCTGGCACTGGGTCTTCCTGGGAGTGGTGGTGCTGGTGGCCCTGGCCGCCTTCGTCATGATTCCCTCCCTGCGCCGGCTGCCAGCGCAAGAACCACTCACCGAAGAGTCGCGGGCGAGCATGCGCCCGCTGGGCCCGGACCTGGTCCGCGCCGTGCTGATTGCCTCCGCCGTGCTGGTGATTGGCTTTGTTGGCAAGACGCCGGGCTGGGGCGTGCCCATCCTGATCATCCTGGTGGCCGCCGTGCTGACACTGATCTACCCGCTGCTGCCCCAAGGAGCCTTCCGCCTGAAGGTGGGACTGCCCGGCGCCGTAGTGCTGCGCGGCATGATCGCGGCCGCGTTCTTTGGTGCGGAGGCGTTCCTTCCGCTGCTGCTGAACGAGGTCTACGGCCTGGACATCGCCCTCTCCGGCCTGGCACTCACGGCGGCGGCCCTGACCTGGGCGCTGGCCTCCTGGATCCAGGGCAGGTTCCTGGAGCGGTGGCCGGACAGGTCGCTGCTGATGATGGCCGTGTCCATCGTCTTCTTCTCGCTGGCCGGCGTGGCCGTGAGCACGGGGCTACTTTGGCCGGTCTGGGCGCTCGTCGCCTTCTGGGGCGTGGGCGGCCTGGGCATGGGCCTGGCCTATCCGCGCCTGTCCACCATGGTGATTCGCCTCTCCGAACCCAGTCGGCAGGGCTTTAACTCGGCGGCCCTGAACATGGCGGACTCCACGGGCGCCGCCATGGGCCTCGCCGCACTCGGCATGCTGCAGCGCGGCTCCGAGCTGGGCCCGCTGGTCCTCATCCTCTCCCTGTCCGCGGCGCTGGGCGGCCTGGCGGTCCTGGCCTCCCGGCGCACGGGGCCGCTGCACACCCCCGGCCCGACGGCGCTTGGCGGGGTGTGAGCGGACGCGCGGCTTAAGCGGCGTCCGCTGACCCGGCCACACGCCGTCGGGCATCAAAGCAGGAGGGGCGGCACCCGGGAAACCCGGGTGCCGCCCCTCCTGCCGGGCAGTGAGGCTCAGCTGACCCACTCGATGGCATCGAGCGCCGCGTAGACGCCGCCCAGCGGGGCCGCCTGTTCAAAGGGGTGCTTGGCCAAGCGCACCTCAACCTCGCGGCCCACCGCGATCCGGATGGCACGGGTCATGGGTCCGGTCAGGATCTCTGGCAGGGCAAGCATCTGCCCGCCGATCAGCACCACCTCGGGATCAATGGCCCGCGTCAGGAACGCGATGCGGGGGGCCAGGCCCTCCGCGTAGCGCGTGAGCAGGTCGATGTACTCCTGGTCACCGCTTTGGGCCGCCGCGACCAGGGCGGACATGCGCTGAATCTGGTGACCCTCGTAGAGCCCGTTCCGCAGCGCCATCCAATCGCTGGAGTGGCCCTCGCGTCCCTTGCGAGCCCGGGGCCGGACCCCGGCCAGGCCGCGTGCGCCGCGCACCAACTGCCCGTCCACCACCAGCGTGGCGGAGGGCTTGTCCAGGAAGTGGATGTGCAGGGCTGAGTTCACGCCCTGCAGCGCTCCGGACTTGAGCTCCGCGGCGGTGGTCGTCTCCACATCGTGGCCAAGGGAGATCACCGCATCCGGGAACGCCTCCTCCAATTGCGGGCGCAGATCAAGGCCAATCCAGGTCGGGGCAAAGGCGGAATCGGTGAGCACGCCGGCCTCATTGATGGCGCCGGGAAGGGCAACGCCAACGCCGAGGACGGGGACGTCCATCTGCACCTTGGCCATCACCTCATCCGCCAGCTCGCACAGCACCGGAACCACCGCATTCTGATCGGTGATGTTCTCCTCTTGGCGCGAGGCGGTCGCCAACGGCTCCCCGGCCAAGTCGGAAGCAACTACCAGGAAGATGGTGTTGCCGCTGTCATAGGACAACACCACGCCGCGCCTGCGATTAAAGGTAAAGCGGCGGGCGGGGCGGCCGGTCTCGCCGGGCGTGCCGGCCACGGAGATGACCCAGCCGTTGCCCGCCAGGTCATCCAGAACGCGCGCCACCGTGGGGCGGGAGAGTCCCGTGCCCAGGGCCAGCTCGCGGACGGTGAACCACCGGCGGGACTCGGCCCGGAGCACATCCAGGATGGTCTCCGCATTGAAGCGTCGCAGAGTAGTGACGTCTGAGGTATCGATCAGGCTCATGGTGGGTCCTCTCACGCTGACCAGTCGATGGACTCGAGGACGCGGTGTATACCGCCATAGGCGGCAGCGCGTAGCGAGTCCATTTGCTCGCGGCGCAGCGTGATGGCACCACCAGAGAATTCCTGCAGGGCCGCCTCAATGGGCTGGTAGAACTGGTCGGAGCGGGAGAGGCTGCCGCCCAACACCACCACATCCGGGTCCCACACGGACGCAAGGTCAACGATGCCGGGGGACACCCCGTGCGCCAGGACGGAGATGGCCTCACGCGGCGCGGTCTTGCCCAACTCCGCCTCGCTGACCAGGAAGGACGTGGGCTTGGTCAGGCCGGGTGCCACCTTCTCCATCGCGGCGTCCAGCTGATCCTGCCAGCGATACTCCTCCAACGAGCCAATCTCACCGGCCAACTGCCGAAAGCCACGGTGGACCTTGCCGTTGATCGTGAGTGCCACGGTCGTGAACGTCCCGGTATAGACGTACATGCCCTGCTGGGCATCCCGCAGCGCACCCAAACGCAGCTCCGCCTCCGCCATGATGAACAGGTCGTTGTTCATCACCAGCGGGCGCCCGGGGTAGGCCGCCCGCAGCCTGGCACCGAAGTCGGCACGCACCCATTCCGGCACCGTCCGCGAGTGCAGCACCACGCCGCTCTCAGACAGCGCCACCGGGGCAGCAAAGCACACCCCCAAAACCTCCGGGGCGTCGTCGAGCGTGTCCAAGACCGTGCTCACCGCGTCCAGCGCATGCGAGATGGCAAAGTTCGGGTCCCGCATGTCCAGGCCAAACTCGTCGCTGATGGCCAGCTCATTGCCCACCAGGTCAGAGACCAGCACGATGCAACCTTGGCGGCCAATGTCGATACTGACAATCAGGCCGCGGTTGCGGTCAAAGCTGAAGCGGCGAGCCGGGCGGCCGGTGGCCCCGGGCACGCCCTCCGCGATCAGGGCCCATCCGGAGGACGCAAAATCCTCTAGCAGGCGCCCCACCGTGGGGCGCGACAGGCCGGTGCTGACCGCCATCTCATGCACGGTGAACTTCCGATACGGCTCGCCGCGTAGAACGTCCAACACCTTGGTGGCGTTCAAGCGTCGAAGGGACGCGACGGCACTTCCGTCGATCTGCGACACGGGGTCTCCTTGGGGGGTTATGTGGGACATCAGGCGCCCCACTCAACTGCAGCCAGCGCGGCGGCGAGTCCCCCAAGGACCGGCGCGTCGACATGGTCAACCCGGGCACACACCATCCGAGGCGGTGGTGCACCGAGCTTCAGTTCCAGAGCTTCCCCCAACGGCTCCAGTACAAGGTGTCCCGCGGGGGCAAGGCATCCGCCAAGCACCAGCACCGCGGGATCAAAACTGCGGACCAGGACCTCCACCCCGGAGGTCAGGTCCTGCGTGTAACTGCGCAGGGCAGCGATGGCGTCCGGGCGTTCCTGCAGGCCCCAAGAGACCAACTCGTCCAGATTGTGGGCCCCGGTGCGCTGCAGTACAGCGTCAGTAGCGTGGCGCCAATCCACCCCGTGCAGACCGCCAATCGCGCCGGCCGCGCCGCCAGCCCCCAGGTACGGGACCTGGTTCACGAGCGGCGCCACGCCCGTGATGTCTCCGGCCAACACGAACACGCCGTCCTCGTAACGGCGCAGCTCGCCGTGCTCCAGTTCGGCGCGCAAGGCGGCCGTGGGGGCGCTGTCGAAACGGACCGTGGGGCCGGAAATGGCCCGCCGCAAGCGATCCGCCAGCTCCTGAGTGGCCCAGGACGGCGAATCGCTTTGGGGGTGAATGACGCCCTGGCGATCCACTGTCGCAGGGACGCTGACGGAGACCGCCAGGAGCTGCTCCCACTCGCCGTCCGGCCCCCGCAGCTCTTTCAGTAGTTGGCGCAGTGAGCCTGCCACCAGGTCAGACATTTCGGTAGCGGAGTCCGGGAAGCCATGCGGCGCGTAGGAGCGCTGCAACACCTCACCGGAGAGGTCTGCGATGGCCACCAGCACGTTATTGGCACCCACATCCACGGCGGCGACGAGCGCGTGGTGGCGGTTCAAGCGGAAGGTGCGGGCGGGCCTGCCGGCGGATCCGGTGTGGGCCAGCTGCAACTCAGCCCAGCCGCTCTCGGCAAGTTCCGTCAGCAACCGCGCGGCAGTGGGGCGCGAGAGGCCAAGCGGCTCAGCGACGTCCGCAGCCGTTTGGAAATCATCCGGGGCGCGGCGAAGGCGCTGCAGGGCCCCCGCGCGGTTGACGTGTCGCAGGGAGGACACGTCACTCCCGATGATGTGCGACACAGCGCGCCTCCAACCAAAAGTAATTGACTCTTCATCTTACTTTCGAAAGGCGACAACTCAAATACCGAGACTACTGAGGAGCCGCGTACTACGGGACGCTGAGGGGCCCTATGGACTGACCGCACGCCGGCGAGGTTGCCGCACGCTGGCGCGGGCGTAGCCTCAATGCAACGGCGCAGGTGGCCGGGTTTGAACCCCCAATGCAGACCCAAAAATCGAGTGAGGACGGCATGACGCAGGATCAGTGGCGCGAGGGATATTCGGTACTTTCAGACGGCGAGGACGCCGCTCAATGGGTGCCAGCGCAGCAGAATGAGGCCGACGCTTGGGTAGTACTGAGTGCCGATCCGCAGGCGGTGAGCCGGGTGGGGGCACTGCCCTCCGAGGGAGTACTGGCCCAAGCGCCGCTGGGCGACTATGACGTGATTGAGCTGTCCGTCTTTGACCACCCGGTGGCGCGGGTGCGCTGGACGGCGATGCTCGACGGCGAAGGGCTGGCTCAGGCGGGCGCGCTGAGTCTCGTGGAGCGCGTGGGCCAGGGCGGCTTGCCGGATTCCGCGGTGGTGCCCGTGCTCGTGGAGGCCGCGCTGGATGAGGCGTGGCAGGGAGGCGCCGAGGTGGTCACCACCCTGGTCCCCGCTGCGCAGGCCCCGATGTACGTGGACGCCGGGTGGGTGGTGGCGGAGGCCGTACGCAGGGAGTCCTGACGGGGTGGTTCGTGGCGTTCTTGTGTCGGGAAGCGGGCTTATCGACGAGGAGCGGGCTTGAAGGGTGCTTCGGGGCGATAGGCCCGCTTGAGCAGGGGAGCCGAACCTTGTGCGCCGGAGATCGTGGCACCAAGAATGGTGGGCCCGGATTCGCTGTGGCGAGTCCGGGCCCTTGTCGTATGCGTCGGGGAAGCGGGCTTATCGACGAGGAGCGGGCTTGAAGGGTGCTTCGGGGCGATAGGCCTGCTTGGGTTCGGGCCGCGGGGTTCCTGACGGGGTGGTTCGCGGCGTTCTTGTGTCGGGCTCGTGGGGGAAGCGGGCTTATCGACGAGGAGCGGGCTTGAAGGGCGCTTCGGGGCGATAGGCCTGCTTGGGTTCGGGCCGCGTGGCCCGCGTTCCTAGCCGCGGACCGCCCGCATCAGGCCGTCCACCATCCGGTTCAAACCCGAGGGGCGGCGCAGCCGGGAGCCGCCGGGGAAGTCCGGATCGCACCCGCCGGCGGGGAAGTCCGGCCAATCGCGTTCCTGGCCCGGCGTCACGGGATGGGCGTGGGAGGGCAGTGACGCAGTGCTGGCACGCGGGTCCGTGGCCCGGAGTGCCTGCGGCGTGGTGGTGTGCGGTGGGTTCTTCTCGACAGTCATGATGCACCTCTTTCCGCTATATGGAATCTGTTAATCGTATCGTGGAACGAGTCTGACAGTCACGCCCCCTCGTGACAAGGGGGCGGCGCCACAAAGTTCTTGCGGCAAAGCCTTGACAGGATGCATGTGACTTGGATTACATAGGTGAAGCACGAACGAAATCTTCTTTCCGCCATACGAAACATCGAGTCAAACCAGGAGCCTGCTCCCGGGGGTAAGGGTGTTCAGCCGGTGGCGGCCACACCAGTGGAAAGCGCTGATCACCCATGGACTTGTCGCTGTTCAACACCCTGCCCGCGGACCTCGCAGCGGCCGCGGTACGCCCCGCCGTCGACGTGGACCGCTGGGTGGACGCCATCGTGGCCGGCCGCCCCTACGCGGATCGCGACGCCCTCCTGGCGACGGCCCGCCAGCAGCCGGCCTTCACCCCCTCAGAGCTCGACGCCGCTTTGGCGCACCACCCGCGCATCGGCGAGCGACCCGAGGGGAACTCAGCCGAAGCGGAACTGAGCCGCACCGAGCAGGCGAGCATCGGCGTCGGGCAGGAGACTGAAACCGCGCGCCGCCTCGCGGCAGGCAACGCCGACTACGAGCAGCGATTCCAGCGCGTTTTCCTGATCCGCGCCGCAGGGCGCAGCGCGGAAGACATCCTGGCCCAGCTAGAGCGTCGCCTGACGCAGGACCGCGCCGCCGAGGCAGCGGAAGCCGCCGAGCAACTGGCACAGATCGCGCTGTTGCGCCTCGAGGGGATCGTGACTCCCGCCGCCGGCGGTCGCAGCCACATCACCACCCACATCCTGGACACCGGGACCGGGAGGCCTGCCTCCGGTGTCAAGGCCACGCTGGAATCCCCCACGGATTCCGGGTGGCAAGAGATTGGCCAGGGCATGACCGACTCCGACGGTCGGATCAACAACCTGGGCCCGGCCGAGGTGGGGGAGGGGCGCTATCGCATCACTTTTGAGACGGGCGCCTACTTCGGAGCGAAGGGTACGGAAACCTTCTTCCCCGCTGTGACGCTCGACTTTGTTGTGGCGGACACCTCGGCGCACTACCACGTGCCTCTCCTGCTCAGTCCTTTTGCCTACTCGACGTACCGAGGGAGTTAGTCATGACCGCCACAGCAAGCACCGCCACTGGCACCGCCACCCGCGCCAGCACCAAGATCGTTCTGGGTCAGAACCAGTACGGCAAAGCCGAGGTCCGGGTCGTGAAGATCACGCGAGACACGGACCGCCACCAGATCCAGGACTTGAACGTCTCCTCGCAGCTGCACGGTGATTTCACCGAGGCGCACCGCAACGGCGACAACGCCCTGGTGGTCCCCACCGACACGCAAAAGAACACGGTCTACGGCTTTGCGCGTGACGGGTTCACGTCCGTGGAGGCCTTCCTGCTGCGCATGGGCCGGCACTTCACCACCGAGTTTGAGTGGATCACCGGCGGCCGCTGGGAAGCGGAACAGTATTTCTGGGACCGCATCCAGGACCACGATCACGCCTTCAGCCGCAACAAGTCTGAGGTGCGCACCGCGGTGCTGGAGGTCAAGGACGGCGTCTCCACGTTGGTCGCCGGCCTTGAAGGGCTCACCGTGCTGAAGTCCACCGGCTCCGAATTTCACGGCTTCCCGGTTGATCGCTACACCACGCTGAAAGAGACCAGCGACCGGATCCTGGCCACGGACGTGACGGCGCGCTGGCGCTATTCCGACGCCGCAGTGGCACAGGGAATCGACTTTGAGGCCGCCTACGCGGACGTGCGTGAGCGCCTCTTGAGGGCCTTTGCGAACACCCACTCGCTGGCCTTGCAGCAGACCATGTTTGCCATGGGAGAGGAGGTGCTCGCCGCGCATCCGGAGATCGAAGAGATCAAGATGTCGCTGCCCAACAAGCACCACTTCCTGGTTGACCTGAGCCCCTTTGGCCAGGACAACCCGAACGAGGTCTTCTTCGCGGCCGACCGGCCGTACGGGCTCATCGAAGCCACCATTCAGCGCGAGGACACGCAGCCCCATCAGATCTGGGAGAACATCCCGGGCTTCTGCTGACCCGCATCTTTCTGGGTGGGCCGCTGCGCTCTGCGTCGCGGCCCACCCGGCACGGCCGAACGAAGGAGTTCGCGTGAAGCACCCCAAGCACCCCAAAAATACCTCCGCCGCGGTGGACCTTTCCGAGCACCCGGAGGATGAGCGACTGCCGCTGGGACGCACCCTAGCGTTTGGTTTGCAGCACGTGCTCACCATGTACGGCGGCATCATTGCGCCGCCGCTGATCATTGGGCAGGCCGCGGGCCTCTCCACCGATGAGATTGGCCTTCTGGTTGCGTGTTGCCTCTTTATTGGCGGGCTCGCCACCATCTTGCAGTCGTGGGGAATCCCTTTCTTTGGGTCCAAGCTCCCGCTGGTGCAGGGCACCTCCTTCGCGTCGGTGTCCACGATGGGCGCCATCGTGTCCGGCGCGCCGGATCACGTGCACGGCCTGCAATCGGTCTTCGGCTCCGTGATTGTTGCCGCCCTCATTGGCCTGCTGATTGCACCGTTCTTTGCCAAGGTCATTCGCTTCTTCCCGCCCGTGGTCACGGGTGTGGTGATCACCATGATTGGTGTTTCACTCACGCCGGTCGCGGCCAACTGGGCCATGGGCGGCAACGCCAAGGCGGAGAACTACGGGTCGCTGCAAAACATTGGGCTCGCCGCCCTCGTCTTCGCGTTGACCATCGTCTTCTCCAAGCTGGGCAACGCGGCCATCTCGCGCCTGTCCATCCTGCTCGCCATGGTCGTGGGCACGCTCATCGCCATCCCGCTTGGCATGGCGGACTTCTCCAAGGTGGGCGTGGGCCACATCTTCGCCTTCCCGCAGCCGCTGGCGTTTGGCATGCCCATCTTTGAGTTCGGCGCCATTCTGTCCATGACGATCGTGGTGATCGTGATCCTCACGGAGACGACGGCGGACATCCTGGCGGTCGGCGAGATCACGGGGGCCAAGGTGGACTCCAAGCGCATCGCCAATGGGCTGCGCGCGGATATGGTCTCCACCCTGGTGGCACCGTTCTTCAACACCTTCACGCAGTCCGCGTTTGCTCAGAACGTGGGCCTGGTCGCCATCACCGGCGTCAAGTCCCGCTTTGTGGTCACCGCCGGCGGTTTCATCCTGGTGGTGCTTGGCCTGCTCCCGGTCCTGGGCCGCGTGATTGCCGCGGTGCCGACTCCGGTGCTTGGCGGCGCGGGAATCGTGCTTTTCGGCACGGTCGCCGCCTCCGGCATTCGCACGCTCTCCAAGGTCAATTACGACGGCGGGTACAACCTGATCATCGTCGGCGCCTCCGTGGCGTTTGGCGGCATCCCGATCGTCGCGCCGACCTTCTACGATCACTTCCCGACCTGGGTGTCCACGATCCTGCATTCAGGCATCAGCTCGGCCGCGATCATGGCGGTGCTGCTCAACATCGTGTTCAACGAGATCAAGGGCGGCAACTCCACCAAGGGTTCCGTCTTTGTCGCGGCGCCCCCACGCATGGTCCGGGAGGACGAGTTGGACAACCTGGAGGATGGCGACAGCTACGTGGGCGGCAAGCTCATTGACGCCGAGGGCAACGAGGTCCCCGTCGTCACCGCGACGCAGCAAAAGGTGGCCCTCACCGCGGTGGTCAAGGAGCACGAGAAGCAGAACGCGCCCGTGCCAGAGTCCGTGACGCCGGCCTTGCGGCGCATCGAGGCGCACGAGCGCACCAATCCGCCCGGCGGCCACTGACGTCACCGGCGGGCGGCAGTGCCCGACGCCGCGTGGTGGAGTCCCAGCGCCGGGTCGGCTTCCGACTCGGTCCGGGGCGCGTGCCACCTCATACGACATATGCCGTCTTCCACGACGGCATATGTCGTATGAGGTGGCATTCGGCGTAGGCGCAGGTGCCCGACGCCGCGTGGCCGGCTCCCAGCGCCGGAACCCCCGCCTACCTCGCGTACCCCCGCCTACCTCGCGTTCAGCGCCAGCGAAATCTCGCGGGCCGCGCGCTGCAGGGCGGGGACGGCGCGTTCGGCAAAGGCGTCGTCCACGCGGGAGGTGGGCCCGGAGACGGAAACGGCCAGCGGCGTGGAGGAGTCCGGGACCACCACCGCGTAGCAGCGCACCCCCAGTTCCTGCTCCTGCTCATCGACGGCGTAGCCGCGCAGGCGGGAGGCGGCCAGGTCATCCAGGAGTGCCTGCGAAGAGGTGAGCGAGTGGATGGTGCGCGCATCCATCCCGGAGCGCTGCACCAGGCCAAGCGCGGTCTCGTCCGGCAGGGTCGCGAGGATTGCCTTGCCCACGCCGGAGTAATGCAGCTTCACGCGCTGGCCCACCTCGGTGAACATGCGCATGGCGTGCGGGGAGGGCACCTGGCCCACGTAGGTGACCCGGTCGTCGTCGAGCACTGCGAGGTTTGAGGTCTCTCCCAGCTCCTCCACGAGGCGGCGCATGGCCGGCTTGGCCATGGCGCCGAGCTGGCGATTGGCCACCTCTCCCAGGTGGATGAGGCGCGGCCCAAGGGCGTAGCTGCGATCCGGCAGCTGGCGCACGTGGCCCATGGTCACGAGCGTGCGCAGCAGTCGGTGGATGGTGGGCAGGGGGAGGGGTGTGCGCTGGGAGAGTTCGCTCAGCGTGAGCTCCCCGCCGGCTGCCGCGATGGTCTCGAGGAGCGCGAACGCGCGCTCAACCGACTGGACGCCGCCGGAGCGCGCCCCGGTCTCCGGGATGGCCTGTGTCATGCGGAAAGCCTATCGCCACGCGGTGTCAGTTTTCCGCATTCTGGATAACAACCCCCATAACGGCCTGGATATGTGGCACGTGATCTGGTTCACTGGGACACAGATACCGCAAGGTAGAAGCTAACTTCCACATCATGGAAACACGAGGAGACTCACATGGCTGTTCCCAGCCCCGGATACTCGATGACGCTGCGGGTAGAAACCCCCGCTTCGTTCTCTGCCACGAGCGAGATTGCCACGGCGATCAGCGCCGCCGGCGCCGCGGTCACGGCCCTGGACGTCGCCGAGTCCAACCACTCAACCATGGTCGTGGACGTGACCTTTGACGCGACCGACGCCGACCACGGCCAACGCGTGCAACTCGCCGTGGACGCCCTGGAGTCCATCACCGTGCGCAAGGCCTCGGACCGCACCTTCCTGATGCACCTGGGCGGCAAGCTGGAGGTCGTCCCCAAGGTGCCCCTGCGCAACCGTGACGACCTCTCCCGTGCCTACACCCCCGGCGTCGCCCGGGTATGCATGGCCATCCACGAGAACCCGGCGGACGCCCGGAACCTGACCATCAAGCGCAACACGGTCGCGGTCGTCACCGACGGCACCGCGGTGCTTGGCCTGGGGGATATCGGCCCGGCCGCAGCCCTGCCCGTGATGGAGGGCAAAGCCGCGCTGTTTAAGCAGTTCGCGGACGTGGACGCCTGGCCGGTCTGCCTGGATACCAAGGACACAGATGAGATTGTGGCGATTGTGAAGGCCCTGGCCCCCGTCTACGGCGGCGTGAATCTGGAGGACATCGCGGCGCCGCGCTGCTTCGAGATTGAGGCGCGCCTGCGAGAGGAGCTGGACATCCCGGTCTTTCACGACGACCAGCACGGCACCGCGATCGTCACCCTCGCGGCCCTGCGCAACGCCCTGCGCGTGGTCGGCAAGAACATGGAGGACGTGCGGATTGTGGTCTCCGGGGTCGGCGCGGCCGGCCACGCCATCATCCAGCTCCTGTTGGGTTCCGGCGCCAAGCACATCGTCGCGGCGGGCCGCTCAGGCGCCATCCACCGCGGCGAAAACTACGTGGATGAGCACCGCTCCTGGATTGCGCAGCACACCAATCCGGAGGACTTCTCTGGCACGCTGCACCAGGCGTTGGTTGGCGCGGACGTCTTCATCGGCGTCTCTGCCCCCGGCCTGTTGCAGGAGGAGCACGTGGCCTCGATGAACACGGACGCCATCGTTTTCGCCATGGCTAACCCGGACCCGGAGGTGGACCCGGCCGCGGCAGCCAAGCACGCTGCCGTTGTGGCCACCGGCCGCTCTGACTACCCCAACCAGATCAATAACGTCCTGGCGTTCCCGGGCTTCTTCCGGGGCCTGCTGGACGCCAACGTCTCTGACATCACCACGGAGATGCTGGTGGCGGCGGCGGATGCCATTGCCCACCGGGTCTCCCCGGATGAGCTCCACTCGGGTTTTATTGTCCCGAGTGTCTTTGACGCGCAGGTAGCACCCGACGTCGCGGCGGCAGTTGTCGCGGCGGTTGCCCGCTAGTCACGATTCAACGCTTCAGGACGTCACGACCCGCCAGCCAGTAGGAGGCCAGCATGAGCATCACCTTGACCCGTACCTCGCAGCACCCGCGTTCCGCGGAGATCCTCTCCGATGAGGCCCTCGCCTTCATCGAGGAGCTGCACCACCGTTTTGCCGGCCGTCGCGACGAGTTGGTCGCGGCACGTGAGGATCGCCGCAAGGAGGCCAGCGCCACCGGCACCCTGACCTTCCCGCCGGAGACCGCGCAGGTCAGGGACGGCGACTGGCAGGTGGCTCCGGCCCCCGCCGCCCTGCAGGATCGGCGCGTGGAGATCACCGGCCCCGCGTCCCCGGCCAAGATGGCCATCAATGCCCTCAACTCCGGCGCCAAGGTGTGGCTGGCTGACCTGGAGGATGCCTCCACCCCCACGTGGGAAAACGTGCTCGACGCCGTGGCGAACCTCAGCGACGCCGCTCACGGCACGCTGGCCTTCACCTCCGCGGAGGGCAAGGAATACAGCGTGCGCCAGGACGGCAAGACGGCCGTGGTGGTGGTGCGGCCGCGCGGTTGGCACCTTCCGGAGGAGCATGTTCTGGTGGACGGCGCGGAGGCAGTGGGCGCGCTCGTTGACTTTGGTCTGCACTTCTTCCACAACGCGGCTGCGCTGACGGCTTCTGGCCAGGGCCCGTTTTACTACCTGCCCAAGATGGAGCACTACCTGGAAGCGCGCCTCTGGAATGAGGTCTTCACCTTTGCGCAGGAGTACGTGGGCATTCCCCACGGCACGGTGCGCGCCACCATGCTGATTGAGACCATCCCGGCTGCCTTCCAGATGGAGGAGTTCCTCTACGAGTTGCGAGATCACGCCTCTGGCCTGAACGCCGGGCGCTGGGATTACCTCTTCTCCATCGTGAAGACCTTCCGTGATTCCACAGCGGGGGACTTTGTGCTCCCCGATCGCGGCGCGGTCTCCATGACCGCCCCCTTCATGCGCGCCTACACGGAGCTGCTCGTGAAGAGCTGCCACCGCCGTGGCGCCTTCGCGATGGGTGGCATGGCCGCCGTCATCCCCGACCGCAAGCACCCTGACGTGACGGCCGCTGCCTTTGCCAAGGTGACAGATGACAAGACCCGTGAGGCCAATGATGGCTTTGACGGCTCCTGGGTAGCCCACCCGGACCTGGTGCCGGTCTGCCAGGAGGTCTTTGACTCGGTGCTTGGCTCCAAGCCCAACCAGGTGGACCGCCTCCGCGAGGAAGTCCAGGTCTCCCCCGAGCAGCTCCTGGACGTGGCCTCTGCCGACGGCGGCGTGACGGAGTCCGGCCTGCGCATGAACCTCTACGTGGCCGTGGCGTACACCGCCGTGTGGCTCTCCGGAAACGGGGCCGTGGCGATCCACAACCTGATGGAGGACGCGGCCACCGCGGAGATCTCTCGCACCCAGATTTGGCAGCAGGTGAATCAGGCCGTGGCGGCCAGGGACACCGGCAACGTGATCACAGCGGAGCTGGTCCAGTCCGTGCTGGCGGAGGAGGTGGAGCGCCTGCGCGGTGAGGTGAATGACCCGGAGCGTTTTGCCCGCTTCTACGAGCCTGCCGCCGCCCTGATTGGCCGCCTGGTCTCTGGCCGGGCAGAGGACTACGAGGACTTCCTGACCCTGTCCGCGTACCGGCTGCTTGACCAGGTGAACTCGCTTGGGCAGGCCAGCCCGGGGGCACACACCGCATGAGCACCTTTCCCCCTCAGGCCCACCACGGCATCTTGAACGACGCCGACTTTGACCGTGCAGATGCGGCGCTGGCCGGGACCGACGCGATCCTGGCCAACGACTATCCCGGAGATCGCGACGTGCGCCAGCCGGTGCACACCGTGTACGTCGGGATGGATCGCTACACCCCCGAGCTCCCGGAGCAGTGGGGCCAGCAGGCCCTGGCCGCCGCCGGGCAGCACGGCGGGGTGGCCGGCGTGGCGGAACTGGTGGGCCTGGGCGGGGACGGAGCCCTGGTGGCGGCCGTGCAGGCCAAGCTGGAGACGGAGCCCATCGAGGACCTGCGCCTTGATGCCGAGGACGGCTACGGCCATCACCCCGAGCGGGAGGACAGGGACGCGGTCATCACCGCGACCCGCCTGGCGGAGGCCATGCAGCGCGGCCTCGACCCGGCCTTTGTTGGCACCCGCTTCAAGTGCCTTGAGGCCCCCACCCGGCGCCGCGGGCTGCGTACCCTTGACCTCTTTGTCACCACGCTGATGGACCGCGCCGGCCGCCTGCCGGACGGCCTGGTCATCACGCTTCCCAAGGTCAGCACGCTGGATCAGGTGCGGGTCATGGTGGAGGTGTGCCGGCGGCTGGAGCAGGCGCTTGGCCTGCCGGAGCGGCGGTTGGGCTTTGAGGTGCAGGCAGAGACGCCGCAGATCATCCTTGGCCAGGACGGCACGGTGACGGCCGCGCGCCTGCTGGGGGTGGGCGATCACCGCATCACCTCCCTGCATTACGGCACCTACGACTATTCGGCCTCCCTGGGGATCGACGCCGCCTATCAGTCCATGGAGCACCCCGTCGCGGATGCCGCCAAGGACCTGCTGCAGCTGGCCGTGGCCGGCACCGGCGTGCACCTCTCGGACGGTTCCACCAACATCCTGCCGGTCGGCGAGCAGGCGCCGGCGGCCTGGCAACTGCACGCCCGCCTGGTGCGGCGTCACCTTGAGCGCGGCATCAAGCAGGGCTGGGACCTGCACCCCGCCCAGCTCATCACGCGCTACCTGGCCACCTACGCGTACTTCCGCGACGGCTACGTGGCCGCGGCGGGACGCCTGGCCAACTACATCAACGGCGTGGAGGGGGCCATCATGGATGAGCCGGCCACAGCGCGTGCCCTGGCCGGCTTCCTACACCGCGGCCTGGTCTGTGGCGCGATCAGCGCCCAGGAACTGTGGGCGGCCGCCGGGATGGGCCCGGAGCTGGTGGCGGCGCACGCGCGGCCGCCGCGCCGCGACGCCTGACGCATCGCCCTCTGACGCATCGCCGACTGACGCAACCAAGCGTCGTCGGGCATCATCACCCAGAAGAACGCAAACACCCGAGTACCGATCACGAGGAATGACATGAGCGAGCCCACCACCGCAGCGCCAAGCGCGCAGGCCCCTTACTACGCGCCGCACGGTGGGCACCCGCCGCAGACCGAGCTGCTCACGGACCGCGCCATCGTCACGGAGGCGTACACGGTCATTCCGCGGGGGGTCATGCGGGACATCGTCACGTCGGTGTTCCCGGAGTGGAGCCGCACGCGCGCGTGGGTGCTGAACCGGCCGGTGGCCGGCGGTGCCACGACCTTTGCGCAGCACATCCTGGAGGTCTCGCCGGGCGGCGGCGCCCAGAAGCCGGAGCCGCAGGCGGAGGTGGCCGGGTTCCTCTTCGTGATGGAGGGCCAGCTCAGCATCACGCATGAGGGGCAACGGCACGAACTCACACCCGGCGGCTTCGCGTTCCTGCCTGCCGGGTCGGCATGGTCCGCCCAGAACGACGGCGCGGAGGCGGCTCGCTTTCACTGGTTCCGTAAGCGCGCGGAGCCCTTGGAGGGGCACCCGGCGCGCTTTGCGGTTGGCAATGAGCACGACGTGGAGCCCGGGTCCATGCCAGGGACCGACGGTCGCTGGCGCACCACTCGCATGCTGGACCCCAACGATCTGGGCTACGACTTTGGCGTGAACATCGTGACCTTTGAGCCCGGTGCATCCATCCCGTTCGCGGAGACGCACATCATGGAACACGGCCTCTACGTGCTCCAGGGCAAGGGCGTGTACCGGCTCAACGCCGACTGGGTTGAGGTGCAAGAGGGGGACTACATGTCCCTGCGCGCCTTCTGCCCGCAGGCCTGTTACGCCGGTGGGCCCGGGCCGTTCCGGTACCTCTTGTATAAGGATCAGAACCGCCAAGTGGTGCTGTGAGGCAGTGGGAGTCCGGGTGGGGGAGGGCCGTCCATGCGCTGTTCACTTGCGTGGTGTGTGCTCCGTGCAGAGACTGACATTCTGCGCGGGCTAAGGCCGGCGTAGCCGCATGAGCCCCTTGGCTCTTCGGCCTTGCGAAGCGATGGAGCCACCACCCATGAGATTGCACCCGCGTGCAGCGGCCGGCCTAGGTGCCGCCGCCGTCCTGAGCCTTGCCCTGCTGAGTGGGTGCACCGCCGCCGGATCCGGTACTTCCACCAGCGCCGCCTCCGGCAGCCAGTCCGCGGGTGGCGCGTCTGCGGGTGGCCCGTCGGCAAGTGGCCCGTCTGCGGGTGGCCCGTCCGCGGGCGCGGCCACGCCGGTGAGCAAGACTCACCAGCCGGTCAAGGGGCTGACATGGCCCGGCGGCAAGCCGGTGGAGGCCAGAGAGATACGTCTGGACAAGGACGCAGTGGGCCAGAGCCCCGTGTCGCAGACCGTGCGCTTTGATACCGCGGAGGCGGCGCCCAAGTCCCTGTCACTGGGGCCGTGGGCACTCACCAAGGACGGCATGGTGGGAGTGCTGCAGCCCAAGCGGAACTACAACAAGCTGACGGAAACCACGCAGCGTCAATTTCAGCTCGTCTCGGTGGGAAAGACCACCGCCGCACCCCTGGCCACGTCGCGCGGGATCCTGCCGCAGGACGGGCCTCGCCAACTCCTGGGCCTGGACATCAACGAGGACTACGTGGTGTGGATGGAGGCTCCCGGCAACAACATCTTGGAGACCACCTGGCGCCTGTTCTCCAAGGACCTGAAGACAGGCAAGGTGCGCCTGCTGGCGCGCGCGGAGGATTTTGGTGGGAGCACGGACAAGCCCTTTGAGGGCGTCACTGGCGCGTCCGCACCAGTGATGGTGGGGGATTCGGTGGTGTGGAGCAGCCCCATCGTCGAGGGCGGATCTGCTTCTGCGACGCCGGCCATCGGGCTGCTGAAGGTCAAGCTCTCCGGGGGCAAGCCCCAGCGGATCGGGAGCAACGTGGGGCGCTCCTTCGCCGGGCCCCACGGGCTGATTTCCGAGCGGCAGACCGCGAAGAAGGAGCCAGGCGGCCTGACCCTGATGAAAACCACCGGGGTGGTGAGTGGCGACTTGGACGGAAAGTCCACGGCTGTCCTGGAGATTGACCCAACGCTTGACGCGTTCGTGGTGGCCGCGCAGGGGACCACGCTGATGCTGTCAGTGAAGGGCTCGCTCGTGATCGTGGATACCCAGAGCAAGCAGGCCTTCACGGTTCCCGTCCCGGCCAAGACCAAGCTGGGTCAGGGCCCGGCCATCTGCGGGCAGCTGGTGACGTGGTCCGTGGATGATCGCGCCAAGCAGCGGCCGCAGTACTTCTTTGACTTGAAGAAGGCCACCCTGTCTGGCTTCACCTTCCCGGGGAAGACCAAGAACGTGGGGGAGGCGTATTGCAACCAGGACGTCTTCGCCGCCACGGTCCGTGAGCCGGGAGACCCAGACTCCCGCCGGCGGGTTCAGGCCTTTGAGTGGGAGAGCGGCCAGCCCGTGACTCGCTTGGGCCGCGGCGGCGCGTAGGTCCGCACTTTGGAGGTGGTGAGTCCCAGGCGCACCAGCGACTCCGCCACCGTCACGGCGGCCCGGACGCCGTCCACAATGGGCACACCCGTGGCTTCTCGGACTCGCTCCTCCAGCTCCGCCATCCCCCCGCAACCCAGCACAATCACCTCGGCTTTGTCCTGCTCGACGGCGATCCGGGACTGCTCCACGATGGCCGCCACCGCGCGGTCGGGGTCTTCCTCCAACTCCAGCACGCCCAGTCCGGACGCACGCACGGAGGCGCAGCGATCCAGGAGTCCGGAGAGCTTGAGGCGGTCCTCGATCAGCGGCACGGTCCGGTCAAGGGTGGTCACCACCGAATATTTGTGGCCAAGAAATTGCGCCGTGGACGCCGCGGCGTCGGTGATGTCCACGACCGGCACGTCCAGGAGTTCTTGGAGTCCCTCGCGACCGTGTTCGCCGTAGCCGGCCTGGATGACCGCGTCGTAGGGCCCCTCGTAGCGCATCACCTTGTCCATCACGGCGACGGCCGCCAGGTAGGACTCAAAGTTGCCCTCGCAGGAGTCGGCGCCCAGGTCCGGGGTGAGTTCGATGATCTCCGTCCCTGGAGCGGCCACCTCTCTGGCGGAAGCCCCGATCGCGGCGGTCATGGAATCGGTGGTGTTCACGTTCACAACAAGGATGCGCAACTCGGGGCTCCTGAGTTTGAGGGCGGGGATGGTCATCAGTGGGTGGGGCGCACGGCGATGGCCTCGCCGTCCTGGTCAACCAGGGCCGTGGGGCGCTTGGCCATGACCAGGTACACCACGGCACCCAGCGCGCAGCCAATGAACCAGGCGAACGCGTGCACCACGGCGAAGGTGGGGGAGAAGGCCAGCAGCAGGGCGCCCGCTGAGGAGATGGCCAGTGCGCCCACGGCGCGGAAGTTCACGCCGCGGCTGAAGAAGTACGTGCCGTCTGGATGGATGCGGTACAAGTCCTGCACGTGCACGTGGGTGCGGCGAATGATCCAGTAGTCGGCCATGATGATGCCAAAAAGTGGGCCAAGGAGGGCTCCAAGGCCGCCGAGGAAGTAGGTGATCACCGCAGGGGAGTCGTAGAGGTTCCAGGGCAGGATCACCAGGCCAATGACGCCGGAGATGATGGCGGCGCTGCGGAAGTTGAGCTTCTTGGGGAACAGGTTGGTCAGCGCGTAGACGGGGGCCACAAAGTTGGCCATGAGGTTCACGGCGATGGTGAGAATCAGCAGAGACAGCGAGGCAAGCAACAGCAGCGGGGTGTTGGGGATGGCCGCCACCACATCAGAAGGGGACGTGATGGTGGCGCCGTTGATCTTGAAGGAGCCGCCCGCCAGGACCACCACGATGAGCCCAAAGAAGGCCATGTTCACCGGAATGCCGATGAAGTTGCCCCGGACAATGGACTTCTTGGACTTGGCGCCGCGCGTGAAGTCACAGAAGTTCAGGACAAAGGTGCCGTAGATGGCCACCCACAGGGAGGCAGAGCCCAGAGTGTCCACCCAGGATGCTGCGGGAACCTTGTCGTTGACCAGGGAGATGGAGCCGCCGGCCTGCATGAAGACCCAGATGGCGAGGGCGGCAAAGGTGACAAGGATGACCGGCCCGGCGAAGGCCTCGTACTTGCGAATCATCTCCATGCCGTAGGAAACGATGACGAGCTGCACCAGCCACAGCGCCACGAAGCAGATCCAGCCCAAGGGAGAGAGCCCCAGGACCTTGCCGCTATCCAACGAGACGGCCCCGGGGGCCACGGCAAGGACCATGACCTTGAGGACCATGGCGGCCAGGTAGGTCTGGATACCGAACCAGGCGATAGCTACGGCGCCGCGAATGAGCGCCGGAATCTGCGCGCCGCGAATACCAAAGGCAATGCGGGACATGACGGGGAAGGGAACCCCGGTCTTTTCTCCCATGAAGCCAGAGAGGTTGAGCAGCCCGAAGAGCAGGACGGCCCCGATGATGAGGGCCAGCAGGATTTGCCCGGCGCTGAGGCCCAAGGCAAAGAGGCCAATGGCGAAGGCGTAGTTGCCCAGTGAATGTACGTCGTTGGCCCACAGGGTGAAGATGCTGTAGGAGCTCCAAGTGCGGCCCTCGCGGGTGGTTGGCGCTAGGTCCTTGTTGTAGAGCGAGGGACTCAGCTCATACGGATTGTTGGCGTCGCCCAGATGCTGCGCGGAGATCCCCGCAGCGGGGGCGGGGTGAAGCGTCTCGTCTGGCGACGGCATGGCGGAGCCTTTCAACAGGTGGGAATGTGATACGCCTTACATTGGGGACGAGTGTTGCAGTTTTCGCATCAAAAGAGAACCCCTCCACCATGCGGAAATATATCTTTCGGAAAGGGCTGCTGGGAGGGTCGCCGCGGCGGCGGCAGGACCCATCGAGCCGCCCCACCCTTATCCACAATGCGGAATCTAAGAAACGCTAGGCGGAAAAGACTTGACTGTGTGCCGGGTCACGCCTTAGCGTTTCATTAGACAGAAACAATCTTCCGCATCATGGAAACCTGGTGCGGGTCAGGAAGGCGCGACCATGTCCTACACCGTGAACTGCTCCATCCTCCTCACGGAGCTGCCGCTCCTGGAGCGCCCGGCCGCCGCCAAGGCCGCCGGCTTTGACCAGGTCGAATTCTGGTGGCCCTTCGCGGAGGCAGTCCCGGCGACCAAGGACGTGGACGCCTTTGTTGGCGCCCTGCGGGACGCCGGCGTGCAACTCACCGGCCTCAACTTCCTGGCAGGGGACATGCCCGGCGGCGACCGCGGTCTGGTCTCCTGGAAGGGTCGCTGCGCCGAGTTCAAGGAGAATGTTGCGGTCGTGGCCGCCATCGGTGAGGCCACCGGCTGCCGCTCCTTCAACGCCCTCTATGGCAACCGCATGGATGGCGTCAGCCCAGAGGAGCAGGATGAGCTGGCCGTGAAGAACCTGGTCGCCGCCGCCCAGGGCGTGGCTCGCCTTGGCGGCACCGTCCTGCTTGAGCCCGTCTCCGGCGCCTCGCTGTACCCGCTCAAGACCGCCGCGGACGCACTGGCCGTCATCGCGAAGACCCAGGCGGCGGGCGTGGACAACGTCAAGCTCCTGGCAGATTTTTACCACCTCGCGGTCAATGGTGACGACGTCCCGGCGGTGATCCAGGACCACGCCAAGGACTTTGGCCACATCCAGATCGCGGACAACCCCGGCCGCGGAGCCCCGGGCACCGGCACGCTCCCGCTCGGCGAGTGGATCACCCGCTCCCGCGAACTGGGCTATGCCGGCCCCATCGGCCTGGAATACAAGGCCCCGCTGGAAGCGGCCTTCGCCTGGCTCATCCGCGCCTCTGCCTGAGCGCGCAGCAACCAGCAACGCCACCCCACCGCACCCCTTCCCACGTTCCAAGGAGACTCTCATGAGCAAGAAGATCGCCGTTATCGGGCTGGGCATCATGGGCCTTCCCATGGCCAAGAACCTGGTTCAGGCCGGCTTTGATGTCACCGGCTACAACCGTTCCCCGGAAAAGATCGCCGAGCTGGAGACCGCCGGCGGCACGGGCGCGCAGAGCATTTCCGACGCTGTGAAGGACGCGGACGTGGTCATCACCATGGTCCCGGATTCCCCCGACGTGGAGGGCGTGCTGCTCGGGGAGGAGGGCATCATCGCCAACGCCAAGCCGGGCACCTTCTGGATTGACGCGTCCTCGATCCGCCCGGACGTCACGACTCGCCTGGCGGAGGCTGCCCGGGCGGCCGGCCTGCGCCCCCTGGACGCCCCGGTCTCCGGCGGCGAGCAGGGCGCCATCGACGGCGTGCTCTCCATCATGCTTGGCGGTGATCCGGCGGATGTCGCGGAGGTCATGGACGTGCTGCGTGCCGTGGGCAAGACCATTGTTCACGTGGGCCCGGCCGGCTCCGGCCAGACCGTCAAGGCCGCCAATCAGCTCATCGTGGCGGGCAACATTGCCCTCCTCGCGGAGGCCATCCTCTTCCTCGAGGCGCATCACGTTGATACGCGGGCCGCGGTCAAGGTCCTTGGTGGCGGCCTGGCCGGCTCCAAGGTGCTGGATCAGAAGGCCCAGAAGATCCTGGACCGTGAGTTTGCCCCGGGCTTCCGCCTGGCGCTGCACAACAAGGACATGGGCATCGTCACCTCCGCCGCCCGCGAGGCTGGGCTGAGCCTGCCGGTCGGCGGGCTGATTGCCCAACTCGTGGCCTCCACGGTCGCAACCGGGGACGGCGCGCTGGATCACTCCGGCCTGTTCCGCACGCTGGCCACGCTCTCTGGGGCGGATCCGGACCAAGCGCCCGACGCCGCCGCCTAACGCCCCGCAGTAGCCTCACCACCCGGCGCCGCCGGGTGCTCAAGAAACCGCCGCACGCGCCGCACGCGGCGCACGCGCCTACCGCGCCACACGCCGTCGGGCCTTCCCTGCGGCACCCAACCCACATCCTTGTGGCCCAAGAGGGCCAGGAATGTCAGGCCCTCGAGGAGGACCCCATGACCCGCATGCGCACCGTAGACGCCATCGCCCTGATCCTGGAAAAGGAGGGCAGCACGGAGGCCTTTGGGCTGCCAGGCGCCGCCATCAATCCGCTCTATTCGGCCATGCGTGCCCATGGCGGCATCCGCCACACCCTGGCCAGGCACGTGGAGGGCGCCAGCCACATGGCGGACGGCTACTCGCGCGCTGTGGCCGGCAACATCGGCATCTGCATCGGAACGTCCGGCCCGGCGGGCACGGACATGATTACCGGCCTCTATGCGGCCCAGGCTGACTCCATCCCGATGCTGTGCATCACGGGCCAGGCGCCCACCAATAAGCTGCACACCGAGGACTTCCAGGCCGTGGATATTGCCTCCATCGCCGCGCCCCTGTGCAAGCTGGCCGTCACCGTCCTGGAGCCCGGGCAGGTACCCGGCACCTTCCAGAAGGCCTTTGGGCTGATGCGCAACGGCCGCCCCGGCCCCACGCTGATTGACCTGCCGATCAACGTGCAACAGGCGCAGATCGAGTTCGATATCGACACGTATGAGCCGCTGCCCGTGGCCAATCCGCGGGCCACCCGCGCGCAGGCGACCAAGGTGCTTGACCTGCTCACGGCGGGCAAGCGGCCGCTGCTGATCGCCGGCGGCGGAGTGCTCAATGCGGACGCCGCCTCGGAGCTGGTGGAGCTGGCGGAGCTGTTGGGCGTTCCCGTTGTGCCCACGCTCATGGGCTGGGGCGTGATCCCGGATGATCACCGGCTCATGGCAGGGATGGTGGGCCTGCAGACCCATCACCGCTACGGCAACGCCACCTTCCTGGCCAGTGACGCCGTGGTGGGTATCGGCAACCGTTTTGCCAACCGCCACACCGGCGGCCTGGAGACCTACCGTCGCGGGCGCACCTTTGCGCACATTGACATTGATCCCACGCAGATTGGCCGCATCTTTAACGCGGACGTCTCCGTGGTGTCAGACGCCAAGGCGGCGCTGCAGGCGCTGCTGGAGCTGGCCAAGGAGCGCGCGGCAGAGGGCACGTTGCCGGATTACAGCGAGTGGGCGCAAGAGGTGCGCGCCCGTCGCGGCGAGTTGCAGCGCAAGACCAACTTTGAGAACCAGCCCATCAAGCCCCAGCGCGTGTACCAAGAGATGAATGCGCTCTTTGATCAGGACCGGGACACGGTCTATGTGAGCACCATTGGCCTGAGTCAGATCGCCGGCGCGCAGATGCTGCACGTGTTCAAGCCGCGCCACTGGATCAACGCTGGCCAAGCCGGACCCCTGGGCTGGACCGGCCCCGCGGCCCTGGGCGTGGCCCGCGCGCTGCCGGGCAAGACCGTGGTGGCGCTCTCCGGCGACTACGACTTCCAGTTCATGATGGAGGAGCTCGCGGTGGGCGCGCAGCACAAGCTGCCGTACATCCACGTGGTCGTCAACAACTCCTACCTTGGCCTGATTCGCCAGTCCCAGCGCCCCTTCGAGATGGACTATCAGGTGTCCCTGGGGTTCGAGAACATCAATTCCCCGCAGACTCAGGGATATGGTGTGGATCACGTGAAGGTGGCAGAGGGACTGGGCTGCAAGGCCGTCCGCGTGGAGGATCCGTCCCAGCTCGCCCAGGCCTTGGCCACCGCCACGTCGCTGGCCGCCGAGCACCAGGTTCCCGTGGTGGTGGAGGTCATTTTGGAGCGCATCACCAATATCGCGATGGGCAGCGAGCTGGATAACGTGAATGAGTTTGAGGACGTGGCCAGTAGCGCCACGGACGCGCCGACAGCGCTGGTGCCCATGCCGGTGGCGGTCTCGGCGTAGCTGTTCGCCCCACCAGACCCGACTTCCCTCCCGACCCGACCCCACCCGCCCCGACCCGAAGGAGCCTCCCGTGCGCATCGTGCTTGCCCCGGACAAGTTCAAGGGGTCGCTCACCGCCGCCCAGGTCGCCTCCAGGCTGGAGGCGGGCCTCGCTGAGGTAATCCCCGCTGTTGACGTGGTGCGCGTGCCCATGGCGGACGGCGGAGAGGGCACGGTTGAGGCGGCGCTGGCCGCGGGATTCTGCCCGCGATCCGTGGTGGTCACCGGGCCAACGGGCGCCCCAGTTGAGGCGATCTTTGCCCTGCGCGGCGAGCATGCGGTGGTGGAGATGGCCGCCGCCTCCGGGTTGGACGTGCTGCCCGGCGGCGTCAAAGACGCGCTGGGCGCCACCTCCCGCGGCACGGGAGAGTTGCTGGCGGCCGCGCTGGACGCGGGCGCTCGGACCATCATTCTGGGTGTGGGCGGTTCCGCCTCCACGGACGGGGGCGCTGGACTGCTGGAGGGCCTCGGCGCGCGGGTGCTCGACGCCGCGGGGGAGCCGCTGCCTGCCGGCGGCGGTGCCCTGGCGCGGGCAGCGCGCCTGGACCTTTCGGCGCTTGATCCGCGGCTCAAGGGCACCACGCTGGTGCTGGCCGCGGACGTGGACAACCCCCTCACCGGTGCGCGCGGCGCCCCAGCCGTGTTTGCCCCGCAGAAGGGCGCCTCACCCGAGCAGGTCACCCAGCTCGACGCCGCGTTGGGGACTTGGGCACGCGTCGTCGGGCAGGCGCTGGGTCAGGAGGCTGCCGCGGCCGCCCAGCTTCCCGGGGCCGGCGCGGCCGGGGGCGTGGGCTATGCCGCGCTGGCCGTGCTTGGCGCGAGCCGGCGGCCCGGCGTGGAGGTCGTGGCTGAGTTGGTGGGGCTCTCTGAGATCATCGAATCCGCGGATGCGGTGATCACGGGGGAGGGCAGCCTGGATGAGCAATCGCTGGGTGGCAAGACTCCCACGGGGGTGGCGCAGGCCGCGCGCCGGGCGGGGAAACCCGTCTGGGCGGTGTGCGGGCGCACCACCCTGGAGGAGGCGCAGTGGCGGGCGGCCGGTTTTGCCGGGGTGCTGGCACTGAGTGAGTTTGAGCCAGATCCGCGGGCGTCCATGGCGCGCGCGGGGGAGCTGGTGCAGAGGGCAGGTCAGGAGCTGGGTCGGCGATTGCTGGCCCAGGCTAAGAGCATGGAGGAGGACGCGTGAGCCAGATGAGCAATGCTGAGGTAGCGGCTGAGGCCGGGGCGACGGTGAGCGGCGCCCTTGACCTGGTGGTCCGCGCCGAGCGCGCCTACACCCCCGAGGGGGTGCGCGCCGTGGAGGTGGGCGTGCACCAGGGCCGCATCGTGGCCGTCGAGGCACTGGGCGCCGGGCTGGAAGGCGCGCGAGTGGTGGACGTTCCCTCGGATCAGGTGCTGCTGCCCGGGTTGGTGGACTCCCACGTGCATGTGAATGAGCCCGGCCGCACCGAGTGGGAGGGCTTTGCCTCCGCCACGCGCGCCGCGGCCGCCGGTGGTGTCACCACCATCATCGACATGCCGCTGAACTCCATCCCGCCCACCGTCACGGTGGACGCGCTCAACGTGAAGCGCGCCGTGGCCGGGCCCAAGGCGTTTGTGAACGTGGGCTTCTGGGGCGGGGCCATCCCCGGGAACCTGGCGGACATGCGCCCGTTGCTGGATCAGGGGGTCTTTGGCTTCAAGTGCTTCCTGCTGCATTCCGGCGTGGACGAGTTCCCGTCCCTCACAGCGGATGAGATGCAGCAGGTCATGGAGGAGCTGGAGCCCGTGGACGGGCTGCTGATTGTCCACGCGGAGGACGCGCACATCATTGACTCGGCGCCGCAGGCGCACGGGCAGCACTACTCGGACTTCCTGGCCTCCCGCCCGCGGGATGCGGAGGACCGGGCCATCGCGGACGTGATTGAGCGGGCCAAGCGCACCGGCGCCCGCGCCCACATTCTGCACCTCTCTAATGCGGACTCCATTGAGCGCGTGCGCCAGGCCAAGGCGGACGGCGTGCGGCTCACGGTGGAGACGTGCCCGCACTACCTCACGCTCGTGGCGGAGGAGGTTCCGGACGGCGCCACCGCCTTCAAGTGCTGCCCGCCCATCCGCGAGGAATCCAACCGCGACGCCCTCTGGGCCGGGTTGCTGGATGGCACCATCGACATCATCGTGTCGGATCATTCCCCGGCCACGGCAGAGGTCAAGGGCGTGGATCACGGCGACTTTGGCGAGGCATGGGGCGGCGTGGCCTCCCTGCAGCTTGGCTTGCCGCTGGTCTGGTCCGAGGCGCGGCGACGCGGGGTCTCCCTGGAGCACGTGCTCGGGTGGATGGCCACCAAGACCTCCGCATTTGTGGGCCTGGAGTCCAAGGGCAAGATCGCCGTGGGGGCGGATGCCGACCTGGCATTCTTTGCCCCCGAGCAGAGTTTTGTGGTGGACGCGCGGGCGCTGCGGCACAAGAACCCGGTGACGCCGTACGACGGCCGGGAGCTCTTTGGCGTGGTGCACAGCACGCTCGTGGCCGGCCGCGAGGTGGACTTCGAGACGCCGACGGGGCAGTTGCTGAGCGCGAACTGAGGTCTGCTGCGCTCGCGTCACCCACCAGCTTTACCCCTAAGTTTGGCCGGCGGAATCGGGTTTCACCGGCCAGAAATCCCGGCGCCGTCCTACCTCCGGCGCGCCCCCAGTTTTGATGGGGGACGGGACGCCAGCGGCGTCGGCTCTCACCTCTGAGGGTCGACGTCGTTGGCGCGCCCGGGTGCGCGGGCGTGGTGTTTCTGGGTGGCCTGTGAGGGACGGGGCCTGTGGATAAACCTTGTTTCTGTGGGTCTGAAATATTCTTTGGTGGATCTGGCCGAAAACGGTTCAAAAGCGGAGCAAAGTGTCAGGGGGTCACGAGACGCTTGAGGTGTTCAAGGGGGAACACCAGTCGCCTGGGGAGGTGAGCGGTCGTGGATCAGAGTCACGAGGGGTCGGAGTCAGGGTCGGGGGCTGCCGCCGGGGCGCTCGCTACCGTGGTCGGGGTGCTGCGGGGCGCGGTGTTGCCGGATTCGGCGCGGTGGGTTGAAGAAGCCAGCGATGCTGAGGTGGTGGCGGTGCTGGTTGAGCTAGCTGGGCTTTCGGTGGTGATGGATGCTTTGCGGGTGCGTGCCGCTGCTGCTGTGGTCTCTCGGTCTGAGGGTTTGAACGGTGGTGTGGGCAGGGCCGGTCCGGATTCGTTGGCGCACCGGGTGGGTGCGCGCGGGTCTAAGGCGTTGTTGATGCAGCTCTTTGGGGTCCCTGCCCCGACGGCTCAGGGGTGGATCTCCGTGGCCGGAGCCGTCACAACGCGCAATGGTTTCTCTTCCGGGGTGTTGGCGCCGTTGCGGCCTGGGATTGCTCGGGGTTTGGAGGCCGGGGAAGTGTCCGCTGAGCAGGCGTTGACCATTCACCGGGAACTGCCGCAGGAGGTGCCCGACACTGCGGAGAACCCTGAAGTGGTGGCGGGGATGTTGGAGTTCGCCGAGGCCACCCTCGTGGCTCAGGCCAGTGGTGGGCGGGTGCTCCCCGGGGAGGGTGAGCCGGGGTTTGGGTGTGAGTCCGGGGTGGAGTTCGCCGTGGACCCTTGGGGTGGGCGACGGCTGGAGAGCGCAGCGCTGGTCCAGGTCGCCAGGGCATGGGCTAACGCGATTGACCCCGATGGCGTAGAGCCGGACTACGAGAAGCAGGTGAAGGCTCGATCGTTCAAGATCAGCATGGCGCGCGGTGGTGGGTGGCGGATGACGGGGTTCGCCCCAGAACTAGAGGGCGCTGCGATCCGCGCCGTGCTGGATGCCTACACCTCACCCCGCCGGAAGGAACCAGCCCCAGACCCCGAATCAGGCGCTGTAGTGGACGTGGAGGCGGGGGAGGATGCCCGCACCATGGACCAGAAGTCCTTCGACGCCCTGGCCTCCTTGTTCGCGGCTCATGCCAGCTCCGGGAACGCACCCACTAACCACGGCGCCGCTCCCACGCTGCTGGTGACTGCGACCCTGCCGGCCCTTCATGCTTTCCTCCACGCCGCCACCGCCCAGCAGCCCACAGCCCAGCCGGCCGCCGCAGTTCAACGAGCCGGGACTGATGGCCCGACCGAAGGCGGGGACGTGTTTGCAGATCCGCGTTCGGCAGGTCAGGGGTGGGGCGGGCCGCCGGATCGGATGGAACCGCCCCATCCCTTTGCAGGAATGCGCGCCCCCTTCGGGGCGCCGCAACCAGAACAATCGCCGGTGCAGGCCGTGGCATCTTCACCACCACCACCAGCACCACCGCCACCGCCACCCGTGTTTGCGCCGGCGCCGCCTCGTGCGCTGGGCACGATGACTGGAATTGATCCTCAAACACTGGTGGATGAACGGTTCGCCAGGGTGGCACGGTCGGACGCTGCCGTGCCTGTATCCCAAGTCATGAGCATGCTCTGTAGCGCCGATGTGCAGTTCATGCTCACCGACGAAGCAGGGCTACCGCTGAAATTGGGTAGGGCCAGGCGTCATTTCAGTGTTCACCAGCGCCGAGCGTTGATGGTCCGCGATCGGCACTGCAAGGCTCCCGGTTGCGGTGCGCCCCCAGGGTGGTGCGAGGCCCACCACGTGATTCCGTGGCAGCAGGGCGGACCGACCGACGTGGAGCACGCCGTGCTGCTGTGCAACTTCCACCACCACGAGGTGCACCTGGGCAGGCTCGTCGTGGAAGCCACCACCGAGCCCGCCGCAATACGGCCGGCCAACCCTGGTGCGCCCGAGGTGGGGACGGCTCCCGGAGGGGCGGTCCGTCGCCCGTGGACTGTCGTCAGCTCCTGGACCACCCGCCAACGCCAGCGTGGCCCGTGACCAGGCGCCTGGATCCCACGCCCTCGCCGCACAACAGCTCGCCGCACCACAGCTCGCCACACCTCGTCCCGCCAACACAACCCCACGCAGCGTGGCTAGTGATTGCGGGGCGTATCCAGGGTGTCGAGCGAGGCGGCCTGGAGGGGAAGCGATCCATCGCCCAGATCGCGGTCCGGCACGGAACCCTTGGGGTCCACCAGATAAATCCGGTGACCCTCATTGCGCAGCGATCGCATGGCCTCCAGCAGCATGCGCCGGCTGACCTCGTCCGCGGAGGAAACGCGCGTCAGGTCCAGGGCCACGCCGTAGTTATCGTGAGGCACCTGCTCAAGCCGACGCATGACCCGCTCGGCACTGGAGAAGCGCAACGGCCCCTGAAGCTCCACAGCGTGAACCGGACCCAACGCCGTCGAACGCATGGTTGCCGTGCGCACCACGTCCTTGGACAGCGGCGGCGCCTTGAGCAGGTGCATGCCCATGTCCTTGGAGAAGCGCTCAAAGGCCTGCACGCCGCGGACCGAGTTGCCTACATCGTCCAGGCGCGGTGAGAAGACCGCCGCGCCCACCTGGCCCGGCAGCGCCCCGATGACGCCGCCGCCCACGCCGGACTTGGCGGGGATGCCGACCTGGGTCATCCAGTCTCCCGTGGCGTCGTACATGCCGCAGGTGGTCAGGACGGAGAGCACCTGCTGCGCCACGTCGGCGTGAACCACGCGCTCCTTGGTCACCGGGTTCACGCCGGAGTTGGCGAGGGTCATGGCCATGACGGCCAGGTCTCGCACGTCCACGAGCAGCGAGCATTGGCGGGTGTAGCCCTCCACAATCTCGCGCGGGTCCTGCTCAAAGCCGTCCACGCTGCGCACCAGGTACGCCAGCGAGTGGTTGCGGAAGGCGGTGCTGATCTCCGAGGAGTACACGGCCTGATCAATCTGCAACTGGCGCCCGGCAAAGGCGGAAAGCCCGCGACGTACCGCCTCGGAGCGCTCGGCGCACGTTCCGTCCGGCATCACCAAAGCGTGGGTCGCAATGGCGCCGATGTTGACCATGGGGTTGTCCGGGCGCTGTGTCTTGGGATCCAAGGAGGCGGAGTTGAAGGTCTCGCCGCTCGGCTCCACACCGATACGCTCCATCACGGCTTGCACGCCGTTCTCTTGCAGGGCCAGCGCGTAAACAAAGGGCTTGGAAATGGACTGGATGCTGAAGCGGGTCTCCACTTCTCCCGCGCCGTAAATGGTGCCATCGGCCATACACAGGGCGGCCGAGAGCCGGTCCGGGTTGGCCCGGGCCAATTCGGGAATATAGGAGGCCACTTCACCGCCGTCCACGGTGTCGTTGAGGACTTCTTCCAGGTACGCGGGGATGGGAGATCTCACGTGGCCAGTCTAGGGATACGCGCGGCAAGGGACTCACACCCGCCTGGCCGCCGCCCTCTGCTAGCGTTGCTGTGGCCCAGCGGGTGTGCCGCAGGCTCAACAAGGAGAGTCACCAATGGATCCCATGCGCATGCACGCAAGCACCCCAGAGCAGGCCGCGATTGTTGACTCGGTGCTGGACTATTCCCGCCGGCGCATGCTCGCCAAGGATGTCCCGCTGGACAAGCCGCTGGCCCCCGCGGAACTGCGCCGCCTGGCCGGCCGCACCATCACCGATGAGGGCCTGGGCAACAACCGTGCCCTGGCTGTGTTTGAGCACATTCTGGCCCCGGCCTGCCTCACCGCGAGCCACCCGCGCTACCTCTCCTTCATCCCCACCGCGCCCACCACCGCGGCCATCGCCTTTGACCTGGTCGTCTCCGCGTCCGGCCTGTACGGCGGCAGCTGGCTTGAGGGTGCGGGCGCCGTGCATGCGGAGAACGAGGTGCTCAGTTTCCTGGCCGGCGAGTTTGGCTTCCCGCAGGGAGCCGGGGGCGTGTTTGTGCAGGGCGGCACCATCGGTAACCTTTCGGCGCTGGTGGCAGCGCGCGACGCCGCGAAGCGTCGCCTCTCCGAGGCCGGAAAGGCCCTGCCGTCGCGCTGGAAGCTGGTCTGCAGCGCAGAGGCGCACTCCTCGAATAAGTCCGCCGCCAAGGTCATGGATGTGGACACCATCGCCGTCCCGGCCGGGGCGGACGGGAAGTTGCATGCGGACGCGGTCCGGGCGGCGCTGGAGGAGCACGGGGACGCGGTTTTTGCCGTTGTGGCGACCACGGGGTCCACCAACTTCGGCATCATTGACGACATCAAGGGCATCGCAGCCCTCAAGGACGACTTTGACTTCTGGCTGCATATTGACGGTGCCTACGGGCTCACCGGCATCCTGGCACCCGAGGCACGCCACCAATTCAGCGGCGTCGAGCGTGCCGACTCCGCGATCGTTGACCCGCACAAGTGGCTCTTTGCGCCCTACGACTGCTGCGCGCTGATCTATCGCGACCCGGAGACCGGGCGGCGCGCGCACACCCAGCACGCCGAGTACCTGGACACGCTCACGGAGAGCGATGACTACAGCCCCTCTGACTATTCCATCCAGCTCACGCGACGCCCGCGCGGCCTGCCGCTCTGGTACTCGCTGGCGACCTACGGCGTGCAGGCCTACCGCGACGCGGTCTCCAGCACGCTGCAGCTGACCCAGCGCATCGCTGAGGAGATCCGTCATCGTCCCGGCTTCACGCTGGTGCGGGATCCGCAGCTCAGCGTGGTGGTGTTTGAACGGGATGGCTGGGAGCGCGAGGACTACGCGCGGTGGTCTGATGGTCTGCTGGATGAGCAGTTTGCGTTTGTGGTGCCCAGCTCGCACGGCGGCCGGCCCAACACTCGCTTTGCGATCGTGAACCCGCTGACCACGTTTGAGGACCTGGTGCAGATCCTGGACACCATGAAATAGGTGCGCCGGGTCAGGGCAAGACCACCAGCTTGCCTGTGGCCTGTCCTGATTCCATGAGCCGGTGCGCGTCTTGGATCTGATCCATGGAGAAGGCTTGGTCCAGCGGGGCCACGGCACTGCCGAGGGCCACATCGTCCAGGAAGCCCTGCAAGATCTGCGCCGGCAGGTCCGCGGCCTCGCCCGCATAGCCTGTCAGCCGGACCCCGCGCGGCAGGTAGGCGATGGGGTAAAAGTCTGGCACGGTCCACTCGTTGGAGAGCATGCCGGTGAAGCACACGGTGCCGTGCACGCGCGTGGCCAGCAAAGTGTCCGGGAGCGTTGGCGTGCCGATCAGTTCGATCGCGCCGTCCACTCCATCAGGAAGGATTGCACGCACCTGCTCCGCGACCTTGCCGTTGTCGATCAACACATGGTCCACGCCGAGCTGCGTCAGTGCCTCTGCCTTGGTGGGGTTGCGCGTCGTGGACAAGACGCGCATGCCGAGACGGTGGCCCAGGACTGCGGCTGCCATCCCAACCGATGAGGTTCCGCCGCGGATCAACAGGCTCTGGCCTGGCTGGGCGTCCAGGCCCACGGTGAGTGAACCGTAGGCGGTCTGTAGCATCTCTGGGATGGCCCCGAGGACATCCCAGGGCAGCTCTGATTCAAAGGCGATGACCTGCCCCACCGGCACGCAGGTGTATTCGGCGTAGCCGCCGTCATAGCTGCGGCCCATTCCGCCCATCATGGTCGCAACCTGCTGGCCTATGGGAAAGGTGCCGCTGGGATCCTCGTCGATCACCCCGGCGGCCTCGATGCCAAGGATGTGGGGGAAGGTGACGTCACTTTCCGCGAGGCCTAGCCGGGTGTGAAGCTCGGAGCGGTTGAGCCCAAAGGCCTTGACCTTGATCCGCAGCTGACCAGGCGCTGGTTGCGGGAGCGGCACGTCTCGGATCTGTAACTGCTCGACGCCGCCTGGTGAGCTGAGCACCACGGCTCGCATGGTGGGGTTCACGAGGGGGTACTCCTAATGTTTTTGGGTCTGGGGCTGTTCTCCAGCGTAGACCCGGAAGCTGAGGTAGTCTCGGCACAGTGATCGATAGAACCCAATTACTTGCCGCCTATGACCAGCAGCTGCGCTCTGAGGCGGAGATGACGGGCACCCTGAGCACCGAGCTGGGCATCTATGAGGGCGGGCAGGGTTTTGTTTCCTACGCCTCGCTGGCGGATCGGGACGGCCACCTGCCCGACGCCGCTGGGGTGCGCGCGTTGGTCGCTTCCGTTGCCGCGTGGGTGCGTGAGCACCCCGAACTGGATGAGGTGGAGGTCAAGACCCGGGCGCACGATCACGCGCCGGGCCTGCACCAGGCGCTAGAACAGGCGGGTTTTGCGGCCCAAGCGGCCGAGTCCGTCATGGTGGGCTCCGCACAGGGGCTGGCCGGCGTTCAGGCTCCGTCAGGGATCACCCTGGAGCAGGCGCAGACGGAGGCTGCCATGATGGCCGCAGCTCGCATGGAGGACCACGTGTTCGGTACACAACTGGCGGGGCGCATGGTCCCCGAGCTGCTGCGCCGCCAGGCAGCCGGAGAACCGGTGGAGTTGTGGGCCGCACTCGCGGAGGGCCGGGTGGTCAGCGCGGGCCGGATTGATCCCGTGGCCGGCACCGAGTTTGCCGGGATCTGGGGCGGCGCCACGCTTCCCGAGTACCGCGGGCGGGGTATCTACCGCGCGTTGACTTCTGCCCGGGTGCAGAGCGTGCTGCGCCGGGGCGTGCGGTGGATCCACTCCGACTCCACGCAGGATTCCCGCCCCATTCTGGAGCGGGCCGGGTTAGTCAAGGTCACGGAGACGACGCCTTACCTGTGGACGCGAGCCGGTAGCGACGGTGAGTCAACGGAGCGCTGACCCACCAGGCCACCGCGGCCACGCCGGCGCAGAGCACCGCGCCAAGTAGGGACGCGACGATCATGGAGTACAGCAGCACCAGGAGCGCAAAGCCAAGGAGCGCGTCCACGGCCAGGAAGAGCCGTGGCGGCTTGATGAGTTTGCGCAGGGCAGAGGCCAGCGCCTCCGCCACCACAAACCAGAGCGGCACGCCGAGCAGGATGATGCCGGTGGCCAGCCACGGCACCAGCGAGCTTCGCAGCTGCGTGGGAATCACCAGAAGGGCGAGCAGCCCGCAGGCAAAGGGAACGCACGCGAGCAGGCCAACCAGGAGCCATTGCCCCAGGCGAGTCCACCCTCCCTGCGTGCGCGTGTGTCCGTCCCAAGCCGCATGTTCCATTGACCTCAGCCTAGGGCGGCGGGCCTAGCCGGACCCATGAGTTCCCCGGTAGTCAGGTGGCAGGACGGTCTCGATTCAATGACGGCCGCCCGGCTATGGCCCGGCCGGTGAGCGCCGCTTAGAGCCCCAGCTCCTCACGCAGGCGACGCACGTGGCCCTCTGCTTGCACGTCGTATTCCGCGTGCATCAGGCTCCCGTCCTTGCCCACCACAAAGGTGGAGCGCTGCGTGCCCGTGAAGGTCTGCTCTCCCATGACCTTGGAGCCGTAGGCGCCGTAGCTCCGCGCCACCGCGTAGTCGGGATCTGAGAGCAGCGTGTAGGTGAGGTGTTGCGCGTCGCGGAAGTCCCGCAGGGCCTCCGGCTCATCCGGGGAGACGCCAAGCACCAGGTACCCGGCGCCCTGCAGCGAGGCCAGGTTGTCGCGGAAATCGCAGGCCTCGGTGGTGCAACCCGGGGTGGCTGCCTTGGGGTAGAAGTACACCACCACGCCCCGTCCGGCATCGGCGAGGGACTGCTCAAGCGAAACCTGGCCCCCGTCCGCCTCCGTGAGGGTGAAGCTCGGGGCGGTGGTTCCTGCGGACAGGCGCTCAATGTTCTGTGACTGCTGCGGCATGTGGACTCCTCGGGCTGTGGGGCTGGTTCACTCGCCAGCGTATCGCTAGGTGGAGTCCAGTTTCCATGATTAGGAAACATTGCCCAGCAAAAAGGGTCTGCCCCGGAGCGAGTGCTCCGGGGCAGACCCTGTGTTTGCGACGTGTCACCGCGAGGCGGTGTCAGTCACGGTGTGCTCAGTGGCGAGCGCGGCGGCGGGAGAAGCCCACCGTCAGCAGGCCACCGACCAGCAGCAGAACTGCTACACCCACACCGATGCCGACCGAGGCGCCGGTGTTAGCCAGCGGCGGGGTGGTCGGGGTGGTCGCCGGAGTGGAATCCACCGGCGTGGTGGCCGGGGTCGTCTCCGGCGTGGTCGGAGGGGCCGTGGTCGGGGGAACCGTCGTGATGGGGTTCTCCAGGGTGACCTCAACCGTCTCGCCCTTGGCGATCGTGACCGTGTCCTTGTTGAACTTGGCCTTGCCCCAGGTAGCGCCGTCAACGGTGGCCGGGGCCACCTCAGAGAGCTTCAGCACCGCGCCAACGGGCAGCTTGGGGCTGGTGACCTCGGTGCCATCCGCGCGCAACTTCAGCTCGCCGGCGCCGGCCGGGAAGGCATCGCCAGCGGGGTAGTTGTACTTCACGGTGAACTCGGCATCGGCCGGGATCAGGCTTGCACCGGTGCCGGAGAGAACCTTCTTGGCCTTAAAGAAGCCGGTTTCCAGCGAGGCGGTGTTGGTCAGCGCGACCACAGTATTGGTCCCGCCCTCCAGCTCAAACTCGGCCTTGTCGAAGACCGGGGCGGCCCAGGTCACCGAGGCGGAGTCCTTGGGCTTGGCCTCGGAGAGCTTCACCTTGGCGCCAGTCGGGTATTCCTCGCTCTTGAACGACTTAGTGGCAGAGACGGTGGCGTCCGCATCTGCCAGCACAGTGCCGGTGGAGCTGGTCACCACGTAGTGCACGGTGAACTCGGTATCTGCAGAGACGATGGCGTCGCCGGTGACCTTCTTGTTGATCGTGAACGTGCCGACGTTGTCACCGATGCCGGTGCCGCTGCCACCCTGCTTCTTCACGACATTGCTGACCTCGATCACGTCCTTGGAGCCCACCTTGATGGTGGCCTTGTTGGTGTAGGTCGTCGTGTTGCCCTCAGTGCTGCTGTTGCTGCTGGCGGCAAGCTTCATCTGGATGCGGTAGTACTTGCCCTGCTCAGCGGTCCACTTGGCGGTGTAGGGCGGGCCGTCATCAAAGCTCACGCGGCTGCGGTCCGTTTCCGACCATCCGTCGGGGTAGCTTCGGCCGGACTCGTGCTCCGTGACCGTGGAGGTTTCCTGGACAACAAAGTCGGAGTCCGCTTTCAGCTCCTGGCCATCCCCGGGGGTGTCGGTGACAACGATTTCCTCGCCCGCGGTCATGCCGCCCACGGGGGCGGGAATCTCGATGTACCACCACACGTCGTTGTTGACCTTGTCATAATCGCCAAACTTCTGGCCGGACCAGCCCGTGAACTCGCACCGCTCGGTGCACTTGTCGGGCTTGACCGTGACGGTCGTCTTGCCCTCAACGTTCTTGAAGGTGAAGTCCTTGACCTCTTCTTCCGAGTTGTTCAGCTGCGTGCTGGCCCAGAAGGTGAAAGTTCCGCGCAGATTGCGCGGGTTCGTGTCGATGTAGTCGTCATTGACGCTGCAGTCCAACGTGGTCTTGGTGACCACACACTTTCCCATGGGCTTGCCGGTGTCGGTAGCCTTCAGATCAAAGGTTTCCGCGAGGCCCTGCAACTCCACGGGGAGCGCCAGCGTGAAACCTGCCGGCTTGGTGGGGTAGTTCGGCAAGGACCACTCGCCGGTCAACTCGCTCTTCTTGCCGTCGGTGATCGTGGTCTCCACGAACTTCACGTTGGAGACGGTGCCATTCGTTTCGTATGGCGCTGCCGCGAAGGCTGCGGACGGGACTGCTGCGAGTCCCAACACTGCTAAGGCGCCGGCTGCAAGCACGGCCCAGATCGATCTTGTGCGTTGACGCATCAAAGCATCTACCCCCCCTGTGTGGTCATCGGCGCGGCAAAACCGCTTGGCGACGACATGCAGGGGCCCCCAATGGCCGCGGAAGAGCGTTCCCATTCACGCTCCAGCCGCGTACTCGGCGCACAATGCGCCAAGTCCCCCACTTCATTGATCCAAAAATAACACGGTTACGGCGCCCACAGGGGGCGGATTCTGAGATTTGCCTCACAACCCGAGTTACCCTACGTGCGCTACCCCACACATCACTATATATCCCCCCATGCCAGAAATCCCGCCATCAGTGGATCGGTGATCACCACCGCCTCCCCCGCCACGGTGGCGGGCGTTGCTGTGGCCCAGACGGTGGGGTCATGGGGCACCCGCAATACCAGCGTGGCGCTGTCCAGTTCCACCCGCTGGAACCCGGCCGAGGCCAGGTCCACTTCCGTTCGGACCAGGACGCAGGCCGGCCCGTTGTCAACATGCGGCTCCACGCCGTGGCTACGCAAGGCAATGGAGCCGCTCACCAGCGGCCACGCGCCCTCGCGCTGGGCCACCAGCACGGCCGCCCTGGCCTGCTGCAGCGGCGGTAGAGGATGCCACCATCCCGTCACCACCCCGCCGGGGCCGGAATAGGCGCCGTCCCATGCCGCACGCAGTTGCGGCCCGTTCACAGCCGACCACGCGCCGTCGGGCGCTCGGTGTACCCAACCGCCCCATTGCTGCAGCGCGCGGCCCACGGCCTGCCGCGAAACCCCCAGCACGTCAGAAAGCCGGCCCACTGGCTGCGGACCGCGCAGCAGGAGCAGGCGGGCCACGGCCCAGCGCGTCCACGCCGGCCGCCCACCGGTGTGCGGCAGCGGCGCTGGCTCGGTGCTGTGCCCGACGCCGTGGGGAGACACCGCGCGCGAGCCCGCGACTCCAGGGGGCAGGGGAGCGGGGGCCGTCGCGGGGGCAACGGCACCGAGCCGGTCGCGGCGACGGGGGGCATCGGCCGGCGCGCCCATGCCAACAGCCGCGTAAGAGACACCATTGATCAGCGCCTCCGGCCCGTCCCAGAGCAGCAGGTCCCAGCGGCCAAGCCGCGCGGCGCTGATCACGCCGGGGGAGGCGGACGGGGCCACGAGGAGCGCACGCTCCCCGCCGTGCTGGTCGCCGCGCTTGCGCGCCTCAGAGAGCGTGATGCGGCCGCGATCCCCGCGCAGGGTGCGCACCGCCGGGCGCGAATTGGGGAGGGTAAAAGCCCAGGTGTCTGCGCTCTTGTGGCCCAAGCGGAAGCCAAGGGAGCGCAGCGCCGCCTCGCTCGCGGTCGCGACCTCTTCCAGCACTGTGCTCACTTCCTCTGGGGCAGGGAAGTCCAAGCATCTCAGGTGCACCGGCTCGCAACCCAACGTGTTTACACTTGGCACGCCGGTGGTGCTGTTGCGGAGGGGCTGGAGGCGCGGATGGAACGAGAACCGAGCGGCGATCAGGACGGCGGTGTGGGGGCCGCGCTCCAGTTGGGACGCGGGCTCATGGGTTCCGCTGGCGCCGGCATCAGCGAAGCCAGCATCGCAGCCGTCAGGGTTTCTGGACCGCGGCGCTGGTGGGGCGGACCGCTGGATGTGGAGGGGCTGGCCCTGGGGTCCACCCGCTTGGCAGCCGCGGCCGTGGCTGAATTGACTGACCTGCGGGGGCGAATCTCCACGAGCAGTGCGCGCGTGTGCGCCGGATTCGATTCCCTGTCCCGGCTGCGCGTCATCGACGCCGAGCATCCCGAGGGACGGGCGCCGCAGGGCTTTGCTCCGCTCTCACGCTTCTGGCCCACCGCGGATGGCTGGTTGCGCACCCACGCGAATTACCCGCACCACCACGCCGCGCTGCTGCGGGCGCTTGGGCCGGGGGGAGGTGTGGAGGTTGGGGAGGAAGCAGACAGGGTGGGAGCCGTGCTGGCCCGGCTCACGAGCGCCGAGGCAGAGCGCGCCATCCTCGCCGCCGGTGGGGTGGCCGCGGCATCGCGCTCGGTCATCGCGTGGCGGGCCAGCGCTGCGGGTGTGGCGGCGGCCGCGGCGGTGGACGCGCACGGGGCGCTGGAGCTCTTGCCGGACGTCGCCCCCGCCCAAGGCGCCTGCCCGGCACAGGACCAGGTGCCCGGCCCGCGATGGCAACCCCACGGAGCCGGGCAGCGCGGCGCCGGGCAGGGCGGCCCGGCAGCCGTGGCCCCGCTCGCCGGCCTGCGCGTCGTCGAGTTCACACGGGTCATAGCGGGCCCCACCGCCACCCGGACCCTGGCCGCGCTGGGCGCGGAGGTGATCCGGATTGATCCGCCGCAGCTGCCGGAGTTGGAGGATCAGCACCTGGACACGGATGCGGGCAAGCGCGTGATGCACCTTGACCTGCACCGCGACGCGGCCACGGTGCACAGGCACCTGGCGCAGGCGCACGTGATCGTCACGGGCTACCGCCATAACGCGCTGGCCGCCTTTGGCCTGGACGAGGCCGCGCTGGAGCGCACCCACCCCCATCTGGTGCGCGCCTCCCTCAGCGCGTGGGGGCCCGGTCCGTGGCAGGAGCGGCGCGGGTTTGACTCGTTGGTGCAGGCCGCCACGGGGATCGCGGGCGCTTACCGGGGCCCCGATGGGCGGCCCGGCGCCTTGCCGGTGCAGGCGCTGGATCACGCCACGGGACAACTGCTGGTGGCGGGGATCGCAGCGCGGCTGCGGAACCGAGCGGTCGACGGCGTGGGCGGGGGTTCGGTGCGCACGGCCCTGGCGTGGACGGCGGAGAGCCTGCTGCGCCTGACTGCGCCCACCGGGGTGCCCGTGGGCGAGCTGGAACCGGTGCCTCAGGTGCGCTGGGAGGGCGTGCAAGGCCGGGTGGCAGAGACGGAGCTGACGCTGCTCGCCTCGCCGTCCGCCCTTAACGTGGATGAGGTGGCGGCCGCGCCCACAGCGTGGGGCGATTGAGGCGCCGAGCCGGCCATGCGGCGTCGGGCACATGCGCCGGTCGAGAGCACCGCGCGTCAGCGCGTGTTTAAAGTTCATTCGTTCGGAGGATACCGGGGTGTCGGCCTCGCGTTATAAGCTTGCGGTCGCTTGGGAGGCAGCCGGCCCCCAAGCCCTCCCGCTGATTCCCCTAGGTCCGTGTGCCCTGCCCGCCGGCACCGCGCGCCGCCACGAACTGTGAGGGTATGGGGCGGAAAGAAGAAGGAAACACATGCTGTTCAAGCTCATCGCTCGGCATTCAAAGCCATACATCGGCTGGATCCTCCTGGTTGTTCTGTTCCAGTTGGCCTCCACCATCACCACCCTTTACCTGCCCTCGCTGAACGCCCAGATCATTGACGAGGGCGTCATCAAGGGCGACGTTGACCGGATCTGGGAACTCGGCGGCATCATGCTGATCGTCGCGTTCATCCAGGTGATCGTCGCCGTCGCCGCCGTCTACTTCGGTTCCAAGACGGCCATGGCCGTTGGTCGCGACATCCGCAAGGCCGTCTTTGGCCGCGTCTCAAACTTCTCTGCCCGTGAGGTCAATAAGTTTGGCGCCGCAACGCTGATCACCCGTGGTTCCAATGACGTTCAGCAGATCCAGATGCTGGTCCTGCTTGGCCTGAACTTCATGGTCAACGCGCCCATCATGTGCATCGGCGGAATCATCATGGCGCTGCGCGAGGACGCCGGGCTGTCGTGGCTGGTGTGGGTCTCCGTGCCGCTGCTGTTCCTGGTGGTGGGCCTGCTGGTCATCAAGCTCATGCCGCTCTTCCGCGAGAACCAGACGCGCCTTGACGGCATCAACGGCGTGCTGCGTGAGCAGATCACCGGCATCCGCGTGGTCCGCGCGTTCACGCGTGAGAAGCACGAGTCCAAGCGCTTTGCCGGTGCGAATGAGGACCTGACCAAGGTCGGCGTGCGCGTGGGCAACCTGTTTGTGCTCATGTTCCCGCTCATCATGCTGATCCTGGAGGGCGCCACCACGGCGGTCCTGTGGTTCGGTGGGCACCGCGTGGACAGCGGCGACATTCAGGTCGGTTCGCTGACCGCGTTCATGCAGTACCTCATGCAGATTCTGACCGCGGTCATGATGGGCACGTTCATGGCCATGATGATTCCCCGCGCCATGGTCTCCGCAGAGCGCGTGGGAGAGGTGCTGGACACCGAGCCCTCCATCACGGACGCGACCGTGGACGTTGACCCAGTCCCGGGCGCGCCCGCCGTGGAGTTTCGCGGCGTGAGCTTTGGCTACCCGGGTGCAGAGAAGAACGTGGTGAACCGCCTCAACTTCACGGCTGAGGTGGGTAAGACCACCGCCATCATCGGCTCCACCGGCTCCGGCAAGACCACGCTGCTGAACCTGATTCCCCGCCTGTATGACGCGGATGAGGGAGAGGTGCTGATCAACGGCGTCTCCACCCAGCAGATGACCCGCCAGCGCCTGTCGCAGACCATCGCGGCCGTGCCCCAGAAGCCGTTCCTGTTCTCCGGAACCGTGGCCACCAACCTGCGCTTTGGCGCGCAGAAGGCCACGGAGGAGGAGCTGTGGGAGGCGCTGACGGTGGCCCAGGCCACCGACTTTGTCACCGAACGAGAGGGCAAGCTTGACTCGCCCATCTCGCAGGGCGGCACCAACGTGTCCGGCGGGCAGCGTCAGCGCCTATGCATTGCGCGCGCGCTGGCGTCCAAGCCGCAGGTGTACCTCTTTGATGACTCCTTCTCCGCCTTGGACGTGGCGACGGATGCCCGCCTGCGGGCGGCCCTGGCAGAGCCCACCAAGAACGCGGCGGTGATTGTGGTGGCGCAGCGCGTCTCCACCATCATCGAGGCGGATCAGATCCTGGTGCTTGAGCACGGGGAGATCGTCGCCAGGGGCACCCACGAGGAACTCGTGGAGTCCTCAGAGACGTACCAACAGATTGTCCAGTCCCAGATCAGCGCGGAGGAGGTGGCCTGATGAGCCCCAAGAAGAAGAGCCAGGAGCTCAAGAGTGAGACCGCCGCCGTGCAGGCAGCGGAGGGCAAGAACGCCACGGAGGCACCGGAGACGGAAGCCTTTGATATGAACATGGACGATGGCTTTGGTGGCCAGCAGTCCGTGCGCAAGGCAGAGAACTTCTGGCCCAGCGCCAAGCGGTTGCTGAGCCTGCTTTCCCCCTACAAGGTCCAGCTCTCCGGAGTGTTCTTGTTGGTGGCCGTCTCTGTGGTCTTCAACGTGGTGGCGCCCAAGGTCATGGGCCGCGCCATGGACATCATCGTTGGCGGACTGGTGGGGCGAAACATGCCCACCGGGATCACCAAGGAACAGGCCATTGAGGGCCTCCGCGCCCAGGGGCAGACCGAGGAAGCCGACCGCCTGAGCCACATGGTCTTCACGCCCGGACAGGGCATCGACTTTGTGGCGCTGGGCAATGTGCTCATCACCGTGCTCATGCTGTACGTGCTGGCCTCACTGTTCATGTGGGCCCAGGGCTGGCTGCTCAACCGCCTGGTGATGAAGGTGGTGCGCAAGCTGCGCGACGACGTGGCGAACAAGCTCAACCGCTTGCCGCTGAACTACTTCGATCCGCGCCAGCGCGGAGACGTGCTCTCCCGCGTCACCAATGACGTGGACAACATCCAGCAGGCGCTGCAGCAGGCCCTGAGCCAGCTGGTCTCCTCCGTCTTCACCGTCATCGGCATCATCATCATGATGTTTGTGGTCTCCTGGCAGCTGGCCCTGATTGCGCTCGTTGCGCTGCCGCTCACCGCAGTGGTCATGGCGGGAATCGGCAAGCCAAGCCAGAAGAAGTTTGTGGCGCAGTGGAAGGCAACGGGTGCCCTGAACGGGCAGATCGAGGAGTCCTTCTCCGGTCACGAACTGGTCAAGGTCTTTGGTCGCGAGCAGGACATGATGGACCGCTTCGAGGAGCGCAACCAGGAGCTGTACAAGGCGGCCTTTGGTGCGCAGGCGCTGTCCATGTCCATGATGCCGGTCATGATGTTTGTGACTTACCTGTCCTACGTCGGCATTGCCGTGGTGGGTGGCCTGCGCGTCGCCGCCGGGCAGATGAGCCTGGGCGACGCCACGGCGTTCATCCAGTATTCGCGCCAGTTCACGCAGCCCCTCTCCGAGATTGCGGGCGTCGCGAACATGCTCCAGTCCGGAGTGGCCTCCGCGGAGCGCACCTTTGAGCTCCTGGATGCCGATGAGGAGTCCCAGGAGGAGGCAACGGCCCACCTGCCGCAGCAGACCGAGGGCCGTGTGGAGTTCCAGAACGTCTCCTTCTCCTACTCGGAGGACAAGCCGCTCATCGAGGAGCTCTCCTTTGAGGCGGATCCGGGGCACACGGTGGCCATCGTTGGTCCCACGGGTGCGGGTAAGACCACGCTCGTGAACCTGGTGATGCGCTTCTACGAGCTCAACGCCGGGCGCATCCTGTTGGATGGCGTGGATACCCGCGAGCTCTCCCGCCAGGAGCTGCGCTCCAAGGTGGGCATGGTGTTGCAAGATGCCTGGCTCTTTGGCGGAACCATCATGGACAACATCCGCTACGGGCGCCTGGACGCCACCGACGAGGAGGTCATCGCGGCCGCGAAGGCCACCTATGTGGATCGCTTTGTGGGTGCGTTGCCAGATGGCTACGACACCATCTTGGATGAGGAGGCGACCAACGTTTCCACGGGCGAGCGCCAGCTCATCACCATTGCGCGTGCCTTTGTCTCCAACCCGAGCCTGCTCATCTTGGATGAGGCCACCAGCTCGGTGGATACGCGCACGGAGCTGTTGGTCCAGCAGGCCATGAAGGCCCTGCGCTCGGATCGCACCAGCTTTGTGATTGCGCACCGACTCTCCACCATTCGCGATGCGGACACCATCTTGGTGATGGAGTCCGGTCGCATTGTGGAGCAGGGCAGCCACGAGGATCTACTGGCCGCGATGGGTGCCTACTACCGTCTCTACATGTCCCAGTTTGTGGGGCCGGCTGATACGGAGATGGCGGAGGAGGACCGGGTGGCGGCAGAGGTGCTGGCCACCGGCGCTTTGCCGATTGTCCCGGCGGCGCAGGAGCCCTCCACGCAGGACGACGCCTAGCCCAACGGACCCTCAGGTCCGTTTCACGAGGCCGTGCGGCGCACTCCAGCGCCGCACGGCCTCGTGCCATGTGGGCGCCTCGAGGACACGAGGCAAGCGCTTGCGCCCAAAGTGTCCACATGCTGGACAACGGGTGATATTTGTTTGATCTGCGACTTCACTGCGCTCGCGGTCGGACTGTCAACTCTTGACTGATTTGTGGCTTGTTGTGACAAGCCGCCGCAGGACGGGAACAATGCGTCAGGTGTCGGATACTTTCGCATCGGGTTACCGGCGCGAAAAATATGAAACGTGACGGCGTTAGTCAATTAGGGGCATGGCATCGACTCGCTCCGTGGAATCGTCGGGGCGCGGGCGGGTTGTGGCAGGGTCGTTGGCCTGCCAAACTCTGGTTTAGCCACTCAACGCGATGGGGGGTAGCAGACCGGCCGGGGGAACTAAGGCCGGGTGCTGTTGCTTCGCGGGGGGAGTGGTGGTGCGCCAGACGGGCGGCATATGGGGTGGAATTTTGAGGAAGGCCACCCCCTTTGCTTCCCCTGAGTGCGTCACGTGATGCGGGGCCAGTAGGCCCAAGGTACGGGGGTACCGATGCATCACGCGAAGCGGGACGGGCCTCAGGCTCGTCCCGCTTCGCCATGTCTGGCCCGCACCGTGTTGACTAGAACCATGTCTGCCTCACGTTCGGTCCAGCCCGCCACACCCCGCGTCCCCCTGGCGGAGCCCAGCTCCTCGCATCACGTGCTGGGGTGGGATGAGATGGGCCTAGGCGGCGAGTTCGACGGCGCTCGGCTAGAGGGCGCGAGCGGCGCCACAGACCTGAGTGATGTCACGTTCCGAGACTGCGTGGTGGCCCGCGCGGACCTCTCCGGGGCGGACCTGACGCGCAGCCGCTGGGAGGGCAGCCTGCTGGAGGGCGTCTTTGCTGATGAACTCCGGGCGGGAAAGTCCTCGTGGCGCAACGTGATGTTGCGGCAGTCCCGGATGGGCGTGCTTGATCTGGTGGACGCCAAGGTGCAGGCCGTGCGGATCGGCGGGGCCAAGCTGGGCCGCGTTGACCTGCGCAGGGCCATCGTCACGGATCTGCTGATCGAGGACGCCGTGATTGAGGAGTTGGACCTGGACGAGGCCAAGGCCACCAGGATCTCCTTCTCAGAGGTGCACATTGGCCGTCTGAGCCTGCACGGCAGCGTTTTGAAGGACGTGGACCTGCGCGGCGCGCGGCTGGCGGGAGTGGGTCCCGTCATGGGCCTGCGCGGCGCCATCATCACCGACTGGCAGCTGCAGGAGCTGGCGCCGGCGCTGGCCGCGGATCTCGGGTTGCGCGTGCTGGGCGAGGGCTGAGCGGGCCCGACCGAGGGCTGGTGGGCGCACATGCGCTGCCGTTCGCTCCACAATCTGCTTGGAGCACATATCAAACAGCATTATCTTGGCCCGTTATGGGAGGATGACGCTCGTGTGGTCAGAGAACTCAGCGTATAAATCCGGCAAAGACCTGGGCCGGAACGTCCTGGATCCCTACCTCTCTGACGCCCAATTGCGCCGGGAGGTCATCCTTCGCATGCGCAGCCAGTTCACACCTCGCAAGACGGTGGCGGAGGGCAACGCGGAGGCGATGGCCAGCCTCTGCGGCGTCACGATCCTTGTGACCATCCTGGTGGGCGGTGCCATGGTGCTGACCAGGTTCCCGGGGCTGTTTCCCGGATTCGGCACATCGGTGTCAGAGGCCGTCCTGAGGACGCTTCCCTCGCAGGCCGTGGATCCCGTGCTCTGGGGCATGGTGGCGCTGCTCATCCTTGTGGTGGCGCTGACCGTACGCAGCACTCGCCGGGCCAAGGCCTCCCGCAAACGGGCGCGGCAGCGGCTGGCCAATGCCGCCGTCGCGGGTGCCATGGACGCCATCCACCGGCGCCGGGGCGTGGGCACCACCCGAACGGCGGTACCCGCGCCGGCTGGCGGTTTTGGTGCCCCGGCTCCGCGACACTACGAGATCACGCCGCTGGAGGCGGAGACGCTCGCGGCTGAGTGGATGCGCTTCATGGGCGAGTCCTCTGCACAGACCACCGCCGCCACGGGTGATGGCGGCATCGATGTGGAAGGCCACTTCTACGTGGCGCAGGTGAAGCACTATGCGGGCAGCGTCGGTGTGAAGGACATCCGCGAGTTTGCCGGTGTGGTGAATCATGACCCCCGCGGGCGCAAGGGCCTCTTCTTCACGCGAACCGGCTACGCTCCCGGCGCCTTGGCCTTTGCCGAGCAATCAGGGATCGCCCTCTTCCGCTACGACGCCGCGGCGGGCACCCTGCAGGCCGTGAACACCCATGCGCAGCGGCTGCAAGCCAACGGGCTGGGCTGAGAAGCCGGCCGGGCGCGCCCGGTGAGCCGCGCAACCGCGTACCGCGCGGCGTCGGGCACCGATCTACGATGGACCCTATGAGCTACCCGGCCCACTTCGCCCCGACCCCGTACCCGCCCGCCATGCCGGCGCCGCGCAAGCGTCCCCGGCATCCCGAGGCCAAGCTGGGCCGTTTTTCTGTCATGGACTGGGTCACCTTTGCCTTTTACGTGGGGCTCATGTTTGTGCTCCCCTTGGCGCTGACTGCGCTTCTGGGGGACGCGGCTGCGGAGGCGGAGGCCGCCGCCGCGGATGAGGACCAATTCTCTAGCTTTGTGGTCAATTTTGGGATGTACGCCATCCTCGTGACCCTCACGCTCTTTGCCTTGGGCAGGGAGCTGTGGCGCTCCTTCAAGACCTTCCTTTGGTACCCCTGGGCCAAGTTCTGCGGGCTCCCGGCGGCGTGGTTTGCGACCATCATCGCGACCGCCGTCCTGGTGGCTCTGGCGGCTGCCGCCAGCGGCGTCGGCCTTGACGGCGTCAATCAGAGCCAAAATCAGGACGCCGCAACCGCCATGATGCAGGCCATTCCGTGGCCGCTCATGGTGCTGATGGTGGGCCTCATGGGACCGCTCGTGGAGGAGTACATCTTCCGGCATCTCTTGGTGGGCAAGCTCTCGCGCTGGATCAATCCTTGGGTGCTGGTGGTGCTGTCAGCGCTGGTGTTCATGTCCCTGCACTTCATCGGCAAGGAATGGCCCACTCTGATGACGGGATTGCCGTACTTGCTGATGGGCATCTCCTTTGGTGCGGGCTATGTGCTCTCAGGAAAATCCATCGCCTACTCCTATTGCATGCACGCCTTTTCTAATTGCATGGCGCTGCTGTTGACCTACACCACCGCCGGGGCCTGATCCTCGAGATGTCCTTGGGCGGTTCGGAATCCGGGGCGAGTCCCTGGTCGGGGCATGAGCGCGGCAGCCGCGGCTACCGGGCCATGATTCTGGCGCTGTTTGCGGCGGGCGTCGCCACGTTCTCGCAGCTGTACTCGGTGCAGGGCGTGCTGCCGGAATTGGCTGCGGATCAGCGGATCTCAGAGGCGGATGCCGCGCTGGCGGTGTCCATGGCGACCCTGGGCCTGGCCGTGTCCGTGATCCCCTGGTCCGTGATGGCGGACAGGCGCGGGCGGCGCACCACCATGCGTCTGGCCATCCTGTGCGCCGTGGTGCTGGGGCTCCTGGTGCCTTTTGCCCCCACCTTCCAGGTGCTGCTGGGCCTGCGCCTGCTGGAGGGCCTGGCCTTGGGCGGCATTCCCGCCGTGGCGTTGGCCTACCTCACCGAGGAAGTGGCGCCGTTGGCCGCGGCCGTGGCAAGCGGAACGTACATCTCCGGGACCACGCTCGGCGGGCTGCTTGGCCGCCTGGTCGCGGGGCCCCTGAGTGAGTTTTATACCTGGCGGGTGGGCACCTTTGTGGTCTCCGCCGTGGCGGCGGTGGCCGGGCTCATTTTCTTCTTGGTGGCGCCGGCCCCACGCGGATTCCAACCGGTGGTGCGGCGTTCGGCGCGAGACATTCCCTTGCTGCGCAAGCTGGTGACGTGCCTCAAGGACCGCCGGCTCGTGGCGTTGTTCTGCCAGGGAGGGCTGCTGATGGGCGGCTTTGTGGCGGTGTACAACTACCTTGGATTCCGGCTGCAGGCACCGCCCTTCCTCATCCCCGCCTCGCTCTCCGCACTGCTGTTCCTGGCCTACCTCTCCGGGACGTGGTCCTCAGCGCAGTCCGGCAGGCTCTCCTCCCGTCATGGCCGCTATCCCGTGCTGCGTGGGGCGAGCGGCGTCATGCTCGCAGGCCTGCTACTGACATGGATGGACTCCCTGCCGGCCGTGATCGCTGGCCTTCTCCTCTTTACCGCAGGCTTCTTCGCGGCGCATGCAACCGCTTCCGGTTGGGTGCCAGGGCTGGTGCGCACCGGCCGCGCGCAGGCCTCCAGCCTCTACAACCTGGCTTACTACGGCGGTTCCTCGCTCTTTGGCTGGGCCGTGGGCCTGGCCTTTCAGGGTCAGGGATGGGGCGGTGTGGTCGCGAGCGTCGGAGCCATGATTGTGCTCGCCGTGCTGATCGCCTGGGCGGTGCTGCGCAAGGAAGGTCGCGGCGCCGCGCTGGGGAGTTAAAATTCGGTATGCACAGCGCGCGGAAACGTAGCAAGATTCTCACATGTTTGCAGCGCTCCCAGCGCGAGGCCGCGATCGTGAGGTATCGCCGAGCCGCGGTGCTCGGGAAGCGGGGCGGCCACCAGGATCGCGAAGCGTTCTATGGCGTGGTGTTAGACCGCGGGCCGGAGTGGGTGCTCTTTGCCGTGCTGCGTGATGGCGGCTACCCGAATGGATACAGCGTGGTTCGCCTTCGCGACATCACCGAGGCCAGGCTTGCCCCGGTGTTCCAGGAGTTCGTTGAGTCTCGCGATCCGTGGCCCCTTATCGCTCCGGAGCACCCTCTGGATCTTTCGGAGACGGGCGGGCTCCTGCAGAGCGTCGCCAAGAACGCAGCCGTCTACGAGCTGTATGAGGAAGAGCGGCGGTTGGGGCACATGTGGATCTGCTCCCCGCAGACATGGCGCAAGCGCTCGGTCTGGGTCCGCATGATCGATCCGGACGGCAGATGGGATGCCATGTGGACCAATACGCGCTTTAAGCACGTGACCCGGATCGATTTTCTGGGCGACTACTCCTGCGCCATGGAGCAGATGGCCGGACCGAATCCTGATGATGCTGCCAGTCCCGTGACCGCGTGAATCCACAGGTGAGCGGCGCTCCCGTCCCTCACAGGCCCTGAACTGCCACACTCTGGTGAGGGTCCGGCTCGCGCCGAGACGGGCGATACGCAGCGCAATGCTCTGTGGGGAGGGTGGCAGATATGGGGGACGTTCCAGAGGAGCGGGCGGAAGTCGTTGCAGCAGCGCTCAAGGCGTTGGAATGGCGGCGCTACACCATCATGTTGGTGTGGGTCTTGGCCTTAGGGTTCTGTCTTTCCGTGGTTTGCTTCGCTGTCCTGCTGGGGGCCCTGGACGACGCCTTTCAACTCGGGGCACTGGTGATTGCCCTCTACTGGGGGATATGCGTTGCACTATTAGGGCTAGGAGTCGCAGCGGCTGGGACGGCTCTGACCAAGAACGCAGCGTGGGGGCATGTGATGGGCTTCGCGGTCGTGGTGCTCTGCACGCTGGCCGCCATGTGGATGCTCTCGCACTTGCTTCCTTCGGCCTTCGAGCTGGACTTCGCCCGCCGTTGGGCGGTCCTGCTCCGCGTGTTCCTGCCGATCGTTCCCCCCTACGGCGTGGCTCTTGTGATGGGATGGCTAGCAACAAGGCAAGAGGTTCCGCGCGCACAGACTGGCTAGGATTCAGGCTGAAGTCACTGGCACGCGTTGGGCATGGGGAGAAGGAGCGGCAACTATGGGGACCACACCGCAGGAACAGCCACGGGAGCGTCCGCCGCTGATCGAGACCAACGTGGATCACCTCCTGCCCACCCAGGCGCCGCCGCCCGCTGGCCCGGTCTTGCCGTACCGGCCCACTGGCTACCCCGCGCCGCCGGCACCGTTAGCGCCGCTGCCCCCGGCTGGTCCCCAGCCGTACGCCGTCCAGCCTTACGCCCCCCAGCAGTACGGCGCCGGGCTCGTTGCCGCACCCGTGGACCCGGCCTCGGAGCAAGCCTCGTTGCTGTGGCGACGCTACTGGCTCATGACGGGCGTCATCATGGTTGGCGGCGCCGTCCTTGCGGTCCTCCTTGGCCTGGTCCTGTCCGTCTCCCTGCTGTTCATGGTGGGACTCGTGACCCTCATGGGGGTGCTCGTGGGCGGCGGCTTCTTTGCCATGGTCGGCGTGGGCATCGCGGCGGCCGCGACCGCACTCACCAAGAGCGCCGTCTGGGGGCACGTGATGGGGCTGGTGATCGCTACCCTGCTGGCCGTGCTGGTGCTGGTGGGCATCGGGGCAGCGGAGTCACGGTCGCAGTATGGAAGCGATGCCGGGTCGGTGTGGATGCTGGGCGTCATCTTGGCCCAGGTGGTGATCCCCTACGCCATCGCACTGCTCGGCGGGTGGCTGTGGGCCAAAACCATCAAGCCGCGCACCATCTACGCCTGGGCGCCCGCCTAAGGTGGGCACCCGCATCAGCACTCGCCACTGCTGAGCGCGGCACCGCCCCCGCCCGGGTGCATTGCGCGCTGAGGGTGCGCCTCGTACTGTGCAAGGTGGGTCACATCGACGGGATGGTGGCCGCGGATCGCGAGGAGTTCACCGTGCCAGAGGCCTTCATTGTCGACGCGATCCGAACGCCGGTGGGGCGCCGTGGCAAGGGCCTGTCCGCGGTGCACCCGCTGGACCTGGCCGCGGCCCCGCTGCGTGAGGCCGTCTCCCGCGTCGGAGTGGACAGCGGCGAGTATGACGAGGTGATCCTGGGTTGCATTGACCAGCTGGGACCCCAGTCCATGGACATTGCCCGCAACGCCTGGCTCGCGGCGGGCCTGGATCAGTCCGTCCCCGGCACCACGGTTGAGCGCCAATGTGGCTCCGGCCAGCAGGCCATCATGTACGCGGCCCAGGCCGTGATGAGCGGCACCAGCGATCTCATCGTGGCCGGTGGGGTGCAATCCATGAGCTCCATCCCCCTCCAGGCCTCCAATCGGGCGGCCGCCGAACTGGGCTTTCCGGACCCCTTTGCCGGCTCCAAGGACTGGGCGGCGCGCTACGGGGACCAGGAGATTTCCCAGTTCCGAGGCGCGGAGATGATGGCGCAGAAGTGGGGCTTCACCCGCGAGCAGCTGGAGGACTTCGCGACCGCCTCACATGAGCGCGCCATCGCGGCGCAGGCGGCCGGCCGTTTTGATCGGGAGATCCTGTCGCTGGGTGGGTTGGCCCGGGACGAGGGGCCGCGCGCCCCCGACCGGGACAAGATGGCCACGCTGGCTCCCATCGTGGAGGGCGGCCTCCACACGGCGGCCACCGCCTCGCAGATGTCCGACGGCTCGGCGGCCCTGGTGATCGCCTCGGAGGAGGCGGTGAGGCGCCACGGCCTCACCCCGCGCGCCAGGATCCATCACATCAGCGCCCGTGGGGATGATCCCGTCATGATGCTGTCCGCGCCCATCGAGGCCACGCGTCACGCGCTGAAGCGCACCGGCCTGAGCCTGGACGCCATGGACGTGGTGGAGATCAATGAGGCCTTCGCCGCGGTGGTGCTGGCCTGGCAACACGAGCTGGGAGCGGACCCGGCCAAGACCAATCCCAACGGCGGCGCCATTGCCCTGGGGCATCCCATCGGTGCCACCGGGGCGCGCCTCATGGTCTCGCTGCTGCATGAACTGGAGCGCACGGGCGGCCGCTATGGCCTGCAGACCATGTGCGAGGGCGGCGGGCAGGCCAACGTGACCATCATCGAGCGGCTCTAGAGCCCTGCGATCCCTAGAGCAAGGACCACACCAGTGAACGCACTCGAAGACACCATCGCGGCGGCCCGTTCCACGCGGCTGGACTCGCTCCTGACGCGGAGCGCGGAACGCACCCCACACGCCGCAGCCCTGCGCTTTGAGGAGCGCGAGTGGAGCTACGCGGAGCTAGAGGCGGCCGTGGACAGAGTCGCAGTGCGGCTGCTCGGCGCGGGCCTCAGCAGAGGCGACCGCGTGGCCGCCTACGGCCTGAACTCTGACGCGTACGCGGTGCTTTTCTTGGCCTGTGCCCGCGCCGGGCTGGTCCACGTCCCCGTGAACTTCGCGCTCAAGGGTGATGAGCTGCGCTATCTACTAGAGGACTCTGGTGCCACGCTGCTTGCGGCGGACCCGGCCCTGCGGGCCACGGTCAAGGCGGTGTTCGACGCCGGCGGGGCTGCCTCGGTGCGCCAGGTGTGGGACCTTCTGCCCCCGCCTGGGGGAGAGGGCCACCCGTCCGTGCTCACCACGGCGCTTGATCCCGCTCCGCACGGCGGCACGGAGGCGCTCGCCGCGGTCCGCGTGGACGGCGATGACCTGGTGCAACTGCTCTATACCTCGGGGACCACCTCGGCACCCAAGGGCGCCATGATGACACACGCCGCGCTGATGGCCGAGTACGTCTCTGCCACGATCGCCCTGGATCTGGACGCGGAGGACCGCCCGCTGGTCGCCATGCCGCTGTATCACTCGGCGGCCATGCATGTCTTTTTGATGCCGTACCTGGCACTCGGTGCCACTGTGCGGCTCCTACCCAAGCCGGACGTCGGGCAGATTGTGGAGTTGGTGGAATCCGAGCGCGCCCGCTCGCTGTTCCTGGCGCCCACCGTGTGGGTGCCGCTCGCGAACCATCCCGAGCTGGCCACACGTGATCTTTCCTCGCTCACTAAGGCCCAATACGGCGCGTCCATCATGCCGGTCACGGTGTTGGCGCGCCTGCGCGAGCGATACCCGAGCATCGGCTTTTACAACTGCTTTGGGCAGTCGGAACTCGGCCCGCTCTGCACGGTGCTGCGACCGGAGGAGCATGAAGCGCGGCCCGCGTCCGCCGGGCGCCCCGTGTACTTTGTCCAGGCGCGGGTTCTCACCGCCAACGGCGACGTGGCCGGGCAAGACGAGCCGGGCGAGATTCAGTACCGCGGACCGCAGCTGTTTAAGGGGTACTGGAACAAGCCGGAGCAAACGGCGGAAGCGTTCGACGGCGCGTGGTTCCGCTCCGGCGATCAGGTCACCAAGGACGCGGGGGGCTTCATTACCGTGGTGGATCGCATCAAGGACGTGATCAATACCGGCGGGGTGCTGGTGGCGCCGCGTGAGGTGGAGGACGCGATTTACGAACTGGAGTCCGTCGCGGAGGTCGCGGTGATTGGTCTGCCGGATGAGCGATGGATCGAGGCGGTGACGGCGGTCGTGGTGCTCAAGCCGGGGGCCAGCCTCACCGCAGAGGCCGTGCGGGCCCATGTGAAGGAGCGCATCGCCGCGTTTAAGGTGCCCAAGGCGGTGGAGTTTGTGCAGGAGCTGCCGCGGAATCAGTCCGGCAAGCTGCTCAAGCGCGAGCTGCGGGCGGAGAGGTCATGAGCCAACCGCCGGGCCCGTACTCGCAGCAGGGGCCGTACCTGGAGCGGCCGCAGATGGTTCCGGTCGGCTACGTGATTCCGCGGGCCCCGCTCCCCACGGATCCCTCGTGGAAGGCCATTCTCTGGTTCAGCGCCGGGCTGGTGCTGGTGCCCGTGGGGCTTGCCTTCTTGGTGCTGCTCCTGGTCTTGGGCGGCGCCGCCTCCATCCTGGGGGCGTTCGAAGCGCAACAGGCGGGGGACTACATGCCCTTCGCCTCGGCCGTGATCGTGGGCATGCTTCCCTCCACGGTGCTTCCTGCGTTGATCATCATCGGCAACCGGGCACTGCGGGCGCCCTGGTGGGCGGGAACGCTCGTTTCCGCCGCCGTGGTCGTTGTGGTGGGCCTAGTCCTGAGCAGGGCCTTTATTCACACTGGCAACGGGTGGTTGCAGGGGGTCTCCGTGGTGGCCGGCCTCTTTCTCGTGTTCGGGGCTTTCTGGATGATCTTGGCGCTGGTGCTCGGCCCGCTACTCATCGCCCAGTCCAGCCGGCGCCGGCGGGCTAGGGCGTTCATGGCAGCTGGTTACCCAGGGCCGGGCTATCCAGGACACCCGCCGCCCCCTCCATGGAAGGCAGGATCATGAGCCAGTCACCGGGCCAACACCCTCCTCAGGGTCAGTACCCACCGCCGGGCCAGTACCCCCCGCTCGTGTATGGGGGCGGCGTGCCGGCCCGGCCGCAGGGACCTCTTCCCCGGGACCCCTCGTGGAAGGCCGTGCTGTGGTTCTGTGCGGCGCTGTTGTTGGCCCCTGCGCTCCTGGTCTCGGGTGGGATGCTGCTCCTGGGCATCCTGTTCCTGATGCTGGGCCACGGCAGCCTCTCGATGTTTGGCGACGTGTTGTCGGCCGGGGCCGACCTGTTCGTGGACACGCTGCCTATGCTCCTGCCACCGTGTCTGGCCCTCATCGGAAACCGAGCCCTGCGGGGCCCGTGGTGGGCCGGGGCGCTGGTGTCCATCCCGGTGTTCTTGGCGGCCACCGTCGCCGCGTCCCTCATCTGGAAGGACGTTCGCACGCCGTGGGCAACGGGGATAACCCGCATAGCTGAGTGGTTTTTGATGCCCGGTGCGCCGCTGGTGATCCTGGTGCTGGTGCTGGGGCCGCTCTTCGTGGCACGCTCGGCCCGGCGCAGACGGGCCCGCGCCATGATGACACCCGGGGCTCCGGTCCAGCAGTATCCAGGCCAGCAGTTCCCGGGCCAGCAATACCCAGGCCAGCAGTACCCGGGCCAGCAATACCCGGGTGGACCGCCGCGACGCTAACTGCCGGGCGTGGCGTCGTCAGCCAGGTGCTGGTATGGCTCAACCGAGCCACGGGTTCGCGCGGGCAACATCAGACCCAGGTAGAGCACAAAGGAGATGGCGAGGGCCGGAACGGTGGCACCGATGGGGCTGGGCCACACGTAGGTCAGGGCCGCGGATGAGAGCGCACCCGCAATCCAGACCCCGACCGCTATCCAGTTGACGCCAGCCTGATACCAGTAGCGTCCGCCAGTGGGGCGGAGCAGGTCTCGGTTGTAGCGCCCGCGCTTGATCAGGTAGTAGTCCACGATCATGATCGCGAACACCGGCACAAAGAAGGAACCGACGACAGTCAGGAAGGTCGTGAACTGATCAAGGAGCGCCAGCCACGTGGAACCCGCGATGGAGACCACGCCGATGATGAGCGCCGTGGGAAGGAACTTCACGCGACTGCCGACCTTTGAGTTGACCACGGAGGTGGTCATTCCGTAGACCACCATCGTGTTGGTTGCCATCACGGAGAGGAAGATGACGATCGCGATGGGGGCGCCGAACGCATCCACGAGCAGGGTCGGATCAAATGCGATCACCTGGGTTCCGCGCAGCGCTACGTACGCGATGGCCGTGGCACCGAGGGTCATCGAGATGATGGTGGAGAACATGTAACCGAGGCCGGAGCCCAGGATGCCGGCCTTGCTACTGCGGGCCAGGCGGTTGAAGTCTGCCGAGAGCACGGTCCAGGAGATAGCGGTCGCGAACACGATGTCGAATGCGCTGAAAGGCGTCGTCCCAGTCGAGGCATCCACGGGAAGGGCCTGGAACTCGGCCGGTGAGTAGGCACCAAAGGCGGTGGCAAAGATCCACGCGATGATCACCAGCATCACCACGGCCAGCCAGGGCTCCACCCTCGCAATGCCGGTGTGGCCAAAGATCGCGAGGATCACCACAATGGCCTCGCATAGGACCGAGAAGAGGACGGGGTTGGAGAAACCTGTCAGGCTGGCCACCAGGTGATTGACCGTGACCCCGGCCAGCATCGCTTGGACCCAACTCCAGCCCATCAGCACGCAGAGATTGGCCGCGACCGGTAGGAAACTGCCTTTGGTGCCGAAGGCTCCGCGGGTCAGCGCCATGGTAGGCAAACCGGTGCGGGTGCCGATGTTTCCCACCAAGGTGAGCACCACGGCGCCGCAGACGGTGCCGAGTGCAATCATGGCGAGGGTGGTGCCAAAGTCCAGTCCAGGGATGAAGAGCGTGCCGGTGAGCAGGGTCGTCACCACCAGGTTGGCGGCGAGCCAGATCATGCCAATGCGCGGCATGTTGAGCGTGCCGCGGACCGCACCGCCGTCCTCTGCGTTGGATTGCAGGCGGGATTCAAGGCCCTTGTAGAGGGACATCAGCGCTCGCCTGCGTCGTCCAGCGCGCTCAGCGTGGAGAGGTGCTCGTGCACGGCGAGCAGCCCGTCACCGTCCGTGCGGAACACGATGGACTCGCGCTCGCGATAGGAATCCTGCGTGCCATTGCCTAGGTCCACAGTGGTGGCGACAGTGTGGCTGAAGATGCCACCGCCCGGGTACGCCTGTGCCAGCTGCTCAGTGGAGACGCACTTCAGCACGCGCCAACCTTCCGCGATCCAGCCCTGCCACAGAGCCTCGTACTCGGCCCGGGCGTCCAGGCGGCCCGGCTCGGTGTGGAAGACAAAGCTTGCGTCCGGGGCGAAGGCCGTGAAGTACTCCGTGCCGTCGTTAGCGGCAAACGCCCTGACAATCTGGGCGGCTGCAGCGAGGATCTCTTCGAGGGCGGGGGTGCGTAGGTTGGTCATGATGCGTCTCCGAGCGTGTGGGGCTGATCGTGCCAAACGTCAGACCTATGTTGCACAGCAGGCAACTTCTGATGCGCAGTGATGAAACTACGCGAGCTTATGGCGCACTTAGAGTGATGTCAACCACAGTTCGGAAGGCGCTCGCGCGCCCCTTCGCCCACTCACGCAGACTGTGACGTCTTGCGGTCCGCGCTAGCGGCCAGCCCGCCGTCACCCGCGGGCTGACTCTTGGCAGCGAAGCGGGCAATCAGCTCCTGGGACTCTGGCCCGGAGCAGGACTGGGCAATCAGCGTGGCCTCCCGGTCAAGGTGCTCGGAGTAACCCAGCGAGGGTTCCATGGCCTGGCGTGCGAGGCCCTTGGTGGTGGCGAGCACCTGGGCGGGGACGCGCAGGAGTCGGGACTCCCACTGGGTCACCGCGGCCTCGAAGCGTTCGGCCGAGGTCACCTCGTTGACCAGGCCCCAGTCCTTGGCCTCTGCCGCGGTCAGCGCCTTCCCGCCCACCAGCATCTCCATGGCCCGCTGGTGGCCCAAGATGTGGGGAAGCATGCGCGTGGCGCCGCTGTCCGGGGTCAGTCCAATGCTGGCGTAGGCGGCCAGGAACTTGGCGTGATCGGTGGCGACCACCAGGTCGGAGTTCAATACCAGCCCCAGCCCGGCGCCAGCGGCGGCGCCGTTGACGGCCGCAAGGATCACCAGTCGTGAACCCGCCAGCGCCCGCATGACTGAGTGAGCGGCGTCGGCCAGCTCCGTCAGGAAGGCGGGCCGCTCCGCGCTGCCGTGCGCTGCCATGGCTGCGACATCTCCGCCGCCGCAGAAGATGCGCCCGGTTCCGGTCAGGGTCAAAACGGCCGTGGTGGGGTTCTCCTCCGCGGCGTGGATGGCCTCCACGAGCGCCCTCGCGGTGCTCACATCCAGGGCGTTGCCCTGGTCCGGGCGGTTGATGTTGACTCGCGTGACGCCGGGACGGGAGGTGATCACCAGGGGTTCAGTCATGTCCCGATCTCACCCGCAATGGGCCGCGGAAGCAAGCGTGTGCGGCGCGCGTCGCTAGGCTCGGTGCGTGCAGTCCTCGCCCCAGCCCCCAGCAGAACCCTCCGCGAAGCCCCGGCGCACCGCCGCGGGGCGTCCCGCGCGCCAGCAGTTCCCGGGGCTGACCAAGCAGATCCTGGTGCTGGCGGTCCCGGCGCTTGGCGCGCTGATTGCCGAGCCGCTCTTCCTGCTCGCTGACACGGCGATTGTGGGGCACCTGGGCGTGGAGCAGCTGGCCGGCGCGGGCCTTGGCACCACAGTCCTGGGGACCGTGGTGGGCCTGATGGTCTTCCTTGCATACGCCACCACGCCCGCCGTTGCGCGGCAATTTGGGGCGGGGAACCTGCCCAAGGCCCTGGCCTCTGGGCGCGACGGCGTGTGGCTGGGCCTCTTCCTTGGGCTGGTGTTGGCGGTGGTGGGCTTTGCCACTGCGCCGACACTGGCTGAGTGGATGGGGGCACGGGGGGCCACCGCGGACTACGCGGTGGAGTATCTGCGCTGGTCCATGCCGGGTGTGCCGGCCATGTTGTTGGTGCTCGCGGCCACGGGCGTGCTGCGTGGCCTGCAGGACGGGCGCACCCCCTTGCTGGTGGCTGGCGGGGGGTTCGGCATCAATATCTGCCTCAACTTTGTGCTGGTTTACGGGGTGGGCCTTGGTGTGGGTGGGTCTGCGCTGGGCACATCGATAGCCCAGTGGCTCATGGCGCTGGTCTATGTGGCGCTGCTGGTTCCGCGGCTGCGCAGGCGCAGCGTCTCGCTGCGTCCCAGCGTGGCGGGGCTGAGGCGCTCGGCGCACGCCGGCGGGTGGCTCATGCTGCGCACGCTCTCGCTGCGCATCGCGATCCTGGCTACCGTCTGGGTGGCCACCTCCCAGGGCGCCATCACGTTGGCCGCGCACCAGCTGGTCTTCACCATGTTCTCCACCTTGGCCTTTGCTCTGGATGCCCTGGCGGTGGCGGCGCAGTCCCTGATCGGCAAGGAGCTGGGCGCGGGGGACAAGGACCGCACGCGGGCCCTGACGCGCACCATGATGCGGTGGGGCGTCTGGTTTGGGCTGTTCACGGGCGCGATGCTGGCTGCGTTGGCCTGGGTGCTGCCACCGCTTTTCACGCCGGACGCTGCGGTCCAGAGCGCTGCGACACTGGGCATGTTCATCCTGGCGGCGTCGCAGCCGGTGTGCGGTTTGGTTTTTGTGCTCGACGGCGTGCTGATCGGCGCCGAGGACGCCCGTTACCTGGCGCTCACGGGCCTTCTCAACCTGGCGCTCTACGCGCCGCTGCTGGTCCTCACTGACGTGCTTGCCCTGCCCGGCGAGGCCCTGGTGTGGATCTGGGTGGCGTTCTGCGGCTACCTGCTGGCCCGGGCCGCCACCTTGTCCTGGCGCGTGCGCAATGATCGCTGGATGCGGGTGGGAGCGTGAGCGCGCGGCTATTCGTGCTGCGCTAGCTGCGGTGCTTTTTCTCTTCCACGGATCAGGTGACTGACCCCGACGGCCAGCAGCGCCAGCAACGCCGCGCCCACTCCAACGAAGACGAGAGACCGCGTTCCGGCGGCTGCGATCTGCAGCGCGCCCAGCGCCGAGCCAAGAGTGATGCCGATGTTGGAGGAGGAAACGAAGAGGCTGTTGCCGAACGTGGGCGCCTCCGTGGACTCGCGGGCGATCAGCGATTGGCCGAGCAGGAGCCCGCCGGAGTGCAGCAGGCTCCACGGGATCACGAGGATCGAGATGGCCCACGCGGACGGCGCCACCGCGTACATCACCAGGTACAGCGCCACGTAGCCACCCAAGAACCACAGCAGAGTCGCGAGCAGGCCGTGCTTGATCAGCCGCGCAAAGGCGAGGTTGCCCGCGATCATCACGAGGCCAAAGAGCATGAGCAGCGCACCGATGGTGAGGGAGGGGACGCCGCTGACCCCGCCCAAGAAGTCCGAGAAGTAGGAGTAGCTGGAGAACATGACAGCGAACACCAGCGTCACGATGATCAGTTGGAGCCAGAGGCGAGGGCGGCGCAGGATCTGCAGCTGTTTCCCGTAACTCAGGTGTTGCTCTGACGGCATGGCCGGCACCCACAGAGCGATTCCGATGAAGGCGAGCACGTTCACCAGGGCCGCGATGGAAAACGCCGTGGGCACCGAGGCGCTGCTGGCCAGGAAGGCCATGGCCGGAACGCCGAAGGCAAAGCCGACGGTCACTCCGGTGAACACCCGGGCGGCCGCTCCCGCCTCCTTGCCCGGTTGCGCCATCGAGGTCGCGGCGGTCAGGGCAACCGCAAAGAAGATGGGGTGGAGCAGGGCCGGAATGATCCGGAACGCCACCAGCACGGGGAAGCTTTCGGAGAAGGCGTAGACGATGTTCGCGAGGGCAAAAACTGCCATGGCAAGCAGGAGAACCGTTTTGCGATTGAAACGAGACGCGGCAAGCACGCCAAAGGGTCCGCTCACTGCCACCACCAGGGCAAAGACACTCACGAGCAGGCCGGCCTGAGAGATTGACACGTCCGCCCGGTCTGCCAGCTCAGGGAGCACGCCAACGATCCCGATCTCGGTGGTGATGATGCTAAAGACGCCCAGCGCAAGCATGGTGCTGGCCAAAAAACCGTGTTTCATGAATCTCCATATCTAGATAATTAGATGTATTAGGCGAAGGATCTCCCCGACCCTTGCTGCGGTGAAATCTGGGTTAGAGCGACTGGCCGATGCGGTCGGCGATGGTGCGGATCGCCTTCTCATCGCGTCGGTAGTACGTCCAGCGACCCTCGCGGTATGAGGTCAAAAAGCCCGCATCCTGGAGGGATTTCAAGTACGTCGAGGCCACCGACTGCGAGATCTTGGTGGCCTTCTGAATGTCCTGAACGCAGACGCCATCCTCGAGGCTGAGGCCCAGGCCCCGGTACTGCTGGTGATCAAAGTGGGCGTGGGGATCGCGGAGGAGGTCGAGGATGAGCCGGCGCGTGTCATTGGCGAGGGCTCGGTAGACGGTCCCCAGCGAGACGTCCCGTGCGGCGTTGTCATCCATATATCTAGAATATCAGATGTGTTGCTCGCTGCGCCGCCCGGGCTTAGTGAGCCAGCGCTGCCTTGGCGTACGCCACCACGGCATTGGCGTGACCGTGACCCATGCCGTGTTCGGTTTTGAGCCACGTCACCACCTCCATGTGTGACGCGCCGCCCTCCAAACGCGACACCACGTCGTCGAGCCATTCCTGCAGGCCGCGCCCATACTTGGCCTCAATGCTGGGGAAGTAGGACGCAGGGCCCTTGGGCTTGTTGTCCGGATCGATCTCAGGGGCCAGGACGCGGGGCGTGGGGGAAGCGCTCATGGCCCCAGCGTGGCAGGTTCCGCCCCGGAGAGGTAGCCCCCGGGTATGAGTGCCACGTAGATTCTTCACTCCCTCGCCCGACGCGCCGAGGGGGGTCCGGGCGGCAAAGTAGTGAGAGTCGGCCGGGAAACGTCCCGCCGGCACACGGAGCCATTCCCGACTCGTGCAGACAAACCAGGAGCCCCCATGCCCCCCATTGAAGGAACCACCAGCCAGGCGGACAAGCGGCGCCAGCGGATGGGGGCCATTGTGGTGCTGATCCTGGCCCTGGTCGCCACGATCTTTGTGGCTCAGCGGATCATGGCCACCCCCGCGGATGAGGCCACGGCGAGCGCCACCAAGGGAACCACGAACAGCGCGGGACTCGCGACGCCATCGGCGTTGAAGGACCCGAGCCAGCTGCGGGACACCAGGGTGGACCCCAGCAATAGCGAGCACCCCGCAGTGAAATACATGAACCCCGCACTGCTCAAGGCCATCAAGGAGGCCAAGGCTGCCGCCAAGGAGGACGGCGTCGACGACTTCTGGCTGACCTCCGGATGGCGCACCGCCGACTACCAGCAGGAGCTACTGGACCAGGCCATCCGCAAGCGCGGCAGTGAAGCGGCCGCCAAGAAGTGGGTCAGGACCCCAGAGAACTCCGAGCACGTGCACGGCGCCGCCGCGGACGTGGGCCCCACCGCCGCCGCCTACTGGATGGACCGCAACGCCAGCGACTTTGGGCTCTGCCGGACCTACGCCAACGAGGTGTGGCACTACGAACTCAAGGACCCCAAGGCACAGAGCTGCCCGGCCATGAAAGAGAACGCCGCGGGCTAGTCGCCACGATGGTCCGGGCGGCACCCGGGGGCGCCCTGAGGGGGGCAGCGCGAGCGCAGGCCCGGTGATGGTTGCGGCCGGATACTGCCGCGAGGCCGGTTAGAACAAGTGCGCCACCAATTCCAATGCCACGGCCAGCGTGCCGACGGCCACCAGTGCCGCGACAAGCAAGACGCGCTGGAGCAGGGGAAGTTGTACGCGGCGCAGGGCGATGAACGCGAGCGCGCCGAGGGTCACGACCAGCACCACCTGGCCCACCTTGAGGGCCGCAGGAAGCCCGAAGAGCCCCAGCCCAGCGGCGCCGATGAGCAGGAGGGGCAACGTGACGGCGCCCAGCGCCCCGGTGCCAACCTTGATCATGTGCCGCAGATCCGCGCGGCCGGGGAGATGCTGGTGAACCACAGTGTGCGCCACCAGATCCGCACAAAAGCTGGCCAGGAGCACACCAAGAACGGTGATGAAGAGGGTCAGCGCCGCCCGGCCGGGGGTCTCCGTGTCCGCGTGCATCGACAACGCAAGCAGCACGGCCAGCGCGGTGAAGGTGACGTAGACGCGCTCCTTGAGGCGCTCGGCGCTCTTCTCGAGTTCGTCCTGATCCGGGGCCGGGTTTTGGGTGTTCACGACGCGAGTCTAGGGGAGCACGCGGCCTGCGCTTAGAGTTCAAGCACCATGAAGATCACGCCCCCCGCCCCGGCACGCAGCGCCCTGCGCCAGCGCGCCCGCCTCGCGATGGCGGCCGGCGCCACGGCGCTCGCGTTGGCCCTGGCGGGCTGTCAGGCGCCCGGCACGGGCGCGGAGGGTGCGCCGGGGAACCCGGCCACGGGTCAAGCGGGAGGATCGACGGCGGGTGAGGCAGCGGCGTCGGGCACTGCAGGCGGCACTGCCGGCGATCCCACCGGCGGCGCCCCGGACGTCACCGCGCCGCCCGCCCCGGGGTCCGCCGCGTCGGGCGCCGCCAAGCCGGCCACGCCACCCACAGCCAAACCCAAGCCCGCCAAGTCAGACAAGCCCAGGGCGGACACCCGCCCCACCAGCGGCGGCGGCAGGTACGTGCGCATCAATGAGGACTACAGCACCAATCGGGCGGGCCTGGCGGACCGCTTCTTCACGGGCTCGGAGGGGGCCCAGCTCTTTCGTAGCATCGGCGGGGCGTTGATAGCAGGGGACCTTCCGGCCAACTCGGTGGCGTACCGGGACGTGGCCTACGAGAGGGCCGGAGGGCAGCGGCGCGGTTGGTATTTTGTGCGCACGCAGGGCATGACCGGTTGGATGAAGGAGGCGGCGCTGGTCCGAGAATCCACGGCCCCCACGTCCAACGCCGCCGGCCTCACGCGGGCGCAGGTGCGTGCCCAGCCCAACGGCCGCCTGCCGAGCGGCTCGCTCGTGGCCATTCCGTGGGATAGCGAGCGCACGCTCCTCGCGGCGCCCGCGCTGGCGGATCTGACCCGCCTGAACGCCGCGTTCCAGGCCAGGTTTGGGCGCCCGTTGCAGATTGACCTGGCGTATCGCACGCGCCAAACGCAGGACTATCTGTTCAAGGAGTTGGGCCCCAACCTGGCGGCGATCCCGGGCACGTCCAATCACGGTTGGGGGGACGCGATCGATGTCCCGGAGACCCCGGAGTATGCCTTTGGGGGCAAGTACTACCTGTGGCTCAAGGCCAACGCGGGTACGTACAACTGGATTCACCGCCGAAACCTGGAGGAGTTCACCGTTTCCGGGGCCAGGAACCCCAACGCGGAGGCGTGGCATTTTGAGTACCTGGGCGGCGAAGGCACCGCTTCCCCCCACCCCGCGCCGCTCAGATTGTTGAACAATCCGTCTCGATGGTGCATTCTGGTGAGGATTCATCACCGAGACGGAGGTCACACATGAGCGTCATGGACCTGAACAGCGACGTAGGCGAATCCTTTGGCGCCTGGACCATGGGGGATGACGCGGCGATCCTGGATTCGGTGACGAGCGCCAACATCGCCTGCGGCTTCCACGCCGGGGACCCCTCCCACATGGCCGCCACCGCGCGCGCAGCCGCCGAACGGGGCGTGGCCGTGGGCGCGCACGTGGCCTACCGCGACCTGGCGGGCTTTGGCCGACGCTTTGTGGACGCCACCGCGACGGAGCTGGCGGATGACGTGCTGTATCAAATCGGCGCGCTGGACGCGATGGCGCGGGCCGCGGGCACGCGCGTCAGCTACGTCAAGCCCCATGGCGCCCTCTACAACACGATTGTTCATCACGAGGTCCACGCCCGCGCGGTGGTGGATGGCGTGCGCGCCTTCAGCCCGGACCTGGCGCTGTTGTTGCTGCCCGGTTCGCTGGCGCTGGAGTTCGCGGAAGCCGCGGGCCTGCGCGGGGTCAGCGAGGCTTTTGCCGATCGCGGCTACAACCCCGACGGAACCCTGGTGTCACGGCGCGAGCCCGGGGCGGTGCTGCACGACGAAGCGACGGTCGCCGCGCGCATGGTGCGCCTGGCCACCGAGGGGGTGCTGGAGGCGGTGGACGGCAGCCTGATCCGCCCCCGCGCTCAGAGCATCTGCCTGCACGGCGACACCGAGGGTGCCGTGCGCCTGGCCGCCGCAGTCCGCGCGGGCCTTGAAGAGGCCGGCGTGGAGATCACGAGCTTCGCATGAATGCGCCCGCCCCGACCGTGCTCATGATGGGGCGCACGGCAGTTCTGGTGGACGTGTCCGCGTCCCCTGAGCCCCTGGAATCCGTGCTTTCTTGGCACGCCGAGCTGGTGGCCCGGCCCCTTCCCGGCCAGCTAGAGGCGCTGCCCGCCGCCGCCACCGTGCTGCTGCGCTTCTCCTCCGCGCCGGCCGCTGAAGCAGCGGTGGCAGAGGTCAAGAACCGAGTGCCCGACGCCGCTGCGGCACGTTCCAGCCGGATCGTCACCCTTCCGGTGGAGTACAGCGGCGAGGACCTGGAGCAGGTCGCCCGCCTGACGGGCCTCTCCGTGGAGGCCGTCATCGCCGCCCACACCGGAAGCGACTGGACGGCGGCCTTTGGCGGATTTGCCCCTGGCTTCCTCTACCTGACCGGCGGGGACCCGCGCCTAAACGTGCCGCGCCGCTCCACCCCACGCACCGCCGTGCCCGCGGGATCCGTGGCGCTGGCCGGCGCCTTCTCCGCCGTCTATCCCCAGCGCTCGCCGGGTGGCTGGCAGTTGCTTGGACGCACCGATGCGCCGCTCTGGGACGCGAGCCGCGAGCAGCCCTCGCTGATCCGCCCCGGCGACGTGGTGCGCTTCGAGGCGGTGCGAGCCACGGCGAGGGCAGGCGCCGAGGTGCAGGTGGCATCCACGACCCTGCCAGAAGGGGCGCGGGACACCGTGACGCACCCCCCACGACCCGCCGCGCTGGAGGTGCTCAGCCCCGGCCTGCGCACCGTGTTCCAGGACCTGGGCCGCCCGGGGCTTGGCGAGCTGGGCGTCACCGCGTCCGGTGCAGCGGATAGGCCAAGCTCCGCCCAGGCCAACCGCCTGGTGGGCAACCCCGACTCCGCCGCGGTCTTGGAGACTCTTCTTGGCGGGCTGAGCCTGCGTGCCCAGGAGACCTGTGTGGTGGCGTTGACCGGCGCGGTGGGCGGGGCCATGATCGACGAGTCCGTCCCCGCGCCGGTAGGCGCTCCCTTTGCGCTGTACCCCGGGCACATCCTGACCTTGGGCCAGCCCGCCTCCGGCCTGCGAGGGTACGTGGCGATGCGCGGCGGGTTTGCCGCAGAACGGGTGCTGGGCAGTGCATCGCTGGACACGCTCTCCGGGCTGGGCCCCGCGCCCCTGACCGGGGGCCAGGCGCTGTGCAGCGCAGGCCTTCCGGTGCTTCCCGTTGCCGAACCGCAGGAGCCGGCCACCGAGTTGCCCAACCCCGGGGAAGTGGTTCAGCTGCGCGTGAGTGCGGGCCCCCGCGCGGACTGGGTCGGCGAGGCTGGCCTGGACGCCCTGCAGCGCACGAGCTGGGTGGTGGGCCCGGACACCGATCGGGTCGGCGCGCGGCTGCGTGTGGACCCGGAACAGCCCCAGGACCCGGAGCAGTCTCTTGACCCGGACGGCCAGGACACCCCTGCCAGCCAGGACGCCCCGGCCCATCCCGCCCCACCGATCGCGCGCCTCCGCGACGGCGAACTGGCCTCGGAGGGCATGGTGCCCGGTGCCCTGCAGTTGCCACCTTCCGGCCTGCCGGTCCTCTTCCTTGCGGACCACCCGGTGACGGGCGGCTATCCCGTCATCGCGGTCGTGGAGCCCCACGACCTTCCCCTCGCCGCGCAATTGCCCCCGGGCACCCGGGTGCGCTTCCGCGTCGTCGAGCAAAAAACCGCACCGAATCCCCCTCACCCCGCCAGCCAGCAGCACTCAGGCCAGCAGAACCCAGGAGCCACCCCGTGAAGAAGGTCCTCATCGCCAACCGCGGCGAGATCGCCGTGCGCGTCATCCGCGCGTGCACCGACGCCGGCCTCACCTCAGTGGCGGTCTACGCGGACCCGGACGCGGACGCCATGCAGGTGCGCCTGGCGGATGAGGCCTACGCGCTGGGCGGCTCCAGCGCCGCGCAGAGCTACCTGGACATCGCCAAGATCATGGACGTGGCCCGCCGCAGCGGCGCGGACGCCGTGCACCCCGGGTACGGCTTCCTCTCGGAGAACGCGGACTTTGCCCAGGCCGTGTTGGACGCGGGCCTGGCGTGGGTTGGCCCCAGCCCGGAGGTCATTCGCACGCTGGGCAACAAGGTCTCTGCCCGCGAGCTGGCGCAGAAGGTGGGCGCGCCGCTGGCTCCGGGCAGCGACGGCCCGGTGTCCGGAGCGGAAGAGGTCACGGCCTTTGCCAAGGAGCACGGCCTGCCGATCATCATCAAGGCCGCGTTTGGCGGCGGCGGGCGTGGCATGAAGGTGGTGCGCGCGCTGGAGGACGTGGCCCAGGCGTATGACTCTGCCGTGCGGGAGGCGGTGGCCGCCTTTGGCCGCGGCGAGTGCTTTGTGGAGCGCTTCCTGGAGCGGCCGCGTCACGTGGAGGCGCAGGTGCTGGCGGACACGCACGGCACCGTGATCGTGGCCGGAACCCGGGATTGCTCGCTCCAGCGCCGCCACCAGAAGCTGGTGGAAGAGGCACCCGCACCGTTCCTCAGCGATGAGCAGCGCACCCGCATCCACGAGGCCGCCCGTGCCATCTGCGCAGAGGCCGGCTACACCGGTGCGGGCACGGTGGAGTTCATGGTGGCCGCGGATGGGCTCATCTCCTTCCTGGAGGTCAACACGCGCCTGCAGGTGGAGCACCCCGTCACCGAGGCCACCACGGGTCTTGACCTGGTGCGTGAGCAGTTCCGGATTGCGGACGGGCTGGCGCTGTCCATCTCCCAGGACCCGCAGCCGCACGGTCACGCCTTTGAGTTCCGCATCAATGCCGAGGACCCGGGGCTGGGCTTTTTGCCCACGCCCGGCCCGGTGGAGGACTTCACCGCGCCGTCCGGTCCGGCCGTGCGCGTGGATACAGGAGTGGTGCGCGGGGACGTGGTTCCGGCGCAGTTTGACTCGCTGATGGCCAAGCTCATCGTCACCGGCGCGGATCGCGACCAGGCCCTGCGCCGGGCCCGCGTGGCGCTGGAGGAGTTCCGGATCGGCGGCCTGCCCACGGTGCTGCCCTTCCACCGGGCCGTGCTTGCGGAGCCGGACTTCACGGACGCGCCCTTTCGCGTGGACACCACTTGGATTGAGCGTGTCTTTGGCGACCGGCTGGCGGCCGCCCCGCAGGCCGACGCGCTGCCCTCCGGCGAGCGTGCCGAGTTCACCATTGACGTGGACGGCAAGGCGGTGCGCCTTGGCCTGCCAGCGGCGCTGACGGCCATGCTGGGCGCCGGCGCGGCGGCGTCGGGCGCTGCCGGTTCAGGCGCTGTGGGCGGTTCCCCGGCCGTTTCTGCGCCCGACGCCGCGGTGCTGGCACCCGTGGACGGCACCTTGGCAGCGTGGCGAGTGAGCGAGGGGCAACGCGTAGAGGTGGGGGACCCGGTTGCCGCCGTGGAGGCCATGAAGATGGAGACCGAGGTGCGCGCCACGCGTGCCGGGACGGTGCGCATCGTGGGCCCGGAGGCTGGCGCAGCCGTTACACGCGGGCAGGAACTGGTGCGCATCGACTAACGGTGCATCGGCGGCCACACGGTATATCTGTGGGTCTGCGAGCGTCGGCCGCCAGGTTCTCTGACGTGGTTATGATTGGTGGCGCATCCATCGCAGACGGACTGGGAGACCATCATGAGCACGCCGGACGAGTACCGCGCTCAATCACATGACAAGGCTGCGGCAGCGGGGGCATCGCAGCAGGCGCGTCAAGGGGGACTGCAGCCCGGCGGGCCGGCCCCGTTCCAGACTCCGACCGGCTATGGCGAACCGACGAGCTATGGCCAAGCGATGAGCTACGACCAGCCCGGCATGTACGCGGCCCCGGCCGGGTACGGCATGCCTCCGGCGCCCGGCGCCGAGCCTCCGCTGCACCTTCCCCTCTACGGCGCGAACTTGAAGCAGGCCGTGGTGAGGTACTTCAAGAACTACGCCGTCTTTTCTGGGCGGGCCTCCCGCAGTGAGTACTGGCTCGCCTATTTGGCGGGCTGGTTGGCGGCCTTGTTCCTGATTGTGCTCTTTTACGGGAGCATGTTCGTCCTGATTCCACCTGGGACGTCGACGACCGTGCTGCCATGGCCCCTCGTGGTGATTCTGATTCTCGGGTTGCTCCTGTGGCTTGGGACGATCGTTCCGAACCTGTCCCTCATCTGGCGCAGGTTGCACGACGCGAACTTCTCCGGCGCCATGTTCTTCCTACAGTGCCTTCCGTTCGGTGGGATCATCGTGTTCATCCTGACTCTGTATCCGGCGGATCCCCAGGGCGTGCGCTTTGACGAGGGGTTCGCGGGGTACGCAATGGTGCCTGCCGGGCAGGCCCCGTACGGCTGGGATCAGGGTCAGAAGTAGTCACTACCCGGGAGTAGGCGGCGCGCGCGGCGGGGGCCGCCCAAAAAAGTTCCACCCAGGAGTGGCGCTGCCCATGATTTTGATGAACACTATTGTTCAACAATCATGGTGGTGATGCCGGTCACGGCACACCGTATGCCGCGTCACCCCCTCGGAAGGACCCCACATGTCGCGCCCAGAGTCGTCTCACCCCGCCCCAGTAGAGGCATTCGCCGCAGTGGCCCTGGACAACGTCACGACTGAGTTCCCCTACGCCACCCAGCACGTCACCCGTGGCCCCGAGGACGTGGTGCTCCCCGTTGCGCTTCACCCTGCCTTTGGCACTTCCTTTGACTGGCACTCCAGCGTGCACATGCACTGGCTGCTGGTCTCCCTCCTAGAGACCGAGCCCGCGGCGGGGGAAGGCGCTGCCTGGCGCGAGCAGGCCATCAGCTTCCTGTCCCAGCACCTGAGTGCAGAGAACATCGCCGTGGAGTCCGCTTACTTGCTCTCCCATCCCACCTGGGAGCGCCCCTACGGTTGGGCCTGGGCGGCCCAACTGGTTGCGGGACTGCAGGCCTCGCGCCTGCCGCAACTGCGCGCCGTCGGGCAGGATGCCCAGCCTTTGCTTGACGCCGTCTTTGACCTGACGCTCGCGTGGCTGCCCAAGGTGCCGGAGCCCGTGCGCCACGGCCTGCACACCAATACCGCCTTTGGCCTGCGTCGCATCCTGCTGGTGGCACGCGAACAGGGCCGCGCGGACGTGAGCTCCGCGATCGAGTCGGCGGTGCGTCGCTTCTTCCTGGCGGATGCCGCCTGGTGCTTTGAGCAGGAGCGCAGCGGCCAGGACTTCCTCTCCGCAGGCTTCTGCGAGGCGGATCTCATGGCCCAGGTGCTGACCCCGCAGGAGCTGGCCGCGTGGCTGCCCGCCTTCCTGTCCGCGCTGCGCCCGGATTCCAAGGTGCTCACCCCGGTTCCCGTGCTTGACCCCACGGACGGCTACCAGAGTCACCTTGACGGGCTTGGCCTCACCGCCGCCGCGTCCATCCTGCGCTTGGCACCCCTCCTTGAGGCGGATACCGAACAATCCGAGCTGGCCGGCGCCCTGCGCGCCAGCGTGGACCGGCTCATGGCGCCGGGACTGGAGGCCGCCGTCTCTGATGAGTACATGGCCAGCCACTGGCTCGCCACCTTTGCTTGGGAGGCGCTGCAGCAACGCGCCGCCCTGGCCGGCTGAGGGTTCAGACCCGCAACCGGCAGCTTCACCGTTTAACACCCCCTCGCAATTCCCCACATCCATCACTCACACCCTCGGGAGGGACATGTATGTCCTGATCGGCGTGGCACTGGTCGTCATCGGATTCGCCCTGCGCGTCAATCCGTTGCTGGTCGTCACGATCTCCGGCATCATCACCGCACTCATCGGCGGCATCACCCCCATCGACATCCTCAACATCTTTGGCACCGGCTTTGCCGGCAGCCGCTCGGTGACGACCTTTGTCTTGGTGCTGCCCGTCATTGGTCTGATTGAGCGTTACGGCCTGCAGGCGCAGGCCGGCAACCTCATCCAGAAGCTGCAAAAGCTCACCACCGGGCGCATTCTTGCCCTCTATTTGGTCATCCGACAGGTGCTTGCCGCCGTGGGCCTGACCAGCATCGCAGGCCCGGCTCAGACCGTGCGCCCGCTGGTTTACCCCATGGCGGAGGCGGCAGAGAAGCGCCGCATCGGCAAGGAGCCCAGCGAGAAGGCCAAGGAGAAGATCAAGGGATACACCTCCTCCGCGGACACCGTTGGCCTGTTCTTTGGCGAGGACGTGTTTGTGGCGGTGGGCTCCATCCTGCTCATCACCTCCTTCGTTGACACCACCTATGGCCTGTCGCTTGAACCCATCCAGCTGGCCATCTGGGCCATCCCGGTGGGTATCGCCGCGCTGCTCATCCACGGGTCCCGCCTGCTCATGCTGGATCGCAAACTCGACAAATTGGCCGGCTTGGACCCCAATCTGCGCAGCCGTAAGGGGGCCCAGGCGTGATCAACTCCGAATGGATGTACTGGCTCATCGGAGCCTTCTTCCTGGTCGTGGCGGTCATGATCGCCACCAATCAGGACCACCCCAAGCGCGCGGGTAGCTCCGCCTTCTGGGGCCTGCTTGGCCTCTGCTTCTTCTACAGCACCTGGGTGCAGGCCAAGGCCGCGCCCGCATGGATCCTTGGCTGCGCCGTCCTGGTGTTGGTCATTCTGGCCGGCTTCAAGTTCATGGGCGCCGGTCCGGAGAGCACCACCTCGCCCCAGGAGCGCGCCGCCTCCGCGGCCCGCCTGCGCAACAAGCTCTTCATCCCTGCGCTGGCCGTGCCCGTTGTGACCGTGATCGTGGCACTGGGTGCCCCGCTCATCAAGATCAACAACAAGCCGCTCTTGGCGGAGGGCACCGCCACGCTCACAGGCCTTGGCCTGGGCGCCATTGTGGCGCTGATCGTCGCGTTTGTGATCCTGCGCCCGGTCAAGCCGGCCGTGCCGTTCCGCGAGAGCACGCGCCTGCTAGAGGCCATCGGTTGGGCGGCGCTGCTGCCGCAGATGCTCTCCACGCTCGGCACGCTGTTCACACAGGCCGGCGTGGGCAAGGCCGTGGGCGATATCTTCGGCAGCATTGTGCCGCAGGATGTGCTGATCTGGGGCGTGGTTGCCTACTGCGTTGGCACCGCGCTGTTCACCATGATCATGGGCAACGCCTTCGCGGCCTTCCCGATCATGACCGCCGCGGTGGGCTGGCCCATCCTGGTGCAGAACTTTGACGGCAACGCCCCGGCCATCTTCGCCATGGGCATGCTGGCCGGCTTCTGCGGCACGCTCTGCACTCCGATGGCCGCCAACTTCAACATCGTCCCCGCGGCGCTGTTGGAGATGAAGAACAAGTACGGGCCCATCGTGGCCCAGGCGCCCACCGCCGGAATGCTGCTGATCGTCACGATCGCGTGCATGTACTTCTTCGCCTTCCCGCACTGATCCCTGCGGATGCGTTGAAGTGCGTTGAAGAAAGACGCCACGATGGGCCCCAGGACGTCAGTTCTGGGGCCCATCTGGCACAGTATGAGCGTGATTGCACCCCAAGCCCAGACCGCGTCTTGGGTGGCTGAGCGCCTCCGAGAGGACATCTCCCGCGGGCGGCTGCTCCCCGGCGTCAAACTGGCCGAGCAACAGCTCGCCACCCAACTCCAGGTCTCACGCAACACCCTGCGAGAGGCCTTCACCACCCTTGACGGCGAGGGCATGGTGGAGCGTTTCCCCAACCGCGGCGTGTTCGTCAAGCGCCCCACGGCGGCGGACATTCGCGAGATTTACCGGGTGCGGCGCATGGTGGAACCTGCCGCCGTGCTCTGGGGTGAGGTGCCCGACGACGCTCTGGACCGGATGGGTGCCATCGTCACCGAGGCGGCGCGCGCCAGGGCGGCGGGTCAGGTCCCGGCGATGGCCGCGGCGAACGAGGCGTTGCACCGCGAGGTGGTGGGGCTGACGCAGTCCGCCACCTTGTTGGAGGCCATGGAGCGGGTCATGCTCCAGACCCGCCTGGTGTTTTTCACGATGGCTTCCGTGCCGGACTTTCACACCCACTACGTGGACGGAAACCTGAACCTGGTGCGCCGCCTGCGCGCGGGGGAGCGGGCGGAGGCGGCCCAGGAGCTGCGCGCCTATCTGGAGACGGCGGAGGCTGAACTGCTGGGCCACCTGGGGGACTGACCAGTTTTTTGGGGGCCGATGATGAAGCCGGCGTCTATCGCGCCGTCGCCGCCCCGGACCCCCTCATCGCGGACTCCGCGCACCCCAGGGCGCAGGACGTGTTCACGGTGGTCTCGAACCGATTGGGGGTCAAGCGACCGAGGTGGGGTTGCCTGGGCCGGCGGTGCTAGGTCCGTTCGATCCAGGAGACGATCGCTCTCCGCGGTGGCTCGCGGGCCATCACGCCAGGGATGGTGCGTTGGCGGCTTTCGGAGCGGGGTTGGCGATCACAGGATCGGCACAGCGGTGCCACACACGCTTCAACGGGTCCTTCGGTGAAATCTTCCTAAGAGTTCTTCAGGAGGAAATCATGAACGAGCAGTTCCCCCAGGTCCCGGCCAACGGCCAGCAGCCTGCAGAAGGTCAGCCAGTCCAGCCCGCACAGCCGTCGCAGCCCGAGCAGCCGACGCAGCGCATCGAGGCGCCGCAACAACCCACCACCCAGTACCCGTCGGTGCACGCACCGAGCGGACCGGCGCCGACCAACCCGGCGCCGACCAACCCGGCACCGAGCGACCCGGCGCAGGCCGGCCACGCGTCGTCGGGCAGTTGGCGGCAGCCATCCCAGGCTCACGCCGCCCACGCCCAGCCCGGCCAGCAGCCGGTCGCGTGGGGGCACAGCGCCTGGGACAGGGCGCCGCAGTCGGACGCCCAATTTCAGCAGAGCGCCCCGCAGCCCGGCATGGCAGGCGCTGGCGGCGCAGGCGGACCGCAAGATCCGTACCAATCAAACGCCTGGCAAAATGCGCGCCAGCCGAGCAGGCGGCGGGGCTTGAAGTATTCGCTCGCGGCAGGGGCCCTGGCGCTCGCCGTGGTGGCCGGCGCGGTGCCCGGGTGGGCGCTTGGCCACAGTGCCGGGAGCACCGAGGCGTCCTCGCAGACCCAGACGCAACCGGGCAGTGGGTTTGGGCAGAACCAGACCCAGAACGGCCAGGGGTTTGGCCAGGGCAACGGAAGCACGGACGGTTCAACGGATGGCTCCGACGGATCAGACGGCAGCTCCGGCGATGGCCAGCAGTACAACCAGATGCCCTTCAACCGCGGCGACGGCTCCAATGGCTCCAATGGATCCAACGGCTCGGAGCCCGGCGGGACCAGCGGCTCCTCCGTGCAGCAGGGCTCCGCCCTCAAGAGCGGCCAGGATGGCATGGTCCTGATCGACACGGTGGTGGGCGGCGGCCAGGGCGCAGGCACCGGCATGATCCTTTCCGAGGACGGCTACGTGCTGACCAACTACCACGTGGTGGAGGGCAGCTCCGAGGTCAGGGTCACGGACACCACCACCGGCAAGGAGTACACGGGAGAGGTGGTGGGGCACGACGAAACGCAGGACGTGGCCCTGGTGAAGCTCAAGGACGCGTCCGGCTTGAAGGTGGTCCAGACCGCCAGCACCGGCGTGAAGGAGGGCGATGAGGTCTCCGCGATCGGCAACGCCTCTGGCGAGGGCTACCTGCGCCAGCTGACCGGCAAGGTCACGGCCACCGAGCAGTCCATCACCACGCAGGCGGAGGCAAGCTCCGACGGCGAGAAGCTGAGCAATCTGATCCAGACGGACGCGGACGTGGTCCCGGGATACTCCGGCGGCGCGCTCGTGAACGGCAGCGGCCAGGTGGTTGGCATGACCACGGCGGCCTCCACGGGGCGCACCTCGGAGAACGTGGACGGCTACGCCATCCCCATCTCCGAGGCCCTGAAGATCGCGGACCAGATCAAGTCAGGGCAGGCCTCTGGCACGGTCCAGATTGGCAAGGGCGCGGCGCTGGGCATCTCGGTGCTCTCAGCGGACACCGGCCAGGTGGGCGGCGGCTACGGCGTCACCGTGCAGGAGGTCATCAAGGGCGGCGCCGTGACGGGCGCCGGCATCAAGACGGGAGACACGATCATTGGCCTGGATGGCAAGAGCGTGAAGAGCTACGACGCCCTCAAGGAGATCCTGGCCGGCCACAAGGCCGGAGACCAGGTGGAGCTGGTGTGGCTGAACTCCGAGGGAAAGCAGTCCTCCAAGACGGTCACGCTGGGTGAGTCCTCCGTGAACTGATCACCGACCACGGCTGCAACTGCTCGCGGCAAGAGGCAGGCTGCTCGACGACGCCGGGACGCCCTCTGGGGCGGCCCGGCGTTGCGCTGTGTGGAGGGCTGGCGCCTACGGCTCCACTCACTCACCCTTTGCGGCGCAGCGGGGCCAACTCCGGGGTGGGGTCGGTGTGCAGGCGGGCGTGAAGCTCCACGTCGTAGCGCGCCCCGTCATAGAGCAGCTTGCCGCGCTCAACGCCCTCCGCCTGGAAGCCGGCCCGCGTGGCCACGCCGCAGCTGGCTGGGTTGTTGGTGCGGTGGCCCAACTCCAGGCGCTGGAGCCCACGCTCGGCAAAGGCCCAGTCCGCGGCGGCCGCCAGGGCGCGGGAGGCCAGCCCCAGGCCGCGCGCGGCGGGCAGCAGCCAGTAATGGCACCAACCGGAGAGATGGGTGTCCTCCATGGCAGAGATCCCCACATTGCCCACGGCCTTGCCGCCCAGCACAATCGCGAACGGCGCGTGGGAGGCGTTAGGGGTGCCGTACTCGTTCGCAAAGAGCTTTACCAGCGAGGCGTCGTCTGGCCCGTGCCCTGCCATCTGGCGGGCCAGGTCTGGGTCGTCACAGGTGATGGCCGCGCGCAGCGACGGGGCATCCTTGTCCGCATTCCAGGGGCGAATCAGGGCATCCATTAGTCGGAGACGTCCTCCGGTGAGCCGTGCAGTGGGCGGGCGTGGATGGAACTCAGTGCGGATTCCCCCAGCGCCTCCCCGTCCTCGGTCAGCGCGGCGCCGTTGGCGGCGATGCGCACGGTGGAGCCCGGGCGCACCCGCAGATCCGTGAGGCGCTGAAGCACCTCGGTGTGATCGTCGTTGATGCGCACCACCAGGTACGCGCCGGGGGCCGCCTCGTCCAGGCGCCCCACGTCCGCCGGGTGGGGCACCGTGAGGTCCGCGCGCGGAATGGGATCCCCGTGCGGATCCGCCTCAGGGTGACCCAAGAGATCATCAATCCTGGCCATCAGCAGAGGCGAGACCGCGTGCTCCAGCCGCTCCGCGTCGTCGTGCACCTCATCCCAGGTGTAACCAAGCGTGTTGACCAGAAAGGTCTCTAGCAAGCGGTGCCGCCGGACCATCACCAACGCCAGGCGCCGGCCCGCGTCCGTGAGGACCACCGGCTTGTAGGGCGCGTAGGCGACCAGGCCCTGGCGCGCCAGGCGGCGCAGCGTCTCAGAGACGTTGGGCGCAGAGGTCTCGAAGCGGGCCGCGAGCGCCTTGGTCGTGATGGGGGGCTCGCCCCATTCGGTGGCGTTCCAGATCGCCTTCACATAATCCTGCGCCACGGGCGTGATGTCGTCGATCTCCACGGGTGTCACAGTACCGGGCGGTCGGTTCCCCGGGGCGCCTCGCACGGAGCGCAGGGCAAAGTGACGGGGGTCACCGTTAAGGTAAGCGAGTCGCTGATCGCTGTGAGTCTGGATGTGGGGTGCTGGGTGGACAAGGTGAAGCCGGACCGGCCGGGCAAGGTTGAGCCTCAGCGCGACGCCAAACCCACGGACACAACCAAGCCAACGCGTAGGCCGTGGGCTCCTGGTCTGCGCTCGCTGCTCGTGGCGGCTGGGCTTGGCGCCACGAGCTCCGGCATCCTCAACGTGGCCAATGACTTGGTGGCGGTGCTGGCGCTGAACGCCGGGCCGCAGCAGATTGGCCTGCTCAACGCGGTGGAGTCCCTGGCGTTCCTGGTGTTTTCCGTCCCGGCCGGCTGGTGGCTTGACCGGGTGGATCGGCGCCGGGCGCTGCTGTGGACGCAGGCGCTGGCCACGCTGGCGCTGCTCTCCGTGCCCATCGCCTGGTTGATGGGCCTGCTGACGTTCCCGCACCTAGTGATCGCGTCCTTCTTTGTGGGCACCGCTGGCATGGTGTGGGCCCTGGGGCTGGGCGCGCTGCTGCCCTCGGTGGCCGGGCGGGACCGGGCTGGGGCCGCCTTTGCGCGCAAGGCGGCCGTGGAGACCAGCGCGTCGCTGGTGGCGCCGGGCCTCACCGGCTTGCTGCTCATGGTGCTGGCCGCGCCCATCGCGCTGTTCTTTTCCGCGTTCCTGGAGGCCCTGGCGGGCCTGGTCCTGTGGCGCGGCGGGGTAGGAGCGGCGCGAAAGGGCGCGGACGGTGAGGGCTTGGCGCCAGGCCAAGCGCCCGACGCCGCGGGGCCCAGTAACGCCGCTACACCCCCTTCCGGGGAGGCGGCGGAGCAGCCCTTGGGTTTCGCGGCGGGTGTGGCGGAGGGCTTCCGCTTTGTGGTGGGTTCCAGGCCCATCCTGCTCTCCACCATCAACTCGGCCGTATTGAATGCGAGCCTGGCGATGTCCGCCGCCGTCAGCATCGTCTACGTGGTGCGCCAGCTCGGCTTTTCGCCCGCCTTGGTTGGCCTGCAAGGAGTGGTCATTGGCTTCTCCGGCCTGATGGGCTCCATCCTGGCGGCCAAGCTGCTGGACCGCTTTAACGGGCTGAAGGTCGCCGCGGTCGGGATCACGGTGGCTGCCGCCGGGTCCGTGCTATTCCCCCTTGCCTCCCTGCACCCTGGGCTTGGCTGGTCCCTGCCCTTTGTCCTGGGGTACAGCCTCTTGTGGAACGCCAGCATCGTCTCCGCGAACTCTGGCCTCTTCGGCATCGTGGCCGCGCTGACGCCGGAGGGGCTGATGGGCCGCGTTCAGTCCTTCCGCATGCTGGTGGCGCTGGGCCCGCTTCCCATCTTTGGCCTGGTGGGCGGCTTCCTGGGAGAGCGGATCGGGGCCGTGCCCACCCTCTGGCTCGTGGTGGGGCTCGCCTTCGTCTCGGTGAGTATGACTTGGTCGCTCTGGCTCCTGTCGCGGCGCCGGCCCTGGGGCGTCATCGTGGCGCAGAAGTCCGCCGACTAAGCACCCAGCGCACCTCCTCCTCCAACAGGTCAAGGGCGGCGGCGGCCGTGAACGCCGTCGTGCTCAGGAGAAGGTTCGCGCCGGAGCCAACCAAGCGTCGAACGCCAGCGTGGTCCGCGGCGTCGATCGCCGTGAAGCGCGCCCCGAGCCGCGTGAGCGGGCCCGGCAGGTTGCGTTCGTCGCGTCCCGTGACGTCCACCCGCCAGCCGGCGCGCAGCAGCCGGAGCGCGGTGGCCGATCCGATGGCGCCCGTGCCGCCCAGGATCACGGCACGCATGGACACGTCCGCATCACGATGGGTTCACTGTTCTTGTCACAGGCTGGCATGCGCGCCAGTCTAGAGGTCGGAGATCAGCTCGACGTCCGCGATCGGGAGGCACCATGACGTACTGGCAGTGGATGAAGGGACCGGGGTATCGGAACTTTCTCAAGAGCCACTCGTGGGCCCAATGGTGGATGGGCGCCGTGGTCGGCGCGGCGCTCATGAACATCGCGGCCTTCCGTTGGGCCAAGCAGCAGCTTTCCGCCCCGGCGTAGCCGCGGGCACCCCGCCTAGCCCACGGCCAGCGGTTTCGTGATCCTTCCGTCCACGAGGTGAACGGTGCCGTGCAGGCGCGGCAGGTGCACCAGATCGTGCGTCACCAGCAGCGTGGAGGTCTCCAACTCCGCTGTGAGGCGCAGAATCAGCTCGATGATGCTGGCCCCGCGCTCCTGATCCAGCGCGCTGGTCGGCTCATCCACCAGCAGCACCGAGGGGCCGTTCATGAGGGCCCGCGCAATATTGACCCGCTGGCGTTGGCCGCCCGAAAGCTGGTGCGGCCGCTTCTCGGCGTGCTCGCTCAAACCCACCGCATGCAGCAGGGCCGCTGCATGCTCCGCGGTCTGTGCGCGCCGGCGTCGGCTGTGCGGCGCACCCAACTCGTTCATGACCATCAGCTGCTCCCGCGCGGTCAGCGCGGGCACCAGATTGGATTGCTGGAACACGATCCCGATGTCGGTTCGGCGCAGCTCGGTCGCCTCCCGCGCGCTCAGCGCGGACACGTCGGTGTTGTTGATCATGACCTGCCCGGAATCCGGGCGAATCAGCGTGGCGGCCACGGCGAGCAGGCTGGATTTGCCGGAGCCGCTTGGCCCAGTAATGGCCGTGACGGTGCCGGGGTGCACGGTCAGTGAAACCTGGTCCACGGCGGTGACTCGGCTCTCGCCGTCGGGGAAGGTGAGGGTGATGTTGTTCAGGCGGATCATCGGTTGCTCCCAAGGGCAGTGAGGGGGTCAGCGGAGGTGACCGAGCGCAGGGCGAAGGCGGCGCCCGCCAGGCCAAGCAGGACCATGATCAGGCCCGGCACCACGGTGGTGAGTGGGCTGAGCAGGAACGGAAGGGATGCGCCGGCGAGCGAACCAAGCACGGCAACCAGGGCCAGACCAAGGCCTATTCCGAGGAGCAGGACAATCAGCGCCTGCCCCAGGGCGTCCCGGACCAGGGACCGGGTGCTGGCGCCCAAGGCCTTGAGCACGGCGATGTCTCCCTTGCGCTGCATGGTCCAGACGGTGAAGAACGCGCCGATCACCAGGCCGGAGATGCCAAAGAGCATGCCGACCATCAGGAGTAGCGAGCCGATCTCCGAGCGGAAGGCGCTCAGTGCGGTGAGCGAACCAAACGTGGACTCTGACACGGTGTCGTGGGCGGCATCCGCCCCGTTCCAGTCGGAGTTCCCGGCGACCGCGAGCACGGTGGCGAAGGCGTCCGGATGGCCGGTGGCGGCGGAGTAGCCCTGCCAGTCGTGCAGGGTCATCTGCACCACTGGGGTGTGGCTGTACCAAGCATCGCCCTGGATTGACTCGACCACATACGAGCTGCCGGCGATGGTGACCTGGTCACCGCGTTCCACTCCCAGCGCCGTTGCCGCAGGTTCAGACAGGCCAAGCCGGCCGTCGGCCGTGGGAGCCCAGGAGTTGAAACCTGCCTCCACCCCAAAGGCAGCGATCGCAGCTCGGGTGTCCCCGGCCTCCGCGCGGGTCTGGCTGATGCCGACGGGACGGGCCGCCGTGACGCCCGGGGCGGCCGCCCAACCGGCGGCCTGCTTCTGGGTGAGTGCGGAGTCGGAGTAGCTCGGCCCCGATTCCCCGGCCAGGGGAGCGGAGAACACCACGCGATCGGCCGGCAGGCCAAGGACGGCGGAGATGTTTTGCGTCGCCAGGCCTCCCGTGAGCCCACTCAAGAAGCCGACCAACACGGTGATGAGAGCCACCACGGAGCCAATGAGGATGAACCGGCCCCGAGCAAAGCGGAGATCGCGTAAAGCGACAAACATTGAGTGCGCCTTTCCCTGGCGTGGGTGTGATTCGTCGCCGGATGAGGCGACTCCTTCACTCTGCTCGTTTGCAAGGAGCGCGGCATCGGCCGCCCGGACGGCGCTGCGCGCCCGGAAGGTGTACCTGCCGGTCCACCTTTTGAACGATGCCCGCGGCGGGCGTGCGGCGTACTGTTCAGGGCATGGCTCACAGCGCTTTGACCCCCGTCTTTGTGGGTCTGCGCACCGGACTGCACGCGGTGTTCATGGGGCTCACGGTGTTGGTGATAGCCCGCGCCATCCTGGTCCCCAACCAGGCGAGCGCCGCCGCCATCGTCACCGCGGTTCTCCTGGCGCTCACCTATGGAGCCGGCGCCCTCCTGGCCCGGTCCGCCGTGGTGAGGCGACCGCTCCTACTGTGCTGGCTGGCGGTCCTGACGGCGGAATGGGTGCTGCTGCTCTGGCTCATCGCTGACGCGGCCTACCTGGTCTTCCCCCTCTTCTTTCTCTACCTGCATGTGCTGGGCCGGTGGTGGGGTTCCGCCGCCATCCTGGCCTCCACCGTGGTCGCCATCTGCGCGCTTGGGCTGCACAGCGGCTGGTCAGTGGGCGGCGTCGTCGGGCCGCTGGTTGGTGCCGGAGTCGCCCTGCTGATTGGGCTGGGATACCAGGCCCTGGCCCGTGAGGCCCAGCAGCGCGAGGCGCTGGTCAGCGAACTCATGGCCACCCGCGGGCAGCTAGCGGCCACCGAACACGAATCCGGGGTGCTTGCGGAGCGCGCGCGTTTGGCCAGGGAGATTCACGACACCGTGGCGCAGGGCCTCTCTAGCATCCAGATGCTGCTGCACGCGGTGGAACGCGCCGACCCGGGACGTCCCGGCTCCGAACACCTCCAGCTGGCGCGGGAAACCGCCGCGGCAAACCTGGCTGAAGCGCGGCGCTTTATCCGCGAACTTACCCCGCCCCAACTGGATGATCAGAGCCTGGGTGGGGCGCTGCGCCGGCTGGCCCGCACACAATGGGCCGCGCAGGGGCTGGAGGTGCGGGTGCACGTCTCGGACTCGCTCGCGCTGCCGATGCACCTGCAGACCGCGCTACTGCGCATTGCGCAAGGGGCCATTGCCAACGTGATCCAACATGCCAAGGCCAGCGCCGCCACGGTCACCATCGTGACGGAGCAGGACCGGCTTCACTTTGCTGTGGCGGACGACGGCGCTGGGTTCAGTCCGGCGGCGGGCGCGAGCGGGACGGCGCAAAAGTCGGATTCCTTTGGGCTTCAGGCCACGGCCGAGCGGGTGCAACAGCTGGGCGGAACGCTCAGCATCGCTTCCGAACCGGGCAGGGGCACCACCCTGAGCGTTGACCTTCTGGTGAAGGAGAACGCATGATCCGGCTTGTGATCGCGGACGATCATCCCATTGTCCGCGCCGGACTCAACGCGCTCTTCAGTCTTGAGGCAGACCTTGAGGTGGTGGCGGAGGCCGGCACGGCACTGGAGGCCGTGGCACTGGCGCAGGACCGCACCCCGGACGTGGTGCTGATGGACCTGCAATTTGGCGCCGATGAGGCGGTCACCGGGGCAGAGGCCACCAGGCGGGTTCGCGCGCTGGACGCCGCACCCTACGTGCTGGTCTTGACCAACTACGACTCGGACGCGGACATCCTCAGCGCCGTGGAGGCCGGAGCCAGCGGCTACCTGCTCAAGGACGCCCCGCCCCACGAACTCATCGCCGCGGTCCGGGCGGCCGCCGCGGGGGAGAGCGCCCTGGCGCCGGTCATCGCGTCCAGGCTGATCAACCGCATGCGCGCGCCCAAGGCCAGCCTGAGTCCGCGCGAGGTGCAGGTGCTGCAGCTCGTCGCCGCGGGCCGCTCAAACACCGCAGTGGCCCAGGAGCTGTTCGTGAGTGAGGCCACCGTGAAATCGCACCTGGCGCACATCTTCTCCAAGCTGGACGTCAGCTCCCGTACCGCGGCGGTCTCCGAGGCCAGGCAGCGCGGCATTCTGCGCTGATGTTGGTCAGCGATCACCCACCGGTGAACGTCAGCCACAACAGCGCCACGTTCAACGCGACGATCAGCGCCGTGCACGCCCAGATGGCCAGCCGCAGCGCCAGGCCATTGGTATTGGCCCCCATCAGGGCCCTGTTCCCGGTGTAGAGCGCCAAGGGAATCAGCGCAAAGGGAATGCCCAAGCTCAGCACCACCTGGCTCAAGACCAGCGCCCACGTGGGGTCAATCCCGAGCCCAATCACGATCAGGGCGGGCACCAGGGTGATGGCGCGCTGGGCCAGTAATGGCAGCCGGATCCGCAGCAGGCCGGACATGATGGATGCGCCGGCGTAGGCGCCCACGGAGGTGGAGGCCAAGCCGGAGGCCAGCAGTCCCAGCCCAAAGGCGATGCCGACGGCGGGCCCAAGGCTCTGGGTGATGGCCGCGTGGGCTCCCTCGATGGTGTCCGTTCCCTCGCGCCCGGCCAGCGCGCTCGCCGCGAGCAGCAGCATGCCGATGTTCACCGAGCCCGCCACCACGAGCGAGACCACGACGTCGATCCGGGTGGCCTTGAGCAGCCGGGGGAGCGCCGCCTGTGAGGGGGCGCCGTGGCGGTCCCGCGCCAGGGCGGAGTGGACGTAGATGGCGTGTGGCATGACGGTGGCGCCCAGCATGGAGGCCGCCAACAACACCGTCTCCGATCCCTGGAAGCGCGGCAGTAGCCCCTCCGCCGCCTGGCCCCAATTCGGGGGAGAGAAGAGCAGGCCGGCTAGGAACCCCAGCGCGATGATGAGCAGCAGGCCCATCACCACAAACTCGAACGGGCGCTGGCCGTGATGGCTCTGGAAGACCAGCAGCCCAAGGGAGACCACACCAACGATCACCCCGCCGAGCAGGAGCGGGACGCCAAAGAGCAGGTGCAGGGCAATGGCGCCGCCCACCACCTCTGCCAGGTCCGTGGCGATGGCCACGATCTGCGCCTGCAGCCAGAACAGCAGGCGGGGGGCGCGCTTGAGGCGGGAGCCAAGCACCTCCGGGAGGGACTGGCCGGTGATGAGGCCCAGTTTGGCGGAGAGGTATTGGATGAGCACGGCCATGACGTTGGCGGTGACCAGCACCCAGACCAGCAGGTAGCCGTACTTGGCACCGGCGGTGAGGTTGGCGGCCACGTTTCCGGGGTCCACGTAGGCCACGGCGGCCACGAAGGCGGGGCCGAGCAGGGCGATGAGTCTGCGTTCGGCGCGGGGCCGGTCCGAGGCGGGGGAGGCGCTCGGACCGGCGGTGGGGGGTTGCGTTGAAGGCGGCAATGACTCCATAAGAGTTAAGGTACCTTAACTTTACGAGTGGGGAAACGGCAAGGGTCATTTTTCGCCGCCGGACCGTCCCTGCACCGTCGGCTCACGGTGATGTTTCCGACGGGTAGGTCCTCTAGCGTTAAAGGACGGCATGGCGCCACCCCAAAAGGGCGCCGCGCTACCAGCTGTAAACTTTTGACCCGAGAGGAGCACACCATGGCTCACCGTCGCAGCAACCGCCTCGCCGCCTCACTCAGCGCGCTCGGCCTCACCCTGCTCCTGGCGCTCTCGGCATGCGGCTCGCCGGCCTCCCTCCGAGTGGAAGGCCCGGCCTCCACGCAAGCGGAGATTGTCCGCCCCGCCCAGTCGGAGCCCACCGAACGGTGGGAGACGCCGTTTGGGCCCAAGCAGATCGAGAAAGCCCTGCGCAAGGTCACGCTCTCCGAGCTGCCACAGGGCATCGGCGCTGGCACCGACACGGAGCAGGCCAGCCCCTCAGATTCAGCCTCCGCCACCGGCGCGCCCTCCACCGACCCCGCAGTCGCCCCCTCCGGCACCGGCGCCCCCTCCGGCACGGCCGGATCCGAGTCAAGCGATGCCAACTACTTCAGCTACGCCGACCTGGAAGAGGTCCTCAAGACCTGCAACGGCCGCTGCCTCATGCCCAGCTCCCCCGTGAGTCTTGGTGGCACCCGATTCCAGCTGTGGACGCTGGTCAGCGCCGGAGACGGCTGGGGCTACGCCGCCTTCGCAGTGCGTGACAATGACGGCACACCGCAGATTGAGCTCATGGTCCGCGGCGAGGACGTTTCGCTTGAACCAGGCAAAAATGGCACCGTAGTGTCTCAAGAATCGGTGTATCAGAAAGATGAGCCGCAGTGTTGCCCCAGCGGATGGGCCATGCGGGTCTACCGTTGGGATGACGGAAAGTTTGTGGCCGCGGAACGCTACACCGGAACCAAGGCCTCGGGATCCACGGGTAAAGAAACAACCACCGAGGTTCCCAGCATCCAGAACACGCCCATGCCGACTCCGTAACGCGGAGGAAGGAGCGCACCGAGTGCCCGCCTCAACCCCCCTGACGGTGGTCCATGTCGAGGATGACGATGTCATCCGCGAGGTCACCGCATTGGGCCTCAGTCGCCTGGGTTATGCCGTTCACAGCGAGTCGGATGGACTGGAAGGGCTGGAGTACCTGCGCTCCCACCCCGCGGATCTGGTGCTGCTGGACGTGATGCTCCCGTCCCTGAGCGGCGCCTCCATCTGCCGCCGCCTGCGCGAGTTCAGCGACGTCCCCGTCATCATGCTCTCCGCCCGCGATGACAGCGTGGACGTGGTGGCCGGCCTGGATGCCGGCGCCGATGACTACGTGACCAAGCCGGTGGATCTGGACATCCTGGACGCCCGCATCCGCGCGTTGCTGCGCCGCACGCGGGACCGCACGCACGCGGTGGCCGGTTCGGAGCAGCAAGTGCCCGACGCCGCTGGGCAGGGTTTTGCGACCGACTCACCCTCCTCCGGCGGCGTGGTGGGAGCGAGCTCAGGCGACCAGGGCACCGACGCCCTCGGTGCCGGTGCCGCTCTGGGCGGCGGCCCCGCGGCCGCCCAGACCGCCGCGGATCCCGCACCACAGAGCACCGCCGCCGGGCGCGGAGGCGACCACGCGGCGTCGGGCACAGGAGCATCCGGGGGCAACGCCGACGCGGCGCCCGCGCAGGAGAACCACGGCCTGCAGATTGATCACCACCGCATGGAGGCCACGCTGGAGGGCGAGGTGGTCCACCTGACGCCCACCGAATGGCGCATCCTCGTGATGCTCGTGGATGCTGACGGCGGGCTGGTCTCTCGCCAGCAGCTCCTGGCCGGCGCCTGGGAAGACGCGTGGGCCGGGGATGGTCGCCTTGTTGATGTGCACGTGCAGCGGCTGCGCCGCAAAGTGGGCCCGCAGCGCGTGGAAACCGTGCGGGGATTTGGTTACCGCTGGCATGAGTGACGCGGGCGTGGGAGCGGCATGAGCCGGTGGAGGCCGCGTCGGATTGTGGGTGCGGGGCTGCGCCGTGTGGGGCCGCTGCGCCTGCGTTTGGTGCTCGTCACCGTGGTGTCGGTGTTCCTGGCGATCTCGCTGTGCGGCATCCTGGTGCACCTCCTGGTCTCCCAAGCAGAGGATGACAGGCTGCGCAACATGGCCCGGGAGCAACTGGGGCAGGTCCAGAGCATCTACGCGCAGACCGGTGTGCGCTCTTTTGGCGCCAAGATGAATGACCGCAACGTGCCAGAGGACCTGCGTGAGTCCGCGCTGGCAGGGAACGTGGCCACCGCGCGCATCAAGCTCGGCAACGACTCGGAAACGGTCATCGCCGCGACCCCCGTGACCATCGATTCTGAGACGTCCGTGCTCTCCATTGAACTCTCCGCGGCCGCCTCGATTGAGGTGCTGAGGCAACTGGACCGAACGCTGATTGGCGCCGGAATTGGCAGTTCCGTGGTGGTGCTTGTGCTGGCCGGATTCGTCTCCAGCGGGCTCACCCGCCGCCTGGCCGCCGCCTCCACCGCCGCGTCCGCGCTGGCGGAGGGCGTGGGGCAAGGGGCAGATGGGCGCACCGTGGCCCAGAGCATTCGCACCGGGCGCTTCCCCGACGAGGTGGACAGCCTGGCGCGTGCCGTGGACTCCATGGCGGAGCGCCTGCGCACCAAGTTGGAAATGGAACAGCGCTTCACCGCGGACCTGGCCCACGAGTTGCGCACGCCGCTGACCGGCCTGGTCATGGCGGCGTCGTTGCTGGAGGACTCGCGCCCGGCGGAGCTCGTGAAGGAACGCACCGAGCGCCTGCGAGTCCTGGTGGAGGATCTGCTGGAGGTCTCCCGATTTGAGGCCGGGGCCGTGGAGGCTGACCTTGAGCCAGCCGGGCTGGAGCGCAGCGTGCGCTCGGCCGTGAAGCGCGCGCGGCAGGAGGGCGTGCCCTCCGCGGAACTGGTGGAGGTGGTGCCAGGGGACACTGACCCGCCGCTCATCATGGTGGAGCAGCGCCGCCTGGACCGGATTGTCTCCAACCTCATCAAGAACGCAGCCGCGCATGGGCGCCCGCCCCTGGTCATCCGGGTGGACGGGCCGCTGCTCATCGCCACCGACGCAGGCAAGGGGTTCCCCGAATCCATCCTGGACGCGGGCCCGCACCGCTTCCAGACGCGCGGCGGTGGCTGGGGGCTGGGGCTGACCATTGTGCGCGGCCAGGCCTCGGTGCAGGGCGCCACCTTTGCGCTCTCCAACGCCCCAGACGGCGGTGCGCGAATCACGCTGCGGTTCCGTGAGGCGCCTCAGGAGTTGCTGAATGAGGTGTGCCCGGAGGCGCTGGCGCGGTCCGGTGGGCGCAAGGCGGAGTGGAATGATGGGACCCATGAATGAGCAGTCTTTAGGCAACGCGGACTTCAACGCGGAAGAGTTTGACTCGGCAGAGGCGGCCAAACAAGCCGGCGAGGGCGGGCGGCTCATGCAGTCCTTTGTGCGCCAGGACCAGGATCCGAGCCTGAAGAATGACCTTGCCGTGGTGTCAGACTTTTACGGGACGGTGTTGCAGGTGCCGGTCCTGGCGCTGCCCGTGGACGGCGAACCCCTGCGCTTCGCGACCTTCCAAGCCGACGGAGACACCATTCTTGGGGCGAGCCTGCGGCCGGAGGAAGCCGTGAACCTGCACCGCACCATCGCCGAGTCCGAGGGACGCTCGGATGACGCCCTCGGGGAGCCGCTGCTCGTGTCCATGCTCGGCTCCGAGCTGGTGGACGCGGCCTTCGCTACCTCTGCCTTCGCCTCCACCGGGATCGACACCGTGGTGGTGGACCCGCTGGGGCTTGGCATCGCCTTTGGACGCGAGGACCAGCTGCTGGACTACAAGATCAAGTCCGGCGCTCTGCGCCAGGCCGTGCACCGCGGCAAGGAAGCCGTGCTGGCGTACCTGATGGGTGAGGGGGCCACCGGCGTCATGATGTTCAACCCGGACGCGCCCGGCGATCCGGCCGCCCTGCTCCTGCGCGACCCACAGACCGGCGCTCAGGTCTTCCCGCTCTTCTCCTCCGCCATGGAGGTCTTCCGCTTCAGCGAAAAGTTCGCGACGGCCGGCCTGACCGGGCCCTGGCTGCGACAGGCGATGCTCCCGGACATGCACCTGGTCGTGGACCCCTCCGGCGGCGACGCGATCGAGTTCGCGCCGGCCGAACTCGCGGCGGCGGGCTTCCGCCTGCCGCGCTCGTCCTAGGCGGCGCTCGCGCCCGTTTCTCGCTCGCCGGGGCGGGGAAGCGGGCTTGTCGACGTGGAGCGGGCTTGTGGGGTGCTTGGGAGCGATAGGCCCGCTTCGCACGCGACCTCCGCGGGCCTCACCGCCGGCGCCCGCTCGCCCGGCCCGACGGCGTTTGGTCGGGTCGGTCGCGCCCGTTCTTCGCTTGCCGGGGGCGGGGAAGCGGGCTTATCGACGTGGAGCGGGGTTGTGGGGTGCTTGGGAGCGATAGGCCCGCTTCGGGCCCCCTCTGGCCCCCTCGAGCCTGGGCCCGACGGCGTTTGGTCGGGTCGGTCGCGCCCGTTTTTCGCTCGTCGGGGGCGGGGAAGCGGGCTTATCGACGTGGAGCGGGCTTGTGGCCTGCTTGGGAGCGATAGGCCCGCTTCGCACGCGACCTCCCCGGGCCTCACCGCCGGCGCCGGGCTGCGCGCAGTGATGGTGACTACCGATAATTCGGAGCTTCTCTGCCTGGATGTGGGCTAACGCCTTCGGTCGTCGGAGGCGGGTGGGGCTTTAGTACGTCGCCGGATGCTCCGGATCCTTTTCCAGTTCCCGATCCGCCGGCTGATCCTTGCACGTAGTCCTGGCAAAGACTCTAGTCCTTTTGGGGTTTTCCCTGAAAATATCAATCGACACGTTAGTATCACCTAGTTTGTAGCTTACTGAATAGAAGGATTCGGGATCTTTATCCTTGCCTGAACTAACCCCGCTGGTCCAGGCGCCGCTTTGCACTGCCCACCCCTGGCTTGCGTAGGCCTCAGAGATCCCATCAGCGGTCCTTTTCCCCCCATCGGCCAACTGAATAGACCTCCAATAGGTTTTTGATGCGAAGGGTTGCTTGCTTTTGCAGGTATATTCCCAGAAAAGTTC
>NZ_QQXL01000005.1 GCF_003640665.1 Galactobacter caseinivorans
GCCAACTGAATAGACCTCCAATAGGTTTTTGATGCGAAGGGTTGCTTGCTTTTGCAGGTATATTCCCAGAAAAGTTCCGTTTCTGTTTCGAAACCAGCATCAGAAATGACTTTACGCGCTTGAGTTACTTTGTCATGCTCTTCCTGGACGGTGGAGTTATCGCTTGACGATCCACAGGCAGTCAAAGTGCTGGCCAGAAGGGCTACCGTTAGTTTGCTGGCAATCTTTGTTCTAGATATATGCACCTCATCGCTCCTAGTCAGGGTTGTTATCCAATATTTCAGCACCTCATCCTTGTACTCCTCAGGCCGAAGGGTCAGGGGCTCGTCGGGCTTCTCGACGTTAAGCGGGCTTGTGGGGCGCTTGGGAGCGATAGGCCCGCTTCGCACGCGACCTCCGCGGGCCTCACCGTCGGCGCCGGGCTGCGTGCTGTGATGGTGACTACCGATAATTCTGAGCTTCTCTGCCTGGATGCGGGCTTCAGTACGCCTCAGGATGCTCCGGATCCTTTTCCAGTTCCCGATCCGCCGGCTGATCCTTGCAGGTGGTCGTAGTAAGCACTTCAGTTCTATTGGGATTTTTCCTGAAAATGTTGACCGACACGGTAGCGTCATTTAGCGTGTAGTTCACGGAATAAAATGTTTCCGGGTCATAATCCTTACCTCCTGAACTAACCCCGCTGGTCCAGGCGCCGCTTAGAGCCGTCCACCCCTGGCTTGCGTAGGCCTCAGAGATCCCATCAGCGGTCTTTTTTCCCCCGTCTGCCAACTGAATAGACCTCCAATAGGTTTTTGATGCGAAGGGTTGCTTGCTTTTGCAGGTATATTCCCAGAAAAGTTCCGTTTCTGTTTCGAAACCAGCATCGGAAATGACTTTACGCGCTTGAGTTACTTTGTCATGCTCTTCCTGGACGGTGGAGTTATCGCTTGACGATCCACAGGCAGTCAAAGTGCTGGCCAGAAGGGCTACCGTTAGTTTGCTGGCAATCTTTGTTCTAGATATATGCACCTCATCGCTCCTAGTCAGCGTTGTTATCCAATGTTTCCGCACCTCATCCTTATATTCCTCAGGCCGAAGAGTCAGGGGCTCGTCGGGCTTGCCGACGTTAAGCGAGCTTGAGGGGTGCTTGTGAGCGATAGGCCCGCTTCGCACGCGAACTCGGGATTATCCTTCAAGTCGGAACTGCCTACCGAGCCCATAGAGCACGTGGATGAGTACCTCATTCAGCCCCCCACTTATCGCCCATCTGGGTTGCCGCGACGCGGGGCTTATCCGCCACGTCCGCGTCCCAAGAGGACTTCACCTGGGCCGCATCCGGGTGTGTTCCCCATGTGGGCTCGGCAGCTCCATCACCGGCCACACGTTGCAGGTCCAACTGCAGACCCACGGTGTCGATGCTGTACTTCGCCACGTTGCCCCCCTCGTCTAGAGCTTCGCCCCAACGAAGCCTGTCGTGGATCACCGTACCCGTTTTTATAATGATGTGAGACTAAAGCGCAATCATCGGTGAAACAGTCGTGACTATGCGTTGAGAGGCCCGGCCTAGGCGAGCGAGGGGCCGAGCCCAGACAGGCCATCGAGGTGAGCCAAAGCGGCGGCCTGTCGCGGCGAGCCATCCGGCAGCACCTGCGCGGCAATTTCCCATGCCTGTGCGTCCCCATCCGCCTCCGGCAGGCGCAGGTAGGCCTGCAAGAGATCGGGGTTCCCGGCGCCGAGCACGGCCCCGCGTAGAGCGGCGGAAAGTTCCTCGCGCCGGGCCACCACCGCAGGTGCCTCGGAGCCGGGCAGCAATTCGCCCCCGTATTCGTTCAGCGCGGGCTGCAGAGCGCCGCGGTGCAAATGCGCGGCGACCCGAGCGCCGTCGTCCTCTACGCCCGTCAGTCGGTAGGGCCGCGAACTCAGCCCAACGCCCGCCTCGAACGCGCCCGCCGCCTCCAGCGCCTTGCGCAGGCGGCTCATCTCCGCGCGCAACGTCACTGTGGTGATGGGCTGCGGGTACACCCGCGCCATCAGCTCGGTGCCGGCTAGCCCGCCGGGCGCCTCCGCCAGCGTCGCCAGCAGCTCCGCGTGGCGCCGGTTCAACGGGCTGGTGCCGTGGGGCGTATCGAGGGCGGGGGCATCCGGCCCGGTCAGGCGCAGCAAGGCGTGCGCGGAGGAGGAACCCACGGGCGAGCCGCTCGCGACCCCTCCGGACGTGGTCGCCAAATGCGCCTCAACGGTAGAGGCCGTGCCCCGCAGCGCGGCGAGGACAAAAGCATCCAGGGCAGCGGGGGAGCCGGTCACCGCAAGCGCCCCGGGCATGGTGCCGGAGCGGGGATCACGCACGGGCGCGGCCGCCCAAGGATGCGGGGAGGCGTCAGGGGAGTCCACGCGCTGTGGTGTGCGGGTGGCCAGTGCACGCCCCAACCCGGTGAGCGCGCCGTTGACCAACGCCCACTCGGTCCCTGCGAGCAAGCCCCAGGCCTCGGCGGTGGCCAGTGCGTCGTCCTCGCCCTCCAGCCACAGCACACGCCCAGAGGAATCCGCCACGACCACCAACAGCTCCGCCTCGCGCGCGGCCTGGCCAAGGAGGGCGCGCACCAACGGAACCAAAGCGGCCAAGGGGCTCGCGGCACGAGCAGCAGCAAGCTGCGCCTGATCCCACGGCTCGGTCACGGGTGGTGCTCCTCGATAGGTGGGCGTGCGGGCGCATGGTTAAAAAGGTTGCGCCTAGATGAGTTTGACGCCGGGTCTCTGGGTGGGCAAGTTGAGGTACCCGGCAGACGCGCGGCAGGCGCCCGGCCCGCACCGGGCCTGCGCCGCACCGCGCCGCACCGCGCCGCACCGCGCCCCTGGGGGGCGCAGACGTTGCCCCAACGTTGCACAAAGGTTGCATGCGCGCCCGCCCGGCCACGCGGCGTCGGGCATCTGTAACGTGCCCAGCACCCCCAACTATGACGCCGCGCGCAACCCCTGCCGCCCCCGCCCCCGGGGACTGCGAGCAGAATGGAGACGCCCGCGCCGCCCGCGCGGGCGCATCACTTGCACAAAGGACCCGGCCCTCAGATGTTGAACTCCTCCCGCACCTCCACGCGCCAGCGCGCCCTACTCTCTGCGGTGGCCCTCGCCGCGATTGCCCCGCTGGCGCTCAGCTCCTGCTCCGCGGGAGGCGGCGACAACGGCGCCTCTGGCGGCGCAGCGGAGCAGAACACGCGCACCACGCTGACCTACGCCACCGGCGACGCCGAGCCGGAATGCCTTGACCCGCATGTGGGCGGCAACTACCCGCAGGCGCTGATTGGCTCGCAATTCCTGGAGAACCTGGTCAGCCGCGACAAGGACGGCAAGATCATCCCGTGGCTCGCCAGCTCCTGGAGCGTGGCCAAGGACGGGAAGAGTTGGGAGATCACGCTGAAGGACGGCGTGAAGTTCACCGACGGCACGGCGCTGAACTGGGAGGCCGTGAAGGCCAACGTGGAGCACCTGCAAAACCCCAAGACGGGCTCCTCCACCGGATACCTGGCGTTCGCCAAGATCAAGAGCGTGGAGAAGGTCTCTGAGAACGTGGCGAAGGTGAACATGAGCGCCCCGGACTCCGCGCTGCTGGAGTCCTTCTCGCAGCCGTGGAACGCCATCCAGTCTCCCACCGCGCTCAAGCGCAGCCAGGAAGAGAACTGCGCAGCGCCGGTGGGCACCGGCCCGTTTATGGTGAAGTCCTGGACCAAGCAGGACCGCGTGGTGCTGACCCGCAACGAGAATTACACCTCCGCCCCGGCGGACGCGCAGAAGCAGTCCGGCCCCGCCACCCTGACGCAGATTGACTGGCGCTTCATTCCGGACTCGGCCACGCGCTACGCGGCCCTGCAGTCCGGCGAGGTGGACGTGTTGGACAACGCGCAGCCGGACAACATCAAGGCGGCCTCCGCGGCCAGCGGCATCGAGGAACTGGACGCCCCGCGCCCCGGCGCCTCCAACCGCCTTGAGCTCAACTCCGGCCAAGCACCGTTCAACGACCAAAAAGTGCGAGAGGCGTTCATCCGCTCCGTGGACGTGGACGCCGCCGTGAACTCGCTCTTCATGGGCACCACCAAGCGCTCCACCTCCGCGCTCTCCTCCGTGGAACCCGCGCACCAGGACCAGGCAGACTCCTACCCCTTTGATCTGGAGGCCGCCAACAAACTCCTCGACGAGGCCGGCTGGGTCAAGGGCAAGGACGGCATCCGGGAGAAGGACGGGAAGAAGCTCACGGTGCGCTTCCCCGTGAGCACCAACCAGTCCATCCCGGCGGAGCAGTCCCTCTTTGAGCAGCTCCAGGCCGGCGCCAAGCAGGCCGGCTTTGACGTGAAGATCTCCCTCCTTGACCTGCCCAGCTGGTATGAGGCGCTGGGCAAGAACGAGTACGAACTGGTCTCCGCCCCGTACACCAAGGTGGGCCCGGACGTGCTGCGCATCCTCTTCCACTCCAGCGGCATCAAGCCGGCACCCTCCGGCTACTTCGCCAACCACGCCCAGATCAACGACCCGGCCCTGGACAAGCTCCTTGACCAGGCCAGCGCCACGGTGGATGACGAGGCCAAGCGCACCGAGCTGTACAAGCAGGCCCAGCAGATCATTGCGCAGAAGCAGGTGATCCTGCCGCTCTATGACCAGCAGAATCACTACCTGTTGCGCTCCGGCGTGAAGGGCCTGCGCGCCCTGCCGACCGTCAGCACGCCCTCCTTCCTTGACGTGCAGGCGCTTCCGGCCAAGTAGGGCCACATGAGCACGGGCCACGGCGCAAACGCAGTCATGACCAAGCCCGGCTCCGGCCGGGCGGCCACCCACCGCAAGAGCTGGTGGGTGGCCGTTGCCGTGCGCTTGATGGGCGCCGTCATTGCCCTGTGGCTGGTGGCGACGCTGGCGTTTGTGGTGCTGCAGGCCCTGCCGGGGGGCCCGGCGGAGGCGGCCCTCGGCGGGCCAGGAAGCCAGGCCAGCGCTGAGGCCCTGCAGGCCGCGCGGGAGCAATACGGGCTGGACCGGCCCGTGCTGGTGCAATACGGCCACTTCCTTGGCCAGCTGATGCAGGGGGACCTGGGGACCTCCTACTCGCAGAAGAAACCCGTCGCTGACGTGATGGGCCCGCTGCTGGCCCCCACGCTGACGTTGGCGGTGTGGGCGCTACTGGCGGCGTGGGTCCTGGCCTTGATGACCGCGATGGTCGCCACCGGGTCCTCTCGCGTGGCGGCCAGGCTGGCCTCTGCCCTGGAACTGGTGGCCTCCGTCCTGCCCGGCTTCTGGCTCGCGGCCGTGCTCATCATCGTCTTTGCGACGCAGCTGGGGTGGTTCCCGCCCGTCTCCACCGGCACGGCCCGCGGCCTGGTGCTCCCCGTCCTGGCGCTGGCCATCCCCCTGGCCGGTTATCTGTCCCAAACCATGAGGGAGGGCATGCTCAACGCCCTGGCCTCGCCCTACGCGCTCGCCGCGCGGACCCGCGGAGAAAGCCCTTGGGGGCTGCGGGTCCGGCACGCGCTGCGCCACGGGCTGGTCCCAGGAATCAACCTCTCCGGTTGGGCCTTTGGTTATCTCATCTCCGGTGCCGTGGTGATCGAGACCGTCTTTGCCCGCCCCGGCCTGGGCCGCGCGCTCCTCACCGCCGTCACCGGACGCGATGTGCCACTGGTCCTGGGCGTCACCCTGGCCTCCGCGCTGGGCTACGTCCTCGTCACCATCGCGGCGGACGCGTTGGTGCGGCTGGTGGATAGGAGGGCCGCGTGAGTCAGAACCCCACGTTCGACGCCGCTGGGCCGGGTCCCCTGCCGCACGGCCGGGTCGCAGGGGGCAACGGCGGCGCAGGGCACGGGATATCCCGGATACTGCGCCGTATCGCTACCGCCGCGCTGGCGCTCTGCGCCGCGTTGATCCTGCTGGCAGCCTTGTGGCCGCAGCTGCTGGCGCCCGCGGACCCGCTCGCGATCAATCCCAGCTCCGCCTTCCGGACGCCGGGCGGCGAGCACCTTTTTGGCACGGACGAGTCCGGGCGAGACCTGTATACGCGGGTGGTGCACGGGGCACGCTCCTCCGTGCTGATTGGCGTGGCGTCCACGCTGATCGGCGTGGGTCTTGGCGCGGTCCTTGGCCTCATCACCGGGCTGGGCGGCCGCCTCCTAGACGCCGCCGGTTCCCGGCTGGTGGACGCGATGCTCGCGTTCCCCACCCTGTTGCTTGCGCTGTTGCTCATCGCTGTGCGTGGCCCGGGGATCGCCACCGTGATCGTGGCCGTTGGCCTCTCCAGCGCGCCCGGCTATGCCCGGTTACTGCGCTCCGAGGTGCGCCGCGCCTCCCGCTCCGGGCACGTGGAGGCCGCGCGCATGCTGGGCAAGAGCCCCGCCCGGATCGTCGCCGTGCACATCCTGCCCGGCGCCGTGGGCCCGCTGCTCGCGGTCGCGACGCTGGGCGTGGGCCAGGCCATTGTCTGGGCGTCAGCGCTGGGATATCTGGGCTTGGGCGCCCCGCCGCCCGCCCCGGAATGGGGCGCCATGCTCAACGCCGGCCGCACCTACATTGGCTCCGGCTGGTGGATGACGGTCTTCCCGGGGCTGGCGATCGTGGCGGTCGGCATCGTGGTGACGCTGCTGGGCCGCCGGCTCTCCGCGCGCTGGGCCGGAAGGGGCGCCGCATGAGGGCTGATCCTGTGGTGGACGTGCGCGGCCTCACCGTCCGCTTTGGCGCCACCGAGGTGGTGCGCGGGGTGGACCTGCAGCTGTTCCCCGGGCGCTGCCTTGCCCTGGTGGGCGAGTCCGGCTCCGGCAAATCCGTCACGGCGCGCGCCCTGGTGGGGCTCACGGGCGGCACCGTCACGGCGGACAGGCTGATGATCGCAGGGGTCGACGCCGCTGGGTTGGGTGAGCGAGCCTGGCGCCGCCTGCGTGGGCGCCAGGTCGGCACGGTGTTGCAGGACGCGCTGGGCTCGCTTGACCCCCTGCGTCCGGTGGGGCGTGAGGTGTCCGACGCCGCTCGGCTGGCCGGGGTGCCGTTGGACCTCCCGGCGCTGCTCTGCGCCGTGGGCCTTGACCCAGAGGCCGCCGCGCGCCGCCCCGACGAGCTCTCCGGTGGCATGCGCCAGCGCGCGCTGGTCGCCGCGGCACTGGCCGCCGACCCCGCCGTGGTGATCGCGGACGAGCCCACCACGGCGCTGGACACCACCCGCCAGGCCGTGGTGCTTGACCTGCTGCGCGCCCGCGTCGATGCAGGCGGGACGTTGCTCTTCATCACCCACGACCTGGCCGCGGCGCGCCGGGTCGCTGACGACGTGCTGGTCCTTGATCAGGGGCGCGTGGTGGAGAGCGGCCCCATTGACCGGGTCCTGGACGCCCCGGAATCCGAACAGGCCAGGCGCCTGGTGGCGTCCGTGCCGTGGGAGCGCCCCCGAGGGGAGCGGCTGCTGGCCGGGGCCGAACCGACGACCGCGCCACCACCGCCCGCCCCGGAGGACGCCGCCCCGGTGCTCAGTGCGCGGGGCCTGGTGGTGCGCCACCGCGGCGCGCCCGCGCCGACCGTCAGCGGCGTGGACCTGGACCTCTGGGCAGGGCGCACGCTGGGGCTCGTTGGCGAGTCGGGCTCCGGAAAGTCGACGCTGCTGCGGGCCGTGGCCGCGCTCATCCCCTTGCAGGCCGGGGAGGTCATGCTGGGCGGTGCGCCGTGGTCGGCGCTCTCTGAGCGCGCCCGCCGTCCGCAGCGCCGGCGGATGGCCATGATGGTGCAGGACCCGCTTGGCTCCTTTGAACCCCGCTGGAACGTGCGCCGCCTGCTGGAGGACGCGCTGGGGCGCAGGGACCCCGCGCGCATCAAGGAACTGCTGGACGCCGTGCACCTGCTGCCCGCGGTGGCCCACGCCCACCCTCGCACGCTCTCCGGCGGGCAACGCCAACGGGTCGCGATCGCCCGCGCGCTCGCCGTGGAACCGGCCATCCTGCTGTGCGATGAGCCCGTCTCCGCGCTGGACGCCTCCGTCCAGGCCAAGGTGCTTGACCTGCTGGATGAGCTGCAACAGGAGCGCGGGCTGGCGATCCTGCTGGTCTCCCACGACCTGGGCGTGATCCGCCATGCCAGCGATGAATTGGCGGTCCTGGACGCCGGAGTGATCGTGGAGCGCGGCGCCACGGAGTCCGTGCTCTCCCAGCCGCAGCATCCCTTCACCCGCGAACTCATCGAGGCGGCCCCGCGGCTGCGCTGAGTGGGCGGGCCGGGTGGGTTGGCTGACTGGGTGGCTGAGTGGGCGGGCACAATGGAGCACGTGTCCAATCCGTCCGCCGCGCCCCGCCCCTTTGATATCGCCGCGATCGGCGCGGGGCTCGTCTTTGCCGAGGCGTTGCCCGCGCTCCGTGCGGCGCTCGGTGCGCCACCCGTTGTTGCGTCCGGAACCTCGCACGGAACTGCGCCCGGAGCCGCGCCCGGAACCTCGCCCGGAACCTCGCCCGGAACCTCGCCCGCCGCACCGGAGGGCGCGCCGGCCGTTGTGGTGCAGGCGCCTCCCGGAACCGGCAAGACCACCCTGGTCCCGCCGCTGCTGGCCAACCAGCAGGCGCCGGGCCTGCGCACCCTCGTCACGCAGCCGCGCCGGGTGGCGGTGCGTAGCGCGGCCCGCCGCCTGGCGCAGCTGGACGGCTCGCGTCTGGGGGAGCGGGTGGGGTATTCGGTGCGCGGCGAGCACCACGCCGGCCCGCAGACCCAGGTGGAGTTCCTGACCCCGGGTCTGTTGTTGCGCCGCCTGCTCGCCGATCCGGAGCTGACGGGGGTGGGCGCGGTGGTTGTGGATGAGGTCCACGAACGCCAGCTGGATACCGACCTGTTGATCGGGCTGCTCATGGAGGTCCGCGAACTGCGAGAGGACCTGAGCCTTGTCGCGATGTCCGCCACCCTGGACGCCCCGCGCTTTGCCGCGTTGCTTGGAACCGGCAGCGGCTCCGACGCGCGCCCCGCGCCGCTGGTGGATAGCCCCTCCGCGTTGCACCCGCTGCAGGTGATCTGGGCCCCTGGATCAGGCCCCAGGCAGGACGACAGGGGCGTCCGGCGCGAGTTTCTGCATCATGTCGCGGCGACAGCGGCCCTGCACCACGGGCGAGCGGTCGCGGCGAACCCCAGCACCGACGCACTGGTTTTTCTTCCCGGCGCGCGTGAGGTGAACGCCGTGGTCTCGGAGCTGCGCTCCCTGGCGCCGGGCACCGAGATCCTTCCCCTGCACGGGCAGATTCCCGCGCAGGAACAGGACCGTGCCGTCTCAGGGCGCCAAGCGGGAGAGCCCGCGCGCATCATCGTGTCCACCGCGCTGGCGGAGTCCTCGCTGACGGTTCCGGGCGTGCGCCTGGTGATCGACGCCGGGTTGTCACGGGAGCCGCGAAAGGATGCCGCCAGGGGAATGCAAGGGTTGGTGACGGTCTCCGCCTCCCGCGCCGCGGCGCAACAGCGGGCCGGGCGCGCGGCGCGACTGGGCCCCGGAACCGTGGTGCGCTGTTACGACGAGCGAACCTTCGCCGCCGCCCCGGAGCACATTACGCCGGAGCTGCTGGCCGCGGACCTGACCCAGGCCGCGCTGACGCTGGCCGCTTGGGGCACCCCCCGCGGGGAGGGCCTGCGGTTGCCGGACGCGCCGCCGGCCGCCTCCCTGCGAGAGGCCGAGGCAACGCTGCGTTCCCTGCGCGCGGTGGATGACGCTGGCCGGATCACCAGCTTCGGTCAGCTCCTGGCCTCCCTCCCCGTGGAGCCGCGCTGGGGGCGTGCCCTGCTCAGCGGCGCGGCGTGGGTTGGCGCCCAGGCGGCCGCGGAGACGGTGGCCCTGGCCACCTCCGACGTGCGCGCGGACGGCGCGGATCTGGCGGCCGCGCTGCGGGATGTGCGCTCGGGACGCGCCCGCGGGGCGGAGGCTGTGCGACGCGAGACCCAGCGGTTGAAGCGCCTGGCGCGCGAACATGCCCGCGGAGGCATGGTTCCCGGGACGACCCGCACGGACGGCGGTTCCGGGCCCGCCAGCACGGATGGCGACTCCGTGCCCGCCAGCACGGACGGCGACCCCGTGCCCGTCAGCGCAGCCGACAGGCAGGCCACCGCGGGCACCCTCGGAGCGGTGGTGGCACTGGCCTGGCCTGAGCGGATTGCACGCCGTGTGGCGGATCAGAGCTACCTGCTGGCCTCCGGCACTCGCGCTGCCCTGCCGCCTGGTAGCGGTCTCTCCGGGCAGGAGTGGATCGCCATCGCGGACGTGGCCCGTGCCGCAGGGCGGGTGGCCGCGGGGACCGGTGCGGTGATCCGCTCCGCCGCCGCGCTCACCGAGGAGGAGGCGCGGCGAGCCGCCGGGCCGCTGATGGGCCAGAGGATCGTGGCCCGCTTCGAGGACGGACGGGTGCGTGCCCGCAACGTCTCGGGACTGGGCGCCATCGAGTTCTCCTCCACGCCCGTGAAACCTAGCGCGGCAGCGGGGCGGGTCGCGGTCGCTGCGGCCCTGCGCGCGGACGGGCTTGGCCTGCTGCACTTCGGCGAGAACGCCGGCGCGCTGCGGCGCCGGCTCGCGTTCCTGCACCGGGAGCTGGGCCAGCCCTGGCCGGACGTTTCCGAAGCCGCGCTGCTGGACCGGCTGGATGACTGGCTTGGCCCCGAGCTGGAGCGGCTGGCCGCCGGGACGCCAGCGCACAAGGTTGACCTGCTGGACCCGCTGCGCCGACTGCTGCCTTGGCCGGCCGCCGCGCGCCTGGAGGAGCTGGCGCCGCAACGGCTGAGCGTCCCCTCGGGAAACACGGCAGCCATCGAGTACCCGGAGCCGGGAAGCGACGGCCCTCCCGTGGTCTCCGTCAAGCTGCAGGAGTGCTTTGGCTGGGCCAGCACCCCCCGACTGGCCGACGGCCGCGCGCCCATCCTCTTCCACCTGCTCTCACCGGCGCGCCGGCCGCTGGCCGTCACCGAGGACCTGGCCAGCTTCTGGTCCGGGCCCTACCAGCAGGTCCGCTCGGAGATGCGCGGCCGCTACCCCAAGCACCCCTGGCCGGAGGACCCCTGGACGGCCACCTCCACGCACCTCACCAAAAACAGGCTCGCCGGGAGGTGAGCGCGCCGGTGCGGCGCGCTCACCCCCCGGCGTAGCGGAGAGCGGCGAAGGGTCTGCGGATCAGACCCAGATCGCGTCAGGCCCTGATCGCGTCAGGCCCCGTGCTCAGGGGAACCGTTGCGCGGGTCCCGCTCGGAGTCGGTGCGCACCACGGTGTCATCGTCCTCCGACGCGTCATCCTGCCCCGTTGCCTCCTGCGCTGCGGTCTCCTGCTCGACGCCGTGTGGCTCAGTCGCGTCCTCGGCGTGCGCCGGGTCGGTGCTCGCCTCGTCTGCCTCATCGACGTCGTCGGCCTCGTCTGGCTCTGACCCGCCAAAGTCCGCCACGGTCCAGGCGCCCACGGGCTCCCGGGCCTCGTCCTCTGCACCTTCGCCCGCTGCATCCCGGTCCTGTGCACCTTCGTCCGCTGCATCCTGGTCCTGTGCGTCCTGGTCCAGCGCATCCTCATCCTGCTCGGCAGGGTCGGAGTGCGCCCCGGCCGCATGCCCAGCGGACGCCTGCGCCGCAGTGGCGGAGGCAACCGCAGCGCCACCGGCCGCGTGGCGCGGACCGGACCCTGCGGCGTCGGGCATCTGGGCCGTGCTGGCGGCACCAGCACTGGTACCCACACCCGCACCGGCACCCACGCCCGCACCGACCAACTCGCGCTCAGAGCGCTGAGCCGGCTCGGCGTCGGCGCTGGCCGCGTTCTCCGACTCCAGCCCGCGCCCGCCGCCGGGCATACCCGGGGCCAGCGTGGCCCAGTCGCGCAGAACCTCGGACTTGCGGCTGATGATCGCGGCGATGGTCAGGAAGATCAGGCCACCCACCATCCAGCAGCCAAGCACGCCGTAGGCGGAGCTCAGGCCGATGGGATCGCCGCCGGCGACCAGCGAGCGGAAGGCCTCCACCGTGTAGGTCATGGGCAGGTAGGGGCGCACGGCCTTGAAGATTTCTGGCATGGTCTGCCAGGGGTAGGTGCCGCCGGCGGAGGCAATCTGCAACACCACGAGGATGAGCGAGAGGAAGCGGCCCGGGGCGCCCAGCAGCGAGACCAGGCCCTGGTTCACGGCCACGAAGGTCAGCGAGGCAAAGACCGCAAGGCCCCAGAGCCCCAGCGGATTCGCGACGTCCAGCTGCAACCCAAAGAGCACAATCGCGGAGACGATGCTCGCCTGCACCACCGCCATGATGGCGGAGGGAAGGTAGGCGCGCAGCGCCGTGATCGGGGCCGGAAGGTGGCGATCAAGCAGCTTGCGCGGCAGCGGTGCCATCAGCATGAAGAGCGCAATGCCGCCGATCCAGAGGGCCAAGGAGATGAAGTACGGGCTCAGGCCCGTGCCGTAGTTGGCCATCTTGTTCACCGAGGCGTCATCCATCGAGACGGGCTCGGAGTTGACCGTGGAGAGGTGCTCCTGGTCCTTCTTGGTGTAGTCCGGGATCTCCTTGACGCCGTCCGCCAGGCCGTCATCCAGCTTGGTGGCGCCGTCGTTGAGCTCCACCAGGCCATCCTTCAGGTCCCCGGCGCCCTTGTCAGCGTCGCTGGTGCCCTTGGCCAGGTCACCGGTGCCAGTGGAGAGCGTGGTGGCGCCCGTGGCCAGCTTCTTGGCGCCCTTGGCCAGTTCATTCCCACCGTCCGCGGCGGAGGCAATGGCCTTGCTGAGCGTGGGAACCGCGGCGTTGAGCTTCTTGGTTCCCGCCGCGAGCTGCGCGGAGCCGTCCTTCAGCGTGGGCGTGGCCTTGGCCAGCTTGTTGGTGCCGTCGGAGAGCTGCTTGGCGCCGTTCTTGAGCGTGGGCGTGGACTTGGAGAGCTTGGAGGTACCGGCGGCCACCTGCGTGGCGCCGTCGGAGAGCTGCTGCGTGGAGTCGGAGAACGTCTTGGCTGCGCCGCTGACCTTCTTGGCCTTGGCCTGCAGCTCGTCGATGCTCACCCCGTCCTTGCTGCCCACGATCCCGGCGGACTTCTGCGCCTTCTTGATGGCGGCGTCCGTCTTGGCGGCCCCATCTGAGACGTCGGAGAGGTCCTTCTTGACCGTGGCCGCGCGCTCCTCAAGGCCTGCCGCCTTGACCGCGGCCGCGACCTGCGGGTTGTCGAGGATCTTTTGCATGTTGTCGTTGGCGGCCTCCGCGCGCCCGGAGACGTCCACCTTGGTGGCAGAGGAAATGCCCGTGGTGTCCTCCACCAGGGTGCCGAGGGAGCCAAGGGTCTCCTGGACGGCGTCGCTGATCTCCGTGACGGAGGTGGAGATGCCCTGTGCGGTCTTGTTCAGCTTCTGGTTGCCTGCGGCCACCTTCTGCGCGCCGTCGTTGAGCTGCTTGGCGGAGCTGTCCAGGGTCTTGGTGCCGTCGTACAGCGTCTTGGCGCCGTCGCTGAGCTTGCCCGCGGAATCATCCAGGGTCTTGGTGCCTGCCGCGATCTTCTGCGCGCCGTCGTTGAGTGCCTTGGCCTGCGCGGGCAGGTCCTTGGTCTTGTCCTCCAGCTGGCCCAGCCCGCTGGCGAGCTTGTTGGCGCCGGTGGAGAGGGTGGTGGCGCCGGAGGCGAGCTTGACCGCGCCGCTGTCCACCTTCGCGGAGCCGTCCTTGAGCTTGTTCAGGCCAACCACGAGCTTGCCCGCGCCGCCGTCCGCCTTTTCCGTGCCGTCAGCCAGCTTCGCTGCGCCGTCGGAGGCATCAGAGATGGAGGAGTGAATGTCCGTGAAACCCACGTAGATGTTCTTGAGGTAGTTCTCCGAGACCTTGGTGCGCACCGAGCTCGTGACTTCCTTGCCCACCGTGCGCCCAATGGTGCCCATCAGGTAGTTGGACGCGTCGTTGGTGCGCACCTCCAACTGGCCTGCGTGCGCCTTCTGCGGGTTGTCGTCTCCCGCGGAGGCGGCGGCGGCGGAGAAGCCCTCGGGGATGGTCAGGACCGCGAGTGCGTCGCCCTTGGCGAGCGCCCGGTTGGCGTCCTCCTCTGAGGACTCCTGCCACTTGAGGTTGTTGTTGTCCTCGCTGTCCTCCAGCTCCTCCACGATGGAGGGGCCAAGGTCCACGCTCTCGCCGGTGGACGTCTTGGCGGCGCTGTCCAGGTTGACGACCAGCGCCGGCACCTGGTTCAGGTGGCCGGTGGGATCGCTGTTGGCAAAGATCAGCGCGCCGCAGTAGACGAGCGGGATGCAGGCCACGCCAACGAGCGAGATCATCAGTTTGAAATGGCTTTTCAGCCAGTCAGTGATGCGCGCCATTTAGGCCACCTTCTTGGGGTTTGTTACGGCTGTGGTGCTCGACGGCGTGGGGGCGCCTTGGGCGCCCTGCGGCACAGCGCTGTCGAGTTGGAAGGCGAGAAGGGACACGATCTGTGCGGTCATGGCCTCAACTGAATTCTCGCCAGTGAAGTCTGAGTCCAACCACCGGGCCACCAGGCCCACGGTGCCGTGGGCTAGGAACTCGGCGAGGTGGGGAGGGGTGTCCTCCAAGTCCAGGATGGCCCGGACCGGGGAGTGGCTCTCTAGGCGTTCGGCGAGCACCAGGGCAAGGGCCTGCAGCACTGCGAAGCCGCTGGAGCCGCGGGTGGCGTGAAAGAAGAACTCGGATTCTGCGCGCAGCTGCTCCAGGAGCTCAATGATGCTGGCGCGGCCCGCCTCGTAGTCGTCATCCACCGGCTGCAGGGTGGCCGTGAAGAGCGTGCGCAGGCGGGCCTCCGTGGCGGCGATGAAGAGCGAGGTCAGGTCGCCGAAGTGCTGATACAGCGTGGGGCGGGAGACCTGCGCTTCGCGGACCACGTCGGTAGCGGTGATGCTTGCCGCGTGGTGCTGGTGCAAAAGAACGGTCGCAGCGTTGAGGAGAGCCTCGCGGCTGCGGATCGCTCTGGGGTCCAAGATCTGAGTAACTGTCACGTGTAAGTAACTTACACGTGTTATTTAGATCTGCCAAGTCCGGGTGGTGTGAAGTGACGCACGGGCACCCGAGTGCCGGTGTCGGAGCGGGTTCCGGTGCAGGCGCCGGAGCGTTCGGGCACCCGGGCACTGAGGCGCCCAGGGCGTCGTCGGGCACCGACCGCCCCGATCCGGGCAGTGCCAGCCGCGCCGCCCATGCCGCGATCAGGGCGGCGTTAGGAGACGGGGATGGGCAACTCGGCGATCCGGGCCAGGTGCCGGCTGGCCGCCTCGCGTGCGGCCTCCGGGTCCCCGGAGGCGATCGCCGCGAGCATGTCCTCATGTGCGGAAACCTCTGGGATGAAGCGTTTCACGTCGATCTCGTCAGAGAGGAGGTAGAGCGCCCTGGTGGACTCATCCAGAGCGCGAGCCAACGGGGCCGTGAGGCGCGAGTTCCCCGACCGCTCCGCGATGACCCGGTGGAAGGCGGTGGACGCCTGAAGTGATCCGCGGCGCGTGGTGGCCGCGCGCTGGTGATCAAGGTACTTGCGCAGGGCAGCCAGCGCTTCCAGGCTGCCCGGCTCGTCCGAGCGGACCTGTTGCGCCAGGTGGGCGGCGGCGATGGGCTCCAGTGCCAGGCGCACCTCGAGGACCTCGTGCAGATCTGCCTGGGTCATGGGGATCACCAAGTAGCCGCGCTTGGGCAACACCTGCACCAGGTGTTCGTGGCTCAGGCGCTGCAATGCCTCCCGGACCGGCGTCTTGGACACCTTAAATTCGTCCGCCAAAGCGGGTTCAATCACCACGGTCCCGGGCACCAGGTCCCCTGTGATGATCCGATGTCGAAGCTCAATCGTGAGTCTTTCGGCCATAGATATAGCCATGCGTCTTCCCCCAAGTCAATGACAAATCCCCCAATGCTAAGAATACCCCGCAGAGTCACATGCGCAAACGGTGTATTAAAACTGGTTGAAGCTGGGGCGTCTAGGGCCTGGCGGGGCACCGATAGACTGGGGCTCGTGTCTTCCACCTCTGTGACCTCCATCGATCTTGCGCGCGTCCTCTGGAAGCCGACGATCTATCGAGGCACCGTCGCCATTTTGTTCTCCCTCTTGGGGATCTTCTGGGTGAGCCACACCCCGGCCGTGGTGCTGGCGGTGGCCCTGGGATTGCTCTTCCTGCTGTGGGCGCTGATCATGTGGCCAGTGACACGCCTGACCGGCCTGCCGCAGACGTTGCGCACCGGAATCACGGCCGCCGCGCTGGCCTGGCTCGTGGCCGGCGTGATGGCCCTCTTTGTTCGCGAACCGGCGGCCGCCGCCTTCATCGGAGCCTTTGGCCTGATCCTGGGCGGCGGAAGTGAGTTGGTCGCCGGGGTCAAGGAACGCTCGCTTGGCCGCCCGGCCCGCGACTTCTCCCTCACCGGCGGCATCAGCGCGCTCGGCGGCGTCGTCTTGGTGCTCGTGGCCATCGGCATGGGGGAGAAGATTGATGCGCACGGGATCTTCGGAACCTGCGCCATGATCGTGGTGCTCCTGGGCGTGCACCTGCTGATTGCCGGCCTGAGCTACCGCTCGGATTCGCGCAAGGCGGATGCAGCTGCGGCCAAGCCCACCGAGGCTGGGTCTTAACTCACACTCCGGAGTGCCCACCCTGTGATCCGGTTCCAGCCGCGCGCCCTAGACTAGATGTTCCCCCGCACTACCAAGGAGGCCCTTCGTGGCTAAGCCAGGCGCCGCACGGCGCGACTGGAAGCAGAGCATCCGCCCTGCCCTGATCATCTCCCTCGCCATGGGCGTGGTGGCCGGCGTGGTTGCCACGGTGGCCTCCTCCGGCGGCACCAAGAACGGCCTGAACGTGCAGTTTGGCGGCATCGCCTTCCTGATCGCCTTCGTGGTCGGCCTCCTGGTGATCTCGCTGCTGATGATGGTGGCCAAGGAGAATTCCGGCGACATGGGCCGCGGCTCCGGCGTGAACCGCTCCTCCGAGCTGAGCGATGACGAACTGCGCGCCCTCGAGGCCAAAGAGGCCGGGCGCCCCGTTGCTGAGGGCACCGACCCCGAGGCCCCCGGCGCCGCGCCGCGCGCCTAAAGTAGCCCGCGCCGCGCGCCTAAAGTAGCCCGCGTCGTCGGGCATTGACGCCGTTGACGGCCCGTCCCGGCGGGCGGCCCACCGCGTCGCGACCACTGAACAACGAGCGAGGCTCCCTCCAGATGGAGGGAGCCTCGCTCGTTGTGTGTCGCCGATCGGGTGGCGCCCTAGTCCTGGGAATCCTCCGCGACGGACCACTGCTGCACAAAGGCCTCGGGGCTGAGCTCCGCCAGGTCCGCGCGCACCGCGTCCAGCATGGCCTGATCGCCCTCGTAGTTGCCGCCGTCCAGCGTCATCAGCTCGGAGCCGTCGTCCTTGCGGCGCACCACCACGCGCACGCCGCTGAAGGCAGAGCCGTCGTCGCCGAAGGCAGCCGTGGCAAGGCCAGCCACAAAACGACCCGCGCGGGCCGCCACGTTCTCGTGTTCGGGGCCCTCCATGGACGCCTCGTACATCTCCGCCGCGGTGCCGGGGGTAGGGCTCGGGATCTGCGTCATGGCGTGCCTTTCCTTGCTGCTGCTCTCACTTCCTAGTGCTCACTCTAGTCGGGGCGCCGGAGCCTCATCGCGGCGGCCCGTCCTTGCCGGGCCTGTCGTGGCCGGGCCCGTCCGCCGCGTGTCGCCGGAAACTCTTAGTCGATGGTGCGATCGCGCGCGGCCAGGGAACCCACCACGGCCGCCGCGACGGCGACGCAGGCCAGGGTGATGAGCGGGGCGGTCCAGCCGCCCGTGAGGTCATGCACGGCACCGAGCAGCGGGGGAATGCACGCGGCCAGGAGATAACCCAGGGACTGCGCCATGCCGCTCAGCGTCGCGGCACGGTGGTGGTCGCGGGTGCGGGCGCCGAAGAGGGCCAGCGCGGTCACGATGGTGCCGCCCGTACCCAGACCAAGAAGGATGGCCCAGAGCGTGGCCAGGTCGGGGGCGGCCAGCTGGCCCAGGATGCCCGTTGCGGTGACGAGCACCGGGACCATGGTCATGATGCGCGGATTGGTGCGGCGCAGCACGGCGCCCGTGCTGAGGCTCCCCACGATGCCGGCGGCCTGAATCAGGGCCATGTGCGCGCCCGCGACCACAGGACTGGTGCCGCCATCATGCTCCACGGCCGGCCACCACGTCAGGACCGAGTAGAAGAGGCTGGACTGCAGGCCCATGAAAATGGTGACCTGCCACGCCGTCGCCGAACGCCACATGGGCTTGGGGCGCCCGGCCTCCCGTTCAAGCGCCTGCTCGGGATCCAGGAGAGCGGGCGTGGGACGGTGCTGCGCGCTGGAGCGTAGCTGAGGCAGGAACACGGCCAGCGCCACCAGTGCAATGCCCGCCGTGCAGCCAATGGCCAGGCGCCAGTCGAAGCCCGGGGCGGAGGCGAGGGGGACCGCAAAGCCGGCGGCCAGGGCGGCGAACCCTGACTGCACACCGTTGTAGGCGCCAGTCAGCGGTCCAATCTTGGAGGGGAAATCCCGTTTGAGCATCGCAGGGAGGAGGACGTTGATGAGCGCGATGGAGGAACCCACCACCACGGTCCCCGCCCAGAGACCCGGGGTCCACGGGGCCGAACGCAACACAATGCCAAGCGCCAGCGCGCCGAGCGCCAGGCCAAGGGTCCGCTCAATCCCGATGCGCGCGGCAAGCTTGGGGGCCAGCGGGGAGACCACGGCGAAGCACAGCAACGGGAGCGAGATCAGGGCCGACGTGGCGAAGGAAGGCAGCGACAATTCGTCGCTGATCTGGCCCATGAGCGGGCTCACCACCGTGAGCGCGGCGCGCATGTTGGCCGCCAACAACAAGATGCCGACCAGGAGCAGGGCCGGGCGCAGAGCCCGTTCCCCCGGGGTCGTGGGGGACGCCGGGTTTGCGGGGGACGCCGGGCTTGTGGGGGTGGCCGGGGTTGTGGGGTTGGCCGGGGTTTCCGGAGTGGCGGGGCTCATGCGGGGTCTCCTGGGAGGGTTCGGAGCTGTTCGGAGGCGTCAAAGATGCGGCGTGCGGCCGCGACGGCGGCGTCGGCATCGCGATCACAGAGCGCGGCGAGGAGCTGATCATGCGCCTGGTCTAGCCGGGCGATGCGGCCGTGGACGTGGGGCCCGCCGGTCTCATTGAGGCTGGGGGAGAGGGCTGCGGCGTGGACCTCGGCCTCGCCAGTGTGGGAAAAATAGGAGGTCACGCGGTCAAGTCCCAGGTAGATCTCCTGGAGGATCGGGTTGCGCGCGGCTTGGGCCACCGCGTCGTGCCAGGCCAGGTCCAGCCGCAGGAAGGCCACGTCGCTGGAGCCGTGTGAGGCAGCGCGGCGTTCCTCGGTCAGCTCCCGCAGCCGGTCAAGCTCCTCTGGGGTGGCGCGGGTGGCTGCCAGTCTGGCCGACTCGATCTCCAGAGCGGTGCGCACCTCAAGCGCGTGGAGGCGTTCCTCCGGGGTGACGCGGCGGCTGAGCGCCACCTCCAGGTCATCCGTGGCGATGACGTAGGTGCCATCCCCGCGGCGGGCTTTCAGAAATCCGGCGCTGACCAGGCTGCGCAGGGCCTCGCGCAGCGTATTGCGGCCAACCCCCAATTCCGCAGCCAGCTCGTGTTCCCCCGGGAGCCTGGTGCCCACCGGCCAGGTGCCATCCTGCAGGCGCTGGCGCAGCAGCTGCACGATGCTCTGGCCGCGGGTGAGCTTGCCCGGGGAAGTGACGGGGGAAGTGGCCGGGGAAGTGGCGGGGGTGGGAGGGGTGGCCGGTTGGGTCGCCGGTCGGGGCGTTGCCGCGCCGGAAGCCTCCGTGGAGGGGTCCATGTGCGCGGGCGTCCGGGCGGCCTGGCGATCGGGAGAGACCTGTGGCACGGGCTCGGAACCGGGGGACTGCTGAGGCATTCCCCAAATGTAGGACATTTGAGGTCGGAGGCCAAATGCAGGCCCATCCGCCCCTCCCGCGCCAACCGCCCCCGCCGACGCCAACCCGCCCGCGTGCTGTACCGAGCGGCGTCGGGCAAGGTGTGAGCCATCCCTGAGCCGACGGCTAAAGCAGCCGATCCCCGGGTGACGACGGGACACCGGCGCCCGTCAGCGTGCGAATCAGCTGTTCGGGGGCCGTGATGCTGTTCCATCCCCAGCGGCGCAACTGCACTCCGGTAGCCAGGATCCGGTTCTCTCGGTGCTTCTCTGCGCGCACAGCGTCGCGCGTGTCCAGGCGGGCGCCGGCCTGCTTTCCTGCGTATTTCAGCATGCCGTCCACCTCGCCAACCAGCTCCAGCCTGGGCCACCAGAAGTCCACCCGCGCCACGAATCCGTGGTGGTCGTGCACGGAGTGTTGCAAGACTGGCGCTTCCAGGCCCGCACCCAACATCACCGCACGGGACCCGGACTCCGCGACCGACTCCGCCAGCGCAGACCCCGCCGCCAAACGCGCGGTGGCCCGGCGCCGCCAAGCACCGTAACTGAGTTCTGCGATGGCGCCACGTACCATGTCCCGGCGCAACCATTCATTCTCATCGGCGTGCCCAACATGCGTGGGCGCCGACTCGGCTTTGGCCGCCGCGTCAGCGACCGTGATGGCCTCCGGCAGGCTGCCGTGAGCCAAGATCTGCGCCGCCGCGTAGGCAGGATGCACGGTGACGTGGCCGTCCTGTGTCGCAACGGTCGGCGCGCTGTGACGGTGGCGGATCAACTCCGGTACCCACCCCACCGGGATCTGCGCCGAAGCGGAGATGGGAACCATCCCTTGGCGTCCCTGGTTGCCACTGCGTGAAAGCGCGGTGAGCCGATCCGCCGTTCCAAACAGGGGAACCCCGTGCAGCAGCAGCGCGGTCTCGCAACACAGCGGCTCTTTGGTGCGCAGGGCCCAAGCTCTTGCCAGGACATCCGCCCGCACATGGCGCGGGGCGGCCGTCCAGTGCTGAGCGTCCACGTACTGCCCGGGCGCGATGCGGATGAGGTGCCCGGCCGCGAATTGGCGGGCCAGCCGCGGGGAGTGATCGGTGGGGAGCATGAGTTGGAGCGACGTGTGCATGGGTTCAGTTGACCCGACGGTCGCTGGTCGTGGGGGCCAAACGGACCGATTGTGGATGGCTGCGCCTGATTGGCCGGTTGTGAGGGACGGGGCCGCGTTGGGGTTTGCCGTGTCTGTGCGCACTTTGCCGTGGTGGCGTACACGGCAAAGTGCGCCGGGGCACGGCAGACCGAGTTTGGTGGGAGGCGGGGATGTGGTCTGGCCTGCGTTTGGTGCTCTGGAGGACGCGCTTACTGCTCTGGAGGTCGCGGTCAGTGTTCGACGGCGATGGGGCGCGGCGCGCTGGGAGGTGGGGGTCGCGTCGTCGGGCACCTTGGGCGCCCGTGTCCTGCCGCCGCCCGGCTATCTGAGGTTTGCCGTGTCTGTGCGCACTTTGCCGTGGTGGCGTACACGGCAAAGTGCGCCGGGGCACTGCAAACCTCGCCACCTCACGCGCCACGCGCCACGCGCCACGCGCCACGCGCCACGCGCCACGCGCCACGCGCCACGCGCCACGCGCCACGCGCCACACCCCACCGCAACCAGCCCCCGGCGCACAACGCCAGCGGCGCCCGGCCCACCAAGGAACCGAACGCCGCCGCACAACCTGCCCTACATCACACCTGGTTCCCCAACTTGAACCCCTTGGACGCCTGGCCGCGGTAGGTGCCGTCCTCGTCGCCGGCGCGGGTGAAGGAGAAGCCGTCCGCGCCGATCGTCACGTCCAGCTCGGAGCTGTCCGTGCGCTCAATCACCTCTTGCACGTTCCCGTCCAGGTCCAGCACCAGGGAGGCCTCGGAGTACCAGGACGGGACCACGGGGTTGCCCCACCAGTCGCGGCGCTGGTTGTCGTGCACGTCCCACGTGATGACGGGGTTGTCCGGGTCTCCGGTGTAGTAGTCCTGCGTGTAAATCTCGATGCGGTGGCCGTCCGGATCCAGGATGTAGAGGTAGAACGCGTTGGAGACGCCGTGGCGGCCGGGGCCACGCTCAATGCGGTCGGAGATGCGCAGCGCGCCCATCTTGTCGCAGATCTGGATGATGTTGTGCTTCTCGTGGGTGGAGAAGGCCACGTGGTGCAGGCGCGGCCCGTTGCCGCCGGTCAGCGCGGTGTCGTGGACGGTGCCCTTGCGGTGCATCCACGCGGCGTAGGTGGTGCCTTCCTCATCCTTGATGTCCTCGGTGACGCGGAAGCCAAGGTCCTCCAGGTATTTGCGCCCGCGCGGCACGTTGGGCGTCACCTGGTTGAAGTGGTCCAGGCGCACCAGTTCGCCGGCGGAGTACAGGTCGTAGCGCATGTGCAGGCGCTCCACGTGCTCCGTCTCAAAGAAGAACTCGTAGGGGAAGCCCAGCGGATCCTCCACGCGCACCGCGTCCCCGATGCCCTTCACAAAGCCGCCGGATTGGCGCTCGGTGCGGCAGCCAAGCTCCTGGTAGTACGCCTCGGCGACGTCCACGTCCTCCGGGGTGCGCACGCGGAAGGCCATGGCCTTGAGCGCGGCCACGGGGCCCTTGGTCAGCACCAGATTGTGGTGAATGAATTCTTCAAAGGAGCGCAGGTAAATCTGATTCTCGTCCTCCTCGGTGACGTGCAGGCCAAGCACGTCAACGTAAAACGTGCGCGAGGCCGCCAGGTCGGTGACGACCAGCTCGGCGTAGGCGCAGCGCAGGATGTCCGGCGGGGCGATGGACGGCGTGGGGATCTGGTTGGCGATCTCTGGCATGGTGACTCCTTTGTCAAAAACTCTGGGCCGGTCACAAACGCTGCTCGCAGCGTTTGTCTCGAGCGCGCGTGGGCGGCTCGGTCTCAAGCGGTGGGGTGTGCGGTGCTCGACGCCGCGTGCGTGCGGTGCGCACGCGGCGTCGGGCATCTGACGTTGCTGGGTCCTTGAACGAAGGGCCCCGCGGGCAATGCTTAGGCCTGCTTGCCAAAGACGGGGTTGTGGACCTCGCCCAGGTTGATGTGAACGGCCTGCTGGTCGGTGTAGAAGTCGATGGAGCGGTAGCCGCCCTCGTGGCCAAGGCCAGAGGCCTTCACGCCGCCGAACGGGGTGCGCAGATCACGCACGTTGTTGGAGTTGAGCCACACCATGCCGGCCTCAACATCCTGCGCAAAGTTGTGCGCGCGCTTGAGGTCGTTGGTCCAGATGTAGGCGGCCAGCCCGTACTTGGTGTTGTTGGCCAGCTCCAGTGCTTCCGCGTCCGTGTCGAACGGGGTGATGGCCACGACCGGGCCAAAGATCTCTTCCTGGAAGATGCGTGCGTCCGGGGCCACGTCGGCAAAGACGGTGGGGCGCACAAAGTTGCCCTCGGGGAACTCCTCCGGGCGGCCGCCGCCGGCCACCAGGCGGGCCTCGGTCTTGCCGAGTTCCACGTAGGACATGACCTTGTCGAAGTGCTCGGGGTGCACAATGGCGCCCACCTCGGTGGTGGGATCATGCGGCAGGCCCACCTTCACGCGGTCCGCCTGGGCAGCGTAGCGCTCCACGAACTCGTCGTAGATGTCGCGCTGAACCAGGATGCGGGAGCCCGCGGTGCAGCGCTCGCCGTTCAGGGAGAACACGCCAAAGATGGTGGCGTCGATGGCGGTGTCCAGGTCCGCGTCAGCGAAGACGACGGCCGGGGACTTGCCGCCCAGCTCCATGGAGAGGCCCTTCAGGTACGGGGCGGCGTTGGCGAAGATGAGCTTGCCGGTGCCGGACTCGCCGGTGAAGGAGATCAGGGGAACGTCCGGGTGCTTGACCAGGGAGTCCCCGGCAAAGCCTTCCTCGCCGTAGCCGTGCACCATGTTGAAGACGCCGGCGGGCAGCCCGGCCTCCTCGAAGATGCCGGGCCAGAGGGAGGCGGAGAGCGGGGTGAACTCGGCGGGCTTGAGCACCACGGTGTTGCCGGTGGCGATGGCCGGGGCCAGCTTCCAAGACTCCAACATGAAGGGGGTGTTCCAGGGGGTGATCAGGCCGGCCACGCCCTTGGGCTTGCGGTTGACGTAGTTCACCTGGCGGCCCGGGACCTTGTAGGCGTCATCATGTTGGGCCACGATCAGGTCGGCGAAGAAGCGGAAGTTCTCCGCGGCGCGGCGGGCCTGGCCAAGGGCCTGCTTGATGGGCAGGCCGGTGTCGAAGCACTCCATCTGCGCCAGCTGGTCCTCGCGGGACTCGATCAGGTCGGCGATCTTGTGCAGCACGCGGGAGCGCTCGCGGGGCAGCATGCCCGGCCACGGGCCGTTCTCGAAGGCGTCCTTGGCGGCGGCCACGGCGGCGTCCACGTCCGCGACCTTGCCGGAGGAGGCCTGAATGTAGGCCTCGTTGGTGACCGGATTCAGAACGTCAAAGGTCTCGCCGTCGATGGAATCCACGAACTGCCCACCGATGTAGTGCTGCAGGTGGCTGGGCAGGTCCTGCGGGAGGAAGTTCTGGCTCATGTTCGCTGCCTTCTTCTTGAGAGTGCTCCCGGAGGGTGGCCCGGGATGCGGTGGTCTGGTGGGACGAGAAGTGTTTAGAGGGTGGACGGCGGTGCGCCGACCGCGGCGAGGTACGCGTTGAGGGTTCGCATGCGGTGGGCCCGGGCCGTGGCCTCGATTTCCGGGGCGGGGCGCGCGGCGTCGATGGCGGCGAGCAGCGCGTCGTGCTCCTCCACCGATTGGGCTGCGCGGGCAGGGATGGTGTTAAACGTGGAGGCGCGAATCGCATTCATGCGGGCCCAGCCGCGGTGAACCAGGTCCAGAAGATGCGTGTTGGGGCAGGCCTCATACAGCGCCGCATGAAAGTCATTGTTGAGCCCGGTAAAGACGGTGGGCTCCAGGTGATTCAGCAGGCTGCGCATCTGCTCGTTGATCCGGTGGGCCTTTGCAAGTGATTCCGCGGAGATCAGCGGCGCCGCCAGCGCGGTGGCCGTGCCCTCTAGCACCGCGAGGGTCTGCATGGTGTTCATATACAGCGTGGCGTCCACCGCGGACACGGTCGCGCCCACGTTGCGCTCAAAGTGCACCAGGCCCTCCGCCTCCAGGCGGCGAATGGCCTCGCGGACCGGTACCACGGAGCACTCCAGCTCGTCGGCGAGCGTGCCGAGGACCAGTCGATAGCCGGGCGTGTACGTGCCGTCCAGGATGTGGCTCCGGATGGCGTCGTAGGCGCGCTGCGACTTGCTCGTCGTGGTGGTCATGTCATAAATCGTATACGAAATGCGCGTGACGCGCCACACATCTTTTGACCCACTGCCCGACGGCGTGTGGCCGGGTTGGCCGCGCCGCCGCGGGGCGCGCCCCCAGGCTGCGGGGCGCGAACCCACGCTGCTGCGACCCGCGCTGGCGCGAACCCGCGCTGTGGGGTGCTGGGGGTCGTTCGGCCCTTCGGGCATGGCCCGATGCAGTTAGCGTACATTCGACATGCCTAAATGGCTTAGGATTGACTCTCGTGAATCAGACTGCCCTGCGCGCCGCAGACCTCAGCGTCGGCTACGCCTCCCGCAATGTTGTGCACCACGTGGACGTGGACATCCTCCCCGGGCAGGTGACGGCGTTGGTGGGCCCCAACGGCAGCGGGAAGTCCACGCTGCTGCGATCCCTGGTGCGACTCCAGCACCGCAGTGGCGGCACCTTGGTCCTCCAGGAGCAGGAGCAGGAGCCGGACCACGAGCCGGACCACGAGCCGGACCACGAGCCCGAGCCGCTCCCGTCCGCGGCCCCACCACCGGAAGGCACCATGCCCATGCCCAAGTTCGGGCCGATGCCGATGCCGATGCCGATGCCCGTGCCGGTGGACGGCCTGGGCGCCAAGGACTTTGCGCGCCGCGTGACCCTGCTGGCGCAATCGCGCCCTCACCCCGGCGGGCTGAGCGTGCAGGACGTGGTGGCCTTTGGTCGCCACCCGCACCGCCGGCGCTTTGCCGGGCTATCCCAGGCGGACCAAGCCGCGATGGATCGCGCGCTGGCGCTGACCGGACTCACGGACCTGGCGGACCGGCCGGTGGATCGTCTCTCCGGCGGGGAGCTGCAGCGCGCCTGGCTGGCGTCGTGCCTGGCGCAAGACACCGCCGTCGTGCTGTTGGACGAACCCACCAATCACCTTGACCTGCGTTATCAGGTGGAGACGCTTGACCTGATTCGCGAACTGGCAGAGGACCACGCGGTGGCGGTGGGGGTGGTCCTGCATGACCTGGACCATGCCGCGGCCGTGGCGGATGCGGTGATTCTGCTGCAGGACGGGCGGGTCCATGCCTCCGGGGCCGCCTCGGAGGTGCTCACCTCGGAGCACCTGAGTCAGGTTTACGGCCTCCCCATTCGGGTGGAGACCGACCCGGAATCTGGCCGACCGCGCATCAGCGCCTCCGGCCGCCGCGTGCGCAGCGCCTAACAGCGCGGGCCCCGAGGGCGGCCCTCACGGCAGCCCCGACGCGCGCCCTCCCGACCCCGACCCCGTCCCAGACCCCGTCCCCGTCCCCCCTCTTTCCCCGACCCCCATGTGAGAAGACCAAAGGAACCCCCCATGAAGAAGCTCGCCTCCGTGACCGCCGCCGCGGCGCTGCTCCTAGCGCTGTCCGCCTGCGGCACCACCGACGTCTCGCAGTCCTCCGCTCCCGCCGCAGCTGCCCCCACCAGCTCCGGCTGCGACGCCGTGAAGCCCACCACCGGCCCCGTCGCCGTGACGGACGTCCTGGGCCGCACGGTGAAGTTGGACGCCCCGGCCAAGCGCGTCGCCGTGCTGGAGTGGCAGCAGACGGAGGACCTGCTCACCCTGTGCCAGAGCCCGGTCGCGGTCCCGGATGTGAAGGGCTACAGCACCTGGGTCTCCGCGGAGAAGCTGCCGGACGGCGTCGTGGACCTGGGCACTCGCGGCGAGCCAAGCATTGACGCGCTGGTCGGTGCGGAGCCGGACCTGGTGATCGTGGAGGCCACCTCCGCGGATGACAAGCTCGTGAAGCAGCTGGAGGCCAAGGGGCTCAAGGTGCTGGCGACCACGGGTGCGGATGCCACGGACCCCATCAAGAACATGCTCCACACCTTTGGCCTGATTGCGGAGGCGACGGGCCGGGCAGAGCGTGCGGATGCCGTGGAGGCGGAGTTCAACGCCTCGCTGCAGCAGGGCGCGCAGAAGATCAAGGACGCGGGCAAGGCCGGGTCGGAGTTTGTGTACTTTGACGGCTGGCTGGAGGGGTCTAACGTCACGGTCCGCCCCTTTGGTCAGGGCGCGCTCCTGGCAGAGGTGGGCGAGTCCCTTGGCCTGAAGAACGCCTGGAAGGGCGAGGTGGATGCGGCCTACGGGCTGGGCCAGACCGATGTGGAGGGCCTGACGACCGTCCAGAACGCCCACCTGCTTTACACCAGCACGGCGGACGCGGACACGGACATCATGCCCGCGCTGCGCAAGACCGCGATCTGGTCCGGGCTCACCGCGGTCAAGGAGAACAGGGAAAAGGGTTTCCCGGAGGGCATCTGGACCTTCGGCGGCCCGCGTTCCTCGCAGGAAATGATTGACGCCTTCGTGGCGGCCTTCACCTCCTAATGCGCTCCACAACCCGCCCCCAGCGCGCCCTGGCCGGCGCCGGGACCCTGCTGGCGCTAGCCCTCGCCCTGGCCGCGTTCTCGGTGGTGCATCTGACGCAGGGCTCATCGGGAACCTCCGGCCGGGAGCTGGTGGGCGCCTTGGCCCATCCCGGCACCGGGGGCGGGGTCGTGGAGATTCTCTGGGGCTCGCGCGTGCCGCGGCTCCTGTCCGGCCTGGTGGTGGGCGGGGCGCTCGGCGTCGCGGGGCTGCTGCTGCAGTCCGTGGCGCGCAACCCGTTGGCCTCCCCGGACACCCTCGCGGTCACGGCGGGGTCCGCCTTTGCCGTCACCGCGGTCTCTGCCTTTGGGCTGAGCATTCCGTGGTGGGCATCCGGCAGCGTGGCGGCGGTCGGTGGCCTGGCCGCGGCGGCCCTGGTGCTGGCCCTGGCGGGCGGCGCCTCCACCGCCACGGCCAGGCTGGTCTTGGCGGGCTCTGCTGTGGCGATGGCGTTGCAGTCCGGCAGCTCCGCGCTGCTGATCCTCTTCACGGAGGAGACCACGGGGCTTTTTGCCTGGGGGAATGGCTCGCTGAATCAGCTCAATATCGACGCCTCTGCCCGGGGCCTTCCCGTGCTGTTGCTCTGCCTGGTGTTGGCCGTGGCGCTCTCGCGTCGCCTTGACGTGGTGTCAGTGGGCGACGACGCTGCGAGGGTTGTCGGAGTGCCGGTGCGTTCCACGCGGGTTGGCGCTGTGGTGCTCGCGGTGATCATGACCGCGGTGGCCGTGACGCTGGCTGGGCCCATCGGTTTTGTTGGCCTGTGTGCCCCGGCCGCCGCGCGGCTGCTGGCCCGCGGTGTGCCCGCCCTGCGCCACCACGTGTGGCTGATCCCCGCTGCGGCCCTCATGGGTGCGCTGGTGGTGGTGCTCAGTGATGTGGCGGTGCGCGCCATCCTTGGTGCGGACAGGGCGCTCACCGTGCCGACGGGCGTGGTGACCTCCATCCTGGGCGCGGTGGTGTTGATCATCCTCGCCGCGCGCTCGCGCTCCGGGCAGGGTTCGGCTGGCGGGGTGGGGGAGTCCGGGGCGGCGGCCGGGGTGGTGCCGCGCGGACGGGCCCGAGTGCTGATCGTCACCGGCGTCGCCGCCGTCGCGCTCGCCGGATCCGTGGTGGGATCCCTGCTTCTGGGGCAGCGCAAGCTGCTGCTGGGGGACCTGTTTTTGTGGGCGCAGGGGGAGGCGCCCCGCATCATCTCCCTGGCATTGGACGAGCGTGCCCCGCGCGTTGCCGCGGCCCTGCTCGCGGGCGCCGCGCTGGGCCTGGTGGGTCTGTTGGTGCAGTCCACGGCGAGAAACCCGTTGGCGGAGCCGGGCTTGCTCGGCGTGAGCGGGGGCGCCGGCCTGGGCGCCGTGCTGGCGCTCAGCGTCGGCGGGACCGCCGCCGCCACGCTCATGCTTCCCGCCGCGGTGGCCGGAGGGCTCCTGGCGTTCGCGCTGGTGTACGCGCTGGCCTGGCGCGGCGGAATTGACCCGGGCCGCCTGGTGCTGGTCGGCATTGGCGTGGGCTACCTGACGGTGTCCGTCACCACCTTCATCCTGCTGCGCACGGACCCGTTTAATACGCCCAAGATCTTCACCTGGCTCTCTGGCACCACCTACGAGCGGGTGTGGGCGGACGTGGCCCCGGTGGCGCTGGGCCTTGCGGTCGTGGTGGCGCTCGCCGTGGCGCTGAGCCGGGACATGGACCTGCTCGCGGTGGGAGAGGACACGCCGCGCCTGCTGGGGCTGCGCCTGGAGCGCACGCGCCTGCTGGTGTTGGTGGCCTCCGCGGTCCTGGCCTCACTCGCGGTGCTCGCCATCGGGACGGTGGGTTTTGTTGGCCTGGTGGCCCCGCACGCCGCCCGGGCCATGGTCGGCGTGAAGCACCGCAGCGTGCTCGCGGTGTCCATGCTGCTTGGGTCGGTGTTGGTGGTGATCGCGGACGCGATCGGTCGCACGGTGCTGGCCCCTGCGCAGCTCCCGGTGGGCTTGCTGGTCGCGCTGATCGGCGCGCCGTATTTCATCTACCTGCTCTCGCGAACGCGGGTGTAGGCGGGAGCGTTTCACCGAAGGCCCGACGCCGCCTGGCCGGGTGGGGTGCCCCGGTGGGGCGCCCCGGCGGGGCACCCTCGAATGCGGAGCGCGCCCGCCCCGCGGCGAACTAGCGGCCTGCCCCGGCGCGGTGAACCCCGGCGGGGTGTCCGCCCGCGGCGACCTAACGGCCCGCCTCGGCGCGGTGAACCCCGGTGCGGTGCCCGCCCGCGGCGACCTAGCGGCGTCGGGCCCCTGCCGTCTCCATCACGGCCGAGTAGGCGCGCCACAGGGCGTGCGTCTGGGCCTCGTTGGTGCTGGCGGCGGCGAGCTGCGCGCTGGCCGCGAGCGAGTCGCTGAGCGCCGGCACCTTGGTGAGTAGCTCCCGCACCTGCTGCGCGGCGTGCTCGGGATCGCTGACGCCGGGAAGCAGCGGCGAACCCTCAAAGCAGGCCAGGTCCCGGACCACAATGGGCAGGCCAGCCCCGGCGGCGTCCAGGACGCTCAGCGGGAAGCCCTCGTAGGAGGCGGAGTGCAGGTACACCGAGCACCCACGCAGCACCGTCTCCACCTCAGCCGGGGTCAGCCAGCCGGTGACGGTGACGCCCGCGGAGGTCAACTCGTCGCGCTGATCCCCGTCGCCGATCTGGTCCGGGCGGCTGGTGTGCTGGTCAGTGCCGTCTTCTGCTCGGTGGCGGCGTGGTGGGGCGTCTCGCCCGCGGCCGCTGTGGCGGCGGGGCAGGGCTGGTGGTTATTGGCGGCAGCGGTGTGCATCGGCGCCGTGTGCGCACCCGGCATCATCCGCGCCGTCCAGCGTTCACCGCGTTCCGCGCAGACCGGCGAGGAACAGGCCCGCCCCGGTGTTTACACGGAAGACGGGACGTACTTGGGGGCGGACCTGGAGGGGCAGCCTGCCCCTCCCATGCCCCTCGTGGCCCACGAGCCGGACGGTGGCCTGGTGGATGCCTCCCGCTTGGCCCAGCGGCGGCCCCTGCTGCTGGTCTTTGTGTCCCACGACTGCCAGTTTTGTGCGGATGCGGTGGCGTACTTTTCGCAGGATGTGGCCTGGATGCATCGGCACGATTTGGCACTGGTGGGCTCGGCAGCCGCATTGGACAAGGTGGAGGTTGCATATGCGCGGCTGTTGGTGGACCCGTTCGGGGCCACCAAGAGCCGGCTGGATCTGACGGCCACGCCCGCTGCGGTGCTGCTGCACACCGACGGAACCTTCAGCGGGCTCGCCTTTGGCCCGCAGGAGATCTACGAGCTCTCCGTCGGCGCTCCCCCGCAAGACTGAACGGGCTCCCCGTGCTGAACGGGCCCCCGCGCTGCACGTGCTCACTCCAGGTAGGGAATGAACTCGCCGGTGGCGCGGCCGCCCGTCGTCAGCACATGACCCAGCCGTTTGTCTGTGTGCAGCACAAGGTGACGGCGCAGGCTCACGCCGGCCTGTGAGAGCGAGGCCACCTGTGCCTCCAGCTGGTGGATGGAGCGCAGGTCCTTGAGCCACACGTTGAACACCAGGTTCGCCGGGCCAACGCTGGTGGTGACAAAGCGGACATCGGGCAGCAGGCCAAGAGCGCGGGTCAGCGGTTCTAGGTGCCGCGGAGGCACCTCCGCGAAGTACCAGAGGGGCACGGGCCAGCCGGAGGCGGAGTTCATGACGTCCACTCGCTGGCGAAAGTAGTTGCTGTGCAGGAGCGCCGCCACGGCGTCGGCCGCCTTTTGTTCGCCGACCCCCAGGCGTTGGGCCAGGACCGAGGCGGGCACGCGCCCGTCCTGTGCCAGCTCGGCAGACACGGCCAGCTTGAACTCGGGATCCGTGTTCTTGGCGGCGCGGGGTCGTGGCGGGCGCTGACGCGGGACCCGCAGCGCGTCCCCCTCGCTCAGCGCCCGCAGCGTCCAGGCCTCAGCGGTGCGGTGGTGATGGGTCAGAATGTGAACGCGCACGTCCTTGACGCCACCAAGGGCCGGGATGTCCTGGACAAGCAGCTTGGTGAGTAGCTCCTCGGTGGTGGCGTAGGCGGTGAGGATGAGCGTTCCGCCGGAGGCGCTGATGTCGATCGTGAAGAGCGTGCCCCAGCGGAGCAACTCCTGACGGATCCGCTTGCCCTCGCCCGGTTCCGCGTCCACCTCAACGATCGCCGTCTGGCGTTGGAAGACCTCTGGGCTCAGCATGCCCGCATTCCAGGCCACGCCTTCTGAACTCAGGCGGTCCCACCGGCGTGAGAGCGCGGAGGGGGTCTGCCCCAGCACCGGTGAAAGGTCCTTCCAGCTGGCCCGCGGCGAGAGCTGCAGGGCATGGATGAGGCGCCGATCTTCCTCAGAGAACACGTGTTCGTTCGTCATAGCTCCCAATTATCATGCATCGGAGCATATCTGCGCGTGCTTTTTAAGGATAAAGAAGACTCTTTGCGAACGCGTGAGCGGGTCGCGACCGTCAACGCCTGACCATCCAGTCGGGCGCCGGGGTGCGGTTCACGCGCGACTTACTTGGGGGCCCCCTTCCCTGTCGCAGGCAAGGCGTTGAGGGGGGAACAAGATGCAAAGGGGACGAGGCCACTCGTCCCCTTTGTCGCGTCCGGGGCGCGTTCGGGGCCCGCCCGGCGGCGCCTCGGAATAAAGTTAGACAAGCCTTACCTATCTATGTAAGGTTGCTCTTGCAGGTCAAGCAAGGGAGTGAAGATGCCCGTCAATGTTCAGCGCGGCTACATGCGGATGCTGCGCATCGCCGAACACTACGTGACGGTGGTGGGAGTCGAGGACAGGACGAGCTGGTTGAGACGGGTCCGGCTGTACGCGCCGGACCTCGTGGAGACGCTCCGCGGTCATCCGACCGAATGGATCCGACTGTGGGTGCCGGATTCAACGCGGGACGGGCTGCTTCGGCAGCGGGGGTACACGGTGGTGGCCTCCAGTCCCGAAGGCGGATGGCTGGACGTGGACCTGGTACTGCATCACCCGGACGGCCCCGCCAGTGCGTGGACGCGGGCCGTCCGGGTGGGTAGCAAGACGGTGGTGTCCTTCACCCCGCAAAAACCTCATCTGGGCCATCAGCAGCCGCTGACCGTGCTGGCGGATACCAGTTCGCTTCCCGCGGTGGAATCGGTGCTCAGCCACCTGGCCGCGGAGGCGCCGGAGCGGACGGTGCGCGTGTTCCTGGACGCCCAGGGGCATGATGTCGCCGGCCTCCTTGGCCCCCGTCTCGCCAAGGTGCAACTCACGGATGATCCGGTGGCGGAGCTCGCAGCCGTGGCGGACAATCTAGGGCCCGACGCCGTGGGCTTCGTTTGGGCGGGACTCTCGCGTCAGCGGATCTCGGCCTTGCGAACCGCGCTCAGGAGCGCGGGCATTGCCCGCGACTCCCAGCACGTGCAGGCGTATTGGATTGAGGGCAAGCCCTTCGGGTAGGGCGGCAGTGGCAGTGACAGTAGCCGAAGCCACCCGCCGGGCCCCGGAGCCCAGAAGCCCAGGAGCCCAGAAGCCCACGAGCGCCTCCAAGGAGCATTCCCCCACCAGATCTGTGACCCAGATCATTGGATTTCGTATACGATCGGGGGGGGCAGGCTTGCTCTGCCACCGCTCAGCCAAAGGAGTCCCGCCGTGTTCCCGACCGACACCACCGTTGCAGTCCCCGTGACCCAGGAGGTCCTGGACGGGATCGGCAAGGTCCTGGCCGTTCACCTCTCATACTCCTCGCGCGCCAACCAGCGCGGGCGCACGCCGGCGTTCCCCTCCTATTTCATGAAGGCCACCAGCTCGCTGGCACTCACGGGTTCCACGGTGGAGCGGCCGGCGGACACGGAGCTGTTGCAGTTCGAGGGCGAGATTGCGCTGGTCATCGGCACCGCGGCCCGCCGGGTCACCCCGGAGCAGGGCTGGTCCCACGTCGGGTGGGTCACCGCCTCCAACGACCTGGGCATCCAGGACATCAAGTACGCGGACAAGGGCTCCAACATCCGCTCCAAGTCCGGGGACGGCTACACCCCGCTTGGCCCGGTGCTGCTGCCGGCGGCCCAGCTGGACCCGGCCGCGCTGCGCGTGATCACCAAGCTCAACGGCGCCACCGTCCAGGACGCCACCACGGATGAACTGCTCTTCTCCTTTGGCCAGATCGTGGCGGACCTGTCCCAGCAGATGACGCTGCACCCGGGGGACGTGATCCTGACCGGCACCCCCGCCGGCTCCTCCATCTTCCAGCCCGGCGACGCGGTCTCCGTGGAGGTCTGCGGCGCAGGCACCCACCCGGCCCAACCGCTCACCACCGGTGAGCTCCTCACCACGGCCACGCAGGCCACCCAGGGTTTTCAGGCCTTTGGCAACCCCACCAAGGTGACGGACGCGGACCGGATCGACGCCTGGGGCGACGCCGAGGCGGCGGGCCTAGCACCCGCCGTCGAGCAGGAGATCTTGACCCCTCTGGTGCGCGCACAGCTGCAGGCGGCGGCCGTCGCGACCCTGTCCACCGCCGTGAAGAAGGCCGGCGTGGAGAACTGCACGGTGGCGGGGTTGGTGGCCACCAAGGGGCGACGCCGCGTGATGGGGCGGGCGCGCACGCTGCGGTATGTGCCGCTGCGCGAGGACCTTTTTCAGCAGGTGGGCGGCGGCTACAACGCCCAGAAGCGCGTGATCGATGACCTGAATGAGGGCGATGTGCTGGTGATGGAGGCCCGCGGCGAGGTGGGCGCGGCCACCATGGGAGACATCCTGGTGACGCGCGCCGGCGTGAGGGGCGCCGCCGGCATCATCTCCGACGGCGCGGTGCGGGACTTGGCCGCTGTGGAGGACATTGACGTGCCCGTGTTCCATTCCGGCGCGCACCCCTCGGTGCTTGGCCGCAAACACACCCCGTGGGACATCGACGTGACGGTGGCCTGCGGCGGCGCCACCATCCAGCCGGGGGACATCATCGTGGCGGACTCGGACGGCATTGTGGTGATCCCGCCACACCTGGTGGCGCAGGTCGCCGCGGATGCCGCCGCCCAGGAGGCGCAGGACGCCTGGGTGCTGGAGCAGGTGGAGGCCGGTCACGGGATAGACGGGCTCTTCCCGCCCACGGGTGAGTGGAAGGCCAAGTATGAGGCGCACAAGGCGTCGCAGGCCGAGCAGGCGGGGCAGAACTGATGCTGGATTCCACCACGCGCACCGCCATTGCCGATGAGCTGGTGCAGGCCGCCGCGACCCGCACGCCCGTCCCGCTGCTGACCCAGCGCTACCCCGACATGGAGGTGGCGGATTCCTACGCGGTGCAAAACATCTGGCGGCAGCGCGGCGAGGAGGCCGGCCGCGTGGTGGCCGGGCACAAGATTGGGCTGACCTCCAAGGCCATGCAGTACGCCACGGGCATCAGCGAGCCGGACTACGGCGTGATCTTCAAGGACATGATCCGCGAGTCCGGTTGCACGCTGCAGTGGGCTCACTACACCAAGCCCCGCGTGGAGATGGAGCTCGCATTCCTGCTCAAGGATGACGTGGAGGGCCCGGACGCCACCATCTTTGACGTGCTGCGCGCCACCGAATACGTGGTCCCCGCGCTAGAGATCCTGGACGCCCGCGTGGAGATGGCCGGGCGCACCATCGTGGACACCATTGCGGACAACGCCGCGATGGGGCTCATGGTCATTGGCGGCACGCCCACCACACCGGACGCCATTGACCTGCGCTGGGTGGCCGGGATCCTGTCCAAGAATCAGGAGATCGAGGAGACCGGAGTGGCCGCCGGCGTCCTTGGTCACCCCGCCAACGGCGTGCACTGGCTCGCCAACCGCCTCTCCCAGCACGGCGAGAAGCTGCGCGCCGGGGAGATCATCCTGGCCGGCTCCTTCACCCGCCCCATGTGGGTGGAGGCCGGCTCCACCGTCCACGCGGACTACGGACAGATGGGAACCGTGACATGCCAGTTCAGCTGAGCCCCCAGCCCTCCTTCAAGGACCTTTTTGGTGCCGGTTCCCCGGGCGCGCAGCGTCCCCTGGTGGGCATGTTTGTGTGCGACGGCGGTGCCACGAGTGCCGAGATTAGCGCCGGCGCAGGCTTTGACTTCCTGTTGATTGACGCGGAACACGGCAGTTTTTGGGTGGAGTCCATCCAGGCGCAGCTGCGCGCCATGGCCGCTTACCCCAGCGTGCCCGTGGTGCGCGTGCCGGACAACGACGAGGTCAAGATCAAGCAGGTGCTTGATACGGGCGCGCAGAGCATCATGGTCCCCATGATCAACGACGCCGCGCAGGCGCAGCAGGCCGTGCAGGCGGTGCGTTACCCACAGCCAGGGGACCCGTCCGCCGGCGTGCGCGGGGTGGGCGCCGCACTGGCACGCTCCGCCCGGTGGGGGCGCATCCCGGATTACCTCACGCGGGCGCACGAGCTGGTCTCGCTGATTGTTCAGATCGAGTCCGCCACGGCCCTGCGTCACGCCGGGGAGATTGCCGCCGTGGAGGGAGTGGACGCCGTGTTCCTTGGCCCCTCTGACCTGGCCGCATCCATGGGTTTGCTTGGCCAGCAGTCCCACCCCTCCGTGGTGGGCGCCGTCAAGCAGGTCATCAAGGACGTGAAGGCCGCTGGCACCGTGGTGGGAGTCAACGCCTTTGACCCCGCCCAGGCGCGTGACTACCTGGCGGCCGGCGCCGACTTTGTGAACGTGGGCGCGGACGTGGCCCTGTTGGCCCGTGCCACCGAGCGCCTGGCCGCGGAGTACCTGCCCGCCGAGTCCCCCTAACGCAGCAGGTCCCGCAGGCAGCTGCGCAGCAGCCCCAGCTCCTCAAAATCGGTGAAGAAGTCCAGCGAGGTGTTCCAGCTGGGGCGGGCCGCGTACGCCAGGTAGGTGTAGGGGTCGCCGTCTGTATCCGTGCCCAAGCCGACCATGAAGGCGCGAACTGCCGATTCGGCGTCGGCCAGGGCAAAGCACTCCAACGCCGCGATGCGCGGATCAAGCGGGCCATCGCGGCGCGTGGGGTCGTAGGCGGCGGGGCCGGTCCCGCCGATCCCCAGCGGATCCTCGGCGCCGTCAGGGAAATCGTCCGCGTCCAACTCAAGGTCCTCTGCGGCAGAACCCATAAAACGCATGGTGACGGGGAAGCCCGGCCGGTCATCCGGGTCATCCCAGGACGCCACGGAATACTCCTCCAGGTGGCGCAGGCGCCAGGCAAGAACGCCCGCCAGGCGGTCATGCTCCAGCGGCTCCGTATGGCGCTCCATCCAGTCGGATTCGCCATCTGGGGTCTCCACCAGCAGGGCCGTCCAGCAGCTGCTCAACTCCACGCCGGGTGCCATGCGGGGAAAGGCCCATCCGGGGAAGAGCTGGCCCAGGGACCCGCGCTCGGGCGGGTCCGCGGGGACGATGATGGAGGGCTCCGGGTCTGACCAGGAGAGCGTCTCCGTGAAGCGCAGCTGGGCCACCCGCAGCAGGCCCTCCACCTCGTAGGCGTTCAGACCGCGGTCAAAGAGCACGGCGCTTGAATCGTGGCCCTCCTCGCGCTCCAGCAGGACCATAAACACGTACCGGCCGGTGAGGCGCAGGCCCGGATCAAGGTCAACAAAGCGCATGGCGTCAAAGCGGGCGTCAAGCTCCACCTCGGCCGCCTCTGCCGCCTCACCCGGCTCTGCCTCCGGTTCGCCCTCAACCCGGCCGCCCGGCTCACCCGGCAGGACCGTGATCGCCGAGGCAACGTCGTCGGGCACGCTGGTCTCGTCGTCTTCCAGCCAGGTGTCGTGGCGGACCAGGTCACCCAGGTAGCCGCTGAGCTGGGCAAAGAGGGACTCGACGTCGGCGCTGTCCGTCATGCGCTCGGCCCACGTCAGGTCGCCGTCGGCATCGATCGCCTCGAACAGCCCCCAGGCATGGCGCGGCAGGGACTCTGCCTCGAAGGGCGGGAACGTTTCGCCGCGCAGAAAGGCGGTGAGGGGTACGCGCAGCAGCTCGGAGTCGGTGGCCATGCTCCATGGTCTCGCGAGTGGGGCGGCGGGGGCCAATCCTCACCCATCGTGGCGTCCCGTGTGCGGTGGAGGCGGCGCCAGCGGATCTCGCCGGTGCTCCCGGGTCAGCCCCGAACGGCACTCGCTACGTTGGCAAATGCCCCCGGAACGTAGCCGCCACGCGCCTGCTCGCCTCGCACCAATTCGCCGTTTCCGGTCTCCGCGCTACCGAGGACGCCCCACGGATCCACGAGCCGAATCTCGTGACCGTCCAAGTGCAGGCGCCTGATCCCCTCCAGCATCACGCGGCGTGCAATGTCGTTGGCCCGGCGCACCTGGCTCAAGTCGATGACGACAGGAGCGTCCCCCACGGGCTCGTCCTCAAAGCCCCGCATGATGCGCTCGGCCTCGATGAAGTGGAGATCGCCCGTGATCTCGTGCACTGAGCAGCCGTCGATCTCCACCCGGCGGGAGACCGTACTGACTGAGGCTGAGGCGTTCATGAGGTGCAAACCCAGGTCGTGGTTCATGCGCTCAAACATGCGAACGCCCCGCGTGCTGTTGCCATGCGCGTCCAGCCGGGGAGAGAACACTGCGATGCCAACCTGGCCGGGCATGATGCCCATCAGGCCGCCGGCCACGCCGCTCTTGGCGGGGATGCCGACGGAGGTCAGCCAGTCACCGGCAGAGTTGTACATGCCGCACGTGGCCATGACGCTGAGCACCTGCCGGTTAACCTCCGGCTCCAGCACCCGTTCACCCTCCGCTGTGACCCCGCCTGCGGCCAACACTGAAGCCATCCGGGCCAGGTCCCGCACCGTGACGGACACCGAACACTGCCGGGTGTAGCCGCGGACCACATCGGTGGGGGTGCCTTCCAGCTTGCCCACGGTGCGCAGCATGTAGGCCAACGCCATATTGCGATCGGCCTCGGAGAGCTCCGACTCGAAGACATCCTCCGCGATGGAGAGCGACCTTCCAGCCAAGCGGCTGTAGAGGTCAACGATGCGATCCACCCGTGCGTCTGCATCCTCGCCACTGACGAGTGCGTGGGCGGCGATGGCGCCGGCGTTGATCATAGGGTTACGCGGGCGGCCCGTGTCCGGGTCAAGCGAGATCTCGTTGAAGGCGTCTCCGGACGGTTCCACGTCGATGTGTTGCAGGACGGATTCCAGCCCCTGGTCGGCGATGGCGAGTGCGTACGTCAGCGGTTTGGAGATGGACTGAATAGTGAATTCCACGTCGGCATCGCCCGCAACGTACACCTTGCCATCCAACGTCGCGATGGCGACGGCGAGCCTGTCCGGGTTGGCCTGCGCAAGCTCTGGAATATATGAGGCAACGTGGCCCCCATCCTCGCCGATGGACTCAAGCAGTAGGTGAATGTAGTCGATCATGGGAGTCTGCATGCGACCCATGTTTGCACACGGGCCTTTGCTGGCTCTCCGTCCCGAGCGCTTCCGCCGTTCGGATCTCTTCCGGGCGGGCTTAGTCCAGCAGGGAACGCAAGGCGCTGCGCAGCAGGCCCAATTCCTCGTAGTCGTTCACGTACGGTGCAGGCACGCCGCTCTCCGGCGCCGCGGAGTATGCGCGGTAGAGGCGCGAATGCCCCTCGCGATCCAGGCCCGGCGCGTAGATCATGCCCCGGCGGATGCGCCATCCCGCCGGGACGGCGCGGCAGCCCAGCTGGGCCAGGGCCACGGGGAGGGGGCCGTCGTGGCTCACGGGGCTGACCTCGGTGTCGGCGTCCTCGCCGTCGTCTTCATCGTCCGGGAGGCTGGCCCCGCGTGGGCGCTCATCCGGGGTGTCCCATTCGCTCATCAGCAGGGACTGCAGACGGTCAATGGAGAGCAGGAGCGCGCTGGCCAGGCGGGCCGAGTCAAAGTCCCCGGCCAGGCGCTCCACCCAGGTGGTCAGCCCGTCCTCGTCCTCCAACTCCAGTGCCGCCCAGGCAAAGCCAAAGGAGACGTCAGCGGGGAGGCGGGGCACGCCCCAGCCGGCCAGCATCTGGCCCAGGGTGGAGTTGTCCACCGGGAAATCATCATCCACCTGCTCCGCGGGGAGGGCGCCCACGTCACCCCAGGAGAGGGACTCGGTGAAGCGCATCTGCGCCAGGCGCAGGATCCCCTCCAGCTCCGGGCCAGCCAGGCCGGGGGAGCGCAGGTCCACCTCGGATTCGTGGTCGCCGTCCGCGCGCTCACCAATGACCATAAAGACGTATCGGCCGGTGAGCCGGTCATCCGGACGCAAGCCATGGAAGGTGAGCGCGGCAAAGCGCTCGTCCAGGCCGGTTTCCTCCGCCTCGTGGTTCTCCATGACATCCAACGGCTCGGGGAACGCGGGCGTCCATCGATCGGTGCGCTCAATGTCTCCCAGGTAGCCGCTGAGCTGCGCCAGCAGTGCCTCGACGTCGTAGCCGGGGGTGGTGCGCTCTAGCCAGTTGAGCGCGCCGTCCTCCTCGATGACCTCAAACATGCCCCACGCCGTGTGGGGTGAAGGTCCGGGTCAACGCCCGGGATGGGTTCGCCGCCAAACCAGGTGGGTAGGGGCAGGGCCGGCAGCTCCTGCGCGTCATCCATGGAGGTCATTGCCCCATGTTGCCCCACCCACGCCCTGACGGCGAATGCGAGCGGTGGTGTCACTTGCCCCAGCGCCGCAGCCGCAGCGCGTTGGTCACCACAATCACGGACGACGCCGCCATGGCCGCCCCCGCGATCATGGGGTTGAGCAGGCCAAGCGCCGCGACCGGGATGCCAAGGACGTTGTAGGAGAACGCCCAGAACAGGTTCTGGCGGATGATCTTCAGCGTGGCGCGGGACAGGCCAAGGGCCTGGGCCACCTGCGTCACGGAGGAGCCCATCAGCTCAATATCCGCGCTCTGGCGGGCCACGTCCGTGCCGGATCCCATGGCCAGCCCCAGGTCAGCGGCAGCCAGCGCTGGGGCGTCGTTCACGCCGTCGCCCACCATCGCCACCCGGTGCCCGGCCGCCTGCAGCGCGCGGATCTGCGCCACCTTGCCGTCCGGTAACACCCCGGCGATCACGTTCTCCGGGGAGATGCCCACCTCCGCCGCCACGGTGGCCGCGACCGAGGCGTTGTCCCCGGTCAGCAGCCACGGCGTGACGCCAAGGGCGCGCAGCTGGCTGATGCCCTCCGCGGAGCTGGCCTTCACCGTGTCCGTCACGGACAGCACGGCGGCCAGCGCCCCATCCACGCCCAGGTACACGGCGGTGGCGCCGCCCGCCTCGGCCGCAGCCAGCAGGCCCTGGCCCGCCTCCGGGATGTGCACCCCGGATGCGCGCAGCCAGTCGGCCTTGCCGAGCACCACGCGGCGCCCCTCCACGGTCGCGGCCACGCCGCCGCCTGCCGCGGAGACAAAGTCGGTGGCGGCGGGCAAGACGCTCAGCGATGTGCCCGACGCCGCGCGGTCGCCTGAGGCACTCGGCCCGCCTTCCGCGCCTTCTGCGGCCCCGGCGGCCCCTGCGGCCCCGGCAGCGTCGGCGGCGTCGGCGATGGCCCGGGCAATCGGGTGCTCGGAGCCGGCCTCCGCCGAGCCGGCCAGTCGCAGAGCGTCCTCACGTGAGAGGCCGGCGGGCAACGCCGCGCCGTCCGGTGTGGCGACGGAAACCGCCGCCAGCGCCATGCGCCCCTCGGTCAGCGTGCCGGTCTTATCCAGCACCACCACGTCCACGCCGCGCGCCTCTTCCAGCGCCTGCGGCCCGGAGAGCAGGATGCCCAGCTGCGAGCCGCGGCCGGTCCCGGCGACGAGCGCAACGGGCGTGGCCAGGCCAAGGGCACACGGGCAGGCGATCACCAGCACGGTCACCGCGGCAACAAAGCCCCCGCGGATGTCTCCCACGGCCAACCACCAGACCAGGAACGTGGCCACGGCCAGGACCAGCACAATGGGAACAAAGACCGCGGAGATCCGGTCCGCCAGGCGCGTGATGGGCGCCTTGTGCGTCTGCGCCTCAGAGATCATGCGTCCCATGGAGGCCAGGGTGGAGTCCTCGCCAACGCGGGAGACCCGCACCAGCAGGCGCCCGGAGGTATTGATGGTGGCGCCGGTGACGACGGAGCCCGTGCTGACCTCCACGGGCAGGGATTCTCCCGTGATCACGGAGGCGTCCACGGCGGAGGAACCGGATTCCACCACGCCGTCCGCCGCAATCTTCTCGCCGGGGCGCACCTCAATCAGATCCCCGGCGACAAGCGAGGCGGCGGGCACCTGAGTGGCCGAACCGTCGCTGGCGATCAGGGTTGCCGTCTTGGCTCCCAACTCCAGCAGCGAGCGCAGCGCGTCAGCGGCGGTGCGGCGGGCGCGGTGTTCCAACCAGCGGCCAAGCAGCAGGAACGTGGTGACCACTGCGGCCACCTCAAAGTAGAGCTGGTGATCCGTCATGGGCATGGGATGGCCCCACATGGCGTGCGCCGTGAGTGCCGGGTCCACGATCATCTGGACCAGCGAGAACGCGTACGCCGCGATCACGCCGATGGACACCAGCGTGTCCATGGTGGACGCGCCGTGGCGGGCGTTGACCGCCGCCGCGCGGTGGAACGGCCAGGCCGCCCACGTCACCACCGGGAGGGAAAGCGCGGCGGCCCACCAGCCCCAGTGCGGGAACTGCGCGCCGGGCACCATAGAGATGAGCAGCACCGGAACGGTCAGGATCGCGGCGACCAGGAAGCGCGCAAAGAGGTGATCGCCCCGCTCCGGGGCGCTGGTATCGCCGCTGTCCTGCGCGGAGTCGCGGCGCTTGGGCACGGCGACGTACCCGGCGGCCTGGACCACGTCCATGAGCTGCTGGTCGCTGATGCCCTCCGGTGCGCTGACCTTGGCGGACTCCAGGGCCAGGTTCACGCTGGCCTCCACGCCCTCCACCTTGGAGAGTTTGCGCTCAATCCGCCCCACGCAGGACGCGCAGGTCATGCCCTGGATGTCGAACTCCACCACGCGGCTACCGCGCGCCACTGGGCTATCCAGGGCGCCAAGCGCCGGGCCGGCGGGCGTATCTGAGCGTGTGCTCACGGTGCTCATCTCCTTGACGGGTGCGGCCGGTGGTGCGGCCGAGGGGGTGCTTCCGGGGGGCGCTGTGGGGGTTTAGGCGTTGTCGGCGACGACGGCGTAGCCGGCCTCGGCCACCGCCTCGGAGAGCTCCGCGGTGGTGATCTCCCGGTCCGAGCTCACGGTGGCGGTGCTCAGCCCACCGGCGACCAGGTTCACGTCCACGCCGGTGACGCCGGGCAGGGATTCGATCTCCTCCGTGACGCTCATGACGCAGTGGCCGCAGGTCATGCCGGAGATGTTGATGGTGTTGGTGCTGGCGGTGTTGGCGCTCATGGTGTGCCTCTTTCTTGGGTTGGGTTGGGTTGGGTGAAGCGTGAAGCGTGAAGGGTGTAGCGGGACTGCTTCCGACCGTCCCCTGAGGGCGCGCCGGAGGAACTCTCCTCGCGGGCGGGCCGCTCGGGGAGAAACATGAAGGGGCGGTGCTGCGCTGCGGACCGTTGCTGCGGTGCGGCGTCAGGTGCGCTGCGCGGCAGGCGGTCAGCGCAGCAGGCGACCGATGGCCGCTGAGGCCTCTTCCACCTTGTCTGCCACGATGGTGGGATCCCCGGTCTCCGCGGATTCGCGCGCCGCATCCACGACGCAGTGCCCAATGTGGCCCTGCACCAGGCCAAGGGAGACCTTGTGGAGGGCGGCGTTCACGGCAGAGACCTGCGTGAGGATGTCGATACAGTACGTGTCCTCATCCACCATGCGGGCAATGCCGCGCACCTGCCCCTCGATGCGGCGCAGGCGCTTGAGCAGCGCCTCCTTATCCGGGGCGTAGCCGTGGCCCGCGTTGGTGTCTGGGGCAGTGATCGTCTCGCTCATGCCACCAATGTATACCCCCTAGGGGTAAACCGCAAGTACCGCGAGGGGGTATATCGCCGCGAGGGTGAGGGGCGTCAGCCGCGCGGCGGGAAGGCCTTGAACTTGCGGCGATGATTCACCAAGGAAAGCACCACGTACACCAGGCGGCGCGGGTGCCGTTCCGCCCGGTACTTGAGCGGATTGGAGACCTTGCGCTGGCGCAGCAGCGTGACCGCCTTGGCGCCCACGGGGCCGCGGGCCAGGGACTTGAGCAGGCCATGCGGCAGAACGGTATACAGATGCTCGACGCCCAAGACCTGCGTCCCGGCCGCATCCAGCGGGGCAACAGTCTGGCTCAGCTCGGAGTCGTCATACTGCGGCCCCAGCCACTCCCGCACATACATGCGCACCGGATTGGCGCCGGCTGCGGTGAGGTAGAAGTGGTTGCGACCCAGACGGGGGTTCACCTCAAAGAGCTTGATCTGCCCGTCCCTGGGGTCCAGCTTGGCATCCACCATGGAGAAGCCGGTCCAGCCAAGCGTGGTGAGAATGCGGCGCCCGGCCTCCACGACGGAAGGCTCGGTGGCCGTGACGATCCCGGCCGAGTTGCCCAGCACCTTGGGGGAGTGCTCCTCCACCACCACCTCGCCATACCCGGCAAACCTCACGCGCCCGGAGCGATCAGAGAAGAAGGTGCACAGGCGCATCTGCTCGTCCCCGCCCGGGATCATCTCCTGCAGAATGAACGGCGCGGTGTAGCCGGAATCCACCAGCTTTTCCATGAGGGCCACCAGCGCCGCGCGGTCCGGCAGCGTGTGGACCTTGAGCTTGCCCTGGAACTGGGCGTTGACCCAGTCGGAGGAGTCCGCGGGCTTGCCAATCAGGGGGAAGGGCAGCTGCTCCGGGAGCTGATCCGGGCCCAAGAGCGGATCCACCACCACGGTGGTGGGATGGGCCAGGCCCAGTTCCTGGCACAGCCGGTAGAAGTTCTGCTTCAGGGCCGCGGCCTCCACGGTGGCCTCGTCCGGATACGGCACGGTGAAGAGCGGTTCAAGGCGGGCCTTGTGCCGGGCCAGGAAGGTGACATGCAGGTCAAGGGAGCCCAGCAGCAACAACGGCCGCGGCCCCTGTGCGGTCAGACGCGTGCCCAGGTCCACTAGATGGTTGATCAGCGCATTTTCATCCGTCATGGAGCCGCTCGGGGCCAGCTGGATGGCCACCGAATGATCAATCACGCCATTGGGCCCGGCGGGTACCACCACGGACACCGCACCGTACGCCTCGTGGAACTCGCGGGCCAGGGAATAGGTGCCAATGTCTCCGCCAAGGAGGACGGGAACAAACGGCTGCGCAACGGGGACGTCCATGGGCCACGAGCCTAGCGGACCCGACCCCGTGCCCGCGTGACCGGGCCGCCAGAACCGGACCACGCGGCGTCGGGCACCGGGTGTGCAGGCTGCACGCCCAGCGCCGCGGCGTGCGGCAACCCTGTGCTCGACGACGCTCGGTACAGCGCCGCCGTCAGCGGCGCGCGCGGAAGTCCATGTACTTCTGGAAGCCCCAGGCCAGCGGCTTGCTGAGGGGAATTTCCCATTCGCCCAGGGTGCGCACCACGTCGCAGCCCATGGAGGTCTTGAAGTAGGAGAGGCCGCCGTGGGCCTCGCCGCGCTGCAGGGTGGGGGTCACGCCGCCCTGGTCAAGGTAGATGCAACCCTCGTCGATGGCGTCCGCGAGCATCCGGTGTTGCAGCGCCTTGGGGGCGTTGAGCTTGCGGTGCTCGTTGCCAGAGGCGCCGTAGAGGTACCAGGAGAGGTTGCCGGAGCGGATGCGCACCGCGGTGGCCAGGTCCTGGCCCTCGTGGCTGGCGAAGTAGAGCACGCAGGAACCGGGGACGGCGGCGTTGAGGGAGGAATGCAGGTTCTCGAAGTAGGAGAGCGGGCGGCCGGTGAACTCCTGGCGATCCGCGGTGGTGGCGTAGAGGGCGTGGAAGCGGGCCATGTCCGCGGTGGTGCCAACCTCGATCTGCAGATCGGCCTTGAGGGACTGCCGGGTCTCGCGGCGCGCACTCTGGGAGAAGAGGGCCAGCACCTGATCAATATCCAGGGGTGCGCCCTCCGGGGTGACCAGGGGAACGCGGGCCACATACTCCGGCTGGCCGGCGGCAAAGTCCAGCCCGGCATCCAGGCGGGAGAAACCGGCCTGCGCCAGGGCGGCATCCAGCTGCTCGCCCTCGGGGAAGCGGCGGGCGGGATCCAACTCCCAGAGTTCCTTGAGCACGCCGGCACCCATGGCCTTGCGCACGTCGATGGCGCTCCACACGGTCCGGTCCGCTGCAGGGCCAACGCGCAGGGCAAAGGCGCCGTTCTTCTTCAGGTGCGCGGTGAGCTGGCTCAGGACCTGCGCGGCCGGGTACGCGGCAAAGTCGATGACCGGCCCGTCCGGGACGTACGCCAGTGTGCGGCCGATGATCGGGGCGGCGCGGTGCAGCACCAGCGCGGCGCCCACCTGCGCCTGGCCGTCAAACCATCCCAGCGATTCGCCGCGCCACTCGCCCTTCACCTGGGCCCATTCCGGGCGCTGAAGGATGCTCACTCCTGGCAGCGTGCTCAGGAAGCGGCTGTGCTCGTCGGAGGAGATGCGGCGCAGGGTCAGGCTCTGGTTGCTCACGCCGGAAGCCTACCGGCCAGGCGCTGGCCGCGCCGGGAGGGCGGGCCTACTCCTGGCCCTCCGCGGAGGATCCCTCCGGCGAATCCGTGGCGGTAGCGGCGTCCATGTCCATCCACATGATTTCCCACACGTGCCCGTCCGGATCCTTGACCGCGCCGCCATACATTCCGGGCATCTCATTGACCGCGGGGCGGTAGACGCGGCCACCGTGCGTGGCGGCTGCCGCCATAAACGCGTCCACCGCGGCCGGGCTCTCCGCAGAGAGGGAGTTGAGCTTTTGCTGGGTTCCGCGGGGGAAGCCGGGCTGCTCGCCGTCTCGCAAGAACGTGGAGAAGAAGCTCTTGGACAGGAGCATCACCCAGATGTTCTCGTGGATTTCCCACGCGCTGGCCAGGCTGTTGGAGAAGGCGGCGTTCTTGGTGAAGCCAAGGCCCCCATAAAACTGGTCTGCCACGTCCAATTGGGCCACGGGCAAATTGACGAAGATCATGCGTTCCATCGGGTACTCCTCGGTGCACTGGAGTGTGGCGGAGAACACTCCGCCTGATGCTCGTCACCCTACGCCGCTGGGCCCGGTCTCAGCCCTTGCGCATGGGGACGTGGAGGATCCCGTCCTCCAGGAACTCCTCACCCACGCGCTCAAAACCGAAGCGCTCATACCACGCCTGCAGGTGGGACTGGGCCTCCAGTTCTATGGGCAGCCCGCCGCAGCGGCTGATGGCGGTTTCTAGGAGATGGCCCATGAGCCCGTTGCCCCGCCACTCTTGGGCGGTGGCCACGCGTCCAATGCGCCTGGCCCGCCCCTGGTCCTCATGCAGGATGCGCAGGGTGGCCGCGACCGTGCCGTCCGGTGCTGCGGCCCACAGGTGCAGCGTGGTGGCCTCCTCATCCCGCCCGTCCAGGTCCGGGTAGGCGCAGTCCTGTTCCACCACAAACACGTCCTGGCGCAGGCGTGCCATCGCGTTCCAGGTCAGGCCGTCCAGCTCGGAGAGTGGTGCAGTGGTAAGGGTGAAATCCGCAGGGGTCAGGCTCATGGGATCACGGTACCGGGCTGTGGTTGTGGAGCGCGGGGACACTTCCTTGACCTTCGCGCAGGGCATTCGATAATGTGTTTTTGTATCCAGTCTTGGGAGGGGATGGGTGCGTCATGCTTCGGCGTAGCTGGTCGTGTGGTTCTTGGGGGACTCACGACCAGTTTTGTCGTTTCTAGGGGCTTTTGGTCGCCGGTTTCGACGCGGGCGCGCTGGCCGCGGCAGGCGCGCAGCAGCCGTCGTCGCAACCGTCGTCGAAACCAGCGGCTGAGTCGCGTTCTCCGGTCAGCAGCGCCATCGGCACCGCGCAGCAGGCATCACCGCGCCACGCCTCGAGGCCTTCGCGGATCGCAAAGCCCACGATGACGAGCGCGGCAACCGAATCCGCCCATGCCCAGCCGAACAGGCTGTTGAGCAGCAAGCCCACCAGGAGGGCCGCGGACAAATAGGCGCAGATGAGCGTCTGCTTGGAGTCCGCGATGGCGGAGGCGGAGCCAAGCTCCCGGCCGGTCCGGCGTTCGAACCAGCTCAAGAACGGCATGACGAGCAGGCTCAGGGCCGCCAGGGCAATGCCGACGGGAGAATGCTCCGGCTCGCGCAGGCCGAAGAGGGAAAGTGCCGCGTCCACGCTCACGTAGGCGGCCAACGCGAAGAAGGACACCGCGATGAGCTTCAGCGCGAGCCGCTCCCTTTTCTCCGGCTCGGGAGAGGCGAATTGCCAGGCCACGGCCGCCGCGGAGAGCACCTCAACGATCGAGTCCAGCCCAAAGCCGATCAGCGCTGCCGAGGACGCCAGGCCCCCGGCGATCAATGCGATCACGGCCTCGATCACGTTCCATGCGATGGTGATGCCCACCACGATTCTGATGCGCTTCTTGAGTACGCTGGCGCGCTCGGGAGCCAGGGTTGGCCCCGTCACGAGCGGTCTCCGGTGTCGCAACAACCGGGGACGGTGCAGGCCGGGTCCTGGCACGGGGCTGACTGGTCCACGGCGAGGGTGGTCTGCACTAGCCCGGTCAGCGCCGTCGTGAGGTGAGGATCTGCGATCTCGTAGCGCGTCTGGCGGCCCTCGGGCTGCGCAATCACGATGCCGCAGCCGCGCAGGCACGCCAGGTGGTTGGAGACATTGGTGCGCGTCAACTCCAGATCCCGGGCCAGCTGGGCAGGGTATCCCGGGGCCTCAAGGAGCTGCAGCAGGATGCGGGAGCGGGTGGGATCCGCCATGGCGCGGCCCAACCGGTTCATGGCGTCGAGCCGGGAGGCAAGGGTCAGCATAGGCTGACCATACAGTGAGTGCTGACCTATGGCCATGGGCAGCGGAGTATCGGCGGCTCCTCACAGCTTGCACTGGATGCCCGCCAGATCGCCGTTCCGCTACGATTGCTGCCCATGCCAGATGGGAAACGGGGCTGGGCCCTCAGGATTGCCTCCAGCAGCGACGGGCTCTCGCGCTTAGTGCGATTCATCGGCGTGGGTGGGTTCTGCTTTCTGGTCACCCTCGCGATCAATTACGCGCTCAAGCTCACCATCCTCGGCTCAAACCCCACCCTGGCGTTCCTGATCGCCAACGTGGTCGCGACCATCGTCTCCTTCGTGTTGACCCGGCAATTTACCTTCCAGGGGCGCAACGCGGCCCGCAGGAAGCGCATCCAGATGACGCTCTTTGTTGCCGTGGCCGCCGTGGCCATCGCCATCAATACGGCACCCCTGTATGTGTCCAGGTGGGTGCTCGGATTCCACTACCCGCTGGTGTCAGTCCTGAGCCAAGAGGTGGCGGACTTTGTGTCCGGACCCATCATCGGTACGGTCCTTGCCACGCTCTTTCGGTGGTGGGCCTTGAACAGCTTCGTGTTCCCCAAGCACCCAAGCCCCGCCCCGGCCTGACGCGGTGATCAGCCGGCCACGCGGTTCACGAAGTCGATGATCTTGCCGGCCACATCGTCGCGAATCTCCGGTTCGTTGTGCACCTCGTGGCGGTATCCGGAGTAGACGTGGGTGGCCACGTCGCGGTGCCCGCTGAGCACCAGGCGGTTGGCCACGTGGAAGGCGCCCTCGCCGTAATTGGCCACAGGGTCATCTCCCCCCGCAAGGATCATGATCGGCAGATCAGGCCGCAAGGAGCTGTAGAAACCCGCGCCGTTGGCCGCGTCGTACAGCCCCACAAATCCCTGCATGAAGCGCACGGTCATGGGCGCCCCAAAGTTGTTCAGCGGGTCTGCCGCATGGTCGCGGACAACCCCCTCATCCCGGGCCACCCACGCGGTCGGGAAGGCCCCCTCCTCATAGCGCTCCACAAATCCGGCGAACACATCGCCGAGGTAGCCGCTGGCATCCGCCTCCGGATCGCCTTCTGCCGCGAGCGCCTCGCGGTCAAGCACCGCATCAATCCCGCGAATCTGCGCGGCAATCCCACCCAGGATCAGGCCGTCAAACTCCTCCGAGGACTCGGCGGCCACCTGCCGCGCGATCATGGACCCCCACGAGTGCCCAAACATCACGTACGGCAGGTCCGGATACAGCTGGCGCACCTTGGCGCGCAGCGTTTGCTCGTCAGCGACCACCACGGCGGCCGCGTCCGGGCCGGCGTCCTGCCACACCCCCGACTGGGCCGCCGTCCGGCCATGCCCAGCGTGATCATCCGCGGCGACCGCAAAGCCCTGATCCAGCAGCGCACTGATGAGGCGCAGGTAGCGGCGCGAATGCTCGCCGAGCCCGTGCACCAACTGCACCACGGCCCGGGCGGGCCGGGCGGGCGTGTAGATCCACGCCTGAATGGTGTCGCGCTCATTGCGCGAGGGGAAGGTGAGTTCTACCAAGGCCATGGGGACTCCCAGCGTGACCCGCAACCCTGCGGGAAAGGGGCCCGCGGCTTGGCGGGACCAGCTCATGCTAACAGCGGCCCCCGCGCCGCTACCCGTCAAAAAACGTGCCGTGACCTCCCACCAAACAGCACACCCTCCCGCGCCGTTCTGGCGCGGGAGGGTGTGAGTCGCGGGGTGTGAGGCGCGTGGCGCCACACGCTAGGCGCGCGCGCCAGCCCGCTCCGCGTCGTCGACCGGGTCAGCCACGTGCGCCCCATGCGAGCCGTGCCCGGAGGCGGTGGGCTGGAGCTTGGCGCCCTCCACGTCCACGTCCGGCAGAATCCGATCCAGCCACTTGGGGATGTACCAGGCGTGCTTGCCCAGCAGCGTCATGACGGCGGGCGTCAGGGTCATGCGCACCACAAACGCGTCCGCGAGCACGCCGACCGCCAGCGCAAAGCCGATGGGCCGGATCATGGCCAGGTGGCTGAAGACGAAGCCGGAGAACACGCTGGTCATGATCAGCGCCGCGGCGGTCACCACGGGAGCGGAGGCGCGGAAGCCGTTGCGCACGGCGTCCCTGGGATCCGCGCCGTGGGCATAGGCCTCGCGCATCGAGGAGACCAGGAAGACCTGGTAATCCATCGCCAACCCAAAGAGGATGCCGGTGAGCAAAATGGGCAGGAAGCTCATGATGGGCCCGGTCGCGTGCACATCAAACACCGGCCCAAACCAACCCCACTGATACACGGCCACGGTGGCGCCAAACGCCGCCGTGAGCGAGAGCAGGAAGCCGGCGGTGGCCAGTAACGGCACCACCACGGAACGGAAGACCAGGAGCAACAAGACCAGAGAGAGCCCGACGACGATGGCCAAGTAGGGCGCGAGGGCCTGGGTGACCTTCTCGGAGACGTCGATCTGCGCGCCCACCTGCCCGGTCACGTCGACCGAGGCGCCGGTGGCCTCCTTGATCTGCGCTTGTTTGTCCCGCAAGGAGTGCACCAGGGCCTCGGTGGAGGCGCTGGAGGGGCCATCCTTGGGGATGATCTGGACGGCGCCAAAGGTACGGTCATCATTCACCTTGGCGGGGATCACCGCCACCACGTTCTCCGTGGGGCGGATCTGATCCGCTACGTCCAGCATGGTGTTCTGAGCCTGGTCCTTGCTTTGCCCCTCTGGCAGCTCCACCAGCGCGATCAGCGGGCCGTTGTAACCGCCGCCAAAGCGCTCGGAAATGGTGGAGAAGGCGCGCTGGGCTGAGGAGCCGTAGGCCTCCTGGCCGCCGTCCGGCAGCGCGGTGCGCAGTGAGAGGGCAGGCAAAGCGATGATCGCCAGCAACAGCACGGACACCACCGTGAAGATCCATGGGCGGCGGCTGGTGAGGGCGCCCCATCCGCGGTGGTTCTTGCGTGCGGACTCGCTGGCCACGTCCACCTCGCCTGTCGCGATCTGCTCACGTCGCAGCTGTGCCGCGCGCCAGGCGCGTTTGGAGGCAATCCTGCGGCCCATGAAGCTCAGCAGCGCGGGGGTCAGGGTGATGGACACCAGCACGGAGATGGCCACGGTCGCCGCGGCGGAGATGCCGAGCACGGAGAGGAACGGCAGGCCGGGGACCACCAGCGCCGCGAGGGCGATGATCACGGTGAGGCCGGCAAAGACCACGGCGTTGCCAGAGGTGCCGACGGCCCGCGCAATGGACTCAATGGTCTCCATTCCGCCCAGCATCTGTTTGCGATGCCTGTGCATGATGAAGAGCGAGTAGTCGATCCCGACCGCCAGGCCCAACATCAGCGCCAAGGCAGGCGTAATGGAGGCCATGTCGATGAGCTTGGAGAAGGCCAGCGTGCCGCCCACGCCTGCGCCCACGCCCAGGATCGCCATGAGCAGGGGCAGGCCGGCGGCCACGAAGGTGCCCATCATGACAAAGAGGACAATGGCCGCGATGATGATGCCGATGGCCTCGCCCGGGCCAAAGAAGGAGTTCAGGTCGGAGACGATCTCCTTGGAGTAGAGCACCTCAACGCCGTCCTTAGTGGACGCGTTGAGGATGTCCTGGAGCTCTTGGCGATCCGCTGCAGAGAGGGCCTCCACCTGACCCTCAAACTGCAGGTTGGACACCGCGGTGGTGTTGTCCGTGGAGACAAAGCGCATGGTGGAGGAGGCGTCCGCCGTGCGCTCGCCGAGTGCCAGGTCGGTGCGGGCCGTGGCCAACTTGGACACGCCGTCGTCCAGCTTCTTCTGCGCGGACGGAAGCTTGGCTTCCTCCTTCTTCAGCTTGGATTCGGAGTCCTTGAGCGTCTTGGCCCCCGCGTCCAACTTCTTCTGCCCCGCGAGCAACTGGGCGCGGCCGTCCGTGAGCTTCTTCTGGTTGGTGGCCAGCTCGGAGCGGCCCGTGGCCAACTGCTGCGCTGCTGCGTCGAGCTTGCGCTTGGCGGAGGCCAGCGTGGGTTGGCCCGCTTTGAGCTGGGCGCGGCCGGTGCTGAGCTGCTTCTTGGCTGTGGCGAGCTGGGACTGCGCGGCGTCCAGTTTCTTCTGTGCCCCGGGCAGGGCCTTCTTGGCCTGCTTCAGCTGGGCCGTCTTGGAGGCCAGTTCCTTCTTGCCTGCGGCCAGCTGGGCCGCACCGGAATCTAGCTGCTTCTTGGCTGCCGCGGACTTGGCTGCGCCGGCCTTGGCGGTCTGCTGGGCACTGGCGTAGCTGGAGCCGATGCCGGCCTGCTTCACCGCGGCGTCGCGGCAGGCGGCCTGTTGGGCCTGGGGGGCCTGGGCGCACTGCTTGTGGATGCTGGCCAGGCCGCCCTGCAACTGCTTCAGCTGCGCCGCGCCGGCCTGGTATTCCTTTTGCCCGGCCTTCAGCTTGGCCTCCGAGGCCTTGAGCTTTTTCTGCCCGCCGGGAAGCGCCTTCTCTCCCTGGGCGACCTGCGCCTTGCCTGCCGCCAGCTTCTTCTTGCCCGCGGCCAGCTGGGCCACGCCGGAGTTGTACTGCTTCTGCCCGGTTGCGAGCTTGGCCTTGGCCGCGTTGTACTGCTGCAGGCCGCTCTTGTACTTGGCCAACCCGGCTTTGTATTCCTTCTGCCCGGAGGCCAACTTCTGGCGGCCAGCATCCAGCTGCTTCTGACCGGAGGCTAGTTGTGCCTTGGAGTCAGTGAGCTTCTTCTGGTTCTTGTCCAGGTCCTTCTTGCCCGTGGCGATCTGCTTCTTGCCGTCTTCAAGCTTCTTCTTGCCATCGCTGAGGGCCTTTTTGCCGTCGTCCAGCTTCTTTTGATTGGTGGCAATTTCCTTCTTGCCGTCCTCGATCTTGGACGCCGCCTGGTCCACCTGCTTCTGCATGGCGAACGGGTCCAGGGCGCTCTTGACCAGGTCCTCGTCCTTCAGCTTCTTGAGGGAATCCGCAATGGTGTCCTTTTGGGACGCGGACAGCGTGCCGTCCTTGGCCTGGAACACCACCGATCCGGTTCCACCCGCCAGCTCCGGCAGCTCCTTCTTCATCTTGTCCAGGGTGATCTGGGTGGGGGTGCCCGGGATGGTGAAGGTATTGCTCAGCGTGCCCATGCCCAGTGCTGCGGCCGCGCCGATGGCGACCAGCGCCACAATCCACGAGCCAAGGAACCACCAGCGCTTGCTGGCGGCGAGCTTGCCGAGGCGGTACAGGAGAGAGGCCATGGTGTCCTTCGGTGAACGTCCCGGTGGGGACTGGAAGCTGCGGGGTGGGGAAAGCGGGGTGGGAAAGCGCGGTAGCGGAGTTAGATGATGAAGGTGGGGGCGGAGAAGTTGCAGGAGGCCAGGTCTTCCTCCGTGAGCCAGGAGGGCCGGGCAAAGCCGTCGCGCAGCAGGCCGATCGCGTCAGCGATGGTGGAGCGCAGGCGCTCCACGTCGGATTCGCTCAGCGGCCTCACCAGGTGGGTGCCCCACGCGTCAAAGGCTGCCTGCGCGGCACCGATGGCCGCCCGGATCAGGGTGGAGGTGTAGAGGCGCACGGCGGGCGTGCCCTCTTCCGGCGGCATGAGCGTTTGCACGCAACGCTCCCAGGTGATCAGTTGGGCGGCGTGCAGGGCGGCATTGTCGCGGCCCATGAGCAGAACGCGCGCCGCCGGTTCCATGAGGTCCAGGCTCAGCACCTCGGTGATGCCCTCCAGCAGGCGGTCCAGGATGTCCAGGTCGGCCGGGTCGTGATCCGTCGCCATGCGGTTGGCCGCGGTCTGCATCAGCACCTGGAGGGGGCGGTTGAGTGCCTCTTCCAAGGAGCTGTAGTAGTTGAAGAAGGTGCGCCGGGAGATTCCGGCTTCCTCTGCCACGCGCTCCACGGTGACGGCGGCCCAGTCATCGGCCTCCGCCAGGGTGAGCGCGGCCTGGGCAATGGCTTGGGCGGTGGCCTGACGGTTCAGTTCGCGGCGCGAGAGGCCATCTGCTGGGGGAGGGGTGATCGGCACGGCTCTACCCTACGTAGAAATGTGCACGCCGTGCAAACTTGCACGCTGTGAAAGTTTCTGGGAATCGGCTGGGGGTGGCGCCGCTAGTTGCGCTCCCAGCTGGCGCGGGGTCCCTCAAAGAGGCGGAACATGGGGTGCGGGGCGGCCTCCTGCTCGACGCCGGGTGCGAACCACCGCGCGTAAACCTCGGGGGAGCGGGCCTCCACCTTGGCCTCCAGGTGGTGCCATTCCAAGTCCAACTGGCCCGTGCTCAGCGGCATCGACGCGTCAAGGGCGCGCGGATCGGCGGGCGGGAAGAGGATGCGCCCCGCGTCGAACTGATAGCCGCGCGCCGTCGCCTCCTCGCGAAGCCCCCACAGGTAGGAGCCAATGGACACCAGCGGTTCCGGCGTCTCGCGCCAGCGATCCAGCTGCGGGTGGTGCTTATAGCCCTTGGTTCCGCCATCTAAAACCTTTTGTGCCAACAGGGTTTCCCGCCACCCTGCGATGAGGGCCTGACGGTCAAGAAAGCGAGGGTGAACACTCCAGATGCGCATTCACCTATGGTGACAGGCCCGGGTGGCCCGGGTGGCCCCGGTGGAACGGGTGCGGTGGTGCGGCGGGGGTTTCCGCGCCGTCCAAGCGGGCTTGTCGACGAGGAGCGGGCGTGTAAGCCGCTTGGCGTCGATAGGCCCGCTTGGTCTCGCTCGGCGCCGGGTCAGAGGCCGACCGCGTTGACCCCGTACTGGGCCTGCGCGGAGGTAAAGCCGTCGTACTTGAGCTGGGCAATCAGGCCATCGCGGGAGAAGTACATGATCTCGAGGTACATATCTGCCGCGGCGGCGGCCTCCTTGTTCCAGTTGGCGCCCACGCGATCGGCGGCCCACTTGGCGTTCGCCGCGGAGAACCCGTCGTATCGCAACTGCTTGATCAGGCCAGACTTGGAAAAGGGCAAGAAGTCCAGGTAGTTCCGCGCCGCGCCCAGGGCGTTCTTCTGCGCCTTTGTCGGCTTCGCTGACGCGACGCGGACCTTCAGCGTCTGGTTCAGCGTGGTGGAGCGGGTCTTGCCCCAACCCTTGCCCGAGCGCAGCTTGTAGCTGACCTTCTGCTTGACCTTGTACGTGCCGGCGCCCAGGGACGCGGATGCCTTGTTCTTGGCAACGCTCTTGCCGGACTTGGTGGCCCACAGGCGAGCCGAGGTGACCTTGACCTTGCCGGCGCGCTTGTAGGAGGGCTTGATGGTGGTCTTCTTGCCCTTGGCAACCGTCTTGTTGCCGAGCTTCTTGATGGTGACCTTGCCGCTGGCCTTGACCGCGGTGGGCGCCATGACGGCGCTCGTCACGGTGACGGGAGCGGCCGCGGCGGGCGTGGCGGGGGCAAGCAGTGCGCCGATGGCGAGGGTCGCGAGCGCGAGAACAAAACGGGGCCTCATGGCAGGGTCCTCCAATATGTATCGAGTGATGAACATATCTTAGATGAGGGCTCTGACACCTTGCGCCGCGTGCTCGTCCGATGCCCGGCCAGCCGCTCCGGCTAAGGTTGGCGAATGCCTCAAGTTCGCGCCGAACGCCACATCAACGTTGACCCCGCCACGGTCTTCGCCTTCTCGCAGACGACCGGCGACTTCCGCCTCAAATGGGACCCCTTCATCTCACAACAGGGATTCCTCCACGGTGCCACGGCGGCCGGGAAGGGTGTGCAGACGCGCACCGTTTCCCGCATGCGCCTGGGCATGGTGAGCGAATACGTCTCCTACGCACCGCCCGTCAACGTGGGCATGAAGATGGTCACCGGCCCCTGGTTCTTCCACAACTTTGGCGCTGGCTGGCGTTTCACGGAGCACGACGGCGGCACTCAAGCAGTCTGGAAGTACACCTTCTCCTGCAAGCCGGCCTGGCTCAAACCCCTCGCGGAGCGGATGGGCGGCTGGCTGCTTGGGCGCGAGATTGAGCGTCGCCTGAAGGCCTTTGCGGCCGCGTGCGAGGACCCCGAGTTGCTGGCGGAGTTCAGAGCGACGCAGCAGGGCGAGGGCTAGCCCCTCGCCTAGAACCGCGAGGAACCACCCGAGCCGGAGAAGCTGCCGCCGCCCCCGCCATAGCCGCGGGAGATGCCACCGCCGGAGGAGCTGGAACGCGCCGCCTGGCGGCTGTGCTGAACGGAGCTGCGACCGGCCGAGTATCCCAGGTTGAAGTTGGTCACCCGCCAGAACAGGTCAGCGGAACGTGTGACGTCCAGGATGGATCCGGTGCCGTAGCGGCGCCCCTGGCTGTAGCGGGCGGAGCGCAGCTGGTCCTCCATCTGCTCCCGCTCGCTCTGCGTCTTGGCGAACGAATCGATCTGCACCTGCGCCAGCGAGTCCAGGCGGATGGTGAGGTGCTTGCGCACATCCGCTAGCGCATCAAGGGCCTGGTCCACGGTGGCCGCCTGCGCATCCAGCGCCCGGCTGATCTCCTCCACCCGGGCCAGAGCCTGCATCCGGAAGGAATTCAGGGCGGCAAGGGCCGCATTCTCCGCATCATTCTGGGCCGCGGGCAACTGCGTCAGTGCCGTCAAGTCCTCCAGCAAGGGCGCCGTCTGGGCCCGCCAGGCGTCATGCCAGCGGGCGGAACGCGTATACAGCGCGGCTGCCTGCACGATTGCATCGTCCGTGAAATCCAAGGCCGCGGTGGCATCCGCGAAGGCGGTGGCACGGTGCACGGCGGGAGCCTTGGAGCGTTCCTTGGGGCCCATGGCCTCCAGCTGTTGCTGTTCGGTGAAGACCCGGCGGTAGCTCTGAATGAAGTTGCCAAAGCGCCGCTCCAGGTCCGCGGCGTGCGCCGAACCGGTGGGCAGGGTGCGGGCGGAGAGCTCCGTGGTGTCCAGATCCGTGGTGACCCGAGCCAGGCTGAGGATGCCCTGCTGCAGTTGCTGACCAAAGGCATTGCGACGCTGGGAGCGCGCGCGGGCGATGGACCCCCACGTCACCAAGGCGCCAACAACCACCAGCGCGGTGAAGATCCAGAGGTCGGGGTTGGCGTACCACGGCTTGTTGATCTCCTTGGAAGCCGCCTGGGCCACGGCGGCCACGCCGTCCGTCCACCGCCCCTGTCGGAAGTCTGAGGTGCCCGCCTTGTGAATCTTGGTGAGCACCGCGTCGTCAGAGGTGCGCCCGGCCCTGTCCTCGCCAAAGTACGTGCCGATCTGGCCGGTCCGGCCGGACTCCACGCTCAGCGTGATGATCAGCAGCCCGTCGTCCCAATAATCGCCATAGTCCGCCGGATCATCGGAGATCCATTCGGGATGTTTGGTCTTGGCGTACTGCAGCGTCTTCAGGTTGATGTTGTCCGAGTACTGGCCCTTGCGCGTATAGATCGCCACGCGGGTGGGCTCGTAAAAATCCACCTTGCTCATCAGGTCGTTCAAACGCGCCTGGTTCAGCACCCCGGCGGTGTCATCCACCGTCACCCCGCCCAGGTTCTTGCCCATGGGCGCCACCAGCGCGGGGGTCCCCGCCGCAACAGGAGACTCCGCCACAGGAGACTCCACAACAACGGGCGACGCCGCTGCCACGGCAGGCGCCGCGCCAAAGGCGAGCGCCAACCCACAAGCCAGCACCGCGAGGCTCGCGACCCAGCCGCGTGCCCCGCGCGCCTGGCGCTGGGACCCGGTCCCGCGTCGTCGGGCAGGGCTGTGACTAAAGCTGCGCATGCTGGTCCTTCCGCGGGCGAACGGTGCTGATTCAGGCTACCCAACGCCGCGCGCTGGCGCGGGAGCCGCGCTAGGCTGAGCGGATGCCGTCAGAGACCCCCGCCCCCGCGCCGGGCGCACCAAGCCGCATCCTGGTGGCCGGCACCAGCGGCAGTGGCAAGTCCACCGTGGCACGCCGCGTGGCAGCGGAACGGGGGCTGCCGTACACGGAACTGGACGCCGTTCACTGGCTCCCGGGCTGGAAGTCCTCGCCCACCTTTATGCAGGACGTCGCCGCGTTGGCCGGCTCCGAGCAATGGGTCACCGAGTGGGGATATGCCAGCGTGCGCCAGCTCCTGCTTGAGCGCGCGGAGCTGATTCTGTGGGTGGACACCCCCACGCTGCTGACGTTGTGGCGGGTGATCCGGCGGACCGTCAGCCGCCGCGTCCACCGCACGCCGGTGTGCAACGGGAACGTTGAGCCGCCGCTGCTGAGCATCTTCACCGACCCGGAACACATCGTGCGGTGGTCCTGGCGCACCCGCCACGCAACCCGCGAGATGCTCGCCGCGGCCCGATCCGCTGACCCCACCCTGCTGATCGTTCGCCTGCGCCGCCGCGGCGACCTGGAACGCTGGTTGCGCGGCCACTGACCCTGCAGGGCTGTTGCGAGCCGCCGCTCGGTGACAGGATGAGGGCCAACCCCAGGAGGACCTCCATGTTCGTCAAAGTGTGTGGGCTCAGCACGCCCGAGTCCGTTCGCGCTGCGGTGGATGCCGGGGCGGATGCGATCGGCGTGGTCATCAGCCCGCGCAGCCCCCGCCACGTGGACACGGAAACCGCCCGCGCCGTGATCGCGGCGGCCGGCGATGCGGTGCAGACGGTCCTGGTGGTCAACGACCTCCCAGCGCCCGACGCCGCTCGGTTGGCTGTGGAACTCGGCGTCACCACCCTGCAACTGCACGGCACGTACTCGCGCGAGGACTTCGCGGAGGCGGCCGCCATCTTCCCGCGGCTCTGGCGCGCCACCTCGCTGCGTCACGACCCGGCGCCAGTGAGCGGCTCCCACGGCGAGGAGCTGCTGCTCTTGGACGCGCCCAAACCTGGTGGAGGGGCTACCTGGGACCTGTCCGCCCTGGACGCCGCGCGGCCGGAGGGGCGCTGGCTGCTGGCCGGCGGCCTGACGCCGGAGAACGTGGCGGAGGCTGTTGCGCAGGCGCGGCCCTGGGGCGTGGACGTCTCCAGCGGCGTGGAGTCCGCTCCCGGCGTGAAGGACGTGGACAAGATCAGGGCCTTTGTCGCCGCCGCGAAAGCTGTTGATGCGGGGACGAGCGCCGACGCCGGGGTCTCCGAAGATGCCGTGATGTCAGAGGACCCCGTGAAGTCAGAGGACCCCGTGGTGAATGACGACCTGGACCTCGTGGTGCGCCGGGTGATTCGCGCCCCGCGTGCGGCCGTTTGGGCGGCCTGGACCACGCCGGAGTTGCTGGAGCGCTGGTGGATTCCCGCGCCCTACCTGTCCCGAGTCCACGCGCTGGAGGTGGCCCCGGGAGGGGCGTTCCGCACCAGCATGAGCCCGGACGGCGAGTCCTGGGTGGACCACATGGATGGCACCTTCGTGGCCGCAACCCCCGGCGAGCGGCTCGTCTTCACCAATGTCATTGACTCGGCGCTGCGCCCGGCCTGGCCGGAGCCGGTGGCGCTCGTGGCGGAGGTGCTGTTGCGGGATCACCCGGAGGGAACGGAATACACCGCCGTGGTGCGCCACGACTCCGCCGCGTCCAGGGCCAAGCATCTTGAGCTGGGGTTCGACGAGGGGTGGGGCATCGCCGCGGCGCAACTGGCCGCCGTGGCGGAAGAGCTCGCGGCGGGCTAACGCGCTTGCCACAGCGCCGGCGCGGGGCGCCCCTGCCTCAGAGCGCCGGTGCGGGGCCAAACTCCAAGGACGGCTCATCATCCACGGAGAGGGACAGGACCACTGCCTCGATGCGTTCATGCGTGGCGATCTCGCGCTCCACATCTCGCAGGCGGCGGGCCACGTCATGCTCGGTCTGATCTCCCGTGAGGTCAATCTCCGCGACTAAAAAGAGTTTGTTGGGCCCCACATACTCGATGTGAAGGTAGGTGACGCGGTTCACCGCCGGGGCCTCCAGCAGAGCCCGCCCCACGGCGTCGCGCACGGTGGGGGACACGGAAGTGCCCACCAGGAACTCGAAGTTGCGCTTGATCAGCACCAGCGCCACGATCCCCAGCAACACGCCGACCAAGATGGAGCCGGCCGCATCCCAGACGGCGTTGCCCGTCAGCTGGTGCATTCCGATGGAACCGCCCGCGATGACGAGACCGATGAGCGCGGCGGAATCCTCAAAGAAGACGGCGCGCAAGGTGGTATCGCTGGTGCCGAGCACGTAGTCCCAGGTGCTGCTGCGACGCTCCTTGGCGAGCCGGCGGGAGGTGCGCCACGCCTGCAAGAAGGAGATTCCCTCCAGCACAAAGGCAATGGCCAGCACGATGTACGCCACCAGCGGGCTCTCCACCGGCTCCGGATTGCTCAGCTGCGAGATGCCATTGGTGACGGAGACGATGGACCCGGCCGTGAACAGGCCAAAGGCCGCCACGAGTGACCACAAAAAGGCGCTGCGCCCGTACCCGAACGGGTGGCGCACATCCTTGGATCGCTTGCTCTGACGGTCGGCGATCAGCAGGAAAATCTCGTTGCCGCAGTCAGCCCAGGAGTGTGCCGCCTCCGCGATCATCGAGGCGGAGCCGGTCACGGCGGCGGCGATGGTTTTGGCCACGGCCACCAGAAAGTTGGCGAGGAACGCGATGATGACAGTCACGGGATGAGGCTACGCCCCTGCGTAAGTGCTCGCGTGCCCGCCCGGCTAGTCGCCGCCGCCGCCGCCACCCCCGTCTCCTCCTCCGCCGCTATCTCCACCCGAGCCGCCGCCGTCTCCTCCCCATCCTCCGTCCCCGCCAAAGCCAGCGGAATCGTGGGAGGTGGCGGACTCGCCGGGGTGTCCGCCCCAGGAACCGGCGTCGTTCCAGGCACTGGGGGAACCGCCGTCGAGCGGGGTGTCCGCGTCCCGGCCGTCACGGTTGTCGTTGACGCCTTGGTCAAACCAATGCGGGGTGTTCGTGATGCCGGGATCCATGCCGCCGCGATCGCTCAGGTCTCGCCGGTCCCGCCGGGCGCCCTGAACGCCGTGCGCGGGGACGAGCGCCGGGTCCCGCTGTGACACCCACCAGTCCAAGGCGGCGGTGAGCGCGGACGCCTCCACGGCGTCCACCACAAACGCGGCGGCGTCCAGGTGACCGCGCGTGCGCAGCAGGGAGAGGCGCATGACTCGGGTCAGGAAATGACGAGGGGAGGGGTAATTCGCCAGGGGGCCAAGGGCGGCGGTGGCCAGGGTCAGTTCGTACTGGACCACGTGCCTGGCCGCCTCCAGGGGGTCCGCGCCGCGGGACGTGATCAGGTATTCCACCGCGGTGCGAGAGACGCCGCCTGGCATGCCGTAGCCCTGGGCCACGTTGTGCGCGGAGACCCTGAAGAGCGCCTGCGGGGAGGGGCCCCGGCCCAACACCGAGGTGGCGCGACCGGTGAGCCACTGCAGGCGGGTGCGCGCATTGGCCTGCCGCGTGCGAGCCGCTCGCATGCCCGCCTCCCTCAGCCTGTTTCTGCGCGTGCCGATTCTGATCATCAGGGTCACGAACATCGCGAACCAGAGGCCCACCGCGACGGCAGCGGAGATCAGGACCGTCGTGATGCCGGAGCGGGCGCCGCCCACAGCCCAGAAGATGACCAAGCAGAACAGGAGCCCGGCGCTGAGGAGCCAAAAAACGAGCGGTTCCCTCTGAGAGGGCGTCCGCTTCCGCGGCGGGGTGGGGTGCATGGTGATTAGAGCTCCTTCGCGGTGCGGTCGGGGTACTGGCGCCGCATGAAGCCCAGCGAGAGGACGGTCGCGCTGCCAAAAACGACCCAGCCGGTGGCATCCGCCGAGACGGCCGGGTGGGTCAGCGACTCCCGCGCCGCGGCCTCGGGCCAGCTCGTCTCCAGGCGGCCAAGCATCGAATCGACGTTGCTGGGATCCACGACCAGGCCAAAGTCGCGGGAAGATCCCACGCCGGGCATTGACGCGGTCTGGGTCCCGGCCGCGACGCTGGTGAGCGTCATGTTGGTGGCAAGCCGCCCGTCGGGCAGCCGCCACAGCCCCACCACGGTGGTGTCCCCGGTGAGCTGGCCGGTCTGCGGGTCAAAGAGTTCAGGAGACGCGGTGCGCAGCAGCGCCGTCTGCGTCGGCAGGAGCGAGGTCGGGACAAAATACTCCCGGCCGGAGCGCGACGAGGCTCCGCCGGCCTCGGGACCGTCCTTGCCGCTGTCCGCGACGGCCCGTTTCACCAGCTCCGGCGCCGGGTCCACACGGATCACCAGGTGCTGCGGCCGCGGGAAGCGGGCCTCGTCCAGCACCCTGAGTACGTCGTCCTGGTCCAGCGGCAGGCCATCGCCTTGGATGCTCACGCGCTCCACACGCTGATCGCCGGCGGATTCCGGGGGTTCCGCCCCGTAGCCCACCAGGATGGCCGGGATCACCGCCACTGCGCCCACCGCGGCCGCCACGAGCGACTGCAGCGACCAGCGCACCACGCGCTCGCCGCGCAGCGGCTTGGCGGGACGCGACGCGGCGGATCGGGAAACGGCACTGCCCCTGCCCGACGCCGCGGGGTTGCCTCTGCGCGACGCCGCGGGGTTGCCTCTGCGCGACGGCGCGGGGTTGCCTTTGCGCGACGGCGCGGGGTTGCCAGTGCCCGACGCTGCCGGGGTCGCCGCAGCGGGCCCGTCGCCCAGGAGGCCGCGCGTCTGCGCGGCCAACCCTGCGGCGCTCGCCAGGAGGCGACGCGCCGGATCGTCGGTGGAGGTGCCGTCCTTGGGACGATCCGCGGAGCCGCTCGTGGAGCCGCCCGTGGGGCCGCTCGTGGAAATACCCTCGGTACCCAGCTGATCCCGCAATGTCTTGAGTCGCTGACGCAGCGGCTCGATGGCCAGCTCCACCTTGCGGACCGTGGCCGCAGGAAGGGCGGGTTGCTGTTCGCTCACCCGCTGACTGCCGGCCCGCTGATTGCCCGCTCGCTGATTGCCCGCCCGGACCTCGGTGGCCCACGACTCCACGGCGGTTCCGGCCCTGCGCAGCCGCTTGAGGTCGGCGCCCAACCGATCTTGGTCCATTCCGGGGATGCCGCGGGGCAGGCGCTCCCACCGAAAACACAGCTCCTCCAGCAGTGGCGCCAGGTCTGTGGCTGGGTCCTGCGCCACCTGACCCTTCTGCTCCGTGGACCGCGCGCCGACGGCACCCGAGGAGCCAGGTGACAGCGTGCTGTCAATGCGGGCTGTGACACCCGAGCCATTGCGCCTCAGACTCCCTGGCATGCGCCGTGAACTCCCAGACATGCGGCGCGGCCAGCCCATCAACAGGCTGGTTCCGCCCGCGCTGCCAAGGCCCACTGCCACCAGCAGCCAGCCGCCGGGCTCCTGCCAGGCCCTGCCCGGTTGGCCCTCCGCTAGCGCGCGAGCCACCTGCACCACGGCGGTGGGTCCGTTCCCCGTGTCCAGATTCTGACTGAGCACCCGGTCCAGCTCGCGGGAAAGTTCGCTGACGGAAGGGGCCCGTCCGTCGGTATCTTGCAGTGCGGAGACGGCGTTGCCGCGGCTGGGCGCGGAAGAACTCAGGGCCCCGATCCTGTCCGTGGGCGCATCCAGGGTGACGAAAGCGTCCGCGCTGATGGGGACGCGTCCATAGCGTTGGGCGTCCGGCATGGGGCCGCGGGCCACCCGGATCTCCAGCGGCTCGCGTGAGCGCACCGGACTCTTGGCCATCGCCGCTTCCACACTGGCCTGGGTCACGCCGTACGGCAGCCCCTGTTCCACCTGAAAGCGCACCTCTTGTTGGGGTGCGGCGTTCTGGGCCAGCCCCACACCGAGCGAGCCCAGGGCGGCAGCCGCCAGAGTCCAGCCCGTGACCAGGGCAAGGCGGGAGTTTCTGGGGGAGAGGGGAGGTGGCTTGGGCTTGCTGCTATAGCTCATGCGCCGGCCTCCCTTCGCGCGGCGGTGTCAGCGGTGTCGTCGGTATCGGCGTCGGATTCCCCGTCGGACTGCCCGTCGGACTCCCCGTCGGTTTCCCCACCCGCGCTCCCGACCTGACCCGGCCCCGCGCCGTCGCTATCCAGGGCACGCAGGGCCCGCGCGGCGTCGGCCGCCACTGCAGAGTCCTGCTCAGAGAGCGCCGCGACCAAGGCATCCAGGGCCTCCAACTGCTCCAGCGTGGCGGGGCTACGCCGCTGCACGGCGCCAAGCGAGTCAAGCTCATCCCAGCGCCGCCAGGCCTCGTTCAGCCGCGCCGCGTAGAGGCGCTGTTCCTGCTCCGCCGCGGCCCCGCGATCCTGGCCAAGGACGGCCACGGATTCCAGCGTGTTCTGATCCTGGCGCAGGTTCAGCGCGGTGAGGCGGCGCCGAATGCGCGTGAACAGCGTGCCAGTGGGGGAGAAGGAGCGTACGGTCGCGCGCACCAGCACACCCACGCCCAGGAGCGCGGTGGTGGCGAGCGCGGCACCGGCCATGAGCAGCGCCGCGACGGGCAGGCGCTCCGTGGTCCGCGCCTGGCCGTACAGCCCGCGCGCTCCCTGCTCGCCCGTGACCAGCAGCGTGACGTCCCTGGCGATGTCCCGCAACTGGCCATCCAGCGCGCGGTTCAGCGAGGTGGGGCCGTCGATGGCGCGGGCATCCCGGGAGAGGGGCGAGTCAGAGGTGGCCCCCGCGCTGACGGGGGACTGCGTCTGCCACCCCAGGTCCTTGCTCTGCACCGTGCCCAGGCCCACCGCCAGGATCACGCCTCCGGTGCCGTCGCCCCAACTGGTGGTTCCTGGGCCGGTGGGCTGCGGGCTGCCATCCGGCGGGCCGTCCACCAAGATCACGGCCGCCCCCGGGCGAAGGTCCCCGGTGGCCGGGTCCTGCAACGCTGGCCGGGCCTCGATCGCGGAGCGCAGCAGAGCCAGACGCTCCGCCTTTGGCATGGCCGGCGGCACGGTCTGCGCGCCCTTGGACAGGTCAAAACGATCCCGGGCCATGTAGGGGCTAGAGACGCCCACCACGGCGATGTTCAGCCCCGTGGGAGCGGAGATGGAGTTGGCGGAGGCCCGGATTCCGTCCGCGTTCAGGCCGTGATTCACGCCGTCCACGGTCAGCGACTCCACCCTGCCGCTGCCCGAGCCCTGCACCTGCCCGCCGCCCTCCGGAATCACGATCCCGGAGGCCACCCACGCCAGCGTGCCGATCACCACGGACCCGGCCGCCACGCCGGTGACCACCCAGGCGGGGCGCTCCCAGAAGCGCTCCACGTCCTGCGCCGGGCTGGGCGCCCGGTCCTGTGCGGCGGGAAGGGGCGGCTGATGGCCGGCGTAGGCGGCCAGCGCGGCGCGGGCCTGGCGCAGGGCCGGTGCGGGGCCCGACGCCGGTAGGCCAAGATCCGCGCGCAGCGGCGCCACCGCTGCGCCCGCGGAGGGGGACGCCTCTGGTGCCGGGGTCAGTGCGCTGAGGGATTCGGTGAGTTCCTGCGCGGCGGCCGTGGTCTGCGCCTCCAGCTCCGCCAGGCGGCGCACCGCGCCCTGGCCCTGCAGGCGCTGGTTCTCTACGTCGTTGCCCAGGGCCAACACGCCGTCGCGCAGTTCCTCCAGGCGCGCCGCCGCGGGAAGCAAGCGCAGCACCGGGGCGCCGGATTCCAGCTCGCGGGTGAGCGCCTGGGACTCCAGAACGGTGGGAGCGATGACCCGATCCCAGGCGCTGATGCCGCCCGTGCGCTCCCCCAAATAGGAGGAGGTGAGGCGCAGGCGCTCGGCGTCCGCGTACACGGCGCGCGCGTCCGCCACATAGACCCTCCTGGCGGAGCGGGCCGCAGGGCTGGCCGCCGCGGAGGGCGTCTTGTGCAGGCCCGCGAGCCGCTCGTCCCACTCCAACAGGCCAAGCGCCCGTCGCTCCAAGTCCGCCCAGCGCTGCTGCTGCGCCTCGGCGGCGGAGGTGGACAGGGTCAGGGCATCCACGGCCAGGGCGTCCAGGTCCACGACCACGGAGGCCACCTGCCGCTGGCCGGCCCTGACCTCGTTCTGGCGCCGGCGCCAATCCCGACGGCGCACCACGTGCCAGGCCAAGAGCGCGACGGTGGCCACGGAACCGCCCGCGACGCCGAGGGTGAGGGCCAGCGGGGGCTCCGAGTCCTCCGCGGATTCCTTGAGGCGCGCATCCTGCCAGGTCTGGACCGCGCCGGAGACCGCGGTGGCGAGATTGCCGGTCTGGAGATTGTTGCTGAGGGCGCTGACGGAGACCTCGCGTGCGGCCCGGTCCGCCGCCGGATCCGCGCCCGGGTTGAAGGGCGAGGACGGTGAGCCGGGCGCGGCGGTGGGCGGCCGCACATCGCCGGCCCGGTATTGCTCCGTCCACGGCTGGCCAAGACCTACCAGGAAGTCACCCGGATGCGCGTCCTGCGCGGCCTGCGGAATGGTGCCCGGATACACCCGGACGGTGAGCGGGGCCTGCGTGCGCACGTCCTTCAACGCGGCATTGAGGCGGTCCTGCGTTAGGCCGAGGGGCAGTGCGGATTCGGCGGTGACAGTGACGGGCTGGGACAGCTGGACCTGGGCCTGTTGGGCCTGTTGGGCCTGCGGGGCGAAGGCCGCGCCGCCCAGGGCCAATGCCAGGGTGGCGCCACCCGTGGCGATGGCCGCCCACGGGGCAACGAGGCGCCCGCGCAGGCCCCCGAGGCCGCGCAGGCCCCTGTGGCCGCGGACGCCAGCCGGCCGGCGGGGCGAAATCTGGCTCATGATCGGTACCCCTTGGGGCCGTTGCGCCGCGGCCGCAGGGCCCACGCCCAGCTCAGGATGGCAGCGGTGCCCAGCCCGCCCGCCACGCTCGCGATGGCCGTGGCAGCAGGTAGGCGCACGGTGCTGGGGACGCGCAGCTCTTGCCAGCCGGCGTATGCCGCTCGGTCCATCGCCTTCACCAGCTCAGCCGGCGCGTCCTTGGCGGAGACCAGTTCAAGCTCTGGTGAGGTGGGCAGGAGCCGATCCCATGTGATGTTGGTGCCCGCGCTGGGGGTGGAGCTGCGGGTGCCGAGCAGCACGGAGTCGCCGTTGGCCAGGCGCGTGTGCACCACGGTGACCGTCCGTTCGGTCTGCGGATCGGGGGCTTGGTTCAGCCCCGGGGGAATCGCCGACGCGGTCCACGCCGGGGCCGCGTCCCTGCCCAACTCGGCGATGGCCGCGTCCACGACCCGCTGGCGCACGGAGGGGCTCAGGGAAACCAGGGAGGAGCTAGGGTCCTTGGCCCTGGCGGCGGTGAGTTCGGCGGGAGGGGCCACCGCCACCAGGCGAAGGTGCAGCCGCCCGGCCGTCCGCGCCTTGGCCAGCTCCGGCTGCATCCGGGTCCGGAGCTCTTCGGCGCCCGGCCCGCTGAGCTCCACGGAGAGTGGGGCAACGGACGGGGGCTGCGGGGGGAGGAAGGCGCGGAAGGTGGGGGTGGTTCCCCATACGGCGGCGGCCGCGGCAATGCCGCCGCACAGCGCCACGCGCCAGAGCACACCGCCCAGGCCGCGGCTGAGCCGGGCGCCAGCGGAGGTGGCGCGCAGCTGCTGCGTCCGGGTGGAGGGTTTCACGGCGGAATCCGTGGTCGATTCCGCGGCGGACCCCTCCAGCGCGTCGAGTGAGGCGGCCAGGGCCACCGCCGCCGCGGTCAGCGGGGCGGTTCGGGGCAGGGGACGGTCAGCGGGGTGGAGCAGCTCGGAGTCATCGGCCGGCGACCCCTGCGCCAGCGCGGCGACGGTCCGCGCGAGGGAGTCGACGGCGCTGGGCGGCACGGGTAGCTCCCCTCCGGGAGAAGCCTGCGCCAGCTCGGCGAGATCCCGCGCACGCGCCGCCGTAGCGCCGAGATTCTCGCCGGTTCCCCCGCCTGCAGCTGCGCCGGTGCCCTCGAAGCCGGCCGTTCGCTCGCTGCCAGCCGTGCCCTCGAAGCCAGCCGTGTCGTGGCCGGACCTGGGCTCCGCGTCCCGCCGTGCAAGCACCTCCGCGGTCCGCAGCAACAGCCCCACCAACGCTGGGCGCAGCGCGTCAGGATCGTCCTCGGTGCTCAGGCGGGCCCGCTGCGCCACTGCGGTGAGCTCCGGCTGGGACGTGGGCACACGCCGTCGGGCACCGACTGCGATGCCCGCCAGCGCCACGGCCGCCAGGCCAAGGCCCCCGGCCGTGGTGAAGGACTGGACGGAGTGATCTTCCCGCCGCGCCGCCTCCGTGAAGGATTCCTGGAGGGCAAAGGTGAGCGCGGCGGGCCCCTGGCCTAGCTCGCGGTTGAGGGTGGCGGGGCGCTCGGCCCCGCTCCCCGCGCTCCGGACGGCGGCGCCCAGCCGAGTACTGGCCAGGATCTTCACGGGCTCCGAGGCATGGCGGCCCTGCCAAAAAACGTAGAAATCAGCGTCCGTGAACTCCCGCTGTTGCTGGTCCTCGCTTGGCTCACCGCCCTTGACCTTGATCCGCAGCGGCTCCGACGCCATGACGGGAGAGACGGCCAGGATGCGCTCCACGTTCTGCTGCGTCAGCTCATCGGGGAGCCCGGGCTCCACCTCGATGCTGACAGCGGAGTCTAGCGCCGGGCCACGCTCCTGGAACGCGCCGACCCCACCAAACACGCCGGCTCCGGCGGCGCACAGAGCGGCCAACCCACCCCACAGCTGCCACGCGCGCGGGCGAGGCCGGGCTGGGGTGGCGGCTGGTTTCCGGGATTCCGGGGCCTCGGCGGAGGGCTCGGCGGGGCTCACGGCCGGCTCAGAACTCCTCGTAAACCGCGGGGTCCTGGTTCTTCATGCGGCCGTCCGCGCGGCCGAGCGCCGTGATGGCCGCAACCTCTGCGTCCGTCAGGACCAGGTCCTGGGCGCGCAGATTCGCCAGCTGTCGCTGAGGGCTGGAGGACTTGGGGATGGGGAGTGAGCCCACCGCCACGTGCCAGGCCAGCACCGCCTCTGCCGGGGAGACGCCTAGCCGCTCGGCCGGCGCAGTCACCGCCGATTCCTCAAACAGGTCGCCGCCGCGCCGCAGCGGGGACCACGCCTGCGTGATGATGCCGCGCTCGCGGTGGTACGCCAGCGCCTCGGTCTGCGGGAAGTAGGGGTGCAGCTCAATCTGGTTGACCTCGGGGTATTCGCCCGTGGCCTCCTTGAGCGTCTCGAGGTGCTCGGGCAAAAAGTTGCACACGCCCACGTGGGAAATGAGCCCGTCCTGGCGGGCCTGCAGCAGCGCCTCAAACGCCTCAACGTAGAGCCCCTGCGCCGGGTTGGGCCAGTGAATCAGGTACAGATCAACGCTCGGAAGGCCCAGCCGGTAAAGGCTCTCCTCCACCGTGATCCGGGCGTCCTCGCGGCGCTGGTAGCGACCGGGCAGCTTGGACGTGACGATGGCCCGGTTCCGCGGCAGCCCGCTGATGCGCAGCGCCTCGCCAACGGTGCCCTCGTTCTCATAGTTATAGGCGGAATCCAGCAGGGCGTACCCCAGGTTCATGCCCTCTGAAATGGCCACCGCCCCGTCCGCGCCCTTGAGCTTGTACGTGCCAAGCCCTATCGCCGGGAGTTGCAGGCCGCGGTGGGACACATGCGTCTTCGCCATGGCTCAGCGCTCCCGCGGCGTCTGGTCCGGGAACTGGTCAAAGGGGGCATTGGGATCGCGATGCCCGACGCCGCTTGGTCGGGTCGGCGCGTCCGCGTTGCCCTGGGTGCCGGGAGCCTGGGTGCCGGGGGCCGGGGTGCCGGGGGCCGCGGTGCCGGGGGTGGTGCGCGGGGAGGTGCGGGGCGCGTTGGTGTGGGTCGTGTTGTTGTGGGCGGCGGAGGAATCTCGGGCGACGTCCGCGTCCGTGATGACAGCGGCGTCGTCCGTCGCCTCCGTGGCGGTCCGGTCCGCGGCGGTGCGGTCTGTGGAGGCGTCCGCGTGAGAGGCGGAACGGGTCGCATCGGTGACCGAGGCGTCGTCGGGCAGATCCTGTGAGGCAGGTGCGGAGGCGGCCAATCCGCCCAGGCTGCGCAGGAAGAGCGCGCCGGCGACCAGCAGGACCAGCACGCCAATCAGGCCAAACCACGGGAGCAACGGGCGTGCCGCGACCCAGCCGATCACGGGGAGCAGTAAGAAGACGGCGGTGAGGGCCAGGTAAACGGGGCGGCCGTACAGGGTCACCATCGGCAAGAACGCGGCGGCGAGGCCCAACATGGAGGCCGCGAAGAACGCGCTGTCCTTGTCGCCTCCCAGCTCCTGGGTCTGGGCCAGGGCCATGGCGGCGAGGACGCCGATGAGCGGAATGGCGGAGACCTGGAAGGAGAGGCCCTTGAGCGGATTGCTGCGCGGCAACATGGCCGGGCCGCCCGCCAGCTTCAGCACGAGCCAGGCCACCGGGCAGGCGGCGGCGGTGCCGATCAGGAGGGCAATCTGCCCGGCCAGCGGGGTGCCCCACGTGTATAGCGCGGCCGCGATGCCCCAGAACGCCGCGAGCGAGAGCAGCATCATGCTGCCGGAACGGTGCAGGCGATCGGCCTCCACCTGGGCCGCGGACATGGTCATGGATTGCCCTGCCGGGGTCGTGTCAGTGCTCATGTTCTGAGGCTACAGGGGAGGGGCGGCACGGGCACGGGACCGCGCGAACCTGCTCGATTCGTGTCCTGACGGTGTTGCGGGTGGGGTTGCGGGTGAGGCGGTGGATCAGATCCAGCCGGGAGCCTGGGGGAGGGGAACGGGCAGGCCGGCGAGCGTGGCCTGGGGGAGGCCGTCGGGTTGGTCGGTGGGTTGGTCGGCGGTGGTGGCGGTGGCGATGGATTTTGCGCGGCCGGTGGCCCATGCCGTGACCTGGGCCAAGGTCCCACTCACCACGGTGACCGCGGGGTCCTCGGCGGCACCCAAGGTGAGGGGGGCGCCGTCGGACGCTGTGGTGGTGATCGCCAATCCGTCATCAGCGCCGCGGGTGGTCCAGCTGAGCCAGACCTCGCGCAGCACGGCCTCGCGGAGGGGGGCGGGCACCGAGCCGAAGCCCACACCGACGTTGAGGTCCACGAGATGCACCCAGACCTCGCGGGCGCGGAAGACGACCGAGCGGCGCACGGGCAGGAGTTTGCCCTGGCCGCTGGTGAACGTCAGGCGCCACTGTTCGTCGCTGAGGCCGGCCCACGTGTCTTGGAGGCGGCGCGATTCCTCGTCGCTGCGCCGGCGAAGTTCGGCCGGAGGGGCGGTCTCGAGCGCGGCGATTTGGGCGTCGCGTTGGGCCCGATCGTCGTACATCCGGGTGTCGCCGCCCGCGATGACGCCTTGGGTGGCGCGGATGAACCCGGCGGCGTTGCAGGCCACGTGGGCAATCACGGTGGCGCGAGACCATCCAGGCAACAAGCTGGGGCCGGACAGTTCGCCGTCTGGGAGGGCGGCGATCTGCTCGGAGAAGGCACGTTCGCCCTGCTCGGCGAGGGCGAAGGCGTCCGTGGATTCGGCGGCGGTTGGCCGGTTGCTCTGCGTGGTCGCGGCGTCGGCGTTGGCGGAGTCTGGCGTGGGCGTAGTCATGATGCTCCTGGCGAGTGTCCGGCGGGTGGTGAATATGACGCTACTCGGGAACCCGCCGTCGCGGTGGGGGCGTCGAGCTTGGGGGGCCTCCCGCCCGCACGCCCCCGCCGATCCCGCACCCTGGCCCCGCGCACCCCGTCGGCCCCGCGCACCCCGCTCGTCCTCGCCCCCGCCGACCCCGCACCCTGGCCCCGCACCCCGCACCCCGCACCCCGCACCCCGCTCGTCCTCGCCCCCGCCGACCCCGCGCCCTGACCCCGCACACCCCGCTCGTCCTCGCCCCGGCCGATCCCGCCGATCCCGCCGATCCCCCGCCCCTCGCCTGCTGTTGAACGGGATCTGCTCGTGTTCCGTCGATTTGCTCGTGTTTCGTGGATTTGCCCTGCCCATTGGACGGAGCAAATCCACGAAACCAGGACGGATCCACGCAACCTGAGCAAATCCGTCCCGCCACCCACACCACCCACCACCCGCCATTACCGTCCCTCACACCCCGTTTATCCACAGATCGCCCCTGCGCCCTGCACGCCCGGCCGCGTCTTCCTCGATTCTTGGAGCATGAGCACTACTCGCTACTCGCCCCGAACCTTCTCGCCGCTCATCCGCGCCGGCGCTGGAGACTCCGAGGTCAATGCGGCGTTCCGGCATGGGAGGGCCGTCCGCCTGGCCCGTGGCCAATACGTGCTCGCCACGGCGTGGAAGGACGCGCCGCCGTGGGTGCGATTCGAGATGGCGGCCGCTGCGGAGTCCCTGGCCAACCCTGGGACCGTGTTCTGTGGAGAAACGGCGGTGTATCTACATGGGCTTCCGGTCTGGGTGGCTCCGCTTCGTCTTGAGTACAGAGCGGCGAATTCCGCCCGCGTGGGGCGCCAAGTGGAGGTCTTTGCAGCTCGTGGCCCCGCCCAATCACTCCGCCCTCCCCCGTACCGTTTTGGCCACAGACATCGTCTCGTTCAAGCCCAGGCCCAGGCCCAAGCCCAAGCCCAAGCCCACGGCCCCGGACACATCGACAATTCCCCTTCCAGAGCCGCCCTAGACAAGCACGGCACAGGCGCTGGCGCAGGGAGCGGAAACGACGGGGGGGTGGGAAATCAGGCAGTGGTCCAAGCGGGCCACTTCCTCACCATTCCGCTGCCCCAGGCCATCGTTGAGGTACTCGCCACTCAGCCACTGCAGCGCTCGCTCGTGGTGGCGGACGCCGCCCTCCGCGCCGAGTTCCCCGGCGGTATCTCGCGAACTGAACTCACCGCCGTCGCCTCCGCTTGGCCCATCAAGACGCAAGCATCCCGCGCGCTCTCGGTGCTCCAGCTGGCCAGCGGCCTGGCGGAGTCGCCGGGCGAATCGCGGAGCCGGGCCCTGCTGATCCAGGCCGGATTCTGCCCGCCCGTGCTCCAGTACGAGTTCTCCGACGACGCCGGGTTTATTGGTCGCTGCGACTTTTGGTGGCCGGAGTGTGGGGTGGTTGGTGAGTTTGAGGGGCGCGCCAAATGGGCCGGAGACCTAGTCAAGGATGAGTTGCAGCAGTGGGAGGTGGTGCACGCAGCGCAGGAGCGGCACGCGCGGCTGGCCGCTCACCCGCAGGTGAAGCGTGTGGTGCATTGGGTGGGGGAGGATCTGGAGGATCCGGAGGTGTTTTTCGCCAAGCTTGAACGGGCGGGTGTTCGGCGTGATCCCCGCCGTCGCGTGCGGGCGGCGTGAGCCCCGGCGGCCCCAAGAACCCGCCCGGGAAGGTCGCCAGCGCTGGCCCTTTGTGGGAGTCTGGGCAGAAGAGTTCGATTCGAAGGAGGACCACCATGAGTGATCACAAGGACCCTAGCCACGCGCCGGATTCGGTGTCGGACCCCGCTGAGAACGTCGAGAACGGCCAGGATTGGACCGACGAGGGCGGCGCCACGGAAGACGGCCCCGCCGAGGGTTACAGCCTCTGAGCTAGCCGGTCGGATGGTCAGTCTGCCCGTGCGCTCGCCTGGTCGGCTGCGCTCGGCCGGGTCAAGCGCCCGTCGCATCTCAAGAACACCACCGCTCACGCCCCGTCACCGACGGGGCGTGAGCTTTTGCGGCGCAGCCGATCGGCAGAATCACGCAACACGGCGTCCTCGGTTCTGGCCGCGCCTTGGCGCGTGAGGGTTCCGTGAGGGTTTTGCACAAACCGCATTCCGCGCCGGATCGCGGGCGTAGCGTCGTTTTTATGTTCGCACGCATCTTTCTTCTTGCCATCGCCTGCGCCGTGGCTGGCGGCTACCTGCTCAAGGTCGACGAGTGGGCGGCCTGGCTCGCGTTCGCCGGCTCCGCCGTCTGCCTCGGCGTCGCGGCAGTCAGGGGCCTCAAGCTTGCTCGACGCCGCCACTTGGCTCAGACGCACCCCGAGCGTTTCGCGGTACGCGCCTAATACCCCCGCCGCGTGGGTTCCAGCCCACACACGTGGCGCGTCCCGCGGGCTGAACCGCACGCCGTCGGGCATCAAAAACCGCCGTGCAAAAACGGTCGTTTGTGAGCCGGGCGGGTGTGCGCTGGGGAAATGGTGCCCGCAAGCGTCTCCCGGATCGAAACCGATGACAGGTCGTCGGGGTTTCGGCCCCGGCTCGTGGTGGGGCTCAGTTTCGGGCCGTCGGTTCGCCGGGTGGCGAGGCGTAGCGGTTTGCGACCTCAACCGCTTGTTGGTGAAGTGCCTGCCGCAACTCCGGGGGGCTGAGCACTTCCGCTCTGTTGCCGAGCTGCCAGAGCGCCCATTCCGCGTGCCGTAGGTCCTGGAAGGTCAGTTCGATTCGAAGCCAATGGTCCGGGTCGGTCGTCTCCCAGATGATCGCTAGGGCCGTTCCGGCGAGTTCTTCGCGTCTCAAGGGGTCGATTCGGGCGCGCACGACGAGCTGTGATTCCCCGGCGCGGAATCGTGCGCTGCGGGCCTCCCAAAGCTCCGCGAGGTCGACTGCAGCCGGGCGTTGGGCGGGCATGGCGAGTTCTTCTGCGACCAGGATGCGCGACAGGCGGTAGGTGCGATCGCTGCCGTCGACCAGAGCGAGGAGATATCCCTTCTCGCGCACAGTGACAAGGCCGATGGGGTCTACTTCGCGCCACGCGGGGTCGCGGCCTTCGGCGGCGTAGTGGATGCGCAGCTTGCGACCGCTGAGCACCGAGCGGCGGACCTCGAGCATGATCGATTCCGGGATGCCTTCTGTGATGCGGTGTCGTGACAGGAGGTCCGCTTCTGGCTCGATGAGGATGCGCCGGGCGGCGTCGGTCGCTGCGAGCTGGTGGCCGGCTGGTATTGCGTCGACGACCTTGCGCATGGCAGAGGACAGCGCGGATCCCAGGCCGAACACTTGCCGTCCGCCCGCACCGCCGGCAGTGAGGAGGGCCAGAGCTTCCTCGTGGTTGAGTCCCATCAGCTCGGTTCGAAATCCGGGGAGCAGGGAGAAGCCGCCGTTGCGTCCGCGGTCGACGTAGACGGGCACCCCGGCGGTGGACAGTGCCTCAACGTCTCTGAGGACGGTTCGGGTGGATACTTCCAGTTCCTTCGCCAGCTCGGGCGCGGAGAGGCGCCCCCGTTGTCGTAGGAGGAGCACGAGTGAAACCAGCCGGTCGGCGCGCATAGGGAACTCTCTCAGAAATACCTGACATGAGGTGTCGTGTTTCGTTGACATGCTCGAACTGAAGCCATCGCTGGTGGCGCGTGACTTGGCCGGATCACCGGTACAGCACGAACAACGAAGGGGGCAGGAAATGACACTGGAACGCAGCGCAGTAAACCCGGTCAAGTGGTCGCTGGAGATGGGCTTCAATCAGGGTGAGGTCGTGTCCGGGGAGGCGCGCACGCTGTACATCTCGGGACAGACTGCGATGCGCACGGATGGCCGTCCTGAGCACGAAGGCGACATTGCCGCGCAGCTCGCACTCTGCGTCGACAACCTTGAGGCGGTGCTCACCGACGCTGGAGTGACCCTCGCGGATCTCGTACGTCTGAACGTCTACACGACCGACATTGACGCGCTCTTCCCTCATTATGGGCACCTGGCCGGGCGTCTCGGCGCAGCCGGCGTGGCGCCCACGACCACGATGCTCCAAGTCTCCTTGCTCGCGATTCCTGGTCTGCTGGTCGAGCTGGAAGGTACAGCGGTCGCCTGATCCGAACCACGCTGCCCGCGCGACCCCTGCGCGGGCAGCGTGATCGAGCCCGCCGCGTTGTCGGATTCCGCAACGGGCCAAAAGTGGCCCGATGAGTGCGCTGGGCCACGGCGCGCCGCACCCTATCCGTGAGACGATGGACCGTTATGACAGAGCGCACCACGGACCCCGACCGCCACCGTTCCGGTACCTCGCGCGCGCATGCAGCGCGCTCAGACCGGTTCACCGGACGCCCGCAGGTGCGCCCCACAGCTGAGGGTTGGAAGCAGCCCATGGGTGCGGATGGCCGCCCCACGCTGCAGTTTGCCCAGCGTCCGCGCGTCTCGCAGCCGCCGGTGCACCTGGCGGATATGACCATGGAAGAGCGCCAGGCCAAGATGAAGGAATTGGGCCTGCCCGCCTTCCGCGCCAAGCAGCTTTCCGTGCATTACTTCCAGCACCACACCACGGATCCCGAGAAGATGAGCGATCTTCCCAAGGAGCGCAAGGCCGAGATTGCGCAGGAGTTCTTCCCGCCGTTGCTCACCGAGGTCAAGCGACTGGTCACGGACGATGGCAAGACCATCAAGTTCCTGTGGCGCCTCTTTGACGGCGCCCTGGTGGAGTCGGTGCTGATGCGCTACTCCAAGCGCATCACCCTGTGCATCTCCTCGCAGTGCGGCTGTGGCATGAACTGCCCCTTCTGCGCCACGGGCCAGAACGGCCTGACCCGCAACATGTCCACCGCGGAGATCCTGGATCAGATTGTCCAGGCCAACCGCGTCATCACCGAAGGCGCGCTGGGCGGGGATCGCCACAGCGGCCCGGACGCGGAGCGCGTGAACAACATTGTGTTCATGGGCATGGGTGAGCCGCTGGCCAACTACAAGCGCGTCATGAATGCCGTGCACCGCATGGTCGCGGACGCCCCCGAGGGCCTGGGTATGTCAGCCCGCGGCATCACCATCTCTACGGTTGGCCTGGTTCCGGCCATGCGCAAGCTTGCGGATGAGGGTGTTCCGTTTACGTTTGCGCTCTCCCTGCACGCACCCGATGACGAGCTGCGCGATGACCTGATTCCGGTGAACTCACGCTGGAAGGTGGATGAGGCGCTGGACGTGGCACGCGAGTACTACGACAAGACCGGGCGCCGCGTCTCCATCGAGTACGCGCTCATCAAGGACATGAATGATCACCCGTGGCGCGCGGACCTGCTGGCGCAGAAGCTGAACCAGCGCGGCCGCGGCTGGGTGCACGTGAACCCCATCCCGCTTAACCCCACGCCGGGTTCCATCTGGACCTCCTCCACGGACGCCGTGACGCGGGAATTCGTGAACCGCCTCGAGGCGGCCGGCATCCCCACCACGCTGCGCGATACGCGCGGCAAGGAGATCGACGGCGCGTGCGGCCAGTTGGCCGCGGCGAACGACTAACCCCGCGGAGGGCAACGCATGAATCCCCTTGATGTCCTGGTCCTTCAGGGCCTGCCCGTGGCCAATGCCTTTGAGACCATTGGCAAAGGCTTTGGCGGGCTGTTTGGACTGCTGGGTCTGATCTTCCTGATCTGGGGCGTGGTCTCCGTGGTGCGCTCGTCGCTGAGCACTGGCCCCAAGGTCTTGTGGGTGATCGCAGCCGTGATCTTCCCGTTCGCCGGGCCGCTGTGCTGGCTCATCTTCGGCGGCGCATACCGCCAACGCGTCTGAGCCTGCTGCACGGGAACGGCCGGGAATAGAACCCTCCCGCCCGCTGGTTATGAGGGGCAGAACCGCTTTGGGGGCAGAAGCCCTTGGAGGGGTAGCCCCCGGAGGGGCAGAACCGATTCGTGAGGCCGGCCCCGCCGGCCAACCAGACAGGAGCGCCGCATGGCCACCGTCAATCTGAACCAGTCAAACTTTGAGTCCATGGTGGACCGCGAGGGCATTGTGCTCGTGGACTTCTGGGCGGCCTGGTGTGGCCCGTGCCAGATGTTTGGCCCCATCTTTGAGAAGTCCTCTGAGCAGCACCCGGACATGGTTTTCGCCAAGGTGGATACCGAGGCGGAGCAGGCCCTGGCCGGCGCCGCAAATATCACTTCCATCCCCACGCTCATGGCGTTCCGCGATGGTGTGATGGTCTTTAACCAGGCTGGCGCGCTGCCGGGCAAGGCGTTGGAGGACCTGATTGAGCAGGTCCAGGCGTTGGACATGGACAGCATCAGGACGCAGATCGCCGAGGCTGAAGCGGCCGAGACCGCCGCGCCGCAGGACGGCGCATCCCAGAGCGCAGCGCCTCAGGACGCGGCCCAGGCCAACGCCTAAGCCGACGCCTAAGCCGACGCCTAGACCAGCGGCTCGTCACCACCACGCCATGACACGACACCAGCACCACCCCGGGCTTCGCGATCCTCGCCAGGCCCGGGGTTTTGCCGATCTGGCCCCGGAATCCGTGCTGTTGGGCGGCGCCGGTGCGGCGATCCTGCTGCAGCTGGCTGACCCGCGGGTGGGGCGAGGGGTGGCCGTGCATTCGGGCTTTGCGCAGGACCCGCTCAAGCGCCTGTGGGCCACGCTGGATTACGTCTACGCGGTGGCGCTGGGCGGCCCCCGCCTGCGCGCGGCGCAGGTGGCTCACGTCAACCGCGCCCACGACCCTGTGCACGGTACCGCCACGGCGGAGCACCCCGGTTATGACGCGCATGACGACGACGCCCGCGTCTGGGTCGCCATGACGCTGGCCTGGTCAGGGACGCGCGCTTGGGAGGCCGTGCTTGGCCCGCTGGAGCCCGCCGCGCAGGACGCGATCACGCGCGGCTACGGCCGCCTGGCGTCCTCGCTCGGCGTGCCGCCGGAGCGCTGGTTTGCGACGCGGGCGGAGTTTGATGCGGAGTTTTGGCGCCGCGTGGAGGAGCTCACAGTGCACGACGACGCTGCGGCCGTCTCCCGCACGCTGCTCGCCGCTCGCTCTGCTCCGTTGTGGTTGCGCGCGGCCATGCCGGCGGCTCGGTTGGCCACGGCGGCGCTGCTTCCCGCGCAGATTCGCGAGCAGTTTCAGTTGCCCTATGGGCCTGGCCGCGACGCGCTCTGGCGCGGGGCCGTGCGCGGGGTGGGGGCGGTGTACCCGCGGCTGCCCGTCGGCGTGCGGCAGGCTCCCGCGTGGTGGCGGATTGCGCAGCAGGGCAAGGCGCTCGCGGCAGCGTCCAAGTAGTTTGCGTCACGGGCCGGAGCAGCGTCACGGGCCCGCGCAGCGTCACGGGCCGTGGCACCATGGCTGGCATGAGCTCCGACCACCCCTCCACCGCCTCGAGCCCCGCAACCGCCAGCGCCAGTGCCACCGCCTCCAGCCGCGGCGCCGTGCCCGCTTTTCAGGTCATGTCCGTGCTGCAGCGCGTCGCGGAGCTGCGGGCGCAGGGCCGGGACGTGATTTCGCTCTGCGCAGGGGAGCCGTCCGGTGGCGCGCCGTCGGCGGTGAATCGAGCGGCGGCGGAGGCCCACGCGGACACGGCGCTGAATTACACGCCGGCCGCCGGGCTCCCGCAGTTACGCGCGGCGATTGCCGGGCACTACGCCCACTGGTACGGGACGCAGGTGGACCCGGAGGAGGTCATCGTGACCACCGGCGCCTCGGGTGCTTTCCTGTTGAGTTTCCTGGCCGCGTTTGACGCAGGGGACCGGGTGGCGCTGGCCAGCCCGGGCTACCCGGCCTACCGCAACATCCTCACGGCCCTTGGCCTCCAGGTGGTGGAGCTGCCCAGTGGCGAGGCGGCCAGGTACCAGCCCACGCCGGAACTGCTGGACGCTGCGGAGGCGGAGCACGGCCGGTTGGCCGGGCTCATCGTGGCCTCACCTGCCAACCCGACCGGCACCATGCTCAACCGCGCCGAGCTCACGGCCCTGCACGCGTGGTGCACTGAGCACGGTACTCGCCTGATCAGCGACGAGATTTACCACGGCATCACCTACCCGGCCCCCGGGGAACCGGACCCGCGCGGGGTCAGCGCCCGCGAGCTGGGCACGGATTCGGTGGTGATCTCCTCCTTCTCCAAGTACTGGGGCATGCCCGGCTGGCGCGTGGGCTGGCTGCTGGCGCCGCCGGAGCTGCGCGCCAACATCGAGGCGCTCGCTGGCAACGTGGCGCTGTGCCCGCCCCACGCCGCTCAGCGGGCGGCGGCTATGGCGTTCGACGACGCGGCGTACCAATTCGGCGACCTTCAGGTGGCCGGCTTCGCACAGACGCGGGCCGCCCTGTTGGAGCGGCTCCCGGAGTTGGGTTGGGGCCCGGTTGCGCCCTCTGACGGCGCCTTTTACCTCTACGCCCAACTTGGTACGGCGCTGGGCGGCTTCCCGGACGCCGCGGCCTGGTGCGCAGCGCTGTTGGAGGAGGAGGGCGTTGCGCTCACCCCTGGCGACGACTTTGATGCCGTGCACGGGCGCCAGGCGGTGCGTCTCAGTTTCGCCGCCGGCCCCGACGCCGTGCTCGCCGCTGTGGAGCGCATCCTGGTCTTCCAGCGGCGGCACGCCGCCTGAGCCACAGGCCGCGCGCCGCCCGAGCCGCGCGCCGCGCGCCGCACCCAACCACGCGGCGTCGGGCACCTTTGTCACAAGGCTCAGGCGCGCTGGCCGGTGTTCGGGGGGCCCTGACCGCGTTGGGTGGGCGGGGTCCAGCCCTCGGCGTGCCCAAATTCGCTCTCGTCCGTTTTGCCTTTGGCATCGCCGCTGAACTTGGTGCGGTCGCGCATGGAAATGATGCAGACCAGGGTGCGATCCCCCTGGGCGTATTCGGACTTAGTTGCCGCCCAGCCGCCGGAGACCAGGCGAGATTCGCCGAAGGCGGTGCCGGTGTAGGCGGCAAAGTGCGCGTCGCACTGGCTCATCATCAGCTGGGCGTAGGCGCCCTTCGCATCGCGATTGAAGCCCTCTGGAAGGATGCCGTGGCCCACCACTTGGGCGTCGTGGAACTCGGTGCAGGGGACCACGCCGAAGGACGGGTCGGTGATGCGCAGCTGCCGATTGATGTTGATGCAGGCGCCAACCGTGGCCTCCGCGGGCGTGATCCATTCCGGCGCGGTGGTGCTGGTCGGCGGGGGCGGCGCCGTGGGAGCGCCCGTGGGCGCCGCAGAGGTTCCGGAGGTTCCCGAGGTCCCGGACGTCTCCGGCGGCCACGGAATTCTGCTGGCCGACGACGTGGGGGCGGGTGCCGTCGCGGACGTCACCGGGGCGGGGCTGCTTGCGTCTGAGCCGGTCGTGGGAGGCATGCTCACCGACGGGGCGCTTGCCTCCGGGCCGGATCCGGCCGGGCCGGCGCCGGAACAGGCAACCAAGGTGCCGGCGCAGACGGCTGCGGCCGCCGCGAGGAGAAGTCTGGTGCGTGCTTGGCGTGACATTCTGCCTCCCTGGAAGGGCCACTTGGAGGCGCCGTCCCGGGGGCCGGCGCTGTGGCGTGACAGTCATCCTCTCACCCCGTCCGGCGTTTGACACCCAAAAACTAACGTTGTTGTGGATATGACGTGTGTGCCGGGCAGGAGCGTCTCGCAGCTACGCCCATGACAGTTGTCATGGCCCCTTCATGACACTTCCCCGAGGCGGGCCCCGCCCCCACCGGCCAGAGTGGAGGTATGAGCACACAACTCGCCCCCGCCGTGGAGCTGAACGGCCTGAGCAAGCGATTCGGCGCCCAGAACTCCTCCCGCGTCGTGAACGCCGTGAACGGGATTGACCTGACGGTCCAGGCGGGCGAGATCGTGGCCTTCCTTGGCCCCAACGGAGCCGGCAAGACCACCGCCCTTGACATGCTGCTTGGCCTCTCGGAACCGACCGGCGGCACGGTGCGCGTGCTTGGCCAGACGCCGTCCAGCGCAGTGGCAGCTGGCAGGCTCGCCGCAGTTTTGCAGACCGGCGGGCTGCTGCATGACATGCGCGTGGGGGAGACGGTGCGGGCGGTCGCCGCGATGCACCGGGTCACCTCCCGCGTGCAGGAGGTCATGGAGCGTGCGGATCTGACGGGCATTGCGCGCCGCTCCGTGGGCAAGTGCTCCGGTGGCGAGCAGCAACGCATCAAGTTTGCGCTGGCGCTGCTGCCGGATCCGGACGTGCTGGTGCTGGATGAGCCCACTGCCGGCATGGACGTGGGTGCGCGGCGTCGTTTTTGGGACGCCATGCGCATGGATGCAGACCAGGGCCGCACCGTCATTTTTGCCACCCATTACCTGGAGGAGGCGGAGCAATTTGCCCGCCGCACCGTCTTGGTGGCACACGGCAAGGTCGTGGCGGATGCCCCAACCGAGCAGCTGCGGGCCTCCCTGGGTGGGCGCACGCTGAGCTGCTCACTTCCCGAGCAGGGCCGCGAGGCCGCCATGGAACTGCTGGGAGCCACGAGCGGGATTGCGGACGTGAGCCTTGACGGGCACCGCGTGACGCTGAGGGCAGCGGACTCGGATGCGGTGGCCAGGCTGCTGCTCAATGAACTGGGCGCCACCGATCTGGAGATCGTGGCGGCCACCCTTGAAGCCGCCTTCACCAACCTCACGGAGGACTGAACCATGAGCACTCACACCAACGCCGCCGCCGCGGCGGCGCCGGGCCAGCCCACACCGGCCCAGCCCACGCCGGGCCAGCGCGGGCTCGGCTTCTCTGCCACGTTCTTCTGGATCGAGGCAGCGAGGATGGCCCGCAACGGCTACACGCTGGCCTTCACCATCGTGATGCCGGTGGTGATGTACGTGATCTTCGGCGCCACTCCGGAGTACGGCAGCATGGACGCAGGCAACGGCAATGTCTCCTTCTCCGTCATGGTTTCCATGGCCGCGTATGGCGTCGCCACGTCCATGACCTCGCTGACTAGCCTGGCCGCCACGGAGGCGCAGCAGGGATGGGGCAGGCAGTTGGCGCTGACCCCCGCCGGGCTGCGCGGCTACGCGGCGGTCAAGGTCGCCGTGGCGCTCTTCTACTCGGCCATCTCGGTGGTGGCGGTCTTCCTGACCGGCGCGCTGACCGGTGCGGCCATGGACACCGCGGGCGGCTGGCTGGCCACCGCGGGCATCATCCTCGGCATTGGCCTGATCTACGGCCTGTTTGGGCTGGGCGTGGGACTGATCTTCCCTTCCGATGCCGCCTCCGGCCTGGCCTCCATGACCCTCACCCTGTTCGCTTTCTTTGGCAACGTCTTCATGCCGCTGTCCGGCGTGATGCTGGATATCGCCCACTACACGCCGCTGTACGGCTACGTGGCGCTGGCGCGCTGGCCGCTCTCCGAGGGCTATCTCAGCGACGGCTCGCAGGATCCGCTGTGGGCGCTGATCCTCAACGTGGTTGCCTGGACCGCCGTGTTTGTTGGCCTCGTGTTCCTGGGTCTGCGCCGCTCGCGGGCGCGGCACTGAGCGGCGTGCACATGGCAGCCCAGGGGCAGAGCGCTAGGCTCGCGTCATGATCCGTCGGGGACACACAGCGCACGACGACGCGTCCGGCACCCAGGTGCCGGACGCCGCGGCGGGCGTGCGCTCAGGTTTCGCAACGGCGCCGGGCCCCACTACGGGACCGGGCCCCGCCGCGGGACCGGGCGAAGCGGCGGCGTCGGGCATGGAAGCGCACCCGGTAGTACAGGCGCACCCGGCCGCAGAGGTGCAGCCGGCAGCGGGCCGGTCCGTCAGGGGCCAAGCCCGCGCGGCAGGCCCGTCCGGGCTGACGAAGGACCCCCGGGACCCGTGGGCGCGCTTTGGCTGGCTACTCGCCGCGGTGTGGCTGGTCTTCCTGTTTTATCCCATTCGGGCGCTGCTGCAGCACCAAGCGCCGGTGGAGTGGGAGGTGCTGGCGTGGATTGGCATGGGCGCGTTTGTGGTGCTGTACCTGCTGGGTTTCCAGCTGGGAATGAGCAAGGGCTCGCCCAGCACTGGCCCCATCCCGTTGCAGTGGTGGTGCTTTGGCGCACTGATTTTCAGCGGTGCGTTGACGCTGCCCGCCCTCGGTTTTGACGCTGTCTCTTTCCTGCCGTTCGTGATGAGTTTTGCGTCCTACGGGCTCACGCGCCGCATGCACTGGATCACGCTGGTGGTCTGCCTCCTGCTGGCGCTGAGCGCGTGCATCTTCAGCGGCAGGTTCATGGATTACCTCTCCGTGATGCTGATTGTGGTGCTGCTTGGCGCGGTGAATACGGTCTCCACTTTCTTGATTCGGCGCTCCACGGAGGCGGACGCGCTCGCGCTGAGCCTCGCGACCAGCCGCGAGCGCGAGTCTGTGGCCCGGGACGTTCACGATCTGATGGGGCATTCGCTCACGGTGGTGAAGCTCAAGGCGCAGCTGGCCCGGCGGCTCGTGGACGCGGACCCAGAGCGGGCCAAGGCGGAGCTGGCGGACATCGAAACCATCACCGCGGAGGCCATTGCCGGCGTCCGCGCCACGGTGACGGGCCTGCGTTCCGAGGGGCTTGCCGCGCAGCTGGAGGCATCGCGCGCGGCGCTGGCCACGGCAGGCGTGGGTTTGACGGTGACGGGGGACCCTGCGGCGCTCTCGCCCGCCCAGGCCCTGCCTGCCGGGTGGATTCTGCGCGAGGCCACCACCAACGTGCTGCGACACGCCGGCGCCACCAGGGTGCGGGTGCGGGTGATGCCTGGCGGCATCAGCGTGGAGGACGACGGCGTGGGGTTGAGTGGCGCCGCGGGCAACGGGATGCGCGGCATGGCGGAGCGCGCAGCCCTCTCCGGCGGGGTGTGTGTGGTCAGCGGTTCGGAGTTGGGCGGAGTGAAGGTGGACGTGACGTGGTGAGGCCGGCGGAGGCACTGGGCACGGAGCCGGGGGCAGGTGCTATCCGCCTGGTCCTGGCGGATGATCAGGCCATGGTGCGTGGCGCCCTGGGGGCGTTGCTGGAGCTTGAGGGTGACCTGGAGGTGGTGGGGGAGGCTGGAAACGGCACCGAGGCCGTCGCGCTCGCCGCGTCCCTGAAGCCGGATGTGGTGCTGATGGACATTCAAATGCCGGGTGTGGATGGGATAGAGGCCACGCGGGCGGTCCGGGAGGGCTGCCCCGGCACGCGGGTGCTGATCGTGACCACCTTTGCCCGGCCCGGGTACCTGCGGGCGGCGCTGGAGGCGGGGGCCAGCGGATTCGTGGTGAAGGATGCACCGGCTGAGCAGCTCGCGGACGCGGTGCGCAGGGTGCACGCGGGTCTGCGCGTGGTGGACCCCGCGCTGGCGGAGGCCTCGCTCTTTGACGGGGCCAATCCGTTGACGGAGCGCGAGCAACAGGTGCTGAGGCTGACACTGGATGGGCGCCCGGTGGCCGGGATCGCCGCCGAGGTCTTCCTCTCAGCGGGCACTGTGCGCAACCACCTCTCCTCCGCGATTGGAAAGACCGGCGCGGAGAACCGCTCGCAGGCCGCGCAGATGGCACGCCAGAAGGGCTGGATCTAGCAAGCGGCGTCGCCGGATCCCGGAGGAGGCGTCGCCAGGAGTACCCTTGGCTCCGTGTTGACGGTGGCGATGGCGGGTCTAGCGGTGCTGGTTGGCACCATTTTGCAGCGGATTTCCGGTGCCGGGGTGGGGCTGGTGGTCGCGCCGGTCCTGTCCCTCTTGATTGGTCCAGCCCATGGGGTGCTCGTGACCAACGCGGTCACCACCGTCTCCGGCGCCACACTCACCGTGCAGGCCTGGAAGCGCATCAACTGGCGCCGCTACGCCGTGATTGTCATCAGCGCCCTATTCGGCCTGATCCCGGGGGCGTTCCTGGTGGCACGGCTGCCCGCCGCCTGGCTGCAGATCGTGGTGGGAGGCGTGGTCCTGCTTGGGCTTGCCGTCACAGTGGGCCTGCGCCGGCTGCCGCCCGCCCCGGAGCTGCCCACCAACATCATCACCGGCGTGGCAGGAGGGCTCCTCAACGTCACCGCCGGGGTGGCCGCCGCCGCGATGGTCGTGAACGCGCGGCTCACCCGCTGGGCCCAGAGCTCCTACGCGGCCACCATGCAGCCCGTCTTTGCGACGCTGGGGCTCTGCTCCGTCATCGCCAAGCTGGCCACCGGCGTGGGTGCCGGAGAGGGCTGGCCCAGCCCCTGGCTGGCGGTCGCGGCGCTCGCCGCCGTGTTCCTTGGCGCGTGGCTTGGCGGGATCGCCGCCAAGCGTGTCCCCGCCTCCACGGCGCGCACGCTGGCACTGAGCCTGGCGGCGCTGGGCGCGCTCGCCGCCGTCGTGCGTGGGGTGTTGGAACTCTAGGGACCCGGCCGGCCCGTTTGATGCGGGGTGCTTCAGGTGTCGAGGGGCCCTAGTTGCGGGCGGCGCGCCTCTTGTTGTTGGTCTGGACGCTGACCCAGGTGGTGAACACCGCGAACAGTCCGGCACCGATGAAGCTGAAGCCGGCGATCATTCCCGGGGCGCCGCCGATCACGATCAGGCACACGATGCCGATGATGACCGCGATGGCCGCACCGATGGTGGCGGCGCGCATGGCCAGCTGTGTGGAGCGAGTCTGACGGGCGGTGGCAGTGGCAGCGGTGGTGCCCATGATCTTTCTCTTTTCTCCGAGTGGATGACGGCTTCACTCTGGCCCGTGGATCGGCGCCACGTCCAGCGTTTTGCGGTGGAATCCACCCTCCGGGGGAACGGATTCCTCCGGAGGGTGGAGAGGGTCCGCCGCGCGGAGGGGGGCCGTTTCAGCGCTGCTTGGCCCGGTGCCGGCGCACCGCGGCGCGGTTGGCACAGCGCACGGAGCAGAAGCGCTGGCGGCCGTTACGCGTCACGTCCACCACCACGTTGGTACACGGATCCCCGGGGTCCTGGCCGGCAGCGCAGCGCGAGAGTCGGTGCATGCCACGGGTGGTGAGATGCAGGGCCGTGCCTACCGCGAAGACGGAGCGCAGCACCCAGGGAAGCTCCTGGACCTCGTCGCGGTAGTGCAGGTGCCACCCCTCCCCGCCGTGGTCGGTGAGGCGCGGATAGGCGGCCACGGCGGCCATGATCGCGTTGAGGCGGGCGGCCCGTTGTTCCTGCGTGGGGGCGTCCACCACGGTCTGCCATTCGGCCAGGACGGTGCGGGATCGTTCCAGGTCTTGTGGGCCGGTGGTGAAGGCCATGGTCATGCCAAAGTCCCGGGTTCGCTGCTCAATGTTTGCCCCGGTCTGTGGGGGATCATTCACCAGTGACGCGGCCAGGAGCACCGCATATTCGCCGTAAGGGTTGAGTTGCATAAGGGCATTACACCAGGCTGGGGGCATGAACGCTACAAGCCCCACCCAGATCCCGACGTACTCCGCCTCAGACGCCGCCGTTGCCGCCGTTTCTGCGGCCGCCGCCCAGGCGCCGGTCTCAACGCCAGCCTCCGTTTCAGCCCCGGCCCCTGTCCCGACCCACGAGCACGGCTGGTTCACCCAGTCCTCCCACCGCACCTCGCAGGGCGTGGTGGTGTATGTCAGCTGCGCCGAGTGCGGCGCCTCCCGCGTGGATCTGCACCCCAGCCCGGGACTGATTGGCTCATCCCACGCGCTGAGCCACGAGGTCGGTGGGCGGGCCTGAGCCTGCCCGAGCCGGCCACAGTGCATGGCATCATGGCGGCATGAAGGCAGCCGATGTCCCCGTCCAGCTCCCCGCCGCGCCGCCCGTGCTGCTCTCCGATGGGCTCCGGCTGCGCGCCTACACGGACGCCGATGCGCAGCTGGTGCGCCAGGTCGTGGATGATCCGCTGATTCCCCTCATCACCACCGTGCCCACCACGAATGACCCGCGGCTGATCGCCGAGTACATTGCGCGCCAACACTCGCGCCTGGCCACAGGGCAGGGCATCCAAATGGTGGTGGCGGAGCGGGATTCCGACCGGGCCGTGGGCCAGGCGGGGTTCTCCGTGCAGGGTCACGGGCGCCTGAGCGTGGGCTACTGGATTGCGCCGGCGCACCGCCGCAAGGGCTACGCGGCGGCGGCCTTGGCTCTCCTCTCCGACTGGGCGCTGACCCTGCCGGGGCTGGGACGGCTGGAGCTCTACGTGGAGCCCTGGAACCAGGGCTCGTGGAGGGCCGCGGAGGCCGCCGGCTTTGAGCGCGAGGGCCTGCTGCGCGCCTGGGAGACCGTGGGCCAAACCCGCGTGGACATGTTCATGTACTCGCGTCTGCCGTAGAGCGGGCCCCACCAACGCGCACGACGCCGCGTGGCCAAGCCACGCGGCGTCGAGCAGGGGGTGCGTCTTGCGGCACCCGCACCCCGAAAGGGGGCGTCAGGAGTGTCAGCGCTTCAGGTGATCCACCAGGGCGTCCGCCAGGCCAATGTAACTGCCCGGAGTGAGGGCCAGGAGGCGCTGCTCGGACTCGGCCGGCAGGCCAAGGCCCTGCACAAACTCCTGCATGCGGGCGCCGTCCACGCGGTGCCCGCGGGTCAGGTCCTTGAGACGCTCGTACGGGTTGTCCATGCCCGGCGTGCCGGCGATGGCCTCGGCGCGCATCACCGTCTGGACGGCCTCTCCCAGCACCTCCCAGTTGTGGTCAAGATCGTTGGCGAGCACGTCTGCGGCGGTGTTGAGGCGCTCCAGGCCCTTGGCCACGTTGGAGATGGCGAGCAGGGAGTGGCCAAAGCCCACGCCGATGTTGCGCTGCCCGGAGGAGTCCGTGAGGTCGCGCTGCCAGCGGCTCGTGACCAGGGTGTCCGCGAGCGTGTCCAGGATCCCGTTGGAGAGCTCCAGGTTGGCCTCGGCGTTCTCAAAGCGAATGGGGTTCACCTTGTGCGGCATGGTGGAGGAGCCGGTGGCGCCGGCGACCGGCACCTGCTGGAAGTAGCCGATGGAGATGTAGCTCCACACATCCGTGCAGAGGTTGTGCAGAATCCGGTTGAAGCGCGTGATGTCTGAGTAGAGCTCCGCCTGCCAGTCGTGGGACTCAATCTGCGTGGTGAGCGGGTTCCAGGTCAGGCCAAGGCCGCTGACAAAGCTCTGGGAGACCTGCTGCCAATCGGCTCCGGGCGCCGCAGCGACGTGGGCCGCGTAGGTGCCTGTTGCACCGTTGATCTTGCCCAGGAACTGGGTGTTGGCCACGCGGTCCAACTGGCGGGTGAGGCGGTGCGCAAACACGGCCAGTTCCTTGCCAAGCGTGGTGGGGGTGGCCGGCTGGCCATGGGTGCGGGAGAGCATGGGGGTGGCGCGGTCCGCCACGGCCATGGCCGCGATCTGCTCCACGAGCGCGCGGGCGGCGGGCAGCCACACGTCCATCACGGCATCGCGAACGCCCACGGCGTAGGAGAGGTTGTTGATGTCCTCAGACGTGCATGCGAAGTGCACCAGCGGCGTCATGGCCTCCAGGTCAAGCGCCTCGAGGCGGCGCCCGATGTAGTACTCCACCGCCTTCACGTCATGCACCGTGACGGCCTCAATCTCCGCCAACTCATGCACGGAGTTCAGGTCAAAGTCGGTGACGATGGCGCGCAGGCCACTCTTCTGCGCCTCCGTCAGCGGGGCCAGGCCCGGCAGTACCGCCTGTTCCGCGAGGTGAATGAACCACTCCACCTCAACGTGCACACGGTTGCGATTCAGGGCCGCCTCAGAGAGGTGATCCACCAGCGGCGCGACCGCCGGGCGGTAACGACCATCAAGCGGGCCAAGGGCCAGGGCTTCAGTGGACAGGGACACGCGCGCACTCAAGGACATGCCCCTATTCTTCCACGGCGGCGCGGGGGTGGGGACGGTTTATCCCCGTGAGGGACGGGGGCCAAATAACGGGGTGTTGCGGGCTTGTGAGGGATGGGAATGTGCGCCTTGGGCGTGTCGTCCACAGACCCTGCCCGACGCCGCGCGGCGGGCAGGTGGCGCCGCTAGCGTCGGGCGGTAGACGGCGGGCACAGCGCCCGGCTCGCAAGAGAGGAGGTGGAGCATGTCGGTCATGCCCATACCACCGGCCATGCCCACGCACTTTGTTGAGGAAGCGCTCACCAAGGTCACAGCGGCGCAGGGGGCGGTGTCCGCGACGGGCAAGCTCAAGTGGAGCGGTGACGCCGCGGCGCAATACGCCGCCCAGCGGCCCGGTGCCGTGCGCTCTGTGACCCACCTGCATTCGTGCCTGCTTGAGCTGGAGCTTGCGATCATGACCTTCAACCTGTTGCGGGGGGCCATGACGGTCGCCCAAGCAAGTGGCGTGCCCCTGCCAACGCCGCCGTCAGCCCCGAAAACGTCGCCGTTCCCGGCCCTGCCGACCTTTGGTGGCCGGCCGTGAGCGACTACTCCGTCTTTGGTGGGGAGGGCAGCCTGGGCGTCGTCACGGAAGATCTGCGCGCCGAGTCCGCCCGCTACCGGGCGGCACTGGGGCACCTGGCGGGCTGCTCTGGAACCATGTTTTACCCGGGCGGGGCACCCTATGGCCTCCCGGTCACGCATCCTCACCTGGTGCAGGCTTTTGAGCAGGTGAAGACCAAGGCGTATTCGGCCTCGCTCGCCTTGGACGCTGTCAAGGAGAAGATGAGTGCCCTGGCCACTCAGCTCTCGAGTTGTGCCAGCACCTATCAGGCCGCGGAGGAGCGTGCCAAGGCTCAGCCCGGTGGATTCAAGTCTCATCTGCTCTACCCCAAGGGAGTCTTGGGCGCCATGAGCGTGCTGGCGCTTCCAGATGATTTTCCCGTCGGGGCCCTCTGGCTCTTCTCGCCTGCGGCCGCGGCTGCGGCTGTGGCGACGCAGTCACAACTGGGCTCCATCGGTTCCATGGCCATCGCCGCACTGGCGAAGGGGGCCAACGAAGGCGCACCGCCGGGGATGGAGGTCTCCGCGGCGGCGGTCAAAGCGCTCACGGAACGCATCAACGCTGGCGCCCTGGGGGTTCCCGGACGCCACGGCCTGGGCGCGTTGGGCGGGCTGACGGGAACGGTGGCAGACGTGTCCCCTCTGGGGCCCATCGCCACGGAGCCCCCGCAGCTGATGGGAGACGCCCCCGCCGCAGACGGCCTGGCGGGGATGGTGGGCCTACAGGGGCGAGCCTGGGACGGCAAGGGCCAACTGTTGTACACGCGGGTCACCGATGCGCAGGGGCAAGAAACCTGGATCGTGACCATCCCTGGCACCCAGGACGCTGAGGGAGGCGCCTGGGGGTCTAGGCGCATCGCAGAGGCCATGTCAGGCAAGACCGAAAATGTCTCCGCGGCCGTGTTGAACGGCCTGGCCTCCGTGGGCGCCAAACCCGGCGCACGCATCGTGCTCAGCGGCCACAGCCAGGGCGGGCGTCACGCCATCAACCTGTCATCAGACAAAGTCTTGAGCACGCGGTACAAGGTGGCCGGCGTAGTGACTGCTGGCGCGCCGTCTGGAACCCAAGAGACTCCGCGGGGCGTGAAGGTCATCCAGCTGGAGGATCCGGATGATCCCGTGCCGGGTTTGGACGGCGCAGCGGGCGTCCCCACCAATCGCGAGCGGGTGCTGGTGCGCAGTGCCACCGGCGGTTCCATCCACGCGGATCCGGGAGGGAAGGCAGGGATATTGGGCTGGGAACACAAGGTGGCCAATTACCAGGAGCTGGCGGCCAAGGCTGACGCGGACAAGGGTGAGGCCCTCACGAAGGCCATCAGCGCACTGGGCATCAAGGGCGGGCAATCCACCACATACCAGGTGCCCACCTCGGCTGGCCCGCCCCCGCCGCCTCGAGAACCAATCCCCGCACCAACAGGAGAAGGCAAGGTGTTCTACGGAGGGCGGTGAGTCACCAGGGAGCGTTAGCCGCGCTGCTCGTCGCGGTCGCGGACAAAGAGCTTGTTCAGGACGGCAGACACCACGCTGACGATGATGGAGCCCAAGATGGCATCCCAGAAGAACGCGTCCACGTGGAAGTTCACTGGGAACAGGTTGGCCAGCGCGGAGGTGGCCATCAGCAAGGCGGCATTGACGATCAGGGCAAAGAGGCCAAGCGTGAGGCAGGTGAGGGGCAACGCCAGGAAGCGCAGAACGGAGCCAAGGATCGCGTTGACCACCCCAAAGATCAGTCCCACGAAGGCGTACGTGGCGACGATGGAGGCCGTCTTCCAATCGGGGTCAACCGTGGCAGTGGGATCAATGGTGATGCCGGGAAGTAGCCAGGCGGCTAGCCACAGAGCCACGGCATTGATGGCGGTACGCAACAGGAATCTCATGCGGCTCCTTGGGAGGGGGGGGGCGCGGCGGCTGGGGCCGGTGACGCGGGCTTGGCGGCTGGGGAAAGTCCCGGACGGGATCCGCGTTCATGATGGCATGCCCGGCAGGGAGCGCGCTGAGCTACCGAACGTTCGGTGAAAAAAGACGAGCCAGGAAGCACTTTCCACAGATAGGCTGACCCCATGTCTGAGCCGCACGCGGACGGCCGCGCCGTCCACCCCGAACCCCGCCCCGTCTTGCAGCAGCTGCCCAAGTACGCAGCAGGCAAGCCCCCCGCCGTAGTGGAGGGGCTCACGTCCTTCAAGCTCTCTTCCAATGAGAACCCGCTGCCGCCCCTTCCGCAGGTGCTAGAGGTCATCCGGAACTTTGATGACATCTACCGTTATCCGGATCCCCTCAGCTCCAAGCTGCGCGCCGCGCTGTCCACTGAGTTGGACGTCCCGGCTGAGGATGTGGTCACCGGCGGTGGCTCGTTGGGCGCCCTGATCCAGATCCTTGCCGCCTACGCGGGCACCAACGATGACGGCATCCAAGACGAGGTCGTCTACGCCTGGCGCTCCTTCGAGGCGTACCCCATCGTCATCGAGACAGCTGGGGCACGTTCGGTGCAGGTGCCGCTTTTGGCCGACGGGCGCCACGATCTGGACGCCATGGCCGCTGCGGTGACAGAAAATACCTCCATCGTCATTCTTTGCACTCCCAACAATCCCACCGGCCCGGTGCTGCGCACGCAGGACGTGGAGGACTTCATCGCGAAGGTCCCCGCGGACGTGCTGGTGATCATCGACGAGGCCTATCAGGAGTTTGTCCGTGTGGAGGACGCGGTGGATGGCATTGCCATGTATCGCAAGTACCCCAACGTGGTGGCCCTGCGCACCTTCTCCAAGGCGCACGGCCTGGCCAATCTGCGCGTGGGTTATACGGTCTCCAACCCGGAGATCACGCAGTACCTGCGCGTTGTCGCCACCCCCTTCGCGGTCTCCTCCATCGCGGAAGCCGCCGCCGTAGCCTCCGTGAGCAATACCGCGGAGATGGAGGTCCGGGTCAAGGGCATCGTCGCCGAGCGTGAGCGCGTTGTGGCTGCACTCACCGAGCAGGGCTGGGAGCTGCCGGAGTCGCAGGGAAACTTTGTCTGGCTTGGCCTGGGGGAGCGGGCAGCGGAGTTTTCCCTGGCTGCCCAAGAGCGCGCCCTCGCGGTGCGCGCCTTCGCCGGGGAGGGCGTGCGCGTGAGCATCGGAGAGCCGGAGGCCAACACGCGGTTCATCGAGCTGGCTGGCGATTTTTTGCGGGGCTCGGAGCTCAGCTGAGACCACTTATGTGCCGAGAGGCGCATATCTAGGAAGTCCTAGTAAAAACAGCGCCATGCAGGGCGGGGGCCCACGTAGCCCCCGCCCTTTGTGGTCGTTTGGCCCGGTGGGGATGGGTAGGGTGGACAGGTCGGTCAGTCGGCCGGCCATGCATATGCTTTCATCGGCATGCGTTCTTGGTTCACTCAAGGCAAGGAGAATCGTGGAGACGATGCTCGCGGCAGCCCCCACCCAGGCACCGTTCATTCAGCTGCTGGACTCGGATGGAGTCAGGACGGCTCACCCCACCTGGGATCCGTGGGCCCAGTCCGTGGACCAGGAAACGCTGCGCGGCTTCTATCGCGACATGACCACCGCCCGCCGCCTGGATGATGAGAGCACCGCTCTGCAGCGTCAGGGGGAGCTCTTGCTCTGGGTGCCGCTGCGTGGGCAGGAGGCGGCGCAGGTCGGGGCCGGCCGCGCCACCCGCCCGCAGGACTACCTCTTCCCCACCTACCGTGAGCACGCCGTGGCCCTCACCCGCGGGGTGCGCATCGCGGAGATGCTGCGCGTGTTCCGCGGCATCAGCCACGGTGGTTGGGACCCGCGGACCACGGGTTTTCACCACTACACCATGGTGCTCGCGGCCCAGACCCCGCACGCGGTGGGCTATGCCATGGGCATGAAGCGGGACCAGAAGGGCTGGGACCAGGCCCGCATCGAGGAGGAGGGTGGCGCCGTCGTCGCCTTCTTCGGTGACGGCTCCAGCTCCGAGGGGGACGTCCACGAGGCCATGGTCTTTGCCAACTCCACCAACGCCCCCGTGGTGTTCTTCTGCCAGAACAACCAGTGGGCCATCTCGGTGCCGTTTGAGGTGCAGTCAAAGGTGCCGCTGGTGAACCGCGCCGCCGGCTACGGCATGCCGGGCATCCGCGTGGATGGCAACGACGTGATCGCCGTGCACGCCGTGACCCGCTGGGCCCTTGAGCACGCCCGCAGCGGCAAGGGCCCGGTGTTCATCGAGGCTGTGACGTACAGACGCGGAGCGCACACCACCGCTGATGACCCCACCAAGTACCGGACGCAGGATGAGGAACAGGGCTGGGATGAGAAGGACCCGCTGCTGCGGGTGGAGCGCCACCTGCGCGCCAACGGCACCGGCCAGGACTTCTTTGGCCAGATTGCCGCGGACGCGGACGTGTTGGCCGCGGAGCTGCGGGCCACCGCACTCGCGTTCCCCACACCAAGCCTCACGGACGCCTTCAACAGTGTGTACGCCGAACCGCATTCGTTGGTGAGCGAGGAACTGGCTTGGTATCAGGAGTACCAGGCGGGGTTCGCTGACCGGGACGAAGAGGGCACACAGAACCGAGCGGAGGGCACCCGTTGAGCATCGAACGCATGACTCTGGCCAAGGCCCTGAACGCCGGCCTGGCCCGGGTCCTCGAGGAGGACCCCACCACCCTCATGATGGGTGAGGACATTGGCAAGCTTGGCGGCGTCTATCGCATCACCGAGGGGTTGCAGGCGCGCTTTGGCGAGGACCGAGTGATCGATTCCCCGCTGGCGGAATCCGGCATCATCGGCACCAGCATTGGCCTGGCCCTGCGCGGCTACCGACCCATCGCCGAGATCCAGTTTGACGGCTTTGTGTTCCCGGGCTTTAACCAGATCACCTCCCAGCTGGCCAAGCTGCGCATGCGCTCCGAGGGCAAGCTGACGGTGCCGGTCACCATCCGCATCCCCTTCGGCGGCGGCATCGGGTCCATTGAGCACCACTCCGAATCTCCTGAGGCGCTCTTTGCGCACACCGCTGGCCTGCGGATCATGACGCCCGCCACCCCGCATGATGCCTACTGGATGATCCAGGAGGCGGTGCAGAGCCAGGATCCGGTGATCTTCTTTGAGCCCAAGCGCCGCTATTGGATGAAGGGGGACGTGGACACTGAGCATCGAGCGGCTCCTGCCGCTCAGGCGCAGGTGGTCCGCGCCGGCAGCGACGCCACGATCGTGGCCTGGGGCCCACTTGTTCCGGTGGCGCTGGCCGCAGCGCAGGCCGCGCAGGAGGACGGACGCGACGTGGAGGTCATTGACCTGCGCAGCCTGAGCCCCATCGACTTTGACACCATCACTGCGTCGGTGCAGCGCACGGGCCGCCTCATCGTTGCCCACGAGGCTCCTACCTTTGGCGGCCTGGGCGGGGAGATTGCGGCCCGCGTCGCGGAGCGCGCCTTCTATGCGCTGGAGGCGCCGGTGCTGCGGGTGGGTGGCTTCCACATGCCGTATCCGCCCTCCAAGGTTGAATCGCATTACCTGCCAGATATTGACCGCATTCTTGATGCGCTTGATCGTTCCTTCCAGCATTCAGAGGTGTCCGCGTGAGCACATTTAAGCTGCCCGACGTCGGTGAGGGCCTCACCGAGGCGGACATCGTCTCCTGGAAGGTGTCGGTGGGTCAGAGCGTCACCGTGAACCAGGTTTTGGTGGAGATCGAGACGGCCAAGTCGCTCGTGGAGCTGCCCAGCCCCTACGCCGGCACCGTCACCGTGCTGCACGCGCAGGAGGGCCAGACCCTGGAGGTGGGCGCCCCGCTCATCGAGGTGGCAGAGGCCGGCGCGGGCAACGCGACGCCTGTGCCCGCCACCTCTGTGCCCGCCACCTCTGCGCCCAGCACATCTGTGCCCGACGCCGCTGGGTCGGGTTCTGCCGCGGCCTCACCGCCCGCCGTTGAGTCTCCCGCGACGAGCTCCGTGCCGGCCGAGTCCACTCCGGCCGAGTCCTCCCCGGGCCCGCTAGTGGGCTCCGGCCCCGTGGCGGATTCGGTCAAGCGCCGCCCCCGCGTGCGCCCCGGCCAGCGCCCTGGCCACCACGGCGCTCACGCGGCAGCGACCCCGGCGTCCGAGCCCCACCACCACCGCGCCCTGGCCAAGCCGCCGGTGCGCAAGCTGGCGCGGGAGTTGGGCGTTGACCTGTCCCAGGTGCCGCCCACCGGCGCACGGGGCGAGGTCACGCGTGAGGACCTGTCTGCCTTCGCCGATCGGCGCCTGCACACCACCGGGCTCAGCGCCCCGGCGAGCCAGGGCACTCAGCCGGCCGCGGCGTCGTCCGGCGCTTTGGCCGCCGCCTTTGGTGCCGGCTCCTGGCAGGCGCCGGCGGATTCGATTGAGCGCGTGCCCGTGAAGGGCGTGCGCAAGGCGACCGCAGCGGCCATGGTGAGCAGCGCGTTCACCGCGCCGCACGTCTCCCTCTTTGTGGACGTGGACGCCACGCGCACCATGGAGTTCGTGAAGCGGCTGAAGGGCTCGCGGGACTTCCAGGGCGTCAAGGTCACGCCGCTGCTGATCGTGGCCAAGGCAGTGCTGTGGGCCGCGGCGCGCACCCCGCAGATCAATGCGAGTTGGGTGCAGACCGAGCAGGGCGCGGAGATCCAGATCAAGAGTTTTGTGAACCTCGGCATCGCCGCCGCGACCCCGCGCGGGCTTGTGGTGCCCAACGTCAAGGATGCGCAGGAGCTGAGCCTGCGGGAGTTGGCGCTGGCCCTGGAGCACCTGGGTGCCACGGCGCGGGACGGCAAGACCAGCCCCGCAGACATGCGCGATGGCACCGTCACGATCACCAACGTTGGCGCCCTTGGCGTGGACACCGGAACCCCGATCCTGAACCCGGGTGAGGTCGCGATTGTGGCCTTTGGCACCGTGCGTGAGCGCCCCTGGGTGGTGGACGGGCAGGTGGTCCCGCGCTTCGTCACCACAGTGGGCGGCTCCTTTGATCACCGCGTGGTGGACGGGGATCAGTGCGCCCGGTTCCTGGCGGACGTGGCCTCCATCCTGGAGGAGCCGGCGCTGCTGCTGGATTGAGTGGTGGGGGCGCGCCCTGCCCGGCGCTACTTTGACGAGGCCCGCAGGGCCCGGTCAAGGAGCTCGACGACGCGCGTCTGGCCGGCGCGCTGGGCTAGTTGGCGGGGCGTGGCGCCGTCGGCATCCGCCTTGGCCGGGTCTGCGCCTGCCTCCAGGAGGAGCCGCACCGTGGTGACGTGGTCCGCGTCGCCGTCGCCCAGCACAATGGCCTCCAGGAGCGCCGTCCAGCCCAACTGGTTCACGTGATCCACGGGCACGCCCGCCTTGAGCAGGATCCGAACCGTGCTCACGTGGGCGTGCTCGCTCGCGGGAATGAGGGCGGTTCCGCCGTAGCGATTGGTGGACTTCACGTCCGCGCCGTGTTTCAGGGTGGCCTCCAGGATGGTGTCCAGCCCCTCCGCTCCGGCGTAGAGGAAGGCAGAATCCTGCAGCTCGTCCTTGGCGTCGGGGTCCGCCCCGGCCTCCAGCAGCGCCACGGCGGCGCGGCTCTTGTTTGCCTTGGTGGCGGCGACGAGCGGCGTGGCGCCTTTCTCGCCCTTGCTCTCCAACCCCGCGCCCTCCTTGAGGGCCGCGCGGACCGCCGCCGCATCGTCGAGCTCAATGGCGCGCGTCAGCTTCTCTTGTGCCGCAAGGTTGGAGGTGCCCGGCGACGCAGCGGAGCCCGTGCCACCGGCTTCCACTGTGCAGGCCGTCATCGCCAGGGCGCCGAGCAGCAGAAGCGGTGCGCTCAGGAGGCGCCAGGGCCAAGGGCGGGAGTTGTTCACGGGCATGGGACTCCTGCGGTGGGTGGGTCGGGGACGAGGACGTGCCCGTTGCGCAGAAGCTACACGGAAAACGGCGACGCCCGCACCTTCCGCACACGAGTGGCGGAGGGTGCAGGCGTGGCTGGCGTGGCCCGAGCCGGCGCTGGCGACCCGATCAAGCGTTGGCGACGGTGAAGCGCTGCTCGCGGTGCTTGGGGGACTCCAGCTCATCCAGGGCGGCGGCGGCAAAGGTGTCTGCGGAGACAAAGTCGCCCGCGGGCTGGTTGGAGCCAAGCACGTACTCGGTGCGCTCGCCCGGGGCGATGGCGGGGGCCGGGGCCAGCATGACCCAATCCAGGCCGGAGGAGGACTGGTAGGTGAGCAGGACGTTGGCGAAGGTGTCCGCCTCCGCCTTGTAGGCGGCGGGGAAACCCTCGGTGTCCTTGAGCATCACGCCGTCCGGGGTCTGCGTGGCGCCTGCGCCACCCACCACAAAGAGGCGGGCCGGGATGGAGGTCTCGGCGATCTCGTCATGCAGCTCGCGGAACTCGTCGTGGGCGGAGCCGTCGCGAGGGGACGGGATGGAGAGCACCACGGCGTCGTTCTGGCTGGCGATCACGGTGTAGTTCTCCAGGTCGGAGAGGTTGCCGGCCACGGTGGAGACGGCGCCGGGGACCTCGGTGCCGGAGCGGGTGATTGCGGTGACCTCGTGGCCGCGGGCGATGGCCTCTGCAGCAATGCGGCTGCCGACCATTCCGGTGGCGCCATAGACAGCAATCTTCATGGGGAACTCCTTGTGCTGGGTGGGCGCGCTGGGCGCCGCACGGTGGGTGCTGGTGGCCGTGGGGAATGTTCCCTGCGGCGATGCTTTGATAGTACCCACTAGATACCGAGTACCTCAACGTACTAAGGTACCCATATGGATACTTTTGTGGACCAGCAGGGATCCGAGCTGGCCTTCAATGTGATGGACCAGTTTTGCCCCTCCCGGGTGGTGCTGCAGCGGATCGGCGACAAGTGGACGCCCTTGGTGTTCCAAGCCCTGAAGCAAGGGGTGCTGCGCTTCTCCGAGCTGCGCTCCGCGATCGGGGGAGTGACGCCCAAGGTCCTGACCCAGACCCTGCGCTCGCTGGAGCGTGACGGCCTGGTCTCACGCACCGTCTACGCCGAGGTGCCCCCGCGCGTGGAATACCGCCTCACCGAACTGGGCGTCTCACTGCTGGAGCCCTTGGACGCGGTTCGCGCCTGGGCGGAGACCCACGCGGGCTCGGTTCTGACCTCGCGGGATGCGTTCGACGACGCCTGATCGGCTTGGGTGCCCGGCCGTTACTTCTCGCATGGCGGGTCTCAGTAGGAAGAGGCGAATCGCAGGAGGGGAGCATCTTGCGCGGTGCCGGTGAACGGTCGGCGCGTGACGAGGAGAATGGCTACTGCTAAGAGGCATGCGCCCAGGCTGACATAGGCCACGGCCCCAGTCATCCCCTCACCGGTCCACCAGCTGCGAGACAACAGCCACGCCCAGGGGCGTAGCCCCGTCTCCTGACTCCTGCCGAAGAGAGTGACCAGTACGAGGTAGAGGACGGGCAGGCTTCCGGAGACCGGATGGGAGCTGAGCCACCGTGCGGCCATGGCGATGATGGCCATCGCTGTTGCGGTTGAGGCCACGTAGGCCATCTCGGTGAGCGGCATGCGCCCTAGCGCTAAGACGAGCACCGCGGCCCCGGAGTACAACGCCACCGCAGCGAACTGTAACGCGATGCTGTGAGCGATGACGTTGCGTGCTTGGGACCTGACGCCTCTCGGTTCTCCTGCCCGGGCCACACCGGAGGCCACGACGGCCAGGAGCACTGCCCCCACAACGGGAGCGGGCAGCGTGGATCGCAGTCCGCGCGGCACAAAGGGGATCTCTAGGTCGACGCCGCTCAGCACAGCCGCAACCGCGCCGCACAACACCGCCCCCACCCACATCCACCCGGCATGTCGAGCCGCCAGCGCCCATCTCACGGCAGCCCCAACTCGGCCGCGGAGGGCACAGAGCATCGCGACAAAGCCTCGTAGGTGGCGCTCACAGCCCGCTTCTTGGCCGTTGGTTCAGCAGCTCGCACCTCACGCCAGGCTTTGAAGGCGGCGCCCGTGCCTTGGAAGTCCTCCAAGGAGAGCGCGGCGGGGGGCTGGGTGCCGAAGCTACGCGCCAGCTCGGACTCGGCCCAGCTTTCAAGGGCGAGCGCCCAATCGAACCTCTCGATGTTTGCTTCGCCGTCACCTCCCCCGTTGTTGCCGCAGTCCTGATTTTGGATCGCCACGCTGAAGGTGCTCGCCACAGAGTGCAACACTGGCTCCCTGTCCATCCACGGTTCCACCACCACGTTGGCCACTCCGTCCTCGCTCAGCACCATGGCGCCCACGTCGCTGGAGCGCACCTGGCGCACGGCGGGAAGGCCCAGTGCTTCGAGGGAACGGAACGCCTCGGCGATGTCCGCCCGGTGATCCGCGCGGCTGAGCTGGATGTCATTAAGGCACACGCTTGGATTGTTGTCGTCGCAGGGCGAGTCGCTGGCCGGGAGGGCGAGCAGGGGGCTGTATCCGAGGGGGGCGGCCAGGCTCAGTGACGCTCCCACAACCATCCCCAGGGCCAACGCCGCGGCAACACTGCGCTGGAGCCCGGCCTTGGTCAGCTTGAGCTTGGGGCGTCCCTTGGGTACGAGCAGGAGCAGCGGAAGGAGCGCGAGCGCAGAGAAGATCGCCAATACCCAAAGCGCTCGCGGGTCCAGAGTCGTGGTGGCGGTGCAACAACCCGAGATCGCGGGCCCTGAGAGGTAGCGCAAGGGTGCGAACGGCGAAGTCCACGTGAATCCGAGCCAGCCATAGGACAGCAGCAGGGCCAATGGCACCGCGAGGAAGACGCGTAGAGACCTTCCCAGCAAGTATCCAATGAGGGAGTGGAACGGCAAGGGCAGCCACAGGGCGAGGATTAGCCACCAGGGGAACGTGTCCGGGGCCGGACCGGCCTTCGCAAGAAGGAATGCCGCACCGCAGAGCTGGATGATCGCCCCTGCCGCTACGCCTGGCCAGATTCTGGCCAAGACCACTAAGGCGGCAGGGCGGGTCGTCGCTTCCAAGGGTCCGGTGGCCTTGCGGTCCCAGCCGCCTTCGATCGCCGCAGAGACGCTCGCAACGCCGCAGCTCATGATCAGAAGCAGCGCGGTCCACGCCACGGCTGCTTCGCGATGCGCCTCAAACTGACGAACGTCGGCAAACGATTGAATGTAAACCACGGCGAGGGCCAGGCCCACGAGACCGAGCAGCCAAGCCGGGCGCTTCTTCCAGGGGAGCATCTAGAAGTCGCCTTCCATGACGCTGACGTAAGCGGCCGTCAGCCGCTGTTGGTCACTGCCCGCACTCTCCGGCGCCCGAATCAAGAACTCGTCAAGAGTGCCGTCAAACGCCACGGCCCCACGCCGCATCACTACCACGCGGTCCACGAAACTCTCGATGCCGGCCGTGTCGTGCGTGGACATCACCGTGATTCGGTCGGCCCCGCCGGCGCGCAGCACCTCGGTGAAGCGTTCACGCTGCGCCATGTCTAGCCCGACGGTTGGCTCATCAAGCAGGAGCACGTCGGCATCGTGGACGTAGGCGCCGGCCAATCCCAGGCGCTGAGTTTGCCCTCCAGAGAGGGAGGCGGCAGGCCGCACCGCGAGATCCTCCAGGCCGGCAAGCTTAAGCGCTTCAGGGGCCCGCAGTTTGGCCTCCCGTGCGGGCATGCCTTTCAGCCACCCCGAGTACTCCACGTGTTCTAGGACGCTCAGCCCACCCACTGGGCTGAATGCCTGCGGCACCCAGGAAACCCGACGCAAGTATTCCTTGCGCCGGGCACCGAGCGGCGACTGCCCCTCGCTGATCTGTAGCGCAATCCGGCCGTCTGATGGCTTGAGTACCCCTGCGAGTAACCCCAACTACGTGGACTTGCCTGCGCCATTGGGTCCCAAAGGAGGGTTACTCCGGGCCCGAATTCAACCGAGACTGCTTGAAGTACGCTCCGGGAACGTGAGTAACCAAAGCAGATCCCCGCGAGGGATAGGGCTGGCATCAGAAGTACTGCACCACCTTAGAAGCGCTGAATTTGCGTCCGCTGGACTCCCCGTTGATCTTGTCCAGCGTGAAGTGGTAGCGGTCCGAGCGCGTCATTTCACCCCAGTTTGCAGTACCGCAGGCAACCGTTCGGGTACCCATGCTCTGGTCGGGGAGCCAGCCCATCTCGTTATAGAGGTTCATTGTGACGTTGTGGAACCTACTATCGCCCACCTGCGAACATCCGGACAGGACCGTGCGAGTGGACGCGCGGTCGTTGTGACTGTACTGCCAGGCTCTGGAGGAATGGCCTGTAGCCCACCCTGAAATATTGGACGTCCAGCTTCCTTCCGCCATGGCCGGCGCGGCCAGACTAACTGCAATTGTCAGCGCCGCCGCCGCGGCTGTGCTTGATCTTTAATGCAAGGTGCATAACAATCTCCTGGACTAGTATCCCGTTGGTGCATATGCGATTGACAATACTGAAAAAATACGCCGCTCGGTAGCCCTGGTCCCAAAGTCGCCCGGAATGCGCTTGCCCCGGCCTGCACCGCATAACCGTTTCGCTGGTGATTCTCGCTGCGCCCACCTTCTCGGTTCTCCGGCACGGTACTGATGAAAGTACGTCCAAGAGCAGCGGTAAAGGACTCTTCTTTTGCGGTGCCAACCTTCGCACCGGGGTGTGACCCGCCTGCGCTACCGAGCGTCGTCGGGCATCGATGCCTGCCCAGCCTGCCCCGACGCGGCGGTGGCGCGCGTCGCATCGCGGCGCTTAACCCAGGCCAGCACATCAGCGGAGAGGAAGCGCCGGTGCGATCCGCGATACGTCACCGGGATCTCCCCGGCGTCCGTCAAGTTGCGCAGATAGGTCTGCGAGATCCCCGCCAGCCGCGCGGCTTGCGAGGTATTGAGCCAGGACTGCGCGGAGGCCAGCTCCACGCCGTCGCCCTGTGCCAGCCGCCGCAGAACGTCCTGAACGGCAGCCAGTGCAGCGTCCGGCAGGCGGAAAGAGGTCCCGTCCACAACCACGGTTACGTCGCCGGCGGCCCCGGGTTGTCCCAGTGCCTGGCGCAGGGACGCAGCTTGCTCGGCAGGCAACGGGTCAATGCGGGTGTGGTGGCCCAGCGCGGTCAGAGGTTGAGGCATGGCTCCATTGGACCCGAGTACCGTCCGCGGACCAAGTCCTGTGACTCGGGAGCGCGTGATGCAACAACGCCGGGGCCGGACCTGTGTGGTCCGGCCCCGGCGGGGTGATTCAGGTTCAGCGGTGGGTCAGCGGCTGGCGTTCAGCTGCTGATCCTGCCAGGCGCGGGCGTTGGCCTGTTCGTCGGCCACCTTCGCCAGGTGCGCTGCGCGAGCGGCCTGGTGGGCCGGGTTGCGGCGCAGCACCAGGTAGCCGATGCCGACCAGGGCAAACCAGATCGGGGTGGCGATGAGGCCGGCCAGGGTGTCCGGATCGCGGGTGAAGGCCCACAGCAGGAAGGCGAAGAACGCCATCACGAGGTAGGGCATGAACAGCCCGCCGGGCATCTTGAACTTGCTGGTCTCGTGATCCATGGGGCGGCGCTTGCGATAGACCAGGTAGCTAATCAGGATGATGGTCCACACGAACATGAAGCACAGCGAGGAGATGGTTGTGACGATGGAGAAGCCCGTTGACTTGTCCAGGCCAAAGACCATCAACACGATGGAGGAGAGCAGGAAGACGCCGGAGAGGAACAGCGCATTGCGCGGAACCTTGCGACCGGTCAGCTTGGCGAACGGGCGCGGGGCGTCCCCGTCCGTCGCCAGTGCGTAGACCATGCGGGAGGTGGAGTAGATGCCGGAGTTGGCGGAGGACAACGCGGAGGTCAGCACCACGAGGTTCACGATGTGCGCCGCGGCGCCCAGGCCCGCCAGCGAGAACAGCATGACGAACGGGGACTCGTCCTTGCTGAAGTTCTGCCACGGGACCACGGACATCAGGATGACCAGGGAGCCCACGTAGAAGAGCAGGATACGGATCGGGATGGCGTTCACTGCCTTGGGCAGGTTGTGCTCCGGGTTCTTGGTCTCCGCGGCGGCGGTACCGACCAGCTCGATGCCCACAAAGGCGAACACGGCGATCTGGAAGCCCATCACGAAGCCCATGAACTCGCCGCCGAAGAAGCCGCCACCGGTGGTGAACAGGTTCATGAAGGAGGCGGTGGCGGTGCCGTTGGCGTAGTTGTGGGTGAAGCCGGTGAAGATGAGGATGAGGCCGATGACGATGAGGGCCACGATGGCCACGATCTTGATCATGGCGAACCAGAACTCGGTCTCGCCAAAGCCCTTCACGGACGGCAGGTTGAGCACGATCAGCAAGGCGATGACCACGAGTGCAGGGATCCATAGCGGGATCGTGGGGAGCCAGAACTTGATGTAAACGGAGGCGATGACGATCACGTCAGCCACGCCGGTCACGATCCAGCAGAACCAGTACGTCCAGCCGGTAAAGAAGGCTGCCCAGGGGCCAAGGATGTCGCCCGCGAAGTCCGCGAAGTTGCGGTAGCCGGAGCGGGAGAGCAGCAGCTCTCCCATGGCGCGCATGACGAAGTAGAGCATGAAGCCGATGATCATGTAGACCAAGATCACGGAGGGGCCGGCGACCGAGATGGTCTTGCCTGAACCCATGAAGAGGCCGGTGCCGATGGCGCCGCCGATGGCGATGAGCTGAATATGCCGGTTGGTGAGAGAGCGGCTGAGTTCCTCAGTGCCGCCCTCTGCAGGCGCGTTGTGGTGCGAAGTCATGAGCAGGAGACTACCGAATGTGGGGTGGGTCACGGGTTCGTGTGTCGGGGTGTCGGTCGTCGGATGACGGAGTTGTCACGTCACCCCGATGTTGAGTCAATTCCGGATAAGTGTCTCCATGATGCGGAAACTGCCGCCGGTGCGGTCGGCGTCGGACTAGGCTGTGTGCATGCCGTTTCGTAACCTCCGTGCCGCCGCCCTGCCCGCCAAGCTTTCCCGCTCCTGGTTGCTGGTCAACGCCCTGAAGCCGGAGCTTTTTTCCCCGGCGCTTGCCTCGGAAGCGGACTCGGTCATTTTCGATATGGAAGCCCCGGTTCCGCCTGAGCAGAAGCAGCAGGCTCGGGACAATGTGGTTGAGGCCCTCTCCGGCGGCATGACCGGTTGGGTGCGCGTGAACCCGCCCACCTCGGAGTTTTGGGCGGACGACCTGGCGGCACTGACCCGCGTGCCCGGCGTGCGCGGCGTGATGCTGGCTGAGACGGAAAAGCCGGAGCAGGTCACCTACACGGCCATGCGCCTGCAGGCGGGCACTCCCGTGATGGCACTCATTGAGTCCGCTGAGGGCATCGAGAACGCCACGGCCATTGCCTCCGCGCCGGGCACCTTCCGCCTGGCCTTTGGCATCAACGACTTCCGCAAGGACACCGGCGTGGGAGATGACCCGCTTGCGCTGGCATACGCCAGGGGCAAGTTGGTGATTGCCTCCCGCGTGGGCCGCCTCCCAGGCGCCATTGACGGGCCGGCCGCCGGCGGGGCAACGCTGGAGCAGGTGGCCGCCGAATGTGACGTGACGGCCAAGATGGGCATGACCGGCAAGCTCTCCCTCTCCCTTGACCAGGTGGACCAAATCAACCAGGGGCTCTCTCCCAAGGACGACGAGGTCACGTGGGCGCACGAGCTGCTGGAGGCCCACGCGCACGGCGCCACGATGGGAGATGGCTCCTACCTGCCGCGCCTGAAGCGCGCTCAGAAGATCGCGGAGCTCGCGGATTCCTACGGGCTCTGGAACGCCTGAGCTAGGCCACCTTCGCAAGCACGGAGCGAGCCCCCGCCCTGCAGGGCGGGGGCTCTGTGCGGCTCAGGGGGTGAGAACCGCATTCATTACACTGTCAAACATTCGCGGCCTTTGGGAAGCGATTTGCGAAAGGTCGACGAATATTTACGTGAAAAGTTGACTTGGCAATTTTGCGCGACGGCGAATGCGCCTGGGGTCCCGGTGCCAACCCGGCGTGGCATCGCCGCCGGTCTGCCCCGTCCACGTTGACGTGAGCCGCGCCAAGGGCCAGGCTCAACACATGACTGAGACCAGCGCCGATCCCGTCATTGCCCGCGTCCGTGTTCCCGTGGGGCCGGTGGCCGCCGAGGCTGGGTGGGTGCACCACATCGGCGAGTGGTGGCCGCTGGATACGCACGGGGTCCACGGTGGCACGGCGACTGTGGTCTTTGCCGGCGGCGAGATTCACGAGAAGGCGCCGGATGGATCCGTGGCCTACTGGGGCACCGTGACCACGCGCGAGTCCGGTGAGCGCCTGGTCTTCACCTGGCATCCCGGACGCTCCAAGGATGAGGCCACGCTGGTCTCGCTGACGTTCGCGTCGCTGCCGGAGGGCGGCACTGACGTGCTGCTGGAGCATTCGGGCTTTGATTCCCTGCCCGACGGCGGTGCGGTGCGTACCAAGTATGCGGCCGGTTGGCCTGGGGTCCTGGAGCGCTACGCGGCGTTTATGGCGGCGCGCGACTGAGCCCGCGTACCTGGGGCGAACATCCTGCCTGGTGAGCGAATGCGGCGGCGGCTCCACCCGGTTCTGGCAGAGCTGATCGGTGTCAGCACGTAAACCCTTGGCCGCGCGGTGTCCGTGCCTCGTGAAATGATTCGGACCATGAGCGAATCCCCAGTTGAGCAGCAAACCGACGCACTCCGAGACCTTGCCTTGCAGGCCCGCGACGAGCTCATGGTGCAGGCACAGCGCCTCCCGGTGGACCCCGCCCGATGGGGCGCGCACGCCAATGAGACGGTGGAGGCGCTGATCCGGGACTCCGGGGCGTGGGACGCGGAATCCGGGAAGGTCTCCCGCCAGGCGCTGTGGGATCTGGCCGAGCGCACCCGCAACTCCGCCGGTCAGGAGCGCGCCGACCTGGCCAACGCGCTGCTGTGGACCGCACTTGCCTGGGGCGAGGGCAATGACTATCGCCACGCCAGGAAACTGTCTTTCGCCCTGATGGGGGCACCTCGCGATTTGGCGCGCAGCGTCTTTGATCAGGCACAGAACCCGGAAGGCGCCGAGGCGCTCTTCACCTCCCTGCACGGGCCCTCCAGCTCGGCGAAGGTGAGGTATTGGGGACCCGATATTTTCACCAAGTTCCTGTACTTCAGCGCCCCGCGCACCAACCCAGCCACCCACCTGATCGTGGACCAGCGAGTCCGGGAGGTGCTGGCCGCGCGCAAGGACCCCAGGGTGGGCATGATTCACGCTGCACCCGGAGGCTTTGGTTGGCACAGCTACAACGCCAGCGTCACCCTGATGAATCAGCTGGCGCAGGAGTGGAAGGTCCGCCCCGACGACGTGGAGTACGCGGCGTTCCGTCTGGCCTGAACGCCTGCAGCGTTAGGAGAACACGTTGCGCTGCGTACCCAGGCCGTCGATGCTCGTCTCCATGACGTCCCCAGCCACGAGCCACGGGTGGCGGCCGGCCTCGTTGCGGCGGCCAAGCGCCACGCCGGCGGGGGTGCCGGTGAGGATGTGGTCGCCGGGTTCCAGCGTGATCATGGTGGAGAGGTATGCCACCAGGTCCGCGGGCGCGCGCACCTGCTCGCCGACGGAGTCCAACTGCACCGTGGCGCCGTTGACGCGCGTCTCGATGCGAGCTGCCGGGTCAAATTCGTCCGGTGTCACCATCCACGGGCCCACCGGGGTGGACGCCTCCCAGATCTTGCCCTGGGTCCACTCGCTGGTGCGGCCCTGCCAGCCGCGCATCGAAACATCGTTCGCCACGGCGTAACCGGCAATCGCGTCCTGCGCCTGCTCCGGGCTGAGGCGGCGGCCGCCTGAGCCGATGATGATGCAGAGCTCGCCCTCCCAATCCACCCGGTGATCCTCCGCCGGGATCTCGAGGGGATCCTCCGGGCCGCACAGCGTCAGCGCGAACTTGGTGAAGACCGTGGGGAACTGGGGCGTCTGGCTGCCGGTCTCCGCGATGTGCTTGGTGTAATTCAGGCCGATGCACAAGACCTTGGCCGGCTTGAGCACCGGCTGCGCCAGCTGACCGGGCCGGGGCGCGGGGAGGGCTGCACTGCCCGACGCCGCCTCCACGGCTTGGTCGCGAAGGTGAGCCGGGGCGGCGAGCCAGGCTCCGACGTCCGCGAAGCCCTCCAGCGGAGTGAGGGATCCATCCGGGTGGACGACGGCGGCGACGGTGTCCTGGTCGCGGCGGAGGGTTGCGAGCTTCATGTGGCAATGGAAACACATCTCCACCAGGTGAAACAGGGCGGGGTCAAGATGACCGGACCGGTGGGTGGTGGTCCGAACACACGGGTGCCGCCGCTTGGGCTCAGGCCGCGGCGCGCACGGCCTCCGGTCCGGCGGCCTCGCCCGGCTCGGACGGCCCGGCGGCCTCGCCCGGCTGGGACGGTTCGGACGGGCGGATCATCGCTCCGGTCACGATGGCGATCACGCACAGCACGCCGGCGCCCAGGAACGCCCACCTGGCACCACTCATCTCCGCCGCGGGCCCGGCCAGGCCGGACTCCCCGGCCACGCGAGCGCCAAACGTCATGGTGGCCACCAGCAGCGCGGTTCCGGCGGCGCCGGCTAGCTGCTGGAAGGTGTTCAGGATGGCAGAACCATGCCCGTAGAGCGGCTTGGGCAGCGAGGACAGCGACGTGGTGAGCAGCGAGGTCAGCACGCAGGCCATGCCCGCGCCGTACAGGGTGTTCCACAACAGGACCACCCACAGCGGGGTCGCAGGGGTGACAAAGGCCAGCGCAAACATGGACACCGCCAGCAGCACGGTGGCCGGAATGACCAGCGGGCGCGGGCCAATGCGGTCATAGATCCGGCCCACAAATGGCGCAAGCACGGCCTGCACCAGGCCGGCTGGCAGCAGGATCAGGCCGGTGGTCATGGGGGAGAGGCCCATGCCCTGCTGCAGCACCATGGACAGCAGCACCACGGATCCCAGCAGCAGGCCAAAGGTGATGGCGACCGTGATGAGGGAGAGGCGGAACGTGGGAACGGAGAACGGGCGCAGGTCCATCAAAGCGGCACCGCGCGGCTGCAGGGCGCGCTGGCGCCGCACAAAGAGGACCAGCCCAAGCACGCCAACCACCAGCCCGAGGGCCGTGGGAATCCAGGAGCCGCTCAGTGCCGTCTCCGCCCCGGCCAGGGCGTAGACCACGCCGCCAAAGCCCAGCGCGGAGAGCACCACGGAGGGGGCATCAAAGGGCACGCGTCGGGTGGCGCCGCCGGCGGGAAGCTTGGTCAGCCCCACCAGCAGGGTCACCACGGAGATGCCGACCATGAGCCAGAAGATGGCGTGCCAGCCAAGCGAGCCAAGAATCAGGCCGGACAGCGCGGGGCCAATGGCGGGCGCGCAGGCAATCACGATGGTGTTCATGCCCATGATGGCGCCGCGGCGGCTGGGCGGCACCGAGCTCAGTGTGGTGGTCATCAGCAGCGGCATGATCACGGCGGTTCCGCCGGCCTGAATCACGCGGGCCGCCAGCATGACGGAGAAGCTGGGGGCCAGCGCGGCCAGCAGGGAACCCAGCAGGAACAGCCCCACTGCACAGAGGAACAGCGAGCGCGTGGTGAAGCGCTGCAGCAGGAACCCGGTGGTGGGAATGACCACGGCCATGGTGAGCATGAATCCGGTGGAGAGCCACTGAATGGCGGTGGCGTCCACGCCGAATTCGATCATGAGCTGCGGCAGGGCCACGGCCAGCACGGTCTCGTTCAGGATCATCACAAACGCGGCCACGGCCAGGATCGCGAGCGTCGCGGCGACGCCAGCGGGGAGCTTGGGGCGCTCGGCGGCGCCACGCGTGGGGGCGGTCTTCTGCCCGACGCCGCTTGGCTGGCTGAGCGCGCCGGCTGCGGGTGCTGCGGGTGTTGAGGCTGGTTGTGTTGCCGGGGGAGCCGGGGGAGCCGGGGGTGTAGCGGGGGACATGCAATACCTGTTTCCAAGAGTGAGGGAGCCGCTTCGAAGCGGCCCCTCATCCTGGCACAGTGTGCCAACTTGGCGTAAGCCGACACAACGTGAGTCCAGGCACACCACCCCACCGCCCATCCCAGAGCGCGCGTGCCAGGATAGGAGCATGTCCAACACCGCGCCCCAGGGCCTGCGCGAACGCCGCCGCCGCCAGACCGCGCTGGAGATCCATGAGGCCGCCATCGCCTGCTTTGAAAGCGACGGGCTGGAGCACGTCACCGTGGCACAGATTGCGCAGCGGGCCGGAGTCTCATCACGGACCTTCTTTCGCTACTACGCCAATAAGGAGCAGGCGGCCCTGCCCGGGCAGGGAACCCTGCGCACCGCCCTGGTAGGGCTGGAACAGCAGACTGGACCACACGCCGTCGGGCACTTGGTTGACCTGCTCACCCGCGTCATCGCGGAGGATCCCAGCGATCCCGTGCGGCATCGCCGCATCGGCGCGCTGCTGGAAGCGGAGCCGCTACTGCGCGCCCACGTGGCGCACCAGGACGCGGAAATGGTGCGGGAAATTGGTGACCGGCTGATCCACGCGGACCCGGAGATGGACCTGGACGGGGCCCGGCTCGTGGCAGAGATCGCGATCGGCGCGTGGCGCGTGGCGTGGGCCGGATGGGACCGCGAAGGGGCCACCCAGAAGTATCCGACGCCGCTGGCGCGCTGGCTTGGCGTGCGCGGCAGGGTCATGCAGGCGGCGCTGGCAGTGGCGGAGCCCACGCCCGCTTCGTGACACGGGCACGGCGCAACGCAAGGTAGGTTGGTGCGGAACCTGGGAGGATCAATGTCGACCTATTGCTTCATCGCATGCCGCACTGCCGGAACCATCGAGGCGCACGCCTTGGATGAGGAGCGCGGAACCCTGCGGCGCCTTGCCGTCATGGACGGCGTGGACGGCGTGAGCACGCTCGCCTTTGACCACGGCCGCGCCATTCTGTACGCGGGCCGCGCCGGTGAGACCCCGCTGCTCTCCGTGTTCACGGTCGTGGCCGGCGGGCGCCTGGAACCCCGCGGAGACTTTGAGCTGCCGCATTCCGCCGCCTTCATGTCCTTTGACGTGGACGGGCTGCTGATTGCCAGCTATCACGACTCCGCGCTGTCCCGGATTCCGCTGGATGACGACGGCATCCCCACGGACGCCCGCCCCACCTTCACGGATGCCAGCGCCGGCAAGAACATTCACTGCGTGCTCCCCACCCGCGACGGCCTCCATGTCTACGCGACGGCGCTGGGTAGCGACCGCGTCCTGGCGTACCGCCGCGGCGGCGAGGGTGAGGAGGCGCTGGTGCGCCTGCCAAGCACCGTGGTGGAGCCCGCGGGTGAGGGGCCACGCCACCTGGTGATCTCCCCCGAGGGCGACCGCGTCGGCGTGATCACCGAGATGGGCGGGCACGTGTACTCCTACGATCGCGACACCGTGAGCGGCGCGCTGACCTTTACCGGCAGCGTCTCCATCGCGGGCGACGGCGATGAGCTGGCACACGGCGTGGCTCGCGTCCCCGGCGGTGCACCTGTTCCGGAGCGCCCCATGTGGGCGGCCGAGTTGCGTCAGGCGCGGGGCGGCTCGCTCTGGCTGGCGACCGAGCGCACCACGTCCAAGCTGACCGTGGTCCGCGCCGGGGAAACCCCGCGCGTCCTTGGCCGCGTGGGCACCGAGACCCAGCCGCGCGCCGCCGCCGTGGCGCCGAGCGGCGAGTTGGTGTTGGTGGGCGGAGAGAAGTCCTCACATGTGAGCGTGTATCGCGTGGGAGAAAAGGGGATTCTGGAGCCGACTCAGCGCATTGAGACCGGCGAGAACCCGGCGTGGTTCGCCTTTCAACGCGTGGACTAAGCCGATCCCGTGAGCAAAACACGGATGGCCGCGACCCAAGGGTCGCGGCCATCCGTGTTTTCTTTGCCGTGCCTGCCTCGATTGCGGCGGGCTCCAGCGCCACCCCTCTAAGCGATGGCGAAGGGCTTGCCGCGCTCCGCAGCGCCAGGCACATCGAAGCGCATGCCCTCCGCTTTGGGGGGCAGGAACATGAAGACCAGCAGCACAATGCTTCCGACGCTGGTGAAGGTAATGAAGTACCAAGGGCCGGCGAAGTTGCCGTCGTGCAGGCGGCGCCAGGTCAGCGCGATGCTGGGGATCAAGAGTGCCAGCCACACCACAGCGCACAGGATGCAAGCGATCACAAAGAAGGTCAGGGCGCCGGCATCAGGGGGGCCAGTGGCATCGAGTCGCGTGTAGCTACTGGTGGACGTGGTGCTCGTCGTCTTCTCGAACGGGATGGAGGTGAACATGGCGATCATCGAGATGGTGAAAAGCACCGTCGGAATGAGGTAGATGAGCGCCAGCATCAGCGATGCCCACCAGTACTCGCTGCGCGAGGCGCGGCCGGTGAAGCGGGCGTAGCTCTTGAAGAAGCGCCGGGCTGCCTGGCCAAAACTGGCTCCGTAGAGAGGCAGATTCAGGTCATCCGGGGAGGCCGCGCCGAGGGGAGGGGTGAAGCCATAACCGGCGTTGGCGCCGGGGTTGCCGCTCGCGTACGCGCCGGGCGGCTGGTAGGCGGGCTGTGATTGTCCGCGCTGCGGTTCACCGTATGAAGGCTGGCCGTATTGCGGTTGACCGGGATTGCCCTGTGGGTGTCCACTGTCCTGCGGGCCGTAGCCACCGCCGGGTTGATTCGACATGAGTGATCCCTTTCTCGTCGTGAAGTAGTGCTAAAAAACTTATGCACCGCAACTGGCGTGCCCTGCCACCCATAGTGACAGGTGGCCAGCGCGCCCGCGCGGATGGTGCGGGTGAAGCGCCGCAGTGAGGCGTTGGAAACGGACTTGCCGCCTCCGCCGACTCCTCACTCTCGGCACCGCTCTTAGCCTCCATCGTGTCAAGTATTCGCAGTGAATGCGTCCGTCGCGCGGACGATTCCTCCAGAACTCCCACAGGATGATTTCTTGGATTTGATAGAATCTCCACAGAGTCGATGATCTCATCGGCAAAAATATTTGAATACATAACTCACCTGAAGCGGGTTTTAATGTGTGGAATTTTGTCACTGAACGATGGCAACAAATCCTCTTTGCCTCGTATCAACATCTCTCTCTCGTCGTCCAGTGCCTCATCCTGGCGACCGTCCTCGCAGTAATCATTGCGGTCCTCACAGCGAGGACCCCCTGGCTGGCCGGACTGGCCAACGGCGTCTCCGCCGTCGGGCTGACCATCCCCTCCTTCGCCATGATCGGTCTCATGATTGGCCCCCTCGGCTTTGGTCCGCTGCCATCCGTGGTGGTCGTGACCTTCTTCGCGGTCCTGCCCATTCTGCGCAACGCGCTGGTGGGCCTGAACGGAGTGCCTGCTGCGACCGTGGAAGCGGCGCGCGGGCTGGGCATGAGCCGCCTGCGCACCCTCGCCACGGTTGAACTGCCCATGGCCTGGCCGGTCATCATGTCCGGCATCCGCGTCTCGGCGCAGATGGTCATGGGCGTGGCAGCAGTCGCGGCATTCGTGCTTGGCCCCGGCCTCGGCACCTTTATTTTCAACGGCCTCTCCCGCCTCGGTGGGGCCAACTCGCTCAATTCAGTGGTGGTGGGCGTCGTCGGCGTCGTCATCCTTGCGCTCATCCTTGACCTGGCCCTCGTTGGCCTGTCCCGCCTCACTATCCGGAGGGGTCTTCGTGTCTGAGAACCAGAACAAGCCTGCGAACCAGAACAACCAAACGGCCCAGGGTGACTCCAGCACCGGCGGTACCGCGATCCTCCTGAAAGAGGTCACCAAGAGCTACCCCGGCCAGGTCAAGGCAGCCGTGGGTGGCCTGACTCTGGAGATCCCGGCGGGCTCGGTGGTCATGTTCGTTGGCCCCTCCGGCTGCGGCAAGACCACCACCTTGAAGATGATCAACCGGCTCATCGAGCCCACCGAAGGCCAGATCATCATCAATGATGAGGACGTCACGGGCATGGATGCGGACAAGTTGCGCCGCAGCATCGGTTACGTGATCCAGGCCGGCGGGCTCTTCCCGCACATGACGGTGGCCGCCAATATCGCCATTGTCCCCAAGATGCTGGGCTGGGATAAGGCGCGGATTACGGCCCGTGTGGATGAGCTCCTTGAGCTGGTCTCACTCGACCCCGCCGTGTACCGGGATCGCTACCCCAAGGAACTCTCCGGCGGCCAGCAGCAGCGTGTGGGCGTGGCCCGCGCGCTGGCGGCTGACCCGCCAGTGTTGCTCATGGATGAGCCGTTTGGCGCCGTGGACCCCATCACCCGCCAGCGCCTCCAGGATGAGCTCCTGAACATCCAGGCGGAGCTGCACAAGACCATCGTGTGTGTGACACACGACTTTGACGAGGCCATGAAGCTGGGCGACTGGATCGCGGTCTTCGATGAGGGGGCGCAGCTGGTGCAGTATGACTCCCCGGAGCGCATCCTGGCTCAGCCGGCCAATGAGTTTGTTGAGGGCTTCATCGGCTCTGGCGCCGCGCTGAAGCAGCTCTCGCTGCAGCGTGTCCGCGACGTCACGCTGCTGCAGCCGGTCACGGCCTCCCCGGGGGAGAACGCCTCTGATGTGCTCTCGCAGCTGCAGGGAACGGGTGCCAAGCACGCCGTGGTCCTTGACGCGCGCCGTCGGCCCATTCAGTGGCTCTCCACCCGTCAGCTCTCTCGCATGGAGATCATTTCCGACCAGGTGGATCCCAGCCTGCCGCAGGTGGGCGAGTCAGCCACCCTGAATGATGCGCTGGATGAGATGCTCGTGGCCTCCTCCGGCCAGGCCCTGGTGACGGGCGCCCGCGGCGCCTTTGTTGGGCTGATCAACGTGGAGTCCGTGACCGAGGCCATCGCGGCCGCGCGGCGCACCAATGGCGATCATTCGGCGCCGGTTGGGCTGAACTCGGGCACCATGGCGGCCGTGGCGGTCGCCGCGGCGGATCAAGGGCCCGACGACGCCCTGCCGCTGGATGGCGACGGGCCTGACGGCACTTCGCTGGAGGACAGTGGGGTGCGCTCATGAGTGCCGAGGTACTCCCCGGCACCGGGCCGGGAAGCCTGAGCGCACTCGATGCCTCCCAGCCCAAGAAACCCTCCGGGTGGGGCTCGCTGATGCTGCAGATCGGCGTCTTGATGGTGCTGATCGTGGCGCTGTTCATCTGGATGTCGGTGGCGCCGCTCACCACCGTGGAGCGCACCACCTTGGCCCCGGACGCGCTGTGGGGCATGACCCTGCAGCACCTGTCCTTGACTGCGGTGGCGGCCATCATCGTGCTGATCATCGCGGTGCCCTTGGGCATCCTGCTCACGCGTGGGCCGCTGCGTAAATTCACCGGTGCGGTGTTGGCCATCGCCAACATCGGTCAGGCGGCGCCCGCCGTCGGGCTGGTGGTCTTGTTGGCCTTCTGGCTGGGCTTTGGCTACTGGGCCGCCGTGGTGGCCCTGGTCGCCTATGCGATTCTGCCCGTGCTGCGCAACACCATGGTGGGACTTGAAGGGGTGGACCAGCGCCTCGTGGAGGCCGGTCGGGGCATGGGCATGAGCGCATCCTCCGTGCTGTTGAAGGTGGAGTTGCCGCTCGCCGTCCCCGTCATGCTCTCAGGAATCCGCACCGCGCTGGTGCTGCTGGTGGGTACCGCCACGCTGGCCACCTTCATCAATGGCGGCGGCCTTGGCCTGCTCATCATCACCGGCGTGAACCTCTCGCTCATGAACGTGCTGGTGGTTGGCTCGCTGCTTGTGGCGCTGCTGGCACTGGTCATCGATTGGTTGGGGCGCGTGGTTGAGCACGTGGCCCGCCCGAAGGGACTGTGATCATGAAGATCCCCTCCATCCAGAATCATCGACGCCGCGCCGCGGCGGGAATCCTGGCCATCGCCGCCGTGGGCCTGGCCGGCTGTGGGCTTCAGCCCGCCGCCGCCTACGTCCCGGAGGCCGGGCCGGGCAGCCTGCAGGTGATTGACGGCGCCGAGAGCACCAAGGTCACCGTCACCAGTAAGCAGTTCACCGAGCAACAGATCATGGGCAAGATTGCCGTGCTCACCGCCAAGGCCTCTGGCTTTGAGGTGGGGGACCTGTCCAACGTGCCCGGCTCCCAGCCCGCCCGCGAGCTGATCGCGACCGGCCGTGCGGATGTCATGTTTGATTACACCGGCACCGCCTGGCTCACCTATTTGAAGCATGAGACGGGCTACCCGGATCAGAAGAAGCAGTGGCAGGTGGTCCACGATCAGGATCTGGACAACGGCATCACGTGGGGCGCGCCGGCTCCACTGGATAACACCTACGCCTTTGCCATCAAGGCCAGTAGCCAGGACAAGCTCAAGGGCATCACCAAGCTCTCGCAGATTGCCGACCTTCCGGTCAAGGACAGGACCTTCTGCGTCGAGTCCGAGTTCAACTCCCGCCAGGACGGCTTCACGCCCATGCTGGCCAAGTATGGGTTGAAGCAGGGTGCGGCGGACGGCGTGCCGACCAGCAACGTGTCTGTGCTGGATACGGGCGCCGTGTATGAGGCCACCGCCCAGGGTGCCTGCAACTTTGGTGAGGTTTTCACGACAGACGGCCGCATCAAGTCGCTGAACCTGACGGTGCTGGAGGATGACAAGAAGTTCTTCCCGTCCTACAACGTGGCGCCGCTCTTCCGCACCGAGCTGGTGCAGAAGTACCCGCAGCTGGAGGCCAACTTCGCGGAGGTCGCGAAGAAGATGAACAACGAGACCTTCATTGAACTCAATCGGAAGGTGGACGTTGACGGCGAGGAGCCGGCAGACGTTGCCTTCGATTGGATGGTCAAGCAGGGATTCATCAGCGCTAAGTAACGCCAGCGCACGGCACCACCCGCCAGGGCGGTCGGACTCGTCAGAAGACGGGGCTGGCCGCCCTGCTGCCGTCCGGGTTCCAGAGCCCGGAGACCCCGCGCCGGTGGCTACCGACCAGGTGGGTGTCCACCATGCCGATGGCCTCCATGAGCGCAAACATGGTGGTGGGACCCACAAAGGCAAAGCCGCGGCGCTTGAGCTCCTTGGAGAGCGCCACGGATTCCTCCGAGGTGGAGGGGACCTGGTCAAGCCTCAGTGGCACCGGCGTGCGTTCGGGGCGGAAGGACCAGATCAGGGCGGGCAGGCCCTCTTGCTCCCGCAGGGCTAGCGTGGCACGGGCGTTGGTGATGGTCGCGTCCACCTTGCGCCGGTTGCGCACAATCTCCGCGTCCGTCATGAGCCGCTCCACGTCCGCGTCGCCGAAGGCAGCCACGGCGTCCGGATCAAAACCGGCAAAGGCCTCGCGAAAGGCAGGCCGCTTGCGCAGGATGGTGGACCAGGACAGGCCAGACTGGAAGGCCTCCAAGCTGAGCCGTTCAAACAACCCCGTCTCAGAGGTGACGGGCACGCCCCACTCCGAGTCGTAGTAGGCGCTCATGAGGGCGTTTCCGTTGCCCCAAGGGGTGCGGTCAAGCCCATCCGGCCCGGTGGTTGCGGCGCTCTTATCCATGGCCCAACTCTGTCACGGGCCGGCGGGAGGGGCCCGTGGAGGGGCGGCGGCTGTGCAGGACACGCCGCGACGGTGCCCTCTGGGACCAACTGTGAGGGACGGCCCCTAGTGAGTGTCGGCCCTCTCTGTCACTCTGTGATGAGCGCCACCCGCCGGGCGGCCCTACGCAGGGAGTCATCGTGAACCCCACCGACCACATGTGCCCGTACCTCAGCTATCGCGATTCCGCACGGGAGGTCATGGACTTCTACGCCTCGGTGTTTGGCGGGGAGGTCTCCCGCTCCACCTTCGGCGAATACGGCATGGGTACCACCGAGGAAGAGAACGCCAGGATCATGCACAGCCAACTGGTGGTGGACGGCAAAACGCTGCTGATGGCCGCGGATACGCCGGACTCCATGGAGGTTGCGCCCTCCACGACCACCCTGTCAATCTTTGGCGGGGCCGCGGAAGGCGCCACGTTGCGCACGTGGTGGGCCGCCCTGACAGAGGGCGGAACCGTGGCGCAACCGCTGGAACCCGCGCCCTGGGGAGACTCCTTTGGCCAGGTGACTGATCGCTACGGGACCCCCTGGTACTTCAATATCGGCACGCAGTAAGGGGTAGGGGCGCCGCCGGGACCTCCCCGCCGGCGCCCGCCGTGATGGCCACCGCGGATCAGAGCGTCAGGGTCTGTTCCTCAAAGCTCAGCCGGCCCTGGCGGTCGCGGTACCCCGCGCCGTCGGCCGCCGGGTGCCCCAGGTTGACGACCGCAAAGGAGTGCCAGCCCTTCTCCGCCAGGAACTCGCGATCCACGCCGGACTTGTCAAACCCCGACATGGGACCAACGTCCAGGCCGTTGGCGCGCGCCGCGAGCAGGAAGTAGCCGGCCTGGATGTGTGCGCTCATTTGCGCCATGCCCGTGCGCAGCGGCTCGTTCGCGGCAAACTCCGCCTGGGAATCCAACCGGAACGGCGCCAACGTGGCCAGGTGCTCGTGCCAGTTCACGTCATAGGCCAACACCGCGCTCAGCGGGGCGGCCAGCGTCTTGGCGCGATTGGGCTGGCTCATCAGCGCGCCAAGACGCTCACGGGCCTCCGGGCTGCGCACCCACAGAATGCGCAGGGGCTGCGTGTTCATGGCCGTGGGCGGCATGCGCATCATCTCGTGGATGGCGCGTTGCTGCTCCTGCGTCACCGGCGTTGGAGCAAAGGCTGCCGCCGTATGCGCGCCGGTAAAAAGCTGCTCGACGGCGCCCGAATCCAGTTGGGCGCGTGCGGCGCGTGCCGCAGTGGTCGGGGATTCGATGCTCACCGTGTTCCTGCTTCCGTGGGTGGTTCTGGTGCGGCGGTGGGCGGGTCAACGGACATCTCCACCCCCGTGGGATCTGGCCAGGGCCCGTTGAGCTTGAGCAGGAGTTGCGCCAACTGCTCCACCTGGGAGATGTCCCAGGTCCGCAGCCGCTCCTGCACCTCGCGGCGCTGCTCCCGCCCGGTCTCCCGGTAACTGTCCGCCGCCTCAGTGGTGGGGTGGATCCGCTGGAGACGGGCGTCTCGAGGGTCGGCCTCGCGGCGGATGAAACCCACCTCGTCCAGCCGTTTCAGCGAGCGCGAGACCATGGACTTGTCAGAGGCCAACAGCTCCGCGATCTCGCGGGAGGTCAGGCCCTGCACCTCGGTGGCGGCCTGATCGTGATGCCACAGGGCGCCCACGACCTTGAAGTCAAAGGGCAACAGGTCCGGGTGCATCATGGTGGCCCGCATGCGCATGGACCGCCTAGCCCCAGCAACCATGCGCGCAAACTCCTGCTCCACGGCAAAGATCCCGCGCTCGTGCGGAGTCAATTCCGCCTTGGGATCCGGCCCCATGGGGGTGGAGCGGTGTGCGGCCCCATGGGGGCCACACACATCGCTGTCCACCTGATCCGCGGGGTGCGCGGCGCTCGCCGCAGGTGTGGCGCTTGCTCCGGAATTAGGCGTGGCGGCCATGATGCTCACGACCGTCAGTCGGAATCTCCTGTGCTGCCTGCTCCTGGTCCGTACCGGGGGCAGCGTCGCCCCCGGTGAGGGGCGCGCCATGACTGGACCCAGCGTCGTCGGGCAGGGCACCCTGACCGGTATCAGAGCCGGCCATCGCGGCACCCGTGGCGGCGATCGGGGAGGCAAGCACGGGCTCGCCCTCAGCGGGCTGCTCCTGCTCCGCGTCCGCACGCTCCGAGCGCGTCTGGTGAGAGAGCGAGAGGTTCGGCAGGAAGATGACCGCGATCAGCGTGACAAGCGCCAGCGGCGCGGCCAGCAGGAAGACGTGCGCCAGGGCGTCGCCGTAGGCCCACTCGAAGATGGGGCGAATGGTCTCCGGCATGGAGGCCGGGGTCGGCAGTTGGCCGGAGGCGACCATCTCGTTGAAGGCCTTGGCAGCGGCCGGATCCGACTTCTGCAGCTCCACCGCAGCGTTCTGGAGGTCCGCCTGGCGCTCGCCAAGCAGGCTCGGCAGACGGTTGGCCAGCATGGCACCCAACCATGAGACACCGATGGTGCCGCCGAGGGAGCGGAAAAAGGTCACCGCGGAGGAGGCGACGCCCAGCTCGCGCGGGCTGACGGCGTTCTGGACCACCAGGACCAGGTTCTGCATCACCATGCCCAGGCCGGAACCCATGACGAACATGTAGAGGGCCACGAGCCAGTAATTGGTGTCGTAGTGGATGGTGCCCAGCAGCGCCAGGGAGGCGGTCAGGAGCGCGGAACCGAGGATCACGTAGCGCTTCCACTTACCCGTGCGGGTAATCAGGGCGCCCACCACGGTGGAGATGATCAGCAATCCGGCCATCATCGGGATGGTCATGACGCCGGCCATGGTCGGCGTGGCGCCGCGGGCCATGATCATGTACTGCGAGAGGTAGACGGCAGCGCCAAACATGGCCAGGCCCACGGAAATGGAGGCCACGACCGCGAGCGTAAACGTGCGGTTCTTGAACAGGCCAAGGTCAATCAGGGGCTCCTTGACGCGGAGCTCAGTGATGACAAAGGCGAGCAGCAGGATCGCGGCGCCGCTGGTCATCCAGACGGTCTCCGGGCTGGCCCACTTAAAGGACGCCGTGGCGGCGTCTCCGGCCATGGAAACCCAAATCAGCAGCAGGGAGACGCCCGCGCCAAGGAAGACGATGCCGAGGTAGTCAATGCTGACCTTGCGCTTCTCCAGCTTGGGCAGGTGCAGCGTCTTCTGCAGCAGGTACAGGGCGGCCACCGCGAAGGGCACGGACACAAAGAAGTTCCAGCGCCAGCCCATGCCGTCCGGGGTCAGGCCACCCATGTTGTCGGTGATCCAACCACCCAGGAGCGGGCCACCCACGGTGCCCACGGCCATGACGGCGCCAAAGAGGCCCATGTAGCGCCCGCGCTCACGCGGGGAGATGATGTCCGCCATGACGATCTGGGAGAGAGCGGCCATGCCGCCGCCGCCCAGGCCCTGGAAGACGCGCATGGTGATGAGCATCTCCGGGGAAGAGGAGAAGCCGGCCACGGCGGAGGAGGCCACAAAGATGATCAGCGAGATCTGCAGCAGCATCTTGCGGTTCACCAGGTCAGCGAGCTTGCCCCAGATCGGGGTGGAGACCGTGGTGGCGAGCAGCGCGGCCGTGATGACCCAGGTGTAGTCAGCCTGCGAGCCGTTGATGTCGTGCACAATCGTGGGCATCGACGTGGAGACAACCGTGTTGGCGATCATCGAAACGAACATGCCAAGCAGCAGGCCTGAGAGGGCCGTGAGCACCTGGCGGTGAGTCATGGGGGCGACCTTGGGGGAGGCCGCCAGGGGTGGTGCAGACGTCATGACGTCCTTTCAAAAAGGCGTGCCGAGGCGCGTGGTCTCGGTGGAGAAGTGGTTGCTTGACGTCAACGGTACGCCGATGGTTGCGTAACGACAACTAACGTGATGGGGGTCGCATGAGAAATATGTTGGGGCTCCGGCGTGCCCTGCGGGGCGCTGGCGGGGCTTCTGCGGGGCGCTGGTGGGGCCGGCCGCCGCGGCACCCGACCGCGGCACTGGGAGCAGGCTCACGTCTGCGCCCTGCGCCTGAGTCGCTAAAATGATCACGGCAGGCGCGCGAACTCAGCTTCGCTCAGCCCAGCCAACCCCCCATGATTTGGAGAGATACCCCGCATGAGCACCACAGCGCCACGCAACGAGCCCTCACTGGGCGTCCTTTGGACGGCCGTCGCCGCCACCGTCGTGATCGCGGTGGGTGCATTTGTGCTCTCCTTCGCGGCCCTGACTGACTTGGCGCAACGCTCCGGCATCGACACCAGCCTGGCGTGGATCTGGCCCATCATTGTGGACGGCATGATCGTGGCGGCGACCGTCGCCATCGTGGCCCTGAACGGTCACGACCGCCGCGCCATGGTCTACCCCTGGTCGCTGCTCTTTTTTGGCGCCATTGTCTCCACCGCGGCCAACTCCGCCCACGCCATCCTGACCGTGGGTCAGATGCAGTCTGAGATCCCGCCGCTGGTTTCCGCGCTGGTGGCGGCCATGCCTCCCGTGGTGCTCCTGGCCATCACCCACCTCACCGTGCACATGTACCAAAAGCGCGCAGAGGTGATTCAGGAGCGCCAGCGCATCGAGGAGGAGCGCCTGCAGGCGGACCAGGATTACTACCGCGAGTTGCAGCTGCGCAAGGCCTCCGCCCAGGAGGCCATGGCCCGCGCCGTGCTGGAGGGACAGGACCCCGCGGTCCAGGCCTCCGAGCTGGCCCACCTCGACGACGAGCTCCTGGCGCTGCAAGAGGCCCTGAGCCCCATCAACGGCTAGAGTCGCCTGGCCGGGCCGGCGGTTTGGTCCCGTCCCAGGGGCCGGACGTCCTCGAGAGGACCGGTCATTCCCGACGGAACTGGCCGCCGGATTCCCGTTCAGGGCCCTCACGGCCCAAGATAGAGGCATGACTATGGCGTCAGCACCTTCCCCCGGGCCGGATCGTACCCCCGGCAGCGCCCCTCAGCGCACCCCCGGCCATGCCCCGGACCAGTCGCCTGAGCCCCCTCGTGGGGCCGGTGCCGGGCCGGAGAGGGAGCCGGAAGTGGGAACGGAAGCGGAAACCGAAACGGAACTGGGCCACGGCGAATCCCCGTTCCAGGGCCGGGCCCATCAGCGCGTCTTGGACTGGGTGGAGGCACAGCTGCGTGCCGGCCAGCTGCGCATCGGCGATCAGCTCCCCGGCGAGCGAGCCCTCGCGGAGACGCACGGCATCTCCCGCGCCAGCGTGCGTGATGCCATCCGGACTCTGGAGGTCATGGGGTTGGTGCGCACCTCCACCGGCTCCGGCCCGCGTTCCGGCGCCGTGCTGATTTCTCGCCCGGCCAAGGGCATCTCCAACATGTTGCGTCTGCACGTGGCCAGCTCAGGCCTGGAGGTGGAGGACGTGGTGGAGGTCCGGGCGCTCCTGGAGACCTGGGCGGCCACCGTGGTGGACTTCAACGAAATCCCGGATGGTGGCCGCGAGATCCTGGTCGAGGCCGCGGATTTGTTGGAGATGATGGACGACGCTGACCTGACGCGGGCGGAGTTCCAGGCGCTGGACACCCGCTTCCACGTGTTGCTGGCCAAGCTGGCAGGCAACAACGTCCTGGACGCGATCATGGCCTCGCTCAAGGACGCGATTGGCGACCTGGTTTCCGCCTCCGTTGATGACAACGCGACCTGGGAGCCCATCGCCAAGGTGCTGCGCGGCCAGCATCGCGAGATTTTCCACGCGGTGCAATCCGGCGAGCACCAGCACGCCGCCAACCTGCTGCGCGAGCACATCGAGTGGTTCTACTCCCACACGAGCGATCAGCGCCCAGGCGAGGCGGAGCACCCGCCGCGCCTGGTCTAGTGGCGCACTTGGGGACGCGCGGGAGGGTGCGCCCGGGGGGTTCGCGGCTAGGGCTTGCGGCTAGGGCTTGGCCCGCGCCGCGACGGCCGCCTGGGCCTGACCGGCGGCCTTCCCGTACGCCTCGGCGCCCCAGAAACTTGCGACGACGCGGCCGTTGACCCGCTCCAGGATGGGTTGCGTGATCCCGCTGGCGCTCAGGCGCAGAGCCTGCTCGACGCTGCTCGCTTGGCTCAGGCGCTCAAGCTGCGCCCAGGTGGGCGGCATGAGGAAAAGATCCCCAGCCGCGAAGCGCGCCAAGGCTGCCGCCGGCGTGATCCAGAAGGACCGGGCTGACTCGGTGGTCTCGCCGTCCGCCTCTTGCCCGTGCGGCAGCGCGGCCACAAAGAAGTGGGTGTCGTAGCGGCGTGGCTCGCCCTCCGGCGTGACCCACCGATCCACCTCTCGCAGCCCGGCCAGGTTCGGGACCAGGCCGCGGCGGCTCAGGACCGCGCTCAGAGAGCTGCGGTGGGCGGAGAGGTCCTCGCGATCCTGGGGCTCAACCCAGCCGCCGCCCGGTGCGGGGACGGCCAGCAGCACCCCACATTCCTCGTAGCTCTCACGCAGCGCCGCGGAGACCACGGCGCCCGCGCGCGTGGCCTGGTCCGCAACGAGGGGGTCGTGGCGCAACACCAACTCCCCGCCGTCCTGGCCCCAGAGGCGGGAGTCCTCGTAGTCGCTCGGGTCCACGGACCCGCCTGGGAACACGGCGGCCCCGGAGGCAAAGGCCATGGTGGAGGCGCGCACCTGCATGAACACCTCGACGCCTGCTGCGCCGTTGTCGCCGCTGTCGCCGTCGCTGCCGCCGCCTACGTCGGCGCTCCTGGCCGCCTGGCGCACAAGCAACACGGTGGCTGCGTCCTTCACGGGCCGCGGGCCCAGATTCGGAGACGGCGCCACCGGTGGGGCCTTTGGCGTGCCGACGCCGGAAGGCGCGGCCGCGCTGGATGCCTGCCCACCGCCGTCGGGCATGGCCGCCGTGCCGTGTGCCGCCTGCGTGCCCTGCTGATCCATGCTGCTGCCTTTCGACGCGAGTGCGCTGCTCCGCCGAGTCTAGGCGGCCCGGGCGGTAGCGTTGGGGGTAGTCAGGCCCGCGTGGAGCGGGCGCGCGCGCGAAGGAGTGGCATGGCCCAGGTCTTGGACATTGCAGGCAACGACGACATCCCCGAGGGCGAGGCCGTGGTGGTCCCCGGCGAGGACAACGAAACGGGCAAGGACATTGCCGTTTTCCACGCGGAGGATGGCGAATTTTATGCGTTGGATGACAATTGCACGCATGAAACGGCGTCGCTCGCGGACGGGTGGATCGAGGGCGACCGGGTGGAATGCCCGCTGCATGCCACGGAGTTCTGCCTGCGCACGGGCAAGGTGATGTCGCTCCCGGCCACGGAGTCCACGTTCACGCACAAGGTGGAGGTCGTGGACGGCCGTGTGCTGCTGCACCCGGGCGAGGCCGTGTCTGACGCGGTGCGCAAGTGAGCTCCGGCGAACCCACTCAGGCCGGGGCAGGGCGCCCGACGCCGCCGGAGTCGGTTCTGGTGATTGGCGGCGGTCCCGCGGGATACACCTTCGTGGACCAGCTGCGCCTGCGCGGCTACCGCGGCGAGCTGACGCTCGTGGATCCGGACGGCCTGCCGATGGACAGGCCGCCGCTGTCCAAGGAGTTTTTGCGCGGGGCCATGAGCCGCGAGGAGCTGCAGTTCCGCGATCAGGCCTGGTACGACGAGCGCCAGATCACCGTGATTTCAGGACGCGTCGTGGAGATCAGCGGAGTGCGCCGCGGCGACGACGTAGCCGTGTGGGAGGTGGAGCTGCAGGGTGAGGTGGGTGCCGATGGCCGTGAGCAGTGGGGGCCCATGCACCGTGCCGAGGTGGTGGTGCTGGCCACCGGCACCGGGCCGGTGGCCGCCGTCAGCGAAGGCGCGCTCCTGGAGCGGGTCATCCACCAGTTCTACTCGGTGCACGAGGCCCATCTGCTCCGCAAGCTCATGGTCCCCGGGGCGCGCTTGACCGTCGTGGGCGGCGGGCTGGTGGGCGCAGAGGTGGCCTCGGTGGCGCTGGAGCGCGGCGTTGTTGTGACGCTGGTAAATAGCTCTGGCCCCGCGGCGCACCGCTCCTTTGGGAAGGTGGCCGCGGCGCAGTTGGAGGATGCGCACCGCGAGCGTGGGGTGGACGTGGTCCAGGGGCAGGTGCTGCGACTCACGCAGCTTGAAGGGCAGCCGGGTGCCGGTGGCGTTGACGAGGTGACTGGCGTTGACGGGGTGACTGGCGCGGGTGGCACACCTGGCGCGGGCGGCAGGGCCGTGCTCGTGGAGCTCGCCGACGGGCGCTCCTGGGAGGCGGACCTGGTGCTGCAGGCCACCGGTGCTGCCCCGCAGGACGAACTGGCGCTGAACGTGGGCGCTGAGGTGGCGCCGCGCTTCAACGTGAGCGGAGGCAACGAGGCGCGTGGTGGCGGAGGCGTGCTGGTGGACTCCACCGGCCGCACCTCGGTCCCCAACCTCTGGGCCATTGGCGACGTGGCGCGGCGCAGCGACGAGAAGGGTGCACCGCTGACCTGGAGCGGCCACTGGGAGGCGGCCATGCACTCCGCCGAGGACGCCGCGGCCGCACTCCTGGGCCAGTCCCCGGAGGAGCGCGGCGCCAAGTGGTTCTGGTCCGACAGGCACGGGCAGCACATCGAGGTGGTCGGCGACCCCACGGCGGGCCGCGTGATCACGCGCGAGGATGAGCGCGGAGTGCGCGGCGTCTTCTCTCTGGGCGAGGCCGGCGAGCTGCTGGGTGCCGTCACGTTCGACGACGCTCGGCTGGCCCGGGCGGCACGCAGGCTGATCGACCGCGGGCGCGAGGTGGACGCCGCCGCACTCGCCGATCCGGAGGTCTCGGCTCGCGACCTGGTGCGCCCGGCCCGCTGATCCCCTGGGTTGGTGAGGATCCCCCGGCGTCCGCGGTCCGGTTTTCCACCGCCTTTTCGCCCCAGGACCGAGCATTGTTCGGGTGTGGGCCCAAAACCCGGTGGAGAATCGCCCGCCCCATCTTAGTTCACCAAGTTATATAACCTGGTGATACGATTGCCCACGTGACTGAGACAGTTCCCCCCGCAGGCGAGGTGATCGCCGCACTCCTGGGCCGCATGTACGTGCTGAACCGCATCGCGTCCTCGCGCACGCCCGGCGGCCACTCGCCGTCCTTCTACCGAACCCTGGGGCTCCTAGCGGATCGCGGAGGGCGCCGCATTGGCGACCTGGCCGTCGCCGTCCACGTGAGCCAGCCCGGCATGACCAAGATTGTCCGCGCCCTCGAGGCAGACTCCCTGGTCAGCCGCGCCCCGGATCCGGCGGATTCGCGGGCCACGCTCGTCTCCCTCACCGACCTGGGCCGCGCGGAAATTTCCCGCCGCGGACGGGAAGTGGCAGAGCACCTTCTGCCGGACTTCGCCCCGCTGACAGAGGGCGAACGCCGCACACTTCAGGACGCCGTCGACATCCTGACACGTCACATGCCTGGGGAATCGACGGTCCCCGTGGAGGAGCAGTAAATGAGCGTCGAAACTGGCGAAGAACTCGCCAAGTTCAACGAAAGCAAGAAGCACGGCGGGGACGGCTGGTGGAAGCAGCCCAAGACCGTATGGGCCGTGGCGTTTGCCGCGATGGTCTCCTTCATGGGCATTGGCCTGGTGGACCCGATCCTGCCGGCCATCACCGAGCAGCTCAACGCCACCCCCTCTGAGGCCTCGCTGCTCTTCACCTCATACCTCTTTGTGACCGCGATCGCGATGTTCTTCACGAGCTGGGTCTCCGCCCGCCTTGGCACCCGCAACACGCTGCTGCTTGGCCTTGGCCTGGTGATCGTGTTTGCGTTGGCCTCCGGCCTGGCGCCCTCGGTGCCGTGGATCATCGGCTTCCGCGCCGCGTGGGGGTTGGGCAACGCGCTCTTCCTCTCCACCGCGCTGGCCACGATCATCGGCGAGGCGCGCACGGTGGACGGCGCCATCATCTTGTACGAGGCCGCGCTGGGTGTTGGCATGGCCGTGGGACCCCTGGTGGGCGGCGCCCTTGGCAGCATCTCCTGGCGTGCGCCGTTCATCGGCACGGCCGTGCTCATGGCCGTGGCGTTCACGACCATCGCCGTGCTGCTGCGCTCCACCCAGACGCTGAAGGGCAACATGCCGTTCTTCGCGGGCTTCGCGGCGCTGCGCAAGGCACCGCTGCTCTCCTTTGGCCTGATCGCGTTCTTCTACAACATGGCGTTCTTCGTGATCCTGGCGTGGACCCCGTTCCCGCTCGGTTTCAAGGCCATGGGCATTGGCCTGGTGTTCTTTGGTTGGGGCGCGGCGCTCGCGATCACCTCCGTGTTTGGCGCCCCGGCGCTGACGGCGCGCATGAAGCGCACCACCGTGATCGGTTGGGGCCTTGGCGCCCTGCTGATCTGCCTGGTGCTCAGCGCCCTGCTGGTGCACTCCACGGTGGGGCTGATCATCATGATGATCGTCTCCGGCCTGGTGCTCGGCATCATGAACACGGTCCTGACCGAGTCCTCCATGGAGTCAACGGACCTGCCCCGCCCCGTGGCCTCCTCCGCGTACTCCGGCATCCGCTTCCTTGGCGGCGCGATTGCCCCGCCGCTGGCCTCCACGATCGCCGCCTCCACCGGGCAGGCGGGCTCGCCGTACCTGTTTGGCGCGCTGGCCGTGGTGGTGGCGCTGGTGCTGTTCTTCTGCCTGCGCGGCCCGCTCTCCGCCGCCAACCACGCCCCGGCGGAGGACGAGCTTGAGCAGGCCGAGGCCCTGATCGGCGACGCCAACTAGCGCTGATTCCACACCCCCTGCCCGACGGCGCCCCGGACCTTTCGCGGTCCGGGGCGCCGCTGCGTCGGGGCACCTTCTCAAACCCAGCGCAACGGTGACGCAACGTCGGCACCCGGCCACGCGTCGTCGGGCAGGTGATACCCGGCCCCATGCCCGCGGTGACACGCCGAGTGGCTAAGATTCCGCACATGAGTCAGCAGCCCGCCGAGGAATCCGTGCACCCGCCGAGCGCCGGGGTGTCCGCGGCCCTCGCGGAGCCGACGCAGAAGGTCAAGACCCGCTGGATCATGGGCGTGGCGCTGGTCAGCGTGGGCGTGAACACCGCCATCTTCGCCACCCTGAACCAGCTCATGCCGCTGCAGGCCGTGGCGATCGCGGGGGAGGGCGGCAAGGAGGGTGCGCTGTCCCTGGCCGGGACCATCGGCGTGCTGGTTGCGATGGTCGTGAACCCGCTGGTGGGTGCGCTCTCTGATCGCACCACCTCGCGCTGGGGGCGGCGCACGCCGTGGATCCTGGCCGGCGCCGTGCTGGCCACCGGATTCCTGCTGCTCACCGGAGGCGCCACCAACCTGGCCGTGCTGTGCCTGGCGTGGGCGGGCGCACAGGCGGGCCTGAACACCATCATGGCGGCCATCACCGCCACCGTGCCGGACCGCGCTCCTGTGCGCCAACGCGGGCTGGTGGGCGGCGTGGTGGCCACTGGCATCACCATGGGGATCCTGCTGGGCTCCGCCATCGGCATGCTGATCGGTGGTGTGGTGTGGGTGGGATACCTGCTCGCGATCGCCGCGCTGCTGGTCTTCCTGATTCCGTACCTGCTCCACCGCGACGACCCGGTGCTGCCCCGCTCCGAGGTGCCCCCGTTCCAGTGGGGAGAGTTCCTGGCCGGCTTCTGGGTGAGCCCGCGCAAACACCCGGATTTCGCCTGGGCGTGGGTGGGCCGGCTGCTCATGATGACCGCCACGCAGCTGACCATCGTGTACCTGCTCTTCTACCTCTCCGACGTGCTGCACCACCCCCAGCCCGCCTCCGGCGTCTTCATGCTGACCGCCGTGTTCGCCTTCGGCACGCTGATCTGCGCTGGTGTGGCGGGCAAGCTCTCCGACCGCACCGGCCGGCGCCCACTCGTCGCCGCCTCCAGCGCGCTCATCGCCGTGGCCGCGATCCTCATGGCCTGCGCGCCCCTCTTTGGGTCCAGCAACTACCTGGTGGCGCTGATCGCCGCGGGCATCCTGGGCCTGGGCAACGGCGCCTACCTTGGCGTGGACTTTGCCCTCCTGACCCAGGTGCTGCCCACCGCCAGCGCCAGATGCAAGGACATGGGCATCATCAACATCGCCGCCTCACTGCCGCAGATCTTTGCACTGGGGCTGGCCTGGGTGGCCGTCAGCTACCTGGGTGGGTACACGGTGCTCTTTGTGGGCGCTGGCGTGATTGGCCTGCTCGGCGCAGCCTCGGTGTACCGGATCAAGTCGGTCAGGTAATCCCGCCTCTGCGGCGCGGTTAACGCGTGCGGGCCACTTCGCGCCAAGATGGACCCATGCCAAGCAGCGCTGATCACCCCACGCCGTCGACCCCCGTGACCGCGGCCAGGCCCGCCTCGTTCTGGCCGGGGCTGCTGGTCTGCGCGGTGATCGGCGCCGCGTGCATTGGCCTTGGCACCGTGATTCCGGGCCTGAGCGCCATGCTGGTGGCCGTGATCCTCGGTGCGCTCTGGCGCAACCTCATCCCCGTGCCGGCGGTATTGGAGCCTGGCATCGCCCTGGCCGCCAAGCGCGTGCTGCGCTGGGGCGTGGTGCTGCTTGGGCTGCAACTCTCCCTGCCCGCCATTCTTGCGCTTGGCCCGGGCGTGCTGCTGATCTGCATCGCCGCCGTGGCCCTGGCCTTCTTCGCGACGCTGATCCTGGGGCGCGTCTTGAAGGTGGATCCCGAGCTGACCCTGCTGATCGCCGCCGGCTTCTCCATTTGCGGTGCGGCGGCCGTGGCCGGCGTCCAGGGGGCCGTGCGCGCCTCGCAGGAAAAGGTGGCGGCAGCGGTGGCGTTGGTGGTGCTCTTTGGCACGCTGATGATCCCGATCATGCCCGTGCTCGTGGCGGCCCTGGGCCTGGGCGCGGGCGACGGCGGAACGCTCATCGGCGGCGCCACGCATGAGGTGGCGCAGGTGGTGGCCGCAGCCGGAATCGCCGGGGGCGGGGCGTTGCTGGCCGTGGCCGTTCCCGTGAAGCTGGCCCGAGTGGTGCTCATGGCCCCGGTGGTCCTTGGCGTCTCCCTGGCCCGGCGCCGCGGTGAGTCCGTGCCAGCGGGCGGCAAGCGTCCGCCGCTGGTTCCGCTCTTTGTGGTGGGCTTTGTACTCATGGTGCTGGTGGCCACGACCGGGTGGGTGCCCGCGCCCGTGCTTGACGTGGCCAAGACCGCGCAGCAGTTCCTGCTGGCCACCGCCATGTTTGCACTGGGGCTCGGGGTGAACGTGAAGTCGCTCATCAAGCTGGGCGGGCGGCCCGTCCTCCTGGGGCTGTGCAGCACGCTGGTGATCGTTGCCGTGGTGCTGGTGGGCATCGCCTGGGGAGGCGGGGCGCGGATCTGAACCGGGCGCCGTCGGGCAGGGGGGCGCGGGTCTGGACCGGGCGTCGTCGGGCAGGGGTGGTCCTGCGTGCCATCTCATGCGACACCTGCCACCTGAGACGACAAACGCCACCTCGCGTGGTCCCGCGTGCCATCTCATACGACAAATGACGTCGTGGAAGACGGCTTTTGTCGTATGAAGTGGCAGTCCGCGCTCGCGGTCTCGCCAAGCCCGCCCCCACCCGCCCGCAGACGCGCCGAGGCCCCTGGGGAGGCGGGGAGCGGGTCTGAGCCGGGCGCCGTCGGGCAGGGGTGGTCCTGCGTGCCATCTCATAAGACACCTGCCACTTGACACGACAAACGCCACCCCGGGTGGTCCCGCGTGCCATCTCATACGACAAATGACGTCGTGGAAGACGGCTTTCGTCGTATGAAGTGGCAGCCCGCGCTCGCCGTCTCGCCAAGCCCGCCCACACCCGCCCGCAGACGCACCGAGGCCCCTGGGGGGGCTGGGCGCGGGTCTGGACCGGGCGCCGTCGGGCAGGGGTGGTCCCGCGTGCCATCCCATACGACACCTGCCACCTGAGACGACAATCGCCACCCCGCGTGGTCCCGCGTGCCATCTCATGCGACAAATGACGTCGTGGAAGACGGCTTTTGTCGTATGAAGTGGCAGTCCGCGCTCGCCGTCTCACCAAGCCCGCCCACACCCGCCCGCCCACGCCCGCCCACGCCCGCCCACACGCGCACAGAGGCCCCGATCCGCGGACGGATCGGGGCCTCGGCGCATGCCGCCGCACGGGGCGGATGCGGGACTAGTTGCTGGCCAGCACGTCGTCCGTGGAGAGGTACTCGTAGCCGTGCGCGTCCGCGACCGGCTTGTAGGTGACCTTGCCCTGGTACGTGTTCAGGCCCTCGGCGAAGCCGGCGTCGCTGCGCAGGCCGGCGGCCCACCCCAGGTTCGCGATCTTGAGCGCGTAGGGGAGGGTGGCGTTGGTCAGCGCGGCGGTGGAGGTCTGGGGGACCGCACCGGGCATGTTGGCCACGCAGTAGTAGACGGCGTCGTGGACCAGGAACGTGGGCTCGGCGTGCGTGGTGGGGCGGGAGCCCTCGAAGCAGCCGCCCTGGTCAATGGCGATGTCCACGAGCACGGAGCCCGGGCGCATCTTCTCCACCATGTCCAGCGTGACGAGCTTGGGGGCTGCGGCGCCCGGGATCAGCACGGAGCCGATCACGAGGTCCGCGTCCGCGACCAGCTCGGTGATGGCCAGCTTGGAGGAGGCCATGGTCTTGAGGCGGCCGTGGTGGATGGCGTCGATCTCCTTGAGACGGGCCAAGTTGATGTCCACGACGGTCACGTCCGCGCCTAGGCCGGCGGCGGCCACGGCGGCGTTCTCGCCGGCCACGCCTGCGCCGATCACCACAACGCGGGCCGGGCGGGTGCCGGGCACGCCGCCCATGAGCACGCCGGAGCCGCCGTTGGGCTGCTGCAGGGTGACGGCGCCGATCTGTGCGGACAGGCGGCCTGCCACCTCAGACATGGGGGCCAGCAGCGGCAGGGTGCGGCCGCGGGTCACCGTCTCGTAGGCGATGGAGGTGGTGCCGGCCTTGATCAGCGCGTCCGTGCAGGGCTGCGAGGCGGCCAGGTGCAGGTACGTGAAGAGGACCTGGTCGCCGCGCAGGCGGTGGTACTCCTCTGCGATGGGCTCCTTGACCTTGAGCAGCAGGTCGCCCTGCGCCCAGACCTCATCCGCGGTGTCCAAAATGGTGGCACCGGCGGTGATGTAGGCCTCGTCAGGGTTGCCGGAGCCAATGCCGGCGCCCTTCTGAACAAAGACATCGTGGCCGTGGTGGACCAGTTCGGAGACGCCGGCCGGGGTCGCGGCCACGCGGAACTCGTTGTTCTTGACCTCGGTTGGGACACCGATCTTCATGGGAACTCCTTGACGTGCTGTGGTCCGACGCCGGTCCGACATCGTTGTTGGGCTTACCTCCAGAATAGAAACTCCTGCGGTTCGCGTGAACCGTTTCCGTAGAATCATCGGGGCTAGGCTGGAAAATGGAAGTTTATTGCGGCATCAACGTGTGTGAGGGTGGTCACAGGTGAAGGATCTGCGGGAGAGTAAAGAGTTGGATTCAACCGACGCGCACCTGCTGCGACTGCTGGTGGAAGACTCGCGGCGCACCAACGCCTCCCTCGCCGCCGAGCTCGGGATTGCCCAGTCCACCTGCCTGGCCCGCCTCAACGCCTTAAAACAGCGCGGCATCATTCGCCGCTTCACGGTGGACGTGGAGCCGGCCTCCCTTGGCTCCGCCCTGCAGGCCCTGATCTTTGTGCGGATCCGGCCGGGGGCGCGCCACTTGATGGCGGACTTTGGGCACAGCATGCGCCAGGCGCCCGGCGTGGCACAGGTGTTTTTCCTGGGCGGCGATGAGGACTTTGTGCTGCACGTTTCCTTGCGGGACGCCCAGGATGTGCGCGATTTTGTGGTGGAGCACCTCTCCGCGCATCCCGCCGTGACCAACACCCGCACCTCCTTGGTCTTTGAGCATCTGCGCGGGAGCGAGCCCTGGGCGCGGCCAGGCGCTGTGCGTGCCGCCGCCCGGGAGGCGCCGCGGGCGTGAGTACTTTCACGGCCCCTGCCCGACGGCGCGTGGTTGCGTCGCGCTGCGACGGCGCGGTCTCGGCGCGGTCGCGGACCGGTGGCGGCGCTGGGGCGCTGGGGCGCTGGCGCGCTGGAAGGGGCGCTGTCCACAGGATGAGCGCCCGGCCCGCGGGGGGCGTGGCGCGGCACTAGAATCGGGCGCATGGAAACCCCACGCTTCATGCGCCTCGAGGACGTAGCCGAAGAGCTCGATTTCAGCCCGGCTGCCACTCGCAAGCTCCTGAATGACGGAGACCTGAAGGGCATTAAGGTCGGCGGGAGGGGCATCTGGCGCGTGGAACGCAGCGAGTTTGAGGCCTACATTCAGCGCTTGTACGTCGCGACGCAGCGGTCCATCGAGGCGGAGAGCGCGCCGGAACTGAAGAAGCAGGACCAGGAGCAGGAACAGGATCAGGAGCGCTGATCTGGCGGCGAGCTGCGAAGTCGCGGGGGCGTTTTGGAGTTGGCCGCCGGCAGGCGGTACGCTGATCCGGTACCGCCGCGAGGCGGAACACCGTGCGGGGCTTTAGCTCAGTTGGTAGAGCGTTTCGTTCGCAATGAAGAGGTCAGGGGTTCGATTCCCCTAAGCTCCACGGAGAAAGAACCCGGGGTCCATATGGACCCCGGGTTCTTTTGTTGAGCGGAAGTGTTGTGAGTGCGAGTGACTACTGCTTCAGTTCCGACACCGCCGCGTTGAGCTGCTGCAGGGCGGCGACCAGGTTCTTGGTCTTCTCGACGCAGGTGGAGGTCGTCGGGTTGTCGGCGCAGTTTTCCTCCGTCCACGACTTATGAATCAATGCGGCGGTATTGGCCTGCCCGGTCACCTTCTCCACCTTCGGGGTGAGGTCGGAGGGCTCTTTGCCGAGATAGCTGACCCCGCCTTCGGTGAAGGAATCAACCATTTTCTGGTTGAAGTTTCGGAGGTGGGTGATTCCCAAGAGGACAGCGAGGCCGCAGTCCGAACTGCTGTCCACGCTTTCCGCCGTGACTTCACATGCGTCGGTCTTCCACTTCTCATCCCATTCGGCGAGCGGGGCCCCGGCCGTCTCTGCCCACGCCTTGTAGGCCGCAGCGGTATCCGTGCTTGCGCCGTCAGTCCCGGTGGTCGCGCTCTCGTCGGTCCCGGCGCTCTCATCGATTCCGGTGCTTTCGCTGGCACCGTCGGTGCTCGCTGGCTCCGACTGGGAAGAAGAAGCCGCTGAAGAGCTGGCAGGAGTTGGTGTGGTGGAGGTGCAGCCGACGAGGGCAAGGAGCGCTACTGCGCTCAATGAGGTCAGTGCAGCGAGGCGGCGGGGCATGATGTCTCCAAGGGTTTCGACAGGACTCGTGGGTGTATCTCACCACATTCTGTGCTGAGTGGGCCAATATGTCCACCGATGGGTTAAATTTCTCCGCCGCCGTCGAGCACCGAAGAAGCACTAAACTCTTCCGAGTCGCTTGCCGCCCGCGCAGGCGAGCACCGGCGTCGGAGGCAGGGAACACCATGGAGCTCGTGGAGAGCATCGAAGCGCTTCGCGCCCAACTAGGTAGCGCCCGCGTGTCCGGGCGGCGCATCGCGCTGGTTCCCACCATGGGAGCGCTGCACCAGGGGCACCTGTCGCTCATCCGCCGGGCCGGCGCGGACGGCTCCCTGGTGGTGGTGTCCGTCTTCGTGAATCCCACGCAATTCAACGATCCAGCGGACCTGGCCAAGTACCCGCGCCGCACCGAGCAGGACGCCCGGGACGCCGCCGCGGCCGGCGCCGAGCTGGTCTTCACCCCCACCGCCGCGCAGATGTACCCGGACGGCTTCAATACCTCGATCCGCGTCGGCGGCGTGAGCGAGCGCTGGGAGGGCGCCTCACGCGGGGCCTCCCACTTTGACGGCGTGGCGCTGGTCGTCACCAAGCTCCTCGGCATCGCGGGCCCGGACACCGCGTGGTTTGGCGCCAAGGACGCGCAGCAGCTCGCCGTGATCCGGCGGGTCAGCGCGGACCTGAATCTGCCGGTCCAGATCCGCGCTGCGGAGACAGTGCGCGACGACGCGGGGCTGGCCCTCTCCTCCCGCAACGCTCTCTTGGCGGAACAGGATCGCGGCGCGGCCCTGTCGCTGGGGGCGTCGTTGCGCGCGGCGGCGGACGCGGTGCGTGTGGGGGAGCGGGACGCGGCGGCGCTCACCGCCCGCGCGCTGGACACCTTGACGGATGCCGGTGCGCGGCCCGAGTACTGGGCCGTGGTGGACCCGGTCAGCTTCGAGCCGCTGGAGCGCGTGGAGGCAGGGACGCCGGCCCTGGCCATCGTCGCGGCCTACGCGGGCGCGGTTCGGCTCATCGACAACCTGCGCCTGGCCTGAGCGGCCTCCCTCCTCAGGAAGGTTTGCGCCTCAATGTGTGCGGATGCAGTCCCCCTTTGGGGTGCATCCGCACACATCGGGGCGCAAAGCACCCAGCCGCAACGCGCACGGGCTGCGCCTGCGCCGCCGCCTAGAAGAGGGTGGAGAGACCGCCGTCCACCAGCAGCGACTGCCCGGTGATGTAAGAAGAGCGCGGCGAGGCCAGGAAGGCCACGGCCTCAGCGATCTCCTCCGGCCGGCCCCAGCGTCCCAGCGCGGTCCGCGTGCGCACGACCTCTGACATCCGGGGGTCGGTGAGCATGTGCAGATTGGATTCCGTCGCCGTTGTCCCGGGCGCCACGGCGTTCACGCGGATGCCGCGCGGGCCCAACTCGGAGGCGAGCGAACGGGTCATTCCCTCCACCCCGGCCTTGGCGGCGGCGTAGCCCACGTCCCCGGCCCGGCCCCGCACGGCGGCCAGCGAGGAGATGTTCACGATGGTCGGCGCGAATCCGCCAGCAGCACCAGCACCATCCCCAGCAGGATCAGCCGGCGCCCACCCCTGATGCAGCGCCAAGAATCGTCGCACCACGTCATACGCCGCGACCAGATCCGCCTGGATCAGCGCGGAAAAGTCCGCGGTATCCAGCCGGTCCACTCCCCGCCGGTCACGCACACCCACGTTGTTGACGAGCACGTCCGGAACCCAGCCGTCCGCGCTCAGGGAGCCAAAGGCGCGGTCCAAATCCGCGCCCACCGTGACGTCCGCGACCAAGCCGCGCGCAGCAACGCCGTCGGACACGAGGTCCGCCACCACCGGCTCAAGCCGCTCCGCGGAGCGTCCGCCCAGCAGCACGCGCGCGCCGCGGGTGCCCATGAGCCGGGCGCAGGCCAGCCCAATGCCCTGGCCGGCGCCCGTCACCAGGACGGTGGCGCCGGCAAACTCGGCGCTCACGCCTCAGATTCCTGCGGTTCCTGCGAAGCCCGTGCCAGCACCTCGGGGTCCATGCGTGAGCCGTTCCCCTCCGCGGGGAACGTGCCGGCGGCAACCTCGGCGACGTACTCATTCAGGGCGCCGCGCACCTCTTGGCCCAGGGTGCGGAAGCGGCGCGTGTGCTTGGGGACAAACTCCTCGTACAGCCCCAGCATGTCGTGCCAGACCTGCACCTGGCCGTCGCACTCCGGCCCGGCGCCGATGCCGATGGTCAAGATGTCCAGCCGCCGGGTGACCTCCGCGGCCAGCTCCGAGGGGACCAACTCAAGGACCACGGCCCAGGCGCCGGCGGCCTGCAATGCCAGGGCATCGGCGATGAGCTGACGCGCCGTGGACTCCTCGCGGGCCTGCACCCGCGTCCCCAGCGTATTGACGGACTGCGGCGTGAAGCCGAGGTGGCCCATCACCGGAATGCCGGATTCCACGAGCCGCCGCACCGTGGCCGTCCGGTGGGCGCCGCCCTCCACCTTGACGGACTGCGCGCCCGTCTCCGCGAGGATGCGCGTGGCCGCCGCGACTAGCGGTTCCTCCGCGGTGGAGGAGAGGAAGGGGACGTCCACGACCAGCAGCGCGCGCTCGGAGCCGCGACGCACGGCCCTGGCGTGGTGGATCATCTCATCCAGCGTGACGGGCAGCGTGGATTCGTGGCCCATCATCACCATCCCGAGGGAGTCTCCCACCAGGATGGCGTCCACGTTGGATGAGTCCACCAGGCGCGCGCTGGTGTAGTCGTAGGCGGTGACCATGGTGATGGGGGCTGCGTCTGCGGCGCCCTTGCGGCGCTGAAGTGCGGTGATGCTGGTGCGCACGGGGCTTGCTCCTGCTCTGCTTGCGTGGCCCGCGCCCTCTGTTTCAGGCGGCGCGGGGCCGGGTGCGTGGGCGCCCTGGGGATGGATGCCCGACGCCGCGTGGCCGGCCCCGCGGGGCCGCTCCGGCTCATGAAGCGTGCCACATGCGCAGGGCGCGGGCCAAGGGGAGCGCGTCACGGTGACGGCGGGCCGCCCTGTGAGGGACGGTGACGGCGGGCGCGCGTGTGAGGGACGGTGACGGCGGGCGCGCGTGTGAGGGACGCCGGGCCGCCCTGTGAGGGACGGCGCGCGTCAGTAGTCGGCCAACCGCCGACGCTCAGGCTGGATAGGCTTGCGCACATGACAAGCGCGGCGGTGATCGGCAGCGGGCCCAATGGCCTGGCTGCGGCGGTGGTTCTGGCTCGAGCCGGCGTGGACGTGACCGTCTATGAGGGCGCTGGCACCCCCGGCGGCGGCCTGCGCACGGTCCCGTTTGGCCCCGCGGCCGCCTCGCTTCAGGGATCGGCGGGACGCGGCACCCAGGATCGCGACGCCCAGGATCACGGCACCCAGAACCGGGCCGTGCGCGATGTCTGTTCCGCCTCCCACCCCATGGTCCTGCCCTCCCCGTTCATGAAGGCCCTGAAGATCACGCAGCGGGTGGACTACGTTTCCCCGGAGATTTCTTACGCCCACGCCCTGCGCCCCGGCCACGCGGTGGCCGCGTATCGCGACTTGGAACGAACGGCGCAGGCCCTTGGCCCGGACGGCGAGGCGTGGAAGCGTCTGCTCGGCCCGCTCGCGGCCCGCGTGGATGAGCTGATCTCCGTGGCGCTGAACCCTATGGTGCGCGTGCCGCCGCACCCGATCCTGACGGCCCGCTTTGGCTTGCGCGTGTTGGAGCAGAGCACCGCGCTGGGTGCACTGCGGTGGAAGGGGGAGGAAGCGCGGGCCCTGCTGGCCGGCGTCATGGCGCACGGCATTGTGCGCCAGCCCTCCTTTGCCGGCGCGGCCGCGGGCCTGACCCTGGCCGCCACCGCCCACGCAGGCGGGTGGCCCATTCCCTTGGGCGGGGCGCAGGTGCTGGCGACCAGCCTGCTGCAGGACATCGAGGCTCACGGGGGCAGCCTGCGCCTGGGTCGATGGGTGGAGTCCCTGGCTGAGCTGGATCAGGAGCTGATCTTGGCGGACGTCTCCGCCAAGGGGCTGGCCGCGCTGGGCGGGGACGCGTTCCCTGCCTCCTACCGCCGCTCGCTGGGGCGCGTGCCGTATGGCCCGGGCGTCTCCAAACTGGATGTGCTCTTGGATGGCCCCGTGCCGTGGGTTGACCCCCTCCTGGCCCAGGCCGCCACCGTGCACGTGGGCGGCACCGCGCGGGAAGTGAACCGCGGGGAGAACCACATCATCCGGGGTGGGTTCCCGGAGCGGCCCTTCGTGCTGGCCGTGCAGCCCGGTGTGGTGGACCCGTCGCGGGCGCCGCACGGCCAGCACGTGCTCTGGGCCTACGCGCATTCCCCGCACGGCAACGATCGGGACCAGACGCAGACGCTGCTGGGCACTTTGGAGCACCATGCGCCCGGCCTGCGGGACCGGATAGTGCACGTGCAGCACAGCTCCGCGGCGCAGGAACAGGCAGAGAATCCCAATTATGTGGGAGGCGATATCTCTTCCGGCGCCCTCTCCGCCTACCGCCTCTTTGCCCGCCCCGTGCTGGCCCGCGCGCCCTGGCGCACTCCGGTCAAGGGCGTCTACCTCTGCTCATCGGCGGCCGTCCCCGGCCCCGGCGTGCACGGGATGCCCGGCTTCCTGGCCGCGCGCACCGCGCTCGCCGACGCGGGAATCCCGCTCCCGGGAGAGTTTGTGGGCCTGTAGCGCCCGACGCCGTTCGCTCGCCTCACGCACCGACCTCACCGCGCGCCGTGGCGCCGGTTCGCACCCAGCCCACCACGCGCCGTCGGGCAACGGCTGGCCGGGGACTACCCCCGCGCCCCCGCGGCCCGCGCCAACTCCTTGGAGAGGCGCTCCGGGATGTCGCGCCGGCGGGGCGCGCGGAGCTTGGCGCGCGCCTGCAGGACGTGCGATTCCACGGTGCGCACCGAGAGGTAGAGGCGCTCGCCGATCTGCAGATTGCTGAGCCCCTGGGCCACCAGGAGGCAGATCTCCAACTCGCGCTGGGTCAGCCCGGAGGGCGGCGCGGGCCTGGCGCCCGTATTGACCAGCGCGGGTGGAAGCTCCGTGTCCGCCTCTGCGTCCGGCAGGGCCGCCAACTTGGCGGCGCAGTCGTTGGCTCGGCCCGTGGCCCGCCTGGCCAGGTACAGCGAGCGGGCCCGCGTCAGCGCGTCCCTCGCCCCGCGCGTCTGGCCGGCGTGGGTCAGGTCATTCGCGGCGCGCATCAAGTGCTCCGGATCGCCGGACACCAGCGCGCGCAGGTGATGGGCGGAGGCCAGCGTGGCGGGGAAGCGCCCCGCATTCAGCTCCGGATCCTCGAGTGCCTTGAGCGCCGCAACCGGTTCAAGGTGACCCTGCAACACGCGGTGATACAGGTGCGCGGAGGCCGCCCACCCCGGCTCGGCGACCAGGCGGGTGGGCCCGGCGGCGCTCTGATGCATGGACTCGCCGACCGCCAGGTAGGAGCCCAGGATCTCCGGGTCCACCTCATCGGTTGGGCCGGAGCGCGCCAGCTGCAGCGAGAGGCGCATGAGGCTGGCGTTGAGCGCGGAGAAGGTGGAGTGATCCAGGAGCGACATGGACGTGGTGATGTCCCGCGTGGCCGCTTCGGTATTGCCGCGCCGGTACGCGCTGAGGGCGTGGAGGTAGGAGGCGCAAGCGGCGGCCACCCGACCGGAGGCCGGCCCAAAGCCCACGGCGTTGCTGGTGCGTTCCTCCAGGACCCGCCTCACGCCGCCCGGATCAACGCCGGCCAGGGCCTGCGCGGAGCAGCAGCACAGGTCAAAGAGCAAGAAGGCATCATGTGCCATGCTCGACGCCGCGGGGTTGAGCACGCGCAGGCGTCCCCTGAGCGAGCGGGCCTGGGTGACGCTCGCTTCCAGCGCCTCCGGGTCGCCGGCGCTGAGGCGCTGGGAGAGGGTGAGGGCCATGGCCCACATCCGCGGGACGGAGGCGTGGGTGGACGTGGCGGCGTAGTCGGAAAAGGTGTCCGCGCACTGGTTCGTCATGGGGGCATCCCCCGTGAGGATCGTCAGGATCTGCGCCAGGACGGGATCTGCGGCACCCACCACATCCGTCAGGTACGTGATCAGCCAGTCGGGGGTGGTGCGCTCCCAGCTCGCGGCAGTGCAGACGCGGTGCAGGTGTTCCAGGTGGAAGGCCTCCGGCTCGCGCTGCAGCAGCTCTTGGGCCTGGTCAAGCACCTCCTGATGGCGGTCTTGGCTCAGGAGCGAGACCCAGAGGGTGGGGAGGACCTCTGCTCCGGCCCCGTCCGCCATCGCGGTGCGGGTGAGCATCTCCGTCTCCCGGTGCCAGCCAAGCCGGGCGGTCACCGTGGCCGCGCGGGCAAAGAGCCGTCCGGAGCCTTCAGTGATGCCAAGGTCCATGAAGTGCCGGGCCAGCGCCATGGTCGGAGCATCGGAGAAGGGCAGCCCGGAGCGCCAGGAGCGTTCCAGGAAGGCCAGCGCCGTGTTGATGTGCCCGTTGATGTCATCCACGTCCGGCACGGAGAGCAGGCCGGCCACCTGGAGGCCATCCACGTCCACCTCATCGCCGTCCGGCAGGCGCCGCAGGCTGGCCAGCCCCACGTTCAACAGGCGGGTCAGCACATCCGGGCCCACCATGCGTGCTGCCATGGCGTGATCAAGTGGCCCCACGCTGTGGAGCACCACGGCGGCGGTCTTCAGGGCCGGGGGCAGGTCCCGCGTGCGGGAGGCGATGCGGTGCAGGGTGCGTGCGCTCAGGGCAAAGGGGGCATCCCAGGGGCGGGGCAGCCTGCGCGGGGCGGAGCGGGAGTCGGCAGTGAGGTCCTCGGCCAGGTCCCGCGCAATGGCCACCGACCCGCGGGCGGATCTGGTCGCCGTCGTGAGTTGCAAAGAATCCAGGGCGTCTGTGGGGACCCAGCCGCGCATCCGTGCCGCGGTCTCCTCATCCGTGAGCGGAGCCAGGTCCACCCGGCCCATGAGGCGCCGCCGCCATAGATCGCACAGCAGCCCCACCGAAGTGGTGGTATCGAAGGCACTCGCGGAGCGCATGGAGACCGCGTCCGCGCTCATCAGCAAGATGGCCCTGGAGTCCTGGACCAGGCTGGAGAGGACCGGGGTGACGGCCTGGGGGAGCGTGTCCACATCGTGAAGGCGCAGGCAACGCGCGGCGTGATGGGCCTCGTACCAGGAGAGGAGCTCGGCGCTGGTGGTGTGGGCCGTGCAGCGCAGGGCCGGGGCGTCGGAGCGGCGCAGTGTGGCCTGGGCGGCAGCGGTGACGTCGGTGCGACCCTCGCCGGGATGGGCCACCACCAAGACGCCGTGTCCAGGGGCGGCCAGGCCGGCCACGGTGGCGGCCTCTGATTCGCGGGTCCCGCCCAGGGCGTGAACACCTGGTGGAGTGGGGATCAACGTCCTTGCGGGAGTGGGCGACATGAGGTTTCCGTTCGTTCTCGAAGGCCCCCGGACCCTCGCGCTGGTCGACACCCCCGCGCCGTTGTTCAACCGCGAGTCTAAGTCGCGGCGAACCAAATGACGAGCGATTTCCAAAGTATGGAGCGCTTAAATGTAATGTTTCCTCGTTTTTTGCAGAATCGCTATTCGCAATGGCACTTTGTTTCATCGGGTCTCCGTAGTCATCACGTAGTCGTACTGAAAAGCCTGAGAATTCGCTATGACCCAGGCCACGCTTGCCTACTGTTGGCTTCACTGCGCGTACCCGCGCGCTTGCCTGTTCCCCCCAGGGCTGGAGGACCCCCCATGAAAACCACCCTTTCTCGGCTGAGAGCCGGTGCCGTCGGCATCGCGCTCTCCGCCCTCGTCCTAAGCGGCGTTGCGCCGCCGGCCGCTGCGGCCGAAGCCCCCACGCGGGCACAAGCGGAGGGCTCCGCCCTCTCCGGAGCCGGGGTCATTGACCTCGACACGATCCTCAAGGACCAGTCGGCCTTTGCCCCCACCGCAGACGGTGGCTCCAGCGAAAACGACGACATGAATCTGACGGTGCTTGGCGGCCTTGGCCTTCCATTGGGCGATGGCATCGACGTGCCGCTGCTCAAGGATGTGCTGCAGGTGGGCGCGCTGGGCCAGTACGCCAAGGCCCAGAAGGGCGGCACCTCAGAGGCGGCCGCCGGGGCAGTGACGGGCGAGGGCCTCTTTGCCGTGAACGGCGCGGATGCCAGCCAGTCCACCTCAGTCAAGCTCAGCCCGGTCCTGAAGGGCCTTGGCCTTGACTCCCTCATCAACGAACTCAAGCTGGACGTCAAGGCGGTGGCCTCGCGAGCCACCGCGGAGCCCGGGGCGCAGCCCAAGGCCGAGTACGCCCTGGCCGGCGTCAACATGGAGCTGGAGGCCAAGGCCATTGCCGGTCTCACCAAGACCCTGAAGACCACCGTGCAGGGCGTGGACTCCACGCTGGACGCCGCGGTCGGTGAGAAGGGCGCCCTCGACACCGTCACGCGCACCTTGCGAGACGACGTCCTGAAGCCGCTCAACACTGTGCTGCTTGGCCTGGGTTCCGTGAAGATCCCGGAAGACGCGACCATCGCCATTGACACGGACCTGTGGGCCACCGTCTCCCCGCTCCTGGAGGAGACGCTCTCCGATCCGGACGAGTCCGTCAGCATCCGCCTCTCCGACGGCAAGGTCACGGTTGACCTGGCCAAGATCATGGACACGGTGCGGGCGGATCTTCCCCAGCCCAACGACCGCACCGTCTGCACGGATCCCAGCACCAAGCCCGGGGGCCTGAACTGCCTCCCGGCCAACACCGAGGTGCTGCAGGCCAAGGTCATCAACGCCGTGGTCTCCCGCCTCACCGGCCTCGTCAACGGAGCCACCACCAAGCTGGAGAAGGTCCTCAAGACCGCCCTCAGCACCACCAAGGTCAACATCACCGTGGGCCTTGACGTCATGGCCCTCTTCGGTGTGCTCCCGGTGGCCAAGACCAAGCTGCACATCTCCACGTCCCTTGGCCAGCTCATTGGCTGGGACGCCAGGCCGCTGACCAAGGACGACGTCAAGATCGACGCGGCCATCCTCGGCATCCCCGTGGGTTCCCTGGTCAACGCCATTGTGAGCCCCGTGGCCACCCAGCTGGTGCCCGCACTGGGCTCCGTGCTGAAGCCGGTCGTGGAGGGTGCGCTGAGCACCACGCTTGTCCCCGCGGTGGGCACGCTGGTCTCCGGCGTGGTGAGCGCCCTTGATCCGCTGCTGGGTGCGGTCCAGCAGCTGGTCTCCCTCAAGGTCAACGCACAACAGGAGAAGCCGGGCGCATTCATTGACCCGCGCGGCGACGACTCCAGCGCGTTTACGGTGAGAGCCCTGCAGGTGGGGCTGATCCCCGGCATCAGGAACGGCGACGGACTCCTGGTCGTGAACCTGGGCAATTCCACCGTGATCGGTGAGCCCAAGGCCTACAACACCACCCTCACGGCCTCACCCAAGACGGTGAAGCCCGGCGTCGAGGTCACGCTCGCTGGCACCGGCTTTGAAGCCGGCGAGGAGGTCACCGTCAAGGTGCCCGGCGGCGCGGATATCAAGGCGACGGCGGACGGCGACGGGGCGCTGCCTACGGGGCAGAACGCACCCAAGTACACCGTCCCTGCGCAGCAAGGCGCAGGCGACCTGACCTTCACGGCGACCGGAGCGGCGTCGAACAGTCCGGCCACCGCCACGGTGAGCGTGGAAGCCAACTACACGCCCACCCTGTCCGTGGACAAAACGCAGGTGGAGCCCGGGGACACCGTGACCCTCTCGGGGGCCGGATTCGCTCAGAATGAGGCGGTCTCCATCGCCGTGGATAACGGCGGAACCCTCACGGCGACCACCACCGACGGCGGCGAGCTGCCGACCGGTGATCAGGCGCCAAAGTACACGGTGCCGCAGAACCAGTCCGTGCCCAAAACCCTGGAGCTGACGGCGGTGGGCGAGGTCTCCAAGACCCCGGCCAAGGCCACGCTGCAGGTGGCCCGCGGTGACTACTCCGCGAGCCTGAGCGGCACGCCGGACTCCGGCGAGGTCGGGTCCACCTTCACCTTTAACGGCGAGGGATACAAGGCGGGGGAGAGCGTCAACGTGACGCTGGACGGCCAGGCCTACGGGACTGAGCTGACGGCGGACGGAGACGGGAAGTTCTCCTTCCAGTGGGTCTCCGACTCCGTGGGCTCGCATGAGTTCGCGGCCAAGGGCGTGGCCTCCGCCGCGGAGGGCAAGGACACCGTCACGGTGACCCGGGCCTTTGCCCCGGTGCTCGTGGTCTCCCCGGAGACCGTTGAACCCGGTGATTCCGTGAATGTCAGCGGCAGCGCCTTTGACGGCGGCGAGGTGGTCACCATCACGCTGCCGGACGCCAGCACCACCACCGAGACCGCCGATGCAAACGGCGAGTTCACGGTGGCGTGGCCGGTGGATCAGGCGGCCAAGGACGGCGAGGAACTGACCTTCGCCGCCATCGGCGCGGTGTCCCAAAAGGAACGCACTGGCAAGGCCACCGTCAAGGTGGGCGCCTACACCCCGGAGCTGACGGCCGCACCCGCGACCGGGCCCCAGGGCACCGACTTTGTCTTCACCGGAACCGGCTTCAAGCCGGGAGAGACGGTCAAGGTTCAGAAGGATGACCAGCCGTTCGGGGATGACCTGAAGGCTGACGATCAGGGTGGGGTGAAGTTCACCTGGGCCTCGGACGCCGCGGGCGATCGCCGCTTTGTGGCCACCGGCGTGGCGTCTCGGGAGCCGGCGGAGCGTTCCGTCACGGTCTCCAAGGTCTACAACACCAGCCTCAGCACGGACCCGGGGGAGCAGTTCCCCGGCCGCGACGTCACCGTCAAGGGCGCCGGCTTTGAGCCGGATGAGGACATCAGTTTGAGCCTGGGCGGCAGCAAGGTCACGACCAAGGCCAACAACCAGGGCGAGCTCTCTTACGTCTGGACCGTCCCCACGGACCAGGCCGCAGGGAACGTGGACCTGGAGGCAGAGGGCGCGGTATCCACGTCCCCCGCCAAGGCCAAGGTCACGATTCTTGGCCTGCCGAGCGTGTCCGTTGATCCCGACCGTGGCGCCATTGGCACCGAGGTGGAGGTCTCCGGCGGTGGCTTTGAGCCCAGCGCTGACGTCACCGTGAGCATTGGTGGCAAGGAGGCCGGGACCGTGCAGACGGGCTCAGATCGCAAGCTCCTTGCCGGTCAGCGCGTGCGTGTTCCCGCCGGCGTGAAGGGCGGGGTCGCCCCCGTCATCGCGACGGATGGCACCTCCCCGGAGGCCAAGAGCGAGTTCGCGATCGCCGGGTCCTTCTCGGTGGATCCGGATCACGCCAAGCGCGGCGACACGGTCTCCGTAAAGGGCGAGGGTTTTGCTCCTTCCACGGAGCTGACGATTGCGCTTGGCGGCAAGGACGTGGCAGAGAAGGTCGTCACGGATGAGAACGGCGCCTTCGGTGCCGGGGATGTCACAGTCCCGTCCGACGCCGCTGTGGGCGCCGGGAAGGCGACGGTCACCGACAACGTGGTTGCCTCGGCGGTGGAGCGGGACTTCACCGTAGATGCTGATGCGGCCGTCCCGGCCGTGGTGGTTGATCCCACCTCCGGCGTGGCCGGATCCACCATCACCTCTGTGACGCTGAGCGGCTACCCGGCCGCCACGGAGGTCACGCTCACCCTGGGCGGCGAGGAGATCGGCAAGGTCACCACGGATGATCAGGGTGCGGCCACCCTCAAGGGTGCCAAGGTGCCCGCGGGACTGGCGGTCGGGACGCATGATCTGGTGGGCACCGCCGGTCAGGTCAGCGCCAAGACCACCTTCGAGGTCGTCAAGGACGGCGATCCAGGTGCGGAGGCGGACGCGAGTGCCGCCGCCGCTGTGGATGCCAACGCGGCAGCCACGGCGGACACCACGGCGAACGCCAACGCGGCGGCGTCCGCCGCGGCCAGTGCCGAGGCGACGGCGGAGAAGGATGCGGCCGCTGTGGCTGCTGCCGAGGCCGCCGCGTTGGCTGATAGCAATGCGGATCAGTCGGCTGCTGCGGATGCCTCTGCCAGTGCTGCGGCTGAGTCCGCTGCTGAGGCGGATGCCTCCAAGAATGCCAGTGCGGATGCGAGCAGTGAGGCCAACGCTTCGGCTGTGGCTCAGGCCGCCGCGTCCTCGGATGCGACGAGCGATGCGTCCAGCAACGCCAGCAGTGAGGCCACGAGTGAGGCGTCCAGCAACGCCTCGCAGCAGGCGACGGCCAATGCCGCCGCTTCTGCCTCCGCCGCGGCCAGTGCCGAGGCGACGGCGGAGAAGGATGCGGCCGCTGTGGCTGCTGCCGAGGCCGCCGCGTTGGCTGATAGCAATGCGGATCAGTCGGCTGCTGCGGATGCCTCTGCCAGTGCTGCGGCTGAGTCCGCTGCTGAGGCGGATGCGTCCAAGAATGCCAGTGCGGATGCGAGCAGTGAGGCCAACGCTTCGGCTGCGGCTCAGGCCGCCGCGTCTGCGGATGCGAGCAGCGCAGCCAGCGCTGACTCGAACGCGAGCGCCGACTCCAACGCGAGCGCCGATTCGTCGGCCACTGCGGATTCAAACGCCAGCGCCGATTCCAACGCGAATGCCAGCTCGTCGGCGAGCGCCAACGGGTCCGCAGACGCGAAGGGCAACGGCGTGGCCATCCGGGCCACGGTGGAGTTCCGCAAGCTGATCCGCGGCCCCAAGACGGTGCAGCGGGTCACGGGCACGGGCTTCAAGCCGGGCGAGGCTGTCAACGCAACCTTGTTCTCCTCGCCCAAGAAGTTGGGTGAGGTGAAGGCTGACAAGTCCGGCACGGTCCGGTGGACCTTCAAGGTGCAAGAGGACTTTGAACTGGGCCAGCACCACGTGGACGTGGTGGGCGCGCAGTCCGGAGAGGTCAAGCAGGAGAATCGCGAGACGGACTTTGTGGTCGCGAGCTCCAACACCGGCGCCGGGACGGGTGGCAAGCCCACCACCCCGCCAGGGTCGGCGGATCACTCCGCTGACTCGGGTGCAGGCTCCAATGCGGCAGCCAGCGCCGGAGCCAACGCTCACGGCGCCTCCGACGGCCGCACCCCGGTGGGCGGCAAGGAGAACCTCGGTGCGACGGGTGCTTCCAGTGCCCTGCTCATCGTGGGAGGCGTGGCCTTGGCGCTGATGCTCGCGGGTGCCTTCCTGCTGGCGACGCGACAGCGCCGCCGCCGCGGTTAGTTCCCCCGGTGGCCCCGATCATCCAGATCGGGGCCACCCCGCTGGTCCCGGTGCGCGCACTCAGGCGCCCGGGGCCGTCGGCGTTTCCCCCTCCACGTAGGAGCTCACTGTCATGAACCAAGCCAGTAGGCGGGGCAAGCAACGGCCCGACGCCGCTTCCGTCACCGAGGACGCGTCCGTCACCGACGCCGCTCCCGTCACCGAAGACGCGCCCACCACCGGCGACTCACCGCCGCCCGATGGCGGGGCCGGACCGCACGGCGTCGGGCAGGGGGAGGCAGCTCCCCACCTGCGTCAGCGGTCTAAGCCGCTGCGCCTCGTCATGAGCGCCGCGGTGCTGTTCACCGCGTGGCACCTTTTTGCGTCGCTGCTGTGGATTGCACCGCCCTCGCCGGCACGAGACGTAGTCCCAGGAAACCTGTTGACGCAGTACATGATCCCGTTTTTTGGGCAATCGTGGAGCGTTTTTGCTCCGGAACCCATCAACGGGGATCACCGCCTCTTTGTGCGCGCTGTGGTTGCCACGGACGGCACCAACCGCACCACCGAGTGGGTCAACGCGACGGAGGTGGAGACGCGGCTCATGACGCACCAGCCCTTCCCGGCGCGTGCCGCCAGCCAGTCCATCAACGTGGCCTCCACCTACCGCGATGCCTACGGGAAACTGACCAAGGACCAGAAGGCGGTGGTGGCCAGAAACTTCTCACAGGAGGGCTGGTCCGCCAGCCTGGACACGGAACTGACCGCGTTGGCCAACGGCGATTCCTCGGCCCGTTCCGCCTACCTTGCCGCTGACTTCATGTCCGTCCGCTACGCCACTCAGGTGGCGCGGGCCATCTGGGGCCAGAACGTGGTGCGTGTGCAATTCAGGGTGGAACGCCAGAACGTGATCCCGTTCAAGCAACGACATGACCCAGATGCCCAGCGGCCAGAGGTCCAACTCACGCCGTCCGGGTGGCGGGGCCTCCAGGTAGCGGCGGGGCAATCCGATCAGGACTTCGCCGACACCTTCCGGCGACTGTATAAGGAGGTGCACCCGTGACGTTGACTCAGGAAAAGCGCACGGGCCGTGGCGACTCTGGGCCCCGCAATTCTGGCCCCAGCGGGGCGGACGCGGGCGGCGCCCCAGCAGGGGAGACCCGGGTGGTGGGGTTGCTCGGCCTCCTGTTGCGCCTGGTCCGCTTCCTGCGCTTCGGTGCGGCGCTGGTGCTCAGGACCGGCCGAGACACCGTGCTGCGAGTCGCCGCCTTCTGCGAGCACTGGCTGCTGGACGGCGCCAAGGCACCGCACGGCCTGGCCGTCACCCGCATCATGTTCGGCGTGGCCGGGGTGGGGCTGCTGCTGAGCAACTGGTCCACCCGCCTCTACGCCTTTGGCCCCGGTTCCCTGTGGAACGGGGAATATGTGGCACCCGGAAGCGACTTCCCCCGCCTCTGGCTCTTCAGCCTCTTCCGCACTGCCTCCGCCAATGCGGCGGCCTACACCGCGGCCTATGTTCTGGTGCTGGTGGTCGCCATCCTCTTCACGCTCGGCTGGCGCTTCAAGCTGGTTCTTCCCGTGTATCTGGTGCTCTGGATCAGCTTCATCGAGGCCAACGACATGCTGGGGGATCAGGGCGACAACATGTACCGGATCGCCCTCATCCTGCTGCTCTTCGCCGACCCGGTGCGGGTCTGGTCCCTGGATGCCAGGCGACGCCGGAAGGTGAGTGAGGCGCGGAAGGTGACCCAGGGCGTCGGACAGAAAAAACCCATGCCCTGGCTGGCACGGAAGTGGGCGGGCGAGCCGCTGCTCTCCGCGCTGCCGGAGTACAGGAGCCTGTTCAACAATCTGGCGCTCGTGGCGCTCACGGCGCAGGTCTGTTTTGTGTACGTTTCCGGGGCCCTCTACAAGGCCGGCGGCGTGCCGTGGCAGGAGGGGTGGGCCGTCTATGACCCGCTGCATACCGTGCAATTTGGCACCTGGCCGGAGCTCTCCGCACTCGTGACATCGTGGGGGCCGTCCGTGGTGGTGGCGGCGTGGGGCTCCATTGTGCTGCAGCTCTGCTTCCCGATGATGCTGCTGACCCACCCCACGCGCGTCATGGCGCTGGTGGGGATCATGGGCTTCCACATCGGGATTGGCGTGCTCATGGGCCTGCCGTGGTTCTCGCTGACCATGATCGCGATCGACTTCATTTTCATTACGGAGAAGACGTGGGCCAAGGTGATCGCCGGGACGCGAGGGGCGTGGGCTAGGGCGGCGTAGCTGCTTGGCGCGGCCCCGTGCCCCTGCCCCCGCCCGTGCCACTGCCCGTGCCCCTCGAGGCTTTGCGCCTCAAAGTGTGCGGATGCAGTCGCAATCGGGACTGCATCCGCACACATCGAGGCGCAAACCTTGGTGGCGGGCCCAGCAAGCCTCAGCGCACGCCGCGCAACCAGCGACCCACACCGATCGCCAAGGCCAACGCCAGCACCGCGGCAATGCCGGCGGTCAGGCCCACGCCCGTATCAAAGGCGTGAGCCGCGGAGTCGAGCAGCGCCTGGCCCTCGGTCCCGCCGACCTGCCGCGCGACGTCGTGCGCTCCGGCCAGCGTCTGCGAGGCAGTCTCCTGCTGCTCCGCGCTCAGCGAGCCGGGCACCCGCAGGTGCGCGGCGAAGAAGGCGTTGAGCAGTCCGCCAAGCACGGCGGTGCCCATGACGGACCCCACCTCGTAGGCGGTCTCGGAGATCGCGGACGCGGCGCCGGCCTTGGCGGCGGGCACGGCGGAGAGCGCCAGGTCGTTGGAGACGGTCTCGGAGAAGCCCACGCCAAGGCCAAGCAGCACAAAGCTCGCCATGACCACCCAGAGCTCGCCGGTGTGGCCCATCAGCGCCAAGAGCCCGTACGCGCCCATGTTTACGAGCACGCCCGTGACCATGAGCTGCACGCGGCCAAAGCGGCGGGCGAACGGCACCACGGCCAGCCCGGAGGCGAACATGACCACCAGGCCCGGGAGCATGAACGTTGCGGCATCCGCGGGGGACATCCCGGCGACCAGCTGCAGGTGCTGAGCCAGGAAGTACATGAATCCGACCAGCGAGAACAGGCTGAGCATGTTCACCAGCAGCGGCCCGGAGAAGGCCTTGCGCTGGAAGAGGCGCACGTCCAGCATGGGGGTTTCGCGCGAGAGCTGGCGGCGGACAAAGAGCACACCAAGCACCAGCCCGACGGCGACGGCGGTCACCGAGACGAGCCAGGGCTCGCCCGTGGAGGCGGCCTTGATGCCGTAGGTGATGGGGAGCAGGGTGCCAACGATCAGCACGATGCTCAGAGGGTCCATGGGGCCGGGCTGGGGATCTTTGGACTCCGGGATCAGCAGGTGGCTCAAGGCCAGGAGCGGCAGCAGGATGGGGACGGCGATGAGGAAGACCGAACCCCACCAGTAGTGCTGCAACAGCCAGCCGCCCGTGATGGGGCCAAGGGCCGCGCCGGCGGAGAACATGGAGGCCCAGACGGCCACCGCGACCGTGCGCTCCTTGGAGTCCACAAAGATGTTGCGGATCAGGGAGAGCGTGGCGGGCATCAGCATGGAGCCAAACACTGCCTGCAGTGCGCGCCACAGGATCAGAGCCTCCGCCGTGGGGGAGTAGGCGGCCGCGATGGAGACCAGGCCAAAGCCCACGGCGCCCATCAGTAGCACGCGGCGCCGGCCAATGCGGTCGCCAAGATTGCCCATCGGGACCAGGAAACCGGCCAGGATGAGCGGGTAAATGTCGATCATCCACAGCACCTGCGTGCCGTCCGCTCCCAGTGATGTGGTGATGGCGGGGATGGCGAAGGTGAGCACGTTGTTGTCGATGGAGACCAGCAACACGGGCAGCATGAGCAGGGCCAGTGCCAACCAGCGGCGCAGCGGCGAGGCCACCAACTGCACCACGGGCTGAGCGCCGGTGATGGGCGCCGACTCGCGGGGCATGGCCGGGGCGTTGGCGATGGGCAGGGCGCCGGTGCCCGGATTGGCGTCGTCAATGACGGAGATTTCTGGCTGGTTCTGCGTTCGGGGCTGCGCCTGCTTGGCCCCCTGCTGCTGTGGCGCGGACATGATGTGTTCCTTTATGCGGTGCGGCTCACGGCGTGGCCGGCCTGCAGTGCGGTGGTGCGTGGTTCTGAGTGATGAGCTCCCTGTGGGTGGGGGAGCCGAAATCATAACTGTACCGTCTGGACGGTACGTTTTGCGAGTTGGTGGGCGGTGATGATCGTCTCCTTGCCCGCGGGCAACTAGCATCGAGGGCATGCCCCGACCGCCAGTTGCCCGAGACAAACTGCTCGACGCCTATGCCGCACTCCTGCGCCGCGAGGGCGAGCGTGCCGCGACGCTGGACGCCGTCGCCGCCAAGGCAGGCGTGTCAAAGGGCGGCCTGTTGTATCACTTTGGGACCAAGGAGGCGCTGGCGGAGGCACTCTGCGAGCGCATGCTTGATCTGGGACGCGAGGACGTGGAGAAGATGCGCACCGCGCCGGATGGTCCCTGCGCCTACTACGTGCGGACCTCGGTCAACACCAAGAGCGCGTTCGACGTCACCTACGCCGCCATGATCCGGCTCTCACAGGCCTACGTTGCGCCCGCGAGCGATGCGCTGGGGCAGATTCACCGCTGGTGGATGGACCTGATTCTGGAGGAGATCCAGGAGCCATCCGTCGCGGAAACCATCATGCTGATCGGCGACGGGCTCTACTCCTACGCGGCGCTGCCCGGCGAGCTGGACCGGCCCGAGGCCGGCGGCGACATGGACGGGCTCCTACGCCAGGTGGAGGTCCTCAAGGCCTCGGCTAAGGCGCAGCTCGCGGAGCGCGGCTGAGCCTCCCCTCCCACAGGGGCGACGCCGCCGGGTGAGGTTTCGCCTGCGGGGACCCCCCCGGGCCGCTGCGTTTACTCCGGGCGCTCAGCGCCCGCGGTGACGCCGCGTCCCTTGCGTGAGGGACCGCCGTCGAGCAGGTCAAGATTCTGCAGAAAACGCTCCGCGTCCGCGCCAAGCGGGCCAAAGTAGGTGGCGTCCGCCGCCTCCACCGCCGCGTTGGCGCGCTGGGCCACCTCGGCCCCCTGGGTGGTCGGGGTGAGGGCCACCGCGCGCTTGTCGCTGGGGTGGGCGCCGCGCTGGATCAGGCCCTTCTTCTCCAGAGCGCGGACCACCTGGGAGGTCATCATGACCTCGGTTCCGGCGGCGTCCGCGAGCTCGCGCTGGGTCACCGGGGCCGTGCGCCGCATGTCGATGAGCGTGGACAGCAGCACAAACTGCACATGCGTCAACTCAAACGGCGCCAGCGCGTCTCGGACGGCGCGCTGCCACGAGTGGGTGACGCGCCACAGGGCCAGTCCGGGGCTGATGGGGGTGCCGGGGATCGAGGCGTTGGCTGAGTTGGGCGGCGTCTTCACGCTCCCATGGTGGCACGGCGCCAGGGGTCGGTGTCGCCCAACCCGGCCCAGCGCCCTCGGGCATTGAGATGTAGGGCCCAGCGGCAACGACCGCCTTGACCTTGACGCAACGACAATGTTTAGCGTCGGGTGCATGACAATTTCAGTGATGGATAGCGGCGCCGCGATGGCGCGAATTTTGGACGCCACCCCCGACGGCCGGGCAGATCTGGTGCGGGAAATGTGGGCGCCGATGGCCGGGATGTACTCCTTTATTCCCAGCGGGGTGGACTTCGCCGACGTGCATCGGCAGACCTTCGGTTTCGACTGGGATGAGCCGGGCTCTCGGGTGCACGACGGCCTGGAGGCGTTGCGGGTTGCCGACGCGTGGAATCGTGTTCAGACGGCCCTCGATATGGGGGCCGCGGCCATCAGGTCCGCGGACCCTGGCGCCAGCATCCCTGACCTCACCGTGCTGCTGGTCCTAGGGGATCCCGGTAACGAACACTTCATGCGAGAGGTACAGGGCCTGTCGGCATTTGGGGGCATCAGTGGCTTTATCAGCCTCATCGTGTGGCCCACCGACCGCGTGCTGCGGCGCCTGGAGTCCATCGCCGTCCACGAGCTCCACCACAACGTGCGGTACTCGCCCGGCGGCGTGGTGTGGGACCCAGCCACCGTCACGTTGGGGGAGCAAGTCATTGCCGAGGGGCTCGCGGATACTTTTGCGACCGAGCTCTTTGGTGACGACGGTTTGAGCCACTTTGTGGCCCCGGAGACACGGCTCGACGACGCGGTGCTGGCTCGGGTGGCGAATGGGCTGGGCGTCACGGGGATGCACAACTTCGCCGCTTGGATCCTGGGGGATTCGACAGCGCGGGTGCTGGGCGGCGAGCCGATGGGGCTTCCGACCGGGGCCGGGTACGCCGCAGGCGTCCGGCTGGTGGACGCGTATCTTGAAGAGGCCGGTGGCACGGCGGCGAGCAACGTGAGGACACCGGCGTCGCAGATTTTGGGTCCCGCGCTGACAAGTCTCGGTCTGCCAGCGGCCACCCAGAACTGAGTTTGAGTAGGCGGCAGAAGTCCCATGGAGTGGATGGTCAATCAGTTGGCGGAGCGGGCCGGAATCAGCGGGCGCACCTTGAGGCACTATCACCGCATTGGCTTGTTGATTCCGGACCGGATCGGTAGCAATGGTTATCGCTACTACGGCCCCGCCTCGGTGGCCCGGCTCCAGCGCATCCTTCTGCTCCGCGACGCCGGGATGGCGCTGAGCGATGTGGTGAAAGTGCTGGATTCCCCGTCCACGCCTGCCGCGGAAGAAAAGGCGCTGCAGGCGCACCTCCAACGCCTGGCGGAGGATCGCGACACCCTTGACCGCCGAATTTCAGCTGTGCAACACACCCTGCAGATGCGGCGCGAGGGTCGCGAGCCACGAATGGACGTGATGCTGCAGGGCTTCAACGACGCCTACGAGGATGAGGTGGTGCAGCGCTGGGGCAGGCAGGCCTTTGATGCGTCCAACCAGTGGTGGCACGCTAAATCCGTACGCCAGCAGCGCGAATGGAAGGAGCGATCCGAGGCCCTGCTGGCGCGGTGGCGAGAGGTGCAAGAAACCGGGTGCCGCGCCGAATCGGAGGCGGCGCGAGAGCACGCCGGAACTCACCTGCGGTGGTTCGCGGAGATTCCGGGCACTCCAACGCATGCGGGCGATCGGGAGCAATCCCTAGCGATGGTCTTGGGCCTGGCCGACGCCTACGAGGTAAACCCCGGCTTTCACGCAAGCTTCGGCACGGAAGCGGCAGCTCGGTTCGCGGCCCAGGCGCTGCGTCTCCACGCGCCCGAGCTGCTGTAGCTGCCCAACCCGGCCCGGCGCCGTCGGGCAAGGCCCTTTGTCCTTGGTGCGCGCTAACCGCGCAGCAGCGCCTTGCGTTCGCGCACCTTGTCGCGTTTGCGGGGGGAGCGGGGCTCCGGTTGCTCGTCGTCCGGGAGGGCCGAATCCGGGCTGGAGGCGATGAAGAGGTTGATCCAACGTGCGTTGGGGTCCGCGTCGATGAGGAGGGCCTTGATCAGCAGCGTGGCCGGCAGGGCGAGCAGGGCGCCCAGAGGGCCAAGAACAAAGACCCAGAACAGCAGCGAGAAGAACGAGACCACCGGGGTGACGCCGACCGATTCGCCCGTGAACTTGGGCTGGACCAGCACCTGAATCACAAAGTTGAGCACGCAATAAACAATCAGGACTGCCAGCGCCTGCATGGGCCCGCCGCTGAGCAGCGCCAGCAGCGCGGGCGGGATCACGCCGACCACAAAGCCGACGTTGGGGATGTAATTCGTCAGGAAGGAGAGCACACCCCAAACCCACACCAGCGGGACGCCAATGATCGTCAGCGCCGCCACATCCGCCAGCGCCACGATCAGGCCAAACACGGTCGTCACCAACCAGTAGCGGCGCACGCCGAGAGTGAAGTCGCTGACCACGGCCAACGCACGGGGCTGCACCAGGCGCAGCAGCTTGAGGCGGTTAGACATGGACGCGGAGTCCATGGCCAGGAAGAACGTGGCCATGACCAGCGTGGCCAGCAGCGAGGCGATCGAGGAGACGTTGGACAGGAGCGGCATCAGCAGCCCCATCACGTCGTTGGGCTTGATCTCCTTGAGCGCGCTGTTGACCTCGCCCGCATCGAATCCTATTTGCTTGATGAGATTGGTGATTTCTCCCCAGAGTGCCAGGAATTCAGAGTTGTACTGCGGCAGCGCATTGATGAGCTCCACGAGGGCCCACACGCAGGCCCACACGAAGGCAACCAGCACGGCGAGGACGGCCACCAGCGCCACGATCGCTGCGATGTAGCGGTGCATCACCTTGGAGAGCCAATGCTGAATGGGGTACGCCACAATCATGAGATTCAGGCCCAAGAAAATGGGCGCAATGATGTCCTGCAATTCCCGCACGAACATCAAGATGATGACCACCGCGGCCAGTCCCAGCGTCACCGTGAGGAAGCGCGGCAGGGAGCTCTTGGTCTTGGGGTCCTTCGCTGCGGGCACCTTGGGGATGCCGGCCGTGGCCGTGATGTCCTCGCGGGGGTCCGCTGGGTGCGGGGCGGCGTCGGCAGTGGCGACGGAGTCGCTGCCGGCGTCGCTACCGGAGTCGCTTCCGGCGGTGAGACGCTTGGCCTGCGCGGGGCGGCGTCCGGGGCGTACCGCGCTGCCCGACGGCGGTGCGATGCGTTCCGTCGGGTTGTGGGCTTGGGTGCCCGTCCCCTTGGCCGCGGACTCTGCCGCCTCTGGAGTAATGCGGTCCGTCTGCGCGTGCGGCGCAACGGGGTTCTGCTCCGGATCAGACGCCCCGGGGTGCTGGCTCATCGGTTTCCTTCCATGGATGCACTGCCAGTCTATGGCGACCCCGCCCCCGATTTTGAGAGCCACGAGCGCCCATGCTAGAGTTTCATCTCGGTTCGAGGGCAGTTCGCTTGCCGCTTGAATCGCTTCTTTGCGGGGGTATGGCGCAGTTGGTAGCGCGTCTGCATGGCATGCAGAAGGTCAGGGGTTCGAATCCCCTTACCTCCACCAAAGAAAAGGGCCCGGTCTTGTGACCGGGCCCTTTTTGTTGCCCCCAGAATCGTCGTTGTTGGGGACGAACTAGGCGTTTGGCGGTGGACGCGACCGCGGGGGACTTGCTGCGTCGGCCGAGTGTGAACGGTCTGCGCACCCGCGCGGCAGGGGTCCTGGGGACTCCTCATCCTTTGCTAGGATTGACCTCGGTTCAATCGGCCCGCGTGGGCGTGCGAATCGGTGTGATTCGGGGGTATGGCGCAGTTGGTAGCGCGTCTGCATGGCATGCAGAAGGTCAGGGGTTCGAATCCCCTTACCTCCACCAAAGAACGAAGGGCCCGGCTGAGCAGCCGGGCCCTTCGTCGTATCCGGCTTTGCGGCTTGCGAGGGGAGGCCCGGCGGCGGGGTGTCCACGTCAGGGCGTGAGCCGGGCGCTGTCGGGTTTGCAGTGTCTAGGCGCACTTTGCCGTTGATGCCTACACGGCAAAGTGCGCGCGGAGACTGCAAAGCTTCGTCGCCGGGGCTGCCTGGGACGGCGGACTCGGCCGGGCCCGCTGACGTAGGGTCAGCTCATGCCTCTTTCACTCGTCGCCAAGGGCCTCATCGGCGCCTTCGCGGTCTCTGGCGCCCTGCACCTCGTCAAGCCGCAGGTCTTCGAACCGACCATGCCGCGGGCATTGCCCAAGCACCGCGAGTTGGTCCTGGCCTCCGGCGCCGCCGAGCTGCTGTGCGCCGCCGGCCTGGCGATCCCGGCGACCCGCAAGCTGGCCGGACCAGCTTCCGCGGCCCTGCTCGTCGCGGTCCTGCCGGCCAACGTGCAGATGGCGGTGGACGCCGTCGAACGGCTGAACCGCAGGGGCCCGACACCCAAGCGCGTGGGCTGGGCGCTCGCCTACGCCGCCCGCGTCCCGTTGCAGTGGCCGCTGATCCGCGCGGCGCTCCGGGCCGCCCGCTAGCCGCGCGCCGCGCCGACCACGCCCCGCGCTCAGGTGCCTTCTGTGTCTGGATTCGCCGCTTTTGACCCCGCTGGGGCGCGTGAGCCGGCCGCCATCTGCCTGGCGCGGGCCTCGCTCCGAGACATCCCCGAGATCCTGCGCGTGCAGGCGAGCGCCGGCCGAGCGGCCAACTCCACCCAGTTGCGGCGCGCCATTCCGGCCTCGAACGCGCTGGTCCTGACGGCCCGGCCGGCGGAGAAAACGCCCGACGGCGATGCGCAGCCGGTCATCGGCTGGGCTCAGACGAACTACTTAGACACACCGCTCGACGCCGCGCCGAAAGGGCACTACCTGGCGGGCGTGACGGTGGATCCGGGGTGGCGACGGCGTGGGGTCGCGGAGGCGCTGACCGCGCGGCGGCTGCAGTGGATTGCGCAGCGGGCAGACGAGGCGTTCTTCGTGGTGAACCCAGAGAATCACGCCTCGATAGCGCTCCACGCGAGGTGGGGCTTTAAGGAAATTCTCCGCGGCCCGCAACTGGCCGGCGTGACGTTCACGGGCGGGATCGGTGTGCTCATGCGGGCGCAGAAGCTCGTCAGCTGGAACGCGTAAGCCTGGCCGCGCACATGTTGCTGACAAGTGTCCGTCACTTTTACGGCTCTTTGATGTGGCCAACGCACCGTCAGTACCACCGGTTAGAGTCGGCGTAAGCCGGATTTCTTCGGCTCGAATGTCGCGAAGTTTCTAGCGAGGGAATACGCATGGACAACGAAATCCAACTGGTCAGCGATGAGGACGGGCTCGCCGTGATTGGCGATAGCGAGGTGGTCCAGCAGTTTCTGACGGCTCAAGGGTTGGTCGCGAAGGAAATGGACCTTCCGCGCATGGGACCGGCGCTGGGTCAGGCCTCAGCCATGGTCCAGGGCATCTCGGGGCTGTCCGCTGGATCTGGCCGTTGGGTCAAGCTGACCAAAGAGTCAGCTCAAGCAGTATCGAAACTCGGCTTGCGACAGAACGCCGCGACGGGGGTTAGCACAGGCGTGCTCAAGGGAGTCGGGAAAGGACAAATTGGTGGCTTTGTCGAATTCGCCCGCGGTCCCGTCTCTCAACTGGCGAATCCAGCCCTTTTGACCGGCGCCGCCGGTGTCATGTCTCAGTTGGCCATGCAGGCGGCGATGGATGAAATCGCCCAGTACCTAGAAGTCATCGATGCAAAACTCGACGACATTCTGAGGGCTCAGAAGGACGCCGTGTTGGCAGACATGATTGGCGCGGGATTCGACATCGAAGAGGCGCTGACCTTGCGTGAGCACGGCGGCCGGGTGAATGAAGTGACCTGGTCCAAAGTCCAGGCCACGTCAGGCACCATCGCGAGGACCCAGGCGTACGCCCTGCGCCAGCTGGATGCCCTCGCTGAGAAGTTGGAGAAACACGGCAGAATCTCGGACCTCGCGAAGACGGTCCAGGAGGTGGAGTCTTCCGCGAAGGAATGGCTCGCGGTGCTCGCCCGGTGCTTCCAACTGAGGGACGGGCTGGCCATCCTCGAATTGGACAGGGTTATGGACAGCGCTCCCCAGGACCTCGATGGTCATCGGCTCGGACTCAAGGTTGCTCGCCAGAAGCGGTTGGAGACGATTGCGCACAGCACGGACGCGCTGCTTTCTCGGATGAACGCGGCGGTGGGCGCGGCCAACGCGAAGGTTCTTTTCCACCCCTCCGCGTCTCCCACGGTCGCCCGTCATGGTGAGCAGTTCGCAGGCGCAGTCACGGAATTGCACACGCGCCTCGGGATCGCCTCCGGCGTGCAAGTCGTTGAAGCGAAGAGCTGGGGTGAAGCGGTGGTTGGTGCCCGGGACGCCGCACTTATCGCGGCGGCCCAAGGGGTGGATGCGAGCAAGCGAGCCGGCGGGGCGACCAGGCGAGTCAGCGAAGGTGCCGTCGGGAAGGCCAGGGCACTGGCGAGCAGGGCGTCCTCCGAAGTCTCGGACAGGGTACGTCGAGAGCCGAAGCACCGTAACGCGCCTCCCCATGAGTAAGACGCGGCGCCCAGGTGTTCGCCACCGCTGAGACAGGGAAACGCCTGAGCGCTCAGCAAAAAAGCGTGTGGCCGGGTCCTCAGGGACCCGGCCACACGCCGTCGAACATCTAGCTATCCTGCCACCGGCGGCTCTAGTGAGCGTTGTGGCGACGCGTCACCAAGACGGTGACGCCCGTGCCGAGGGCTAGGAGCCCCAGGAGCAGCGCCCAGGTGACGCTGGCGCCCGTGCTGGGCAGAGCACCGGCGCTTGAGCCCGCGTTCGTCTGATCCATACCCGGGGCGTCGCCACCGCCGACGCTCGTGCTGGGATCCACGCTCGGGTTGGTGCTGAAGCCGGACGTTGTTTCACTCGTCGGATCGCCAGTCGGGTCGTCCGTCGGCGCCGGTGAGGTGGCATCCGTCGGTTCCGGAGAAGGCGTCGGCGTCGGCGTGGGAGTCGGTTCCGGTGTCGGAGTAGGCGTGGGCTCCGGCGTCGGCGTGGGAGTGGGAGTGGGCTCCGGAGTGGAGTCGTCACTGCTGAAATACCAGGAGCTGTCGTAGGCGTACACGACGCCCGCGACGGGATCCTCAGCCATGGCGGTTGCCGTGTTGGTGTACTGGCCCTTGATCGCGGTTGTCTCCGCGGTGCAGGTGATGGAGTCGCCGCCGGCCAGCTGGTCATCGTCCCGCGCCGGGCACTTCACGTTCACCGGCCCATCGGTGCCGGAGTCCTCCACCATGGCGTCCTCGACCGGGTAGTTGCCGGTGTTGGTCATCTTGTACGTCCACGTGACCTTGTCTCCCTCAGAGACCTTCAGGCCAGGCGCTGCGGTCTGGTGCGTCCCGTTGACGCGCTTCTCCAGGGTGAACCCGGAGACCGTGCCGAAGTACCAGGAGGAGGCCTCGTTGGAGGCCACCGCCACTGCGTTGGAGGAGGAAGTGGCGGTGGAGGTGGCGGTGGCTGTGGCGGTGTTTTGATACTGCCCCGCGATCGCCGTGCCCGCAGCCTGGCACTGGGCCGTGGCGCCGGCAGCGATGGTGGCGGGGCACGTGACCGACGGCGCGGCGTTGCCGGTGCCCTTGTCCGTCACCTTGACGCCGCTGACGTCGGAGTTTCCGTAGTTGGTCACCTCGTAGGTCCAGGTCACCGGTGAGCCGGCTTTGACGAGGGCGCCGATGGCGCCAAACCAGTTGGGTAGCTCGCCGTACACCTGGCCGTTGGTCTTGATCTCCAAGTACAGGCCGGTGGTCTCATCACCGGTAGACCCCCCAGAACTGGCGGAACCAGAACTGGCGGAACCAGTGCTGGTGGACCCGGAGGGGGCGGCGGACGCCGGCGCGGTGGGCCCGAACAGCGCCACCGTCAGCATCAACCCCAGGGTCAAGGACCCGCCCAGGATGCCGCGTGGGCGGCGTAATTTTTCTGTGGACGCGCGCAAATGTGGCATGGCAAAACGGGTCATGAAAGCTCCTGCACCCCAAAGCGGTCCCAGCACGCGTGGCGTGCCCCCCAGGACCTGTTCCCCCGTAGCGCGCGATTGCGCGCACATCGTGTCACCCAGCGGCATGGTTTTGCCGTCGAGTTGAATGCAATGATGCCTGAGTCTTCAGGGCTCCGCAATGGCCGGTTTGCGCCTGTGCATTACCGATGCCTCACGCGTGTGGCCGGGTCCCCAGGGGCCCGGCCACACGGCGTCGAACACTATGCCAGCAAACTAAACAATCGCCGGCGGCTGCACCACCACGACCCGGAAGCGGTCAAGGTGCTCATCGGCCGCGCCGCGCACGTGACCGGCCGGCATGGCTGCGGTCTTGCGCAGGAACTGGATCATCTCCTCCGTGAAGACCTCGCCGGGCAGGATGTTGGGGATGCCCGGCGGGTAGGCGGAGAGCGCGTCAGCGGAGATGCGGCCCACGGCGTCCTCCCAGCCCACCAGCTCGGTGGGGGAGAAGAAGGCCTCTTGCAGGCGCCGGGCCCGCTTGGCGGATTGCGGCAGGGCGGGCGCGGCCTGCAGCGATTCTGGCACCTTGGGCAGAGCGTAGAGCGCCTCGATGAAGCGGTCCACGTCCAGCACCGACGTGGCGCCGATCAGCAGCACAATCACGGCGTGGGTGGAGAGCTCCACGACCACCCGGTGATCCCGCGTGAGCAGGTAGTGCGCCTCGGTGCCAGAGAGCCCGCCGGTGCGCGTATCAATCACGACCTTAAACGGGTCCTGGCCCACCACGTCCTTGTACATCATGGCGTCATCCGTGGCATCGCGGAAACGGCCGCGGTCGGCAATCTCCGCGCGCAGCTGGCGCACGGCGGCCAGCGTCTGCGGGATGACGACGGGCCCGTCCACCGCCATGCGGCGGCGCGCCTCATCCAGCGAACCGAGCAGTAGGGCGGAGGTGGAGGTGGACATGTAGGAGCGGTGCACCCGGTCCACCACGTCCTCCAGCGCCTCGGCAAACTCGCCGTGGCCCAGCATGAGCATGGCGGCCTGCGTCAGCGCTCCGGCGTTCTTGTGGGAGGAGGACACCACCAGGTCAGCGCCAAGGCGCACGGCGTTGCCCGGCAGCCCCTCGCTGAACCCAAAGTGGGAGCCCCAGGCCTCGTCCACGATCAGCGGCTTGCCGTGGGCGTGCGCCACCTCTGCGATCGCGGCGACGTCCGAGACCGCGCCAAAGTAGGAGGGGGAGACGATCTGCACGGCGGCGACGCCGGGGTGTTCGGTGAGCACGTGTTCCACCTGGGCTGCGGTGACGCCGTGGGAGGAACCCAGGTCGCGGTCCACGGAGCCGAAGATGAAGTGCGGCTCCAGGCCGGCGTGGATCATCCCGTCAATCACGGAGGAGTGCACGCTGCGCTGCACCGCGGTCTCGCGGCCAAGCGCGCGGGCCACCATGGTCGCGATGTGGTTGCCGGAGGAGGCCCCGTTACCCAGGAACCACAGGCGGGATGCGCCCCAGGCCTCCGCGGCCAGGCGCTGGGCCTGTTCAAGCGGCGCGCCCTCCGGCGGGGCATCCATGGCCCAGGTGTCCTGGTTGATGTCGCTAAAGAGCGTGGACTTATCCAGGCGCAGGATCCGTTCGCCGACCAGGTCGGCGAGCCCGGGGGCGTTCGCGGCCCGGCCTTGGTGGGAGGGCACGTCCAGGTGCATAAAGTCCACATCGCCGAGGCGGCGCAGGGCAGAGGCGTACGGGGTCGCGTCCTGGTCCAGGGGGGCAGAGTTCTTCTCAGGCATACCCTCCAGATTATGGTCTTGCGCCCGGCGCGGGAAGGGGTTGGCGGGAATATCTTGACCGTCCGGACGGTTTGTTATCCCGAGGCGTCAGCGGCGCAGCGCCGCGGGGTCGGGTTCAGATCCAGATGCCCGACGACGCGCGGCCGGGGGCGTGCTTCACGAACCGGTGCCAACGGGGCCGGTTGGGTGGAGAATGAACGCCGAATGACGAGGACCCAGGGGTGGGCCTTCGTCCACACAAGGGGGTCCATCCATGGATACTGCCATCCTGGTTATCATCGCGGCCGTGGTCGTCATCGCAGTGAGCTCCCGGCTGGGACCACGCTGGAATATCGCCGCACCGCTGATTCTGGTGGCCATCGGCATCGGCGTGAGCTTCTTGCCGTTTGTGCCGGATGTTGAGGTGGAGCCAGAGATCATCCTCGCGGTGGTCCTGCCGCCGCTGCTCTTCTCCTCCGCCGTGAACATGCCCGCCATGAACTTTCGGCGCGAATTTAATGCCATTGGCGGCCTGGCAGTTTTCCTGGTGATCCTCTCCTCCGTCCTGCTGGGATTCTTCTTCCACTGGATCATGCCGAACCTTGAGCTGCCCTGGTGTATTGCCCTGGGCGCCATCCTCTCTCCCACGGACGCGGTGGCCACCTCCATTGCCCGCGGCGTAGGCATCTCCTCCCGAGTGAGCACCATCCTCGAGGGCGAGTCCCTGCTCAACGACGCCACGGCCCTCGTCACCCTCCGCACCGCCATCGCAGCCGCCGCCTCCGCGTTCTCCCTATGGACCGCCGTCGGGCAATTTGGTTACTCCGTCTTCGTCGCCATCGTGATCGGCGTCGTGGCAGGCAAGGTGGGGCTGTGGGCGCGCAAGGTGGTGCAAGATCCCACGGTCTCCACCGTCCTCTCCCTGGTGATTCCCTTCGCGGCATCCGTGCCGACGGACCTGCTGCACGGCTCCGGGCTCGTGGCCGCGGTGGTGGCCGGCGTGGTGATTGGGCGCAAGAAGGACCGCGTGTTCCGCGCGGAGCAGCGCGTCTCCGACCGGAGCATTTGGCAGGCCATCACGCTGGTGCTTGAGGGAGGCGTGTTCTTGATGATGGGCCTGGAGCTGCGCGGGCTCATCAACCACCACAGCGAGGAGGCGGACACCGGCACGCTGTGGCAAATTGTGTTGGTGGCGCTGGCCGCCCTGGCCCTGATGCTCATCATCCGCACCGCCTTTGTGCTGCCGCTGCTGAGCAAGATGGGCAAGCGGGCGCAGAAGGCGCAGCAGACGCGCGCGCCGCAATTGGAGGCCATGGAGTCCGCCATCGCTGACCGCGACTTCCGCCGCGTTGCCGAGCTGTGCAGCATCGAGGCCCAGAGCGTGGAAAAGCGCGTCAAGAAGCGCCTAAAGCGGGGGCTGCACCCGCACGGCGGCCACGGACTCGAAGCCTCAAGCGTGGAGGCCCAGGAGAAGCGCTGGGCCCAGCTTGATCGGCGCACGCGCATGGTGCGCAGCGATATTGACTACTACACCAAGCAGCCCCTCACCGTGCGCGACGGCCTGGTCATGGTGGCCTCCGGCATGCGCGGCGCTGTCACGCTGGCGGCGGCCCAGACCCTGCCGCTTGACACTCCCAACCGCGCCACTTTGATCCTGATTGCCTTCGCCGTGGCGGTGCTTTCGCTCGGCATCCAGGGCAGCCTGCTGGCGCCCCTGGTGCGCTGGATCAAGCCCACCACACCGGACCCGGTGGAGTTGCGCCGCCAGGCTCAAGGGCTGGAGGATGCGCTCTCAGAGGTCACCTCGGAGCAGGAACCCGGCGAAAGCATGATGGACGCCAAGTTGCGCGTCCTCACCGCCCGCCGCAAGATCCTGCTGGATCTGCAGGACGAGGGGTACTACGACCAGGAATCCATCGGCGGGATTATGGCCTCCATGGACGCCATGGAATTGGGCGTGAGGCTGCGCCAGAGCCAGGCGTACTTCAACGCTGTGGAGGCCCGGAGGGGCCCGGCGCAGGAACTCAGCGAGGAGAACGCGGAGGAGGCGGAGGCCGACCAGGCGTCGTCCATCCCGTTGGTCTCCGAGCGCCGCGCCGTCCTGGCGCAGGCAGAGGAAGCAACACGGATGGCGGCCACTGATGATGGCGACATGGCCTTGCTCAGCGCCGATGAGGTCGCCAGCGCCATCGCTGCGGAGGGCACCCCACCCCCAGGGCCGGGATCGGGTCTACGCTGAGGTCCCCGAGCGGCAACTGCCCCGCGGGAACCCAGGAGGACCCATGTCTGCGCACACCTCAACCACGGAACCCCACGGCCTCGTGCCCAACCTCTGGTTCAACGGCAATGCCGAGGAGGTGGTCGACTTCTACGTGGACCTGTTCCCGGACTCCACCAAGGGCACCGTGATGCCGTACCCGGAGACCGAGGCGGATGGCCTCTTGGACTTCCAAAAGCCGCTGGCCGGCCAGCCTCTGGTCATCGAGTTCACGTTGCGCGGCCAGCCCATGGTCGCGGTGAACGGCGGCCCCGCAGCCAACGGCGCCCAATCCATCTCGTTGCAGGTGGACTGCGCGGATCAGGCCCAGATTGATCGCTACTGGGCGGCGTTGTCCGCCGTCCCCGACGAGGAGGGCTGCGGATCCTGCCGCGACCGCTTTGGCGTGCGATGGGAAATTGTCCCCGCGAACATCAACGAGTTGCTGCGGATCCCGGGCGCTTATCTGCGCATGCTGCCCATGAAGAAGTTGGATATCGAGGGGCTGCGCGGGGAGTAGCGCGCCCGCCGGGTGGGGTTTGCCGTGTGTGGGCGCTCTTTGCCGTGGTGACTGCCACGGCAAAGTGCGCCGGGAGAGGGCAAACCTTGTGTGGGGTGGTCTTGAGGGTGCCCGACGGCGGGTGCTCACCCCGCGCGGGCGCGCTCACCCCGCGCAGGCGCGCCAGTTACCGCAGCAGCTCCGCGACCGCCTCGCCGATCCGCTCGTGCTGGAAGCGGAAGCCTGCCGCGGGCAGCACCGTGCTCACGGCCCGGGCCCCGCCGGTCAGCATCGCGGAATCCTTGCCGAGCAGCCGCGTGCCCAGCGCGAGCAGTGGCTTGGGCGTCGGAAGGCCCACCCCGGCCGGCGCAACGTGGGAGCGCAGCACCTGCATGACCTCGGCATTGGTGGCCGGGTGCGGGGCGGCCGCAATCACGGGCCCGCCGGGCAGGCGCACGCCCTCCTCCAAGCCCAAGCCGGCCCGGGCAATCGCCAGCCAATCGTCCACGTGAATCCACGGCACCCACTGCTTGCCACCGGCCAGCGGCCCGCCGGCTCCCAGCGTCACCACGGCCTGCAGCGACTTGAGCACCTCCGCCTCGCGGTCCAGCACAATGCCGGTGCGCACCAAGGTCAGCAGCTGGGCCGGGGCGTCTGCGACGGAGTCCTCCCAGCGGCGGATCAGTTCCGTCATGCCCTCCAGTGCCTCGCCCTCGGAGCGGGCCACCGTGTCCTCGTGCACCACGGGCTCGTCCGGATCGGAGCGTAGCGACACCCCGCTGGCCTGCACCCAGTGCTTCACCACGGGGTGCCCGGCCCGCCGGGACGCGGCCCGCGCCGCCTCCACCAAGGCGCGCGTGGGGTTCACGCGGGAGGTGGTCAGCTTGGCCATGGTCGCGGCCCCGCCGGTGTCACCGATGCGGTGCCCGGACAGGTTGACCACGTCCACGCCGCGGGCGTCGTCAAAGAGTGCGGCCCAGGATCCCTGGCTCACGCCGTCCCAGCTGGCCTGGCGGTACGCCATCCCGGGGTGCGGCGAGCGGGTCAACACCACCACGTCACGCCCGCGCGCCACCAGGTCATGCGCCAGTCGCGAGCCGAGCAGGCCGGACCCGCCGGCGATGATCACCTGCGGCGCCCTGGCCGCTTCCGGGTCGGAGGTGCCGGCCAGTTGCACCAGGCGCGCAGCCACTGAGCCAAGATCATGCGAGAGGGCCCCGCCCATCGTGGGGCCAAGCGCCCCGGCCAGGGAACCGGTCACGGTGATGGAGCGCGTCAGGAGCGTGCCGGTGCCACTGGGCGTCAGCAGCCACGTTTGAGTGGTGGAGCCGCCGGGCTGATCCTGCGTCCACGCCAGCTCCTGGTCCGTCACGAGCGAGCTGATCCGGGCGGGCGGCGCGGTGAGCGCGTGCAGCGCGCCACGCAGGCGGGCGTGGGGCAGAACCCGGACGCGGTCGCCCAGTTCAAGCTGTTCGGGGCCGTGCGGGCCGGTCAGGGCTGGGCGATCCACCGGGGTGAATGACTGCACATCGGCGTCAAAGGACGCCCAGAGCGAGGGGGTCGCGAGCACGTCCCACACACTCTCGGGGGAGGCGGCCAGGAATCGGGTCTGCGTGCGGGACCAGGTCATAGCGCCACCCTACGCGTCCGCCCGCGCCGCCCGCGGCCTCGGCCAAGACCTCGCTCTGAGGCCACGAGGGGACGGGCCTGAAAACCCTGCCCGACGACGCGGGGCCGGGTTCCAGAAGAACCCGGCCCCGCGTCGTCGAACAGTTCAGGCGCCCGCCAGGGCACCCGGCGTCCGCCGCGAACTATGCGTCGGCGCTCTGCGCCTCCACGACCGGGCGTGCGCCCGGCTTGATGAGGCGCTTGACCTCTGCGAACTCGGTGTCCACATCGGGGTTGGTCTGGCGCGTGAACTGCGAGACCACGACGGTGACCACGAGGCAGGCGATGAAGCCCGGGATGATCTCGTACAGGGCAAGGGCTTCCTTGATGGGCGGGTACATGCCCCACACAAACGCCACCACGGCACCGGTGATCATGCCGGACAGGGCGCCCATGGCGCTGACCTTGCGCCAGAACAGGCCCAGGATCAGCAGCGGGCCAAAGGCCGAGCCAAAACCGGCCCAGGCAAAGCCGACAAGGGAGAGGATGCTGGAGCCGGGATCCAGCGCAATCACGGCGCCAACAATCGCGACGAGCAGCACGCCAAAGCGGCCAAGCAACAGGCTGGTCTTGGGCGAGGCCTTCTGAGCGCGCAGGCCGTACAGGTCCTCCACCAGGGCGGAGGAGCAGACGATCAGCTGCGAGGACATGGTGGACATGATGGCCGCGAGCACGGCCGCCAGGACCAATCCGGCGATGAACGGGTGGAACAGGATCTGGCTCAGCTGCAGGAACACGGTTTCCGCGTCCGCCTCTGCCAGGGGCGTGCCAAGGTTCTGGAACCAGGCCACGCCGATCAGGCCGGTGGTGATGGCGCCAACCATGCACAGCGCCATCCAGCCGATGCCGATGCGGCGGGCCGTGGGCGCATCCTGCGGGGAGCGCAGGGCAATGAAGCGGGCCAGGATGTGCGGCTGGCCAAAGTAGCCAAGGCCCCAGCCAAGGCCGGAGAGGATCACGAGCCAGGTGGCGCCGCTGAGTCCGTCACCGGTGAGGGAGAGGTAGTTGGTCCCGGTGCTGTTGTGCGCGTCGCCAATCAGCTCCATGACGCGTGCCGGGCCGCCCAGGTGGACGGTGGCCACGATCGGCACGGCGATCAGGGCGGCGAACATGAGCAGGCCCTGGGCCACGTCCGTGAGAGAAACACCCAGGAAGCCGCCAAAGAGCGTGTAGCCCACGGTGATGGCGCCGACTACGAGCATGCCGACCAGGTACGGCCAGGAGAAGGAGGACTGGAAGAACTTGCCTGCGGAGACCAGCATGCTGGCCACGTAGAAGGTGAAGAACACCAGGATGATGATGGAGCTGACGATGCGCAGCAGGTTGGTCTTGTCGCGGAAGCGGTGCCCAAGGAAGGAGGGCACGGTGATGGAGTTGCTGGCCAGCACCGTGTACGCGCGCAGTCGCGGCGCAATGATGAACCAGTTCAGCCACGCGCCGACCGTGAGGCCAATCGCGATCCAGGCCTCCACGAGGCCGGAGACGTAGAGGGCGCCGGGCAGGCCCATGAGGAGCCAGCCGGACATATCTGATGCGCCTGCGGAGAGTGCGGCGACGCCGGGCTTGAGGTCGCGCCCGGCCAGCATGAAGTCTTCGCCGGTCTTGGTCTTGCGCCAGGCGTAGAGCCCGATGCCGACCATGGCGGCGAGGTAGATAATGATGGCGGCCATTTGCCAGGTTTGTGCGGATGACATGGCCCGTAGCGTGCCCTACATCACGGCGCGTGTGAACCCCTTGCCGGTCGCAGGTTCAAGTTGCGGAGTCAATCGTGACCTTACTGTGACTTTCTGCGGCCCTCACCCCCGCGGCCCCTGCAGCCTTCGCGCCTCATCTTGCAGCGCCCGGCGCACGGCCTGCGCGGCGGGGTGATGCACGGTGGAGAGGCGCAGCGCGGTGAAGATCTGCCGGTGCGGCCCGCGGTCCAGGTCAATCCAGCGCACATTGGGCGCGCGGTACCCGCCAAGGATGCCGGGCACAATCGCCACGGCGAGCCCGGACTCGATGAGTTGCAGGTGCGCCTGCAGGTCCGCGGACTCGTAGCGAACATCCGGCTCAAAGCCCGCCTGCCTGCACTGCTGCAGGGTCCAATGCCGGCTGGCCGCGGGGGCCGGCTCCAGCACCCAGGGGACCAAAGCGGCGTCGGACAGGGAACGCAGCAGCGAAAACGGGCCGTCCTCATCCGGCGGCACCGCCAGGCGCAGCGGGTCCTGGACCAGGGGGGTGTGCTCCATGTCCGGCAGGATCTCCGTCGCGTGCTCCGGGTAGTGCTCCGCCACGACCAGGTCAAAGTCTCGCGCCCAGGTCTCGCGCAGCGCCCGCTCCGGTTCGCGCTGGGTCATCTCCACGCGCAGCTGTGGGTGCTCGTCGCGGAGCCGACGCAGCGTGCCCGGCAGCAGCGCCAGCGCGGCGGTCTGGAACATGGACAGGCGCACCGTCCCGGTGACCTCGCTTTGCGAGGCGGCCAGCGCGGCCTCCGCGCGCTCCATGCCGTTGAGCAGTTCCTCCGCATGGGCCACCAGGACCTGCGCAGCGGGGGTCAGGCGTACCCCGCGGCCGGCGTGCGCCAGGAGCTCCGTTCCGGCCTCCTTTTCCAGACGGGAGAGCTGAGCGGAGACGGTCGACGGCGCGTAGTTCAGGGCCTCTGCGACGGCACCAACGGTGCCGCGAAGGGCCAGTTCTCGCAGCAGGCGAAGGCGGTGAAGGTCCAGCATGTGGCCCTCCTTTCGATAGTTCGATGAATCCGAACAATACCCTTCGGAACTTATCGCTGTTTCCGAACGTCACAAGAGCAGAAAATAGGCCTACCGGGGAGTGCCCGGCATTGGTTCCGTTCCAGGAGCAACCACTCATGACGACCCCCCCGATCTCGCAGGCCGGACAGGCCCAAGCAGCAGCCGTCGCCGCAGCCGCGAGCATTGCGCCCCGACTGGCGCACACCACCGTTCCCGCACCCGCGCAGCGTGACGCTGCCCGCCCGTGGGACCTGGCAGATGACGCAGTGGCGCAGGTGCGCACCTGGCTCAGTGCCGCCGCAAAAATCCCCACCGACGTCTCCGCCACCCGCCTGGCCGGAGTCCTGAAGGACCCCAAGGGCCTGGACTTCACCGTGGGCTTTGTGGACCGCGTGGTCCGCCCGGAGGACCTACACGTCGCCGCCCAGGCGCTGCGCGAGCTGGCCCCCGGCGTCCCGACCTTCCTCCCGTGGTACCTGAAGGCCGCCGTGCGCGTGGGCGGGGCCATGGCCCCGATCCTGCCGGGCGTGGTGGTCCCGACCGCCCGCATGGCGCTGCGCTCCATGGTGGGCCACCTGATCATCGATGCCACGGATGCCAAGCTGGGCACCAGCATCAAGAAGCTGCGCCGCGAGGGCATTGACCTCAACATCAACCTGCTTGGCGAGGCCATCCTGGGTGAGAACGAGGCGGACCGCCGCCTGGCCGGCACCATGAAGCTGATCCAGCGCGCGGACGTGGACTATGTCTCCATCAAGGTCTCCGCGACCGTGGCGCCGCACAACCACTGGGCCTTTGACGAGGCGGTGGATCACATCGTGGAGAAGATGCGCCCGCTCTACCGCGCGGCTCGCGATGCCTCCCCGCGCACCTTCATCAACCTGGATATGGAGGAGTACAAGGACCTGGATCTCACGATCGCCGTCTTCACGCGCCTCCTGGCCGAGACGGAGTTCAAGGACTACGAGGCCGGCATTGTGCTCCAGGGCTACCTGCCGGACTCGCTTGGCGCCATGATTGCTCTGCAGGAGTTTGCCGCGGAGCGCGTCGCCAACGGCGGCGCCCCCATCAAGGTCCGCATCGTGAAGGGTGCAAACCTGCCCATGGAGCAGGTGGAGGCCCGCGTCCACGGCTGGGAGCAGACCGTCTGGACCACCAAGCAGGACTCCGACACCAGCTACAAGGCGGTGCTTGACTACGCGCTGCACGCCGACCGCCTGAGCAACGTGCGCCTCGGCATTGCCGGTCACAACCTCTTTGACGTTGCCCTGGCCTGGAAGCTGCTCAGCGCCCGCGGCATTGACGCCAAGGACCCCAAGAGCGGCGTGGAGTTTGAGATGCTGCTTGGCATGGCCACCGCCCAGGCGGAGGCCGTGCGCGCGGACGTGGGCAGCCTGCTGCTCTACACGCCCGTGGTGCACCCCAAGGAGTTTGACGTCGCGATCGCGTACCTGATCCGCCGCCTGGAGGAGGGCGCAAGCCAGGACAACTTCATGTCCGCCGTGTTTGAACTGGATTCCTCCGAGCCGCTGTTCGCCCGCGAGGAGGGGCGCTTCCGGGCGTCCCTGGCGGAGCTGCGCGAGCGCGGCGACGCTGTCCCCATGCCGCGCCGCACCCAGGATCGCCTGTCAGAGGACTACTCCAAGCCCAGCCCCGAGGCCGGCTTTGAGAACATCCCCGACTCCGACCCGGACCTGCCGCAGAACCGCGTCTGGGGACGCGAGATTGCCGCCAAGATGGCCAACAACGAGCTGGGCCTTGCCTCCATTGAGGCCGCGAGCCTGAGCACGCCGGAGCAGCTGGAAGCGGTGGTGGCCCGCGCCGTGGCCGCCGCCCCCGCCTGGCGCGCCCTTGGCGCCCAGAAGCGCGCGCAGATCCTGCACCGCGCAGGGGACATGCTCCAAGCCCGCCGCGCGGACCTGCTGGCCGTGATGGGGCTGGAGACGGGCAAGACCCTGGATCAGGGTGACCCCGAGGTCTCCGAGGCCGCCGACTTTGCCCACTACTACGCGGAGCTTGGCCTGGAGCTTGCCTCCGTGCAGGGCGCCACCGCTGTGCCGGTTGACCTGACCGTGGTCACCCCGCCGTGGAACTTCCCCGTGGCCATCCCGGCCGGTTCAACGCTCTCCGCGCTGGCCGCCGGTTCCACCGTCATCATCAAGCCCGCCGACCTGGCCAAGCGCTCCGGCGCCGTCATGATCGAGTGCATCTGGGCCGCCCTGGATGAGGCCGGCGTGAGCCGGGACGTCCTGAACCTGGTGCGCCTCTCCGAGCGTGCGCTTGGCACCCAGCTGGTCTCCCACCCGGCCGTGGGACGCCTGATTCTCACGGGCGGCTACGAGACCGCGCAGCTCTTCCGTGGATTCCGCCCCGAGCTGCCGCTCCTGGCAGAGACCTCTGGCAAGAACGCCATCATCGTCACCCCCAGTGCCGACCTTGATCTGGCCGCCAAGGACGTGGCCCTCTCCGCCTTTGGCCACGCCGGCCAGAAGTGCTCCGCCGCCTCGCTGGTGATCCTCGTGGGTCGCTCGGCTCAGTCGGAGCGTTTCCACCGCCAGCTGCTGGACGCAGCCAAGTCCCTCAAGGTGGGCTGGCCCACCGACCTGCGCTCGCAGGTGGGCCCGGTCATTGAACCCCCGCGTGAGAAGCTGCGCAGCGGCCTGACCCAGCTGGGCGAGGGCGAGTCCTGGTCCCTGGAGCCGCGCTCCCTCGATGACTCAGACCGCCTCTTCTCGCCGGGCGTGCGCGCCGGCGTGAAGCCCGGCAGCGAGTACCACCTGACCGAATACTTTGGCCCGGTGCTTGGCGTCATGACCGCGGACACGCTGGAGCAGGCCGTGTCCTACGTCAACGCGATTGACTACGGCCTCACCTCCGGAATCCACTCCCTCGACGCGGACGAGATTGCCTACTGGGCGGATCACGTGGAGGCCGGAAACCTCTACATCAACCGCGGCATCACCGGCGCCATTGTGCAGCGCCAGCCCTTTGGTGGCTGGAAGCGCTCCGCCGTGGGCGCAGGCACCAAGGCCGGCGGCCCCAACTACCTGGTGGGGCTCTCGGACTGGGAGGACGCCCCGGTGTCCGGAACCGCGACGGTGCCCAGCGACGCCGCGGGCAAGCTGGCCTCGGCTGTCGCCGACCTGGTGGAAACCGGCGAGGCAGCCTGGCTGCGCAACGCCGCGGCAGGCGACGCCAGCGCCGTCGAGCGTTTTGTTGGCGCCTGCGACGCCTCGCAGCTTGAGGTGGAGATCAACGCGCTGCGTTACCGCCCCGTCCCCGTGACGGTGCGCGTGTCCGGGACCGGCTCCCGCGACGTGGCAGAGGCCGCCCGCGTGGCGGCCGCCGGGCTGCGCGCCCACGGCGCCACGGTCAACGGCAAGGGAACCGCGGCGCAGACCGCGATCACCGTCTCCGCGCCGGCAGCCTTCCCGGAGCGCGTGGCGCAGGTGCTGCGCGACGCGGGCATCACGGTGGTCCTGGAGGACGACGCCGCGTGGTCGGCTCGCGCTCACCAGGCCGCCCAGGCCGGGCCGTCCGAGGTGGAGCGCCTGCGCATCGTGGGCTCCGAGACCGCCTCCACCGTGGAGGCGACCTTCGCCGCGACGCTGGGCCGCCCCGACGTGGCCGTGTACTCGCAGCCCGTCACCGGCGCCGGCCGCGTGGAAATGCTTCCGTTCCTGCGCGAGCAGGCCGTCTCCATGACCGCGCACCGCTTTGGCACCATCAACGATCTGCCGGAGCGAGCGCTCGGGAAGATCACGCTCGTCTGATTGCTGTTGCTGTTGTAGTTGCTGAGGCCGGGTCCATCCTTCGGGAGGGGCCCGGCCTCTGCTGATGCCCGTGTCGGCGCGCGTGGTGGCGTGTCGCTGTGGGACAGTTAGCCCACGTCTTGGACCGTTGAGGAAGCACACCGAGGGGAATCATGAGTCAGAGCCCAAACGAGTCCCATCCCGACGGTGCCTCCTCCGTCCCGCCGCCGCGGGGGCTCTCGGACGACTGGCTGACTGAGCCCGGGGCCGGGGCCGGGGCCGGGGCTGGCGCTGGCGCTGGCTTTGGGGCGTGGCCGGGGGCGCAGGGTGTTGGCACGCCGGGTGTTGGTACGCCCGGTGTTGGTACGCCGGGTGTTGGCACCCCTCAGCAGGGTGCGGGGTCCTTGGAGCCGGGCGGGCAGTTTGGCCAGTATGGGCAGTTTGGGCAACCCAGCCAGGCGGGGCAGCCCCATGCTTTGGGTCAGACCAGCCGGGAGCCTTACACCCCACCGCCCGGCCTGAGCCGGACCGATCAGTCCGACAGAAGCGCTGTGCAGGCCTTGTGGGGCCGTGTCTGGGGGATCGCGGGCGTGGTGGTGGGAGCCCTGGCGCTCACCATTGCTTCCCCCTTCGTCGCTGTGCTCGCCGTCGCCTGTGGGCAACGGGCCCTGGCCAAGACCAAGGCATTGAGCGGCCAGGAAGCACCTTCGGTGGTGTGGACGGTGTTGGGCTGGGCGGGCATCGTTTTGGGCGGCTTGGGTGTGATCCGGGGGATGCAGAGCTTCGCGTTCGTGTCCCACTTGCTGCAGAACTAGCATGCCCATCTCAATGCCGGGCCGTGGTGAGTCACGAGTGCGCCCACGTTGAGTCGGCGGCCCCGGTAGGACATGATGATGCACAAAGTGTGCGCCACACATCACGGGCCCGCGCGCGTTGAAGCAATGCTCAGCACCTGAGCATCTGACAAGGGGAAAAAATGAGCCAGAATCCGTACGAGCCCACTTCACAGGACCCCCAGGCCAACCAGCCTTCGGGTGATTCGTACACGCCGCAGGTGCCTACGTCTCCGGCGAGCCCTGCGGCCGACGCCCCGGGTCAGAATGCCCAGTTCGGTGCGCCCAGCCAGTTTGGCCAGCCGGCTGCGCCCAACCAGTTTGCTGCGCCCAACCAGTTTGGGGCCCCGAACCAGTTCGGTGCGCCTCACCAGGACGCGTCAGCGCTGACCAAGGGCGTACGCACCCGCGCCGTCCTGGCCACGGTTTTTGGAGCCGTCTCCCTCTTTCTCGTGCCTTACGCGTTTGGTGTCGTGGCCATCATTCTTGGCGTGGCCACCGTGAAGCAGGTCAACGTCCTGAAGACTCGTGGAGTTCCCGGGGGTGGGCTGATGGCGCTGGGCGTGGTCGGCATCGTGTTGGGTGCGTTGGGCATCGTGGGCCAGATCGCGGTCAGCGCCCTCCTGTAGAGCCCGCCCTTGTCTCACCCGTCAGCCGGCTTCGGCGTAACTCAGCAGGGGACATCATGAGTCAGCACCCGAACGATTCCCACTGGGACCAGCCCAACCCCTATGCCCCCCTGGCCAACGAGCGGCCGGCAGGTGGCCGCGCAGACGGTGACTACTCGGCCCACAGTGTGAGCCCCGCGCCTGGACCGCAGCCCGGGCAGGATCCGTTGGGCTTGCCGCCGGCCTACAACCCGTCCAGCCTGGCAACGGACACCGGCGCCAGCGTCGGGCGGGAAACGGATGCGTCCAGGGGATCGGGTTGGATTGCGCTCTCTCTGGGCGCCGTGTCCATCTTCATCAACTCATACGTCCTGTTTCTTGTGGTCCCCTTGGCGGTGATTGCGATCGTGACAGGGATCCAAACCCTGGCCGCGGCCCACCGCCTCAAGCGCAGGAAAGCGGCCGTGGGCACGCTGGTGGCGTTGGGCGTGGCCGGGGTGGTTCTTGGTGTGCTGGGCCTGGCGAACAGGATTTTCGGGTTCATCTAGGGCGGCGTCCGCGGGTTTGCGGCCCGTGATCGAGGTTTGCGGCTCACGTACGTGCCGCAAAGGTCGATCGTGAGCCGCAAACCAGGCCGGCGTGGCGGGCCGGCGTGGCAGACGGGGCGGGGCGGGCCGTCAAGCACCCACCCCGCCCCGGCGCCGCCGGTACTGGCTAGTCCTTCAGGGCCAACGCGCTCTTCCAGTTCAGCGCGCCGCTGGTGTGCAGCACGGAGAGGCGGAAGACCTTGCCGCCCAGGCGGATCAGCAGGTACGCGGTGAGCAGGCTCAGGGCCAGCGAGACCAGCGTCTGCCACAGCGGGACGTCGGACTGCAGCATGCGCACGGGCATGGTCACCGAGGAGATGATCGGCACAAAGGAGCTGGCCACCAGCACGTTTCCGGTGGCTCCCATGCCGGCAAACAGGCTCAGGATCAGCACAAAGATGACCGGCATGGACGAGGAGGAGAGGTCCTCGGCCCGGTGCGCCATGGCTCCGATGGACGCGTAGATCGCGGCCAGGATCAGGAAGCCGGCCAGGAAGAACACCAGGAACCAGCCGGCCGTGGACACAATCACGCCGGTGAACCCCAGGTCCGCTGGCGAGAAGGATAGCGCCAGCAGCCCGGCCCCGATGTAGAGCGCAATCTGGAACACGGCCAGGACCGTGGACGCCGCGATCTTGCCGGCGAGCAGTTGGCGCAGGGGGATGGTCGCGGCCAGGATCTCCACCACGCGGCTGGCCTTCTCTTGCAGCACGGAGGTGGCTAGCGGCATGCCAAAGAGGATCGCTGCCAGGTAGAACATCATGGCGAACACGTAGCCCACGGCGGAGGCCATGCCGTTGCGTTCGGCGTCGCCCTCCAGCAGCACGGGTGTGAGGGTGGAGCCCTTGATCAGCTCCGACCACGCGGTGCCGCCCGCTCCACTCTTCTGCTGCACCGTGGCCTGCTCCACCGCTTGGGAGAGCAGTGCCAGTGCGGTGGTGGGCGTGGAGTCACGCGCGGTGAGCTTCCAGCCCTCGCCCTCCTGCGTCAGCGCCAGGTCGGTCTCGCCGTTGCGCACGCTCTCCACCGGATTCTGGGACACCGTGCCGCTGAGTTCCACCTTGGCGTCGCTGGCCTCGCCGGACAGCTGGGCGGCCTGCACCACGGCGACGCCGTTCTGCGAGGTCACCGCCACGCTGAGCTTGTCCACCTTGCTTGAGAGCACCCCAAAACCGATCACGCCGCCCACAATCACCAGGACGGTGACGAGCGTGCTGATCACGAACGCCTTGCGGCGCACGGTGATGGAGATCTGGTGCAGCATCACGATCAGCCACGGCGGGCGCGGCTTGGAGGTGTCCTTGCCCGACGGCGCGTGGCCGGCCGGGCGGCCGTCCTGCGGCTGGGCGCTTGGCTGGGTCTGGGTGCTCATCGGGTCGCCTCACGGAAGATCTCTGACAGGGTGGGAAGGATGCGGTTGAACTCGGTGAGTTCCCCGCGGGCCACGGCTTGGGCCGCGATGGTGCCTGCGCGGCTGGGATCCTCGAGGCGGATCAGCGCCGAGGCGCCGTCCACGTCCAGCACCTGAACGCCCGGCATCCCACGCAACCAACCGGCGTCGGGCACTGTGACGATGCGGTGCAAAATGTCGCCGCCCTCGCGCAGATCCTCAGCGTCGCCCTCGGCGACGACCCGCCCGCCCTGCAGCACCACGAGGTGATCGCAGAGGCGGTCGACCAGGTCCAGCTGGTGGCTGGAGAACAGGATGGGGATGTCAGAGCAGCGCTCGCGCAGCAGATCAACCATGGAGTCCACGGCGTCCGGATCCAGCCCGGAGAAGGGCTCATCCAAGATCAGCGCGGTGGGGCGGTGCAGCAGGGCGGCGGCGATCTGGACGCGCTGCTGATTGCCGAGGGAGAGTGAATCTAGCTTGGCCTTGGCGCGGTCTAGGAGGTCAAAGCGCTCCAAAAGCTCGGACGCGGAGGCGGTGGCCTCGCGCCGGCTCAGGCCGTGCAGCTCTCCCAGGTAGCCCAGCTGATCCAGGATGGGCTGCTCTGGGTAGAGGCCGCGTTCCTCCGGGATGTAGCCAAAGCGGGAGCGGGCATCACGATCCAACGGCACTCCGTTGAGTAGGGATTCGCCCTCCTGAGCGGCTAGAACACCCATAATCATGCGCATGGTGGTGGTTTTGCCGGCGCCGTTCGCGCCCACAAAACCCGTCATCATTCCGGCGGGAATATCAAAGCTGACGTGGTCAACCACCATCTTGTCGCCGTAGCGGCGCGTGAGTCCGCGTACCGAAAGCATGGGTCCTCCAGGGTCGAATGTGCCGCCGGATTCGGCGATACCTCGAAACTATCCCGCGGGCCATGCCCGGCGCCTCGGTCGCAGGGGGGAAGCCCACAGATCCACCTTGAGGAGGAGGCGGTCAGCCCGCGTGCGGCGAGGCCAGTCCCAGCCGATACGCCGTGACGATGGCCTGCACCCGATCCCGCGCGCCCAGCTTGCCCAGCACATTGGAGACGTGGGTCTTCACGGTGGCCTCGGAAACAAACAACTCAGCGGCGATTTCCTGATTGGAGTAGCCGGCGGCCAGCAGCGCCAGCACATCGGCCTCACGCGGGGTCAGGTCAATCCCGTGCGTCGTCGCAGGGCCGGGTGCCTGGAAAGACGCCGAGGCGCTGGTGCCTTTCGCGGCGGCGTCGGGCAGGGCCTGCGCCGTCCCGTTCGTCTCGCCAGCGCCATCGCCGGCACCAACGGCTGCGCCAGCGCCCGCGCCGATGGCCCGGCGCAGGACCCGCAGCGTGACCTCGGGGGAGAGGAGAGCCTGGCCGGCGTGGACCGCGTGCACCGCCTCCACCAGATGCTCGGGGCTCGCGTTCTTCAAGAGGAAGCCGGCGGCGCCCGCGGTAATGGCGTCAAAGAGGTAGTCGTCGCGCTCAAACGTCGTCAGGATGACCACCCCGGCTGCGGCACCGGAGCTGACGATCCGGCGCGTGGCCTCGATGCCATCCACCCCGGGCATCTGGATGTCCATCAGGACCACGTCCACCGGGTGCTTGGCCACAAAATCCGCGGCCGCGGCGCCGTCCGCGACCTGCCCCACCACCTCCATGTCCTCCTCCACCGAGAGGATGAGGCCGATCCCCTCGCGGACCACGGCGTGATCGTCTGCCAAGAGAATGCGAATGGGCTGGTTCATGAGGAGGATCCCTGGGGGGTAGAGGTGCCGGAAGTGGTGGGGGAGGGGGACGTGACGGGGACGCCGACGCGCTGCAAAGGCAGCCGCACGCGCACCCTATAGCCGGTGCCGGAGCCGCCGGTGGTGCGGGGGCCCAACTCGGCCTCGCCGCGGTGCAGCGCCGCGCGTTCCTGAATGCCACGCAACCCAAATCCGCCGCCGGAAGTGTCCGGGAGCGGGCGCCCACGGTCCACGATCTCCACCTCCACCCACCCGCCCGGCCACGCGTCGTCGGGCCCTAATCCCGTGCGCAGCGTCGCCGTCGCTGACGTGGCAGTGGAGTGGCGGCGAACGTTGGAGAGGGCCTCCTGCGTGACCCGGTAGAGGGAGAGACCAAGGCTGGAGGGCACCGAATCCAGCGGAACATCCGGGTGCTCCACGCGCTGCAATGTCGCACTCACACCGCCGGCCGCGCTGCCCTCCAGGAGCGCGGGCAGCTCCCCCAGACCGGGCTCGGGACTGCGCTCGCCGCGCTCATCCTCGCCGTAGCCCACGCTCGTATCGGTGCGCAGCACACCCAGCAGCGAGCGGGTTTCGGCGAGCGCCTGCCGGCTGGATTCCTCGATCTGGCCCAGCAGGCGGGTGGTGGTCTCCGGCGCTTTGGCCTGCACCCTGCGGGCCGCGGCGGCTTGCACGCCGACCGCGGAGATGTGGTGCGCCACCACGTCGTGCAGTTCGCGGGCAATGCGCAGGCGTTCATCCACCACCGCGCGGCGGGCCAGCTCATCCGCCTGCAGGCGCAGCTGATCGGTCTGGCGCAGCAGGGTCTCGCGCTGCCAGGCCGCGGCCCGCCCCCGCCGGCCAAAGAACAGCGACCCGCCAAAGTAGGCCACATTGATGATCAGGGAGAAGAGGGCATAGCTCGCCAGCGGCGAGATGGGACCGTCCTGCTGGGGCATCTCCGCCATGAGTTGCTCGGCGCTCCTGACCAAGGTGAAGGACATGACGACCCACGCGAACATGACGCCAAGCACCACGGCTGCGCAGATCCAGAACGCGCGCGTGTCCTTGGCCCAGGCCGCGGCGGCGTAGAGGGAGGCAAAGTACGCAGCCTGGAAGGTGGCCTGGACGTTGATGCTCGGGAAGAGCATGCCGACCACCATGAAGACCACGCTCGCGACCAACAGTGCGGTGAGTGGCCAGCGGCGCCGGACGGCGAGCGGGGCAATGAGCAGGGCGAAGCCGAACATGGCCTGCCACACAGCGATGCGGAACTCGGGCTCGCGGAACTGTTCCGTGAGCCACCAGACGGACACACCGATGACCCACCACAGCCCAGCCGCGTAGACGTCCCTGCGTAGGGCGGCCGGCGGGGGGCTCGGGCGTTCCCAGGCCGCGGGGGCGCCGGACGCATCGCGCCGCATGAGCGCGTTGAACAGGGGGAACGGCATGGGGCCTCCGGGACCAGGTGGGTGCGGTCTGCGCTTTGAGCCTAGCGGTCTGCGCGGCGGCGTTTTGGGTTGGAGCCCATGCTTTGCGCTCCGATTTCAACGGATGCAGTCCCGCTTTGCACTGCATCCGCCGAAATTGAGGCGCAAACCTTCGCAGCCCCCGCAAGGTCAGGACTCGGGCGCCGCCGTGGTGACGGGCTCGCGGCCCTCGCCGCCGACGTCGAGCGGGTGATCAATCTCGTCCCGCCACAGCCGCCCGCCCCACCAGGCGGCCGCGGCCACCAGCGGGGAGACCACAGCGGCGATCGCGAAGATGACCCACATGGGCATGATCGTGGCCAGCGGCCCGGCCAACGCCATGGACACCGGCATCAGCGCCAGCGAGACAAAGAAGTCCAGGCTAGAGACGCGGCCAAGCATGTGATGCGGCACCCGCCGTTGTAGCAGCGTGCCCCAGATGACCTGGCCCATGGCCCCGGTGATGCCCCAGCCAAGGCCCACCACCGCCACCACCCACCACTGATTCGTGAAGCCGATCAGGATCAGCGGCAGCGAGCCGAGCCCCCACGCCGCCAGCATCCACGTGAGGTAGCGGCGCGGCAGGGGCCGGGACGCGGTGACGATGGAGCCCACCATGGACCCCACCCCCACCACAGCCAGCAGCCCGCCAAACATGGTGGAGTCCCCGCCCAGCTGGTCCGACACCACAAATGGCAGCAGCACCTCGATGGGCCCCACGGTCGTGAGTACGGAGACGCACGCAAAGAGCAGCGTCCACAGCAGCCAGGGCGTGCGGCGGGTGTAGCGCACGCCCTCGGCTAGGTCGCGCAGCGCGCTGGCACGTGACCCGGCGCTGGCAGGTGACCCGGCGGCGTCGGGCAGGGGGGTGGCCTTTTGTGGGGGACCGAGCCGCGTCAACACGATGGACGCCGCGACGTGGCAGAGCGCCAGCAGCGCCAGCGCGGCGCCGGGGGAGGCCGCGGCCACGATCACGCCGGCCAGTGCGGGGCCGGCGGCGAGGCTCAGTGCGGGCCGGGCGGTGCCCTCTAGCCCGTTGGCTGCGAGCAGGTCCTGCGGCGGGAGGATGCCGGGGAGTAGCGCGGAGTAGGCGGGGAAGAAGAAGGACGCGCTGGCCCCGACCAACCCGGCCACGACCACCAAGTGCCAGAGCTGCAGCGTGCCTGTGAGGGAGAGCAGGGCAATGGCGCCGATGGTGATGGCGTCCGTGATTTCCACCGCGAGGAGGATGCGGTGTTTGGGCAGGCGGTCGGCGGCGATTCCGCCGATGAGGATGCACGCCAGCAGGCCAATGGAGAGGGCGGTGGTGGTGATGGAGAGTTCCAGTAGCCCGCCGCCCAGTGCCCGGACTTGGTACACCATGGACACCGCCCAGAGCCCGTGGCCAAAGAGGCTGATGAGCATCGCCAGGGCGAGCACGCGGTATTGCTGATGGCGGAAGGGTTGCAGCGCGCGCACTGCCATGGGGTCCTCCTGAAGGGGTGTGAGGCTCCAGTCTGACGGAAGTAATTGGGACAAGTCAATCGGTTCTGAAGGGGAAAGCTGGGCATAGTGGCCCAGTTCACTGAAGTTTGGCTGTGAGCGCAGTCCACGTACCGTGATGGCATGCCTTCCCACGATCTGAATACAGAACTAAGTCCAGAAATCAGTCAAAAATCGGGGCCGGGCACCGGCGCCGGGGGCATCGCACGCTGGGTCTTTTGGCCCACCGCCGTGATCGTCCTGGCCTTTGTGTTGGCGACCGTGCTGAACCCCCAAGGCATGAGTGCCGGCATCGGCGCCGTACAGGGCGCCATCATCACCAACTTCAGCTGGTGGTACGTCGCCCTCGCCTTCCTCTTTGTGGTCTTCTGTGTCTACGTCGGCTTCTCCAGCAAGGGCAACGTCAAGCTGGGCCGCCCGGACCACGAGCCCGAATTCTCGTTGATGAGCTGGTTCTCGCTGCTGTTTGCGGCGGGCATGGGCATCGGCCTGGTGTTCTACGGAGTCACCGAGCCGCTCACGCATTACGCCACCCCCAAGCCGGAGGTGGCCGTGCAAAACCTGGACGACGGCGCGCGGGCGCAGGAAGCGCTCGCCACCACGTTCCTGCACTGGGGATTCCAGCCGTGGGCCATTTACGTGGTGGTTGGCCTGGCTCTGGCCCACGCCATCCACCGTCGTGGCCGCCCGTTGGCGGTGCGCTGGGCGCTTGAGCCGCTGATCGGCGAGAAGGCCGTTCGTGGCGGCTGGGGCAACGCGATCGACGTGATTGCCCTGGTCGGAACCGTCTTTGGCGTGGCCACCTCCCTTGGCCTTGGCGTGACCCAGATCAGCTCAGGCCTCAAGTCCCTTGGCGTCGTGGAAGCAGATAACAACTGGATTGAATACGGCATCATCGCCTTCGTGACCTGCTTTGTGCTGTGGTCAGTGCTCTCCGGCGTCTCCCGCGGCATGAAGTGGCTCTCCAACATCAACCTGGTCCTTGCCGCCGGACTGCTGCTCTTTGTCCTGATCGTGGGACCCTCGCAGTTCCTGGCCAAGGAAATTGTTCAGGGCATTGGCCACTACCTGCAGAACTGGTTGGGCATGTCCACGGATACCTCCGCCTTCACCGGCTCTGAAGGTTCCAGCTGGCAGGCCACCTGGTCCACGTTCTACTGGGGCTGGTGGATGAGCTGGGCCCCGTTCGTTGGCGTCTTCATTGCCCGCATCTCCCGCGGGCGCACCGTTCGCGAGTTCATCCTCGGCGTCATGCTTGTCCCCGCCCTCATCACCTTCGTGTGGTTCGGGATCCTGGGCGGAACGGCCATCTTCAACGAGATGACCAGGCCAGAGGGGTACACCAGCGTCATCGGTTCCGAGGGTCAGGTGGACGCCAACGGCGCCCTGTTCCAGGTCCTGGAGCAGCTGCCCGCCGGCGGGATCCTGGTCATTGGTGCCATCATCCTGTCCGCGATCTTCTTCATCACCTCCTCCGACTCCGGTTCGCTGGTGATGGCCATGATCGCCACGGGCGGTGACACCGAGCCCCGCAACTGGATTCGCGTGTTCTTCGCGCTGGCGACCGCGGTGCTCGCCGCGGCGCTGCTGCTGGCCGGCGGCCTCACCGCCATTCAGACGCTGGCGATCACCATTGCCTTGCCGTTCAGCGTCATCATGGTGCTGATGTGCGTGGCCACGCTCAAGGCGCTGAATCGCAATGTGCGCAGGTCGGAGAGGCTGCGCCGCGACGCGCTGGTCTCGGATCTGGCAGAGAAGTTTGGCCTGGAGTCAGACGACGACGCGATCGAGTCCGGCCCCCGCTCCGCCGATTCCTGGTGGGAGGGGCTCACCACGCGCCGTCGCGAGTCCATCATCATGGGCGTCAGCAAGGCCACCGAGGAACTCAGCGGCGACACCAAGCGCCGCCCCCGCGGTGGTTCCAAGCGGACCGATGGCTAGCACCGGACTCAGGGACCCGGCCCGACGACGTCGGGCCGGGTCCCTGGCGTAAGCGGCCTTATCGCTCGGAAGCGGGCGTGAGGGGTGCTTGTCGTCGATAGGCCTGCTTCGGGTTCGAGGTCGTCCGTGGGGAAGCGGGCTTATCGCTCGGAAGCGGGCGTGAGGGGCGCTTGTCGTCGATAAGGCCGCTTCGGGTTCGCGCTCGTCCGTGGGGAAGCGGGCTTATCGCTCGGAAGCGGGCGTGAGGGGTGCTTATCGTCGATAGGGCCGCTTCGCCCCCCGGATAGGGCCGCTTCGTCCCGCTTCGCCCCCCGGAAAGCCCCGCGTCACACGGGCCCGAACCCACCCCGCACCACCCCATTCACAGCTAATAAGGAAACTTTAGTTTGTCTAATCACCTCAGGTGCGGCTACCGTTTCTACCGCCCCTGATGTTGAAGGGGGCTGGCTCTGACCGCGGGCCCAACGCAACGACGCGCACCCGCTTGGCTGGGCCCGTCGTCGAACAAGGACTATGCACTCCATGAAGCTCTTCTCTCGCACTCCAGGCGCCCTGCGCGCCGTCGCCGCCACGGCCGCGGCTGGCCTGATCGCCCTCACCGTGAGCGCCTGCGGCGCAAACGCCGGTTCCGGCGCGGCCGAGTCTTCCTCGCCGGGCCCGGACGCCTCGGGCGCCGCCGCCGAGGCCTTCCCCGTGAAGGTCAAGAGCGTCTACGGGGAGACGGAGATCAAGGAAGAGCCGGAGCGCGTAGTGTCCGTCTCGTGGGTCAATGGCGACACCGCCCTGGCCCTCGGCGTGGTCCCGGTGGCCGTTCCCAAGGTCACCTGGGGCATGAACGCCAACAACTCCACCGACTGGGCGGACGCCAAGCTTGACTCCCTCGGCGCGGGAAAGGGCTCCGATAAGGCCCCCACGTTCTTTGACGAGCCCGTCGGCGACGTGGCCTATGACGCCATCGCCGACGCCGATCCGGACGTGATCCTGGCTGCGTACTCCGGCCTGACCAAGGAGCAGTACGAGAAGCTCTCCAAGATTGCCCCCGTGGTGGGCCCGGGCGTGGCCGCCTATGGCACCCCGTGGGAGCAGTCCACGGAGATGATCGGCCAGGCGCTGGGCAAGTCCGCGGAAGCCAAGCAGCTCATCACGGACACCGAGGCCACCATCAAGAAGGCCGCGGACGCGAACCCGCAGCTGAAGGGTAAGACCTTCATCGCCGGCAACTTTGAGCCCAACCAGGGCGGCATCAACGTTTACACCTCCGCGGACAACCGCCCCCGCCTGCTCACGGCGCTTGGCATGAAGGAGGCGCCGGTGGTCAAGGCCAACGAGAAGCCGGGCGCTTTCTTCTTCAACTATTCCGCGGAGAAGGCAGACGAGCTTGACTCGCAGATCTTCTTCACCTGGTTCCCCGAGGGCCAGAACAAGGAGAGCATCGAGAAGGACAAGCTCCTGAACCGCATCCCGGCCATCACCAAGGGCGGCCTGGTCGGCACCTCTGATAACCAGCTGCTGCTCTCCGTCTCCGCCGCCAATCCGCTGAGCCTGGCGTGGGGCGCAGACAAGATCGCGGCGTTGGTGGGCAACGGCGCGGACGTCGTCGAGGGCAAGTAGTCCCTCACTCGTCCTCCTGACAGCACTGACGTGACCCAGGCACCGGCCGCCGCCGGACGCGCGCTCATAGCCGGCCGACCCTCCAAGGGGTCGGCCGGCCGCGTGGCGTTGACCGCCGCGGTGCTCTTGGTCTTGTTGGCGCTGGCGGTCGCCGCGTCGCTGGCTTTTGGGGCGCGGGGGTACAGCTTTGAGGCGGTGTGGAGTGCGCTGATCACGCCGGCGGCGGACCCGGATGCGGCCGCCGTGATTTCCTCCCGCATCCCCCGCACCGTCAACGGCCTGCTGGTCGGCGCGGCGCTGGCGCTGTGCGGTGCCGTGATGCAGGCGGCCACCCGCAACCCGTTGGCCGACGCCGGTCTGCTGGGTCTGAACGCCGGCTCGGCTTTGGCTGTGGTGATCGGGATCGGAGTTTTTGGGGTGGCAGCGGTCGGTGCGCTGTCCTGGTTTGCTTTGGTGGGAGCCGCCGGCGCCGCGTTGGTGGTGCACGCGGTCTCCACGCGGGGCTCCGGCGGGTCAACACCCTTGAAGTTGGCCCTTGCGGGGGCCGCGCTGGCGGCGGGCCTGGTGTCTGTCACGCAGGCGATTCTGTTGCAGGGGCGCGATGAGCTGGACACCTTCCGCTTTTGGCAGGTGGGCTCGCTCTCCCAGCGCCAGTTGGACGAGCTCTTGGTTCCGGCGTTGGTGCTGGCCGCCGGTGTGCTCCTGGCCCTGATCTGTTCCCCCGCCCTTGACCGGCTGGCGCTGGGCGACGACGTGGCGGCCTCCCTGGGTTCCCACCCCGCCCGCGTGCGCCTTCTTTCCCTGGGCGCGGCGGTGTTACTGGCCGGCGCCGCCACCACCATCGGTGGCCCCATCGCCTTTGTTGGCCTTGTCATTCCGCACGCCCTGCGCCCCTTTGTGGGATCCAAGCAGACCGTGCTTGCGCCGCTGAGCCTGCTCGCCGGCCCCCTTCTGGTGCTGGCCGCGGACACCTTTGGTCGCGTAGTAGCGCCGCCCGGTGAGGTGCCGGTGGGCGTCATGACGGCCCTGGTCGGCGCTCCCGTTTTCTTGATCCTGCTGCGCGTGGGGAGCAAGCGATGACCAGCACCAGCACCGTCTCCAGCACCAGCACCCGCAACCGCACCAGCACCCGCACCCGCGCCGGCCGCGTCACCCTGGTGAGCGCCGCGCTCGTCTTGCTGCTCCTGCTCGCGGGAAGCACGCGCCTGGCGCTTGGCGCCCGCCTGGCCTCCCCGCAGGACATCTTTGCCGTGCTGACCGGGGGCGGGCGCGGGGCACTGCGCTTCATGATTCTGGAGGATCGTCTCCCGGCCGTGGCGGCCGCCGTCCTCGCTGGCGCAGCGCTTGCCCTGGCCGGAGGGCTCTTTCAGCGCCTGCTGCGCAATCCGCTGGCCAGCCCGGATGTGATTGGTGTGGGTTTTGGCGCCTCCGCCGCGACCGTCTTTGGCATGCTCGTGCTCGGCTGGGGCGGCTGGTTGCTCACGGGCGCCTCGCTGCTTGGCGCGCTGCTGGTCTCCGGTGCCATTTTGCTCATGAGCCTTGGCAAGGGGGATATGGGGGCGCGCCTGGTGCTCTCTGGCATCGCGATCGGCGCCGCGCTCTCCGCTGTGGTCAACCTGCTGCTGACCCGCACCGATGTGCGTCAGGCCTCGGATGCCCTGCGTTGGCTCACCGGCTCCGTCACCGACGTCAGCTGGGAGCAGTTGGCCGTGCTGGCCCCTGCGCTTCTGGTGCTCTTTGTGTGCGCGGCCTCCGTGGCGCGCTGGCTTGGCCTGCTTGAACTGGGCGACGACGCCGCCCGCGCCCTCGGCGTGCGCGTCACCGTGGCGCGCTGCGCCATCGTGGGGGTCGGGGCCGCGCTGTGTGCGGCGGCCGTCGCCGTCGTCGGGCCGGTGTCCTTTGTCGCGTTCATGTCGCATCCGCTCGCCACGCGCCTGTTGGGGCGGCGCGGCAACCTGGCGGTCACGGCGCTGACCGGCGCCACGCTGGTGGTGGTGTCAGACCTGGTGGCGGCCCACCTCTTTGGGATCGGCCACGGCCTGCCCGTCGGCGTGGTCACCGGCGCGCTTGGCGCCGTCTTTCTCCTCGTCCTGCTCACTCGTGAACGGAGCCGCGCGTGAAGCGCTCACCCGATACGTCCCTGCCACGCGCCGCTGCCGGGGTGCCCGGTGTCGACACCCAGTTGCCCGACGCCGCTTCCACCGTCCCAGCCTCCTCGCACCGCCCCGGCGGCGCGCTGGCGGTGCAGGACCTGACGCTGAATTACGGCGGAGCGGACATCGTGAAGCGACTGAGCCTTTCGCTTCCCGCCGGGCAGATCAGTGTGATTGTGGGAGCCAACGGCTGCGGCAAGTCCACTCTGCTGCGCGGCCTTTCCCGCCTGCTCAGGCCCGCAGGCGGGAGCGTCACGCTGGATGGGGCGGATGTGCACCGCATGGCGCCCAAGGCGCTGGCGCGTCGAGTCGCGCTGCTGCCCCAGAGCCCCATCACCCCTGAGGCGCTCACGGTCAGGGAGCTGGTGGCCCATGGGCGCGCGCCGTACCGTTCCGCGCTGCGACGCGAGGGTGCGGAGGACCGCGCGGCGATTGAGCGTGCGCTCGCGGCCACGCAACTGCAGGGCCTGGCGGAGAGCGTGGTGGCAGACCTCTCTGGAGGCCAGCGCCAGCGCGCGTGGATCGCCATGGCCCTGGCCCAGGAGACGGATGTGCTGCTCCTGGATGAGCCAACGACCTTCCTTGATCTGGCTCACCAGGTGGACGTGTTGCAGACCGTCTGGGAGCTCAACGCCCGCCGCGGCACCACGGTGATCATGGTGCTGCATGACCTGAACCTGGCCGCGCGCTACGCCCACCACCTAGTGGCCCTGCGTGAGGGCGAGTTGGTGGCGCAGGGCACGCCGCAGGAGGTGGTGACCACGTCCACGGTGCGCACGGTCTTTGGCCTGGAGACCGTGGTGGTCCCGGATCCTGTGGCCGGCACCCCGATGGTGGTCCCGCTGGCAGGCAACGCCTCACCGCCCACCTCGCACATCCCCACCCCGCAGATTCCCTCCCCTCAGCCTCCCGCCCCCCAACCTCCCGCCCCCCAAGGAGAAACCCCATGAACGCCGTCCAGCCCCTCCCCGGCACCGTCTCCGCCGTCTCGCAGACCCTGGCCTTCCGCGGCATCATCCGCGAGGTCATTGACCTGGGCCCTGGCCTGCGCCGGCTGGTCCTTGGTGGCCCCGATCTGGCGCACCTTGGCCTGAACGGGCCCACGCTTGATCTGCGTTTTAAGGTGATTGTTCCCGCGGAGGGCGCCAGGGAGGCCAGCATCGGCGCCGTGCTTGAGCCGCTGCTGCCGCACACCGTGGTGGAGCAGGACACGGAGCAGAGCTGGTACCAGCAGTGGTTGCAGGCGCCCGTCTCCCAGCGCGGCCTGATGCGCACCTACACCATCCGGGCGCTGCGGGATGTGGAGGGCGAGCGCCGCATGGACGTGGACCTGGTGTTGCATGGGGTGGGACCGGACGGCTCCGTGGGGCCCGGTTGCGGCCCTGCCGCCGCCTTCGCCGCGAACGCGGCCGTGGGGGACGCGCTCTACCTGCTTGGCCCCAATCGCCATCTCACTGACGCGGACTACGGCGGCATCGACTTCCGCCCGGGGCAGGCCTCCCACCTGTTGATCGTGGGGGACGAGACGGCGGCGCCTGCCATCTGCTCCATCCTGGACGAGCTGCCACGCACGGCCACCGGCTGGGCGCTGATTGAGGTCCCGGACGCGGGCCAGATCCAGGACGTGACCCCGCCCGACGGCGTTGAGGTGCGTTGGCTGGTCCGCGGCGGCGAGCAGGCGGTGGGGGCGTTGCTGGCGCCTGCCGTGGCGCAGACCGCCCCGCTGTGGCTGGCCTCGAGCGTGACGCCGAGTGACTCAGCTGCGGCGTACGGCAAGGAACCGGAGGACGTGGACGTGGACCAGTCGGTGCTGTGGGAGTCGCCGCTGCAGAACTCTTCCAGGGACTATGCGTGGATTGCGGGGGAGGCCGGAGTGGTGAAGGAACTGCGCCGGCATCTGGTGCGTGACTTGGGCGTGGACCGCACCCGCATCGCGTTCATGGGCTACTGGCGTCAGGGCCGCTCAGGCGACTGACCGGGACGGGGAGCACGCTGCCCCACCGGCAGCGACGAACACCGGCAGCGACAAACACCCTCAGCGACAAACACCCTCAGCGACGCCCGGTGTCCATGGTGCGGCTGATGGCGCGGGCGGCGGTGCGCAGGGACATGACGGCGGAGGGCGCGGCGTCGTACTGGATCGGCACCACCACGCTCAGGGCGGCCAGGGCGCGCCCACGCTGATCAAGCACGGGCACCGAGATGCCGGTGGTGTCCGGGTCAATGAAACTTGTGAAGCTGGCAAAGCCTTGGCGCCGTATGTGATCCAGTTCCCGGCGCAGCTCCGGGTGCTTTGCGGTGACGGTCTCGCGGTGCCTGGCCAGGTAGGCCTCCAGGTCCGCGGCGGCGGCGTGGGCCAGCAGCACCATCCCCATGGAGGTCAGGTGTACGGGCATGCGAGCGGCGCGGCGGGCGGGGTTCACCGCGTGGCCGGGCCGGGAGAGGCGCTCCAGGATCAGGACCTCGCCGCCGTCCAGGATGGAGAGCTGCGTGGAGTGGCGCACCACCTGGTTCACGTCCTCCATGAACGGCAACGCGGCGGTGGCCAGGTCCTGCGCGTCGGTGGAGCGCGTCGCCATCTCCCAGAGCATCAAGCCAAGCCGGTAGGTGCCATCCGGCAGCCGCGTGAGTAGGCCCAGGTCGGTCATCTGCGAGACCAGGCGGTATGCGGTGGTTCTGGGCAGGGCCGCGCGCTCCGCGAGGGCGGAGACGGAAAGGCGCGCGTGGTGGGCGTCAAAGGCCTGCAGTACGCGCACGGCACGGTCAAGCACCGCGTCGCCTGACGTTGAATTAGCCACGGGCGCCCCTTCCTCGCATTGCTTGCCCTACCAGTCCTCGTCCTCTTCGGGTTCAAGGATGGCGCGGATGGCCTCCACATCAACCTCCCCTGGATCGGCGGGGTTCCACCGCGGTGCCCCGTCCTTGTCGATCACCCGGGCCCTGATGCCCTCGGCCAGGTCCGGATGACTCATGAGGAAGGCCGCGGCCCGGTGCTCGCGCTCCAAAGAGCCGCGCAGTTCGTCCTCGTCGCGGGCGGCGCGCACCACCTCAATTGCGGTGGCTACGGCCAGCGGCGAGTTTCCGCGGATGCGTTCCGCCGCCCCGCGGGCAGCGGGCCAGACCGAGTCGCCCAGCTCCGCAAGGATGTCAGAGAGCTCCTCCGGCGCGTAGCAGTGATCTATCCAGGCGCGGCTCTGCGTCACGGTGAAGGTGGAGGGCGGAGGTGCCACGCCGTGCATGACCTCCAGCCCGACGGCGACCTCCCCGGCTCCCAGCCGGGCCAGGTCCTGCAGCGTCGCCAGCAGGTCATCTGCCCCGTCTTGGGCCATGCAGAAGTCTGCCAGCCCGTTCTCCACTGCGTCTCCGGCACCCACCGTGTCCGCCGTGGCCGCCAGGTGCTCACCCACGCGCCCAGGCGCGCGTCCAAGCAGCAGTGACCCACCGACGTCGGGCACATAGCCGATCCGCGTCTCTGGCATGCCAAGCCGCGCGTCCGGCGTCACCACACGGACCTGCGCGGCCCCGGCCAGGCCAAGCCCGGCGCCGAGGGTGAGGCCGTGCATGATCGCCACGATGGGCTTGGCGTAGGTGGAGATCTGCCCGGCCAGCTCAAACTCGTTCGCCAGCACGTCGAGGAAACCCTCGTGCTCGCCGCGCTCCAGCGCCTCGTGGAAGCCGGCCAGGTCACCGCCGGCGCAGAACCCGCGCTCGCCGGCGCCCCGCAGGACCACGGCGCTGATGGAGGCGTCGTAGCGCCAGGCGCGCAGCGTGGCGCCGATCGTGTTGACCATGCTGGGGGTCAACGCGTTGATCTTGTCTGGGCGGTTCAGGGTCAGCACGCCAAGCCCGGCGTGGCTTTCCACGAGCACGTGTGCATCCATGAGGCCTCCTCGCAACTGTCCCCCGACCGTACAGCAGGCCCGCTCATCGCGCCCTCGCCGCTCACGAGCTAGGGCTCACCACTCGGGGCCGTCGTCCTCCTCGGTGAGCTCGGTGATCTGCATCCCCGAGTTATCAAAGTCCGCTATTTCATTGCCCACCTCGGTGGCCTGGCGGCGCAGCGGATCCTGCGAGTCCATCAGCTCAGGGGAGTCAGAGGAACCCACGGCTGAGGCGCTGTCGCGGCCGTCTTCCTCTGCGTCCTCCAGCTCGCGGCGCACGCCGGCATCCCCGGGTTCGTCCGGGTCGTAGCCGGGGACCAGGCCGCTGTCTTGGTCGAGGTCCAGGTCGTCGTTGATCTCAAAGTCGGCGTCCATGTTCTTCTCCTGTTCCGCGTCTTGATCTCTCCGGCGTGCGGCAGAAGGTGACGCACGTCCCAGTTCCGATCCTGCCCTTCCCAGCCCGCGCTGTCACCCCCCTGGCCGTTTCGGCACGCTGACGGGGACGGGAGGGCACGCTGACGGGGACGGCGCGGGGGCCAGGAAGGCGCGGCTAGGCCAGCCCCCCGGACAGGCCGCCCGCGGCCCACGCGGCGGCGGTGAGGCGCACGGAGTCCAGCCTGGTGGCCTGATCCAGGGCGTGGTGCACGGTGATCAGCTCCGCGGCGCCCGCGCTGGCCGCCATTTCCCGCAGCTGGGTCGCCACGCGATCCGGGGTGCCGATGGCGCTGAAACTCATGGACTCAAGCACCTGGCGCCCGGCGGGGGTCTCCAGGATCAGGTCCACCTCGTCCTCGGTGAATGGCGTGGCGCGCCCGCGCCCCAGCATGTCCCGCACGCGTTCGCGGCCCACAGCATCAAAGCGGCGCACGGCCTCTGCGGGGTCCTGCGTGGCCAGCACGCCGACGGCGACGATGGGCTTGGGTGCCTCCAGCCGGGCAGAGGGCTTGAACTCGCGCACGTACACGTCCAGCGCCTGCTCCAATGCGGCGGGGGCAAAGTGGGAGGCAAAGGCGTACGGCAGGCCAAGCTGCGCCGCCAGCTGGGCGCCAAAGAGGCTGGAGCCAAGGATGGTCACCGGCACGTGGGAGCCGCGGCCCGGGTAGGCGTCGACTCCGGGGATGCGGCTCTCATCATCCAGGTAGCCCATCAACTCCACCACGTCGGAGGGGAAGTGCTCTGCCGCGTTGGGGCCGCGGCGCAGCGCGCGTGTGGTGACCTGGTCCGTGCCAGGCGCGCGCCCCACACCCAGGTTCACGCGGCCCGGGTGCATGGCCTCCAGCGTGCCAAACTGCTCCGCGATGAGCAGGGGCGGGTGGTTGGAGAGCATCACGCCGCCGGCGCCCACGGTGATGCGCTCGGTGTGGGCGGCCACGTGGGCCATGAGCACGGACGTGGCGCTGGAGGCGATGCTCGCCATGTTGTGGTGCTCGGCGTACCAGAGGCCGGTGTAGCCGGAGGCCTCGGCGGTCTGCGCCAGCTCGACGGCGTCGCGGAACGGTTGGCCCGGATCGGTGCCTGGGCGGCGCGGGGCCAGGTCAAGAACGGAAAGCGGCGGCTGAGTGGAAAGAGTCACGCTCGGTGCAACCAAGCCGGCGCCGCGCGTATTCCTGAACCACGCGTCGTCGGGCAGGGGGGCGTGAACGTGCCAGGAATGACGACGGCGCCGCCACCCGTGAGGGTGACGGCGCCGGAAGCGTCAGCGGTCGATCAGACCGGACGGATCGCGGAGGCCTGCAGGCCCTTGGGGCCCTGGGTCACCTCGAACTCAACGCGCTGTCCCTCTTCGAGGGTGCGGAAGCCGCTGCTCTCGATGGCGGAGAAGTGTGCAAACAGGTCCTCGGAGTTGTCATCCGGAGCGATGAAGCCAAAGCCCTTGTCCGGGTTGAACCACTTGACGATGCCAGAAGCCATGTAGGTACTGATCCTTTCTCAGCCCCCGGTGAGCGGGGGCACTGTGACCGCCCGACGGGATCGCGGGCGTTGCAGTCGGTCCTTACCTGCTGCGTGAGGACCGGGAATCCGGACCGGCTTCGGCGAAGAACTGGGAACTACGTTTCTCAACCTACGTGAGCACCGGGCTGAGTTCCACCCCTTTGCCGCGAGTTCCCCTGCTATTCCTGCTCCGTCCAGGAGGAGCGCAGGGCGTCCATCTCCCGCCGATCCTTCTTAGTGGGGCGGCCAGCGCCGCGGTCACGGACCGGGACCTGCGGGATCACGACCTTCTCCCGTGGGGGAGTGTGATCCACGTAAACGGTGCGGGCCACCTGCGCGGAGACGCGCTTGTTGATGAGCCCGGACACCTCAAGATCGCGCTCCTCACCGGAGCGCCGAATGCGCAACCGGTCCCCGGGCACCACCGTCTGGGCGGCCTTCACGGGAGCCCCATTGAGGCGCACATGGCCGGCGCGGCAGGCCGTGGTGGCCTCGGAACGGGTCTTGTAGACGCGCACAGCCCACAGCCAGGCGTCCACGCGCACGCGGGAGGGCGCGGGCATGGGGCTCAGGCCTGCGGAACGTCCGTGGCAGCGCCGGTGACCAGGCCGGCCACCATGCGGCCAAGGGTGCCGTCAAAGAACAGCTCGGCGCCCATCTCGCTACCCAGGCTGGCCAGCGTGGGCTCCAGGACCCCAGCAAGCTCCAGGGACACGGTGCCGTGCAGGGTGGCCCACACGGCGGTGCAGAGCGCGCCGGAGCTCTCCGGATCCCCCTGCAGGGCGCCAGAGGCCAGGCCGTCTCGCAGCGTCTGATTCAGCGGCGCCATGGCGGCCTGCCAGGCCTCGTCCACGCTGTCCAGGAACACCTCCGGCGCAGAGATCGGAACGGTGGGCGCCACGACCGTACGCACGGCGCCGGTACCAGCGCGGCGAACGGCCAGGCCAAGGGCGTCGGAGAAGATGGAGCGGTACTCGTTCGGGTGCGCCAGTGCCCAGGTGCGGTAGGCGCGTGCCAGCTTGAGGAGCTGGTTGAGCGGGTCCGCCTCCGGCGCCAGGGTGCTCAGCGAACGCCCCAGGTCCTGCAGGGACTGGGCCGTCAGCGCGGCCCGCAGCGAGTCCATCCCCCCAAAAAGGGTGTAGATCGCGGCGGTGGTGGTGCCGGATTCCGTCGCAAGGCGACGCGCGGAGAGAGCGGAGGGGCCCTCAGTGGCAGCAATCATGGCGGCGTCACTGAGCAAGCGCTCCCGGACGGCTGCATCGTATCGGCGAGGTCTCGGCATGATGACAGTGTTCCAGCCCACGGCTGTCCGTGCCAGTTCACATCGAAAGGAGTCTTTCCTCGCCCTGGCGCGCTTGGTCTGGTAGGCGGCCAGCGACCCGGCCCTTGAGCAGGCAAGGCTTGCCTGCTCATGGGCCGTATGGGCGCTGTATCCGCTTGTTTCTGCCCTCAGCACAGCCCAGCCTTTCCTTGGATGCGAAGCGGGCCAAGGAGTTCTAGGCTGAACGCATGGAACTCACCGGAAAGCTTGAAGAGGCCTTCAACCGCCAGGTCACTCTGGAACTTGAAGCCGCCATCACCTATCGCCAGCTCGCCATCGAGATGGACCTGCAGGACCTGCCGGGTCTGTCCGCATGGTTCCGCGCCCAGGCTGAGGAAGAGCTGGTCCACCGCGACAAGTTCATCGCTCACATGACGGACCGCGGCGCCCACCCCGTCTTCCAGGCCATCCCGGCCCAGTCGGTCACCGTCACCACCGTGCTTGAGGCGTTCCAGGCGTCACTGGCCCACGAGGTCAAGGTCTCCGAGGCCATCCGCGATCTGTACCGCCTCTCCCTGGAGACCGGCGACATTGACTCGCTGCCGTTGCTGAACTGGTTCGTTGACGAGCAGGTGGAGGAAGAGGCCACGGTCTCCGAGATCATCGGCCGCGTCAAGCGCATCGGCAACGACGGCTCCGGCATGCTGTCGCTGGATCGCGAGCTGGGTCAGCGCGACGGCGGCGAGCACTGAGCCTCACCGCCTGAACGGCACTGCCTGAACAGCACTGCCTGAACAGCACGACGGCGGGTCCTCACCTGAAGGTGAGGACCCGCCGTCGTGCGTTGTTGGCTTGTCAGGCCGTGCGGGCCCCGCGGCCCTCCTCGCGCTCGCGGCGCTTGGCCGCGCGCAGCCGTTTCCTGGCCTTCTTCTGGGCCTTTTCGTGGCGCTTGCGCACTTGCGGATCATCCAGGGCTGACTCGCGCCCGGACACCACTTTGACCACGGCCCAGGTCGCGGCGACCAAGGGGACGGAGATCAGTGCGCCCACGATCCCGCCCAGCACGGTGCCGCCCGTCAGCGTGACCAGGATGACCAGACCGTGCAGGTGCAAGGTGTTGCCCATGACCACGGGCTGGAGCAGGTTTCCCTCCAACTGCTGGACCACAATGGTGCCGATCGCCACGGCGATGGCCTGCCACGTTCCCGTGGTGACCAGGGTGACGAGGACGGAGAGGATGCCGGCCACGGTGGCGCCGACCATGGGGATGTAGGAACCAAGGAACACGATGATGGCCAGCGGGAAGGCCAACGGCACTCCCACCACCACCATGACCAGGCCAATGCCCAGGGCGTCCACGGCGGCCACGATGGAGGTGCCGCGGGCGTAGCCGCCAAAGGTGCCCGAGGCCCGTGCGCCTGCACGCTGCCATGTGGGGCGCACACGCTCGGGGACCCAGCTCATGAAGAACTGCCAGATCTTGTCGCCGTCCTTCAAGAAGAAGAACATGATGACAAACAGCAGGCCGGCGCCGGTGAAGAAGCTGCCGGCCGCGGAGATTCCGGAGAGCGCACCCTGGCCAAATTGGGCGCTGGTGGCGAACTTGGTGGCCTGCTGAATCCACTCGTCGATCTGGGCCTGGTCAATGTTGATGGGCAGGTGCTGCACCAGGTCCTTGACCTGGGCAAAGCCCTGCTGGGCCTTGCTGGAGAGGTTGTCCCACTGGGCCATGACGGTGGCGACGATGCCGGTCAGCACGCCGCCCAGGATCAGGAAGGCCCCCAAAAGCACCGTCCACGCGGCGCCCATGGGAGAGAGCCAACGGCGGAAGAACTTCACCAGCGGCCACAGTGCGCAACACAGGATGATGCCGAGCAGCAGCGGGAGGACCACCAGGGACAGCGTCGTCATCGCGAAGATCAGGCCGGCGGCCACCAGGACCACCAGGATGATCTGCAGTGAGCGGGTGCCCAGCGTGCCCAGTCCGTCCGACCAGAGGTGGGACACACGGCTGCCGCCCGGATTCAAGGGAATCTTGGGAGTGCCCATCGTGGCCACGCCGTTGCGCCGCTCTGGGTCGCGGGTGGAGGCGGGGGCGGTGAGCCCGTTGATGTCGCTGTCAGAGGTGACGCCGACCGAGCCGTCGCCGCGGCGTTCCGAGTCGGTTTGTTTCGCCAGCTTGCGGCGCGAGAAGAACACAATGTCCCCTTGGGGTCCGGGTGGGGTTGATCCCGGCGGATGACCGGGGCGTGCAGTCATCTTGCCACGGGGGCGGCGCTTGAACCCGGAGGCGGAAGGGAGCAAGGTGGAGGGCATGCGAATCATCATTATCGGTGGACACGGCAAGGTGGCCCTCATGGCCGCACCCCTCCTAGCGAACGCCGGGCATGAGGTGGTCTCCGTCATCCGGAACCCGGAGCATGCGGCACAGATCAAGGAGGCCGGCGCGCAGCCGCTGGTCTTGGACATTGAAGCGTCCGACGCCGCGGCGTTGGCTTCTGCGTTTGACGGCGCCGACGCGGTGGTCTTCTCCGCGGGCGCCGGGGGTGGCAGCCCGGAACGCACGGTCGCGGTGGACCGCGAGGCGGCCATCCGCACCATGGACGCGGCGGCCGCGGCAGGGGTGCGGCGCTACGTGATGGTGTCCTATCACGGGGCGGGGCGCGTGAACGTGGTCCCGGAGGAGAACTCCTTCTACACCTATCAGCAGGCCAAGGTGGCCGCGGATGAGTACCTGCGCGGGACCCAGCTGGACTGGACCATTCTTGGCCCTGGCGGCCTCACCACCGAGCCCTCGCCCCATCACGTGGCGGCCGCCGCCGCGACGGTGGCGCAAGCAGCGGCGTCGGACACCTCCACCAGTCGCGAGCTGGTGGCAGAGGTCATCGCGGCCGTGCTGAGTGAGAAGCGCTCCGTGGGGCAGACCCTTGACTTCAGCGATGGCGAGCTGGGGATCCAGGACTGGATTGGCCAGGTTGCCGCGGGGCAGCTGCCGGGGGCCGCGGCCTAGCTGCTGGGCGGCGCCCACTAGGCTTAAGGGCATGCCAGATGTGCTCAATCCAGTGGACGGAACCCGAATCTCCTATGACGTAGCGGGGGAGGGCCCGCCGCTGGTCTTCCTGCACGGCTCCGCGCTCTCCCGCGTGGTGTGGCGTGGCCTTGGCTACCTCAAGGCACTGCCCGGGTACACGCACATCCGCATCGATGCCAGGGGGCACGGGCGCAGCGAGAAACCGCACGCGGCGCCGTCCTACCGGCCGGACAGTATGGTCTCTGACGTCCTGGCTGTCATGGATGAGTTGGGCGTGGAGAAGGCCGGCATCGTGGGCTACTCCATGGGCGCCCGGACCGGCTGGCAGCTGGTGACCTCCCACCCAGAGCGGGCGCTGGCCTTTGTGGCGATGGGTGGCACGCACCGGGTGCAGCACGGGGAGATCTCCAAGATCTTCTTCCCCGGCTACCTTGAGACGCTGCGAGCAGGGGACATCGATGCCTTCGTGGAGGGCTTTGGGCCGGGTTTGGATCCCAATACCAAGGCCGCGTTCCGCAACAACGACCCGCTGGCGCTCGCCGCGCTCTTTGAGATGACGGAGTCTGGGGACACCGGTATCCCGGACCTGCTGGTGCGCCAGGTGCGGGTCCCCGCGCTGCTCATCGCCGGGAGTCGGGATCAGGCTCGCTATGCGGACTCGCTGGATGGCGCACGGCTCTTGCCACGCGGCGGATTTGCCGGGTTGGAGGGGCGCGATCACGCGGGCACGCTGGCCTCCGCTGCAGATGTGTTGGACGTGATGGTGCCGTTCCTGAACCGAGCTATCCCGCCGCTGCGCTAGCCCGCACGGCGGATCTACGTGAACCCAGGGGATCTGGGTCAACCAAGGGGGTGTGTGGCCCGGCCTGCTGGGCCGGGCCACACGCATCAGCCTGCGAAGGTGGAGTGCCCCGTGATGGAGCGGCCAATCAGGATGGCCTGGACCGTCTCCGTGCCCTCGTAGGTGTGCAGTGCCTCGGTGTCCGCGAAGAAGCGGGCGGCGCGGTTCTTGATCAGGATGCCGTTGCCGCCCAGCAGGTCGCGGGCGTTGGCGGCGATGGAGCGCATGCTGCGCGTGCAGGTGAACTTGGCCAGCGAGGCCTGGGCGCCGGTGAGCTCGCCGCGGTCCTCCAGCTCCACCATGTGCTTCACGAGGAGCTGCATCTGCACCATCTCGGACTGCATGCGGGCCAGGCGCTCGTTGACGATCTGGCTGGCGCCGAGCGGGCGGCCAAACTGCTCGCGCTGGGCCGCGTACAACACGGAGGTCTCGTAGGCGCCCATCGCGGAGCCCACAGCGCCCCAGGCCACGGAGAGCCGGGTGGAGAAGAGGACGGCGGAGGTGTCCTTGAAGGAGCGGGCGCCGGGCAGCACGTTCTCGTCCGGGACAAAGACGTTGCGCAGCGTGATGTGGGACTGCCAGATGGCGCGCAGGGCCAGCTTTCCTGTGATGGTCTCCGCTGAGTAGCCCTCGGAATCCTGCGGCACGGCAAAGCCGCGCACCTTGCCCTCTTCGTCGCGTGCCCACACCACGGAGAGTGACTCCATGCCGGTGGCCGGGCCAAGCGAGCCGTTGCCGATCCACTTCTTTTCGCCGTTGAGGACGTAGCCGCCGTCCACGCGCGTGGCGGTGGTCTGCAGGGCCACGGAGTCGGAGCCGTGGGTGGGCTCGGTCAGCGCAAAGGCGCCCGGGAGCGAGCCATCCGCCATGCGGCCGGCCCAACGCTCAATCTGCTCGGGGGAGCCGCAGTCCACGATGGAGCGCAGCGCCAGGCCGCCCTGCACACCGAGGATGGTGCTGACGGAGCCATCCACGCGGGCCAGCTCGGCGTTGACCAGGCCGGCCGCCATGCGCGACTGGTGGGGGTAGCCCTCCATGTCCACGCCGTCGCGCAGCAGGTCAAGCTCACCCACGCGCTTGAGCAGCTGCAGCGGGTAGTCGGCGCGGTCCCAGTAGTCGTCGATGATCGGCGCCACCTCGTTCAGCGCAAAGTCGCGGGCGCGCTGGCGGTACGCGTTGTCCTCGTCGTTGACGTCCGCGAAGACGCGTGCAGGGTCAACGTCCACGGGGGTGTTGCGCCCGTAGAGGTCGTACTCCGGCTCGGTGACTCCGGCGGGGAAGGGGGCTTCAAACTGGGACATGGGGGCTCCTGATCTGGGATGGCGGAAGAACGCGCTTGAGCCCAGCCTAATGAAACTGAGTGTCAAATCAAGAAACCCAGTGTCAGTGGGTCGATGAAGGGGCGCGCCGCACCGCGGTCCCTGCCAGGTCAGCCGCGTTCGCGCAGCGTGCGTTCCACGGCGGCGGCCACCGCTTGGGGTGACTGGTCCGCCGCTGTGACGACCACGACGGTGGCCGCGCCGCCCCCGGCCACGGCCGCCCCGGCCGCGCCGTGCCTGCGCACCAACTCAAGCAGCGCCGCCTCGAGGCGGGGTCGCACCTGGGCGGAGGGCGAGCGCAACCACGCGCGAAGGTGGTCGTTGTGCACCGCCACCACGGCGGCCGCCAGCGCGACCGCGGAGGTACGGCGGGCGTCGGGCAGGGGGTCCCGACCGGAGCCGCCCTCCAGGAGGAAGGTCCTAAAGAGCCGTTCAAAGCGGTGCGTGCTGATCAGCTCGCGATCCCGCAGGGCGGGGACGCGGTGCAGCAGCTCGTGCCGCAACTGCGAGAGCCGCTGGTTGCTGGTGTGGTGATCAAACACCGCGAGTGCGGCGGGGACCAGGGCGCCGGGCCCTGAGGTCCCGTCCAGTGCCTGCGCCGCGGCCCTGATGCGGTCCTCTTGGTCGGAGAAGACCATGTCCTCCTTGGAGCCGTAGCGCCGAAAGAAGGTGGAACGGCTCACTCCGGCCGCGGCCGCCAGCTCGTCCACGCTGGTGGCGTCAAAGCCGCGTTCAAGCAGCAGCTCCACTGCGGCCGCTGGTACGGGGTGCCTGGAGGGGGTTGGCATGGCGGGCTCAGCTGCCTTCGGCGGCGGCGTTGGGCTGCGCGGCGTCTACCTTGGCCGCCTGGGCTCGAGACGCATCCGCCCTGGTCGCTGCCTCGGCGGCGGCGGAGGGGCGCGCCCGGAAGCACAGGGCGGCCACGGCGCCGGCCAGCGCGGCCAGCGCGGGGAGCAGCAGGGACTGCCCATAGGCGGTGGCAAAGGCGTGGTGCAAAAACTCGGGGACCACGCCACCTGCCCCGGCCTCTGGTCCGCCGCCGGACGCGGCTTGCGCGGCCTGCTTCACGTTCGCGGGGGCGTCCGTGAGCGCGGAGGTGGTCTGGGCGGCGATCGTGGCCTGCATGACCGCGGCGATCGCGGCGGAGCCAATCACGGCGCCCACCTGCCGGGTGGTGTTGAAGACGCCGGAGCCGGCGCCCGCGTCCATCGGGGTGAGGTCGCGATTCGAGGTGAAGGAGACGGAGGGCCACACAAAGGCGGAGCCAAGGCCCATGACCGCGGAGGCCACGAGGATGGCCCAGAGCTGGGCCTGCGAGGAGACGCACCAGGCCATGGCGAACATGCCAAGGCCAAAGACAAAGAAGCCGGGCGCGGCCATCCACTTGGGGTCCCGCCGGCCCACCATCTTGCCGGTGAGCGGCGCCATGATGATGCCCATCAGGGACATGGGTGCCAGCACCAGGGCGGCCTGCGTGGGCGTGAACTCCCGCACCGTCTGCAGGTACAACACCACGGGCACGGCGAAGGTGGTCACGGCCACGCCCATGCAGGTGATGGCGACGTTGGCGAGGGTGAAGTTGCGGTTGCTGAACAGGCGCAACGGGAGCAGCGGCTCCTTCTTATTGCGCGCCTGCCACAGCACAAACACCACCAGGAAGAGCAGCCCGCCGATGATGAACTCGAGGGTGGTGAGGGGGAGCCAGGGGAACGGAGTCCAGATGGTGCCCCAGTCGTGACTCTCTCCTTGCTGAATGCCAAAGACGAGCAGGAAGATACCCACCGCTGAGAGCCCCACGCCCAGCAGATCAAAGCTGTGCGAGTGCACCGGCAGGCGCGGCACCCACAACCACACCAGCACAAAGCAGAGCACTCCCACGGGAATATTGACGAAGAAGATCCATTCCCACCCCCACGCGTCCACCAAGACGCCGCCAAGCAGCGGGCCCACCAGTGTGGCGACGCCAGCGGTGGCGCCCCACAAAGCCATGGGGGCGCCGCGGCGCTCGGCCGGGAAGATGCGTGTAATCAGCGTCATGGATTGCGGGGTCAGCAGCGCGGCGCCAAGCCCCTGCACGGCGCGGGCGGCGATGAGCATGGCGGCGCTGTCCGCGAGGCCACACCAGAGCGAGGCCAAGGTAAAGACGGAGAGGCCAATGAGGAACATGTTGCGCGGGCCAAAGCGATCACCCAGGCGCCCGGAGATCAGCAGCGGCACGGCATAGGTGAGCAGGTACGCGCTGGTGACCCACAGCCCGCCGTTCAGATCCGCGTCCAGATCCTTCATGATGGCGGGCAGCGCCGTCGTCACGATGGTCGTATCAATGAGGATCATGAAGAAGCCCAGGATGAGGGCGCTCATGGCCTTCCAGGACTCACGGTTAGTGGGTGGGGTGAACTGCGTTTGGGTCTGACTCACCTGCCAAGGGTAGGCCCACGCGCCGACACCCCGCTCGCCCTGTGATCTGCATCGCACGGCGCAGCTCCCGTGGCGGCCCATCAGCCAGGGCCAGGCGCACTGCCCGACGCCGCTGGGTTGCGGCGCGCACCCAGCGCGGACTGGGCGCGCGCTCGGGGAGGTATGGAACCCTGGGATCATGTTCGCGCTGTTCACGCACCTGCCCATGGCGACAGGCACACCCAGCCCCACGCCGTCGGGCACTCCCTCGCCGTCCGGGACCCCCTCGCCGTCACCAACCCCATTTCCCTCCCCGGCGCCGTTGACGGAGGTGGTAGCGGAGGCTCCCATGGCGCTGCGCCCGTGGCTCTCCTTCTTGCTGCCCGTGATCGCCGCCGCCCTGGTGACCTGGGTGGTGTGGTTCCTCCTTGATCGGGTGTTGCGCCGTCACGCCCGCCTGCAGCGCCAGGTCAAGCGCCTGCGCCTGCCGGTGTTTTGTGTGCTGCTGGCCCTCGGCCTAGCGATCGGCACCGCCGGTCTCATCCCGGACGAGGGCTGGTCCGCTGCCCTAGCGGCCGGCCTGAAGGTGGCGATCTTTGGTTGTGTGACCTGGCTGATCGTCGTGGCGCTGTCTTCCTTTGAGGTCTCCATGCTGGAGCACTACGAGGAGGAGAGTCAGGATCTGCGCCGCCTCTCCAAGATGAAGACCCAGATCACGCTGGTCAAGCGGGTCGTCACCGCCATCGTGATTGTCTGCGGCGTGGGCGCGGTGCTGCTCATGATCCCCGCGGTGCAGCAGCTCGGCACCACCATCCTGGCCTCCGCCGGCTTGGTCTCTGTGGTGGTTGGCCTGGCGGTGCAGGGCGTGCTTGCCAACGTCTTTGCCGGCCTGCAGGTGGCCTTCACGGACGCCATCCGCGTGGATGACGTGGTGGTGGTGGAGACCCAGCAGGGCAAGATCTCTGAGATCACCCTGACCTATGTGGTGGTCGCGATGGCGGACGGGCGCAACATGATTTTGCCCTCCACCTACTTCACCACCACGCCCTTTGAGAACTGGTCCCGCAACTCAAGCGAGCTCAACGGCAATGTGGTGATGGACCTGAACTGGACCGCGCCCGTGGACCGCATCCGGCGCCGCGTGACCCAGCTCCTGGAGGCCTCCGACCTCTGGGACGGGCGCACCGGCACCACCCAGGTGACCGGCGCGGAGGGCGGCATCATCAAGCTCACCATCACCATCAGCGCCCGCAACGCCGGGGATCTGTACACGCTCAAGAATGACATTCGCGAGAAGGTCGTGGCGGAGCTGCAGGAGCGCGATCCGGGCTCGCTGCCCTCCTTCCGCCCGCCGGCGCCACCCGCGGCCTGAGGCTGCGCCGGGTGGTCCGCCTGGGTGAGGGGCGGGTCCACCCGGGGGCTGAGGCCGCCGCTCCCAGCTCGCGACCCGGGGCCGACGCGCTGGCCACCCTCCGAACGGGAGAGTGGAACCATGCAAAACCTCGCGGCCCCGGCCCCCCTCCCCACGCCCCCTCATCGGACCCACGCCACCCGCATCAGCGCGCGTGCCCTGACCAAGGCCTTTGGCCCCACGCGTGCCCTCGCGGGTGTTGACGTGGGAGTGGAGGCAGGCGAGGCGCTCGCGATCATGGGCCCCTCCGGCTCCGGCAAGTCCACTCTGCTGCTGACCCTCGCAGGGATTGAGCGTCCGGACTCCGGCCAGGTGATGTACAGCCCCGCTGGCTCCGCCCCCGTGGACGTGGCGGCCATGCCGGATCGCGGCCGCTCGGAGCTGCGCCGCACCGACTTTGGATTCGTGTTCCAGCAGGGACTGCTCATCCCGGAGCTGACCGCGATAGAGAACGTGGCCCTTCCCCTCATGGTGCTCGGCATCCCGCGCCAGGCCGCGGAGGCGGAGGCAGCGCAGTGGCTGGGGCGCATGGGGCTGGCCGGAATGGAGCAGCGCCGGATCGGCGAACTCTCCGGCGGCCAGGCGCAGCGCGTGGCGATTGCCCGCGCTCAGGTGGGAGGCGCCTCGGTGACCTTTGCCGACGAGCCCACCGGCGCCCTTGATCGCAAGACCTCATCAGAGGTGATGGATGTGCTCCTGGCCTCCACGGTGGGCCGTGGCGCCTCGCTGGTGGTCGTGACGCACGACGCCACGGTGGCCGCGCGCTGCGACAGGACCCTGACCATGGAGGACGGGCGCATCAGCCACCAGTTCTTCCGCACGCAGGCCGCCGCCGCGCAGGCCGCTGCCGCGCAGGCCGGAGGCACCCGATGACGGTGATTCGCCTGACCTGGTTGCTGCGCCGCGCCACGGACAAGCGTGCGGCCCTGATTGGCGCCGGCGCCTACGCCCTGGTGACCGCCCTGCTCCTCATTACCTTGGGCGGAGGATGGGCGTTCATGCAGTGGCAGGGGGAGGAGGCCCCCATGTATCAGATGCTGGCGACGCTGGCCCTGATCCTCTTGGTGGTGCCCCTGGCCTACCTGGGCGCCGCCGCTGCACGGCTCTCTGCCCGGGCGCAGGATCGCCGCCTGTCCACCTTGCGGCTGGTGGGAGCCACCGGCCCGCAGGTGGGCGGCGTGACGGTGCTTGGCGCGGCGTCGGAGGCCCTGGTGGGTGTCCTTGGCGGCGCCGTGCTTGCCGCCGCCGCGACCCCGCTCGTGGGACTGATTCACTTCCGCGGAGAGGCGCTTGGCGCCCAGCTCTGGCTGCCCTGGTGGCTGCAGGCCCTGGTCATGCTGGCCGTGGTGGTGTTGGCCGGCGTCTCCGCGATGGGTGGCCTGCGCCGCGTGCTTGTCACCCCCTTGGGGGTCCGCACGCGTCAGGTGGCCAAGGTTCCCTCCTGGCTGCGCGTGGTGGTGGCCCTTGGTCTGGTAGTGGGCGGTAGCTCCGCGATGACGATGAATGGCGCCGTGGGCGAGGCCTTTGGGACGGCAGGCATGGTGGTGATGGTGCTTGGTGTGCTCCTGGGTGGGCTGGTGGCCCTGAACGCCATTGGCCCGTGGGTGCTGCGCGTGTGGGGCAACGGTCGGGTCCGCCGGGCCAGCACCCCCCAGGCCCTGCTTGCCGCACGCACGGTGCTGGATGACCCGGCCGCCACCTGGCGCCAGGTCTCCGGCGCGGCCATGGCCGGCTTTGTGGCCGTGGTGGGCGGCGTGGGTGCGGCGATGATGAGCCAGGTCTCTCCCGAGGCCACCCCTGCCGAGGCCCTGATGGCCGCGGACGTCCTGACCGGCGTGGTGGTCACGCTCGTGATCGCCTTTGTGGGTGTCGTCTGCACCACGCTGGTGGCCCAGGCCGCCACCGTGCTTGATCGTGAGGAACTCACCGGGGCCCTGGAGACCATGGGTGTGCCGGCCGCCTTCTCCACTCAGGCTCGAGTGGGAGCGCTGATGCGCCCGCTCATCATTGTGCTGCTGCTGGCGATTGTCTCCTCTGCGGCGTTGCTGTTCCCGCTGGTGGGCATGGCCATGATCATGCAGCCACTCACGGTCGCGATCGTGGCCGGAGTCTGCGCGGGCGGTGTGCTCGCGGTGCGCGGCGCCACCTCGCTGGCCGGCCGCGTCTCCCAGGGCGGTGCCCGGATCCCGGCTGGCGTCTGATCGCGAGACCCTCAGGGTCAGATGCATGACAACGAGCACCGGCACCTCATGACAGCCGTCAGGGGTGCCGGTGCTCGTTGCGGAGCAGGCTTGAAGCATGAACATGGATCAGCTTCTTAACGGTGTTGTAGCCCTGGCCGCACTGGCCTGGATCCTGGGCAAGCAGATGCGCCCCGGCCCGGTGCGCGAGCGCTCGCTGATGCCCTTCCTCTTCCTTGCCGCCGGCCTGGTGCAGGTGCTGCGCCTGGCCCTGAAGACGCCGCTTCCGCTGAGCGACGTCGCGGTGCTGGCAGGCTCGCTCGCCGTGGGCTGCGCGCTGGGCGTGGCCCGCGCGTACAGCATGCGGCTCTGGGAGCACGACGGCGCGGCGTGGCGGCAGGGCGGTTGGCTCAACGCCACGCTCTGGCTGGTTTCCCTTGGCCTGCACCTGGGGAGCGACCTTCTGCTCCACACCCCCGACCTTGGCCAGGTCTCGCTCCTGGCCCACCTTGGCGCCGTGGTGCTGGTGCAACGCGAGGTCTTGCTGCTTCGCGCCAGGACTGCGGGACTGACGCCCGCGCCGCGGGAGGCACGCCAGCGGCGTCGGGCACAGCAAGGCTAGGAGAAGTACACGCCGATCCGCTTGCCCGCCACCTCGTGAATGGGGATCTCCAGGTCGTAGATCTGGCTGAGCACCTCGGTGCGCATGATCTGATCCGGGGAGCCCTGGGCGGTGAGTGCGCCCTGGCGCATGGCCAGGATGGTGTCTGAGTAGCTGGAGGCAAAGTTGATGTCGTGCAGCACCACCACCACGGTCTTGCCCGCCTCATCCGCCAGCCCGCGCATCAGCCGCATCATCTCCACCGAGTGCTTCATGTCCAGGTTGTTCAGCGGCTCATCCAGCAGGATGTAGTCGGTGTCCTGGGCCAACACCATGGCGATGAACGCGCGCTGGCGCTGGCCACCAGAGAGCTCGTCCAGGTAGCGATCCGCCAGCTCCGTGAGGTCAAGGTGGGCCAGGGCCGCCTCCACATGCACGCGATCCTCGCTGGTGGGGCGCCCGCCGGTGTGAGGAAAGCGCCCAAAGGTCACCAGATCGCGCACCCGCAGGCGCAGGGAGACCTGATTCTCCTGGCGCAGGATCGAGAGGGTGCGGGCCAGCGTCTTGGAGGGGGTGCCGGCCACGTCCAGGCCCCCCACGCTCACGGACCCGCCGTCCATGGGCAGCAGGCGGGAGATGAGGCCAAGGAGGGTGGACTTGCCCGCGCCGTTGGGGCCAATGATGCTGGTCAGCCCGCCCGCCGGGATGGTGGTCGTGACGGAATCCACCACCGTGGTCTCGCCGTACGTCTTGGTGACGGCATTCAACTCGATCACTTCAGGGCACCCCTCAACAGCAGAATCAGGAACACGATGCCGCCCACAAACTCGACAACAACGGACAGGGTGGTCGAGTTTCCAGCGAACTGCTCCACCACAAATTGGCCGGCCACGAGGGTGAGCACACCCAGGAGGGATGCCACCACAATCAGCTGGCCGTGGTCCGCGCCGGCGGCCATGCGGTAGGCCAGCGAGACCACCAACAGGCCAAAGAACGTCACCGGCCCCACCAGCGCGGTGCTGGTGGCGACCAGGAGCGAACAGACCACCAGGACGGTGGTGACCACGCGCCGGTGATCCACGCCAAGGCCCACCGCGGTATCGCGGCCAAGCGCCATCACATCCAGCGTGTGACGCATGCGCCAGATCACCACCACGCAGGCCGCCACCACCACGGCGCCCAGGCCAAGCAGCGGCGGGTCAACGCGGTTGAAGGAGGCAAAAAACAGGTCCTGCAGCATGGTGAACTCGCTGGGATCCATGAGCTTTTGCATCAGCCCGGCCATGCCCCGAAAGAGCGTGCCAAGCACAATGCCCACCAGCAACAACAAGTGCAGCGAACCGGCCCGGCCGGTGAACATGGCCCGGTAGAGCAGCAGGGAGAAGCCGACCATCAGGACCAGCTCCACGCCAAACCGCGCGGTATCCGGGGCCGTGGTCCAGGCCACCGCACCAAAGGCAAACACCATCACGGTCTGCAGCAAGGTGTACAGGGCATCCATGCCCATGATGGACGGCGTCAGAATGCGGTTCGCCGTCACCGTCTGGAACGCCAGGGTGGAGACGGCCACCGCCACGGCGCACAGGATCATGGCGCCAACGCGCGTGCCGCGCAGGCGCAGCGCAAAGGAAATGTTGCCCAGCAGGTCCCAACTCAGGAACAGGACAATCGAGGCCACGGCGAGAATCGCCAGCCCCCAGATCAACAAGGTGAGGCGGGAAGCGGAGCCAAGCACGCGGCGTCGGGCAGGGGACTGTGCTGGTGCCTTGGCAGCCGGGGTGAGCGCGGTCTTAGCCACGGTTGGCTCCTCTGCGACGGATCAGCATGACCAGGAAGATCGCGGCGCCGACCACGGACATGATCATGCCCACCGGAATCTCATACGGCATGCGGATGAGGCGGCCAAGCATGTCGCACGCCAGGACCATCGCGGCGCCGAACAGCGCCGTCCAGGGGACCGAGCGGCGCAGGTGATCGCCGACCATGAGCGAGACCAGATTTGGGACCACCAGGCCAAGGAACGGGAGCGCGCCGACCGTGGTGACGGTGACCGCGGAGATCAGGGCCACGATGCTCATGCCGAGCCGGACCGTGGCGCGGTGGTTCAGGCCAAGGTTGGTGGTGAAGTCCTCGCCCAGGCCGGCCACCGTGAAGCGGTCGGCGGCGAAGTAACCAAGGATCATGACGGCGGCGACGATCCAGAGCAGCTCGTAGCGGCCCTTCAGGATCCCGGAGAGGTCGCCGATCATCCAGGCGTTGAGGGTCTGGAGCAGGTCAAAGCGGTAGGCAAAGAAGGTGGTGGCCGCGCCGATCACGCCGCCGAGCATGATGCCCACGAGCGGGACCATCAGCGTGTCCCGGGTGGGCAGGCGGTTGATCACCGCGAGGAACAGGGCCGTGCCCGCCAGCGCAAAGAGGGTGGCCACGCCCATCTTGGCCAGGACGGGGGCCGCGGGCACCAGCATGGTCATGACCAGGATGCCGAGCGTGGCGGATTCGGTGGTGCCCACCATGCCGGGGTCAACAAACTTGTTGCGGGCTAGCTGCTGCATGATCAGGCCGGCCACGGCCACGGCGGCGCCGGCAAGGATCGCGGCGAGGGTGCGGGGCAGGCGGGAGACCAGCAGGATTTCCCACGCCGCCGGGTCGCCAGCTAGCAAACGCTCCGGCTGCACGTCGGAGACGCCCACAAAGAGGGAGACGAAGCCCAGGAGGAGGACGGCCAGAGCACCGCCGATCAGGGCCGCGGACGGGAGGGCGGAACGCCGAGGGCCCGCGGCCGCCTTGGTAGGCGTGGCCGCGGGCTCTCTGACGGGGACCGGAGTGGTCACTGTTCTGTGTTCCGAGTTCTTGCTTGTGAGACCAGGAATCTGAGCGCTTGGGGGCGCTTAGAGGCCCTTCGCGACCTCGTCCACCATGGCCGGCACCGAGCGCAGGCCGTAGCCGACCAGGTACCAGGTGTTGGAATCCAGGTCGATGATCTTCTTGTTCTTCGCTGCATTGCTCTGGTTGACCAGCTCGTTATCCAGCACGGAATCGGCGGACTTGCCAGAGGTCTCGCCGATGGCGGAGTCGCGGTCAATCACGTAGAGGATGTCCGGGTTCTTGTCGCGGATGTACTCGAAGGAGATGGACTCACCGTGCGAGCCCTCGGACTTCACGTCCGCTGCGGTCTTCACACCAAGGATGTCGTGCACCAGGCCAAAGCGGGAGCCGGCGCCGTAGGCGGTGAGCTTGCCGCCGGAGACCATGGTGATCAGGGCCTTGGAGGAGGAGGCCTCTGCCTTGGCCTTGGTCTCGGAGATCTTGGCTTCCACCGCCTTGATCTGGGTGTCCACCTCATCCGACTTGTCAAAGATCTGGCCCAGGGTGCGGGCGTTCTTCTCGAAGGACTCCAGCGGCTTCTTGTTATCCACCGACAGGTCGATGGTCGTGGCCACCGAGCTCAGGTCCTTGTAAGCACTGGCCGTGCGGCCGGAGATGATGATGAGGTCCGGCTTTTCCGCTGCGACCTTCTCCAGATCCGGCTCCTTCATGCCGCCGATCTTGGTGTACTTCGCGTCCGAGTACTTGGAGAGGGAGGACGGGAACTGCGCGTCCGGAACGCCCTGGGCCTCCACGCCCATGGCCTCGAGGGTGTCCAGCGCGGCCAGGTCATAGGTGAAGACCTTCTTGGGGTTCTTCACGACCTGGGCGGTGCCCTGGGTGTGCTCGACGCTCACCTTTTCGGCGGAGGCATCGGAGCTGGCTGCCTGGGATCCGCCGCCGCACGCGGTGACGACCAGCAGGGAGGCGGCGGCGCCGAGGGCGCCGAGGGTGGTTCGCAGTGAACGCTTCATCGTGTTCTCTTCGTTTGGGGGACGCGGAAGTCTGGCGTGATTAAGCGACCAACCGGTGCCTTAATCACAACTACCTAGGTTAGGCACTCCTTCAGGTTGAAGCAAAACGGTGTGAAGTCGATCTCATGAGCGGGTTGCGTGGTGGTTGCGTGGTGGTTGCGCGGTGGGTGCGGGGGGCTGCTCGGCGAGGGGGTTTGGCGGTGGGGTTGGCGGTGAGTGTGATGCTCGCGAACGGGTCGAGATATCCCACAGAAGGATCTTTCCTAACAGTGTATGGACTCGCGGCGAGGCGAAAGGTAACATCGTTATCGGCAGGGTGGTGGGGCTTCCAAAGACTTCGGTTTTTGGGGCCCCACACTTCCTTCTAGAGGGGGGTTGCCGGCAGCGTCGTGCTTGGGGGCCGACGCCAGGCCGGGCCCCGGCCGGAGCGTGGTGAGCGCGGGGGAGCCGCTCGGGCGAGCCGCTCAGGCGAGGCGCCGTGGCCGCGCGGGTGAAGCGGGCTTATCGGGGGGAAGCGGGCTTGAACCCTGCTTGGCGTCGATAAGGGTGCTTGGGCACGGAGCCCGCCGTCGATCGCCGCCGTGGCCGCGCGGGTGAAGCGGGCTTATCGCGGGGAAGCGGGCTTGAAGGGTGCTTGGCGTCGATAGGGGTGCTTGGGTGGGTCGGGTCGCGTGGGGTTTTCGCGGTGGTGCCCGACGGCGCACGGTCAGGTCCGCGGGGTCGGTCGCGGCGGCGTCGTGCGTGGGACGTGGATCCGTGGGGGAGGCTGCGCGGGGGAAGCGGGCTTATCGCGGGGAAGCGGGCTTGAAGGGTGCTTGGCGTCGATAAGGGTGCTTGGGCGCGGAGCCCGCCGACGATCGCCGCCGTGGCCGCGCGGGTGAAGCGGGCTTATCGCGGGGAAGCGGGCTTGAAGGGTGCTTGGCGTCGATAAGGGTGCTTCGCCGAGCCCGAGCCCGAGCCCGTACTCAAGCCCTCCGCCACGCCCGCCGCGCCCGAACCCACCCGCGCTCGCCCTTACGAGCGGCGGACGATGCGTTCCACGAGGCGGTCGGGCAGGACCGTGCTCGCCACCCGCGCGGCCTTGTAGCGCAGCGACGGGATGCTCACGCCACGGCCGGCGGCGGAGTCGGCCAGTCCCTGGCGCACCACGTCCTCCGCCTTGAGCCACGCGAACGCGGGGAAGCCCTTCACGTCCTGGCCCATGCGCTCGTGGAATTCGGTGCGCGTGAAGCCGGGGCAGAGTGCGGTGACGGCCAGGTCGGTCTCGGCGTAGTGCAGTGAGGCCCACTCGGAGAAGTTGACCATGGCCAGCTTGGCCGCGGAATAGGTGCCGCGCGGGGTGAAGGCCGCCACGGAGGCCACGTTGATGATGCGCCCGCCGCCGCGACGCAACATGGCGGTCAGGGCGGCGTGGGCAAAGCGAAGCGGCACCTCGGTGTGGATGCGCCAGTGATCGCGCTCGGTGGCCCAATCGTTCTGAGCAAAGCTCTTGCCCAGCCCGTAGCCGGCGTTGTTGACGAGCAGCTCCACGGGATCCACATCGCTGGCGATGCGGGCCTCCACGGCGAGCTGCCCCTCCTCCGTGAGAAGGTCCGCCACGAGGGCCTCGGCGTGGATTGCGTAGCGCGACTCCAGCTGGTGGGCCACCTCCGCCAGGCGGTCCGCGTCCCGGGCCACCAGAATCAGGTGGCGCCCTTGTGCGGCCAGTTGCGCGGCAAATTCCGCGCCAATCCCGGCCGTTGCGCCCGTAACAAGGGCGGTGCGGTGCGGCGAATCGCGGACGTTGCTCTGGCTCTGCTCCATGCACCCGAGCCTACGGCCAGCGCCGCGCCGAATCCGGCCCGACACCACCTCAGGACCCTGGCAGTTCTCCACGTTCTGCGAGTAGGGCCAGCTGCGCGGACACGGTGTGCTCCGCCGCGGTGCGCACGGAGGCGTCCACGTCGGCGTACACCAGGTCCGTCACCGCGCCCACGTCCACCGCTTGGCCGCGCGCGCTCAGGTCCCACGCGGCGTCGAGCACCTGGCGCAAGCGCCCCAAACGGTGATCCATGTACGCCTGCGCCAACGCGCCGACCGGTCCCGGGAAGCCGCCGTGCGCCGGCAGCGTGGGCACCGGCCCCAGGGCGCGCAGGCGCTCCAGGCTGCCAAGGTAATCGCCAAGGCGCCCGTCCGGGTGGTCAATGATCGTGGTGCCGCGCCCCAGAATCGTGTCGCCGGTCAGCACCGCAAGCGCCTCGCCTGCGCGCTCCAGGACCAGGCTCACGGAGTCCGAGGTGTGCCCGGGGGTCGCCAGGACGCGCAGGTTCAGGCCGCCGCCCGACGCCGCGTGGTCAAGGGGGATCAGCTCGGCGTCAGTCAGCGGCGGGGCGCCAACACTGAACTCGGGGGAGAAGCCGCGAGAGGGTGCGCCGGTGAGTGCGCGCAGCCGCGCCAGCCCGCCGGTGTGATCGTGGTGGCGGTGCGTCACCAGGATGAGCCGCACCGGGCCCAGCGCCGCGAGCGCGCCCTGGTGCGCGGCGTCGTCATCCCCTGGGTCCACCACGACCGCACCCTGCGGGGTCGCGATCACGAAGGTCTGCGTGCCATCCAGGGTCATGGGGCCGGGATTGTCCTGGGCCAGGACGCTGATCTGGGGGACGGGCGTGGGGGCAAGCGCGGAAGACTCCATGGCCGCCAGTATGCCGCGCCCGGCCCGGGCAGTGCACCAGCCGCCCCTTCCGGCCAGCCAACGCACAGCCGCGCGTCGGTAGGATGGAGGCGGTGCCGCGCACGCCGTGCTGGCGCCCGATTTCGTCGTCCGGCCTAGGAGGCCCCTGCAGTGTCCACCACCCGCCGCACCCCCTTCCGCTCGCGCGCCCTGCTGGCCCTGGCCGGCGCGCTCGCCGTGCTCGCGGCCCCCCTCGCCATCGCCGCCCCCGCCCAGGCGCATGACCAGCTCATCAACCGCGACAGCAGCCCCAAGGCCGGCAGCATCATCGACGTGGCGCCGGGCAAGATCACGCTGGTCTTCTCCGCTGACCTCATGAATCTGGAGGGCAGCAAGGCCAACCAGATCGTGGTGACTGATCGCGACGGCAAGGAAGTCAGCACCGGAGAGACCTCCGTCAAGGGCGAGAAGATGTCCCGCGATCTGAGCCCTCTGCCCGCAGGCACGTATGACGTGCAGTGGGCCGCGACCTCCTCCGATGGTCACCCGATTGGCGACAACGGCGACTACGCCTTCACCGTCACCAAGGGCGAGAAGGGCAAGGCATCCAAGGGGGCCGGTTCGTCCTCCGCCAAGGCCTCCTCCGGCGCTGCCAAGGCGTCCCCGGACACCGCTGGCACGCCCAAATCCGGCGCCACGCAGACTCCGGCCGCCGCGCAGGCCGCGGATCAGTCCCCGACCAACACCATGATGTGGATCGTGGGCGGGTTCTTGGTCCTGGCCATCTTGCTTGGCGTGGTGTTGCAGCTGACGCGCCCCAAGAAGCGCCGCGAGGAGTAGGCAGCTCCCGTCCACCTCAGGCAGCGCCTGCTCCACCTCAGGCGGTGCCCGCCTGCCCTCCGGCGGGCGCCGGCCGGTCCGTGGCCGGGCCCGCCGCGGCCTGGCGAGGGTGGGCCTCCACGAGCAGGCTGAGCAAGCGCTTGAGCTCCGCGTGATCCTGGGCGCCGAGGGTGGCGAAGTACTCCGAACCGCGCTGGGCGCGCATCTGGCTCACGCGCCCCTCGATCTCGCGTCCGGCGTCCGTGGCTGTGAGGAGGACGGCGCGTTTGTCGCTGGGATCCGGCGTGCGGGTGATCCACCCCTCTGACTCCAGCTGGCCAATCACCTCGGCTGCGGAGCGCGCTGCGATACGCAGCTGTGAGGCGACGTCGCGCTGGCGCTGGGGGGCGCCGTCGTGCGCCACGATGGTGTGCAAGGCGCGCCACTGGTGCGGGGAAATCCCGAAGGGGGAGAGGTCCGCCATCCAGGAGCGGCGCAGGCCGTGAGAGACAAAGTGCACCAGGTCGGGGAGCTCCGGCTGGGCGCCGGGATCAGTGCCGGGATCAGTGCCGGGGTGGGCGTCTGTGGTGGCGGCGGGAAGAACTGGCACGTGCGTCATGTTCTTACTGTAGGCACGTGCCGCCCCGATCGGAAGATTGCGAGGTAACCTCTTTACATTGCATATTTGTGGAGGTAACCTCCTTATTGAGGTTGGCCACCATCGAGCCAACCCATCGCACAAAGAAGGAGGTTCCGGATGACCCACGGTCCCGTTCCTCACAACCCCGGACATGCCGGGGGCGGCCGCATGGGCGGCCCATCTCGTGTCAGCAAGGCTGACCAGTCCCAGCTCACACTGCACCCCGTGAGCCTGCGCCGCATCGGCCGGCTCTTCACCCCCTACAAGGGTCCCCTCCTCCTGGTGGTGCTGCTGATCACGGGCAGCTCGCTGGTGTCCCTCTTCCAACCGTTCCTGGTGCGCGGCGTGATTGACGACGCCCTGCCGCACGCGAACATCTCGCTCTTGGCCTGGCTGGTTGCCGCCATGATCGCCGTCGCCGCCATCACCGCCGTGATCGGCGTGTGGCAGACCTGGATTTCCACGCGAGTGGGCCAGGGCGTGATGCATGATCTGCGCACCAAACTCTTTGGCCACCTCCAAGCCCAGTCCCTCGGCTTCTTCACCAGGACCCACGGCGGTGAAGTGCAGTCCCGCATGACCAATGACATCAACGGCATGCAGAGCCTGGTCACCAACTCCGCCACCGCCGTGGCCGCCAACGTCACCACCGCCATCGGCACTGCCATCGCCATGATCGCGCTCTCCCCGTGGCTGGCCCTCATCTCCCTGATTGTGCTGCCACCCTCCGTTTGGGTGGCGCGCAAGGTGGCGCTGCTGCGCCGGGACATCACCCTGAAGCAGCAGGCGCACATGGCGACCCTGCAGAATTATGTGGATGAGGGACTCTCCGTCTCTGGCATTCGCCTGGCCAAGACGGTGGGCTCCACCGGACGCGATGCAGAGCGCTTCTCCGGGGCAAGCAAGGAGCTCGCCGACCTGGAAATGCAGTCCCAGTTGGCCGGGCGCTGGCGCATGGCCACCATGCAGATCGTGTTTGCCGCGATCCCCGCCGTGATCTACCTGGCCGCGGGCTTCCCTGTGGGCGGCGAGGGGCTCTCCATCGGCACCGTCGTGGCCTTCACCGCCCTGCAGTCAGGCCTCTTCCGCCCCGTCATGGGCCTCATGAGCGTGGGCGTGCAATGGGTCACCGCCATGGCCTTCTTCTCCCGCATCTTTGAATGGCTGGACCTGGTTCCGGAGATCAAGGAGCCGCAGCAGCCGGCCAGCATGGACCTGGCGACGGTGCGCGGCGAGGTGCGCTTTGAGCACGTGGACTTTGCCTATGACGGCCACGAGCGCAACGTGCTCACGGACGTTGACCTGACCATCCCCGCCGGCACCACCACCGCAATCGTGGGCCACACGGGATCCGGCAAATCCACGCTGGCCTCCCTTCTCCCGCGCCTGAACGACGTGAGCGCAGGCCGCGTCCTGATTGACGGCGTGGACGTGCGGGAGATGCGCTTTGCCGACCTGGCCGCCATCGTTGGGGTGGTCTCCCAGGAGACCTACCTGGTGCACGCCTCGGTGCGGCAGAACCTGCTGGTCGCGGCCCCTGACGCCGACGACGAGCAGCTCTGGGACGTGCTTGAGGCGGCCCGGATCGCTGACCTGGTGCGTGGCCTGCCGCAGGGCATGGACACCATGGTGGGCGCGCGCGGGCATCGCTTCTCTGGTGGGGAGCAGCAGCGCCTGGCCATCGCGCGGACCCTGCTGCGCAACCCCCGCGTCCTGGTCCTGGATGAGGCCACCAGCGCGCTGGATAACACCACGGAGGCGCAGGTGCAGGCGGCCCTGGACCACCTGGCCTCCACGCGCACCACGCTCACGATTGCGCACCGGCTCTCCACGGTGGAGGACGCGCAGCAGATCGTTGTGCTCGACGGCGGTCGCGTGCTTGAGCGCGGCACCGCACCTGAACTGCGGGAGCGCGGCGGTGCTTTTGCCGAGCTCTCAGCGCGGCAGCGCGAGGGTGCCGGCGAGGTGGACGCGCACTAGGCGCAGGCTGGGATGCCGTCCCGCGTTCGCCCGCACTTCTATCGACGGTAGAATTGCGGGCGAACGTGCGGTTGGCTGGAGCCGCCGCGCGCCCTGCGTCCCACGCTCAAGTACCCCGGAGGAGGCCCCGATGCAGAATCGCCTGCGTCCGCTTGGCCGTGCCTGGGGTGCCTCCGGGGTGGCCGTTGGCTTGGCCGCGCTCTCCCACTCTGTGGCTGGCGGGCACGCTCCAGAACCCTTGTTATTGGCTGTGGCGTGGGCCCTGGGCGCCGTGATGGCGCTGCCATTTACCTCACGCAGGGCCTCGCTTGTTCGGCTCGCCGGCCTGCTCCTCCCCGCCCAGCTCATTTACCACGTGGTCTTTGGCGGCATGCACGCCGGGGCGCACGGCGGCTCCGCGCACGCCGGGCCGCATGGGGGTAGCGGCGTGGTGCCCACGCTGGCGGACGTCACGGCGTCCGACGCTGCCACGCACCTGACCCACACCGCCTCCGCCGTAGCCGGTGAATTTCCCGCTGGCACCGCAGAGGCGGCGTCCGCCCAGCCGCTCATGCTGCTGGCCCACGTCCTCTCTGCCGTGCTCTCGGTGCTGGTCATCCGCCATGCCGAACGTGCCGTCGCCGCGGCCTGGGACTGGTGCCATCTGCGCCTGGTTGCCGGGGTGCGGTTGCCGCGGATCCCGGCCCCGCGGCGTCGGGCACAGCGTGCCAGGCCCTCGTGGGAGCTGCCGCGCCCGCACCTGCTTGGCCTGCCCTTGGCCGCGTTGCGGCACCGCGGCCCTCCCGCCGCGCTCGCGTACGCCTGAACCGCCGCGCTCGCGCACGCCTGAACCGCTGTGCCCGAGCGAAACTGCGAAACCTCCCGTCGCCAAAACACCCCTGCCCCGGAAATGGACCGCGGGTCCATTTCTTGTGGGGGCACCTTTCTGGCGCCGGACAGTTTCCGGCCCCACTGGACTACACACGTCCCCACACCACTGCCTGCCACAGCCGCGGCGCTCGCCTGAGCGCCCACCAGTGGCACGCGCCCGGAAGTCGGCACCATGCCTCCCGGGCCATATACCCCTGAAGGAAACATCATGAACAAGAAGATCTCCGCCCTTTCCCTCGCCGCGAGCCTTGCCCTGGTGGGCGGCGCGCTGACCGGCTGCGCCTCCGGGTCTGCCCCGGCAGACTCCTCTGGCCAGTCCGTCTCCACCACGGCGGCGGCCGCCGCCGAGCAGAACATGCCCGCCATCTCCGTCGCCGACGCCTGGGTCAAGGCCACCGAGAGCGATAACGACATGTCTGGCCTGTTCGGCAAGATCGAAAACAGCAGCGACCAGGAACGCACCATCGTCAAGGCCACCAGCGACTCCGCAGGCATGGTCCAGCTCCACACCACCGTTCCCACGCCCAACGGCGGCAGCGTCATGAAGGAGAAGGAGGGTGGCTTCCCGGTCCCGGCCGGCGGCTCCATCGCCTTTGAGCCCGGCGCCAATCACGTCATGCTCATGGACCTGAAGTCCACTCTCAAGGCGGGAGATATCGTCAAGGTCACCCTGACCATGGATGATGGCAGCACGTCCACCGTGGAGGCTCCGGTCAAGGCGTTCTCTGGCGCCAAGGAGAGCTACGCACCCACGGGTGACTCCTCCACGGATCACTGAGCGGGCCCCAGACATGACTGACGATCAGCACACTGCAGACCCCGCCGCGGACGCTCCGCGGCGGGGCACGGATCGTCGCTCCCTCCTTCGCGGCGGCCTCTTGGCCGCCGCGGGGGCGGCCGCCGGGGCCGGTTTTGGCCTGGCCGGTGGGGCGGCGTTTTCTTCCCAAGGCGGCGGGGCGGGCGGCGCAGTGCCCGACGCCGTGGGGGCGAGTCCCAGCGCGGCCCCGGTGGGGTCCGCGGACGTTCCCGGCGGGCGCGGCTCGGTGGCCTCGGGATCCCTCGGCACGGCGACGATTGCCGTGTCTGAGGCGGGACGCCAGGCCGGAGTGCACACGCCGCCCGGCGCGCATGCCATCTACCGGGCCTACAACGTCAAGAAGGGGATGGGTGCCCAGCGCATCAAGGGCTGGCTTCGCCTGCTCAGTGATGATATCTCCCGGCTCATGCGGGGCACCGAGGTGCTCGCGGACGTCGAGCCGGAATTGGGGGAGGCCCCGGCTTCCCTGACCATCACGCTGGGACTGGGCCGCGGCCTGGTGCGCGCGGTGGGTGCCACCCCTCCGCGCTGGCTTGCGCCACTGCCCGCCTACAAGATTGACCGCCTCGACGCCCGTTGGGGTGAGGCGGACATGGTGTTGCAGCTGACCTGTGATGACCCGCTGACCCTGGCGCACGCCGACCGCGTGCTTCAACGGGAGAGCGCGCCCTTTGGTGAGGTGGCCTGGGTGCAGGAGGGGTTCCGGCACGCCCGCGGCGCCCGGCCGGACGGCACCACCATGCGCAATCTCTTTGGGCAGGTGGATGGCACCAGCAATCCTGTGCCCGGAACCCCGGACTTTGACCAGTTGGTGTGGCGCACCGGTGCCGGGGCGTTTGGGCAGGGCGGGACCTCCCTGGTCCTGCGGCGCATCGCCATGAACCTGGACACGTGGGATGAGGTGGACCGCTCGGCGCGGGAGAACTCGATGGGACGCACGCTCAAGGACGGCGGCCCCGTGACAGGCGGAGCCGAACGCGACGAGCCGGACTTTGAGGCCAAGCGCGGGTTGGTGACGGTGATCCCGGACTTTGCCCACGTGCGTCGGTCCCGGACCGGCAACGATGCCGAGCGCATCTATCGACGCGGTTTCAACTACGCGGACCCCGGGGCCAGCGGTCATGACCGCGCGGGGCTGCTCTTCGCTTCCTTCCAGGCGGACCCGATGAAGCAATTTCATCCCATCCAGGCCCGCCTGGCACAGATGGATCTGCTCAACGAGTGGACCGTGCCCGTGGGCTCGGCGGTGTTCTGGATCCCACCCGCGGCAAGCGAGGGTGGCTTCTTGGGGGAGGGGCTGTTCACCTGATGGTCGCCGCCTGACGCGGGGGTGAGCGCCCGTCTAGGCTCGGCCGCATGAGTGAACAGGAACATGCGGCGGACCTGACGGAGTTCCCGCGCGAGATTGGCCGGCCGGCCGCCAGGGCCCTGATCCAGGCCGGGTTCGCCACCTGGGCGGTGCTCAGCGGGCAGAAGCGGGCGGACGTCGCGGCTCTGCACGGCGTGGGCCCCAAGGCCATGCGTGAGCTGGACGAGGGGCTGGATCAGCGCGGCCTGGCCTGGGTGGCCGGCTGATCAGGCCCGCCCGCCTGCCCGGTTAGTTTGCCCGGTTCGCGGCCTGGTGCACCTTGCGCAGGGCACTGGCCAACGCGCGCTGTTCCTCCACGGTGAGCGTGTCAAAGAGGGTCTCGCGGATGAAGGTGACGTGCTGCGGGGCGGCGGCCTCGATGGCCTCCCAGCCCAGCTGCGTCAGGTGCACGTCATGCCCGCGCTTGTCGCACAGCGAGGCCACGCGCTCGATGAACCCCTTGGCCTCCATGCGGCGCAGCAGGTGGGAGAGTCGGCTGCGCTCCCAGCCAAGGTCCGCCGCGGCGTCCCCGGCTCGCAACTGGCGCCCCGGCGCCTCAGAGAGCGTGGAGAGCACCGAATACTCTCCGGTGGAGAGCCCGGCGTCTTGGCTGAGCTGGCGGTCGAGTGCGGGTGGGTAGCCCCACATGAACTCGCGCACGGCGAGCCAGGTCTGTTGTTCCTCTTCGCTGAGCCAGCGGGTGACTCCTGCGCACGCATCTGAGCGCTCCAAGGTGGGGAGCGGATCTACTGCGGTTTGTTCTGCGACGTGCACTACAACGACCTCCTCGATGTTGACGTGTCAATCATCTCACGGGAGACTCAAGACAACAACGTCAGCGGGACACCCACCATGCGCGCGGGCCGCGGCGATCACAGCCGGGCACGCCAGGAGGCATTGATGAGCCAGGAAAAGCACTCCCCAGAGCACTCAACGAAGGGCGCGTACGTCCACTCCGGCGACGAGTTTGCGCGGGATACCAACTACATCGAGGACAGGATCGTGGCGGATCCGGAGGCCATCCTGGCCGCGCCAGCGCCCGGCCCATCCAAGGTTGGCACCGTGGGCGCTGGCCTCACTCCCGGCGCCACGGCCTGGCCCGTGGAGGCAGGGCGGTACCGGCTCGTGGCCGCCCGCGCCTGCCCGTGGGCCAACCGCACGCTCATTGTGCGCCGCTTGCTTGGCCTGGAGGATGCCCTCTCCGTGGCCCTGCCCGGCCCCACGCATGACGCCCGCTCGTGGACCTTTGATCTGGATCCGGGCGGCGTGGACCCCGTGCTTGGCACCGAGCGCGTGCAGCAGAACTACTTCAAGCGCTTCCCTGACTACCCGCGTGGCATCACCGTGCCTGCCATCGTGGACGTGCCAAGCGGCGCCGTGGTGACCAATGATTACCCCCAGATCACGCTGGACCTCTCCACCCAGTGGCGGCAGTTCCACCGCGAGGGCGCCCCGGATCTGCTGCCCGCAGAGCTGCTGGATGACATGTGGCCCGTGATGACGCGAATCTTCACGGAGGTCAACAACGGCGTGTATCGCTGCGGTTTCGCTGGGTCCCAGGAGGCCTACAACGCCGCCTACGAGCGGCTCTGGGTGGCCATGGATTGGCTGGAGGAGCGCCTCTCCACGCGCCGCTACCTGATGGGGGAGAGCATCACGGAGGCGGACGTGCGCCTCTTCACCACCTTGGCCCGCTTTGATCCCGTCTATCACGGGCACTTCAAGACCAACCGCAACAAGCTGGAGGAGATGCCGGCGCTGTGGGGCTACGCCAGGGACCTGTTCCAGACCCCCGGCTTTGGCGACACCATCGACTTTGAGCAGATCAAGCGCCACTACTACGTGGTCCACGAGGACATCAATCCCACGCAGATTGTGCCGCTTGGCCCGGACCTCTCCGGCTGGCTGGAGCCGCACCAGCGCGAGCGGCTGGGCGGGAATCCCTTTGGCAAGGGAACCGCGCCGGGGCCGGTGCGCGCCGCAGAGCGCGTGGCCGCCGGGCATAACCCGCTCTACCCGGCCTGAACCGGCGCGGAGGACGCAACTGCGCGGCGTCGGGCTCCTGTGATTGCATAGAAACATGACGATCATCGCGGCGGCGGACGGCAGCGCCCTGGGTAATCCGGGCCCTGCCGGCTGGGCTTGGTACATGAACGATTCCAGCTGGCACGCCGGCGGGTGGAAGCACGGCACCAACAACATGGGTGAGCTCATGGCCGTGCTTGACCTGCTGCACTCCACCGCGCACCGCGCCGAGGAGCCGCTGCAGATCCTGTGCGATTCGCAGTACGTCATCAACTCGGTCACCAAGTGGATGAAGGGCTGGAAGAAGAAGGGCTGGAAGAAGGCGGACGGCAAGCCCGTCCTGAACCTGGACCTGCTCAAGGACATTGACGCGGCGTTGGTGGGCCGCACCGTCTCCTTTGAGTGGGTCAAGGGTCATGCAGGCCACCCCCTCAACGAGGCCGCGGATGACCGCGCGCGCGGCGCGGCCACCGCCTACCAGGCGGGCAAGGCCCCGGACGCTGGCCCGGGTTTTGTGGCGGACGGTGAGGTGCCGGCACCGTCAGCGCCCGACGCCGCTGGGTCGGCTCCCGCTGACAGCGCCACTTTGGAGGGCCTGGACCAGGGGACGGGGTCGCTCGCGGACCCGGCGCAGATTGCCCTGACCCTCGAGGCAGAGGTGATGGACGCCGTGGAACGCTCCGATCCCGAGACGCTGCGCTTCCTGCTCTCGCCGGCCTTCCGGGCCGTGGGGGCCAACGGGACGTTGCTGGATCGCGACTCCTTGAGCGCCGCGGAGGCCGCACGCCCGGCCGTGGACGGGGTGGAACGGCTGGCCGAGGATGCCACCACGCCGGAGCTAGTCCAGCTCGCATACCGGGTGTATCGCGGCGCGCAGGGCTCCGTCATCACCTCCTGGTGGCGCCTAGAACACGGGCGCTGGCGTTGCTTCTTCCGCCAGGAGACCGTGCTGGCCTAGCCGCCGCTCCTGACGCCTGCACTGCCCGCTTCATCTTCATTTCGAGAGGATTCACTTCATGCAGCAAGGCCTGATTGCCCCCGGATTCGAGGGCGTCGCCGCCCTCCTGACCCAGGCGGCGGAGCAGGATCCGCACCAGCGCGCTCAACTAAGCGTCATGGTGGGCGGGGTGCCCGTGGTGGACCTGGCCGTAGGTGAGGGGCTCGGCACGGAGGACATGACCGGCATCTTCTCCATCTCCAAGGGGCTGGGTTCGTTGGTGATCGCCCTGCTGGTCCAGCGTGGGCAGCTGGACCCGCGCGCCACGGTGGCCTCCCTGTGGCCGGAGTTTGCCGCCGCGGGCAAGGAAGCGGTCACGGTGGAGCAGCTCCTGAGTCATCAGGCCGGACTGCTTGGAGTGCACGGCGGCCTGGCCATCGAGGACTACCTCGATTCCCGGCGGGCCGCCGCGGTTCTGGCAGACATGGCTCCGGCCTGGGAGCCGGGCACCGCCGTGGCCTATCACGCCATGACCTTTGGCGTTTTTGTGGAGGAGCTGGTCCGCCGCATCACGGGGCGCACCGCCCAAGAGATCTTCGAGGAGGAGCTGCGCGCGCCCGTGGCGGCCAGCGCCTGGCTTGGCCTGCCCCAGGAGCAGGAGCACCGCTACCGCCCCATTCCCGAGGTGCAGATGCCCCCGGCCTTCATTGACCCGTTCGGATTGCAGGGGCTCTCGCTGAACTCCACGGCGGGCTTCATCGACGAGCAGGGTCAGCGCACCTACAACCTGTTGCAGGTGCCCAATCTGCGCGCGGTGCGGGAACAGGCCCCGCTCTCCGTGGGCGGCGTGGCCAGTGCCCGCGGCTTGGCGCAGGTGTTCGCCGGGGCAGTGACCGGGCTGGAGGTGGACGGAGCGGTGCGTGAGCCGGTCCTGAGCGCGCAGACCGTGGCGGAGGTGGGGCGCGGGCGCGTGTTCGGCGTGGACTGCGCCTCCGGCTCTACCCAGAGCTTTGGCCTGGGATTCATCCGCTCCAACCCCGCCTTTGACTTCGGTTCCGCCCAGGCCGTGGGCCACGACGGAGCCAACGGGTCCTTGGCCTTTGCCGATCCGGCGTGGGGCGTGTCCTTCGCGTACCTCCCGTTTGTGCCCCAGCCGGGCGGCAACGGGACGCTGGCGCAGCGCCTCACGGTGGCGGTGCGCCAGGCGCTCATGTCCCAGATGGCCAGCTAGCCCCTTCGCGGCGCCCAGGGCTGCCCGGCCTGAGGCCAGGCCTCGCTGACCATGATCCCCTCGTGGCGCGCGATCAGGGCCGCTGCGCCGCGCACCGTCACCGCGGCCTCCGAGGACTCGTCCCAGGAACGGTGGGAGAGAAGCAGATCAGCGACCAGGTCCGCTTCCTGGGCGGAGGAGGCCAGGACGGCGACCATGCGGTAGCGATCCTCCAGGCCGCGGTGGCGCACCACCAGGGCCGCCGGCCAGCCGGGTGTGCCCGCCAGCCCCACATGAGCCACCGGCCGTCCTCCCGCATCCTCCACGGCCGCGCGCCACGGCGTGCCAAAGAACGGGGTCAGCGCCTCATCCGCCGCCGGGGCGCGGCGGGGGTGAGCCGAGCCGGAAGCCAGCACATCGCCGTCGGCCGTCAGGGCCCAGTGCACCAAACCCAGCTGGTCCAACAAGGCGCCAGCCTCGTCCAGGACCCGGGCGCGCAGGCTCGCGGAGCCCAGGGTGCCGGGAGTGAGCTCCCATCGCGGCGCGGTCTCGTTGGCGAGGCGCCGCACGGCCTCCGCAGCCGCCAGCGCCTCCTCCGGGTCCGCGGGGGTGTCCACGCTGAGCCGAACGCCGCGCACCTCAAAAGCCTGGCCGCTCAGGCCGGGAACGGCCGAGTGGGGTTGCTGCTCCAGCTGTGGTTCGTCGCCAATCGTGGTCATGCCGCCGCCTCCGCGAGGTGTGTCGATGTGCCAGCGGAGCGGGCGCTCACCCTGGCCGTGATCTCCGCGGTTCGCCCGCTGAGAAGCGTTCCGGAGCCGACGGCGCGCCAGCCGCTCCCCGTGGTGCTGACGCCGGTGTGCGTTCCGACCGAGCCAAGCGTCGTCGAGCCGCCAAGCCCGGTGTTTGAGGTGGGGGTGACGGAGGAGGCGGTGGTGCTCGGCGTGCTGGTGGAGAGTCCAAGTGCGCCTGCGGCGGCGAGGCCGACCGATGCCACTCCGAGGAGGAGCCGCTGGGGGAAGTTCATGTCTCTACCCTTCAGTGCCATCCTGTGCCCCCGCTGGGATAGGACTGCGGGCCGGGCGTGACTTTGCGCCACCCGGCCGGGTTTAGGCTGGGCCCGTGGAATTTTCGCAGCGATACCTGGCCCTTGGAGACTCGTTCACGGAGGGCGTTGGCGATCCCGACCCCACGCGCCCCAATGAGGTGCGCGGCTGGGCGGACCGCGTAGCGGAGCAACTCTGCGCCAGCGGCGAGGGCTGGGGTTATGCCAACCTCGCGATTCGCGGCAAGAAGATTCCGCAGGTGCTCTCGGAGCAGATCGACGCGGCGGTGAAGCTGCGCCCCACCGTGGTCACTCTCTATGCCGGCGGCAACGACATCATGCGGCCTAAGGTGGACATCACTCAGCTGGTGCTTGGCTACGCCGGGGCGGTGCGCCGGCTGCAGGACGTGGGCGCGCGCGTCATCATCTTCACGGGCTTTGACGCCTCCAAGTCGGCGCTCTTTGGCACCCTGGTGGGCCGCACCGCCCTCTACAACGAGCGCATCCGGGAGGTCGCGGACGTGACCGGTGCGGAGCTGGCCGACTACTGGCGCTGGCGCGAATTCTCTGACCTGGGCTACTGGGCCGTGGACCGCCTCCACATGAACGAGCGCGGCCACGAGCTGATGAGCCGCCGGGTGCTGGGGGTGATGGGGCAGCCACTCGAGGGCAAGGACCCGGAACCGCTGACCCGCCCACAAATGAACAGGGTGGAGTCCGCCCGGGACACCAGCAAGTGGGCCGTGGACTACATGGGCCCGTGGGTGCAGCGCCGCCTCAAGGGCACCTCTTCCGGCGACGGGCTCAGCGCCAAGTACCCGGAGTGGATCAGCCTTGGCGCGGACGGGACCGTTTCCCGCTAGGCTCCGTCTGGGTCCCCTCAAGCGAACGTCACGATCGGAGCACTCACTATGGAAGCAAAGGGCTCGGAGCCACAACCGGCGAACCCGGCCGTACTCATGGCCGTCCTGGTGACGACCCCGGTGATCGTGTTTATCGCGATGACTTTTGCCGATTTCTCGCTTGAGATGCGATTGCTGGTGGCGGGCGGGCTCTTGGTCGCCGACCTGGTGGCGTTGTACCTGCTGCGCAGGGCCCGCCAGAAGCGGGGCTCCGCGACCAAGGAGTAGCGCCCGCCCGCAATGTGGCGCAGCAGACACCGCTCGTCGTAGACTGGTCAGCGTGAGCGCGCGAGCAGAGATCGCGCGTGAGCAAGCTGTCGACCCGCAGCGGGAGAGTCCCGCCCCGCATGGGTGGGCGCCGTAGGAGCAATCCCTCCCCGGGAAACTCTCAGGCACCCGCACCGCTGTGGAGAGGCAACCCTGGAAAGCGGTCCGCCGGCGTGCCGGTCCGGACCCACCGACGGTGCAAGCGCTCGCAGTTGGGCGCGGAATCTCTCAGGTCCGGATACAGGGTGGGGAGGACGTATCCCGGTGCCGGGATGCATCGCACTGCCCCACTGAGTCCCCGGGAGAGCAACGATGACCGTCCACGAATCCGTCTTCGCCGATCGCCACATCGGCCCCCAGGGGGATGATCGCGAGGAGATGCTCGCGGCCCTCGGCTACAGCTCGCTCGACGCGCTCGTCGACGCCGCCGTCCCCGCCTCCATCCGCGCCAAGCGCCCGCTTGATCTGGCCGCCCCGCTCAGCGAGGACGAGGCCCTGGCCCGCCTCAAGGAGTACGCCGGCCGCAACGTGCAGCGCGCACAGATGATTGGGCAGGGCTTCTTCGACACCCTCACGCCCGCCGTGATCCGCCGCAACGTCGTGGAGAATCCTGCCTGGTACACGGCCTACACGCCCTACCAGCCGGAGATCTCCCAGGGCCGCCTTGAGGCCCTCCTGAACTTCCAGACCATGGTGGAGGACCTGACGGGCCTGCCCATCGCCAACGCCTCCCTGCTGGACGAAGCCTCCGCCGTGGCAGAGGCCGTGCTGCTCATGCGCCGCGTGACCAAGGCCAAGCCGAACGCCATCACGGTGCTGGACGCGGACCTGTACCCGCAGTCCATCAACGTGGTCCAGGGCCGCGCCAAGGCCCTGGGCTTTGAGGTGGTGGTTGCGGACCTGTCCAAGGGCCTTCCGGAGGGCGAGCTGAGCGGCATTGTGCTGCAGCAGCCCGGCGATTCCGGCCGCATCGCGGACCACTCCGCCCTCATCAAGGAAGCCCACGAGCGCGGGGCCCAGGTCACCGTCGCCGCGGACATCCTCTCCCTGACCCTGATCACGCCTCCCGGCGAGCAGGGCGCTGACGTGGCCGTGGGCAATACCCAGCGCTTTGGCGTCCCGCTCTTCTTCGGTGGACCGCACGCCGCCTACATGGCGGTGCGCAGCGGCCTGGAGCGCAACCTGCCCGGCCGCCTGGTGGGCGTCTCCAAGGACGCCACGGGCCTGCCCGCCTACCGCCTCTCCCTGCAGACCCGCGAGCAGCACATCCGCCGCGAGAAGGCCACCTCCAACATCTGCACGGCTCAGGCCCTGCTGGCCGTCGTGGCCTCGATGTACGCGGTCTACCACGGGCCGGGCGGCCTCAAGGCGATTGCCCAGCGCGTGCACGGCCGCGCAGAGGCCATCGCCGCCGGCGCCGTGGCCGCGGGCGCCACGCTCTTCACCGATTCCTTCTTTGACACGGTGCGCCTGAGCGCCCCGGGTCAGGCAGCCGCGCTGGTCGCCGCCGCGGACGCCGCCGGGATCAACATCCGTGGCATCGACGCCGACACGGTGTCCGTCTCCGCTGACGAGGCCACCACGGCCGCCCACGTGGACGCGCTGGTGCGCGCCATCGCCCAGGTGCTCGGTGCGGAAGGCGACGCAGCCGCCCAGGCCGCGAACGCCGTCGTGCGCTCTGAAACCGGCTCCCAGGCCGGCATGGAGCGCACCTCCGAGTTCATGACCCACCAGATCTTCCACAGCATGCGCTCAGAGACGCAGATGATGCGCTACCTGCGCCGCCTCTCCGATCGCGACCTGGCGCTGGATCGGACCATGATCCCGCTGGGCTCCTGCACCATGAAGCTCAACGCCGCCGCGGAGATGGAGTCCATCACGTGGCCTGAGTTTGCGGGCATCCACCCGTTTGCTCCCGCCGAGCAGACCATGGGCTGGCGCGAGCTGATCGCGGACCTGGAGGACGCGCTCACGGAGATCACCGGGTACGCCGGCGTCTCGCTGCAGCCCAACGCCGGCTCGCAGGGTGAATACGCGGGCCTGCTGGCCATCCGCGACTTCCACATCGCCAACGGCGACACCGAGCGCGACGTCTGCCTCATCCCCGCCTCCGCCCACGGCACCAACGCGGCCTCCGCCGTGCTGGCAGGCCTGCGCGTGGTGGTGGTTGCCACCGCGGATGACGGCACCGTCGACACCGCGGACCTGGACGCCAAGATTGCCGCTCACCACGACGGCATCGCAGCGATCATGATCACCTACCCCTCCACGCACGGCGTGTATGAGGAGGAGGTGGTGGACGTGACCGCCAAGGTGCACGCCGCCGGCGGGCAGGTCTACATCGACGGCGCCAACATGAACGCCCTGGTTGGCCTGGCCCAGCCGGGTCAATTTGGCGGGGACGTGTCCCACCTGAACCTGCACAAGACCTTCTGCATCCCGCACGGCGGCGGCGGCCCCGGCGTGGGCCCGGTGGCCGTGGCGGAGCACCTGCTGCCGTTCCTGCCCGGGTCCTCCATCCACCGCTCCTCTGAGGAGATGGACTCCCGCACGGGCGCCCCGGTCGCCTCCGCGACCTTTGGCTCCGCCGGCGTGCTGCCCATCTCCTGGGCCTACGTGGCCATGATGGGCGCCGAGGGCCTGACGGAGGCCACCAAGAACGCGCTGCTTGGCGCCAACTACGTGGCCCGCCGCCTCACCGAGGCCTTCCCCGTGCTGTACACGGGCAAGGACGGCCTGGTGGCACACGAGTGCATCCTTGACCTGCGCGAGCTCACGGCCAAGACCGGCGTGACGGCGGAGGACGTGGCCAAGCGCCTGGTGGACTTTGGCTTCCACGCCCCCACCCTGGCCTTCCCGGTGGCCGGCACCCTCATGGTGGAGCCCACCGAGTCAGAGGACAAGGGGGAGCTGGATCGCTTCATCAACGCGATGCTCGCGGTTCGTGCGGAAATCGATGAGGTGGCCGACGGCGTGCACACGCTGGAGGGCTCACCGTTGCGTCAGGCTCCGCACACCGCCGCGACGGTCATCAACTCCGGGTGGGAGCGCTCCTACACCCGCGAGCAGGCGGCCTTCCCAGGTCACACCAAGCGCCAGGACAAGTACTTCCCGCCGGTGGGTCGCATTGACCAGGCCGCGGGAGATCGCAACCTGATCTGCTCCTGCCCCCCGCCCGAGGCCTTCGAGGAAGCCGGCGCCTAAGCGCCGCCACTCCAAGACCACCAGACCTGAGCCTGAGGAGCAGCACATGAGCACCATCTCCCGTCATACCGCACTTCACCCGCAGCACGAGGCCCTCGGGGCGTCCTTCACCGACTTTGGTGGCTGGGACATGCCCCTGCGGTACGGCTCCGAGCTGGCGGAGCACAAGGCCGTCCGCGAGGCCGCCGGCCTCTTTGACCTCTCCCACATGGGAGAGGTGCGCGTCAGCGGGCCGGACGCCGCGGCGTTCCTGAACACCGCGCTGGCAGGCAACCTGGCCCTGGTCAAGGTCGGCAAGGCCAAGTACTCCATGATCCTGGCCCAGGACGGCGGCATCATCGACGACCTGATCACCTACCGCCTGGACCAGACCGAGTTCCTGGTGGTTCCCAACGCGGGCAACGCCCCCGTGGTGTTTGAGGCACTCACCGAGCGCGCGGCCGGCTTCGACGTGACGGTCGTCAACGAGTCTGATGAGACCTCGCTTGTCGCGGTGCAGGGCCCGGCCGCGGAGGCCCTCCTGCTGGGGCTTGCCCCGGAGAGCGACCAGGACGCCATTCGGGACATGCCGTACTACGCGGCCGCCACGGTGAGCATCGCTGGCCTCTCCATCCTGTTGGCCCGCACGGGCTACACGGGCGAGGACGGCTTTGAGCTGTACGTGCCCAACGCCCAGGCCGGCGCCCTCTGGGACGCCGTCCTGGCTGCGGGCACCGAAAACGGCCTCATCCCGGCCGGCCTGGCCGCCCGCGATTCCTTGCGCCTGGAGGCTGGCATGCCGCTCTATGGCAACGAGCTTGGCCTGAGCATCAGCCCGCTGCAGGCCTCGCTTGGCCCCGTGGTCTCCTTGAAGAAGGAGGAGCGCTTTGTGGGCCGGGAGGCCTTCGAGGCCGCCAAGGCCGCGGGCCACGGCAGCACCACCGGCCGCAAGCTGGTGGGCCTGAAGGGCCTGGGCCGCCGCGCGGCGCGCCAGGGCTACGCCGTCTCCAAGGATGGCGTGGTGATCGGTGAGGTCACCTCAGGGCAGCCCTCGCCCACCCTCGGCTACCCGGTCGCCATGGCCTTCCTCGACGTGGAGCACGCCGAGCCCGGCACCGTGGTTGATGCGGATCTGCGCGGCAAGGCAGAGCCCTTCGAGGTTGTCGCACTGCCGTTCTACTCGCGTCAGAAGTAGTCTTTTCAGCAACGGGGTGTTCCGCCCCGGAGCCCACCCGTTTCAGCCAGCCCCCAATACCTGAAGTCAGGAGCCCCATCGTGAGCGCCGTTAAGTCCAGCCTTCGCTATTCCGCAGAGCACGAGTGGATCGACGAGTCCACCCCCGCCCGCGTCGGCATCTCCCAGGTCGCAGCCGATGCGCTGGGCGACGTGGTCTACGTCGACCTGCCCGCCGTCGGCGACGCGCTGGTGGCCGGCACCACCTGCGGTGAGGTGGAGTCCACCAAGTCGGTATCGGATCTGTACTCGCCCGTCTCCGGCACCGTCGTCGAGGTCAACCAGGCCGCGATCGATGATCCGGCGCTGCTGAACTCTGATCCGTACAACGCCGGCTGGCTGTTCACGGTGGAGGTAGAGACCGAGGGCGCGCTGCTCACGGCCTCCGAGTACGCCTCCGCCAACGGCGGCAACGTCGTCGACTGATTGACCAGGTGAGGCGCGGCCCCGGCCGCACCGTCATCGCCAGAACGCCCCGGGGACAACCACCTCGGGGCGTTTCTCCCGGCACCGATCGGTGTTCGGACCCCGTTAGGCAAGGAGTGCACCCCGTGTACCTGAGCATCTTCGATCTCTTCTCCGTGGGCCTTGGCCCCAGCTCCTCCCACACCGTGGGCCCCCTTCGCGCTGGCGCGGACTTTGTCCAGCGACTCGCACAGGAGGCCACCCTGCCCAGCGTCGCCGGCCTCAAGGTGGACGTTTACGGCTCCCTGTCCGCGACTGGCCGCGGCCACGGTACCTTCCCGGCCATCCTGCTTGGCTTGGAGGGGTACAAGGTGGAGGAGATCGGTCCGGAGCAGGCGGAGGCCCGCTACGCGGCGTGGGACGCAGGGGAACCGCTGCTGCTCGGCGCGCAGGTGACCGAGAACGCGGGCGTCGCCTTGGATTATCGCGTCGCTGACATGATCCAGCACCCGCTGACGGTGCTGCCGCGCCACACCAATGGCCTGCGCATCCAGGCCTTGGATGCGAGCGGTGCCGTGCTGGCGGACGAGACCTACTTCTCCATCGGCGGCGGCTTCATTGAGCGTCAGGGTGAGGGCGCCGCGCAGACGGGCGGCCACCTCGAGGTTGCGGAGCCCTATCCCTTTAACACCGGTGTGGAGCTGCTGGAGCAGTGCACCCGCCATGGCCTGAGCATCTCCGAGGTCGCGATGGCCAACGAGACCTCCTCCCGCACGCGGGAGGAAGTAGAGGCCGGCATCGACCACCTCTGGGACGTGATGGAGGCCTGCAAGGAATCTGCCCTGAGCAGGACCGGAACGCTGCCCGGGGGACTCAACGTGCGCCGTCGGGCACCGGAATGGCACGCCCGCCTGCTCGCGGAGGACACCAACCGCGACTTTGAGTACTGGCAGGAGTGGGTCAACCTCGTGGCGCTGGCCGTCAACGAGGAGAACGCGACGGGCGGCCGCATCGTCACCGCGCCCACCAACGGCGCCGCCGGCATCATCCCCGCGGTGGGCTTCTACGCCACGCACTACGCCAAGGCTTGCCGCGGCAAGGAGGAGGGTGTGCAGCGCGAGCAGGTGCGCCGCTACCTGCTCACCGCCGCCGCGATCGGCAATCTGTATAAGAAGCAGGCCTCCATCTCCGGCGCGGAGGTGGGCTGTCAGGGCGAGGTCGGCTCCGCGTCCTCCATGGCCGCAGCCGGCCTGGCGGAGGTGCTTGGTGGCACGCCGGAGCAGGTGGCCAACGCCGCGGAGATCGCCATGGAGCACAACCTTGGCCTGACCTGTGATCCCATCGGCGGGCTGGTGCAGATCCCCTGCATCGAGCGCAACGCCATTGCCTCCGCCAAGGCCGTGAACGCCTCACGCATGGCCATGATGGGAGACGGCGACCACCGTGTCAGCCTGGACGAGGTCATCATCACGATGCGCGAGACCGGCAAGGACATGAGCGAGAAGTACAAGGAGACCGCGCGCGGCGGCCTGGCCACCAACGGCGCGCTGACCGTCAACATCGTGGAGTGCTGAGCGGGTCTTAGACCTGCACGACGGCGGGCGCCGCGCGGCGCAGGGTCGTGACGACCCCGCGGTTGGTCACGGTGGTGACGGGGCCGTCGGTGCGCACCACCAGTTCCCCGGCAAAGCAGTCCACCGTGAGGTCGGTGACGGCGCGGGCGCCCTCATCGGCGCTCCACTCCATGGTTCGAATGCCGGTGTCCTCCGTGCTCCAGACCGGGCCGTCCACGGCCAGGATCCGGAAACGGGGGTTATTGCTGACCCCGTTGGGCACAATGAGCGCGCCGGCCGCCGGGTGGGCGGGCAGCTGCACAAACGTCCACTGGCCGGTTCGCACCGCCCGCCCATCCATGGTGACGGACTCCACGGCGTACTCGAGGTGCTCGGGGTTGCTCATGCTTCCACGGTAGCCCCGGCGACCGCGGCGTGGAAGAAGCCCGGCCCGCGAGGCGCTACGGCGGCTAGGCCCACTTCTGACCGATTTCGTCGTGCAACTGCTGGGTCTTCTGCACCATGAGCACGCCCTTCTTCATGGACGTCTCCAGGCCCACCGCGGTGGCCACCGCCAGGATGGCGTCGCGCTGCTCAGGGTACTCGTCGGCGTCCCCGCCGTCCCACAGCTCCAGCCACTGATCCGTGGGGTCATCGCTGCCGTTGTCTGCCCAGACCTGGCAGATCAGATCAAGCTCGGCCTGCGTCATGGGACGGGTGGGGGTTGCGTACATGGTGGGATCCCGCTTTCGTCAAAAAGGGTGGTGGTTTTTTTAGTGCCCGCGCCCCGACAGGGCGTTGGCAGCGTGAGCCCACCAACGCGTCGTCGAGCCGCGCCTGTCCTCTGATCTGTCCGCGCCGTAGAAGAGCGCATACATGGCATGCACCGCGATCCAGCGCAGCGGCTCCGGCTCCCACTTGCGCACTGTGCGGTTCACCCACGGCATGCGGACCCGTTCAGTGTCCCAGCCCAAAACCAGGTCCGCAAGCGTCTGCCCGGCCACGTTCGTGGCCGTGACGCCGGTGCCCACGTAGCCGCCGGCCCAGCCCAGCCCCGTGGCAGGATCCAGGCCCACGGTGGATTTCCAATTGCGCGGCACGCCAAGCACGCCGGACCACGCGTGCTCAATCCCCACGCCAGTGGTGCCCGGGAACATGGAGTGCAGTTGGCGGCTCAGCGCCGCTACGGTCTCCGGGGGAGTATCCCCGTCCAGGTCCGTCGCCGAACCGTACTTGTACGGCTTGCCGCGCCCGCCGATCGCGATGCGCCCGTCCTTGGTGCGCTGCAGATACACGTAGCCGTGGGCCATGTCCTCCAGCGTCTCCGCGCCTTGCCAGCCCATCTCCTCCCACAGCGTGTCCCCGAGCGGCTCGGTGACGATCATGGAGGAGTTCATGGGCAGCCAGTCCCGCTTGAGGCCCTTGATGGACGCGGTGAAACCCTCGGTGCAGCGCAGCAGCTGCGCCGCGCGCACCGTACCTCGATCCGTCACTGCCCTGGCGGTGAGCGCTCCGGCGGGCTGGCCCGCCGCGCGGCCCTCCAGGGAGAGCACGGTGGTGCCCTCATAGATCGTGACACCCAAGCGCTCGACGGCGTGTGCCAGGCCGCGTGCCAAACGCGCGGGTTGGATGCGGGCGCAGTGGGGAACGTACATGCCGCCCAGGGCTCCCGCGACCCTGACGCGCTGATTGGTCTCCGCCGCGCTGAGCAGCACGGCCTCATCCTCCGGCCATGACTCCTCATGCTTGGCCTCCGCCAGCAGGCGCCCCAGCTGGGCGGGATTGCGGGCCACCAGGAGCTCGCCGCCCTTCACGTAGTGCGCGTCGATGCCCTCGGCTGCGCAGACCCGGCCCACCTCGTCCACGGCCTCGTTAAAGATCTCCTGGAAGCGGCCCACCGTGGCGCGCCCCACCCGCTTGGCGTCATCCTCACGCCCGCCGGTGATGGAGTTGGCCACCCAGCCGCCGTTGCGCCCGGAGGCGCCGTAGCCCACATGATGGGCCTCCAGCACGGCGATGCGCAGAGCGGGATCCGCCTTGGCCAGGTAGTAGGCGCTCCACAGGCCTGTGTAGCCGGCGCCCACGATCGCCACGTCCACGTCTAGGTCCCCGTCGAGGGCGGGACGGGGCGGCTCCGGATCCAGTTGGGAGAACCAGAAGGAGACCTCCCCGTTGCGCATGGCGAGGCCCTACTTGGCGGTGCGGTCGGTGAAGACGGTGTCCTGCCAGGCGCGGCGGGGCCCCTCCTCCTGGTTGATCAGGACGTGCTTAACCTGCGTGTATTCCTCGAAGGAGTACATGCTCATGTCCTTGCCAAAGCCGGAGTCCTTGTACCCGCCGTGGGGCATCTCCGAGAGGATGGAGATGTGGTCGTTGATCCACACGCAACCGGCCTGGATGCGGCTGGAGGCGCGCATGGCGCGGTTCACGTCGCGGGTCCAGGCGGAGGCGGCCAGGCCGTACGGGGTGTCATTGGCCAACTCGTAGGCTTCCTCCTCCGTTTCAAAGGGCAGCGCCACCAGGACTGGACCAAACACCTCGTCCTGCACAATCTCCGAGTCCTGCGCACAATCGACGATCAGGGTGGGGCGGTAGAAGTAGCCGTCCAGCTCCGGGATAGTGCCGCCGGCCAGGACCGTGGCGCCGGCCTCGCGGGCACGGTCCACCATCCCGGCGATCTTGTCGCGGTGCACCTGGGAGACCTGCGAGCCCATGTCCGTGTCAGGATCCTGCGGGTCACCGACCACCATGGCGTCCATCAGCTGCGCCACGCGCGCCGTGAACTTCTCAAACACGGAGGAGTGCACATAGGCGCGGGTGGCCGCCGTGCAGTCCTGGCCCGCGTTGATGGTGGAGCCACCCACGGCCCCCTGCGCCGCAGCCTCCACGTCAGCATCCGCAAAGACCACCAGCGGGGCCTTGCCGCCCAACTCCAGGTGCACGCGCATGCCCTTCTCTGAGGCCATGGACATGATCTGGCGGCCCACCGCGGTGGAGCCAGTGAAGGAGCTCATCCGCACATCCGGGTGGCGCACCAGCTGCGCGCCCACCAGGGTGCCGCGGCCCACCACCACGTTCACGACGCCGGCTGGCAACCCGGCAGCCGTGGCCGCCTCCGCAAAGAGCAGGCTGGTGCCCGGGGTAATCTCCGCCGGCTTCAGAACAATGGTGTTCCCGGCCGCGATGGCGGGCAGGATCTTCCACGCCGCCATCTGCAGCGGGTAGTTCCACGGCGCGATGGAGCCCACCACGCCGATGGACTCGCGGCGCACAAAGCTGGTGGTATTGCCCACGTAGTCCGCTGCGGCCAGGCCGGCCAGGTGGCGCGCGGCCCCGGCAAAGAACTCCGCATTGTCCACGGTGCCCGGCACATCAAACTCCGCAGACATGCGCAGGGTCTTGCCGGTCTGCGCCGTCTCCACCGCGGCCAGCAGCTCCGCCCGCGCGTCCAACTCCTTGGCCAGCGCGGCCACGTGCGCGCTGCGCTCGCCCGGGGTGAGCGCCGCCCACGCCGGCCAGGCCGCCTTGGCGGCCGCAACGGCGTCGTTCACGTCTTGCTCCGAGGCGTAGTCAACATATTCGGCCACCTGGGCGGTCGCCGGGTTCACCCGATCCCCGCCCTCGCCACCGCCGACGCGCCAGGCGCCGTTGATGAATTGGTGGCCCTGATCAAAGCTGTAGGTCATGGTGATGCTCCTGTGGTTAAGCAGTGTCAGAGGTTAGGCCATCTCAGGGGTGTGCGGCGCGAACCACACCTTGCGCAGTGCGGACGTCACCGTCCACGTGGTGTGCATGCCAGCGTGCAGGCGCACGATGGACCCGGGGATCAGGTGCAGGGTGCGCGCCGGCGCGCCCCCGAACGGCGCAATCAGCACCGTGCCCTCTCCAGCGGTGACCACAAACACCTCGTCCGCCTCCACATCCGTGGCGGTCCCCACGCTCATCTCCCAGAGGCCGTATTCGGCGCCGCCCAGGGTGCCCAACTCGGCGATTCCCGCCTGGGGAGCGCCGGTCAGGATCTCCTCGGGGGGCAGCGCCTCCAACTGCACGGGGCAGGCATTGGCGTCCACCACCAACTGACCGTTCAGGTGGCCGTTGCCGGGGTTCATGAGTCAAACCCCATGCCCACGGCGTCCATCACCTTCAGGAACGGCCCACGCTTGCCCTCATTCCGGTCAGCCTTGATCAGGCCGCGCGTCATGAGTTGCACGCCCATCCACGCCACCGGCTCCGGGGGGAAGGGCAACGGCTTCTTGCGCACCATCTTCAGGCGCGTCAGCTCCGTCTCCTGGCCTGAGAGCAGGTCAAGCATCACGTCCGCCGCAAAGCGCGTGGCGCCCACCCCCAGCCCGGTGAAGCCAGCCACCGAGGCCACCTTCTGGTGCAAGGCGGTGTCAAAGAAGGAGAAGAAGCGGCTGCAGGTATCGATGGCGCCGCCCCACGCGTGAGAGAACTTGACCTCACCCAACTGCGGGAAGGTGCCAAGGAAGTGCGCCGCGAGCTTGCGGTAGGTCTCCTCATGATGGTCATACTCCGGGCGCACTTGACGGCCAAAGTGGTACACGGCGTCGTAGCCGCCCCACAGGATGCGCAGGCGCCCCTGCGCATCGCGGGTGGTGCGGGAGTAGTGGAAGCGATTGGTCAGATCCGCCAGGCCCTGCCCGTTCTCCCACCCCAGCGCATCCTCCTGCTCCTGGGTGAGCGGCTCCGTCATCAGCGCGTAGTCATACACCGGCACCGTGAAGAGCCGGTTGCGTTTGATCAGCGAGGGGAACACATTGGTCGCCAGCGCCACGCGCGCGGCATGCACCCGCCCATTGGCCGCCGCCAACACCACGCCCTCGCTGTCCTCCTCCATGGAGGTGACCTGGGAGTACTCGTGAATCTGCACGCCAAGTTCAAGGCAGACCCGGCGCAGCTCCCAGGCGAGCTTGGCCGGGTTCAGCACCGCCGTCTCCGGCCGGTCCCAGTACCCGGCTAGGAAGAGGGGAGAGTTGATCTGGGCGCGCACGCCCTCCGCGTCCAGCAGATCCGGGTCCTGGGGGCCCTGGGCCATCTCGTGGATCCACTCCACCTCGTGGGGGTTGACGGCCACGTTGAGCGTTCCGACGCGTTCCCAATCGCAATCCATGGAGTAGCGGGCGATGCTCTGCCCCATCTCCTCCAGGTTCTTGAGGCCAAGCTGCGCCAGGAGCGGGTACTCCTCTGGCAGGTGCTTGAGGCCGTTGGCCTCGCCGTGCACCAGGGACGCATCGCAGAAGCCGCCGTTGCGCCCTGAGGCGGCCCAGCCGATCCGCTGGCCCTCAAGGAGCACGACGCCGCGGTGCGGGTCGCGCTCCTTGGCTCGCAGTGCGGTCCACAGGCCCGCGAAGCCCCCACCCACCACGGCAAGGTCTGTGTTGACCTCACCCTCCAGCGCCGGGAGCGGCGCCGGGCGGCCGGGGTCATCCAGCCAGTAGGGGGTGTGAGAGACGGCCTCGAGTGAGGCGTCGATACGCCCCGTGGGGATCTCTGCCTCCACCCTGTCGTAGGTCGTGGCGTGCTCGCGGTCGGGAGTGTTGTGGCCGCTGGGCATGGCTATCGCGTCCTTTGCGATGCTCCGGGAGAGTCCGGATGGTGTGCCGGGGTCGGAACCGGTGCAGCAGGGCTGCACCGGAACCCGGCAGGTGTTGCATGGATCAGATGTGGTTCTGAGCCTCTGTGAGGACCGAGCGCAGGATGGACTCGATCTCCGTGAACTCCGGCTGACCAATCGTCAGCGGCGGTGCCAGCTGAATCACCGGATCGCCGCGATCATCAGCGCGGCAGTACAGGCCGGCGTCATACAGGGCGGTGGAGAGGAACCCGCGCAACAGGCGCTCGGACTCGTCCTCGTTGAAGGTCTCCTTGGTGTTCTTGTCCTTGACTAGCTCGATGCCGTAGAAGTAACCGGCACCGCGCACGTCTCCCACGATGGGCAGGTCGAGGAGCTGAGAGAGCGTGGACTTGAACGCAGCGGCGTTGTCCTTCACGCGCTGGTTCAGGTTCTCGCGCTCAAAGATGTCCAGGTTGGCCAGCGCCACAGCAGCGGAGACGGGATGACCGCCAAAAGTATAGCCGTGGTAGAAGGTCGTCTCGCCCTTCGTGAACGGCTCAAAGAGACGGTCGGAGGCAATCATGGCGCCGATGGGTGCGTACCCGGAGGTCATGCCCTTGGCGCACGTGATGATGTCCGGCGTATAGCCAAAGTCCTGGCAGGCAAACATGGAGCCCACGCGGCCAAAGGCGCAGATGACCTCGTCGGAGACCAGGAGCACGTCGTTCTCGTCGCAGATCTCGCGCACGCGCTGGAAGTACCCGGGGGGAGGGGGGAAGCAGCCGCCGGAGTTCTGCACCGGCTCAAGGAAGACGGCGGCGATGGAGTCCGCGCCCTCAAACTCGATCTGCTCGCGGATGCGCTCAGCGGCCCAGTACCCAAACTCCTCCTCGTTCTCAGAGAAGGCCTCCGGGGCTCGGTAGAAGTTGGTATTGGGGACGCGGAAGGTGCCCGGAACCAGCGGCTCAAACGGGGTCTTCATGTCCGGAAGGGAGGTGATGGCCAGGGCGCCCTGCGGGGTGCCGTGATAAGCCAGCGCGCGGGAGATGACCTTGGTCTTGCCCGGCTTGCCCTGCAGCTTCCAGAACTGCTTGGCCAGCTTGAAGGCGGACTCAACGGCCTCACCGCCACCGGTGGTGAAGAACACGCGATTCAGGTCACCGGGAGCGTAGTTGGCCAGGCGCTCGGCCAGGTCAATGGCCGGCTCGTGGGCGTAGGACCACAGCGGCATGAAGGGCAGCTTCTCCGCCTGCTTGGCAGCGGCCTCCGCCAGCTCCTTGCGGCCGTGGCCCACCTGGACCACAAAGAGGCCGGCCAGGCCGTCAATGTACTTCTTGCCCGCGTCGTCAAAAATGTGGTGGCCCTCGCCGCGCACAATCGTGGGGATCTTGGCGTTGTTGTTCACGATGTTGGAGTGGCGTGCCATGTGCATCCACAGGTGATCGCGAGCCGCCTCGTGGCGAGGAGTGCCGGCCGGAGTGAGGTTGTTGGAACCGTTGGTCAGTGTCATCTTGTACCCCAGTTGTAGGTCTGTTTACGAAGGGAGAGATAAAGCAGCGTCTCGGTGGATTCCACCTGGTCGACGCTACGAATGTGGTTGATGATGCGTAGGAGGTCTTGGTCATCCGACGCCACGACCTCTGCCAGGACGTCATAGTGGCCAGCCACCACCACGCAGTAATCCACTTCGGGGAACTGCGCAATGAGATCCGCCGCCGCACGCATGTCGCCGCGGGTGCGTATCCCGATCATGGCCTGCCGTGCGAACCCCAATTGCGTGGGATCGGTCACGGCCACCACCTGAATCACCTGCGCCTCGATGAGACGCTGTACCCGCTGCCGTGTTGCCGCCTCGCTCAGGCCAACGGCCTTGCCAATGGCTGAGTATGAGCGGCGGCCGTCCTCCTGCAACTGCTCGATGATCGCCTTATTGGTGGTGTCCACGAAGGCGAGCTCGGAGCCGGAGTGCGGCGCGGGCGGATGGGACATCTGTGATCTACCTCCTGCAGCCCCGACTGGATGTGATGGGGCACACCACCGAGCCTAGCCCAGTGCAATCAGTTGCGGAACCCGTGACTCACAACGGAATCATTTCTGACTCCAAACATTTACGACGATTGCTATTGAGTTGTGACGCACGTCTCTGCCATGATCGCTGTGATCCCTCAGGGGGCCAGACCTGTATCGGGAGAGTGAGGAACCATGAGCGGACGCCGCGCTATGCCCCAGGAATTGCCCGGGGACCCGCTGGTGCGTGAGCTGATCACCGCTCAACTGGCCAGCCAACGCCTGGCCCGAAACGCCGTCTCCCGCCGCCGCGTGCTGGCCGGGGCCGGTGGCCTTGGGCTCGCGGCCCTCCTTGCGGCCTGCGGAACCAAACCCAAAGGCGCCGGCGCCAAACTCAGCCCGGCTCAGGACCTGTCGGCGTCCCAGAAGGAGCTGAACTGGGCCAACTGGACTCTCTACCTCGATGCGGATGATGACGGGAAGTACCCCTCCCTTGCCGCCTTCACCAAGCGCAGCGGCATCAAGGTCAACTACTCAGAGGACGTGGACGGCAACGACACGTATTACGGCAAGGTGCAGGGCCAGCTTTCCAGGGGCCTGAACACGGGCCGGGACATCATCACGCTGACGGACTGGATGGCCGGCCGCCTGATCCGCCAGGGCTGGGTCCAGGAACTGGATCACTCCAAGCTGCCCAATGTGGACAAGAACATGCTTCAGAACCTCAAGGATGTGGACTTTGACCTGGGGCGCAAGCACTCGGTGACCTGGCAGACCGGCTACGGCGGCATCTGCTGGAACAAGGCCAAGTACCCCAAGGGCCTCAAGAGCGTCTCTGACTTGTGGGCCCCGGAGCTCAAGGGCCGCGTCACCGCCCTGGATGAAATGCGGGACACCATGGGGCTGATCATGCTGGATCAGGGCGTGGACATTGCCCGGACCTGGGGGGATCAGGAGTTCGACACCGCCCTAGACACCCTGACCCAACAGATCCAGGACGGACAGATCCGCAAGGTGCAGGGCAACTCCTACAAGGAGGACCTCATCTCCGGTGATGCGCTGGCGGGCATCGTCTGGTCTGGGGACATCACCCAGCTCAATGCGGAGAACGGGGACCAGTGGGAGTTTGTGGTCCCGGAATCCGGCGGCACCCTGTGGAGCGATAACCTCATGGTCCCCATGGCCTCCCAGCAAAAGGGCAACGCCGAGAAGCTCATGAATTATTACTACGAGCCAGAGGTAGCCGCGTTGGTGGCCCAGTACGTGAACTACATCTGCCCGGTGAAGGGCGCCAAGGAGGCCATGGAGAAGCTGGATCCCGAGCTCGTCAACAATCCGCTCATCTTCCCCTCGGAGCAGGACCTGAGTCATGCGCACGTCTTCAGGTCTCTCACCCCGCCGGAGGAGAGCGACTACACGCTCAAGTTCCAGACGGCCATCGGGGCCTGATCTCTTAAACATGTTCCACGAAGTGAATGGAAGCTGACATGACCACCATCACCACCCACCAGGCCCAGCCGTCGGCTCCGATTCCCGGCAGCGGCGCCGACCTGGTCCTGAGCGGCATCTCCAAGCACTTCGCGGACTTCACGGCCGTGGAGGAGATGGATCTCACCATCCCCTCCGGCACATTCATCGCGCTGCTGGGGCCATCCGGCTGCGGCAAGACCACCACCCTGCGCATGATCGCGGGGCTGGAGGCGCCCACGGCCGGGACCATCAGCATCGGCGGTGACGATGTAACCAAGCTGCCCAGCCACAAGCGCCCCGTGAACACGGTGTTCCAGTCCTACGCGCTCTTCCCGCACCTGAGCATCATCGACAACGTGGCCTTTGGGTTGAAGCAGAAGAAGGTCCGCGATGCCATGGCCCAGGCCAAGGCTGGCCTGGAGATGGTGGAGCTGGCGCACCTGGCCAATCGCAAGCCGGCCCAGCTCTCCGGCGGGCAGCAGCAGCGCGTGGCGCTGGCCAGGGCGCTGGTGAACCGGCCCCGGGTCTTGCTCCTGGATGAGCCGTTGGGCGCCCTGGACATGAAGCTGCGCCGCCAGATGCAGGTGGAGCTCAAGAAGATCCAGATGGAGGTGGGGCTGACCTTCATCCACGTGACGCATGACCAGGAGGAGGCCATGACCATGGCGGACGTGGTCGCGGTCATGAATCAGGGCCGCATTGAGCAGATGGGCAATCCGCGCGAGCTCTACGAGCTGCCCCGCACCGCGTTTGTGGCCAACTTCCTTGGCAAGTCCAACCTGATGCCGGGCACCGTGGTGGCGGACGCGGGGGACTCCGTGGTGGTGGACGTGGCAGGCCAGCGTATGGAGCTGCCCAAGTCCCGCGCGGTAAAGACCGAGGGGCAGATTGTGCTTGGCGTGCGCCCGGAGAAGATGCGCATCGCAGAGGTCCATATGCAGGGCTTTGAGCACGCGGGCAATCAGCTCCTTGGCACCGTTCTTGACGCCTCCTTCACCGGCGTCAGCACCGAGTACTTGGTGGAGGTCCCCGGGATCGGCACCGTGGGGACGTTCACGCAGAACCTGGGTCAGGACCCGGCCAAGCCGGGGGATGAGGTGCGCATGTCCTGGGAGCCGGAGTACACCTTTGGGCTTGACCGCGAGGATGACCTGAGCGCCGGGGTGGACGCGTCATGAGCGTGAGCCTGGACAAGCCGCGCGGGCCGGCCCCCAAGAAGCCGCGCGATCTGCGCAGCGCGGAAGAGATCAAGGTGGAGAAGAAGAAGGGCCGCATGGGCCTGTATCTGATCCTGCCTGGCATGGCCTACATGGCGCTGTTCTTTGCGGCCCCCGTGGTGGTGCTGCTGAGCATGTCCCTCTTCGTGAAGCCGGAGGGTGCGGAGATTGGCGAGTTTGTGCCCGGCTGGAATTGGGCGGCCTACGGGGACATGTTGGGCCACTACTGGCCCGTGCTGGTGCGCTCGTTTGTTTTTGCGCTCATCGCGACCATCGCCGCGCTGATCATCGCCTTCCCCATGGCCTACCTGGTGGCCGTGCGCCTGCGCGGCAAGCCGCTGCTCAAGGGCGTGCTGCTGGTGTTGCTGGTGGCACCGTTCTTCTCCAGCTTCATCCTGCGCACGCAGGCCTGGAAACAGATCTTGGCGGACGAGGGGTTCATCGCCCAGACCCTGAAGGCCGTGGCGATCCTGCCGCAGGACGCCTCACTCACCGCCACCCCCTTCGCCGTGATTTGCGGCCTCACGTACAACTTCTTGCCGTTCATGATGCTGCCCATCTACGCGAGCCTTGAGCGGCTGGACGTACGCCTGCTTGAGGCGGCGGGGGACCTGTACGCCTCCCCGGTGCGCACCTTCGCCAAGGTCACGCTGCCGCAGGCCATGCCGGGTGTTTTTGCCGGCACGCTGCTGACCTTCATCCCGGCGGCCGGCGACTACGTCAACGCCGCGATCCTGGGCAACAACCGCGATACCTCCATGATTGGGCAGGTCATCGATTCCCGCTTCTTCAAGGTGATCGACTACCCGGGGGCGGCGGCGCTGAGCGTCATCCTCATGATCTGCATCCTGATTCTGGTGCTCATCTACATCCGCCGCTTCGGCACCAAAGACCTGTTCTAGGAAGGAGCGGACCCATGTACAAGACCAAACTCGGGAAGTGGTTCATTCCCGTCGTCGGCGGGCTCGCCTTCGTCTACCTGCTGGTGCCGATCGCCTACATTTTTGTCATCTCCTTTAATGATGGCGGCAAATCTAATCTGCAGTGGAAGAGCTTCACCTGGAACAACTGGGCTAACCCGTGCGGCGCGCCAGGCGCCTGCGAATCCCTGGGCAGCTCGCTCTCCGTGGGTGCCATCGCCACGCTGATCGCGACCGTCCTTGGCACTGCCGTGGCCATTGGCCTGGTGCGGTACCGCTTCCGATTCCGCGCCACCGCTGACCTGCTCATCATCCTTCCGTTGGCTACGCCCGAGGTGGTGCTCGGCGCCTCCCTCCTGGCGCAATTCCTCAACCTGGGCTGGGACCTGGGCTACTGGACGGTGATCATTGCCCACGTCATGTTCTGCATGTCCTTTGTGATTGTCACGGTCAGGGCGCGCGTCTCCGGCCTGGACGGGCGGCTGGAGGAGGCTGCGGCAGATCTCTACGCGGGGCCCATGCAGCGCTTCTGGAAGATCACCTTCCCCATGCTGCTCCCGGGCATCGTGGCTGCCGCGCTGTTGTCCTTCGCCATGAGTTTTGACGACTTCATTATCACGAACTTCAACTCGGGAACGTTCTCCACCTTCCCCAAGTTCGTGTACGTCTCCGCGGCCCGCGGCATCCCGGCGCAGGCCAACGTCATCGGCTCCGCCATGTTCATCCTGGCGCTCCTGATCGTCATCATCACTCAGGTCTTCGCCTACCGGCGCCGCAAGGCGCTGGCGGCCCAATAGGGCCTTGAGCCGCACCCCAGGTGCCCGACGCCGTGTGGTCACCACACGGCGTCGGGCACCTTGGCGTTTCCTGTTCCCTTGAAGGTCAAAGCAATCGTGAGAGCATGGAGCCATGAGTGAGACGCGCTGGCTGAGCCCGGAGGAGCGGCGGGCCTGGCTCGCCGTGATGGCGGTGACCACGCGGCTGCCGGCCCAGTTGGACACTGCGATGCAGGCGCTCGCCAAGATCACGCTTTTTGATTACCACGTGCTGGCAATGCTCTCCGAGGCGCAGACGGACACCCTGCCCATGAGTCGCCTGGCTGAGCGCACCAATTCCTCCCTGTCCCGTCTGAGTCACGTCGTGAAAAAGTTGGGGGAGCGTGGCTGGGTGCAGCGCTCGCATGACCCGCAGGATGCGCGCGTGACAGTGGTTAAACTCACGCCGGAGGGGCGCACGCTGATTGAATCGATCGCCCCGGCGCACCTGGAGGATGTCAGGGCCATCTTCTTTGACTGGCTGGATGAGCGCGATGTCGCCGATCTGGCGCGGGTGGGGCGCAAGATCGTGGCCGCAAGCGATCCGGAGGACTGGATCCTCCAGGACGAGCAGCCTCAGGCGTAGCGGGAACTCGGTTTGAGTCCAGGGGCCTGGATGACTTAGGATAAGACGGCGTTCCGCGTGCGTTCATGGTTGGTGCCTGGCATCAATCCTCTGGACGCGTTCGGCCCGTATCCACGGAAGACAGGATGCCGCCGGGTAGGGAAAAATACCCGACCGGCATCTGGATCACCGCTGTTTGAAGCGTTCGAGGGCTTCGGCTGGTTCTCACCCAGCCTGGTGCCTCCATGTGGCTGATTGCACGGTGCCCCAACTGGGTAGCGGGACTCAAGGGTGACGTAGGCGTCGGTTAACCCTGCCGTCGACATCCCTGATGGGAACCGCAATACACACTGACCAACACTGGAGGAGTGATCATGGCAGCACGTTGCCAGGTGACCGGTGCAGTGCCCGGATTCGGACACAGCATCTCCCACTCGCACCGTCGCAATAAGCGTCGGTTCGATCCGAACATTCAGAAGAAGCGGTACTTCGTGCCGTCCCTGGGCCGCAACGTCACGCTGACGCTGTCGGTCAAGGGCATCAAGACCATCGACGCACGCGGCATTGACGCCGTGGTCGCCGAGCTGCAGGCAAAGGGTGTGAAGCTCTGATATGGCAAAGTCTCAGGATGTTCGCCCGATCATCAAGCTGAAGTCGACGGCCGGCACGGGTTACACCTATGTGACCCGCAAGAACCGTCGTAACAACCCCGACCGCATCGTGCTCAAGAAGTACGATCCGGTGGCCCGTAAGCACGTCGAATTCCGCGAGGAGCGCTGATATGGCGAAGAAGTCAATGATTGCCAAGAACGAGCAGCGCAAGCTCATCGTGGAGCGTTACGCCGAGCGTCGTGCTGAACTAAAGAAGACGCTGGTTGACCCCAACGCCTCTGATGATGCCCGCGAGGCAGCACGCGTGGGTCTGCAGAAGCTGCCCCGCAACGCCTCCCCGGTGCGCGTGCGCAACCGCGATGCCATCGACGGCCGCCCGCGCGGCACGTTCCAGAAGTTCGGCATCTCGCGTATCCGCTTCCGCAACATGGCGCACAACGGCGAACTGCCGGGCATCACCAAGTCTTCTTGGTGAGCCCATTCGGTTCTTGAACCGGTGAAGCCTTTCAGAGCCCGTCCCACCTTGTGGTGGGGCGGGCTCTGTTGTTGTTTGTCCCGCTACTCGCTGCGCAGGACGGACCCAACGAAGAGCGAATTCGAGACGATGGCGGCCATCGTCCTCGCCACGGCTTCGGCGGTGGCGCTGGCGCCCCAATCGCCACGCTCAATCTCCTTGGCGCGGTGATACACCTGGCCGCTCCACGGAATCTCCTTGTGGAACTGGGGGAGGGTGCCGCTGGCGGAGAGCAGTGCGATGCTCGCGGCGATCCGTGGGCTGGGCGTCTGCCCATCCAGCAGTGCGGCGCGCACCTGGGTGATGAGTTCCTCCCGGCGGGCGCTTCCCAGGCTGAGCTTGGAGGAGGGGAAGATCCCCAGCATCTTGGCCTTCTTGCGGTTCAGGTCTCCCCGCTCCACCAGGCGGTCAATGACCTGCGCGCGGAGGGGTGGGCCCACCGCGGCGAGCACCGTCTGCACGTCCCGCGGCTTCTTCTCTAGGTAGTTCCACGCCGAGTCGAGGAGGGGGTCGCTGGGTTCGCCCTTGCCCACGGTCTGCACCTTGGTGCTCAGGAGGGTCGCCTTGGCCACCTCCACCCGGCCCATCAGAGCCAGGTCGCCCAGAGCGGCGCCGCCCAGTACGTAGTACAGCGTGTTTTCCCCTGCGATGGAGCCTGATGCCGGCTGGAACAGGAGCAGCAGGACGTCTTCGGTGAGGAGGCGCTCCTCGGCGAGTCCGCCAGGGGGCGGGCCGGGTGTTTGCGGGCCTGGGATGTCAGTCATCGAGCACTCCTTGGTTGTTAGGGCTGGCTTTGCGCGTCAGTCTTTCACATCGGTTTTGGGCTCTCCCCGGAAGGTTCAGCCTGCTTGCGGCGTCTGTCCCGAGGATCGCCAGCGGGCCGAAGGGTGGGCTAGCGGCGGCGTTGGCGTTGGCGGGTGGTCCAGGAGTTGACGACGGTCCAGGGGCGCCGGGCCGCCATGCCCGTCCTGGCGGTTGGTGTTGCGGCGGGCTCGGTGGTGGATTCCACGACGAGGCGGCCCAGGTGCACCTCGTGGTGGTGGAAGTTGCACAGCAGCACGGCGTGGTCCACGTCGGTGGGTCCGCCCTCATTCCACGGGATCACGTGGTGGGCCTCGCACCAGCCTGGGGGCGCGCCGCAGCCGGGTGCCTTGCAGTGCCGGTCACGGACCATCAACGCTCGGCGTTGGTGAACGCTGAAATGGCGCCTGGTTCGGCCTAGTTTCAGTGGCAGGCCCGCCTCGTCGGTGAGCATGAATTGCACATCGGCACTACAGAGCATGCTCATCACCTGAGACACAGGCACAGCAGCGTCCGACCGCGCCACCCTCGCAAACCGTTCATCCACCAGCGTTTGAGGATCTTTCCCGGCCATCGCGCCCAGCCCGCGAGGCGACACCAGCACGGGTGGCGGCGGTGGTGGTGGTGGCGGTGTTGCTGGTGCTGGCGGTGGTTCTGGTGGCGGCGCCCCGAAGGGGGTGCGCATCCCTTCAAACGGATTGCGCGGTTCCTGCCGTGGTTCCGGGCGATCCGGTGGGCCGCCCCACCCTTGGCCCGCCGAACGAAGGTCCGCAAACACATCCATGCCGACCGTCGGGCCGTCAGTCCCGGCCCGTTGGCCGAAATCCCGGTCGGCGGTCGCCACTGGCGCAGCGGTCAGAACCCGGCGAGGAGTCGCGACGGACTGCTGGGCTGTGGGCTGCTGGGCGGCGGCGGTGTTGAGGAAAGCGTGAAGGGCCGGCAGGGTCGCAGTCACCAGCAGCGTGGGAGCGGCGCCGTGGTTGGTGGGAGCGTTCCCGGAGCTGGCATGGGAAGCGAAGAGCGAGGCCAGGGCGTCAAAGGCCTTCTGATCCATAGTGCGAGAGTCCTCTCCCGCCTCCACCTCCCCCGCATCGCTCGAAACTGGGTCAGAGCCTGAATCGGGGTCTGGGGCTGGTTCTTTGCGCCGGGGTGAGGTGTAGGCGTCCAGCACGGCACGGATCGCGGCACCTTCCAGTTCTGGGGCGAACCCTGTCATCCTCCACCCGCCACCGCGGGCCGTGCTGAGCTTGAACGAGCGAGCCTTCACCTGCTTCTCGTAGTCAGGCTCCACCCCATCGGGGTCAATCGCGTTCGCCCACGCCCTAGCCACCTGGGCCAGGGCTGCGCTCTCCAGCCGTCGACCACCCCAAGGGTCCACGGCGAACTCCACCTCGGCCTCGCACCCAAACCCGGGTTCGCCCTCCCCGGGGAGTACCCGCCCTCCACTGGCCTGAGCCACGAGAGCGGCCTCGGCGAACCCCAGCATCCCCGCGACCACGTCGGGATTCTCAGAAGTATCGGGCACCTCCTGCGGCAGTTCCCGGTGGATGGTCAACGCCTGTTCGGCGGACACCTCCCCAGCGTCCACCGCCCGCGCAATCCCGGGCCGCAACGGTGCCACCACCCCGGCGGAGAAACCATTGCGCGGGGTGATGGCTCCGGCCACACAGATCCACCCCTGAGCCGTTGGGGCAGGGACACCAAAGAGCTGCATCAACAACGCCTTAGACCCGCGCGCACCCACCCGGTGCGCCAACGAGTCCGGACCTGCCCTGCCCGCACCACCGTTCAAACCCTCAGACCGCGACACCACCGCAGCAGCGGCACGAACCCTCAAAGCATCCATCACTACCGAAAGCTGAGCCAGCTCGCCCAGCACGGCCACCACCTCAGCATCAGTAGCTTCCTCAACCCACCGCGCCGAGTCAGGCAACACCGTGCCCCGCAACACTCCGACCACACCTGCCAGGGCCCCGGCGGCAGCCCCCGACCCTGACTGACCATGCTTCTGATCCACGACCGCTCACCTCCCCAGGCGACTGGTGTTCCCCCTTGAACACCTCAAGCGTCTCGTGACCCCCTGACACTTTGCTCCGCTTTTGAACCGTTTTCGCCCAGATCCACCAAAGAATATTTCAAACCCATAGAAACAGGGTTTATCCACAGGCCCCGTCCCTCACAGGCGGCCGCCAATCGCCCCCTGTGGGGGACGGGCGAGCCAAGCGGGGTGAGGGCCGATGTCCAGTGGTGGGGGGGTGCGGGAACGGTCGTGTCGCGAGCTGGAAAGCGCGACGGGAGAGAAAGAAAGGGATTACTACGTGTCTGCGTCCGCGATGTCTCGGCAAGCGGGTCGCTGCAACTGGGTCCCTGCAACTGGGTCCCTGCAACTGGGTAGACATAGCTGGGTAGCTACAACTGGGTTGCTGCAACCGGGTCGCGGCCCTATGGGTTCAGCTCAAGCCCGGCATCGTCGGGAGCCCCCAGGTCAGTCACGCCTGGCGGCGACGCCTGGAGGTGGCGTCCGGGGAGCCGGCGTCTGGCGGCGGTGTCTCACTTCGCAGACCGCAAGCGCCGGAGCCACCCGCGCGGGCCACGCGGGTCACGCGGGTCAGACTTGCCGTCACGCCCTGGCTCAGTGGAACCCCGTGCCGACTCAAGCTCCCGTTCCAGCACAGCAGCGCGACGATCCCGCTCCCGCGCCCGCTCGCGCCACGCGAGCACCTCGGACTCCACCTCGCGGGTGGGCGTAATGACGGGAGGCCCGCCGAGGAGTTGGCGTCTGGCCTCGATGACCCGGCGGTTGAAGTTCGCCAGCGTCTCGCGGACCTCGGTCTCGCGGCCCAGGGCGTCCAGCTCGTCGTTGAGCCCGGCGTCCACCACGCGCAGCAGCAGCGCCTCCGGTCCCAAACCCTCCGTCGCGTGGACCTCCTCGCGGCGCATGAGGGACTTGGTCCACCAGTCCGGGTCCGTGGATGCGGCCAGATCGGGGAGCGGCTTGCCCGCATACGCTAGGTGATCAAAGTGCCCGTCCGCGATGGCGCGTTCCACGGCTGTCCGCGCCACGGCCTCCACCGTGGAGGAGAGCCGCATGGCCTCGGAGCCTGGGCGGGAAGGAATGAGTGGGTCGTCCTGCGCCGCATGATCGCCGGCAGGCGCATCACAGTTGTCCGACGCCGCCGACTGTTGCCTTTCGCGCGCCGTTTGTCCCACTCCGTGGGACAAATCCCGTCCGGCCAGCGCCGCCAGGGCCTCAACATCGAGCCCATCTTGGTACCGCGCCGCACGGATTCGGGGATCCTCCGGGCCATCGTGGGTGCTCATGCCGGTCCTTCCGCTCAGAAGGTGACTAACGCTACCCGGCACCGAACGGATGGGGCAGAAGTGACTGATGTGACTGAAGTGACGCTCCTAGCGGAAAAATCCCTGAAAACACGCCGATCGGCACTCGCTCAGGGCCCGGAAGCTGTTAGTTTCGTTCGGAACGCCCCGGTCAGCGGGGCGAACCCTTGGCCCCGTTGGCAAGGGTGGATCCCAATCCAGGAGGACAAAAACGTGTCTATGAACCGCAGTGAGCTCGTCGCCGAGGTCGCCAACAAGTCCGGTGCCGCCAAGACCGTTGTGAATGACGTGCTGGATGCGCTCTTCGCCACGTTCACCGAGCAGGTCTCCCAGGGCGAGAAGGTCTCGATCCCGGGCTGGCTCGCCGTTGAGCGCACCGATCGCGCCGCCCGCACGGGCCGCAACCCGCAGACCGGTGCCACCATCGAAATCCCGGCCGGTCACTCCGTGAAGCTGACCGCCGGCTCCAAGCTGAAGGCTGCTGTCGCCAAGAAGTAAGGCCCTTGCCTTTTTAAGGCGCCTCGACCAGGCCCGTCGTCCCCGTTTCTGGGTGCGGCGGGCCTGGTCGTTTCAGCATTTGGCTCCAGTTCTACACGCCGTAGACTAAGGAGTAGCGCGCCCGAAACAGGCGGGCACCATCGCAGTAAACGAAGGGACCCGCAGCATGATCAGCGTCGGCGCCGAGGATCGACCGAAGCTGGCGCGCCTGCTCATGCTGCCGGCGGTCCCGATTGCTTTAGCGGTCGCCCTGGTGGCGCTCTGGTTGACGGGCTCTGCGGCCTCCGTCTCGCTGAGCGACGCCGGCACGTTGAGTCGCTGGGGTGCGCCGCTCGTGCGCCTCATCCACGACCTGAGCATGACGCTGACCATCGGCTGCCTCATCTTTGCCACCGCCATTTTGCCGCGCACCACCGCGCCGCGACGGGCCACGGGTCGCGGACACAGCACCGACGGCGGCACGCCTCAGCCCGCCTTTGTGCGCGCGCTGAACGTGGCCGCCGCCTCCGCCGGGGTGTGGACCCTGGCCGCTGCAGGCGTGGCCGTCTTCTCCTTCTCCACCGGTTCGGGGCTGAAGATCAGCACCGACAGCGCCTTCACCAAGGCGCTGGGGGACTACCTCACCAATATTGACCAGGGCAAGGCCTGGGCGGCGGTCACGCTGCTCGCCGCCCTGGTGACGACCCTGGCGTTTGCGCTGCGCACCCCGGCGGGGCTGGCGGTGGCGACCGCGCTCTCCCTCGGCGTCATCATCCCCATCTCCCTGGTGGGGCACTCCGCCGGTGGCGATGACCACTGGGGGGCCGTGAATGGCATTGCCCTGCACCTGGGCGGCGTGGCCGCCTGGGCCGGAGGGATCGGTGCCCTCGGTGTGGTGGCCGGCCTGCTGGGCCAGCGCACCCCCACCGTGCGCGGCGGCAAGGGCAACGTGATGGCCGCGGACGTGCTGGCCCGCTTCTCCAGCCTGGCCACCGCGGGCATCGTCCTGGTGATCGGCTCCGGGATCGTGAGCTCCCTGATCCGCGTGAATCACTGGGAGCAGCTGGGCAGCCCGTACGGCTCGCTCCTGCTCCTCAAGCTCTTCCTGTCGCTGGTCCTTGGCATGCTTGGACTCGTCCACCGCCGCAACATCATTCCCCGCTTGCGCGAGGGGGAGTTGAGCGCGCGCCGCGCCGCGTGGCGCGTGGTGGCCGTTGAGGTCGCCATCATGGCCGCGGTCATGGGCCTGGCGGCCGTGCTTGCGCGCACCTCCCCGCCCGTCTCCACGGAGCCGCCGGCGGAGATGACCCCGGCCCGCCGCCTCACCGGCTACGAGCTGCCCCCGGAGCTTGGCGGTAGCGAGTGGCTCACCGTGTGGCGCCTCGACTGGCTCTGGGTCGCCGTCATCGTGTTCCTGGCCGTGGCCTACACCCGCTGGTTTATCCGCTTGCGCAGGCGCGGGGACCGCTGGAATGTGTGGCGCCTGATCAGCTTCTACGTGGGGCTGCTTGCGCTGCTCTACATCACCTCCGGTGCCCCCGCCGTGTACGGCATGGTGCTCTTCTCCATGCACATGGTGGATCACATGGCCTTGACCATGGTGGCGCCGTTCTTCCTGGTGGTTGGCTCGCCGATCGCGCTTGGGTTGCGGGCCATGGGCTCGCGTCAGGACGGCTCGCGGGGGCCGCGCGAGTGGACGCTGGCCGTGGTCCACTCCCGCTTCGCGTCGCTGGTGACTAACCCGATCTTTGCCGCGGTGAACTTTGCCGGCTCCATCATCCTGTTCTACAACACGGACATCATGGGCCTGGCCATGCGGTACCACGTGGGCCACGAGCTCATGATTTTCCACTTCCTGGTCACCGGATACATCTTTGCGGCCAACATGATTGGCCTTGACCCCATGCCGCGCCGGGCCAGCTACCCCATGCGCCTGGTGATGCTCCTCGCCACCATGGTCTTCCACGCCTTCTACGCCACCAGCCTCATGGCCACAGAGGTGCTCATTCAGCCGGACTGGTTTGGGAACATGGGCCGGGACTGGGGCGGCTCCGCCATCGAGGACCAGAAGGTGGGCGCGGGCTCCATGTGGGGCATCGGAGAGATCCCCACGCTCATGCTGGCCCTCGGCGTGGCCCTTGGCTGGTCCCGTTCCGACGCCCGCGAGTCTAAGCGCCGCGACCGCGAGGCGGACCGCACCGGCGAGGCGGAGCTCAACGCCTACAACGACATGTTTGCCCAGCTGGCCGCGGCGGAGAAGAACGCGCAGCGCGGCCCGCGGCGGTAGGCAGTCGGCCGCCGCCGCACGGCGTCACGGACCCTGCCGGGAACAAGAGCTGGCCCTAAAATGGTTGCATCAGCTACACGTCAGCCGACAGCGATGAGGTACCAGCAGTGACTCAGACCCCCACCACCCTCCGTTCCGCCGTGCGCGTGCGCGCCTCTGAGCTCACCGGGCGCGGGTGGCTCAATACCGGGGACGCATCGCTTGATCTGGCATCGCTGCGCGGCAAGATTGTGCTGCTGGATTTCTGGACCTTCTGCTGCATCAACTGCCTGCACGTGATTGACGAGCTGCGCCCGCTGGAAGCGGAGTACAAGGACGTCCTCGTGACGGTCGGCGTGCACTCGCCCAAGTTTGAGCATGAGGCGGATCCGGTGGCGTTGGCCGCGGCCGTGGAGCGCTACGAGATCCACCATCCCATCCTGGATGACCCGGATTTGGGCACCTGGCAGGCCTACACGGCCCGCGCCTGGCCCACGCTGGTGGTCCTGGACCCCGAGGGTTACATCGTGGCTCACCTCTCCGGCGAGGGGCACGTGGCCGGGTTGCGCTCGCTGGTGGAGGAGCTCATCGCTGAGCACGAGTCCAAGGGCACGCTGCACCGCGGCGACGGCCCGTATGTGGCCCCGCCCGCACGGGAGGGTGATCTGCGTTTCCCGGGGTCCGCGATCCAGCTGCCCGACGGCGGCTTCTTGGTTTTGGACACGGGTCACCACCGCTTGGTGGTGCTGGGCAACGACGCCGCGACGGTGGAGCGCGTGATCGGCGCCGGCGGCAAGGGGCACGTGGACGGCCCGGCGGAGGTGGCGCAGTTTGACGAGCCGCAGGGCGCCACGCTGCTGCCCGCGGAGGTCGCGGCGAAGGTCGGCTACGACGTGCTGGTCGCGGACACGGTTAACCACCGCCTGCGCGGCGTGGACCTGGCCTCCGGTCAGGTGCGCACCGTGGCCGGTAACGGGGTGCAGAGGCTGCTCGACGCCGAGAACGCGCGTACCGCGGGCGCGTGGACTCGCGCGGTGGGCTCGGTTCCGCTGGAGACCAGCCTGTCCTCCCCGTGGGACGTGGTGTATTCGGAGAAGGCCGGGCGGGCCTTTGTGGCCATGGCGGGCACGCATCAGATCTTTGGTTTTGACCCGGTGACGGGTGAGGTCACGCTGGAGGCTGGCTGCGGCGTGGAGGGCCTGCTGGATGGCCCGGCCCATGAGGCGATGTTTGCCCAGACCTCCGGCCTGGCCCTGGACCGCGCGGGGGATGTGTGGCTGGCGGACTCGGAGACCTCCGCGCTGCGCGTGCTGCGCCTGGCCGATGACGGCACGGTGGCCGCGGTGGAGACCGGCGTGGGCGAGGGTCTCTACGACTTTGGCTTCCGCGACGGCGATGCCGCCCAGGCGCGCTTGCAGCACCCGCTGGGCACCGCGGTGCTCCCGGATGGCTCGCTGGCGATCGCGGACACCTACAACGGCGCCGTGCGCCGCTACGACCCGGCCACCGGCGTGGTCGCGACCCTGGCGCAGGGGCTCGCTGAGCCATCCGAGGTGCTGGTGGATACCTCCGTCGAGGGCGACCCGGTGCTGGTGGTCGTAGAGACCAATCAGCACCAGTTGGTGCGCATCCCGTTGCCCCGCGAGGTGGCGGTGGTGGATGAGGGGGCGTCGCAGTCCCAGCGCCCCAGCACCACGGTGGCCCCGGGGGAGCACAGCATCGCCGTGCGTTTCAGCGCGCCGGCAGGGCAGAAGTTGGATGAGCGCTGGGGGGATCCCACGCAGTTGAAGGTCTCCGCTTCCCCGGAGGAGCTGATCCTCTCCGGCGGCGGCACCAGCCAGGGGCTCACCCGGACGCTGGTGCTCAACCCCGCGGTCCCGGAGGGCGTGCTGCACATCTCCGCCCGCGCGGCCTCCTGCGACGGAGAGCTGGGCCAGCCCATTCCGGATCACGCCGCCTGCCACCTGTACCAGCAGGATTGGGGCATTCCGGTGGTGCAGGGCCAGGGTGGCGAGGACCGGCTTGACCTGGATCTGCGAGGAATGAACTGACAGCGCGCGGCGTGAGTGGCAGTATGGGGGATACCTCCCTATTCTCCTGACAAAGGACGGCCAGACCATGCGCACGCCGGCGATCTCACCATCGACCGGAGCCCGTGTAGCGGGGAGGCGCGCATGAGTCGCATGTTTGCCTCCCTGTCGGAGCGCAATTACCGCGTCTGGTTTGCGGGGGGACTGGTCTCCAATGTGGGCACCTGGATGCAGCGCATTGCCCAGGACTGGCTGGTCCTGACGCAGCTCACTGATCACTCCGGCACCGCGACCGGCCTGGTGACGGGCCTGCAGTTCTTGCCCATCCTCCTGCTCAGCCCCTACGCCGGGCTCATCGCGGATCGCATGTCCAAGCTGCGCCTGCTCAAGATCACGCAGGCCGGCTCCATGTTCCTGGCCCTGCTGCTTGGTGTGCTGGTTCTGACCAACACGGCGCAGCTGTGGCACGTCTACGTCATCGCCACGGCGCTCGGCATCGTGGCCGCCTTTGACGGCCCGCCGCGCCAGGCCCTGGTCAACGATCTGGTGCCACGCTCCCTGGTCCCCAACGCGGTCTCCCTCAACTCCACGAGCTTTAACCTGGCGCGCCTGGCCGGTCCCGGCGTGGCAGGGCTGCTGATCGCGGCCGTGGGCACCGGGTGGCTCTTCCTGATCAACGCGGCCAGCTACGTCGCCGTCCTCATCGCGCTGGCCGCGCTCAAGGAGAAGACCTTCTTTGGCACCGGGGTGCGCACGCCGCGGGCCAAGGGGCAGGTGCGCGAGGGCATCGCGTACGTCCTGGCCAGTCCCACCCTGATTCTCATCTTTGTGATGGCCTTTATGGTGGGCACCTTTGGGCTGAATTTCCAGATCTTCAATGCCGTCATGTCCACGACCGTGTTTCATCGGGGCCCGGCGGATTACGGCATTTTGGGAACCATCATGGCGATTGGCACGCTGGCGGGGGCGCTGCTTGCCGCCCGCAGGCAGGGCTCCCGGGTCAAGTACGCCGTGGCCGGGGCGCTGCTGGCCGGCGCCTTCATGATCGCTGCCGCCTGGGCCCCCTCCTTCTGGGTCTTTGCGGCCCTCCTGGTCCCCACCGGCCTGGCCTCCATCACCTTCCTGAACTCCGCCAACGTGACGGTGCAGATGAGCGTTGACCCGGCCTTCCGCGGCCGCGTCATGGCGCTCTACATGATGGTGCTGCAGGGTGGAACGCCGCTCGGGGCGCCCCTCATGGGCTGGATCGCGGAGCACTACGGCGCCCGCGCCTCCCTGACCGTGGCCGGCGTCCTCACCGTGCTGGTGGCCGTCTGGGGCATCTTCTATTGGTCCCGCCACCACCGCGGCGAGCTGGGCACGCGGCTGCGCCAGTACGGCGGCAGTATGCGCCAGCGCGTGCGCCTGCCGCGCAAGGACGACCCGGAGCCGGACGCCGCGTAGTTCAGCGGCTGCCCTCCCGCACCGGTTGGCCCTCCCGCACCGGTTGGCGCAGCACCGTCTTGAGCCGCTCCGGTGCCACCCGGCGCGGGTCGCTGAGGTAGATCTCGTGATGCGGGCCGTTGAAGGTGAGCCCGCGGGCTGGCATCAGCTCGTGGTGTAGGCGGTGCAGGGTGGGCGCCTCGTCGTCGTAGGAGCCCACGTGCATGATCTGCAGGCAGCGCCCCTCGGACAGCCGCAGCAGCCGCACCCGGTCAAGGGGTAGCTGCGGCTTCTTGGCGGCCGCGGCGGCCAGGCCCGCCGCCACGTCCGCATCGCTCACGAGCCAGGGCAGCGGGATCAACATGGTCCAGTCCCAGGCGGCCTTGTTGCCTGCCTCAAGGTCCGCCGGGTCCGCGCTGGTCCAGAGCCCCTCCAGCGGGCCCACCACAAAGTCCTCCCCGGTGCGGGCCTTCAGCGCAAACTTGAGGGTGTAGCCGGCCGTGTAGAGGCTCTGCACCCCTGCCGCGTACTCCGCGGAGACATTAGGATCCCCGTGACCGTCAAACGCCAGGTAGCGCGCCTGCGGAACATCCACCTCCACAAAGTCCGCGGTTCCGGGCTGGTAGAGCGCCTTCAGGTCCCTCTTCAGATCCACCTTCATGGCCTGGGCCGCTTCCTTGGCCGGCGCCTCAGCGCCGGCGGCGCCTGCGCGAGGTCCCAAACATCCCCCGCACAATCTGGTTGCCCAGGGTCGTGAGCACGGAGACGGCGGCCTTGCCCAGCTGATCTCCCATGGTGGGGCCGGAGGACGTGCGGCGCGCCGGCTCGCGGGTGGGCGGCAGCGTCAGCGGCGGCTCCTCCCGCTCCTCGGGGCTGGGGGCTGGCGCCTGGGAGGACGGCGCCCCTGCGGCTGGCCGGCCCAGGATCTGTTCCTCGATGCGCCGGGCCTCGGCGTCCAGGTCAAGCGGGCCGCCGGGGGCACTGCCCGACGCCGCTGGCTCGCCGCTCGGGGCGGCCGCACCGCCGGTGCTGGGCGCGGCGGGCGCAGAGCCGGCGCCGCCGGCCCCGCCGGTGGCCTGAAGCCGCTCGAACGCGGACTCGCGATCCGCGGCCGTCCCGTAGGTGGCCAGCAGCGAACTGGCCGCAACAGCGGCATCCACCGCCGCGGCGTCGGACGCTCCCATGGTGGACTTGGGCGACCAGAGCTTGGTCCAGGCCACCGGGCTGGGCGCGCCCTTCTCATTCATGACGGTGATGATGGCCTCGCCGGTGCCCAGGGTGGTGAGGGCCGCCTCCAGGTCGTAGTCGGAGGTGGGGTAGGTGGAGACGGTGGCGCGCAGGGCCTTGGCGTCGTCCGGAGTGAAGGCTCGCAGGGCGTGCTGCACGCGGTTGGCGAGCTGACCAAGCACCTCGGTGGGGACATCCGTGGGGTTCTGCGTCACGAAGAACAGACCAATGCCCTTGGAACGGATCAGACGCACCGTGGTGGCGATCTGCTGCAAAAAGGCCTTGGAGGCGCCGTTGAAGAGCAGGTGGGCCTCGTCCAGGAAGAAGACCAGCTTGGGCTTGTCCGCGTCCCCCACCTCGGGGAGTTCGGAGAACAGATCCGCGAGCAGCCACATCATGAAGGTGGAGGTCAGCAGCGGCTTCTGCATCAGCGTGGGCAGCTCAAGGGCGGAGATCACGCCGCGCCCGTCCGGGGCAGTGCGCAGCAGCTGCGCGGAATCAAACTCCGGCAGGCCAAAGAACTGATCAAGGCCCTGGGCCTCCAGGTTGACCAGGCCGCGCAGGATCACGCCGGCGGTGGCGGAGGAGAGCCCGCCAAGGCTCTTCAACTCCGGCTTGCCCTCATCCGAGGTGAGGAAGGAGATGACGGCGCGCAGATCCTTCAGGTCATCCAACAGCAGGCCCTTCTGGTCCGCGTAGTGGAAGATCAGCTGCAGGCTGGACTCCTGCGTCTCATTCAGGTCCATGACGCGGCTGAGCAGCAGCGGGCCAAAGGAGGTCATGGAGGCGCGGATGGGCACACCCTTGCCGTCCCCGCCCAGGGCAAAGAACTCCACCGGGTAGGCGGTGGGCTTCCAGTCCATGCCCACGCTCTGCGTGCGGGCGGTGAGCTTCTCGCTGGCGGTGCCCGCGGTGATGAGGCCGGTCAGGTCCCCCTTGATGTCAGAGACAAAGACGGGGACGCCGGCGTCGGAGAGCTGTTCCGCCATGACCTGCAGCGTGATGGTCTTGCCGGTGCCCGTGGCGCCGGCCACCAGCCCGTGGCGGTTCATCATGCCAAGCGGCAGGCGCACCGGGGCGTCCGCGTACGTGGTCCCGTCCACCACGGCCGCGCCGAGGGTGAGCGTGGGGGCGTCATTGGCGTAGCCGTCGCGGATGGTGGCGACGCGCTCTTCTGCGGACTTCTGCTGGGTCATGGCGCCAGTGTATGCAGGCCGGGTGGCTCGTGGGGGCTATCCCAGCAGTGCGGCGACCAGGAACATGATCGGAATCCCCAGCACGGTGGTGGCCAGGACCGTGTCCTTGGCGATCACCACGCCGGCGTCATAGCGGGACGCGTTGACGAAGATGTTTTGTGCCGTGGGCAGGGCCGCCAGCACCACTGCGGCGTACAGCGCCGTGCCCTCCATCCCAAAGACCAGAACCGCGAGCGCCCAGGCAATCAGCGGGTGGATGATCAGCTTGAGGCCCGTGGCGAACAGGATGTCGGAGCGGCGGGCATCCTCCTTGCGCAGCGGGCGCGAGCCCACCAGGGAGATGCCAAAGGCCAGGAGCATGGCGGGCACTGAGGCGCCGGCCAGCAGGTTCAGCGGGGTCATGAGGATTTCCGGCACGCTCACGTGCACAAGCGAGACCGCGAGCCCCAGGAGGGAGCCGATGATCATGGGGTTGGTGACCAGGCCCTTGAGCACACCCACCACGCCGGATCCGGCGCGGGCGGTGGCGGCGTCCATGAGGGAGAGGTTCAGCGGCGTGAAGACCGCCAGCTGGAAGAGCAACACCGGCGCGGCCAGCGACGCGTCCCCCAACACGAACGTCGCGATGGGCAGGCCAAGGTTGGCGGAGTTGACGGTGGAGGCGGCCATGGCGCCGATGGTGCGCTCGGCGGCGTCGCGCTTGAGCCACCAGCGGGTGGCGAGCCAGAAGATCCCCAGGACAAGGAAGGCGGAGACGCCGGCAACGACCAGCTGCTCGCCAAGCACCGAGTACGGATCCGCCGTGGCGAGCGTGACAAAGAGCAGGGCGGGGGAGGCCACGTTGAAGGTCAGCTTGTTCAGCACCTGCCGGCCCTGCGGACCAAGGACGCCGCGGCGGCCCACAAAGTAGCCCACGCCGATCACGACCCAGATGGCGGCAAAGCCTTCTAGTACGCCAAACAAAGAGTCCTCCTCACATATAAAAAGGCCTCCCACTCGCGTGAGAGACCTTTTCTTGGAGCGGGCGACGGGAATCGAACCCGCGTGTCCAGCTTGGGAAGCTGGCGCTCTACCATTGAGCTACGCCCGCATTGCGCCGTTCCGACCGGAGCCGCTTCGACCTGAACAAGCATAACCGCTTGTGAGGCCTCCCCGCGCCAACCGTGCCGCGCGCACCCCACCCGCACCAGGCGGCGTCGGGCCTAATTTTCCTCCAAGAGCTCCTTCAGAGCCTTGACGTTTTCCTCGTCAAGGACCAAGCCAATGGGGTGCCCGGGATTGATCGCCACGCCCAGGCCCTCCGCCTGGCGCAGCGCCTCGCCGCCGCTGATCGTCACCGCGTAGGGGGCGGAGTCAATGAAGTTCTGCGCCACGCGCGCCGGGTGCGTGAAGACCGCAAGCACCGGCTTCTCATCCGGGCCCTGCAGGATCAGCGGCTGCACCACCTTGGAATCATCCGTGACCTCCTCCGCCGTGAGGAAAAAGAGCGAGGACGTCACGATCTTGGAGAGCACATCGTTATTGCCCAGCTTGCCCTCCGCGCCGTCAACGATGGCGCGCTCCACGTCATTAAACGGCTCATTGGGGTTCTCTCCCAGGGTGGACTCGGGCTGCTGCTCGCTCATGGTGCTCCTGCTGGTTGTTGGCTGGATGTGCTCAGGCTCCTGCACCTCCACGCTACCGCGAAGCTACGGCTTGAGCCCGTAGTACTGCTCCAGCGTCTTGGCCTTGGACTTGACCAGGTCCTTGGAGGTCTTTGATCCCAGGTAGCGCAGGTGCCACGGCTCGTAGGCGTAGCCCGTGCTCTCTTCCTGCCCCAGCGGGTAGCGCACCGTGAAGCCGTACTTGGAGGCATTCTTGGCGACCCACTTGCCTGCCGGGGTCTGGCCAAAGCACTTCTCCAGGTCGCAGCGCCCGTTGCCGACGTCAGCGGCCAGGCCGGTCTGGTGCTCGCTGAAACCGGCCGGAGCGGAGATGGTGTTGGCGTAGCTGGTCCCATAGCGCTGCTCGTAGCTATTGCGAAGCGCGTCCTGCTCGGCAGCGGAACGGTAGCCGCTCAGCAGCTTCAGGTTGTGCCCGTCCTTGGCCGCGCCGCGCATCAGCTTCTCCAGCGCGCCGGTAGCGTCTGCGCGCAACTGCTGCCCGTTGAGGGTGCGCAGGTTCTCCGGGGCGTAGCTGGTGGGCTCCAGGCCGTGGTCCTTGTTGACCAGCACGCCCAGATCCGCCGGGTCCCGAGGGATCTGCGGGGAATCATCCCGCGGCTTGGGAGCGGCGGAGGTGACGGGCGCCTGGATCCGGGCGCTCGCTGGCGGCGCGGGGGTGGCCTGTCCGGAGTTGGCCTGGGCGGAGTTGGCCTGTGCGGAAGCGGCGGGCGGCGCGGATGCGGCGGCGGTTCCGGTGCCCGACGCCGTGGGGTCCGGTTCGTCCCGCACCCCCAGTTTCAGGGCAATCACCGCGACGGCCAGCATGATCACCACAATGGCGGCCGTGACAACAAGGCGTCCCAGCACGCCACGGCTCATGACGGGCCGTGGCGGTGCTGGGACGGGCACGCGAGTTCTCCTGGTGTGTGCGACGAAGTGGGCGCCCGTGAAGACGAGCGGCTCACTATCTTAGGCCGTCCAGGAAGGATGCCTCGCAGTGGCGCAGTGAATCAGCGCTTGAGGCCGTAGTACTGCTCCAGCGTGCGGATCTTCTTGTGGTGCATCTTGCTGGAGATCTTCTTGCCAACGTAGCGCACGTGCCAGGGCTCGTAGGCGTAGCCGGTCACCTTGGTGTACCCCTTGGGGTAGCGGATGATGTAGCCGTACTTCCAGGAGTTGGAGGCAACCCATTTGCTGGCCTTCGTATTGCCGAAGCACTTGCCAAGCGCGCAGCCGCCGCCGGGGGTGCCCAGGTCAGCGGTCAGGCCGGTTTGGTGCTCGCTGTAGCCCGGGCGCGCCGCGACGGTGGAGGCGTACTTGGCCCCGTACCAGCGGCTGTACTGGGAGAACAGCGTCTTCTGGCTCTTGTAGGAGCGGTAGCTGGACACGATGGTCACGGGCTTCTTTGCCTTCTTCGCCGCGGACATCATGGAGCGCATGTGCCGGGCCGGCTCCTTGCGGATCTTCGCGGAGCCGATCTTGGTCAGGTCCCTGGGCACGTAGGTCTTGGGCTTCAGCGGGCGGTTCTTGTTGACCAGGACGCCAATGTTCTTGGGGTCCTTGGGCGCCTTGGGTGCTGCCTCCGCGCTCACGGAGCCGGCGAGCACCAGCGTGAAGGCAAAGAGCATGGCCGCAAGGAGAGTGCCAAGGCGGAGCAGGGCAGGGCGCTGCTCACGTGATGCCACGGTAAGAGACGTCATAAGTATCCTCCCCAAAGGATGATCTGCGAGTGATATAGGCAAGAGCGTATACCGTGTAGCACGTGCTTCTCTCTGATCGCGACATTCGTTCCTCGCTCTCCTCCGGCCACATTGGTCTGGAGCCCCTGGAACAAGACATGGTCCAGCCCTCTTCGGTGGACGTGCGCCTGGATCGATTCTTCCGATTGTTTGACAATCACAAGTACGCGCACATCGATCCCGCGCAGGAGCAGTCTGAGCTGACCCGCCTGGTGGAGGTGGACCCCACGGAGCCGTTTGTGCTGCACCCGGGGGAGTTTGTGCTTGGCGCCACCTTTGAGAAGGTCACTCTGCCGGACGACGTGGCGGCGCGGCTGGAGGGCAAGAGCTCGCTGGGCCGGCTTGGCCTCCTGACGCACTCCACTGCCGGCTTCATTGATCCGGGCTTTAGCGGGCACGTCACGCTGGAGCTCTCCAACGTGGCGACCCTGCCGATCCTGCTGTGGCCTGGGTCCAAGATTGGCCAGCTGTGCTTCTTCCAGCTGTCCTCCCCGGCGGAGCACCCCTACGGCAGCGGTCAGTACCTGAACCGCTATCAGGGCCAGCGCGGGCCAACGGCCTCTCGCAGCCACCTGAACTTTCACCGCACCACGCTGGAGAGCTAGCGCGGGGCCGGCACCGTGCGCCGGTCGCGTCCCAGCACAAAGAGCACCAGCCCGACGGCGACCACTAGCATGATGCCCACGATCCCGTAGCGGGATGCCGCACCGCCTTCCTCGCCCCCGGCGATGCCGGCGGAGAGCGCAAGCGAGGTGCACAGGGCAAAGAGGCTGGGGGCCAGGAAACTGACGGCCCGCCCGGTGGTGGCGTAGAGCCCAAAGATCTCGCCGGCATTCTCTGGGGTGGCGCGGCGTGCCAGCAGTGAGCGGGAGGCGGACTGCGCCGGTCCCACCAGGGCGCACATGATGAGGCCAAAGACCCAGAAGCCGGCGGCCCCGGGGGAGAGGAAGATGCCGACCCCGGTGCAGAGCAGGCCGATGAGGCAGGCCAGGATGACCTTGCGCGGGCCCACCTTGTCATCCAGCCAGCCACCCAGCAGGGCGCCGGCCGCGGCAATCACGTTGCCCGCAATCGCAAAGAGGATCACCTGGGTGGCGCTCATGCCAAAGACCGCCCCGGCAATAACGCCGCCAAAGGTGAAGACGGCCGCCAGCCCGTCCCGATAGACGGCGGAGGAGATGAGGAACCACAGGGTGTCCCGATCCTCACGCCACATGCGTCCAATGCGGGCAAAGAGTTCCTTGTAGGAATCCAGCACGCTGACCTTGGCCGCGCGCTGGACCGGGAGCTCAGGAATCGCGAACAGCACCGGGAGGCAAAAGATCAGGGTCCACGCGGCGCAGAAGACGGCGACCAGGCGCAGGTTGAGGCCGTCCACGTCGCTGGAACCTGCCCAGGGGATGATGGGCTGCACAAAGCCAAAGAGCACCAGCGCCAGGGCCACAATGCCGCCCAGATACCCGCAGGCCCAGCCAAAGCCGGAGACGCGGCCCATGGTGGCCTGGGTGGAGATTTGGGGGAGCATCGCGAAGTAGTTCACGCTGGCCAGCTCCGCGCCAAAGGTGGCCACGCAGAGCAGGACAATGCCCAGGATCAGGTATTCGTGCTCCGGACGCACAAAGAAGCAGGCAGCGGAGGCCAGCACAATCACGCCGGTGTGGATGCCGAGCCAGAGCTTGCGGCGCCCGCCAGAGTCGGCGCGGCGGCCAAGCACGGGGGCCACCAGCGCGATGGCGACGCCGGTGATGCCAAGGCCGGCGGCCAGCGCGGCGGCGTTCTCGTCCTTGTTCCCAAAGAGGGAGGAGGTCAGGTAGACCGTGAAGACGAACGTGGTCATCACGGCGTTGATGGCCGCCGAGCCCCAATCCCACAGGGCCCAGGCAAAAATTTTACGGTCCATTTTGAGGTGCGGCCGGGCGGCAGGAGCCGCGGACCCGTGGGTGCTCATGTTCTGAGGTTAACCGGCGTCCAGTAGAATGGAATCTCCCCGCCGGGACGTGACGCTCTGCAGTCATGTCGTGGTTGCAACCCGACGTGAGGAGAACACGCCCGTGCTGATCGTGCTGTCCGCCCTTTTCGCGACGGCCCTCGTGGCGCCGCTCCTGGTGCGTTGGTTCGGTCGCAGCGCGTTTTACGTCCTGGCACTGGCCCCCGCGGCTGGCTTCGTATGGCTGCTGACGCAACTACCCGCCGTCGTGCAGGCCAACCAAACCGCCCCGACCGGATCCGTAGATGCCCCGCCGGGCATAGAGGTGGCCTGGATCCCGCAGCTGGGCGTGGAGCTCGCCTTCCGGCTCGACGCACTCTCCGCCACCCTAGGCCTGCTTCTGCTCGGCGTTGGCGCGCTGGTTCTGGCCTATTGCGCCCGCTACTTCAAGAGCGAGGACGCCAGCATTGGCCCCTTCGCGGCCCAGCTGACGGCCTTTGCCGGCGCCATGTTTGGCCTGGTGATGAGCGATGACCTCATCATTTTGTTCGTTTTCTGGGAGGTCACCACGATCCTCTCCTACCTGCTGATCGGATATTCCCGTTCACGCATGTTTGCCAGGCGCTCCGCGCTGCAGGCCCTGATCGTCACCACCGCCGGCGGGTTGGCCATGCTGGTGGGACTTGTGGCCATGGGGGTCACCGCTGGCACCTATCGGCTCTCCGAGGTGCTGGCCGCCGCGCCGCAACTGTTGGGCAACCCCGTGATAGACGCCGCGGTGGTCCTGATCTTGATCGGCGCCTTCTCCAAGTCCGCGCTGGTTCCGCTGCACTTCTGGTTGCCCGGGGCCATGGCCGCGCCCACCCCCGTCTCCGCGTACCTGCACGCCGCCGCCATGGTCAAGGCAGGCATCTACCTGGTGGCCCGCATGGCGCCGGGCTTTGCGGAGGCGGAGCCCTGGCGCCCGCTCATCATCTGCTTTGGCCTGCTGACCCTGCTCGTGGGCGGCTGGCGCGCGCTGCGCCAGCATGACATCAAGCTGATCCTGGCCTACGGCACGGTCTCGCAGCTGGGACTGCTGGTCACGATCACGGGCCTCGGAACGGGCGACGCCGCTATGGCCGGCTTGGCGCTCATGGTCTCTCACGGCCTCTTCAAATCGGCGCTGTTCCTGATCGTCGGCATCATTGACCACGGCACCGGCACGCGTGATCTGCGCAAGCTCTCCGGGCTGTGGCGCCAGCACAAGGTGCTCTTTGCCGCAGCGCTCATCTCCGCCGCCTCCATGGCCGGCGTGCCACCCGTCTTCGGCTTTGTGGCCAAGGAGTCCGTCTTGGGGGCCACGCTGCAGCTGCCCGGCGCGCTGGCCGCGTGGGTCACCGCAGGCGTGGTCATCGGTTCCATGCTGACCTTCGCCTACGCGGCGCGCTTTGTGTGGGGTGCCTTCGCACTGAAGCCGGGCGTCGAGCCTACGCCGAGCCACCCGCTCTCCTGGGAGATGGCGGCCGCGCCGGTCGTGCTCTCCGCGCTCACGCTGGTGCTCGGGTTCCTCCCGGGCGCCGTCGAGTGGATCATTGGGCCCTACGCGTTGACGCTGCCGCATGAGGGCAAGCTGGAGCACCTGGCGCTGTGGCACGGCTTCAAGCTGCCCCTTGGCCTCACCGCCCTGACCATCGCCGTGGGTGTTGCGCTCTTCCTGGCCCGGCGCCGTGTGGAGGCGTGGCAGGACAAGGTGTACCCGCTGGTGGACGCGGAGCGCTCCTACCGCTCCGTCATGGCGGGGATCGACTGGGTGGCCGTGCGCCTCACGGGCCTGATCCAGCGCGGCCAGCTCTCCTACTACCTCATGGTCATCCTGATCACCGCCCTGGTGGTCCCGGCCCTCGCGGCGCTGCTGCTGAGCACGCCGTGGCCCGGCTGGGATCAGCTGCTGCTCGCGGATTCCCCGGCCCAAGCGGTGATCGGCGTCGCCATGATCGTGGGCGCCATCGGCGCCGTGCGCGCGGGCAAGCGCTTCATGGCCGTGCTGATGGTCTCCATCACCGGCTACGGCATGGCCGCCATCTTCGCCTTCCAGGGCGCGCCGGACTTGGCCGTGACTCAGGTGTTGGTGGAGACCATCGTGTTGGTCGCCTTCTTCCTGGCGCTGCGCGTGCTTCCCTCCCGGCTTGGCCACTCCAGCGGCGTGGGCAAGAAGGCCGTGCGCCTGATCGTGGCCATCGGATTTGGGGTGTCCATGATGGCGATTGCCGCCATCGCCATGGCCTCGCGCAGCGCGGAGCCCGTCTCCCTGCGCTTCCCGGAGCTGGCCTATGAGGGCGGCAACGGCAAGAACATCGTCAACGTGACGCTCGTGGACATCCGCGCCTGGGATACCTTCGGTGAGATCACGGTGCTGGCCGCGGCCGCGACCGGCGTTGCCTCGCTGATCTTTGTGGTGGGCCGCGGGGATCGCATCCGCAACATCGGCGACGTCGCCGACTTTGACCCGGGCACCGTGGAGCGCCCAGTGCACGGCTCGCATCAGCGCCTGGCGGCGGCGTTCGCGGACATCTCCCGGGACGCACCGCGGGATAACTGGTTGGTCGCCGGGCGCACGCTGGCACCGGAGCGGCGCTCCATCATCATCGAGGTCGTCACCCGCCTGCTCTTTCACACCCTGTTGCTGCTCTCCGTGTACCTGCTCCTGGCCGGCCACAACACCCCGGGCGGCGGCTTTGCCGGCGGGTTGGTCGCTGGGCTGGCGCTGACGCTTCGCTACCTGGCCGGCGGGCGCATTGAGCTCTTCGAGTCCATCCGGCTTGGCCCGGGCACGCTGCTTGGTTCCGGCCTGGCGATTGCCGCGATCACTGGCCTGGCGCCCGTGTTCTTTGGCGGAGCGGTCTTCCAGTCCCTGGCCGTGGACTTCTGGTTCCTTGGCTGGCACAAGTTCGTGACCTCCACGTTCTTCGATATCGGCGTGTATCTGGTGGTGGTTGGCCTGGTGCTGGATGTGCTGACCTCCCTTGGCGCCGAGCTTGACCGGCGGTGGGACACCGCCCCGAGAGCCGTCCGCGAACACGCAGGGGAGGCCATGGGATGAGCGTGAACATCACCCTCTTGGTGATCATGGGCGTGCTCTTTGCCTGTGGCATCTACCTGCTGACGGAGCGCTCGCTCACCCGCGTGCTCCTGGGCATTGTCCTCATGGGCAACGCCGTGAATCTGCTGATCCTGGCCATGGCCGGCCCGCCTGGCAAGGCGCCCATGGTCACGGACGGTGTGGCGGCAGAGGACTATTCCGATCCCTTACCCCAGGCACTGATCCTCACTGCGATCGTGATTACGTTCGCCGTCACGGCCTTCATGCTTGGCATCATCTACCGCTCCTGGTGGCTCTCTCGCAAGGACGACGTCCAGGATGATGACGAGGATCGTCGCGTGGGCCAGGCGGTGGCCTGGGACGCGGAGGATGACGCGGATCTGCCCACGGAGACCTCCGAGTTTGCTACGGCCGCCGAGGTCGCAGCGGACGACGACGGAGGGCTGGGCGAGGACCCCAGCTGCACCACCCCAGCGGGCGCGTTGGCCAAACGTGCCGCCGAGCGGCGGGCCTCTGAGGCCCACGCCGGAGCCCTGGCCGAGGCCATCCGTGAGCTGCAGGAACGCCGAGGGCCAGGTCCCGGTGGCGCTGCAGAGCCCGACGCTGAGAACAAGGAAGGAGGCACGCAGTGAGCCCGGAGATCACCCAACTGGCACCACTGGCCGTGATGCTCCCCTTCCTTGGGGCGGCCTTCACCTTTGTTTTGCGTCGCCATCCCGTGGCGCAGCGCACCATCTCCATCGTGACGCTCTCCGTGGTGTTGCTGCTGGAGTGCCTCATGCTTGCCGCCTCCTGGCAGCACGGCGCCAGCGCGGTGCTGCTGGGTGGCTGGGCGCCGCCCTTTGGCATCTCCATGGTGGTGGACGAGTTCAGTGCGCTGATGCTCGTGGTCTCCTCCGTGGTCTCCCTGATTGTGCTCATCTATGCCACGGCGCAGGGCAGCGCGGACGGGGACTCGGACGGGCCCGTCTCGGTCTTCTTCCCGGCGTACATGATCCTGGTGGCCGGCGTCTCCAACGCCTTCCTGGCCGGGGATCTGTTTAACCTCTACGTGGGATTCGAGATCCTGCTGACCGCCTCCTACGTGTTGCTCACGTTGGGCGGCGCCCCGGAGCGCATCCGCGCCGGAACCACCTACGTGGTGGTCTCCGTGATCTCCTCCCTGCTCTTCCTGACCGCCATCGCCATGATCTACGGGGCCGCTGGCACCGTGAACCTGGCGGACCTGGCCGTGAAGCTGGGGGAGCTGCCACACGGCACGCAGACGGTGCTGCACTTGATGCTGCTCATTGCCTTTGGCATTAAGGCTGCGGTCTTCCCGCTGTCCTTCTGGCTGCCGGACTCCTACCCCACGGCCCCCGCCCCCGTCACCGCGGTGTTTGCCGGGTTGCTGACCAAGGTGGGCGTCTATGCCATCATCCGCACGGAGACCCTGCTCTTCCCGCAGGATGATTTGGACACCTTATTGATGTGGGTGGCGGTGCTGACCATGGTGGTCGGCATCTTGGGTGCGGTGGCGCAGAACGACATCAAGCGCATGCTCTCCTTCACGCTCACCAGCCATATCGGCTTCATGGTCTTTGGGCTGGCGCTGAACTCGCAGCTTGGCCTGGCCGCCACCATCTACTACGTGGCCCACCACATCGTGGTGCAGACCTCGCTCTTCCTGGTGGTTGGCCTGATTGAGCGCCGCGCGGGCAGCTCCCACCTGGACAAGTTGGGTTCGCTGGCCAAGCTGGCGCCCATCCTGGCCGTGCTGTACTTCATCCCCGCCATGAACCTGGCCGGCATCCCGCCGTTCTCCGGGTTCCTGGGCAAGCTGGGGCTGCTGGAGGCGGGCGTGAGCGACGGCGGGTGGCTGGCTTGGGTGCTGGTCGCCGCGTCCATGGTGACCTCCCTGCTGACGCTGCTGGCCGTGGCCCGCGTGTGGAACCGCGCGTTCTGGCGCCGGGCTGAGGACGCGGAGGCGGCTGATCCCATGCTGCTGGCAGAGATGAACGACGGCGTGACGGTGCGCACCTACGAGGCGGTGGCCAGTTTCCCCGACTCCAAGTACTCGGATCGCGGCGACGTGAAGGTGCTGCCCAACGTGATGGTCTGGTGCACCGGCGCCCTGGTCGCCGTGGGTATCGCCCTGACCGTGTTTGCCGGCCCGCTCTTCCAACTCGCCGATCAGGCCGCCTCGCAGCTGCGCGAGCGCACGCCGTATGTGGAAGCCGTGTTGGGCCACGACCACGAGGTTCCGAGCACCCATGGGGGTGAGGCCAAGTGAACGCCGCGCAACGAGCCGGAACCCGCGCCGCATGGCGCCGGCTCTGGATTGAACTGCCGCTGATTGTGTGGCTGGTGCTGGTCTGGGGTGCGCTGTGGCAGGACTTCTCCGCAGCCAACCTGATCTTTGGGCTGGTCCTGGCGATGGTGCTGGTCCGGGCCTTCCGGCTGCCGCCCGTGCGCCTCTCCGGCCGCTTTGACCTGGCCCGCGGCGTCTCCTTCCTCCTCTGGTTCGTGTGGCAGGTGGTCCGCGGTTCCTTCCAGGTGCTCTGGGTGGCGCTGCGCCAGGGACCGCACGTGCACAACGCGGTGATCGAGGTGCCGCTGCGCACGCGTGAGGACCTCATGATGACGGCGATTGGCCACGTTGCCTCCCTCATTCCGGGCTCGCTTGTGGTGGACGTGGACCGGCGCCACGGCACGCTATACCTGCACGTGCTCAACGTCAGGGACGGCAAGGGTGCGGATAGCTTCCGCGCGGATGTGCTGGAGATTGAGCGCCGCCTGATCCACGTGATGGGCAACAAGGAAGAGATTCAGTTGCTGCGCTCGGAGGAACTGCGCGTGGCCCAAGAAAACGTGGCAGCACGCCGCAGGGCAGACGGCTGGGACCTGCCCGGGGATCGCCGTGGGAGGGATTCATGATGATGACCATCGTGGCGTGGGTGTGTGGGGTGCTGCTTTCGTTGGCGGGCGCCGCGGCCGTGGTGCGGATCGTGAAGGGGCCAAGCCTCTTGGACCGCATGCTTGCCTCTGACGTGTTGCTGATCATCATCGCCTCCGCGCTGTTGCTGCGCGCGGCGCTGACCGGTGACCTGATTGACCTGGTCTTTGTGCTGATTGTGGCCGTGGTCGGCTTCCTTGGCGCCGTCACTGTGGCCCGCACCGTCGCGGCTCGGGAACAGGGGTGAACGGGATGGATTGGTTCCTCGTGAAGGACATCGCTGTTGCGGTGCTGCTCATCCTTGGTTGCTTCATGAGCCTGGCCGCGGGGATTGGCCTGCTGCGCTTCCCGGACGTGCTCTCCCGAATGCACGCGGCCACCAAGCCGCAGGTCCTGGGACTCTTGTGCCTGCTGCTCGCCGTGGCACTGAACACGGGGCAGTGGATGTGGGTGCCGCTCTTGGTGCTGATCTGGGTATTCCAGCTACTGACCGCGCCGGTGAGCGCGCACATGGTGGGCCGTGCCGCCTACCGCTCCAAGCACCTCAAGTCCGGCTTGCTGGTGCAAGATGACCTGGCGGACATCGTCAAGGCAGCGGAGGCCGCGCGCGCCGCAGAGGGATTTGCCGAGCGCCAGCACGGCGTGCAGGACAAGTAGCCCAGGCCGCGGAAAGGCGGCCGCTAGTAGTCCAGCACCAGCGGCTGGTGGGAGTGGCCAGCCCGCTCCGCGAGGGCGCTGAGCATGGCCAGCCCGCTGCGCCCCAAGGCGTCCACATCCGGGGCAGGCGCCAGCTGGTCCTCGTCCCGTGGCGCCTGCAGCGGTGGCCCGGCGTGGCGCAGGGAAGCCAACCCAGCGGCGTCGAGCCCTAGGTTTGTGGCCAGGGTGCCCAGCTCCGTGCGCAGCTGCTCCACGGTGCTCAGGACCGTCTCCTGCCCCGTGGGCAGACGGCCGGAAAAGAGGCTGGGGGCTCCGGGCAGCGGAAGCCACCATTCGGTGCCGAGCAGCAGGCTGGGGTAGCGGCGCGGATTCTTGGCGGCCTCACGCACCGCGGGCGCGGAGGCGTAATGTCGAGGGCCGTCCGGGGTGCCCGCGCGCCTGAACAGGCCGCGTTTGGCCGGGCGCAGCTCGGGGCATTCGTCGTAGGCGGCCAGCAGGACCAGCGCCCCGAAGCCGTCCCAGCCGGGCTTGTCCGTCCAGTACGGCAGGGCGGGGTCCTCCGGCCAGGCGTCGTCGCGGCCAAGCGAGGCCAACAGCGAGGCCTGCCAGGCCATCACCGCCTCCTCCACTTGCGCGGGACTGGGCGTGGATTCATCCGCTGGGCGGCCAGCCAGCCGGCCCGCCGGGGCCCGCGTCGCGGTCACGGAAAGTCCCGCGGCGGCGTCTGCTTGCTGCGCCGCCGTGAGCCAGTCGCGGGCAAAGTAGCGCCGCAGCGGTCCCACGTACACATCCATGCCCATGACGACCCCCGTCGTGAGGCCTGCTGGTCAGGCCTGCCTGGAAGCCCCGCGGCCCAGCGCGCCGGTGAAGGCGGTGCTTAGACCTCTTCGGGGCGTGACTTGGTGCGGTTGACCAGCTTGTTGGCGCCGCGTTCGGTGGCGATCTTGATCAGTGCTGCGGTGGCGGCGGAGATGGCGGCGAAGGTGGCCACACGGACCACAGACTGATCCTCCCGGGCCTCCTTGTTCTTCTTCTTGGGCGCGTCCTGACCGGTCACCTGCTTCCAGGTGGAGTCCAGGACCTTGGAACCGACGATGCCCGCAACAAGGGAGACGACGGTGGAGAGGATCTTGACCAACGGCTTCACTACGGACTCCTGGGTGTCGAAAACTGATGACGTGCTTGCCCCAGCCTATGCCGGAAGTGGCGCGGATGTGCTCCGGAGTGCGCAGTGCGGCTAGGCTAGGCATCACATTAACGACAGGGGAGCACCCGGGCGGTCACGCCATGGTGCTGAGAGTGCGGCGAATTGGCCGCAGACCCTCGAACCTGATCCGGGTCATTCCGGCGCTAGGGAGTCGAGTTCTCGGGTGCGCGCCGCGCACCTCCCCTCCTGGGCATCCGTTGGATGCGCTCAAGGAGGAACAGCATGTCGGCTACAGAAGCCACCCCCCGCACGCCCCAGCCCGCCACATCCGGCGGCACCTCGTTGCGTTGGCGCACCGTGGACATTGTCATCGCCGCCGTGCTTGCGGTGGTCGGTGGCGTCATCTTCGCCATCGTCAACTGGACCTATCACGTCCTTGATCCGCTCTTCCTTGGCTTCCCGCCCAGCTCCGGGCTCATCACTGGGCTGTGGCTCTTCCCCGGTGTGCTGGCCGCGCTGGTCATTCGCAAGCCCGGCGCCGCGCTCTTTGTTGAGATGGTCGCCGCGGTCATCTCCGCCATCTTTGGTTCCTCCTTTGGCGCCACGGTGCTGCTCTCCGGGCTGGTGCAGGGGCTCGGCGCCGAGCTGGGCGCGGCCCTGCTTGGCCGTTACCGCCGCTTTGGCCTGCCCGTCGCGATCGCCGCAGGCACGCTGACCGGCTTCTTCGGCGCCGTGAACGACGCGTTCATCATGCGCTGGTACCCCGAGTACACGGACGCCTGGCTCTGGGCGTACGTCGCCTGCGTCTCGCTCTCCGGCCTGGTGATCGGCATTCTCATGTGGTTCGTGACCCGCGGCCTGGCCGCCACCGGCGTGCTTGGCCCGTTGCGTTCCCGCGGCGCCAACCGCGAGTCGGTCTCCGGCAAGTGAGCGCGGCGGCCTCGGTGGGCAAGCAACCTCAGGGCGTGATGGCGGACGGCGCTGTGCGTCAGGCCGGTGGCGCGGCAGTGGCGCTGCGTGGCTTTGGGCTGCGCCCGGCCGGGGCCACCGAGGCTGTGCTGGATGGGCTTGACCTGAGCGTGGAACCCGGAGAGGTGGTGTTGCTGACCGGGCCCTCCGGGGTGGGTAAGTCCACGCTATTGCACGCGCTGGCTGGGCTGCTGGCGCAGGACGAGGACTCGGGGGACGGCCTGCGCACGTGGGGTGAGCTGGAGGTCTCCGGGCGTGCAGGGCTGGTGCAGCAGGACCCGGAGACGCAGGTGGTGCTGCAGCGCATTGGCGACGACGTGGTCTTTGGCGCGGAGAACCTTGGCGTGGATCCGGAGCTGATCTGGCCGCGGGTGCGCGCCGCTCTGAGCGCCGTGGGGCTGGGGGAGCTGCCGCTGAACCATCCCACCGCTGCGCTCTCCGGTGGGCAGAAGCAGCGCCTGGCCGTGGCGGGGTTGCTCGCCATGGAACCCGGGCTGTGGTTGTTGGATGAGCCCACCGCCAATCTGGACCCGGAGGGCGCCGAGCAGGTGCGGGACGTGGTCCTGGAGACCGCACGTGCCACTGGGGCCACCGTCATTGTGGTGGAGCACCGCCTGGATCTCTGGGTCGGTGGGATCGATCGCATGGTGGTGTTGGGTGCCGCTGCCGCCAGTACCGGGGGCGCTCCGGCCGCCGTCGTCGCGGACGGCGCGCCTGGGCACCTGCTCAGCCACAGCGAGGTGGTGCAGTCCCTGATGGAACACGGCGTGTGGGTGCCTGGGCACCGTCCCGCGCTGGAACCGTTCCCCGGGGCGCGGTTCCCCGGGGCTCCGGCCGGCGAGGCGCTGCTGGCCGCGCGCGGCGTGGCCGCCACCCGGCACGCGGTCCCGCGCGGCGCCGGGGCCCGCGCCCGAATGCTGGCCCTTCCCGATGTGGTGCCGGTGCGTGGCGTGGAGCTGACGCTGACCGGCGGGGAGGCCACGTGCCTCATGGGGCGCAACGGCCAGGGCAAAACGGCGCTGGCCTTGACTCTGGCCGGGCTGGCGCGCCCCGTGGACGGAACGGTGGAGCTCTTGCCAGCTTTGCGTGGCGGGTCCCCGCGCGGCACCGCGCGGGCGTTGCGTCCGCGCGAACTCGTGAGCCGCATCGGCATGGTCTTTCAGGATCCGGAGCACCAATTCGTGGCGCGCACCGTCCGGGAGGAATTGGCCTTTGGCCCGCGCCGGGCCGGGGTGGAGCCTGAAGAGATTGAGGCCAGGGTGGGGGCGCTCTTGCGGCGCCTGCACCTGGAACGGCTGGCGGAGGCCAACCCGTATTCGCTTTCCGGAGGGCAGCAACGCAGGCTCTCCGTCGGCACGGCGCTGGCCGCCCAGCCGCGGGTGTTGGTGCTGGACGAACCCACCTTTGGACAGGATGCTGTCACTTGGGTGGGGCTCGTGAAGTTGCTGCGCGAGGAACTGGAGCGCGGCGCCTGCCTCGTGGCCGTGACGCATGATCACGCCTTCGTGGAGGCGCTGGGTGCACGGGCCCTGCTGGTGGATGGCGGCCGGGCCCAACTGAAGGGGGCGGCAGCATGAGCGCACCCTTGGTGGCGCACTCCCTTCCGGCGGATGCGCTCCCGGCCTTGCCCGCGCGTGCCTGGCTTGGCCGGCGGGACCCCCTCGCCGTGGCGCTTGCCTCCCTTGTGCTCAGCGTGCCCATCGTGGTGTCGCTGGATCCGGTGACCAGCGGGGTGGTCCTCTTGGCCGCCCTGATTCTTGCGCCGTTCTCCGCTGTTCCGGCCCGGCGGCTGCTCGCCTGTGTGGGGGTGTTCCTGCTGGGTGGGCTCCTGACCATCTGGGGCACGGCGCTCATTGCGCAAGATTCCGGGGCCACTCTCTTCTCCTTTGGCGCCTACACCGTGTCGCAGGGCTCGTTGGGCTCCGGCCTGCTCGTGGGCCTGCGCGCGCTCGCCGTCGCCGTGCCCGCCGTGGTGCTGCTTGGCTCCATCGACGCCACCCGCCTGGCCGATTCCCTGGCCGTACGCCTGCGCCTGCCCGCGCGCTTTGTGCTCGGGGCGCTGGGCGCCATGCGCCTGGGCGGCGTCCTCATGGAGGAATGGCGCGTGCTCGCGAGCGCCCGCCGAGCCCGCGGACTGGGCGGCTGGGGCGTGTTCTCTGCCCTGTTTGCGCTGCTGGTCCAGGCCATCCGCCGCGGCACGCGGCTTGCCGTCACGATGGACGCGAAGGGTTTTGGGGCCCCGGGGCGCACCTGGGCGCGGCCGGTGCGGGGCTCAGCGCCCGACGTCGTGCTGGTGGCTTGCGCTGTTGCTGTTGCCTTGGGCGCCGTGGCGCTTTCGGTCGGAAGTGGGGCGTGGAATCTGGTCTGGTAGGTGTCTGGAAGGGTTCGTAGGATAGCCGGGTAACCACAGCCACTAGGAGCCCACGTGTCAGCCACCTCGCAGTTCGTCTCTCCCACCGCCGTCGCCGAGCAGGTGGCGCGCTCGCGGATCCTCTCCGCCGAGCTACGCCCGCTGTGGGAGGGAGCCCGTTTGAGTGGGCCCGCCTACACGGTGCGGTGTGCGCCGGGGGACAACCTGATGTTGCACGCGGCCATTCACCGCGCGCCCGCCGGCTCCGTGTTGGTGGTGGACGGCGGCGATGCCTCTCACGCGATTGCCGGCGGCAATGTCTGTGCGGTGGCGCACCGGCGGGGGATCGCCGGGCTGATCGTGGACGGGGCCATTCGCGATGTGCAAGAGATCCGCGAGTTGGGCTTCCCGGTGTTTGCCCGCGCCATTGTGCCCAAGCCGGGAGTGAAGGAAGTAGTGCTGCCGCTGCAGGAGCCAGTGACCTGCGGCGGGGTCCTGGTGGGCCCTGGTGACTTTGTGGTCGCCGACGAGGAAGGAATCGTCGCGGTGCCGGCTGCGGACATCGAGGACGTGATGGAGGCGGTGGACAACAAGGCTCGCCAGGAGGCGGCCCAGTCCTTGGATGAGTGGGCCGCAGAGCATCAGGCCAAGGTGGACTCGGTCCTGCGCGCGGCAAACTCCCAACTCGCCAGCAACCGCAACCGCTCCGCACTGGGGGACCCGGGTTCCGCCGTGTAGACCAGCAGCACGCTGCCGGGCTCTGCGGTGATCGCCAGCTCCTCGTAAGCCAAGGTGAGCTCACCGACCACGGGATGGTGAAAGCGCTTGGTCCCGGAGCCGTGCGTGCGCACATCGTGCGCCGCCCACAGCTGCCTAAATACCTCGCTGCGGGTGGAGAGCTCCCCGACCAGGTCCTGGAGGTCCTTGTCGTGCGGGTCCCGGCCGGCCTCCGCCCGCATGATCGCCACGCACATCCCCGCGAACCGCTCCCAATCGGGGTAAAAATCCCGTGCCGCCGGGTCCAGGAACTGGAACCTGGCCAGGTTTGGTGTGCGGCCGCCGTCGCCCTCTCCAAAAACCGGTGAGTAAAAGGCGCGCCCCAAGCGGTTCGTGGCCACCAGATCCTGGTGCTGATTGCGCACCATGGCCACGCCGTCGGTGATGGAATCCAGCATCCACTGCAGGCTGGGGCGGCTGGTGGTGGCCTTGCTTGAGCGGCGCCGCGGGCGCCCGGAAAGGGGTACGCCGTCGGCCGCGCGGGCCAGGTCAAAGAGGTGGGTGCGTTCGGTGTCGTTGAGCTGAAGGGCGCTGGCCAGGGCGTCAAGGACGGAGGAGGACGCGCCAGCGATGGCCCCGCGTTCCAGCTTGGCGTAATACTCCACGCTGACGCCGGCCAGGGTGGCGACCTCGCTGCGGCGCAATCCTGGTACCCTGCGGTGGGGTCCGGAGGGCAGCCCCGCCTGCTCGGGGCTCACGTTGGCGCGGCGGGTCATCAGGAATTCGCGCACGTCGGCTTGGTTGTCAATGGCCATGCCACAGACCCTACGTGGCGTGGGCGGGCGGTGGGGTGCCCTGCGGGTACACCTCTCAGGAGGGGCTTCCTGCTGTGAAAGATGCGTACTTAAATGGCATCAATCACCTATTTGAAGGAGGACCCACATGCGTGGAGTCATCATGCACGCGCCCGGCGATGTCCGGGTGGAGCAGCGCGAGAAGCCGAGCATCATTGAGCCGAGCGACGCGATCATTCGCCTCAGCGCCACGTGTATTTGCGGCTCCGATCTGTGGCCGTACCGCGGCATTGAGCACGCCGATCACGCACCCATGGGCCACGAGTACGTGGGCGTGGTGGAGCAGATTGGCGCGGACGTGAAGACCGTGGCCGTGGGTGACTTTGTGGTGGGCTCGTTCGTTGCCTCAGACAACAGCTGCGAGATCTGCCAGGCCGGCTACCAGTCGCGTTGCATCCACAACGTCATGATGGGTGGCATCGGCACGCAGGCCGAGTATGCGCGCATTCCGCTGGCGGACGGCACGCTGGTGGCGACCCCGGGGCAGCCGGATGAGGACCTCATTCCGTCGCTGTTGGCTGCGTCCGACGTCCTGGGTACAGGTTGGTTTGCGGCCGTCGCTGCGGAGGCGGGGCCGGGGAAGACCATTGCTGTCGTGGGCGACGGCGCGGTGGGACTCAGCGCGATCCTGGCGGCACAGCAGTTGGGAGCCGAGCGCATCATCGCGTTCAGCCGCCACCCGGAGCGGCAGGCTTTGGCGCGAGAGTTTGGCGCCACTGACATCGTTGAGGAGCGCGGCGCGGAGGGTGCGGCTCGCATCAAGGAGATGACCGGCGGCTACGGCGCGCACGGTGTGGTGGAGGCCGTTGGCACGCAGGAATCCATGTGGCAGGCCATCAACTCCGCCCGCCCCGGGGGTTACGTGGGCTACGTGGGGGTGGGGCATGGAGTGGAGCTGAACGGCCTGGAGCTGTTCTTCACCGGCATTCACCTGCACGGCGGGCCCGCCCCGGTGCGCCGCTTCCTGCCGGAGCTGATCCAGCTCATTTGGGATCGCAAGATTGATCCCGGCAAGGTCTTTGACCTGACCCTTCCGCTGGAGGAAGCTGCGGAGGGCTACCAGGCGATGGATGAGCGCCGGGCCACCAAGGTGTTGCTCACGCTGTAGCGGGCGAGGGCCCCTTGAAGGGCACCGGCCAAGCTACAGCTGCGCGTCCAGTCCGCTGACCAGGATCTGGTGCAGTTCGGGGTCCGCTGCCACCGGCTGGCCGTCGATCATGGTCACGGCCGCGGCCAGCCGCACGGAGGACACCAGCCACACCGCGTCCGCCTCCATGAGGTGGGCGGGTGTGAGCGGTCCATAACCAAGCTCCCATCCGGCCTCGCGGGCCACATCGAAGGCGGCGGCCTGCGTGGTGCCGGCCAGGATGCCGGTTTCCAGCTCAGGCGTGAGCAACGTGACCGTGCCGTCGGGGCCGCGGCGGGCCAGCAGGACGGAGGACGTGGGGCCCTCCAACACGCGGCCGTCGCTGGTGATGAAGATGGCGTCGTCCGCATCGTGGGTCTTGGCCCACCGCTGGGCGGCCATGTTCACGGCGTAAGAGAGCGTCTTGGCCCCGGCCAGCAGCCACGGCGCGCGGTCCGCGGCCCCCGAGTCATACCCGCGATCCAGCAGCAGCACGCGCAGCCCGTTCTCCGGCCCGTGGGCCGTGGCTGCGGTGCGCTTAACGGGGGAGACAAAAACCCAGAAGCTCCCGGGCCCATCCTCGGGGCCACGCGAGGCCACCAGTTTGACCGTCGCCTCCGCGTCGTCGCCCGTTTGAGCCAAGAACGCGCCCAACCCCAGCCTGATCGCGGTTTCCCACCGCGTCTGCGGAGGAATCACCAAACCCAGCGCCTCCGCAGAACCGTCCAGGCGGCGCAGGTGCGCCTCCGCCTCCCGCAGGCGGCCGTGACGGTACAGCAGGGTCTCAAACACGCCGTCGCCCCGGGTTGCCGCCTGATCCGTCAGCAACAACTGTGGTTGGGTGGGATCCACCTCGATGCCCTCGGGGTGTTCGGGGGTCAGCATCACGGCAATGGGACTCATGCGGCCAGATTACCGCTCCCGGATAGACTCAGGACGGGCACCACGGGGTTTGCGGAAGGGAAATGAATGATCGACTTTACTGGTCTGCTTGACGGCTGGCCCGCGTGGGTCTCCACCCTCTTCCTTGTGGTGGATATTGGCATTCGTATTCTGATGCTCGGCATTGTTCCCGGTAACCGGCGCCCCACCACCGCCATGGCATGGCTCATGACGATCTTCTTCATTCCGTATGTTGGCCTGGCCATCTTCTTGCTCTTTGGCTCCAACAAGCTCAATAGCCGCCGTCGCAAACGCCAGCTGCTGATCAATGACGACATCCTTCACGCCACCCGCGATGACGACCACCCGGATCTGGTTCCGGAGGATTATCCCGAGTGGATCCACTCCGCCGTCCGCCTGAATCGCGAGCTGGGCGCCTTCCCGCCCACCACCGGGAACGCCCTGCAGTTCTATACGAACTACGGCGAGGGCCTGCACAGCGTGGCGCGCGCCATCGACGACGCGCAGCATTACGCGCACGTGCAGTTCTACATTGTGGGCAACGATCCCGAGTATGTGGGCCCGGTCATTGAGGCCATGAAGCGGGCCGCCGCGCGCGGCGTGCACGTGCGTTTCCTCTTTGACCAGATGGGCTCTTGGCGCATTCCCGGCTACGCCCAACTCAAGAAGGACCTCACGGACGCGGGTATCGAGTGGTACCGCATGCTGCCGCTGGCGCCGCTGCAGTGGCGCTGGCGCCGCCCGGATCTGCGCAATCACCGCAAGATCGTTGTGGTGGATGGGCGAGTGGCCTTTACTGGCTCGCAAAACCTCATTGAGCCCGGCTACAAACGCGCAGAGAGTCGCAAGATAGGCCGTGAGTGGGTGGAGCTGCTGGCGCGCATCGAGGGCCCGCTCGTGGACCACCTTGACCTGGTCTTCGCGACCGACTGGATGCTGGAGGCCAACGAGAACCTGTTCTCCGAGCTGGAGCTGGACACCCGGGACCGCCCGGGCACGGTGGTTGGCCAGGTGGTGCCCTCCGGCCCCGGTTTCCCGGAGGAGAACAACCTGCGCCTCTTTAATACGCTCATCTACAGCGCGCAGCATTCCCTGCGCATGACCAGCCCCTATCTGGTCCCGGATGACTCGCTGCTGTATGCCATCACCACCGCCGCTCAGCGCGGGCTGCGGGTGGATCTGTACGTCTGCGAGGCGGGGGACCATGCGCTGACCAACCACGCGCAGCAGTCCTATTACAAGTCGCTGTTGGATGCCGGGGTGCGGATTTTCCGCTACCGCTCGCCCATGGTGCTGCACACCAAGTGCTTTACCGTGGATGATGAAGTGGCCATTTTTGGCTCATCCAACTTCGATATGCGCTCCTTCTCCCTGAACGCGGAAATCACCACCATGCTGCTGGGATCCGCTTCCGTGAGAGAGCTCAATAAGGTCATGGACTCTTACGAAGAGGAATCCACCCTGCTCACCTCAGAGGTGTGGGAGCAGCGCACGCGCGGTCAGCGCTGGCTGGATAACGTGGGACGGCTTACCGCTGTGCTTCAGTAGCGCGTTTGGCGAGCGCCCGCTGCGCCCATGCCACAGCGGCAGCGCGCAGCGCCGGATCCGCCGGATCGGTGACCTGCAGCGACAGGTCGCAAGGCGCGTCGTCGGGCACTGTGAGTGCCGCCTCCTGCGCCGCCCAAATGTCCCACCACGGCTCGTAGCTGGCGCCGTCGCGCGTCAAAGCGAGCCGACGCCGCTGCTCCGGGGAAGCGCGCAGGCGCAGGCTCGCGGACAGGTAGGGGAGCGCGGCGGGGTCCGCGGCGCCCACACCTTCCAAGAGCACGACGTCGGTGGCGGGGGTCTGCCGCGTCTGCGCGGCGGGTGCGTCGGTGGTCCAGTCCCAGGGGGTCCAGTGAGCGGTTTTGCCCTGGCTGAGTGGGGCGAGGACGGTGCCCACGTACGCGTCGATGCCGGCACGGAGGCCGTGCCAGCCAGGGTAGAGGTCCTCTAGGTGGAACAGAGTGGCCTCGTGGCCCTGGGCCGTGAGGTCCTCGAGGAGGCGCTGGGCGAGGGTGGTCTTGCCCGCGCCGGAGCGGCCGTCGATCGCGAGGAGCAGGGGACGCGTCATGGCGTGAGCTGGGCGCGGACGTGGTCCACGACGCCGGGGACCGAGGCCAGGACCTGATCCCGTGTGATGACGAAGTCGGAATCGTCGCCGTACCAGGGGTCCGCCATGCCCTGCTGGTCCTCGGGGAGCTCCGCTGAGGCGGGGTCGAAGGAACGGAGCAGGTGCAGACGCTCGCGGTGCTCCGGGGTGGGGGCCCAGCGGCGCAGGGTGCGCAGGTGGTTGAGATCTGCCACCAGGAAGAGGTCGGTGTTCTCCCACGCGAGATCCGGGAAGGGCTGGGCCTGGTGATCGTGGTGGTTGCTGTAACCCAGGCGGTCCAGCTCCGCGGATGCGCGCCGGTCCATGGGGTTGCCGGCTTCCTCATCGCTGACGCCGCTGCTCGTGACCTCCGTGGCGGCGGCCAGCCCGGCGTCCTTGAGGGCCTGTTCCAGCACGTAGTGGGCCATGGGGGAGCGGCAGATGTTGCCGGTGCAGACGGTCATGATGCGGTAGGGGGTGTGGTCAGTGGAGGGCATGGAATAAGGCTAGCGGGTGGGTGTGGTGTTTTTGGGTGGCCTGTGAGGGACGGGACCTGTGGATAAACCCTGTTTCTGTGGGTCTGAAATATTCTTTGGTGGATCTGGCCGAAAACGGTTCAAAAGCGGAGCAAAGTGTCAGGGGGTCACGAGACGCTTGAGGTGTTCAAGGGGGAACGCCAGTCGCCTGGGGGGGTGAGCGGTCGTGGATCTAAACGTTGATGATGCCGGCGGGGCGCTCGCTGCCGTGGTCAGAGTGCTGCGGGGGACGGTGTTGCCTGATTCGGTGCGGTGGGTTGAGGAAGCCAGCGATGCTGAGGTGGTGGCGGTGTTGGGTGAGCTGGCTGGGCTTTCGGTGGTGGTGGATGCTTTGCGGGTGCGTGCCGCGGCTGCGGTGGTGTCTAGGTCTGAGGGTTTGAACGGTGGTGTGGGCAGGGCCGGTCCGGATTCGTTGGCTCACCGGGTGGGTGCGCGCGGGTCCAAGGCGTTGTTGATGCAGCTCTTTGGGGTCCCGGCTCAGACGGCGCAGGGGTGGATCGCCGTGGCCGGAGCCGTTACCCCTAGGAATGGTTTCTCTTCTGGGGTGTTGGCGCCGTTGCGGCCGGGGATTGCTCGGGGGTTGGAGGCCGGGGAAGTGTCCGCTGAGCAGGCGTTGACCATTCACCGGGAACTGCCGCAGGAGGTGCCTGACACTTCCGAGGACCCTGAAACGGCGGGGATGTTGGAGTTCGCCGAGGCCTCGCTCGTGGCTCAGGCCAGTGGAGGGCGGGTGCTCCCGGTGGAGGGTGAGCCGGGGTTTGGGTGTGAGTCCGGGGTGGAGTTTGCCGTGGATGCTTGGGGTGGTCGGCGTCTTGAGAGTGTTGCGCTGGCTCAGGTCGCTAGGGCGTGGGCTAACGCGATTGACCCGGATGGGGTGGAGCCGGACTACGAGAAGCAGGTGAAGGCTCGATCGTTCAAGATCAGCATGGCCCGCGGTGGTGGGTGGCGGATGACAGGGTTCGCCCCAGAGCTAGAGGGCGCTGCGATCCGCGCCGTGCTGGATGCGTACACCTCACCACGCCGCAAGGAACCAGCCCCTGACCCCACAACTGAGCCCGATTCAAGCCCTGACAACGTGGGCCGCAGTGAGCCGACCGGGCAGGGGGAACTCCTTGGCATGGGCGAGATGGGCGAGATGGGCGCCGGACCGGACGTGGAGGCGGGTGAGGATGCCCGCACCATGGATCAGAAGGCCTTCGACGCCCTGGCCTCCTTGTTCGCCGCTCATGCCAGCTCTGGGAGCGCGCCAAGCAATCACGGCGCCGCACCGACGTTGCTGGTGACTGCGACCCTGCCGGCCCTTCATGCTTTCCTCCACAGCGCCACCGCCCAGCAGCCCACCGCCCAGCAGCCCACCGCCCAGCCGGCCGCCGCCACTCCCCGCCCGGTTCTGACAGCTGCGCCGGTGGCGACCGCCGACCGGGGTTCCGGCCAACGAGCCGGGACTGATGGCCCGACCGTCGGCGTGGATGTGTTTGCAGATCTGCGTTCGGCGGGACAGGGGTGGGGCGGGCCGCCGGAACCACCGCCGGAACCGCCCCATCCCTTTGAAGGAATGCGCGCCCCCTTCGGGGCGCCGCCACCAGCCCCACCACCACCACCACCCGTGTTTGCGCCGGCGCCGCCTCGTGGGATGGGCACGATGACTGGGGTCGATCCTCAAACACTGGTGGATGAACGGTTCGCGAGGGTCGCGCGATCGGACATAGCAGTTCCCGTGTCCCAGGTGATGAGCATGCTCTGCAGTGCCGATGTGCAATTCATGCTCACCGACGAGGCGGGCCTGCCACTGAAACTAGGCCGGGCCAGGCGCCACTTCAGTGTTCACCAGCGTAGGGCGTTGATGGTCCGCGATCGGCACTGCAAGGCACCCGGCTGCGGTGCGCCCCCTGGCTGGTGCGAGGCCCACCACGTGATCCCGTGGCATGAGGGCGGACCCACCGACGTGGACCACGCCGTGCTGCTGTGCAACTTCCACCACCACGAGGTGCACCTGGGCCGCCTCGTCGTGGAAGCCACCACCATGCCCGCCGCAGCACGACCGGCCAACCCTGGCGCGCCCGGGGCGGGGGCGGCTGCCGGAGGGGTGGCCCGGCGCCCGTGGACCGTCGTCAGCTCCTGGACCACCCGCCAACGCCGTCGCTGACCACTACCGCTGACCGTTAACCCAGGCCCGACAGACCGATACACGAGAGCTTCGGACGATGGGGCGCACCGGTTCGCCGTGATGATTTGGGGTTACCTGTTGGGGGTGCAGCCGGGGGCGGTGTTGTTTTTGTTGCAGGGTTCTGCGACGCGGTAGTGCTTGGTGCGCCAGACGT
>NZ_QQXL01000006.1 GCF_003640665.1 Galactobacter caseinivorans
AACACACAAACAAACACCACTTCAATAAATAAAACGGTGTCAACAAACTTGGCACACTATTGAGTTCTCAAACAACGAACACCCCACCAACTACCCCCAACCCAACGGCCAGGATCACTACAATGAGACCACCCAAACCCCCACAAAAACCGCGGAAATCCAGGAAAACTACGCCCCCCAACACCCTCTGAAACAACCAGAACTCGTTGCGGCGACAAGAGAAAACAATACACCCCACACCACCCCACACCAAATCGGGCACACCCACCACCCCAGCCGGCCGCGCAGCGTCTCGCTTCCGCGTGATCTCGCGGAATCTGCCCGCGTGACCACCCGCGTTCACCCAGCCAGGCTTGCGTTTGTGGTCCAAATGTGACGCGGGTTACTTTGCAGAAGTTATCCGGCCCGGCGCTGAGCCCCAGGCACACAGAAGGGCGGCCCGGAAACCCGGACCGCCCTTCTTGTGCGCTGAAGCCTCAGCACCAGTTTTCACACCAGCCAGGTCAGACCCCGGCGTCGGAGCGCTTCCGCGAGATCTCGTAGAGCGCGATGCCCACGGCCATGGACGCGTTCAGCGATTCCATGGCTGAGTCGATCGGGATGGAGACAATCTGATCGCAGTTCTCTGCCACCAGGCGGGAGAGGCCCTTGCCCTCGGCACCCACGACCACAATCAGCGGCTCGGAGGCCAGCTCCAGGCCGGGGAGGTCAACATCGCCGCCACCGTCAAGGCCCACCACGTAGTAGCCCATCTGCTTGGCGTGCTTGATCACGGAGGTCATGTTGCTTGCACGCGTCACGGGGATACGGGCTGCCGCGCCGGCGGAGGTCTTCCACGCGGTGGCGGTCACGCCGGCCGCGCGACGCTCGGGCACCATCAGCGCCTGCGAGCCAAAGGCGGAGGCCGAGCGGATGATCGCGCCCAGGTTGCGGGGATCGGTGATGCCATCCAGCGCAATGACCAGCGGCGGGTGGGCCACGTGGCCCTTCTTGTAATCCGTCACCAGGCTGGTGAGGGTCTCATCTGCATCCGGGTACTCATACGGCGGCACCTGCAGCACCACGCCCTGGTGCACGGACTCATCCGTCATGCGATCAAGCTCGGTGCGGGACTGCTCCATCAGCGGAATGCGGCGCTCCGCAGAGATCTTCAGGATGTCGCGGACGCGATCATCCGTCTCCAGGCGCAGGGCCAGGTGAAGTGCCTTGGCGGGGATGCCGGCGCGCAGCGCCTCTAGCACCGAGTTGCGTCCGGAGACGTACTCCTCAGCGCGACGGTTGCGACCGCTGGGGCGGCGCGACTGGGCGCCGGTGGCACCCGGACCGCCGGCACGCTTGGCCTCGGAGCGCTCCTTGAGCGTCTTGTTCTTGTGGGCCTTGTGATAGACGCGATCCTCCGCCTTGGGCGTGGGACCTCTGCCTTCCAGAGCTTTGCGGCCAAGCCCGCCCGAGCCCTTGAGGGGGCCCTTCTTGTTCCTGGGTGCCTTGTTGGGGGCGGACATGCCTGACCTCTCGTTGGTAAAACGCTGCGCCGGTGGACGCCACTTCATTCTACCGAGCCGAGGCAAACCGAGAGTAGGGCTTGTGAGCAGTCGCACGACAGGAAGCTGTCATAGTGCGTTCAGATGGCAAGATTCCTGCCCGACGGCGTGGGGTGCCCGGCCGCGCCGGGCGCGGGTCTGCGACGGTCTGGGCGGACCAGGGGCGGACCTGGGGCGGACCAAAGGAGCTCGCCGCTTCAGCACCGAGTTAATCGCGCTTGAGCGACCAACTCACGCCGTCCGCTCCGTCCGCCACATCGATGCCTGCCACAGCCAACTCATCGCGCAGGGCATCGGAGGCGGCCCAGTCCTTGGCGGCACGTGCGGCGGCCCGCGCCTCGAGTCGCCCGCGAACCAGCACGTCCAGCGCCGCATCAGCCGCGGAACCGGACGCCGCCGGCGCACCCGACCCGGCGTCGTCGAGCCCCAGAAGTGAGGTCATCAGCCGAACCTGCGCCAAAGCAGTGGCGCCCGCCTGCGCATCCCCCGCGTCCAGTGCCACGTTGCCCGCGCGCACCGTCTCATGCAACGAGGCCAAAGCCTGAGGCACGTTCAGGTCCTCATCCATCGCGGCGGCGAAGGCGCTGGGCACCTCAGCAGCGGGCACCTCAGCAGCCGGAACCTCAGCGGCGGGCACCTCTGCGGCGGGCTCGGCTCCACGTGCAGCGACTACCGCCGCGGCACGCTCCACAAAACGATCGATCCTCTCCACCGCCGCGCGAGCCTCCTCAAGGGAGGACGGCGAGTAGTCCAGCTGCGAGCGGTAGTGGGCCTGGCCCAGGTAGTAACGCACCACGCGCGCCGGCGCCATGGAGAGCATTTGCGCGGGAGAGATGGTGTTGCCGATGGACTTGGACATCTTGTCGCCCTCGTAGGTCACCATGCCGTTGTGCATCCACAGCGTCGCGAAGGCGTCCCCGGCTGCCGCAGACTGCGCCAGCTCGTTCTCGTGATGCGGGAAGCGCAGGTCAAGGCCGCCGCCATGGATATCAAACGCGGAGCCAAGGTACTTGCCAGCCATCGCGGAGCATTCCAGGTGCCAGCCGGGCCGGCCGCGGCCCCAGGGGCTGGGCCACGAAGCCGTCTCCGGCTCCCCCGCCTTGAACCCCTTCCACAGCGCGAAGTCGCGTGCATCTCGCTTGCCTCGCGGATCCGCATCCGTCGCGGCCTGCATGTCATCCACCCGCTGGTGCGTCAGGGCGCCATACTCCGGGAAGGAGCGCACATCGAAGTACACATCCCCTGAATCATCCGCGGACGGGTAGGCGTGGCCGGCATCAATCAGGCGCTGGATCAGCGCGTGCATCTCCGTGATGTGGCCGGTGGCGCGCGGCTCGTAGGTGGGAGTCAGCACGCCCAGCTGCGCATAAGCGTCTTGGAAGGCCCGCTCAAAGCGATAAGAGAGGGCAAACCACGGTTCGGCGGCGCGGTAATCCGGACCAAGCGAAGCGGGATTCGAATAAGACAGAGCCGATTTCTCAAGGATCTTGTCGTCAATGTCGGTGACGTTGCGCACCACCGTGACGTTGAGCCCACGGTGTTCCAACCAGCGGCGCACCAGGTCAAAGGCCACCGCCGAGCGGACGTGGCCCACGTGCGGCATGCCCTGCGTGGTGGCGCCGCAGTAGTACAGACTGGCCTGCCCTGGTACCAGCGGCTCAAAGTCGCGGACGGTCTGGGTACGGGTGTCATAGAAGCGCACGTTCACGCGCCCCAGGCTAGTGCACTGCGCCGCTGTGGCGCCCCATGCCGTGACGTCACCTTTCGGCCGGGACCAGGAGCGCGACGGCGCGCGCCGAGATTCCCTGCCCGGCCCCCTCGAACCCGAGGCCGTCGCTCGTGGTGGCAATGACGGAGACCGGGGCCCCCACCACGGCGCTGAGCACGCGGTCCGCCTCCTCGCGTCTCCCAGCGAACTTGGGCCTGTTTCCCACGAACTGGATGGAAATATTGCCGATCTCGAATCCGGCCTGCCGCACCACCTGGCAAGCTGCGCCCAGGAGTGTGGCCCCGGAGGCGCCCGCGTATTCCGGCCGGTCGGTGCCAAAGTGCGTTCCCAGGTCACCCACGCCGGCGGCGGAGAACAGGGCGTCGCAGGCTGCGTGCGCCACCGCGTCCCCATCGGAGTGCCCGGAGAGCCCCCGCTCCCCCGGGAAGTGAAGGCCCGCAAGCCACAGCTCCTGGGCGGGGTCATCCGAGAAGGCATGGACGTCGATGCCAAGACCCACCCGGGGCAGCACCGCCCGTGGAACGGGCACGGCTTGCTCCTGCAGCCAGCGCTCCGCCCAGGCAATGTCCGCGGGGTGGGTGATCTTCAGCGCCTGCTCCTCCCCCTCCACGACCTGGACTATGGAGCCGTTGCGCTCCATCAGCGCCGCGTCATCTGTGGCACCGGAGTCACCCGCTGCGGCGTGTGCACGGCGCAGCAGTGCGGCATCAAAACCCTGCGGGGTTTGCACGGCGCGCAACCGCGAGCGGTCCGGGGTGGAGGTGACGCGCTCCTGCCGATCCACCTGCTTCAGTGTGTCCACCACTGCCAGCCCTGGAACGGCGGCCACCGCGCCGTTGGACAACGCCGACTGGACCCGCTGGTACTGAGCCTTACTGGTCAGGGCCCGAGCGGCGTCGTGCACCAAAACCCTGCGCGCCTGTCCGATCTGTGCCAGGCCGGCCGCGACCGACTCCTGTCTTGTCTGCCCGCCCTCCACGGCGAGCACCTCCACGCCCTCGCGGCGGGCTGCCTCGATGCTCGCGTCCAGGCGCCCGTCCCCCGGCGGGGTCACCACCACCACTCGGGACGCAAGCTCGGGATCCACCGCGACCCGCAGCGCGTGCGCCAGGATGGATTCGCCGGCCACCTTGGCCAGCGCCTTGGGGACTCCGGCGCCCAAGCGGGTGCCGGATCCGGCGGCCACAACGATGATGGCGGTGCGTTCTGCGTGGTTCTGGGTCACGCGGTCAGCCTATCTGGCCGGCCCCGCCCACCACCCGGAACACAACGATGGCCCGCACCCCTCATCGGGATACGGGCCACCATCAGGACCGAGCCGCTCATGCGGCGGGCGGTGCCGGGACTACTTGGTCTCCAGGACCTCGTCCAGCACGGCCTCCGCCTCGGTCTCATCAAGCTTCTTGGCCAGGGCCAGCTCTGAGATGAGGATCTGGCGCGCCTTGGCCAGCATGCGCTTCTCTCCAGCGGAGAGCCCACGATCATGCTCGCGGCGCCACAGGTCACGAACAACCTCTGCCACCTTGTTCACATCACCCGAGGCCAACTTCTCCAAGTTTGCCTTGTAGCGACGCGACCAGTTGGTGGGCTCTTCAACGTGCTCGGCACGCAGGACCTCAAAAACGTGATCAAGGCCCTCCTGGCCCACCACGTCCCTGACGCCAACCAAATCAACGTTCTCTGCGGGAACCTCGATGGTCAGGTCGCCCTGAGCCACGCGCAGCTTCAGGTACATTTTTTCTTCGCCGCGGATGGTGCGCATCTTGATCTCTTCGATCATTGCTGCACCATGGTGGGGGTAGACCACCGTCTCGCCAACCTCAAAAACCATGTGGATAATCCCCTTTCCAGGGTTCCCAGTTTATCACGAATGGACGCACCAGACGAGGCCCACACCACAGCCCCACCGAACATCACGCTGTTAGCTCGGCATCGCGTGGATCAACAACCGGTCCTACTCACTCGATTGGGCGACTAGACTCGCCTTAATGGGGTCCACTCGCACCCGCGCGGACCCGCGTACCCCGTTGCCCACCCTCTCGAGGAGCGATCCAAGTGAAGAACCCCGCGAAGAACCGCATCCGCCTCGCGGCCTCCGCCGCTGCGTTGGCCGTGCTGGCTCTCGGCGCGACCGGCTGCGGTGCCATCAACGATCAGGCCACCACCATCCACTACGACGCCTCTGACGGCGTCTCCGTGTGGAGCGATGCCCTGCAGGGCCGCAACCTGCTGCTCGTCACCAACGGCGCCGACCAGCAGGCCCGATTCATCGGCCAGGTCTCCAACCCCACTACGAAGAAGGCGACCTTCACGATTGCCTTTAACGGCAAGAACATCTCCCTTCCCGTGGAGCCGCAGTCCTCCGTGAACCTGCAGGACGCCAAGTACGCCGAGCAGTTCACGGTGCCGGGCATGGACGAGGGCAAGAACAAGACCACGAATCCGGGCCTTGCCGTCACCACGAGCATGACCCCGGGTGATGACACGGCGCAGGACATCGATGTTCCCGTCGTGAACGGCACGCTCAAGGACTACGCCGCCTTTGTCCCGGGCGGCTCCGACAAGGACGCGCGCAAGCACCTGGAGCCGGCAACGGCAGAGGGCGCAGAGCACTGATCTGACCGCGAGCCTGTAGCTCACAGCAACGCCGCAGGGGCGGCACCATCGTGAAGATGGTGCCGCCCCTGCGGCGTTGCTGGCGGACCTTACCGTGAGGGCCAGGCCCTCACGGTCTCAGCCCTCAGCCCTCAGCCCTCAGCCCTCAGCCCTCAAACTTGTACCCGAGCCCGCGCACCGTCACCAGGTGCGTGGGGCGGGCGGGGTCCACCTCGATCTTGGAGCGCAGTCGCTTCACGTGCACATCCAGCGTCTTGGTGTCCCCGACATAGTCGGAGCCCCACACGCGATCAATCAGCTGGCCGCGGGTCATGACCCGGCCCGCGTTGCGCAGCAGCATCTCCAGCAGCTCAAATTCCTTGAGGGGAAGCGAGACTCGTTCCCCCGCCACGGTGACGACGTGGCGCTCCACGTCCATGCGCACCGGCCCTGCCTCCACGGTCGCGGACACCAGTTCCTCCGGTTCACCCTGCCTGCGCAGCACGGCACGGATGCGCGCCACCAGCTCGCGGGCCGAGTACGGCTTGGTCACGTAGTCATCCGCGCCAAGCTCCAGGCCCACGACCTTGTCGATCTCAGAGTCCTTGGCCGTCAGCATGATCACCGGGACGTTGGACCGCTGGCGCAGCTGCCGGCAGACCTCGGTGCCGGGAAGCCCCGGCAGCATCAGGTCCAACAGCACAAGGTCCGCCCCGTGCAGGTCAAACTCCCGCACCGCGTCCTCGCCGTCGTCCACGACCTGAACGTCGAAACCCTCGCGTTCCAGGAGGAACTGCAGGGGATCGCTCAACGATTCCTCGTCCTCCACCACCAGGATGCGTGTCAACGTTTCTCACTTTCCCCGACGGGCTCGCCGTCGGACCTTGCTTGGAGCGCATCGACGCGCTCACCCTGCTCCTCGCTTTCGGGGAGCCGGACAGTAAAGGTGGAACCCTGACCTGGCTGCGACCAGAGCGTGACTTCGCCTCCGTGATTGGAGACCACGTGCTTCACGATGCTCAGGCCAAGCCCGGTGCCGCCGGTGGACCGCGAACGCGCCGTGTCCACCCGGTAGAAGCGCTCAAAAACGCGCTCCTGCTCATCCACGGGGATGCCCGGGCCCTGATCGGTGACAGAGACGGACACAAGCCCGTCCCGTTCCCTGATCCCGACGCCCACCGTGGTGCCCTCTGGCGAATACCGCAGTGCGTTATCGATGAGGTTACGGAAGGCGGTCATCAGCAGGTCCGGATCGCCAAAAACAAAGGCATGCGTGTCTCCGCCCACCCCGATCTTGACGCCGCGTTCCTGCGCCAAGAGTGCGGTGCGGTCCACCGCCTCGCTCAGGATCTCGCGCAGGTCCACCACGGTGCCCTTGAGCACCACGTCGGTCCCCTGCAGGCGGGAGAGCTCAATGATGTCCTGGACCAGCTCAGCCAGGCGCCGAGCCTCCTTGTCCATGCGGCCGGCAAAACGCCGCACCGCGACCGGGTCATCCGCTGCGCTGTCGATGGCCTCTGCCAGGAGTGAGACGGCACCGACCGGCGTCTTGAGCTCATGGGACACGTTGGCAACGAAGTCGTTGCGCATTGCTGCCGTGCGGGTGAACTCGGTGCGGTCATCAGCGATGACCAGCGTGTGTTCTCCGCCCAGCGGCGCCACGCGCACGTGGACCACAATGGAACCCTGTCCAAGCGGGCCGCGAGGCAGGTCGAATTCGCCTTCCTCGATGACGCCCTCGGCGCGCACACGGCGCACCAGGTCCACCAGCTCCTGGTGAACCAGGGAGTGCCCACGCACCAGGCCGTAGGCGTAAGAGGAAGGGTTGGCGCGAACCACGCCGTCCACGTCATCCACCAAGACAAAGGCGCGCCCAATCACGGAGAGCACGTCCGCCGCGCCGGCCGGAAGCTCCGGCTCAACGTCAGGCAGGGCCATGACCCGCCCGCGGCGGGTCATGCGGTACGCAAGCAGACCGACCACGCCCAAGGCGAGGCCGACCAAACCAGCCAGCAAAGCGGTGATCATTTGGGGGTCCACCCTGCAAGACTAACCAGGCAATCAAGGGGGCATCCGCCCCTGAACCCTTCCCCGCGTCGTCGTTCACCTGATGTTCACCCGCCTCCTTCCTTTGCTTCACCTGCCCCTGTGAGAGTGGACGCACACGGGTTGTGCCCTGCTATCTTGGGCGCTACCAACACCGTCACGAAAGGACGCTTGCGTGCGCAAGGTATTTCAGGCCGAGCTGCAGTCCATCGGCGAGGAACTCGTCGAAATGACCCAGCTGGTCGGTATTGCGATGGAACAGGCCTGGGCCTCGTTCACCAACGTCGACACCGAGCTGGCGCAAGAGGTCATTGCGGCCGACGCCCGTATCGATTTCAAGCAGAACCAACTGGATGAGCGTGCCATCGACGTGCTGGCCCTTCAGGGTCCCGTCGCCTCGGACCTGCGCATGATCGTGGGATCACTGCGCATGTCCGCCTCGCTGGAACGCATGGGAGATCTGGCCCGCCACATCGCCCAGCTGACCCGCCTGCGCTACCCGGAGCCGGTGGTTCCGGAGGTCATCATGTCCACGTTCTCGGAGATGGCACGCCTGGACATCGCGATCGCCAAGGACCTGGGCGAGCTGCTGGAGACGCGCGATCCTGAGGTGGCTCGTCGCATCATCGAGTCCAACCGCCAGATCGACGACCTGCACGCGTCCGTGTTCCGCGTCGTCGCCAGCCCCGACTGGACCGGGTCCGCCCCGACCACGGCTGACACCACGCTCACGAGCCGCTACCTGGAGCGCTTTGGCGATCACGGCGTCTCCGTGGCCCGCAAGGTGACCTACCTCGTCACCGGCGAGTGGGAGCCGGGACTGGCCGGCGAAACGCCGGTCGTCTAACAGGCAAACGCCACGGCTCACGCAAGCGAGCCAACCAACGGCGAAGGCCCGCACCCTCCAGGGGTGCGGGCCTTCGCTGTGTTTCGGTGCAGCGACTAGTGGGACTTGCCCTGGTTCGCCACGGCGGCCGCATTGGCGGCGGCTGCCTCGGGATCAAGGTAGGTGCCACCCGGGTTGAGGGGCTTGAAGTTCTCATCCAGCTGGTAGACGAGCGGGATGCCCGTGGGGATGTTCAACGCCGCGATGTCGTCATCAGAGATGCCGTCCAGGTGCTTCACCAGCGCGCGCAGCGAGTTGCCGTGGGCGGCGACCAGGACGGTTTTGCCCTGGGTCAGGTCCTCCTTGATGGAGCCCTCCCAGTACGGAAGCATGCGCTCCAGCACGTCCTTGAGGCACTCGGTGCGCGGGGCGTCATCCCCCAGCGCCTCGTAGCGCTCGTCGCCCGCCTGGGAGAACTCGTTGTCATCCGCCAGGGGCGGCGGGGCGATGTCGTAGGAGCGGCGCCACGTCATGAACTGCTCTTCGCCGAACTCCTGGCGCACCTGCGCCTTGTCCTTGCCCTGCAGCGCGCCGTAGTGGCGCTCGTTCAGGCGCCAGCTGCGATCCACGGGGATCCAGGAGCGGCCGGCCTCCTCCAGCGCCAGGTTGGCGGTGAGGATGGCGCGGGAGAGCAGCGAGGTGTGCAGGACATCCGGCTTGAGCCCGGATTCCTTGAGCATGGCACCGCCGTTGCGGGCCTCCTCGCGGCCCTTCTCCGTGAGGGTCACGTCGACCCAGCCGGTGAACAGGTTCTTCTCGTTCCATTCGCTCTGGCCGTGGCGGAGCAAGATGAGGGTGTGCGTCATGCCTGCCATCCTATCCAGCGGGCCGCTCCGGGTGGCGGAGGTGACCTGCTGCCCGACGCTCGCGGCTGGGTACGGCGCGCCGCTTAGACTGGGTGCGTGGTCCAGAAGGCGCGCGATTTCGCATCTCATGGCGCGCACGGCCCGCAAGGGAACGTGACGCGTGGGACCACTCACACCCAAAGAATGCGCCGTGTTGATCGCTGGATGAGCGGGACGCGGGCCGGGCTTCTGCGCCACGGCGAGCCGCTCGTCGTGGACCTCGGCTTTGGCGCCTCTCCCTCCACCACGGTGGAGATGTTCACCAGGCTGCGCAGCCTCAACCCCGCGCTGCGGGTGCACGGGCTGGAGATTGAGCCAGAGCGCGTGGAGCGCGCGCGGGCGGCGCAGCGGGACGGGCTCAGCTTTGGCCTGGGCGGCTTTGAGCTGGACGTGTCTCCCGCGCCCACCGCGGTGCGCCTCTTCAATGTGCTGCGCCAGTACCGCGAGGAGGACGTGGAACAGATCTGGTCGTTGCTCACCTCGCGCCTGGCTCCCGGGGGGTTTGTGGTGGAGGGGACGTGTGATGAGCTGGGCCGCCGCGCCACGTGGGTCACGCTGGAGCGCGGGGGCCCTGTGGCCTTGACGCTCTCCACCCACCTGGCCACCCTCGGAGCGCCGTCGGACCTCGCGGAGCGCCTGCCCAAGGCGCTGATCCACCGCAATGTGCCGGGAGAGCGCATCCACGCCTTCTTCCAGGCCGCGGACGCCGCCTGGGCGCAGTCAACCGCCGTGGCGCCCTTCGGGCTGCGTCAACGATGGCGATTCATGGCGGCGCGGCTCAAGGAAGGCGGTTGGAACCTGCTCGACGACGCTCACCGCTGGCGACTGGGAGAGGTCACCGTCGCGTGGGGTGACGTGGCACCGGGACGCTAGGCAGCGTCGTCGGGCTGTTTCCAGCACGTCAACTCAGCGCGGACCGCTCCGCATATCCCCCTGCCTGATATAGTCCATTCGATGGATCAGATCAGCGGAACATCCGAATTACCCCCGTCAATTCACGGTAAGACTCGCGTCTCTCGAGGCGCCTTGTGGCGCACCTGGACGTGGGTCGCCTGGTTTCTCGCGCTCTTTATCCCGTTTCACTCTGTCTTTTTTGATGCAGGGTGGGAGTCACTGGTGCTCTGGGTATTCTCACCGATCCTGGTGCCGGGCTTCGCCCTGCTCAACTTGCTGCCGCGGTTCGTTCTGCGCCGTCGCGGTCACATGAACACTCCGCTGCCCATAGCGACGATCTTGCCGGTGCACTGGGCTCTGGTCTTCACTGCTGTGTTGAGCCTCGGCGGGACCACCGATGCCGGGGACCTGCCGTCAGGCCTTTCCTTGCTCGTCGGCCAGCCCCTGTGGCCTGACGTCGAGGAGAGCATCACCCTGGTGTGCGCAATCGGCGCCCTATCGATGTGGCTGGCCATGGTGATTCTGAGCTTCATCCTGAAACCGTCCACGCGATGGCGGGGCAGGGTCCTTGCCCCCGCCCTTGCTTGGAGCACGGCAGTCTCGCTCATCGTCGCCGCGCCGTTCGTCGCCGCCACTCTCACGTCCTACGTCCCTGACGGCTCGGGGATTCCACTTCGAGACGCCAAGGCGCGCTCTGCGTTGGAGGAGTCAGAGCTGGCTAGCAAGCGAGGGATCGACACCCACCAAGAGCTGGTTCGCGTGCGCCAAAAGCTCGCGCCCAACGAAAGCGACATGGACCCCCTGTACCCGGAAGGGACTTACGGGTCCGATTCCAACGATTCATACCGCATATCGCAGAGCTTTACCTCGCCCACCCCCCTCCATACCGACGAACCAGGCTTCGCAGCCATGCTCCACGAACTGGGGTACAGCCCGGAGGGCTACTACTGGCAAAACGCTAGTGGTCAGCGACTCCGCGCAACGAATGCCGACGATGGCCGCACGAACATCGAGATCATGTCCCCTTGGTGGTGGGGAGATTCGGAGATCGCTAGTGATGCCACACTGGCTCTCAGGAAATCGGGGCAAGTCGGCGCGACTGCGCCATAGTCCCTAGCGGGCCGGTGAGCTATGCGTCGCCGTGCGGCTCAGGACCAGCTGCTGCCCTTGCCGGAGACGGCCGGGCGTACGTCCGCCAGGTAGACGCCTGCGGCCACGGCCGCGGCCAGCGTGAAGATGCCCACGCCGGCGGAACCGCCAAAGGCCCACACGGCCTGGAAGGCGAACCAGAAGGAGAAGAAGGTCACCACGGCGGCAACGCCGGTGATGGCCACCCAGGCCTTCTTGGTGAGCTTGCCCATGGACTGGAAGTTCGCGGCCGGGCGGCGCACGCAATCCAGGAACGCCCAAATGCACAGCCCAGCGACGAAGAGCGTGACGGCAACAAAGATCCACGAACCGATGGCATAGGCAATGAGCATGAGATTCAGTGTACGGATCAGCCCTGTGAGGCGGCAGCGCCACGCAGGCCGCGCTGCAGATCAGCCCATAGGTCCTCCACGTGTTCAATCCCGATGCTCAGGCGCACCAGCTCCTGCGGCACCTGCGCCGGCTCGCCCGGATGGCGCTGGCGGCGCTCCGCGAGTGACTCCACCCCGCCCAGGCTGGTGGCCGCTGTGAAGAGCTCCAGCGAGTCCACAAAGGCCTGCGCCGCCCCCTGCCCACCGGCCAGTTCCACGGAGATGATGGCCCCAAAGCCGCTCATCTGCGCCGCGGCTCGGTCATGATGTGGGTCGCTGGGCAGCCCGGGATACCGCACCCTGCTCAGCGCCGGCTCCTCGCTGAGCCGCCGCGCCAACTCCCCAGCGCTGGCCTCCGCGCGGTCCAGGCGCAGCGCCATGGTGCGCAGCCCGCGCAAGGCCAGCCACGCGTCAAACGCTCCCGGCACCGAGCCGGCCAGCGTGCGTCGCCTCGCCAGGGCGTCGCGCAGTGCCTGGTTCTTGACCACCACCAGGCCCATCAGCACGTCCGAGTGGCCGGCGATGAACTTCGTAGCCGAGTGCACCACCACGTCAGCACCCACCTCCAGGGGGCGCTGACGCAGCGGGGTGCTAAACGTGTTGTCCACGACCACGGTGACACCGGCGGCCTGGGCCGCCGGACGGATGGCGGGCAGATCCGCCACATCCAAGAGCGGGTTACTGGGGGACTCCAGCCAGATCAGATCCGCCCCCTCCAGCGCGCCGATCACGGCAGCCGTGTCTGCGGAATCCACCTCCCGCAGGCTCAACGCCCCGTCCGCGGCCAGCTCGCGGGCCAGGCTCGCCGTGCCGTTGTAGGCGGTGCGGGGGATCACGGCCACGCCTCCGATGGGAACCAGCGAGAAGGCGGCGGACACCGCGGCCATGCCAGAGGCGTACGCCAGGCCGGGGACGGGGCTGGATTCCAGGGCTCCGATGGCCGCCTCCAGCGGCTCCCAGGTGGGGTTGGAGTAGCGCGCATACACGCGCTCACCCGGGGCAGGCTCCCCAGCGCCCACGAACGTAGAGGTGAGGACGACGGGCGGGTTCAGCGCCGCGCCCGTGGTCCGCTCCGGGCGGCCAAGCGCCACCACGGCGGTGCTGGGGTCTAACTGATCGGGGTGCGAAGAAGTCATGCCACCACCCTAGAACCGCCGTCTACCCACAGGCCCGAGCGTGACGTGGGTGCGGCCCGTTAGTCTTAAAGGGTGAGTTCCAGTCCCGCCTTCCTTCCGACCGCCCCCACCTCCGGCCGCGGGTTTTTTGTGACCTTTGAAGGCGGCGATGGCTCCGGCAAATCCACGCAAACCTCCCGCCTGACCTCCTCGCTGGTTTCCGCCGGACGCCGCGTGGTGCGCACCAGGGAACCGGGCGGCACCCCCATGGCAGAGACCCTGCGCGGCCTGGTCCTGGATCACGGGCACGGGCCGGTGGATGCCAGGACAGAGGCCCTGCTGTACTCCACCGCGCGCGCCTCACACGTGGCGCAGGTGATCCGCCCCGCCCTGCAGCGCGGCGACGTGGTGGTCTGCGACCGCTTTGTTGATTCCTCCCTGGCCTATCAGGGCGTGGGCCGCGGGCTTGGACTGGAGGCGGTTGCGGAGCTGAATCGCTTTGCCTCCGGCGGATTGGTCCCAGATCTGACCGTTCTTCTGGACGTGAGCGCGGAGGTGGGCCGCTCCCGCAGGCGCAACGGCCCTGGCCAAGAGGACCGGCTTGAATCCGAGCCAGATGATTTTCACGAGAGCATCCGCCAGGCCTTCCTGAGCCTGGCCGCCGCCTCCCCGGAGCGCTACGTGGTGCTGGACGCGGGGCGGCCGCAGGAGGATCTGGCCCAAGAAATCCTGGAGCTGGTTCTGCGCCGCAGCGGCGGCGACGCGTGAGCGTCTGGCAAGACCTGCCTGGGCAGGCGGAGGTGGTCGCCACCCTGTCCCGGACCGCGCAGGAGGGAAACCCGACCCACGCCTGGCTGTTCACCGGCCCGCCCGGCTCAGGCCGCTCCAACGCCGCCCGGGCCTTCGCCGCCGCCCTGCAGTGCCAGCGCCCGGAGCCAGAGCAGCGCGGATGCGGAGAGTGTGAAGCCTGCCGTTCCGTCCTAGCCGGCACCCATCCGGACGTGTCCATGGTGACCACGGAGGCCGTCACCTACGCCATCGCCGAGGTGCGCCAACTCATCGGCAAGGCCCAGGACCGCCCAGCCACGGGGCGCTGGCGCATCATCATCACCGAGGACGCGGACCGCATGACGGAGCGCACCACCAACGTGCTGCTCAAAGCCATCGAGGAACCCCCGCCCCACACAGTCTGGATCCTCAGCGCCCCGTCCCCCGCGGACGTGTTGGTCACGATCCGCTCGCGCTGCCGCGCGGTCTCTCTCAGAGTGCCCGACGTCGCTTCTGTCACCGAGCTGCTGGTGCGTCGCGACGGTCTGACGGAGGCTCAGGCGGCCTTCGCCGCCCGGGTGTCCCAGGGCCACATCGGCGTGGCACGGCGGCTGGCGCGCGACGAGGGCGCCAGGCGCCGACGCGAGGAGATTGTGTCCCTGCCGTTGCAGTTGCGCTCGCTCGCCGATGCCATGTCCGCCGCCACCCGCTTCATTGAGGTGACCACCAGCGAGGCGGAATCCAGCGCGGAGGAAAGGACCACGGCGGACGAGGCCAGGCTGCGCACCCAGTTGGGGCTGGGCCCGGAAGAGATCATTCCCCCACAGCTACGCAGCCACTTCAAGCAGCTGGCAGAGGACTCCAAGCGCCGCGCCCGCCGCGGGACCACTGACTCCCTTGACCGCGCCCTGATTGACCTGAGCACGTTCTTCCGCGACACCCTCACCCTGCAACTGGGAACGCAGCAGGAACTCGTGAACGCCCACCTTGGCCAGCCCCTGCACCGATACTCCGCGGGCACCGGCGCCACACATTCCCTGGCCTGCATCGACGCCATAGCCCTGGCGCGGCGCCGGCTCGCAGGCAACGTCTCCCCCGCCATGGCGGTGGAGGCACTCATGACCTCCCTCATCGCATCCCCGCCCGGCAGGAGCCAGCAGTGACCCCGCGCAGCACGTACCAGCCCACCCAACCCACGGCATCGCGCTCCCCGCGCCGCGGCCTGGCGTTGACCGCGCTAGTGGCCTCCGCCGCACTGGTGCTCAGCGCGTGCTCGCCGGGCTCTGAAGCCGCCCCCACCAGCGGCGGGCAGGGCTCAGCGTCAGCCAGCCCCGCGTCGTCGGCCCCCGCACCGGAGCACGCGGACCAAGGCAAGGTGCCCCCGGGACTGGAAAAGATCTACTCGCAGCAGCCCCGGTGGACCGCGTGCGAGGAGACGGAGTGCGCCACCATCAAGGTGCCCCTGGACTACTCCAAGCCCACCGGCGAGACCATTGACCTGGCGCTGGCACGCACCACGGGCGGGCAGAAGAAGGGCTCGCTAGTGCTCAACCCTGGCGGCCCCGGCGGCTCCGGCATCGACATGGTGCAGCGCAGCGCCTCCGTGCTCATCTCCGACTCCGTGCGGGATCAGTACCAGATTGTGGGCTTTGACCCCCGCGGTGTGGGCAAATCCTCCGCCGTGAAATGCCTCTCCGATGCGGAGATGGACAAGGAACGCGAGACCGCCGTGGTGCCCACCAACGATGCGGGCATTGAGCGCTCCGTGGCCCAGGCCCGCACGTACGGCACCGAGTGCCATAAGAACTCCCCCGCCGGGCTGTTGTCCCATGTGGATACCACCTCCTCCGCGCGGGACCTGGACGTGGTGCGCCAGATTCTGGGGCGCGACAAGCTTGATTACCTTGGCTTCTCCTACGGAACCAAGCTGGGGGCCACGTACATGAGCCTGTTCCCCCAGAACGCCGGGCGCATGGTGTTGGACGGCGCTGTTGATCCCTCGCTGGGCGGGGAGGAAGTGGCGCTCCAGCAGGCCAAGGCCTTTGAGAAGTCCCTGGATAAGTACCTCCAGAACTGCCTGGATTCCGACTCCTGTCCGTTCAAGGGGGACGCGGCCCAAGCCCGCACCGCCCTCACTGACTTTGTGGCCTCAGCAGATACCCGCCCGCTCAAGGCCGCTGACGGCCGCCGCGTCCCGGCCGCGGACATCGTCTCCGCGCTGATGATGCCCATGTATGAGCCACAGTTTGAGCCCATGCTCAACTCCGCCCTGGCTCAGGCCATGGGTGATGAGAACCCCACCGAGCTCTTGGCCATGGCGGATCTCTCCGCCGAGCGCGGCGCGGATGGCGCCTACGCCAACAACATGCAGGCCGCGTTCACCGCCATCAACTGTGCCGACTACTCCCGCGGCTCAGACCGGGTATCCAGCATCATGGCCTCCGCGAGGACCATGGAGAAGGCCGCCCCGTTCTTTGGCCGCTACATGGCCTACGACGATGGCTGCGCCACGTGGCCCGTTCCTCAGGTGAAGCAGGCGGACACCTTCCAGGTATCCCAGGACGTGGCACCCGCCCTGGTCGTGGGCACCACCGGGGATCCGGCCACGCCCTATGCCTGGGCCCAGTCGCTGAACAAGCAACTGCCCGGCTCCGTGTTGCTGACCTACAAGGGCTGGGGGCACACCGCCTACGGCCGCTCCAACGACTGCGTGGCCAACGCGGTGGATGACTACCTGCTCCAGGACAAGCTCCCGGCCTCTGGGGCCAGTTGCTAGGCGCCGGCACACCCACCCGGCTAGTGCGTGCGGGTGCCGGAGCCCTCGTTTTGACCTCCGCGCCCGCCAACACGTAAGATTTTCACTTGTTGGCCGCGAGGCCAATGCAGGTGCCCTTTGAGGGCGCCGGCCTCCTTAGCTCAGTCGGTAGAGCGTTTCACTCGTAATGAAAAGGTCGCCAGTTCGATTCTGGCAGGGGGCTCAACTAAAAAGGCCCGGAACCGCATGGTTCCGGGCCTTTTCTGTGCCTGGCGCAGGTACAGACCTGACGCCAAGCGCAGGTTTTCGCTTAGGCGAAGTCCGCGGTGGCCGGGTCAGCGGCGATGCGCCCCTCGGGGCCACGATCCAGCCCATCCACCAGCGCCATGTCCGCGTCGGAGAGCGTGACGCCAACGGACTCGAAGTTCTCCACGATGCGTGAGGAGGTCACGGACTTGGGGATCACGACGGACCCGCGCTGCAGGTGCCAGGCCAGCACCACCTGCGCCGGGGTGGCGTCCACGCGCTGGGCGATCTCTGCCAGCACCGGCTCGTCAAGCAGGCCCGTGCCGTTACCGAGCGGGGACCAGGACTGGTGCAGGATTCCCTTGTCAGCGCAGTAGGCGCGCAGCTCGTTCTGGGGGAAGTACGGGTGGGTCTCGATCTGCAGCATGGCCGGGACCACGCCCGTGGCCTCGATCAGCTCGTCCAGCGCCTCCGCGGTGAAGTTGCAAACGCCGATGGTGCGCACGCGGCCTCGCTTCTGCAGCTCAACCAGGGCCTTCCAGGTGTCCACGTAGGTGCCGCGCTGGGGCTGCAGCCAGTGAATCAGGTAGCAATCCAGGGTCTCCAGGCCCAGCTTGTCCATGGAGACCTCAAAGGCGGCCAGCGTCTTCTCAAAGCCCTGCTCGGAGTTCCACACCTTGGTGGTCACAAAAATCTCATCCAGCGGCACGTTCGTGGCGGCCAGGGCGCGGCCCACGCCCGCCTCGTTGCCGTAGATGGCAGCGGTGTCGATGTGGCGGTAGCCGGCGTTCAGGGCCTGGCCCACCACGTCCTCTGCCACGTCATCCTTGACCTGCCATACGCCGTAGCCCAGCTGCGGGATGGTGTGGCCATCGTTGAAAGTCAGTTCGGGGGATGTCAATGCACTCATTCCCCCATCCTTACACCGCGTGGCGGTTCAGCGCGACGCTTCAAGCGCTTCGCGAACACGCTGCTCCACGATGCCGATACGCCGGGTGACGGTAGCCACCACGGCGTCCTGCTCTGTGGAGTAGCGCGCCATCGCGGCGGCCTGCGCGGCGGTGGCCGCCTCGTTAGCCGCGCGAGAGAGCGCCCTGTGCGCCGGCTCCAAAGCCCCAGGGACGTCATCCCCCTCCACCGGCGCCAGGCGCTGGCAGGCGACGCAGGCCTCCCTGACGGAGGGAATCAAGGCTCCAAGCCGGTCCGCCTGCGGCAACAATTGTGCGTAGAGCGCATTCGATTCGGCGCCCTCGAGGACCTGATGGAAGCGATCCACTGCCCGGCGAAAGCGATCATGATCCGCCCGCCACAGGGCATGGCCAAGTTCGCGGTCGTCCGCCTTCCCGGCGCGCAACTGTGAAAACAGGCCCATGGGAACCAGCCTACCGGTGCACAACGGGATGCTGCGCGGCGGGGGCGGGCCCTAGCCTGGCCCCGCCCCCGGCCAACTCACGCCAGGCGGAAACGCAAGGTCCGCACACTAAACGGGGTCAGGCCAAGCCGCACCGCGCCGTCGGGCGCTGGCAGCTCTGGCCCCGCCGCGTCCTCCAACAGGCTGACCTCCACCGCGCTGGCGAAGGGCACGTCAAGGCGCACTTGAGCGGCCGCGTGATGCCCGCCGGCCTCGTGCACGCGCACAATCAGGTCTCCGGAGCGGTCCTCGGACGGCTTCACCGCGTCCAGGAGCACGCCCTCACCCTCCACGGTGACCAGCGGCTGCACGGCGCGCGCCCCGGTGAAGGAGCGCTGGCGCGCATTGAGGCTGTGGCCAAGCCGGGTGGCGGCCAGTTCGGTGGAGCCGAGCTGCAGCGCGTACTCATGCGTGTGCACGCCGTGATCCGTGTCCGGGTCGGGGTAGCGCGGCGCGCGCAGCACTGACAGGCGCAGCGTGGTGATCATGCCGGTCTCATCGGTGACGTCCCTGGTCACGTCAAAGCCGTGACTGGATTCGTTGGCAAGCGCCACCCCGCCGTCGCGATCCCCGATCAGCACCCACCGCTGGGTGGAGGTCTCAAACTTGGCATTCTCCCAGGAGGTATTGGTGTGGGTGACGCGGCGGTGGAAGCCAAATTGCGTCTCAGCTACGGCGTCCTGAGCCCACACTGAGAGCGGGAAGGCCAGCTTGAGGAACTGCTCCGTCTGCTTCCACTCCGTCTCCTGCGCCACCCGCAGGGTGCGCTCCCCCGGCGCCAGACTCAGCCGCTGGCTCAGCGTGGAATCGCCAAAGGTCCGCGTCAGGAACAGGGTTGCCACGCCATCACTCACCTCGTGGCGCAGTTCGGCGACCTCTGCCAGATCCTGGACGGAGTCGCGGTAGAAGCGATCCACGTCCCAGGCGTCCCACTGATTCGGGAAGTCCTCGTGCAGCTGGAAGAGGTTTCCTGGCCGGCCGGGAACGCTGTAGTCCCGGCCCGTGGACAGGTCCACGGCGTGCAGCAACAGGCCCTGCCGATCAAAGGTGAATTCGGCCTGGGCGTTGCTGAGCACGACGGCGTCCGCGGACTCCCGCACGGTGGCGTCAGCGGCGTCGTCGGGCGCTGTCTCACCGGTGCGCTGCGGCGCAACCGCGATGCCGCCCGGGAGCGCTCCGCGCTCCTCGAAGGAGGACGGGTTGGCGCTCAGCGCCAGCGAGCCCTCTCCGGCCAGGACCGCGAGGGACGCCTCGATGAGGCGCTCCAGACGCGAGATGACGTCCGCGTAGGTGCCGATGGCCTCGCGGTGCACCCAGGCGATGGACGTGCCCGGGAGGATGTCGTGGAACTGGTGCGTGAGCACAATGCGCCAGAGTTCCTGCAGCTCGTCATAGGGGTACTCAGCTCCCGTGCGCAGCCACGCGGCGGTGGCCCACCACTCGGCCTCCACCAGCAGGTGCTCCGAGCGCCGGTTGCCCTGCTTGGTCTTGTGCTGGCTGGTGGTGACGGCCCGGTGCAGCTCCAGGTACAGCTCCCCCACCCAGACCGGCGGGTGCGGCATCTCTGCCTTGGCGCGGTCAAAGAAGACGTCCGGGGACTCCCACTGAACGTGGGGGCTTCCGTCCAGATTGGACAGGCGGGCGGCGCGCGCGATCATCTCGCGGGTGGTCCCGCCGCCGCCATCTCCCCAACCCACCGGGGCAATGGAGCCACTGGCCTTGCGGTGCTCGCGGAACTGCCGGTCCGCCTTGTCCAGCTCGTCGCCGCTGAGCTCCGCGTTGTAGGTGTCCATGGGCGGGAAGTGCGTGAACACGCGGGAACCGTCAATCCCCTCCCAGTCAAAGCTGTGATGCGGGAAGGTGTTGACCTGATTCCAGGAGATTTTCTGGGTAAAGAACCACTCAAACCCGGCGCGACGAATCAGCTGAGGCAGGGCCGGTGAATAGCCAAAGGAATCCGGGAGCCACACCCCGCGAGAGCGCTTGCCAAACTCCTTCTCGAAGAAGAGCTGGCCCTGCAAGAACTGGCGCACCATGGACTCACCGGAGGGCATGACGGTGTCGGATTCCACCCACATGCCGCCCAACGGCTCAAAGCGGCCCTCTGCCACGGCGGCCTTGAGACGCTCCCACACCGCGGGGTAATTCTCCTTGACCCACGCGTACTGCTGGGCGCTAGACATGCCGTAGCGGAACTCGGGATAACGCTCAAGCAGGTCCGTCATGGAAGAGACCGTGCGCCCGGCCTTGCGCTTGGTCTCACGCAACGGCCAGAGCCAAGCCGAGTCGATGTGGGAGTGACCAATCGCGGAGATGCGGTGCGCAGAGTCCGGACCACGGGCGTCGAGCACCGGATGCAACACCGCGCGCGCCGCAGCCGCGGTACCGGGAATGTCCCGCAGATCCAGCGCCGTCATGGCGTCATCAAGGGCCTGCAACACCAGGCCCTTGCGCTGACCCTGGGGCAAATGCGGGAGCTGATGCATCAGCAGGTCCACATCCTGGGCCAGCTCCCACACCTCGCGGCGAATCACGCGCAATTCAAGGGCGTGCACGGTGTAGATGGGATTGCTATCCGCGGTTTCGCGGTCCCCCTGCTGGGTGGGAATGAACGGCTGGTCGCCCAGAATGACGGGGTTCGAGGCCGCCTCGAGGTAGAACTCGATCTCCTCGCCGCCCTGCGCGGATTCCGTGACCGGGACCCAGTGGTTGCGGGGATTCACGGCCTTGACCGGGGTCAGGTCCGGGCGCATGACCAGCGCCTCGCACTGGAAGCCCGGGCGGTTGCCCTCAAAGCCCAGGTCCATGAGGGCCTCCACCGGCTGGCCGGCCCAGTCCTGCGGGATGGTGGCGCGCACATGGAACCAGGTGGTGGCCCACGGCGGGCCCCACTGCGTGCCGGCCGTGAAGGGCTGATAGTCCAACCCGGGGCCCTCAGAGACGGGGACGGGTTCCCCGGGGAGCTCGTACGCCTCGATGCTGAAGTTGACGCGGGCCCCGTAGCACTCCGGCAGAATGCGCTCAAAGAAGACGCGGCGGGCCCGCCCCATGGTCAGCGATGTCTCGTCGTGCACGCGGCTCCCTCTCGTTGACAAGCAGTGGCGCCCAGTTTGCACCCCAATTAGTCAAATCTACAGGGTTGACGATCAAATCTCACGGCGTTTGGGCGGACCGGGCGTGGCCTCGCGGTGGCCTCGCGGTGGTCTCAGGCCGTCAAAACGATCTTGCCGCGGTGTTCCCCGGAATCAAAGTACTCATGCGCCTCACGCGCTCGCATCAAAGGGAAGGTGCGGTCCACCTCCACGGTGATACTGCCCGCCTCCACCAAGGGCCACAGACGCTGACCCACGGAGGCCACGATCGCCGCCTTCTGCTCCTCAGGGCGGGACCTGAGAGTGGTGGCATGCACGGAGGCACGCTTGGTCAGGAGGGCGCCCAAGTCCAGCTCCGCCCGGGCGCCTCCCACCAGGCCGATGATGACGAGCCGCCCGCCCGTAGCCAGGGAGCGCACATTGGCGTCCAAGTATTTTGCTCCCACCACGTCCAGGATCACATCTGCGCCGTGCCCCTCGGTCAGGGCGGCCACCCGTTCTGGGAAGTCCTCGCGGGTGTAATCCACGGTGTGGGTGGCTCCATGCGCCGTGGCCCACGCGAGCTTGGCCTCAGAGGAGCCGGTGGCGATGGTCCGTGCCCCCAGCTCTCGCAGGTACTGCAGGGCCAGGCTGCCGATCCCGCCCGAGCCCCCGTGGACCAAAACCCAATCCCCAGCGTGCACCTGCACGGTGTGGGACAGGTTCGCCACCACCGTGCACGCCGTCTCCATGAGCGCGCCTGCCTGGGCCATGTCCAGCCCGTCAGGGACATGCAACACCTGAGATACCGGCACCGCGACATACTCGGCGTAGCCGCCTCCCGTGAGCAGCGCGCACACGGCGGTTCCCTCCGGCCACGCGGCCTCACTCACCCCGCGACCGTAGCCAGCGATGGTGCCCGCCACCTCAAGCCCAGGGATCTCGCTGGCGCCGGGCGGCGGGGCGTAGTAGCCGCGGCGCTGCTGCACATCGGCGCGATTCAGGCCTGCGGCCTCCACCCGAATCAGGACCTGCCCCGGCCCCGGCTCCGGCAGCGGACGCCGCTCCACCTCGATGACTTCAGGGCCACCGGCGCCAACAAAGACGGCGGCGGCCATGGACTGGGGCAGGGTGGCGGCTGGAAGCAGTCTCATACCCTCACCGTGCCACCGCCGGGGGTGTCCGGGCCAGTGTTTGCGACAGTGCGTCGCCGCTGGTCTGCCGGGAGGGTCGGCGCTGTTCTGCCCGGGGCCACGCCGATGTTCCGTCACCACTCCAGCGCCCGACGACGTTCGGTTGCGACCGCGGTCGCGCCGGGTGGCCTGAGGCCCCGTGCGCATCCACTAGACTGTTCCGGCAGGGAAGGTTGTCCGAGCGGCCTAAGGAGCTGGTCTTGAAAACCAGTGTTGGGTAACCCCCAACCAAGGGTTCAAATCCCTTACCTTCCGCGTAGAACAAGGGAAGCGCCCGCCTCACGGCGGGCGCTTCTTGCGTTCACGAGGGCCTGAAAACCCGGATCACTGTCCATTCACTGTCCTCTTGCGCGGGAACGCTCCTTGCGCAGCACGTCCGCGCGGGCCTCCGCTGCGGCCTCCCCCACGCCGGGCAACAGGTGCGTGTATGTGTCCACCGTGAGCTTGATCGTGGAGTGGCGAAGCACCTTGGACACGATCGCTATATCGACGCCAGCGGCCAACATCATGGATGCCGCACCGTGGCGCAGGTCGTGCAGCTTCACCCGACGCACCGCCCTGCGCTCACCACCCGGGGTGTCGGGGTCTTTAGCCACAGTTACGCCGCCCTGCAGCTCGACGAAGCGGTGAGAGATCCACGTTGGCCGGTAGGGGTTGCCGTCCTCACGGGCGAACACAAGCCCGTGGTCAAGGTAGGCGTCTCCCCAGTCCGCGCGTTCCTCTCCCTGCGCCAGCTGTTGGGAGAGCAGCACCGCCACGGTGTCGGCATCCAGATGCACCACCCCGGCACTCTCTTTGGTCTTTGGGGTGTCGAAGCGCAGACCACCGTGTACGGCCCCGCAGTGCACGCACGGAGCTTCATCCGCACGACGGGCGGCGTGAACGATGCTCTGCCGAATGGTGATGGTCCTTCGTACCAGGTCCACGTCATCCCAGGACAGCCCCAGGGCCTCACCACGTCGCAACCCCAGGTAAGCCACCAGGTGGAAGTACGGCGCCAGGCGGTCCCCTGCCACAGAATCCAGAAACGCCACCGTCTCGCGCGGCTCCCACGGCGTGACCCTTGAGCGTTCCTCGCGGGGCATCTCCAAGTCTCGCGCCGGGTTCCAGGAGATCAGCCGCTCACGCACCGCAGACGCCAGCGCGCTACGCAGCGTGGCCCGCACCCGGTGCACGCTCGCCGCCGACCGGCCCTGAGCAACGACGTCCAGCATGGCGTAGATGTGTCCTGGCCTCAGCTCCTTGATACGGACGGCCCCGAGCTCGGGACGGATGAACTTTTCGACGTGGCCTCGGTAGGTGTCCAGCGTGGTGGTCTTGAGCCCGTCCGCGCGCCGGGCTAGCCACCGGTCAAGGTACTCTCCGACTGTCGTTCGCCTGTCATCCGTCCAGGTTCCTAGGCGGATCTGCTCGCGCACCTCTGAGAGCGCCGCTTCTGCCTCTGCACGGGTCTCGAAGCCGCCGCCTGAGGGGCGGCGACGCTTGCCCGTCTCAGGGTCCGTGCCAGCCTCGAGGCGGTAAAGCCACACGCCATGGCGCTTCCGGCACGTCGCCGCCCGGCCACCCTCCACCGCGCCCAGCAATCCGGCCCGGCTGCAAGGGCACTCTTTGTAGACGAAACCCTTCACGAATCCGAGCCACCCTCGCCAAGGTACTCACGCACTTCGCCCGTGAGTCGTCGGGTCGCCTGTCCTCGTGCCGCTCGCATCGACCCAGCATCAGCAAAATCGTGTTCGCTCACCCTGGCGTCACGTTCATCCTCAAGCGGCCGCGCCCAGAGACGGTGTGCCACCACGTGGAGCGCTTGGACGGTGATGCCGAGCTGCTTCGCGATTCGTCTTGCGGACTCACTTCGACCCCACCTCACTGCGGTCTTAAATTCCTTGGATGTGGTTCCGCTGGGTAGGCCCAAGTTTTCGATGGCGGTTCGAAGCCCGGGCTCCATAGCCCGCATTTGATTCGCTATGGCCCTGCCCAGTTCAGGCCTCAAATCCAGTTCAACTGGACCGCCATCAACAGCGCGCCGAATCCCCGCCTGACTGATCCGAACCGAATCGGAAATTTCCGCCCACCCGTCCCCAGCGAACAAGTCTGCTAGCCCAACAACCTCGCCACGGTCGGACAAAGCGAAAGCCACAGCTAAGAGCGCTTCAAAGGAAATGGGGCGCTTCCCGGTTTCGACCTCAGCAACTCGTGCACGCGACCATGAGAATCCGAACGCACCCATGTCGTCCGAGAGGTCTTGCTGCCTCAAACCGCGCTCTTCGCGTAACAACGCCAGATTTTTCCCGACGATCTCCCGGACCGTCTTCAAGTCTGTGGAATCCATGCGGTCAGCCTATCTCACGTGTCCCGAAGTCGGGACGCTTGACAAGAACTGAGACGGCGTGATTTGCTTCTCATGTGCCCCGAAATCGGGACGCATGAGTCGAGGAGGACCAGTGACTGAGATCAGTTTGAAAGCCCCGGAGGCGCGGACGACGAGTGTGCCGGCCGCTTGCGAAGGGATGGGCATTAGCCGAGCTACCGGGTACCGCCTGGTCCGGAGCGGCGATTTCCCGGTCCGGGTGCTAAAGATCGGCAAGCAGCTGCGAGTGAGCATCACGGACCTGAACCGCTACTTGGACGGCGGGGCCGGATGAGTACCGACTCGGGTCCGGAAGTTCTCTGCGGTAGCCGCAAGGACAGCTTGAACCGGCAAGCACACCGAGCCGCTCTCACAGGAGCCTTCGAAGCACTCGGTGACTGCAGTCGCAAGGAATCCGTGGACATGGTTTGGACACGGTTCTACGCCGATCAAACCCGCTCCTGGGTGAACCGCAATCTGGACAAGATTCGCGCGGAAGCCGCACTAGAAATTGTGCCGGATCAGTCCGTTCACATCACGTACCTAGACCCCACGGGGACCACGGCAGTCCACCGGGCCCAGAGCCCCGGCTGCACTTGTTCCCGCTGCACTACCCACACCAACAAGAAAAACGGCCCCGAGACCCATTCCGCCAAGAACCGTCTCGAAGCCGCCTGTGGATCCTAGGAAGGACCACCATGACTATGCAGACTATCAACACAGCTGTCCCGCTCTCTACCCCCGAGGCCGGTGACCTTGGCGTGTTCCTCCACCGGAGCACAGACCTTGACGGCGTTCTCCGCTTCGACCTGGAGACGCAGGAGGGGCCGATGGACGCCGAGGGCCTCGCAGCGCTGCGTGACCTGATCGCGCTGATCCTGGACAAGCCGCAGCGTCGGCAACTCACTATCGCCCCAGACCCCTCAGAGACCCCCGTGGTGGTGTCCTGCGTCAACGTGGCCGGGGTGCAGGTCGCCGAGTACCAGAGCGCTAAGGAGGGCGTCACCGTCGCTCTTGAGACCGATGAGGTGGTTCCGGTGCGCCGCATCCCCGAGCTGATCGCGTTCCTGCAATCAGTCGAGAAGGACCACCGCCTCGCGGCTGCGCGTGACTTCTTCGGGTCGGAGGATGCTCTTGACCTCAGCAAGCACACGATGCAGAGCCTCATGGAGTATGCGGAGACCCACGGCTATGACGTGCCCGCGTTCCTCACGGTGGCGTGCGAGGTGTTAGGCAAGTGAGCGACAACTACAACCAGGTGCCTCCCGAGGTCCGCCACCGATGGGGAACCCCCGCACCGCTCCCCCAGCAAGCCCACAGGGCCCGGTGATGGGAGATGACCACTCCCCCGAGCGCCACGCACTCGCAGAAGGTGAGGCATGGTGGCGCGGATACCAAGCAGGAGCCGCAACCCGAAGTGTGGGAGCTGCTGGACAGGGACGACGTGCAAACCTTCCTCGCGTTCGAGCGGCATTGCGCCTACTCAGACGGCAAACGTGACGGCGTGAACGAGGAATACCAGCGCTGGCAGCACATCCCGCTAGCCGCCTACTCCTACGCCCAAGGCTGGCACGCCTGCCGCGAACAATACGAACGCACCGGCAAACTGCCACACCACCTCAGGGCCGTGTCCTGAACCAAGCAACACCACCACTTGCTGTGCCCCGCCCTACCTCTCAAGGGCGGGGCGCAGCCCTTTCAACGACGAACGGAGTCGCCTTGAGCGAACCCACCAACTCACTCGTCCTCACCCCCGCATCCACCATCACCCCGCGCCGGCAACGATGGGTTTGGCAGAACCTAATGCCAGCTGGCACCGCCACAACATGCGCAGGCAAGGGCGGCGAAGGCAAGACAACACTCGTGATCTCCGTCGCGGCGAAACTCACCCGAGGCACCCTCGAAGGTGATTACTACGGCAAGCCGTCAGCGGTCATCATTGTTGGTCCCGAAGACGACTGGGGGCCAGTCATGGTTCCCCGGTTCATCGCCGCAGGCGCAGACCTCGACAAGGTATTCCAGGTTGCAATCCGCACCGTCTCCGAAAACTGGGAAGGCGAACGAGAACTGCGCTTCCCCGTGGACACTCTCATGATGGAACAGGCCATTCAGCAGACCGGCGCGAAGATGATCGTCCTCGACCCGGCCCCGGCACTCATGCAAGGAGACATGAACAAGGTCCAAGACGTACGCCAAGCAATGGGCCCGCTCATCGCCCTAGCGCAAAAGTACGACCTCGCCCTCGTACTCATCAATCACTTCGCCAAGGGACAAAGCTCCGTGTCCTCGAAGCTCTCAGGCTCGCACGCCTGGCGTGATGCCGTGCGTTCATTCTTGGCCTTCGCCAAGGACGAGGACAGCGGGGAGCGAGTCATGACCGTGGACAAGAACAACTACGCCACGGATCTGGGGTCCTACTCCTTCGAGATCGTCTCCGAGGACGTGGAAACACCCGACGGCACAGTCAGCGTCGGCCGAGCAATCTTCGGTGGCCCCACGGACACGACCGTGGGGCAGATCCTCGCCCGACAAGCAGTAGGAGGCGACGACGAGGGCGAACAGGAGGACCGCAACGCTGCCCAAGAGTTTGTCCTCGACTTCCTCAAAGGCCGCGACGATGGCGAAGCACCAGCCGGAGACGTCATCAAAGCCGGACGCGCAGCAGGGTTCAGTGACAACGATATGAAGAACGCTCGAAAGCGGTGTCGAGAACCGAAGATCGCTAGTCGCAAAGCTGCCTTTGGAGCCGGGTGGGTATGGGCAGTCGAAGACTCGCTCGAAGGAGTCACCGAACCTCCGAAGGTGTCGAAGGAGTCGAAGGAGTCACCTCCTACGGACATGACCCCTTCGCGACACCTTCGAACTGTCCCCACCCAAGGAGTCACTCAAGGTGTCATCCCCGCAAACCTGACACCTTCGACACCTTCGAGCGATCCCCTGACACCTTCGACGTGTCCACTGCACAAAGAAGAAGACGTTCACGGGTGCTACACCTGCAACCAAATCGCACAGCGCCCCGACCTCTTCACCGCCTGAACAAACCACGCCCCCAGGGCCAGCATCCATCACGGGTGCTGGCCCTGCCTCATCTCCAGGAGCACATCATGAACGACCCACGCCAGGGCTACCACCGCTCATCCATCACGCGCGTAGTCGAACAGAAATACCTCAACCCCGACGGCAGCAAAGTCCCCGGCATGACCATCCAACGCAACGGCCGCGGACTCGTCCACCTCACCCCCACCGAGGCCCGACGCATCGCCGCAGCCCTCAACCGCACCGCCAACGACATAGCCGCCAAGGAGGCCCAGCAGTGAGCACCCTTCCCACCGCCGAAGCCACCTCCTACCTGGACGTGCCAGGCCAACCCCGGCGCGTGCGCATCACCTGCCCACGCTGCCACTACCCACACACCTACGCCGCACCCCGATACCGCACCAGCCCCACCACCACGCAGCTCTGCGGACTCAGCGGCGCACTCATCCTCACCACCGGATTGGACCGCACCACATGAGCTACACAAGCCACGAAAGCCTCTACCGCCGCCGCTGGATCGAAGGTGAAACCCTCCGCGTGGACCACGCCAACATGCTCACCGGCGACCCCACCACACCAACAACACCAGGTATCGCGCTCATCGCCCGGGACCACCACATACTGCTCTGCATCACCACCGAACACGCCCTGCAACTCCACGAACAACTCACCGACGCTCTGGGAGAAAGCAATTGAGCGGCCCCCGCCACATCCCGACCCCGTTAATGGGCCGCGTATTCGCCCGCAACTGGATCCACGACGACGGCCAGCCCCGACCCAGCATCGTCCTCTACCGCACAGACAACAAAGTCGCCGTCGTCCTCTCCGCCGAAGAAGCGTTCACCCTCTCCAACACCCTCGTAGACGCCGCCGAAGGCCTCACCAAATAAGGACCACCATGAACCACCGACCCAGACCACCGCCGGTTGACACGGCACCGCGTTTTCCCGCCCAACCAGGGCACCAACCAGAAACCGGCCCACACAGGGCCACCCACAGACGTCCAAGGAGGACACATGAGTACCGCACTGCATACCTACTTCGCCCAAGCCGCCAACAGCTTCAAGGCGCCGCTGCCCACACCCAGCAACATGCCCCATCCCATGCCCGACTACTCCACCAGCGGCCTCACCGCCGCAGCACGCAGCGCCTACCGAGACGGGCGCGACCCCGCCACCGACCCCGAGGTCATCCGCCAAGCCATCGGCCACATCCTGGCCAACAACGGCGTATCCGGCGCGCTCTCCATGGACATTCGCGAGCTGGAAAACCAAGCCAAGCGAGAGGCCTACACCAAGGTGCTCCCCACCTGGCACAAGGAAGCGAGGGAAGCCGCCAAAACCGTCAACGATGCCGCCACGCAACTGCCCGCCGGCTCATCACTCAACGCGATCATGAACGGCACCGACGCATCCCTCATCGCTCTGGCTGCCCCGGCAGTCCAAGCCGCCTCCCTCCTCGAAGCGTGGGAGCGACTCATCAACGAACCCGCCGGAAACGCTGGCAACGCCGCCGGGCCAACCAATGCCCGACCGGCCCTATTCACACCGACCCTCAACCAGGTCCTCAACAACGACTCACGCCACGGTGTCCTAGACCTCGTCCAAGCCGGTTGGACGCTGGACCCCGCCAAGGACTGGCAAGAAGTCCAGGCCCGCTACACCGCACTGAACAACGTCGAAGAGAACATTCACCAGCGCATCGAGCAAGACACCAACGCCCGAGCAAACGGCACCAGCACAGCTACCCGCGGCGGTTACCAATGGCACGCAGCAGTTTGCCGCCACGCTGCCGCCCCCGCGTTCAACACCCTGCCCAGCTACAACTAACCCACACAAACCAGCCCCACGCCGCCCCGCCCCTCAACCAGTCGGGGCGGCGTTCCGCTGCTCATGCCACTCCACCCTCTGCACCCACAGACCCGAACTACTCAGAGAAGGATCAGCATTCCTATGAACACTCGTAAGCAACAAGCAAACGCATTCTTCGCCACCCTCAACCAAGCAACCCAAGCCGAAGAAACCTTCAACACCATCCGCGAACAGCGAGCCAACCAACCACCCGAACCCACCACCCACACCTACACCGAACAAGACCAAGCACAACACCACGAGGACATGCTCCAAGCCTCACTAAGCGTCTTCGACAACCTCGGGAAACGCGGGCCAAACGACCTCTGGCACTAACAGCGAGCACCCCACCGCGACGGTGAAACACGCTGACCTGACAGCGCCCCCGGACAGGCAGAACCCGGAGCCGACCAGGCGACTAGGGCCCCACCCCACCCCTCCGGGGGCCCTAGTTGCCCGCTACGCGTTTAGCCACCTCTCTCTCGGGGCTTTTCTCCGGCGTCGGACATTCCGCGGGGTCCCCGTGCTGGTCCCTGCATGACTACGAGCTAGATGGGCGGCCACTACACGCGATCACGGTTCATCCGAACGATCGGCATCCGCTTCACCACCCATCGACTGTGCAAAAATGGGCCATGCCTAAATACGAAGTGAATGAGATGTCAGGTACTTGCTCCAAGTGCAATAAGACCGGGGTCTTCACAGCTGTGACCGTGCATGAGAACCCCCCTCCAGCGGGCACCACCCGCGTTGGCGCGTGCCCCAACTGCGGGGACACCCAACTCTTCGCCGAGGCATAATCCGCGCCGAGACTCTGCAGTCAAGTGGCCTCAGCGTGGACATGCTTCGTAGAGATCCCACGTCAGATTGGCTAGCCTCGACAGCCAAATCGAGCGCATCCGAAACGACGTCAAGATCGTCCTCGAATCTGAGTCGATGCGGCTGGCCCGTGACGAGCGCCAAGACATGGTGCGGATGCTCGCCGATGAGGGCGTCAGCACCCGGGCCATCGCTCCGATTGTTGGCGTCCTCGGCTCAGGTGAAGCGCGACATTCGAGACTCCTCAACTGGCTCATTTGAGCCAGTTGAACCCTGCGCTGTCATCGGCAATGACGGCCGCACCCGCCCCAGGCAGCGCGCGCCGGGCCGCGTCTACCGCAAGCGCGTCGAAGACCCCGTGCTCGGCACCGTGCTGCTCTCGTGGAAAGGCAACGAGCCGGGCCGAGCCCGCTGGTCCAACAAGACCACAGGTGTCGACGGCATGTGCTCGCCCCACCGCGACCCCAAACGTTTCCACGCGACGTTGGGGCACCTGCTGTGACGCCTCCCAGCGTCCAGCGTCTCAGTATCTGAGACGATCGAAACGCCCTGGCTACTCTCATTTGCGAGGCGGCGCAATCGGCGCCGCCCCCACGAAAGGCATCATCATGGCTGCGAGAAACCCAAACCACTACCACCGCCACACCGCGCCTGAGCGCCCCGACGAACCAGTTCAAGATGGTGCACTTTTTCGGGTTATCGCCAGAGAGGCAGGCGGCACGCACGCGAAGGTAGATGTCCACTTGAAGAATCCGAGCTGCAAGGTGGACGCTGGAACCCCTGGTTGCAACTGCCCGGTAGTGAAAACCGTCGATGTGGCTACATGGAACGCAAACTGCGGCAAGCCGATGCCGAACGGCAAGAGCTCGCACGCGATCATGTACATCTAGGAGGACTTGGAGCTGGGCGGGGTAACTTCGGTTGCCCCGCCCTTTTCGTCGTTCCACCCCTACCCCGTGGGCCTGCCACCACCGGGGACAAGGGACGCGCCCGGGGAGGCGATTTTGTTCTGTATGGGTTAGGGGATCTCTGACGAGCGCCAGGACATGGTGCGGATGCTCGCCGATGAGGGCATGAGCACGCGGGCGATTGCACCGGTCGTTGGGGCTGGATTCAACACCGTGGCCCGCGACATCCGAGAAACGGCAACTGTATCAACTGGTACAGACGGGCCCAGCGAGCCCCGCACTGTTCTGGGCAATGAGGGTCGCACCTACACGCCCGCCTCCATCGAAGACGCCGAAGCCCATGCGATCACTGTCCATTCACTGTCCATCGGCGTGACAACCATTGGCTATCGGGTGCCACAGTTGCACACCGAGTTCCGTGTCATTCCGGGGATTCTGATACTGAGCGACACCAGACGATCCGCGTGATTACGGGCCCGGTCAAACTTGAAAACCAGTGTTGGGTAACCCCCAACCAAGGGTTCAAATCCCTTACCTTCCGCGTAGATACTGGGAAGCACGCACCTCACGGGGTGCGTGCTTCCTGGCGTTTCGGGGGGCGATTCGGGGCCGAAACGCCTCCCCCGAAGCGGGCCTATCGCCCCCAAGCGCCCCTCAGGCCCGCTCCTCGTCGATAAGCCCGCTTCCCCCGCGCCGACGGACCTCACGACGCCGACGACGCCGACGAGCCGAACACGCCGAGCGCGAGAGCCGGAGCCGGAACGTCTCCCCGAAGCAGGCCTATCGCTCCCAAGCACTCCTCAAGCCCGCTTCTCGTCGATAAGCCCGCTCGGCTCGCGCCGACGGACCTCACGACGCCCACGATGCCCGCGCCCGCGCCCGAAGCCGGCCACGGACGTCGAGCCCAGAGCCGGAACGTCTCCTCGAAGCGGGCCTATCGCTCCCAAGCACCCCTCAAGCCCGCTTCTCGTCGATAAGCCCGCTTGGCTCGCGCCGACGGACCTCACGACGCCCACGAGCCGAACACGCCGAACACGCCGAGCGCTCACCACCACCTACGGCAGGACCCACCCCAGGGCCACCTGACGCAGGGGAACACCCGCGCGCAGCAGGATCGTGGCGGCCACCGCGTCGGCGTCGCCCAGCGTGCGGGCACCATCGTCTGACCCGGCGCCTGCCTCGGCCGCGATGGCGGTGCCCCACTGAATCGAGGAGAGCTGGAGCCCCAGCACATGAACGTTGTCCGCTACATGCCCGTCTTCGCCCACCAAACGATGATCCGCCCCGACCACGTCCAGGCCAGAGCCCGGCACGGTCTCGCCGTCCTCATTGGTGCGGCGGCGCGGGCGGCCCAGCCCGGATTCAAGCACGTCCCGCAGCAGCGGCGAGGCCGTCACGGCCACGCGGTTGGCGGGCATCATGGCTTCCACCATCCACCGCGACGTCACGGGGGGCGCGCTCACCCAGGGTGAGGCCGCGCTGAAAAGCCCCTCCGCGTCGTCGAACGTGTAGGTGGGTTCCGGGCCCAAAATCCGCACCACCCCGGCGCGCACCAGCGCCGCCAGCTGCTCCGTGCGTTCCAGGGGCGGCCCCGAGGCCAGCCCCTCCACAAGCGGTTCGAACCAGCCGCGCACCTGCGTCGCGACGGAGAGCTCGTCGATGAGACCCTCCGCTGCCAGGCGCTTGGTCACCAGTCGCCCGGCGTGAAGGGCGCCGATGCCCTGATGCTCGGCCGAGCCTTCTCCCAGCGCGGCCCCGGCCGCATCCGCCTCCAGCCACTCAAGAATGGCCGCGGCGTGTCCCTCCGGCGTGGTGTGCCCCACCCCGGAAAAGGGCTTGGCCAGCGCACGAATGTTAAAGAAGGCGGCCTCCGGCGCGGCCGAGCGCAGCAGGTCCTTGGTGCGCACCGTCCAGACCTCATCGCCAATGTCATTGGGCGCGTCCAGGATCTGGGCCAGATCTTCTAGGAACGGCTCGGCGCCGCTCGGAAACAACTCCGGGGCCTGATCCGCGAGGGTGGCGTAATAGTGCTCCACCACGTCTCGTTGCAGCAGCGGCCACACGTGCCGTTCAAAGTCCACGGTGCCCGGCGTGCGCCCCGTGGCGCCCTGCCGTGCGGCGCGCGCCACGCGCTCGTAGACCAGGTGTCGCAGCGTCACTCCTCGCGGAACAAAGGAGTCGACGGCGCTTTTGGCCCGGTAGGGCGCGCCGCGGCGGGACCCGGCGATGACCAGCGGTTCGCGCCCGGAGGGCACGTATTCCAGGGCGCGACCGGCGGGTAATCCGGTGTCCCGGAATTCCCCACCGCGGCCTTCACTTAGCACAATCATGAGGTCAAAGAAGTTTAATCCGAGCCCGCGTACCAGCACGTTCTCCCCCGCGGGGAAAGCCTCATGATCCACATCCGCCGGCACATGCGGCGGGAGGTAACTGGCCTTGAACCCAGCGGCAGCACGCCCAGCGGCCTCCTGCGCAGGGGTCAGGCGCGCGGGGACGTGTCCCACCGCCAGCACCACATCGTGGGCGGCCAGGACCTCCCCGTCCGCTAGCACCACGCGGTAGCCGCCGGCCGGATCCGGGTCAATCGCCACGGCCGTGGCCCGCACATGATGCGGACCGTCGACGCCGGGTGTGGACTCGGCGAGCGCTGCGACTCGCGCCCACACATGGCGCAGATAGGCGCCGTAGAGCGCCCGCGGCGGGTACGAGGTGCGGCTCATGGCACCCAACTCGGCCCGTTCCGTCTCACTCAACACAGCGCCGTCGCCCATCAACCTCCGGAACTGCTCAAAACTGAGCCCCGGCGCGCCTGAGCCCGCCGGACGCTCCGGCGTCACGGTGGGATAGAAGCAGGGGGTATTCATGAGGAACAGGCGGTTTTGCTCCGTGTTCCAGACATGGCCCGGCCCTGGTTCGTGCGAATCCACGACCTCGATGCGCAGCCCGGAAGCAGGCACGCCGCCGGATGCTGCCGCCCTCGAAACCAGGCGTTCCACGGCGCTGGTGCCGCGCGGGCCCGCACCGATCACAACCACCCGGCGCACAGCGGACTCGGAGCCAGGGCCGGGGCCGCCCGCGCCCCGCCCCTCTGCCTGGTTACCCTGCTGCACCGACTGCTCGCTCACCGTCCACCCTTCTGAAGTCTTTGCCTCCATCCTCCCACCCAAGCCCCACGCGCACGTCGTAGGGTCGGAGCATGAGCGTCACAGAGCAGCCCACCCCCGCCCAGACCCCCGATCCTTCCGAACAGTTCCCGTGGCTGGGCCAGGAGTACGGCGAGCGCGCACTCGGCTGGGCCGCGGAGCAGTCCGCCGCCACGGATTCAGTGATTGATTCCGCCCAACACCGCGCCGTGGTGGAGTCCATCACCGCCTCCCTTGACGCGGAGGACCGGATCGCGGCCGTGGCAAAACACGGCTCCCGCTACGTGAATTTTTGGCAGGACGCCGCACATCCGCGAGGTCTGTGGCGCAGCACCAGCTGGGAGTCATACCGTTCCGGGAGCCCGGAGTGGGAGGTGCTGCTTGACCTGGACGAGCTGAGCGCGGCTGAGGGCGTGGAGTGGGTCTGGGCCGGGGCGTCGTGGTGCCCCATGCCGCAGGGCGGCGAGCCCACTCGGGTCCTGGTGAGCCTGTCCCCGGATGGCGGGGACGCCAAACGGGTGCGGGAGTTCGACGTCGAGCGGCGGGCTTGGGTGCCCGGCGGTTTTGATCTGCCCACGGCCAAGACGCACCTCTCCTGGTCCGGCCCCGATGAGCTGCTGGTCGGCACGGTCACCGGACCGGATGACACGACCTGTTCCTCATACGCGCGGTGCATTCGGCGACTGCGGCGCGGGGTCGCCTTGGATGAGGCGCCGGTGGTGTTTGAGGTAGACGCGGCGCACGTCAGTGCCTGGGCGACCAAGGATCACACGCCCGGTTTTGAGCGTGAGATCGCGGAGGACAGCATCGATTTTTACCACTCGCGCCATTTCCTGGACCGCGGGCGCGGGAGCGGCTGGGAGGACGTGACCGTCCCGTTCGACGCCCGGGTGCGCTACTTCCGCGAGTGGTTGATCGTCTGGACCATGAGTGACTGGGAGTTGGAGGGACACACTCACCCGGCCGGTTCGCTCGTGGTCGCCAAGGTGGATGACTGGCTGGACGGCCGCCGCGAAGTGCAACGCGTCTGGTCCCCTGGCGCGGGTGAGTCCCTGGAGTCGCTCGCCTTCACGCGCAGCCGCGCCATGATCGGCGTGCTCAAGGACGTGGTCTCCACCGTGTTGCTCCTGGACCCTGCGCAGGGGTGGGAGTCACAAACGGTCCCCGGTGTGCCGCCGCTCTCCAGCGTGAGCGTCTGGCCCGTGGATGACGAGGATCCGGCGTGCGCAGAGGACTACTGGATGAGCTCCTCCGGTTTCCTGGAGCCTGCCAGGCTCTGGCGCGGGGTCCTGGGGGCCCAGCCGGAGCTGATTGCGGCCGGGACTGAGCGCTTTGACGCGTCCCAGCACCAGGTCAGCCAGCACTTTGCCACGAGCCAGGACGGGACCCGGATCCCGTACTTCCTCATCGCGCCGATCGGCGTCCCGGCGGACGGGGCCACACCCGCCTTGATCCACGCCTACGGCGGCTTCCGCTCCTCGCTGACCCCGACCTACTCCGCCGCCGTGGGCTTGGCCTGGCTGCAGCGCCGCACGGCGGATGGGCGGGCGCCCGCCTACGTGGTGGCCAACCTTCGCGGCGGTGGGGAGTACGGCCCCGAATGGCATTCAAGCGTCCTGCGCCAGAATCGCGTCAAGTCCTTCCAGGACTTGGAGGCGGTGGCGCGGCACCTGCACCAGAGCGGGCTCAGCGCCCCCGCGCTCACCAGCGTGATTGGCCGCTCCAACGGCGGGCTACTGACCGGCAACGCCCTCACGCGCTTCCCGGAGCTGTTCGGCGCCATCAGTTGTGGGGTGCCCCTGCTGGACATGCTTCACTACACGCGCCTTTCCGCCGGGCACTCCTGGATTGCCGAGTATGGGGATCCGGATGTGGCCGGGGATGCCGAATTCCTACGCGAGATGTCCCCGCTGCACCGGCTGGTGGATCATCCCCGAGCGGACTACCCGCCCACCCTTATCTGGTCCACGACCAGCGATGACCGGGTGGGCCCGGTGCAGGCGCGCATGATGGCGGCCCACATGATGCACGACGGCGTGGACGACGTTTGGTACCACGAGGACAGTACCGGGGGGCACGCCGGCAGCATTGATCACGCCGATACGGCACGCATGCTGGCTCGCTCCTACAGCTTCCTGTGGGAGGCGGCTGTGGCTCCGGAGCGCCTGCACCGCGGCTGAGGCCGTGCCGGGCCCCGGTTTTGGTGTCCACGCCTAGGCTCCGCTACGCTGTTGACGTTGCCTCAGGGCAATGTGGAGACGTGCCAGAGCGGCCGAATGGACTTCACTGCTAATGAAGGGTCCGCTGAAAGGTGGACCGGGGGTTCAAATCCCCCCGTCTCCGCAGTGAAATGCCCCGGACTCATCAGAGTCCGGGGCATTTTTTTATGTCTGGAGGCCTCGTGGACTGGCCAGCTGGTCGCCGTGCTGCGAGGCGCGCGTCCGGCCCTAACCGCGACGGCGGAAGGCGTGGAGCAGGCTCAGCGCCTGTTCCTGGGAGATGCCCGTGTGCCGCGAGACCACCTGGGCCGCGCTGACCAAATCTCCGGACTTCAACGCCTCAACAAAGGCCTGGCGCTCGCCCTCTGGCAGCTCCTGGGTGGAGAACTCCACGGCCGTGCCGTCTCCGCGATCAAAGCGGACGGCAATCCCGTCCATCCGGTCGTTGCCAGACTCGTGGTTGGAGCGCAACGCCGTCTCCACCTCGTCCCGATCAAGCCCCACCCGATTTGCGATCAGGTCCGCCGCAGAGGCCATATCGCCATCTCGCAGCTGCGACATGAGTTGGTCCCGCTCCGAATCCGGCAGGTCCTGGGTGGAGAAGCGGTGCAGATCCTCGCCATCGTGGTGCGTGAACTCCATGTGCCGCTCGCCGCGCCCGGCGTCCCCGCCGTAGACCTCACCCCATGAATCCGGGATGGTCCATTCGGGATCGTTGCGCGCCCACGGCTCCGCGGGCGGGCCGTCAGGGGAAGGCTGCCCGTCGGCATCAGCGGCGCTGTGGTCCGAGTCGTGAGCGTAAGTGGCCTCGGAGTGAGCGTCGCTAGCGCGGGTTTCGGCGGGCGTCGAGGCCGACGCCACGGCGGGTGTGGAGGCGGATTGAGGCGAATTTTTGGGGCCCGGTGAGGGGTCGGCGCCAGTTCCCCGCGGTGTGCCCGACGCCGTGTGCTCGCCTTCCGGCTTGGGTGTCCGGGTTCCGGGGTCGGCGGTTTCCGCGCCGGAAGGCGTGGACTCGTCCTGCCCGGTCGCCCCGCGTCCGTCCGTGCCCTGCCCTTCCTTGCCCTGCCCTTCCGCGCCCTGCCCGTTCACTGGCGGCGCCACGTCTTCAAAGAGTCCCTCGGGCTTCCAGGGTTGCGGGTGCAGGCGCATGGCCTGGGCATCCAACAGGGCGCCGCGGGCGTTCTGGCCCGTGGCGTTGCGAATTTCTTGGGCGGCCGCGAGCAGGTTGCCCATGGCGAGGTAGCTGTTGACCAGGCGATGTTTTGGCTCGCTCAACCGGGCGGAGGCCTGGGCTGCACGCTCTGCCGTGGCCTCCTGAGAGAAAAGCTGGGCGTTGTTGGTGCGCACACGCCTCAGAACCGCGGAGGCACCCACCAACGCGATCACGAGTCCGCCAACCAACCACAGCCAGGTGTTATCCATGCCCTCTAGTCTAGGCAGATCACCTGCGCGCCCACCGAGTGATGACGCCAATTCGGCACAGAGCGAAGCACTCAGCCAACCTGTGCAAGAACCAAGGGCAACACTCCGGGCGCCCCGGCCTGGCGCAGCACCCGGCTGGCCTCCGTCAGAGTCCACCGCGAGTCCGCCAGGTCGTCAACGAGCAACAATGGCCCCGGTGCACTAGCGAGCGCCTCTTCCCACTGCGCCGGGACCGCAAGCGAGCCATAGGTGTCCGCAAAGCGATACACGGAATTACCACCCGGCCCAAGCCGTGGCCCCTCGCCGGAATACTCCAGCGAACCCAAGAAGCGCAGTTGCCCCAGCTCCGCCAACCCGGCCGCGAGGGAACCCACCAGGAGGGGGCGGCGCCGCGACGGCATCGCCACTACACCCACGGGCCGCTGAGCCCATCCCCACTCACCAAGCACCTTGGCGCAGGCCTGCAGCAGATCCGCTGGGACCGCCGCATCCGGGGCAGCAGATGCCTCGTCAAAGAGCGCCCTGAGCCGGCCACCCCACCCCAGGTCCGTGAGCCTGGCCAGGGCCCGGCCCTCCAGTGCTTGGACGGCGGGCGGGATCTTGCCCTTGACCGGCACCCCCAGCCGGTCCGCACCCGTGGGGTAGAGCTTGCGTGGCTCCACGCTCACACCCACCCGCTGCATGCCGGCACCGGCGCTGACCTGTGCTCCCTCTCCCACGGAGGTCGGGAACCACGCCCCGGCGCAGTTATCGCAGCGCCCGCAGGGGGACGCAGAGGCATCATCCAAGGCCCTGGCGAGGAACTCCATGCGGCAACCCGTGGTGCGTTCGTACTCCAACATGGAGTGCTGTTCATCAAGCCGGGCTTGGGCCACCCGGGCATAGCGCTGCTCGTCATATGCCCACGCAACGCCGGTGCTGCGCCACCCTCCGGCCACGCGTTCCACCGCTCCGTCCACCGCAAGCACCTTGAGCAACAGCTCAAGCGGGCTGCGCCGCAGATTCACACGAACCTCCAGCGCCGGAACGCTCAGTGCCCCTCCGGCCTCAGCCAGCGCCGTCAGCACGGACTGCGCCCGGTCCTTGTCTGGCATGGAGGCGGTGGCAAAGTAGCGCCAGATCTCGCGATCCTCTTGGCCCGGCAACAGCAGGACATCCGCGGTGTCCGTGGCACGGCCGGCACGGCCCACCTGTTGGTAATAGGACACGGGTGAGCCGGGAGCGCCAAGGTGGATCACGAATCCCAGATCCGGCTTATCGAATCCCATGCCAAGGGCGCTCGTGGCCACCAGGGCTTTGACCCTGTTCTCTTTCAGCGCCTGCTCCGCACGCTCGCGCTCATCCGTGTCCGTGCGGCCCGTGTACGCCTGCACGTCATAGCCCGCGCGGCGCAGGGTGTCCGTGACGTCCTCAGCCGCGGAGACCGTCAACGTGTAAATGATGCCGCTGCCTGGAAGCTGTCCCAGATGTTCCACAATCCACCCCAGCTGCGCGCGGGGCGAGGGCAGGCGCAAAACGCCCAAGCGCAGGGAGGTCCTGGCGAGCGGCCCGCGCAGCGTAAACACGTCCGTTCCGCCCACCGCCAGCTGCTCCTCGATGTCCTGAACCACGCGCGCGTTGGCGGTGGCGGTAGTGGCTAGCACGGGGACGTTGCCCGGCAGCTCCGCGATCAAGTCACGGATGCGCCGGTAGTCCGGGCGGAAGTCGTGGCCCCAGTCGGAGACACAGTGGGCCTCATCCACCACAAGCAGCCCCGTGCGTTCAATGAGCCGCGGAAGCTGGCTCTCCCGGAAGGACGGGTTGTTCAGCCGCTCCGGGGAAACCAGAAGCACGTCCACCTCGCCCGCTTCCAACTTGGCCTGCACCTCCCCCCACTCTGTGGCGTTGGCGGAATTAATGGCCTGCGCCCGCACGCCGGCTCGCGCCGCCGCGGACACCTGGTCACGCATCAGGGCAAGGAGCGGGGAAATGATGAGGGTGGGCCCGGCACCTCGAGCCCGCAGCAGCAGGGACGCCACAAAGTACACAGCAGACTTACCCCAACCGGTCCGCTGCACCACCAACGCCCGGCGATGCCCCTTGACCAGCGCCTCAATGGACTCGAACTGGCCCGGGTGGAAGTCAACATCAGGGCGCCCCACGAGGCGGCGCAACACCTCGGTTGCCTCCAGCCGCAACTGATCCGATGCCGTGCCTGCTTCTGCCTGTTCTGCGTTGCTCTGGCTCACCGCTTCAGTATTGCAGTGCACCCCGACGCGCCGCTTGGCGAGGCCGCGCACCTGTGGAAGAACACGCCGTCGGGCACTGATCTGTGCCGACTGTGAGGGAAGAAATCAGCCATGCCGGTGCGGATCAGCACGCTCTGACGCGCCCGCCGCGTACTCTGGGGACGTGAATACCATTGATCTTTCGGCCTCCTTTAAGGCCTATGACGTGCGCGGCATTGTTGGCGAGACCATCGACGAGAACGCCGTGCGAGCCATCGGAGCGGCCTTTGTGGACGTTCTGGGACTCGACGGCCAGCCGGTGTTGATCGGCGGCGACATGCGCCCCAGCTCCGTCCCGTTTGCCCAGGCCTTCGCGGACGGTGCCGCCTCACGCGGCGCCCGCCCGCAGATGCTTGGCCTCATCTCTACCGATGAGCTCTACTACGCCTGCGGCAGCAAGGGGGCGGCCGGCGTGACGTTTACGGCCAGCCACAACCCTGCCCAGTACAACGGCATCAAGATGGCCAAGGCCGGCGCCACCCCGGTGTCCTCTGACACCGGCCTCTTTGAGATCCGCGACGTAGCCCAGCGCTACCTGGAGCAGGGCATGCCAGCCTCCGTGGACTCCCCCGCAGCCCCCGAGTCACTGGACGTGCTCAGGGACTACTCCGAGTACCTGCGCTCGCTCGTGGACCTGAGCGGGATCCGCCCGCTCAAGGTCGTCGTGGATGCCGGCAACGGCATGGGCGGCATGACCACCCCCGCCGTCCTGGGGAATCAGCTGCTTCCGGGGCTGCCCCTGGACATTGTTCCGCTCTACTTTGAGCTGGACGGAAGCTTCCCCAACCACCCGGCCAACCCGCTGGAGCCCGCCAACCTGGTGGACCTGCAGCGCGCAGTCGTGGAGCACGGCGCTGACCTTGGCCTGGCCTTTGACGGCGACGCGGACCGCTGCTTTGTGGTGGATGAGCGCGGCGACGCCGTGACGCCCTCCGCCATCACCGCGCTGGTGGCCCGCCGCGAGATTGCCCGGGCCCAGGCTGGTGGCGAGGCGCACCCCGTCATCATCCACAACCTCATCACCTCCCGCGCCGTACCGGAGCTGGTGGAGCGAGAAGGCGGCCGTGCCATCCGCACGCGCGTGGGCCACTCCTTCATCAAGGCCGTCATGGCAGAGGAAGGTGGCGTCTTCGGTGGCGAGCACTCCGCTCACTACTACTTCCGCGATTTTTACAATGCCGACACCGGCATGCTTGCGGCCATGCACGTCCTCGCGGCGCTGGGCGGCCAGGACCTGGTGCTCTCCGAGCTGGCTGCGGAATACGAACCGTACTTCTCCAGCGGTGAGATCAATTCAGAGGTCACCGATAAGGAGGCGGCCGTGGAGCGCGTGGTCGCCGCCGTGACCGCCGCGGGCGGTGTCACCGTGGACAGCCTGGATGGCACCACCATCAGCGCGGACAACGGCGAGTGGTGGTTCAACCTTCGCCCGTCCAATACCGAACCCTTCCTTCGCTACAACAGCGAGGCCAAGGACCAAGACACCATGGAAGAACTGCGGGACACCGTCCTTGCGGTTGTGAGGGGGCAGGCATGAACCCGGATAACGAGGCCATGAGCGGCGCGCGCGAACTTGACGGAGTGCTGGGGACCGCGCTGGCCGTGGCCCAGGAACAGCTCACCGATCACGGGGGCCTGATGCCCTTCGCCGTGGTCCTGGAGAACCAGGCCGCCACGCAGCGCCGCATTGAAGCAGGCGACGACGCCCCGGAGGACGGCGAGCCGTCGCTGCGGCTCGTGGTCGTGGCCCCCGAGGGCGACGAGGAGGACGAGGTGGACGGCGAAGAGACCGTCGCCGCGTTGATCGAGGCCGTGCGCGCCCAACGCGATGACCTCACCGCCGTCGCCATTGTTTCCGACGTGGTCCTGACCGAGGTGGACACCGATGCGGTGCACGTCGAGGCGGAGCACCTGACCGGGGACGTGGCCGCGGTCCTGATGCCGTATCAGCTCGGCGAGCACGGCCCCAGCTGGGGCGATCTTGAGGGGGACGGTGGCGCCGAGCGCCGCGTCTGGACCGACTAGCAACACGTCTCCGGGCCACGCCCGGAACCTCGATGGAGGGAACACCGACGCCGGTGCTCCCTCCATCGTCACGTTCGGGTACAGTCGTTCTGGGGTTGGGACGGTCCAATTCCCATGGCACAGATATTGGGGATATCAGTGAGCCCAAAAAATGGGGGGCAATGGTGGCGTCGAGCCACCGGCGCAGCGGGAAACTCACCCGCAAAGACAGAGAAGCTGCCCGACGCCGCGGCGTCCGTTAGCGCTGTCGAGTCCCCTGCGCGTGAGGGCGCGCCGCCAGAGTTGGCTTCGTTTTTGAGCGAGCTGCGCAGCGATAACGCCGCTGCTCCGCAGCCGCCCGCTTCCGCTCCCGCCGCCGCCTCCGTGACCACCACGACTGTGGTTGAGTCCGGTTCAGAGTCTGCGGGCACCCCCGCGGACGACGCCGCTGCCGAGCCTGCTTCGCCCGCATCGCCCGCATCGCCCGCATCGCCGACACCGTCCGCGGCGTCGGCCGAGCCTGCCGATTCAGCCGGTTCAGCCGGTTCAGCAAGTTCAGCAAGTTCAGCAAGTTCAGCCGAGCCTGCCGACGCGACCGGCGCGCAGGTCCCTGCCTCCTCCTTGACTCGGCCCAAGCGGCCCCGCAAGCCTGCGCCCGCGCCACCGCGCCACCGCGATGGCGGCACACCGGAGCTTGGCTCCCCCACAGACCCCCTGGACGATGCGTCCGAGACCCCGGTCGCGCCTCTCCTCCCCCCTGCTTCCCCGACGAGCGGGCAGCTTTCCGAGACAGAACCACAGAATGGACAAGCTATGACTACCTTGAATGACGCCATCCAGAACCTGCTCAGCATCGAGGGTGCCACCGGCGCAGCCATCGTGGACATCAGCAGCGGCATGGCCCTGGCTCAGGGCGGCAACCCCGGCTTTGACTTGGGCGTTGCGGCTGCGGGTAACTCCAACGTGGTCTCCGCCAAGCTGCGCACCATGCGCGACCTTGGCCTGGGCACCGGCGACACCATCGATGACATCCTCATCACGCTGACCACGCAGTACCACCTGATCAACGTTCTCAGCACCCGCGAGACCGATGGCCTGTTTGTGTACCTGGTCCTGGATCGCAACTACGCGAACCTGGCCCTGGCGCGTCACAAGCTCAAGTCGATCTCCGCCACCGTCTCCGTCTGAGCCGGTTCGTCACTGGCTGACGAAACAAAAAACCGGGCCCGGCCAACACACGTGTTGGCCGGGCCCGGTTGTGTTTTGCCCCTTTAGCGGGCCCGGCGGGCGGTGCCGGAGTAAATCTCATGCCCCAGGATGTCTGCCACCAGCGAGTCCTCATCCACGTCCTGGTTGGCGGCGTTCAGGATGGCCTTGCCATCTCGCATGACCACGGCGCGGTCCGCCCAGTGCATGACCTCTGACATGTCCGCGGTCAGCACCACAACGCTGACCCCCGAATCCGCCAACCGGCGCAGGAGCTTGAACACCGCACGGCGGGAGACCACGTCGATGCCGCGTGTGGGGTGCGCCAGGGCCAACACCTCATGCCCCATTTCAAAGCGGCTCACGAGGGCCGTCTTTTGCTGGTCTCCGCCAGAGAGCGTGTCCACGTCAGCGTTGATGTCCGTGGTGCGGATGCGCAGCTCCTGGACCAGGCCGATCATGCGCCGTGCCCGGCGGATCTCGCCGCGCAGGTCCTTAGGCGCGCCCACGGCGTCCACGACCTTGTCTGAGGCGGTCTCGTTGGGCGCGCTATCTGGCAAGTATCCTATGCCAGCGGCCTCGGCGCCGGCCAGGCCAGCAAACTGCACTGGCTTGCCCTCGCGGAGCATGGAGCCACCGTCAAGCTTCCGGGCGCCGCCCAAGACCTGGAGCACCTCTCGCACGCCGGACTTGGGAGCACCAACAATGGCCACGATCTCGCCGCGACGGAAGGCCAGGTCAAGCCCCTCAAAGGCTCCACGCACCGTGGCACCGACCAGCTCGATGGCGGGCACTCCAGCCGGGACCGGACGCAGCGGATCCGGACGCACGCCGGGCTCCACCGGGCTCGCGGTGAGCCGAGCCGTGAGGTCCGCGGCGGAGGTGGAACGGGCGGCCATGGTCTGCATCACGCGGCCGTCCTTCAGGATCACCACGCGGTTGGCGATGGAGAGCAGCTCATCCATGCGGTGGGTGATGTAGAGGATGCCACGACCCTGCGCCGTGAGGCGGCGCATGACGTGGTGCAGCACGGCGATCTCGTGATCCGCGAGCGTCGCTGCCACCTCGTCCATGAGCACAAACTGCGCTTCTTCGGCGAGCATGCGGGTGACCTCTACCAGCGCCTGCTGGCCGCGGTCCAGGTCCGCCACGATGCCGTCTGCGTCCAGCTCAACGCCGGCCTCATCGAGGAGCTCTACGGCCCGCTCACGGAGCTGTTCGTGGCTCTCTTCGGCGCGGAAGGTGTTGCGGAACAGCGCCTTGGCCACGCTCACGGCGGGGTCCTGCGCAAAGTTCTGTTCAATGACGCCGACGCCGGCGGCTTGCGCGGCCTCGCGGCTCTCCGGGGCAAAACGCTCCCCCGCGAGCACCACGTGGCCAGTGTCCAGGTTCTTTGCCCCAGACAGCACGTCCACGAGGGTGGACTTTCCGGCGCCGTTGATGCCCACCAGGCCAACGATCTCGCCGCGGCCCACGGCCAAGTCGGCGCCGTTGAGCACACGTTTCTTGCCGTAGGAAACCACCAATTCGACGGCCTTCACCACAGTGTCCACGAATCCCCCATTTAAGTGATGTGTATCATCCCGTCCCCACGGGATCATGTGAAGGCTAGCACGGTACCCGACTGCCTCGGATGATAAGACAAAGACGACGCCGCCGCACGTCTTGTGCGGCGGCGTCGTGCAATGCAGTGAAGGTGAGGTCAGCGCGCCAGGCGCTGCGTCAATCCATCCAGCTCGGTGCGCAGGGAGGCCGGCAGCGAGTCGCCGAAGAGCTCGTACCACTCCTCGATGCCGGGCAGCTCTGCTCGCCACTCGTCGGCGTCAAAGCGCGTGGCCTCGTCCAACTCGTCCTCGCTCAGTTCCAGACCGGACAGGTCAAGCGAGCCGGTGGCCGGGATGAAGCCGATGGGGGTCTCCACCGCTTCCGCCTTGCCCTCGAGGCGCTCGATGGCCCACTTGAGCACACGCGAGTTCTCACCGAAGCCGGGCCAGGCAAAGCCGCCCTCAGCGGTGCGGCGGAACCAGTTCACCAGGAAGATCTGGGGCAGCTGCTCCGGATCCGCCTTGGCGCTGATGCGATCCCAGTGGTTCAGGTAGTCGCCAGCGTCGTAACCGATGAACGGCAGCATGGCCATGGGGTCGCGGCGCACCAAGCCCACCTGACCGGCGGCGGCGGCCGTGGTCTCTGAGGAGAGCGTGGAGCCCATGAAGACGCCGGAGGTCCAGGAGCGTGCCTGGGTCACCAGCGGGACGGTGGTCTTGCGACGCCCGCCAAAGAGGATGGCATCGATCTTGACGCCCTCGGGATCCGTGTAGTCATCAGAGAGCATGTCGATCTGGTCAATCGGCGTGCAGAAACGGGAGTTGGGGTGCGCCGCGGGGCGGTTGGCCTCCGGGGTCCAGTCCTGGCCCTTCCAATCGGTCAGGTGCTCCGGCGTCTCATCCGTCATGCCCTCCCACCACACGCCGCCGTCGTCCGTCATGGCGACATTGGTGAAGATGGAGTTGCCCTTGGCGATGGCACGCATCGCGTTGGGGTTGGTGGACCAACCGGTGCCCGGGGCCACGCCAAACAGGCCGGCTTCGGGGTTCACGGCGCGCAGCTCGCCCTGGGCGCCAAAGCGCATCCACGCGATGTCGTCACCGAGCGTCTCCACCTTCCAGTCCTTGATCGTGGGATCAAGGAGGGCCAGGTTGGTCTTGCCGCAAGCAGAGGGGAACGCAGCAGCCACGTGGTAGGGCTTGTTCTCCGGGGAGGTCAGCTTCAGGATGAGCATGTGCTCCGCGAGCCAGCCCTCATCGCGAGCCATCACGGAGGCGATGCGCAGTGCAAAGCACTTCTTGCCCAGCAGCGCGTTTCCGCCGTAGCCGGAACCAAAGGAGACAATGGAGCGCTCCTCGGGGAAGTGCACAATCCACTTGTCATCGTTGCAGGGCCAGGCCACATCCTTCTGACCCTGCGCCAGGGGGGCGCCGACGGAGTGCAGGGCCGGGACAAAGAAGGCCTCGGTCTCTTCCATCTTGCGCAGCACCTCGGTGCCGATCTTGGCCATGATGCGCATGGAGGCCACCACGTACTCGGAGTCGGTGATCTCCACGCCGAACTTGGGCTCGGCCGCGTCCAGTGACCCCATGACGAACGGGATCACGTACATGGTGCGCCCGCGCATGGCACCGTCAAAGAGGCCGTTGAGCTTGGCCTTCATCTTGACGGGATCCATCCAGTTATTGGTGAACCCGGCGTCGCGCTCCTCCACCGAGCAGATGAAGGTCTGCTCCTCCACGCGAGCCACGTCGCTGGGATCGGAGAAGGCCGCGAAGGAGTTCGGGAACGTCTCCTGGTTCAGGGGCGTCAGCGTGCCGGCGTCCACGAGCTCCTGCGTGAGACGTGCGTTCTCCTCGGCGGACCCGTCAACCCAGTAGACGCGGTCAGGCTTGGTCAGCGCGGACACTTCTTCTACCCACTGCGCCAGCTTGGCGTGTGAGGTGGGGTTGGGCTGCGCTGAGTCCTTGACCTGGCGGTCGACGGTGGTCGTCATTGAGGAATCCCTCCATTGGGTTCGTCGGTGTCTTGATCGTAGGGTCACAGGCGCCCTGGGCGCTTGCCGGCGCGTGCGAGCGGGATCACACACCCTGGGCATCACTGCCACCCACCCCGCGCACTTCCGCGCATTGGCGGGGATCCCCTGAGGGGCAAGGTGAGTAAGGTCACATAAACCGGTATATATGACCACCATACAACCGGGCCCACCGTCCCGGCCACACTTCCGCACCCCTTCCCTCGTTTTGCGTCCCGACAGGCGGGCCTGTAGGATCGTTCGAGTCGTCTCGGCACTGCCTGGATGACACGCCTAGCGCCCATAGCTCAGCTGGATAGAGCGCCTGTCTACGGAACAGGAGGTCGGGGGTTCGAATCCCTCTGGGCGCACGGTCAGTAAGGCTCGCTTCACCGAAGCGAGTCTTCTGTTTTGACTGGCGTCAGCCGTGAAAGTTTGACCAATTACATATGCGCCCATAGCTCAGCTGGATAGAGCGCCTGTCTACGGAACAGGAGGTCGGGGGTTCGAATCCCTCTGGGCGCACCATAGAGCTGGCCCGCTTCTCACGAAGCGGGCTTTTTTGCGCCCGCAGTGCCGGTCGGCCCACCAGCGCCCGCCAGCCCGCCCCGGCTCACTCAGTGCTTGGGCGGAACCACAAAGCGTTCCAGCGTGGCGTCTCGGCCGTCCAGGCTGGCCCAGTCCCCCGGAACGGTGAACACGCACAGCCCGGCGGTGGGATAGTCAGAGGCCATGTCCCACACGGCCATCTCATCCGAGTCCGCGGAGGCCAGTTGCGTGGCAGCCTCCTGGACGGCGGGCTGGTGCGCCACCAGAATCAGCGTGCGCACGGTCTCCGGCGTCTCGTTGATGACCGCGATGAGCCGGCGTGCGGGCGCGTCGTACAGGCGCTCATCCAGGTAGGCGCTCGGCGCATCCTCGCCAAGCACGGAGGCAATCCACGCATACGTGGCGCGCGTGCGCAGCGCGTCGGACACCGTCGCGCCGTCGGGCAAGAGACCCTCCCGCAGCAGGTACTCACCGATCCAGCGCGCCTGCTCGCCGCCGCGCTCCGTCAGTCCTCGATCGCGATCTGGCGCGCCCCAGGGCGTCTCCGCCTTGGCGTGCCGCAGGATCAGCAGGGTTTTGACGTCGGGGCGGTTCATGCCCCGAGTCTACGGATCCGGGCTCTGCGCGCGAGCACCCCGGCCCGCCCACAGACAGCGCGAGGCCCCGATCTCCGCTACTGCGGGGGATCGGGGCCTCGGTGGCCGGATGCGGGAAAACCCGGCGAAAAATCAGCGGGCCAGCATCAGATGGAGTATTCCGGAGCCGCCCAGACGGTGACCTCGGGGTGCTCGTAGAAGCGGTAGCCCTGGCCGCGCACGGTGCGCACGGTGTTGGAGAGGCGGCCCAGCTTGGCGCGCAGGCGGCGGATGTGAACGTCGATGGTGCGCTCGTTCGGGATCTCGTCCGCACCCTTCCAGAGGTTCTCCAGCAGCTCCTCGCGGCCCACGGTGCGCGTGCCGTTCTCTACCAGGTAGTTGAGCAGCTCAAATTCCTTGTAGGTCAGGTTCACGACCTCGCCGTCCAGCTGCACCTCGCGGCGGGAGAGATCAATCAAGACGCCCGACGCCGCGGGGGCGTGCTGGGAGGGGCGGGCGAAGGTGCGCGGGGCGGTGCGGACGGTGGGGTCACCCAGGGCCTGGCGCACCACCTCAAGATCGGTGCCCGTGGCGGACGTGGCCGCGAGGGCGACCGCCGCGTGCGTCTGCGCCTCAGGGGCGAGGGTCTGCAAGAAGCCGCGCACCTGCGTGGCCAGCTTGGTCAGGGAGGTCCCGGAGGCGGCCGCTGCTGCCTCGTCGAGGCCCACATAAAGGACAAAGCCGCGGGCGCTGGTCTCACCGACGCGCTCCGGGCCGGGCTGCGTCTGGCTCAAGACCGCGGTCGGTGCGGGCGCCGGCGCGGGGCGGGCTGCGGCCTCACCGGTGAAGGGAGTGACGCGGCGCTGGCCGCCGGAACTCTGCCACGCGGCCTGACGACGCGCGGCTGCGGCGCGGTTCTGGGCGTTGCGTACCGAGATGTGGACGTAACCGGTGTTCGTGGTCATGGTGCTACCTCTACATGGCTGAAGGGTGCCGACGTGCGGCGTCGAATGGAGTGGGTGTTAGCCGCGGACATCTCGCGGCGTGAGCATTCGACGGCAACAGCCATTCACTGCGGAGCCCCTGGGGGCCCCACCGATCGATGGCATGGTGCTCTGCTTCACACCCACCATCATGCGCGTAACATTGCGTCTTCGCAAGGGGGGATTATGCGGCCGTCTCACGATTTGAGACGATTGCGTCGAATTGTGACCGGCGTCACTCGCTGGCAAATTGTGAAAGATCGGCTTGATATTCCCGGCCTACGACGCGCCAGTAGGCTCCTGGTTTTGAAGCGGCGTTCCAGCCGCACCATTCGGCGCTCTCGGCGCACTCTCAGCTTGCTTCGCATATTCATGCATGCGCCCGCATACTGAACTAGTCACCTCTTGACTTAGGACGCGAAAACGAGGTAAAGCCAGCAACACAGCTGGTTCACAGCTAAGGGACAGTTTCGGCCTACGTCGCCCAGGGAAGGTTCAACCATGAGCACCTCACGTTTCTCTCCCCAGCAGCTTCCCCGTCTTGAACACCCCGACGGCTCCCCCATCCGCGCGCTAGTGGTGGACGACGAGCCCTCGCTGGCGGAGCTTGTCAGCATGGGCACCCGGATGCTGGGCTGGGACGTCACCGTCTCTCACGAGGGGCAGGACGCTGTGAAGCAGGCGCGGGCCACAAACCCGGACGTGCTGATCCTGGATTGGATGCTCCCCGGCATCGAGGGGCCAGAGGTGTTGCGCCGCGTCCGGGCCTTCCTCCCGGACGTGCCTGCGCTCTTCCTCACCGCCAAGGACACCGTGGATGATCGGATCGAGGGCCTCTCCTCCGGCGGCGATGACTACGTCACCAAGCCCTTCAGCCTGGAGGAGGTGCTGCTGCGCCTACACCGCTTGGTGCAGCGCTCAGGTGCCGCCACGGCGGACGAGGCGGAGCTGGTGGTCGGGGACCTCACCCTGAACACCGACAGCCGCGAGGTGACCCGCTCCGGGGACGAGATCCAGCTGACGGCCACGGAGTTTGATCTGCTGCGCTACCTCATGGAGAACGCCCGCCGGGTGGTGTCCAAGCCGCAGATCCTGGACGCCGTGTGGAACTACGACTTTGGCGGGCAGGCCAACATCGTTGAGCTGTACGTCTCCTATCTGCGCAAGAAGATCGATGTGGGTCACGAACCCATGATTCACACGGTCCGCGGGGCCGGGTACGTGCTCAAGCCCGCGGCATGAGTCAGGAACGTCCCCCGGCACCGAACAACGAAGCACCGCTGCGCGTTCCGTTGATCAGCAGGAGCGAGGCCGGCCGCAAGCTGGTCGGCAAGCGACTGGTGGGCCAAACCCTGCGCCGGCACTGGCCGCTGAGCCTGCGCACCCGCCTGGTGGGGGTGTTGCTGATCCTCCTGGCCCTTGGCTCGCTCGCGATTGGCGGGGTGACTCACGCATCCCTATCCGCCCGGCTGGACGCGCAGCTCAAGGACGACCTGAACAACGCCAGCCAACGCTTCTTTGCGCAGCTCTCTAGCCGCGGCCCGGACCAGGCCTCCGCCAATGGCATGCCCAACGGCTCCCTCACCGGGGTCCTGGTGGATGGTTCCTTTGCCGTGGAGCCCACGTACCAGAACCAGTCCGCCCAGGCGGTGGACCCGGTGCCCATCCCCACGGCGGATGCCACCCGGCTCCGCAAGCTCGCGGACACGACCGATGCCTCTGAGCAGGGCCTTGTCCTGGAGACGGACCTGAGCCTTGGCCGGTACCGGGTCCAGTTCCGCACTGTGGCGGTGACCTACAAGGCCACCGGCCAGACGGTTGACGCGACCGTTGTGGTGGGCATCCCCACCACCGAGGCCAACCGGACGTTGGCGACCCTGGACATCTCCATGGTCCTGGTCTCCCTGGGTGGCGTGCTGCTGATCGGCACCCTGGGCTCGGTTCTCATTTCCCGCGCGTTGCGGCCCCTGGCCCGCGTCTCCGCCGTGGCCTCCTCCGTGGCGGAGCAGCCACTGGAGCGCGGCGAGGTGGACGTGGACCTGCGCGTGGCCCCAGAGGACTCCGTGCCGGGCACCGAGGTGGGCAACGTGGGCTTGGCCCTGAACAATCTGCTGGACAACGTGGACGCCGCCTTGGACGTCCGCGCCCATTCCGAGGCCCGCATGCGGCGCTTTGCCGCGGATGCCAGTCACGAGCTGCGCACGCCCTTGGCGGCCATTCAGGGCTACTCCGAGCTGCTGGGCGCCACCGAGGCGCTGTCCGACGATGGCGAGCGTTCGCTTGACCGGGTGCGGGAGCAAACCCGGCGCATGACCGAGCTCGTGGAGAACCTGCTGCTCCTGGCCCGCCTGGACGAGTCCAAGCCAGCCGTGTCCACGTGCGTGGACCTGAGCAGGCTCGCGGCAGAGCTGACAAGGGACTTCTCCGTGGCCGCCCCGGATCACGTCTGGCGCTTTGAACCCGTGGGCAAACAGCCCATCACGGTGCTGGGGGACGAGGCCCAACTCAACCGCGTGGTCCAGAATCTGATGTCCAACGCCCGCAAGCACACCTCCAGCGGAACCGAGGTGACCGTGCAGGTGGGGACCACACCGGATGGCAGCCAGGCGCTGCTCATCGTCAAGGACACAGGTGAGGGCATCTCCCCCGAGTTCCAGGACAAGGTCTTTGACCGTTTTGCGCGGGCCGACGCCGCTCGGTCGGGTTCCGCGCCGACCACCGGTTTGGGACTCTCCATCGTCAAGGCAATCGTGGAGGCGCATGGCGGAACCATCTCCGTGACCTCAACCCCCGGAGACACCCAGTTCGCTGTGCGCATCCCCGCGGTGCCAGCGGCAGAAGCGGTGCTGCAGCCGGTTCAGCCAATCCAGCCGGTCCAGCCCACGCGGCCGGAACCCGGCGACGGGACGGCCCAGGACCAGGGCCCGCGGGCCTAACGCGGCGCGGGGGTTCTCTCTCTTCCCCCCGGTCGCCGCTCCCACCCAGGTACTAGCTCAAGGCGCCCGCGCTTCCCGGATCATCCGGGGGACGCGGGCGCCTGGTGTTCTGCCCGCACCGCACGCCGGATCGCAGTTCACAGCCAACGTCCAGCAGCACTAACCCACTCTCTTCCCCGGAACGGCGGGGTTTTTGGCGTCCAGCATCCTCCCAGGTTCACAGGAAACGCCTCAAGGTCACTTTAAACTCAGCGTCCCCTCAGCCACACCTCCCGGGCACCTAGCTTGGGCCCCGCCCCGCCACAGCAGCGCCGCCGACGCTCTTGTTATGACTCCCACAAACACCGCCCCGGCCCCCGCTCATCCCCGGCTCTCGTCGCGATCCAGGCGCGGCCCCGTCCTGACGATACCCGGCCAACTCCAGCTGGACGTCGTCGTTCCCGTCTTCAATGAGCAGACCGAGCTGGAGGCAAACGTGCTCCGGCTGGAGGCTTTCCTGGCCACGCTGTATCCGCCGGGCGGCGCCGCCTACCGGGTGAGCATCGCGGATAACGCCAGCACGGATTCCACCCCCCGCATCGCGGCCAAGCTCGCCGCCGCCAACCCCCGCATCCGCCACATTCGGCTGGAAGAAAAGGGTCGCGGACGCGCTCTGCGGCAGGTGTGGTTGGAGTCTGAGGCACCGGTGCTGGCGTACATGGACGTAGATCTCTCCACCGGCCTGGACGCGCTGCCCGCACTCCTTGCGCCGCTGCTCTCTGGGCACTCCGACGTGGCGATCGGCTCCCGACTGGCCGCTGGCGCCCGCACGGTGCGCGGCCCCCAGCGCGAAATCATCTCGCGCTGCTACAACCTGATCCTTCGTGGCTCGCTCGGTGCCGGATTTTCTGACGCTCAGTGCGGCTTTAAGGCCATCCGCGCGGACGTGGCACAACAGCTGCTCCCGCTGGTGAAGGACAATGCCTGGTTCTTCGACACCGAGTTGTTGGTCCTGGCGGAACAGGCCGGGCTGCGCGTCTTTGAGGTGGCGGTGGATTGGGTGGATGACCCCCGCTCCAGCGTGCACGTGGCGAGCACTGCGGCGGAGGATCTGCGCGGCGTCTGGCGCCTGGCCACCGGCCTGCTTTCCGGCCGTATCCCCCTGACCAGTGTGCGCCAAGAGCTGGGCCGGGATCTGCCACCAGACCAGCCGCGCGGGCTCTGGACTCACCTGATCCGCTTCGGCCTGATCGGCGCGGCCTCCACCCTGGCCTACCTACCCCTCTTCCTGCTGCTGCGCCCCCTGGGCGGCGCTCAACTGGCCAACCTGGCCGCGCTCCTGCTCACCGCCGTGGCCAACACGGCCGCCAACCGCTGCTTCACCTTCGGGGTGCGCGGCCGGGCCGGCATCGTGACGCATCACCTCCAGGGCCTGGCCGTGTTCTTCCTTGGCTGGAGCCTCACCGCCGCCGCCATTGGACTCACTCACGCGGCCGGGCTCAACGGCGGGGCGGAAATCATCGCCGTCGTCAGCGCCAACCTCCTCACCACGCTGCTCAAGTTTGTGCTTTTTCGCCACTGGGTCTTCCGCGAACGCCGCGGCAACCCGAGCCCCCTCACAGAACAGGAGGCCACGTCATGAGCTTCACGACGGGTTCCCCAGACAGAAATTCCCTGCCCGACGGCGCCGGCTCGGCTCCCGCGCCCGCCTCACCTTCCGCCGCTGGCGGCGGACCCGGGGGCCCGGCCACGCGGCGTCGGGCATCACGTCCCGACCGGCTCCCGACCGCTTCGCTGGCTCAACGGATCAGCCTGATCGCGCTGCTGCTGGGCACCTCGGTGCTGTACCTGTGGAATCTTGGCGCCAACGGCTGGGGCAACGCCTTCTACTCCGCGGCCATCCAGGCCGGATCGCAGGACTGGACAGCCTTCATCTTTGGTTCCTCCGACTCCGGCAACTCCATCACCGTGGACAAGCCGCCCGCGTCGCTCTGGATCCCCGCGCTCTCCGTGCGGATCTTTGGGCTGAACTCGTGGTCCATCCTGGTGCCAGAGGCGCTGATGGGGGTGGCCTCGGTATGGCTGCTCTATAGCGCGGTGTCCCGGGTGTCCGGGCGCTGGGTGGGCCTGGTGGCCGGGCTGGCGCTGGCCACCACGCCGGTGGCGCTACTGATGTTCCGCTTCAACAACCCGGAGGCCCTGCTGATTCTGCTCTCCGTCGCGGCAGTCTACGGCGTGATTCGCGCGGTGCATGCCTCCTCGCTCACCGCCTCCGGCACGGCCCTCAAGCGGGGGCGCGGGGCCTTGGCATGGATGCTGATGGTGGGCGCCATGATTGGGATGGGCTTCCTGACCAAGCAACTGCAGGCCGTGGTCATTGTGCCGACGCTGGCGTTGGCCTACTTGGTTGCCGCCCGCGGACCGTGGCTCAAGCGCGTGCTCCACCTGCTGGCCGCGGCGGCCGCGATGGTGGTTTCCGCCGGCTGGTGGGTGGCGCTGGTGCAGCTCTGGCCCGCCTCCTCCCGCCCATACATTGGCGGATCGCAAAGCAATTCCTTCCTGGAATTGACCTTTGGCTACAACGGCCTTAGCCGACTCAACGGCGACGAGGAGGGCTCGGTGGGTAGCCGATGGGGCACCCCGTCACTGCTGCGCCTGGTGAGTGGCAACTACGTCTCCCAGATCTCCTGGCTCATCCCCGCGGCGCTGATAGCGCTACTGGCCTGCCTGGTGCTGATCCTGCGCACCCGTGCCTGGCGCACCGACGGTGGCCGGCTGCGGATCGCCGCCGTGATCGCCCTCGGCGGCTGGTTTGTGGTGGAGGGGCTGACCATCTCGCTGATGCAGGGCATCACGCACGAGTACTACACCGCGATCCTGGCCGCGCCCCTGGCCGCGATCGTGGCCATCGGGGCCGGCTGGCTCTGGGAGCGCTCCACCTCCTGGGCTGCGTCCCTCACGCTGGCGCTTCTGGTGGCCGTCACCTCCATGACGGCGTTCATCGTGCTGGTGCAGGCAGACTGGGGCAGCGTCTGGGCCAGCATCGGGGTGGTCGTGGCGCTGATCGGTGCCTTTGGCCTGGCGCTGCGGCCGGTGTGGCCGGGGCGGGTTCGCGGTGGTGATGTTGGTGTCGGGGCTGGCCTGGGTGCCGGGGCGTCTGCTCCGGCGGCCGACGGCGCGCCCGTCGGCCACCGACCCAGCAGGCTGCGCCGCGGCCTCACCATCGCCGCCGTGAGCACGGTCCTGGTGGGAGGGTTGGGAGCGCAAAGCGCGTTCGCCGCCTCCACCACGACCGTGGCCAAGACCGGCTCCATCATTTACGCCGGCACCAGTAACGGCATGGGTGGCCCAGGAGGCGCAGGCGGAATGGGCGGTGGCCCCGGCGGAAACGGCGGGGGTCAGCGCGACGGACAACGAGACGGCCAACGTGACGGCCAGGCTGGTCAGGGGGGTACGGACGGTACGGGCGGGACGCCTCCAGGCGGAACCGGCCGCGGCGGCATGGGCGGCGCGGGCGGCGGCGAAGGCGGCGAAGGCGGCGGCGCGGGCGGTCTGCTCAACGCGGGCACCCCGGGCGCCGAACTGGTGGCCCTGCTCCAAGCGGACTCCGCCAACTACCGCTGGACGGCGGCCACCACCGGGGCACAGAGCGCCGCGGGCTACCAGCTGGGATCCAACACCTCGGTGATGCCGATCGGCGGCTTCAACGGCACCGACCCCTCCCCCACCTTGGATCAATTCAAGGAGTGGGCCACCACCGGCCAGGTCCACTACTACATCGCCTCCAGCTCCGGCGGCGGAATGGGCGGCGGAATGGGTGGGGGCTCCAGTGACTCCACGGCGGCTGCCATCAGCACCTGGGTCAGCGAGAACTACACCGCCACCACCGTGGACGGGGTGACGCTCTACGACCTGACTCAGCCCACCTCCTAAGCGGCGGCCCGCGCAGGCTACTGCGCGCGGGCTGTCCCAGCGGGACCCGAAGGAGAGGCAAACAACACGGCGGCCCGGCGCTGCGCGCTGAACTCAAGCGCGCGGCGTCGGGCCGTGGGTGTTGCTTAAACCGTGGGGTGCTGCTGAAGCCGCGTGACTACTCGGCGAGGCCGTAGAGGCGATCGCCGGCGTCGCCGAGGCCGGGGACGATGTAGGAGAGCTCATTGAGGCCCTCGTCCAAGGCGGCGACCACGAGGTGCACGCGGTCGTCGTCGCCGTGGAACTCCTGCAGGCGCGCCACGCCCTCCGGGGCCGCGATGAGGCAGATGCAGGTGACCGAGTCGGCGCCGCGGTCAAGGATGTACTTGATGGACTCCACGAGGGTGCCGCCGGTGGCGAGCATCGGGTCGATCACGAAGACCTGGCGGCCGGTGAGGTCATCCGGCAGGCGCTCGGCGTAGGTGATGATGTCCAGCGTTTCCTCGTTGCGGGCCATGCCGAGGAAGCCGACCTCCGCGGTGGGAACCAGGCGGGTCATGCCCTCCAGCATGCCGAGACCGGCGCGCAGGATCGGGACCACGAGCGGGGTGGGCTTGGCGAAGGCGGTACCGGTGGTGATCGCCACGGGCGTCTCCACCTGGATGGGGACCGTGCGCACCTCCCGCGTGGCCTCATAAGCCAGCAGCGTCACCAATTCATCGGTGAGCTGACGGAACACCGGTGAGGAGGTGTTCTTGTCTCGCAGGACAGTGACCTTGTGGGCCACCAGGGGATGATCGACGACCTGTACGCGCATGAGGGTCATGCTACCGTCGCCGCGCCCCCTGACTCATACGGAATGCTTATACGGTGGGGGCATGAGCACGCTCCCCCCGCCGGACAACGCCGATGCCTGGATGCGCCAGGCCCTGGATCAGGCGCGCCTGGCGGGCACGCACGGCGATGTGCCGATCGGGGCCGTGGTGACGGATCCCACGGGAGCCGTGATCGGTGTGGGGCGCAATGTGCGCGAGCTGGACGGCGATCCGACGGGTCACGCCGAGATCCTTGCCCTGCGCGACGCCGCTGCGACGCTGGCTTCCCGGGGCGACGGCGACGGGTGGCGCCTGGAAGGTTGCACCCTCACCGTGACGTTGGAACCGTGCGCCATGTGCGCCGGCGCTCTTGTTCTGGCTCGGGTTCCTCGCGTGGTGTTTGGCGCCTGGGATCCTAAGGCCGGGGCGGCCGGGAGCGTCTTTGATGTGCTGCGCGAGCCTCGGCTGAACCACTGGGTGCAGGTGTACTCGGGGGTGCTGGAGGCCGAGTGCGCGGCATTGCTGCGCTCGTTCTTCGCTGAGCACCGGGGGCGTGAGGGCTCACCGTGAGTACACAAGTGGCGATCAGGTATTTTTCAGACTCTGTCACTAACGTAGGGATCACCTCAAAGGGTGCGAGTGATGAACGAGTGATGAGAAACCCCCGATCGGTTCGCCGGTCGGGGGTTTCTGCGTGTGCCGGGGCGGGGGCTCGTGGGCGGTCGGGGGGCCGGCCGGGGCCGCTCGGGGCCGGCCAAGCGGGCTTATCGCCGTCAAGCAGGGTTCAAGCCCGCTTCTCGCCGATAGCCCCGCTTCCCCTCGCCCGCGCAACGCCGACCACCCCCGGCCGGACCGAACGCCGACCGACCAAGCAGGCTTATCGCCGTCAAGCAGGGTTCAAGCCCGCTTCTCGCCGATAGCCCCGCTTCCCCTCGCCCGCACCACGCCGACCGCCCCCGGCCGGACCGAACGCCGTCCGGTTTGGGGCGGTGCGAGGGTGTGCCGTAGAGTGTTGGAGCCTGGTGACGTGTCCGAGCGGCCGAAGGTGCAACACTCGAAATGTTGTGTACGGTAATCCCGTACCGTGGGTTCAAATCCCACCGTCACCGCGTTAAAGAAGGCCCCAAAATCCCTGAAAACTCAAGGATTTTGGGGCCTTTCTTATGTCCAATGGGAGCCATTTGGACACATTTTGGACACACTTCGCAGAGATCACGCCTCAGATTGACTAGCCTCGACAGCCAAATCGAGGGCATCCGCAACGACGTCTAGATCGTCCTCGAACAGGTCCGCGTACACGTCAAGAGTCATGGCCGCGGTCTTGTGGCCGAGCATCCGCTGAACCACCTTGACGTTGGCCCCAGCACTCACGGCGAAAGATGCGGCGGTGTGCCTCAGATCGTGGGGCGTGATTCGCGGAGCCCCTGCCTTCTTGATTGCCGAGGCGAACCACGACAGATTGTGTTCGTGCACGCGGGCGTTCCTCATGTAGCCACCGTCCGGGCCCGGAAACAGCAGTTCGTTCTCCGACTTACCGAGCGCGGCAGCCTCGAGGTCCGAGGCCATAAACCGAGGGAAGGGGACAGCGCGAGCCCTGTGCGTCTTTGGCGTCCCGAGAATCATGGTTCCTGCCACGTCCACGGCATTGTTCACGACCCTGAGACGCCGCTTCTCGAGGTCCAGGTCTTGGACACGGAGCGCCGCCATTTCCCCCCACCGCAGGCCGCAGTATGCGAGCACCCGAATCACGGTCGGATACTTGGCTGCATTGGCGATCCGCCGCACCTGGTCGTGCGAGAGGTAAACCTTCTCCTTGGGTTTCCGCCGCGGCAGCGATACGTCGCTGGCCGGATTGGCCGCTAGCAACTTATCCGAGACGGCGTCACCCAAGATTCCGTGAAGGATTCCATACGCTCGCGTGACCACGGTGGCCGAGCGGGCAGGGTAGCCCGGCTCGTTGCCCACTGAGAGATTGGTGACCCAAGCTTGCACCTCGGTCTTGAGGATGGACGAGATGCCCCGTCTCCCCCACTTAGGGAGCACGTAGTTTCTCCACGTGGACTCAAGCACTCGGTAGGCCGATGGCTTCAAGTGCTGTTTACGCTCCAACCACGATGGCCCCAGCTTGGCCACGGTCGTCTTGCCCGCACTGATGGGTACGAACGCCCCGCGCTGCATGGACGTGGAAACTGACGCCGCGTAGTCCTCGGCGGCGCGTTTCGTCTTGAACCCGCGCTTGCGGGTCTGCGTGTGGTCTGGAGTGCGGAAACGGATTTCCCAGCGCGTCCCGTCCGCCGTGTCGTAACGCTTGGGAGAAGGCATTGCTAGTCACCTTCGAGCGATTTGGGCACAAAAGAAGGGTTGTGCTTCATCCTGTCCCTTGCCCGAGTGCTTGGCCCCTGCCCGCGCGGTGCCGAGCGATTCGTGTACTCGTCGTGGATCCGCTCGCGCTCCTCGAAAGTCGCAGCTTCCGGCATAGGGAGCGCCATACCCATTTGCGCCCAAGACCAAAGGTCCGCGTTTGGGTGTTCGCCTGGCAACCCCGTCACCCGGCTCTTGAGGGAGTCTGACTCGTTTTCCGGCAGGAGTAGCGCTAGAGGCGAAACCTTGAACACGGCAGCGAGGGCAGTGAGGTCATCAACGTCCACTCGGCGCTCGCCAGCCTCGATGCGACGCAACCCTAGGGGCGGAATTGGGCGCCCAACGTCACTCAACTCCTCCGCGAGTTTTTTGAACTCCTTCGCCCCTCGTAAGCGAGCTACGTTCTCGCGCACGCGCTCACCGGTCGCCCCAAGCATCATCTTCTTCTTATCGGCCATGAGCAGAGCCTAGCGCCCATAATGTTCCCTCACGACCAGTCTTGCACGCTGAACGTTCGATATGTATGCTGATGCCCAGGAGATCAAAACGATCCCCAGGGAATCAAGGGAGCAGCATGAACGAGAAGCTCTACACACCACAAGAGTTGGCCGACTGGCGCGGGACCACCGTGGCAGCGCTGGCCCAGGAGCGTTACAAGGGAACTGGCCCAAGGTTCATCAAGCTTGGCAAGACGGTCCGGTACTCCGAGACCCACGTGAAGGAGTGGCTTGATGCCAACACCCACCAGCGCACTGCCTGACCGGCGCGAGCACACCCATTCCGACGGTCTGGTTATCGCGGGAAGAACGAACCGAGTTGCGATGCGCCACCGTCTCACCGAGTCGACGCGACTGATCAAGCATCACGGGCTCCAGCGCAAGGAAGCCGTGGACGTGCTGGGTCAAGTGCTCACCCACCAATCGCTCCGGTGGATCAATCGCCACTTCCAGCAGCTCATGGAAGACGATCCCGCGGTTGCCCGTGAGATTCAGTATGCAGACCCGACGGGTGAGCAAGCCGTTCACCGTCTGCTCTGCGTCGCTGAAGAGTGCGACCGTTGCGGTCGCTCCACAGAGAAAAACGGCTCCGAGACCCATTCCACCAAGAACCGTCTCGAAGCCGCCTGAAGATCCTAGAAAGGACCACCATGACTATGCAGATTACCAACAACACTTGCCCACTCTCTACCCCCGAGGCCGCAGACCTGGGCCTGTTCCTCCACCGGAGCACCGACCGTGACGGCATTCTCCGCTACGAGTTGGAGACACAAGAGGGGCCCATGGACGCCGAGGGCCTCGCAGCACTGCGTGACCTGATCGCGTCGATCCTGGACAAGCCGCAGCGTCGGCAACTCACCTTCGCCCCTGACCCCAGCGACACCCCCGTGGTGGTGTCCTGCGTGAACGTGGCCGGTGTGCAGGTCTCCAAGTACCAGAGCACCGAGGATGGCGTCACTGTGGCCCTGGAGACCGATGAGGTGGTGCCGGTGGCGCAGCTCGTACACCTGGTGGACCACTTGCAGGGCATCCTGCGTGAGCACGCACCACGGGCGCAGGCGGAGCACTACTTCTCCAAGCCCGACGCGATGGACGCTAAAGCGCAGACCGTGAACTCCGTGATCGCCTTCGCCGTGTCCAACGGGTACGACGTCGCCAAGTTCACCGGCCTTGCCAGTGAGAGGGCAGGCAAGTGAGCGTGGCCGCCCTCCCCTGGCAAGCGCACAGGGCGCGGTGATGGGAGATGGCCTCGAACCCGAACGCCAGGCCCTCGCCGTTGCCGAGGCGTGGTGGCGCGGATACCAAGCAGGAGCCGCAACCCGAAGTGTGGGAGCTACTGGACCGCGAGGACGTACAGCTGCAAATCGCGTTCGAGCGGCATTGCGCCTACTCAGACGGCAAACGTGACGGCGTGAACGAGGAGTACCAGCGCTGGCAGAACATCCCGCTAGCCGCCTACTCCTACGCCCAAGGCTGGCACGCCTGCCGCGAGCAATACGAGCGCACAGGCAAACTGCCACACCACCTCAGGGCCGTGTCCTGAACCCACACACACTCAACCAGAGGCCGTGCTCTCCACACCAGGAGAGCGCGGCCTCACCCATTCACAAGGAGACCATGAACACCACCGATACCGTGCAGGTGCCCGCAGCAGATTCACCGCTCCCCGAGAGCGGCGCGGCCCTCATGGACGAGATTGCCAACTACTGGCGGCCCTATGTGCACGCGGCCACACCTAACGCTGTGGAACTGATGTGTCTTTGGGCTGGGCATACCTGGCTCCTGAACATCCCCGATCCAGAAGGTCCCGAACGTGAGGCTCTGCGCCTCTGGCGGACCGAGTATCGCAAGCGTGCCGCGGCACGGGTCAAAGAGTCCGAGATCATCGCTCAGATTGGCCCTGAGCCGCTTATACCCGATGATCCGCGCATGGACAAAGTGAAGGCCCCCCTGGGGCTGTTCACCTCCCCGATCCTGGCCATCAACGCGGAGGGCCCCGGGCTGGGGAAGTCTAAAGCCATGCAGGCCCTGCGCGGGCTCGGGTTCTCCTCCATGCCTATCCAGTACGCCACGACCGTTGCAGCCATGCGAGAGTTCCTGGCCGCCGGAGGCACGTTCCTGGTGGACGAGGCGCACCGTGTGTTCCGTTACGACCATCCTCAACGCTCAGAAGTAGAGGCCCTGATCAATGCTTCCTTTGACCTCGAAGGCGGCGGCATCTCCAAGATGGTTCAGAAGAAGAGCGGAGAACACGAACTACAGACCTCGCAAGTCTTCGCACCGTGGGCCGTCGCGGGAATCAATATGCACATGCCCGCAGATGTTGAGTCCCGCATGATCTGGGTCAACATGACAAGAGGCGATGTGGCGCGGTGGGATGACCGCACAACACCTACACCATTCCATTCCTATGGGATCCGGCTACGGGAGCTGTTGCGGCCGCAACTTGCGCTGGCGTTCGAGCACGACGCGGCCATGCCACCCGAACTCACAGGAAGGCTTGGCGACAAGTGGAGACCGCTCATCATCACCGCCGATCTGATCGGCGGGCGGTGGCCTCAAGTCGCTCGTGAACTCGCCGTGGACGCCATCAACGACGAACGAGACGAGCAAGACGAGGTTCCTGAACAGGCGTTGCTCTACCGGGATTGCTTGGCGGTGTTCGAACCAGAGGAAGACAGACTCACCGGCGCAGTACTGATCGAACGCCTACGTCCGCTCCAAGACGGAGGGCTGTGGGGGGATCGTTCAGGGCGGCCACTGAACACCACGCACGACCTCGCCAGACGTCTCAACTCCCGTAGCTTCCACCCGGCCCGGCCCAAGTCCAATGGCTCTAACCGGGCGTATCCAGCGGCTGCCTTTCATGCTGGATTGGAGCACTACAGAGAAGTGCTCCTGACTTCCCTGTCAGAAGTGTCAGAAGTGTCAGAATCCGCGCCAACACTGGGATTGGGGCCTGACACTTTGCCCCGGCCCTGACACTTACCAAGTGTCAGGGCACCAGCAAGTGTCAGCCAATATTCCCCGTGATCCCGGGGAAATTGACACTACTGACACTTCTGACACTTACCTGATGCCCCTGCTCCTTCGACTACCTCAGACGGCCCTCGTCCCCACGCGGACGAGGGCCGTCCCCTTCCCCTGAAAGGACTCAAAACACATGGCCAACACAGTTTTCCGCACACCATCCTCCGTCACCGCCTACCCCAGCGACTGGAGGCAACCAGACGGAACCCGAGTCCCCGGCCTCACCCTCGTCCGCCGTGGCAAATCACTAGCGCACCTGGACGCCGCAGAAGCCACGGAGCTAGCCGCCTCACTCACCAGGCTCCTAGACCACCTACACGAGCAGGAGGCCCAGCAGTGAACACCCTTCCCACCGCCGAAGCCACTTCCTACCTGGACGTGCCAGGCCAACCCCGACGGGTGCGCATCACCTGCCCACGCTGCAACTACCCCCACACCTACGCCGCCCCCAGATACCGCACCAGCCCCACCACCACACAGCTCTGCGGACTCACCGGCGCACTCATCCTCATCACCGGCCTCCAGCCACTACGACAGGACTAACCCATGTACCTTCGCCCAACCGACCCAGACGCCACGAGCTTCGAGATCTCCCACGGCGGCGTAATTCTCGCTCAGATCACACGATCCCAAGCCATGGCCCTCCAAGAACAACTAGAGGTGACTCTCGCCGCAACCCGCATGCCGCCACCCGCACCAAACCAAACCCCCGGGGACCTCAAACCCCGAGCCAACTGGGGACCAACACCCTCCAAACCCAAAAACACGACGCCCATAGCGGGCATCATCGGCCACCTCAACGGCAACCGCACCAACTAACAGCAAGGACAGCACCATGAACCAGAACACGTTAGAAATCCAGGCCGCCATCCAAGGCGTTCGCAGCGCCGCCCGACAGCTCGACCTTCCATTCAACGAGTACCCCGCCCAACCCGACACCATGCCCACCCCGGCCAAAGCTGACATCATCGCGGCCACACAAGCGGCCCTCACTGCTGGCAAAGATCCTGGCACAGATAAGAACATCATCGGCCTCATCACACGCCACTACCTCGCCATGCACATCGGCATCGCCACCGTGCAGACAAACAACTACGAGCAAGACAAACTCGCCCACGAAGTAGCGGAAGCAACCCGCCTCCTCACCGCCGCCCGGCCCATCATCGAAGAATCACAACAGCACCTCACCGCCGCCAAAGACGGCGGGATCGTGGTGTCAAACATCGAATCAGGATTCACCGGCACCGCGCAGCAAGTCCTACTACACGCCCAAGCCAGCATCGCCAATGCGAGACTCAAAGCCGCCACTGAATTGATCTGGTGGGCAGCAAGGGCCCAAGGCCACAACCTCCAGTACCTCAGCGGGAACATTGCCTGCCTCACCCTCGCGGACCTCACCCTCGCCCAGCACCACGGCTTGGGCCTGGGCCGAAAGGGCGACGCCGACCCGTGGCTCCTCGTCTCCAACGGGGTCACACTCAACTTCGCCAGCGATGCCGAAGAAGTGCGCCGCCGCTGGACGGCTATCCATGAGGCGGAGGAGGCCTTGCACGCCCGCATCCTCGCAGCCATGCCCCACGCCCACAACATGCCAGCAGGTAAATACGGCGAAGCCTTCAATCTCGCAGTCGAAGGAAAACTCACCTACCGAGGGCAACGCGTATGATCCGCGTCGAAGCAGACGGCACCACCTACACCTACGACCTCACGCCCGAAGCCGTAGAACACAGTGGTGGGCACCTGATCCTCAAGAATCCCCAAGGCACCACCATCGCCAGATACCGCCACTGGGAACGCTGGACAGACACCACACACCTCGCTGAGCACTAGCCCAGCAGCCCCGCAACGCTCACGGCGTTCACCTGGCTCACGACCAGGCGGGGCACAACTACACCCCAGACGGCGCATGCTTCCGCGACAACCCGTCGAGATGCAAGAACGCTGCTCCAGTCAACACGCAGGCCAGAACAGCGAACAACAGACGTTCAAGACGTGCACGCTTACTTGTAAGGGTCCTTAGTTACATGACCACAGGCCGGGTTCGTGCACCGGTACTCGCTTGGCGCATCCGCTCGAGACCTCCGCCCAGGATCAGGAACGTCCCAGACTCTCCGCAGCGTTTCACGGCCACACTGCTGGCATTCAGCCTGCTGTTCCATATCAACATCCTCCCGGTCAGCAATAGTCAAAACACCATACTCCGACGACTTCGAGACCCCCACCCCCCACCCGGTCCCCCTCCCCCCGCTGCTTCGTACCCCAGGCATAGATATATATTCACCGCCTTTTTTCCACACGGTGGGCGGCCTTGTGTGCCTTGCTGGGGGCTGCGTGGCGGCTGGGGCGTGGCGCGGGCGGTCTGGGGCGTTTGCGGCGTTTCTGGGCGAACCTGGCGGTTCGACTTTCCTGGGGGCCGGGCGTGACAGTCGTGGATCCCTGTATTGGCGGGGATTATCCGTTACATCGGGCGGCTTACTGGGGTAGAATTGGGGCATGGAACGGACGTGTGAGCGGTGCGGTGGGGGTCTTCGACTCCTGCGCACCGGTGCTCGGTTCTGTTCCACGCGGTGCCGGGTCGCTGCTCACCGCAGCAAGCCCGCGTTCCCCGCGGCGATGACCGCCCAGGATCGTTGGGTGCGCGCTGACGGGAAGCGGCCGATCACCGAGGCAGGCTGCGCAGCGTCGTCCATAAACGAGCGCACGTGGTCCACTTACGCCGCCGTGTCAGCGTCGAAGGCTGGCGACGGCATGGGCGTCATGCTCGGCGGCGGGCTCGGATGCTACGACCTGGACGGGTGCCTGGTTGACGGGCAGCTCACGGACGAGGCGCGGCGGATCATCGCCGCGATCACCGCCCCGATCCTCTACACCGAGATCAGCGTCTCCGGGCGCGGCCTCCACATCTTCACCGCCGAACCAGAAGGCCCTGGCGCCGAACTTGAGTGGGGCGGCCACTACACGCGATCACGGTTCATCAGGACCACAGGCAACACCTGGAGGTGACGGCATGGGAGGTGAGCGCGCATTGCAGCTAGTACCCCCCGACGCAGAACCACTAGCCTTGTTTCAGCCACTTCGCAGCTTCGTCTTGCGAGCGAAACTGACGGCGCTTCGCATCTGCTGGCGCGGCGACCATGGCCAGCATCAAAGTCGCATGTTCGTTTAGCGCCTGACGAGCATCAGCGAGCTCTTCCCAGGACTCATCGGTGGCCTCGGCAAGGCTGTTGCCCAAGCCGCTCACTGCCTCAGAGACTCGATTCATTGCTTGCCCGGACTCGAATGCAAAGGCGCTGATACGTCCGTCACCACAAGCAATAACGGCGGGCATGGCTAAGGTTGCCGTCCGGATCTCCTGCCAAAAACGTCGTCGTGCATCCCCCATCTCTGCATCAACGTACATGACCAGCTGGGACTGCTGCACGGATAGGTGACAGTTGTTAGTCACGCCGCCAGTGCGACGGTCGTGTTCATGATTGTCTCGAATTCGATGGGCGTCAAACGGCCCAGAGCTGCTTGTCTGCGCCGGCGGTGGTAGGTCCGTTCGATCCAGGTCACGATCGCGATGCGCAGCTGCTCACGGGTGGCCCAGGACCGTCGGTCGAGGACGTTCTTTTGCAGCAGGGCGAAGAAGCTCTCCATCGCGGCGTTGTCTGCGCAGGATGCGACTCTGCCCATTGATCCGACCAGGCGGTGGCGGGCCAGAGCGCGTAGGAACTTTCGGCTTCGAAATTGCGATCCGCGGTCGGAGTGGACCACGCACCCGGCGACATCGCCCCGCATCTGAACGGCGTTCTCGAGCGCGCGGACGGCCAGGCATGACTTCATTCTGGAGTCGATCGAGTATCCGACGATCTTGTTCGCGAACACGTCCTTGATCGCGCAGAGGTAGAGTTTGCCCTCACTTGTCTTGTGCTCGGTGATGTCGGTGAGCCAGAGTTGATTCGGGCGATCGGCGGTGAACTCGTGCCGGACCCGCCCCTTCTCGTCGGTGACGGTGCAAAGGTCATCGTGAACGGCGGGACCGGGCTTTTTGCCGTTGCGGCCCCGCTTCTTCCCGAACACGGACCACCAGCCGTTCGCGGTCGTAATCCGCCACGCGGTCCGATCCGCCATCGCCTCACCGGCATCACGGGCCTCGTCCGCAAGGAGACGGTGTCCGAACTCGGGGTCGTCTTTGTGAGCGTCAAATAGCGCGTTCGCTCGATATGCCTCCACGACCTCGCTGGGCGTGATGGGGCCAGCCAGCCACCGGTAGTAGGGCTGGCGAGCGAGCTTCAATACCCGACACGTCACCGTCACGGGGATCCCCGCAGCGGCGAGCTCAGTCACGAGCGGGTAGAACCTTTTCCCGGCAGGTTCGCCTGCGACAGATACGCCGCAGCCTTCCGCAGGACCTCGTTCTCTTGTTCCAGCAGTCGGATCCTCTGACGGGCTTCCCGCAACTCCACTGCCTCACTACGCGTCACGCCGGGCTTGGCCCCGTCGTCGAGCGCCGCACGCTGCAACCACTTATGCAACGTCACCGCATGGACACCGAAATCTTTCGCTACCTGCTCGATCGTCACACCAGGCTCGCGGCCTCGTGCGACGCGCACGACGTCATCACGGAACTCTCGCGGGTAGGGCTTAGGCATGATGCCATCCTTCCAGGCCAGCCCTCCGGGCTAGCCAGATCAGATGTCACCTATCCGTGCAGCAGACCCGCTGGGCCTCTTGCGGGGAAACGTAATCAGTCCCGCCTGCCTCGACCGTCCGCCTTGCTGTATCCCGTCCCTGGCGGCTTAAAGTACCCAGTCCTCTGGCCGTGACAGAAAGGGACCGTAACGCACGCACCAGCTCAGCCACAGCGCCACGATCTGAGTCAACGCCTCGGGCCTCCACTTCCCTCTTGGACTGCTGGCGTGACATAAGTAGCGCTGTCAGAGTGCCAACCACGGTGCCGAGAACCGCAACGACGCCAGTGACCAGGCCAGTGAGTGTCGCATCAGACATGCGGAAGATCGTATCCGAAAAAAGAGATCTGCAGTTGGGGTCGGAGCCGATGCGGTTGGCCCGTGATGAGTGTCTGCACCATGTGCTGATCTGTTACTAACAGTCACCTGTAACGGATGCTAGTATCTGTTACATGACAATTATCTGTAACGTTTGCGGCAAGGATTTTGAAGCCACGCGCTCTGATGCGCGTTTCTGCTCTCCACGCTGCCGGACCGAGTCTCACCGCCGTCAGAAGGACCCCAGCCGTGGAGCCCCGGCGCATCGGAGGGCCCTGTCAGACGACTTTCGGAAACGCGCCATGAATGCCTACATGGCCACCGAGAAGCTTGAGCGTTTACTCGATGATGACCGCCTTCCCCGCGCCCGTGAGACGCTGGCGCAGTCTTTTGGGCCGGAGGTTCGCCGGGCACTGGCATCCATGCAGCGTGTGGCAGACGCTCTAGGTGTTACACCCCAGTAGCGTGTAACACGTAATGCCGAAGGGGTGTCACTACTACCGACACCCTTTCGCGTTCCACGGTTCCTCTGTTGGCCCGTTGCTCGTGGCAACCGTGGCCACGGTGGCCACGGTTGAACCCGGTGATCCACACGGTGTTCAGCAACATGGTCACCCTGACCACGTTGCCCACAACGCAAGGGTGTCCATCGGGCGGACACCCTTTGACGTTCCCCGGCGGCCCTCTGTTCTTGGCGACCGTGGCCTTCAAGGCGACGGTCGACCGGCGGCGGAGCGTGGCCCCAATCTGGACACATTTTGGACACACTTACAGTCATTAGCCCTGACTTGTAGTGATGCGAAATCCTCTTGATCCCGGGGGATTCGCCACTTCACAGGCCGGGATATAGGTTTCAAATCCCACCGTCACCGCGTTTGCGAAGGGCCCCGGCTCCTTGAGAAATCAAGGAGCCGGGGCCCTTCGGCTTTGTCGGGGATGCCTCGCCGTACCGCAGTAGCAACCCTTTCGCATACACGTCCTTGATCGCGCACGCGTACAGCTTGCCGATGTCTGTCCAATGCTCCGTGATGTCCGTCAGCCACACCTTGTTCAGTGCGTCGGAGCGGAACTGGCGCTTGACGAAACCGCCGACTACCGGCGGCCTTGGCCGGCCCTTCTTGCCCGTGGAGCGAGGGCGTCCATCCGCGCTGCCCAGTGCTGTTCGGCAGCCTTAAACAGGGCGCGTAGCCAGCGGTTGCGCCGACGCAGCCCTCGACCCTCGGAGGCTTCCTCCTTCGTCGTGCCAGGCTTCCTGCCTGCCTCGCCATCGGCTTGTTTGAGTCAATCACTCAAGGAGGCCTCACTGATGAGGGTTATTCAGCTTTCTTTGCTGCCACGTTTGCTTTATGCGCAGCAACGCCGATCATGATTAGTGTTAGAAGTACGCCAATCGACGCGATAAGGGATGCGACGAAAAACTCCCCAAAGAGGATGAATGCGACAGCGATCACAGAGACACCTAAACTGCAAATTGAGGCAGCCAATACGGTGGTACGAGCAGCAAGATGACCCGCAGTCCAGGCATCCTCAGACCGCAGGGTGTGTTTCGTCTTAATTCCGAACATTCTATTGGCACTGAGCGAATCGGCTTTGGTGAAGCTTGCAAGAAGAGCTAAGCAAACAAAAAGCAAGACACTCATTGCAGACAGGCCCACCGCGAGGCCCTGCAGATCAACTTCACGCATAACCGCTGACTCCGCCTTCCATCCATCCCACGTTCTCCGACTTTGCTACGCGCTGAGCTCGAGGGAACTTGCTGAGAGCCGGTCTCACATCCCTCATGCCAAGCCCGCCCAGTGTGACTGTCGTTGCGCCGACCATTCTGAATGCGAGAGACCAGAGGCCCACGACGAGGATAATTCCGACATGGAGTAGCAACGACAGAACAACGGCGAATACCCTTCCAGTCGGTTTCCCAAACAGCAGCAGACAATCAATAGAAAGTTCTACGACTATAGCACCCCCGTGTCAGTGCGATCTCGAAAGTGATCCAGTGGATCACCGGCGCTAGTACGCTGGGTGCGCCGAATAGTTCACCCCGAGTAACATAGTAGGGTTCCGTCCCGCCGCCCGGCGCGGACCTTGGCCGCAATGTGGCCGCATCGGCAGTCAGGTAGCGGCAGCAGCGGCGATCCAGATGCCGTGGTTTCTCGCGTAAATTGCCGCCACTTCACTATGGCGGTTCGGTTTCACATCCCACCGTCGCCACGTTAAAGAAAGCCCCTGGATCTCTGATAAATCAAGGCTCCCGGGGCTTTCTTGCTGTCTATGTGGACGCTCTCTGGACACTAATCAAACGCATCGCGAACCCGTCACTCCGCCCGGCCTTTAACAGCCGACCTCGTGCAAGGACGGCCAGACCGGGTCGCTGGTGTCGCGGAAGGTGAGCAGGCCGCCGTCGGGCCCCCAGGTGAGCTCATAGTCCCCACCCGCGACCAGCTGGTAGCCATCATCGGCCGTCCACGAGCTCGCCTTCCACCCCAAGCCGGAGGGGCCGACCGCGTAGGCGCTCCCGCTGCCGGAAAACAAGAACGAGGCCTCTCGCACCACCACGCGGCAGCCATCGCCGCCGGCCGGTGAGAGCACGTGATACCTCACGCCGCCGATGTCACTCGCGGCCCCGAATCCACTGGCCGCAACGACCAGGACGGCCAGTGCTTTCACGGTCCAAGGCAACCTGGACCGCCCGCTGCCGCCCTCCGCCCGGCTGGGACCCCGCCGCTTCACCCCATCCACCACAAGCAGGATCAGGGCGGCCAACAACAGCACACCGCCGACCACCCAACCGGGGATCACGAGCTGACCAACAACCAAAAGCAACCCAAAGAATCCCAGCACGGATCCGGCCAGCGCCAAGCACAGAAGCACGACGGCGGCCCTGCGCCAGCCAGCTGGTGCCACGGCGCGCGCGTCGGTGGGCTTGGCTGGCTCTGCGGCGTGGGCGCCGGATGCGGCGTCGCTCAGTTCCATCACTCCCCAGATTCCATCGCTTCGATGAGGGCCACGCCAAGACCGACGCCAAGGCCAGATTCGTCCACCCAGTGTGCCAGAGCCATCCCCCGCACCCCGCTAGGATTCCAAGCATGGGTATTGGCGCGGTTGTCCACACGTTCACGGTGAATCTTGCGGACCTTGATCGCGGGATCTACGAGGAACTATCCCTGCGCGTAGCCCGGCAGGCCTCGGAAACCCCCAGCAACCTGCTCCTGCGCATCCTGGCCTACTGCCTGGAATACGAGGAGGGCATCGCCTTCAGCGAGGGAATCGACGCGAAGTCGGAACCAGCCGTCCTGGTCCGCGATCTCACCATGCGCCTCACGGACTGGATCGAGGTCGGCGCGCCGGACGCCGCCCGCGTGCACTTCGGCAGCAAACTCGCCGACCGCACCGTGGTCTACACCCACCGCGATCCGGAAAGCCTCATCGCCACCTGGGGCGGCAAATCCCTGCACAAGGCCGCGGATATCCGCGTCATCGGCTTCGACTCGCACTTCCTTGACCTGGCCGCCGAGTCAATCGAGCGCCGCAACAACCTCACCATCACCCTCACCGAACGCCAGCTCTACCTAGAGCTCAACGGCGCCGACTTCAGCTCGCCTCTGCAGGAAATGCGCGCGCGCTGACCCTGCTTTGCGGCGTGTGCTGGCCGCTGCAGGACCGGTGAGGGCGGCGCGCGGTAGCGATGCCCGACGCCGCTCGGTACAGTCCCGGCGCACAGCGCGCCGGAGGCCGAGCGGGGAAGGTTACCCCGCGGCGTCGGGCACAGACTTGGGGGGGCGAATCCCCAGCCAGGAGACCACCGCGCCGCCGGCAAACAGCACGGCGCAGGCCACGTTGGCGGTGTGGAATCCGGCCAGGTCCAGCCGGCCACCCACGATGGTGGCCACGAGGGCCACCGCGAAGAGCCCGGCCACCCGGGAGACCGCGTTGTTCACGGCGGACGCGATGCCGCTCTGCGAGGGGCTGATGGAGCCAAGGATGGCGCTGGTCAGGGGCGCGACCATGATGGAGAGGCCCATGCCCATCACGATCATGCCGGGCAGCACCTGCGTCCAGTAGTTGAAGTCGCCCCGGATGCCAAGGAAGAGTAGCGACGCGACGCCCAGCAGGAGCGGGCCAACCGTCATGAAGAGGCGGGGCCCCAACCGCCCGGCGAGCGCGCCCATGCGGGAGCTGAAGCCGATCATGAGCAGCGTGATGGGCAGGCTGGCCAAGCCGGCGGCGGTGGCGCTGAGGCCCGGGCCATCCGCGTTTTGCAGGAACACGCCAATCACAAAGCCATTCAGCGCCAGCGCCGCGTAGATGAGCAGGCTGGACACGTTGCCCACGGCGAAGTTGCGGATCTTAAACAGCCCCAGCGGCAGCACGGGGTGCTGGACCCTCCCCTGCCGCCACAGGAACCAAGCAAAGAGGAGTACCCCGGCGGCGAGCGTGCCCCAAATGTGCGGCGCCGCCCAGCCGGCGGCGGGTTCCTCGATGATGGCGAAGGTGATGAGGCCAAGCGCGGCGGCCGCGGCCAGGCCGCCCAGCCAGTCCACGCGGCCGGGCCCGGCGGTGTTCTGATCCGGGTCAAGGCGGCGCAGCATCAACAGTGTGATGGCGATGGGCACCACGTTGATGAGAAAGACCCAGCGCCAGGAGAGGTAGTCGGTGAAGAGCCCGCCCAGCAGCGGGCCCACGATGGTGGCCCCCGTGGTCGCCGCCGTCCAGACCCCAATCACCCTGCCCTGCGCAGGGCCGGAGACCCGATTGGTGATGAGCGCCAGGGAGCTGGGCACCAGGAATGCGCCCGCGGCCCCTTGCACCGCGCGGGAGGCGATCAGCATCTCCGGGGTGACGGAGAGCCCCACGGCCAGCGACGCCAGGCCAAAACCAACCAAGCCAATCTGCATGATGCGGATGCGCCCGTAGGCGTCCGCCAGCGAACCGGCCAGCAGCATCAACGCGCTCAGCGTCACCAGGTACGCGTCCACCGTCCACTGCTGCGTGGAGAGGCCTCCCCCGAGGTCGCGCGCGATGGCCGGCAGGGCAACGTTGGTCACCGAGGAGTCAAGCAGCGTGACAAAGGACGCGAGGATCGCGACAACAACGACGACGCGTTGCTTCGCGTCCAGTTGCTTGGAGTCCGGGAGCGCAGCCATGCGGCTCAGGTTAGCCCTCCTCGCGGGCGCTCTTGGCCGCGGCCTTCCTGGCCTTCTTTTCATCGGCAACACGGAAGGCGCGCATGCGTTCCTCATCCGCCACCCACCACGCCTTGGCGCGGGTATTCCAGCGCACATTCTCCGCCTTGATCCGGGCAAAGGCCTCCAGAACATCCGGGTGCAGCGAGGGAACGTTGTGGACGTTGAGCACGCCCCAATCCTCACCAAAGAGTTCCCGGGCGATCCGCACGGCGTTGGCCTGCGGGAACGGGCGGGGGTCCGCATCCAGGATGCGGCCAAGCAGCCACTCGGCGACGTCGGTGGCGGAGTTTGGCGCGGCGGCGCCGCCCTCAGCGGCGGATCCGTCTGCGACGGCGGACCCGTCCGCGACGGCGGAATCCTCTGGGAGGGCGGATTCCTCTGGGACAGAGGGCTGCTCTGCGGGAGAATGCTCAGGGGTACTCATGCCTCGATCCTAGGTGTATTCCCCAGAGAGCCCACCTACAGTGAGCGCATGACAAACACGGCCCCGCCCGTTTCCGCGGCCGCTCGTGGGACCACCACTGCGTCCGCTTCAGCGCTCACCCGAAAGCAAGGGGTCGCCAAGGCGTTGCTCTGGGTATCGCTGATACTTGCCGGACTGACGTTGATCGTGGTGACGGCCACCGCCCTGTGGGGCGGCGACTCGTCGCATGATCTGCGCCATGTGCCGCAATATGTTTTTCACGCCGGATCCTATGTGGTCTTTCTACCCCCGCTTCTCGGGTTGCTTACGCTCATTTTCGCGCTCATTGCACCGCGAAGGCGTCGCCTGATCCGGCTCTGTGGCGTGGGCCTGGCGCTGTCCATCATCGCTGGGGTGGGGACCATCTATGCCGCCAGCCGCATCGACCTGCCGTGTACATGCACCCCGCCGTACATCGCCCCGTCAAGCTCGCCGGGGCCCTCCACTCGCTAACCAGCCCTACCTCTGACCACAACACTCCAAGCTAGGACGATCCATGCCTCGAAACGAAGCCCCCTTCACCGTCCCGTCCCTGCGCGGCAAGCGCGCCGTCCTGACCGGAGGCAGCGACGGAATCGGCCTGCGGATCGCCACACAGCTGGCGCGGGCCGGGGCGGAGCTGGTGCTGCCGGTGCGCAATCCCCGCAAGGGCGACGCCGCTGCCGCCGGGATCCGCGAACAGGTCCCCGACGCGCAGGTCACCACCCTTCCGCTTGACCTGTCCTCTCTGGACAGCGTGGCGGCCTTCGGCGAGACCATGCTGGCGGACGGCCGCCCCGTCCACCTCCTCATCAACAACGCTGGCGTCATGACGCCGCCGGAGCGCCAGGCCACCGCGGACGGATTCGAGCTGCAGTTTGGCACCAACCACCTGGGCCACGTCGCGCTCGTGGGGCATCTGCTCCCGTTGTTGCGCGCCGGCCAGGCCCGCGTGACCTCTCAGGTCAGCATCGCGGCCAATCAAGGGTCCATCAATTGGGATGACCTGAACTGGGAGAAGTCATACAACGGCCAGGGCGCCTACAGCCAGTCCAAGATCGCCTTTGGGCTGTTTGGGCTGGAGCTTGACCGCCGCAGCGCCGCCAATGGCTGGGGCATCACCAGCAACCTGTCCCACCCCGGCGTTGCGCCGACCAGCCTGCTCTCCGCCCGGCCGGAGTTGGGCCGCGAGCGCGATACCGCCCTGGTCAAGGTGATCCGCTGGGGCTCGGCCCGTGGCCTCATCTTTGGCACCCCTGAATCCGCGGCGCAGCCCGCGCTCTTTGCCGCCACCTCCCCCTCAGCCCAGCGCGGCCACCTCTACGGGCCAAGCGGAGTGGGACACCTGGGCGGGCCACCCGCCGCGCAGAAGCTGTACTCCCGTTTGCGTCCCGAGGACCAGGCCCAGCGCGTGTGGGATGTCTCGCAGGAACTGACGGGGGTCACCTTCCCCGCGGCGTGAGAACCGCGCGGCTTCCTGCCAACCCCGCACCCGCGATACGGTCAAAGCGGCCCGCGAGCACCCGCCGTCGGGCATTTGGACTGTGCACCGCAGGAGGCACCCTTGATTCCCGTGATCGACGGCCACAACGACCTGGCGTGGGCCGCCCGCGAGTCCCGCAACTACTCCGTGGACGGGCTGGACGGCCCCGTGCCGCAGCTGCAGACGGACGTGCCGCGCCTGCGCGCGGGAGGGGTAGGTGGGCAATTCTGGTCGGTCTGGGTGGACGCGGAGCTTCCCGCCGCGCAGCAGGTGACGGCCACGCTGGAGCAGATCGATTTTGTGCAGCGCCTGGCCGCCGCCTACCCGCTGGATCTGCGCCTGGCGAGCACGGCCGCGCAGGCCCGTGCCGCCATGGCGGAAGGGCGCATCGCGTCGCTGATGGGCGTGGAGGGCGGCAATCAGATCAATGATTCGCTCGCGACCCTGCGCCAATATGCCCGCCTTGGCGCTCGCTACATGACGCTGACCTGGAACGTCACCACCACGTGGGCGGACTCCGCCACGGACGCGCCCCGGCATGGTGGGCTCAGCGACTTTGGCCGCGAGGTGGTGCGGGAAATGAACCGGATTGGCATGCTCGTTGACCTGTCCCACGTGGCCCCCAGCACCATGCGCGCGGCGCTGGAGGTCACCTCCCGACCGGTGTTGGTCAGCCACTCCAACGCGCTGGCGCTGTGCGATCACCCGCGCAATGTTCCGGACGATGTGATGCGGGCCATCGGCGAGCGCGGCGGCGTGCAGATGGTGACGTTTGTGGAGCGTTTTGTGAGCCAGGAGGCGCGCGAGTGGTACGCGCTCCCGGAGGCGGAGCGCCCCGGCCACGCGCCGCGGGCCACACTGCGCCAGGTCGCGGATCACGTTGATTACGTGCGCGAGCTGGCAGGGGTGGACGCCGTGGGGCTTGGCGGCGACTTTGACGGCACCCCGATGGTGCCGCTTGGTTTGGAGGACGTGTCCACGTACCCCGCCCTCATGGACGAGCTGCGCTCGCGCCGCTGGAGCGAACCGGAGCTGGCCAAGCTGGGACACGAGAACGTGCTGCGCGTCCTGGAAGCCTCTGACGCTGACTACTCCGCGTTCATGGGCGAGGTGCGCGGGGCCTGAGTCACGCGCTCTGGGCGGCGCAGCAACAACAACCGGTCAACGGAAATGATGACCGCCGCCCAGGCCGCGCCGATGAGCCAGCCGGCCACCACATCGGTGACCCAGTGCGCCCCCATGTAGACGCGGGAGAACGCCATGAGCAACGGGTACAGGATGGCGACGATGACCAGCACGCGACGCACCCAGGTCGCGGTGGCCCAGCGCAACACCAGGTAAATGAGCACCAGGCACAGCGTCGTGGAGTTCAAGGTGTGCCCGGAAGGGAACGAACCGGACGTCTCATAGGGAGGGATGGCGTGCTCATACGGCGGGCGCGGGCGCTCCAACGCGTTCTTCAATAGCACGGTGGTCAACACGGAGCAGGCGGCGGTGGCCAGGAGCACCACCAGCGGCCAGAGGGTTTTCCTGTGCCAGCAGAGCATCCCGATGAACAGGGCAAGCAGCGGCGTCAAGACGGTGGTGCTGCCGATGATGGAGAGCACCACCAGCGCCTCCGTGACCCCGGGCGCGCGGTGCTGGGAGAACCACTCCAGAACGGGCACGTCCACCGCGGCCAGCCGCTGCCCATCCGCGACCCAGTCGTAGACCACGGCGGCGCCCACCACGGTGATCAAGGCGAGCACCAACAGCACGACGACGCCGGGCAGGTGGGCGCGCAACCGCAGCGGCGCGGGATGTCCCGAATCGGGGGCAAGCAGGCTCGCTGTCGCAGACGTCATGAACCAAAACTACTGGGAAGCGGTGGGTGAATTCTGTGCGTGCGGGACCGGCACCCGCGCGTTTGAGCCGCTCACGCGGCGTCGGGCGTGAGGTAGAACACCTCCCGGGCAGGGAATGCCACGCAACCGGCTGACGCTTCAACTACTTGACATGTGGGACACAGATCCCCTCCGCTACGCCGCATTCCGAAAGGTCTACCCATGAAGATCGCCATCATCTCCGGATCCATCCGCGAGGGCCGCAACTCCGCACACGTGGCCAGCTGGGTAGAAGAACACTCGGCCGCTTTTGCCGATGCAGACCTCAGCTTTGAGGTGGTGGCGCTGGCCGACTACTCGCTGCCGCTGCTGGATGCCGCCGGCGTCCCCGGTGCCCTGAACCGCGCCTACACCCACCCGGCGCAGCTGGCCTGGGGCCAGAAGATCGACGAGTTTGACGGCTACATCGTGGTGACGCCCGAATACAACCACGGCGTCCCCGGCGCGCTGAAGAACGCCTTTGACTCGCTGGCACCGGAGTGGATGGGCAAGCCCATCGCCTTTGTGTCCTACGGCGCGGACGGCGGCGTGCGCGCGGTGGAGCAGTGGCGCCAGATCGTGGCCAACTTCGACATGTATGACCTGCGCGCCACCGTGGCGCTATCCCTGTTCCAGGAGCTCATGGGTGAGGGACTGGACCCGCTGGAGCGCCGCGCAGCAGAGATCGAGGCGGTGCTCGCGTCCATCACCACCGCAACGCGCGTCATGACCCTGGGCCGCGCGGCGTTGGCGAGCGTCAACGCCTAAAGAGTGGCCTGCCCTGTTCCAGGGCAGGCCAACTGCAAGGATGGGGGCATGAGCATCCGCGTCCTCGCCGTCGGCAAGAAGCACGAGTCCTGGGTCACCGAGGGGATAGATCGCTACTCCAAGCGCCTCAAGAAACCATGGGACCTGGACTTCCAGCTCATCCCCCACAGCTCCCGCCAGGAAGAGGCCGCGCGGACGGAAGAATCCGCCCGGTTGCTGGCCAAAATCAAGCCGGAGGAGTTCCTGGTCCTGCTGGATGAGCGCGGCAAAATGCTCTCCTCCCCCGGGCTGACCAAGGCGCTACGGGCGCCCCTGGACGCGGGCAAGCACATCACCGTCATCATCGGCGGCGCCTACGGCGTGGATGCATCGGTGCACGCCCGGGCCAACCTGGTGTGGTCCCTGTCCCAGCTCGTGTTTCCACACCAGCTGGTCCGGCTCATGCTCACCGAGCAGGTCTACCGCGCGCAGGAGATCGCCGGCGGCGGGTCGTATCACCACGTGTAAGGCGGCAGGAACCCGGACGGAACCCGGCCCAAACGGGACGCGAGGCCGCCGCAGGGGCGACCCAACGCCGTCGGGCAGTTCAGCCTCAGGGCAGTTCACGGAACTAGATCCCGTCACCCCGCATGCGATTTACTGAGAACCGGCCCAGCCCGGGGCAGCGACAGCCGCGGCGCAGGCCGCAAGGAAAGGACAAGCATGTCTGAGAATTCGAGCGCCAGCGCCAACATCGGCGTGGTGGGCCTGGCAGTCATGGGCTCAAACCTGGCCCGCAACCTGGCCTCCCGCGAAGGCAACACCGTGGCCGTCTACAACCGCTCCCGGTATCGCACAGACGAACTGGTCCAGGCCCACCCCGAGGCCGGCCTGGTCCCCTCCTTCTCTTACAAAGACTTCGCGGACTCCCTCTCCACCCCGCGCACCGCCATCATCATGGTTCAGGCCGGCAAGGGCACCGACGCCGTGATCGACGAGCTGGTCGCGGTGTTTGAGCCCGGCGACATCATCGTGGACGGCGGCAACGCCAACTTCCAGGACACCATCACTCGCGAGGCCCGCGTCCGCGAGACCGGAATGCACTTTGTGGGCACCGGCATCTCCGGCGGCGAGGAAGGCGCACTCAACGGCCCCTCCATCATGCCCGGCGGATCCGTGGAGTCCTACAAGACCCTTGGCCCCATCCTGGAAACCATCGCCGCGCGCGCGGAGGACGGCGCGCCATGCGTAACGCACGTGGGCACAGACGGCGCCGGACACTTCGTGAAGATGGTCCACAACGGCATCGAGTACGCGGACATGCAGCTCATCGCCGAGGCGTACGACCTGATCCGTCGCGGCACAGGCAAGACCCCCGCGCAGATCGCGGACGTGTTCACCGAATGGAACCAGGGCGAGCTCTCCTCCTACCTGATCGAGATCACCGCCGAGGTGCTGCGCCAGGTGGACGCCGAGACCGGCAAGCCGCTCGTGGACGTGATCCTTGACCAGGCCGGTGCCAAGGGAACCGGCGCCTGGACCGTGCAGAACGCACTGGATCTTGGTGTGCCAGTCACGGGAATTGCCGAGGCCGTCTTTGCCCGCTCCCTCTCCTCCTCCGCCGGCCAGCGCGCCGCTGCGCAGACGTTGGGCGGGCCGTCGCCGGTCGCCGTTCAGGACGCGGATGCGTTCATCGAGGACGTGCGCCAAGCGCTCTTCGCCTCCAAGATCGTGGCCTACTCGCAGGGGTTCGACGAGATCGTGGCCGGCGCCGCCAAGTACGGCTGGGACGTGAAGAAGGGCGAGATTGCGCGGATCTGGCGCGCAGGCTGCATCATCCGCGCCCAGTTCCTCAACACCATCTCCGACGTGTACACGGAGAACCCGGAGCTGCCCGCGCTACTGCTGGCCCCGTACTTCCGCGAGCACCTCGAGGCCGCCCAGGACTCCTGGCGCCGCGTGGTCGCAGACGCCGTGCGCAACGGCATCCCCGCCCCGGCGTTCTCCTCCTCCCTGTCTTACTACGATGGCCTGCGCTCCGAGCGCCTGCCCGCCGCACTGGTCCAGGGCCAACGCGACTTCTTCGGCGCCCACACCTACAAGCGCTCCGACAAGGACGGCACGTTCCACACGCTGTGGAGCGGGGACAGGACCGAGGTGGCGCAGGACCCGAGCACGCACTAGAGGGGGTTTGGCGGGGTGCGTGCGCCCGGGTTTTGCCGCGAGCTGGGACGTGTGCCGCCGTTTCGGCCACGTGCTTCGGTTTCGGCATCGGCTCGGCTCGGCCACGCCACGCCACGCCACGCCACGTGGCACCCAGCACCCGCCACCTGCCACCTGATACGACAAACGCCACCCCATAAGCATCCGCGCCCCCAACCCAGCCCGAGATGCCACTTCATACGACAAACGCCGTCTTCCACGACGGCGTTTGTCGTATGAAGTGGCACGCGGCCGGGGGCCCGAGCTCACCAGGGCCTGGCCCACGCCGCCTGTCACCTCACACGACAATCGTCGGCCCATGAGCCTCCGCGAGCAAAGCGTCGGCCTCGCCGCGTAGCCTGGAGCCGTGCCGAACTCGCCCACCGCGCAGACGGTCATGGACCGTTTCACCCCGGCCACGAAAGAGTGGTTCAGCGGGGCCTTTCCCGCGCCCACCCCAGCCCAGATCGGCGCCTGGGATGCCATCTCCTCCGGGCACCACTCGCTGGTGATTGCCCCGACCGGCTCAGGTAAGACGCTCTCGGCTTTCCTCTGGGCGCTGGACTCCTTCATCCGCCGGGCGGAAGGCCAAGCCGCGCTGCCCGGCTTGGACCAGGACGCGGGCAACTCAGGCGCAGGCAACTCAGGCCCGGGCAACTCAGCCGCAGGCGAGCCGGACCGCGACAGCCTCAAGTCCAAAGCCCGCGCCGCGAAGAAGAAGCATGACAACGCCGGGACCCGTGTCCTCTACATCTCCCCACTGAAGGCCCTCGGCGTGGATGTGGAGCGTAACCTTCGCTCCCCTTTGATTGGCATTACGCAGACGGCCCGCCGCCTGGGCATCCCCGCCCCGCAGGTCAGCGTAGGCGTGCGCTCCGGAGACACGAGCCCCGCCGAGCGTCGCTCGCTCGCCAGCCATCCACCGGACGTGCTCATCACCACGCCGGAATCCCTGTACCTGATGCTGACCTCCAAGGCCCGGGAGACGCTGACCCGGGTGGACACCGTCATCATCGACGAGGTGCACGCGGTCGCCGGCACCAAGCGCGGCGCCCACCTGGCCCTGACGCTGGAGCGCCTGGACGCACTACTCGCCGCGCCAGCCCAGCGCATCGGCCTGTCTGCCACGGTGGAACCCCGCGCCGAGGTGGCCCGCTTCCTTGGCGGCAGCCGCCCCGTCGCGCTGGTGGCACCCGCCTCCTCCAAAACCTGGGACCTCACCGTCACCGTCCCAGTCCCCGATCTGAGCGACCTGCCCAGCGCCTCCGGCGCGCATGACCTTGGCCCGGGGTCCTCTCCCGAGCCCAACGCGAGCATTTGGCCGCATGTGGAAGAGAAGATCGTCGACCTGGTGGAGGCCAATTCCTCTACGATTGTCTTCGCCAATTCGCGTCGCCTCGCAGAGCGTCTCACCGGTCGCCTCAATGAGATTCATGCCGCCCGCCAGGGCCTGGATGCGCCCCCAAGCGACACCGAGACGAACGCCCCCGTCCCCCTCAGCGAGGTTCTGCCCCAGGTACTCCCCGCCAACGGCGCCCCGGCGCAGATCATGGCGCAGGCCGGAACCACCGCTGGCGCCCCGGACCTACTGGCCCGCGCCCACCATGGTTCGGTCTCCAAGGAACGCCGCGCGGAGATTGAGGACGACCTCAAGTCCGGCCGCCTGCGCTGCGTGGTGGCCACGAGCTCGCTGGAGCTCGGCATCGACATGGGGCTCGTTGATTTGGTCATCCAGGTGGAGGCGCCAGGCTCGGTCTCCTCCGGCCTGCAGCGCGTGGGCCGCGCCGGGCACCAAGTGGGTTCCGCTTCCACGGGGGTGTTCTTCCCCAAGCATCGCGGCGATCTGGTCTCCTCTGCCGTCACCGTGGAGCGCATGCTCGCCGGCCGCATCGAGGCCATGCGCGTGCCCACCAATCCGCTGGATGTGCTGGCCCAGCAGACGGTGGCCGCCTGCGCCCTTGGCCCCATCGACGTGGAGGAATGGTTTGACCTGGCCAGGGGTAGCGCGCCCTTTGCCTCCCTGCCCCGCAGCGCCTTCGACGCCACGCTGGACCTGTTGGCCGGGAAGTACCCCTCGGACGAGTTCGCGGAGTTGCGCCCCCGCATCGTCTGGGACCGGACGGAGGGCACCATCGAGGGCCGGCCCGGCGCACAGCGGCTGGCCGTCACCTCCGGCGGAACCATCCCGGACCGTGGCCTCTTTGGCGTGTTCCTTGCCAGTTCCGACGACGCTGGCACGGGCGGCAAGCGTGTGGGCGAGCTGGATGAGGAGATGGTCTACGAGTCCCGCGTCGGGGACGTCTTTGCCCTGGGCGCCACCAGTTGGCGCATCGAGGACATCACCCACGACCGCGTGCTGGTCTCCCCCGCCTTTGGCCAGCCGGGCAAGCTGCCCTTTTGGCATGGCGACGGGTTGGGGCGCCCGGCGGAGTTGGGCGCGGCGCAGGGCCGCTTTCAACGCGAGTTGGCGGTGTCCGACGACGCGGCGGCGCGTGAGCGGTTGGGCTCAATTGGCCTGGACGAATGGGCGGCGGACAACCTGCTGGCCTATCTGCACGAGCAGCTCGAGGCGACCACCGCGGTCCCCAGCGACACCACCTTTGTGTTGGAGCGCTTCCAGGATGAGTTGGGTGATTGGCGCGTCATCCTTCATTCCCCTTACGGCATGCCTGTTCATGCCCCGTGGGCTTTAGCTGTGGGCGCTCGCCTGCACGAGCGCTATGGACTTGACGGTTCCGCGATGGCGGCGGATGACGGGATTGTGCTCCGCGTCCCGCTCATGGACGACGAGCCGCCGGGCATGGATCTCTTCCTCTTTGACCCAGAGGAATTACAGGACGTGGTGACGACGGAGGTGGGCGGTTCCGCACTCTTTGCCGCCCGCTTCCGCGAGTGCGCCGCGCGCGCCCTGTTGCTGCCCCGCCGCGATCCAGGCAAGCGCACGCCCCTGTGGCAGCAACGCCAGCGCTCCGCCCAGCTCCTGGACGTGGCCCGCAAATACCCGCAGTTCCCCATCATTCTTGAGACGGTTCGTGAGTGCCTCCAGGATGTTTACGACCTACCCGCCCTGCACCGCCTCGCCACGGATCTGCAATCGCGCAAGATCCGCGTGATCGAGACGCAGACGGTCACGCCCAGCCCCTTTGCCCAGTCCCTCCTCTTTGGGTACGTGGCGCAGTTCCTCTACGAGGGGGACTCTCCCTTGGCAGAGCGCCGCGCCGCGGCACTCTCCCTTGACCCCTCCCTTCTCGCGGATCTCTTGGGGCGCGAAGAACTCCGCGAGCTCTTGGATGCAGAGGTGATGATCGCCGTCGAGCAGGAGGCCCAGCGGCTGGCCCCGCAGCGCCGCCTGCGGGGCGTGGAGGGGGTCGCGGACCTGGTGCGCATGCTTGGCCCGCTCTCCGCGCCGGACCTGGCGCTGCGGCTGCAGGGTGATGTTCTTGACCCGGCGGCCCCTGGCGCCGCCGACGGCCAGCATCAAGACCGGCACGACGGCCAGGAGGACCCCGCCCAGACCGGCCACGCCACCCTTGAACAGGCCACGCAGTGGGCCCAAGAACTCGTCACGGCCCGCCGCGCCCTGCCCGTGCATCTCAACGGCCAGGCGGTTTTTGCCGCGATCGAGGACGCCGCGCGGCTCCGGGATGCCATCGGTGTGGCGCTGCCCATGGGCGTGCCGCTGGCCTTTGTGGAGCCAGTTCCGGACCCGCTCGGGGACCTGGTGGGCCGCTACGCGCGCACCCACGGACCCTTCACCGCCACCGAGGCCGCGGCTGCGCTTGGCCTGGCCGGCGCCGTGGTCACCCAGACCCTGCAGCGTCTGGCCCAGGAATCCCGGGTCAGCGCCGGGGAGTATCGCCCGGTGCCGGCCGGCGAACAGGAGTGGTGCGAGACCGAGGTGCTGCGCCGCATCCGGCGCCGCTCCCTGGCAGCGCTGCGCGCCGACGTGGAGCCGGTGGAGCAGCCCGCGCTCGCCCGTTTTCTGGCCGACTGGCAGTACCTGCCCACCCAGCTACGCGGCGTCGACGGGGTGGCCCTGGTGGTGGAGCAACTCTCCGGCGTGCCCATTCCGGCCAGCGCTTGGGAGGGCTTCATCCTCCCGTCGCGCGTGCGTGGTTATCAGGCGGCGTGGCTGGATGAGCTGATGACCTCCGGCGAGGTGCTCTTCTCCGGTGCCGGCTCGCTCTCCGGGACGGACGGCTGGGTGGCCCTGCATCTGGCGGATTCCGCGCCGTTAACCCTGCACCGCGACGAGGAGTTTGTCCCCGGCGCCCTGCATGAGCGCATCCTCGAGGCTCTGTCCGGCGGTGGCGGTTGGTTCATGGGCCAGCTCTCCGCACGGCTAGAGACCATGGGCCCCCGGGTCCCCGACCTGGAGCTCAACGCGGCGCTCTGGGACCTGGTCTGGGCCGGGCTCATCACCAACGACAGCTACGGCGCCGTGCGCGGAATGCTCTCCGGCGGCAAGGCCGCGCACAAGCGCAAGCCCGAGCCTCGCGCCCGGACCTCGCGGCTGGGCCACGTGCGCGGGCTGCGCACGCGCGGCGGCTACGGCGCGGGCCTCCCGGCCATCGGCATGCGGCGCGATGGCGTGTGGGAAGACCGTGCCACAGGCCACGGAAACGGCGCGGACGGTGGCGAGGAACCATCCAGCGGCGACGCTGCGGGAGTCGGGCGCGGTTTCCGGCCCGACGACGCGGCGGTACCGGCGCGCGCGGGTGACCCCACGGCGTCGGGCAGGGACATTGATCGGCGCACCGGCCGCGCCACGCCTCTGGCTCTGCCGTCCGCCCAGGGCCGCTGGTCACTGTTGCCAGCCCCGGAGGCCGACCCAACGCTGCGCGCGCACGCCACGAGTGAGGTGCTGCTGGATCGCTACGGCGTGCTGACGAAGGGATCCGTGGAGGCTGAGGAGGTGCCGGGCGGCTTCGGCATGCTCTACAAGGTGCTGACGCGGATGGAGGACCAGGGCATCACGCGGCGCGGCTACTTCGTGGAGAAGCTGGGCGCCGCGCAGTTCTCTACGTCGGCGACCGTGGACCGGCTGCGCTCGCATACGCACGACGACGTTGGGGTGCGTCGGGAGGGCCCGCTGGCTCTGGCGCTGGCGGCCACTGACCCGGCCAACCCTTACGGGGCCGCTTTGGCGTGGCCGGCGTTGCCGATTCCGGAGGGCGCTCCCACTGCGGCGACCGGGCACCGCCCCGGGCGCAAGGCCGGCGCGGTGGTGGTGCTCGTGGACGGCGCACTGGTGCTTTATGTGGAGCGGGGTGGCAAGACGGTGCTGTGCTTTGATGACTCGGAGGCGGTTTTGGCCGTGGCTGCGCCGGGTCTGGTTGGCGCGTTGCGCACGGCCCGCGTGGAGAAACTCTCGATGCAGAAGGTCAATGGTGCGGCCATCCTGGATACCCCGCTGGCCCGGGCCCTGGTTGCCGCCGGTTTTGGAACCTTGCCGTCCGGTCTGCGATTCAGGGCGTAAGCCCAACAAACCAAGCTAGAGCAAGGACACGCATGAAGCCGCTCAGGGACTCAGAGATCAGCCGGACCGCCTCACACGCTCTGCGTCACGCGCCGGAGCAGTGCGGGCTGAGCGTGGAGGCGTAGCCGTGCCGGAGGGGGATTCGCTGGCGCGCGTTGAGCAGCGGCTGCGCCCGGTACTGGCGGGCCACCCGCTCACCCGCGCAGAGTTGCGCGTCCCGGCGCTCGCCACGCTGGACTTGACCGGGCGCACCATCCGGGACGTGCGTGCCTACGGCAAGCACCTGTTCATGGAGTTCGACGGCGGCGACGCCCTGCATTCGCACCTCTTGATGGAGGGCACCTGGCGTGCCATCTCCCGCGGCGAGCGCTGGCCGGCCCGCGCCGCGCAGGTGCGCGCGGTCCTGGAGACCGCGGACACCACGGTGCTCGGCATCGACCTGGGCATCCTTGACGCGCTGACCGCCGCGCAGGTCGCCGAGCTCACGGATCTGTTGGGGCCGGATCCCATCCACGCCTGGGATCCACAGGAGGCGCTGCAGCGACTGGTGGCCCGCCCCGAGCGCGAGCTGGGTGCGGCGCTGCTTGACCAGCGCGTCGTGGCTGGGATCGGCAATATCTTCCGCTCAGAAGCGCTTTTCATGGCACGTCTTAATCCGTGGGTAGTGGTGGGTGAGGTGCCGCCGGAACGGCTCAAACAGGTGCTCGACGTCGCTGCGGGCCAGCTGCGAGATAACGCCACCAGGGCATCACGCAGGACGGCGGGGCCCACCTTTCGCGATCGCTATTGGGTTTACGGCAGGGCAGGGCAGGCCTGCCCCCGCGCCCATGGACGCGTGGCCCACGGGCTTATCGCCGATCCGGATCTGCAGCGCGGGCGGGTGGGCGGGGACGCCAGGGACCTGAGTGCCGTTGCTCGCGATGTGTACTTCTGCGCGCGCTGCCAGGGCGTGGACCCTGCCACCGCCGCGGCGGCTACTGCCCAGCTGGGCGGAACGACGCCGGGCGCGGGTCGCTCCGGAGCACGGACATCACCTCGGCGTTGATCCATTCCCCGTCAAAGAGCAAGGCGTCGCGGCGCACCCCCTCCGCCACAAACCCAGCCTTCTCATAGGCCCGGCGGGCGCGCGGATTAAAGCTGTAGACCTCCAGCTCAATCCGGTGCAGCTCGGTGGTGGCAAAGGCGTGGTCAAGGATCAGCCGCGTGGCCTCCGTGCCCAGCCCACGCCCGCGCCCAGCCGGCCCCATGAGAATGCGGAAGTTGCAGGAGCGGTTCTCAGGGTCCACGTCGTTGAGCACGGCCTCGCCCACGCACTCCCCGCTCTGCGCGTCCACGATCGCCAGGTCCAGCCGGTCACCCTGCGCTGCGCGGCTGCGGTACCAGGCAAGCGTGCGCTCATCCAGAGTCGCCGAGGCACCGTCCGCCTGGGCCCGGCTCGCCACTGAACCCGTCAGGATCTGCACCTCGGGGTCGGCGAGCACAGGGCCCATGGCACTAATGTCCGCCTCCGTGAAGGGGCGCAGCACAACCAAGCGCCCCTCCAGCGTGGGCTTGTGCGTCAAGGGAAAAGAGTCCATGGTCCTGATTCCTCGTCAGTGGGTGCGCGATGAGTTGTTGGCTGAGCCCGGTTCACTCCTGCGGAATGCGGTACTTGAATCCCACGTGGCTGCCGGTGAACCCCAGGCGCTCGTAGAAGCGGTGCGCATCAGGGCGGCGAACATCGGAGGTGAGCTGCACCAGTTCCGCCCCGGTGAGCTGCGTCGCCGATTCCATGACCCAGCGCATCAGCGCGCCGCCGATTCCCCCGGAGCGCACCGAGGAGGAGACCCGCACGGCCTCCACCAACAAGCGAGTGGCGCCTCGGCGGGCCATCCCGGGGATCAGCGTGAGCTGGAACGTCGCCACGATTCCAGTTTCGCCACCCTCCTCTGCCCCGCCCAGTTCCGCGACGATCAGCGCATTCGCGGGGTCCTGCATCAGGGCCAGCAGAGCTGCGCGGTACGCGTCCTCATCCTCCGGGGAGGCGACGTCGCCCCGGGAACGCGACACCGCGTCGTCGGACATCAGCCCCATCAGCGCACCCAGGTCCGCCTCGCGTGCCCCCCTCAGCCGCAGTTCGCCGGCGGGGCTCGGGACGGTCACGGGCAGCGCGAGCGAAGCAATCATGCGCCCATGCTTGCACACCCACCGCCGCGGCCCCGCCGCCGGGCGTGGGATGCTTGGACCATGGCCCTGCGTTCCCCCCTTCCCGTGAAGAACGGTGTGAACGCCACCCGCCTGCACCTGCCGCTGGAGGGGCCGTGGCCCACCATTCAGGATTACGTCCTGTCCCGCTTTGGGCACGTGGACGCGGCAGGGCTTCGGCGGCGCTTTGCGAGCGGCGAGGTGCGGGGCATCGGCGGCACGGTGATCGAAGCCGCGACGGCGCTGGGCGCGCACGAGTTCATTTGGTATTACCGGGACGCGCCACAGGAAAACCCGGTGCCGTTTCATGAGCACATCCTGCACCTCGATGCGGATTTGTTGGCGGTAGATAAACCACATTTCCTCCCCACCACTCCTGGCGGTCGCTTTGTGCAGCAATCAGCCTTGGTGCGCCTGCGGAATCGGCTTGGCCTGCCGCACCTGACCCCCATGCACCGCTTGGACCGCGCCACGGCCGGCGTCATTCTTTTTTCCGTTCGCCCAGAGACTCGCGGAGACTACCAATACCTGTTTGAGCGCCGCGGGATTCGCAAAGAATACGAGGCGGTGTCCGCGCTTCCCACGGGGTGGGATCCGCAGCGTCCCGCTCTGGCCCAGACCCCGCTGCCCCTGACCTACCGCAACCACATCGACAAGGTCAAGGGCACGCTGCGCGTGGTGGTCAGCGAGGACAAGGACCCCAACGCGGAGAGCATCGTGGAGCTGATCGGCACCGGAATCAGCGCCGGAACGCACGCAGGCCTGCCCGTGCTGCACACCCGGCTGCGCCCGCGCTCCGGGCGCACCCACCAGCTGCGCGTGCACCTCGCGGCGCTGGGCGCCGGGATCCTGAACGACGCCTTCTACCCGGACCTCTGGGACGAGGCACCAGATGACTACGCCCGCCCCTTACAGCTCCTGGCCCGTTCCATCGCGTTCACGGATCCGCTGAGCGGACGGGAGCGCTCCTTCCGCTCGGTGCGCAGGCTTTCCGAGCTGCCTGCGCAACCAGGGCCATCAGGGCTACCCGGGCTACCCGGGCTACCCGGGCTACCCGCAGTGTCAGCAGTACCTGCGGCGGTGGCCACGCCGTGAATCTCCTGGCGCCGGACACCCTTGGCTGGTGGTTTTATCCCGTCACGTTCATCCTCAACGTGCTGGATTCCTTCCTGCCCCCGCTCCCACAGGAGCTCTTTGTGCTGGCCATCGGGCCGCTCACGCAGACACACCAAATTGCCCTGTGGCCGGCCATGTTCATTGCGTGGATCGCGAACGTGCTGGGAGATGCCTGGCTGGCCTGGGTGGTGGCCCGGCATCGGCACCGGCTGGAGCGCTGGCGGTGGGGCCGGTGGTTGCTGCGCAAGGCAGGCGCCGGGCTCGCGGCACTGGGCCAGCGCGGGGCCTTTGGGGTGCTCGCTGGGCTGCGCTTTGTCTCCGGCGGGCGCACCGCATCCTTTGTGGCCGCAGGGCTGGCGGGCACCTCGCAACGCACCATTTGGGCCGCCACCTCGGTGGGGTCAGCGGCCTGGGTCGGTTTCATGGTGATTCTGGGCCAATTGACCCATAACGCCACGGGTCTCCCGGCGTGGGGTTCCGCGATCCTGGGCATGATCATCGGTACGCTGATTGGGGCCGTACCTGCGCTAATTGCGTGGTGGCGGCGCCGTCACGGCAAGGGGAACACCGATGATCAGACCGGCGCGTCAAGAAGAGCCAAACGAGGCGAATGAGGCCTCGGCCTCCGACGCGCCAGAAACACTGCGGTTCCCCCCTCGGGAGCGCGCCACCACGGTGCGCCGCCCCGATCGCAACGCCCCCTTTGACCTGCAGGGCGAGCAGGCGCATGTGGACTCCGAGGTGGAGTCCCGCGCCGCACTGGAGCTAGGCAAGGAACGCGCCCGTGAGATCGCGGAGCGCGAGGACGCCATCCGCCAGGCCCGCGCGGCTCTTGCCGGCGCCGCCCCGCAACCTGATCTGGCCGCCGTCGTCTGGGACGCCCACGAGGCCATCATCCGCTCCCGCACCGCCCCGGATGATGCCGAGCGCCCGCAGTACGTTCCCATCGCGCATGCCAGCCGCGGCATCACTGCCAAGCAGCCCATCGAGGCGCTCCCAGCCTCCGTCTACGTGGCGCCGTACAACCTTCCCGAGCGCTCGGTGAACCCGCGCCAGACCCCACTTGACCTGCTGCGCCGCGTGCTGGTCAGCGGATCCGCGATCACCTTCCTGATCCTCTCCTTGCTTCTCCTGGCCGGCGGCGGGACAGCCGCGGCCTTTGGCGCCGGGACTGCCCTGCTTGCCCCGCTGGCTCCCGCGCTTCTGATGTGGCCCGTGATGGCGCTGGGGCTCACTGCCCTGGCCGCCCACGAGTGGGTCCCGGATCAGCTCTCCGCGCGGCGCCAGCGCTCCATCGGCGTCCCCGTCACCCTGGCCTCACTGGCCGGGATCGCCTGGTGCCTCACCGCGGCATCCGGCCAGATGTGGGGCGCACTGCTGAGCTCCTTGGTGCTCTTCGCCGCCGCGTGGGAGGCCCTGAGACGGCTGAACCTCCTGACGGCGCGCACCCGTCGCGAGCGCTGGCTGACGGACGCTCCGGTGGAGTTTGCGCTCGGTTTCTCCGCCTTCGTGACGGCCTGGACCGCGTCCGCCGTGGTCACCTCCTGGGGCTGGGCCCTGGCCCCAGAGGCACTCTGGGCCTCGCTCACCCTGCTGGCCGTCGCGCTGCCCGTCTGCCTGGCGGGCATGAGCGAGCGCGGGCGCATCGTCCCCGCCCTCGCCTTTGCTTGGGGCGCGGTGTGGCTCATGGCCGCGCGCATCTTTGGCGATATCAACGACCCCACCGTCATGGTGCTCTCCGGCCTGTGCGCCGTCGTGGCCCTGCTCACCGCTTTGGCTCGCCGCCAGGAGATATCGCATACTGAGCGCGTGGCCCTGCAGGGCTACACCGAACGCTGACCCGCGCAGCGCGGCACCCACTGGAAGTGAACATGAAGCCCTACTTGTTGCTGTCCACCCGCACGGATGACGTAATCTCCGCGGATGAACTGCGCAGCGTCACCGAGCTCTCCGGCCTGGCCCCGGAGTACGTGGAACAGTGGCGCCTTGAGCGCATGCCTCTACCCCCGGTGCTCGACGCCGCGTGGCTGGCTCAGTATTCCGGCGTCATCTTGGGCGGTAGCCCCTTTACCTCCTCCGACACGGACCGCTCCGACACGCAGATCCGGGTAGAGGCAGACCTGGAGCGCCTGCTGCGGGTGGTATTGGACGGGGACACCGCGTTCCTTGGCCTCTGCTACGGCGTGGGCATGCTGGCCCGCGTGGCCGGCGGCGTCGTGGATCGCTCCTACCCGGAGCCCGTGGGGCTCACCACCGTGCGCGTGAGTGATCACGGCGCCGTGGACCCGCTGCTGGCCGGCGTTCCCGTGACCTTTGATGCCTTTGTGGGGCACAAGGAGGCCACGTCCAGACTGCCGGAATCCGCGGTCCTCCTGGCCAGTTCCGGACCGGCACCCGTGCAGATGTACCGGATCGGCAAGAACGTGTACGCCACGCAGTTCCACCCTGAGCTGGATGGGCAGGGGCTGGCCAAGCGCATTGAGGCGTACAAGCATGCCGGTTACTTTGACCCCTCGGACGCCGCGGAGTTGACGGAGATGGCGCTGAACTCCGATGTGTCCCACGCACGCAAGGTGCTTCGCAACTTCGTCAGCCGCTACCAGCGCTGATTAGCCCTGGCCCCAAGGCCGCCTGTACCTGCACGAAGCGGCATCGGCGCCATTAAACCAGCCATTTGATCAATGCGTACTTTCTGGTAACGTCCTTCCCTGGGACATCAGAAGTAGGGGAAGACCGCGGGACAGTGGATTCGATCAAAGGTGATGAAGGGGTTGCCGGCTCCCTGGTGCGCGTCGCCCAAGCGGCAGCAAAAACACTTCGCTCCCCAGGGCCCAGCCGACGGTCATCTGCGGAAAGCGCCCACGAAGTCTTCAACGACGGATTTGCCAAGGTTTTCGAGGGCATCTGCCGCTCAGAGAGCACTGATCGCGGCAGGGCAAGGCGAAGGCCGAGGACCCCCAGCATTGAACAACCCGACTTGGCTCACGGCCCCTCAGCCATCCGCGACACCGGTAGCAGAACCCGAGGTGTCTGCTTCGTTTTCCGAGGCCATCGGTGGTGACAACACAGCGACTATGCACAACCTGACCAGCCCCGTGAAGTGGCCGGGCCCGCTTCAATGGGCTGCGGATCTTGATGGCCACAAGGCAACGGATGAAGTGGGAAACCTTAATCCACCGTCCATCACGGTCGATGCCCTCATCCGGATCATGCAAGGAAAGCAGGAGGACCTCCCGTGAAAACCCGATCATGGGCACACAACGCACTGATCGTAGGGCTGAGCCTAGGATTTCTTCTCACCGGATGCACACCACCGGAGACCCAGAACACGCAACAGACTTCCCAAGAAAACCAAGGGGCACGTGACCTCTCCGGCGCGACTAAAGCCGAGGCATACTCGGGGTCGCCGAAAGATCGCTACGCCAAGGCTGGTGAGCGCTACAAGGAACTCAACGCGTTCTACGTCGGCGTCCAGCGCGACATCCACGCAGGCACTTGGCAGGACTCGCCAACACACAGCGGCGTCACACCAACTGAGGGATACAACTCCGGTATGAAACTCGACGGAGACGGCCAAGGTGACGATGGATCCGCCGATAGCTACACCTTCTGGCTCTCCCGGTTTTACACCCCCGATGAGCCCGTTGCTCAGGTCCTCGAGCGAACAGTGGAGGACTGGCGACGGCGCGGGTGGGATGTTAAGGAGAAGGTACCCGGCTCTCACCGTTTTGCCACGACGACACCCGAGGGATACTGGTTAGACATCAAAGTAAAGGGTGCCGGCACCATCGCTCTTCGAGCGTATAGCCCCGTATTCTGGGGCAGCTACGACGAACTGCTCGCTGCCGTCGCCGAGCGCCGTGACGCCGAGGATGAGGCCAAGGCCCCCGGTACCGTTTTTAATCGAGACCCGAAAACGAAGCAGGCCAGCCTCAAGCCCGGCGTGTACCGGCCCTTCCCGGCCTGGGACGCAGTACCCACCACCTGAAGGGGCCGACCCCCTTCCTCGACGTGCCAGGAAAGCTGGAGGATCTGCTATGAGAAACAAGATGTGGGGCCGCGGCGCCCTGATCGTAGGGCTGAGCCTAGGATTTCTTCTCACCGGATGCACACCACCGGAGACCCAGAACACGCAACAGACTTCCCAAGAAAACCAAGGGGCACGTGACCTCTCCGGCGCGACTAAAGCCGAGGCATACTCGGGGTCGCCGAAAGATCGCTACGCCAAGGCTGGTGCGCGCTACAAGGAACTCACCGCGTTCTTCACCGGCGTCCAGCGCGACATCCACGCGGGCACCTGGCTGGATTCGCCGACCCATAGTGACTTCATTCCCGACCCGGGATACAACTCCGGCATGAAGCTCGACGGCGATGGCCGTAGCGAAGACGGAAATGCTGATAGCTACACCTTCTGGGTTTCACGCTTCTACACGCCCGAGGAGCCCGTCGCTAAGGTCCTTCAGCGAACAGTGCAAGCCTGGCGAGAGCGTGGGTGGGAGGTAGCGGAGAAGGTGCCTGGCTCCCAGCGTTTCGCCACGACGACGCCCGAAGGTTACTGGTTAGACATCAAAGTTAACGGTGCCGGCACCATCGCTCTGCGGGCGTATAGCCCTGCCTTTTGGGGCAGCTACGACGAACTGCTCACGGCGGTCGCCGAGCGCCGTGACGCCGAATATCAGGCCAAGGCGCCTGGCACAGTGTTCAAGGAAGACCCGAAAACGAAGCAGGCCAGCCTCAAGCCCGGCGTGTACCGGCCCTTCCCGGCCTGGGACGCTGTGCCCACCACCTAAAGGGGCCGACCCCCTTCCTCGACGTTCCAGGAAAGCTGGAGGAACTGCTATGAGAAACAAGATGTGGGGCCGCGGCGCCCTGATCGTAGGACTGAGCCTAGGATTTCTCCTCACCGGATGCACACCACAGGAGGCCGGGAACATGCAACAGACTTCTCAAGAAAACCAAGGGGCACGTGACCTCTCCGGCGCGACTAAAGCCGAGGCATACTCGGGGTCGCCGAAAGATCGCTACGCCAAGGCTGGTGAGCGCTACAAGGAACTCAACGCGTTCTACGTCGGCGTCCAGCGCGACATCCACGCAGGCACTTGGCAGGACTCGCCAACACACAGCGGAGTCACACCAACCGAAGGATACAACTCCGGAATGGAACTCATCGGGGATGGCCAAGGCGACGATGGATCCGCCGACAGCTACACCTTCTGGCTCACCCGGTTCTACACCCCCGATGAGCCCGCAACGAACGTCCTTGAGCGAACGGTGGAGGACTGGCGGCAGCGAGGATGGGAGGTAGCGGAGCCAGTGCCGGGCGCACAACGTTTCACCACGACCTCCCCGGAGGGTTACGGGTTAGAGATATCAGTATCCGACGGCACCTTCGAGTTACGCGCCTTCAGCCCGGTTTACTGGGGCAGCTACGACGAACTGCTCACGGCGGTCGCCGAGCGCCGTGACGCCGAATATCAGGCCAAGGCGCCTGGCACAGTGTTCAAGGAAGACCCGAAAACGAAGCAGGCCAGCCTCAAGCCCGGCGTGTACCGGCCCTTCCCGGCCTGGGACGCAGTACCCACCACCTGAAGAGGCCGACCCCCTTCCTCGACGTGCCAGGAAAGCTGGAGGAACTGCTATGAGAAACAAGATGTGGGGCCGCGGCGCCCTGATCGTAGGACTGAGCCTAGGATTTCCTCTCACCGGATGCACACCACCGGAGGCCCAGAACACGCAACAGACGTCCCAAGAAAACCAAGGGGCACGTGACCTCTCCGGAGCGACCAAAGCCGAGGCATACTCGGGGCCGCCGAAAGATCGCTACGCCAAGGCTGGTGCGCGCTACAAGGAACTCACCGCGTTCTACGCCGGCGTCCAGCGCGACATCCACGCAGGTACTTGGCAGGACTCACCCACCCACAGCGACTTCATTCCCAGCCCGGGGTACAACTCCGGGATGAAACTCGACGGCGACGGGCGCAGCAAAGACGGGTTGGCCGATAGCTACACCTTTTGGACCACCCGGTTCTTCACTCCCGATGAGCCCGTCACTAAGGTCCTCGAGAGAACGGTGGAGGGCTGGCGACGGCGCGGCTGGGAGGTAGCGGAGCCGGTTCCCGGTGCCCCACGTTTCACCACGACGACGCCCGAAGGGTACTGGCTAGAGATATCAGAATCAGGCGGCACCGTCGAGTTGCGCGCATATAGCCCCGTGTTCTGGGGTAGCTACAACGAGTTATTGCGGGAGGTCGCCGAGCGCCGTGACGCCGAATATCAGGCCAAGGCGCCTGGCACAGTGTTCAAGGAAGACCCGAAAACGAAGCAGGCCAGCCTCAAGCCCGGCGTGTACCGGCCCTTCCCAGCCTGGGACGCTGTGCCCACCCGCTAGGGAATACTCCGGCGCCATGGCCTGTTGCCCACTGCCGTGAGCCATTTTCTGATGAACCCCGTGACCCTCCCCTCCCCCGCCGGCCCCGGGCTTGAGCTACGCAACCGCGCCTTCATTGCGCCGATGTGCCAGTACTCGGTTGAGGCTGAGGACGGCGTACCCACGGACTGGCATCTGGCGCACCTTGGCGCCTTTGCCGCCGGCGGTTTCTCCTTGGTCACCGCGGAGGCCACCGCCGTGGAGGCCCGCGGGCGCATTTCTGCGCGGGACCTTGGCCTCTGGGACGACTCCCAGGTGCCCGCGCACCGCCGCATCACTGACTTTGTGCACTCCCAGGGCGCAGCGGCCGCAGTGCAGCTGGGCCACGCGGGCGGCAAGGCCTCCACCCACCCGTGGCTGCCCGGCGCGGCGGAGGGCACGGTTCCGGCGTCCGACGGCGGCTGGGCCACGGTCGGGGCCACGGACGCGCCGGTCCTCCCGGACCTAGACGCACCCCACGCTTTGAGCGAGGAGGAGCTGGGTCTGCTGGTGCAGGCTTGGGCGGACGCCGCCCGCCGCGCGGATACGGCGGGCTATGACGCCATCCAGATCCACGCCGCCCACGGCTACCTGCTGCACCAGTTCCTCTCCCCCTTGAACAACACGCGCACGGACGGCTACGGCGGCGATGAGCGCGGACGCACCCGCCTGCTGCGTGAGGTGGTGGCGGCGGTGCGCGCCGCCTGGCCCGCGCACAAGGCCCTCGGCATCCGTTTCAGCGGCACCGACTGGGTGGACGGCGGCTGGGACGTGGACGCCACGGCCCGCATGGCCGGCGAGCTGGTGCGTGAGCACGGCGTGGGTTGGGTTGACCTCTCCTCCGGCGGCCTGGGCGGTCCGGCTGCCATCCCGGTGGGCCCGGGCTACCAGGTGTCCCTGGCGGATCATGTGCGGGCGGAACTGGCCGGCACGGACGCCGTGGTCTCCGCGGTGGGTCTGATCCACAACGCCATGCAGGCGGAGACCATCCTGGCCACCGGCCAGGCGGATGCCGTCAGCATTGGGCGCGCGGCGCTCCGGGATCCGCACTGGGCGGCGCACGCGGCCAGCGATCTGCGCGTGTCAGCGGCGGACTCCCCCGCCGCGGATCAGTACTGGCGAGCCAACTGGTAATCCAAGCCAGAGCGGCGTCGAACGTCTAAGGCGCCACACGTCGCTCCGCATTCAGCGCACCGCACAAGATCTCACGCATCGGCGCGGGACCTGTGCGGGGCGGCCGCTCTGCGGTATCAATGAGATATGAGCGTGCGTACACCCGACCCGAATTCCGGCTGGCTCTCTGACGAAGACCTCTATGAGGCGCGGCACCGGCTCCCCATGTTGTACGTGGAAGCCGTTCCCGTGCGCATTGACCCGCTGGGCTACGTGAATCAGATTGGTCTGCTGTACACCACGGATGAGGCGGGGCACTTTGAGCGCACCTTCGTCTCCGGCCGCGTGATGTACCGCGAGACCGTCCGCGCGGCGCTGATGCGCCACCTGGAGAAGGATCTGGGACCCATGGCGATGCCGTCGCTTCCAACCTCCCCCGTCCCCTTCACCGTGGGCGAGTACTTCCCCTCCCCCTCGGAAACCGGGCTGACAGATGAGCGGCAGCACGCCGTCGCCCTGGCTTATGTGGTGCCGGTGCGCGGGGAATGCTCCCCGCGCCAGGACGCCCTTGAGCTGACCTGGATGAGCCCGGAGGAGGCGCTGGCAGAGTCGGTGCAGGCGGAGTTCACCGGCGGCCGCGGCAACATTGTGCGCGCCGCGCTGGCTCACGTGGGCTGGGGGCGCTAAGCACCGTGCCGGTCCGATTCGACGGCGAGGCCCCCCGCCACCGTCGCTCCGTGTCCGCCCGCCAGATCTCTGCGGGCGATCGCTTCATGCGCCGCAACGGCAAGCCAAGCGTCGCGGTCAAGAGCGTGCGCGTGGTCCGGGATTCCTTTGGAACGGACGCCTATGTGGAGGCGCAGCTGATGGATGGGGTGCGCGTGACCATCGCGATTGCCTCCTCCATCCGCGTCTACACCGAGCGCGCGGCCGGCCCGGGCTTCTCCGATCTCATCGCCCTGCCCACGGAGGCGGGCACGGCGGAGGCCGCTCTGGTCGCGGCCGTGCAGGCTTACCCGGAGGACGGCGAGCTGTTGGACACGGCGCTGCGCCTGGCCCCCGGCATCAACCCCCGCGCCGGCGCGCACCTAGTAGACCTGGCGTGGGCGGCGGACCGGCTGGTGGTGGAACACGGCGATACCGAGGCGGGCATGCCCTTGCTTGCGGCGCTGACCGTCCTGAGTTTTGACGGCAACGAGGGCCGCTGGCGCGCGGTGCGCCACGGCCTGGCGCTCTCCGCCTGGCTGGCGCGCCAGCAGGGCGTGATGGACGCCGCCGCGGAGTTGGGTGCGCGCATCCGCCGCGGCGAGGAGGAAGCGCTGGAGGACATGCGCGGCCCCGTCGCGGCGATTCGGCGCCGGGAACTGAGCAACCCTGTTTTCCCCGAGCGGGAGATCCAGAAGGCACGGGACACGGGCGCCATCCAGGACGAACGCCAGCTGCGTCTCACGCGCCTTGACCTGCTGCTGGCACAGTTGGCCACCGGCTGGGCGGGCCTGAATGAGGCGGAGCTGACGCGGCTCATTAGCGCGGAGCTGGCGGCGCTTGGCCCCGGCGGCGGCGCGTCAGTGATCTAGCCCAGGACGTGAGGGCGGCGCCGGCGGGCCCCAGTCGGTACAGTCGGGCGCAAGCGCGGTCAGTGGATCGCGAATGCCCCGTGAGGAGTCCGCGTGGACAAGATTCAACTCAGCATTGACCCACGTCGCCCCGCCATTGCGCAGTTGGCTCACGCCGCCTGCATCATGGCGGCCGAGTCTCAGCCGCTCTTTGACGCGCGCTTTGGCGGGCGCAATGCCACGGTGGACCTGGCAGCGGACCGGCCGCTTTTTCTGCTGAGCACGCCTGAGGCCAACTTGGAGTTTGGCGCGCAGCTGGTGGGCACCCATGACACGGCCGCCAACACGTGGACCTGGGGTTGGCGCGATGCCCAGGGCTGGAACCCGTGGACCGTGGGCGCTTCCCGGCAGCTCCTGGCTGTGGGCGAGGCAGTGGAGGACCCGGACATTCTGCTGGGATCCATGCCTTACCAAGACGGCATGGACCAGATCTGCATCGCGGCCACGCAGGCGGTCACAGACCTCTATGTGCACTACGAGCTGCGGGTCGGCGCCCTGCGACACGTGCTCTTGCTGATCAACCCCATGCTCTTTGACCTGCCCGAGCCCACACCAACCACCACGGCCCAGGCTCTGCACCGCGCGGCGGCCGCGCCCTGGTTCAGCGACGCACGCGCCGCTGTGCGCGGCTACGGTGCACGCCGCGAGGGCGTGGAGTGGGAGGAGGACGAGCTGGGCATCGCGACCCTGAGCATGGACCGCGGCACGGTACGGATCGGCTTTGATGAGGACGACGGCGTGCGCTCGGTTGAGGTGAACGACGCCGGTTCTTGGCTCCCTGCCCCTGCGGACGACGGCGTGGCGGCCACCTCCGCGACGCGCGGCCCGGTCGGTTCCGGCTTTGCGACGCCCGCACCGGAGACTGGGCCTGCGCCCTCCGCCCCGACGTACTCGAACCCGCAACGTCCCGCACCCGCGCCGGCACCCGCACCCGCGCCGGCACCCGCGCCGGCTCCGGCACCCGCGCCGGCGCGCCCGGCTGGACCCAACGTCGTCGACTCCCGACTTTTTGGACGCCGCGAGGACCGCGCCCCGGCCCCGCGACCGATCCCGGACGCAGCCCCCGCGCCCAGCGCGGACCCGGAGGCGCAGGCACTCGCCGAGCGCCAACGCGAGCTGCAGGAACGGTTTGTTGCCGCCCACGCCGGGCGTAGCTGGCGGCTGAGCCTGGACGGCCCGGAGCCGCGAGTGGACTTCCTCAACGGTGCCGGGCAGAGCACCCAGAGCTACGCCGCGCACCTGCTGGGCGTGGTGCGCCGCAGACCGGCGCTGTGGCAATGGGCCTGGTCACTCGATCACCTGCCAGCCGCCGGAACCGAGCGCAGCTCCGCGCTACGGGAGCTGGGAGAGGCCACCAGCGATCCCAGCCTTGGCCTGCCCGAAGGCTCATACGAGCCGGGGCTAGAGGAGCACTTTGTGCAGCTCTATGTGAGCCACCACGGGCCGGCGCCGCTGCTGCGGGGGCGGCTGGGCAACGGCTCGCGTTTTTGGGCGTTTCTCGAGGAGCGGTAATTCCTCGAGGGTCGATGCATGGACAGCTAGGACAGCTTCATCACGTGCACGGTGTGCGAGGAGGCGCGTGAGAAGCGGTCCATCAGCAGCACCACGATCACGCCAATCACCACGCCAATCAGCGTCTCCAGCGCGCGGTCGTAGAGGATGTCCGGCGTGAGCGGGCGCCCAAGCGTGCCGCCCACCAGCGCCAGCGGCGTCACAAAGAGCATGGCCCAGAAGTAGTTGCGGGTCACAAAGATCTCGGCCAGGAACTGCATCAGGCCAATCGCCAGCACGGCCAGCCACGGCTGGGGTTGCAGCAACACGATCAGCGCCATGAGAATCAGGCCAGCGCCGGTGCCGAGCACGCGGTGCACGGCGCGGATGATGCGGTGTTGCGTGCTGCGCCCCACGAGCGGCACCACGGCGGCCACCATGGCCCAATAGGTGTGGCCCATACCGAGCGGGCCGGAGAGCAGGATGGCGGCACTGCCCGCCACGCCCGCGGCGACCAGGTAGGCCAGGCCCTCTCGCCAGATGGCCCCCTGCGCAGAGGGCGGAATCATGGGCAGCGGCGTGACCTGCCACGGGGTGCGGTTCAGCGGAGCTATGCGCCCCAGCTGGCCAAGGACCAGGGCCAGGATCATGGCGGAGCTAGCGGTGAACATCCCATCGCTCAGTCCGGGATCCGCCGGCAGTGAGGCAATCGCGGCGAAGGCAAAGATGTGAAAGAGCGATCCGGCCGGACGCAGGCGCAAGAACCCGGCCACCACGGAGGCGGCGCCAGCCACCAGCGTCGTCAGTCCCACCAACCACCAGCCACCGGTGGGCAGCGTCACGCCGTGCACCAGGAAGTTGCCTGCCAGGGTCGCCAGCAGCACCACAAGCCACATGAGCGCGCCGGCCTTGATCTGCATCAGGAGCCGGTCAAGGTGCCCCGGGACGCGCGAATACACGCCAACGAAGGCCCCAAAGACGGCGTACGGCGCCAGTTCAATGCGTTGCACCGCGATGAGCGTGAGCAGCGGAAGGAGCACACCAATGGCCGTGCGCAGACCCACGTGATGATCCCCATTTAGGGGCGCCAACGTGAAGAGGTGGCGCAGGCGGAAGCGATCCGCTGTGGCCGTGCCAGACGTGGGCGGCTGTGGGCTGGGGGCGGGGACGCTAGCTGCATTCATGACACGTCAACGATAGTCCCCTGCGATGCCCAGCGGCAGGGCTGGTAGGCGAGCTACGCAGTGAGGTGGGCCACGCGTCGTCGGGCATCTGGTGGCAGCGGCGCCGCGCCCCGGGCGGATGCGGCACACTAGACAGGTGCCCAATGAAGCCAAGAAGCGCCGCCGCGCCGAGCCCCCCGCGCCCCAGCCCTACGTGCAGCCGGAGCTGCCGGATGCCCATCCGCGCCAGTCCGCGTTCAGCTACGAGGTCGGCACCCGCCTGCCGGGCCGGCACGGCCGCACCGGCGTGATCCACACCCCGCATGGGGACGTCAAGACGCCGGCGTTCATTGTGGTGGGCACCAAGGCCACGGTGAAGGCGCTGACGCCGGAGCAGGTCGCCGCGACCGGCGCGCAGGCCATGCTCGCCAACGCGTACCACCTCTACCTGCAGCCGGGCCACGATCTGCTCGACGCCGCTGGCGGGCTGGGGCGGTTCACCAACTGGCAGGGCCCCACCTACACGGACTCGGGCGGTTTCCAGGTCATGAGCCTGGGATCCGGGTTCAAGAAGGTGATCGATATGAACACCGTGGACAGCTCCGGACCGGATGACGCGGTGGCGCCGGGCAAGGAACGCCTGGCGAACGTGGACGACGACGGCGTGTGGTTCAAGTCCCACATCAATGGGGACAAGCACCGTTTCACCCCTGAGGTGTCCATGCAGGTCCAGCACGGCATTGGCGCGGACGTGATGTTTGCCTTTGACGAGCTGACCACGCTGCACAACTCCCGCGGCTACCAGGAGGAGGCGCTGGAACGCACGCGCCGCTGGGCCGAGCGCTGCATCCAGGAGCACTTCCGCCTCACGGATGAGCGCGAGGGCAAGGACTACCAGGCGCTCTTTGGCGTGATTCAGGGTGCACAGTTCGAGGACCTGCGGCGCAAGGCGTGCCAGGACTTGGCTGCCATGCCCTTTGACGGCTTTGGGCTGGGCGGGGCGCTGGAGAAGGAGAATCTGGGCACCATCGTGGGATGGTGCGCGGAAGAACTTCCGGAGGACAAACCCCGTCACCTCCTGGGCATCTCCGAGCCGGATGACCTGTTCTGGGCCATCGAGAACGGCGCGGATACCTTTGATTGCGTGTCCCCCACGCGGGTGGCGCGCAACTCGGCGTTTTACACGGACCACGGCCGCTTCAACCTGAGCGGGCGCCGGTACAAGACGGACTTCACGCCCCTGCAAGAGGGCTGTGATTGCTACAGCTGCCTGAACTACACCCGCGCCTACATTCATCACCTCTTCAAAGCCGATGAACTCCTCAGCCATACGCTCATCTCCATCCACAACATTCGCTTTACCGTGCGACTGGTGGACCGGGCCCGCGAGGCCATCGAGGACGGCACGTTCTTTGAGCTCAAGGACCGCGTCCTGGCCGACTACTACGCCGGCGCCGGGGACCCGCAGGGGCGCGACTGACGGCGCCCGCCTGGATGCCATCTCATACGACGAACGCCACCTGATACGACGGCGCCCGCCTGGATGCCACTTCACACGACAAACGCCGCCTTGGAAGACGGCGTTTGTCGTATGAGGTGGCAGGGGTGCCGGGGCGGCAGGGGTGCCGGGGTGGCAGGGGCGGCCGGTGGCCGGCGCTTAGCCCCGCTCCGCCGCCACGGCCTTGACGTAGCCCGGCTCGCGGCGCTTGACCCACCCGATCACCAGCACGGTCAGCGGCGAAAGCACCACCTCCACCAGCGTCTTCCACACAAAGCCGACCACCACGTAGTTGACGAAGGCGCCCCAGGAATCCACGCCGATCACCGACGCGGCAATGGAGCAGAAGATGAGAGTGTCAAGGAATTCGCCCAGGCCGGTGGAGCCCAGCAGGCGCAGCAGCAGCTTCTTCTCGCCGTGACGCTTCTTGAGCGTGACCATGACCAGGGAATTAGAAAGCTGGCCCACCAGGAACCCGGCGAGCGAGGCCACCACCACCAACCAGACCGGCCCAAGCGTGCGCTCCAGCGCCGCCTGGCCGTCGTAGAAGCTGGCCGAGGGCAGCTGGATCATGACCCAGAACGTGCCTGCGGCAAACGCGGCCATCACAAAGGTCGCCAGCACCGCGCGGCGAGAGGCCTTCCAGCCGTACACCTCAGAGATCACGTCGCCCAGGATGTACGCGAGCGGGAACAGGAAGAAGCCGCCGTCGGTGACCAGCGGGCCAATCTCCACGCCCTTGGAGGCGCCAATGTTGGAGAGCACCACGACCACGGCCATCACGGCGACGGTGACCGCAAAAAAGCGGCTGCCGATGGGGGCAAAGGCGGTGGGCAGGGGTGTGGCGGACATGCGCAGGGGTCTCCTGAGAAGAGGGTCGGTCGGGTTCGAGCCGGCGCTGCCACCACCGCTCACAGGGGCCAAAGACCGGCACACGCGAGCGCCCCGGTCAAGAGCCAGGGGCAATTCTCTCACGATGCTCACCCTTCCCTGCCCGACGCCGCTGGGGTGCGTCGAGCGCTCTGCCTGCCCAGGCGGGCCGTGGGGACCGCAACCCCCTGCCGTGGCGCGGTTCGCGCCCGGCCCGACCACGCGGCGTCGGGCGCTGCGTCATGTACCCAAGGTGGCCCGTCATGGGGCCAGGCACGCACCCGGTGCCCGGTTCTACGATGGAGTCATGACTACTTCCACTCCCCCGATTGCCCTGTCGATCGCTGGGTCCGAGGCCACCGGCGGCGCCGGCGCGCAGGCGGACCTGAAGACGTTCGAGGAACTGGGCACCTTTGGCATCATTGCGCTGACCTGCATTGTTTCCTTTGACCCCAAGAACAATTGGGGACACCGCTTTGTGCCGGTGGCCCCGCAGGTGATTGCCGATCAGCTGGAGGCCGTGCAGGCCGCGTACGCCGGCCAGCTGCGCACCGTGAAGCTGGGCATGATGGGCACCCCGGACACCATCGAGACCGTGGCCGCCGCGCTGGAGAACCAGGAGTGGGCCAACGTGGTCCTTGACCCGGTGCTGATCTGCAAGGGCCAGGAGCCCGGCGCCGCGCTGGACACTGATCAGGCGCTGCAGGCCAAGCTGCTGCCCAAGGCCACGTTTGTGACCCCCAATCACTTTGAGGCAGAGGCGCTTTCTGGCATCTCCATCTCCTCCGTGGAGGACCTGAAGGAGGCCGCGCGGCTGATCTTTGAGAAGTCCGGCGCCACGGTTCTGGCCAAGGGTGGCGTGCGGCTGGCGGGACCGGACGCCGTGGACGTGTTCTACGACGGCTCCACCATGGAGGTGCTGTCCACACCCAAGGTGGGAGACGTGGCGGTCTCCGGTGCGGGCTGCACGCTGGCCGCGGCCGTCACCGCGGAGCTGGCCAAGGGTGTGGCCCCGCTGCAGGCCTCCATCAACGCCAAGGCGTTTGTCACCGAATCCATCAAGAACCGCGTGGCCTCCGCCGCGCCGTTTGAGGCCGTGTACCAGGGCGGCGCGCGCCGCTAGCTAGACCGAGCAGGGCCAACCCCAGGGGCGGGTGGTGACGAGACATCGTCGCCACCCGCCCCTGTTCGTGACGCCCGACGGCGGTGACCGGGCGCTTCACAACGGCGGCCGCGGCGCGGTTCTCTTACACCGTCTTCACTCGAATCGTCAACCCGAAATGACGCCCCGCGCGCGGGTCGCGCATCATGTCAAACAAGTCCTTGACATCTGAGTGCGGGTGTCCGATGCTCTTGAATGTGGTGTGGCTCACGCTGTTGGGCAACACCCCGTCACCCCTTCCACTCAAGGAGCACCATGAGCCATCGACCCTTGCGTCGTCGTCTCGCGCTCGGGGTACTGGTGATTGCGACCGGCACGTCGCTCACATTCGCCAGCACCCTGCCCGCCAACGCGGCTAAGACACCCAGTGATTCCGATGGGGGCGCGTTCAGCGCCTCGGAGTCGCGCCTGGACGCCCTGCAGAACCTGAAGGTTGCGGGCCCAGTGCGTGACAGCGACGGGGAGGTGAGCGCCTACGTCCAGTTCTCCGGTCAGGGTGCGTTCGGCTCCACCCAGAGCAACGCCGTACGCCAGGGCAAGCAAAAGCCGGCCAAGAAGGTCGCGGAGGTCAAGAAGATCCGCGCCTCCATCACCGCCAAGGCTAAGAGCGCTGCCAAGTCCGCTGACGCGGATGTGCTGTACCAGACCACCAACACCATCCCGGGTGTGGCGCTGACGGGTGACGCGGACAAGATCCGCGCCCTTGCCTCGCGCTCGGACGTCGTCAAGATCACCGGCATTGTGCCCAAGAACCCGGAGAACGCTGGCAGCGCCATCGACTCCGGCGCTCTGGCGTCCTGGCAGAAGCTGGATCAGACCGGCGAGGGCGTGACGATCGCCGTCCTCGATACCGGCGTTGACTACACGCACGCGGGCTTTGGTGGCCCCGGCACCGCGGAGGCCTACAAGAAGGCCCAGGCCTCCCCCACGCTGCCCAAGGCCAACACGCGCCTGCTGGACAACAAGAAGTTCATTGGTGGTTGGGACTTGGTCGGAGATGACTACGACGCCAACTCCAACAACCCCACGTACCAGCCCATCCCCAAGCCTGACCCCAACCCGCTTGACTGCTCCACCGCGGGCCACGGCTCGCACGTGGCAGGCACCGCAGCAGGCTACGGCGTCACGGCGGATGGCAAGACCTTCCGCGGCGACTACTCCAAGCTGACCGCCGAGCAGGTCAAGGCCATGCGCGTTGCCCCGGGCTCCGCCCCCAAGGCCTCCCTGGTCGGCATCCGCGTCTTCGGTTGCGTTGGCTCCTCCAGCGTGGTGGGCCAGGCCCTTGACTACGTGCTTGATCCCAACTCGGACGGCGACTTCTCCGACCGCGCGCAGGTCGTGAACATGTCCCTTGGTTCGGACGCGACCCCCACGCAGGACCCCGAGAATGACATCGTTGATGCGCTCACCAAGCAGGGCATCCTCTCCGTCGTCTCCTCCGGCAACGCCAGCGACGTCACCGACGTCGGTGGCTCCCCCGGTAACTCACGCTCCTCGCTGACCGTGGCCAACACGGTGAGCTCGCTGGCCTCCGTTGACGAGACCAAGGTGACCGCCCCGGCGGACCTGGCAGGCAGCTACGGCTCCCAGCTCTCCTCCAACTTCCCCTGGACCGGTCCCGTCACCGGTGACGTCGTGATGGTCAACGGTGACGCCAGCGTCACCGGTTGCTCCGCCATCACCGACCCCGCGGTCAAGGGCAAGTGGGTTTGGTTGCACTGGACGGATGACCCCACGGGCGTCAGCCTCCCCTGTGGCTCGGCCGCACGCTTCAACAACGCCAAGGCCGCAGGCGCCACCGGCGTGGTCCTTGATTCGCCCTCGGATCTGTTCAACGCTGGCATCGCCGGCAACACCACGATTCCGGGCGTTCAGCTGACCAAGACCTCTGCTGCCAAGCTGCAGGGCGCGGCAAAGGCCGGCACGCTGAAGGTGTCGGTTGATCCGGCCCAGCGCGGCAAGGTCATCGCCGAGACCGGCGCAAAGGACACCATGAACGTGTCCTCCTCGCGCGGTGTTCACGGCAGCAACGGCGTCTCCAAGCCTGACGTCGGCGCGGCCGGTACCTCTGTTGGTTCGGTTGCGGTGGCCTCCGGTAACGGCGCCTCCGTCAAGACCGGTACCTCGATGGCCGCCCCGCACGTGGCCGGCATCGCCGCCCTGGTCGCCGCCAGCGGCAACTACACCCCGTACCAGGTCAAGTCCCTGATCATGAACACGGCTGCCACCGATGTGAAGCGCGACGGTGTGGCCTTTGGCCCGCACCGCGTGGGTTCCGGACGTGTCATGGCCGACGCCGCGCTGAAGACCCCGGTCTACGCGTACGACAAGACGGCGCCGGATCTGACCACCTCCGTGTTCGGTGTGGTGGAGGCCGCCAAGGGCACCACCAAGCTCAGCCGCACCATTGAGCTGCGCAACGTGACCACCAAGGCACGCACCTACAACGTGGGCTACCTGGCCGCGACCAGCATGCCGGGCGCCAAGGTCACCGTGGACAAGAAGAAGGTGACCGTCCCCTCCAAGGGCCTGGCCACCGTCAAGGTCACCCTGACCCTGAAGTCCGCTCAGATGGAGAAGTCCATGGACAAGACCATGGATGCCAACCAGCTCGGTTTCGCCCGCACCTACCTCGCGGACGTCACCGGTCGTGTGGAGTTCACCTCCGCCGGCGGCTCTGCCTCCCAGGCGGATCCCACCCTGCGCGTCCCCGTGACCGCAGCACCCAAGCCGGTCTCTGACATGAGCGCCAAGAACGTCAAGGTCAACCTGAGCAAGAAGACCGCCACGGTTGGTCTTGCCGGTCGCGGTGTGGATCAGGGCTCGGGAGCAGAGAACTTCCTCTCCAAGGCCTCCACCCTGACCCTGGGTCACAGCAGCGCTCGCCTCGGCGAGAAGACTGACACCGTGCCGTCCGCTCGTCCCATGGACCTGCAGTACGTCGGTGCCAACTCCACGGCCCCGTCCGTGGGTGCCGCGAACGGCCGCTTGGACATTGGTCTGAGCACCTGGGGCAACTGGTCCTCGCTGACCGGTACCGCCAGCGGTAACACCAACCAGCTGCAAGCTGACATCGACGTCAATGGTGATGGCAAGGCGGACTTCCGCTCCTTCACCACTGCCGCGGATGACCTGGACCTGACCTTGGTTGCCACCGTGAACGTGGCGACGGGCGAGCAGGTAGAGCTGCAGCCGCTGAACGGTGTCTTTGGTGATATCGATTCCAACACCTATGACACCAACGTGGCAGTGCTGCCGGTCTCGCTGAAGGCCTTGGGCGTCACCGCCGAGAACTCCTCGAAGCTGCGCTACCGCGTGGTGACCTGGAGCGATTACAACAAGAACGACAGCGGCCAGACGGTCTCCGTGGATAACACCCCGTGGATCTCCTACGATCCGTTCAAGCCCAGCGTCCAGGTTCAGTCCCCCGGCACCATGGTGACTGACCTCCCGGGCCAGCGCCTGTCGGTGAAGTTCGCTGACACCGCTCAGCAGCTCTTGGTCTTGCACCACCTCAACGCCACCGGCGATCTGAGTGGCAAGACCGCGGGCCAGGACGGCGGCAAGGCAGAGGTCGTGTCCTTCCGCTAGACCCAGTAGCAAGGCACAGCAGTAGGTAAAGCAGGACGGCGGGGCCGGTGGTCAGGGTGCACAAGCACCGTGGTCACCGGCCCCGCTTGCTGCGTCCGACGGTGCGGCAGTCCCGGCCCGACGGCGCTGCGGCTCCCGCAACTTCGACCCCGCGCGTTGACACTTCATACGACATTTGCCGTCGTGCACGACGGCAAATGTCGTATGAAGTGGCAGGTGCCCGCGTGGGGCGGGGGTTTTGTCGTACGAGGTGGCGTTTGTCGTGAGAGGTGGCGCCGCCGCGGAGGGCCCGGCGGAAGTGGGCGCGGCGAAGGGGTTCCCGGCGAAGGGGTGCCCGGCGGAAGTGGGTGCGGCTAAGGGCGGCCATATCGGGCCGGGCCGTGCCACGCCGCGCCGCGCCGGTCAGAACTTCTAGGCGCGAACGGTGGGGAGCTCATCCCATTCGGTGGTGTAGCGATTGGAGCGGAACTCGCGCTTCATGCTCCACTCTGGCTCCTCGCTGAAGCCGCCCCTGCCCAGCCCGATCGCCGCCTCGCCAAACTTGCCCTTCACGGCCGCGAGCAGGGCGTTGAGCTGCTGCCCGTCTCCGGCCCCGCTGCTCCGACCAGGATCCGACGATCCGCCGTCCCCACCCGCGGCCCCGGAGGGTGCAGCGGTACCCGGCCCCGCGTCGTCGAACAGGGAACCCTGCTCCCCCTCCCCTGGGGAGCCAAAGAGGTCCAGCTGCTCCTGGCCGCCGTGCTCGGTATCGCGGTCGAGCCCGGAGAGCATCACGCCCGCGCGCACGTACTGCGTGCCGGGGTTCGTGACGGAACGCAGGGCGGAGACGGCGTAGCGGGTGAGCAGCAGCGGGTCCGCGGTGGGAGAGGGCAGCGCCACGGAACGCGAGGGGAAGGATGCCTCGCCGGAGAAGCGGCTGGTCCCGGCGGAGACGGTGAGCACGCGGGCGCGCAGGCCCTGGGCGGCCAGGCGGGCGGTGGCGCGCTGGGTGTAGAGGTTCATGACCTGATCCAGTTCCTCCCAGCTACTGACCGGCGTGGAGAAGCTACGCGAGTACATGACCTGGGCGCGGTCCGCTCGTTCGGCGGTGGGTGGCAGGCAGTTCACGCCGTTGAGTTCCCGGACCGTGCGTTCAAGGACCACGGAGTGTTTCTTGCGAATCTTGCTGGGGTCAGCCCGGCGCAGATCGGCGATGGTGTCGATGCCCTCTGCCCGCAGGCGCTCCCCACTGCGGGCGCCCACGCCCCACAGCCCCGTGACGGGAAGGCGCTGCTGCAGGGCCCACACGTCCTGGTCCGCCAGGGAATCCAGGGAGCAGACGCTGCCAAGGGTGGGGGTGTGCTTGGCGATGTGATTGGCCAGCTTGGCCTGGGTCTTGGTGGGGGCCACTCCCACGCAGACCGGCACGCCGACATAGCGCACCACGTCCTCCTTGATACGCGTGGCGAGCGCTAGCAGGTCCGCGGCCGTTCCGGCGAGCCCCACAAAGGACTCGTCGATGGAGTAGACCTCTTGCCACAGCCCGTGCCTGCCAAGCACCTCCATGACGCGCGCAGACATGTCCCCGTAGAGCTCGTAATTGCTTGACTTGGCCACCAGACCCCAGCGCCGCGCCTGGTCCTGCAGCTTGAACCAGGGCATGCCCGTCTTGACGCCCAGATCCTTGGATTCTTGACTGCGGGCCACCACACAGCCGTCGTTGTTGGAGAGCACCACCACGGGACGCCCGCGCAGGGTGGGGTCAAAGACCCGCTCGCAGGAGACGTAGAAGTTGTTCACATCCACCAGGGCGATGCGCTCCCGCATGACCCTGTCCGCCGGGTCCGGGGGCAGGTGGCGCACATGCCAGTCCTCCGCCCGGCCTACCAGCTCAGACATGGTGCAGGCTCCGGGTCACTACGCCCCACAGGACCAGCTCGGTATCCGCGCCCACGCGGGTGACCTGCGCGCCGTCATCCGTGGCGAGGATGATGCCCTCCGGGCGCTCGTGCCAACGGCGCAGCGTGAGCTCGCCATCCAAGACGGCGACGACGACGCTGCGGTCGCGCGGGTGAAGGGAACGGTCCACGATCACCTCGTCCCCGTCCATCATGCCGTCCGCCGCCATGCCCTGACCTTCCACACGCATGAGGAAGGTGCTGGTGCGGTCCCGGACCAGGAGCCGGTTCAGGTCCAACCCGCCGTGGAAGTAGTCCTGCGCGGGAGAGGGAAAGCCGTGAGCCTGGGTGGGCTGGCCCGTGCCCGCGCCGCCCTCACCCACACGGGAAGCCGCGTCAAAGCGGTCCGCGCCGGGCATGGCCCGTCCGCCGCTGTTGTCCACGTTCATCCGCGCCATCCTCTGCACCTGCGTCCACGGACACCAGAGTGGGGCCCGCTCATTCGAAGATCTCTTCGATTCAGTCTAGCCCGCGGGGGCGACGGTCAGGCCGACGACGGACGGTTGCGACGGTTGCGACGGCGCCCGACGACGGATGGTTGCGACGGTTGCGACGGCGCGTGTGTGTGCGTGTGTACGACGGTGAGCGTTGCCCCTGCGTTCACCGCGGGTGGTTGATGCTCCACGCGATCCACCAGACGAACTGCGCCAGCCCACTCAGGAGAATCAGGGCGCCGCAGGCGAGGAGAAACATCGGCTGGGCATCCGGGGGCACCATGTTCGAAAACCGTGGAGTGGCAGCAAGCGGGGCCAGCGCGCCTGCAAAGAACGCCACAGCAAAGACACCGGTGAGCCAATGGTTGGCAAAGTCCTTGCCCTTCTTGTCCTGCTTGTCCTGCATATTCGCCATGACACTCCTCTCTCGCCTCGTTGAGCCCCATTTTATTGCCTTCCTTGCGACGCCACCCTGCCGCGCCCACCAACCGTTCCAACCGACCGTGCCCCGGCGCCCACCGCGTAGGCTCGTACCTAGCCACAACACCGTTGCTCGGCGCCTCCTCGCGCGCCGAGCCGCACGAGTTCCGCGGCCACAACCCACCTCTACGCCCGCACCCGCACCCCACACCCCCGCACCCAGCAGCCACAGGAGTCCGCACCGCATGTCCACCCCCACGCCTCCCCTGCCCCAAGCCGTGCTCTGGGACCTGGACGGAACCCTCATCGACTCCGAGCCGCTCTGGATGGCTGCGGAGGCCAGCCTGATGGCTGAGTTTGGGATCGAGTGGACCCACGAGGATGCCATGAGCCTGGTGGGCAACGCCCTGCCGGTTTCAGCGGAAATCATGCGCTCCCACGGCGTTCCGCTGGAGAACCGCCAGGTCATTGACCGCCTGATTGGCGAGGTCATGGCCGGCCTGCGCCGCGAGGTGCCCTGGCGCGCCGGCGCCCGCGAGCTGTTGGTCTCCCTGCAGCAGGCCGGGGTGCCGCAGGCTCTGGTCACCATGAGCGAGGCCGTGATGGCGGAGGCCGTGGTGCAGGGCCTGGGCTTTGACCCCTTCAGCGTCAGGATCACCGGGGATGTGGTGCGCAACGGCAAGCCCCACCCCGAGCCGTACCTCACGGCGGTCACCCAGCTGGAGGAGAGCCACGGACCGCTGGACCCCCAGCGCGTCGTGGCCGTGGAGGACTCCCGCCCCGGCACCGCTTCCGCCATGGCGGCCGGTCTCGTGACCGTCGCCGTTCCGCTGCATGTGCCCCTTGAACCGAACCCGGGGCTCCACCTGCTCAAGGACCTGGACGGCGTCACGCCGCAGGACCTGGCGCGGATCGTGGCTCAGGACGACGCCCTCCGCGCCGGCGAATAGCACGGACTCGAAACGACCGTGGCCGCCCAGGTGCCGTGAGGCACCCGGGCGGCCACGCGCCGTCGAGCAGGCAGTTCGGATGGGCAGTTCGGTTATGCAGGCACGTCACCTGACCAGGCAGTTCGCCTCAACAAACCCCGCCGTAAAACGCTAAGAAAACGCCGGAAAGCCGATTTACTTGGGCGCCATCCGAATGGCACCGTCCAGGCGAATGGTCTCTCCGTTGAGCATGGGATTCTCCACGATGGCCCGCACCAACTGCGCGTATTCCGTGGCCTTGCCCAGGCGCGCCGGGTGCGGCACCTGTTGGCCAAGCGAATCCTGCGCGGCCTGCGGCAGGCCGGCCATCATGGGCGTCTCAAAGATGCCGGGGGCAATGGTCATGACGCGGACGGCGTCCCGCGCCAGCTCGCGCGCGGCGGGCAGCGTCACCGCGGCCACGGCGCCCTTGGACGCCGAGTACGCCATCTGCCCAATCTGCCCGTCAAAGGCCGCGACAGAGGCAGTGTTGATGATGACACCGCGCTCCTCGCCCTGCAGCTCGGTGGCCTTCATAGCCACGGCGGCCTGCGCCATGACGTTAATGGTGCCCAGCAGATTGATTTTGACGACGCGCATGAAGGCGTCTGCACTGAGCGGACCCTCGCGGCCCACCAGCTTGCCCGGGGTGGCCACGCCGGCGCAGTTGACCACGATGCGCAGGTCCCCTGCCGCGGCGGCCTGTTCGACGGCGCTGCGTACAGCGGCCTCGTCGGTCACGTCTGCGCCAAGGAAGTGAGCCTGGGGGCCCAGTTCCGCGGCGGCCTTCTCCCCGGCTTCGCCGGGCAGGTCAAGGATGAAGACCTCTGCGCCGGCCTCGATGAGGGTGCGGGCCGTGGCGTTACCGAGCCCGGAGGCGCCGCCGGTGACGAGGGCGATACAACCGTTGATCTGCATCTGAGAACTCCCTTGATCCGAGATGTGCGGCCGGCGCCAGGGTGGCTGCGGCCGGGACTGCTGAGGTGCGGGGCGTGAGGTGCGGGGCGTTAGTTGCGCGAAACCTTGCCCATGAGTGAGGCGATGGGGCGCAGCACCACGGGACGCGCGGCCTCCATGACGCCGATCGTGAGGGCCACGCCCACCACAAAGATCCAGAATCCGACCCAGCCCCCCGCGTCCGCGCCAAGGAACATGTGGTTCAGGTTGCGCAGCGCCCCGGTGGAGAGCACCAGCGCCACGTGCACAATCACAAAGATGACGAAGTACAGCATCACCGGGAAGTGCACGGCGCGCGCCCACTCCATCTTGAACGTCTTGGCCAGCCCGTTGGCCTTGGAGGGGAACAGGCCGGACATGCGCCAACCGGAGAGCGCCGCGAGGGGCGCCGCAACAAACACGGTAAGGAAGTACGCGAGCAGCTGGATGGCGTTGTAAGAGACCCAGCCGTTCTCCAGCGGCCAATCCAGCGAGGCGTACTGCAGGCCGGCGCTGATCACGTTGGGGAACACATCCCAGCTGGTCGGCACAATGCGCGCCCACTGCCCGCTGGCAAAGAGCAACACCACAAACAGCAGGCCGTTCACCAGCCACAGGATGTCGATGCTTTGGTGGAACCACAGGTCAAGGCTGATCTTCTTGGGCGAGGCCTTGCCGCGCCCGCGCTTCTTGGGCGTCCAGTACGCCGCGGGCCGCTGCGTGGTGCGCACGCGCAGGCCGGAGCGAATGATGAGCGCCATGAAGAAGAAGTTCAGGAAGTGATTCCAGCGCAGCCAGGCGGGGAAGCCCTCCGGCGTTCCCTCCGGCGGGTGCGTGCCGCCGGGGTAGGTCACCAGAAAGTCCTGCACGGCGGGCAGGGTGCGCAGCAGCTTGGCCGCGAGGACCACCACACCCACCAGCACGACGGCGGCGGCGAGCCACACGAGCGCGCGTTGCCAGAGCGGCAGGCCGGCAAGGCGTGCCATGGGACTGGAGGCGGAGGCCTTGTTTGCCGCCGGATTCCGGGTCATGAGTCTCTCCTGGGTGCGGATGGGACAGAACGACACCGAAGCGACGTCGCTCCCCCAACCTACCCGCCAATGGCCACTCAGTGAATAGCCGTTAACTGAAATTCGGGGCCGGGCTTCCGGCCGGTTTTTCTGGCCGGGTCTCCGGGCCGCGCTACATGTCCTCCAGTTCCTTGCCCTTGGTCTCCTTGACGTAGCGAGCCACAAACCAGAGGGAGAGCAGGGCAAAGAACGCGTAGATGCCGTACGCCAGCGTCAGGCCAATCTCGGACAGCGTGGGGAACGTGGTGGTGACCAGGAAGTTGGCCAGCCACTGCGCGGCGGCGGCGACGGAGAGCGCAATGGCGCGGACCCTGTTCGGGAACATCTCTCCCAGCAACACCCAGACCACCGGCCCCCAGGTGGCGCCAAAGGCGACAACAAAGGCGTTAGCCGCCACCAGCGCAACCATGCCCCAGGCACCCGGCAGGGACACAGCGCCGTCGACCATCACAGACTGCGAGAACGCCAGGGCCATGACACCAAGGGCCACGGCCATGCCCGCGGAACCGACCAGCAGCATGGGCCGGCGGCCCACCTTGTCCACCAGGGCAATCGCGACGATCGTCACCACAATGTTGGTGACGGAGGTGATCACGGAGACCGTGAAGGAATCCGACTCGGAGAAGCCGACCGAGCGCCACAGGGTCGTGGAGTAGTAGAAGATCACGTTGATACCAACAAATTGCTGGAACACGGACAGCGCAATGCCGATCCACACCACCGGCATGAGCCCCCACGCCGGGCCCTTCAGGTCCCGCAGGCTCTGGCGGGCCTCCGCGTTGGAGGTGCGCTCAATGTCCTCGATTTTGTGCTCCACGGCCTCCTCCGTGCGCAGGCCGACCACGTCTCGCAGCACCAGCTTGGCGCGCGCCAGGTCCCCCTTGGCCACCAGGTAGCGCGGGGACTCGGGGACCATCAGCGCCAGCACGCCGTACAGCACCGCAGGAACCACCTCCACCAGGAACATCCAGCGCCACGCCTCCAGGCCAAGCCACACGGGCTGGGCCGCACCACCGGCGGTGTTGGCGATGAACGCGTCGGAGAGCAGGGCAAGGAAGATGCCGGTGACGATCGCGAGCTGCTGCAGGGACCCCAGACGGCCGCGCACGCGGGCCGGAGCGATCTCAGCGATGTAGGCCGGGGCAATCACGGAGGCCATGCCCACGCCCACGCCGCCCACGGCGCGCCAGATGGAGAGGTCAATGATGTCGAAGCAGAAGGCCGACCCCACCGAAGACACGGCGAAGAGGGTCGCGGCCAGGAGCATGGCGCGGATGCGGCCAAAGCGGTCCGCGATGGAACCCGCGAACCACGCGCCAACCATGGCGCCAATCAGGGCCACAGAGACCACAAAGCCGGTGATGGCGCCGGAGAGATTCCATCTGTCTTGAATGGCATCCACGGCGCCGTTAATCACGGATGAATCAAAGCCAAAGAGGAGTCCGCCCAAGGCGGCCACCACCGAGACCATGATGACTTTGAGCGGGATCCCGTCCCGCGTTGGCTGCGCCGAGGTACTCATGCGGCGAGTGTAGACCCAGTCACACGCTGTGTTAAAACTCCCCCGAAAACGGTCAAGCCCGGACGCAGCGAGCCCCGCCCGCGACCGTTGGGTCACTGGCGGGGCTCGCTGGAGTTCGGCCGGCCTAGCGCTGCGGTGTCACCGCTTCGCTAGGCATGACCTCACTTGGTCGGCAGGTTGAGCTGCGAACCGGCAAAGATCATGTCGGGGCTGGTCAGCTCGCCCTTGTTCAGGGAGTAGAGCGAGAGCCACGAGCCCAAGCCCTGGGACTTGGCGATGCTGGACAGGGTGTCGCCTGCCTTCACCGTGTAGTTCTTGCCCGAGTCCTTGACGTTGGCGGGCAACGCGAGGGACGGCGCAACGTGCTTTGCCTTGGAAGGCGCGGCAACCGGCGCCTGGGGCACGGAACGCTTGCTGGTGTAGCCGGAGCCGATCTTGCTCTTGGCGGCCGAGCTCTTCTGGGTGGAGTACTTGGAAGAGTAGGAGCTGATGTTGCTCTTCTTCGTGGAGTACTTCTTCGAGTAAGAGCTGGAGCTGCCCTTGACGCTCTTGCCGGCGGAGGTGGCACCGTCGTTGGCCGCGGCGGAGCCGCGCAGGCCCAGCTTGGCGGAGCATGCGGGCCATGCGCCCCAGCCCTGCCCGGCCTGAACCTTCTTGGCCACGCGGATCTGCTCCGCCTTGGAGGCGTTGTGGGAGGAGCCCTTGCCGCCGAACGCCTTCCAGGTGCTCGGGGTGAACTGGAGTCCACCGCCAAAGCCGTTTCCGGTGTTGGTGCCCCACTTGCCACCGGACTCGCACTGCGCGAGCTTGTCCCAGGTGTTGGTGGGTGCTGCGGCCGCATTCGCCGGAGCCGCGGTCATCGCGGTGCCAGCCGAGAGGGCCAGGGCGGCCACGCCGCCCATGATTCCGATGCGTCCAAAACGGCGCCCGGCAGTCTGCTGATTCTTCAAGGTCACGGTCTTCTCCTGCGCCGCCCCAGCACACAAGCTGCCCGTTCTGCGCGATCCGTTGATCTTCCGGTGGAGCAGCAGCGAACGGGAGGGGCCGGCTGCTCCGGCGTTCCGACTCTTCCCGCAGCTGTGTGGGGCGTCGTTATCGAAACGTGACTCACCGACGGTAACGGTTTGGTCACGCCCCACGCAAGTCGAGGGAGGGTGCGAGCCCGGATTGCCAGCGTGATGCCAGGGCGCGCCCAGGGTCTTGGGGTTGGTTTGGGGCGGTTGGATCCGCGGATCCGCGGGGTTTTTGGCCCCTGGCGCGTGTTCTTGCTCATACCCCGCTTGCGCGGCGGATGCTTCGAAGGGGGTGGACGCTGGCGGATTTCCACCGCCTTTTGGCCCCACACCCGGATATTCGCCGCGCTCTCGGCGAAAACCCGGTGGAGAACCACTCGGCCGCGCGCCCCGGCTTGCGGAGCCCCTGGGCTCCCAACGATCCCCCGTGATTTCGCGGATCCCCTGTCGAGTGGACGGGGGATCCACGAAAAGGCCGGGGGTCCGCGAAAGGGCAGGGGATCCGCACGCACGCGCCACCCCACCCGGCCACTCCACCCGGCCACACCCCTGCCCGACGCCGCGCGCCCGGCTTGACCACGCGTCGTCGGGCAAGTGGGCGGCCGGGACAGCAACGCGCCCGCCGCCTCGCTGAGGAACCGCGGCCCCAACCCTGCCCCGCCCCCCTCGAGAGCGCGGGCGAACCCGATTTCCACCGCCTTTTCGGCCCACACCCGGATATTCGCCGCACTCACGGCGAAAACCCGGTGGAGAACCACTCGGCCGCGCGCCCACCGCCTTGCGGAACCCCTGGGTTCTCAACGATCCCCCGTGTTTTCGCGGATCCCCTGTCGAGTGGACGGGGGATCCCCGAAAAAGCCGGGGATCCGCACGCACGCGCCACCCCACCCGGCCACTCCACCCGGCCGCCCCCCCTGCCCGACGCCGCGCGCCCAGCCTGGCCACGCGGCGTCGAGCAGGTGCGCGGCCGCGTCAGCAAGCGCACCCCGGGCCTAGCAAGCGCACCCCGGGCGCAGCAAGGGCGCGAGACCCACGGCCCCGCGCCCTTGCCCTACTGAGCCCGCCGCAGCGGGAATCGCCTGAGCGACGTCTACTGCAGCAGCGTCGCGTCGGAGAGAACAACGCCCTTGAGCTTGTCGAACTCCCCCAGCAGATCCTTGACGGTCATCTGAGCCTTGCGCTCTTCCGTGACCTCCAGGATGATCCGGCCCTCGTGCATCATGATGAGCCGGTTGCCCAACTGCAGGGCCTGCTCCATGTTGTGCGTGACCATCAGCGTGGTGAGCTTGTCCCGCTCCACGATGGCGCCGGTCAGGCCGGACACCAACGCCGCACGCTGCGGATCCAGCGCCGCAGTGTGCTCATCCAGCAAGAGGATGGAGGGGTGCGTCATGGTGGCCATGAGCAGGCTGAGCGCCTGGCGCTGCCCGCCGGAAAGCAAGCCGACCTCCGCCTTGAGCCGGTTCTCCAACCCCAACTCCAGCGAGGCCAGCTCCTTCACGAACCAGGCCCGGTCCTTGCGAGAGACGCCGGGCTGCAGGCTGCGCAGGCGCGTTCGCCCGGCCGCCACGGAGAGATTTTCCTCCACGGAGAGGTGCGGCGCGGTGCCGGCCATGGGGTCCTGGAACACGCGACCCACCCAGCGGGCTCGGCGGTGCTCGGGGATCTTGGTGACGTTGCGCCCATCGGTCGACACGCTGCCGGTGTCAGGGCGCAGGCGGCCGCCAATCATGTTGAGCAGCGTGGACTTGCCGGCGCCATTGGAGCCAATGACCGTGACAAAGTCGCCGTCATTCAGCGTCAGGTTGATGCCTTGCAGCGCCTTGCGCTCGTTCACGGTCCCGGGGAAGAAGGTCTTGGACAGCTTCTGAATCTCAAGCACGATCTGACTCCTTGGCCTCTGCACCGTGAGCCACGGCAACGGCGGGCTGCTCGGTTGGCACGTCGATGGTTCCGGCGAGCGCTTCCTCACGCCGGCGTTGAGCGCGATTGTTGCGCAGCTGTTTGATGAAGGACAGGCGCGGCAGCAGCAGCGCGGCGACCACCAACACTGCGGAGGCCAGCTTCAGGTCCTGCGGGGGCAGGCCAACGGCCATGGCCAGCTGCAGCACCCAGCGGTAGATCACGGCGCCGGCGGCTGCGGCCACCACGGCCTGCCACACGTGGCGCTGGCCAAAGAGCGCCTGGCCCACAATCACCGAGGCAAGGCCAATGACGATCAGGCCGATGCCGGAGGTCACGTCCGCGGCGCCGTTGTACTGGGCCATGAGCGCGCCGGAGACGGCGACCATGCCGTTGGAGAGGGACAGGCCGATGATCTTCTGCCCGTCCGTGCTGACCCGAAAGGAGCCAGCCATCTGCTCGTTATCACCCGTGGAGCGCAGCGACAGGCCGGCGCGGGTGTGCAGGAACGCGACCAGGACGGCGCAGAGCAGCAGGACCCACAGGCCAAGGATGAGCGAGCCCATCCAGCTATTGCGCAGCAGACCCTGGGCCTCCAGCGGCGTGAAGACCGTGTCCACCAGGAGCAAGGGCAGGTTGGCCTTGTTGTCCATGATGTGCAAGTTGATGGAGTACAGGGCGATCATCACGATGATGGAGGCCAGCAGGCCGTTGATCTTGCCCTTGGTGTGAAGCAGACCGGTCACGGATCCGGCCACGGCGCCTGCCGCAAAGGCCACGACCAGTGAGATCCACGGCGGCACGCCCTGCGAGACCATGACGGCGCCGGCCGCGGCACCCGTGGTGAAGCTGCCGTCCACTGTCAGGTCGGGGAAATCAAGGATGCGGAAGGTGAGGTAGACGCCCAGCGCTGAGACGGCGTAAATCAGGCCGAGCTCGGTAGCGCCGGGTAGCTGGGTCAAAAAGTCAGGGAAGAAGTTCACAACGGGCTCCTCGTGAGAACGCGGGCGCGAACCGGGACATCATCCCGGCCCGCACCCGCGATCAGTGCGAAACGATCAGTACTTCTCGACGGCGGAGGACAGGACGTCCGCGGGGATGGTCAGGCCGATGTTCTTTGCGGCCTTCTCATTCACGTACACGTCGTACTCAGACTGGGTTTCCACGGGCATGTCAGCCGGCTTGGCCTCGCCCTTCAGGATCTTGGCTGCCATGGCGCCCGTCTGCTCGCCCAGCTTCTCGTAATTGATGCCCACGGTGGCGACAGCGCCGGCCTTGACCGTGCCGGCCTCTGCGCCAAGCACCAGGGTCTTCTTGGACTCGGCGACCTTGACCAGGGAGGCCAGGCCGGAGACCACGGCGTTGTCGGTCGGGACGTAGATGGCGTCGACGTTGAGCGACGAGGCGGCCTGCGAGACCTCGGAGGAAGCGGAGATGGCCTTCTCTTCGATGGTCAGCCCCAAGCCGACGGCGGCGTCCTTGGCCCACTGGACCTGCACGGCGGAGTTGGGCTCGGCCGAGGAGTAGACGATGCCGACAGTCTTGGCGTCCGGCTTGAGCTTCTTGAGCAACTCCAGCTGCTCCTTCACCGGGTTGCGGTCTGAGGTGCCGGTGACGTTGGCGCCCGGAGCTTCCGCAGACTTGACCAGCTTGGCGCCGACCGGATCCGTCACGGCGGTGAACAGCACCGGCGTGGACTTCACGGCGTTGGCCACGGCCTGCGCGGACGGGGTCGCGATCGCGAACACCAAGTCCGGCTTACCCTGGGAAATCTTGGTCGCCATCTGCGTGTTGTTCGGCGCATCACCCGCGGCGTTCTGCTGCGTGATCTCCACCTTGTCAGCCGGGAATCCGTTGTCCGCCAGGCCCTTCACAAAGCCCTTGTTGGTGGAGTCAAGCGCGGCGTGGGTGACGAACTGGAGGATCTCAATCTTCTTCTTGGCGCCATCACCACCGGCCGATGAGGCGCCGGTGGAGGATCCACCGCCACAAGCTGAGAGGGACAGAGCAAGGGTCGCGGCTGCTGCTGCGACCTTCAGGCCGGTGATTTTCTTCATTGGAAATCTCAACTTTCGGTTACCTACATCAGGGTGCGTGATGTGAACCATCTCACAGGGCGTGGCGGACGCCACAGCGATCCCGAACAAGTGGGAACGGGACCGGGTTCGCTGTAGACAAAGCGTCGCGCTGCGGAGGCCTTGAATCCAAATCGTCCACCACCATGTCGGCGGAGTCCCGATTATGACAAGCGCTCCATCCCGCCCGACGCCGTGTGCCCAGGATCGCGGGCGGCGCGAGGGGTGAGCGGGGTGTCAACTTTTTGACCCGGACGGGTGGGCGGCCCCTGGATTTCCACCGCCTTTTGGCCCCACGACCGAACATTGATCGGTCTCACGGCGAAAACCCGGTGGAGAACCGCTCGGCCGCGCGCCCGGCCCTGCGGAACCCCTGGACTCGCACCGATCCCTCGTGTTTTCGGGGATCCCCTGGGCTCCCAACGATCCCCCGTTTTTTCGTGGATCCCCTGTCGAATAGACGGGGGATCCGCGAAAAGGCCGGGGATCCGCACGCACGCGCCACCCCACCCGGCGACACCCCCACCCGGCCACTCCCCTGCCCGACGCCGCGCGCCCGGCTTGACCACGCGGCGTCGGGCAGGTGGGCGGCCGCGTCAGCAACGCTCCCGCCGCCCTGGGGAACGGCGCCCCCAACCCCGCCCGCAGCGAGAGGGTGGACGCTCGCGGATTTCCACCGGGTTTTCGCCCCACGACCGAACATTGATCGGTCTCACGGCGAAAACCCGGTGGAGAACCGCTCGGCCGCGCGCCCAGCCCTGCGGAACCCCAGGACTCTCAACGATCCCCCGGGATGTCGCGGAACCCCTGTCGAGTGGACGGGGGATCCACGAAAAGGCCGGGGATCCGCACGCACACCCCACCCCGTGCCATTCCGGCGCGCAGGCCCTAGGCTCGGGGCCATGAGTTCCGCCGCATTGCACCCCCAGCGCACCCAAGAATCCCACCGCCCCTTTGTGGCTGCGGAAGATCGCTACGACGCCACCGGGTATCGCCGCGTGGGCACGTCCGGGCTGTACCTTCCGCCGATTTCGCTGGGGTTGTGGTGGAACTTTGGGGACAACAAGACCTTTGATTCGCAGCGCGAGATTCTGCGTCACGCCTTTGACCACGGGATCACGCACTTTGACCTGGCCAACAACTACGGCCCTCCCTTTGGCGCCGCGGAAGAGAATTTTGGCCGCATGCTGCGCACCGACTTCAAGCCGTACCGAGACGAGCTGATCGTCTCTTCCAAGGCCGGCTGGGACATGTGGCCGGGGCCCTACGGCGTGGGCAGCTCCCGCAAGTACCTGCTGTCCTCCGCCGAGGCCTCGCTCCAGCGGCTTGGCCTGGACTACGTGGACCTCTTCTATAGCCATCGCTACGACGACACCGTGCCGGTCTCGGAGACGGTCGGCGCGCTGGACACGTTGGTGCGCCAGGGCAAGGCCCTCTACGTCGGCATCTCCTCCTACTCGGCCGAGCGCACCGCGGAGGCCGTCGCCGTGGCACGCGAGCTGGGCACACCGCTGGTGATCCACCAGCCCGCCTACTCGCTCTTTAATCGCTGGGTGGAGGACGGCCTGCTGCAGACCCTCAACGAGTCCGGCCTGGGCTCCATCGCCTTCACGCCGCTGGCGCAGGGCCTGCTGACCAACAAGTACCTTGACGATTCCAGCGCCACACCCAGCGGCGGCCGCGACTCCCTTGAGGGGCTCATTACCGAGGAGAACATCGGTAAGGCCCGGGCGCTCAACGAGGTGGCGCGCGAGCGCGGGCAGACCCTGGCGCAGCTCGCGATTGCCTGGTTGTTGCGCGAGGGCGGCGTGAGCAGTGTGCTCATGGGTGCCTCCTCCACCCGCCAGTTGGACGAGAATCTTGCGGCCCCGGCCAACACGGACTTCAGCGCCGAGGAGCTGGCACGCATCGACTCCATCACCCGCGGCGATGATCCCGCGATCAACAAATGGGCGCTCTCCTCGGAGGCATAGACTCACCGACACGGGACCTGAACCACCACAACCACCAGAGACAGCACCACCGGAACCGGCACCACCACGCCGGCGCTTCAGAGGGAGAGGTCATGGCACAACTACTGCTCATCCACCACGCATTGGGGCTCACGCACGCGGTGCGCCGGCTGGCCGGGGCCTGGCGGGATGCCGGGCACGAGGTCTCCCTGCCGGATCTCTACGACGGCAACGTCTTTGAGACAATCCCGGAGGGGCTCGCCTACGCCAACTCGGTGGGTTCCGAGTCGCTCTCAGCCAAGGGTGAGGACGCCGCCGGCGACCTGGCGCCTGGCTTCATTGTGTGCGGGATCTCCATGGGGGTGATCCCCGCTATGCGGATCGGAGTGTCCGACGACGCTGTGAACGGGGTCGTCGCGGTCGGTTCCTGCCTGCCGGGAGAGTTCCTTGAGGCGCCGTGGCCCCGCTCGGTACCCCTGCGGATTATCGCCTCAAAGGACGATCCGTTCTTCCGCGATGAGGGCGACTTGGAGGCCGCGCAGGAGCTGGTGGCGACCGCAGCCGACGTGCGCCTCAAGTTGATGCCCGGCACCGAGCATCTCTTCATGGAGGCCAGTGATCCCCTCTCCCGTGCCGCCACCGAGCGGCTCTACGAGGTGGTCCTGCGCATGCTGGAGAAGGCGGATTCCCTCAAGCCGGACAGCGCGGAGGAGGAGAACGAGGACGGCGATGACCTGGTGTGGGACCTGCCCTAGCTCGGCTTTCGCACAGTGGTGAGCCCGGGCCGCGGTGAGCCCGGGCCGCGGTGAGCCGGCGTCCCAGCTAGCCCGTCCCAGTTAGCCCCGGAAGTGCCCCTTTGCTAGCCTGAAGAGCGCGCGCAGCGCGGCCCGGGATGGACGACCACCCCGGCGACAAACAGGCGGGGACGGCCCCGAGTCTGTTGAGGTGCACACCGTGAACACTCCGGCCCCTTCCACCCCTACCAGCCTGCGTTCCCTCCTGACCGGCCAAGCCATTGCCCGGTTGGTGGTGGGTTGGGGCGCCTTCGCGGCCCTCCTTGCCCTTGGCCCAGCACTCAAACCACCGGTGGATGGGCCCCTGCTGATCGTGGCCCTCCTCGCGATCGTGGCCGTGATCCTTTACTGCGCCTTCGGCGTGGTCCACGAGGCGGAGGCCCTGGCCAAGCGGCTGGGAGACCCCTACGGTTCGCTGGTCTTGACCCTCTCCATCGTCATCATCGAGGTGGTGCTGATCGCCGCCGTGATGCTGGGCCCGGGCGAGCACGCAAACATCGCCCGAGACTCCGTCATGGCCGTCTCCATGATCATCTTGAACCTGGTGATTGGCCTCAGCCTGCTGCTCGGCGGCCTGCGCCACCGCGGCATGCGCGCCAACCGCGCCGGGATCTCCACCTACCTCTCCCTGCTGGTGATCCTCTGCGTGGTCGCCTTCGCGCTGCCCGCGCTCCTGGGCCGCGACGGCGCCTACACGCCGGCCCAGGAAATCCCGGCCGTCATGCTCACCCTTGGCCTCTACATCGTGTTTCTTGGCCGACAGATGGGCCCGCGGGTCAACGATTTCCGCGAGGTTTCCCCGTCCAAGACCGCCGGCGCCGCCCAGGCGACGAAGACGCTGACCCAGCCCGGCGGCGTCGGGCAGCGGACCTTGAAGCAGACCCTGGCACTGCACGGCCGCGAAATCACGGGCCGCCTGGTGTTGCTGGTGGCCACGGTGTTGCCGATTGTGCTGCTCTCGCATGACATGGCTGCACTGCTCGACGACGCGTTGGGGCGCGTGGGTGCGCCGACGGCCCTGGCGGGCCTGCTGATCGCGATGATTGTGTTTCTGCCGGAGTCCATCACGTCCGTGCGCGCCGCGTTGTCTGGCGAAATCCAGCGCGTGAGCAACCTGTGCCACGGGGCCCTAGTCTCCACCGTGGGGCTCACCATTCCCGCGGTGCTGGTCATTGGGTTGCTCACGGGCCAGACCGTGATTCTGGCGGAGTCCACCGTCAATCTGGTGCTCCTGGGCGCCAGCCTGTTGCTCTCCGCGCTCAGCTTCTTTGCCCGTCGCATCACGCCGTGGCACGGCGCTGCCCACTTGGCGCTGTTTGCGGCCTACGTGGTGGCGCTGTTTTCCTAGCGCCACCACGTAGGCCGGCCCGGCTGCCCGCCGCTAGTGGGAGATGTCCACCGGGGCGCTCTTGATGCCCTCGGCTTCCTCTTCCTCCGCCGGCGCGCGCTTGACCAAGAAGCTCAGCGCCACCACTCCCAGGGAGAGGAATGCGGCGACGAGCAGCGCGGCGTGGATGCCATCCGCGGTCGCGGGCACCAGGGCCGAGCCGCTGGCCAGGCTCTTGGATGAGGCCAGCGTCATCACCGTGATGAGCAGCGCGGTTCCGGCGCCGCCGGCCACCTGCTGCAGCGTGGAGAGGATCGCGGAGCCGTAGGAGTACTGACTCTTGGGCAGCGCGCCAAGGGCATTGGTCATGAGCGGGGTGAACATGAACGCCAGGCCGATGGAGAGCAGCACGTGCGTCGCCACGATCATCCAGGTCTGGGTGTCCACGCCAAACGTCGTCATGATCCAGAGGGCGCCGGACACCACGAGGGAGCCGGGGATCACCAGCGGGCTGGGGCCAAAGCGGTCGTAGAGGCGGCCCACAATCTCCGAGGAGACGCCCATGACCACGCCGCCGGGCAGCAGCATCAGGCCGGCGCCCAGGGTGTCCCAGCCCAGCACGCTCTGCACGTAGAGCGGCAGCAGGATCAGGACGCCAAAGAATGCGGCGGAGAGCACCACCACCAAGATGATGGAGACGGTGAAGGTGCGCACCGTGAACGGGCGCAGGTCAAGCAAGGCCTCATCCGTGCGCTGGAGCCTGGTCTGGCGCCAGATGAACACGGCCAGCGCCGCCACCCCGATAGAGAGCGGGACGGCCGGAGAGACCTGCGCGGTGCCAGAGGCTGCCGCGCCGATCGCGGAGAGCCCATAGACCAGGCCACCGAAGCCAAGCACGGAGAGCAGGACGGAGAGCATGTCCACGCGCACCCGGCGGGTTTCGCCGATGTCCTTGAGCACCAGGGCGCCCAGGATGAGGGCGGCGGCGGCGATGGGCAGCACGATGATGAACAACCAGCGCCACGGCAGCACGTGCAGGATGAGCCCGGAGATGGTGGGGCCAACGGCCGGCGCCACGGAGATCACGATGGAGATCAGGCCCATGACCCGCCCGCGGCGCGCGGCCGGAACAAAGGTCATGGCGGTGGTGATGAGCAGCGGGAGCATGATCGCCGTGCCGCCGGCCTGGATCACGCGAGCCACCAGCAAGAGGTAGAAGTCAGGCGCGGCCGCGGCCAGCGCCGTTCCGGCCGTGAAGAGGCCCATGGCGATGAGGAACACGATCCTGGTGCGCAGCACCTGCAGGATCAGGCCGGTGACGGGGATGACCACGGCCATGGTCAGCATGAATCCGGTGGTGAGCCATTGGCCCTGCACCGCGTCGATCTTCAGATCCACCATCAGCTTGGGCAGCGCGACGCCCATGATGGTCTCGTTCAGGATCACCACAAACGTGGCGGCGATCAGCACCGTCAGGGCGGTCTTGATGGCGGGTGGGAGACGGTCGTCTTTGGGTGCGGCCTGCGGCAGAGCGCTACTCATAGGGATTCCTCAATCAGTCACGGCGAACTGTCCAAGCATAGGGGTGCGGGGCGACACTCTGGAAGGGCGGCCGTCCGCTAGTGATGCAACGCACCAGGCGCGCGCATCTATTCCGGCCCCCTCGTCTGGCCACCAGACGCCGGGCACCAGGCACGAGACACCACCCACCAGGCAGACTTGGGACATGACCTCCTCCTCGCAAGACGCACCGGCCGTCCCCGGAACCACCCCCCAGACCATCGGGCTCCTGGGCTCCACCGGCCACCTCGGATCCCGCGTGGCGCACCTCCTGGATCGCAGCGGCACGCCGCACATGCTCTTCGCCCGCCAGCCGGACTCCCCCAAGGTCCCCCGCACCGCCTCCACCACGCAGGTCCGCCCCGCCGACTACACCGACCCGGACGGCCTGCGCAGCGCCCTGACCGGGATCGACACCCTGTTGATGGTCTCCGCGACCGAGTCCCCGGAGCGCCTGCAGCTGCACGCCGCCGTGATCAACGCCGCCGCGGCCGCCGGGGTGGGGCACATCGTCTACACCTCCTTCATCGGCGCCGCCCCGGACGCCACCTTCACCTTCGCGCGGGATCACTACGCCACGGAGCAGCTGCTCGCGGCGGCGCGGGACGCCGGCGGGCCGGACTTCACGGCGCTACGCAACAGCTTTTACCTGGACGTGCTGCCGGAGTTTGTGGGGCCCGACGGCGCTCTGCGGGGCCCCGCGGGTCAGGGTCGCGTCAGCGCGGTGGCCAGGGACGACGTCGCTGCGGTCGCCGCCCGCGTGCTGCAAGATCCGGGCGCGTTTGCCGGGCGAATCGTGGAGATCACCGGCCGGGAGGCCCTCACGCTGGAGGAGGTCGCGGCCGTCATCACCGAGGAGTCCGGGCGCCCGGTGCGCTACGTGGAGGAGACGGTTCAGGAGGCCTACGCCTCCCGCGCCCACTACGGCGCGCCGGACTGGCAGGTGGAGGCGTGGGTCAGCACGTACACGGCCATTGCCGCGGGCGAGGAATCCACTATCACCAACGCGGTGAAAGAGATCACCGGGCGCGAGCCAAAGACCTTGCGCGACCTGCTGCGTTCCTAATGTGCCGTGACTAGTTTGCCCTGACTAGTTTGTCCTGATTAGTTTGCCGTGACAGCGCTGGCAGGTTCTGCCGTGCGCAACTCGGCCGCCTCGAGGACCGCCGCCCGCCCGGATGCCCACCACACGTCGTCGGGCAGGTAGGTATTGAGCAGCGTGTCCAGGTGGGCAGACATCTTGTCGCGGCTCACCGCGACGCGGTCCACGGTGACGCTGACCTGCGTGCCGAGCAGGAAGGTCATGAGGCCGTCCACCAGGATGTCCACCGTGATGCCCTCGCGGAATCCGGTGTCCGCCCGCTGCTGCTGCACCCACGTGGAGAGCCATTGGCGCCACACGCCCATGGCGGCGTCGTTGACGCGCTTCATATCCTCATCGTGCGCGGCCAGGGCCCAAAACCCAATGATCACGCGGGCCTCGTCCACCAGGTTCTGGTTGATCGGCAGAATCTCGCGGGAGAACGCGCGCACCGCATCAAAGCCGCGAAGAGTGGCGGCGGTGGCATCCACACGCTCGGCGACGCGGGCGCACACGAACTCGAAGGTGCCCAGCATCAGGTCATCCTTGCTGGGGAAATACGGCTTCAGCGCGCCGTTGGCGAAGCCGGCCTCCGCGGCCACGCTGCGCAGGGTCACCCCCTGCATGCCCTTGCGCGCAATGATCTGCCACGCCACGGCCATGAATTCGGCCCTGCGCTGGTGGTGATCAATGATCTTCGGCACTGCGACTCCCTTTCAACGTGCTCCGCTCTCAGCCTACGAGACGCAGCAGAACGCCGCGCGGACGTTGCGGCGGCTGTGACACCTCATGCGACGAACGCCACCTCACACAACAGCCACCCAGACCCGTGACACCTCATACGACAAATGCCGTCGTGGAAGACGGCGATTGTCGTATGAGGTGTCACCCGCACGTCGGAGCGGGACTGGGTTGCGCGGGGCAGGGTGGAGCTGGACTGGGTGGAGCTGGACTGGGTTGCGCCGGGTGCGGTGCGCGTTCTGCCGTGAGCAGATCGACCTGCTCAGACGGGGTCCCCGCCCACTACCGTCAAGGCATGAGCGCCGAGCCCCGCACCCCGCACACCCCCGCCTCCCACACTCCCACCCCGCACACCCCCGCCTCCCACACCCCCACCGCCCGGAAGCGGCCCGCCGTTCCCCTGTGGCGCGAGGCCGTGGGCGCGGTGCTGCGCTCGACCCGACTGGAGCTGGGCCGCCGGCTGGTGGACGTGGCAGGCGACGCCGGGGTCTCGCCCCAATACCTGTCCGAGGTGGAACGCGGGCTCAAGGATCCCTCCTCGGAGATGCTGGCCGCGATCAGTGGAGCGCTCGGGATGGACGTCGGCACGGTCACCGGGCTCGCCGCGGCTCAGGTGCGCGCCGCGGACGCCCGCCGCACCGGCGCGCTCATCCTCGAACTCCGCTCGGACCTGACCGTGGCCCGGCGCGCCCAACTGGGCGTCGCGGTGCTCGGGGACCACACGCCGTCGGGCATCTGGGGCGCGCCCGGTGCCGCGACTACCCCGGCCACCGCCTACCTCCTGGCGGCCTAGGGACCCGCCCAACGTCCCCGGCCGCCTATCCCACCAGCTGCCCGCGCCCTGCCTCGACGCCTCGCGCACCGCGCGCTCCCAGCACCTCGTCGGCCAGCCCAAACTCCACCGCGGCCTGCGCCGTCAGCACCAACTCCCGGTCGGTTTCCGAGCGCAGCGCGGCCAGGCTCTGGCCCGTGCGCTCGGCCAGGATCTGCTCAAATTGCCCGCGAATCCGCAGCACCTCCTCGGCCTGCAGAATCAGGTCCGGGATGGCCCCGCGAGACTCCGCATTGAGCTGATGCAGCACCACGCGGGCGTGAGGCAAAAGCATGCGTCGGCCCCTATCCGCGCCGGCCAGCAACAACGCGGAGGCGCCCACGGCCTGGCCCACCACCGTCGCCGCGATGGGGCAGCGGACGTAGCGCAGGGTGTCGTAGACGGCGAGCGCCGCGAACTCGCTGCCGCCGGAGGAGTTGATCACCAGGTCAATGGGCAGGTCCGGGGCCTGCGATTCCAGGTGCATGAGCTGCGCAATCACCACGTTCGCTACGTCGTCATTGATGGGCGTGCCGACGTACACAATCCGCTCGGATACCAGCCGGGAGAACACGTCAGTGACGCGCTCGGAGCCGTTGGCCGTGCGCTCCACGACGCTGGGGACGGTGTAGCTGCTCATCGGACACCGCCCAGAACCTGGCTCAGATCCGTCACCACGTGGTCCACAAATCCGTAGTCTCGCGCGCCTTGAGCGTCCCAGATCCGATCGCGCTGGGAGTCCTCAGTGACACGATCCAGCGGCTGCCCGGTGTGGCGGGAGATGATCCCCAGGATCGTGTCGCGATTGCGGCGCAGATGCTGGGCCTGCAGGGCAATATCCACCGCGGACCCACCGAATCCGGCCGATCCCTGATGCAGCAACACCGTAGCGTGCGGCAGGGCAAAGCGCTTGCCCGGGGTGCCTGCGGACAGCAGAAATTGCCCGGCGGAATAGGCCATGCCCAGCGCTAGCGTGCGCACATCGTTGGGGATCAGCTCCATCAGATCTGCGATCGCGAGCATGGACGGGACCGAGCCGCCCGGCGAGTTGATGAGCAGCACAATGTCCGCCCGCGGATCCTCCTCGGAGAGCAGGATGAGCTGCGAGCACAGCGCGCTGCCGTTGTCCTCCTCCAGCGCCCGGTCCAGGCGCAAGATCCTCCGATGCATCAGCCCCAGGCCGGTCTGCACCTCCAAGGAGGCGTCCGGCGGGGGCCACGGGGTGGTCTGGGATTCGAGTCGGGACGGGGCTGGGTAGGTGTTCATGCCTCCACCCTGTGCCCGACGCCGCGTGGCAGGCTACGGCGCGCGGCTCACGGCGGATCCGCTGCGAGCGGTGCGGTCCTGAGGTGGATGGGGCCCGGAGGTGAATGGGACCCAACAGGCCCGTGACACTTCATACGACAAACGCCACGCGACACGACAGCCGTCCAGGCCCGTGACACTTCATACGACAAACGCCACGCGACACCACAGCCGTCCAGGCCCGTGACACTTCATACGACAAACGCCGCCTTCCACGACGGCATTTGTCGTATGAGATGGCAGCTACGAGCGAGCCCCGCCTACAACCCCCGCCAACCAGCCTTGCCGACCCCACACCACCTACCCGGCGAAGAGCTCGCGCAGGTCCGCCTCGCTCAGGGCCTGCGGCGTGGATTGCGCGGTGCCGACCAGCTGATCAAAGAGCTCCGCCTTGCGCTCCTTCAGCGCCATGACCTTTCCCTCGATGGTGTCCTCCGCGACCATGCGGTAGACCATGACGGGCCGTTCTTGCCCAATGCGGTGCGTGCGGTCCACCGCCTGGGCCTCCACGGCCGGGTTCCACCAGGGATCCATGATGAAGACGTAGTCCGCCTCCGTCAGGGTGAGGCCCACGCCGCCCGCCTTGAGCGAGATCAGGAACACTGGTGCGTCCCCCTCGGCGAACTGGTCCAACACGCCGGCGCGGTCGCGCGTGGATCCATCCAGATACACCGTCTCCAACCCGGCCCGGTGCACCGCCTCGCGAATGAGCTTCAGGAATGACGTGAACTGACTAAAGACCAGCGCCCTATGCCCCTCCTGAGCCAGCTCTATCAGCCGCGGCACCAGCTCTGCGATCTTGGCGGACTCGACTGCGCTGTATTCCTCATCCACCAGCCCCGCGTGCAGACTCCCCATGCGCAGGCGAGTGATCGCAGCAAAGACCGCCACGCGATTCTGATCCAACTCCTCCACGAGCCCCAGCACTTCCTGACGCTCGCGCTGCAGCAGCGCGTCGTAGAAGTGGCGATGCGACTTATCCAGCGCCACCTGTAGCACTTGCTCCTGCTTGGGCGGCAGCGCGGAGGCGACCAACGCCTTGGTGCGGCGCAGCAGGAACGGGCGAATGCGGCGTCGGAGGCGAAGCATGGCCTCCTGATCCTCTTTCTTCTCCACCGGCGTGATCACCAGCCGGGTGAAGGATTCCAGCGTGGGATACAGGCCCGGCGCCACCACGGCGAGTAGGGGCCACAGCTCTCCGATCCGGTTCTCCACTGGCGTTCCGGTGACCGCGAGGGAGAAGGGTGCTTGGATCTTTCGGGCCGCCTGGAAGGTCTTACTGGCCGCATTTTTGATGGCTTGGGCCTCATCAAGAATCAGCCCGCCCCAACCCAGATCGGCATAGTCTGCAGCCTCGGAACGCAACAGGTTGTAGCTAGTCACCACAATGTCCGCATCTTGTGCCACCTGGCCCAGGCTCAGCTTGCGCCGCTTGATGGTGTTGGTGATGGCCCGCACCTTCAGATGTGGCGCGTGCGTCGCGACCTGGCGTTGCCACGCGCCCACCACGCTGGTCGGCGCAATCACAAGGAACGGCTCCGACCCATCGGCGCGCGCCAGCGAGATCAGGCTGATGACCTGGAGCGTCTTACCCAGCCCCATGTCGTCGGCCAGAATCCCGCCCAGCCCCTGCGAATACAGGTAGTGCAGCCAATTCAGGCCCTCGCGCTGGTAGTCGCGCAGCTCGGTGAGAACCCCCACCGGCTCGACGGCCGGCATCCGCTCCGGCGCGCGCAGGGCGCGGGCCGTCTCCACCCAGCGCGCCGCGGCGGCGTCGGTCTCTCCGAGCTTGTCCACCATCTCCCACAGGGCCAGGTCCCCGGCCGCGACCTGCACGGTCCCGGCGGCGGAGGCGTTCTTGCCGCCGCGGCGCACGCCCTGCGCCTCCTCCACCATGCGCGCCAGTTGCGTGAGCGCCGGGTGTTCTGCATCCACGTATGAGCCGGAGGCCAGCAGGATCACGGGCTCCTGGAGGGTCAGCGCGGCCAGCACCTCCGCCAACGGAACCGGCTCGCCGTCCACCGTGATTTTGACAGAAAGATCCAGCCAATCCGTGCCCCCGGCGGGCGGCTCCCCCACCTCAAAGCGAATCTCCGGGTCCCCGTCCAGGCGCTGGAAGGCGGGCTCCGCACCGACCTCGCGCACCTCCCCCGCCGCGCGCAGTTGCGGAAGCACCTCGTGCACCAACCGCACCATGGGCGCGCCGGTGACGCGTTGGGCGGCCACGGGGCGGCCGCCGGAGAAGGTCAGGACCTCCCGCGCGGCGTCGCCGGGGTTCCACGCGGCGAGCGCGCGGGCCTCCGCGGCGGGGTCGCGGACGAGCCGGCGGGCCGCGTCAAATTCAGTGCCCGACGACGCGGCGGAGCCAGTCCCCGGGGCAGCGCTCGCCTGGCGGCTCGCGTCCGCACTCTGCGCGACGGCCGTCGTGGAGGCCTGCGTGGGGGCCCGTGTGGAGGCCGTGCCCACCGCCGCGAGCTCTTCCCGCGCCCCCACCATGTACTTCATGAGGAACTCCACCAGCGCGGCATCCTGCCCCTGCCAGGTCACGCGCGTGAGTAGCGTGGGTTTGGCCGGAATGGCGGCGCGCAGCGCGGCGTCCTGGGTCTCCACCTTGACGTGGCGCGTGAGTTGCGGGAGCAGCTTGTCCACGAGTTTGGAACGACCGGTCCCCGGGATGGTGGTGCTGCGGCCGGCCCTGAGCGTGTGGCTCAGCCCCTCGTCCAGCATCCGGTCCAGGCGCACCAGCACCCCGCGCTTCTGGCCGGGACGCTCGCCCGGAAGCAGCACGAGCGCCCCGTGGGCCCTGCGCCCCAGCGGAATCACGTCTCGCCCGGAATAGAGCTGCCCCTGCCACGAGACGCCGAGCTGCAGGACCGTGGATTCGTCGTGGGCGCGGGGCACACCGGCGCCCCGGGCCGAGTCGCGATTCCGGGCCGCGTCGTGGATCTGGGCCACCCCGGAGGATCCCCGGCCGGTGGAACCGTTGGCATGGGCCCCGTTGGCAGCGTCGAGCTTGATCGCGACCTCGGCCGGCTCCTCCGCGACCTCAAAGGACTCCAACGCCCCGCCGCCCAGCAGGGTGATTCCCGTCTTGCGTGCGCTGGTCAGCGCACTCCAGATCCGCGGAGTGGCATGGTCAAGGGCCCGTTCCATGGCGGCGGAGCTGGGCCCGCCAAGGGCGTCGCCCACGGCCTCAAGCGCCGAGCGCTGGTCCTCATCCAGTCCCCCGCGCCCAAACGGCGAGCAGACCTCGGCCCAGGACGCGCCGGTCTTGATCCACCCCTTCTTCTTGCCCACCTTGAGGGGGCGCGCGGTCACCGCGAGCGGGCCGCCATAGCGCGACGGCGTGGGGTCCAGTTCCAGCTCCAGCGCCAGGGCCGCGGACTCCCGGGACTCGGTGCCACTGGCCGCGGAGAGCTGATGGACCAGATTCTGCACGTCCACCTCCCACTGCTCCCGACGATCGGGAAGGCCAAAGCCGGAGGTCGAGTAGCCCCGACCCCTCTGGTGCTGCGCGTCCAACAACTCCCACAGACGGGGGTCCGCGGGCTCGTCCCTCACACCCGTGGCACCCCCGGCGCGCGCCGGTGCGGGACCCGACCCGGCGTCGTCGGGCAGGGTATTCCCGGCCGCCAGCGCCACCTTCTCGTCAATGAGAACCAGGCATACCGCGGCCGCGTGCTTGCACTGATGCGTGACCGGGCAGGAACAATTGCCAACAATCTTGACGCCGCTGGTGCCCTCGCTGAGCTGGACCATGGTCTGGTAGTCGTGCGTGCTGAGCACCGTGGCCATCACCGTGGCTGGGCCCTCCTGTGGCGCGCGGCGGGTGATGCGGACCATGCGCACCAGGCTGCGGGCGCGCTGCAAGGTGGGGGTGCCCACGGCGCGCACCACATCCGTCACCTGGAGGCGCTCGAGCACGGGATTCATGCGTCCATTCTCCCCCGCGGGCCTGACGGTTTGCGACGCCGGATCGCGTGGGTGGAGCGTGGGTCGGCGGTGGGCAGGGTGCGGTCGGTCCGCCTGAACTCAAGGTTTGCGCCTCAATGTGTGCGGATGCAGTCCCAACGGGGCCTGCATCCGCACAAATCGAAGCGCAAAGCTCCGCAGGCCGCCCCGTGCACTACTCAACCGACACCCAGCAAATTACTTGGACACCCAACCTTTTCCCCAGCCCCACAAAGGCGGTACCGTGGTGGTGACCGTGACCTCGGTCACCCACGCCCGCGCTTGCCCCTTACGCACAAGCGCTGTCGAAGAAGGAGCCCCATGGTTCGCCAGCTCACGCACTGGATCGACGGAGAACACGTTGACGGCACTAGCGGTCGCGCCGCGGATGTCTTCAACCCGAGCACGGGCGAGGTCCAGGCGCAGGTTCCCCTGGCCAGCAACACCGAGGTGGAGTTCGCCATCGCCGTCGCGAAGGCCGCGCAGAAGGGCTGGGGCGCCACCAATCCCCAGCGCCGCGGCCGCATCCTGTTGCGCTTTGTGGACCTGATTAACCAGAACATGGATGAGCTCGCCACCCTGCTCTCCAACGAGCACGGCAAGACGTTTGACGACGCCAAGGGTGACATTCAGCGCGGCCTTGAGGTCGTGGAGTTTGCCGGCGGCGGCGCCCCGCATCAGCTCAAGGGCGAGTTCTCCACCGAGGTCGGCAAGGGCATCGACACGCATTCGTTGCGCCAGCCGCTGGGTGTGGTCGCGGGCATCACGCCCTTTAACTTCCCCGCCATGATCCCGCTCTGGAAGGCCGGCCCGGCCCTGGCTGCGGGCAACGCGTTCATTCTCAAGCCCTCTGAGCGCGACCCGGGCGTGCCCCTGCGCCTCGCGGAGCTCCTCAAGGAGGCCGGCCTGCCGGACGGCGTTTTCCAAGTCATCAACGGCGACAAGGAGGCCGTGGATGCGCTGGTGAATCACCCGGACATCAAGGCCGTGGGCTTTGTTGGTTCCACGCCCATCGCGCAGTCCATTTACACGGGTGCCGCGGCCGCGGGCAAGCGTGCGCAGTGCTTTGGCGGCGCCAAGAACCACCTGGTGATCATGCCGGACGCGGACCTGGACCAGGTCACGGACGCCCTGCTTGGCGCGGCCTTTGGCTCCGCCGGCGAGCGCTGCATGGCCATCTCCGTGGCCGTGCCGGTGGGCAAGGACACCGCGGATCGCCTGGTCGCCAAGCTCAAGGAGCGCGCCGCCAAACTCACGGTGGGCCCGTCGCTGAACCCCTCCTCAGACTTTGGCCCCGTGGTCACGCCCATGGCCAAGGCCCGCATCGAGGACCTGATCCAGCAGGGTGTCGACGCCGGCGCCGAGCTGGTCCTGGACGGTCGCGGCGTGGAGGTGCCCGGCCACGAGAATGGCTTTTACATCGGTGCCACCATCTTTGATCACGTGGGCACGGACATGCCGATCTACACCGAAGAGGTCTTTGGCCCGGTGCTTTCCGTGGTCCGCGTGGAACACTTCGACGACGCCCTCGCGGTGATTGACGGCAACCAGTACGGCAACGGCGTCTCCATCTTCACGCGCGACGGCGCCGCGGGCCGCGAGTTCGCCACCCGCGTGGAGGTGGGCATGGTGGGCATCAACATCCCCATCCCGGTCCCCATCGCGTATTACACGTTCGGCGGCTGGAAGGCCTCCGGATTCGGCGACCTGAACCAGCACGGCCCGGACGCGTTCCGCTTCTACACGCGCACCAAGACGGTCACCACGCGCTGGCCGGAGGGCGTCTCAGAGGGCGCATCCTTCGTCATGCCGCAGGGTTCCTGATGAGCGGGGAGGCCCAGTCTGTGCCCGACGCCGCAGGGCAGGGTCCCAGCGCCGGCGCCGCCTCCCAGCGGCGCGCGGAAGGCGACGCGACGCCGTCGAACGCTGGCGGCGACGCCGCACGGCCAAAGGCGGAAGGCGATGCGGCGCCGTCGAGCAGCGGAACTGGCCGCGGCGCGGAACAGCCGTCCTCCGGAAATGGACCCCCGGTCCATTTCGAGGTGCGGGGTGCCCTGGGCCTCATCACCCTGAATCGCCCGCGCGCGGTTAATGCGCTGACGCATGAGATGGTGCTGCTGCTGTGGGCGCAGCTGGTGCGGTGGGCGCATGATCCGGCCGTGGAACGCGTCGCGATTCGCGGCGGCGGCGAGCGCGGACTGTGTGCCGGCGGCGATGTTGTCGCCATTTATCGGGACATCACGCGGGAAGATCGCACCCCGGAAACCCCGTTCGAGACCATGGGTTTTTGGCGCGACGAGTACCGACTGAACCTGCTGATTTCTCGCTATCCCAAGCCGTACATCGCGCTGATGGACGGCCTGGTGCTGGGCGGCGGGATTGGCGTGAGTGCGCACGGCAGCCACCGGGTGGTCACGGAGCGCACGCGTTCTGGGCTGCCGGAGACGCAGATCGGCTTCAGCCCGGACGTGGGCGGCACCTACTTGTTGGGGCATGCCCCCGGCGCGGCCGGTGCGCACGCGGCGTTGACCGGTGCGCATCTGGACGCCGGGGACGCGCTGTACCTGGGCCTGGCGGACTACTGCGTGCCTGCCGCCTCCCTGGAGGAGCTGCTCTCGGCGCTGGAGACCACCGCTCCCGAGCAGGCGCTGGAGGCGCTGGCCGTGCCACACCCCGAGTCCACGTTGCAGGCCGCAAGCGAGTGGATTGAGCCGGCCTATGCCGCGCCGCACGCGCTGGCCGTGGTCCAGGCGCTGGAGGCCTCAGATCACCCGGATGCCGTTGCGGCAGCCGCCGTGATCCGTTCCAAATCCCCCACTTCCGTGGCCGTGGCGCTGGCCGCGGTGCGCGCCGGCGGGGACGGCGACCTGGCCCAGGCGCTGCAGCTCGAGTGGCGCGCGGGCTACCGCTTCTTGGGCGGACACGACTTTGCCGAGGGCATCCGCGCGCAGGTCGTGGACAAGGACCGCAACCCCGCGTGGGAGCCCGCGACCCTGGAGCAGCTGGACCTCACGAAGGTCACCGATCACTACCTGGCGCCCCTGCCCAACGTGCCGCTGGACCTGAGCCCGGTGGACGTCGTGGTTCCGCCCGCCTAGTCACGCGCCACTTCACCACCCACCATCCCCGGGAGGACCCCATGAGCACCACACCCACCCCCGCCACAACTCCTGCCCCCACCGCCACCACGCTGCCGCTGGATCAGACCACCGTGGCCTTTGTTGGCCTGGGCCACATGGGCGCACCCATGGCCGCCAACCTGGTACGGGCCGGCGTGCGCGTGATCGGCTTTGATCTGATGCCGGCAGCGCTCGACGCCGCTCGGGCGGCTGGCGCTGAGATCGCCGAGTCAGGCGCGGCGGCGGCTGCGCAGGCGGACATCGTGCTGACGATGCTCCCGTCCGGCCAGCACGTGCTCTCCGCCTACGCCGACGGGGCGGACGGCTCCCCCGGCCTGCTCAGCTCCGCCAAGCCAGGTTCGCTGATGTTGGACTGCTCAACTATCTCCGTCGCGGAGGCGCAGCAGGCAGCTCAGTTGGCCAACGCCGTCGGGCATCGCTCTGCAGACGCCCCCGTTTCGGGAGGCGTGGTGGGTGCGGAAGCGGGTTCGCTCGCGTTCATGGTGGGCGCCCCTGAGGACGTTTTTGCGGACGTGTATCCCATCCTGGATGTGATGGGCGGGCGGATTGTGCACTGCGGCGCCAATGGGCTGGGGCAGGCCGCCAAAGTCTGCAACAACATGATTCTGGCGGTCAGTCAGATCGCTGTTGCGGAGGCGTTTGTGCTGGGAGAGGGCCTGGGGCTCACCCACCAGGCGCTCTTTGACGTGGCCTCCAATGCGACCGGTCAGTGCTGGGCACTCAATACCAATTGCCCTGTGCCGGGGCCGGTGCCCACCTCCCCCGCCAATCGTGATTATCAGCCGGGCTTTGCCGGGGCGCTCATGGCCAAGGACCTTGGCCTGGCGCTCGCGGCCATTGAGCAGACGGGGACGCAGGCGGATCTGGGCCGGCATGCCGAGGAGATCTACCGCCGCTTCCGCGACGAGGACGGCGGGGCTGGAACCGATTTCAGCGGGATCATTAACGTGATTCGCGAGAAGTCGGATCACTCCTGAGCCGCGCATCAGTCCAAGGGGGCCGCGAAATCTCCGCTCTTGTGCCGGAACCGCTCCAGGATGCGATTCAGACTCGCCACATCGCGCGCGCTGAATCCCGTCTTAGCAAAGAGCTCCTCGTTGAGGGACTCGGCGGCGCCGCGGGCCAGCGTGCGCCCCTCCTCCGTGAGGACAAGCAGCACGGTGCGCCCATCCGTGGGATGCGCGGTGCGCCGCACCAGCCCATCCTTTTCCAAGCGGTCAACGGCGCTCGTCACGGAGGTCGGGTGCACCTGCAGCAGGCGGGAGGCGCGGTTCATGGGCATCTGTGTGCCGCGCGCAAAACTGAGCAGCTGCAGCATCTCAAAGCGGGCAAAGGTCAGGCCGTAGCGCTTCACGATCAGTTCGGCGCGGCCAATCAGAATCTGCTGGGCGCGCATGATGGACGTGACCGCGGCCATCGGCTCCGCCACCTCACCCCAGCCGTGACGCTCCCAGTTACGGGCGGCTTCTGCGATGGGGTCGCGTGGCAAGGGGTCCTGCACGGGCTCTCCTTCATCTTGGGGCACACCCACGCCCCTGACGGGCGCATCCAGGCGCTGAACAACTCTGTGGGAATCCTACATTTGCGTCACCTCAGTGCCGGTTCCATGAGATCCATGGCGGGCCGGCCTCTTTCCGGAAGGACCATTTCATGACCTCCAGCCAGACCCCGCTCCCGAAGGATTCCTTCCGGAAGGACGGAGCCGGCCGTGCGGCCACGCATCCCGTAGGCACCGCACCCGCCAAGGGTTCCCGCCAGACCGGTGTGGCCGGCGCGGCGGATGACCCCACGAGCTGGCTCATGGCGGAGGGCAGCCGCGACCTGCTGGGGGCGGCGGAGCTGTTGCCCCCGGAGGAGTTGGAGCGCCTGATTGAGATTGACCGGGTGTTGCAAGAGACCATGGCACAGCAGTCTGTTGAGTTCTGGAACCGCGAGGAATTCCCCTTCCAGTGGCTCAAGCCGCTCGGGGACCTTGGCCTTGGCCGCGTGCAGGTGGACGGCACCTCCCGGCTTTTCAAGGGGCTGGTGTACGCGGTGGTGGCCCGCGCGGACGTCTCTCTATGCGCGCTGGTGGGTATCCACAACGAGCTGATCGTCGGCATGATTGACCGCCTTGGCTCGGACGCGCAGCGCGCCGAGTGGCTGCCGCGCTTGGAGGTGTTCGACGCCGTGGGCTCCTTTGCCCTGACCGAGCCGGATCACGGCTCCGACGTGGCTGGCGGCGTGGCCACCAGCGCGCGCCGCGAGGGCGATACCTGGATCCTGAACGGCGCCAAGCGCTGGATCGGCGCCGGAACCATCGCAGACGTGGTGCTGACCTGGGCGCGCGATGAGGCGGACGGAGTGATCAAGGCCTTCCTGGTCCGCGGAGACGCCCCCGGCTTCACCGCCACCAAGATTGAGAACAAAGCCGGGCTGCGCATCATGCAGAACGCGGACCTGACGTTTGACGAGGTCCGCGTTCCGGAAAGCGACCGGCTGCCCGGATCCGATGGCTTCGACAAGGCCAACGAGCTGCTCCTTGATTCGCGGGCGTGGGTGGGCTGGCAGGCCGTGGGTCTTGGTCATGCCGTGTTGGACGACGCCCGCTCCTACGCCGCGCAGCGCGTCCAGTTTGGCAAGCCGCTGGCCAAGTTCCAGCTCATCCAGGAGCAGATCGCCCGGATTGCCGGCAACGCCACCGCGGCCATGGGCATGATGATCCAGATGGCGCGGCTGCAGGACGACGGCCGGCTCAAGATGGCCCAGGCCGCCATGGCCAAGGCCACGTGCACGCGCTTGGTCCGCGAGGCGGCGTCGCTCAACCGCGATCTGCACGGCGGCAACGGCCTGGTCACCGAGCCCGGGCACATCGCCTCCAAGCTCTGGGGCGACGCTGAGATCATCTACACCTACGAGGGCACGTACAACATCAACTCGCTGATCGTGGGCCGCGCGCTCACGGGTGTCTCGGCGTTCGTCTAGGCCGGGGCGGGCCTCCCGAGGGCCCTCCCACGTACGACGAAGCAGGCTTATCGACGTCAAGCAGGGTTCAAGCCCGCTTCTCGTCGATAAGCCCGCTTCCGGATTCCAAGAGCCCGACGCCGCCGGGTCGCCACCCCGACCCGGCCGGCGGACGAACGGCGGACGGACGGCGGTCGGGACGGGCGAGCCCCGGAGCCTCCCACGCACGACGAAGCGGGCTTATCGACGACAAGCAGGGTTCAAGCCCGCTTCTCGTCGATAAGCCCGCTTTCTTGCCCGACGACGCCGGGTCGCCACCCCGACCCGGCCGGCGGTCGGGTCGGCCGGCGGCCTGCGGACGAACGGACGGGAACGGGGACGACGAAGCGGGCTTATCGACATCAAGCAGGGTTCAAGCCCGCTTCTCGTCGATAAGCCCGCTTTCTTGCCCGACGACGCTTGGTCGCCACCCCGACTCGGCCGGCGGACGGACGGCGGTCGGGTCGGGCGGCGGCCTGCGGACGAACCGGACGAACGGACGGGAACGGGAACGACGAAGCGGGCTTATCGCCGACAAGCAGGGTTCAAGCCCGCTTCTCGTCGATAAGCCCGCTTCCGGACCCCAAGAGCCCCTCAGGTCAGCTCAGGTCAGGCCCGCTCGGGACTAAGTTCTAGGTCCGCGTTGGGCTTGACCTTGTCCGGCCTGGTCCCCACGTATTCCACGTTGACCTGCGTCAGGGGCGCGCCGAGCATGGCTTCGGCCGGGCGAATCACCTCTGTCACGAGGGATTCACGCACCGCCTCAAAGTCCTCTTCGGGACGGACCGTGAAGCGGGCTACCATCCCTGGCTTGTCCCGCGAACCGGTCAGCCGCACACGAGCGGACTCGATGCCCGCCTGGTCCTGCGCGCTGCGTTCAAGCTCCTGCGCCAGCACCCCGGAGTCCATCCGGCTCACTGACGACCCATCGGCAAAGCGGTATTCCACGGGCTTGGCGCGTCGTGGCAGCAGCGACAGTAGCCACCACAGCCCCAGGACCACACCCAGTCCGCCGGCCACGGCCAACGCAATGGACCAGCCATTGACCCACGGAGAATCCACGAGCACCAGGTCCCCCGCGGCCGGAGCCTGGCTCCAGAGCGGGCGCGCCTGCCCAAGGGAGAGCAGCGCCAAGGCGGCGGCCACCACCAGAAGCAGCACCGCCGTCACCACCAGCAGGACTCGCTGGCGCACACCATGCGTTGCGATCATGCCGATTCCCCTTCCACGTCCACGGTCACCGACACCTTGGTGCGGCGGCCCAGCGGCAGCCGGTCCACGGCTGCCTGCGCCGCTGCGGTGGCCTGCTTGCCCAGCGCGTCACGATCCCGCAAGGGGGTGCGCACGCTGGCCCGCACGGCTCCGGCGCGGCTGCGCGCGGAGGCCTGGTGAACGCCGTCGACCTGCTGCAGAGCAGACTCGACATACGCGGAAAGCGCCCCCAGCGTGAGGGTCTCCTCCGCACCGTCCGCCAGGGCGGGGGTCACCAGCTGGTTGTGCCTGCGCCCGGGAACCAGGACACAAAGCAACAGCACGACGCCGATCAGCGCCAGTGCCCCGGCGGCCCACAGAACCGCCGTGTCCTGCCAGCGGAGGGAGCGTAAGGCCGTGACCCAGGAGCCGACGGGCTCCTGCCACGTGCCCGTGCTCAGCCGCGCGATCGCGGCCCAGCTCACCAGCCCGCCGGCCACGAGCAGCACCAGCGCCACGAGGGCGTTGGGGACAACCCGGGAGGGCCTGCGGTAGAAGAAGTGACGGGGATGGCGTCCAGATGTTTTGCTCATCGCAGTTCCTTCCCCTTGTGGCTGTTCTTCTTGTGATCTTCCCTGTCCTGATGCACCCAGGTGATGCTCACGTCCACCTGGCGCACGCTCAGGCCGGTGAGGGTCTCCACGCGCTCGGTGATGTGTGTGCGCGCGGCGCTCAGCGTGGATTCGATTGGCTCACCGAAACGCACGCCGAGTTCTAGTCGCAGCACCACGGCCCGGCCAAAGACCTCGGCCTTAGCCTGGGGGCGGGCCCCAAAGTTGCCCTTGGATCCCATGCCCAAAAAGCCGCCGGCGCCTGCCCCAATTCCCCGGGCCTCGAGGGCCGCCTGTCCGGCGATCTTGGAGATGACCTCCACCGGCAGATGGGTGCGTCCGGGCAGGTCGGTGCGCCCCGGCGCGCTCATCGGCGCCGGCTGGCCAGGAACTCGCCCAGGTCCACCCGGTTCTCCAGCACCCAGCCCACTGCTGCGCCAATCACGGTCAACAGCAGCACCACCAGGAACTGCCAGAAGGAGCCAAAGGCGATGACCAGGCCGGCCACCAAGCCAATCAGCAGACCCCAACGGGTTGCCCCGTTGCGGAACAGGGACGCTCCGGGAGCCTTGCCCGGCCGACCCGGCTCATCGCCGTCCGGCGCTGAAGAGCCCCACTCAGCGAAGTTGCGCGGCGGCGTCATCGTTGCTCTCCTCGTCGTCCTCGCTCGGCAGGTGCACGTCTGACACGTCGATGTTGACCTCAACGACGTCCAGGCCGGTCATCTGGCTCACGCGATCAATGATGTTGGCGCGGATGCCGTCCGCGACCTCAACGATGGAGAAGCCGTACTCCACCACGATGGTCAGGTCGATCGATGCCTGCACCACGCCCTTCTTCACGCTGACGCCGGACGGGCCGGCGGTGGCGCTGCGGGAGATCTTGCCGGCGATGTTGCTGAAGGTGCGCTGCGTGGACGTGCCCATGGCGTAGACGCCCGGAACCTCGCGGGCGGCGATCTCTGCGATCTTCTCCACCACGCGGTCCTCAATGCTGGTATCGCCGTGCTCGGTCTGCAGCGGGCCCTCCGGCACGCGCTCCACGACCTCCTGCTTGCTCTCAGCCTTCTCCATACGCGCCAGCTCTTCCCCGGTGAGCTTCACGGGGTTGCCGGAGCCGTTCTTGGCCGGGGCGCTTGCGGGGGTGGCAGCCTGGGCGTCATGACCCTGGCCGCTGGCCTGGGCGTTGCCCTGGCCGTTGTTTCCCTGGCTGCTGCCCTGGTTGTTGTTGGAGTTATTGGCGTTGGCGTTTGCCACGATCGGGTCCCTTTCGGTCGTAGAACTGCTTCTGCTGTGATCAATGGGCCAGGTTTCCCGGCCCATCGCTTCCCGGCGGAATGCCGGTCATCAGCCGCCGCAGGCTGGGCCTGCGGCGGCTGGAAGACGCTGGGGGGCGAGCCCTAGTGGACCCGCCCCGGCGGTGGAACGCGGTGGCGCTCACGCCGCTAGCTGGTGCCTCTGGCGTAGAGGCTGTGCCCCTCGATGAGAGGCGTTGCCCCGCGAACGGGGCGGTGGGTCAGGCGTTTTTGCGGCTCTTGCCGGTGATCAGCGAGAAGACCCACACGACGATGACGGAGCCGATGATGGCTGCGAGCCAGGTCCACAGGGAGAAGAAGTTCTCCATGGCCTTGCCTCCGGTCATGGCGTCCACGATCCAACCACCGACGACGCCGCCGATCAGGCCACAGATGAGGGTGGCGATCCAGCCCATGCCCTTGCCAACGATGGCCTTGCCAATAGCGCCGCCAATGAAACCAATGACGATCCAAGCGATGAAGCCCATTTTTCTGTCCTCTGTTAGGTGAAAATGATGATGCCAGCCACTGGTGTCGCGGCTGAGATTTGTGTGGATGCGAGGCCTGCCCGGTTGACGGGTAGCTCGCTTGCGAGGATCGGGGTCTGCCCGGAGCCTGTCGCCAACACTGCGGTCGGTGACGATCGGGTCTGTGGACTGCGCTTTTCGCGTAGCCCGCCCTCGCCAGGCGATCAATCAAAAGACTGACGGAGGGGTTATTCAAACCCGGCTGTCGTGCCAGTTCCTGATCCTGCGCACGTCATTCGCCGTTTAGGCTGCCCGTTGCGCTAGGCCTATGAATGGAAGGAAGCGGGCCTTCGCTCGCCCTTCCGTAGCCTCAAGGTGTAGTAATCCCCCGTGCATCCATACCTCCGGTTGTCCCTTTGATTGGTCGCTTGCCACTCATTGGACACTAGCGCAACTGATATTCATTCGCAACTAATAACCGGTGACTCATGTGCTAACTGTCCCGGATTCACTGGCACCAGAAGCGCAAACACCCAGCGGCGGCGCCAGGCACTCAGCCCCGAGGATCCCCGGCTCCCAGCCGGTCCCTCAGCCCGTCCCCCAAGAGGTTCAGGCCCAGCACGGTGATGGCGATGGCCAGGCCGGGCCAGAGCGTCAGCAGGGGTTGCAGGGAGAGGAACTGTTGGGACTCGTGCAGCATGCGCCCCCACGACGGATCCGGCGCGGGGGTGCCCAGACCCAGGTAGCTCAGCGCCGCCTCCGCCAGCACGGCCAGGGAAAAGGTCACGGTGCACTGCACCAGTACCAAGCCGGCAAGATTGGGCAGCACGTGCTTGACCCCAATGACCCAGGAATTCAGCCCGGTGATCCGGGCGGCGGCGATGTAGTCCTGCTGCATGATCCGCAAGGTGGCCGCCCTGGCCACGCGGGCAAAGCCGGGCACCGAGCCCAGCCCAATCGCGATCATGGCGGAGACGGTGCCGGCGCCAAAGACGGCGGCAAAGACGATGGCCAGCAACAGCGCCGGGAACGCCAGCAGCAGGTCGGAGAAGCGCAGGATCAGCTCCTCCACCCACCCGCGGCGCATCGCGGCCATGATCCCCAATGGCGTGCCGATGAGCAGGGCGATCCCCACGGCCACAAAGCCCACCAGCAGCGCCACCTGGGACCCAGCCATGAGGATGGAGAGCACGTCCCGGCCCAGCTTGTCTGTTCCGAGCCAGTGTTCACCCGTGGTCCCGAGCAGCCGCTGGCTGGAGTCCGCAGCCACAGGATCAAAGGGGGTCCAGACCAGGGACACGAGCGCCGTCAGCACCACCAGCGCGCTCAGCGCCATCCCCAGCCACAGGGAGAGGGAGCGGGGGCGCCTCACGCGCCGAGCCTCCGGCGCAGCGGCCGCTGGCCGCGCCTGGGGGCGCCTCACGCGCGTGTCCTGGGGTCAATGACGGTGTGCAGCAGGTCCACACACAGATTGAGTACAACGGTGATGAGCACCAGCACCATCACGATCCCCTGCACGCTCACCATGTCTCGCCCGGCCACGGCCTCCACCAGCAGGGACCCCACACCGGGCACATCAAACACGGACTCGATCACCACGGCCCCCACCAGCAGGGCAGAGAGCTGCACCCCGGTCACCGTCAGCACCGGCACGGCGGCGTTGCGCAGCCCGTGCCGCACCAGCGCCTGCCCCCGCGTGAGCCCCTTAGAGCGGGCCTCCACGATGTAGTCCTGGCCAATCACCTCAAGCATCGCTTCCCTCACATACCGCGTCAGAATCGCCGCCTGCACGGCGGTCAGCGCCAGCACCGGCAGCACCAGGTGGGCCAGGAACGCGGCGGGGTCATCCGCCGGCACCACCCAGCCAGAGGGCGGCAGCCAGCCCAATCCAAGGGACAGCCCCAGCACCAGCAGCACGCCGGCCAGAAAGCCCGGGACGGCCATCAGCATTTGGGACCCCACGGTGATGACTAGGCCATCCACCGACCTGCGCCGCAGCGCGGCCCACGTCCCCAGCACGGTCGCGATCAGCAGCGCCAGCGCGATGGACGGCAGCGCCAGCCACAGCGTCACGGCCGTCCGGTCCAGCACCACGGCGCTCATCTCCTGGCCACTGACAAAACTGGTCCCAAAGTGACCGGTCAGCAGCCCGCCCATCCACTCGAGGTACTGCACCACCAGCGGCCGGTCCAGCCCAAACCGCTCGCGCGTGGCCTGGACCAGCTCAGGCGTGGCATCCACGCCGAGCGCCACCTGCGCCGGGTCGCCGGGCACCAGGCGCAGCAGCACAAAAATCAGCACGGACGCGGCGCACAGCGTCACGAGCGTGCGCGCCACCAGCAGGAGAGGCGTGCGCATCAGGCGCCCTCACCGCCCGACGACGCTGGGTTGCCCGACGCCGCATCGTCACCAAAGCGCGCGGCATCACCAGAGCGCGCGGCGCGCTCAGACCGCGCGGAGTTGCCCGACGCCGCCGCGTCACCGGAGCGCGCGGCGTCGCCCTGCTGCCCCGTTTTGGTCAGCCGCGTCAGATCCAGCGCGGTGGTGGGCGCGTTGACGGGCATCCCGCTCACATCCGCGCGCATCACGTTGAGGTTGGGCAACAGGAACAGGGTGTCCGCCACCGCGTCATCCACCACGGCGCGGCGCACCACCTTCTTCATGTTTGCGGCGTAGCTGGCGTCATCCCCGGCGTCCGCTTGGGCGGCGAGCTCGCTGATCCGGGACGAGTCATAGCCCAGGTAATACCCCTTGGAGAGCAGGGAAAGCAGGTCTCGCGGCTCCACATGGGCAATCACGGAAAGCTGATAGTCGTGTTTGGTCAGCACCTGGTCAAGCCATACCGCGGGGAATTCCTGCTGCTTGATTTTGACGTTCAGTCCCACCTTCTTCAGGTCAGAGACCACCACTTGCGCCGCGGCGACCGCGTACGGCAGATCCGGCACGGAGAAGGTAATGGTGGACCCGTCAACCCCGGCCTGCTTCAGGAGCTCCCTGGCCTTGGCCGGATCGTGGGGATAGGCGTTGTTCAGGTCCTCGTAATACGGATCCGTGGGCGGCACAGGTGCACCGATCAGGCTCCCCCGCCCGGCCCAGGCCGAGTCCAACACGGCCTTTCGGTTCACCGCATGCAGCACCGCCCGCCGCACCCGCACGTCGTTGAGCGGCGCCTTCTGGTTGTTCATGGACATCACCACTTCGCCGGTGGTGGTGCCCTCGGTGACCTTAAAACCCGCATCCTTCTGGAAGCCGGGCAGCAGGTCCGGGGCCTGCATCCCGGCCACCACGTCCACGGCGCCGGCGCGCAGCGCATTGGTGGCGGTGGTGGGGTCAGCGTAGTAGCGCAGCGCGATCTGCGGCGCGGCGGCGGGCTGGCCCCAGTAGTGCTCCCGCCGGGTCAGCGTCAGGCTTTGGCCGGGCTTCCAACTCGTGACGGTGAAGGGCCCCGTACCCACCGCCTGGGTGGCGAGCTTGGCCGTGCCGTTCGGCGTGAATTGGGCCCCCACCAGCGTCGCCATGGTCCACAACCACGACTGCGACGGGCGGCTGAGGGTGATGGCCACGGTGTGCTCGCCGCGCACCTCCACCGCCTTGACCACGTCCATCCCGGACTTGAGGCCGTTGCTCCATGCCGCACTCTTGACGCGTTCCACGGAAAATTTGACCGATTCCGCGTTGAACGGATCGCCATTGGAGAAGGTCACGCCGGGCTGGAGCTCAAAGGTGTACACGGTGCGGGAGGAATCCACCTGCCACCCGCTGGCCAGTTGCGGCACCAGCTTGCCGTCCTCATTCACGGCGACCAGCCCCTGGTACACATTGCCCATCAGCGCCTGCGGAATGGCGGCGCCGGAGGTGGTGGTGAAGTCGAGGTTGCTTGGTGCCGCCGTCAGCGCCACGGTGAGGGATCCCGCCGGAGCCGCCCCCGCGTCGTCGCGCGCTGTGTAGCCGGCGGTGCAGGCAGAGAGCAGCAGCATGGCTGCGCTCAGCAGCGCCACCGCCAGCCCAGCCCGGGACCGCGACCGCGCCCGATACCCAGCCCGCGACCGGCTCAACCCAGCGCGGCGCTGCCTGGCGCGCGGCGGCACGGGCTGTGGCACGGGGTCTCCTAGTGAGGGCTGAGAGGGGATGAGGCATAAAAGACGTGCGGGGTGAAGCAGTCCAAGGATAGTCCGGACACACAGCGGCCCCCTCACGGGCATTTCCGTGAGGGGGCCGCTGCCGAGCCTGGGTCCCTAGCCGTGTGGCTCAGGACCGCGGCTCACCTTGTCCTGCTTAGTTCTGCTCTCCCTTGCGGCGGCGAGCCACCAGCAAGGCGCCTGCGCCGACCAGGATGGCCGCGGCGCCGCCAAAGATCCAGCCAGCGGAGTCAGAACCGGTGTTGGAGAGGTTCTCTCCGGAGTTCTGCGCTACCGGCTTGGGCTTGGGCTTGGGCTTGTGCACCACCGGGGGCTTGGGCTTGCTCGGCACTGCGGTCTTCTGGACCGTCAGCGGGCGGGAAGCCACAAAGGCACCGCGGGCGTCCTTGAGGACCACCATGTACTGACCCGGTGCCGTCTTGGCGGGAACCTGGAAGACGCCGGCGTGGTTGCCGCCGTTATCCGTGGTCATGCCTGCCACCTGAGCGTTGACCACGGCCTTGACCGCGGCGCCCTTGCCGGAGCCCGTGGTCAGGGAGACCGTGTACTTGGCCTCCGAGTCGCGGTGCAGCACGGCAAAGCCGACCTTGTCCTTGGCCTTGGCCTTGGTGGTGCTGGTGACGAAGTCCGAGTCGCGGAAGGTCTTGACCTTGCACAGATTCGGGAAGGTGACCGTGTTGCCGCGATCATCCTTGGTGGTGTCCGGGGTCTTCAGCTTGTCGCCAAAGTCCCCGTCCTTGGGCACCACGCCGGAGGTCAGGAAGTTGTTCACCGTGTCATCAACGCACTTGATCTCCGCGTTGTAGGAGGTGTGCGAGGCACCGGAGACGCTGAGCAGCGTGCCATCAATCATGCGGGCCAGCTTGGGGCCGGCCGCATACGGGGTCGCCGGGTCGTGGCTGGTGGAGACCACCAGGACGTTGGGGACCTTGGTCAGCTTCTCTGCCTGGGGCAGGGTGCCGGTGAAGTTCCAGAACTGGCAGTAGTCCGGGGTTCCCAGGGCCTGGCTTGCGGCCTGGAACGGAGCTGCCTCATCGTAGAGCTTGGCCAGCTTGCGCAGGTGCGCGTCAGGGGCCGGGTTGGCCGAGTTGTTGGCGTCCGTGCAACGGATGTTGGTGAAGGCCTGCAGCATGGGCGCGTAGTGCCCCGTCTGCGGATCGCGGTCGTTGTACTGATCCGCCAGGCTCATCATCACGGTGCCATCCGCGCCCGCTTTCAGGTCCGCCAGGCCCACGTTCAGCGTGCCCCAGAGATCCTCGGAGTACAGGGCCTGGAAGAAGCCGGTGCGGGCGTCGCCGAAGCTCAGATTGCGCTCATACGCGGTCGGGAGCCCCTCATTCACGCCGCCCGTTTCCAGGGTCTGCAGCAGCTTGGCGCTGTTGGTGGAGAGGACCTTGGGGTCCTGGCTCTGGCCAAGGGCGCACTCAAACTTGGTTCCCTGCAGCTGGGTGTCTCCCTCAAAGGAGCCATCCTTGGCAAACAGTTTTGGCCACAGTTCGCCGTAGGTCTTCTGCTTGGCCGGGTCAGCGGGGCCCTTGGCCGCGCAATCCTTGGCGAACTGCTCAAAGGTGTCCTGGAAGCCGGCACCCTGGGCGATGTTGTCCTGCTCCTCAGAGTTCACCTCAGAGTCGGCGGCCTTGGCGCCTGCCTTGGCCGCGGGAACCGGCTTGCCGTTGAGATCCTGGTAGCGGTTGGAGGAGGCGTTGAGGGACTTCAGGGCCGCGGCGGCCTTGGCGTCTCCCGGATCAACCACGCCATCTAGCACCAGGCGACCGGCGCTGGCCTGGAACTTCTGCGCGTAGACATAGCCCAGGCGCGTTCCGTAGGAGTAACCCACGTAGGAGAGCTTCTTGTCTCCCACCACGGAGCGGAGCATGTCCAGGTCGCCGACGGCGTCCCAGGTGCCCAGGTGCTTCATAAGGGTGTTGCGTGCGCCGCCGTTCAGGCCAAAGGCCTTACCGGTGTTCTCGAAGCAGTCCTTGGCGAAGCGCTTGGTGATGTCCGCCTGCTCCTTCTCCGCCGCGTCCAGGGGCTTGCCCCAGGAGTTGGTGGCGCGGTCAAGGTCCAGCTGCTCATCGGTGGAGCACTGCGAGAACGGCATGGAGCTGCCGGTGCCGCGGGGGTCAAAGCCGATCATGTCAAAATCCTTGGCCAGCTCAGGCTGGTACAGGGCGCCGACCAGGGCCAGCGTCATGCCGGAGGCACCCGGGCCGCCCGGGTTCCACATGACGGAGCCCTTGGACTTGCCGCTGGCCTTGATGCGCATCACGCCGATCGCCACATCGCCCGTGCTGGGCTTCTTGGAATCGATCGGGGCAATCATGTAGCCGCACTCGAGGGGGCGCTTCAGGGTCGGCTCATACTTCTTGGCGTAGGCGCCGTAACCCAGGGCCACGCAGTTCGCGGAGCTGAAGTCCACCTTCTGGGAGTAGTAGCTGCCCAGTCCCTTGGGGACGATGCCCGCGGACTTGCCGCCCGCCGTCGGGCCGGTGACCTTGTAGGTGCCGTTGCCGTCCTTGTCGAAGAGGTCCTTGGCGAGCTGGGGGTAGTACTTATCCAGCCCGTCCGCGCGCTCGTCCTTCTTGGCTTCCTTCTTGGCCTCTGCGGCCTTCTTCTCTGCCGCCGCCTTGTCCTGCGCGGGCGCGGTGGTGGACGGCGCTGCCGTGGCAGGTGCGCTGTTCGACGGCGCGGGGCTGGCTTCCGTACCCGGCGCGGCCGGGGCGGTGACCGTGATGGCGCCGGACTGCTTGAGCCCGCCCTCATCCACAATCTTGTACTTGCCTGCCTCAACGGACTTGGCGGGAACGTCCGCGGTGCCCTTGCCGTCGGCGCCGGCCGTGGCGCTCACCTGGGCGCCGGCCACCTCCGACTGATCGGTGACGCGCACCAGCTTGAGCTTGATCGGGGTGTTGGGGGTGGTCGTGAAGGTCACCGGGATGCTCAGGTTCGCGGAGGAGACCACGGTGGCGCCCTTGGGCAGCTCCAGCGTGGCGTCTGCGATGGCCTGAGTGGATGAGGTGCCCGGGAGCGCTGCCGACTGATCAGTCAGGGCGGGGGCGGAGGCCTGGCTGTCTTGGGAGACAGGGGCGGACGTGGCCTGGGCTGGGACGGTGCAGCCCAGTGCGAGGGTCAGGGAAGCGACGGCGGCGGTCGTAGAGAGCGCAAGCAGTCGCCTCACCCTCGAGGGGTGTTGTGAACGAGACATAGAACACACGCTATTGCACAGGTGGCTCACAGAATAGTGGGCCCGGGTGTGTGTCTGAAGAAATCTCACGGTGTGACACTGGTGTAAATACGCGGTGGCACAAGTCACGCGCGCGGAGGTGACTCCTGGCCGTGGCTGAGCGGCGCCCCGGCCGCTACTGCGCGCTGAACGCGTACAGCATCACGAGGATGGAGATGCCAAGGAAGGGCAGGCAGGCCAGGGCGTTGAGGACCTTGTGCTCGGAGAGCACAGCCACAAACTCTCGCAAAAAAGCACTGGGCCGGTAGTAGCTGGCCGTGCGGGCGCCCTGCACCTCCGCGTCAAGGTCCAGCTTGCGACCGATCAGGGCGCTGCGCAGCACGTGATAGTCGTTGGTGACCGCCACCAGCGGGCCCGTACGCCCGGCCTGCAGCTGGATGTCCCGGGCCAGGCGCAGGTTCTGCGCCGTGTTGACAGCGTGGTTCTCTGGCAGCACATCCCCCTCCGGGATGCCGGCCTGCACCAGGTACTCCGCCATGGCCGCGCCCTCCGGGCGGGTCTCGTCCGCGCCCTGCCCGCCGGAGGGGATCATGAGCGGCTTGGGATCTGTTTCCCCGTAGATCTGAACGGCGCGGTCCAGGCGGGCGCGCAGCAGCGGCGGGACCTTGCCGCCAATGAGGCGCGAACCAAGGATCACCACGGCGTCCGGCTCAAAGCGCGGCTCCATGCGCGCGTACGCCAGCGCATACACCAGGAAGACCACAAAGACGCCGCCCACGTAGGAGCTCACAAAGAAGAGGAGGAAGGCCAGGCCAAGGGCCACGGGGTTGGTGGTCCGGACCAGGGCCACGGCGATGACGGGCAGGGCAAACACCAACACCCCGGCCACCAGGGAGAGCATGTTGCCCAGGCTGCGCCCCTCCCGCCGCCACATGGTGACGCCGTTGCGGATCAGATAAAAGCCCAGCACCATCACGGCAAAGGGCATCAGCAGGATCAGGAAGAGCCAGATGTAACTAGTCCACGGCCAGAACCTGGAGAGCAGGTCAGCTACGCCGAGCAGCACCAGGAGGGCGGCCGCCACCAGGACAAAGCCGTTGCTGAGGCGGCGGCGGTCGGAGCGGCGCATCCAGAAGTACAGGGCGGCCAGGACCAGGCCAAGGAGCAGGAGGATCACCGTTTAACCGTACCGGGCGCTGCGGCGGCGGGGCGTGGGCTTGCGGGCTGATCTGCGCCGAGCCGCCATCCCCCTGCGGGCCCCCGAGGGAGCCGCCTATCCGGCGAGCGCGCCCAGTGACCCGGCTCACCACTAAGGTGGTGCCAAGCCGCCAGCACCGGATGGAGAAGCCATGCACCAGCCCAACCCCAACCCCTCCGCGGTACCGCACCCCACGGCGTCGGGCAGTGCGCCTTCCCCGGTTCCTTCCCCTGACCTCTCCCCCGCCCAGCTGGACCGCGCCCGTGGCGCGCTCCTGGCGACCGCCGCTGGCGACGCGCTGGGTGCCGGTTACGAGTTTGGGCCGCCGCTGGATGAGGGCGAGGCCGTGTTCATGAAGGGCGGCGGCGCCTTTGATTGGGAGTCCGGCGAGTGGACGGATGACACGTCCATGTTGGTGCCGATGGCGCGCGAGCTGGCCGCGGGGCACCGGCTGGAGGATGAGGCCACGTTGGATGCGATCGTGACCGCGTGGATCGGCTGGGCGCGGACCGCGCCGGATGTTGGCGCGCAGACGCGGGGCGTGCTGACGGACGCGCACACCCCCACCGCGCGGGGCGCCCGCGCCGCGGCCATCCGGCTGCATGAGCGCACGGGTCGCAGCGCAGGCAACGGGTCGCTGATGCGCACGGCGCCCGTGGCGCTGGGCTACCTGGGCGCCGGGCGCGAGGCGGAGCTGGCCGCCGCTGCGCTCTCCGTTTCTGCGTTGACGCATGCCGATGAGAGCGCCGGGGAGGCGTGCGCCATCTGGTGCCTGGCGATCCGCCACGCGGTGCTCACTGGCGAGCTGAATCTGCGGGGGCAGCTGCGGTGGCTGGCGGATGACAGGGCGGCGTTCTGGGCGCAGATACTTGACGTGGCGCAGGTGCGCCAGCCGCGGGACTTTGAGCGCAACGGCTGGGTGGTGGAGGCGCTGCAGGGCGCGTGGAGCGCCATCACGCACGGTGCCGGCTTGGTGGACACGCTGGAACGCGCGGTGCGCGGCGGGCTGGATACGGACACGGTCGCGGCGATCGCGGGCGGGTTGGCGGGGGCGGTGCACGGGGCGTCGGCTCTGCCGGCTGAGTGGATCGCCGTGTTGCACGGTTGGCCGGGGCTCGACGCCGCTGGGTTGGGTGAGTTGGCGGAGCGGGCGGTCAGGGCGCGGTAGCGTCACGACGGATGACTTGCCACCTCGCTTGACCGCCCGTGACTGCTCTTCTTCTTTGGGGGAAACATGACATATCCAGCCTGGGGCCCTCCCCCGGTGAGCGTGCAGCTGGGCGACGAGCAGTTGGGCCCGTTCCATGGTGCCGCGCTCCACAGGTGGGTGCAGACCCATCCGTCGTCGCTGAGCGGCGAAGAACGCTTGCGTGCGGAGCGGGCGCTGGCGCATCTTCAGGGAAGGCTGCGCCGCAGAGGGGCACGCCCCCGCCCCTTCCTCACCCTGTTGACCGTGCTGCTGACCTTCGTTGGTGCGCTGTGCGGCTTCGGGGCCGCCCACGTCACCCTGACCGGCCTGGAACTGGCCGGGCTCCAGAGCCGTGGGCTGGAGTATGCGTTGGAGGGCGTTTTCCGAACCGTCGTCTTCCCGCACGCGGTGGTGATCCTCTCCATCGCGGTGTTGGCCGCCACCACGCCCATGTGGGCACGGATCATCGGCATCATCGCCGGCGGCCTATCCCTCCTGTGGCTCTTTGCCTACGTCCCCTTTTTGGGCATGCTTGACCAATTCAGCGATGCGGTGCCCACCGTTTTGAACCTCGTCAGTTGCCTCATCTTCATTCTGGTGGCCATCCTGGGAGTGCGTCGGTGAACGCGCAGATTCCGCTGGGGCACGTGGTGCGCCAGCAGCTGGCCCAGCTGTGGTCTGACGCCATGGCGACGTCCGCCTCCGTGCAAGAACCCCAGAGCCAGCAGCAGCGCCTCACTGAGGAGATCGCCGCTCTCGGCCGGGCCCATGGTGTGGACCAGATGGCGCAGCCACCCGGCCGGGTGGTGCCCCTGGAGCAGCTGCGTTATGGGCTGAGCGTTCTGCGCGCGGACCTCAACGCGGTGCACTCACTGCAGAACATTGAGCAGGATCTCGAGCAGTCCCAGACTCCCGAGCCGCGGCGCACGCTGCTGTTCGCCGCCTGGCTCCTGGCCGGAGCTGGCGGAGTGATCGCGCTGGGGATCCTCCTGCTCGTCCTCATCCGCTGACGGGGGCCGCTGCGCAGCTGCGGGCGGATGCGAAAGCTTCTGAGGCTCCCTTGGCTCTGACCCAAGACATTGAGCAACTGACCCTCGTCAGCGCCGACGAAAACGAGGCCCTCCCCAAGGGCTGCATCATGACGGAGGCTGTACGGCGCTCACGGTTGGCGGAGTTACGGCCAGCCCCGGAGGCGGTAGACACACTGGCGAACATCGAAACGGACAGCGCAACTGCGTTGAAGGCCGGCCGCCCGCCCAAGGCGCTCTTCCGCGCCTGTGGCTGCGTCGTCGTCGGTAGCACCATCGTGCTCAGCATCCCGGCCGCCTACATCCTCTCGTGACGGAGTCCCGACGGCCTGGCTAGCTGGCCACGGTGACCCGAGGCCGTTCAGCGATCCCTTGGCGTCGAGCGATTCCAAGTCGGCGGCATTGCCCCGCAGTGCACGGGAGCACGGGAGCACGGGAGCACGGGAGCACGGGAGCACGGGAGCACGGGAGCACGGGAGCACGGGACATCACGTACATAAGGCATGGGACTGGCAGACCGACGCCTTTTTAGGGCTCTGAGGTGCCTGCACAGATTGCCCGTCAGTGTCCTGACCTGGACTAAGCTGACTCCCATGTTCTTTCCACCGTGCAACAGTCAGGAGACGCGCCATGCCCGTGCGCGGAGTTGAGCTATTTGCAGGCGGCGGTGGGCTACTTCTTGGATCCGCCTTGGCAGGAGTGGAGCATGTCGCGGCCGCCGAGTGGGATCATTGGGCCTCCACCACGATGCGCGAAAATGCTGCGCGAGACTACCCTCTAGTTCGAGGACTTAACGTCATCGAAGGCGACGTGCGGGACATCAACTGGGCCGAGGTTCCTGACGCGCAGAGCGTTGACATTGTCGCGGGTGGGCCTCCATGTCAACCATTCTCCCTCGGCGGAAGTGCTCGCAGTGCCGACGATCCAAGGGATATGTTCCCGGCCACAACGTCGGTGATTGAACAACTCCGACCGCGGGCCTTCGTGGTCGAGAACGTGAAAGGTTTAACACGCAGCTCCTTCTCAGAATACTTTGAATACATCAAGCTTCGCCTCCAACACCCTGAACTCCAGTCACGCGGAAATGAATCGTGGGTCGACCACCACAAACGACTTCAGCGGGAGCACAGCTCAGTTCGTGGCGATCTAAGTTACCGACTTCTCACCAACATTGTGGACGCCGCTGATTATGGAGTCCCGCAGCACAGGCATCGGGTTTTCATGGTGGGTTTTCGTTCCGATGTGGATGCCGACTGGCATTTCCCAAATGCAACACATTCAGCGTCTGCCCTGTTGAGCGAACAGACACAGGGACACTACTGGGATCGCCATGGCGTCCTTGAGAGCGATCAGATCTCTGTTCGCACAGGACAAAAAAATGACGATGGGCTGCTGCCGTGGGTTACGGTGCGTGATGCTCTCCAGGACATGCCATTCCCTGGAAAAACCAAAACGGCACCAGGTTGGTTGGACCACCGTTTCCAGCCAGGCGCTAAAACCTACCCCGGCCATACTGGCTCTCCTCTCGACGAGCCCAGTAAAGCGCTGAAGGCTGGCGTGCATGGTGTACCAGGTGGTGAGAACATGCTACGAAATCCGGATGGCACTGTCCGGTACTATTCCACCCGCGAGGCTGCACGACTTCAGACGTTTCCGGATCGCTATGCACTGCACGGAGCCTGGAGCGAGGCAATGCGCCAGCTTGGTAATGCCGTCCCTGTTAAGCTCGCCGAAACTGTGATGGGAAGCGTGGTCGAGCACCTAGAACTGGACGCGGCGAAGCACGAAGTTGCAGACTCCATCCAGCGGCACCGAGCTACAGAATTGATGATATGACCGATTATTTCGATCCCTTGGACTACGAGAATCTGGGGGCGTCTATCGCTCGGGCGTTGGACGAGCAGCCGGTACAGGACTTGGGGTCCATCCCGCGGTTCGAAGGCGCAGGCGTCTACGCGCTCTATTACACGGGCAATCACGCCGCGTATTCACCATTGGCAGAAGCTAACCGCGAAGTTCCAGGGTCTTGGGCGATCTACATAGGGAAAGCGGAAACGGAAAATGCCAGGAAAGGCGATCCAAGGCAGGCAAGCAAACCGGTTGGGGCGAAGCTGTACGACCGCATCGGCAATCACCGGAAATCGATCCTGCAGGCAACGAATCTCGAAGTGACTGACTTCCAGGTCCGTGCACTCGCTATTTCGCCCACCTGGATCCCTTTAGCTGAGGTTGTGGCGATTCGCATCCACAGGCCTGTATGGAACGTGATTGTCGACGGTCTGGGAAATCATAACCCAGGGAAAGGTCGCGAGAAGGGCGTTCGTCCACGCTGGGATACCGTCCACCCTGGGCGTACATGGGCGCACAAGTTCGAGGAACGAAGAGAAACTGCCGCAGACATCCAACAGGACGCACTGCAGTACCTCCACGCACGATCGCATTAACACACAACAAACGCAAACGGCTGTTTCTGCGCTTGGAGCAAATAGGACCTTCGCCCATTCTAGTTTCTTTGCGGAAAGGACAGGTTGTAGGTTCGACTTGCTTTCAGCTCTTTGGTCAGCAACAGGGCACCAGACCGCTAGTGGATGCACCCTCGAGCGGGTTTCGGTCAGTAGAATGGACATTTTCCGCAGGCGGAACGGCAAATGCGACACTTTACACTGGCACAACTCGACCATACCAATGAATCGCGAAAATTAGTTATGACCGTTTAGCAACCCGCCGAGCGAAGTTTACAACTCCGCCACAACCGGATTTAAGACTTCCACTTCAGGATGCCCAGGCTCCGGAGGAGCACGCCGCCACGCATCGCCAATCTCGGAAACGCAACTTCCTGGCTCGACGCAACTCCTTGTCGGAAACCACCTTCAATCCAGAGATTCGGTGGTCAGTGTGAGCAATAGAATGAGCGTATTGCAAGCCTGCGCGTCACTTATGATGTAGATTAACGCCCCTTAATGAGGGGCAATCCAACTGCAAACGACTATAAACTCCAACTATATTTCCGATTGCTACACCCGACTATAAGAGAAAATGATTCTCTTTGCAAATCTTAAAATCCCGATGCCCGCGCCAGAACAAAACCTTGCCCTTCTGGCCGACAGAATTTTTGCTGTCACCAACGACACATCATCACCTTGACGCTCCCAGCGCATACCCCGGTTATCTAGATCCTCGGGCATTCTGTGCGTCATGGTGTGAGGTCCCCGGCGGCGAGGAGCATGCGTAGTCGGTTGCGGAGGCTGCGGGCGACGCGGGGGCGAACCTCATCGACGGTGGCTGTGCCGGGCTTGAGAAAGCGGAGACCATTCAGCACCGCCACGACATCTCCGAGCTGGTCATCGATCGCGGTGTTGTATCCGGCCAACGGGTCCAACGCCGCGATCTGTACCCCGACACGAATCGCTGGGCCGCGCTCGTCTAGCTAAGTCGCGTAGGCATTCCTGGACCGGTCGAGGAGGAGATCCAGCAGTCTGCGCCGCGTCATTCCGTGCTTGGCGCGGGTAGGGTCCACCATCCCAGTCTGCTCTTTCTGCCCACGCTTGCGGGGGCAGCCGTAGTGCCACATGTGCTCATAGACGCCGAGAGTGGTGACTTGCTTGAAGCGGGACTCCTCATCGGCGCTCGACCAGCGACGGCAACTGATTGACGAACGTCTTCTTCGCGCAGAGTGGCTCATCGCATCGCCAGACACGCGGCCGCCAGTTCGCGCGACCCCGGGTAGCCCCCCGGTACGTCGTGAGGCACGCGGCGGCACCTGCCACGACCGACCGCGATCACCTCCCAGCTCGGGCAGCCCGTCGGCATCAACGGAGTCGAGACCACCATGACCAGCTCCCCTTCACGGCGCTCGACCTCCTCGACATGCACCCCTCGATGCCGAGCAAAAGGTCGCAGCGGGAACACGGGCAAGCCACGGGGCGCGCGTCAACACACCCCGAACTGTGGTGAGACACTTCGAAGTCCTCGGAGTCGATCTGAGAGTTAGCTCTTCTGATCCTCGTAGGCCTCGCCTCCTACACGCCAACCATCACACGGCGCGCTTCACCCCCACCGGAGGCCCAAAGGGCCGGATTGTTGGACTCAAACACGCAGTTCTTCCAGCTGTGTCGAGAAAAGGTAATTCTTTTCAGCGGGCTCCTTGTGTGCTTGACTCACGCTATGAACTCAACGCTTGGCCGCAAGCTCACCGACGGGCTATTGGCTCGCCTTGATTTCGACTACGCGTGCAATAGGGGTCATTCGTTCGGCGAGTATCACTTGCACGGCGTAGTGAACGAGGTCATCTCCGCGAATATCGACCCGAAAATGATGCGCGTCCACGCAAATTTCGCACACAGTGCGATCGCACGGAAAGACCCGGAGCGTGGGCGACACCCCGAGCTCGATTTCTACATCCAAAGCCGCGACGGGACGGCCCCTAGCGTGTGCGCGGAAGTCAAGTGGGCGGGCTCCTCACACGCCAGCGCGAAGCGAGTTTTGCTGGACGTAATTCGATTAGCACTCGTGAAACAGTCAGAACCGTCAACGGAGTGCCTCTTTATCCTTGCCGGCGGGAATGCTGAGTTACGTAAGCTACTTCTTGTACCTCCGTTGGCAACAGAACAACGAGGCAGTCGGGGACTTCTGGAGCGGCCGCGGGCTACCAAGGATCCTCGAAAGCGCTCTTTTCCACTTGTCGCGGCGGGCGTGCCTATTACAATCATCGACAAGGAAGCCCAAGAATTTTTGACCATGCCCAATAAGGTCTCTACAACACTCGTGACGCCAGCAGCTTTTGACACGAAACGCTGGCAGTCCCTGGTGTGGAGAGTCAGCGTCTGACGCTTCTGGCGTCGCTCAGATCAGTCGTGCTACACAAACAAGAGTCGTGCACTTTTATTTGCTAGCCGAGCCCTTCGAATTCGCTTCGCGCACCTCAAATCCCTTTGAGAGCCGCTGGTGTTCGGGACGCTGACCACGTACCGTGCTGCGGACTCAGCAGGGTACCCCGCGAGGTTCAAACTCGTGAACACAGCTAACCGCTGCCCGCGCGCCAAGAAGAGCCGACCTTGCGGGGCAACGCCGTTGTGCGGCGTCGGCATTGAGCGGGGCCCTCAGGCCCGCTCATGACTCGTATGGATCTGCGCATCACCGTCCCAGAGGTCGAGGTGGCGGCGATGGTTCGCACACAAGGAGGGGAGCCCCTGCAGACGTCTGCGCCCGGGTGGAGTCGGCCAGAGCCAGGCAAGCGGAGCGTTAGGCCATACACGGTGGAGGCGGAACGCCCGGATCCATGGGGCTGTGCTGCGTTCCCCGGATCCATGGAGCTGTGCTGCGTTCCCCGGACCTTGGCCGGCGCGGAGAGGCGCGAAGGACCCTGGCGAGCGTGGCCAAGGAGCTGACGCTGACCGGGCGAGGAATTGAACGGGCGCTGCACATCACTTGGACGTCTGAGACCTCCACATCTCCATGCCTGATCATGGCCCGGCGGTCGATTGGGACGAGTACACAGCTCGAACTAGTTGGCCAAGTGCCTATCAACTCTCGCGGGCTCACCAAGGCGGCGTTGAGGATCTGGGTGGTCAGCTACAGTCGCGTGACTCGGACAGCCACCGCGAAGCCGTCCAAAGCGTCACGAGGCGCCGCTGCGCTTCAGCCGGCGAAGGTCTTCCGGTTCGGGGGAGACGCACTGCCACCAAACAGGAGGCCCATTTGCTGGCCCAAGAACCCGACTCCCTGACAGAGGACGCCAAATATTTCGGTGGTGAATCTAGCTCGTGAATCGTTTCCAGATCGCCGCCGATTACCAGGAGGCCCCTGGCGCGCAAAGGTTAAGAAGCTCGATGGAGGCTGCCCGATCGCTGTCGTAGGCCCGATTTGATGCGCCACCCGCCTGGCGAGGGGAATCGCTGAAACTTCCCCCGTTGATTTCCCAGACCGCAGTCCTTTGTGCCCCACGAATTGGGGACCGGGCGAAAGGGGCGCTTTTTCGTACCTCGGATAACGTGGTAGGAGCGCTCGGTTACAACTAGGTCAGCCGTCGGTGTGTCGCACGCATCATACCCGAGCACCACTGGGTGGGAATCCGCTTGCGGCGGCGTAATCTCACGCCCCCATTCGACAAGTCTGAACAGTCCTTTCTATGCCCGACTGCCCCGGGTTTTGCCGCCGCAGAATTGTGCTATAGCTGTTCTAACAAATTATTTACCTTCCATAGATCAACGGTAACCCCCTTTGTAGGACTCCGTAATTCACCTTGCTTGCGGAAAATTGCTTAGCCGCGTAATGGTCGGCCATCGGCGGATCGATCTCGTTCAGAACGCTGTCGAGGGCACTTACAGGTGCGTGTCACAATGGTCAGAGTAGTCCAGCACTCCGATGGCGGCCCCGTTATGGCCACTAAGGACCACGCCGGGTAGCGAGGTCAGGTTTTGGCATGACGCAGTCGACTGAAGCCACCGGAGCCTCGGACGCTAATGCGCGAACACGGTACTTTAGAACAGCACTCAGCCGTCCAAGGCTTCCTAGATCCGCCGACGGGACATCGCAAGCGGTTCCGTCGGGCCACCGACGACAAATCTCGTCGTTGCCAATCGGTGATCGGTGGGGGGCGCCCAATCCCTTCTTAGCGACCGCCTCGGATATTGCGACCGGGAGGCAAAATTCACACATCGCGTGTCCGAAATTAAGGTTCACGCCCCGGCAGGCTACGCGACTACTTCGGTCCTGCGGAAAGTGAGGCAACCTCCTAGTTTTATGCCAGATTCCATGCAAAGATCCGTCTACTTGGTGTTTAGCTTGCCCCTAGGAGGTCGCGCATGCGGTATTGGCTAGTTTCACAGAACACGTCATGGGAACACGAACGCCAGCTTTCAATCCTTTGGTCCCCACGAACCGATGTGAACGGGCACCGCGTCCCGGCTTACGATCGGCTGCAAAAAGCAGAGCCCGGCGACGTGGTTTTCAACTACAGCAAGGGCCATTTCCGAGGTGCCAGCACGGTCATCGCACGCGCTGTGCCCGCCCTTCGGCCGTATGGCGACCCGGAGGACGGGCAAGTCGTCAAACTCGACATGCGCGAGTTCTCATTCCCCATTCCTTACACCGATGTTCCTCGAGAAATGCGGGCACGCATGGTTGGCCACGCTCTTCCTTTCGTGGGTGGCACTGGCCCTAAGTCCGGGCAGATTCGTCAGCAGTACTTTTCCGTTGTTCCGGACGAGCTTGCAGCGTGGTTGCTGGCCCGGTCCAGAACCGACAACGACGCGTAGTGCTCGCTTCGAATTCCGGCACGGGCCCGCGAGCGCTACCCTCACTCGGTTCTGCCCGCGCCTGACCTGGCCACAGTAGGGAGGCCACTCATCCAGCTAGATGAGTGGCCTCCCTCTGCTTACCTACCTAACAAACCTTTCCGCCCCAAGATGCGAACTACCGCACCCGCATCGCCGCGAACGAGTCGCGGCCATCCGACGGCGCGATCGCCGAGTAGGCGACAGCCCCGCCGTTCGTGAAGGCCTGCTGCGGGTTGCCGTTCGCTGTCAGCTTGCGCAACTTACCGGCGTCGAACACTGAGATTTGGCGGTTCGCCACGGCAGAGGGGTTGCCCATCTCCAACCACGGCCACACCACACGGTTGCTACCGATGGTGGGTCGCATGGCCAGGGCCTTGCCCGGGGCGCTGACCCACCAGGCCTTCTTGGCCTTGGTGTCCATAATGATGGTGCCCTTGCCGCCCACGTTGGCTACGGCCACCGTGTGCCCGGAGAGCATCAGCTCCGCCATGCCATCATCCGGGCCGCCGGCGTTGGGCCACGTGCCCGTGTAGCTCACCAGGTTCTTGCCGCCCAGCAGTTTGGCGCCCGTCACGGGGCCGCCGGTCCAGTCCCCGGTCACGTTCTTGTGGGTCACCACGCCCACGCCGCCATCCACGATGGAGGGGTCGCTGGCGCTCTTAGCCTCCAGGCGCACCGCGCCGCCCTTCATGGAGCGCGACACCACCTCGGCCCGCACCGGCTCACCGCCGGACATCACCAGGCGCGTCCAGTACACCCGCCCGCTATGGACCGCGTACGAGCCATTCTGCGTGTCGCCCTGCAGCCACGGCGCATCCTGGCTCACCTTGCCGCCCACAGAGCCCAGGTCAAAGAACTGCGCGCCGCCCTTCTCCGCGCTGTAGCGCACACCGTAGGCGCGGTTGCCCTGAAGCCAGGCATCGTCCACGGTGGGTGTCCACCCGCTATTGAAGAGGTGCAGCTGGCCCTTGGCATCCGCGTAGTGCAACTTGCCGTCCTTCAGCCCCACTCCCCTGCCATCGGAGAGCACGCCCACCATCTGATCCCACTTGGTCCAGGCGACCGTGCGATTGCTGATGTCCGCGCCGGCCACCTCCTTGGCGCCACTGCCGCTCACCACGGTGGCCTTGACCGTAGAACCATCCGCCCAGCGGAACTTGGTGGTCATGGTCTGAGCGGCGCTTGGCGCCACGGCACTCTGCCCGACGACGCGTGCCTGGCTCCACAGTCCCGCATCCGTGGGTGCCTGGCTGGCTTGGGCGGGTGCGGCCAGTCCGATCCCGGCGACCGCCAGCCCTGCCGCAGCCAGGCAGCTTCCCACGACGCCGACGCGGCTGGGGCCTGCGCCCTTGCGAAGGCCTGAGCCGGTGTGAAGTCCTGAGCCACTCTGAAGATGAGCAAACATGATTCCTCCTGAAGCAATCAATGCGAAATTGCCACGCTTCGGTTGGCAGGGAAGTCCACAGTGCGCGTGAGGTCCGTGGGGTTTGCGCCCGTTTCATTCCGGGGCACACCTATGAGTCTGTGCCAGAGCTGTGCGGCCAACAAGGGCCGCTGGGCGCTGCAACCCAAACGAAAAGCGCATCACGAGCGGGTCACTTGAAGCGCCCACTAAAGGGTCGCCGATCCGCCTGCGGGCGCGGGCCGGAGAACTCGAAACACAACGGGCTTGTGACCTACCTGTTGGTAGCCTCACAAACTTATAACACCGTCAGGAAACACTCAGGGTGACTCGTTTGAACACCTCATCGCCACCGATCCGGCGCAGCACCTCCGGCTCCCCCACCACCACCAGCAGGGCCTTGGCCCGGGACAGCCCCACGTACAGCTTCTGCACCGCGCGCTCGTCCTCCGCCGGCCCATCCAGGGCCAGCACCACCACGTCACGCTCCAGACCCTTGAACCCCAGCACGTGCCCATAGAACACGTCGTTGGCGGCGAAGAACTCGTCCCAGTACCCCTCATGTCCCACGGTTTCCACGGTCTCGATCTGCACCTGATGCCGGTGCCCCGTCGAAAGGAGGGCCACCTGTCCAGGCGACCACGCGTCGTCGGACAGAACGCTCTCCACCGCGTCATCCGCGGCGCCAATCACGCTCTCCCCCACCGCGACCGGCACCCACACAATGGGCACTCCCGGGTCCAGGCGGGGGCGCTGCTCCAGCGGCGCCAACGGCGCAAAGCACGCAGCGATGGTGGCGGAATTGCGCAGATTCTCATCCAACGGGAACGGGCTCAGGTCAATGGGCGCACGGCCCCCACGGTCAAAAACCTCTTGATGAGAGTCGGCAAAGGCAAAGAGCGTGCCGTCCGCGCCACCCACCAGCAGCGGCATGAGCCCCTCCCACCAGGCGTTGGCGAAGTCCTGCGCCTCATCCACCACAATGCCCTCAAAGCGGTGTTCCTCCGGCAAGTCCTGCGCCAGCTCGCGCAGTCGGCGCGGCAGAAACTCGTCATAATAGGTGGCCTCCGGGCCCATCTCCGGGGAGTACGGCTCCGCGTTCAGGCTCACGGGCAGGTCGTGAAACAGCCCCACAAACAACGGCCGCTCCTCCTCCGGCCAGGTCCCGACCAGGAGCTGGAAGTGCCGCGCCAGCCCGCGCGAATAACAGACCAGCGCCACCCTCTTGCCCTGCCGCGTCAGCTCGCGCGCCTTCATCAGCGCCAGGTGCGTCTTGCCGGAGCCGGCGCCGCCAACCAACTGTGCGCGGTGCTGGAAGCGCAGCAGCGAGAGCACTCGTTCCTGCTCCCGCGTGAGCTCGTTGCCCTTGTCCGCAATCCGCGCGGCAAGGTCCTGATGATTCAGCACCGCCAGGTGCGTGGCGCGCAAAGCCTTCACCACGCCGTCGCGCTGGGCAGGGGTCAGCACCTGACCGGCGGCATGGGCCTCCTGTTCGACGCCGCGGCGGAGGAACCCTGCCAGGTGCGGCAGGTCGGTGCTGTCCGCGACCAGGTGACGCGGCGCGTCCGGCACGGCCCACTTGGGATCCAGGCGTGTGTAGGGCAGCGCGACCACGTGGGTGAGCTTGCCAATCCCGTAGCTGAGGCGTCCCTTGAGGAAAGTGTTGAGCTCATGCTTGGCCAGGCGCACCTGCTCCACCGGGGACTTCTTGAGCTGCCGGCGGCTCTGATACCACTCGCCGTCGCGGACCTCCACCACCCCGCCCTTGACCTCCACCACGATGGTGCCGACGCCGGGCCAGAGCACCAGGACATCAATCTCCACCTCGTGGCGATTAGCCGTGATGCGCTGGCCACAGATCATGGTGGCCTCCGGCGGGAGCTGCTCCGCGAGGGCGTCCCAGACATCCCGCTCGGCGTCGGAGGCGAAGTCGGGTTCTTGAGGGATGAGGTGTGCGGTCACGGCAGGCTCCTCAGTAACCTTTCGAAGGCCCAAGAGCTCTCGGGTCGAGTGTTATCCGGAGTCTAGAGCAGCGCGCCGACCAATTGCCTTGTTGAGTCCCAAGATTTTTTTGTTCGACCCGCTTGAAATGAATAGCCTCTGAACCCAGGGTTGAACGGAGCCGGAGATTTCATTCGCAGAAAGCAATGTACGCACATACATTTCCGGTCTAGGGTGGCGTCATGACGTTGCTGCCACGGAAGTCCGCACGCTCCCAAGGGGTCCACGAGCAAGGGATCGTCGACTTTCTCGACGCCATTGCGGGGTCAGGAATCGAGCTGCATGGCTTCATGCTCCTGAAGCACGGAGCCGTGGTCGCGCAGACCAGCTGGGCGCCCTATGAGCGCGACGCCCCGCACCTGCTGTACTCGCTGAGCAAGAGCTTCCTCTCCGTCGCGGCCGGCATTGCCGAGTCCGAGGGGCTCCTGAGCATGCAGGACTGCCTGGCGGACCGGCTACCTGAGGCCGCCGACTACGGCGAGGCCACCATCGCGGACGCCCTGCGCATGTCCGTGGGGCACCTCTTTGATCCGGTCCTGGACCCCAGCCAAGACAACACCGACGTGAGCGACGCCGCCCTGCGCCGCATGCTGCGCTCCTACGCCCCGGAGCGGGCACCCGGCGAGGTGTTCACCTACGACCAACTGGCCACCTTCGCCGTCGCCAAGATCATCGAGGACGCCAGCGGCACGTCGCTGATGGAGTACCTGCGCCCGCGCATCCTTGACCCTATCGGCGCCACCGAGGCCCGCTGGTACGGCGGCGAGCAGAACTTCGGCTTCAGCGGCCTCTACCTGCGCACGGAGTCCATCGCCGCCTTTGGCCAGCTGCTCCTCCAGCGCGGCGAATGGCAAGGACGCCAGCTCATCCCCCGCGACTGGCTCGCCGCCGCCACCAGCATCCAGATGCCCAACGACTCCGCACACCGCTTCCCACCCGGGCAGCCCGTGGACTCCTTCAGCGCCGGTGGTTACGGCTACCAATTCTGGATCAACCCCCAGGGCTACCTCGCCGGCGGCGCCTACGGCCAAACCTGCCTGGTGCTGCCCCAGCTGGACGCGGTCGTCGCCATCACCGCGTCCACGGAGGCCGGGCAGAGGGTCCTGGAACACGTCTGGACGCACCTCCTCCCGGCCCTGGCCGGCGGCGGCGAGCGCGAACCCGATCACAGCGACAGCCTCGCTGCCCGCCTGGCGAACCTGAGCGTGCCTGCGCCCATCGCCGGCCTCCCGGAGGCGGCGCGAACCAAGGCGCTGGCCACCCTCGGGATGCTCGCCGCCGCGGTGACGGCGCTGCGGGGCGAGGCCGCGGATGCGCGCTGGCCCCAGATCGCCGCGGGTGCGGCGCAGCGCGCCGAAGAGGCCATGGCCGTTGCTCTGGCCAGCCGAAGCGCCGCCGCGCCGTTGGCTCCGCCTGAACTGCACGACGTCGGGCAGGTAGTTTTTGAGCGAAAGCTGACCGCGTCCGCGGCGCCGGATGTGCGCTTTGGCGCGCTGGGCGCCCTGGACCTGCCGGAGCTCACCCAGGTGCGGCTCCTGGGCTCAGACCTGGAGCTCACCCTGGGCGGTCAGCCCTCCACCCTGCCGGTCGGGAGCAGCGACTGGCGTCGCGGCGAGGTGGGCGGGGACCTGCCCATCCCCTTCGCGACGCGCGGCGGTTGGTCACCGGAGGGGCGCTTTGAGGCGGAGCTGCGCATGGTGGAGACGCCGCATGTGGGCTATCTGTCGCTGGATCCCGGCACCGCGAGCTTCACGTTCACGTGGCGGGAACCCACGCTGATGGGACGGGACCTGAGCGGCTACCGAATCTGAGCGTCCCCGACCCTCGGCCTCAGCTCATCCCCGCCCCTCAGGGGCAGCCGCAGCTGCGCCGCAGCACCAGCGTGACCGGCAGGACCACGCTGCCGGGCACCGCATCGTCCGCCAAGTGTTGCTGTAAGAGTGAGACCGCCTCGCGGCCCAGTTCGTCCATGGGTTGGCGCACCGTGGTCAGCGGCGGCTCCGACACGTGGCCGGCGTCGATCCCGTCAAAGCCGGTCACGGCGACCTGGGTCGGCACCTGGATACCCAGTTCCGCCAAGACGAAGAGGACGCCGAGCGCGGTCTGATCGCTGGAGCAGACGATCGCGTCCGGGAGCGAGGTTGCCAGCGCCGGGGTGCGCGCAAACGCCGCCCGCACAGCCTCGATGGTGAGCGAGCGCGAGCCCGTGCCAACAAACGGCTCCGCCGGGACCGGCAGTCCGCGCTCGCGCAGCGCCCCCTCAAAGCCTCGGAAACGCGCCTCGAATTCGGCGCCCTGAGTGCTTCCCGCGTACCAAAAACTCCTCGCACCGTGATCATCCGCCAGGTGGGTGGTGACCTCGCGTACCCCGCCCTGGTTATCCACGGACACGGAGGACGCGGCGATCCCGTCCGGGACGGGTTGGGAGACCAGGACCACCGGCTTGTGGCGGGAGAGGCGGCGCAGGTGATCGTCTGAAACGGTGGAGGGCAGCACAATCACGCCGTCCCCGCGGCCGGCGATGTCATCCAGATCCACGCCGCGATCCTCGGTGTCCTGCCAGCCCACCACAAGGGGCAGGCGGCGCAGGGTGCACTCGAGCTCCACGCCGCGCAGCACCTCGTCGCTAAAGAGTGGGAACAGGCACGGGGGCCGCCCGGATTCGGTGATGCGCTCCACGGTGCCCGGCTGCCCGTGCACGCTGCGTTCCAGCTCGTCCGGCTCATGCTGACTGAAGGAATAGAGCCCCACCATGCCCGTGCGCCGCTCCGCGAGGCCGCGGGCCGCGCCACTTGGTAGGTAGCCAAGCCGGTCCACGGCCTGGCCAATGCGGGTGCGGGTTGCGGCGCTGAGCTTGCCGGGTGAGCGGAAGTATCGCGACACGGAGGCGGTAGACACCCCTGCCGCCGTGGCGACGTCATAGACAGACGGTTTACCAGAGCTCACTGCCACCAACCTTTTTTAGTTCCTCAAAGACTATCGCGCTACGGCCATGTATGCGCGTACAGTGCAGTCTACGGAAGGCCGCCAGGCTAGACGGCCAAGCGATCGGAGAAGGTGTCTGATGACTGCACAGGACCACGCACTGACGTTCCCGCAAGGGTTCCTCTGGGGCGCCGCCACCTCGGCGCACCAGGTGGAAGGCAACAACGTCAACTCGAATTGGTGGGTGCGTGAGAACGCGGCCCAACCCGACGTGCGGGACCGCAGCGGGGACGCCGCAGATAGCTTCCACCGCTATGAAGAGGACATCGCGTTGTTGGCCTCGCTTGGCCTGACCAGCTACCGCTTCAGCATCGAGTGGTCACGCATCGAGCCGGCGCCCGGCCACTTCTCCCTGGCGATGCGGGAGCACTACGCGCGGATGATCGGCAGCTGCGCCCGCCACGGCCTCACACCGGTGGTGACCCTGCACCACTTCACCAACCCGATCTGGTTCAGCCAGCTGGGCGGGTGGGAAGCGCCCGACGCCGCGTCCCACTTTGAGCGCTACGTCGCCTTCGTTGCCCCCATCCTCCAAGACGTGCCGTGGGTCTGCACCATCAACGAGCCAAACCTGCTGGCTGGCGCCCCGGATGACCCCGCCACCGGCGCCGCGCTCGCCTCGCTGGAGGCGCCCAGCCCCCGGGCCACCGCGAACCTCATCTCCGCCCACGAGGCGGCCCGCCGCGTGCTCCATTCAGACACCTCCGCCCAGACCGGCTGGTCCATCGCCGCCCAGGCCTACCACGCGGCGTCGGGCGCTGAAGAAGAAATGCTCGCCTACCGCTACCCCCGCGAGGACCTGTTCCTCGAGGCGGCGCGCAGCGACGACTTTGTGGGCGTGCAGGCCTATCTGCGCACCTTCATTGGCAAGCAGGGGCCACTGCCGGTCGCCGAGGACGCCGAGACAACCCAGATGGGCTGGGAGTACTTTCCACAGGCCCTGGGCATCGCGGTTCGGCACGCGCACGCCATCACCGGGCGGCCGCTGCTCGTGACGGAGAACGGGATGGCCACGGCGGATGACAACAGGCGCATCGACTACACCTTTGAGGCCCTGACCGCACTGCATGAGGCCATGGCCAGCGGCGCCGACGTGCGCGGCTACCTGCACTGGTCCGCGCTGGATAACTACGAGTGGGGCAGCAACCTGCCCACGTTTGGACTCATCGCCGTGGACCCCGAAACCTTCGCTCGGCAGGCCAAACCCAGCGCACACTGGCTTGGTCAGGTAGCGCGCACCGGCCAGCTGCAGCGACCCCTGAGCGTCAGCACCGTTTGATTTCCCTAGACCACCTTCCGGCAACCCCCCGCCGCAACACCGAACACCGCTTGACCCGACTCAATGAGGAGTTCCCATGACCAACACGGCCGCCCGCGCGGAACAGGCACCCACCCCCCGGGACCACCGCGTTCCCGGCGAGCGGCAAACCAAACTGTTCTGGATCACCTTTGCGCTGTCATGGATTGCCGTTGGCCTGGCGCAGGGAATCGTCAACGTCGCGGTGCCGCAGCTGCTGCGGGAATGGGACCCGGCGACCGCCACGGCAAACCTCAGCGTGCTGCTCACGATCGGCGGGCTGGCGACGCTGCTGGCCACACCGATCTTTGGGCGGCTCAGCGACCGCTCGCGCTCCCGCCTTGGCCTGCGACGCCCATGGATTCTTGCCGGCTCCCTCATCGCCTTCTCCGGCTATCTCTTCTCCGCCTTTGCACCCACCCCCCAGTGGCTGTGGGTCGGGATTGTGCTGAACTACGTGGGGTGGGGCGCCGTGGCGATGGCGCAGCACAGCATGTTTGCCGACCAGATCCACGCCCGGGTCCGCGCCATCATGTCCGCGGTCACCGGCGCCTCCCAGACTGTGGGCATCCTGGTCGGCACCAGCATCACCGGCCTGCTTGGCGGCATGGGACAGGTGGGGATGTTCCTGATTCCGGGATCCATCGCCGTGGTCCTCTCGCTGCTCCTGTTCCTCACGCTGCGCGACCTTCACCGCACTGACACGCCGCCGCGCCTTGACCTGCGCGCCCTCGTGTCCACGTTCTGGCTCAACCCGCGCAAACACCCGGACTTTGCCTGGGCGTGGATCTGCCGCTTCCTCATGACCTCCTCCGTGGTGACCATCACCAGCTACCTGTACCTGACCATCGCGGTGCGGTTCCACATCGAGGACGCGGCGGCGATCGCCGGTCTCATGACGGTCGGAACGGCCCTGTTCACGGTCGCCAACCTGCTCTTCGCGTTCGTCTTTGGCGTCATCTCAGACCGCACCATGCGGCGCAAGCCGAGCATCGTGTTTGGCGCGTTCCTCAGCGCCGCCGGGCTCCTCACCGCCGTGGCGACCCCGGACACGCTGTTCTTCCTCATCGGGATCACGCTGGTGGGCGCCGGCCAGGGCGCGTTCATCTCCGCCGACGTGGCGCTCATGACGGAAACCCTGCCCTCCTTCGATGAGGCAGGCAAAGACCTGGGGATCGTGGCCCTGTCCTACCTCCTGCCGGCCATCCTGGTCCCGGCGCTTGGCTTCATGCTCACGCGCATCGGCTCCCCCACCGGCGAGAACTTCGCGGCACTGTATGTGGCGGCGTTCGTCATGGCGGTGCTCTCCGGGCTATCGGTGCTCAAGGTCAAGTCGGTGCGTTAAGCGTGAGCCCAAGCCGCTGAACTACTCCCCGGCCGTGCTCCCCGCCGGCGCCTCCGCCGCGATCTCGCGCAGCTGCCCCGATTCCAACCGCTCCCAGCGCTGCCCAAAGCTGTCAGTGAAGCGCAACCGGACCACCTTCCACTTCTGGGTGCTCCCGTATGGCCGGGTCCGTTCGCCGTCATCGGCCATGTTCTGGACCGGCTCGCAGAAGTCCCAATCCGTGCGAGTCGTGGAGGAGGAATAGCCCTCCCACTGCACAAAGTGCTGGCCCGGGGGCACCACCTGCGAGTTGAACGGCTCCGACTGCTTGCCGTTCATCGTTGCGAGCAATTCCACGTCAAAGACGGGGGCCTCAGAGGCGTTGTGGATCATCGCTACGTTGCCGCGGTGTTGCTTGGCGGCCAGGGGTGGCAGGTACTTATAGGCAATCCAGCTAGAGAGCTTGGCGGCCTGCTCCGCCTTATGGCGCGCCTCCGCCTCACGCGCCGTTTTGAAGGAAACCCACAGGGACACGACGGACAATATCGCGGCAATGATCCCAACAATCCACTCACCCATGGGTGCGTCCTCCACTCGTTCTGGCTGAATATCTACATGTTTTGTCGCACAGAGCAGGAAGTATCTCAACTGTATGACTGGGTCCGTTCACAGAGCGAGCCGTCGGCCCGTGCCACTAGGCTCAACCCACGGCCACTTCCTTGGGAGCGGGCCGGCGGACCGGACGTGTTTTCGCTCGACGGGAGACCCCATGACCCTGCCCCAGACGCCCCCGGGCGGCACGGAGTCCGGGATGGCCGCCGCCCTGGACCAGGCCGCACAGTTGGTGCAGCGGGCCAAGGAGCGGGACCCGCTGACGCGCGTCACGCTGGTGGCACCGAGTCATTCGAGCGCGCGGGACGCCTACGCGAACGTTGTTCGACGCCTGGCGAAGCGCGGCATGGGCGCGGTGGTGAACCTCCACCTCGCCACCCTTTCTGGGCTGGCGCACGAGTATTTTGTGGGCAGCGGCGCCGCCGCGGGCCGCCAGGAACTCAGCGCCGCTGCACGGCTGGGCGCCGTGCAGCACGTGCTGGAAGCGGACCCCGGCGCGTTCGCGTACGCCAAGGATGAGCCCGTGACCGCGGCCGCGCTGGCCGCGGCGTCCGCGCAGCTGGCCGCCGTCGCCACCCTCCCCGGCACTTCCGAACGGTCCGGGCTCACGAGCCTCACCCGCGGCGTGCTGCGCAGCGAGGACTCGGTCCGGGAGCAGCTGGCGCCGCACTGGCACGGCGCGGAAGAGGCCCTGCGCTACGCCGCCGATCATGCCCAGGACTTCCTCAGCACCCTGGGAATCACGGCCGTCTTGGCCCCGCTCGGCTCCGTTTCCACGGACGAGTTGCATCTTCGCGAGGCGCTGGTCGCGGCCGGAGCCACCGTTATTCAGCCCCAGACCACCACCGTGCTTGAGCGGTCCACGGCGACCGACCCCGGCCTGAGCATCGTCTCCGTGTCAGACCCGGACGATGAAGCACGCCTGGCCACCCGCGCCGTGGTCCGAGCGCTGGATGCCGGCACGCCCGCCCACCGGATCGGCGTGTTCTGGCCCCACCCGGCCCCTTACGCCGAACTGCTTCTGCGCCAGCTCACCGCCGCGCGCATCACCGTCAGCTCCCCCGCCCCGCACCCCCTAGGAGCCGACGCCTTGGTGCGCTCCTTCACCCACCTGGCCGGCCTGAACCCGGAGGAACCGGATGAGCGAGATCTCCTGGACATCCGCGCCCAGGAGTGTCTGTGCTGGGCCGGCCCTGTGGGGCTCCCCTCCAGCCGCGACCTGGAGCGGCACTACGGGGGAAACCCACACAACGCACCCTTCCCGCCCGCCTTCCTGGAACAGCTCGCCACCCTGCTGCGGGCCCTGCGAGCGGCGAACAACTGGCAGGCCGCCTCAGCGGCCGCGCTTGCCCTGTTGGACGCCTGCTTCGCCGAGTCTCCGGCGGACCACCAGGACGCAGGCCTCAATACGGTGCCCCGCGCCGCGGTCCGCGAGGCTCTCGCCGCAACCCTGCGCTCCCTCGCCTCCCTGGACGGCCTGGCCCCCTCCCCCACCATCGACGCGATCGTCGCGTCCATCCAGGACGCCGCGGACGCGCAGCGCCTGAGACTGGGCCAGCTCGGAACGGGTGTGGTGCTGGGTTCCCAGCCAGACGCCGTCGGGCGGGACCTTGACCTGCTCATCCTCCCGGGCCTGGCCGAGGGCGTCTCCCCGGCCCGCGTGCGCGAGGATCCGCTGCTGCCGGACGCGGCCAAGACCGGCGCGTTGGGCGGCGTACTGCCCACGGTGGCGCAGCGCATCCAGGCGCAGGCGGAGGTGTTCCGGGCCGGGCTGAGCTCTGCCCCGCAGGTGCTGATCAGCGTGCCGCGCGGTTCCCTGCGCGGCGGCGGTGAACTGCAGCCGTCCCGGTGGCTGGACGGCGTGGGCCCCGGCCGCGAGGTCACCTCCTGGCGCGCCGGTTTCCTGGGTGGCGCGCCGTGGGATCTCGTGGACCCCGTGACCGGGCAGGAGTGGCGCGTGCGCCGCACCCTTTCCGACCCCACCACCCGGCCGGATGCGCCAGCAGACGACGCCCTCCGGCTGGGCGGCGAGCTGCGGGACGGGCGGCGCGCGGGCCTTTTTGATCGCTTCCACGGCAAGGTGCCCGGCGATCTGGTGCCGGACTTTGAACGTCCGCTCTCCGCGTCCGCGCTGGAGAGTTGGGTGGCCAGCCCGTTCATTTTCTTTGCCGAGCGCCTGCTGGGCGTGCGGCTGCTGGAACACCCCGAGCTGGAGCTGGAAGCGGACGCCGCGATCAAGGGCACCATGGCCCACCAAGCGCTGGAGGAATACATCAAGGAGTTGGCCGCCCACCCGCAGGCCGGCCTGGATGTGCTGCTGCGATACGCCGAGGATGCGTTTGCCGAGCACGGCCAACCACAGTGGATTCCGCGACTCTGGGAGCGGGAAAAGACCGCCCTGCGAGACAAGCTCACCGACTGGTGGGAACGCGAGCACGCGGCCCTGGCTGGGTGGGATCGGCACACCGCAGAGGCGGGGTTTGGCGGCAGCGAGGACACGGCGCCCCCGGTGGAGGTGGCCCTGCCGGACGGCAGCACCGTGGCCCTCTCCGGCAAGGTGGACCGCGTGGATTGGGGTCCCGGCGTGGCTCGGGTGATCGACTACAAGTCGGGGTCGCCGGCCAAATACGCCGGGATCTCGCAAGAGGACCCCACCGCGGGCGGAACCCGCTTCCAGTTGCCCCTCTATGGGCTTTTTGCGCTGGAGGAGGGCAAGCGCCAGGGGCTGGATCTGGATTCCGTGACCGCCGGATACGACTTCTTGGGGCCGGAGGGCAGCGACCCGCAACTGGTCAACATCAACCCAGAGGTGCGGGCCCACTTTGCGCAGGAACTGGGCGCGATCATGGGCGCCATCCGCGCGGGGGTGTTCCCGCCCAAGGTGGACCCACCCGCCGGGTTCGGTCCATCCTGGCCGCGACTCACGGACCTGCTCGGCTCCGCGGGGCAGGCAAGCGAACGGTGGCAAGAGCTGCTGGATGATCCGGACATGGCCAGCTATCGGGGCATTTGGCAGGGCAAGGAGGGCAGCAAATGAACACGCTTTTGGACGCGGAAGACCGCGGGCGCATCGACACCGAGCTGGGGGCCCAGCTCTTTGTTGAGGCAGGGGCGGGCAGCGGCAAAACCACCCACCTGGTGCGCCGCATCATCGCCCTACTGCGCGCCGGCTCCCCCATCGGCTCCATCGCCGCGATCACCTTCACCGAGAAGGCCGCGGCGGAGCTGCGCGAACGCACCCGGGCGGCACTGCTGAGCGCGCCCACCCCGGAGCGGGACGCGGCCGAGGGCCTGGATCCGGCCCTGCGCACGGCCGCCCTGGAGGGGCTCGACGCCGCCCCCATCGGCACCATTCACTCCTTCGCCGCGCGCCTCCTCGGCGAGAATCCCTTGGAGGCGCAGCTGCCGCCGGCCCTGCAATTGCAGGACGAGATGGCCTCACGCGCCGCCTTCCTCACCAGGTGGGAGAGCGTGCGCACGGAGCTCTTCACCAACGGCCCATCGGAGGCCATCGACACGCTGCTGGCCCTGGGCGTGCGCAGCTCCGCGTTGGAGGAGCTCACGCGAGAGCTGGATCAGGACTGGGACCGGGTGCAGCTCTGGCTTCAGACTCGGGGCACTGACCTGCCCGACGGCGCGGGGTCAGGTTCCCTGCCAAACGTCCGGTCCGTGCTGGACCCGTTGGATGAGCTGGCGCCGTTGCTCGTGGTCGCCGCGGACGAGGACAAGTTAGCGGCCGTGATCCGGCCGATGCTCAGCGCCGCAGATTCCCTCCGTGCCGCGATGGATTCCGGCGACCGCCCGCGCGCGCTGGCGGCCCTGAACCAGATCGGCGCCAAGACGGGAACGTTCGGGCGGACCGGCAGCAAGCCCGGCTGGCCGCACGTGGACGTGAAGATCGTCCGGGAACTCACGGTGCAGGCGCGGGACGCCGCGCTGGGAGCCGTCCAGAGCGTCGTGCATCCGGCCATCCTGGAGGTCGCAGCATTCCTGGGCCGCGCGGTGGTGGCCCAGGCCCGCGAGCGTCAACGCCACGGCACGCTGGAGTTTCACGACCTGCTCATCCATGCGCGGGATCTGCTGGTGGGCGGGGTTGGCGACTCGACTGGCGACGCGACCGGCGGCACAGACACGGCCACGCTGCACGTCCGGCTGCGCCAGCGCTACCGGCACCTGCTGCTGGACGAGTTCCAGGACACGGACCCGCTGCAGGCGGAGATCGCGGTGCGGCTGGCCTCGCCCACGCTGGCAGGCCCCGGCGAGTGGAGCGCGCTGCGTCCCGAGCCGGGGCGGTTGTTTATGGTCGGGGACCCCAAACAGTCCATTTATCGCTTCCGCCGCGCGGACATCGCCACGTACCTGACGCAGCAGCGGCTGGCCGGGCCGGCCGCGCAGGTGGAGCTGACCACCAACTTCCGCTCCACCCAGCCGGTGCTGAGCTGGATCAACGGCGTGTTTGGCAGCCTGATCTCCGAGGACGCCTCCCGCCAGCCCGCCTACGTGGGTCTGGACGTGGACCCCGGGCGTCCGGAGTGGGGTCACGGGCCCGCGGTGAGCGTCTTTGGCGACGAGGGGGATGACGCCTTCCACGAGGAAGCCCGGGACGTTGCCGCGCTCATCTTGGAGGCCACCGGGCGCATGCCAGCCCAGCACGGCGGCGGCTTTGAGCCCGCCTGGACCGTGCAGAGTGGTGCGTCCAAGGACCCGGACCGCAGCTACCTAGAGCGCCCGGCCACGCTGGCTGACATCGCGATCCTGCTCCCCACCCGCACCAGCCTCCCGGAACTGCGCCGGGAGCTGGACCGCGCCGGCATCGCGTATTCCCTGGAGTCCTCCTCACTGGTCTACTCGGCGCAGGAGGTCCACGATCTGTTGCTGGCGCTGCGTGCTCTGGCCAATACGTCCGACGCCGCGGCGTTGGTTTTCGCGCTACGCACCCCGCTCTTTGGTTGCGGCGACGACGATCTGCTGCGGTGGAGGAGGGCCCGCGGTTCCTGGAACGTGCACGCCAAGGTGCCGGACGCGCACGAGTCCCTGGAGCAGAGTCCTGTTGCGCTGGCGCTGGCATCGCTGCAGAGCCTGCACAGACGGGTGGCATTCAGTACCCCGGCGCAACTGCTGAGCGGGCTCATCGAGGACCGGCGGATGATGGAGGTTGCCGCGCGCGAGCCACATCCGGAAGACGCGTGGCGGCGCCTGCGCTTTGTGGTGGACCAGGCTGCGGCGTGGTTTGAGGCCACGGGCGGGAGTCTGCGCCAGTACATCGAATGGGCACAAACCCAGGCTGATGAGAACGCACGCGTGGTGGAGGCGGTAGTCCCGGAAACGGGAGCGGACGCCGTGCGCATCACCACCATTCACGCCTCCAAGGGTCGCCAGTTCCCCCTCGTGATCCTCTCCGGTTCCAGTCGGGGCTCGCGAGCGTCCTCCTCGCGATCACTCTGGTCCAGGGAAGACGAACCAGAGTTCAAGCTGGGTTCGGGGCTGAGCACGCGCGGCTTTGACCCCGCCGCCAGTAACGAGACCGCCTTTGACGAGGCAGAAAAGATGCGCCTTCTCTACGTGGCGTGCACGCGCGCAGAGAGCCGGCTGGCCGTGTCGCTGCACCGGAAGAAACACGGCGGCACCACCAACAGCAAACGGTTGGAGGAAGCGGAGGCCACGCGCGCGCTGGCCACTGAGTACGTGCGCCCGGCGCAGGTGCCAACGGGCAAGACGGCCGAGCAGCACCTGCTGGGACCGGTTCCTTCCTGGGACGAGTGGGAGGCGCAGTCGGGCGCCCGTGCCAAGGACTCGCAACAGGTCAGCGTGGTTGCGGTGACGACGCTGGCCAAGGCGGGGGCCGGGGTCGGGGTCGGGGTCGGGGTCGGCGCGGGCGATTCCGCGACGCCGGACCCCGGCTTTGTGGACGAACCCGCGGGCGAACTGCCCTCCTTCCTTGGGGGCGGCAGTTTCCAAGGCAGCTTGGGAGTGCACGGCACCCGAGTCGGGCTGGCGGTGCACCGCAGCTTGGAGTTGCTGGACCTGGGCGCCCACCATCCGGATGAGGCGCGGATCCACGCGGTGGTGGATGACGCCGCGCGTTCCTTTGGTGCTCCAGGGGCCTCCGCGCGCGTCGCCGAGATGGTCCGCTCCGCGCTGGAGAGTGAGCCCGTGCGCCGCGCCGCCCAGCGCGAACGCTGGCTTGAACTGCCCATGGCCCAGGTGGAGCAGGGCGTGGTGCATCAGGGCATTGCCGACCTGATCTATCGGGAGGACGACGGCTCACTCACCGTGGCCGACTTCAAAACTGATGCGGGGATCACGGCAAGCACGCTCGAATCCTATTGGTCTCAGCTCAGCGCCTATGCCGAGCTTTTGCGCGCCGCGACCGGCACGCCAGTCAACGCGCTGGAGCTGATCTTCTGCGCCTCAGCGCCGGCCACCATTCGGCGGCGAGTGCTCACAGAGCGGGCCGGACGATAGCCCAGTGTGGCTACCGTCCGGCCCGACGCCTGAGAGTTGCGCCTAGCGATTGAGCTCGATGCTCTGCATGGACTCAGCTGAGGCCGGCCCCCCATCGCCGTAAAACCAGGCCACATGTTGGCCATTCACCGCCACGCCCCCGGCCCCCTTGGGTGCTGTCACCGTGCGCACCACGCCTTGGTCCAAGTCGGCAATGAACACTCGACGAGAGCTCACCGTGCCTTCGGGGGGCACATCGCCTCCTGCGGTCCAGGCGACGCGCCCCTCCGAAGCCGACGCAGTCCGAACGTTCATCCCCTTGGGGTTCTTCACCTCCCAAGCCTGGCGAGTACGCAGGTTCACCACCATGGTGTTCTTTCCCCCGTCCTGAGGAAGTGCCAAGCTGTGGCCTGAGGCCGTGAAAGGCTTCAACGTGTCAAAGGTGAATCCCTTCTTTGCCGCGGTCTCAGGGAGATTCAAGAACGGCTCGGCCTTGCCGCCGGAGAGCTTCACAATGCCCGTGTAGCGAGCCCCAGAATCGTGCTCCTTGGAAGGCGCCACCGAGGCCGCGAGCACGCCTTGATCGGTGAGCTGCACTCCAGCGGCATTCCGCGCCTCCAGGCGACTGGCCCCACCCTTGAGGGGCGCGGAGCGCACTTCCAAGCTGGTCAGCCCCTTGCCCACCGAGACCTCCTGCTCCCAATAGACCCGGCCACCGCCGATGACCGCCTTGTTCAAATCACCGGCCCCGTTCGGAAGCTTGACCAGCTTGGTCGCCTTCTTGTTCTTCCCCGGCTCATTGATGCGGAAGACCTGCCCACTCTCCGCGACGAAGTAGATGGTGTTGCCGTCCCGCATCGCCTGGCCGTCACGAGGCAGGCCCTTGGCCAGCTTCTTGGGACCGGCTGTGGTGTACTGCGACCATTCTCCGACATCAATGCTATTGGCCCTGCCGAAGCCCAAGCCGTCCTGAGTGACGCCTTCCAGATAGGATGCGACACCCTGCTTGTGGTCCACCTTTGTGACGTAGTCACTCTTGGGGAGCTCACTGCTCTTGATCTCCTGAGGGCTCACGGCCGCACCGTCGGCCCAGGACCAGTTCAGGCCCGCCTTCTTGGCCCCCGACGCCGTCGAGTCCGTCACCGCAGACCGCGCGGCATCCAAAGCCTGCTCCATCGCGACTACCAACTCACGCGAGGGCCCCTGAGCCGGAACTGCAGCCTGGGCCGGCAAACCCGTGCCCACCGCAAGCCCGCTCATCAGAAGCACAGCGGCAGTGCCTGCACCCAGTCGGCGCAGACCGAAGGCCGCACCACCGGACCGAGCCCGGGAAGCGGCACCACAATCCTGCGTAGAAGAGGTATGGATCGGCTGGTTGCTGAACATGTTTCCTCCTGGCAATAATGCTCGGAATCGTGCTGACAACCACGCCACTGCATCCAACTCACTCACGCTGCTGCGTGATTGCCCGGGCGATTGACTCGCCCTCACCCTCCGAGTCTCACCCGACCACGTGCGCGACCGCAAGGGTTTCCTACAAGTGTTATTTGAACGCGACAGGTCAACGAGGCACCCCCGCCCTATCTTCATCACACCGTTACATCAAGCCGGTTTACCCCGCGCAAACACACCTTGCACAGAGCTAAACCGCCGACATCCCGTACAGAAAGGAGGGCCGGGCCCTAGCCGCGAACGACCAGGGCCCAGCCCTCACTCCACATGCTGCACTCAGCGGTTCAGCGTGATGCCCCGGAAGTAGGAGGGGGCATACGCCTCCCCCGTGCCATACGCCCACGCCACGCTCCGTCCGTTAATTCGCGCGTCCCGCGCCCCAAAGGGAGTCGCCATATTGCGCACCGTTGCCCGGTCCAGATCGGCGATATACACCTGGTTGGAGGTCTCGTCGTCATTGCTGGCGTTCCACGCAATCCGCCCGCCGGAAACCGCGGCCATCTCGCCGCTCATCCCCTTGGAATGCTTGACAGTCCACGCTTCGCTCGTGCGCAGGTTGATCACATTGGCGGCCTTACCCTCTTGCATAGGAAGCACCAAGCTGTGGCCCGAGGCGGTGAACGGCTTCTCGGCACCAGGGGTCTTGTACCCCTTCTTGGCGGCGGAGCCCGAAAGACTCAGGAACGGCTTGGCCTTCCCGCCGGAGAGCTTCACGATGCCGTAGTAGCGCACCTGGTCAGCGGTTGGCTTCACGGACGCCGCGAACACCCCCTGATCTGTGACCTGTACGTCAGAGACGTTCCGCGCTTCTAGTCGGCTGGCCCCACCCTTAAGCGAGGCGGAGCGCACCTCATAGGTGCTCAGATCCTCGCCGGACGAGTCCTTGCCAACCGAGATCTGCTTCTCCCAGTACACACGGCCGTTACCGATGACCGCCCCGCGGGCATCCTTCGAGATTTTGACCAGCTTCGTGGCCTGCTTGTTCTTCCCCGGCTCGTTGATACGGAGAACCTGTCCGTCGTTCCCCACGAAGTAGAGGGTGTCGCCTTCCTGGACCACGTCACCCCACCCGGGCAGGCCCTTGGCCAGCTTGGTGAAGCCGCTCTTGGTGTAATGCGACCAGGTGGTGGCCTCACCATTAACTGTGCCAAAGCCACTGCCATCTGACATCACGCCCATCAGCCAAGAACTAGACCCCTGAGCGCGGTCCATCTTGGTGACGTAATCACTCTTGGAGAGTTTGCCGCTCTTGATCTCCTTGGGCTTCACGGCCTGACCGTTGGCCCAGTGCCACTCGAGGCCAGACGTCTTCGCGGCGGTCACAGCGGGGGCCAGGGCGGCCGACGACGGAGCGGGCGCAGCAGCCTGGGCCGGAAGGCCTGTCCCCACTGCGAGTCCGCTCGCGAGAACGAGGGCGGCGGTGCCGGCACCCAGTCGGCGCAGGCCGGAAGCCGCGCCACCGGACCGAGTCCGGGAAGAGGTGCCACAATCCTGCGTGGAAGAGGTGTGGATCGGCTGATTGCTGAACATGTTTCCTCCTGGCAATGATGCTCGGAATCGTGCTGGCAACTACGCCGGTGCGTGATTGCCCGGGCGTTTCACTCGCCCTCACCCTTCGAGCCTGACCTGCAGGCGTCAGCGAGAACAAGGGGTTTTTACAGCTGTTATTTGAATGTGACAAGCGGCGAGAATCCCGACTGGCCGACGTTCATCACACTGTTACATCAAGCCGGTTTACCCCGTGCAAACCCCTCTTGCACAGAGCTAAACCGCCGGGCACCCCGTGCAGAAAGGAGGGCCGGGCCCTAGCCGCGAACGGCTAGGGCCCGGCCCTCCTTCGGAATGCTGTGTTTAGCGGCGCAGCCAAATGCTCTGCGCGTAGGTGGTGGATCCCAGCTTATTTGTGCTGTAGGTCCAGGCCACACCGCGCCCGTTCACCGCTACGTTATCCACACCCTTGGGTGCAGTGAATGTGCGCACCGCGCCCCGGTCCAGATCGGCGATATACACCTGGGGGGAGGTGTGCTCCTTTTTGCTGGCAGTCCACACCACACGCCCCCCGGAGGCCGACGCGCTGGAGCCTTCAGTCCCCTTGGAGTAGTTCACCGTCCACGCCTGGCGCGTGCGCAGGTTCACCACCGTGGTGCCCTTGCCCGCTTGGGAGGGAAGCGCCAAGCTGTGCCCCGAGGCCGTGAAGGGCACGAACGTCTCAGTGGTGTAGCCCTTCTTTGCGGCGGAGCCCGAAAGGCTCAAGAACGGCTTGGCCTTGCCACCGGAGAGCTTGACGATGCCCGTGTAGCGAAGCTCGCCGGAAGGAAACTTGTAGGGCTTCACGGACGCTGCAAGCACTCCCTGATCTGTGATCTGCACGTTGGAGACGTTGCGCGCCTCCAGGCGGCTTTCCCCGCCCTTCAGCGAGGCGGAGTGGACCTCATAGTTGGTCAGTCCCTTGCCAACCGAGATCTGCTTCTCCCAGTACACACGGCCGTTACCGATGACCGCCGTGCGGGCATTCTTCGGGATTTTGACCAGCTTCGTGGCCTGCTTGTTCTTCCCCGGCTCGTTAATGCGGAAGACCTGTCCGTTGTCCGCCACGAAGTAGAGGGTCTTGCCATCCTGCACCGCCTCACCCAACCGCGGCAGGCCCTTGGCCAGCTTCTTGGTGCCGGCCTTGGTGTAGAGCGACCAGTCGAAGTCGTCATTGTTCGCTGCGCCGAAGCCGAGTCCGTCCTGCGTCACACCGCTCAACCCGGACATCACCCCCTGGCTGTGCTGCACCTTCAGGACGTAATCCTTCTTGGAAAGGCCGGAGGTCTTGATCGTCTTGGGCTTCACGGACTTGCCGTTGGCCCAGTGCCAATCGAGGCTAGACGTCTTCGCAGCGGTCACAGCGGGGGCCAGGGCAGCGGACGACGCCGGGGCGGGCGCCGCGGCCTGGGCCGGAAGACCTGTCCCCACCGCAAGACCAGTCATGAGAACGACGGTGGCGGTGCCGGCACCCAGTCGGCGCAGGCGTGACGCCGCACCACCAGCATGAGTCTGCGCGGCAGTGCCACGGATCGGCGAAGACGAGGGCTGGGACAGCTGAGAAATGGACATATTTCCTCCTGGCAATGAAGCGTGGTTCGTGTTGACAACTTCGCGGCGGCATCACAGTCATTCACACTGCTGCGAGGTTGTCGGGGGGCGACTGAAGCGCCCTCACACAGCAAGTCTTTCGCGCAGTTAACAGACCCCACAAGGGTTATCTCCAAGCGTTATTCGAACGCGATTTGTCCGCCAGGCAACCGTCGCTTTTCCGAGATCACGCCGTTATGTATGGCCCTTTTCTCAGCCTGCGCCCAGCCGACCGACCGCCAACCGTGATTTTTGGTTTACCGTCTGGACATGAACGCTTCCGCCTGGCCCACCTCCCCACCCACCACGGCACTGCAGCTTGATCTGTGGATCCTGAGCACGGTCCGCCCCGCCCTCCCCTGGGGCGCTAACGCCGTCGACCTGGTGATCCAGGGCAGCGCCATCAGTGAGGTGCTGCCCGCTGGGACCGGCGCGGCCGCCCACCCCGGGGCTCGGGTGGAGGACGGCAAAAACCTGCTGGCCCTGCCCGGCCTCATCAACGCCCACGCACACGCGGATAAGTCCTGGTGGGGGCAAGAGTGGGTGTCTTGGGGCGGCGAACCCACCACGCAAGGGCGTATCTCCCACGAGCGTCTGAACCGCGAACGGCTCAGCATTCCCTCCACGCACGGGGCGGAGCTGATTCTGCGCCAGTTCCTGCGACACGGCACCACGGCCACCCGCTCCCATGTGGATGTGGACCTGGGAGTGGGACTGCGCGGCGTGGAGCACGTGCTCACGGCCGCCCAGAACCTGGGTGGCGCCATCGACGTGGAGATCGTGGCGTTCCCGCAGGACGGCGTGATCAGGCGCCCCGGCGTGCTGGCCCTGCTCAACGAGGCAGTCTCCATGGGCGTCAAGAACATCGGCGGGCTGGACCCTGCCACCATTGATCGAGATCCGGTGGCGCAGCTGGATGGACTGTTTCAGATCGCGGAACGCACCGGGGCGGGCATCGACATTCACCTGCATGATCCGCGCGAGCTGGGCGCGTTCCAGCTGGAGCTCATCATTGAACGGACTCTGGCCACCGGAGCGCAGGGGCGCGTGAACATTGCCCACGGATTTGCGCTGGGGGACCTACAGGGAGCCGCCCAGAATGACCTGCTGGAACGTGCCGCGGAGGCCGGGCTGACCTGGACCACCGTGGCACCGGTGCGCACGCAGCCACTGCCGTGGAAGCGGATGCGCGAACTGGGCGTGGGCCTTGGATTGGGCACGGACGGCATTCGCGATCTGTGGAACCCCTTTGGCGACGGCGATTTGCTCAAGATGGCCCTGGGCTTTGCCCGCCTGCACGGCGCCCACCGGGATGAGGACCTGGCGCGGATCGTCGCGCTGGCCACGACCGAGGCGGCCCCGTTTGTGCACCGCACGCAGCATGATCTGAATGCCGGTTCCCGCGCGGACATCGTCCTCCTGGACTCCCAGAACGCCGCGGACGCCCTGGTGCTGACCCCGCGCCGCGAGTTGGTCGTGGCCGGCGGGCGGATCGTGGCACGCGAGGGTGAGCTCACGCTCTGAGCCGGGCGGGCAAGCTAGCGCTCTGAGCCAGGCGGGCAAGCTTGCGCTCTGAGCCGGGCGGGTGAGGCCGCCCGTCGGGTCAGGCGCCCGGACGCGCAGCCGCAAGCCCCAGCTCGGTGAGGGTGTCCGCGTCCACCTCTCGGCGCAGAGCTTTGAGTAGGCCCGAGTGCGTGGCATAGCCCGCCGCCTTGGCCGCCTGCAGGGTGCTGGCCCCACCCCGCAGCCTGGCCAGCGCGAGGTTGAGGCGGGCACGAACGCGCCACTGATGAAAGGACAACCCGGTTTCCGCTTGGAAGATGCGCTGGAGCTGGCGTGCGCTGAAGCCATGCCGGGAGGCAAGTTCCGCCACCGTTTCTGGGGAGAACCGTGCCTGGCGCGCCACGGCCGCGGCCCTGGGGTGCGTGGGCATCACGAGGGCAAAGTGATCCGCGCTCAGGTCTGCAAGGGCGGCGTCCAGCGCATTCCGGAAGCGCTGCACCTCCTCCGCAGTGCCCGGCGCCGCGCCAAGGATCGCGATCATGATCTCGGCAATGGCCGGCACCACGCCCAGCGCCTGAACCCGCGACCCCGGTTGGGAGGCTGGGGATAACAACGGGCCAAGGACCAGGCTTCCCTGGTCGTACTGAGCAGAGTGCGGCACTCCGCTGGCCAGCCACAGCGACTCGCGCGAGTGCAGGATCACGGGCACCCCGTCCACGCGCAGGTGGGCGGTACCCACCACCACGTGAATCAGATGCGGCTCGGCATGGGTATGTTCTGGGTGCCCGGTCATCCTGAGGGCGTTCTCTGGCACCACGTGCCGCAGCTGAGCTGCTTGAAGGCTCATGCCGGTCCCCCTTCAGTGGTGCTGTTGTTCCTTGGTGCGGCGTTCGCAGGCGCGGCCACACCCTGTCAGTGACCGATCCGTACGCAGATGATGTCACATTTGGAACACCATGCCACAGTGAAGGAACTAGCTTAGGTTTGCCTTCACTAACGCGGACACTCCGCCCGTCTCCCCCGAGGACCCATGCAGACTCGTCATCCCTTGAAATCCCTGCTCGTTGTGCTCGGCGCAGCGGCCCTGGCCCTCTCCGGCTGCGCGGCCCCGTCCGGCTCCGGCGACACCTCGTCCGCCGCCTCTTCGGAGGGAGCCGCACAGACGCACGTCGTCAAGACCGATCTGGGGGAGGTCAAGGTGCCCACCGCCCCCAAGCGCGTGGTGGTGCTGAACTACGCCCTGGCCGGCTACCTGTACGACCTGGACGCCCCCGTCACCGCCGTCACCACGGAGTCCACGGACTCGCCCAAGGAGCCGGCCGAGTTCTGGAAGGACGAGGCGAATGAGCAGGGCACCCAGTACCTGAACTGGAGCGCGGACGGCTTTGACCTGGAGGCCATCCTGGCCCAGAAGCCGGATCTGATCATCGCCGGCGGCCTGGGATTCCCCCAGGCCCAGGCGCAGAAGGCCTACAAGCAGCTCAGCGACATGGCCCCCACCGTGGTGGTTTCCGGGAAGTTCACCACGTGGGAGCAGCAGTACAAGTTCCTCGCGACGGACGTCTTTGCCAAGCCGCAGGTGTTCCAGGACGCCAAGACCGCCTATGACAACCGCGTCAAGGAGGTCAAGTCAAGGATCACCGCCCCCAAGGGCAAGACCTCCTTTGTGACCTTCACCGGCGAGCTGGCTCCCTTTGTCCTCATCGAGGATCAGGGCCTGCCGCAGATGTTTACCCAGCTGGGCTTTGACGTGGACCCGCTCTTCGCCACCGGCAAGTACAAGCCCTACACCGCGGGCGGGGACATGTTTGAGCTCTCCACCGAGCAGGTGGGTCAGGTCATGAAGCAGGAGAACCTCTTCGTCATGGGCTTCAACGGGCCTACCGTTGACCTGGCGACCCTGAAGAAGCAGCCGCTCTGGGCCGCACTTCCCGCTTTCAAGACCGATGCGGTGCACGAGCTGCCGTATTGGTCCCTGCGCGGGGACTACGACGAGACCATGGCCATCCTGGATACGGTGGAGAAGGACTTCGCCAAGTGATCCGGGGGCGGAGCCAGCGACAGGGAATGTGGGTTAACGCGTGAGTCTGCGCGACATGAAGGTGCATCCGATTGTGTTGCGCCGACTCGAGGTGGCCCACGTGACCCACCTGAACCCGCGCGCGTTGCGCGTCACGCTGACGGGCCAGGAGCTTGGCCCGTTCAGCCGCGACGGCATCCACCTGCCTGGCTTCGCCTCCCCCGGTTTTGACGACCACGTCAAGCTGGTCTTTAACGCGCAAGGCCCCGTGGAGGAGGCCCTGCCCCTCCAGCTGGACGGCGGCATCGAATGGACGCGCGCGCCGGGTCGCCAGACCAGGGATTACACGCCGCGCGCCCTGCGCCAGGAGCCGGATGGTTCGTGGCGCCTTGACCTGGACTTTGTGCTCCATGCTGACGCAGAGTCCGGGTCCGGCCCGGCCGAACGCTGGGCCCGCACCGCACGACCGGGGGATCCGCTGTGGATCGTGGGCCCCAAATCCTCCACGAATCTGCCCCAGGAGACCGAAGCGGTCATCCTGCTGGCAGATGAGACGGGCCTGCCTGCGGTGGCCCGCTTCTTTGACGATCCCCCCAGCGCCGCCCCGGTCCACGCCATCCTGACGGTCGCCACCGAGGAGGCGCGGCAGGAGTTAGCCGTGCGTGAGCAGGACACGGTGACGTGGATTCTTGCCGCGCCGGGCCACCCCACCGCGCTGGTGGACGCGGTGCGCGGCATGCAGGATTCCGTCTGGGAACGCCGCGTCTACGTCTGGGGAGGCGCGGAGAGCCGCGCGCTGCTGCCCGTGCGCCGCTACCTCAGCAAGGTCCGCGCCGTGCCTCGCAGCAGCGTGGACCTCACGGGATACTGGCACGCTGAACAGCACGACGGCGTTCCGGCCGTCCCGGCCCCTGCCCGCGTCTCCGGGTCGGCATCTGCTTCAACGTCGGTTTCAGCTTCGGAGCAGGGTCAGGGTCAGGGTTCAGTTTCTGGTCAGCAGGGCGGCGCAACCGCCGTCAGCACCCAGGCGACGACGCCCGCGCCGGGCCCCGAACTGCAGTCGCCGGTGCGATGGTTGGCTGTGCGCGCGGCGCTACGCCTTGGCCTGCTCGAAGCGCTGGAGGACCACGAGGCCTCCTCCGCGCAGGACCTGGCCACCCGCTTGAAGGTGAGGGCGGATGCGCTGGAGGGGCTGCTGCCCGTCCTGTTCTCCTGCGGCCTGATCACGCAGGGCCCCGCGGGATACGCGCTGGCGGATTTCGGCACGGAGCTCCTGGCGGATGAGCACGCAGCGGATGAGTTTGTTGGCCTGGAGGCGGACGCGATGCTGAGCCTGGCCTGCCTCCCGGATGCACTCACCTCAGACACACCGGCGTGGACCACGGCCCATGGGAGCAGCGTGGCCCAGCAAGCGCGGCAGGATCCAGAGATCGCTGAGGAGCTCACGGAGGCCACCCTTGGCCTGCAGTTCCTGGCTCCCTCGCTGGCTGCCCTCCCCGTCTTCACCCGCTCCCACGTGGACGTGGCGGGGCCCGGCGCAGAGGCGGTCAACGCCGCGGTGACCGCAGAGCTGGGCCAGCACCCGGGGCGCCGTGAGCTGGGACAGCCCTGGCCGCCCTCCCCCTCACAACTCGCACCCACAGCCTCACCCTTACCCCCTGATCGGAACGCCGGCGCTGGCAGCACCGACCCAGGGCGTGCCTTGGTGCTTGTTCACGCCCTTGGCCACCTCTCCGACGCAGAGGCCACCCTGGCCTTGCGCGCCGCCGCGGGATACCACGAGGTGGTGGTCATCGAATCGACTCGGCCGGACGCCCTCAGCCCCACCGCAGCAGAAAGTGCGCTACTGACCGTGGCCCTCACGGGAACAGCGCCACGTCCCGCTCCCGCCGTCCAGCACCTTGCCGCTACCGCGGGACTGCAAGCCAACGGCGTCGCGCAGGTGGGGTGGGGCAGGGAAGCGCTGACCTTTGTCCCGGCCCCGCTGGGCGGGCGGGCGTGAGCCCCGGCAAGGGCTCCACCCTTCAGCTCACCGGCCGCCTGACCGGGCTGCTGGGGATCGGCACTTTGCTGCTCCTCAGCGTGCTGCTGAGCGTCAGTGTGGGCAGCGCCATGCTGGACCTACCCACGGTGCTGAGCGCGCTGTTTTCCCCGGATGGATCCATCGCCAGCGTGACCGTGGCAGAGGTCAGGGTCCCCCGCACCGTGCTCGCGCTCATCATCGGCGCGGCGCTGGGCATTGCCGGGGGCCTGATGCAGGCCATGACCAACAACCCGCTCGCCGATCCTGGGCTGCTCGGGATCAACGCCGGCGCCTCCTTCGCGGTGGCCGTGGGGATTGGCGTCTTTGGCATCAGCTCCATCGGCACCTCCGTCTGGTGGTCCATGGGCGGCACCGTGGTGGCCGCCGTGCTGCTGTACCTCGTGGCGACCCGCGGGCCCATCGGCGCCACGCCGGTTCGCCTCACGCTGGTGGGCGCCGCGCTCAGCGCCGTCTTCACCGGTGCCTCCATGGCGCTGACCTACCTGAACCCCATGACCTTTGAACGCATGCGCTTTTGGCTCGTGGGATCCGTGACAGACCGCCCCGTGGGAACCATCGAGCACGTGGGATGGTTTGTGCTGGCCGGCCTCCTGTTGGCCGTGTGGTGCGTGAGGGGGCTGAACGCGCTGGCCTTGGGGGACGACGTCGCTCGGTCGCTCGGCGTGAACGTGGTGCTGACGCGGGTGCTTGTCCTTGGCGCGATCGTGCTGTTGTGCGGCGCGGCCACCGCGGCGGCCGGACCCATTGTTTTTGTTGGGCTCATGATTCCCCACCTGGCTAGGCGCCTCTTTGGCCCGGACCAACGCTGGATCATGGCCGCCTCCATGCTGCTGGCGCCGTTGCTGGTTCTCGTGGCTGACCTGGTGGGGCGCTTCATCGTGTGGCCTGCCGAACTGCGCGTCGGCATCGTCACGGCCCTGGTGGGGGCGCCGGTGCTGATCGCCATGGTGCGGGGCACCAAGAAGGAGTCATGGTGAGGGCGGAGGCCGCGACCGCCGTGCTGCGGCTGGGAAAGTTCAGCGTGGTGGTGCGCCGCCGTGCTCTCATCTGTTGCGCGCTGCTGGCCGTGGGCGTGCTGGCGGCTCTGGCGTTCTCCCTGGTGCTTGGACCCGGCGGAACGCAGTGGGGCTCCCTGCTGTACGGCGCCAGCGAGCGGGCCTCCACCACGGAGGCCCTGGTCTTTGAATGGCGACTGTCGCGGGCGCTTGCCGCGGCCCTGTTCGGCGCCTGCCTTGGCCTCAGCGGAGCCATCTTCCAGACCATCACGCACAATCCGCTGGGCAGCCCGGACGTGCTTGGACTCAATGCCGGGGCCTATGCCGGGGTGGTCGGCGTCCTCGCGATCGGGGCCAGCGGGTACGCCGCCGTGGCGGCCGGCGCAGTGACAGGATCGGTAGTGGCGGCCTTGAGCATCTACGTGCTGGCCTTCAACCGTGGCATCACCGGCTTCCGGATGGTGATTGTTGGCATCGCGGTGAGCGCACTGCTGACGGCCCTGACCAGCTGGTTCAGCGTCAAGGCGGAGCTGGATGATGCCATGCAGGCCGCGATTTGGGGCGCGGGAACGCTCTACGGGATGACCTGGGCCACGCTGGTGCCCCCAGCCCTGGTGGCGCTGGTCCTGCTCACCACGTGTGTACCCCTGGGCCGCTGGCTACCACAGCTGGACATCGGTGACAGCATCGCCGCCGGCACCGGCATGCGCGTGGAGCCCATCAAGCTGGTCCTGGTCCTGATCGGGGCGGCCTTCACAGCGGTGGTGACGGCGGTGGCCGGCCCCATTTCCTTTGTGGCCCTGGCCGCCCCACAGATTGCCCGGAGGATCACGGGCGGGCATCGCGGGACCGGCGTGGCAGGCCCGGCTCTGGTCGGGGCGCTGTTGCTCTCCGTCGCGGATCTCTTGGCGCAGTACCTGATTCCGGACGTGAAGTTGCCGGTCGGCGCCGTCACCGTGGTGCTGGGCGGCGGCTACCTGGTGTGGTTGTTGGCAAGAGAAGGGAAAAGATCATGAGCTTGACCAAGCAACCGGCCACCGGGGAGGCCATGCTCAGCGCCCACCGCATCACGGTGGGCTACGGATCTGCCCCCGTTCTGACGGACCTGGACGTGAGCATCCCCTCCGGGAGCTTCACCGCGGTGATTGGGCCCAACGCGTGCGGCAAATCCACCCTGCTCAAGGCCCTGTCACGCCTGCTGCCGCTGGGCGGGGGCAGCGTGCACCTGGCCGGCCGGGACGCCAAGGGTTTTAAGGCCAAGGAGTGGGCCAAGCGGGTGGCCATGCTGCCCCAATCCCCCGTGACCCCGGAGGCCATCACTGTGCGGGACCTGGTGTTGCGCGGGCGCTACGCCCACCAGGGGCTTCTGCGCAGCTACTCGCGTGAGGACGAACGCGCGGTGGAATCCGCGATGGCCAGCGCCGGCGTGGAGCTGCTGGCCGGTCGCCGGGTGGATGAGCTCTCTGGTGGGCAACGCCAACGCGTGTGGATTGCCCTGGTCCTGGCGCAGGAGTCAGAGGTGTTGCTCCTGGATGAGCCCACCACCTTCCTTGATCTGTCCCACCAGGTGGAGGTGCTTGAGCTCGCCGCAGAGCTGGCCCATCAAGGACGAACGGTGGTGGCCGTGCTGCACGAGATTGGCCTGGCGGCCCGCTACGCCGACCACCTCATCGCTATGAAGGCGGGCGCGGTGGTGGCGCAGGGCACGCCCAAAGAGGTGGTCACGGCGCAGCTCCTCCGGGACGTCTTTGACTTGGAGGCCGCCATCATCTCGGATCCGGACAACGGCGCACCCGTGGTGCTTCCCCGCACCGTGGTTCACCGAGCCTCCAAATGAACTGAGCCGCCAAGTGAACTGAGCCGCCAGCGCGTGGGTGTCTGGGCGCCGGCGCCTCTGATCAGCGCAGGAGCGCGCCGACGGCAGTGTTGCGGGCATCGCGGCCCATGGAACCCACGGCGCGGCCGTTGGCGAAGACCGCGTCCACGACCTGGCCGGTGGCGACGGAGCGCAGCGCGCCCTTCTTGACGTCCAGGGCGTAGAGCGACTTGCTTGCACCGCGGCCCTGGTACACATCGTTGGGCGTCCAGGCCACCACGCCGTTGCCTGCGGCGGCCGCGCCGGAGGCAAAGCGGTACGCCTTGTGCGTGCGCAGATCCAGCACCAGTGCGGGCCCGCCCACCTTGTTGATCACCAAGGTATTGCCCTGGCCGGAAGTCACGATGAGCCCGCGGCTCACGCCGGCCTTGGTGGTGGAGTCGTTGTACTTGAGCACGCGGGTGGCCTTGCCGCAGGAGAGCTTCACGATGCCCCGGAAGGTCGCCGCGTCCTGATCCGCAGCTCCCCCGCCGCGCTGGGTGGCGTAAACGCCCTTGGAGGTGAAGACGGGGTTGACCACGTCCTTGCCCTCGGTCCGCGTTGCCCCGCCTGCCACCGGCATGGACATCACGTTCTGGTGCACGGAGGTGACGCTGGCGCGCTGGGTCCAGAAGAGTCGCCCGCCCTGCACACCGGCGTAGCTGCGCTTCAGCGCGGCCTTGCCGGGGATCTTGCCCAGTTTGGTGGGCTTCTTACCCACTCCCTTGCCGCGGTAGAGGACGTCTGCGCCCTTGACCGACGCCACGGCGTAGACCGTACCTTCGGAGACAAACACGAAGGAGGCGCCCTTGAGCCCGGCCATGTACGTCTTGGCTCCGGTCTTGGTCGCCACCTTCACCGCGCCGCGGTCCAGCCCCACGAGCTGACCGGAGGCGGTGGTGGCGGTCTCCACAAAAGTGCGCGACGTCGAGTGCTTCACCTTGAGCCACCCCGCACCTCCCAGCGCCTTGGCCTGGGAGGCCCCCAGGGTCTTGGCCTTCACCGCTCCGCCGCCGGCCCAGGACCAGCCGGTGGAGACAGTCTTGGTCGCGGTCTTGGCGGAGGCGGCGGGAGCGGCCTTCACTCCAACAGACCTGGCCTGGGCGCCGGGCAAGCTGACCCCCGTCAGAATCAGGCCGGTGGCGGCTGCGATGGCGGCGCCACGGATCATGAAGGACGGGGATTTGGGCGAGCGGGCGCTGAACATGTTTTCTCCTGGATTTCAAACGCATATCTTGCTGACAACAACGCGCGCGCGGCACATTTATGCGCTGCATGTGGCTGTTCGTCGTGGCGGCTAGGGCGCCCCCACATCCATGAGTCTTCTCCCCTAGAACACGGGCCACAAGGACCGCGCGCAACCGTGATCCTAACGCCGCACACCCGAGACCCATCCGTCGCCTTGCCGTGACCACAGCGTGATGATGACCCGCATTTTATGGCGCGGAGCACACCGAGCGGACGGCCGCGGGACGGGCATCGGTAGGCTGGTCCGCATGAGCACACGCACCCTCTTCGACGGCCTGGACGCCATCCTCTTTGACCTGGACGGAACCCTCATCGATTCCACGCCGGTCACCACCAACGCCTGGGCGCGCTGGGGCCGCGAGCTGGGGATTGGGCGCACCGATTACCACGACCACGGGGTGCCGGCCCGGCAGGTCATCCAGGGCGTGATCGACACCCAGGATCTGGCCCCGGAGCGCTTCCAGGAGGCGCTAGACCTGATCAACCACCTGGAGGAGACGGACACCGACGGCGTGGTGCGCCTGCCCGGCGTTGCGCAGGTCCTGGCCTCCCTCCCGCAGGAGCGCTGGACCATCGTGACCAGCTGCACCAACGCGCTCGCGGCCGTGCGCCTGGGCGCCGTGGGCTGGGATGCCCCCAACAACATCGTCACCGCGGACATGGTCAGCCAGGGCAAGCCGGCCCCGGAGGGCTACCTGCTGGGCGCCCAGCGCCTTGGCGCGGACCCGGCGCGCTGCCTGGTGGTGGAGGATGCACCGGCCGGCTTGGCCGCGGCGCGTGCCGCCGGCATGCGCTCACTTGGCCTGACGGGCACCTTCACCGCTGACCTGCTCGACGCCGATGTGGTCCTGGACGGCCTCCAGGGTGTGCGGGCGGCGCGGGGCGCAGACGGCACGCTCACGTTACTGCTCGAGGACTGACGCCCGCGCGCGGTCCGGCGCGACCGGCGTCGGGCGCTCAGTTTTCTGCACACATCTCTGCACACAAAGGGGGCCGGACGGTCGCCATGTATGGCTACCGTCCGGCCCCCTCGCAGATTGCCCTTGCGGGCAAACGTCAGCGAGCAGCAATCACCGAAGCGGCGATCACCACTTGTCGGCGCGGATGAGCTTGGCGTTGACGAACTCGTTCGCGGCCATGATGCCCAGCTCGCGGCCGGTGCCGGAGCGCTTGATGCCGCCGAAGGGCAGCTCAGGCGAATCGGCATCTACCAGGTTGATGTAGACCATGCCGGCCTCAATCTGGTCGGCAACGCGCTCCGCCTGCTCCTTGTCCTTGGTCCACAGGTAGGAGCCAAGGCCAAAGGGAATGGCATTGCCCACGGCCAGCGCCTCCGCCTCATCTGCCACCTTGTAGACCTGCGCCACGGGGCCAAAGAGCTCCTCCGTGTAGGCATCATTCTCCGGGGTCACGTCGGTGAGGATCGTGGCATCAAAGAAGTTGCCGTTGCGCCCGCCACCCACGGCGACCTTGGCACCCTGGGACACTGCGCGCCCCACCTGCTCCTCCAGGCGGTCAGTGGCCGCGGTGGAGGAGAGCGGGCCAAGGAAGGTCTCGCCGAGCGTGGGATCCTGCGCCTTGATGTCGGCAAAGGCCTGGGTCAGCTTGTCCAGGAAGTCCTGGTACAGGTCCTCTTGCACAATGAAGCGCTTGGCGGCGTTGCAGGCCTGGCCATTGTTGCCCAGGCGGGCGGACACGGCGGCCTCCACGACAGCGTCAAGATCGTCAGTGGAGAAGAGGTAGAACGGATCGGAGCCGCCCAGCTCCAGGACAACCTTCTTCAGGTTGCGACCGGCCACCTCTGCCACAGCCGCACCGGCACGCTCGGAGCCGGTCAGGGAGACGCCGGAAACGCGCGTGTCCGCGATGACCTCAGCCGACTGCTCGTTAGTCAGGCGCACATCCTGGTACACGCCCACCGGGAAGCCGGCGTCCAGGTGAATCTGCTCAATCGCGGCCGCGGACTCGGGGCACTGCGGGGCGTGCTTGAGCAGGATCGTGTTGCCGTTGATCAGGTTGGGACCGGCAAAGCGGGAGACCTGGTAGTACGGGAAGTTCCAGGGCATGATGCCAAGCAGCACGCCAAGGGAGGAGTGGCGCATGAACGCGGTGCCCTCTCCCAGGAGGTCCTCGATGGGACGATCAGCGGTGATCTTGTCCGCGTTATCCGCGTAGAACTCGTAGATGTCGGCGGAGAAATCCACCTCACCAAGGGCCTGCTCCAGCGGCTTGCCCATCTCGCGGACAATGATGTTGGCCAGCTCTTCGCGACGCTCGCGGTGCAGCTGCGCCACACGCTTCACCAGCGCGGCACGCTCTGCCACGGTGCTGGAACGGGACCAACCATCGTGTGCCGCCTTGGCGGCTGCCACGGCGTTCTCCACCTGTGCGGCGTCGAACGTGGGGTAGGTGGCCACGGTCTCGCCCGTGGCGGGGTTGACGACTGCGTAATCGCTCATGATTCCCTTCCGTCGGTGGCCCCCAGGAGCACCCTGGAATCCGCCGTTGAACTTGGCTTGTTTGCTAAGAACTGTTGTGCAAGGAACTGCTCGCCGCGCAGGAGCGCGGACACTTGGTGGGCTGCCCGGGATCCGGACCGCACTGCCCCCTCGAGGTGACCGTGGCCGGGACCGGCCAGATCAGCACCCGCGAGGGAAAAATGTGACGGGGCCAACACATCGACCCCACCGTACCCAGCAGACCACACGGCCTCCAGGTATCCAAGCGGTTCGGCCGCCCGCGAACCCACATAGCTCGCCAGGGAGGCCAGTGCGGCCCGGCGGCGCTGCGCCGCCGGCAGCGCCAACAGCCGCCGCGCGGCGTCTCCAGAGGCAAAGCCCACCAGCGCGCCGCGCCCGTCCGTCTCGGTAAAGGACACGTCCTGCAGCTCCGCCAGCGCCTGATCCGGGCTCATCCCCTGGCCGGAGAGCCCCTCCTGGCGCCAGAACGCGGTGGGGTAGCTGGCGCGGATCGCGAGCGCCTGTTCCTCCCCCTGCCCGACGCCGCGTGGCTGGGCCAGCAGCGCGGCTCGCGCCGCCCCGGGGGTTGCCAGCACCGCAGCGCGTGCGTGCATCACGAGGTCACCGGCCAGGACCACAACGCCATTGTTGTGGTCCTGGATTCCGATGACCTCGTGGTCTGTGATGATCGTTGCTCCCAGGGCGGCCAGCTCCGCCACCAGCGCCCGCACCAGCGCGGGAACCCCTCCCTGAATGCGTCGCTGCGCCCGATAGCTGCGATCCAACAGGTTAGAGAAGGAGCCAGCGCCGGCGCCTAGGCGCAGGGCCTTGGCCAGCGGGAGCCGCTCCCCGGATCCACCCGCACGCGGGCCAGCGATCAGCAGCGTCAGCGCGTGCCGCGCGGCGGCGTCGTCGCTCTGGGTCTCCAGCCAGGCGCCCAGCGTGATGGTACTCAGTTCGACGGAGCCCTGTTCGACGGAGCCCTGTTCGATGGGGCCCTGTTCGGTGGGGCCCTGCGTGGCGGTGGCCAGCAGGGCGTCCAGGCGCGCGATCAGCGTGAGCAGCTGCGCCTCCGTGGATGGGTCCACGGGGAACAGATCCCCGGTGAAGCGCACCGGGTGGCCGGTGTGATCCACATAGACGTCATCCCCCGCGGGCTCCGGGCGCACCGTGTGCAGCCCCAGCTGACGCGTCAGGGCGCGCACCTGGGTGTGATCGGCGGCAAGCCAATCACCACCCAGGTGCAACGCGCGCCCCTCCGGGGTGAGCGGGCAGGCCAGCCCACCCACGACCGGGCGCGCCTCAAGGACTGCCACACGGTGGCCGCCACGCGCCACTTCGCGCGCGGCAACCAGCCCGGCCAGGCCGGCGCCGATCACCACCGCGTCATGGCTCGTGGCTGGCATGGGAGTCCTTGTGGGCGCCGGCCTCAGAGGGCGCGGACGGCCTTTGCGACGATGTCCAGGCCCTCGTTGAGCAGCTCGTCGCTGATGGAGAGCGGCGGCAGGAAACGGATCACGTTGCCGTAGGTGCCGCACGTCAGCGTGATGACGCCCTGCTCAATGGCAGAGGCGGCGGCTGCCTTGGCGATGGCCGCATCCGGCTCGCCGGTCTCCGGGTCAACGAACTCCACGGCGGCCATGGCGCCCAGGCCACGGACCTCGCCCACGCGGGGGTCCTCGTCGGCGAGGGCCTCCATGCGCTCGGCGATGATCTGCCCAATCTCCTGGGCGCGCGCTGCGAGGTTCTCTTCCTCGTATGACTCAATCGTGGCCAGCGCCGCGGCGCAGGCCACCGGGTTGCCACCGTAGGTGCCGCCCAGGCCGCCGCCGTGCGGGGCATCCATGATTTCCGTGCGGCCGGTGACCGCGGACAGCGGCATACCGCCGGCAACGCCCTTGGCGGTGGTGATCATGTCCGGCTCAATGCCGAGCTGCTCGGAGGCGAACATGGTGCCGGTGCGGGCAAAGCCGGTCTGCACCTCATCTGCAATGAAGACGATGCCGTTCTCGCGGCACCAATCCACGATGGTCTCCAGGAAGCCCTCCGCGGGGACAATGAAGCCGCCTTCGCCCTGGACGGGCTCGATGATGACGGCCGCGATCTGGTCGCCACCAATCTGCTTGTCCATCTGCGAGATGGCGCGCTTGGCGGCCTCCTGGCCGGACAGGCCGTCACGGAACGGGTAGGACCCGGCCACGCGGTAGATGTCAGAGGCAAACGGGCCAAAACCGGTCTTGTACGGCGCGGCCTTGGCGGTCAGCGCCATGGTCAGGTTGGTGCGGCCGTGGTAGGCGTGATCAAAGGCGACCACGGCGGTGCGCTTGGTGTAGGTGCGGGCGATCTTGATGGCGTTCTCTACGGCCTCTGCACCGGAGTTGAACAGCGCAGTGCGCTTGTCAAAACTGCCCGGGGTGAGCTCGTTGAGCTTCTCCGCGACCTCCACGTAGCCCTCATACGGGGACACCATGAAGCAGGTGTGCGTGAACGCTGCGGCCTGGGCAGCGACGGCCGCGGCGACGCGGGGGTTGGCGTTGCCGACCGTGGTCACGGCGATGCCGGAGCCAAGGTCGATGAGGGAGTTGCCGTCAGCGTCCACGACCACGCCGCCGCCGGCTGCCACCACGGCGACCGGGACGGAGTAGGTGACGCCAGCGGCCACGGCGCCGGTCTTGCGATCCAGGATCGCCTTGGACTTGGGGCCGGGCAGAGCCGTCTTCAGTTCGCGCTTCTGGGGCAGGGAGGGGCCGCCGGTCATGGCGTCAGTGGTGGTCATAGTCTCCAGAGTAGGGTGATCCACCCCACCTCCGCACTGTCCGGGCAGTACAAGTTGGGAGGGTTGTTTGTACGGACCGTACAGTGGCCTCATGGTGGATTCACCCATACCCTTGCCGACCGTGCGTACCCTCCTGGCTCAGGCCGAGCTGGGGCTGAGGCTCGTGGGCGCCCCTCCCGTGGAGGCGCTGGATCGCGGGGCCCCTTGGGTTCACAGCTCAGACCTGCTCAACCCCGCCCCCTTCCTGGTGCAGGGAGTGGTGTTGCTGACCACCGGCACCCAGTTTGAGCGCCCGGGAATGGCACCCGGCCCCGTGGCGGAGGCCTACGTGTCCCGCCTAGTTGACGCGGGCGTCGTCGCCCTGGGTTTTGGCACCGAGGTGATCCGCGACGGCGTGCCGGACGCGCTGATTACCGCCTGCCAGGCGCACGGGATGCCGCTCTTTGAGGTGCCCTTCCAGACCCCGTTCATCGCGGTGGCCCGCGCCAACGCCGAGGCAGTCACCCACCTCGCCTTCGCGCGGCGCTCCTGGGCCCTTGGGGCGCAGCGGGCCATCTCACGGGCGGCGCTGCAGGCCGGCGGCATTGGCCCCACGGTGCAAGAGTTTTCGCGGCAGCTGCAGGCCTGGGTGGGGTTGTTCGACGCCGCCGGGTCACTCACACACCAGTCCCTGCCGCGCGGCACCCGGCCTGCGGACGTGGAGGCGGTGGAGGACCGTGCGCGGCAGTTGCTGGCCAGGCGCTCCCGCGCCACCAGCGTGATGCGCCTGGACGGGCAGGCCTTTACCCTCCAGACCGTGGGCCGCGGAGACGCCCTGCGCGGCGTGCTCGCCGTGGCCGGGGACGGCCTTGACCACGAGGCACAGGCGGTCATGAACTCGGTGGTGGCGATGGTGGGCCTGGCCTCGGAACAGGACGCCGCCCTCATTTCCTCCCGACTGGCCCTGCACGGCGGCGTGCTTGCGCTGCTGGCCGCCGGACATCTGGGGTTGGCGCGTTCGGTGGCCGGGGCGGGCTTGCCCCACGACGCTGCGGCCCTGCCCGACGACGCCGCGGCCGGGTCCGCGCCAGGCGGTGCGCTTCCGGACCCGCCCATCGTCGTGGCAGCAGGAGCCGAGCTGGAGGCGAGCCCCGAGGCGGTGGCCGCCTGGATTGCCTCCCTCCCGGAGCGCACCTCCCGCGGCTTATTCCTGGCCCGGCAGGACCGGGGCCAGGGCGTGGACGTGGGCCAGAGCCAGGGGCTGGACGTGGGCCAGAGCCGGGGGCTGGGCCAGCGCGAGGGCCCGAGCCAGGGCGTGGGCCAGAGCCAGCGCGTGGGCCAGGGCCAGAGCCAGCGCGTGGGCCAGAACCAGGGCGTGGTACTGATAGCCCAGGCCGATCAGGCCGAGGCAGGGCTCGCGGAACTGCGCCGCCGCTTTGCCGGGCGCTGGGGGGTCTCCTCCCCCGTGGGCTACGACGCCTTCCCTGAGGCCTCCGCCCAGGCAGCGGCCGCCCTGGACCGCGGCGCAGGGGAACTCACGCACTTCGCCGAACTCCTCGGCCTTGACCTGATGGGCTCCGTGACGGACCCGCACGCGCGCACCGCCGCCCGCGCCATGCTGCAGCCGCTGCGAGAACACGACGCACGCCACGGCACCTCGCTGCTCCCCACCCTGGCCGCGTGGCTACGCCTGGACGGGAATCACGAGGCCACCGCCCGTGAGCTTGGCGTGCACCGCCACACCATTCGGGCCAGGCTGCGCACGGCAGAGCACGTGGGCGGCTACCGCCTGGACGGCTTTGCCGCCCGCGCCGAGCTCTGGGCTGCGCTGCGCCTGGCCCAGCCGCCGAGTTAGCGGCAGAGTTAGCGGCCGAGCCGCGGCGCAAACCACTGGCCGAGCCGCGGCGCAAACCACTGGCCGAGCCGCCGCGCTGGCCGCTGCTTAGCCGCGCCAGGCGTGCAGCATCTGCGCCGCCGGCTCCTTGAGCCGCGCCTGCCACTTGGGGCCAAAGGTGACGCGGCGCACGCCAAGCTCGCGTAGCTGAGCCAGACCGCCGGCCGGGTGGCCATCGATCGGGTCTGCCGTGACGTTGAGTGGCACCGACACGGCGTCGACCGCCTTCTTGACCGAAGCGGCGTCGGGCAGGCCCACCGGGTAGACGCTCAAGGCGCCCGCCTCTGCCATGGCCTGGATGCGCTCCAGCGCCTCTGCCAGCGGATCCTCAAACAGTTCCGTGCCGTGGACCAGCGCATCCGTGCGGCCGTTCAGGACAAAGGGAACGCCGGCGCCCTTGGCGGCCTCCACCGCAGTGGCGATGTAGTCAAAGAGCTCCTGGCGCCCGCGGACCCGCCCCTCCTCCTGATGCAGGGTGTCCTCGATGTTCACGCCCACCGCCCCCGTTTCCAGGACCAGCCGGATCAACTCCTGCGGGGGCAGTCCATACCCGGACTCCACATCCACGGAGACGGGGACATCCACCGCGGCGGCAATCCGGCTGACCTGCTCCAGATACTCGTCAAAGGGCTGGGCCTCGCCGTCTGGCAGGCCAAAGGCCTCTGCCACGGGGTGGGAGCCCACCGTGAGGGCCGGGAACCCGGCCTCCACCGCGATGCGGGCGCTGAACGCGTCCCAGACCGTGGGCAGGACGATGATCTCGCCACTCGAGTGCAGGTCAACCAGTCGCTGACCTCGTTGCTGAACGGTCTCAGAATTCATGATGTGCTCCAAACGTCGCGAGGGGGTGCGGTGCGAGGGATGACCTTCAGACTCTCACGCCTGCGCGCCGCGAACCAGGGTTTATCCCTACGGCGGCGGCCCCGGAACCCGACCGCACGTCGGGTTCCGGGGCCGCCCCAGGGGGGTGTGCCAACAGCTGTGCTACGGGATCTTCACTGCCTTGATGGCATTGGTGACCTGCGTGCAATCTGCCGTGGTGATGCCCGCAAGGGCGTTGCTGGCGTTGGTGGAGCAGGCCTGCGTGAGCGCCTTACCCATGGTGGAGTAGGTGGCGTTGGAGGTCAGCAGGGTCTGCGTGGTCCAGAAGATCTGCGAGGACTTGGCCACGCCGATCCCCTTCACGGTGACGGCGTTGTGGCTGCCGCCATCCACCAGCAGCGAAGCCAGCTTGTTGCCCACGCCGGAGTTGGAGTGGACTCCTCCGTAGTCATTGCTATCCGTGGGGTTCTTGGTGGTCGGGACCCAGTAGGTGCCCTTGTAGGTGTCCGGCTGCTGGTGGGTCTTGGGGGCCTTCATGTCGCGGATGACGCCAAGCGAGGAACCCTCGCCCATCTTCCAGCGGTTGGTGGCCGTGTCATCCGAGCTGCCGTTGCCCACATCCATGAGCTCGCCAAAGATGTCTGACATGGACTCGTTGATAGCCCCGGCCTCGTTCTCGTACACCAGGCCGTTGGTCTTGGAGGTCACGCCGTGGGTCAGCTCGTGGCCCGTAACGTCGTCCGTGGTGACACCCTCGCCGTAAACCATCGCGGACAGACCGTCATCCCAGAAGGCGTTGAGGTAGGGGCAATCCTCGCCGCTGATGCACTGGCGCACGCTGGCACGCATGGCCTTGCCCGCGCCGTCGTTGTAATTGGCGCCCACCATGGCGGTCAGGTCTCCGGCCTTGGTGTTCTTCTGGTAGAACGCATCCGTGTCAGCGAAGAAGTTATAGACGTTGTTGACGTCCGCGATGCTGGAGGCCGCGCCGCCCTCTACGCGGCTTGGCTTGTTCGCGGAGGTAGAGCCGCACTTGAAGTCTGCGGTGACGGTGGCCTTGGCCCGGTTCGCATCGCAGATCACGCGGTTAATTTCATGCTGGCTGGTGGTGGTGGCCAGCACCTTGGACGTGTCCAAGGCAGAGACGGTGACGACCCAGCCCTTGCTCGGCGTGCTCACGGCGACGCGGTAGGCCGGCTCTGCGACGGTGCCCTGCGTGGCGGTGCCGGCCACGGCGGGAGCAAACCACACCGTGTCCTTGACCGTGGTGGTGGCCTTGGCGCCGGCCTTCACGCTCTTGGTGGCGGCGGCCTTGGCGTCCTTGGCGTGGCGATCCAGCGCCAGCTTGCCCGGGAAGGTTCCCTTGGTGCCGGTCGCGACGTTGCCCATGGTCTCTAGCAGCTTGCCGCTGCCGTCCAGGGAGGTGGCGACGGAGGAACCCTGCACCACGTGGCCGTCAATGACCTGCTGGAAGCGGTTCAGGCTGCCCTGCCCCAGCTTGTCCCCGCGGACCTTGCTGAAGTTGGACTTGGGCGAGGCCTTGAAGGTCACGGCCAGTTCCTTGCTCACCGCATCCGCGCTGAGCGAGGGCTTGTCCTTGCCGGTGGTGAGGCTCTGAACGGCGCCGTTGGTCGAGAGGCTGAGCTTCTGCCCCGATCCGCTGTCGATGCTGTGCGACGACGGCTGGACGGGCGCCGCAATGGCGGTGGTGCTCAGGCTCATGAGCGCCAACGCGCCGGTGGCGCAGGCGGCCAGGGCAACGCGTGTGCGCCGGGTGCTTGGAGTCATCATGCCGATCTCCTGTGATCGAAGAACTGTCGGGGGGTGCTGACGAGTTCGGGGGAAAACTACTGACAAGTACAGAACCTTGCCCCGTTTCACAGATGGAGTCAAGAGGTGTTTCGCGATTGGTCTAGTTTGATATGAGCTGATGTCAATACTTCTCCGGATGGAGACGAACTGGGCGGCCAGGCGCGACGGCGCGGGGGGCGGGCGCGCGACGGCGCGGCGCGGTTCGGGTAGCGCGGCCAGACACCGCAACGGGGCGCCACCGCCAGGTGACGCCCCGTTGCCCCTGCTCCACCCGGCCACACTCGGCCGGGCGCGAACTGGTTCCCGTGCTACTTCCGTTCCTTTGCTACCCCTGGCTGTCTTGCCCCTTCCGGGCGCCGGACTTCTCAAAGATCGTGGCACCCTTGGCCTGCTCGGCCTCATTCTTGATGGAGAGATTGATGCCCTGGCGATCGCGAATCACCGAGACGGCGAGGAAGCCGACCACCACCACCACAAACAGATACACGGAAATGCCGGTCGTGGACTTGGTCTGATCAAGGATGGCCTGGGCAATCAGCGGCGCGAAGGCGCCACCCAAGATGGCACCCAGCGCATAGGAGATGGAGACCCCAGAGAAGCGCACCGAGGCGGGGAACATCTCCGAGTACAGGGCGGCCTGCGGTCCGTAGGTCAGGCCCAGCCCAATGGAGAACAGGAAGAGCGCCAGGTACAGCATTCCCACTCCCCCGCTGCTCATGATCGGGAAGATCAAGAAGACGGCAATCGCGCTGCAGACAAAGCCAATCTGGTACGTCCGAACACGGCCTATCTTGTCCGCGAGCCACCCGGAGAGCAGCGTGAAAATGAACCAGAAGGCGGAGCCGACGGCCACGGCCACCAGCACATCCGTCTGATCCAACTTCAGGTCCTTGGTGGCGTACTTGGTGATGAAGCCACCTGTGGTCATGTAGCCCGGGGCGTTGTTGCCAGCAAAGACCAGCGCGCCAAGCAGCACCAGGTACCAGTACCTCTTGAGCAGTTGAACGATCGGCAGCTTGGTCTGTTGCTTGGTCTCCGCGATCTCCTGGAACACCGGGGACTCATCCACCGAGCGGCGCACCCAGTAGCCCACGCCTACCAGGACGATGGAGAGCAGGAACGGCACGCGCCAGCCCCATTCGGCAAAGGCCGCTCCGGGTGAGATGACACCAGACATGAGCGCCATGACGCCAGAGGCCAGCAGCATGCCGAGGGGAACGCCGAGCTGGGGGAAGGAACCGGCCAGGCCGCGGCGCTTGGGGTCTGCGTGCTCCACGGCCATGAGGACCGCACCTCCCCACTCGCCGCCAGCGGAGATGCCCTGCAGCACGCGCAACAGTAGGAGCAGGATGGGCGCCGCGACACCTATCTGGGCGTAGGTGGGCAGCAGGCCGATCAGCGCGGTCGCGATCCCCATCATCAACAGCGTGGCGACCAACATGGCGCGGCGGCCGATCTTGTCGCCATAATGGCCGGCCAGGAAGGCGCCGAGCGGGCGGAAGAGGAAGGACAGCCCAATGGAGGCAAACGCCACCAGCTGGCCCACACTCCCGCCCGCCGGGTCAAAGAACTGCTTGGTGAAGACCAACGCAACGGCATTGGCGTAGATGAAAAAGTCATACCACTCGACGGTGGTTCCGATGATGGTGGCCGCAGCAACGCGGCGCCGGTTCACGGTATGACTGATCTGGGCGTGAGACGACACTGTACAAACCCCTCAAATGGACCGAATGAGTTCAGGGAGACGTGAGCCACGTCATATCCAAGATCGTATATGAAGAGAGATATGTTGTCACCCAGAAAAGGGATTTCCCGAGGGGCGGGCTACTTCACCTTCCAGAAAGCCGCAGCCTGAGTCGGGTCAATTTGGTTGCTCACGCGCACGGCCGCCGCGTCCACCTTCTCCGCGGAGCTGTGGGAAGCCGGGACGTCAAAGCACACGTCAAAGGTTGCCTCCTTGCCCTGCTCCAGCGCCCCCACATCCAGCACCGGACGCTTCAGGGTGGCCACACACTGCGTGGAATCCACCACCGTGCCGTCCGCAAAAATCAGGTCCATCCCCAGCGTGGTCGCGGGATCCACGGGCGCCTCGGCGTTGTTCAGCACCGACACGGTCGCCGTGACGTAGCGCCCCTCCGGCGCCGGGGCCTCCGGATCGCTGGCCCTCACCGCCGCGCTGGCATCGCGCTCCACCGCGTCCAGGCTGACACGCACGCCGGCCACAAATTGCGCCGATCCCAGGGCGAGTGCGTTCTTCACCTGCTCCGGCAGCTGCGCAGCGGCCGCCGATTCGTCATAATCCTCGCCCTGATCCGTGATGGATTGCTCCCGCTGGGAGCGCTCCGTGACGTCCTGAATGAAGACCGCATTCACCACCAGCGGCGCACCGATCCCCAGCACACACACCAACGCGGAGAGCATGCCCCAGCGCTTGCGCGAGCCCTCCAGCGCGGCCATCACCCAGGCTGCCCCCGCCAGCACCAGGCCCACCACCGCGGCCCAAATCCAGTTGATGTTGACGTCAAGATTGAAGGCAAAGACCAGCGAAAGGGCGCCAAGGAACGCACCAAGAATCGCCGTGATGAGGACGCGGCGCGGCGTGCGAGGACGCGTCTCCTGAGCGGATCCGGACGGCGTCTGTGTCCCCTTGGATTTCCGAGTGCCCGACGCCGCTCGGCCGGCGGCTTCACCGCCGCCCACCCTCCCAGGTTCCCCCGCGGCGTCGCCCCCCAAGAGCGCATCAAGGCCACCCTCCTGCGGGGCCTCCGCGCGCGCGTCGGAAGCCTGGGGCTCGTGCTGCTCCGGCTTGCGATCCTGGGGGCGGGGCCTGCTCATGCGTCTCCTCGGTCTGGTCCAACTCAGGGCACCCCACGCTAGCCCGATTCGCTGTGGGATGCCTGCTTGGCACCCTTGTCGGCGATCTCGCGGGGGGCTACGTTGCAAAGGAGTGGCGCGCAGGCGCCGCCCCAACCCAGGAGGCCACCATGACGCGTGCCATTTTCCAAGCGGGAGCACCCTGCTGGATTGATCTGATGACGGCAGATGTGCACCAGGCACAGGAGTTCTACGGAACGCTGCTGGGCTGGGAGTTCCAGGGCGGCGATGAGGAGAAGTACGGCGGGTACCTCATGGCGCACAAGAACGGCCTGCCGGTGGCCGGGATGATGCAGAAGCAGCCGGACATGGCGGACATGCCGGATGTATGGACCACCTACCTTGGCTCCACCTCCGCGGACGCCAGCTCCGCCGGCGCCTTGGCCGCAGGCGGCAGTGTCTTTTTCCCTCCCATGGACGTCCCCGATCAAGGGATCATGGGCCTGGTGGGAGACACGACTGGCGCCGCCATCGGCATCTGGCAGCCCCAGCCCATGTCCGGATTTGAGCTCACCTACGAGCCCGGCGCGCCCTATTGGTTTGAGCTCTTCACTCGCGATTTTGCGGGCGCCCAGGCCTTTTATCGCGAGGCCTTTGACTGGGACATCACCGTGGTTTCCGACAGCGACGAGTTCCGCTACGCCACCCTAGGCAAGGACGCGGACTCCCGCGCCGGCATCATGGACGCCTCCGCCTTCCTGCCCCAGGGCGTGCCGGATCACTGGCGGGTGTACCTGGGCGTGGAGGACGCCGTCGCCGCCGCCAAGCAGGTGGTGGCCCTCGGTGGCGCCATCCTGTCCGGCCCGGAGGACACGCCCTACGGCACCGTGGTGAGCATCGCGGACCCGACGGGCGCCATGGTGTTGCTGGCCTCCGGATACCCGGGCAACGGCTGAGTTTTTCACTGCACGACGGCGAAGGCCCCGGATCGCTTGATCCGGGGCCTTCGCGCTGTGGTGCGGTGCTGCGGTAATGCTCAGTTCAAGCAGTTCAAAGAACCGCTTACTTGATCCACTCCGGGGTCATGGGGAACTTGGCCTGCTGGCCGGCGCGGAGCTTCCCGGGCACCTGGATGGCGTTGATGATGGAGATCACGAACCACCCGATGGTCACCACCGGGTAGAGGATGAAACCGATGAAGATAAACATGGAGAGCGAGGAAACCGTCACGGCGATCAATGCCACAAGCTGCCACGAAAGATTGTCCGCGTTGGCCTTGCGCACGGCGCCGGTGGTCTTGTCCTTGTCCACGATCCAGAAGATCAACGCCGGGATGACACTAAAGAAGGCGGAAAGCCACAGGTTCAGCTGCAGATTGCCAAAGCCGTTGTCCGGGCTGGCACCCAGGGGGGCACCGTACGGCTGGCCCGGCTGCTGGTAACCCTGCTGCTGGTAGGCCGACTGCTGCGGCTGGCCATACTGCTGGGCCTGGCCATACTGCTGCGGCTGGCCATACTGCTGGGCCTGGCCATACTGCTGCGGCTGACCGTAGGGCTGCTGCGGCGCCTGGCCGTAAGGCTGGGCCGGCTGCTCCGGCTGAGCATAGGGCTGCTGCGGCGCCTGGCCGTAAGGCTGGGCCGGCTGCTCCGGCTGACCGTAAGGCTGCTGCGGCGCCTGGCCGTAGGGCTCCGAGGAGTCAGTGGACGGCGGCGTGGCCGTGTAGGGGTCCTGCGGCGCGCCGTTATTGTCCGGCTGCTGTGCGGGCTCGTACGGGTTCTGCGACATGAGAGGTCCCCTTCAGGATCGGATGTTCTGTTTACATCGTAGGCGCTCGACGCCGTGGACGCCTGAGTACCGCCGTCACAACGGCGGTCTCCCCCACGATGGGCCGCGCACCAACGGCGCCGTCGGCACCGTCAACGAAGCACAGCCACAAACAAAAGGAACCCCGACCCAGGGAAAACCTCCCTGGACCGGGGTCCTTGTGGTGCGGACGCAACGTCCGCGAGCGCGAGGCTCAGCCCTTGAAGGCGTCCTTCACGTTCTCTGCTGCGTCCTTGACGGAGCCCTTGGCCTGCTGGCCCTTGCCCTCGGCCTCAAGATCCGCATTGTTGGTGGCGCCGCCGACGGTCTCCTTGACCTGGCCGACGACCTTGTCCTTGGCGTTCTCCAGCTTGTCTCCCAAACCCATGGGGTACTCCTTCCGATCGCGCTCCGGGCTGTCTACCGCGGGCCGTGAGGCTCCGCGATGACGTTCCCGGCTTCTGCCTCCACTTTGTCACTGCACTGTCCAAATAGCCAGCCACCCGCCTGCCTTCGCAGGCATTCACACCCGGCGCTCACGGTGTTCGCACACGATTCCCAGGCGGCGGGCTGGCAGGACGGCAGGGGCCAGAGCTACCCCCGCAGCGAGTGCCGCTCCAGGAACTGGTACACCTCCGTCTGATCCACGCCGGGGAAGGCACCCTGCGGCATGGCCGCGAGCAGGTGTGTGTTGGCGCGCGCGGCCGGGAAGGCGACCTTGCCCCACGCGGCCTCCAGCCCCTCCGGTGCACTGCGGCAGCAGGCCGGGTCCGGGCAGGTGGAGGCGGAGCGGTGCGGGGTGCCGCGCCCACGGAACCATCGGACATGCTCGAAGGGCACTCCAATGGAAAGCGAATACTCCCCCGATGAATGCCGCTCGGTAATCGCGGTACACCAAAAGGTGCCGGCCACCGTGTCTGTGAATTGCTCAAACGCGCGGAACTTGTCCGGAACCTCAAAGACCTCACGGCTGGTCCAATGCCTACACACGGTCTGCCCCTCAATGGCGCCCGTGTGATCCGCGGGGAAGTTCACGTTGTCGTTCTCATAGCCCTTGTGCAAAATCCCAGATTCATGCACCTTCTGGAAGTGGCACGTGATGTCCAGGTGGCGCGTGGCGAGGTTGGTGAAGCGGTGCGCAGCGGACTCATAGGAGACCGCGAAGGCGTCTCGCAGGTCCTCGATCGCCAGCTCGCGGCGCTTCTTTGCCTCAGCCAGAAAGGCCACGGTGGCCTTCTGCGGCATCAGCAAAGCGCCGGCAAAGTAATTGGTATTCACGCGTTGGCGCAAAAAGTCCGCGTAGTCCTCCGGCTCCCCATAGCCCAGCTGGTGCCGCGCCAGGGCCTGCAGCAGCACCGAGCGCGGATCATGCTCCGACCGGGTGGAGCGCTCCAGGTAGATCACCTTGTTCTTCTCATCCGTGACGGAGCGCGTGGAGTGGGGCAGGTCAGAGACAAAACGGATGGAAAAGCCCAGATGCTCCGCCAGATCGGCGGCCAGGTGATGAGACAGCGGCCCGTTGTGATGCCCCACGGCGCGCAGCAGCTCCTGCGCCCCGGCCTCCAAGTCGGGGTAGTAGTTGGCGCACTCGCGCATTTGCACGCGCAGATCCGTGTTGGCGCGGCGGGCCTCCTCCGGGGTCGCTAAGGACTCATCCAAGCGCCGAGCCAACTCCCCCTGGAGCCCCAGCAGCGCCTCAATGACCTCCGTGGGCAGGCGCGGGCCCACCTTGACGGCCGGCAGATTCAGGGAGCTATACAGCGGACCGCGCTGGGCACGTTCAAGCTCCAGCTCCAGCGCGGCCCGCCGATCCACGGGCTGGGCGCTGAGTAGATCCTCCAGTGAGGTGGAGAGCGCGGCGGCAATCTTCATGAGTTGCGTGATGCGCGGCTCGCGCTTGCCGTTCTCTAACAAGGAGAGCTGGCTCGGCACCGTGCCCACGGCCTCGCCCAACTGATCAAGCGTGAGGCCCTTCTCCTTGCGCAGCGTGCGGATCCGCCGCCCGACCGCGACGGTGTCCAGAGCGTCGTCGGGCAATTCAGGCGGAGTGAGGGACTCTGGGCGTGCCGCGGAAGTTTTCATCACTCCGGACGCTACGGAGGGCGGAGGGGGCTTTCAAGGGGTGGAAGCGATATTTCTTGCCCAAATGCAAAGAACTGCGATTCTTTGTTGGCAAATGTGGGGTCAGACCCCTTGTTCAGGCCGAAAGATGGAGTCATCAGCAGAACTTCACCGCTGGCCACGGCCACCGGAATCACGACACCACGAGGAGCCCAACGATGAGCACCGAACAGAACCTCAGCCCCGAGCAGCGCGCAGAGTCACTGACCCTCGAGTGGGAGGCCAACTCCCGCTGGGATGGCATCACCCGCGATTACACGGCGCAAGAGGTCGTGAACCTGCAGGGTTCCGTCGTGGAGGAGCACACCCTGGCCCGCCGCGGGTCCGAGCGCCTCTGGAAGCAGCTCACCGAGGAGGCCCCCGAGGGCCGCTACACCAACGCCCTTGGCGCCCTCACCGGCAACCAGGCCGTGCAGCAGGTCAAGGCCGGCCTGCGCGCCATCTACCTCTCCGGCTGGCAGGTTGCCGGTGACGCGAACCTTTCCGGTCAGACCTACCCGGACCAGTCGCTCTACCCCGCGGACTCCGTCCCCAAGGTGGTTCGCCGCATCAACAACGCCCTGAAGCGCGCGGATCAGATCGAGACCAGCGAGGGCAACAAGACCGTTGATGACTGGTTCGCCCCGATTGTGGCGGACGCGGAGGCAGGCTTCGGCGGCCCGCTCAACGCTTTTGAACTCATGAAGAACATGATTGACTCCGGCGCGGCCGGCGTGCACTGGGAGGACCAGCTGGCCTCAGAGAAGAAGTGTGGCCACCTGGGCGGCAAGGTGCTGATCCCCACCCAGCAGCACATCCGCACGCTGAACGCGGCCCGCCTGGCCGCGGACGTGGAGAACGTCCCCAGCATCATCATTGCCCGCACCGACGCCGAGGCAGCCACCCTCATCACCTCAGATGTGGACGAGCGCGATCAGCCGTTCATCACCGGCGAGCGCACGGCAGAGGGCTTCTACAAGGTCAAGAACGGCCTGGCCCCCTCCATTGCCCGCGCCAAGGCCTACGCGCCCTACTCCGACCTCATCTGGATGGAGACCGGCACCCCGAACCTGGAGCTGGCCCGCGAGTTTGCCGAGAGCGTCAAGGCGGACTTCCCGGATCAGATGCTGGCCTACAACTGCTCCCCCAGCTTCAACTGGAAGCAGCACCTGGACGACGCCACGATCGCCAAGTTCCAGCGCGAGCTCGGGGCCATGGGCTACACCTTCCAGTTCATCACGCTGGCCGGCTTCCACGCCCTGAACCACTCCATGTTTGACCTGGCCCGCGGCTACGCCGAGTCCGGCATGAGCGCCTACGTGCGGCTGCAGGAACGCGAGTTTGGCGACGAGGTCAACGGCTACACCGCCACCAAGCACCAGCGCGAGGTCGGCACCGGCTACTTCGACAAGGTCTCCACGACCCTCAACCCGAACGGCTCCACCCTGGCGCTGGTCGGCTCCACCGAGGAAGGCCAGTTCCACTGAGCCTGACCTTGGGCCGGTCCCGCTGACCGGGCCCCACCCCAGGAACGTTCCCACCCGGGAACCGGCCTGGGGATGGAGGCACAGCGGGACCGGCGCGCAGGGCGCGCCGCCACCACACGGCTCTCCCTCACAGCACCACCCGCTTCACGCCCCGCCGCCGGGGTCCCCGACCCCGCGGCGTCGGGCACTACCGACTTCCATCCCCAGGCCGGCCCCACCGCACGGCCTCCCCGCTCCAGGAGCTCACCATGAACACCTCCACCACCCTCAACGGCGTCACCATCACCCCTCCCCGCATCCGCCGCCAGGAAGAAATCCTGACCCCGGAGGCCCTGGACTTCCTGCGCACCCTGCACCAGGAATTTGAACCGCGCCGCCGCGAACTGATGCAGCGCCGCCACCGCGTCCGCGCCAAGATCGCCAACGGCCAGGACCCCACCTTCCTGTCAGAAACCGCCCACATCCGCGAAGATTCCAGCTGGAGCGTGGCGCCAGTGGCGCCCGGGCTGGAGGACCGCCGCGTTGAAATCACCGGCCCCGTGGAGAAGAAGATGGCGATCAACGCCCTCAACTCCGGCGCCAAGGTGTGGCTCGCCGACATGGAAGATGCGCACACGCCCAGCTGGGCGAACGTCATCAACGGGCAGCTGAACCTGCGCGACATCCTGGACCGCACCATCGACTTCACCACGCCAGAAGGCAAGGAATACAAGCTGGGCGGCGAGACCCTCACGGACCTGCCGACCATCGTGGTGCGCCCCCGCGGCCTGCACCTGACCGAACGCCACCTGCTCGTGGACGGCGAGCCCATGGCCGGCGCGCTGGTGGACTTTGGCCTGCACTTCTTCCACAACGCCCGCCGTCTCATTGAGCTGGGACGCGGCCCCTACTTCTACCTCCCCAAGACGGAGAACCACCTGGAGGCGCGCCTCTGGGAGCAGATCTTCACGCGGTCAGAGGAGTACATCGGGCTGGAGCACGGCACACTGCGCGCCACCGTCCTGATCGAGACCATCACCGCCGCGTTTGAGATGGAAGAAATCCTCTACGAACTGCGCGACCACGCCGCTGGCCTGAACGCCGGCCGCTGGGACTACATCTTCTCCATCATCAAGAACTTCCGCTCACGCGGCCCCCGCTTCATCCTGCCCGACCGCTCCGCCGTCACCATGACCGCCCCGTTCATGCGCGCCTACACCGAGCAGCTGGTGCGCGCATGCCACCGCCGCGGTGCCCACGCCATTGGCGGCATGAGCGCCTTCATCCCCAGCCGCCGCGACCACGAGGTCAACGCACGGGCCCTGGATGCGGTGCGCGTGGACAAGACCCGCGAGGCCACCGATGGTTTTGACGGCTCCTGGGTTGCGCACCCGGACCTGGTGTCGGTTGCGTTGGAGGTGTTCGACGGCGCTCTGGGCGAGAACCCGGATCAGCGCTCCCACTCCCGCGAGGACGTGGTGCCGGACGGCGCCGCGCTGCTGCAGATCGCCGGCACCGAGGGACGCATCACCGAGCACGGCGTGCGCCTGAACATCGAGGTTGCCATCCGCTACCTGGAGTCCTGGCTGCGCGGCAACGGCGCCGTGGCCATCCACAACCTGATGGAGGACGCGGCGACCGCCGAGATCTCGCGCTCGCAGATCTGGCAGTGGCTGCACCACAAGGCCATCACCGACACCGGCGAGGTCATCTCGCAGGAGTGGGTGGAGCACCTGGTGGAGGAAGAGTTTGACCGCCTGGCCCGCTTCGACGGCGACCGCTACGTGGACGCCCGCGAGATCTTCGAGGCCTCCGCAATGCGCGATGACTTCCCCACCTTCATCACCCTGCCCGCCTACGACCGCTACCTCACCGACCAGGACCCGGCACGGACGCTGCTGCCGGCCTGACGTTGAGCGGCGCTGGTGTGAGTCGAGCGGCGCTGTGAAGAGCGCGAACGGCGCGTGGCCCCTTGGGGCTGCGCGCCGTTCGCGTGCGTGGAGGGCGGTTGGGCTGGCCGCGGCGGTACTCAAACCTGATCCGGCCCTAGGGGATAGACCGGGAACCACACAGGGCTTCCCGTAACGCCCGTGCCTTCGTGAGCGCCGCGGTTTTCCCGGGGCGATCCGCCAGCGCGTCAAGACCGGCCCACGGCACGGACACCAGGTCTCGCGCCACCGCGGCGCGTAACAGATCAGCCTGGGACAGCAGCGCGTCCAGCAACCGGTTCAGCCAGCTAGGCGGCTTGGGCGTGGAGGCCGCGTTCTCCAACAGCACCTCTGCCAGGGGCCACAAGCCGGAGATGGTCTCCGGATACTCCTCCAGGACCGCAATCCACCGCAGCGGCGTGACCTCCGGCGCCGGAAGCACGGTGCGCACCGCGGCGCGCATCATCTCCGGAGGAAACGCGCACTCCCCCACTGCCCGTGCCAACACTCCGGGTTGTCCCTTGCTCTGCCGCGTCCCCCCAACAAAACCCGCCAGGCCGCAGGCCAGCTGCGCCGGCCCGATGAGTCGATTCCCGCTGGGTTGCCACCCACCATGTTCGTGATGAGAAACCGGTTTGACCGACTCGAGCTGCCCAGAGAGCGCGTTCGGCACCAGCCAGCGCCGGTCCTCATACTGCTCATCCTGCGCAGACGAGTTCGGGATCGGGGCGTCCGCAGGGGTCGACAGCAGGGCCTCCCTGGTCCACCCGTCTGCGGCGTAGCCGCCAACCCTGCCCATCTCTGCCCACCAATCGCTGCCGGCCTCGTTCACCACCAACGCCCCCGCCTCTCCGGGCAACCCCACCAGCACCTCAACAGCCCCGGTGGGCTCGTCACGCCCGAGTCCGCGATGGCGCTTGTAGGCGGGGCGGACCCGCAGCACGGTCCCATCGTCCGGCACCACACGGTCCGCACTTCCCACTCTCCAGCGCGCGGAGAATTGCTGATCGTCAAGCACCGCGAGCGACGCCGTTGGCGCCAGCTGCGACTCAACTGGTGCCAGCTGCGACTCAACTGGTGCCAGCTGCGACTCAACGGGCACGTTCTTCGCCGCGTGATGGTCTCTTCCACCGTGCTCGCCGTCCACGGCCCGCACCGCTGCCCGCGCGGCCATCACCGCGGCCGACTTTCCGGGCCGCAAGGCCAGGGCGCGCAGCCCCGGGACCCGCAACACGTCGTCGGACACCTGCCCGCTGGCCACCGCGGCGCGCGCCGCCGGCGCCAGCCGCTCCAGTGCCTGCGCCACCTCCGTGCTGCCGGACAGCAACCGCAAACCCTCTACCGAGACCGTCAGCAAGTCATCAAGGAACGGCCACAACAGCGACGCCAGCCCCTCCTCAGACACCTGCAGGGCATAGGCGGCGAAGGCACCCAAAGACTCCGGCCGCTTCAACCAGCCGTAGTAGCGGACATCAGCCGCACCAGGTCGCAAGAGCCCCCGCTCCCAGGCCAAAAGCGTCGCTTCGGCCACCTCCTCCCGCCATTGAGCTGGGCCCACGACCGGCGCCGCGAGCAACGCGGCAATCACTGGCCCAGGTAGGGGCTCGGAGCGATGGGCCAGGGCCCTGGCCGGATGGATGGCCGGCCATTGCAGGGACCGCCCCAGATACATGGACCCCGTCTGAGTCCAGGCCGGAACCTGGTACAAATGCGTCGCGAGAGTGTCATTGAGCGTGCTTTCCGCGGGCCGGAACGCCTCAGGCAGCGGCTCAATCCCCCTGACCCAGCAGCCTGCCGGCCCCACATTCACGAGCCACCTTCGGTCGTGGATGATGCGCTGAGACGGCGCTCCGACGTCCACCGCCACGAGGGCAGGTTCCACGAGCGGCGTCCGCATGGCAGCCGCCGCGTGCGCTCCGGCGCCCCGTTCCAGGACCGTGCCTTCGTCGTCGCGTAGCTGCACGTCGCAGGCCTCGGCCCTGGCCACGAGCTCTGGGCTCACCGTGCGGGCATCAAGCCGCGTCAGGGCCAGCATCAGGTCCGCCAGCCGCGCCTGCTCACCCCGATCTCGCTTCATTTCCAGCCGGCCCACCAGCTCCTCCGCTTCAAGGGAGCCATCCCTCCAGCTGGGTGTGGACAAGGTGACGGGCGGTGACTCCAGCCCCGCCAGCACCGCGGGGCTCAGCTCCCTGTAAAGATATTCTTCGGGGTTCTCTTCCTCCCCAAACGCCTGGCCCCGCGCCCACATGCCCAACTGCTGAACCGCGATGGGGCCGCCCTCTGGCGGTTGCTGTGCCAGGGCAGCACGCGTGCGCTGCGGCTCCCGCGGGAGCCAGTACCGCACCGAATCGAAGAAAAACCCGGTGGCACCGAACTCGGTCGCAGCCAGCTCGATCCCCAGCTCGCTCAACTCCTCGGGGCTCTCTGCCTGGCCAGGCCAGCGGGGCATCTCCCACACCGGTGGGGTGGGCCGCCACCACCCGGTCACGTCCTCCAGCGGATCCGTGCGTTGCGTGCCGTCAACCCCAGCGCCCGACGGCGTGGGCGCACCCTGGGTGCCTCCCGCCCCCGGTGCGTCGGCGGCGGCACCTGCGCCCTCGGCGTCGGGCAGGGCACGTGCCCACGCCGCTCGCAAATTTTCAACCGCGCCGACCAGCGCCCGGTCCGGCGACCCCAGCAGCGGCACCAGCATGGCATCGATCTGGGCTGCCACGCCCTCACCGCTCTGGCCTGCACCGCCGGAGGTTGCCGCACGCCGAGCCAGCGCCTCCACCACTCGTTGTTGGACCCGGCGCGAGGTGGCCCCGAGATAAGCCTGCGCCAGCTCCGGCAGGTCTGCCTCCTGCGCTGCGGCAACCAGCACAGGGATCAGCGCGGACGTCTCTGCAGGTGAAAGGGTGGCCGTCACCAGCAGCGCCGGGACATAAGGACGCAGCTCCGCCGCCGTCACGGCCATGTCCTCCGTGGCGACCCTGCACCATTCCTTCCGATCCGCGGGCTGAATGGCGCCCTCCAACGCCTGAACCAGAAGATCCACCGCGCGCTGGCGGCTGATCCATCCGCGACCGGCCACCTGCGCAAAGACCTCTGCAAGCGGACCCTTGGGCCGGGTACCCAACAGCATCGCGGTGCTCAGAACATCATCGGCACTCTCACGAAGCATGTCCTCGCTGACGAGCAGCAGGTCCTGAGACCGGAGCCCTTCCCAGCGCTTGACGTCCTTGGGCAGCAGCGCCAGGTCCGCCTCCCACAGCCAGAGCTGCGTGTAATTGCGTGCCGAAATTGCCGGGGCCGGCCCGCCGTTTCCGTCCTCTGGACCGATCTGGGCCATCAACCGCACCGCAAGAAAGGCAAGCTCTTGATCCGGGCCAGTCCACGTGCCATGCAGGCGCGCGAGGGCGGCGACGATTCTCAGGGACTCCTCCCGAGAACCTCCCTTGAGGATCCTGAGGGCTGCCTCCAGCTGAGGCCGGTCCCACCACATCGCGAGCTCCGGGACATGAGACGCGCTCACCCCGATCCGCAGCGCCAGCAGGCTCAGGCGCCCGTAATCTTGTCCCGTCCGGAAGCTCCAATCGCCGGCGAGCGGCTGGTATTCGGCGTGAGCCAGCACCGGATCGTCGGGATGTGCCGGCTGCACGATGGACTCCCACCAATCGAGCGCCCCCACCCTGACCGCGGACAGCACCTTCTTCTGTTGCGCTGGGGTACCGAGCGGGAGCTGCTCCGCTTCCTCGGCGGAGGTCCCCGACCAGCCCAGCTCCTCCACGATCTGACGGGCGGCGTACAGCCGCTTCCTGACAGCCACGCTGACTTCGGGTACGTGCGACATGCGTGCGTCTCCTTGATTCAAGGTTTTGCGCTGAAGCTGTCTGGAGGTGGATGCCCGCTGCTCACGCTGCTCCCGCCGGCTAAGCATAGGCCGCCCGCCAGGTCTGCGAGCCCACCCGCTCACCCGCTCACCCGCCGTCGGACACCCCGGGCACCTCCGCTGACACCTCGACCAACACGGCCACTGCCTCCCGGGCCGCGCGGACCGCCGCGGCTGATCCGCCTTTCGCCGCCACGGCCCGCAGGCCCGGAACCCGGAGCGCCTCCGGCCCCACCAGGCCCGCCCGGACCGCCTCGGCGGCGTCCGGCGCCAGGTCCGCCATGGCGTCGGCCAGTTGCGCCGTCCCGGGATACAGGCGCGATGCTCCCGCGGAATCGAGCAGGAGCGCGTCAAGAAATCCCCAGGAGTAGGCCGCGGCGCCGCGCTCGGCGACGTCCAGGAGCACGCGCGACAGAGCGGCCAGGGACGCACGCCCGTGCGGCAACCAGTCGATCAAAGCCAAGTCGAACGCGCCGGGACGCAACAGCCCGCGGGACCACGCGTCGTCGAGCGCTTGGCCCAACTCGGCCGCTCGCGACCCCGGCGCCAAGCGCGCCAGCGCCACCAGATTGCTCGCGGTGCCGGGGCTCAGTGGCGTGGCGCGCCGCACCGCCTGCTCCCAGAGAGGCACCATCTCCCACGTGCTCGAGTAGCCTGACGTGGCCGTCACGGCATCAGACCAGCGCGGAAAAAGCGAGCCGACCACGTGGCCCGTTCCCGCGAAGAGAAGCGGCGCGGTCTGAGGGAAGCCGCGCAACGACTCGGGCCACGTCGCGTGCCCCGGCCAGAGCCGTTCGTAGCCGGCGTGAGGGACCAGCGGCGGTTCCTGCACCGGATCCTCCAGATAGTGCAGCGCCCGCTGCCCCACCCGCATGGGGATCTGGGCGTCGCCGGAATCCACAAGCACCGCAGATGCCTCCAGCGCCGCGCGCTCAGCCGCGCCCACCGTCGCCGGATCCAGCCGTGTGAGCGCCATCATCACGTCGTTGGGTTCCGCACTCAGCCCCTTCCGCTGGTACAGGTCAAGGTTCGCCAACAGATCCGCTGCAGTAATACTCAGGTCAACGGTGGAGGGCGTGGACAGCAGCAGCGGGACGCGCCCCAACCCCTGGATCACCACCCGATTGCGTTCGTTGACCACGTCCGGCTCCGGCCGCCACACGGCCAGCGGCGAGGCCCGAACAGTCGCGAGCTCAGTCAGTTCCCGGAGCTCGCTGACCTCCGACCTTGCGAAGCCCCGGAGACCACTCAGCGGCACTGCCGGGTCCGTGTGCGCCAACTCCACCAGGTCTGCCAGGAAGCGTTCGGTGATCGCGTCGCCGCCGAATCGCTGCCGGTGATGCAGCATCCCAGCCAGTTCGGTGAGGCGCTGCACGGAGGCCGGCCCCTCGCGCAGCGGCGGCGGCGTCCACACATCGGGGGTGGGCCGCCAGCGCCCGCGGCTGCCCCGCTCCGGTTGCCGCGGCGGTGGCGCGTCAAGCCCCCAGGCGGCCAAGAGCGTGGCGGCAGCGCTGGCGAGCGGCCCGGAACCCTCAACCAACGGCTCGACGGCGCTCGCCACGTCCCGCGCGATGCCTGCCTCCGGGCGCGGCCGGGCCAGCAGTGCCGCGAGCACGGCGCGCTGCGCCTTCTTAGTGCGGGCCACGAGCCCGGGGACGGCGACGTCCGGGAGGTCCTGCTCGGGGACAATGGCAATGAGGCGTGGCACCAACGTCTCCACGATCTGGCCCTCGCCGATGCTGATGACGCCAGCCAGCTGCGCTGCGGCTTGCAGCAATTCCGCGTCGGAGAGGGCGAGCTGGCCCGGGTCGGTGCCCGCGAGCAGCTGGAGCCAGACGAGCCGGTCGCCGGGGCGCTGCGCGGCGTCCAGCGAGGCCAAGACGTACGCGCGGGCCCGCGCGCGATCGGTCCGATTTTCGCGGAGGAGCCACGACAACAGTCGGGGCAGTTCTGGGAGAGGGGGCGACTGCTCGGCGATGCCGGAATGGACCGCCGCCCAGAAGAGCGCATCGGCGCGGGCTGTGAGGTACGGGAAGAACTCGCGGCGAGTCTGGGCCTGCTGGATCCACTTTTGGGGCACCGGCCGCAACGCGGCGGGGTCCGTTTCTCCCCTGGCGCTCAGCTCTTGTCGCCTCTCCTGCTCCAACACGTCCCGCAGACAGGCGCCGGTGAGCATCACCCAGTCGCGCAGCACCTCCGGGCCCAGGTCCTCCACCGGCAGGCGGTGGTGTTCCACGAGGAATAGCGCGGTGGCTGCCTGCACAGAGGGCACGGACTCCCACACACGGCGGCTGGGTTGACACTCCTCCGCAGCAAAGCGCGCGGCGAAGCTGGGGCCGCGTGCCACCAACTCCGCGAGCTTCAGATCCCCCTCGACGTCCCCGCTCATGCCAAGGCCGCCTGCTGAGTCGGGGCCTCCGGTGGGGCCAGGGCCTCCACCAGGGCACGGGCCTTGGTCAGGGCCGCGCTCTTGCCTGGGCGGGCCGCCAGCTCCGCGAGCCCGGGCCAGTCCGCGGGCATGAGCCCGCGACGAGCAGCCTCCGCCAGGACCGGGGCCGAATCCAACGCAACATCCAGCACCCCGTTGAGCCAGCGCGGCGACGCCCCCTGCCCCGATGCTGCTTGGCCGGACGCCGCACGGACCGCCTCCGTCAGGATGGGCCACAACGCGGGCAACAAGCCCGGCAGCTTCGCGAGCGAACCGGCCATCCGCGCCGGGCTCAGCGCATCGGCTGGGAACGGCTCACCGCCCACGGGATTGAACAGATCCCTGGCCGCATGTTGCACGCGCTGCGCACCCAGATAGCCGCCGCGCACCAGGTCCTCCACGGTTTCCCTTCCTACCAAGCCCCAGTCCCCGGGCCGCGCCAGATCACCAACAGCCAGGGTGCACAGACTCTGCGGCAGTTCTACGCTCTTGCCTCGCAGTGGGTACTCGCGAGCCACCAGCCGAGTATCGCCCTTGAGCCACACCAACCACAAAGTCAATCCGCCCTCCCGCTTCCCGTCGGAGTCGGCCGACAACTGGCTGACTCCGCAGCCCAGGCCGGCAGGCTCACCCAGCGTCCACTCCGTACTTTTCACGCGGTAGCGATGCTCGTCCCCCGGCAGATCCAGCACAAAGACGACGCCGGCGGCCGTGATCTGTCGAGGCACGCTCAGGGCGCTGACCACTACTCCGTCGTGGAGCACAGCGGGATCGGCTATGCCATCTGGCCACGCCGCGGCAAAGCCGGCTGCGCTCGGCGCCGGCGCAGGCCCGGTGGCCAGCGCCACCGAGCCCGCCACCGGAACCGCGCCAACCGCCGTCGGGCCGTGTCCTTCAGGCAGAAGTCTCAGCGCCTCTTGTGCGCCCAGCACCGCCTGGGATTGGTCTGGCCGCGCGGCCAGCAAACGCAGGCCGGGAACGTCCAGCACGGTCGGCGGCGCGGCGCCAGACTCCACCGCGGTCCGCACTGAGGGCGCCAGACGGCGCATGGCGCCCGCCACGGCAGAGAGGCCGTTGGCCAATTTTCGACTCGACGCTCCCCACCCGCAGAGCTGGTCCAGGAGCGGCCAGAGGACCGGCAGCAATCCGTCCTCCGCAGCCTCCAACCAGGCGTCGACCACAGCGCGCAACTGGCTCGGCGTTCCTTCCCAGTCAAAAAAATCCACGGAGGCGACGCCAGGAACCAACAGCCCACGTTCCCACGCCAAGCGGGCTGCTTCGAACTGCACCTCGCGTTCGGAGGGCACCTTTCGCCTGAGCCCGGTGAGCAGATTCATGGCCAGGCCGGGTGTCAGCGGCCTGCTTCTGCGCGCCACTTGAAGCCAGAGCGCGGCCGGGATGTCCTCGGGAGCCTCGCGATCCAGGGACACCCGCAGGCTTGGGCCCACGGCGTCTCCCCAGGTGGGAAAGATGGACAGCGTGGCGCCTCTCCAGTCCTTTCCCAGCCCGCGCGGTAGGGTCCGCAGCGCGCGCAACGACGCCGGCCCCTTGGCCCCGCGCCACAGCCATTGCCCGCGCCTCGGCGCCGGGAGAAGGGCCGGCTCCTGAGCCGCATCTTCCAGGTAAGCCAGCACGACGTCGGCGGCGTTGGTCCCGCTGTTCGGATCGCCTTGCCACGTCATCAGTGGCAGATCAAGGGCGGCCAAACGCGCGCGCAGCTGAGGCAGATCGCTGGCGGGTTCCAGGCGCGTGAGGGCCAGGGTCAGGTCCGACTCGAGTGCGCCCAACCCGGCTTCCTGGAGGATCTCCAATCCGGCCGTCAGGTCCGCCAAGTCCACCCGCAGATCCTCCCAGCTGGGCGCCGAGAGAATCACAGGGCTCAGGCCCAAGCGACCTGCCACATTTCCCGTGCGGCGCTCATCCAGCGGATCGCTTCCTCTGTCATGACGCGCCCGTCCGTGTTTGACCCAGCGGGCCACATCATCCAGCCCAGGACGGCGCCACTCGTGCCACCGGACAAGGGAATGCACCAGGTCGTGGATCCGCTCAGGTTCGCTCAGTGCCAACGCGTTGGCCAGCGCAAGGAATCGCTCCACCGCCAGGTCAACGAAGCCCTCTTCCCGGTCCAGCAGGGGAAGCGCGGCCGCGGTCAGAGCGTCCAGAGAGGCCTCGCCAAAGTCGACGCGGGGCACGGTCCATAGCTGCGGGGTGGCAGGCCAGGCGAACTCAGCGGCGGCGGGGCGCCCGGCGACGGCGTCCGCGTCCGGAACATCCCACACCTTGCTCAACGCATTCAGAGCCGCCGCCAGCTGGGTGGGTACCTGCCCCCACACCCGCAGACTCTCCAAACACTCCCTGGCCACTGCCGCCGGCGGGGCCGGACGCTTCCGCAGCTGGGCCAGCACGGCCTTGCGGGCCTTGAGCGTGGGCGTGCCGCTCAAAGCCACCAACAATTCCGGGAGGTCCTGGTCCGGCACCACCTTCAGCAAGGGAAGGCCCAGGGCCTCCACCACCGGAGCGTCCCCCACGGACAGCACCGGAATGATGCGGTCTCGGTTGGCCAACAGCTCTTGCCCCGACTCGGCCAGTTCTCTGGACAGGATCCCCGCCCACACCCGACGATCACTCGCCCGCACCGTCGCATCCAAGGCGACCAAGGCGGCGTCGAGCACCTCCTCGCGCTGCACCCAGCCTCGGCGCATCCCCTCCGCCACGGCCGGCCCAAAGCCGCGTGTCATCTGCCCAGCGAGCTGGCCGGTAAGCCGGACGTGCTCGGGGAATCTGGCCCGCAGCACGTCCTCTTCCACGGGTTCCTTGCCCGCGGTCCACCAGTCCGACGACTCGGCTGTGTCCAACCGCGCGGCCGCGTGAGCCCAGAAATCCTTGGTGTATTCCTCGGTGGGCGGGAGCTCCAGTCGGGAATCATGGACCCGCCGCAGAACGTGCCCGCCAAAGATGGTTGGGGCGTCCCGTGAAGGCCGCCGCGAGTCGTCCAAGAAACTGCACACGTACTCCCACTCGGCCGCTGGGCCACGTTCGGTGACGAGGTCGGCGGCCGCCCACCACCCCAGCGCCTGCTGGCTCCGGCCGAACTCATCATCGGCATACGGAGACGGAACGTCGACCAGGTCAGCGACCACTGCGACCGGGAGCCCAACCCTCGCTGCATACACCGCAAGCACCGCCTCGTTGGCCGGTGTGTGGGCAATAGCGGGGTCGTCGAAGTGGCTAAAGTCGTACCACTCTCCGCGGGCCAGCAACGCTTTCACTGTGCGGCGCTGCTCGGGATCCCCCAGCGGCAAGGTGAGCGCCTGCTCTACCGTGACCCTGTCCCATCCCAGCTCCCTCAGAACGGCATGGGCGGGCCATTCGCTGTGGGGCTGCGTGCTCACGACGAGCCCACTCGGTTGCTGTTCTGCGCCATGACCTGACCCTAGGGGACGCGGTGCGGGCTTCCAAGGACCAGCGGCACAGGAGCCAGGTTCATGGATCCCCCGGGTTTGCGTGGATCCCCTGCCTATCCGACAGGGGATCCACGCAAACCCGGGGGAATCGCACGAACCCGGGGGATGTGCACCGGGTTTTGGACGAGTGACCGGACGTTGTTCGGGTGCACGGCGAAAACCCGGTGGAAAATGGCGGGCCCCGGTGAGCGCCGTTTAGGCCAGGGCCTCCACCAGGGCACGGGCCTTGGTCAGGGCCGCGCTCTTGCCTGGGCGGGCCGCCAGTTCCGCGAGCCCGGGCCAGTCCGCGGGCATGAGCCCGCGACGAGCAGCCTCCGCCAGGACCGGGGCCAAGTCCAACGCAACATCCAGCACCCCGTTGAGCCAGCGCGGCGCCTTCTCTTGGCCGGACGCCGCACGGACCGCCTCCGTCAGGATGGGCCACAACGCAGGCAGCAAGCCCGGCAGCTTCGCGAGCGAACCGGCCATCCGCGCCGGGCTGAGGGAGTCCGCGTGGAACGCCACGCCGTCGGCCGGATTGAAGAGCAGACGGGCAGCGCCCTGAACCCGTGTGGCACCCAAGAATCCCTCAGTCACCAGATTCCGGACGGAGCGCCTGGCGCCATCACCCCACTCACCGGGGTAGGCCAGGGTTCCGACGGCGATGGCGCACAGGCCCTGGGAATAGTCGGTCAGCTCGTCACGGTTCCACGCCTGGCGGGCCAGGAGCCGCCGGGATTCTTGGTCCCAGCCCAGTTCGTCCTTATACGTGTCCGTCTGCGATCCGTCCGAACCCGGGTCCAGCCGATCCACCCTGCAGCTCAAGTCATGCCCCAAGCGATGAGCGACGTTCGCGCTCACGCGATACCGGTGATCATCCCCCGGCAGGTCAAGAATCATGGCGGACTTCGAGGAAGAAATGAACCAGGGAGCGTCCACGCCGCTGATCAGCGCCCCATCCTCCAAGACGGGAGGATCCGCGATGCCCTCAGGCCAGTCCGCGGCGAACCTTTGTGCGTTCACCGCCGGAACGACAGCCACCGACGGCGCGTCGGGCAGGGTCTTCAACGCCTCCCGCGCCGCGAGAATCGCCTGAGACTTACCGGAACGCGCCGCCAACGCCCTCAGACCCGGCACGGCCAGGTCCGAAGCCTCTGCCGCACCGGAGTGCACGGCGCTCACCACGGACGGTGCCAAGCGGCGCATCGCCGCGGCCACCTCCCCTAGATCGCGAGGCATTCGACTGGACGCGGCCGCCCACGCACACAGCTGATCCAGCAGCGGCCACAGCACCGGGAGCAGCCCGTCCTCTGCCGCATCCACCCAGGACGTGGCCGTGGCGCCGGGCCGCAGCGGAGTGCCTACCCAGTCGATGTACTCCAGGGACGGCACGCCAGGGCGCAACAGCCCGCGCTCCCACGCCAGCTTGGCCGCATCAAAGTGGACCTCGCGTTCGCCCTGGTCGCTGCGTCGCAGCCCGGAGAGCAGATTGATGGCCAAACCAGGTGTGAGCGGCGCCTTGCGACGGGCCACTTGCTGCCAGGTGGCCGCCGGCACATTTTCCGGATCTTCGTTGGCCAGCCAGGCCATGGCGGGCCCCACAGCGTCTCCCCAGCTCGGATAAACGGCCAGGGTCCCCTGCTTCACGATCGAGCCCGCGCCCTTGAGCCGCTGCGTCACGCTGCGCAGCGAGGCCGGCACCTCCGCGCCGCTCCACACCCACGCTTCGCGCCGGTGCGCCGGGGTCAGGACCACCTCTTGCACCGGGTCGTCCACATACTCCAGCACGACGGCGGCCGCCCGGCTTTCGCTGCGAACCTCGCGATCCCAAGCCATCAACGGCAGATCAAGCGCGGCCAGACGCGCACGCAGTTCCGGCGCATCGCTGGCCGGCTCCAGCCGGGTCAGCGCCAACACCAGGTCCGCCTCGAAGGCGGCCATCCCTGCCGCCTGCAGCTCCTCCAATCGCGCGGTCAGGTCCGCCAGGTCCACCCGGAGGTCATCCCAACTTGGCTCCGACAGGATCACCGGGCTCAGGCCAAGATGGCCGGCCACTTGCACGGTTCGGCGGAAATCCAGCGGATCCAGGTCCGAGTCCGGGTTGGGCGACTTTGAGGCGGCCCAATCGGCCACCTCTTCAAGCCCTGCCCGGTACTCCATCTCTCTGTTCCAGGACAGGGATCTCATCAGCCCGCGGACCTGATCCGGGTCAACTCTGGCCATCCGGTTGGCCAGGGATAGGAAGCGCTCCGTCGCCAGATCCGTGACTTCGTGGTTCCCCCGCAAGAGCGAGGCCGCGACTTCGCTGAGCGCGGCCAGCGTGGGCTCGCCAAAGTCCGTGCGCGGCACGCTCCAGAGCGGCGGTGTGGCCGGCCAAGCGAACTCTGCGCTCTCCTCGTCCTGAGGCTCCGGGTCTGCCTCTGGATCGTCGAGGAGTCCCCAGGCGCCACGCAGCGACTCCAGCGCCACCGCGACCGGGGCGTGCTCCTGCCCCCACGGCTCCAGAATCTGCACACATTCCCGCCCCACCTCACCGGCAGGCACTGACCGCTTGCGCAGCGCCGCCACCACGGCCTTGCGGGCCTTCAGGGTGGCGGCCGCGGTCACCGCCAGCAGCGCCTCGGGAAGGTCAGGGTCCTCCACTGCCAGGATCAGCGGAATACCCAGGGCCTCCACGACCGGCGCATCCCCCACGCTCAGCGAGGCGATGATCCGGTCGCGGTGTGCCTGCAGTTCCGGCGCCGTCATGACCAGATCGTCGGAGAGCAGTGTTGTCCACACCTTTCGATCGGCGGGCCGCACCGCCGTGTCCATGGCGACCAAAGCGGCGTCGAGCACCTCCTGGCGCGGAACCCAACCCCGGCGCATGGCCTCCACCACCGCCGTGGCAAACGGCCCCGTGACCTGCACGCCGAGCTGGCCGGTCAGGCGAACATGCTCACTGAATCTGGCGCGCAACACCGCCTCCGGCAACGGTTCCTTCACCACGTCCCACGGATACACCTTTCCGACCGCATCCAAACGCGCTCCGACATGCGCCCAAAAGTCCTTGGTGTACTCCACCGTGTCCGGAAGATCCAGGGCGGAATCATGGATACGTTGCAGGATCAACGCCGCGTGACGGCTGGCTCCAAAGGTGGATGAGCGCCCGAAATCTCCCCAGAATCCCTGCAGAAAATCGGCCTCTGCCGCGGGGCTCCGAGCGGCCATCAGATCCGCGGTGACCCGCCACGCCTGCTCAACTTCTTCCTGGGGCCTACTGGCATTCGGGTCCTGGTTCGGGAGCAACAGGAGGGAGGCAACCCGCGCGCCGGGAAGTCCTAACCGCGCGGCATACATCGCCAAAATGTCCGTGTTCTCTAACGTGTTCTCGTCAGGTTCCTCCACCTCGGAACCCAGCTGATACCAGCCATTGCGAGAGAGCGCCGCCCGCACGATGCGACGCTGCGTGGCGTCCCCCAACGGGAGCGTAGCCACGTCGGCTGCAGCGCCCGTCCACCCCAATTCCCTCAGAACCACCAGCGCGGCCTTGGCCTCCTGCGACAACTCCCTCACAACTGCACCCTTCCTTCCGTCGCGCCGCCTGCCGCTCCCACTTCGTCCGCCTCATCCGGGGCGTCCGGCACCGACGGATCCCCGTCCCGCACCAGAATCACGGCCAGCTGATGCTTGCATGGCCCCCGGTGAGTGCCGTGCTTCAGCACCCACTGGCAGGTGCAGCGCGGCAGCGCGCCGCCCGCCTCGGGGCGCACCCGATACGTCACCCCGGAGCTTTTGACATCCCACTCCGCGTCCCGCCCCGGAACCGGGCTCACCGCACCGGCCTCCACGAGCTTGCGCGCGCCCACCAGCCGCGGATTGTCCTTGAGCACCCGATCCGGATCATCCGGCAGCTCGCGATGGAACCACGCCGCATCGTGCACGTCCCAGCCCACCCGCCCGCTAGCAGCGAGCACGGCGAGCGCACCGCGCACACGGTCCGGGGAGAGCCCGGATTCCCGGGCGAGTTTGCCCTCATCCAGCACCGGCTCAAAGGCGAGGGACACGCTCACCAGGTCCGCGTCGTCGAGCACCGTTGAACTCGCCAGCCCCAGCAACAGCGCGCCCTCGCCCGAGTGCCCGCGCCAGGCCTCCTCGGTGAGGCCAAGGAACAGGGAGCCACCCGGGAGCAACAGCTCGACGGCGGCCACGCCGGCGGATCCGTCCGCCGGGCCAAAGGCCCGCAACCCCTGCGCGTGCGTGAGCAGGCGGCGCATGGCGCTGAGGCGATGCAGCCCGTTGATGTAGACGGCGCCGGGCGACGCTCGCAGCGCCACCCGCAGGCCCGAACGCCCCGGCGTGAGCCAACCGGAGCGGTTCGTGGCGCTCACGGAGGGAAGCTGGCCGATGAACGCGCGCGCCGCGGCCTGGTTCACCTCAAAGGCCTGGACCATTCCGTGGTGCATTCCGGCGGCGTTGCCGAGCGCGCGGATCCAGCGATCCGGCATCTGCACGGGCCTCTCCACGGCGGTCTGGCCGGTGGTGACGGCGCGCAACCCGTCGCTGCCCACGTCCAGGTGCAGTGCCTCTGACCTGCCCACGCCGCTGAGCAGGGTCCGCATGCTGGGCCCCACGTCCACATTGGTGGTGCCGTGGCCAATTTCGCCGCCATCCAGCCCGGCCTGCGTCACGTTCAACCGCGCGTAAACGCCGTTGCAGGCCGAAAACACCTCCGCCCGGAGCCGGTCGCCGTGGGCGGTGAGGACCGGGTCCCGCAGCACGGTGGGCACGTACTTGAAGTAGCGCGTCGCCGTAATGTCCGCGAGCGTGACCAGCCCGCGGGCCAACACCTGCGGGTGCGTGGCGAAGCCGTGGAAGAAGCTGGGCGAGAGGTCGTTACCCGCGGGCGTGAGGGCAGGGGCCAGCGCGAGGCCGAGCCCCTCCGAGCTCACGGCCGACTCCCTCACGTAGGTGCGCAGAGACATGAATCGACCCTAGGTGACGTGGCCGACACTTTAAAGCGAACGGCGTGGGCGGGGCCGGGCGGCGGGCGGCGGCGGGCGGCGGGCGGCGGGACCACGGATCCCCCGGGTTTACGAGGATCCCCCGTCGGATAGACAAGGGATCTACGAGAACCCGGGGGATCTGCGGAAGCACAGAGGATCTCCACCAGGTTCTGGGCGTACGACCGAACATTGGTCGGGTACACGGCGAGAACCCGGTGGAAAATGGCGAGCCACCGGCGCCCCCCTGCCCGACGGCGGGCGGCGGCGGCGGCGGGCGGCGGCGGGGCCAAGGATCCCCCGGGTTTACGAGGATCCCCTGTCGGATAGACAGGGGATCTACGAGAACCCGGGGGATCTGCGGAAGCACAGCGGATCTCCACCAGGTTTTGGGCGTACGACCGAACATTGGTCGGGTACACGGCGAGAATCCGGTGGAAAATGGCCCACCCCCTGCCCGACGGCGCGTGGCCGGGGCTGGCGGGGCCGGGTGCCCGACGGCGTGCGGCCGGGGCTGGCGGGACGGCGTGCGGCCGGGACTGGCGGGCGGCGGGGCGGCGCGCGGCCGGGGTCGGCGGGCGGCACGGGCCGGCGCACGCCCCCTTAGTACCCCGCCTCCGCGTCCACCACGCCCTCCAGCTCCTCCCCAGCCCCGAAGCGCCGCAGGTTAGAAACGAAGCGCGCGGCCAGCAGCGGCTGGATCATCTCCAGGGTGTCCGCCACATGCGGCGTGATCAGCGCGCGCGGCTCCTCCCAGAGCGGGTGCCCGTCCGGCAGCGGCTCGGGGTCGGTGACGTCCAGCCCGGCGCCCAGAATGCGGCCCGCGCGCAGCGCCTGCACCAGCGCGTCCGTGTCCACCAGGCCGCCGCGCGCGATGTTCACGAACGCCGCCCCAGACGTCATCAGCCCAAACTGCTCCGCGCCGAACATGGCGCGCGTGCCGGGAGTGAGTGCGGCGGCGACCACCACGACGTCCGCGTGCGGCAGCAGCGAGTCCAGTTCCGCGGCAGGAACTGTGTTCCTTGCCCCGGCCGCCGGGGCGTCCGTGCGCCGCACCACGTCAACGTTCATGCGGAAGCCGTTGAGCAGGCGCACGATCTCCAGCCCCACCCCACCGGCCCCCACCACCACGGCATTGAGCCCGAACAGCGACGTCCCATAGGACGGCCCCCAGCTGCGGGCGGCGCCGCGCTCCTTGAGCCCGCGCAAGATCGCGAGCGTGAGCGCCAGCGCGTGCTCCGCCACCGGCTCCGCGTAGGCGCCCTTGGCGCTGGTCCACTGCAGCTCCGGGTGCGCGGCGAGCGCACCCTTGTACGCCTCGATCCCGGCGGTGGGCAGTTGCACCCAACGGATCGACGGCGTGCGCTCAAGCACCTGGGCCAGCCCCGCGGCGTCGTTCTGGTGGTCAAGAACCAGCGCCTCCGGCGACTTCTCCAAGCTCACTAACTGGCCGCCACCCTCCGCGATCGCGTCGAAGAGGAACTGATTCTGCGTGCCATAGACGGCGACGCGCGGCGCAGGTGACATGGTGATTCTTCCCGTCGGGGACGTGGGCTTCTGATGGCACCCTAGTCACTGACGGCGCCAGGTGAACTGTGGCGATTCCTTCCGCGCAAAGGCGTCGGTTCCGAGCGCCAGGTCCTCGGACCCCGCCAGCGCGGCCCAGTACCGGGCAAAGTTGCCGTCCGGGCCTGCGCTGATGGGCTCCTCGGCCAGCAGGCACCCGACCGCCGCCTGGGTGAAGTCGGAGCGGTCCCGCAGCCGCGCGCACCACCCGGCCGCAGCGGCGTCGAACTCTGAGGCAGGGACGACCTGGGTGACCAGCCCCCAGGCCTCCGCCCGAGCGGAACTGACCTCATCCCCGGTGAAGAGCAGGTACCGGGCGCGGTCCAGCCCCACGCGGCGGGCCAGCAATCGCACGCCGGGCTCCGGCAGGATCAGCCCCAGCTTGGCGGGGGTGATGGCCACCCGCACGTCCTGGGCTGCCAGGCTCATGTCTGCGGACGCCGCGAGCTGCCACGCCCCGCCCATGCACACCCCTCGCAGCAGCGCGAGCGTGGGCACCCGCACCCGCGCCAACGCACGACAGGCGGCGGTGAGTAGCCCACCATCCGGCGCTCCGAGCAGGGCCTCCTCAAGGTGATCTATCGCCACGCCGGCGCTGAAATCCGCGCCATGCCCGCGCACCGCGAGCACCCGCACAGCCGGGTCCGCGTCGAGGCGCTCACAGTCGCGAATGAGCGCGCGCAGCGTCGCGGGCGTGAGCGCGTTGCGCCGCCCGGGATCGTTGATGGTGACGGTGGCAATACCCTGCTCGACGACGCTGGTGAGAGTAGGTGCCTGGCTCACGATTCCTCCCGCTTGGCTAGGGCGGCCAGGACCGCGTCGGTGTCCTGGCCCAGCAGCGGCGGTGCGGACCTCACGGCCAGCGGCGTGCCATCCACGCTGAGTTGGCTGCGCACTACCGGCACGTCGCCGCGTGTCTGTGAGGACGCCCCGACCACCAGGCCAAGGGCCTTGGCCTGTTCGGTGGCGAAGAGTTGCACGTAGTCAAGGACTGGCCCGCACGGGATGCCGCGGCCGGAGAGCTCCGCAATCCAGTGCTCGGCGGGGCGCTCCCGGAGGGCCGCGCTGAGCAGGGGGAGCAGAGCGGCCCGGTGCACGGTGCGCGCCTCCCCCGTGGCGAAGCGTGCGTCGCGAACCAGTTCCTCGCGCCCCACCGCCTGGCAGAGCTCCTCCCAATGTCGCTGCGTTGAGGCCGCAAGGACCATCGACTCGGTGGCGGTGGGAAAGAGGCCGTAGGGCGTGATGCTGGGGTGGTCGTTGCCATGGGGCACGGCCGCCTCTCCGGTCACGATCGCCGACTGGCCCTGGAAGACGGACAGTGCGGCCGCCGTCTCGAACAGCGAGGTGGAAACCCGCCGAGCCTCCCCGCCGCGCTCGCGCCCCACGAGCAGCGCCACGGCACCGAGGGCCGCGCTCAACCCGGACGTGATGTCCACGATGGGCAGTCCCACGCGGTACGTCTTGGCTGGGTTCCCGGACACCCCCGGCTCCCCCTGGGCCCCCGTGACGGAGGTGATGCCACCCACCGCCTGAATCACCTGATCCAGGCCGGGTAGTTCCCGCCATGGCCCGGTCTGCCCATAGGCATTGATCTCCACGTGGATCAGCTCCGGGTTTAACTCGCGCAGGCGCTCCGGGCCGTAGCCCATGGCCGCGAGCGTGCCGAACTTGAAGTTCTCTACTAAGAGGTCCGCGGTGGCGAGCAGTGCGTCAAGAACGGCCCGGCCGGCGTCGGTATAGAGGTCAATCACCACGGAGCGCTTGGAGCGATTGACTGAGTCAAAGTAGAGGCTGTTTCCCTGGTGGAACGGCGGCCAGGAGCGCGAGGGATCCCCCTTGGGGGTCTCGAGTTTGATCACCTCCGCACCCAGATCCGCCAGCAACGAGGTGGCGTAGGGCCCGGCAAGGGCACGGCTGAGGTCTATGACGCGGATGCCGTCGAGGGGAAGCATGGTCTCTCCTAACAAGCGAAGGGTAGAACCGAAAAGTGAGGGTGGGCGCGGCCACATGACGCGGTCAGAGCATGGTCGGGACCACCAGGGCGCCCACCAGCGCTACCGGGCCAATCACGACCATGGACATGCCCCACTTGGTGAGCACCCCAAGCGCCCGGGGCTTGTCCTCTTCTTGCACGCTGGCCACCACGGTGGCGCCCACCGTGGAGAACGGCGAGAGGTCCACCACGGAGGAGCAGACACCCAGCGCGGCGATCACGGCCCAGCCGGCGATGTTCCCGTCCGCCACCAGCGGCAGGGCCAGCGGCACCAACGCGGCGAGCATGCCGGTGGTGGAAGCGAAGGCGGAGATGAGCGCCCCCACCAGGCAAATCAGGAACGCGGCGATCAGCGGAGATCCCAGGTGCGCGGCGGCCTCGCCCAGCATGTCCACCACACCCATGTGCTGCAGCACGCCAACAAAGGTGATGATGCCGCCGACCATCAGCACTGTTGACCAGTCAATCTTGGCCACGGCGCTCTTCCCGGCCACGGGATCAATCAGCGTCAGGACGGTCGCGAACGCAAAACACAGCACCCCAATATCCGGGTCAAGCCCCACCAGCGCCAGCACCACCACGGAGACAATCAGCCCACCCATACACAGCAGGGTCACCACTTGCTCCATCTTCAGTGGGGCCGGGCGTGAGCCCCGCCCCGCCGCCGCCGCGTCAGGCGACGCCGCGCTCTGAGCCGACCCTGCGGCGTCGCCCGGGGTAGTCATGCCCGACGCCGCGAGGGCGGAGGTCACGCGCGCATTGGCCGCGGCCAGGCCCTCGCGTTCAAAGGGGTGACCGGTGAGTGCGGGGCGCTGCGCCAGTTGCGGGCCGCGCCACCGTGCCGGCGCCGAGCCGCGCGTGCGGCGCCACAGATCGCGGCCGCCAAAGATGAGGTACGCGGCGATGATGAGCAGCACGTTGAAGGCGAAGGCCACCGCGAAGAGCACCAGTGGATTCAGGTCGATGTCCACAGAGTGGGCCGTGCCGTAGGTGACGATGCCAAAGAGTGAGGTCGGCGCGAACCCACCGGCGGAGACGCCGGAGCAGATGCTGATGCCCATCAGGAGCGGGTCGATGGCGTACTTGCGCGCCAGCGGCATGCCGATGGGGACCATGACCAGGCCGGCCAGCGGTGCGCCCATCGCGGAGATGCCGGTGGTGATGAGGAAAAACACGAACGGAAGGGCGAATGCGCGATCGCCCACGCGGCGGATGGCCGCGTCCACGATCCGGTCCACCGTGCCGTTGTCTTGCGCAATGGCAAAGAAGTACGTCACGCCCACCAGCAGCACAAGGATGGAGATGGGGAAGCCCTCCACCACCTCGGAGAGCTTCATCCCTGCGAGCCAGATGCCCACCCCGGCGGCTGCGGCAAACATCATCACGCCGAGGTGCACCTTGCGCAGGGTGGCAAGGGCGAATACCGCGACAAAGAGCGCCAGGGCTATCACTTGCTGGGTCATGATCGGCCTTCCTACGTGTGGTTCACGTGGTGAACCACTGGTTCATTCTTGCGAATTGAAGGTAAGGTAGATCACAGCCGCAGGGGACGCAAGAGCATCGTGAGGGGAATCTTGACCCTCGGAAGTGGAGGGGCGCATGGCAACGCAAAGCGTCGTGACGGCCATTCGCTGCCTTGAGTGCATCGCCGAGCACGGCAACATTGGCCTCTCGGAACTGGCCCGCAACACCGGACTCTCCAAGGCCACGCTGCTGCGCGCGCTGGCCACGCTGGAGGAATTGCGGTGGGTTCAGCAGTCGGCACCGCCGCTGTCCACCTGGTCACTCACGGTGCACGCGCACCGCGTCACGTCCCAAGGACAGGTGGGCTCAACCTTGCGAGAGGCCGCGATGGCGCAGCTGAACGGCCTGCAGTTGGACACGGGAGAGACCATTCACCTGTGCCAGCCGGACGGCGAAGTGCTGGTGGTCACCGAGCGCCTTGACTCATCCCACGCACTGCGCGCCTTCCTGGCGTTGGGCACGCGCATCCCCCTGCACGCCTCTGGCACCGGGTTGGCGTACCTGTCCGCGCAGAAGGAGGACTGGGTGCGCCGCTACCTAGACGGGCCGCTGGAGCGCCGGACCAGATTGTCCCTGGCCGAGCCCACAGAGGTGTGGGCGGAGCTGGCAGCCATCAGGGCGCGCGGCTACTCCGTGAACGAGGAGGGCCTCAGCCCAGGCATTACCTCCCTGGGTGCGCCCGTCCGCGACGCCGCAGGGGAGGCCGTGGCGGCCATCTCCATCTCCGGGCCCACCTCCCGCATCACGCCGGCGCGCTTTGAGGACTACGGCACAGCCGTGCGCGAATGCGCCGGGCGGATCAGCGCGGCCCTCGGCTACCGCGGCTGACGGGCGATCAGCAGCCGTTGGGGCCGCAGGTCTCGCCATCCTGACCCACAGCGCCGCCAAGAGGGGCCAGCTTGGGCTGAGGGTTCAGCTCGTCAAAGACCTGAGTGAGGGCCTGGGAGAACACCTCCTCCGGCTGGGCACCAGAGACGCCGTAGCGGTTATCGATCACGTAAAACGGCACGCCGGAGATGCCCAGGCGTGAGGCCTGCGAGATGTCCTCAGAGACCTCGGCACGGAAGGCCTCCGGATCCGCGAGCACCGCATCTGTCAGGTCTTGGGGAAGGCCGGCCGCGAGCACCACGGCGCGGAGCTGCTCCGGATCACCCACGTCCTTGCCCTGCTCAAAGTAGGCGGAGAAGAGCGCGTCCACGACCTGGGCCTGCACCCCGGCACCGGCGGCGGCCTGGATGAGGCGGTGCGCGGTGAAGGTGTTGGACGGGACGGCGGAGGCCTCGTCAAAGTGAATGCCGAGCTCAGACCCCATGTTCTGCAGGTGCTCCTGAGCCGCGCGCAGCTTCTCCGGATCCATGCCGCGGCTGGCCAGGTACTCGGGCTGGGTCATGGTGGAGCGCTCCGGCGCATTCGGATCCAGCTGGAAGGAGTGGAAGCGCACGTCCACGTCCTCCTTGAAGGGCAGGTCCTTCAGGACCTTGTCGAAGCGGCGCTCGCCCACCAGGCACCAGGGGCACGCCACATCCAGCCAAATGTCCACGCCAAGGCGGCGCGGCCCCTCGGTGGAGGCATCGGCGGAGGGCACGGTTGGCATCGGAGTCTCACTCATACCCTGGGCAACCGGCCGCCGGGCCGCGCTATTCCCGCTGACGCCGGGTCGGTGATGTGGCTCGCGCCACGGCAGGACAGCGCGACGGCGCAAAGACCCAAGGCACGACGGCGCGACGGCGCGACGGCGCGACGCGGTGTGCGCGGTTCGCCGCCGGTCGGGAACAATGGGGGGCACACCCTCAGGACCCCGCCAGCACAGGAGCGATCGTGGAGACACCCAGCACCGGCCCCGCGCACTCCCCCGCCCAACGCACCGGATCCACCGAGCCACACCAACCCAACCGCCCTGCCGACTCGGGCTGGCCCACCGAGCCCACCCCAGGCGTCGTGCGCATTGCGGGCGTGGAACTGGGCGCTGGCCGCCCCAAGATTGTGGTGCCGCTGATGCCCCGCGCGTCCTCGGAGGTGGCCGCGGCGGTCGCGGCGCTGCACGGCCAGCCCGTGGACGTGATCGAGTGGCGGGTGGATCACGTCACCGATCCCGAGCGCGCGGCGGCCGTGGGCGTGGCCCTGCGCACCGAGACGGGCCTGCCGGTGCTGATGACCTACCGCACAGATCGCGAGGGCGGCCAGGGCACGTTGGCAGATGCCGACTACGCCGCGTTGCTGCGGCGCCTGCTGCGACTGGATCTGGCGGATGCAGTGGACGTGGAGTACCGGCGCGATCCGGTGGCCGTCGCCTCGGTGGTGAACGCCGCTCATGCGGCGGGGCTGCCGGTAATCACCTCTTTCCACGACTTTGATTCGACGCCGGATCTCGAGTCGCTGCTCGGCACGCTGCGGGAGCAGGCCGCGTCCGGCGGGGACGTGTTGAAGATGGCGGTCACCCCCCGTACGGCACTGGACGTCGCCACGCTGCTGACCGCCTCCGCCACGGCCGCGAGCCACCTGCCCCAGCACCCCCTGATCAGCATCTCCATGGGTTCCCTTGGGCTCGTGAGCCGGGTGGCCGCGGAAACCTTTGGCTCCTGTGCCACGTTTGCCTCCGTGGGAGAGTCCTCTGCCCCCGGGCAGCTTCCGGCGGCCACGCTCGCGCCGTTGCTCGGCCTGTTCTCCCGCGACTAGCCAGCAGGTCCCGGGGCCGCCGGGCGGCCGGACTGCCGGGCACACCCTGGGAGTACCCTGAACTCCTATGGCACACGCGGAACAAGAACCTCAGACCAGCACCCCGGGCGCCCCTCAGGACGCCCCCGGAACCACCGCCGCGGCGGAGGTGGTGCATACGCCGCCGCAGAAAAAGTCCACGTATCGCCGTTGGTTTGGCACCTTGAATCCCTCACTGCAGCTGGTCTTGCTGCAGCTGTGGATGCCGGTCTTCATGGCCGTGATGTTTGTGGTGTGTTACGTGGGCGCGTTCCAGCACATTGCCCCGCACGATGTCCCTGTCGGGATCGTGGGCAGCGCCCAGGCCGCGCAGCCCTATCAGCAGATCGCGGATCAAAAAGCGCCGGGCGCCTTTGCCTTCAGCCAGGTGGCCACCGTGGAAGAGGCCAAGGAGAAGGTCCGTTCCGGTGAGTTCGGGGTGGCCTATGACCGCCCCAGCAACACCCTCATCGTGGCCGGCGCGCACCAGGCGCAGGCCGCCACGCTGTTGCCCACCCTTGTGACGCCGCTTCTGGGGGCGGATACCCCACCCAAGCACCAGGACATTGCCCCGCTCCCCGCGGGAGACATCGGCATGACACCCATGTACCTGATGCTCGCCTGGTGCATCTCCGGCTACTTGGCCGCCATGTTCATTGGCCTCATGGGCGGCCCGCTCAGCCGTCGCGTGCGTTTTGGCGTGATCTTTGGCGTGGGCCTGGGCCTTTCTGGCCTGATGGCGCTGCTGGTGGATCCCGTCATCGGCGCCATTCACGGCCACTTCTGGGCCTTGTGGGGGTTGGGCTGGGTGTGGTCCTCCGCGATTGGCCTGGCCGTGAACGGCCTCTCCTACTTCTGCGGGCGCTTCATCGCCGCACCGGCCATGACCATCTTCATCTTCCTCTCCATCCCCTCCTCCGGCGCCGCCTTGCCGCAGTGGCTCATGCCGGAGCCCTTCCGCTGGCTCAACCACGTGGTGGTGGGTTCCGGGATCACGGAGATGCTCAAGCGCATGGTTTACGACGTGGGCCCGGGTTACGGGCGCGGCTGGATCATGCTGGCCTGCTACGCGGTCTTTGGCCTGCTCCTGACGCTGGTGGGCAAGCGCTACTGGCAGCTGCGCCGCGTGCGCCGCATGCTGACCGGCCGCACCACCATGATGATGGACGCGCAGCGCGCCAGCGGCCGCGTCCACGAGCGCGAGACCGACTCGGTCTTGGCCTCCTTTGACCTTGCCAAGCGCGACGACGGCGCGATTGTCCGCGTGCCTGCGCACCCTCGCCACGGGGCCGGGTCTTCAGGCCACGAGCGGGCCGACGGCGCGCGGCAAGACAGCGCGCGGGCGGAAGCCGAGCGGGCGGACGGCGCGGCTCTCGCCGAGTCCATCGAGGAACCAAGTGGCCTGGGGATGTCCATGGGACGGCCGCTGGAGCACGAGCTACTCATGCGCCCGGACACCCGGCCAAACAGCCGGCCGGATACCCGTTCTGACGAGGATCAGCCCGAGAACACCTGACGCGAGCAGTCGAGGCGGCCTGGCGCGTGACTCACGCGTTTTTTGGACGTGAGCCCGTGGAAGCCATCGCCCAGGATGAGGTCAATGGAGCTCTCGCTGCGACCGGCCTGGATCACGATCTTGGCCCGGGGAAGCTGACGTTGCACGGCCAGGGCCTCCGCGGCTGAGTCCTGCCCGGCCACGATGAAGCCCTCCGCGGTGCTCACACGGTCCTCCAACTTGGCGTTGGCCACCGCGCCCTCCTGGAATCCCCGATCGCGCAGGGTCCGCGCCGTGGTGGCGCCGATTCCTTCGTGGATGCTCCCGTTATAGACGTTGACCTTGACCTGGTCAGCGTCGGCGGGTTGCACCATCTGCACCGGGCATACGACGCCGTCTCGGGCGCCCCACGAAGGATTCCAGAGGCCCGTCTTTTGCCAGGTGATGCCCAGTGCCACAGCGGCAAGGGAGAGCACCAGTAAAACAATCAGGATGATGCGGCGCATGCGCCGGGCACCGGCCGCGGCGACTGGATCAATCAGCACCGCCTCCGCTGGTCCAATGGGCGCCCCCGGGCTGACAAGCCCCACCGGCACGGCGGTCCCGTTCCGATCGGTCGGCCCGTTCTGATCGGTCGGCCCGGTCTGCTCAGCGGGCCCCACTGGCACCGCCCCGGGCATCCAGGTCCAGCACGCGGGCGTGCATGATGGAGCGGTGGTGCAGAGCGGTCCGGACGGCGCGGTGCAGCCCGTCCTCGAGGTAGTACTCGCCCTTGAAGAGCACCACATGGGGAAAGAGATCACCGTAGAAGGTGGAGTCCTCCGCCAGCAGCGCCGTGAGGTCAAGGGTGGCCTTGGTGGTCGTGAGATCTTCCAGGCGCACCTGCCGCGGCGGGGTGCCAGCCCAGTCGCGGGTGGTCACGAGGCCATGGTCCGGATATGGACGCCCCTCACCGACGGACTTGAAGATCATGAGTCAAGGTTACGTGGTTTGCGGCGCTGGCAGGTCTGCGCCGCCCGCGGCGAGTGCCCCCTCTGCGGAGAGTGCCCCCTGCGGCGAGTGTCACCTCCCCAGGCGCACGACGCCGCCCGGCGGATCCACCGGCTCCCTGTGTCACCCAGGCACCCCAGCCGGCCAAGCGCCGTCGGGCACCGTAGTGTCCTCCGGGCAGTGGACCGAGTCAAGGATTTGTCACGTTGGCTTAGCGGAACATCATCTATCGACACAGTTCTGCGAGTGTGACGCCGCGTGGGACCAACATGACAGCATGACGAATCTGACCGAGCCCACCGCAGCGGCACCCCGCTCGGAGCTTCCCGTCCTGGACCTTTCCACCGCCCGCGCGGCAGATGGCGGCTTCTCCCCCGCCTTCCTGGAGCAATTGCGCGACGCGGCCCACAACGTCGGCTTCTTCCAGCTCACCGGGTTTGGTGCTCGCCCCGAACAGGCGCAGGAACTGCTGGACATTGTGGGCGAGTTCTTCCGCCGCCCGCTAGAGGAGCGGATGGAACTGGACAACCGCGCCACGCCCACGTTCCGCGGCTACACCCGCCTGGGGGCCGAGGTCACCAAGGGGCGCGCTGACGCCCGCGAGCAGATTGACTACGGACCGGACCGCGAGCCCCCGGCCTCCGTGCCCGCCGGCTCCGAGTACATGAAACTGCAGGGGCACAACCGCTTCCCGGAGCAGTTCCCGGTGCTGGAGACCGTCGCCATGGACTGGGCCCAGCTCATGAGCGTGGTGGGCGCCGAGCTGCTGGCCGCCCTGACCGCTGCCCTCGGCCTGCCGGAGGATCACTTTGCCTCCGCCTTTGAACGCACCCCGGCGTGGATGGGCAAGCTGGTCCACTACGTCGGCGGCGATCAGGTGCCCGGCGCCGGCACGCAGGGCGTGGGCGCGCACGCGGATTACGGCTTTGTCACCCTGCTTTTGCAGGACTCCGTGGGTGGGCTGGAGGTGCAGCCGCACGGCCAGAGTGAGTGGATTGCGGTTCCCCCGGTGCCCGGCGCGCTGGTGGTCAATCTGGGCGAGATGCTGGAGGTCGCTACCAACGGCTACCTCATGGCCACCGTGCACCGCGTGACCTCCCCGCCGCCCGGCGTGGACCGCTACTCGGTGCCGTTCTTCTGGGCGCCTCGCCTTGACTCCACCGTGGATGCGGCGCAGCTCCCCGCGGAGTTGGCTGCCCAGGCGCGCGGCGTCAGCGACGACCCCAACAACCCGCTGCTGAGCAGCTACGGCGCCAACATGCTCAAGGGCTTCCTGCGCGCACACCCCGAGACGGCCGCGCGCCACTACTCGGAGCTGCTCTCCTCGCACTGACGCTTGGCCGGCTTCCGGCAGGCCGTGTTGCCGGGTGCCCGGCGGGCTGAGCTTTCGAATGCCCGACGACGCGGGGCCAGGTGGACTGTCCACCTGGCCCCGCGTCGTTGTTGCGTGAACGGACGCGACCGCTCAGTGGCTCTCTTTACTTCTCGGCGCGGTCCACCAGGATGGTGGTGTTCTGAGCCGTGCGAATCGTGGCGACCACAAACTCCAGCAGCACCCGCCACACCACCACGGTGATCAGTAGGCCAATGGCCCCGAAGAGCAACACGCCGAAGCCCACGGCCGGGCCCCTCAGGAAGGCCACGGCGGCGCCAAAGAGCAACGCCAGCGTGGAGACCACGATGGCGATGACGTACAGGACCCCAACGAATCTGGGCGTCACGAACTCGCGGAACTCCATGTCAAAGAGCGCCTGAAAGAAGTTGGGCCGGACGGCGCCCTGCGGCGGCTGCCCGTACGGGGAGGCCGGGCCGCCGAACGGCGCACCGTACCCGGGTCCACCCGGCCCGGCGGGTCCGGAGGGTCCGGAGGGTCCGGAGGGTCCGGAGGGTCCGGAGGGAAGCCCGGGACCCATCGCGGGGCCCTGGGAGCCCTGGTGGCCCGTGTAGCCCTGGTCCGGCTGCGCCGCGTAGGTGGGGTTCGTGCCATACGTTCCCTGCGGCGTCGACCCGTGGTCTGGAGCTCCCTGCGCAAAGGGGTTTGACTCCGGCGTCCTGCCATACCCGTCCGGGCGGTAGGGATCCTGCGGGGTGCCCTCGTCGGGACGGGGGTGCTGGCCGTGCTCGCTCATGCGTAAATCCTCCCAATAGTGCCGTCGACGCAGACGCGGTGGTGACTCATCCATCGGCCGCTCTCCCCGAGATACTGTCAGGAATTCCTCGCCGCGGGTACCACTTCGGGGGCAGGACCGGCTTAGGCGCAGGCGATCCAGGCGCGCGAGACGATCTGCCCCTCAACCGCCGGGGACTCCTTCTTGGGCTCCCCGCCCGCGGTCACGGAGAGCTGGTAGGTGCCGAACCGCAAATACTTCACTGTCTGCGCCCAGGTGCCGTCCGGCCGCACCTTGGCGACGTAGCGGCGCGTCTCCTTCCCCCACGGCGAGCACCACTTGGTGTAGCGGCCAGGCGTGACCTCAATGGTGACCATGCTGCCGACCGGCGCGGTGCCCTTGACCGTCACGGTGCCGGTGTAGGTCTCGATGCTGGGCAGTGTGAGCACCGGAGCCGCCCAGATGGGCGTCGGGGTCACAGTCGGGGTCACAGTCGGGGTCACGGTCGGAGTGACCGGAGGCGTGGTGGTGGGACTCGTGGGAGTCGACGTCGTTGGGGTGTGCTCGGTCGGTTCACTGGACGATGCCGACGTGGTCTTGGTCGACGGTCCGGGGTCTGGCGTCGGCTGGATGGTTGGTTCGGTCGTCGTCTCGGGCGCCGACGTGGGGCGGGGTACCACCGGGCTGGGCTCGGCGATACTGGACTCGGCGATACTGGGCACGGCGGGGCTGGACGCCAGCTCGTCCTGAGCGTCGGCGCGCGGCGGCACCACGGGCACCACGGGAGCGGGCACCAGCGCCGGCACGCTGACCTGCGCCGAACTGGCCGCCGGCGGCGCTGACTTGCGATCGGAAGGGCCAGCGGAAGGTGCGCTGGGGCGCTGAGGCGACGCCGCGGCGTCGGGCACCGAAGACTGGGGCTGCTGCGTCGAGGAGCCCGCCACAACCCGCGGGGAAGGCTCGGTGTGCGGGTTCACCGCATAGGCAACCACTGCGGTGGTCGCGGCGGCCGCCACGAGCGCGGCGCCCACCAGCCACAGCTGCGGACCTGCCACGGCTCCCAGCAGGGTCCCCGAGGACGCCGCCGACCCGGTGCCTGCAGAGGCACCGACGCTCGCGCCGACCCCGGCAGCGGCACCGGCTCCGGCCCATCCGCCGTACTTCGCGGCGGCCACCACGCCGAGCACGGCGGGCAGCAAAACGAATCCGAGCGAACGCGTCACCACGCGCAGCTCCTCAGACAAAATGCGGCAGTCAACGCAGCTTTCCAGGTGCCGATTGACCATGTCCTGCTCTTCGGCGCTGGCGGTCTCCGCGATAAACGCAGGAATGGCGGCGAGGCAGATGCGGCACTCGGCGGGCGCACCCACGGCCGCGACGTGCTGCGCAACCCACGCCTCACGCAGCGCCCGGCGCACCCACGGCCGCGACGTGCTGCGCAACCCACGCCTCACGCAGCGCCCGGCGCGCCCGGGTGGCCCGCGCGGAGACCGTGTTGGGCTTGAGGCCCAGCAGCAACGCGACCTCCCGCGGCTTGAGGCTTTCCACCTCCGTGTACCAAAGAATGGCCTGCGTCCGCTGCGGCAGGGACGCATAGGCGCTGGCCAGCACGCCCTGGCCCAGCTTGCGCTGAATCACCTGATCCGGCTGCTCAGCCGGGTCCTGCAGCTCCGCCGCACTGTCCAGGTCCGTGGTCCGCGGGTCCCTGAGGTCCTGCTTGGCCTGGTTGCGCACGATCGTGAAGTAATAGGGGCGGAAGGCGCCGGTGGGCCCACCCTGATTGCGCACCTGCTCGAGGACGCGAACAAAGGCCTCTGAGGCCAGCCCCTCGGGGTCCGTGACCCCGGGCTGCGCCGCAGCCGCGGTCACCCCGGAGCGATAGTGGCGCTTCCACAGCTCCGCGGCGGCAGGCGAATCCCCGTCATGCAAAAGGGCAAGCAGATCGTGGTCGCTAGCTCTGCGCAAAGACATGGATCACTCGGTTCGGGGGGACAGCGGGTGTATGGAGAAAGCGGACCACGCGGGGGGACACGTGGGTGATGCGTGGGGTGCATCTGAAGTTTTTGGTGGGTTCAGAAGCGTAGCCCCCAAGGCTAGTGCTCCGGCAATTCTACGGCGGCAGCTACGACACTTCTCAACCCATCCACCTACCAAGAGTGCATTTGGGCCAAAACGTGACACGGGCGGGTACTTTTTCTTGAAAGATATTTTGGAAGGGGGTTGCTGGTGCCGGCACAGCGCGGCCCAGGGGCGCCTGTGGACGCAGGCGGCACCGACCTCCGGGGCGCCCACAAAAGGCCGTGGTGTAACCTCAAAAGAACCGCAAATCGGCGTGATTGCCAGTGATTGACGGCCACAACGCTCCGCCGAGTATTCACGCTCGGCGTGACCTCCCACCGCTCAGAGCAGCGGCCGGCGCGGAAACCGCCACACGGTTGACGCCTTCACTCCCACCCCCCACGAGCCCTGGCTCTGCTCACCTGTTGCAGGGTGGCCGCTCCGCCTTCACTCGTCACCGAGTGCCCCGTCCTCCAAGGAGAGAAGCGCGATCATGAATCCCCAGCACACCGGCGAGCACCCCCAGCGCCGCGAAACCGCCGCCGTCGCGGCGTCGGGCTCCTTCGTAGACCAGGACTCCTACCCCGTGCACGCGCGCGCCTACTTAGAGGTGTCCCAGGCAGTGAAGGAGCGCGGACTCATGCGCCGCGCTCCCCTGTTCTACTGGGGCGTCGGGGCGGCCCTGCTGCTGGCCTTTGGCGGCTGCATCGCGGCCTTTGTCCTGGTGGGGCAATCCTGGTTCCAGCTGCTGATCGCTGCGGCCCTTGGGCTGCTGTTCACCCAAGCGGCGTTCATTGCCCACGAGGCCGCGCACCGCCAGATTCTCAGCTTTGGCCCGGCCAATGACCGCCTGGCCAAACTTCTGACCGGCTCACTTGGCCTGAGCTACTCCTGGTGGAACTCCAAGCACTCTCGCCACCACGCCAACCCCAACAAGGCCGGCAAGGATCCGGACATTGAGGCAGGCACCATCTCCTTCCTTGAGACGGACGCCGCCAAGACGCGCGGCCTGCACCGCCGGATTGCGGCCCGGCAAGGCTGGCTCTTCTTCCCCCTCCTGACGCTGGAGGGGCTCAACCTTCACGTCCAGAGCTACAAGCACCTGATGAGCCGCGGCCGGGTCAAGGGCCGGTGGATGGAACTGTCCATGATCACCGCCCGCTTCGCGTGCCTACTCATCCCGCTGCTGCTGCTCTTGCCGCTGGGCATGGCGTTCGCCTTCATCGGCGTGCAGCTCGCAGTCTTTGGCGTGTATATGGGCGCGTCCTTTGCCCCGAACCACAAGGGCATGCCGATCATCTCCCCCACGGCCAAGCTGGACTTCTTCTCCAAGCAGGTCCGCACCTCCCGCAACATCAAGGGCGGATGGTGGGCCACCGCCCTCCTGGGCGGGCTGAACTACCAAGTGGAGCACCACCTCTTCCCCAGCATGGCCCGGAATCACCTGGCGCAGACCCAGCAGATTGTGCGCGCCTACTGCCAGGAGCACAACGTTCCCTACACGGAGACCACCCTGGCCGAGTCCTACGCCATCGTGGTCCAGTACCTCAACCGCGTGGGCATTGCTGCCCGAGACCCCTTTGACTGCCCCACCGCGGCGCAGTTTGGGCGCCGCTGAGGGTTCCAGCGATAGCCCCGCGGGAGCAGGGCCAGGGAGCAGGCGGCAGGGGCAGGCGGCAGGCGGCAGGTGGCAGGTGGCAGACACAGTCAAAGGGGTGGCCGCAGATCTTTCGTCTCTTCAGACGTTGATCCGCGGCCACCCCTTTGCTGCTGCCGTGCCGGTGGTTCGTTACTGGTGGCGGCGGCGCTTGCCGAGCAGGAGCGAGCCTGCACCAGCCAGGACCAACAGAGCGGCGATCAACGCCATCACGGTCACGGCCGCACCCGTGTGCGCCAGCGGGGGCTCACTCGGCGTCGTCGACTGTGCGGCGTGGCTCGGCTGCGTCGGCTCGGCCGGCGTCGTGGGCTCCGTGGGAACCGTCGGTTCGGTCGGCTGCGTCGGCTCAGTCGGCGTCGTGGGCTGCGTGGGCTCAGTCGGCGTCGTGGGCTCGGTCGGAACCGTCGGCGGCACTGTGGGCTCCGGGGAGTTCGTGATGTCGCCAAAGGTGACGTTCAGGTGCGTCCCGTCCACCACCACCTTCTTGCCGACCTTGGCCTTGACGTAGCCGGCCGGGGCCTTGGTCTCCGTCAGGGTGTAGGTACCCCAGGCAATGCCGGTGATCTTGAGCTTGCCGACCGCCGGATCCTTGTCATTCTCACCGTTATCCACCACGGGAGCTGCGGTGCCGTCCGGCCCGGTGACGGACCACTCGGAACCCGCCAGCGCCTTGCCGTCCGGGTCCACCTTGTTCCACGTGACGACGCCGACCTTCTGGTCGCCGCCACCCTCGCCGTCGGCAGTCTGGTGCGTATAGGTCGTCTCAACGAAGTCCTTGCCATCGGCCTGGACCCTGTTGGAGAACTTGGTCCCCGCCACCGTGCCGGCCGGGATTGGCGTGGAGTACACCACGCGGTAGAGCTTGTCGGGGTCGGCGCCGTGGATGTTGAGGGTGTAGTTATTGGTACCAAAGTCCACGCTGTACTGACCGCTCGCGGAACCCTTGGACAGCGGCGTCCACGTGCCGGCCTGATACTGCGCCGGGGTGGCCGTCTCCACGCCGAAGCTGGTCTGATCCAGGCTCAGGCGCTGGTCATAGGTATCCACCAACGTGACGGGGTTTCCGCCCGGCGTCACCAGATCCTTGCCCAGAAGCGTGACCTGCCAGGCGATGCTCTTGCCATCCGCGGTCCGCCAGGCTGACTTGAAGCTGTCCTGGGGGATCTTCGGATCGTAGGGGCCAACACCGCCGTCAACGTGGCTCTTGACCTCGTGCTCAGTGCCCTCGTTCCACGTCCAGGTTTCCACGTCCGTCTCCTTCACAGCCTGCGCTGCGAAGCGCAGGGAGCCGGTGACGTTGTCGTGGGTCTCCACGTAGTCGGTGAAGGTGCAGACGATCTTGGTGTCCTGGACCTTGCAGGTACCGACCAAGGCGCCCGCCTTGTCCTTCAGGTCAAAGGAGGCAGGATTGCCCTTGATCACGTCCGGGAACGTGAGCTCAAAGGTGTCCCCCGCCTTGGCGTCCGCGGGTGCTTTCCACTCCGCCTGGATCTTGACGCCCTGGTACAGGTTGATGGGCTTGCCGTCCGGATTGCCGTTGGCATCCGGGTTGACGACCACCTTGGTGATCGCGTCAACGGTTGCGGCGTACGACGCCGCGGGGGCCACTCCCAGCAGAAGGAGGGTCAGCGCGGCGACAGCGGCGGAAAGCTTGCCCCAGCGCTTGGTAGTCCTTGAATGGTGTTCGAGTCTTGCCCTCACGAGGCACTCCGATGCTCGGCGACAGGTGTCGCATAGTTACCTAGGAAAGAGGCCGACGAATCAGCCTTGTGCAGGGTAGGAGTCGGGAGGGGGCGACTTCTGGTGTGGATGTGACGGGGATCACAAAATGGAGGTCATGGGCTGGCTCCCGCTCGCGGTGCGCCGCCGCCGACGCTCACTTCTCCCGTGGACCTCGCTTGACACGGCCGCGTGAAGAGTCCCCCAAAGAACCATGTTCAACCCCCAAGGTGAACTGTTTTTTGCAACACGACTGAACGCCATATAGGCGAAGCGGTGATGTTGCTCCCTGTACTGAAACTGAAGCATATTTCGGAACACCCCCTCCGACTAGGGGGAGTCTCACCAGGCAACACAAGGGCACAAAAAAAGACCCGGCTCCCACGATGATTCGTGGGAGCCGGGTCAAGCGCGGAGGATGGGGGATTTGAACCCCCGAGGGCGTGAACCCAACACGCGTTCCAGGCGTGCGCCATAGGCCGCTAGGCGAATCCTCCTTGGCTTGCCCGCGTGAAGCAGGCTTGAACAGCTTAACCTAAACACCACCGCACCTCCCAATCGGGGCGCCGCACCCTCCGATTCGGCCCCACCCGCGGGAGCCTCTATACTGATTCTTGGCCCCTCACGTGGTGTCATCTCGTCGAACTCCCCCAGGGCAGGAATGCAGCAAGGGTAGATGGGCTCTGGCAGGTGCGTGAGGGGTCTTTAACGTCCTCAGGAGGAATCATGGGTGCCGGCCGCTACGCCCCTAGCCCGTCCGGAGATCTGCATGTTGGCAATCTCCGTACCGCGATGCTGGCCTGGCTCTTTGCCCGCTGCAGCGATCGCGAGCTGATCCTGCGCATGGAGGACCTGGACACCGCACGCACCGTGGCCGGGTCAGAGCAGCGGCAACTGGAGGACCTCCAGGCCCTTGGCCTGACCTTTGACCGCGTCTCCCCGCGCCAGTCCGAGCGCCTCGAGGTCTACACGCAGGCTTTGGACACGCTGCGCCAACGCGGCCTGCTCTACGAATGCTTCTGCACCCGGCGCGACATCTTGGATGCCCCGCGCGCCCCGCACACGCCGCCCGGGGCGTACCCCGGCACCTGCCGCAACCTTTCCGAGCAGGAGCGGGCCACGCGCCGTCGGGCACGCCCTGCCGCCTGGCGCCTGCGCACCGACGGCGGCCAGAACACGGTGCAGGATCGCCTGCTTGGCCCCATCACGAGCGCGATTGACGACGTGGTCGTGGTGCGCAACGACGGGACGCCCGCGTACAACCTGGCCGTGGTGGTGGATGATCACCTCTCCGGCGTGAATCAGGTGGTCCGCGCGGACGACCTGGCATCCTCCTCCCCGCGCCAGGCGCACCTGCGGGGCCTGCTCTACGGCGACGCGGCGCGCGATGAGGTGGAGTACGCGCACGTTCCGTTGGTGATCAACGCGCAGGGCGCACGGCTGGCCAAGCGGGACGGCGCGGTGACGCTGCGTTCCCTGCTCGACGCCGGGTACTCGGCTGAGCGGGTGCGGCACCTGCTCCTTGGCTCGCTTGGGCTGCCGGCCGATTCGCTCGAAAGCGCGCTGGGTGCCTTTGACGCCGACGCGCTCCCGAGCGAACCGTGGGTGTTCACTCCGCCCAGCTGAGCCGGCGCGCGGCGCCACACGCTCTACAGCAGCCGGGCGCCCGTGGCGGCGCGCACCGCTTCCTCGGTGACCCCCGGGGCGCACTCGATCAGCCGCAGCCCCTCCTCTGTCACATCGATCACGGCCAGGTCAGTGATGATCCGGTCCACCACACCGCGCCCGGTCAGCGGCAGCGAACACTCCTGAACCACCTTGGCGGTGCCGTCCTTGGCCACGTGCTCCATCAGCACGATCACCCGCCGGGCGCCGTGCACCAGGTCCATGGCACCGCCGGGGCCCTTGACCATCTTTCCCGGGATCATCCAATTGGCCAGGTCCCCGGCCGCGGAGACCTGCATGGCACCCAGGATCGCGGCGTCGATCTTGCCGGCGCGGATCATGCCAAAGCTCATGGCGGAGTCAAAGAAACTGGCGCCCGGGAGCACCGTGACCGTCTCCTTGCCCGCGTTGATCAGGTCCGGATCCACCTGATCCTCCGTGGGGTACGGCCCCACACCCAAGATCCCATTCTCAGATTGCAGCACCACGGTGCGGCCCTCCGGCAGGTAGTTGGGCACCAGCGTGGGCAGCCCAATCCCCAGGTTCACGTACTCGCTGTCCTGCAATTCCTGCGCCGCGCGTGCGGCCATCTGCTCGCGTGTCAGTGCCATGTTCAGGCCTCGCTTCCGGCTGCGGGCGCCGGCTGGCGCACCGTTCGCTTCTCAATGCGCTTCTCGATCTGCCCCACCTCCACCACGCGGTGCACGTACACCCCGGGGAGATGGACGGCGTCCGGGTTGATGCGCCCCGGCTCCACGAGCTTCTCCACCTGGGCGATGCAGACCTTGCCTGCCATCGCGGCCACAGGGGAAAACTGCCGGGCCGCCTCGTGGAACACCAGGTTGCCGTGGGTGTCCCCGATCGCGGCGTGGATCAGCGCGTAGTCCGCAACGATCGCCTCCTCCAGGACGTACTCCCCCGCCTCCCCGCCGGGTGAAAAGGTGCGCACCTCCTTAGGCTCGCTGGCCTGCACCACATTCCCCGCGGCGTCGTACCGCTGAGGCAGCCCGCCCTCCGCGACCTGCGTGCCCGTGCCGGTGCGGGTGTAGAAGGCGGCGACGCCGGAACCGCCGGCACGCAGCTTCTCCGCGAGGGTCCCCTGCGGCATGAGTTCCAGCTCCAATTCCCCAGAGAGATACTGGCGCGCAAACTCCTTGTTTTCGCCGACGTAAGAGGCATGGACCTTGGCGATGCGGCCGGCGGAGAGCAGCACGCCAAGCCCCCAACCATCCACGCCGCAGTTGTTGGAGGTGATCTCCAGGTCTTTGGTTCCCTGCGCCAGAACCGCCTCAATCAGCTGAATCGGATTTCCGGAGAGGCCAAAGCCGCCCACAGCCAGTGAGGCGCCATCTGGGATGTCCGCCACCGCCTGGGCCGCGCTCGCCACCGTTTTGTCCATTGCCATGAGGCGTTCCTCCTTGGGTCCTGTGCTCCCGATGCGCTGGGACGGGCTCGGGGCGTGCACCCCGGGTTCTCGGTGGCGCACATCACACACTCTTGCCGCCCGCGCCGCCGATGTCACGTCCGGGGCGGTTTTGGGTGGGGCCGCGGCCGAGTTGGCGCCTCTCACGGCCCTGCTTGCGGCGCGGCTTGCGGCGCGGCGCCCCCTTGGCTGGCGCCCGCGCGGGTGAGTAGCACGCAAGCGGTTGCGGATGCAAAAAATTGTTATGAAAGCCCCTTCCCACTGCCTGAACTGAACGGTACAGTTCACAAATGAGCAGAAGGTTCCCGGGCAGGCAACATTTGGGAGAGCCCGGGGGTCTTCGCAAGCTCAAGTTATCGCCGGATAGGGTGCGCACCCTCTGATGGCGATGGAGTCACGCCCCGAAGCACAGCGCCCGTCCCCCAGCCCTGAGGGCGGGGATCGCTCGGAGGCAACGCGCGCACGGATCCTGACCATGGCCACCGAGGTGTTCCTGGAACACGGGGGCTCCGTCAGCATGGACCGGATGGCCGCGGAAATTGATGTTTCCAAGGTGACCATCTACAAACACTTCGGCTCCAAACTGGCGCTCCTCTTTGCGTGCATTGAACACAGGCTGGACATCAGCGTCGAGTTCTTCAACTCACTCGGCGGCTCCGGATTGGCCGCGTACCCGACTCTGCGCGTCGCCTTCGAGTCCATGACCTACCAGTGGATCGAAGCGCTGGCGCAGCCCGGCTACCTGTCGCTGCGCACCATGGTGTACTCGGAGGCGCTGCGCTCCCCAGAGATTGCGCAGCTCTGGGCAGAACGCGGGCCAAGCACCGCCAATCGGCTGGCGGAACGGCTGCTGAAGGGCCTGGTCAAGGCCGGACTGCTCAAGATCGATGACATGGAACTGGCCGTGATCGAGATCAGCACGGTCATGCTTGGCCCCGACCTGTTGCGCGCCCAGCTGGGCAGGCCGCCCACGCCGGAGCTCACTCAACGCCTGGTGAAACACGCGGTGGAGATGTACCTGACGGCGTATGCCACGGTCCCCATGGACGCCCCGCTTCACACGCCTCACGACTGATCATCCACAGCCCCTCAGCGAGGTGTCGGCCGAGTCGGTAGGCTGGTCTGGTGACTACCGCCCTGTACCGCCGCTACCGCCCCGACACCTTTGAAGAGGTCATCGGGCAGGACCACGTCACGGTTCCGCTGCGCACGGCGCTGAAGAAGAACCGCGTGAACCACGCGTACCTCTTCTCCGGTCCCCGCGGCTGCGGCAAGACCACCTCCGCACGCATCCTGGCCAGGTGCCTGAACTGCGAGCAGGGCCCCACCCCCACCCCCTGCGGCGTGTGTGACTCCTGCGTTGACTTGGCCACCGGGGGCGCCGGTTCGCTGGATGTCATCGAGATTGACGCGGCCAGCCACGGCGGCGTGGATGACGCCCGCGACCTGCGGGAGCGCGCCACCTTTGCCCCGGCCAGGGACCGGTTCAAGATCTTCATCATTGACGAGGCCCACATGGTCACGTCCGCCGGATTTAACGCGCTGCTCAAGATCGTGGAAGAGCCGCCGGAGCACATCAAGTTCATCTTCGCCACGACCGAGCCTGAGAAGGTCATCGGCACCATCCGCTCACGCACCCACCACTACCCGTTCCGGCTCATCCCGCCGGAGCCCATGATGGCGTACGTGCAGCACCTGTCTGACGAGGAGCACATCGCCGTGGCTCCGGGCGTGCTGCCCCTGGTGGTGCGCGCCGGCGGCGGTTCCGGCCGCGACACCCTGTCCGTTCTTGATCAGCTCATGGCCGGCGCCAGCCAAGAGGGTATTTCTTACGATTTGGCGGTGTCCCTGCTGGGATACACGCACGCGGAGCTGCTGGATGATGTGGTGGACGCGCTGGCGGCTCAGGACGCGGCCACCGTCTTTGGCGCCGTGGATCGCGTGATCCAGTCGGGTCTGGATCCGCGCCGCTTTGTTGAGGATTTGCTGGAGCGCTTCCGCGACCTGATCGTGGTGCGCGCCATTCCTGAGAACGCCGCGCAGGTGTTGCACGGTGTGCCGCAGGACCAGCTGGAGCGCATGTCAGCGCAGGCCGTCGTTCTTGGCCCCTCGGAGCTTTCGCGCTGGGGAGACGTCACCAATACGGCCCTGTCAGAGATGACCGGCGCCACGAGCCCCCGCCTGCACCTTGAGCTGTTGTGCGCGCGCCTCATGCTGCCCTCCGCGGATCACGAGGAGCGCGGCGTGGCCGCGCGCGTGGACCGCCTGGAGCGCCATCTCAGCTTTGGAGGCGCCCCGGTGGAGGCCGGTACGCCTGCCACGTCGACGCGCGAGGGTGCAGCGGGCCCGGTTCAGGGCGCGGGGACGGGGGCACCTGCCAGTGCCCCGCCCGACGCCGTGGGGTCCGGTTGGGGCGGCCCCTCCGGTGCCGCCGCGGCACGGCAGGCGCTGCGCTCCGCCCAAGGCACGGGTCAGGGCACGGATCTGGGCACCGGCCAAGGCACGGATCAGCGCACGGGTCAGGGCACCGGCCAAGCCGGCGGCCACGCTGACGGCGAGGCTCCCGGGGCTCAGCCCCCAGAGGCTGCCTCGCAGGCTCCGGCGGCTCCGTCCCCGGTTGCACCCCAGAACGCGGACCCAGCGGTGGCTCCGGCTCCGACACCGGCACCGGCGGCACCCGCTCCGGCCAGCCCGGCAGCAGCAGCTCCGGCACCCGCACCCGCACCCGCACCCGCACCGAACCAGGAGCGCACCGCTCCCGTGCCGGAGCGTGCCGCCGCGCCCGTACCCAAGGGCGCGGACGCCGTCGAGCAGGTTGCCCCTGCACCCGAGTCGCCCCAGCGCGCCTCCACGCAGCCCGCCACCGAGCATCCCGCCACCGAGCAGCCCAACGCGCCGGAGTCGAACGACGAGCCGGTCGCGGCGGTGTCAGACTTTGTGCCCTCCGCCGAGGAACTCTCGGAGTTGCAGGACGACGAGGGCGAGTTTGAGCCGGTCGACTACGACGACGGTGCGCCGTTTGTCGCAGACCCGGCCGTGGCCGCCGCCGCTGCAGCGCCGGCCCCTGCGGCTCCTGCCCCCTCCGCGACGGAGCCCGTGTCCGGCACCGATTCTGCCGAGGCCAAGCCAGGCTCTGACGAAGAGGCCGAGCCTCCGCGCAAGCCGATTCCGCCGGTCAACCCGGACGTGGCGCAGAAGCTGGAGGATGCGGTGTTGCCCTCCGGCAGCGAGCCCGCCCCCGCCATGAACGCCGCCATGGCGCAATACCTTGGCCTGCAGCCGCAGCAGGGCGGGACCGTTCAGCAACCAGCCGCGCCAGTCGCGCCGTCGACGCCGGCCCCGGCGCCCGCGCCCGCGCCGACACGACCTCAGGCGTCCACCCCCGAACCGCAGTCAGCGGCCCGGGAAGGCCAGCACCCGGCCTCGGCGTCCGCGCCGACACAACCTCAGGCGTCCGCCTCCGGATCCGGGCAGAACCCCTCGCAGGGTTCCGCGGCGGAGCCCGATTCCGCGCAGCTGCCGCATCCACAGGGCGGGCAAGGATCGGTGGAGATGTTCCGCCGGGCCTGGCCGCAGATCATGGACCACCTCAAGGACTCGCGCAGATTCGTGTGGTCCATGGTCAACCCGAACGTCTCCATCGCCGGCTTCGATGGCCGGACCCTGGTCCTTGCCTTTGCCAACCAGGGGCCCATGTTGGCCTTCCGGCAGCGACCGGAGGCCGTGGATCTGGTGCGCGCCAGCATCCGCGAGGTGCTGGGCGTTGACCCCGCGATTGACGTGACCTCGGGAGGTTCCGGTCCCTCGGGTGATGGCGGCCCAAAAGCTGACGGCCGGCCCACGCCGGCCGTAGCCGAACAGCCCGCGCCCGCCGGGGCGTCTGCGCCAGCCAAGGAGTCCGCGCCCGCTGAAGTGGCAGCGCGCCCCGTGGAGGAACCTGCCGCGCCGGCCGTGCCCACGAAACCGGCCTCCGGCACTGATGTCCACGCGGCCACGGCCGATGCGCCCGAGCCGCAGGCGGAACCGAAGCCACAGGCGGAGCCGAAGCAACAGGCGGTAGCACCCAGCCCCGCCGCGACCCCGGTTGTGCCAAAGCCCGCCGCGCCGAAGCCCGCGGTAGCGGCGACCCCGGCTGCGCCGAAGCCCGCTGCGCCGAAGCCAGTTGCACCTTCGCCCACCGCCTCTGCACCGGCACCGGCGCCAGTTCCGGCTCCGACGCCGGCGCCGGCATCTTCTGCGAGCGGACGGGTGATCGACCCGAGCCTGATCATCGACCGCGAGGAACCGTGGGATGACTGGGCGGACGGCCCCGCGCCCGAGGACGAGGCATGGGCTGCACCGCCGCGCCGTGGCGGGCAGCAGGCCTCCAACGACTCCGTGCCGTCCACGCCCGAACCCGCGGCAGCGCCTCAGCCTGCGGCACCTCAGCCGGCCACTTCACAGCCGGAACCTTCACAGCCGACGGCACCCGCACCCGCGGCACCGGCGCCCGCGGCACCGGCGCCCGCGGCACCCCGGCCCAACACGGCGCCGTCGAGCACAGCGCCGTCCGGCGTCGGCACCGAAGCCCCCGCCGCCCCGGTACCCGGCCGCGGCGGCTGGGACCAGGCGCCCACGGCGGGCTGGGGCGCGGCCCCGGAGGAAGTGGAGGCCCCGGCCCCGGCTCGGCCCAGCCGCTCGGGCCCGCGCAGCAAGTACCAGCAGCTCATGGACCAAGCCAAGAGCGCGGGCCCCGCCGACGCCTGGGGTTCAGCGCCCAGCGCGAACACGGGAGCCGAACGTCAGGGCCCACCCGTAGACTTGAACCCGGACGAGTTTGTTCCCAGCGATGATGATGAGGAGCTGGAGAACTCGACCACGTTCGGCCGTGCGGCGTTGGAGCGAATGCTCGACGCCAAACTGATCGAGGAACTGGATCACCACGGCCATCCCCTGCCGCAACGCAGGTGAATTTCCCTGTCATGAGAGAGCGGTGAGCGGTGTACGAGGGTGCGGTTCAGGACCTCATTGACGAGCTGGGACGCTTGCCGGGCATTGGCCCCAAGTCCGCTCAGCGCATCGCCTTCCACATCCTGGAGGCGGACAAGGACGATATGCAGCGCCTTGCGGAGTCCATCCAGACGGTGAAGGACAAGGTGCACTTCTGCGAGGTCTGCTTCAACGTGACCGAGCAAGATCGCTGCGCCATCTGCCGCGATGATCGCCGCGACGAGACCGTGCTGTGCGTCGTGGAGGAATCCAAGGACGTCATGGTCATTGAGCGCACGCGCAGCTTCCGCGGCAAGTACCACGTGCTGGGCGGCTCCATTAATCCCATGGCCGGCATCGGCCCGGAACAGCTGCACATCCGCGAGCTGCTCACGCGCCTCTCCGATGACCGGCTGCAAGAGGTCATCATCGCCACCGACCCCAACCTGGAGGGTGAGGCCACGGCGACCTACCTGGCCCGCACCCTCAAGACCCTGGGCATTCAGGTCACGCGCCTGGCCTCCGGCCTACCGGTCGGCGGGGACCTTGAATACGCAGACGAGGTCACGCTCGGCCGGGCCTTTGAGGGTCGACGCAGCTTGATTGGCTAAGTGCCCCGCGTCCCGTTCAGCGCTGGAAGATGTTCTCAAAGAACTCGCCGACCCCTACGCCGCCCGGTCCGGACGAGGCCCACCGCACCGCCAGAATGCCCACAATCGCGGCCACCCACTTGGCGGACTCGCTCATGTACTCCCCCAGTTTGGTGCCGATGCGGCCAAACCAGGAGTCGGCCCGGCTACCCAACAGCATCCGTGTGCCAAACAACACCAGCGCCGGCAGCATCATCACCACGCAATAGCCCGCCAAGGTCAGCACCTGCGTAGCCAACGGCATCCCCGAGGCCACCAGAATGCCAGAGGCGGCCAGGTACGGAAGCATGGTGGGGACCTCTAGCAGCCCCGCCACCAGCGCCAACCCCACCAGTGCCGCCGGGGTGCGCAGCGCGGCGTCGATCCGGCTGCCCCACCCACCCTGGACCGCGGCCAGACGCGCGGCCGCGTCGTCTGGCGCATCCCCAGCCTGGGCGCCAGCGGCAGCGCCAGCGGCAACGCCCACGACTCCGGGGCCGCTGACGGATCCGACCCGGCTGGCTTCCTTGGCGCGGAGGGCCGCGGACTTCTTCTCCGCGGCCTTCGCCCGGTCCGCTTTGCTCCACGGCCCGGAGAATCCGTAGGCAATCAGCGCGATGCCCACGGCGAGCGCCGCCCAGCGAAAGCCGCCGGACTGCACCAGGGCCCGCACCCACTCCCCATAGCGCTCCACCACCACATGCCCGCCGGTCAGCAACGCCACCCCCAGCGCAAAGTAGAAGCCCCCAAGGACGGCCAGATACAGGCCCACCTTGCGAGCCAACCCCGCCGTTCCACGCCGCAAAAGCAGCCACAACGGGATCACGAGGGTGCCAAGGCTGGTGCTGTCGATCAGGGCAAGAATGACGAGCTGGAGGCCGGTTTCCGGGTTCATGTCTCCAGCCTGTCCGGCGCGAGCACGCGGGCGTCAGACCGGAAGGACTGGCACCGTCTCATCCCTTAGTACCGATCCGCCGCCGGCCCGGTCGGGTTCAATGGTCACTATGGACGCCTCACCCGCTCAGCCGGCACCGTCGGCATGGGGCACACCCGCCCCGCGTGCCTCGGTGACTGCCTCCGCGCCTGCCGCCGTGCCTGCCCCCGCGCCCTGGTGGTCCACCACCCGCGGAGACCTTTTCCTGGCGGGCACGGATGCGCTGCTGGTGGCCTCCACCGCGCTCACCGGTGTTGGCGTGCTGTCCTGGGGCCAGGCCCATTCGCCCTGGCTGCCCATGGCGCTGGCGCTTCCGGGCCTGCTCGGCGTGAGCCTTCGACACCGGCATCTGACCTGGGCGGTGGCACTCATCGGCGCCTCGACGGTGGCCACGGCGGTGCTGGGGCACTCCGTGGCGGCCTTTGTGTTGCTCTTCGAGTTCTTTTTCACCCTGACGCTGCTGGGCTCCGAGCGCGTTCGCGCCGCCACTCGAGTCCTGGCCTGCGCACTGACGGCGGCCTTCGTCGTGGGGACCGTCGCCTCTGGGGGCGGGCTGGGCCAGGCACTGACGGCCGCGCTCGGAGGCGCCCTTTGCCTGGGACTGCCGGTCGCCTGGGCGTCCGACCTTCGAGTCTCCGACCGGCTCCGCGCAGTGGAAGCCAGGCGCGCCGATGAGGCGGCCTCCTCCGCCGCGGCCCATACCGAGCTGGCCCTGGTCAGGGAGCGCACCCGCATGGCCGGAGAGCTCCACGATTCCGTCTCCGGCCACTTGAGTGCCATTGCTCTGCAGTCTCAGGCCGCCCTGAACGCCTCTGACCCGGCGGTGCGGGACGCGGTGCTTGGCCAGATCCGTAGCGCCTCGGTGGAAGCCCTTGCCCACATGCGCTCCCTGATCGATGTGCTGCACGCGGGCGGGCAGCAGGCCGAGCCGCTTGGCACGCTGGCGGACCTCCCCGCCCTTGCTGAGCGGGCCAGGGCCGCGGGCCATCAGGTCACCCTGCGCGTGAGTGAGCCGCTTCCGGGGCTCAGCCGCGCGGCGGAGGCCGCTGCCTTCCGTGCCGCCAGCGAGGGCGTCACCAACGCGCTCAAACACGCGCCCCGCCGCGCCGTCGAGCTGGTGGTTGGCCCTGTTCCCGGCGGCCTTGAGTTGCGCGTCGCCAACCGGGGCGCGCCGGGCGGCGGTCCCGGTGTGGGGGCCCCTGGCCATCAGCACCCCCTGCCCGACGACGCGGGGTCGGGTGCCGCCGCCACCCCGCCTGGGGGCGGGAATGGGTTGGGGCTGCGCCAGCTGGCGGCGCGGCTGGATTCCGTCGGCGGCACGCTGCGTGCCGGTCCGGAAGCGGAGGGCTGGGTGCTCTCCGCCCGGGTGCCCACCCTGGAGGAGGAGGCAACGTGACCACAGTGCTGCTCGTGGATGATCATTCCGCCGTGCGCGCGGGGCTTCGACTGTTGCTGGAGGCCACGGGAATCGTCGTGGTGGGCGAGGCGGCGGAGGGGACCACCGGCGTCTCCATGGCCCGCACCCTGCGCCCCGACGTGGTGCTCATGGACGTGAGGATGCCGGGCATGGATGGGATCGAGGCCACCCGCCGAATCGTGGAGGAATCCCTCTCCAAGGTCCTGATCGTCACCACCTTTGAACTGGACGAGTACGTCCAAGGCGCCGTCCGCGCGGGTGCCGCCGGCTACGTGCTCAAGTCCGCGGAGGCTGAGGTGCTTGCCGGGGCCATCGCCCAGGTGGCTGCGGGCCGCGGATTCATTGACCCCGGTGTGGTTCCGACGCTGTTGCGGCAGGCCGCGGCGAGCGGGGCGACAGGCGGCGCGACAGGCGGGGCGGCGAGCACCTGGCCACCCCTGGGCCTGACCGAACGCGAGCTTGACGTCCTGCGCGCGCTGGGAGCGGGCCTGGGCAACCGGGACATCGCCAAGCACCTTGGCCTCGCCGAGACCACCGTCAAGACGCACGTCTCCAACGCCCTGGCCAAGCTGGGGCTGCGCTCGCGCGTGCAGGCCGCCCTCTGGTGGAGCGAAAACGCCCCGGGCTAGGTGAAGCTAGACATAGCTAGTGTCGCCCGCGCTGACACCGGACTACGGGCGCTTGCCCCAGCCGTAACCCACACCGTCCTTGGGGTGCGAGCCAATGAGCTCAGAGATCGTCACCAGGTGAATGCCCTTGGCCTGCAGATTCTTGACGATCTGCGGCACCGCCGCGGCGCTCTGCGGGTGGATGTCATGCATCAGGACAATGTCGCCGGCCTTGGCCTGGGAGGCCGCCTTGATGGTGGCCTGTTTGTTGCGCGTCTTCCAATCCAGGGTGTCCACTCCCCAGTACGCCAGCGGGCGGTGCAGCGTGTTCTTCTGCGCCTTGGTCAGGGCGCCCTCCGGCGGGCGCACGAACCGCGGCGTGACGCCGGTCAGGGACTTCACTTCCTGGTCCACGCGGGAGAATTCGCGCCGCACCTGGGCCATGCTCAGACCCTCCAGATTGGGGTGGTCCCAGGAGTGGTTGCCCAGCTCCATGCCGGCCTTGACCTGCGCCTTCACCAGGCCGGGGTGCGCCTTCACCTGCGTGCCCACCAGAAAGAAGGTGGCGCGTGCGCCGGCCGACTCCAGCGTGTTCAGCACCTGCTGGGTGTACGGGCCGGGCCCGTCGTCGAAGGTGAGGGCCACGCACTTGACCTTGGCGCAGTTCACGCTGCCCGCTGGCAGCGGCTGGCCGGGCTTGGTGCTCGGCGACTGCTTGCCTGAGCCCTCCGTCTGCGACGGGGAGGACTTGCCGGACGGGGCCGGCTTGTTGGACGCTCCTGGCTTGCTCGACGTCGATGGCGAACCGGAGGCGGAGCCGTCAGGTGTCGCGTCGGTGCCAGTCCCGGACGGCGTGCCGCTACCGGAGGTCGGGCCCTCGGTCGGCGCCTTACTGGGAACCGTGGAGGCAGATCCCGTGCCGGTCGGCGCCGGCACATCGCTTGGCTGGCTGCTGGCACTCGGCGACACGGCACGGGGCTGCGCAGTGAGCGCCCTGCTCCCAGCATCAGAGGGCGCACAACCTGCCAGCATCACCCCCGTGAGGGTGAGTGCTGCACAGGAAAGGAGGGCTCGGCGCTGGCTGTAAGTCACGCCTTCACGTTATGGACCAAAGCATCGCGGCACGCCGACGTATGGGGTCCCGCCACAGCTTCGTATCCCAACTTTGAGGTCGCGGAGAGGAAACCTCAACACTTCCGACAGGTGCCACACACGAGCGCCTCAGACTCGGCCCAACAGGCCCTCTCCCCTGCGACTTTCCCGGCCCCCTCGCTCCCACCACACGGGGCGCCTACGCTAGGACCCTCCGACCCAGCGCTGAGGGCGCAAGCCCACACAGCGCCGTCGGGCGCTCTGCCTCTGCTTTGCCCCAGGATTCACTTTTGCTCGAAAGGCACCCTCATGAGCCGCAAAATCACCGCCGGCCTCTTCATGTCCGTGGACGGCGTCGCGGAGGCACCGGACACCTTCCAGCATGATTCCTTTGACGCGGAACTTGGCGCCGGGCTGGGCGCGTTTGTGGGGTCCACAACCGATGCGGTGCTGGGCCGTGTGGGCTACACAGCATGGTCAAGCTACTGGCCGGGCAAGGACGAGCCGGATGACTTTGGTGCGTTCATCAACCCGATCCGCAAGCACGTGGCCTCCACGACCCTGTCCGGGCCGCTGGAATGGAACAACTCCACCCTGATTCAGGGGGACCTGGCCACCTACCTGCGCGAGCTCAAGAACAACGGAGAACAAGGCAACATCGCGGTCGTGGGCGGGATCAACATTGTGCGCAGCGTGTTCTTTGCCGGGCTGTTGGATGAACTCCAGCTCATGATCCACCCGGTCATCGCCGGCACGGGACGGCACCTGTTCCAGGACCAAGACCCACAGACCCGGCTGACGCTGGTGGACTCCACCATCACGTCCAAGGGCAACGCCCTGCTGACCTACTCCCGCCGCGAGGGCTGATCCATGACCATGACTGAGGCGGAGCTGGCGACGCTCCCGGTGTCAGAGTTTGCCTTCCCCGGACCGCTGCGAGACCAGCTGGTCGCCGCCATCCTTGACGGTTCCAAGACCACCACCGCGAGCCTGTTTGAGCAGTACCAGGTGCCTGGCGAGGAGCTGCCGCAGGCCGCCCGGCTGGAGGCGGTGATTGACTCCGAGGGTCGCCGCGTGGCCGCCATCGAGACCACACAGGTGCTGGTGGTGCCGCTGGGCCAGGTCCCGCTGGAACACGCCATCGCCGAGGGCGAAGGCTACACATCGGTGGCCGAGTGGAGGGCGGGGCATGAGCGCTTCTGGACCTCCGCCGAGCTGGCCACCGAACTGGGCCACACGCCGCAGCTCAGCGACTCCACGATGGTGGTGCTAGAGACGTTCCGGGTGGTGTAGCCGGGGCGCACCGGGCCTGAAGGCCAAGTGCCCGCGCGTCCACCCAGCGTCACAGACCAGGGAACTCTCCGCGGCCCGTCCTAAACTCAAGGGCGGCGGGATGCGCAGAGTTCCTTCTGTGTGCTGTTCATCCCGGCCATTCCTCAAACCCAGCGGAGTAGCGAGTCCATGAGCCTCATTGTCCAGAAGTTTGGCGGGTCATCGGTGTCCAACGCCGAGGGCATCAACCGCGTGGCCACACGCGTGCTGGAGACCAAACGGGCCGGCGATGACGTGGTGGTGGTGGTCTCCGCCATGGGAGACACCACGGATGACCTGCTAGACCTTGCCTCCCAGGTGACGCCGGAGGCGCCCGCCCGCGAGATGGACATGCTCCTCTCCTCCGGCGAGCGCATCTCCATGGCGCTGCTGGCCATGGCCATTGACGCGCAGGGTGGCACCGCGGTTTCCTTTACCGGCTCCCAGGCCGGCATGATCACCGACGCGCTGCACGGCCGCGCGCGCATCGTTGAGGTCTCCCCGTCCCGTGTTCGCCGCGCCATTGACCGCGGCATGATCGCGATCGTGGCCGGCTTCCAGGGCATGTCCAAGGACTCCAACAACATCACCACCATGGGCCGCGGCGGCTCCGACACCACAGCGGTGGCCCTCGCCGCCGCCCTCAACGCCGATGTGTGCGAGATCTACACGGACGTGGACGGCATCTACTCCGCCGACCCGCGCGTGGTCCCCTCCGCACACAAACTGGATCGCGTCTCCTCAGAGGAGATGCTGGAACTGGCCGCGTCCGGGGCCAAGATTTTGCACCTGCGTTGTGTGGAGTACGCCCGCCGCTTTGGCGTGCCCCTGCACGTGCGCAGCTCCTTTAGCCATCACGAGGGGACCTGGATCATTCCTAGCCCCGACGACAAGATCCATCTCCAGGAAGGTGAACCCTTGGAACAGCCCATCGTCGCCGGGGTCGCGCATGACCTCTCCGAGGCCAAGGTCACCGTGGTCGGTGTCCCCGATATCCCGGGCAAGGCCGCAGAGATCTTTGGGGTCATCGCCGGCGCCAACGCCAACATCGACATGATTGTGCAAAACGTCTCCACGGCCGGATCCGGCCAGACGGACATCTCCTTCACGGTCCCCATCGTGGAGGGCAAGGACGCCCTGGCCGCGCTGCGTGCCGCGCAGGGCTCCATCGGCTTCGCCGACATTGAGTACGACGAGCAGATCGGCAAGCTCTCCCTGGTGGGCGCCGGCATGCGCTCCAACCCCGGCGTCTCCCACACCTTCTTTGAGGCGCTGCACCAGGCGGGCATCAACGTGGACATGATCTCCACCTCGGAGATCCGGATCTCCATCGTCACGCACGCTGATCGCCTGGCCACGGCCGTTGAAGCGGTGCACAAGGCCTTTGGGCTGGACACCGAAGAGCAGGCCACCGTGTACGGCGGCACCGGGCGGTAGCTCCGGGCACGTTGGTCAGGCCGGGCGCTGAAGCGCTCGACGTCGTTGCCTCACCCCCGGCGGGCGGGTGCAGGTGAGCGGCGGGTGCAGGTGCGCGGCGCCGCGCCGCACCACCTCTAGCGGCGCTTGCCCCGCGTCGCGTCATGCTCTGCGGCCTTTTGGCGCACCGTCATCATGCGAGATCCAACCGCCACGGCCCAGACCAGCACGGCCACGCCGATGATGGCCCAGAAACCCCACTCCGTCTTCCATTCCAGCAGCACGGCGGCGATGAGCGCCATGGCCCAGCCGATCATCACGAAGAGGCGCAGCATGTTGCCGTGAGCCCAGCCGGCCGTGGTGATGCGCGGGATCAGGATGACCACAAACGCCATCGCGATCAGCAACAGTCCAACCATCGCCATGATGAGGTCCACCAAAGCAGGCTCCTAAAGAAAAGGGGTCCGGGCAGACACCCGGTCGCCACATCCTCCCACGCGCGCCCAAGCCAAGCGAGCGGCGTCGGGCTAGGCTTGAGCTGGCGTGCCGGAGACCCCGGCGTCGCTCGCGCCACAGACGACGCACCGCCCCTCCGTGAACACGCGGGCGGCTCCCTTTCCACGACATCTCGAGGAGAAGTCGATGACCGCACCCGCCACTGAGGGCACCCGTATCGAGACCGACAGCCTGGGCAGCCGCGAGGTTCCCTCCGATGTGCTGTGGGGCATTAGCACCCTGCGCGCGGTGGAGAACTTCCCCATCACGGGCCGTCAGATCGGCGGGATCCGCCACCTGGTCTGGGCCCTTGGCGCCGTGAAGCTCGCCGCTGCCCGCGCCAATAATCAGCTGGGCCTGCTGGATGACGCCCGCGCGCAGGCCATCGAGGCCGCCGCGATTGAGGTCATGGACGGCCGCTGGGATGAGCACTTTGTGGTGGACCGCGTGCAGGGCGGCGCCGGCACCTCCACGAACATGAACGCCAACGAGGTCATTGCGCACCGGGCGGATCAGATCCTGGCAGACCCGGCGCTGCGCGTGGATCCCATCGATCACGTGAACCGCTGCCAGAGCACCAATGACGTGTACCCGTCCGCGCTCAAGCTGGCCCTGTTCCGTTCCATGGAGCCGCTGATCACCGCACATGTGTCGCTGCAGAAGGCGTTCCAGGAGAAGGCGCGGGAGTTCGCGACCATCACCAAGATTGGCCGCACGCAGCTCCAGGACGCGGTGCCCATGACGCTTGGCCAGGAGTTTGGCGCGTTCGCGGACACCCTCGCGGAGGACTCCATCCTGTTGGAGACCATGTCCCCGAATCTGCTGGAGCTGAACCTGGGTGCCACGGCGATCGGCACCGGAATCACCGCCCCGCGCGAGTACCGCCCGGCCGTCCTTGAGGCCCTCGCGGAGATCACCAACATCCACATCATCGGCGCCCCCAACCTCATCGAGGCCACGAGCGATACCGGCGTGTTTGTGCTGATTTCCGGCGGTCTCAAGCGCGCCGCCGTGAAGCTCTCCAAGATCTGCAACGACCTGCGCTTGCTCTCCTCCGGCCCCCAGGCGGGCTTCTGCGAGATCAACCTTCCCGCGGTCCAGGCCGGTTCCTCCATCATGCCGGGCAAGGTCAATCCGGTGATCCCTGAGGTGGTGAATCAGGTGGCGTTCCGCATTGTTGGCGCGGACAACACCGTGGCCTTCGCGGTGGAGGCGGGTCAGCTGCAGCTCAATGCCTTTGAGCCGGTCATGGCGGACGTCCTCTTTGACGCGGTGGAGTCCCTGACCAACGCCTGCGCCACCCTGGAGACCAAGTGCGTGGTGGGCATTACCGCCAATGAGGACGTGCTGGCCCGCCGCGTGGCCGAGTCCGTTTCCGTGGTCACCGCGCTCTCCCCGCTGCTGGGTTACGCCAAGTCCGCTGAGCTGATGCACCGCGCGTTGTTGGAGAAGCGTTCGCTGCTGGAGCTCGCGATCGAGGACGGCGTCCTGGATGCCGAGACCATCAAGCGCGCGTTGGCGGACGCCACGGGCCACACGGTGGCCGGCGAGTAGTTCCAGGCAAGCACTGAGGTGCCCGACGCCGTGTGGCGGGGTTTTTCGCGAAACCCTGCCACGCGGCGTCGGGCACTTTTTTTGAACCCTGGCGCGCCCGCCCCCGCCGGGGCACGATGGGGTGATGACCGAGGAATTTCGTTACGAGAACGTCAGCCACGCGGATGCCTTTGCCGCCAACTTGGCGAACTGGGAGGATCGCGTGCCGATTCACCTGGAGCAATATGGGCTGGAGGCCTTTGACGATCCGCAGCATCGCTCCACCGTGGTGACCCAGGATGTGCCCGTCTTGGAGCGCTTTGCCGGGCCGCTGCGTGGGCAGTCGCTGGTGCATCTGCAGTGCCACATCGGCTCCGACACCGTCTCCCTTGCGCGGTCGGGCGCGCGCGTGACCGGCGTGGATTTCTCCGCCTCCGCGCTGGAGGCGGCGCGCGGGCTGGCCCACCGCACCGGGGCGGACGCGACGTTCGTTGAGTCAAACGTGTATGGCGCAGCTGAGGCGGTGAAGGCCGCCGGGGTGGGGCCGGCGGACGTGGTGTATACCTCCATCGGGACCATCGGCTGGCTGCCGGATCTCTTTGCCTGGGCCCGGGAAATCTTTGCCCTGCTGCGCCCGGGTGGGACGTTCATGATTCGCGATGGCCACCCGTTTGCGCTGGTCTTTGACCCGGACGCCCCGGAGCCGCTCACCCCGCGCTTCCACTACTTTGCCGGGAGTCAGGCGGAGCGCTGGCAGGATTCCACCACCTATGTTGGCGATGGCAGCCAGGTGGTTGAACACGCCACTACCTACTCGTGGCCGCACCCCGTCTCGGAGATCCTGCAGGCCATCCTGGCCGCCGGGCTCAAGCTGGAGCACTTTGACGAGGGCAAGGAGCTTCCCTGGGAGCTGATCCCCACCATGAGCAAGCTGCCCAATGGGGACTACGTGCTGCCCCAGGCCTACGCGCAGTCCGTGCCGCTGACGTTCACGCTGGTGGCGCACCGCCCGGCGTGATCCGGCCTGAGCCGGGCGGGCGCCCGCCCAGGTGGGCGCCCCCGGCCCGCCGTGGGATCATGGACGCATGCCCACCCCAGATGTGACCCTCCTCAGCGAGCCCCAGTGGCGCGCCGCGGAGGCCGCGCACCGCGAGCGGGTCTCCGTCTACTCGGAGCCGTACCGGGCCCGGCGTTCCTCGCAACAGGCGCACCCGGTGCACGATTTTCTCTTTACGTACTACTCGCTTGCCCCGGGCCAGTTGGAACGCTGGCACCCGGGAGCCGGAGTGGTGCTGCTGGGCCGGGCCGCCGTGGACCAGCGGCAGGGGTGGAAGCATTACCAGGTGATTCAGGACGCCGACGGGGCGGGCACGCCGGGCGTCTGCGTGGACCTGGAGGCCTTTGCCCGGGACCGGGATTCCATGATCGCCTTTGCCTCCGCGATCCTGGTCGGGACGGCCTCTCGCCCCGGCAACTTCTCCTGCTTTGGCCTGCACGAGTGGGCCATGGCGTACCGCTCGGATCTGCACGGCGTGCGCCACGAGTACCTTCCCCTGCGCCTGGGCGGGGCCGGGACGGACGCGGTGGTGGAGCAGCACCAGATCCGATGCACGCACTTTGACGCGTTCCGCTTTTACGCCCCGGAGGCGGCGCCGCTGAACCAGCTTCAGCCCACCCGGCAGACCCAGCGCAAGCTGGAGCAGCCCGGCTGCCTGCACGCCAACATGGACCTCTACAAGTGGGGTTACAAGCTGCTGCCCGCGGTCAGCTCGGAGCTGGTGACGGACGCCTTTGAGCTCTCCTGGCGCGTGCGCACCATGGACATGCAGGCCTCGCCCTACGACCTGAGCGAGTGGGGCTACTCCCCCATCCGCATCGAGGATCCGCAGGGCAAGGCAGAGTATGTCGCGGCGCAGCGCGGCTTTGCCGAGGAGGCCGCCGCGTTGCGCGCGCGGCTGCTGCAGGCCTTGCGGGAGTCGGCCTTACTGCCAGCGCCCGACGCCGCGTAGCCGGGTTGGGTGCCCCACTCGCGGCCCCTAGTCCAGCACCTTGCCCGGATTGAGCACCCGCTCGGGGTCAAAGGCGGAACGCACGCGGGACTGCAGCGCCATTTGCACCCCTCCCAGCTCATCCCCCAGCCAGCGCTTCTTGAGCACGCCCACGCCGTGCTCGCCAGTCAGCGTTCCGCCCAGTTCAAGGGCCACCCCGAAGATTTCCGAGGCGGCGTCCCAGACGTTCTGCGGGATCTGATCGCCGAACGGGATGATGAAGATGGGGTGCAGATTCCCGTCCCCCGCGTGCGCAGCTGTGGGGACCTCCACGCCAAACTTCGCTTCGATCTCGCGGATCCGGGCGAAGGCCTGCGCCATCTTTGAGCGCGGCACTGCGATGTCCTCCACCAGCGTGCTGCCTGCACGCTCAAAGGCCGGAAAGCAGGCGCGGCGGAACGCCAGCATCCCCTCCGCCTGCTCATGCGTGGCCGCGCGGGCGACGCTGCGCGCGCCGGGGGCAAGGAGATCCGCGAGCGCATGCGCCTCCTCAGACGCCCCCGCGCCGTCGGTCTGGATCAGCAGATACGCACCTCCCCCGTCCGTGGGATCCACTCCCAGGTAATCCACGACGTAGCGGATGGTCGGCTCGTCCATCAGCTCCATGATGGCCGGTTGTAGCCCGGAGGCCACCACGGCCTGCGCCGCGCGCACTGCCGCGCCCACGTCGTCGAACACAGCAGACAGCGTGACCTCCGCGGCCGTGCGGGCCGGGCGCAGCTTCAACGTGGCCTCCGCGATGACGCCCAACGTCCCCTCGGAGCCCACCATGAGGGCCGTGAGGTCGTAGCCGGTCACACCCTTCACGGTGTTGTGGCCCATGCGCACCAGAGAGCCGTCCGCCAGGACCACGTCCAGCGCCAGGACTGACTCCCTGGTGACCCCATACTTGGCGCAGAGCAGCCCACCGGCGTTGGTGGCGATATTGCCTCCCACCGAGGAGATGTCCTTGGAGGCGGGATCCGGCGGCCACCACAACCCCTGCTGCGCCAGCATCTGGTTGAGCGCGCCGTTGAGGATGCCGGGCTGCACGCGCGCGGTCAGGTCCTGGGCAGAGACCTCCAGGATGGCGTTGAGGTGTTCAAGGCAGAGCACCACCTGATCCTCACCGGCGGTGGCGCCGCCGGCCACACCGGAGCCGGCGCCCCGCACCACGATGGAGCCCCCGGCGCCGGAGACCGCACGGCAGACCGCCTGAATCTGCGCGGTGCTGGTGGGGTGCACCACGGCCGCCGGGACGCCGCTGGCCGGGTAGCCGGAGCGGTCGGTGAGGTGCGTGGCGATCAGCTCGGCGTCGGTCTGGGCCAGACCCGGCGCCTCCCGTTCCAGCGCGGTGAGCACGTCCTGATGCAGCGACATGGCGGTGTCCTTCCTCTGGCTCCCTGAGCCCTGGTGGTGCGGAATCCAATGCCCCCCGGTGTGACCACGCTAACCCTGAACCGGCGCCGTGAGGAAGCGCGGGTACCGTTGTTGGGACGCACCGCGCCGCCTGCCGGGCGGCGTCCCCCCGCGAACACCGTCCGATGCCTCCGAAAGGCCACCATGCGCCGTCGTGCACCCCACCGCCCGCTCGCTTTGACCCTGGCCGTTGCCGCCCCGGCGGCGCTGGCCCTGGCCGGATGTTCCGAGGCCAAGCCGCAGCAGGCGTGGGAGCTGACGTATGAGGTGACCGTGGTGGGCGCCTCCTCCCCGCGCATGCAGGGCGTGTCATATATGCACTCGCAGGAGCCGGGCAAGAAGCCGGTGCGCGTGGATGCCGGCACGGTGCAGACCACGCCGGACGCACACGCGCCGGGCACCGGGCAGTGGTCAACCAAGGAGTCCGTGACGGACGGTGAGTTGGCGGAGGTGGTGGCCACCGGCGAGGTGGATGGCACCGCGAGCTGTCGCATTGTGCTCTCCGATGGGAAGGTGCTGGCCACCGCCACCAGCGAGGTGGGCAAGACGGTGACCTGCTCGGCCAAGACACCTGTGCGGTAGAAGACACCTGTGCGCTAACGCTCGCAGTCCGTGAAAGACTGCGAGAACGCGAGGAACAGGGGTCGCAGTTATGGAATTCATGGTCCTACTCATCGCGCTGCTCTTCGGAACGGTGCTGATGGTCGGGGTGGGCGAGCGGCTCAGATTGCCCTATCCCGTGCTGATGTTGCTCTTTTCTGCGGCCCTGGCTTTGGTGCCCGGCCTGCCAGAGATTCACATTGAGCCAGAGCTTATTCTGCCCATTTTCCTGCCTCCCTTGCTCTTTGCCGCGGCCCAGCGCTCCAGCTGGTCCGTTTTTCGCGTGCGCTGGAAGTCCCTGATCCTGCTCGCCGTGCTGCTCGTGGCCGTCACCGCGTTTGCCGTGGCAGGAATCGCCAATTGGCTGGTTCCCACGCTGAGCTTCACCGGCGCCCTGGCGCTTGGCGCCCTCTCCGCCCCACCGGACCCCGTCGCGGTGGAGGCCGTGGCCGGCAAGGTGAATATGCCGCGCCGACTGCTGGCCCTGCTGCAAACCGAGGGGCTCTTTAACGACGCCATCGCGATCGTCATCTTCACCGTCGCCGTGCACGCGACCGTGGCCGGAACCGGCATCACCATCGCCCTGGTGGGCCAGTTCCTCATCAGCGCGGCCGGCGCGGTGGTGCTCGGCTTCCTCATGGCGTGGGTCGTGGGCGCCCTGAACCGCTTTGTCCCCAACATGGTGGCCCGCTCCGCCGTCACCATCGTGGCGCCGTACGCCGTCTATATCCTCAGCGAGGAATTCCACTTCTCCGGCGTGGTCGCCGTGGTCGTCACCGCGTTGGAAATGGGCCGGCGCGCACGCCCGCAGGACTCGCAGGAACGCCTCACCCGTCAGTCCTTCTGGAGCGTCACCGAGTTGCTCATCACGGGCGCCGCCTTTGGCCTGGTGGGCATGGAGATGCGCTACGTGCTCCAGGACGAGGGCCGCGACATTCTGCGCTTTGTGCCCGGCGTGATTGCCGTGTGTCTAACCGTGGTGGTGGTGCGGCTGATCTGGTTCTGGATCATCTACAGGATTGGCGGCACCGAATCCAAGGCCCGCACCCCAGGCTCCCTCAAGGACGTGTTGGTGCTGACGTGGTGCGGCATGCGCGGCCTGGCGACTCTTGCCCTGGCACTGGCCCTGCCCCTCACCACGGCCGCCGGGGACCCCTTCCCGGATCGCAACTTCATAGTCACCGCCGCGGCCGGCGTGCTGCTGCTGACCACGCTGGTACTGCCGGGGCTGACGCTGCCCACGCTCATGCGTTCGCTCAAACTCGCGGTGCATGATCCGGAGGAGGTGCGCCAGGAACGCAAGCTGGCCCGTCGCGCCGAGCAGGTCGCCATCGAGACCATCCGCAACTCCGAGGCCGCCACCAAACTGCCGCAGAAGCGCCGTGACGCCCTGGAACGCCGGCTCTCCTCGCTGCACACCATCCTGGAGGCGGATTACCAGGACGACCCCGAGAAGATGCTCCACCTCAAGGACGTGCTGGAGGCCATGGATGCCGTGCAGCGCGAGGCCCTGGACGCCGCCCGGCGCGAGGTAATGGCCGCCCGCAAGACCAAGGGCATGGACCCGGAGGCCGTGGACCGGGTGCTGCGGCGCCTGGATTTGCGCACCATCACGCTGGATCGTTAGCGGGCAGGCGCGGCCGCCGTGTCAGCGGGTCGCGACTGGCGCGTCAGCGGACGCCGACCCCCAGCGAGCCGGCCACCAGGGTGGTCAGCGCGGCCGTGGCCTCCGCCTCGCTGACGCGACCGGAGACCGCGCCATCAGAGACGGCGCGGGCCGCGCCAAGGATGCCTTCAAGGAGGGAGGGATCCATAGCGCCCGACGGCGTGTGGGGGCCCAGGAGCGCCACCACCAGTTCGGTGTAGCGCGCGTCAATCTCCCGACGGCGCTCGCGCAGGTTCGGATCCCCATCCAGCGCCGCCGCGACGCCGGGGAGTTCGCGCCCCTGCGTCAACGCGCAGGAGATGTAGCTCTGGGCCAGCTGCCCGGCGGCCAGGCGGGCTGCTTCGTGGCCCGCGCCGGCGCCGTGGGGCTGGTGCTGGGCAATGAAGCGCTCCAGCACCGAGCATTGCTCTTCCTCGTACTGCTCATAGAGGCGAAGCAGGAGTCCGCCGCGGGTCCCGAAGTGGTCGTAGGCAATGGGCTTGGTGACCCCAGCCGTCTCTGCGACCCGAGCCAGGGTGAGCGCGTCGCTGCCCTGGTGCCGGAGGATTTCGCGGGCGTGGTGAAGCATCTGCTCGCCACGTTCTGCGCGGGAGAGGCGCTTGCGCTCGGGCGCGCCCATCTCCCTGCCCGGATCCGTTTCTACGCCGCTCGTTTCCATGCTTTGAGCCTAGCCCTTGCGGAGGCTACTTATCGTAAGTTACGTTAAGTAAGTTACGGAAAGTAGCCTCCACCGAAGGAGCACCATGTCAGTCCTCGTGATTCACAGCCACCCGGACCCCGAGTCCCTCACCGCGCAGACGGCCGGCACCATCGCCACCTCGCTGACCCAACGCTCCATCGACGTGGAGCGCGCGGACTTGCATGCCGAAGGATTCGACCCGCGCTTTTCCACGGCAGACCTGGCCGCCTACCGGGCCGGCAGCACGCCGCCTGCCTCCATCGGGGCAGAACAGGCCAGGGTGGATCGCCACGGCGACCTGGTCTTGGTCTATCCCGTGTTCTGGTGGTCCATGCCCGGCCAACTCAAGGGCTGGATTGACCGGGTCTTTGGCAACGGCTGGGCGTACGCGGAGCAGCCCGGCGTGCACGGCCACCAGAAGCTGCTCGGCGACCTTCGCGTGCACCTGGTAGAGCTGGCCGCCACCGATGACGCCACGTACGAACGGCACGGATATGCCGAGGCCATGCGGACGCAGATTGCCCACGGGATTTTTGACTACTGCGGCGCCACCGTGGTGAGCCAGATCCGCCTCGAGAGCGCCCCCACGGAGGCCGCCACCGCCCTGGCGGCCGCCCGCGATTGGGCGCGGGACCTGGCCCTGCCGGTGGCCGTGCACTGATCTCTCCCGGGGGCGGCAGCCGCGTCCGCGCGATCACCGAGCGAGCCGTCGCCCCCGCGCTGTAGCCTGCCAGGGTGAGCCAGCCACACGCCGTCGGGCAGGGGAACTCCCCCGCCGCCATGGAACTCAGCGCCAACCAGGCCCGCCGCGCGGCACTCGCGGCGCAGGGGTTTAGCGCCAGCCAACGCACCAAGGTGCGCCGGCCCTTTGATGGTGCGCTGGATGCGCTGCACGTGCTCCAACTGGACTCGGTGAATGTCTTTGCCCGCAGCCACTACCTCCCCATGTTTTCCCGCCACGGCGGCTATGACCGGGAGCGTCTGGACGCGCATCTGTGGCGCAGCGGCGAGTTCACCGAGTACTGGGCACACGAGGCCGCGCTGATTCCGGTGGCGGACCGCCCGCTCTTTGGCTGGCGCATGGAGCAGTTTCGCCAGCGGGCGGAGCTCCAGGGCCTCACGGAGGGCCTGGCCGCTGAGATCACCTACGTCCGCCAGCGCCTGGCGGCGGAGGGCCCCATGAGTTCCGGGGACCTGGAGCGCGAACCGCGCGGCGGGCGCGGCACCTGGTGGGATTGGAGCCAGACCAAGCGCGCGGTGGAACACCTCTTTGGCACGGGCGAGGTGGTCAGCGCCGAACGCGTGGGCTTCCAGCGCCGCTACGCCCTGGCGGAGCAGTTCCTGCCGGAGCACGCGCTCGGGACCGCCCCTGCCCACGAGGCGCACGTGCGGCTGGTGGAAAAGGCCGCGCTGCGCCTGGGCGTGGGCACCGCGCCGGATCTGGCGGACTACCACCGGCTCAAGCGCGGGCCGGCGCAGGCCGCAATTGACCAGCTGGAGCAGGAGGGCGTGCTGATCCCGGCCGCAGTGGAGGGCTGGAAGACCAAGGCCGGCCAACCCGAGCGCGCCTGGGTGCACCGCGACGCGCACATCCCCTCGCGGCTGGCACCGGACGCACTGCTGACCCCCTTTGACCCGCTGGTCTGGTTCCGGCCGCGCGCCGAGCGGCTCTTTCACTTCCACTACCGGATCGAGATCTACACGCCCAAGGAGAAGCGCCAATACGGCTATTACTGCCTGCCGCTCATGGTCGGCGGGCGCATGGCGGGGCGCATTGACCTCAAGGCGGATCGCGCCGGGGCCGCGCTCTTGGTTCAGGCGGCTTGGCAGGAACCTTCCGCCCCCAAACACACGCCCGACGTCGCTCAGCGGCTCCTCAGCCAGGCCGCCGCTTGGCATGGCCTCACCGAGGTTCGCTCCGCCGGCGTGGGAAATCTGCCACTCCCCGCTCGCTGGGACCCCCAGTTCGGGGACCACCAGGACGCCGTGGAAGACTAAGACCATGACCTCTCCCCCCGCCGAATCGCTCTCTCAGCTACTGGGCGGCAAGCGGGCGGCACTGGAGGCCTCAGTCCCTCCCGTCGCGTTCCTCCTGGGCTGGTTGCTCAGCAACGAGAGCCTCTGGTGGGGTTGCGGCGCAGCCGTCGCCGCGGCGGTGGTGGTCGCAGTACTTGGCCTTGCGCGCGGAGACAAACCCCGCGCCGTCGTGCTGGGACTTTTGCTCGTGGTGGTGTCCGCTCTGATTGCCGGACGCACCGGGAACGCGGCGGACTTTTTCCTGTTGCGCCTGCTCTCCAACGCGGCGAGCGCGCTGGCGTGGGCCGCGTCCATCGCGCTGCGGTGGCCGCTGCTTGGCGTGGTGCTCGGGGCCGTGATCGGGACCAAGGCCACGTGGCGCAAGGACCCGGTGTTGCTGCGGGCGTACTCGCGCGCGTCGTGGGTGTGGGTGCTGCAGTACCTGGTCCGGATCGCCGTCTTTGTCCCGCTCTACCTGGCCGGGCAGACCACCGCGCTGGGCATTGCCCAGGTGGCGCTGACGTACCCGCTCATTGTGGTGTGCCTGGCCGTGTCCGGGTGGGTGCTCTTCCGCACTATCCCCGCCGGCCACCCCGGCGTGCGGCACCCGCAGCTCGTGGGGCCCAAGGACGCCGGGTCAGATGCCTCGGGACCCCAGGATGCGGACCGCACCGCGTAGCGTTGGGGCATGGACGGCACCCTTCTGACCCTTGGCGGCGGCGGATTCCTCATGTCTGCGGACGGATCCTCGCTCATTGACGACCTGGCCCTGGAGCTCACGGCGACCACGCGGCCGCGCGTGTGCTTCATCCCCACCGCCAGCGGCGATGCGGCCAGCGCCACGGAGCGCTTTGAGGCGGCCTTCCCGGCCAGCCGCGCGCAGACCAGCGTGCTCTCGCTCTTCAACATGGGCCCCTACGGCTACACCGACCCCCACATGCTGCTGGAGCAGGACCTGATCTATGTGGGCGGCGGCTCCACGGCCAACCTGCTTGCCCTGTGGCGCCTGCACGGCCTGGTGCCCATCCTGGAGCAGGCGGCGGCCGGCACGGTGCTCGCTGGGATCTCCGCCGGCATGAACTGCTGGTTCGAGGCCAGCTCCACCGACTCCTATGGCCCGCTGGCGCCCCTGAACGACGGCCTGGGTTTCCTCCCCGGCGGCGCCTGCCCGCACTATCTGGGCGAGCCCACTCGGCGCAAAAAGCTGATGGAGTGGGTGGGTTCCGGCCAGCTTCCGGACACCCTTGCGCTGGACGACGGCGCGGCGGCCCTCTGGGTGGACGGCGAACTGGTGCGGGTGGTCACCGAACGTGACGGAGCAGTGGCACTGCGCGTGCGTCGCGTGGGTGACTGCGCCGTGGAGGAGCCGCTGGAGACCCACGCCTTGGGCTGAAGGGGGCTTAGTCCACGTCTCCGTCGACGTAGAACCACGCGCCGTCCTGGCGCACAAAGCGGCTGCGTTCGTGCTGGCTCCCGCGCCCGCCTGGGCCGCGGTAGGTGGCGGTGAACTCCACGATCCCGCTGTGATCAAAGGGGCCGCCGGGCACCACATCATCGATGGAGAGGTGCAGCCAACGCGTCTGGGCGTCTAGCTCAAGGTGGGCCGGCCTGGTGGAGTGGTGCCACGTGCGCAGCAGCGACGCGGCATCCCCCACGGCAAAGGCGGAGTAGCGGCTGCGCATGAGGGCCTCCGCGGTGGGAGCGGCCGCCGCGTTTGCCCCCAGGTAGCGGGCACAGCACGCGCCAAAGGACTCGCCCGTGCCGCAAGGGCACCGGGCGTCAGACGCCAGGGTCACGGGCGGTCGTCAGTGGACGCTGCGGGGTCCGCGGGGGTGGGGTCAGAGGGTGCGGGCTCCGCGGTGCGCGTGTGCGAGGTGACCGAGGCCGCGTCGTCGTTGCCTGCGACATGACCGTCGGTGTCCGGCAAGGGCGTGACCGGGGTGGCTACAGGGTGGAGCACTTCGCCGGCCTCGGCAACGAGCCGATCCCGGCGTGTGCGCGCCACGAGCCATGCGGCACCCGTCGCCGCACCCGCTCCGAGCGCGAGCAGGAACCAGACCGCGGGCCTGGGCTTGTGGTGGGGCTGATGCTGGGTGGACATATGTCCACAGTATGCGCTCGCGCCGAGATCCGCTTGGCCATGGCGTCATGAAGGCCCTGGAACCGTGCTCAGGCGCGGCCCTTCTGTGGGTATACCGGTCCTTCTGTGGGTGTACCGGTCCTCGAGGGCCGTCCCGAGGGGCGGCGCGGGCGGGTTCTACTCCATCGCGTGCGGGTCCCCCGCGTCTCCCACCAGGGAGGAGGCCGCCTCCCATTGGCTCATCTCGCACCCATTACGCAGCGTGTAGCGCCGGGTCACGTGCTTGCCCTGGACGGTCCCGGAGACGGTGGCCACGGAGTCTCCACCGTAGATCTCGGTGCAGCGTTGCCCCCTGGCAGGGGTCCTGGGCGGGGGCTTGGGCGGTGTCGCCATGAGCCCCCGGGGATGCAACGCATAGGCGCACGCGGCGACTGGGTCCGGCACATCGGAACCCGCCAGGGGCTGCGTCCCGCGGCAGACCAGCCGAGCGGTGGAGCGGGCCTCCTTGGCCTCCGGATTCCTCGGGCCAAACGGATCAACGACCACGCGCAGGCTGATGTCCGGGGTGCCCGTGGCGGTGGGTGGGGCGGGCTCAGGCGCCTCGGACGGGTCTGTGTTGCTTGCCTCCCCGGTCCCCGACGGGTCCGCCTCACCAGGCGGGTCGCTCGTGTCGCCTTCGCCCTGGCCTTCCGAGCCGCCAGCGGACGGGCTGCCGGTGGACGGGCTGCCGGACGGCTCCTGCGTGGGAGCCGCGATGGCTGAGGTAGACGCAGCACCTGAGGAATCAGCGGCAGGCGGGCCACTGCAGGCCGCCACCAACAGAACAAGGAATGCGAGCGCGAACGCGCAGAACGGGCGCGCCACCCTGAGCCGCAGGGCCTGCCGAAACTGGCGGGGCTCACGCACCTGCCAAGCCTCACGAACCTTCCAGCGCACTCGGGGCCGCCGGGGCGCCGCTGGGAGGCGGCGCGTGCGCGCGCCGCGTTCTCTCGTCATCCCTCAAGGTAGGCCGGTTGCGCGCCAGAGTCGACCCCACGGCGTCGGGCACTGGTTTGAGCTTTTCTCCCCAACCCGGCCGCCTCGCAGATCCCCGGGTGCTCGTGGCGGGTGAGACCCTCACCACCCGGGTTCGTGCTGAGGCCCAGGCCCGATAGACTCTGAGGGCAAGCTCGCGGAGCGCCCACCGGCGTGAGACGGCACGGTGTGAGACGAGCGCCCATTCCTACGCGTACCCAGGAGAACCCGGATGCCCCGGATCGTCGTCGACGTCATGCCCAAACCCGAGATCCTCGACCCGCAGGGCAAGGCCATTGTCGGCTCCCTGCCCCGCCTCGGTTTCACCGCCTTTGCCGGCGTGCGCCAGGGCAAGCGCTTTGAGCTGAGCGTGGATGGTGAGGTCACGGAAGAGATCCTGGCCCAGGCCCGCGAGGCCGCTGCCACGCTGCTCTCCAACCCGGTCATTGAGGACGTCGTCGCGGTCACCGTGGTCGACGACGCGGAGTAGGTCATGCCGCGCACCACCGAATTCCCGTTCCTGGTGGACACCACCATCCCCACGTTCCCGGACAGCGGCATCAAGATCGGCGTGGTGACCTTCCCCGGCACGCTGGATGACCGCGACGCCGCCCGCGCCGCCCGCCTGGCCGGCGCTACCGTGGTGCCGCTGTGGCACGCCGACACGGACCTGCAGGACGTGGACGCCGTGATCATCCCCGGCGGATTCTCCTACGGCGACTACCTGCGCGCCGGGGCCATCTCCCGCTTTGCGCCGATGATGTCCAAGATCATCGACGCCGCCAACTCGGACGCCAAGCTGCCCGTGCTCGGCATTTGCAACGGCTTCCAGATCCTGACCGAGTCGCACCTGCTGCCCGGTTCCATGATCAAAAACGATCACCTGCACTTCATCTGCCGCGATCAGCAGCTCAAGGTGGAGAACGTGAACACGCGCTGGACCGGGCTGTATGAGCAGGACCAGCTCATCACCGTGCCGCTGAAGAACCAGGACGGTCAGTACATCGCTGACGAGAAGACCCTGGACATGCTGGAGGCGGAGCAGCGCGTGGTCTTCCGCTATGAGGGGGACAACCCCAACGGTTCCCGCCGCGACATCGCCGGCATCTCCAACGAGGCAGGCAACGTGGTGGGCCTCATGCCGCACCCGGAGCACGCCGTGGAACTGGGCTTTGGCCCCGACCACACGGGCCGCGACGGCATCACCTTCTTCACCTCCGTCATCAAGCACCTCCTGGAGGCCGGCAAGTGAGCGCACCGAAGTTCAACATCGACACCGTGGCCAACGCCGCCGCCACTCCCCACGAGGAGCAGCCCTGGGCTGAGCTTGGCCTGAAGCAGGACGAGTACCAGGACATCGTGAAGCTGCTGGGGCGCCGCCCCTCCGCCGCGGAGCTGGCCATGTACTCCGTCATGTGGAGCGAGCACTGCTCCTACAAGTCCTCCAAGATTCACCTGAAGAAGTTCGGCGCCAAGCTGGATGAGCAGATGAAGAAGGACATGATGGTGGGCATCGGCGAGAACGCCGGCGTCACCGATCTGGGCGATGGCTGGGCCGTGACCTTCAAGGTCGAGTCCCACAACCACCCCTCGTTCGTGGAGCCCTACCAGGGCGCCGCGACCGGCATTGGCGGCATTGTCCGCGACATCATCTCCATGGGCGCCCGCCCGGTGGCGGTCATGGATCCGCTGCGTTTTGGCGCCATTGATCACCCGGATACCGCCCGCCTGGTGCACGGCATCGTCTCCGGAATTGGCGGCTACGGCAACTCGCTTGGCCTGCCCAACATTGGCGGCGAGACGGTCTTTGACCCCATCTACCAGGCCAACCCCCTGGTCAACGCGCTGGCCGTTGGCGTGCTGCGCCACGAGGACCTGCGCCTGGCCAACGCCTCTGGCGTGGGCAACCGCGTGGTGCTCTTCGGGGCCCGCACGGGCGGCGACGGCATCGGCGGCGCGTCCGTCCTTGCGTCCGAGTCCTTTGATGACACCAAGCCCTCCAAGCGCCCCGCCGTGCAGGTGGGAGATCCGTTCGCGGAGAAGGTGCTGATTGAGTGCTGCCTTGAGCTGTTCAAGGGCGAGCTGGTGGAGGGCATCCAGGACCTGGGCGCCGCCGGCATCTCTTGCGCCACGAGCGAGCTGGCCTCCAATGGCGAGGGCGGCATGCAGGTGGAGCTCACCTCTGTGCTGTTGCGCGACCCGACCCTGACCCCGGGAGAGATCCTGATGTCGGAGTCCCAGGAGCGCATGATGGCCGTGGTGACGCCGGAGAAGGCCGCCGCCTTCGAGGCCGTCATGGCCAAGTGGGACGTGGAGTACTCCTGGCTGGGAGAGGTCACCGATACCGGCCGCCTCATCATCACCTGGGACGGCGAGACCATCGTGGACGTGGATCCGCGCACCGTGGCTCACGACGGCCCCACCTATGATCGCCCGCAGCAGCGCCCCGCACGTCAGGACGCCCTGCAGGCGGACACCTTCCGCTCCTCCACCGCTGGCGCCTCCCTCCCGGAGACTGGGCTGGAGCTGCGGGCGGCGCTGCTGGAGCTGATGGCCTCCCCCAATCTGTGCGACAAGTCCTGGATCACCAACCAGTACGACCGCTACGTGGGCGGCAACACTGCCCTGGCGATGCCCGACGACGCGGGCGTGGTTCGCGTGGACGAGGCCACTGGCATGGGCGTGGGTCTCGCAACGGACGCCAACGGCCGCTACGCCTACCTTGATCCCTACGCCGGCGCACAGCTGGCCCTGGCCGAGTCCTACCGCAACGTCGCCACCACCGGCGCCGTGCCGATGGCCGTGACCGACTGCCTCAACTTCGGCTCCCCGGAGGACCCGGAGGTTATGTGGCAGTTTGTGCAGGCCATCGACGGGCTCTCCGACGCGTGCCTTGCACTGCAGGTCCCGGTCACCGGCGGCAACGTGTCCCTCTACAACCAGACCGGCACCACGGCCATCCACCCCACCCCCGTGGTGGGCGTGCTTGGCCGCTTCGACGACGTGGCCCGCCGCACGCCGTCCGGCTGGCGCGCCGAGCACGACGGCCAGGCCATCTACCTGCTTGGCACCACCAGCGACGAGCTGGATGGCTCCGAGTTCGCCAACGTTCGCGGGCACCTGGGCGGCCTGCCGCCCAAGGTGGACCTGGACGGCGAGAAGCTGCTGGGTCAGCTGCTGGTCTCCGGTTCCCGGGACGGCATGTTCGACGCCGCTCACGACCTTTCCGAGGGCGGCCTGGCTGCCGCTTTGACGGAGATGGTGCTGCGCCACGGTGTTGGCGCCCGAGTGAACCTTGGCCCGCTGCTTGCGCGCGATGGCGTGGACGCGTTCACGGCGCTGTTCTCCGAGTCGCAGGGGCGTGCGTTGGTCTCGCTCCCGCGTTCCGAGGAGGAGCGCTTTGTGGCCATGGCCGGCGTGCGCGGCTACCCCGCCGTGCGCGTGGGCATCGTGGACGCCGAGGCTGACGCACTGGAGTTCCAGGACCTGTTCACCGTCACGGTGGACGAGCTGAGCCAGGCAAACACCGGCACGCTGGCCAAGCACTTCGGCTAAGGGTGGCGTTGAAAGGCTAAACGCGGCTGGCTTGGGCCAGAGACCATAACGGCCCGCCACTTCCCACGGGGGAGGTGGCGGGCCGTTGGCGTTCAAGGAGACGGTGCGCTGCTGGTTCCTGGGGCCCGCGTCGGTGGGCTGCTGGTGGCATGGCTGTCGCGCTGCGGTGGCAGCCAGCCACCGCTGCCGCCCGCTCGCCGGCCGCCACGGTGGGCTGACCGCTGACTGGCTGTGTGGGTGGCGGCCGGGGATTGTTTTTGGGCATGAGAAAGGCCCCGCGCCTCTCCGAACCCTGTTGGGGGTTTGGGGGCTGCGGGGCCTCACTTTGTGTGGTTGTGTCCGGCGGCGTCCTACTCTCCCACAACCTCCCGGTTGCAGTACCATCGGCGCTGTAGGGCTTAGCTTCCGGGTTCGGGATGGGACCGGGCGTTTCCCCTACGCTATGACCGCCGTAACTCTTTCACTCCGCCACAACCCTTCGCATCGCTGCTGTCGGGTGTGGTGGTGGTCTGTGTGTTACTTGCGTGTGCGTGGTGACACAATATTTAGTTGTGGTGGTTCTGTATGAAGTTTTGGGGTTGCGAAGGTTGTTGTTTCGTAACCGAATAGTGGACGCGTGCAGAGCTTGCTTGAACTGTTTTGAAGCC
>NZ_QQXL01000007.1 GCF_003640665.1 Galactobacter caseinivorans
TACACCGCCCTCTCACGGCGGCAGCACGGGTTCAAATCCCGTTGGGGTCACCAAGGTCAAGGGACCGGTTCTTCGGAACCGGTCCCTTGTTCTTTTCCAGGCACGACGCTGGCTCCTGTTCTTTTCCAGGCACGACGCTGGCTTCCAGGCACGGCGCTGGCCTGGGACGATGGATGCGTGAGCACTCCTGATTCCCCCGAGCAGCCCCCGGCGCCCGCTGGTACCGTCGCCGAGGCGAGCGAATCCCGCATCATCGAGATCCTCCTCGCGTCCTACCCGCAGGCCGCGCCCGCAGCCGCTGAGACTCACGCCCACGCGGCCGGCTCCGGCGTGCTGCTGGGCATGGGCGACGACGCGGCGCTGCTTCGCTTCCCGGGCGGGCGCGTACTCACCACCGTGGACAGCCTGGTGGAGGGGCAGGATTTTCTGCGCGAATGGCCCTGCGGCTACCGCACCACGGGGCGGGACGTCGGTTTCAAGTCCACGGCCCAGAACGTCTCCGATATCAACGCGATGGGCGGCCGCTCGGTCGGCGCGCTGGTGGCGCTCTCCCTGCCCCGCGACGTCGAGCTGGCCTGGGTGCAGGGCTACGCCCAGGGTGTGAGCGACGCCGCGCGGGTCCTTGGCGCGGACGGCTTTGGCATCGTGGGCGGGGACCTGAGCCTGGCCGGCGAGGTGACCGCCACCATGACGGTCCTTGGCTCCCCGGGGGAGGCAGTCGTCACCAGGTCCGGCGCCAAGGCGGGGGATCGCATCGTGGTGGCCGGGCACCACCTGGGACGAGCCGACGCGGCGCTGTCCCTGCTCAACTCCACCGAGCCCCAAGACCGGGTGGAGACCTGGGGTGATCTGGAGCGCCGCGTGGCGGAGGCCATGTTCCGGCCGCTGCCCCCGCTGTCCGTGGGCCCGGAGGCGTGCCGCGTCCTGACCTCCCTGATGGATGTCTCAGATGGTCTCCTCAGGGACGCCTCGAGGATTGCCGCGGCCTCCGGAGTGGCCCTGCGCCTGGACCCTGCTGCCATCGACGAGGAGGGCGCTCGCTTGAGCGGCTGGGCCGGGCGCCACGCCGGTGACGCGGTACGTCGCGTGCTGCTGGGCGGCGAGGACCACCTGCTGCTGGGCACCTGCCCGCCGCACGGCCCGCTCCCTGATGGGTTCCGCGAGCTAGGAACGGTGACCGACGGGCAGGGTGTGTGGCTGGGGGAGCGCAGCCTCGACGCGGCGCGCGGCTTTGATCACTTCTCGTAGGGCTGGCCTAGTTGCGCAGGGCGGAGGTGAGCTGCGCGGCCACCCGGCAGATGGCTTCCGCGTGCATCTTGCCTGGATGGCGGCTGAGGCGCTCAATCGGCCCAGACATGGACAGCGCCGCGATGACACGTCCGGAAGGCCCGCGCACCGGCGCGGAGACAGAGGCGACCCCAGGCTCGCGTTCGCCGAGCGACTGAGCCCACCCGCGGCGTCGAACACCGGCCAGGACCGTCGCCGTGAAGCGAGCCCCCTCCAGGCCGTCCACCAACCGGCCGTGATCCTCCCAGGCCAGCAACACCTGCGCGGCGGAGCCCGCGCGCATGGAGAGCTGCGTGCCCACGGGGATGGTGTCCCGCAGGCCCACCGGGCGCTCGGCGGAGGCCACGCACACGCGGTGCTCGCCCTGGCGGCGGAAGACCTGGGTGCTCTCTCCCGTGAGGTCTCGCAGGTGGAGCAGCAAGGGGCCGGCGGCGGAGACCAGGCGGTCCTCGCCGGCCGCGGAGGAGAGCTCCACCAGGCGCGGGCCAAGCATGAAGCGCCCGTGCACGTCCTTGGCCAGCAGGCGGTGATGAACCAGGGCCTGGGCCAGGCGGTGCACCGTGGGGCGGGCCAGGTGTGTGGTCTCCACGAGTTGCGCCAACGACGCGGGCCCTGCCTCCAGTGCGTCCAACACCTGAGCGGCCTTATCAATGACTCCAACACCACTGGGATCGTCCATGCGGGCAACTCTCCCATCTCATATAACGAGATGCAAGACCGCATATTGGACGGTCGCCGCCCAAGGTGTGAGCATTGAAGGACCAAGCAGGACACCCGGTTGGAGGAACAAGATGGCGACGACGTCGCGGCCAAGCACGTTGGCTGAGAAGGTCTGGGCGGACCATGTGGTTTCGCGCGGCGAAGGGGAGGGCTCGGATCGCCGGCCTGATCTGCTCTACATCGACCTGCACCTCCTCCACGAGGTGACCTCCCCGCAGGCCTTTGAGGGCCTGCGCCTGGCAGGGCGCCCGCTGCGCCGTCCAGAGCAGACCATCGCCACCGAGGATCACAACACCCCCACGCTGGCGATTGATCGGCCCATCGCGGACCCCATCAGCGCCAAGCAAATCGATACGCTGCGCAACAACTGCGCCGAGTTTGGCGTGCGCTTGCACTCGCTGGGTGACAAGGAACAGGGAATTGTGCACGTGGTGGGCCCGCAGCTGGGTCTGACTCAGCCGGGCATGACCATCGTGTGCGGAGACTCTCACACCTCAACCCACGGCGCCTTTGGTGCCCTGGCCTTTGGCATTGGCACCTCAGAGGTGGAGCACGTCATGGCCACCCAGACGCTGCCGCTCAAGCCCTTCAAGACCATGGCCATCACCGTGGATGGGACGCTGCGCACCGGTGTGAGCGGCAAGGACATCATCCTGGCCGTCATCGCCAAGATCGGGACGGGCGGCGGGCAGGGATACGTGCTGGAGTTCCGTGGCTCCGCCATCCGTGCGCTGTCCATGGAGGCGCGCATGACCGTGTGCAACATGTCCATCGAGGCAGGAGCACGCGCGGGCATGATTGCGCCGGATCAGAAGACCTTTGACTTTGTGCAGGGCCGCCCGCACGCGCCGCAAGGCGCGGACTGGGACGCCGCGGTGGAGTACTGGAAGACGCTGCCCACAGACGAGGGCGCCAGCTTTGACGCGGAGGTGTTCCTGGACGCCGACGAGCTGGAACCTTTCGTGACCTGGGGAACCAACCCGGGCCAGGGCGTCTCGCTCTCCGACTCCGTGCCGAACCCCGCGGAGATGGGGGATGAGAACGCTGCGGCGACGGCGCGCAAGGCCCTGGAGTACATGGGGCTGGAAGCCGGGACGCCCATGAAGGACATCCGCGTGGACACGGTCTTCTTGGGCTCCTGCACCAACTCCCGCATGGAGGACCTGCGCGCGGCGGCGGACATCATCCGTGGGCGCCAGAAGGACCCGCAGATTCGCATGATCGTGGTGCCGGGGTCCGCGCGGGTGCGGCTGGAGGCGGAGGCGGAGGGGCTGGACCGCGTCTTCACCGACTTTGGTGCCGAGTGGCGCTTTGCGGGCTGCTCCATGTGCCTGGGCATGAACCCAGACCAGCTGGCCCCGGGGGAGCGCTGCGCCTCCACCTCAAATCGCAACTTTGAGGGCCGCCAGGGCAAGGGTGGGCGCACCCACCTGGTCTCCCCGCTGGTGGCGGCCGCCACCGCGATCCGCGGCACGCTCAGCTCACCGTCAGACCTGCCTGCCCTGCAGCCGGTCGCCTGAGCCCGCGTCGCGTCAGAATCTAAGGAGACACCATGGACAAGTTCACCTCCCACACCGGCATCGGCGTCCCGCTGCATTCCTCCAATGTGGACACCGACCAGATCATCCCGGCCGTGTATCTGAAGCGGATCACCAAGACCGGATTTGAGGATGCGCTCTTTGCCAACTGGCGCCAGAACCCGGAGTTCATCCTGAACCAGGAGCCGTACAACCGCGGCTCCGTCCTGGTGGCCGGCCCAGACTTTGGCACCGGTTCCTCGCGTGAGCACGCCGTCTGGGCTCTGCGGGATTACGGGTTCAAGGCAGTGATTTCCGCCCGCTTTGCGGATATCTTCCGTGGCAACTCCGGCAAGCAGGGGCTGCTGGCAGCAGAGGTGGAACAGGGCGATGTTGAGCTGATCTGGAAGGAGCTGGAGAACTCCCCGGGCACAGAGGTCACCGTGGATTTGCCCTCCCGCACGGTCAGTGTCGGCTCGCTCACCGTGCCCTTTGTCATTGACCCGGACACCGCCTGGCGCCTGTCGGAGGGGCTGGATGATATTGACCTGACCCTGCGCAAGGAGGCGGATATCACGGAATACGAGAACCGCCGCCCCGGTTATAAACCTCGGACACTACCGGCTCGCTCCTGAGCTGGCCCGGCGCGCCGCCAGAGCGCCCCAAAGGGCGTCAGCTCGGCTGGCTGGGTATGATGATCCAGCCCCTGGAAACCCACGGGGCGCTCGACGACGGCGAGGTGCCAGAAGCGTGTTGAACAAGGTCCTGACGATCAACGGGGGGCAGCCCCTCAAGGGAACCGTGGCTGTTCGCGGTGCCAAGAACCTGGTCCCCAAGGCGATGGTTGCCGCCCTGTTGGGTGACTCACCGTCGGTGCTGCGCAATGTCCCGGAGATCAAGGACGTGGACGTAGTCACGGGTCTCCTGAACATTCACGGCGTCACCGTGGACAAGGATTCCGTCACCGGAGACCTCACGCTGAACCCGGCCGCGGCCAAGTCCGCCTCCTCCAAGGAGATTGACGCGTACGCGGGGGACTCCCGCATCCCGATCCTCTTCTGTGGGCCGCTGATGCACACCATCGGCGAGGCGTTCATCCCTGACCTGGGTGGTTGCCGCATTGGCGACCGCCCCATTGACTACCACCTCAACGTGCTGCGCGAGTTTGGTGCCGTGGTGGACAAGGCCCCCAACGGCATCACCATCTCCGCGCGCAACGGGCTGCACGGAGCCAAGCTTCACCTTCCCTTCCCCAGCGTGGGCGCCACCGAACAGGTGCTGCTGACCGCGGTCAAGGCCCACGGCGTGACGGAGCTGAAGAACGCGGCCATGGAGCCAGAGATCATGGACTTGATCTCCGTGCTGCAGAAGATGGGCGCCATCATCAACGTGCGCAGCGAGCGCACGCTGGTCATCGAGGGCGTCACCCAGCTGCGTGGATACGACCACACGGCGCTTCCGGATCGCAACGAGGGTGCCTCCTGGGCCTCCGCTGCGTTGGCCACGGGTGGCGACATCCTGGTGCAGGGCGCTGACCAGAAGGATCTGTCCGCCTTTTTGAACACCTACCGCAAGCTCGGCGGCGAGTTTGATGTGGTGGGTGATGGCATCCGCTTCTATCACCCCGGCGGCGAGCTGAACCCGCTGGTCGTGGAGACGGACGTGCACCCCGGCTTCATGACGGATTGGCAGCAGCCGCTGGTCGTGGCTCTGACGCAGGCGCAGGGCGTGTCGATTGTGCACGAGACCGTGTACGAGAACCGCTTTGGCTTCACCGACGCCCTGGTGCGCATGGGTGCAACCATCCAGCTGCACCGCGAGTGCCTTGGCTCCAATCCCTGCCGCTTTGGCCAGCGCGATTTCTTGCACTCCGCGGTCATCACGGGCCGGGCGCCGTTGCACGGTGCCGACTTTGTGATCCCGGACCTGCGCGGCGGCTTCTCGCACGTGATCGCTGCCCTGGCGGCGGAGGGAACCTCTAACGCCAGCGGCATTGAGCTCATCAACCGCGGCTACGAGCACTTCCTGGACAAGCTGCAGGGGCTTGGCGCCGACGTGGAGCTGCGGGACGCGGCACTCTGATGCGCCGCCCCGCGGAGCCGCTGCGCACCCGCATCATCTTTGCCGCCCTGGCCGGCCTGGTCCGCCCGGTGATGAATGCCTTCATTGGGCATCGGTGGGAGGGCTTTGACAAGCTTCCGGACGGCTGCATCATCGTGACCAACCACATGACGGAGATTGATCCGTTTGTGGTGGCTCACGCGATCTACTCCAACGGCAAGTACCCCCGTTTCCTGGCCAAGCAGTCCCTGCTGAAGCTGCCCGTGGCCGGGTGGCTGTTGAAGCAGACCGGTCAGGTTCCGGTGGATCGTGGTGGCGCGGGTGCCGGGGCGTCCCTGGAGGCGGCAACCGAGTTGCTGGCGCGCGGCGGCGTCATTGGCATTTACCCGGAGGGGACGCTGACGCGGGACCCGGATCTGTGGCCCATGAAGGGCCACACCGGGGCCGCACGCCTGGCGCTCAAAACCGGCGCGCCGGTGGTCCCCGTGGTGCATTGGGGGGACCAGGAATTCTTCCCCAGATACGGCAAGATGATCCGGCCCTTCCCGCGCAAGCGGGCAACGGTGAAAGTGGGAGACCCGATTGACCTCTCCGCGTTCCACGGCTTGCCGCTGACCAAAAAGGTGCTCTCTGAGGCCACCGAGGTCATCATGAGCGCCATCACCGATGAGGTGCAGTCCCTGCGTGGCGGCACCCCGCCCGCCCAGCGCTGGAACCCGCTGGCGCACGGCCAGAGCAGCACCGGGCGCCTCAAGAATCAAAACCCCGGCTCCCACCGGAATCAGGACCACGGAACGGACGGTGCAGCATGAAGGCTTCTCCCCAGCGCATTGCCGTCATGGGTTCAGGATCGTGGGGCACCACCTTCGCTAAGGTCCTGGCGGACTCCGACCCCACCGCAGACGTGGTCCTGTGGGCCCGCCGTGCCGAGGTGGCCACCGAGATCTCCGAGTTGCACACCAACTCCACCTACCTTGGGGACCTGCCATTGCCGGCCAACATCACCGCGTCCACGGACCCGGCGGCGGTGCTCGCCGGCGCGGAGCTGGTGATCCTGGCCGTGCCGGCGCAGTCGCTGCGTCAGCAGCTCACCGAGTGGGGCAAGGCCGTGGAGCCGGGCGCCGTCCTGGTTTCCTTGATGAAGGGCCTGGAGCGCGGCACGGATCTGCGCATGACAGAGGTCATTGCCCAGGTGCTGCCTGTGGATCAGTCCCAGCTCGCAGTGGTTTCCGGGCCCAACCTGGCCAAGGAGATTGCGCGCGGGGAGCCCACCGGCTCCGTCGTTGCCGGCTCTGATCGGGACACGGTGGAGTGGATCGCCCGCGCCTGCACCCCTTCCTACTTCCGCCCGTACACCAACTCGGACATCGTGGGTGTGGAAATTGGCGGGATCGTCAAGAACGTGATTGCCCTAGCCGTGGGCATCTGCGATGGCATGGGCATGGGGGACAACACCAAGGCCACCATCATCACGCGCGGCCTGGCAGAGACCACCCGCCTGGCCACCGCGTTGGGTGGCAGCGCAGAGACCATGGCCGGCTTGGCCGGCTTGGGTGACCTGGTCGCCACGTGCTCCTCGCCGCTCTCACGCAACCGCACCGCGGGCAGGCTGATCGGCGAGGGCAAGACCCTTGAGCAGGTGGCCCAGGAGATGACCCAGGTGGCAGAGGGCATTAAGTCCGGCGCCGCCGTGTTGGATCTGGCCGCGAATCACGGCGTAGAAATGCCCATCACGCAGGCCGTCGTGGCAGTGATTGAGGGCAAGGTGGGCGTGAGCTCCATGGCCCGCATGCTGTTGGAGCGAGATTTGAAGTCTGAGGAGATTCACTGATGAGCAGCGCCCCCCGCCCCCGCGTCCTTCTGCTCTTTGGAGGGCGTTCGTCGGAGCACGCGGTCTCTTGCGTGACCGCGGCCGGGGTGATGCGAGCCATTGATCGGGACAAGTATGACGTGGTGCCGGTGGGCATCACACGTTCCGGCACCTGGACGCTGCTGGAGGGCACCACGGATTCCTTCCGCCTGGATCAGGGGCAGGTTCCGGAGATCCTGGATTCCGGGACGCACGTGCGCCTTGGTAGCGCGGGCACGGATCAAGCGCACGACGCCGTTGCTTCGCGCGGGTTGGGCGATGCGGTGGGCCTGGGCAGCGTCGACGTGGTGTTCCCGCTGTTGCACGGCCCCTACGGTGAGGACGGCACCCTCCAGGGCATGCTGGAGTTGGCGGACATTGCCTACGTGGGCTCCGGAGTGGCCGCCAGCGCCATGGGCATGGACAAGCACTACATGAAGGTGGTTTTTGAGTCCGCCGGATTGACGGTTGGCCCGTATGAGGTCATCACGGACAAGCAGTGGCTCAACGCGCCGGAAGAGGCGCTGGCCCGCTGCGAGCGACTGGTGCGCCCCCTCTTTGTGAAGCCGTCCCGTGCGGGATCCTCGGTGGGCATCACCCGCGTGGACGTGGATGGCGATCTGCGCGCGGCCGTGGAGGCGGCGCGGATTCACGACCCCAAGGTCGTGGTGGAACAGGGCATCTCCGGCCGCGAGATTGAGTGCGGTGTGCTTGAGGGGCGCGGCGCCACGCCGACCCGCTCCTCGCTCCCCGGCGAGATCGTGGTCCAGCCCGGAGACCACGGCTTCTATGACTTTGACGCAAAGTACGTTGACGGCGCCGCGGCCAAGACCAGCTGCCCGGCTGACCTGACCCCGGAGCAGACCCAGTCCATCCGCGAACAGGCGGTGGTGGCCTTTGATTCCCTGGGCGGCGAGGGCCTCTCACGCGTTGACTTCTTCCTGACCCCCGAGGGGGAATGGGTCATCAACGAGATCAACACCATGCCTGGGTTTACCCCCAGCAGCATGTACCCCCAGATGTGGGCGGCCAGCGGCATTGAGTATGCGGAGCTCATCGACGAGCTGGTGCAGCTGGCCCTGCACCGCAAGCGCGGACTGCGCTGAGGGCTGAGTAGCCCCAGCGGCGGAGTTCGCCCAGCAGCCGGGACGCCGCCCCTTACTGAGACGGCGTCGGTGTGGGCTTTGCCTGGCAGCGCTTGGTGGGCTGGGCCCGTTGCACGGACTCGGTGAGTGCCGTGGCGACGGAGGCGGAGGTGACCTTGGAGGTATCCAGCGTCACCTCGATGCCGGGGACGCGGCCGTAGGCGGTCAGCGTCCAGGAGTCCTTGGGCTGGTTCTCCGAGGCAATCCAGTCGACCTCCTCCACCGTGGTGCACGGATCCGAGGTGGGGCCCGGATCCGGGGTTCCGCACCGCAGCACAATGCTGGTCGGTGTGCCCCACGATGCCGTGGACTGGCTGGTGGTGGTCCGCTTCTCCTGACCGTCAATCTCTTCCGGAAGGGAGAGCATGACCTCGGAGCAGGCGGCGGAGGCCGCTGAGGGCGCCGGTTCCACCTTCACCGGCGCGGAGCATCCGGCCAGCATGCTCAGGCCCACCCCGCCAAACAGGATCGCGCCAAGCAGGCGGCGCGGGGTGTGGCGCGGGGTGTGGGGGGCGGCGGGGGACAAGACGCGGGGACTCACCTCTCCAGGGTATCGCCCGCGGGTGGATAGACTTGAACCGCCAGTGGCGCCGCACACAGCCGCGCGCCCGGCACCGCCAGCTAAGGCAACAGACGAGGACAGTCCCATGAAGCAGCGCTTGAGCACCGGCTACCCCGCCGTGCTGGAGTGGCTCAGAATTGCTGTCCGCGAGCTGGCTAATCACTCTGACCGCCTCAATGCCATCAACGTCTTCCCGGTTGCAGACGGGGACACGGGCAGCAATCTCTACCGCACGGCCCGGGCCGCCCTGGATGAGGTGGAGGCCCGCCCGGAGGCCAAGGACTTGGGAGCGCTGCTCAGCGTGGCGGGCCGCGCCGGTCTTGAGGGGGCCCACGGTAACTCCGGGACGCTCCTGGCCGTGGTCCTGGCAGGCATGGGCGAGTCCCTTCAGGACGTGCGCAACCTCACGGGGGAGTCCCTGGCGCGGGCGCTGGATGCCGGGCGTGTGCGCGCTTGGTCCGCCCTCTCCGAGCCGGTGCCCGGGACCATGCTCTCCGTCGTGGAGGCGGCCTCCACGGCCGCCCGAGACGCGGTGGACACCGCGGCGCCTGAGGAACAGGGGCGCGCCCTGCTTGGCAAGGTGATAGACGCCGCTTTGGACGCCTCCTATGAGGCGGTGCGCGCTACGGAGGCCCAGTTGGACCGGCTCACCCAGGCGCGTGTGGTGGATGCCGGGGCCGTTGGCCTGCACATCGTGTTGGACGCGCTCTCCTGTGCGGTCAACGCCCGCACGTTCTCCGACGCCCCGTATGAGCCGCTGGACGGCTACGGCATTGACGATCTTCCCGTGCTGGATGCCGTGGAGAGCAATACCGGGGTGGAGGTGATGTGCTCCGTCACCGCCGCGCCGCTGGACGCCGCACTGCTGCGGGCGGCCCTGGATTCGGTGGGGGACTCGGTGCTGATGTCCCCGGTATCACCGGTGGGTGAGTCCTTCCGCTGGCGGGTCCATGTGCACGTTCAGGACGCCGAGCTGGCCTTGCAAGAGGTGGCGCGGGTGGGCACCCCTGAGGACGTCTCCATTACTAGCCTGTGCACGCATCCCGATGACTGATCCGAGCTCGGCACCCGACCCGGCCCAGAAATCCCAGGCGGCCCGGCAGACCCAGGCGGCGGTCAAGGACCCCAGCGCCCTGCGCCCGGAGACTGATCTGGTGCGGGTCATCGGCGCTGCGAGCGCCAAGGTGATCCAGCAGGCCTTTGGTTACACCACGGCGGGCGAGCTGCTGATGCACCTGCCCAGGCGTTATGTGGACGTGGGAGAGATCACGCCCATCACGGCGCTGGCTTTGGGGGAGGACGCCACGGTGGTCGCCACCGTGACGCATGCCTCTCAGCGCCGCATGCACAACCGCCGCGGCTTCCTGTTGGAGGTTGAGGTGGAGGACCAGGATCCCGAGTCAGCCGGGCGCCTGCGCATGACCTTCTTTAATGGCTTTCAGGCTGCCAAGGAATTGCTTCCGGGGGCTCGCGCCGTCTTTTCTGGGCAGGTGGAGGACTACCGGGGTCAGACGCAGCTGAGCCACCCCGAGTACACACTGCTTGGCCAAGATGACGAGGCGGAGGCCCGCCCCTTCCCTGTGTACCCCAGCAGCGGCAAGCTCTCGCAGCTGCGCCTGCGCCGCACCATGGCGACGGTGCTGGACGGCGTCAGTGAGGGCGGCTTCCCGGACCCGGTTCCCGGGGATGTCAGGGCCCGACGCCGCTTGCCCGGCTTGGTCAGCGCGCTGGAGTCGGTGCATAGGCCCCGCCAGATCCCCGAGGCCTATGCCGCCCGGCGGCGTTTTGCCTTTGAGGAGGCGCTGCTGCTGCAGACGGTGCTCGCGGAGCGCCGGTTGGAGAACGCAGGGCGCTCCGCTGTGCCACGCCCGGGAAGTGCGGACGGCCTACTGGCCGCGTTTGATGCGGCCCTGCCGTTCACGCTGACGCAGGGGCAGGTGGAGGTCGGCGCCGAGCTGGCCCGGGACCTTGCGCGTCCCCACCCCATGAACCGCCTGGTGCAGGGGGAGGTGGGTTCCGGTAAGACCCTGGTGGCGTTGCGCGCCATGTTGCAGGTGATTGATTCTGGTGGGCAGGCGGCCATGCTGGCGCCCACGGAGGTGCTGGCCTCACAGCACGCGGCCACGCTGCGGCGCATGTTGGGGGAGCTGGCCCTGGCCGGGCAGTTGGGCGGCGCGGAGCGCGCTACCACGGTGGAGCTGCTGACCGGGTCCCTGCCCGCGGCCCGCCGGCGTGAGGTGCTCTTGAACGCCGCCTCCGGTCGGGCCGGCATTGTGGTGGGCACCCACGCCCTGCTCGGGGACCAGGTGCAGTTCGCGGAGCTGGGGTTGGTGGTGGTGGATGAGCAGCACCGCTTTGGGGTGGAGCAGCGTGACAAGCTGCGCGGGGGAGGCGAGGGGGACGGCCAGACGCCTCACACCTTGGTGATGACGGCCACGCCCATCCCGCGCACAGTGGCCATGACGGTCTTTGGGGATGTGGAGACGTCCATCCTGAAGGGCCTGCCTGCCAACCGTGCTCCGGTGCGGACCTTTGTGGTGCCCGTGCAGTTGCCCGCCTGGCGGGAACGGCTCTTCAGCCTGATGCGTGAGCAGATTGACGCGGGCCACCAGGCCTATGTGGTGGTCCCGCGCATTACCGAGGATCCGGCCGAGGAGGACGCGACGCGGGCGCGGGGCGCCGATCAGGCTGATGCGGCGCCGTTGCAGCGCACCGCGCTAGAGACCATGGAGCAGGTGCTGCGCGCCCACCCCGCGCTGCAGGGCGTGCGCATCGGTACGCTGCACGGCAAGCTGGCCGCGGAGCAGAAGGCGGCCGCCATGGCGGATTTTGAGTCCGGGCGCACCCAGCTGCTCCTGGCCACCACGGTGGTGGAGGTCGGGGTGGACGTGGCCAACGCCACCGTCATGGCGATCATCGATGCCGAGTCCTTTGGCATCTCGCAGCTGCATCAGCTCCGCGGGCGCATTGGGCGCGGCGGCTTCCCCGGAACCTGCCTGTTGGTGACCACCCTGGAGCACGAGCACCCGGCCGTGGAGCGCCTGGAGGCCGTGGCGGCCACGAGCGACGGCTTTGAGCTGGCGGAGAAGGACCTGGAGACGCGCCGCGAGGGTGACATCCTGGGCGCCAGCCAGTCCGGTGGCAGATCCACGCTCAAGATTTTGCGGGTGATGCGCGATGCCAAGGTGATCGCGCAGGCCCGGGAGGATGCCGCCGAAGTGGTGGTCCCGGGCTGGCGCGAGCGCCACCCACACCTCGCGGCCGCAGTAGAGGCCCGCCTAGATACCTCCGAAGCCGCCTACCTGGAAAGGGGCTGACATGTCCCGGATCATTGCCGGTGCCGCCGGCGGACACCCGCTCACCTCCGTGCCAACGGACGCCACCCGGCCCACCACTGACCGCGTCAAGGAAGCGCTCTTTTCCCGGCTGGAAAGCTGGGACGTGCTCGCAGACGCAGTGGTCGTGGACCTGTTTGCCGGCTCCGGTGCCCTGGGAGTGGAATCCGTGAGCCGCGGAGCGCGCTCGGCCCGGCTGGTGGACTCTGCGCAGGCCGCCATGCCAGCGTTGCGCGCCAATGCGGCGCTCGTGAACTCCGCGGTGCGTGCGGACCGGGCTCGCGCGGTGCGTTCCTCCGTGTCCTCCTACCTGGTCGGATACACGGAGGAGCTCATTACCCTGGCCTTTCTTGACCCGCCGTATCCGGTGGGAGAGGAGGAGCTGGCGCAGGTGCTCGCGGCGCTGGCTCCGCAGCTGTCCGACGACGCTGTGGTGGTCTTGGAACGCTCCAGCCGCTCCCCGCGCCCCACCTTCCCGGACGGGTGGAATGTGCTCAAGGAGCGCAAGTACGGCGAGACCACGCTGTGGTTCGCGGAGACGCGGGCACCCGAAGCGGACGAGTCCTAAAACCCCAGGCCGCGCAGGTCCATTCCGGCGCTCAGCCCCGCGGGGTGTGGGCCCGCGGCCCGGACCTCCTCGCGCTGAGCGGCACCCCAAGGCGTGTGCGAGGCAAGGAGTAGCAGGTTCCCTTCCCCCTCGCCGCCGAGCATGTCGCTTGGCCCGGTGACCCACACCGAGGCTCCGGCCGCCTGGAAGGAGCCAACCAGTCGCCGGGTGGCGGGCAGTCCAGGGTCATCGCCCACATTGACGATCACGGTGCCCTGAGGGGTCACCGTGGCCAGCAATTCCCTAGCGTAATCAACGCTAAAGAAGGCATCCGGCGAATGCTGATCCATCGCAATGTCAAGCACGCACAGGTCAAAGCCGCCCGGTTCGCCGACGCGGGGCAGGACGCGCAGCACGTCGTCGATGATGAGCTCCGTGTGCTCCGGTGCCGCCAAGGGGAAGGCCTCCAGGACAAAGGGCATCAGCTCGCTGTCCAGGTCCACCACGACCTGGCGCGTTCCAGGCCGCAGCGACTCGACGAAGCGCGGCAGGGTGAGCGCGCCGCCACCCAGGTGCAACACACCGGCGCGCCTGTGCTCCGGGAGGGCGCTCAGCACCACCTCGGTCACCTTAGCCACCCTGGCCAGGTACTCGTAGATCACCGTCTGGGGGTGCCCCGGTACCAGCGTGGATTGCTCAGCGCCGCCCACGAAAAGCACCCACGCGCCGTCGTGCAACGGGTCCCGCTCCCAGCGGGCCTGAACGCCGGAGGCATCAAGCCAGGTGCTCTTCAGCGCCGGTGCGTGTGGCTCGCTCATGCCGGACCGGCTTCCAAGACGGCGGCCAGGCGGGGGAGGCCCGTGCGCAGGCGCGCCGTGGCCTCGGAGATGACCGCGTCCTGTTTGCAGTGGGCAAAACGCAGCAGGGACCGGAACGCGGGCTCGTGTTCGGGGACGCAGAAGACGCCCACGGGAATGCCCACCACGCCCACCTCCTGAGGCAGAGCCCTGGCGGCCGCCGTGGCGTCGCGGATGCCAAGCGGCGCCAGGTCGGCGATCACGAAGTAGCCGCCCTGCGGAAGGTGGACCGTGGCGCCGGCCGCACGCAGGCCATCCGCCAGGATGTGGCTGCGCCGAGCCAGGTCCGCCGCGCGCTCCGCGAAGAACTCGCGTGGCAGGCCAAGGCCGTGCGCCACCGCCGGTTGAAAGGCTGGGCCGGAGGAGTAGCTGAGGAACTGCTTGACCGTGCGCAGCGCCGCGATCAGCGACTCAGGCCCGGTTGCCCAGCCGATCTTCCAGCCGGTGAGGGAGAACGTCTTGCCGGCGGAGGAGACGGTGATGGTGCGCTCCCAGGCTCCGGGCAGCGTCGCGAGGGGGCGGTGCTGGCCGTCAAAGACCAGATGTTCGTAGACCTCGTCCGCCAGGAGGACCGCGTCGTGACGCGCGGCCAACTCCACCAGCTTGGCTCGCGTGGCGTCATCAAAGCGTGTGCCGGTGGGGTTGTGCGGGTCGTTCACGATGATCACGGCGGTGCGCTCGTCCACGGCCGCCTCAAGGCCTGCCAGGTCCGGCTGAAAACCGGGCGCGAGGAGCGGCACGGGGTGCAGCTCCGCTCCGGCGAGGGAGGCGATGGCGCCGTAGGAATCGTAGAAGGGTTCCAACACCACCACGTTGCTGCCTGGCGTGCAGAAGGCCAGGAGTGTGGCGGCGATGGCCTCGGTGGCCCCGCTGGTCACCACCACCTCACGCTCCGGCTGGACCTCCAGGCCGTACCACTCGCGTTGGTGCTGGGAGATGGCGGCGCGCAGCAGCGGGTGACCGGCGCCTGGGGCGTATTGGTTGAGGCTGCCGAGCACGCCGTTCGCGGCGATCTGGCGCAGTTCCTCTGGGCCGTCAGTGTCCGGAAATCCCTGCCCCAGGTTCACGGCGCCGGTGCGCTGCGCCGCGGCCGTCATCTCCTCAAAGATGGTGGGTGCGGCGTGTCCGTCGGCGCCAATCAGGCGCGCGCCCTGGGCGGCACGCAGCCACGGCGCGGCCTGCGCATTGATGTGGGAACTCATGGGAGTGGGTCCTTCCGGTGGGCTTCTTTTACGCTACCGCCACCATGCGGGGCCAAACGCCGTTAGGGTGGCTGATATGCGTCGAGTTGTCTGCCCCGGATCGTTTGACCCCGTTCACAAGGGCCACCTGGAAATCATCATGCGGGCCGCAAGCCTCTTCGATGAGGTGGTGGTGTCCGTCTCCACGAACCCAGCCAAGAAGTACCGCTTTTCCGAAGAGGAACGCATCGACATGGTGTCGGAGTCCCTCTCCGGCTTCAGCGGCATCTCCGTGGAGCCCATGGGCGCCGGCCTGCTGGCAGAGTACTGCCGCCGGATCGGAGCCAACGCGATCGTCAAGGGCCTGCGGGGCTCCTCTGACTACGAGTTTGAGGCTCCCATGGCCACCATGAATCGTCATCTTTCTGGTGTGGAGACCGTCTTCTTTCACGGAGATGGTCGCTATCAGCACGTCTCATCGAGCCTGATTAAAGAGATTTCTGCCCTGGGCGGGGACATCAGCGAGTTTGTTCCCAAGCCGGTGCTGCAGCGTCTCTGAGGCCGCCTCACAGGGCTTCACCAGCAGGACTTCGGTAGTCTAGGGAGTCGCGATCCCTCGCGATCTTCCCTGCCCAAGGAGCATTCATGGCTGACGACGCCCAAACGAGCGGTTACGTTCCGCGTCGATTCCACCGTAGACCGCGCAAGGTGGTGCGGGTCATTCTGCTCTCCGCCTTGGTGCTTGTGGTGACGGTGGTGGGTGTTGGTGGGGCCTACGCCTCTAAATTGCAGCAGGCTTTTGCCTCAGCAACCTTGGTGGAGAAGACGGACATCCTGCCGACCTATGAGGGGCAGCCCTTCAAGGATCCCGGGGATGGCAGCCGCAACATTCTGCTCTTGGGAGCGGATAAGAGCGAGGACGGCACCGAGCTTGACCTGACTGCCACGGGCACAACTCAGCGCTCCGACTCGATGATGCTGGTGCATATCCCGCAGAATCGCAAGGGAATCTATGTGATGTCCATCATGCGCGATACCTACGTGCAGATCCCCGATGGCCACGGCAGGGCCAAGATCAATTCGGCCATGCAATTCGGTGGCGTGCCCCTGCTGCGCAAGACCATCGAGTCCATGATGGATGTGCACATCGATAACGTGGCGGCACTGGATTTCAACAGCTTTAAGGGCCTGACCAAGGCCATTGGCGGCGTGACGGTGGACAACCCCATTGACTGGTGCACCGACAGCGGTAAGGAGTACTGCTTCAAGAAGGGCAAGGAGCAGATTGAGGGCCAGCGTGCCCTGCGCTGGGTGCGCGAGCGCCACGCGTTCCTCACGGGGGATTACCAGCGGGTCAAGAACCAGCAGCAGTTCATCAAGCAGGTCTTCAAGAAGCTGATGAGCTCCGAGGTGATGGGCAACCCGAACAAGATTGCGGACGTTGCCAAGCAGGTCATGCCGTTCGTGACCATGGACAACGAGCTGGGGGATGAGCAGGTGCTCATTGGCCTTGGCATGCAGATGACGAGCCTGCGTGCCAGCGACATCCACAGCTTCACCCTGCCCAACGCCGGAACCGGCCAGGTGGGCGCGCAGTCTGTTGTGCTCAACAGCCCCGAGTGGGACCGGAAGCTGGGTAAGGCCATGCGAGGGGACAGCATGGAGACCCTCTACAAGAGCCTCCCCTCAGAATTTAAGGGCGACTGACGCGGCGAACGTCCGCGGTTCCGGCCTGGCCGGAAGCTAGACTCTCCACCGGACAGGCCCTTGCCGGCCCACCTCTGACGAAGGAATATTCGCGTTCATGAACGCCGCTGAGTACGCCGAGCAGCACGGGCTGCAGAGGGTCGGTGCCCGCCCAGGGCTCTGGACCTATCTGCAGCAAACCTGGGGTCGACGAGACTTTGCCTACACCCTGGCCAAGTCCCGCATCCAGGCCCGGAATCAAGCCAACCGCCTGGGCGTGGTGTGGGAGATCGTTAAACCCACACTGAACGCGCTCATGTACGGAGCCATCTTCGGGATCCTGCAGGGCGGCAAGCAGGGGCCGCAGTACCCGGCGTTTGTGGTCATTGGCGTCTTCCTCTTTGAGTTCTTCTCCAGCGCCATGTCAGAGGGCGCCAAGTCCATCACGAGCAACCGCTCCCTGGTGCAGTCGCTGAGCTTCCCGCGGCTCACCCTGCCCTTCTCCACGATCATCCAGCAGCTGCTCACGCTGGCTCCCATGATGATCGTCATGTTCATCTATGTGCTGCTGTTGGGCGGGGCGCCGCAGTGGTCCTGGCTCATGATCATCCCGTTGCTCTTCCTCTACACGCTCTTCAATACCGGGGTGGCCCTGATCTGCGCGCGCCTGACCGTGCACCTGGCGGACCTGACGCAGCTGCTCCCGTTGATCACGCGCGTGCTGTTTTACACCTCTGGCGTGCTTTTCAACGTGAACACGATCTTTGCGGCGCACCCGTGGGTGGTGAAGCTCTTTGACTTCCACCCCGTCTATCAGGTGCTGGAGCTGGCACGGGCCATGATCCTGGTGGGTCACCCGTACAACCCCATGCACTGGGTGTACCTCTCCTGCTTCGCCGTTGTGGTGTTTGTCGCGGGCGTCATCTTCTTCTGGCAGGCTGAGGAGCGTTATGGCCGAGACATCTGAGCCCGTGTTCCAGACCGACAAGGACGGGCGTCAGCCCGTGGTGGTGGTGCAGGACCTGCACGTGAAGTACAAGGTCTTCTCCTCCGGCAAGGCCGTGGGCGCCGCCGGCATGGGAGGCCTGCTCAAGCGCGGTATGCGCGGGCTGCGGGAGGTGCACGCTCTCAAGGGCATCACCTTCGTGGCCTACGAGAACGAGTCCATCGGGATCATCGGCTCCAACGGCTCCGGAAAGTCCACGCTGCTGCGCGCCATCACTGGTCTGACGCCGCCGGCGGAGGGCGCCGTCTTCGCGTCCAGCCGGCCCAACCTGCTGGGCGTGGGCGCCGCGCTGATCCCTGCGCTCTCTGGCAATACCAACATCACGCTTGGCAGCCTGGCGTTGGGGTTCACCCGGGAGGAGATCGAGGAGCTGCGGCCCAAGATCATCGAATTTGCCGAGCTGGAGGACTACATCGACTTCCCGATGAAGACCTATTCCTCTGGCATGTCCGCGCGCCTGAAGTTCGCCATCGCCGCCTCCAAGCAGCACGACATCCTGATCGTGGACGAGGCGCTGGCGGTGGGTGATGCCCGCTTCCGCAAGCGCTCCGAGGCCCGCATCCGCGAGATCCGCGAGAACGCCGGCACGGTGTTCTTGGTCTCCCACTCCATGAAGTCCATCCGCGACACCTGCAACCGCACCATCTGGATTGAGAAGGGCGTGCAGATGATGGACGGCCCCACAGATGAGGTTGTGAAGGCGTACGAGGACTCGCGCAAGTAGGCAGGTTCGGCCCACGCTCCGGTTCAGAAGGAGTGCGCGCGGTGGCGTCATCTGGACATACGCCGACCGCAGGGGCTGCCGCTCGACCCCCATCCATGGGGGTAAGACATCACACGGCTGTTACAGGGTAATCCTGAGCCGGCCACGCTCGAAAGGTAGACAGCAGCATTATGGGAGTTAAGGCACTCATCACCAAGGCGCGGAGCAAAAGCGGGGAGCTGACTCGGCGTGAGGTGTATGCACGAGCGCTCAAAGCACCGTTGCGTGGTGACGCTGTCATGTACGAATCCTTCTCGGGTAATGGTGCGCTGTGCAACCCGGAAGCGGTCTTTCACGAGCTGACGTCTTCTCCTGACTTCGACCATCTCAAGCACATTTGGGTGCTCAAGAAGACCACCCCGGACTACGAGACTGTCGTTGAGCACCTGAAAAGCCGTGGCAATGTGGAAATCGTGGAGTACCGCTCCACTCGTTATTGGACGGCCCTGGGGACCAGTAAATTTGTCATCAACAACGCCACCTTCCCGTGGGAGTTCGTCAAACGAACTGGCCAGATATACGCCAATCTTTGGCACGGGACTCCTCTGAAAAAGATGGGCTATGACGTCGAGGACGGCGGTCCGGACGCACGGAACATCGTGCGCAACTTCGTCGCTGCCGACTACTTGGTCGCCGCCAATGAGCGTATGACCGACATGTATCTGCGCGCTTACAAGATGGCGAACATCTTCAAGGGCTCCCTGCTTGAGACCGGCTACCCGCGTACAGATCGCCAACGACTCAACCCTGAAGAGGTAGAGGCAGCCACGGGACGCCTTGCTGAGGCGGGCATCGTGCTCGGAGACCGCAAACTTGTGGTGTTTGCACCAACGTGGAAGGGGAGTTCCTTCTATTCCCCTTCGCAGGATGGCGAGCGGCTGCTGCAACAGGCCCAGCAACTCGAAGAGTTGCTGGGTGCAGAGCACTTTCAGGTGGTGCTCAAAGTCCACCAGACGTTGGCCGCTCACGCTTCGTCGCTGCCAGCCGCGCGGGGCCGGCTGATGCCGCATTCCGTCCCGACGAACGTCGGCCTGGGCCTGGCGGACCTGCTCGTCACGGACTACTCGAGCATCTACGTGGACTACCTGGCCACGGGACGCCCCCTTGCGTTCTACCTTCCCGATCTGGACCAGTACGAATCTTCGCGCGGCATCTACGACACCCCTGAGGAACTCCCTGGGCCGGTGTCTACGAGCCTGGAAGATCTGGCCCGTGACCTGCGCCTCATGGAAACCGCAGGGCACGCTGAGGCTGTGCGCTGGTCGCAGGTTCGTGACGAGGCCGCCCAGCGGTTCACGCCACGAGAGGATGGCCGAGCCTCTGAACGATTCGTAGATGTGGTCTTTCGCGGCAGGACAGATGCCGAGGGGGTGCGTCAGGACTTCGCCGACGGGCGTGAATCCATCTTGATGTACTTGGGTGGAATGAGTTCCAACGGGATCACGTCCTCTGCCCTCAATCTGCTCAGGAACATAGATCACGACCGATTCGATGTTTCAGTGCTCTACTCGCACAGCCGAGCCAATGACAAGCGCAAGAACGAGCGGCTCATTGATCCAAGGGTGCGCCTTTTCTCCCGCCAAGGCACGGTCACGGCGACGTTGCGTGAACGCACCCGCTACCAGCGGCAGAACGCCGAGGGCCTGCCGCCACACGGTCCTCTTCGGCACGAGCTAGACGAACTTTGGGCTCAGGAATCCCGGCGGTGTTTTGGTGACGCATCCTTCGATCACGCCATCGATTTCAGCGGCTACAGCCCCTTCTGGTCTCGCATCATTCTTGGCAGCCGGGCAGATCGCAAGTCAGTGTGGCTGCACAACGACTTGCTGGCGGACTCGCGGCGTACCGTGGATGGGCAGCAGGCCCATAAGGCGAACCTGGAGTCCATGTTCACCCTGTACCGGGACTTTGATTCCTTGGTGTCCGTTTCCTCCGCGCTGGCGGAGTTGAACCGTGAAAACCTCGCGGAGTTTGCTCCCCGCGACCGGTTCGTTGCGGCAGTCAACACTATCGATGCTGAGCGAATTATCGACATGGCCGGCACCGTCGAGGCGCCGCTGATAGAAGGCGCGCGGGTAGACATCGCGGCCGGTGCCCCCCTGAGCTCCGCGATTGAGGAGTTGGCAGCAGCCTATGGAACTGCGGCGCTGGCCCAAGCGGTCAGCCGCACGAGCCGCCTGCAAAAATTCGACCTGGGCGTCTCAGCCGAGCGGCCCGTCTTTGTTTCTGTAGGGAGGCTCTCTCCTGAGAAGAATCACGAACGTCTCATCAGGGCGTTCGCGTCCGTCCGTGACGAGGTGAGCACCGCTCGTCTACTCATCCTGGGTGGGGGGCCGCTGAAGAAGCACCTGCTGGGACTCGTTGAGGAGCTTGGGCTTCAAGGCGCCGTCAACCTTGCAGGTCCCCAGGACAACCCGTTTCTCCTCATGGGGCAGTCGGATTACTTTGTGCTCTCGAGCGACTATGAAGGCCAACCCATGGTGATTCTCGAAGCACGAACTCTGGGGCTCCCGGTGATTTCGACCGCTTTCGGGTCTGTATCCAGTGCAGTGCCCGAGGGCAGCGGGATCGTCGTTGAGCGCGACGTGGACGCCCTCGCGGAGGGCATGTTGCAGGCGGTGCGTCGCCAGATGGTGGCTCATCCCTTTGACCCGGACGCCTACAACACGAACGCCATGGCACAGTTTTACTCGGCCATCAGCACACGCTCGCGACCGGCCGGGGAGCGGGGCGTAGGCTCCTGGTGAGACTGTTGGGAATCAAGCGCATCCGCCCAGTGCATTCTGTCTGATCTGCTTGAAGAAAGGACGTCTCTCATGCGTGGAATCATCCTGGCCGGAGGAACGGGCTCGCGGCTGCACCCGTTGACGATCGCCGTCAGCAAGCAGCTGATGCCGGTTTACGACAAGCCGATGATCTATTACCCGTTGTCCACCCTGATGTTGGCTGGCATCAATGAGGTGCTGGTCATCACCACGCCTGAGGAACGCCAGCGTTTCTGGTCGCTCTTGGGTGATGGTTCTCGATTCGGTATTTCCCTGGAGTACGCCACTCAAGATAGCCCTGATGGCTTGGCGCAGGCCTTTACCATCGGCAAGGATTTTATCGGCAACGAGCCGGTGGCCTTGATCTTGGGTGACAACCTGTTTTATGGGCCCGGAATGGGTGGCAGATTGCAACGACACTCGAATCCAGACGGGGCGGTCATTTTCGGGTACTGGGTTGCCGACCCCCGGGCATATGGGGTGGTTGATTTCGATGCAGACGGCATAGCTACTTCACTGCAAGAAAAGCCTCAACAGCCGCGTTCACACTTCGCCGTGCCGGGGCTCTATTTTTACGACTGCTCCGTCGTTGGCGAGGCAGCCTTGCTCAAGCCGTCGGATCGCGGAGAGCTTGAGATCACAGATCTCAATCAGCGCTACCTGGATCGGGGAGCCTTGACAGTGGAAGAGATGCCGCGAGGCACGGCCTGGCTGGACACGGGGACATTTGACTCCCTCAATGATGCGTCCAACTTCATTCGCACGCTTCAGGCACGTCAGGGCTTGTCCGTCGGGTGTCCAGAGGAGATCGCCTGGCGCCAAGGCTGGCTGAGCGACGAAGAGCTGGCTTCTCGAGCGGAGCCCCTCGTCAAGAGCGGCTACGGCACCTATCTTCTCAACCTCCTCGAGCAGGATCGAGTCTGAAATGAACCCCCGAGTCAGTGTGATCGTTGCCGCCTATAATTCCCCGGCGGAACTCGACATGCTTATTGCCTCCCTTGACGCCCAAACCTTGCCGCAACGCGACTTTGAAGTGTACTTCGTTGACGACGGATCGACGGATGGGACCCTGGCGCGGCTGAACGCCATCGCCAAGTCGCGTCCAAACTATCGAGTCGAATCCATACCGAATAGCGGATGGCCGGGAAGGCCCCGCAACGTTGCTCTGTCTCAGACTGATGCGGATTGGGTTTTCTTCGCGGATCACGATGACTACTTTTTCCCTGATGGGCTCCGGGCAGCAATCGACTTTGGCGACTCCGTTGAAGCCGATGTGGTGCACCCGAAGGAGACGGTGCATGGATGGCGAACGCCAGGGTGGGACTCCTGGCGCGAACAACTTTCGAGCCTGGAGACATGGCGAGCACAGGATGTTCGGTGCATCACGCCCCACAAGCTGTACCGAACTGCCTTCCTCAAGCGACACGGGATCGTCTTCCCCGAAGGTCGGATTCGTTTGGAGGACTTTTCCTTCAACGCAGAAGTCTGGGCGCGCACAGACCGCGTGGCTATCTTTGCGCAGGCCCCGTCTACAAGTGGATGATTTATGATAACAATTCACACAAAGGCGGGTATGACTACGACGTATACTGGCGCTCTTTCGAGGATTCGCTCCAACCAATTCTGACCATAGAAAATGAAGCGAAACGCCTGGTTCTACTGGAACGTTGGTATCGGAGCCGTATCCTTGAACGGCTCGGTCCCCAGTTCAAGGACTATTCCGAGGATTATCGCGCTACTTTAATGCGAACATTCTCGGGACTCCTGCATTATTTCCCTGTTGAGGTCGATTCCTTGTTGACCCCGACGGACCGGCTTCGCTCAGTCTTGCTGCGACGCCAGCGACCCGCTGAGTTGCTGGCTTTGGCGCGGTTGGATGCGCAAGCGTCGCTGAAGGCTGACGTCTCACATCTATCGTGGGACTCGAGTGGCCGGCTGGATATACGCTACGAGGTGCGCCTCATGCAAGATGATCAGGAAATGGTCTTTGTGCGTGAGGGCGAGACGGTGCGCAGGGTGCTCGGCCCGGACTTGGAACAAGCTGTTGATGACGACGTGCGGGATGTGAGTCGTGATTTAGGAACCCTGTGGTCAGAGGTGGTGATCCGCGCGCGATCCACGGACGTCGATTGGAGCGTGCCGGGGCAGGGCAACGCTGTGTGGGTTCCCACCGCTGAAGGTCAGGGGCACATTGTGTTTGAGGGGGTAGCGACCGTTGATCCGGCGGTCGCCGCCTACGGAGCACCACTTGACGGCGATGTTTGGGACACCTTTGTGAGGATCAACGGTCTCGGGTTCGGCGGTGCCCCCCGGCTGAGGATTGTGGGAGGCAAGGCCACCGCGGCGGTAGTGCATGGTCGGCCGTTTGTGGCCTACCGCACCAAGACTGGGGCGTTGGCCATCGACCTGTGTGAAAAGGTGCGTACCGTCGTGGGTACCGGGGGAGCGCGCGCAGAGAGCGTGTACAGCCAGGAGGGAACCCGCCGCGTGGCCCTGCCCAACACTCGCTTCGTGGGTGAAGTCCCGTTGCGAGGGGCCTTCGCGACACCAAGCTGGTCGGCGCCAGCCACCGTGGAAGCCGACGGACGCGACGCTGTGTTGGTGATTCACAATGTAGATCAGCCATTGGCCGATGGGCGGGTGACGTTGCTCGGCGCGCGTAGTGCGGTGCTGTGGGGCACGGAGGTCGATGACTACCCGGCTACGCTGCCGCAGCGACCCGGCCAGCGTTGGCTTCAGAAGTCCCAGAACGCGTTACAAAGTTCACGCACCCTTGCCGGCCTTGCACGACGTGCTGCGGGCAAGCTGCGAGGCAACCAGTGAAAACGAAGGACAAGAATTCTATGAACACGATCATGGTCACAGGCGGGGCGGGTTTCATTGGATCCAACTTTGTACATCACGTGATCGCGACGACGACCGCTGACGTGGTGGTACTTGATAAGTTCACCTACGCTGCCAGCCGCACTTCTCTGGACGGGCTGCCAGCTCGCCGATTGCGTATTGTCGACGGCGATATTTGTGATGCTGGTCTTGTGGACAGCTTGGTGGCGTCAGTGGATGCAGTGGTGCATTTCGCCGCAGAGTCGCACAACGATAACTCGCTTCACGATCCTTCGCCCTTCGTGCAAACTAATCTGATCGGCACATTCACGCTACTGGAGGCAGTCCGGCGTCACGGGCGGCGCTTCCACCATGTGTCGACAGACGAGGTTTACGGTGATCTGGAACTCGACGATCCGGCTCGCTTTACTGAGAACACGCCGTACAATCCCTCGAGCCCCTATTCGTCCACCAAGGCCGGGTCAGACCTCTTGGTTCGTGCCTGGGTGCGTTCCTTCGGTGTTGAAGCAACCCTCAGTAATTGTTCGAATAACTATGGTCCGTTCCAACACGTTGAGAAGTTCATCCCGCGTCAGATCACCAACTTGATTGACGGGGTGCGGCCCAAGCTCTATGGGGCAGGCCTCAACGTACGCGACTGGATTCACGCGGAGGATCACTCGAGTGCTGTTCTCACCATCCTCACGCGAGGACGCATCGGAGAAACGTACTTGATCGGTGCAGACGGCGAGCGGGACAACCTCACTATCCTGAAGGCGCTGCTGGCCATCTTTGGGCGTGACTCCGACTGGTACGACCCGGTGCCTGATCGGCCGGGGCATGATCTGAGATACGCAATTGACTCCAGCAAGCTCCGGGCAGAGTTGGGCTGGGTTCCTCAGCGCCCGGATGTTGAGGCAGGACTGGCGGACACCGTGCGCTGGTACAGGGAGAACGAGTCCTGGTGGCGCAGCGACAAGGCCGCGACCGAAGCTCGATACGAAGCGCAGGGTCAGGCATGAGCGCAGAACTGATCGTTGACCGAACGCCGATTGACGGCCTGCTGGTGATAGAGCTGCCGATAAATGGTGACAGCCGTGGTTGGTTCAAGGAGAACTGGCAGCGCGAAAAGATGGTGGCACGCGGTCTGCCTGACTTCGCGCCCGTGCAACAGAACATGTCCTTCAACGAGAGCCCCGGCGTCACGCGCGGCGTGCATGCAGAGCCCTGGGACAAGCTTGTCTCTGTCGGAATTGGGCGGGTGTTCGGCGCCTGGGTTGATCTGCGACCTGGGGAGGGCTTCGGCACAGTCTTCACTACCGAACTGACCCCTGGGCGTGCCGTCTTCGTTCCACGCGGAGTGGGCAACGCGTTCCAGACACTCGACGCAGGCTCGCTGTACTCCTACCTGGTCAACGATCATTGGTCGGCAGCAGCGAAGTCTGAGTACACCTTTGTGAACCTCGCGGACCCTGCGCTGGGGATCGACTGGCCCATTGACCTAGAACGAGCGATTCTGTCGGACGCTGATCGGGCGCACCCGCTTCTCGCCGACGTCGTTCCGATGCTCGGTGCTCGCACCGTCGTGATCGGTTCGGATGGTCAATTGGGTCGTGAGCTACGCAAGTCGCTGGACCCACGGACCACACGTTTTCTGACGCGTGATCATGTGGACCTGGCACGGCCCGCTTCAATCGAGGCACTTGATTTGCAAGGTGTGGGTACCTTGATCAACGCAGCCGCGTTTACGCAGGTCGACGCGGCGGAGACGCCAGAGGGCAGAACGCTGGCGTGGGCGGCAAATGCCTCCGGAGTGGCTCACCTCGCCGCGCGCTGCGCCTCTGCAGGCGTCACGCTCGTCCATGTCTCCAGTGACTACGTTTTTGACGGATCCTCTGCTTCGCCGTACACCGAAGGCGACGCTCTGAGCCCGCTTGGCGTGTACGGACAGAGCAAGGCTGCCGGCGATCTGGCTGCTGAAGCCTCAGCGAGGAAGCACTACATTATTCGCACCAGTTGGGTGGTTGGCGATGGAAAGAACTTCCTGTCAACCATGGCATCGCTTGCCGACCGTGGCATGAAGCCCACAGTGGTGGACGATCAGCGGGGGCGGCTGACCTCCACCCGCTTGATCGCACAGGGGATCCAGCATTTGCTCGCCAGCGACGCTCCCTACGGCATTTACAACGTCACCGGAGGCGGCGAGCCGAAGAGCTGGGCGGAGATCGCAGCGGTGGTATACGCACAGCGCGGCCGGCCGGGCTCGGATGTGATTCCGGTCAGCACAGCGATGTACGCTGATGGCAGGGCCATGGCAACAAGGCCGAAAAACTCTGTTCTCAATCTTGATAAAATAAATTCCACCGGGTTCCATATACCGGATCATCTTGAAATCATAAGCGAAGTACTCGCTCAGATTAATTGAATTTGCATTAGGAGGATACAGGCATGCCGAAAACCGTTATTACCTATGGCACGTTTGACCTGTTTCACGTCGGACACCTCAACATCCTGAAGCGTCTGAAGGAGAAGGGCGACCGCCTGATCGTCGCCGTCTCCACGGATGAGTTCAACGCCGTGAAGGGCAAGAAGCCCATCGTCCCGTTTGAGCAGCGCATCGAGATTGTCCGCGCCATCAAGTACGTGGACATGGCCATCCCGGAGGACAACTGGGAGCAGAAGCGTACCGACGTGGACAAGTACGACGTGGACGTCTTTGGCATTGGCGAGGACTGGAAGGGCAAGTTTGACGACCTGGAGGACAAGGTCGAGGTCTACTACCTCCCGCGCACGGACGGCATCTCCACCACGGAGCTCAAGCGCGTCCTGTCCAACTTTGACGAAGTGAAGGTGGAGGCCCTCAAGGGCACCCTGGACACGCTCAGCCAGATTGTGAAGGAGCTGAGCTAGGGCCTAGCGTCCTAGCCACCCCGCCCCACGTCACCGAATCGGATTCGAAGGTATGCACCCCAGTTCACTCAGGTCATCTGCCCTTGCCCCCGCCATCACCGTGGTGATTGCTGTCTACAACGACGTGGACCATATCGGAGCCGCCGTTGATTCAGTCCTGAATCAAACGATGGATTCGGTAGAGGTCATCGTGGTGGATGATGGCTCGACAGACGGCACCGTGGACCTGCTGGAGCGCACCTATGCGTCTAATAGCAAGGTAGTGACCCTGCGCATGCCCTCTAATTCGGGTGCCGCTGGCGCTCCGCGCAATATGGGAATGGACCATGCGCGGGGTCAGTACCTGATGTTCTTGGACAGTGACGACGTGCTGGAGCGCCACGCGTGCATCAATATGTACCGCGTGGCTGTCAAGACCGGTGCCGGCCTGGTGATGGGGCAGACCAAGCGCGAGCACGTCGGCGCCGACCGCATGGCGGGGTGGCATACGCGCTTGTATACAGAGCGGCGCTCTGTTGAGAGCATCGAGGACGAGGCCGATCTGGCGATCGACACCAATTCGGTGGCCAAGTTGTATCCTCGAGCCTGGCTGGATGCGCACGAGCTGCGGTTCCCGGAGGATATTCACTACGAAGATCTGGTTTTCACTGCACAGGTTTTTGCCTTGGCGCAGAACATTGAAGTGATTCCAGAAGTTGTTTATTACTGGAGAATCTATCCTAGCGATGAGCGGGAATCGATTACCCACCAGAGGTCCACCACGCGGAGCATCGACTTTAGGGTGGAGGCGCTGCGCCGGATCATCGCGGGGATCGATCCAGCACGCAACCCGAACCTCCGGTCCAGGTTGCAGTTGAAGATCTTGCGGCACGACGCCCGGGTGTATCTCAACGACATTGCAGATGGTGCATCGGACGAATTTTCGCTTGAACTCTTGGTCAGGCTGGCACCGCTGATCCAGGATGTGCCGCTTGAGATATTTGACGACATTGATTTGGCGGAACGCCTTGCCCTCGCAGCTGCGCTTGCGCAGCAGCCTGCCTTAGTCCGAGAAGCCATCTCTGTCCTTAAGGGCAAGGTAGATCTGCCCGGAACAGTCCAGATTAAGGACGGAATCACGCTGTGGCGCCCGGAGGTTTTTGGCGAGGTTGAGGCGGGCCACCGTGCCCGTCAGCTCGCCACCTTCTCCGAGGAGGAGATTGGCTCCATCACGTGGTTCGGGATGAAGTTTGAGCACCGCTTGCAGTCCATGAAGCGCGTCAAGGGTGGCGGTCTGCGACTGGCAGGAACCACGGCGGATCAACTGGGCCACCTGGAAGGGGTCCCCGGGCTTCACTGGCAGGCGCGCCTCTATGAGCGCGAAGGTCTGCAGCGTGACTGGGTCTTTCCGATGGAGGTCGTCCGCTCGGAAGACAGCATCGGTTGGTCCTGGAGCGCCGTCGTCTCTCTGCCGGGCGCCGTGGACTTTACCGTTCTTCCACGCATGACGCTTCGCATTGACCTCCAGGCCGGCGCCGTGCGTAGTTCCGCCGGCATCACGGTCACGAAGAAGCACAAATGGGCCACGTACCGTCGGGCCTCGGGTGGCGCCGTCTCGCGTCTCTTTGGTGCCCGGTATCAGCCGTATAAGACCGTGCAGAATACGCTGGCGCTCAAGCCCTCCCCGGTCCAGGGCCAGCGGAACCGCCTGCGCGTGGCCCTGCGTCCGTTGTGGGCCGCAGCGCGCCGTCTTGAGGCACAGAAGTGGGTCCCGATCCCAGAGCGTGATGCCCTGCACGTGAAGTTTGCCTATTGGTTGATGCGGCGAATGCCTCTGCAGAAGCACATCGTTTTGGTCGATTCCCACATGGGTACCTCCACCTCGGATTCGCCCCACGCGATTGCCCACGCTCTTCGCGAGCAGTTCCCGAACGTCACTGTGGTGCGCGCGGCCTCGGCCGGACGCCCAGTGTGGGCGGCCGGACAGGACGACGTGGTGCGCATCGGCACGTGGAAGCATCTGAGCCTGCTCGCCCGCGCCGGAGGCATCGTCGATAACCAGTCCCTGCCGTGGTACTTCATCAAGCGACGGGGGCAGGTCTACGTGCAAACGTGGCACGGGATCCCGCTCAAGCGTATGGGTTTGGACCAAGCCGAGGTGGCAGGTGACAAGGCCCGCGTTGCGGACCTGAAAAAGCGGTCCGGGTACTGGGATTACCTTTCCATTCCCTCCGAGTTCTTCCGTGAGGTCTTTGTGCCGGCCTTTGCCTACAAGCATGCCGAGCTACCCGTTGGATCGCCGCGCAATGACGAGCTGGTGCTCAGCAATGCGGACACCACGCGAGAGGCCAAAGCCCAGCTGGGCCTGGACCCCCTGCGCCAGACGGTGCTCTACGCACCCACCTTCCGCGACGGGCAGCGGGGACCTGTGGCCCTGGAACTGAACCTGGACGAGTGGGTCGCGCAGATGGCAACGGACTTTCAGTTGCTCGTCCGGCCGCATTACCTCAATCGGATCAATGTTCCGCGCCACCTGCGCCGCCACGTGGTGGACGTATCCTCCGTCAAGGACACGAACCTCGTGATGCTGGCCGCAGATCTCCTCGTCACGGACTATTCCAGCGTGATGTTCGACTACCTGGTCTTGGACAGGCCGCAGGTGCTGTACACCTACGACTTGGAGAGGTACTCCGGCTCCCTTCGCGGAACGTACTTTGATCTGCGTGAGGACGCGCCGGGGCCGCTTGCCATGGACCAAGAGCAGCTGCTGGAAGAGGTGCGGCGGGGCCTGGAGCGCGATACGACGGGTGCCCAGCGCGCCGAATTCCGCACTAAATTTGCCGGCGATGAACCAGGCAACGTTTCCCGCGCGACCGTACAAGCAGTGTGGGGAGAGAAATGAGCGAGCGCCGCTTTAAGAAGATTGTCGTGATGGGCAACGAGGTGGACCGCCTTGGCGGGATCGGCCGCTTCATGAATCAGGTCGCGATCGAGTTCTTCGATCGCGGCTACGAGGTGGAGATGGTGGGGATCGCCCCTCCTCCCGATGGGCATTTCCAGCCCATGCAGCGGCCTGCGGGCATCGCTCAGCAGTTGCTCATGAGCTCGCAGATTCCGGAGGAGTGGACGTTACGAACCCGTGCGCACCATTGGAATCCGGCACGCCGGCGCCGCTACGCCAAGCGCATGAGTCTGCGGGCTGAGGCGGTGGCCAAGCTCAAGGTGCTGCTGCCCCAGTGGGGCCCTGACACACTCATCCTCTGCACCCAGGTCTACGGCATGGAGCACCTGCTCGAGGCCGGCTACGACAGCAACGATCCTCAGTTGCCTCGGGTGATTGGCCAGTACCACGGCTCCGCGCGTGAGGCGCGCCATGTCGGGGACATGAGGCGCGTGCTGCGTGCCTACACCGACGTCGAACGGTTCATCTGCCTGTCCCCGGTTGATGCCGAGGAGTTCCGCAGAGCCGGGCTGAACAACGTGGGCTGGATCGCGAATCCCGTCGCCGTTCCCGAACATGGCGCTGAGACGCAGCGCAAGGTGTTTATGTCCCTGGGTCGTTACGACCCCATCAAGTCGCTGGATCTGTTCATCCGGGCGTGGGCCCAGATCGCGGACCAGCTGCCGCAGTGGTCGGCCGAGTTGTATGGCGAGGGCGCCGAGCGTGAGACGCTGCAGAAGTTGATCGACGAGCAGGGAATCCCGCGTGTGAGCCTGATGGGTAAGACGGACAAGGTGGGCCACGTGTTGGCCTCAACCAGCGTGCACGTTTTGTCCTCTCAGAATGAGGGTTTGCCAATTGCCATCGTTGAGGCGGGCCTGCTCGGCGTCCCCACCGTGTCCTTCGACTGCGCACCCGGAATTTCCGTGCTCGTGGAGGACGGAGTGGACGGATACATTGTGGATCAGAATGATGTTTCTGGCTTGGCGCAACGCATGCTGGAGCTGGGCCGTGACGAGCAGCTGCTGAGCCAGATGTCCGGGGCCGTTGCCTCGTCCTCGCGCCGGTTCCTGCCAGAGAACATCATGAGCGAATGGGACGCCGAAATCGCGGAGCTGTCCCTCTAGTGCGCCACGTGCAGCCATCTCAACTCGCAGCCGTGGCGGCCCGCGGCGCGCGTGGAGTCCTCCGCGTGGCGAAGGCACGGGTGCCGGGCATGGCGCAGCAGGTGGCGCCCTCTTCCGAGTCCGTGCTTCTGGTCTTTGCCGGCGGCAGGTCGCAGGCGTATCAGGCCCTCCAATGGCTCTGGGCCTTGGAACGGCTCGATGACCGCGTGCGGGGCGCTGGCGGCGGCGTCGGCATCGTGTGCCGCGATCCGGACGTGGTCTCGATGCTGCAGGCAAGGACCGGCCTGCCGGTCCGCAGCGCGCGCACCACCCGGGCGCTCAGCCAGGAACTGCGCGCGCCTAAGGTCCGGGTGGCGTTTTACCCAAACCAGGCCGCGCTGAACTTTCAGGCGCTTGCCTCCCCGCTCCCTGCCCACGTGCACCTGAGCCATGGGGAGAGCGAGAAGGTCTCCATGGTCTCCAACAACTTGAAGTCCTACGACCACGTGTTCACGGCCGGGGCAGCGGCGCGTGAGCGGATCGCGGAGCATCTGGTGGCCTTTGACCAGAGCAAATGCATCGACGTGGGCCGGCCGCAGCTGGATCAGCTCTCACCGCCACCTCCCGGTTTTCCCGAATCGGAGAGGCCCACGGTGCTCTACGCCCCCACGTGGGAGGGGGATAGCGCGGCCATGTCGTATTCCTCCGCGCTCTCTGCCGGCCCGCGCATCATCGCGGAGCTGCTGGAACAGGGCTGGCGGGTCATTTACCGCCCGCACCCCCAGCTGGGCAAGCGCAAGCGTGCCTTTGCCAAGGCGGACAAGGAGATGGAGCACCTGCTCCAGACCGCCGGGCCGGAGCATGTGGTGGACCGGGGTAGCGCCTACGGCTGGCAACTCGGGGTGGCGGACGCCATCATCGCTGACCTCTCAGCCGTCGCCTTCGATGCGGTCGGGATGAACACCCCCGTCATCGTGGTTACGCCGGACGCCTCGGGTGCCGCCGTGCTGCACGGCGGGATCCTGGATCACGTCCCCACGCTTGACCCGCAGCGGTTGCGCGTGCGGTCCGCGCTGGAACACGCCGCGAGTCCGGAGGCCGCCACGCGGCGTCGGGCGCTGGCGCAGCGGCACTACGGCGACACCGCGCCCGGAGCGCAAATAGAGCGCTTTATCAACGCGAGCCTGCGGGTCATCGAGGAACGCGAGGCGGCGCTGCAGGCCAGGGACAGCGCCTACGGCACTCGCCGCGAAAGCTAAGCTAGGTCAGCGTCGGCGGTAGCCGGCGACGAGAGGAGCAGCACTGTGCAGGTACGCGAGGTCGTCAACTCGGCCCTAAAGTCCGAGGCGTGGAAGCGCACCAGCCAGTGGATCCGCGGCACTACGGGGCGCGGCCCCGCCGCAGGACACGAGCTGGACGGGGTGAAGGTCCCTGCCCAGGTGGTGGTCTACTTCGGGGACGACGCGGAGAAGATTTACCAGATCCAGCAGTGGATCCCGGTGCTGGAACGCCTGAACCAGACGCGCCCGGTGGTGCTCGTCTTCCGTAAGCTCTCCGCGCTGCGCGCCACCAAGTCCATGACCGCCCTACCCAAGATCTTTGTGCGGCGCTTCGAGGACCTGATGAGCCTGTACGGGGAAAACGAATACAAGCTGGCGCTGTACGTGAACAACGGCGTCAACAACTTCCAGTCCATCAATGAGGCGCACGCGGTCCACGTGCACGTCAACCACGGGGAATCAGACAAGATCTCCATGGTGGCCAATCAGGTCAAGGCCTACGACCGGGTGTTTGTGGCCGGTCCCGCCGCCGTGGCCCGCCACGAGCGCGTCCTCTTCGACTTTGACATGAACCATCTGGAGACCGTGGGGCGCCCGCAGCTGGACATCGAGTTCCCCGCGGAACTTGACCCAGTTCCCGGCCTGCGCACCGTGATGTACGCGCCCACGTGGTCGGGGGAGAACGAGGCCAACAACTACACCTCGCTTGACCTCTACGGCCGCGCCATCGTCAAGACTCTGCTGGGTGCGGACGACGTCCGGGTGGTCTACAAACCCCACCCACGCGTCGCGGATGCGGACGACGCCGCGGTGCGGGCTGCGCACGAATGGATCGTTGCGCAGTTGAAGAGTGACAAGGCGAACACCGGCCGCGCGCACGAGGTGCGCATGGAGGGCAACATCCTTGCCATGTTCGATGCGGTGGAGGCGATGATCACGGACGTTTCCTCCGTGGGCCTCGACTTCCTCTACACCCACCCGGAGAAGCCGCTGGTGCTCACCGATCGGCGCAGCGACCCGGAGGCGCTGGCGGAGGAGGCCCCGGTCTCTCGCGGGTGCGCCGTGGTGGATGCCACCTCGGTGCAGGACGTGAAGTCGCTGCTGCGCGGCGCCATTCGCCAGGATCAGTTCCAGGAGGAGCGGGCCCGGATCCGCACCTTCTACTTTGGCGATGTGCAGCGTGGGGACTCCACGGCGCTGTTCACCGGTGCCATTGAGCGTCTCATCGAGGAACGCGGGGCGCAGGTCATTGATCGCCGCGCCCGCTTTGGTGAGTCCGCCAGCGTCGTCGGCGAGTAGTGAGGCGCGCCACAGCGCGCCACGCCACGCCCGAGGCGTTTGGAGCGAGGGCTGGCGCGGGATAGACTGATGTGTCGGTTTGTGTTTGTCGATCCAAGGAGTCACGGGAATCATGGGTGTTAAAGCGCGCTCTACTGCGCTTAATCCTGCTTCCAAGTGGGTCTTTAACGTGCGAGACCTGGTCAATGCGGCCGGAATCATGCGTGAGGAGACGCTGACGCTCCCGGCGCCCGTTGAAATGGGCGTCGCGATGATCGGAGTTCAGGAAGGCTCACCAGTTGAGCTGGACCTGAGGTTCGAGGCCGTGCACGAGGGGGTCCTGGTGACCGGTACCGCCTCCGTCCATGTGACGGGGGAGTGTGGGCGCTGCCTGGACCCTATCGCGTACGACCTGGAAGCCGACGTGCAGGAACTCTTCTTCCTCCAGAAGGAAACTTCGGGGAAGGAAGAGGATTCCGAGCAGTTTGTCGTGGTGAATGATGAGCTGGACCTGGAGCCTGTGCTCCGGGACGCGATCGTGACCCTCCTGCCGTTCCAGCCCGTCTGCCGGGAAGAATGTCAGGGCCTGTGCTCCGAATGCGGAGTGCGGTTGGACGAGAACCCCGGGCATCACCATGACGTGGTGGACCCGCGCTGGGCGGCCCTTCAGGGCCTAGCCGGCGCCGTTGCCAAATCGGCGACGGAGACCAAGAGCAACGAGATGGAAGAGAGATAGCCGTGGCTGTTCCGAAGCGGAAGATGTCCCGCGCGAATACCCGCGCCCGCCGTTCCCAGTGGAAGGCCACCGCGCCGACCCTGGTGAAGACCGTCGAGAACGGCCGCGTGACCTACAGCCTGCCGCACCAGGCCAAGGTCGTGACGGATTCCAATGGCACCGAGCTGTTCCTTGAATACAAGGGGCGCAAGGTCGCTGACGCCTGAGCGCGTTGATGACTGAACAACAGTTGCTAGCGGAGCGCCTCGGGGTCAACATTGATCCTGAGACGCTCCGTTTGGCGTTAACACACCGCTCGTACGCCTACGAGAACGGCGGGCTGCCCACGAATGAGCGCCTGGAGTTCCTGGGCGATTCTGTGCTGGGCTTTTCCGTGACGGGTCACCTGTACTCGCACTACCCGCACCTGCCGGAGGGTGAGCTGGCCAAGCGCCGCGCCGCCGTCGTCAGCACCCGTGCGCTCGCGCGCCTGGCGCGGGAGATTGGCGTGGGTGAGTTCATCTTGCTTGGCCACGGAGAGGTACGCACCAACGGACGCGAAAAGTCTTCCATTCTGGCGGACACCATGGAGGCGCTCTTTGGCGCCACCTACCTGACGGGCGGCCTGGAGCCGGCCCGTGATCTGGTGCTGCGACTTGTTCTTCCGTTGTTGCGTGAAGTGGACGAGTCCGGGGCCGGCACAGACTGGAAGACCTCCATCCAGGAGGCCGCAGCGGAGCATCACCTGGGTCAGGTGCGCTACGACGTCACCGGCGAGGGGCCGGATCACGCTCGGGTCTATCACGCCATTCTGCGCATCGGCGAGGCCAGCTATGCGGGCGGAACCGGCAATTCCAAGAAGGAAGCGGAGCAGGAAGCCGCCGAGGCCTCCTGGAAGATCCTGAGCGCCGACCTGGCAGCCAAGCAGGCCGGTTCCCGAGGCTCCAAGAAGTCCTAGCGTGCCGGAGCTGCCAGAGGTTGAGGTAGTCCGCCGCGGCCTGGAAACCTGGGTGGTTGGGCGGCATGTTTTGCGCGCCCGGGTGCTGGATGCCCGCTCCGTGCGCCGGCACCAGGACGGACCGCAGGACTTTGAGCTCAGCCTGAGCGGCGCCACGGTGGGTGCCGCGGTGCGCCGCGGCAAGTTCCTCTGGCTGCCGCTGAGTGCGCCAGACCCCCTGCCCGACGCCGCGGCTGGGGTGGCGCTGGTGGCGCACCTTGGCATGTCGGGACAGTTGCTGGTGGAGAACGCCGGGCAGCCACAGGAAAAGCACCTGAAGGTCTCGCTGGACCTGGCAGACGCGCCAGGGGAGGGCATGAGCGGTGGGGAAGCCGGAGTCCCTGGGGCGGCGGCCGGGACCAGGCAACTGCGCTTTGTTGACCAACGCATCTTCGGTGGCATGTGGCTCTCCCCGTTGATCCCCACGCCGGATGGGGGCCCGGGCGGGTGTGGATCCGACGCGGCCAGTTTCCCGGCGGACGCGGCGCACATTGCCCGGGATGTACTGGATCCGCTGACCACTGCGTCCGCGCTCAGAGCCTCCTGGAAGACCAGGCGCGTGAGCGTGAAGACCGCCATTCTGGACCAGTCGCTGCTGGCCGGCGTCGGGAACATCTACGCAGACGAGGCGCTGTGGCGCACCCGTCTGCACTACCTCACGCCGGTCGCTTCACTCTCTTTGGCCCGCACCGCGGAGCTGCTTCAGGCGCTGCGGGACGTCATGGGTGACGCGCTGGAGGCCGGGGGGACCAGCTTTGACGCGCTGTACGTCAACGTGAACGGTGCCTCCGGCTACTTTGACAGGTCGCTGAACGCCTACGGACAGCAGGGCAAGCCGTGCTCGCGCTGCGGGACCCTGATGGTGCGCGAGAGTTACATGAACCGCGGCTCGCACTTCTGCCCCACGTGCCAGCGACGGCGTTGACCGCCTGTGCGCCGGCTGGCTAATCAGTCATCGGCACGTTGACGTCCGCCGCCCACTTCCTGATGGCCTTGCGCTCGGAAGCGTTGCAGACGTAGCCATATCCCACCCAGGCATTGCCTTGCTTGAGGTCAGGCTCGTCGAGGTACTCGAGTGAGTAGCAATCTGCCATGGACTCGTGGCTGCCGCGGAACAGGCCCTTCTTCAGGAGCTTGTCCATCTCGCTGGCCTTGGGCCAATTGCGCTCCTCGTCCACGACCTGATAAACGTGAGCCATCTCGTGAACCACGATCATCTTTTGTGACCATTGCCCAAAGGTTCCATCGCGGCGCCGAAGGTGAATCTTGGCCTTGTTGTCTTTGACGCAGCCACCGATTTTCATATCGCCCTTCAGCTTGGAATTGCACGCGGTGGTGGCGTCCCAGGACAGCGCGACAAATCCGTCCGCGCTGTCATCGACATACTGCTCAATGCTGGTTCCAGAGGAGTTTCCTCGACGCTTCTTGGCGGCTGCGATGGCCTTCTCGAGGCTCTCAAGGTGCTGGCGTGCCTCGGTTGCGGCCTTCTTGGCATTGGACTCGGAGAGCCCGGACTGGCTCAGGTACCCCTCTAGGTAGCGGAATCTCCTCTCGTTGGTCACGAGCGGAGCCACGGGGTTGCCGTTGAGCTTGGCGGCCAAGGTGTTGAACTTGTCCCTGTCCTTCTTAAACGCTGCAATGACCTTGGCCACGGGGTCCGTGCTTGGTGCGGAAGGGGCCGGCTGAGGAGCCGGACGCGTGGGCAGCGGCTGCCGGCTGGGGAGCGGCGCCCTGTGAGTGGGGATCGGGATCTGCCTGCTTGGCAGGGGCGCCTGCCGGCTGGCCAGCGGCGTTCGTGGCTGCCGCGTGTCGGGGTCAGACGGCACCAAGGAACTGCTGATAAGAGCCGAGATTAGGGCGACGGCGCCAACCAGCGTGAGTGAGCCGACGCCAATGACCCAGCCCCATGCGCCGCTGCGCCGCGGGGTCAGCTGCTGGGGCCGCATGCTGTTCGGGTTCACCGCGGCAATCCACTGGCGCAGCTGCGGGTACGCCCTGGGGTGCTGGGCAATCAGCGCGTGAAGGTCCCAGCGCCGGGCCGCAATGTCGGCAAGGAGTTGGGGGTGTGCATTCGGGTCGCGTGCGGCGAGCCAGTCACGATCCGCAGGTCCCATTGCCATGTCCACATGATAGACGTCATCCACGGAAGCGCATCAGAGCCGTTTTGCCAGCGTCCTACGCTCAGGCAGACGCCGCGGCCAGGGCCCCTCCATCACACGCCGCCGGTGACCCTCAACGTGGTCCCCGAGACGTAGCTGGCCTCCGGGGAGAGGGCGAACGCCACCACCGCGGCCACCTCCTCCGGCCGCCCAATCCTGCCCATGGGGTGGCGCTGAGCCACCCGCTGGCCCCGGTCGGGGTCCCCGGCGCCCGCATGAATGTCCGTCTCGATGGTGGAGGGCGCCACGCCGACCACGCGGATGCCCAGCGCGGCCACCTCCAACGCCAGCCCCGTGGTCAGGGCGTCCACACCAGCCTTGGCCGCCGCGTAGTGCACATACTCGCCGGGGGAGCCCGTGGCCGCTGCCCCGGAGGACACATTGACCAGCACGCCGCCCTCGGGAAGCAACTGCACCGCGAGCCTGGCCACCAGGATCGCGGACGTGAGATTCAGATCTACCACCCGCCGAATCACCTCCACCGGAGTCTGGGCCAGCGTGCCGGTGTGAAGGGTGGCTCCGGCGTTGTTCACCACTCCGTCCAGGCCGCCGGACCAGGCCAGGGCCGCCTCAAACAGCTCATCCGGCCCGGTCTCGGTGCCCAGGTCCGCCTGCACCGTGAGGCACCGAACGCCCAGCTGCTCCACCAGCAGTTGCGCCTCCCCGGCGGCGTCCCGGTCCCGTGAGTAGCCCAGCACCAGATCATGCCCGGCAGCGGCCAAGCGCAGCGCGCACGCCCTGCCGATGCCTCGGGTGCCGCCGGTGATCAAGTACGTTCGCGTTTGCACGCGACGATCCTACGGGGAGCTTCCTGAGGTGAGAAGGGGCGACCATCGGCCCGGCGCTGAGCCTGTTGTCAGGGCTCTTGCGTAGACTGAGTCGTGTGAAAGCGACCAGTTGCGACCGTGCCACAGCACGTCCGCGCGGACGGGCTGGCTGAGCGCTTTGTACCTGAAAACCCTCACGGTTCGTGGCTTTAAGTCCTTTGCCTCCGCCACTACCTTCGAATTTGAGCCCGGCGTCACCGCGGTGGTGGGACCCAACGGTTCCGGCAAATCCAACGTGGTGGACGCCCTGGCCTGGGTCATGGGAGAGCAGGGCGCCAAGACCCTACGCGGCGGCAAGATGGAAGATGTCATCTTTGCCGGCACCTCTGATCGCCCCGCGCTGGGCCGCGCCCAGGTCACGCTGACCATCGACAACACGGACGGCGCGCTGCCGATCGAGTACACCGAGGTCACGATCAGCCGCACGCTCTTTCGCTCCGGCGGCTCCGAGTACGCCATCAATGGGTCCCCGTGCCGCCTCCTGGACATTCAGGAGCTGCTCTCAGATTCCGGCCTTGGCCGCGAAATGCACGTCATTGTGGGGCAGGGCCAGCTTGACCGGGTCCTGCGCGCCACCCCTGAGGATCGCCGCGGCTTCATCGAGGAGGCCGCCGGCATCCTCAAACACCGCCGGCGCAAGGAGAAGACGCTTCGCAAGCTGGACGCCACGCAGGCCAATCTGCAGCGCCTGGAGGACCTGACTCAGGAGATTGGCAAGCAACTCAAGCCCCTGGGTAAGCAGGCCGCGGCCGCCCGGCGCGCGCGCACCGTCCAGGCCACCGTCCGGGATGCCCGCGCCCGCTTGCTTGCCGATGACCTGGTGGGATTAGAGGATCAGGCCAAGACCGCTCGCGAGGCGTTGGAACAGCTCGAGGAGCTACGCAGGGCGGCCGCGCAGGCCCAGGAGGGCGCGGCTGGAGAGGTGGCCCGCCTGGAGGCGGAGGCCGCGCGCAGCGCCCCGGAGACGGCGGCGGCCCGCACCACCTGGTATGAGTTGGCCCGGCTGCAGGAACGCTTTAAGGCCCTGGGTTCGCTGGCTCAGGAGCGCCGCCGGTTACTTGGCGCCACGGAGGAGCCGGTGGGAGGAGAGGATCCCGACCGCCTGGAGCACCGCGCGGCCCAGAGCGCGCAGGAGGCGCAGCAGGCGGAGCAGGCGGTGGAGATGGCGGCGGCAGCCCTGACGGAGGCCGGCACCGCACGCGGGGCGGCGGAGAGCGCCCAGGCGCAGGAGGATGCGCGGCTCACGGCCCTGCTGCGGGCGGTTGCGGACCGCCGCGAGGGGCTGGCGCGCCTGGCCGGGCAGGTCGGAACGGCGCGTCAACGGGTGGAATCCAGCGAGGGTGAGCGCCTGCGCGCCGCCCAGCAGCGCGACGCGGCACGGCAGCGCCACGACGAGGCGAGCCAGGCCCTTGGCGGTGCGCAGGAGGCGGCCACGGACGCCTCCGCACAGGCCACCGAGCCCACGCAGCGGGTGGCCCGCGAGCGCGAACTCTTGCGCGCCGCACGGGCAGAACTGACTCAGGCCCGCGAGGCGGTGGGGCCCCTCGCGGAGCGTCGAGCCGCGTTGGAGGCGCGGGTCCAGGTGTTGGGGGAGTCCCTCCCCGGAATCGAGGGCGCCCAGGAGCTGCTGCGCCCGCACGCCGAGCGTCTGCTGGGCGTCCTGGGAGACAAGATCACGGTGCGGGCCGGCGCGGAGGCCGCCGTGCAGGCCGCCCTGGCCGGCGCGGAGCGTGGGGTGATTGCGGCGGACCCCCAGCTGCTCCTCGACGTGGCCGACGCCGCGGCGTCGGGTGTCGCGGGTAGCGTCCGGTTGCTTGGCGCCGGCTCCGCGACGGAGCAGGCTTCCTGGCCCACGGGGCTTGGCCGAGTGAGCGAACTGCTGACCGCGGACCAGGAGGCGGCCGGGATCGTTGACGCGCTCCTGAGCGGGATTGCCTGGGCGCCGAGCGACGCGGAGGCGGCGCAGGCCGCCCGCGAGCACGGGCTGGTGGTGGTGACCATGGACGGGCACCGCTGGGACCCCAACGGGGTCAGCATCGGCGCCGGAAACGACACGGCGCTGCTGGTCCGCCGCCGCTCGCTGGAGGAGGCGGGCACCGAACTCGAAGCCGCCCGGACGGCGGAGGCCGCGGCTCGCACCCTCGCGGCGGAGCACGCCCCCGCCGTGGACGCCGCCCAGGCCCGGCTGGCGGACGCGGAGCACCACGCCCGCGCGGCCGCGGACGCCTCGCGGGCAGCGGGAGCGGAGGCCCAACGGCTGGAGTCGCTGAGCTTGCACTCGGCCCAAGACGCGCAGCGCGCCACCCTGGCGGAGGCCAAGGCGGCGGAGCAGGTGGCACTGGCGCACACCGCCCTGGCGGAGCTGATGGAACGGCTGGAGGCGGCACAGGCCGTTCCGGCAGAGCAGGAACCCTCCACGGCGGATCGCGACCGGCTGGCCCACGCCGCCGTGGACTCGCGCGCGGCGGAGGTGGAGGCCCGCCTCTCCCTGCGCACCGCGGAGGAGGGCGCCCGGCGCCTGCGCGAGAGGGAACGCGCCCTGCTGCGCGCAGCGGAGGCAGAGCGCCGCGCCCGCGAGGAGGCACAGCGTCGCGCGGCCCAGCGCGCCCGCAAGGCGGCCCGCGCGGAGACGGTGGCACACGCCGTCGAGCAGGCATTGCGCCCCCTTGGTGCGTCCGTGGAAGCAGCCGAACGCGCAGTGCAGCAGGCGGAGGAGGCGGAGCGCCGCCGGTCGGTGGAGCTGGAGACCAGCCGCGCCCGCCTGAGCGCGGCCAGCGCGGAACTGGCGCGCCTGCTGGAACTGGCGCACGCGGACGAGCTAGCCGGGGCGGATCGCCAGGCACGCTGGGAGCACCTGGCCGAGCGGGCGCTGAGTGAGCTGAGCATGACGCCGGAGCATCTGGTGGAGCACTTTGGGCCCCACCGTCCGGTTCCCGTGGAGGAGGAGGGCGGGGACAAGTGGGCAACGCTGCGCCAAGAGGTGGACCAGGACGGCGTGCCGACCGGGGGAGTGCCCTTTGACAGGACCGAGCAGGAGAAGCGCCTCAAGCGCGCCGAACGCGATCTGAGCACGCTGGGGCGCGTGAACCCGCTGGCGCTGGAAGAATTTGCGGCCCTGGAGGAGCGCCACGGCTACCTCACCGGACAGTTGGCGGACCTGCGGCGCAGCCGGCAGGACCTACTGGAACTGGTCCGCGAGGTGGATGAGCACGTGCGCGCCGTCTTTGCGGAGGCCTTTGACGACACGGCCCGCGAGTTTGTGAAGGTCTTTGACAGGCTTTTCCCAGGCGGCGAGGGGCGGCTACGGCTCACTGACCCATCTGACATGCTGACGACCGGAATCGAGGTGGAGGCGCGCCCGGCAGGCAAGAAGGTCAAGCGGCTCTCGCTGCTCTCCGGTGGCGAGCGCTCCCTCACGGCCATTGCGCTGCTGGTGGCGATCTTCACCGCCCGCCCCTCCCCGTTCTATGTGATGGATGAGGTGGAGGCGGCGCTGGATGAGCGCAACCTGATGCGCCTGCTTTCCGTGTTCTCCGATCTGCGCCAGCACAGCCAGCTGATCATCATCACCCACCAGAAACACACCATGGACATCGCGGACGCCCTCTACGGAGTGTCCATGCGCGGCGACGGGGTGACCAAGGTGATTTCCCAGCGACTGGACCGCGAAGGCGCTTAGCCGCGCCACCACGCGGATACCATGAGGGGTGCCTACGCCAGGGCGCACACAGCAGAGCAGGAGCCCAGCATCATGGTGGATCAAACCCCACTCGTCAGCGTGATCATTCCCGTCTACAACTCCATGCCTTACCTGACGCAGACGCTCAGCTCCGTGCTGGCGCAGGATCTGCCAGACGGCGCGCTGGAGGTCATCGCGGTGGATGATGGGTCCACGGACGGCTCCGGCGAGGAACTTGACCGCTTTGCCGCACTGGATGCCAGGCTCACCGTGATCCACCAGCCCAACAGCGGCTGGCCCGGTATGCCCCGCAACAAGGGCCTGGCGCTGGCGAGTGGCGAGTTCGTGTTCTTCATGGATTCCGATGACACCATGGCGCCGGACGCCCTGCGGGTCATGGCGCAGATGGCGCAGGAGGACGGCGCGGACGTGGTGATTCCGCGCATGCAGGGCACCGGCGGCCGCGGCGTCCAGGGGCTCTTCACCAAGCACCCCCACGGCAAGATCACCGTGAACCGCGCCATGGAGACCATCTCCCCGCAAAAGCTGTTCCGGATGAGCCTGGTGCGCCAGCACCAACTGGGCTTCCCGGAGGGCAAGGTGCGCCTAGAGGATGGCATGTTCGTGGCGCGCGCCTATGTGCTCGCCACGCGGATCGACATCTTCACCGAGCGCCCGCTCTACTTCATCGCCACGCGGGATGACGGTCAGAACATCTCGGCTCAGTCCTTTGACCCGGCCGGCTACGACCAGTCGGTGCGCACCATCGCCGGGATCCTTCGCGAGGGCACCCCGGACGCCGCCGCCGGGGACCGGCTGGTGCTTGAGCTCTTCCAGCGCAAGGGCCTGCGTTTCTACGCGCCCAAGCGGTGGCTCAAGATGAAGCCGGAGCGCCAGGCGGCGTGGATTCGCCTGCACCATCAGTTCATGCAGGACCTGATCCCGGCGGGCCTCGAAGCCAGCGCCGCTAAGGCCACGGATGCCAGCAAGCTGGCGCTGATCAGGGCCTCTGATCTGGAGGGCATGCGTGAGCTGGTCTCCGCAGCATCCCAGTTTGAGCACGCCGCCGTGCTGGCGGCGGCCACGGCGCCCGCCGGCGTGCTTGACCTCAAGATCAAGGTGAACCGGCCGGTCGCGGCCGCCAGCCGCGACACGGAAAAGACCGTGCCCGCCCGGGCCAAGGCGGCCTCCGTGGTGGCCCTCGCAGCCACCCCGCTGCAGCGCTGGAAGCTGACGCGTGGCGCCACCAGGCGCCTGGAGGAACTGGTGGCTGGCTCCGGCCCGCAGGTGCTGCTGGAGCTCAGTGGGCGCAAGAAGAACAAGATCACCGCCATCCGGGGGCGCCTGCACTCGGTCTCCGCGGACCGAACGGAGCTGGAGTATCACTTTGTGATCCCGGATGAGCGGCTGCGGCACTACCGCGGGGACATCGTGGATGCCTGGACCGTGGGGCGTTCAGAGAAAGGGCGGCTGGGGGAGCGCGTGCGCGTCTCAGTGGGCGGCGGCGCCCCCTTGGCTCACGCGCGCGGCCTGCGCAACTACGCCACGATTCAGAACAACTTCAGCATCGATCTGCGCAAGTCCAAGTAGCCGCGCGGTTCAGGCCCGTCGCGGTTCCTTGACGCGAGCCCAGGCCAGCACGCCGGCTGCCATCACCACACCGGAGAGCACAAAGGCCCACTGGTAACCCCAGTGATCCGCGATCCAGCCGGCGATGATGGGCGCGAAGATGGCGGGCAGGTCAGCAGACATCTGGAAGGTGGCCATGGTGCGGCCGGCGCTGTAGTTGGGCCCCACGGTGTCCGCGACGGTGGCCTGCTGGGAGGGTCCAAAGAGGCCCGTGCCAAAGCCCGATATCAGGGAGGCGGCCACCAGCACCCAGGCGTTGGGGCTGAATCCCACCACCGCGCTCGTGGCCGCGGCAATGCTCATGCCCACGATGATGGGTGTGCGCCGGCCCACCCGGTCAGACCAGCGACCGGAGAACGTCAGGGCCGCGGCGTTGCCCGCAGCAAAGGCGGTGAGCACCAGGCCCACCTGCAGCGGATCAAGCCCAAGGGCCATGGCCGCAAAAAGCGGGATGATGGCCGTGCGCACACCAAAGGTGACCCAGCCATTGCCGAAGTTGCCGATCAGGGCCGCGCGGTAGGCGGGAACCTTCCAGGCCTGGCTCAGGGGCAGCGGCGGCTTGGTGTCCTGATCGCGTTTCCTGGCCTTGCCGCCCACGCCCACCAGGAAGAAGAAGACCACGCCGGCGGCAATCACCAGCGCCACCCCGTAGATGATGAAGGGCATGCGGTAGCCAAGGGGTGCCAGCAGCCCGCCGACCAGCGGCCCGGCCACGTTGCCGAAGAGGAAGGCCCCGCCGTAGAGGCCAGAGATGCGCCCACGCAGGGAGGCGGGGGAGCGGCGGGCAATGAAGCTGGCCGCGGAGACGGTGAAGAGGGTGGAGCCAACCCCGCCAAGGGCGCGTACGGCGATGAGGGTCCAGTAGTCCTGAGCAAAGGCGCACCCCAGGGTGGAGAGGGCCACGATCAGCACGCCTGTCACGTAGCCCACGGGCTCACCGAAGCGCTCCGTGATGCGGCCGGAGAAGGGAGCAAAGAGCAGGCGGGTGGCGGCAAACACGGAGACGATGGCCGCGGCGGCGGCGTTGGTGACGTCAAAGCTCTTGGCGTACTGCGGCAGGATCGGGGCAATCAGCCCAAAGCCGAGCGCAACAATCACAGCGGCGGCAATGAGCACCAGAATGTCGCGGGGGATTCGTTCTTCTGGCAGTGTTCGCGCGGCGGCGGGAGGAGTAGGCATGGCGACTCAATGCTAGCCCCGTGCGGCCGCGACGGGCGGGCTGGGGCGGGGCGGCTGTGAGAGAGTTGCTTTTGTGACTGACATTGCCCTTCCCCTGATCATCGCCGCCGTTGTTCTGGTGGTTGTTCTTGCGGTCGCGATCCCGCTCCTCGTGAGCGCCTCGCGTCGGCGCAAGACCACCGACACCGGCCCGCGAGATGCCAATGATCCAGCCCCCGCCCCGACCACCACGGTCCCCATGTCCGCGGACGAGGGCGCCCCGGTGGCGACCGGGCCTCCTGGCACCGGCGCAGACGCGCTGGCCACGGAGGACGCGGAGGCGCCGGCTGAGACCGCCCTGGAGCGTCCGGAACCAGTCCAGGGCCGCCTGGCGCGCCTGCGGGCCCGGCTCTCCAAGTCCAACAACGTCTTTGGCAAGGGCCTGCTTGCCCTGCTCTCTCGCGAGACCATCGACGAGGACGTGTGGGATGAAATCGAGATCACCCTGCTCTCCGCAGACCTGGGAACGGATGCCACGGATGACCTGATGCTCCAGCTGCGTGCCCGCGTCAAGGTGGAGGGCTCCCGCACCCCGGAGCGCGTCAAGGAGATCCTCACCGAGGAGCTGCTTGAACTGGTGGATCCGTCCATGGATCGCAGCCTCTCCACGGATCGCCTGGATGACAAGCCAAGCGTGATCCTGGTGGTGGGCGTAAACGGCGTGGGCAAGACCACCACGATCGGCAAGCTGGCTCGCGTGCTCGTGGCAGAGGACAAGGATGTGCTGCTGGGAGCGGCAGATACCTTCCGCGCCGCCGCCGCGGAGCAGCTGGCCACGTGGGGAGCCCGCGTGGGCGTGCCCACCGTCAAGTCCTCCCAGGACGGTGCGGACCCCGCCTCCGTGGCCTTTGACGCCGTCAAGGCCGGCGTTGATGCGGAGGTCGACGTGGTCATGGTGGACACCGCAGGGCGCCTGCAGAACAAGTCCAACCTCATGGATGAGCTGGGCAAGATCAAGCGCGTCATCGAGAAGACCGCCCCGGTCCGAGAGACGCTGCTGGTCCTTGACGCTACGACAGGGCAGAACGGCCTGCAGCAGGCCAAGGTCTTTGCCGAGGTCGTGGACATCACCGGGATTGTCCTGACCAAGCTGGACGGCACGGCCAAGGGCGGCATCGTCGTGGCCATGCAGCGCCAGCTCGGCGTCCCCGTCAAGCTGATTGGTCTGGGAGAGGGCCCGGATGACCTGGCCCCGTTTGAGCCCCAGGCCTTTGTGGACGCGATCCTCGACTGAGCACCCCGTTCACCCGCGCCGCAACAGGCGCCACCCACGCACGGCGCGTGGCCCGCAGTCTGGGCCACGCGCCGTCGTGCATCGGAAGGCCCGCGCCGTCGTGCATCAGAAAGGAACGCGCCGTCGTGCAGTAAAAAACCCGGCCCGACGACGCCGCCTCACCTCCCGGGGAAACGGCGCCGAAACCTGCCAGACACGCGCGCTACACGGGGCGGGCCGGATGGCAACAGGAACGAAACCTCATTCTCCCCTTGACTGAAACACCGGGGCGGGAGGCTTAAGGCCATGCGGGAAGCTCGCCCGCTCGTGACCTTAGGAGGATGGCGATGGAGATGACCACCGCTCAGGTATGGCAGATGGTTGCCGCCGCGATGGTGTTGCTGATGACACCGGCGCTGGCGTTCTTCTATGGGGGAATGACGCGCGCTAAGAGCGTGCTGAACATGATGATGATGAGCTTCGTGGCCGTGGGGGCCGTCGGAGTGGTGTGGGTGCTGTGGGGCTTCTCCATGGCCTCCGGCGGCACCAGCATGGGAGGCCTCTTTGGGGACCCCCTCACCGCCTTTGGCCTGCGTGGCCTCTTGGAGGGCGAGTCCTTTGACGCCGGCGTGCTGATCAACGTGGGCTACCAGGCCACCTTCGCCATCATCACGGTGGCGCTGATCTCCGGCGCCATCGCGGACCGCGCCAAGTTTGGTGCCTGGGCCGTGTTTGCCCCGATCTGGGTCAGCCTGGTGTATTGCCCCATCGCCTTCTGGGTGTGGGGCGGCGGGCTGCTCTCCTCCGAGGGCGCCATTGGGTCCTGGGCCGGCGAGGCTATTGACTACGCGGGCGGCACCGTGGTGCACATCAACGCGGGTGTGGCCGGGCTGGTGCTCGCGCTGATCCTCGGCAAGCGTCAGGGCTTTGGCAAGGACCCCCGCCAGCGTCCGCACTCCATCCCCTTTGTGATGCTGGGCGCCGCGCTGTTGTGGTTCGGTTGGTTCGGCTTTAACGGCGGCGCCGCCACGGAGGCCGGCGAGGCCGGTCTCATCTGGATCAATACCCTTGCCGCCCCCGGCGCCGCCATGATCGGCTGGCTGCTCACCGAGCGCTTCCGCGACGGCAAGTCCACCTCCTTCGGCGCCGCCTCCGGCATCGTCGCCGGCCTGGTGGCCATCACCCCCGCCTGCGCCAACGTGACCCCGGTCGCCGCGATTGCCCTTGGGCTGGTGGCCGGCGTGGCCTCCGCCCTGGCCGTGGGCCTGAAGTACCGCTGGGGCTATGACGATTCTCTGGACGTGGTGGGTGTGCACCTGGTCTCCGGCGTCATCGGGACCCTGGCACTCGGCTTTGTTGCCCTGCCCTCCGGTGAGGGCCACGTCGGCGGACTGTTCTATGGTGGTGGGCTGGCCCAGCTCTGGGCCCAGCTCGTGGCCGTGGTCGTGGCGATGCTGTGGACCGCCGTCCTGACCGCCATCATTGGCCTGGCCATTCACAAGACCATGGGCTTCCGAATCTCGCGTGAAGAGGAAGTGGCGGGCATCGACCTGGACCAGCACGCGGAGACCGCCTACGAGTTTGGTGGCCTGGGGACCGGCTCACGCTTTGTGCCCCACCCCGCCACCTCCGGTCACCTGCAGAGCCGCCACGCCACGGCCGGCGCGGGTGGGGGAGCCCCAGGCACCGGGACCGGCACCGCCCAGACCAAGAACCAGGAGAAGTGAACATGAAACTCATTACCGCGATTATCCGTCCGGAGAAGCTGGACGAGGTCCGCGAGGCCCTGGCCTCCGCCGGGGTGCATGGGCTCACCGTCTCCGAGGCCGCGGGCTTTGGCCGCCAGCGCGGCCACGTGGAGGTGTACCGCGGCGCGGAGTACTCCGTTGACCTGCTGCCCAAGGTGCGCCTGGAGGTTGTTGCAGAAGCGAACGACGCCCCGGGCGTGGTGGACGTCGTTGTCGCCGCCGCGAACACGGGGCGCCCAGGAGACGGAAAGGTGTGGGTCACCACCCTGGATGAGGTGCTGCGGGTCAGCACCGGGGAGCGCGGGGTGGCCGCGGTCTAGGGGCGGAGAGCGGGCCGCCTCATGACGGCAGCGGTCTGTGAGACACGGCGGGGCCGGCGCATGGTGCGCCGGCCCCGCCGTTTTCTTTCCGTATTCTTCCCAGTGCCGCGTACGCCTCAGCGGGGCGGCAAGCCCGTGCCGTCGTCCTCTTCGGGGACGGGCCAGGCGACGGGCCCGTCCGATCCGGCCGGGTATTCCTCCAGCTCCACCTCGTCGCGGCCCCAGGCCTCAAGGATGGGATCGACGATGCGCCAGCACTCCTCCGCCGCGTCCCCACGCACGGACAGGGTCAGGTCGCCATCCATGACGGAGGAGATGACCTCGCCGTAGGGCAGGACGCGGGAGGAGGACAGGGCCGTTTTCAGGGCAACCCGGTCCAGTTGGAAGGGGTTACCGGGGCCGTTCACGTCCAGCTCCAGCTTGAGGGTGGCCGGGCCAAGACCAATGCGCAGCCGGGTGGGGTTATCCACCCCGGTGAAGCCCGCGGGCAGGTATGAGACGGGCTTGAAGGTCACCACAATCTCCTTGCGGGGCTCCCCAAGGGCCTTGCCGGAGCGAATGGTGATGGGGACGCCGGCCCAGCGGGAGGCCTTGACCCGCAGGCGGATCTGCGCCAGCGTCTCGGTGTGGTTGGTCTCCGTCACGCCGGGCTCGCTGACGTAGTCAGGAACGGGGCGGTCCTGGATACTTCCCGCCGAGTAGCGCGCGCGGCGCGTGGCCTCTTCCATGGTGCCGTCCAACTCCGTGGCTCGCAGCACTTCACCCACGCGGTCCCGCAGGTCCCGCTCCGTGAGCGTGCTGGGCTGATCCATGAGGATGAACGCCATGATCTGGAGCAGATGGGACTGAATCATGTCCCGCAAGGCGCCGGCCGTGTCGTAGTAGCCCGCGCGGCCCTCAAGGGCCAGGTCCTCGTCATAGATCACGTCGATGCTCTCCACCTCATCGGCGTTGAGCATGGGCTCAATGAAGCGGTTGGCAAAGCGCAACCCAAGAATGTTGAGCACCGTTGACTTGGCCAGGAAGTGATCTACGCGGTGAATCTGTGACTCCGGCACCAAGCGGGTCAACGCCTGGTTCAGGTGACGGGCGCTGGCCTGGTCGTGGCCAAAGGGCTTCTCCAACACCAAGACGGTGCCCTCGGCAAGAGCCCCGGGTTCCAGTGCCTCCAGGCCCTTCTGGGTCACGGCGGGCGGGAGAGCAAAGAAGAGCGCCGTGTGTCCCGGGTCAATCGCAGAGACGCGGGCCAGGAGGGCCGGATCGCTGGCGTCTCCCGTGATGAGGGTGGCGCCCTCCAACGTTCGCTTGAGCATCTCGTCGCCGTTACCGCGAGACTTCCCAATCCACGGTGAGAACGCAGCGTTGATGCGGTCGTGGAAGGCCTCCGTGGTGTGCTGCGGGCCAGCCACGCCCACGATGTTCAGGCCCTTTGTCTGGCCCTCCGCCAAGAGGGAGGCGATGCCGGGCAGCAACAGTCGCGAGGTCAGGTCACCGGAGACACCCAGGATCACCAGGGTGCTCACACGCTCAGGCGTGGCGACGGAATGGGCGGGGCTGACAAAGGCTGGTGAGATCACCCGCCCCACTCTGGCCTGCTCGCCGCCCGCGCGCAACGATCCGCGCCACAGTGTTGCTGTGCTTTGGCTCTCGCGAGCACCGGCTCTCCCCGACATGACGCGCTCCGTTCGCGTTGCGGGACGCTTGCCACGACGCGCCGTGCCGAGCGCCACCGGGCCGCGCCGCGGCGTCGGGCATGGCCTGTATCCTGGGTGGTCGGGACGAATGTCCCCTCGCCGCCTGGACGGGCGGTGTTTACGAAGTCCCTCACGTCAGGAAGCGCACACACGTGTTCAACTCACTCTCGGACCGCCTTTCCGCCACGTTCAAGAACCTGCGCGGCAAGGGACGCCTCACCGAGGCGGATGTCGACGGCACCGTCCGGGAGATCCGCCGGGCGCTGCTGGACGCCGACGTTGCGGTGTCCGTGGCCCGTGAGTTTGCGGCCAAGGTCAAGGAACGCGCCCTCGGCGCCGAGGTCTCAGAGGCGCTGAACCCCGCCCAGCAGGTCGTCAAGATCGTCAACGAGGAGCTGCAGAGCATCCTCGGTGGCCAGACCCGCCGCCTGAATTACGCCAAGGTTGGCCCCACCATCATCATGCTGGCGGGCCTGCAGGGTGCGGGTAAGACCACGCTGGCCGGCAAGCTGGCCAAGTCGCTGGCCTCTGAGGGCCACACGCCGCTGCTCGTGGCCGCCGACCTGCAGCGACCCAACGCCGTGACCCAGCTCAAGGTGGTGGGTGAGCGCGCAGGCGTGCCCGTGTACGCGCCGCACCCCGGCGTGCAGTCTGACTTTGATGAGCTCACCGGCGATCCGGTCGTGGTGGCTCGCAACGGTGTCTCCGAGGCCCGCCAGAAGCAGCACGATGTGGTCATCGTGGATACCGCCGGCCGCCTGGGCGTGGACGCGGAGCTCATGAAGCAGGCCCGCGACATCCGCGACGCCATCCGCCCCAACGAGATCCTCTTCGTCATCGACGCCATGATTGGCCAGGACGCCGTCAACACGGCGCTGGCCTTTGACGAGGGTGTGGACTTCACCGGCGTGGTGCTCTCCAAGCTGGACGGCGATGCCCGCGGCGGCGCCGCCCTGTCCGTGGCCTCCGTGACCGGCAAGCCCATCATGTTTGCCTCCACCGGCGAGAACGTGAATGACTTTGAGGTCTTCCACCCGGACCGCATGGCCGGACGCATCCTCGACATGGGTGACGTGCTCACCCTGATTGAGCAGGCGGAGAAGACCTGGGACAAGGGCGAAGCCGAGCGCATGGCCCAGAAGTTTGCCGATCAGGAGGACTTCACCCTTGAAGACTTCCTGGCGCAGATGCAGCAGATCAAGAAGATGGGCAGCCTCAAGAAGATGCTGACCATGATGCCCGGCGCCAACGTCTCCAAGCAGCAGCTGGAGCAGTTCGACGACCGCCAGGCGGACCGTATCGAGGCCATTGTGCGTTCCATGACCAAGCACGAACGTGTGGCACCCAAGATCATCAACGGCTCACGCCGCGCCCGCATTGCCCGCGGTTCCGGCGTCTCCGTCTCCGAGGTGAACCAGCTCCTTGAGCGCTTCACCGAGGCCCAGAAGATGATGAAGAAGCTTGCGGCAGGCGGCGGCATCCCCGGCGTCCCCAGCGCCCGCGGCGGGAACAAGAAGAACGCCAAGGGCGGGAACAAGAAGAAGCAGAAGTTTGGCAACCCGGCCAAGGCGGCACAGGCGGCCCTGGAAGCGGAGAACAAGTCCAAGGCCCAGGCCGGCGCCGCCTTCGGTGCGGCCAAGAGCGCCGACATCAAGCCAGAGGACCTGAACCTGCCCAAGGGCTTTGAGAAGTTCCTGCGCTGACCCCGCTTGACTGAGCCCGTCTCACGGGGCGGGCCACCGAGGCCCTGACCGAGCCGCCCGAAAGGACACCCAGCGATGGACCTGAGCTCCCTGTCCCGCACCGATGCCACCCCGGATGAGCTGCGCGAGCAGCTGGAGCCGGTGGTGTTTGAGCTGCTGTGGACCGCCAAGGACCGGCTCTCGCGGCTCAGCGCCGTGGAGCAGACGGCGGCCTACCTGCGTGAGCAGGGCGTGGTGGGTGCGCTGCACACCGCAACTCCCGTGCGCATGGGCCTGAAGGCCACCCTGGTGCTTGCCACCGTGGAGGGTGACATGCTGCGCGCGGCTGAGGGCCAGGCGCTGACGGCCCGCGGGGATCACGAGGAGTGGGCGGAGCAGCTGGCGCAGCACGCCGGTGCGCTGGTGCTCATGAATGATCACGGCGGTCCGCGCATGGTGGGCGGCGACGAGGAGGCCCTGGCGCGTGCGCTGGAGGAGTTCCCGGAGGGGGACGGCCTGAACGCGGCGGTCACCGGCGCCGCCTATTGGGGTCAGCTTGACCCGCAGGCGTGGGCGCGGGCTGTGGGTCAGGCGGAGAGCCAGGAACCCGGTTCCGGATCCGGCTACACCCTGCACCGCGAGGCCGTGCTGTACAGCGGCACGCGCCCCCTTGACGCGGTCCCCGGCAGCACGGTGTTAGAGGACATCGAGCCGGTCGACGACCCGGCTCTGGCTGACGAGCTGCGCGTGGACGCGTCGCTGGCCGAGGGGCAGGCCCTCTGGTCGACGCCGCCGCGACCGGCCACCTTGATGGTCCAGGACCGCGGCGGTTGGGTTGCGCTCAGCTTCACCCCGCGGCTGGCCGCCAACTCTGCGCCGGGTGAGCGCGGCTCGGGTACCGGCGCGCAGGGCGGCGACGGTGAGGAGGCCCAGCACCTGGTGGACTCCCGGCACCTCATCGAGGAGGGCGCGGTCCTGACCGCGTCTGCCGGTCTTGGCCACAGCCTGTTCCCGGAGACCGGCCCGGCCGGCCGCCTGGCGGAGCTCCTGGCCTCAGACTTTTTGGGCTTCAACGAGGACGACGAGGCGGAACTGGTCCACGCGATTGGCCCCGTCCGCGCCGCAGAGGTGATCCGTGGGCTGCGAGGCATGGCTCAGGGGCGCCGGGTGGCGGAGGGGCGCCTGGCCGGCCAGGAATGGCTCGGCGAGTTGCGCGACACGGTGGAGATGCTGGACTTTGACCCGGCCTGGGTGGGCGTCTTGGCTGGCGTGAGCAAGGCCCCGGAGCCTGGGGAGCCGCTGACACCGCGCGTCGCCGACGGTGCGATGCCTACGGGAGCCGACGCCGCGGCGTCGGGCGCTGCACCGGGGGAGAGTTCCGGGGACGTCCCCGGAACGGCCCCGGAGCCCGTGACCTCCGAAGAGGCCCCCGCAGTAACGAACAAGCAGAGCCAGGCCGCCTACGCGGTGGTGGTCGTGGCGATGATCATGGGCGCCGCGTTCCTCTTCCTGAAGCCGCTTCCTTGGGAGGCCGCAAACCTTGGCGTGGCCGCGGTGGCCATCGCGGCCGGCGTGGCGCAGCTGTGGCTCACCGAAAAGCGTCACCGCCGTGAACAGGCCAACAAGGGCAACGAGTGAGCCTTGACCCGCAGGATTGGGGGCCGCCTCAGGACTGGGACGAAAGCCGCGCCTGGCTGCCTCAGCTGGAGGCGGGTCTTTGGGCCTGACACCGTGATCCCGGCCCGCCGCAAACGTGCACCGGGGCCGCGCAAATGGGCGTTTGGTGGGCCGATCGTGGCATGATCGGGTCAGTCCCCGGCAGTTGTGGCGTCCGTCCGGGGCCTCCAGATCCAGGGGCGCCGAGGCAGGGGTACATCGGTGAGGCAACAGGGCGAGGGCACAGCGGCGGCGCCAGAGGTGGCTGCCAGCATTGAGCCCAGTGCGGTCTGGCGCGTCACGTTGGCCTGGTCCGTCACCTCAGAGAGCGGCCGTCAGGATCGAGTTGATGGGCTGCAACAGCTGCTTTCGGCGCGCGCCGTGGTGGGGCTCATGGGTCCCGGCCGGCCCACCCGCGAGGGCATGGTGGTTGACCTGGTGCTCCCGGTCTCTGACGCAAGCATTTTGATCGCCGCCAGGGATGGCGCGCTGCAAACCGGTCCCGTGGGGGACGACTTCGCTTGGGAGCTTCACCGCTACACGGGCGCCGTGGTAGTCAACGGTGACCTGGCCACCGGCGACTTTGCCGTGCTGGCCTCAGACGACTCTCTGAGCGACAACGAACTGGCGCGGCTCCTGGATGAGCCGCTACAGGCGGCGCTTTTGGTGGGCACCGTGGGTACGGGAGTGGTAGAGGAGGTGGCCGATCGCCTGGAGGTGAGCGGCTGGATCTCCGATGGGAAGAGCCCGGTCGTGGCCGCCCGCCACCTGCCTGCGGACCCCACCTCACTGATTCTTCCGGGAAACGAGGGCCTGTCCATCGCCCTGCGCGAGCGTCCCGGCCGCGTGGATGTCCTGATCTGGGGGAACCAAGCAGAGGGTGAGGCGGCCCCGCCCACGAGGCGGCGCAGGGCAGCCCACCGCGCGCCCATCGTCTCCACCCATCTTGGCGCGCGCTGCCGCCCCGTCGTCCTTCCCGAGTTCATGCGCCCAGAGGGCTCCGCCGCTGACCGCCTGCTGCAACGCTTGAGCGAGGACTTTGCGCCGCTCTCCGGCGACGCAGTGTTGGCGCTTGGCCGCGTGCTGCCCGCGGCGCGCGTGGATGCGTTGGTGCATGCCGTCAACGACGCACCGACCCGCGGCATGGACCCGGAAGCCGGCGTGCTGGCCCCCATGGAAGAGGGGCTCATGCCGGGCGAGGAAGTGGCCTCTGAGCCAGAGCGTGCAGCGCATGCGGATGCCCGCGCCGTGCTTGCCGCGCTGGGTGAGGATCCGGGGTGGGCCCGGTTGTACGACGGCGTGGCTCCCGTGGGCCGCGGCGCCCGCCCGCTGGGCAAGCGCGTGGCTGAGGCTGAGACGGCAAGCATGCCGCCGGTCGAGGGCCGGGTCCCGGACGCCCCGAAGCCGCCGGAGAGAAAAACAGCCAACGCCCAGTCCGCAGGAAGGGTGCCGGTGGCACCCCCGGTGGAGGGCGATCTCCCCACCTTGGCGCAGGCTGGCGACCGCTCCGCCGCCGCACGGCTGCAGCGCGGCACCGCGCCGGAGGGTGGGCGCCACGGCGGGTTTTCCTCCCTGGTGCAGCGCCACACCGCGCCGGTGCCGGTCATGGACTTCGACGCCGTGGTGCGCCCTCACGGGGCGAGCGGCGCCAGCGATGCCGGCGCGACGGCGAGCCCGCGCGCCGTGGAGGCCGAGGCCGCCCACAACCAGGCCGCACTCACTCAGTCCGCGCACACCCAGTCCGCGCCGGAGAGCGCCGGCATGGGAACGGTCCCGCGGCCCACGCCGGCGGCGGGCACACCCGCCTCCTCCGCCGGGGACGATTCCGCGTTGGCCCCTCGGCGCAGCTGGCCCGTCGTGCTGCTCATCGTTGGGCTCGCGGCCGTGGTGAGCGCCGGCATCTTGGCCTGGGTGGCCCCCAATCTTGGCGCGGCAACCGGGACCGGGTACATCGTGGCTATTGCCCTCGGCATCGCGGGCTTGGGCGCCGCCATTGTGGGCGGGACCTCACTGCGCCGCTAGCGCGCACGTGATTCCTGCGACCTTGGCCGGTTGGATGTCACATCCTGGCCCGCGCTCTGGCACAATAGGACGGTACTCGGTTCGCTGACCTTCGGGTTGGCGTGTGCCGGACAGTAGGAAGTGGCCCCCTATCCCGCCTCGGCGGAGCATTCGGGGCAGCCTCCGCCCATACATATAGGAGTGACCACACAAGTGGCCGTTAAGATTCGCCTGAAGCGCTTCGGCAAGATGCGCGCCCCCCACTACCGCATCGTTGTCATGGACTCGCGCACCAAGCGCGATGGCCGTGCCATCGAGGAGATCGGTCTCTACAACCCGATGGAAGAGCCTTCTTTCATCAAGGTTGAGTCTGACCGCGCTCAGTACTGGCTCAGCGTCGGCGCCCAGCCGACCGAGCAGGTTGCCGCGATCCTGAAGATCACCGGTGACTGGCAGAAGTTCAAGGGCATCGATGGCCAGGAGGGCACCCTCAAGGTCAAGCAGCCCAAGGAGGCCTTCGTGGCCCCCACCAAGGGCTCGGTCATCCTGCCCGAGGCAGTGACCCCGAAGAAGGCCGCCGCCGATGAGGCGCCCGCTTCCGAGGAGTCCACCGAGGCCACCGAGGCCGAGTAAGGTGCTGGACGACGCGCTGGACCACCTCGTCCGGGGGATCGTTGATCACCCCGATGACGTCGACGTGAGCCGTAAGGCTGGGCGTCGTGGCGATGTCCTTGAGGTGCGAGTGCACCCCGAGGACCTCGGCCGGGTGATTGGCCGTCAGGGACGCACGGCGAAGGCCCTGCGGACCGTCGTGGATTCCCTTCCGGGTGGTCACGACATTCGAGTCGACGTTGTCGACACGGATCGACGCCGCTAGACGGCGCGAACATGAGATCGGCCCCGGGCCCGCAGCTGCGGGACCGGGGCCGATCTCGTCTGCTGGGGGCGCACGCCCGGTGGACACGGCAAGACACGTTGCACCCCTTGATCTGTTCCCTGAGGAGAATCCCTATGAAGTTGCAGGTGGCCCGCGTTGGCAAACCCCACGGCATCCGCGGCGAGTTGACGGTGCAGCTCTTCACCGATGATCCCGAGGCGCGCTTTGCCCCGGGCGCGGTGCTGGAGACGGAGCCCGCCACGGCCGGGCCGCTCACCGTGACCTCCGCACGCTGGAACAAGCAGATCCTGGTCGTGGGCTTTAGCGAGGTCAGGGACCGCAACCGCGCGGAGGAACTGCGCGGAACCACGCTCTTTGTCGAGACCTCTGAGGAAGAGGTGGAGGACGACAGCGAGGGATGGTACGAGCATGACCTGCAGGCGCTGAAGGCCAAGGTGGATGGCGAGACGATCGGCGAGGTCACAGCGTTGATCACCGGCACGGCCCAGGACCTTTTGGTGATCACGCGCACGGACGGCGCGGAGGTGCTGGTGCCTTTCGTTGAGGAGATTGTGCCGGAGGTGGACGTGGAGGCCGGGCACATCATCCTGACGCCACCGCCCGGCCTGCTTGACCTCTCAGACGCTGCGACGGAAACGGGCACCGACTCGGAAACGCAGGCCTGAGCATGCGCATCGACGTCTTCACGATCTTCCCGGAGTACTTCTCCGTCCTGGACATCTCACTGGTGGGCAAGGCGCGGGAGAAGGGGCTCATCGACGTCCACACTCACGATCTGCGCGACTTTGCCCACGACCGCCACCGCACGGTGGATGACACGCCCTACGGCGGCGGCGCGGGCATGGTGATGAAGGCCCAGCCGTGGGCTGAGGCGCTGTCTAGCGTGCTACCAGAAGGCGCGGATGAGATGCCGCACGCCAAGCGCCCGCTGCTGCTGGTTCCCTCACCGGCCGGGCAGGTGTTCAAGCAGGCCACGGCCCAGGAATGGAGCTCGCGTCAGCACCTGATCTTTGCCTGCGGCCGTTACGAGGGAATCGACGAGCGGGTGCTGGAGTGGGCCGCGGAGCGCGCCGATGTGGTCCCGTTCTCCCTGGGGGACTACGTCCTCAACGGCGGCGAGGTGGCGTCTCTTGCCATCATCGAGGCCGTGGGTCGCCTGATTCCGGGCATGGTGGGCAACCCCGCCTCGCTCGTGGAGGAGTCACACTCCGACGGCCTCCTGGAGTACCCGGTCTACACCAAGCCCTCCACCTGGGAGGGCCTCGAGGTCCCAGCGGTGCTGCTCTCCGGGGATCACGGCAAGGTGGATCGCCAGCGGCGCGACTGGCAGCTGGAGCGCACCTCTCAGCGCCGTCCCGACCTCATCGAGGCGCTAGAGGTCTCCGGGCTGGACAAGAAGGACAAGGCCACCCTGACTGGGCTGGGCTGGGCGTTGAACGCGGCGCAGCCGCGTCGTTCTCACTGAGTCCGCGCCGCCCGTCCCGCGCCCGCGCGCGGTGCCAAGCAGGCGGCGTCGGGCACATCTCTTGGCAGCCTGAGCCACGGCACGTGGGGACTGTGGCAGAATAGTTCTTTGTGCCCACCGGGCGCGTGACTGCCGCAGGGGTCACGCACCATCACGGTAGGGTCCGGAGCCGCGACCGTGGCTCCGGGAAGAGTGAGGGGCTTGGCCCCGAGCAAGAAATTGATCTGTTGGACTTGCGGCCCGGATCATGTTGGAGAGCAAGATGCATATTCTCGACTCCGTCGACGCAGCCAGCCTGCGTAACGACATCCCCGACTTCCGCGCGGGCGACTCCGTCAAGGTTCACGTCAACATCATCGAAGGCAAGAACTCCCGTGTTCAGGTCTTCCAGGGCTTCGTTGTGCGTCGCCAGGGTGGCGGCGTGCGCGAGACCTTCACCGTTCGCAAGGTCTCCTTCGGCGTCGGCGTGGAGCGTACCTTCCCGGTGCACTCCCCGGTGCTGGACAAGATCGAGCTGGTTTCCCGCGGTGCAGTCCGTCGCGCCAAGCTCTACTACATGCGTGATCGCCACGGCAAGGCCGCCAAGATCCGCGAGAAGCGCGACTTCGCGGCGACCGCCAAGAAGAAGAAGGCCTGACCCACAACGTGACGGACCTCTTGGGCCGCTCTGCGGCCGGGGAGGTCGTCCCGGAAGGTGACAAGCCTTCGAGGCGCCGGTTCCGCATGACGCGGGGCCGGCGCCTCGTTCTTCTTCTCCTCGCGGTGCTTCTGCTCGCGACCGTCTTGATCCGCGCCTGCTGGCTGGATCTCTTTTACATCTCCTCCGGTTCCATGGAGCCCACCGTTGTTCCAGGCGAACGGATCCTGGTTGACCGCACCGTGAGCCCGGCGCAGCTTCAGCGAGGAGACGTGATCGTCTTTGACGGGCGCGGATCCTTTGCGCCGTATGAGCCGGCCTCGGTGCTGGATGACGTACTGCGGACCTTGCATGTGCGCGGCGGCGAGAGCACCTACGTGAAGCGCGTCCTGGCGCTACCGGGGGAGACGATCGCCTGCTGTTCGCCGGCGGGGAAGGTCACCGTCAACGACCAGGAAGTGTCAGAGCCGTATCTCTTCCCCGGAGACGTCCCCAGTCTGACGCGCTTTGAGGCCACCGTCCCCCGGGGCAAGCTGTGGCTCATGGGCGATCACCGATCGGCGTCCTCAGATTCGCGATCCCTGATCGGTGCCCCCGGCGGGGGTATGGTGTCAGAGGATCGAGTTCTAGGACGAGTCAACGCCGTGGTGTGGCCGCTTGGTTCCATCCGCTCCATCCCATCGACAGGAGAGCAGTGAGCTTTAACGCCGCCCCACCCCCCGAGTTCGCCGCCGAGCAAAGCCGGCCGCGCCGCCGAGGGGGCCTGCTCAAGGAGCTGGTGATTGTCGCGATCGCGGCACTCGTGCTCTCCGTGGTGGTGAAGACCTTCTTCTTCAAGGCCTTTGTCATCCCTTCTCCCTCCATGGAAAACACCCTTCAGATCAGGGACCGCGTCTTTGTGAACCTGCTGGTTCCTGGCCCGTTCGCTCTGGATCGCGGCGACGTGGTGGTCTTCCAGGACGAGCAGTCCTGGCTGCAGGACGCGCCGGCCAGCGCCCCGCCAGGCCCCGTCGCTGACGCCCTCACCTTCCTGGGCCTGCGCCCGGATGACTCCACGCAGCACCTGGTGAAGCGCATCATCGGCATGCCCGGCGACACGGTGGAATGCGACGGCAACGGCGCCAAGATCAAGGTCAACGGCGTGGAAATCACGGAGACCTACCTGTACCCGAACAACGAGCCAAGCGTGGATGCGTTTAAGGCCGTGGTGCCCGAGGGCAAGATTTGGGTGATGGGTGATCACCGCGCTGCCAGCGCCGATTCCCGTGCGCATTTTGAGAAGCAGGGCGGCTTTGTGGACCTGGACGCCGTGGAGGGCCGCGCTGACGTGATCGCGTGGCCGCTCAACCGCATCGGTGGGGTAGAGACGCCGGAGGGCGCCTTTGACTCCGTGCCGGACCGGCCGGCAGCGCCGTATGACCCCCTGGAGCAGGAGCCTGCCGACCCCGGAGCCGTCGCGGAATGACGTTGGCCACCCCCACGCTTGACCTTGAACGCTCCCTGGTGATGCCGGGCGAGCTCCTCATGTGCGTGGACGAGGTGGGCAGGGGCGCGCTGGCCGGGCCGGTCAGCGTGGGCATGGTCGCCGTTGATCCGTTTGCCGAAGGTGTGCCAGAGGGCATTCACGACTCAAAGGATCTGAGCCCCGCGGCCCGCGAACGGTTGGATCCGCAGGTCCGCGCCTGGGTGGCCGCTGGTGCGGTGGGCCATGCCAGCCCCGCAGAGATTGACGCCTTCGGCATCGTTGCGGCCCTGCGCCTGGCCGGGCGGCGCGCCTGGACCAGTTGCGTCAAGGAACTCAATGCTTCCTCGCGGACGGTGCCGCTCACGGTGCTGCTGGACGGAAACCTGGACTGGCTCTCCCCGGTGGAACCGGACCTCTTTGCCGGGCCACAACCGGGCGACGACGAGGGGCTGGCTCAGATGGTCGCGCGCGTGCGGACGCAGGTCAAGGGAGACCGCGACTGCATCGGTGTGGGCGCGGCCTCCATCCTGGCTAAGGTGGAGCGCGACCGGATCATGCTGGTCCTGGCACAAGACTTTCCCCACTTTGGGTGGGATCGCAATAAGGGTTATGGGTCCGCGGGCCACCGCGCGGCCATCGTTGAGCACGGGCCAGGTGACCACCACCGGCGCTCGTGGAAGTTGCTGTGATGAGCGTTGCTTGCGCGGCAGGGCGGACGGCGCAGCCTGCGTCGATTCGACGTAGGGTGAAGGACATGCGGAGGATTCATGGGTGCTGAGGATCTCGAGAACTACGAGACCGAGATGGAGCTGCAGCTCTACCGCGAGTACAAGGACGTCGTGAACCTGTTCTCCTATGTGGTGGAGACGGAGCGGCGCTTTTACCTGGCCAATCACGTTGACCTGCAGGCACGCAGCTCAGACGGAGAGGTCTACTTTGACCTCACCATGCAGGACGCCTGGGTGTGGGACGTGTACCGCACGCAACGCTTCGTCAAAACCGTCCGCGTGATCACGTTCAAGGACGTGAACGTGGAGGAACTGGCCAAATCCGATCTGCTCAAGGATTCGCCGCTGGGGGACTAACGCTTGGGGGACTTCACCCCCTGACGGCCCGTCACATCCCGTGCTCATGGGCCACAGCCCAACAAACGTTTCTTGAGTGCGAAGCATGAGGTGACTTGCGGTGAGTGGACGTAGTTCAACGATGACGGACGGGGCCGCCGGCCCCACTCCTCTGGCGGCGGAGGGTCTCTCCTACGCTTATCCCACGCGTGCCGGTGACGTCCCCGTGTTGCGTGACGTGAGCGTCAACGTCGCCGCTGGTGAGTGGGTCGCGGTGATGGGTCCATCCGGATCCGGGAAGTCCACGTTGTTGCTGTGCGCCGCGGGGCTGCTGCGGGCACAGACCGGGAGCGTGACGCTGGATGGTACGGACGTACTGACCGCGTCGGAGAAGGATCTGACCGCCCTGCGCCGGGACCGAGTCGGGTTCATCTTCCAGGAGTTCAACCTGGTACCGGCACTGAGTTCTGAACAGAACGTGGGCCTGCCCGCGCGCTTTGGCGGCGAGCGGCGGCCCAAGCAGGAGGTGGCCGCCGTCCTGGAACGCGTGGGGCTGGGGCAGAAGCTGGGCTCGCGACCCGAGCAGCTTTCCGGGGGCCAACGTCAGCGCGTGGCGATCGCCCGGGCCCTGGTGTCCTCACCCGCCGTGGTTTTTGCGGACGAGCCGACCGGCTCCCTTGACGCCCGCTCCGGGGAACAGGTGCTCGGGCTGGTGCAGGACTTGGTGGATCAGGGCACCGCGGTGTTGATGGTCACGCATGATCCCCGGGTGGCGGCGCGGGCCCATCGGGTGGTGTGGCTGCTGGATGGCCAGCTGGTGGATGAGATGGCCGGCGGCAGCGCGGAGAGCATCGCGGCCCGCCTTGCCTCCTTGGAAGACGCCGTTTCATGAGCCGCGGGCTGGCCTTGGACATGCTGCGCGAGCACCGATGGTCCTACGTGGGGCTAGCCGTGGTGCTCTTTGCCTCCTCCGTCTTGGTGGGCAGCTCACTCACCCTCGTCCAGTCCGCGCAGGCGGGCCGGGTGGACCTGACTGGGCTGAGCGCAAATCAGAGCGCGGAGCTGCTTGGTCTGGCTGGCAGCGGGCGTTTCATCAGTGGGTTGATGGCGGGGCTTGGCGTCTTTGTTGCGGTGCTCCTGGTCTCCCAAACCATGAGTTTTGTGGTGGAGGGCCGTCGCCGCGAGCTGGCGCTGCTGCGATTGACAGGCGCCTCGCCACGGCAGGTCACGGGCATGGTTCTGCGTGAAAGCGTGATCCTTGGCCTGGTGTGCTCTGCGGTGGGGGCGCTCGCGTCGCTGCCGTTGGCCGGCCCCTACGCGGAGCTGCTGACCAAGCAGGATAACTGGCCGCCGGGGGTCCCCGTCGGCGTTCACCTCAGCGCACTCGTGTGGTGTGTGGTCCTCATGACCCTGGTGAGCGTGGTGGGTGCGTTCACCGCCGCCCGGCGCATCGGGCGCACCCCACCCATCGAGGCCGTCCAGAGCGTGAGCGCCGTGCCGCGTCTGATGCCCCCGATCCGGTGGGTGGTGGCCGGTCTTGGTGCCATCGCCGTCGTCGTCTTTCTGCTTCTGCCCCCGCAGAGCGTCAACTTTCAGCTCTCGACGGCAGCGGTGGGTGGCGGGGCGGTCCTGCTGGTCTCCGCCTTGGCACCCCTTGTGGTCCCGAGCATTGCGCGCCTGCTCGGCGGTGCCCTGACCGTGGTGGCTCCCGGCGCAGCGCTCGTGGCGCGGGAGCGCACGGTTCATGACGCCCGCCGTTCCGCGGCGCTGGCGACCCCCATCATCCTGCTCCTTGGGCTCGGTGCCGTCTTCGGGACCATCGCCCAGACCGGCCGCGCGGAGAGCGCACAGGGGCTGCGCGAAATCACCCATGCTCACGCGGTGGCAGAGCGTGGCTCGGAGCAGGCGCAGCCCTCCCAGGCGCCTGAGCACGATGGCATGAGCGGGACCAAGGAGCTGGCAGAGATCGGCGCCATCACGCGGATTCAGCGTGCGGGAGACTGGTCCTGGAATGAGCCTGCCATGGCGCCAGAGAGCTGGCTGAGCATCATGGGCATTGATCCGGCGACCTTCACTCACTTTGTCCCCGCCCAGGTGAAGCAGGGCAGTTTGGCGGACGTTCGGGGCAGGAACGTCGCGGCCATCTCCGGCACCGCAAACATCGGTGACTCGCTGCACTTGACGACTCCAAGGGGCACCGACCTGACCGTGAAGGTGGTCGCCACGGTGGAGTCCACGAGTTTTATCTACGGGAGCTTGCTCTTGGATCAGCGCGAGCTCAACCGCGACCCAGGCGCCACCATGGACACGTGGCTGGCGGAGCCCGCGGCCGGGGTCACGGATGAGCAACTCGTCGCCGCGCTGCGCCAGGCGGCGCCGGCGGTCCAGGTCATGACGGGCGAAGAATGGATTGAGCACTCCGTGAGCCAGAGCGTGGCCAAGCAACAGGCCGCCATCTTCACGATCATCGGCGGGGCCGCGCTTCTCGCCGTCTTCAGCCTGGCCCAGTCCACCTTGGCCTCCGTTCGTGAGCGTCGCCGCGAGCTTGAACTGCTGACGAGGATCGGTGCCAGGCGCCGCTCCGCTATGGCATCCATCGTCATCGAATCCGCGATCACGGCGGCGACGGCTGCGATCCTGGCGATCGCGGTCACGGTGCTGGTCTATGCCCGGATGAATACCGCACTCTTGGGGATGGGTTCAGCGATCTCCCCGATTGTCCCCGTCGGGATCCTGGCAGCGGTCCTGCTCATCTGTGTGCTCACCAGCACGGGGTCCTCCGCGGTGGGCGCCGCCTTGGCGCTGCCGGGTCCCAGGCTGAAGGCGGGGGCACGCACGGCATAGTTTGGCCGTCGCCACACGCCGCCGTCCCTCACCGATGCCGCTTCGGAGGGGGACGGCGGCGTGTTGTCCACAGCTGGCCGTAATCCCAGCGCGGTGATGTTCCTCCCGCGTCACCCTGGTGTGTGGGAGGTGGTGGCGATGGACGCCAAGGAGTTGGGCAGGGCTGGGGAGGATTTTGCCGCGGCGTGGTTTCAGGAGCGCGAGGGGGTGATCCTGGAGCGCAATTGGCGCACCCGCCAGGGTGAGCTGGACCTTTTAGTGCTCGACGCCGATGGGTCACTGGTGGCGGTAGAGGTCAAGACGCGCTCTGGGGACGGTTTTGGCCACCCGGCCGAGTCGGTGAGCCGGGACAAACTGATGCGGCTGCACCGCCTGCTGCGCGCTTACGCGGACGGCGAGGGCGGGTGCGAGTGGAGCTTTACCCCACGGCGCGTGGACGTCTTGGCCTTGGTGTGGCCGTCCGGGGCCGGCGGGCCCATCAGCGTGGAGCACTACCGCGGGGTGTCGGCATGAGCTTGGGAAACACCTCCTGCGTGGCCCTGGTGGGACTGAACGGGCATCGAGTGGACGTGCAGGCGGATCTAGGGGGTGGGCTGCCAGGGATGACTCTGCTCGGCCTTCCGGATGCCTCGCTGCAAGAGGCCAGGGACCGGGTGCGCTCCGCCGCACGGAACGCCGGCGTGCCGTTGAGCCCGCGCCGTCTCATCATCAATCTGGTGCCGGCGGCGCTGCCCAAGCGGGGCCCGTCCTTTGACCTGGCCATCCTGATCGCCGCTCTCGCGGCGGATTCAGTGCTGCGGGTGCCGCCCGGAGTGGTGTTCCTGGGGGAGCTCTCGCTGGATGGATCGCTGCGGCCGCTGGCCGGGATCCTGCCGAGCGTTCTCGCCGCTCAACGCCAGGGCTTCAGGCGTTGCGTTGTGCCTGCCGCCAACCTCGAGGAGGCCGGGTTGGTCCCGGGAGTAGAGGTGCGCGGTTACGAGCACGTGAGTGACCTGCTGCTGGAGCTGGGGGTGCCGCGGGAGAAGCTGAGGTGGCCACCGGTGCAGCCGCGTCGTGAGCCGGACAACGCCACGGGGGTGGACGCGGCGCGGGGCGACGGTGACCGGCTGGATGGCAAGGACCTGAGTGAGGTGGTGGGCCAACCGGTGGGACGTTACGCGCTGGAGGTGGCGGCCGCGGGCGGGCACCATGTGCTCCTCACGGGGCCGCCAGGGGCGGGCAAGACCATGCTGGCCGAGCGCCTGCCCGGGCTGCTTCCGCTGCTGGGAGACGAGGACTCCGTGGAGGCCACCTGCGTGCGTTCGCTGGGAGGCATTCCCGTGACGGGACTGGTGCGCCGGGCGCCCTTTGAGTCTCCCCATCACACGGTGAGCACCGCCGCACTCGTGGGCGGTGGAAGCGGTGTTCCGCGACCAGGGGCGGCATCGCTGGCCCATGCCGGCGTGCTGTTCCTCGATGAGGCCCCCGAGTTTGCCTCCCGCACCCTGGACGCGCTGCGTGAGCCGCTGGAGTCCGGCATGCTCACGCTGCACCGGGCTGCAGGTACCGCCCGATACCCCGCCCGCTTTCAGCTGGTCATGGCCGCAAACCCCTGCCCGTGCGGGAAGAGGAGCAGGGAGTGCGAATGCCCGGCGATAGTGCGCCGGCGCTACTGGGCCCGGCTCTCCGGTCCGCTGATGGACCGAGTGGACCTGCGCATCAACGTTCCGGAGGTGGAGGTAGCCGCCATGGTGCGCATGCAGGGCGGCGAGTCCTCCGCCCAGGTGCGGGAACGGGTGCAGGCTGCCCGTGCCCGCCAGGCCAGGCGCTGGGCCAAGCATGGTGTGGCCCTGAACGCCAGGATCCCCGGCGCGGTGCTGCGATCCGCGGAACTGGGACTCAAAGGAGCGGCACGGAGTCACCTGGAGACGGTGGCCAAGGAGTTGGCGCTTACCGGTCGGGGGGTGGACAGGGTGCTACGCATCGCGTGGACCCTGGCGGATCTGGGCGGCAAGGAACGTCCGGACGCCACCCATGTGCAGGGCGCCGCAGACTTGCGTGGGACACCGGCGGCTGCGGCATGAGCGCCCAGGAAGCCGGGCGGGAGCCAGTGGGCGGTGGCTCCGAGGAGCGCGTGGCCAGGGCCGGGTTGAGTCGCTGCGTTGAGCCGGGGGATCAGGCAGCACGGTGGGCCCTGGAGGCGCTCGGCGCCCCGCGGCTGTGGGAGCTGCTGAAGGGTTCGGCACCCACGGAACAGGAGCACAGTAATTTTGCCTCCGTGGCAGAACGGGAAATGGGGGTGGAACCGGATGGCCAGCTCTCGGAACGGCAGCAGACGGGCCGTGCGCTGTTGGCGGGGCTGCAACGCTGGCTTCCCCGTGCGGTAGACGCCTGGCCGGAGCAGGACATGGCCAACGCCTACCAGGTCAACGGCGGCTTCCTGATTCCCGAGGATCCCCACTGGCCCCGAGCCTTGAACGTCCTGGGTGATGCCGAGCCGCTGGGGCTGTGGTGGAGGGGACCGGGGTTGCCCGCCTGGGGAGCGGAGCCAAGCCTGTCCATCGTGGGCACCCGGGATCCCTCGCCCTACGGTGTGCACATCACCCGCCAATTCACGGGTCAGCTTGCTTCCCGTGGCCTGTGCATCGTGTCCGGAGGCGCCATCGGTGTGGACGTCCTGGCGCACGCCGCAGCGCTTGAGGCCCGGGATGATGGTTCCACGGACTGCGCCACCTTGGCCACGGTCTGCGTGCTGGCCGGGGGAGTGGACCGCCTCTACCCGTCCTCCAACGGCCGCCTGCTCAAGCACCTGGCCACCAAGCAGCTCATCCTCAGCGAGTACCCGCCCGGATCTCAACCCACCAGGTGGCGCTTCCTGGCCAGGAATCGGCTCATCGCAGCCCTCTCCTCCGGGACGCTGGTGATTGAGGGCCGGTGGCGCTCTGGATCGCTCTCCACGGCCCACCATGCTGCCGAACTGGGGCGGTGGGTCGGGGCCGTTCCTGGGCCCATCACGGCCAGCACCAGCGAGGGCCCACACCGGTTGATCCGTGAGGGCTCCGCGGAATTGGTCACCCGCGGCGAGGACGTGCTCGCCGCACTCGGATGGAACGTGCAAGGCACCCTGGACCTGGGGGAGCCGGAGTCGGAGCGCCGCCCAACGGACGGCCTCGACGAGATAGAGGCGCGGCTGTGGGAGAGCCTGCCGCTGAGCCGGGCCGTTGAGGTGAATAAGCTCTTGGGTGTGGCCGGGGTCGGTGCCATGGAGGGGCTCTCCGCCTTGCAACGCCTGCGCCGCAAGGGCATGGCGGAGCAACGGGAGGACGGGTCGTGGCGGCGCGGCTAGGCTGGAGGAATGCACACCGGGCAGCCGCAAACCGTGGAACACGTAGTGGAGGCGTTTGTGCGCCACCTGCGCCACGAGCGCGGCCGCAGCGAGAACACGGTGCGGGCCTATCGCCGGGACGTGGAGTCCCTACTTGGCTCCTTAGGCGCGGACTCGGAGACCACCACACAAGACGCCATGGGTGCCCTGGACCTCGCTGCCTTGCGAGGCTGGCTGGCTGGGGCCTCCGCCGCCGGAGCCGCCCCGACCACTCTGTCCCGCCACGCGGCCGCTGCCCGCACCTTCTGCGCATGGGCGCGCCGCGAAGAGCTGCTTTCGGTGGACCCCTCGGCCCGGTTGCGAGCACCCAAGCGGGAGAAGCATCTTCCGCCGGTCCTACGGCCCAGCCAGATGACTCGGCTCCTGACCCAGGATGCAGAGGCGGGGCAGGAGACTCCGGTGGAACTGCGGGACCACGCCGCCATGGAGCTGCTGTACGCCACCGGGATTCGCATCGGGGAACTGGTGGGCCTGGACATGGACGACGTGGACCAGGGGGCCCGCACCCTGCGCGTGCTCGGCAAGGGCAACAAGCAGCGGGTGGTGCCCTTTGGGGGGCCGGCGGCGCAGGCACTGGAAGGCTGGTTGCGGCGCGGACGCCCGGCCCTGCTCACCGAGCGCAGTGGGCCCGCGCTCCTCTTGGGGGCCAGGGGCGGCCGCTGGGACCAGCGCCAGGCCCGCGCCACCGTGGACGCCGCACTGGGCGCCCTGGGAGACACATCGGCCAGCGGCCCCCACGCGTTGCGCCATACCGCAGCAACGCACTTGCTTGATGGCGGTGCGGATCTGCGCAGCGTCCAGGAGCTCCTAGGCCATAGTTCCCTGGCCACCACGCAGCTCTATACCCACGTGTCCGTGGAACGTTTACGCGAGGGCTACCGGCGCGCTCATCCACGCGCCTAAAGGTGACGGGCGGTGGAACTCTGTGCGGAAATCCCGTGAATGCGTTTGTCAATCCTTCAAGCACCGTGCACAATGTCAGGAGGACATGACAATCTGACAGTTTGATCAAGCCGGCCGTTGGGGAAGACGTACCGACTAGATCTGGAGGAGCGCATGTCGATTCCGATGACGCGCGGAGCCTTGTACATACACTCGGCTCCCTCCGCGCTGTGCCCTCACATCGAGTGGGCTCTGAGCTCCGTGATCGAGCGGCACACCGACTTCACGTGGACGGCGCAGCCCGCCGCACCAGGAATGATGCGCGCCGAATTGGCCTGGGCCGGGGAACAGGGCACAGGTGCTCTGCTCACCTCCACCCTGCGCGGCTGGGCACACCTGCGCTACGAGGTCACCGAGGAGGCCTCCCGCGGCGTTGATGCCTCGCGTTGGTCCCACACCCCTGAACTGGGCATCTTCCACGGCACCACGGACGTGGCCGGCAACATCCTGGTCTCAGAGGATCGCATCCGCTACGCCTACGAGCAGGGCCAGGGCAACCCCGCAGCGCTGTACCACGAGCTCTCCATTGCCCTGGGCGAGGCCTGGGATGAGGAGCTGGAGCCGTTCCGTGCCGCAGCGGACGGTGCGCCGGTGCGCTGGCTGCACCACGTCGGCTAACACGTCGGCTTACACGCCCCAGCACAGAGAAGGAGCCGGTCCCTTGGGGGGCCGGCTCCTTCTCTGTTCACCGTGAGGTCACGGCTGGGATCAGTACGTGCGGAACGCCGCGACGGCGTTGTGCCCACCAAAGCCGAAGGAGTTGGACACGGCCACGCCGTCCTTGATGACGCGCGGGGTTCCGGTCACCACGTCAAGGTTCACCGCCGGGTCCTGGCGGTCCAGGTTGATGGTCACGGGAGCCTTGTGGTCCACCAGGGCCAGCACGGAGAACACGGCCTCCACGGCGCCGGCTCCACCCAGCAGGTGGCCGGTCTGGGACTTGGTCGCTGAGACGGCCACGTTGTCCATGTGATCGCCAAAGGCGATGCGCAGGGCAACGCTCTCCGGGATGTCTCCCACGGGGGTGGAGGTGGCGTGCGCGTTCACGTGCACCACGTCCTCAGCCGTGAAGCCGCCGTCCACCATGGTGGCCCGCAGCGCGCGCGTGGCACCCAGCCCCTCGGCGTCGGGCGCTGTGATGTGGAAGGCGTCCGAGGTGATCGCGGTGCCGGCCAACTCGGCGTAGATGCGCGCGCCGCGCGCCTTGGCGTGCTCCTCAGACTCCAGGATCAGCGTGCCTGCGCCCTCTCCCATGACGAAACCGTCACGGTCAAGGTCATACGGGCGCGACGCGGAGGCCGGGTCGTCGTTGCGGCGTGAAAGCGCCTGCATTGACGCAAAAGAGGCAATCGTAATGGGGTGAATGGCGGCCTCGCAGCCGCCGGCAATCACCACGTCGGCCTGCCCGGAGCGGATCATCTCCTGGCCAATGGCCAGTGCCTCGGTGCCAGAGGCGCAGGCGGAGACGGGGGTGCGGGCCGCAGCGCGGGCCTTGAACTCCAGGGAGAGCACGCCGGCGGAGGCGTTGGGCATGAGCATGGGCACCGTCATGGGCAGCACGCGGCGCGGGCCCTTCTCGCGCAACACATCCCAGGCGTCCAGCAGGGTGTTCACGCCGCCAATGCCGGTGGCGTAAGAGACGCCGAGCCGGTCGTGGTCAATCTCCGCCTGATCCAGTCCCGCGTCCTTCCATGCCTCACGGGAGGCAACAAGGGCGAACTGGGCAGAGGGGTCGTTGCGCTTGATTTCCGAGCGGCTGAGCACGTCAGCGGCCGGGACCGCGGTGCGCGCGGCAAAGGTGACGGGCAGATCCCACTTCTGGACCCAGTCCTCCGTCAGGGAGCGGGCGCCTGACGTGCCGACCAGGGCGTTGGCCCAGCTGGTCGGGACGTCGCCGCCAATGGGGGTGGTAGCACCCAGTCCGGTGATGACGACTGTCTTGGCCATGCGAGGTGTCCTAACGTGCGGGCTGTACCCCGGCCCGGGGTGTCCGGTGAGGGGAGCGGGGTGGGAGTCCGCGGCCGGGCGGGAGCGTGTGGCTCACCGCCCGGCCAGGGGTGTGGGGTCCGTGACCCCGGGGTGCTTAGGCCTGAGCCTTGGCGATGAAGGTGACGGCGTCGCCGACGGTCTTGAGGTTCTTGACCTCTTCGTCCGGGATCTTCACGTCAAACTTGCCCTCGGCCTCAACCACGATGGTCATCATGGAGATGGAGTCGATGTCGAGATCCTCGGTGAAGGACTTGTCCATCTGGACGTCCTCCACGGGCAGGTCGGTCTCTTCGTTCACAATCTCTGCCAGACCGGCGAGGATTTCTTCGTTCGTGGAAGCCATGGGCTTTCTCCTTCGGTGATGTGCCGGAGTCTCCGGCGATGAATCGGGGCGGGTGCGAACCGATTCGCGTTCTTGGGGGTGTTTCGTCCCTAGCCTAAAGGGCCGGGCCCGGCCTTCAGGGCAGGACCACGACCTGCGCGCCAAAGACGAGGCCGGCGCCAAAGCCAATCTGCAGGGCCAGCCCACCAGAAAGCTCGGGGTGCTCCTCCAGCGCGCGGTGCATGGCCAGGGGGATGGAGGCGGCTGAGGTATTGCCGGACTCCTTGATGTCCCGCGCCACGTAGACGTGCTCCGGCAAGCCCAGCTCCTTGACCATCTGGTCAATGATGCGCAGGTTGGCCTGGTGGGGCAGGAAGGCCACGAGGTCGCTCGGCTCAATGCCGGCGTCCTCCACGGCCTTGCGGGCCACCTTCGCCATCTCCCACACGGCCCAGCGGAACACGGTCTGGCCGTCCTGGCGCAGCGTGGGCCAGAGCTTGGCTTCCGTCTGTGCCACGGCGAGCATGGACGGGTCATCCTGGGCGCCTACCGCGATGTCTCGCAGGTCAAGCAGGGAGTGTGTCATGCCGATGGCGTCCCACTTGGCGCCGTTGGAGCCCCACTGGCTCTTGGAGATGCCGGGGGTGTCAGAGGGGCCAATCACCACCGCGCCGGCGCCGTCGCCCAACAGGAAGCTGATGGTGCGCTCGTGGTTGTCGATGATGTCGGAGAGCTTCTCCGCGCCGACCACGAGCACGTACTCTGCCGCGCCGGAGCGCACCAGCGCGTCCGCTTGGGCCACGCCGTAGCAGTAGCCGGCGCAGGCCGCGGAGATGTCAAAGGCGGGTGCCGGGGTCGCTCCGATGCGCTCGGCCAGCAGCGCGGCGGCGGACGGGGTCACGTAGGGGAAGGTCACCGTGGAGACGATGACGGCGCCCAGCTGGGAGGCCTGGATTCCGGCGCGCTCCACCGCCTCCCGGGCAGCGGCCTCTGCCATGTCGATGAGTTGCGTCTGCGCGTCTGCGCGGCGGCGTGATTCGATTCCGGTGCGCTGGCGAATCCATTCATCGGAGGAATCAATCCACTGGCACACGTCCTCGTTCGTGACGATCACGTCAGGACTGAAGTGGCCAACGGAGAGGATGCGCGAGTGCTCGCGCAGCGGGTTCTCATTCAGGGTGGGGCTCATGCAACGTTCTCCCTAGTGCTCAGGCGTGTTCTGCCACGAAGGCGCGAGCGTCCTCGAGCTGGTCCGGCGTCTTCAAGGCAAAGGTCTTGACGCCCTTCATTCCTCGCTTGGCGAGGCCGGCAAGGGTGCCCGACGGCGCGAGCTCCAGTAGCCCGGTCACGCCCAGTTCCAGCATGGTTTCCTCGCACAGGTCCCAGCGCACCGGTCGCGTCACCTGGGCCACCAGCGAGGTCAGGTTCGCCGCGCCGCTGGGCACCTGCGCCCCGTCGAAGTTACTCAGCAGGGTCGTGGACGGGTCCTGCGTGGGCAGGGCGCCCGCCAGTTGTGAAAGGGCGTCAACGGCCGGGCTCATGTATTCGGTGTGGAAGGCCCCGGCGACCTTGAGCGCAATGACGCGCGTCTTGGCCGGGGGATTCTCTGCGAAGGCCGCCAGCTGTTCCAGCGATCCCGCGGCCACAATCTGCCCGCCGCCGTTCTCATTGGCAGGGGTCAGTCCGGCCGCCACGATGGCCGCGCGGACCTCGTCCGGGTCCCCGCCGAGGACGGCGGACATGCCGGTCGGGACGGCCTGCGCTGCCTGTGCCATGCCGTTGGCGCGCACGGTCACGAAGTTCATGGCGTCTGCCTCAGAGAGGGCGCCGGTCAGCGCGGAGGCGGTGATCTCTCCCACGGAGTGCCCGGCCACCACGGCGCCGGCGGGGAGATTGTCGCCAAAGAGCGCGCGTGCGGTGAGCACGCCGGCGGCGACGATCAGTGGCTGGGCCACCGCGGTGTCCTTGATGGTGTCCTCATCCGCCGTGGTGCCGAGCTGCGTCAGGTCGCGACCCACAGCATCCGAGAGGCGCACCAGGTGGGCGGCGGTGGTGGGATCCTCAATCCAAGCGGAGAGGAAACCGGGAGTCTGGGAGCCCTGACCGGGGCAAACAATGGCAAGCACGTTCTCTACCTTCTCACCTTGGACGCTGTGGATGCGGTCACGACGGGAGCAATGTTCCCGTTCAGCTTTGTATGAATCCTACAACCGCCGTTCGCCGCCCTCGGGGCACCCGATCGACGGTTGGCTCGAATCAGTCGATGCCACGCGGCAGCGAGGCATCCGCCAGGCGCCCCGCGATCAGTGCGGATTGCAGCACCTGGGCGTCCCTGGGACTGAAGGGATCCCAGCCCGTGGCATCGGTGATCCGGCGCAGGCGGTAGCGCACAGTATTGGCGTGAACGTACAGACCACGCGCCGTTGCCTCCAGCGAATGCCCCTCGCTGAGGTAGCGGGAGAGCGTCTCCGTGAGTGAGGGGCCGGCGGCGAGCAGTGGCCGGTAGACCCGTTTGACCAGCGCGTCGATGGCCTCCGTGTCCCCGCCCATGGCCCGTTCCGGCCACAGGTCATCCGCGGCGACCGGCCGCGGAGCCTCCGGCCAGGCGGGAGCTGCGGCCAGGCCGGCCAACGCCGCGCGGGCGGATCCGGCCAGTTCCTTCAGTGTGGGGACCACGGGCCCCACCACCACGGGTCCGTCCCCAAAGTGCTCCGCGAGGCGGTCGAATTGGTCGGTGCGCGAATCCACGCCACCCAACAGCAGGATCAGGCGGTCGCCCTGGATGCCCACCACGGATTCCCTGGCGCTGCGGACGGAGGAGCGGCGCAGATCCTGCACAAAGGTGCCCGTCACCACGCTGGGGGCAAAGCCGACCACCACACACAGTTCCGTCTGCCTGCGCCAGCCGACGGCGGACAGGCGGGAGCGCAGCGCGTCAGGGGCCTCCCCGCGCAGGACTGCGTCCACCACCAGGGCCTCCAGGCGGGAGTCCCACGCGCCGCGCTTCTCCGCAGCCCGGGCGTAGACCTCCGCTGCGGCGAAGGCCACCTCACGCGAGTACAGCAGCACGGCCTCTCGCAGGGGCACCTGTTCGTCCGGATCGGCGAGCTCCGGCACGCGTTCCTCCACCACACCCACCATGACGCGGATGAGCTGGAGGGCCTTTTGCAAGGAGATGGTCCTGGACAGCTCGGTGGGCGCGTCCCCAAAGACGCCGTCCAGCACCCAGGCGGGGGCGGAGGGGTCCTCATACCAGTCCACGAAGTGCGCTATCCCGTGCTGGGCCACCAGTCCAAGCGCGGAGCGCTGCTCCGGCATCAGGGAGCGGTACCAGGGCAGCGAGGTCTCGAGCTCTCGCAGGGCCAGGGTGGAGAGCGAACCCAGGCCGGCGCGCAGCCGAGCCAGGGTCTTGGGGGTGGAACGCAGGGTCGCTGCGATGCCAACACTCGGGGCGGGGGGAACGGCATCCTGGGGGCTCACGTGCCGAGCCTAGGCGCGGGGCCGGGGCGCTGTCATGTTGGTGCCAGCGCCGCGAAAAGTTTGCCGTCAACGAAGCGAGCCCCGGGACCAGGTGGTCCAGGGGCTCGCGTCCGTGCTCTGGCGTAGCTTAGGCGTCGCCGCCAGCGTTGCCGGTGGTGCCGGCGTTCACGTTGAGCAGGTCATACTTCTTGGCAGCCGCGAGCGGGACCGAGGGGTCCACCTCGCCGCGCTTGGCCAGCATCTGCAGGGCCCGCACCACCACCGACGCGGAGTCGATGTGGAAGTAGCGACGGGCCGCCGCGCGGGTGTCCGCGAAGCCAAAGTCATCCGCACCGAGGGTGGCGAACTCGTTGGGCACAAACTGACGAATCTGGTCCGGGATGGCCTTCATGTAATCCGTCACGGCCACGATCGGCCCGGTGGCGCCGGCCAAAGCCTGCGTCACGAACGGGACCCGCTCGGGGAGCTCGGGGTGCAAGAAGGACTGCTCCTCGGCGTCCAGGCCGTCGCGGCGCAGCTCCGACCAGGAGGTCACGGACCACACATCGGCGGCCACGCCCCACTCCTGTGCAAGCATCTCCTGGGCCTCCATGGCCCACGGCACGGCCACACCGGAGGCCAGGAGCTGCGTGCGCGGCCCGTGATCCAGCGTGGAGGCCTTGGCCTGGTAAATGCCCTTGACGATGCCCTCGACGTCCACCTCGTCCGGCTCCGCCGGCTGGCGGATCGGCTCGTTGTACACGTTGATGTAGTACATGACGTCCGGGCTGGGGTGGGATCCGCCGTACATGCGCTCCAAAGCGTTGCGCATGATGTGGCCCATCTCGTAACCAAACGCCGGGTCGTAGGAGATCACGGCCGGGTTGGTGGAGGCCAACAGCGGGGAGTGCCCATCTGCGTGCTGCAGGCCCTCGCCGGTGAGCGTGGTGCGCCCGGCGGTGGCCCCAATGATGAAGCCGCGCGCCATCTGATCCGCCGCCGCCCAGAAGGCGTCCGCGGTGCGCTGGAACCCGAACATCGAGTAGAAGATGTACACCGGGATCATGGGCTCGCCGTGCGTGGCGTAAGAGGTGGCAACCGCGGTGAACGCCGCCGTCGAGCCGCCCTCATTGATGCCGGTGTGCAAAATCTGGCCCTGCGGGGATTCCTTGTACGCCAGGACCAGCTCGCGGTCCACGGAGAGGTAGTTCTGCCCGTTGGGGTTGTAGATCTTGGCGGTCGGGAAGAGCGAGTCCATGCCAAAGGTGCGCGCCTCATCGGGAATGATCGGCACAATTCGCTTGCCGAATTCCTTGTCACGCATCAGGTCCTTGAGCAGGCGGACAAAGGCCATGGTCGTGGCCGCCTCCTGCTTGCCGGAGCCGCGCTTGGTGCCCGTGTACGCCTTGTCATCTGGCAACTTCACCGGGGTGTGACGGTTGCGGCGCTCGGGGACAAAGCCGCCAAGGGAGTGCCGGCGCGTCATCATGTACTGGATCTCCGGAGCGTCCATTCCCGGGTGGTAGTACGGGGGACGGTAGGGATCCTTCTCCAGCTCCTCATCGGAGATGGGGATGCGCAGGTGATCGCGGAAGGCCTTGAGGTCATCCAGGGTCAGCTTCTTCATCTGGTGGGTCGCGTTGCGGCCCTCGAAGTGGGTGCCAAGGCCGTAGCCCTTCACTGTCTGCGCCAGGATGACCGTGGGCTGGCCCTGGTGCTCGGTCGCTGCCTTGTAGGCGGAGTAGACCTTGCGGTAGTCGTGGCCGCCGCGCTTCAGGTTCCAGATCTCCTGGTCCGTCATGTCCGCGACCATGTCCTTGGTCTCCGGTGACTTCCCGAAGAAGTGCTCACGCACAAAGGCGCCGGACTCGGCCTTGTAGGTCTGGTAGTCACCATCCGGGGTGGAGTTCATGATGTCCACGAGCGCCCCATCGGCGTCCTTGTCCAGCAAGTTGTCCCACTCGCGGCCCCAGACCACCTTGATGACGTTCCATCCGGCTCCGCGGAAGAACGCCTCCAGCTCCTGCATGATCTTGCCGTTGCCGCGCACCGGGCCATCCAGGCGCTGCAGGTTGCAGTTGATCACAAAGTTGAGGTTGTCCAGCTTTTCGTTGGCGGCCAGCTGCAGGAATCCGCGGGACTCCGGCTCGTCCATCTCGCCGTCGCCAAGGAACGCCCAGACCTGCTGCTCGGAGGTGTCCTTGACGCCGCGGTTGTGCACGTAGCGGTTCAGCTGCGCCTGATAGATCGCGTTGGCCGGGCCAAGGCCCATGGACACGGTCGGGAACTGCCAGAACTCCGGCATGAGGCGAGGGTGCGGGTAGGAGGAGAGCGCGTGGCCCTCCTTGGACTTCTCCTGACGGAAGCCGTCCATGTCCTCTTCGGAGAGGCGTCCTTCCATGAAGGCGCGGGCGTACATGCCGGGGGAGGCGTGGCCCTGGAAGAAGATCTGATCGCCGCCGCCGGGGTGATCCTGGCCGCGGAAGAAGTGGTTGAAGCCCACCTCGTAGAGCGTGGAGGCACCGGCGTAGGTGGAGATGTGACCGCCCACCCCAATGCCGGGGGCCTGGGCGCGGTGCACCATGATGGCTGCGTTCCAACGCATCCACTTGCGGTAGGCGCGCTCCACTTCCTCGTTGCCTGGGAACACGGGCTCCTGGTCAACGGGAATGGTGTTCACGTAATCCGTGGTGGTCACCATCGGGACCTGGACGGACTTGGCGCCGGCGCGCTGCAAGAGGGAGCGCATGATGTACTGCGCCCGCTCAGTTCCTTCGCTCTCGATCAGCCCGTCGAAGGATTCGATCCACTCGGCGGTCTCCTCGGGATCCCGATCCGACAGATGGTTGGTCAAACCACTGCGGATGTCGGTGATGTGGGGCTCTTCGTTCGCCACGTCCACTACTCCTCGATCGGCATTCACTGGGGCCCTGGCGCCCCACGGACATCCGTGTGAGCGTTGGGGCATGAGTCACCGCCACTCTATCGCCCCCACTCCAGAGCGCAGATTTGCAGATCATGTGGTCTGACACATCGGCGTGTCGCACCCCTCGGTGTTGAGACGAGGCCGGAAACGGTGTTGTCTGGTGGTAGACATCGCGGCCCACCGTTGGGCCGCGGCTACCGTCTCGAGGAAAGAGGATGACCACCGTGAGCGATGCGATCGCACCGCAGCAGGGCGCAGCCGGCCGTATGGGCCTGAAGGCTGGCGACCTGGTTCAGGAACTCGGCTACGACGAGGACGTGGACTTTGACCTGCGTGACGAGCTCGAAACCGTCACGGGGGAGCCCCTGCTTGATGAGGAGGATCACGAGGTCGCGGACGCGGTGCTGCTGTGGTGGCGTCACGAAGACGGCGACCTGGTGGATGCTCTGGTTGACGCACTCAAGGATCTTGATGAGGGCGGCGTGGTGTGGTTGATGACCCCCAAGCGCGGCGAGGACGGTCACGTCTCCGCGGTGGAGATCCAGGAGGCCGCACCGACGGCCGGCCTGCACTCCACCACCTCTGAGGGCGTCTCTGCCAACTGGCAGGCCGCCCGGCTGGTTCCCCGCAAGAAGAATTGAGCCTGGTGCGCGCCGGTGGCCAGGCCCCGGCGTTTGCGCTGAGCAACCAACACGCCGAGATCGTCCGCAGGGACGATCTCCTTGGCGCGCCCGCGCTCTTGGTCTTTTTCCCGTTGGTGCTCACCCCGGTGTGTGAGGGGGAACTGGAGGCGCTCGTGGCGCGCCAGCCGGCCTGGGACGCCTGGGGGGCGCGCGTCGTCGGGCTCTCGGTTGATCACCGCTACTCGCTGCGGGACGCGGCGGACCGGCTTGGCGTGGGCTTTGACCTGCTGAGCGACTTTTGGCCGCACGGGGACGTGGCGCGGGCCTTTGGTTGCTTTGATCACGAGCGCGGGCACGCCACGCGCCAGAGCTTTGTGCTCGACGCCGCGGGGAGGGTTGCGCGCGTCATCTCCAGTTCGCGGGAGCAACCGCGGGACGCCGAGGACTACGAGGCGGCGCTGCGCGCCTTGACCGAGTAAGGCGCGGGGGGGCCTCCACCGCGCGGGCGGGGACCAGGGCGGCGAACACTGCAACAGAAAAGGTGGACCTGACTGGACCCAAACCGAACGAAGTACGTCGTCTTGAACTGCTGAGTTCCGCGTGGGAGCAGGCGAAGCGGGGTGTCGTGACCGAGTCATCCGAGGCGACCGAGCTCGATCCTCGGGTGGTGTCGAACCCAATGAGACGTACCCGAACACCACTGACGGACCCGGAAGTGGACGCTATCCGAACCGCACGTGCGGAAGGCGAGAGCGTCATGTCGATCGTCAAGCGATTCAAGGTGCAGCGGATGACCGCGTGGGAGAAGACCGCGCCGGTCCCGAGGCGGCCCGGCTCGGATGCTCGTCGTAGATCGTTAGCGAGGCTGCCAGTACTCGTGGCCGGAGGGTGGAGTTACGTTTGGTGAGATCAGCCCTCGCTGGCGTCCCCTTCCTCTTGCAAGTCCGTCGCTAAGTCGACCATCACATCTAATTCGGAGTCCTCCTGCTTGTACCTGTGAATCTCTTCTTCCTCTCGCGCCAGACGATCGCGTTCGCGTTGCGCGCGTTGCCGCTCCAGGTACTCGTCCCAGTGCTTTAGCGTCTGCCTCAAGACATCGAAACGCTGGGCTTGCACCGCCTCCGGCTGCTGCTCTCGTGACACTGCAAAGGCAAGCTCCGCACCGAGCAGCATCGACTGCTCCACAAAACGTCCGGTGCTGTCCGAACCGCTACGCGGTGCCAGCGGCTGGTAATCCAACAGCGCATCCATGACGGCAACGAGGCGGCTTCGCGCCTCGTCATCTCGCACGCGCCACGCTGTCATGCGAAGCTGCTCTTCTAGCTCGTTGTCCCACTTGCGGTCGAAGTAGCCGTCGAAATCCGTGTCGCCATCCTCGCCGAACCTCTCTACATAGCGCCGTCCCTGGAGGAACAGCTCGGCGATTTCAGTGCCGATTGCGGCGTCCGCCTCGCGCGCCTGTGTTTCTTCGCGTGCCTTCGCAGCTTCATCCTCGCGAAGAATGCGCTTCTCCTCCCGCTCGTCATCAGCTTTACGCCGAAGCCGCTCCGATCCCGCGGTGAGGATTCCGGTAAGCAGTACACCGAGAAGAGCCGCACTGGTCGTCATACCTGCGGTGATGATCGTCGTCCACTGATCCACGCTGGGATCGTGGCGGGACCGCAGTGGTCCACTGCGCTCTCGCGCCTGCACCGATTCTGTCGAGCTTCGACAAGTTCATCCCCGACGAAACGGGCCTACGCACTCGGTCGCGTGTCTGGGGCTCAGAGACAGTGCCTGTTTCGATCTTCTGAGCCGCCACGCCTCTTGCAAGTCGAGGAAAATGCATCTTCTGACTGACGACGCCAGACTGAGCATCAGGCTCCGAATCGGCCCTCACGAAGCCGCTGCGTGACGATTTCATCTGGAACTCCAAGCGCGGCAGCGAACCAGCAGCGGATCAGGATCAGGCCCTCCCGTGCCCGCGTCCAAGCCTCGCGTCCTTCCGTCAGATCGTTGTCGGCATGTTTCACTCCCTTGTAGGCAGTGTTGAAGGCACTGCACCAGGAGTCAGGGTCGCCGCCCTTGCCGACAACCGCGTTTGGCGCATATCCCAGAAAGTCAAAAACGTGCTGGAGGAGGGTCTCATACGTTCCCGATACTTTTTTTCCGGGATTGGCTTTTTCGGCGACGGCGTAGCCCAAGGCTTCAAGCGCCACCGCAACTTGGAGAAGCCGGGATTCCACCGGAAGGGTGCGATGGAAGAGGGCGCTCATTGCGATCCAGGTGGGTCGGGACCAGTACGAATACTCAGATAACCAGTTCGAAACAAGATCCGCATCGGCTTCATCAAGGAAGAAGAGAGGCGCGTCATTATCGTTCAACTGATATTCAGGTTCGACAGCCCGCCCGAAAGATGGCTGGTACGCATCTCGCCAGAAGCGACGATCATCTGTCGGAAGCTGTTCCTGGTCATCTTCCCGCATTACTGAGATCAGGCGCGATTCGCAAGGCTTGCCATACACCAGGCACATGAGGTCCTGCATCATTCGGTGCGTCTGCTGGTGCGTCTGCCAGCTTTCAAGCTCCGAGCTACGGGTGCGCACCAACAGAGCCGTTGAGATCGTGAAGACGCCACCCTTCGGAGTGGGGTTGTGACTGTACGAAGTTTCCAGTTGCAGGTCGAGCGGACCCCCTAGTGGCAACGATTTCAAGTTCTTCGCCACAATCGAGACGCCCTCGATGCGCTTACCCTTCTCCCCGAGCATCAACTCCGTTGACACCGGAACCCGCTTCGCCCACTTAGCCAATCCGTCGATCTCCGAGGTCATCCCGTTTACCCCGTCGTAGTCAACCTCGTGCGCGCCAGTGTGGATCGCACGACTGTAGCGAAGGCGCTCCAAAGAGTGCCCAAGAGACGAAACGGATGCGCCGGAGGTGTAGCCCTCGGAAAGAGTGAGCCATCCATCACCATCCCGCATGATGAGTGGATCTGGGATTTCTCGACCGTCGTCGTTGAGCCGGAAGGCATCAACGAAACCCAGGGCTCGTGGCCAGCTCACAAGGATGCCCCTGGCGTCGAGCTCGGCAACAACTACTTCGTCGGAATCCTCGCCGCCTGAGCGTGTGTGCGCGATCCTAACGACGCCGGATTCCAGCTTCGTCGCCATCTACCCCACCGCCGATCTCCCATTGGACGCCATATTCTAACCGCCGTGCGGTTACGAGAGCAATTCTCTCTGATGTTGGGAGCGCAGCACCATCGCGACCGCCGTGGACTGTTGTCAGATCGCGCTAAACCTCGTCTGCAAGAGGCGTGGTGAATCTTGGAGGTCTCCGGAAGATGCCAGATGCGTGGGTCTGACCTGAACGGGCACTTTGGCGGGGCTTGGTCGCATCGAGCCGCGCAACCAGGGGCATTTGCAGACGGTATTGCCTAGAGGTGTGCCGCCGTACGGGCAAGGCAGGCGACGGATGGGGATCTGCTCTGTGGTGGCCAGGCGATGACGGTCGTGACGACTAGTGCGTCCGGCACGCGCACGACGGCATGATCCCCGCGTAGCTGTGCTGGGAGCGACTCATGAGTGCGCAGGCCCGTCCGAGCGCGATCAGCTGGGTCAGCTGGGCATGGTCGCGAACCTTCGGGCCGGGGCCGTCGGGGTAGCTTCCATCCGGACGGGGAGCGCGGTAAGGGCAGGTCTGTCAGGGCATTGACGTCGGCAATCGACAAATGGGGCCGGTCGGCGAGAAGGTGCCCGAGAGGCTGGACCCAGAACTGCTGTTCCGCGTGTAGGTCCTCGGTGTCGAATCCGGCCGTCGTGTCGTAGGGCCGATGGAGCAGAGCAACGTCCGCACTCCCGTTGCGCAGCAAACTCTCCGGCTGGCCTGGCCCGCAAAGCATCACCTCGACGGCCACGGCGCTCGGCGGCGTCGACCGCTTCGAGGGCGAGCAGGGCCCCCCGCAGAAGCACTAATCCGGCCGCGGTTAGGGAGATCGCGCGGCTGGTGCGGTGTAGCAGGGCGACTCCGAGCCGCCGTTCGAGTCGCTGGATGGCTCGAGATAGTGGACGTTGCGCCATGGTGAGCCGTTGCGCCGCCCGTCCGAAGTGCAACTCTTCTGCAACGGCGACGAAGTAGCGCAGCACCCGAGTCTCCACAAACTCGTCGTATCCGGTGTTGACCACGATCAATACCCGTGCGGTATCGCCGCTGACCCGATCAGTCTTGGACGCCACACCCGAAATTGCAGCAAGATCGACATTGTGAATGAACAGAAGATTGCGCTGGTGACCGGCGCGAACAAGGGAATCGGATACGAGATAGCCGCTGGCCTGGACGCGCTTGGCTGGTGAATCGGTGTGGGCGCGCGAGATCAACGGCGCCGCGACACCGCGGTGGAGAAGCTGCGCGCGGCCGGAATCGATGCGTTCGGGATGCCGCTCGACGTGACCGACGACGCAAGTGTGGTCGCGCCCGCTGAATTGATAGCCGACCAGGCCGGAGGCCTCGATGTTCTGGTCAACAACGCCGCGATCACCGGCTGCATGCCGCAGACACCGACCACGCTCGACCCCACGACCGTGCGAGCCGTCGTGGAAACCAACGTGAATGGCGTCATCGGGGTCACCAACGCCATGCTGCCGATGCTGCGAGCCTCGGCCTCGCCACGAATCCTGAATATGTCCAGCAGCGTCGGCTCGCTCGCACTGCACACCACACCCGGCATCGAGATGGGTCCGGTTCCCGCCGGCTACTTGGCCTCGAAGACCTTCCACAACGCGATCACTATCCAATGTGCCAAGGAACTGGGCGATCCCAACATCCTGATCAACCGCGGCTGTCCCGGTCTCACCGAGACCGACCTCAGCGGCTTCAGTGGCCCCCGCACGCCGCGACAGGGTGCGGCCATCGCGATTCACCTCGCGACCCTGTTCGACGACGGTCCGACCGGCGGATTCTTCAACGACGCCGGAACGGTGCTCTGGTGACGGACACGCCGATGACCAAGGCAGTCAGATACGACCAGTTCGGAGGAATCGAGGTCCTGCGGAATCCTTACTACATCGGCCAAGTCCTCTACAAGGGAGCCGTGCATCCCGGTGCGCATGAGCCGCTGGCCGACATCGAGACCTGGCAACAGGTGCAGGCGCTTTTGGATTCGCGGGGTACCGCGTCGGAGCAGCGCCGCAAGCACGACCACCACCTCAAAGGCTCGCTGTTCTGCGGAAGCTGCGGGTCACGGAGGCAACTGGACTTCCCGAACAACAAGCAAGGCGTCCGCTACGCCTACTCCGGCAGAGCCAGCCGCCGCATCAACTGCACTGCCGCGCCGTCCCGGTCGGCGTCGCCGAACAGCTCGTCACCGACTGCTACCAGCAGATCGGCATCACTGAAGCGAACTTCACCGCCCTCGTGGCGCAGGTCGAGGCCGCATTCGACGAACGCCTGGCGTCCCAGTCGAGCGAGTTGGCCGAGCCGAGCGCCAACAGGAAACGCCTCGAACCCGAGAGCGACAAGCTCCTCGCCGCGCACTTCGCCGACGCCATCGACCTCGACACCCTCAAACGCCACCAAGACCGCATCGGCCTCGCCGACATCGACCGCCGCCTCACCAACGAGCACGGCCAGTACGAAGGCTCACGCGCGTACCTGGGCACAGCCCTCAGCCTGCTCGTGGACTGCGCGGCTATGTATCAGTGGGTCGACGACCACGGCAAATGCCTCGCCAACCAGACCTTCACCAAAGGCATCGAGATTACCGAGGACTACGAGGCGGCGCTGCGCGCCTTGACCGAGTAAGGCGCGGGGGCCTCCACCGCGCGGGCGGGGACCAGTGCGGCGAACACCGCAACAGAAAGGGTGGGTCCTAGCGGGCTCGAACCGCTGACCACTTCGGTGTAAACGAAGTGCTCTACCAACTGAGCTAAAGACCCCCGGCACCGTCAGGCGCCGAGGGTCAATGCTACCCGGGATTCCGGGGCGGCGCGGACAGCCGCGGCTCGTTGCGCGTCGCGTTTAGATCCACATCGCGGGGTCGATGTACTCTGCGGGGTCCACGGCCGGCTTGCGTTCCGCCTCGCCGCGGGGGCGGTTCTTGGCGGGCATGCCGGTGATGATGGAGTTGGCCGGTGCGTCCTTGACCACCACGGCGTTGGCACCCACGGCGGAGTCATCGCCAATGAAGATGGGCCCAAGCACCTTGGCGCCGGCGCCGACCGTGACCCGGTTGCCCAGGGTGGGGTGGCGCTTGACCTTGGCCAGCGAACGCCCGCCAAGGGTCACCCCGTGGTACAGCATCACGTCGTCGCCAATCTCCGCCGTCTCACCGATGACCACGCCCATGCCGTGGTCAATGAAGAAGCGGCGTCCAATCGTGGCACCAGGATGGATCTCGATGCCGGTCATGAAGCGCGCGAATTGGGACACCAAACGGGCCGGGAAACGCAACAGGGGAGAGGCATTCCAGAGCCGGTTGGCCACCCGGTGCGCCCAGATGGCATGCAGGCCGGCGTAGGCCAAGCCAATCTCGAGGTCACTGCGGGCCGCCGGATCATGTTCCCGGGCGGCCCGCAGGTCCTCCTTGAGACGTGAGGTGAAGCTCACGGAACTCCTTTGGAAGGGGTGCAGCTGAGGTCTCAGCCGCGAATGTCCTCGTACAGGACCGTGGAGATGTAGCGCTCACCAAAGTCGGGAACCACGGCCACAATGAGCTTACCCTCGGCCTCGGGGCGGGCCGCGATCTCCAACGCTGCCCAGACGGCCGCACCGGAGGAGATGCCGCCCAGGATGCCCTCCTCGGTGCCCAGCGCGCGGGCCACGCGCACAGAGTCGCCAATGCTCGCGTCCAGGACCTCGTCGTACACCGTGCGGTCCAGCACCTCGGGAACAAAGTTGGCGCCCAGGCCCTGAATCTTGTGCGGGCCGGCCTTGCCGCCGTTGAGCAGCGGGGAATCCGCCGGCTCCACGGCCACGATCTGAATGTCCGGGTTCTTTTCCTTCAGGTACCCGCCGGCGCCCGTGATGGTGCCGCCGGTGCCCACTCCGGCCACGAAGTAGTCCACCTTGCCCTCGGTGTCCTCCCAGACCTCGGGGCCCGTGGTAGCGCGGTGCACGGCCGGGTTGGCTTCATTGGCAAACTGGCGCGCCCAAATGGCGTTCTCAGACTCGGCCACAATCTGCTGCGCCCGCTCCACCGCGCCGCGCATCCCGTCCGCGCCCGGCGTCAGCACAATCTGTGCGCCATAGGCGCGCAGCATGACACGGCGCTCGGAGGACATGGTCTCTGGCATGGTCAGGATCACCTTGTAGCCGCGAGCCGCTCCCACCATGGCCAGGGCGATGCCGGTGTTGCCGGAGGTGCCCTCCACGATGGTGCCGCCCGGACGCAGCTGCCCGGAAGCCTCTGCGGCGTCAACGATGGCCACGCCGATGCGGTCCTTCACAGAGTTGGCCGGGTTGTAAAACTCCAGCTTCACGGCGACGTTGCCCGGCAGGTCCTGATCAAGACGGCTGAGGCGCACCAGCGGAGTGCGGCCCACGACCTGAGTGACGTTGTCGTAAAGGGGCATGACGATCCTTCCAAGAGGGGCAGGGACGCATCGGGGCGGCGTGCACCGCGATACTGCTGTGATCTCAGGTTAGTGGGGCGTGCTTCGAGATCAGGCCGGGACCTGCCACGAAGCGAAATATTTGCGGGCCTTGGCCATCTTGGGGTTGATGATCACCTGGCAGTAGCCGGCATCCGGGTGCTTGGCGTAAAAGTCCTGGTGCTCCGGCTCCGCCACGGTCCAGTCGGCCAGGGGCTCAATCGTGGTCACGATGGGCGCGTCCCAGTTGGCCTGGTTGCGCTCAATGGCGGCCTTCATGCTGTCCACCTGCTCCTCGGAGCGGGGGAATAACGCCGAACGGTACTGGGAGCCGACGTCGTACCCCTGGCGGTTCAGCGTGGTGGGGTCATGCATCACAAAGAACATGTCAAGCAAGATGTCCTCGCTGATGACGGCCGGGTCAAACACCAACGCGACTGCCTCGGCGTGACCGGTGCCTCCCGCGGAGACCGAGTCGTAGTTGGGGTGCTCCACGTGCCCGCCGGTGTATCCGGACTCGACGTGCAACACACCGCGCACGGTGCGGTACCAGGCATCGAGACACCAGAAGCATCCGCCCGCAACTACCAGGATCTGAGGGTCGGTGGGCGTCTCAGGCTGCTCCTGGACGCCGGGGAAAGTGGTGGGGATCTGTGCATTCACAGTGTCAATAACGCCGGCCAGGCTCATCCTGTTCCCGGCGCGCACCACACCTGGGTACGGTGAGGACATGCAGAAGCCTCCCCAGGATCAGGTGCCAACGCTCCAACAGGTGTGGGACAGCGTGGAAGAGCTCTGGCCCGCCGCCCTCGCGGAGTCGTGGGACGCCGTCGGGCCCGTCACCGGGCGCCCCGAACGCGAGGTGCGCCGCATCCTTTTTGCCGTGGATCCCACGGAGGCGGTGGTGGAGGACGCGGTGGAGCAGGGCACGGACCTCTTGATCACCCACCATCCCCTGCTCCTGCGCGGCGTCAATGCGGTGGCGGCGGATGGCTTCAAGGGCCGGGTGGTTCACCGCCTCATCGAGTCCGGCTGCGCCCTGCTGACCGCCCACACCAACGGCGATTCGGCGATCGGGGGCGTCTCAGACGTGCTGATCCGCTCCCTGGGTGTGGAGGACGCTGAGCCCTTGACGGCCGCGGCAGATGGCCTGCCTGGCGAGGGCCTTGGCCGTGTGGGAGACCTGCCTAGGTCCATGTCCCTGGCCGAGTTTTCCGAGCGGGTGTTTACCCTGCTGCCCTCGGTAGCCGGGGGAGTGCGCGTGGCGGGGGATCCGGATGGTTTGGTCCGCCGCATTGCGGTGTGCGGCGGCGCAGGGGATTCGCTCTTCGACGAGGTGCGGGCCTCTGGCGCTGACGTTTACGTCACGGCAGATCTGCGCCACCACCCCGCCAGTGAGGCCCGCGAGGCGGCCCAGGGCGGGCACCCGTACCTGGTGGACGTGTCCCACTTCGCGTCCGAATGGCTGTGGCTGGGGGATGCGGCAGGGGCGTTGCACCGCTCGCTCGCGGACCAGGGCTTCTCGCCGGAGGTCGCCGTGAGCGGTGTCAATACCGACCCGTGGGACTTTATCCTCGTACCGTAATTCCGGTTCTACCTACCTCGGTAACACCTTTCTTGGAGGCATCATGACTACAGCAGCACCCGCCGATCAGCGCCGCCTCTTGGATGTGCAGGCGCAAGAATCGCGTTTGCGCGCGCTGAGTCGGCACAAGCTCGAGGCACAAAAGGACCCGGAACTCGCTGCCTCGGCTGCGGTCGTGGCGCAGCGCACCAGCGAAGAGCACGACGCCGCGGCGTTGCGTGCCGAGGCGGACGCGGCTGTCGCGGCGCTCACGGCCCAGTCCGTGCAGGTGCAGGCGCGCATGAAAAAGGACGAGGCCCAACTCATCAGCGGCCAGTCAGGCGCCAACACCCTGCAAGGCTTGCAGCGCGAGATCGAGGCGCTCACCCTGAAGCAGACAGAGCTGGATGACCTGGAGATGGAGGCCATGGAGACGGCGGAATCCGCGGCTGCGGCCCACGCTGCAGCCAGCGCGGCCACAGCGGCCGCCACGGAGGCACAGGAAGCGGTGCAGGCCAGGGTGCTGGCCAAGGTCGCGGAACTCGACGCCGAGCTGGAGCAGGTCCGCGGCCAGCGAGCGGCCGCCGCGGACGGCATTCCCGCGGATCTCCTGGCCCTCTTCGAGACCACATTGGCCAAGCGCGGCGCAGGGGTGGCCCGGCTCTTCCACGGCACCTCTGAGGGCTCCGGCCTGGCCCTGGCCGCGGGAGACCTGGCGGAGATCAAGCGGGCTCCGGCGGACCTGGTGGTGTTCTGCCCGGATTCCGGCGTGATTCTGGTGCGGGACCCGGAGTGGAACTAGGGCCCAGCCTGCACCACCTGGAGATCTGGGTTCCCCGACCGCCGCAAACGGGCGACACGTGGGACCGGCTCCTGGCGGCCCTTGGCTGCGCCATGACGCAGGAGTGGCAGGGCGGGCGCCGCTACGAGCTTGGCGCCGGATACCTGGTGCTTGAGTCCGGACCCGATGTGCGCGGTGCGCGCCATGAGCGGCAGGCGCCGGGGGTGAACCATGTGGCGCTGGAACTGAGCACACGCGCTCACGTGGATCGCGTCGTCGAGCAACTACCGGAGCTGGGCTGGGAGCTGCTCTTCAGCGATGCCCACCCCTGGGCCGGCGGCCCAAACTACTACGCGGCGTATCTGGAGAACGCGGACGGCTACGAGGTGGAGCTGGTCGCGAAGGAGTGATCCTCCGGGAGCACGATGATCAGCCGGGCGGGCTTGTTCTTGCTGGCCGGGACCAATTCCGTGGTGGGCCACACCGTTTGCGCGCTCGAGAGCAGCTCGGTTGCCGAGCGCGGTCCGGGCCCGCGCAGACCCAGGAGATGGCGCACCAGCTGGCCGCGGGTGTGCTTGGCGAAGTGGGACACCACCTTGCGGGTGCCTCCACGTTCCTGCACCACGTCCACGGCAACCGTGGACTCGGCCGGTGCCTTATAGGCGGCCGCATACGTGGAGGAGCGGCAGTCGATCACCAACTGGCCAGCCGCGCGCTGATCCAGTGCTTCCTTGAGCCGGGGCCGCCACCAGCCGGCCAACTTGCCCACGCCTGGCAGGTCAACGCCCATGGACAGGCGATACGCGGGGATGGGATCGCCGAAGCCCACCGCGCCCCACAGACCGGACATCACCACCACGCTCTGGGCGGCCTTGCGCCGCTGGGTGGGGGTGAGGCTGCCAAAGCCCAGCGCGTCGTAAAGCACCCCGGAGTAAATGGAGTGGGCTGGGGCCACAGCCGCCTGATGCAGATCAACGTTGGCGCGGACCTCCGGTTCAAGGGACGCGCCGACGGCGAGGCTCGTCATGGCGTCCGGCTGGGCGGAGACCTCGGAGAGCGCGCGCATGATGTGTTCGCGGTGCTGGGCCAACTCAGGGAAAGTCAGGGACTCGAGGTCCACAGGGGAGCCCGCCTGGGGACGCGTTTTGCCCTCAGAGGGCGGCAAAAGGATCAGCACGCCCCCAGCCTAAGTGGGGCGGCGCAGGCGTCACGAATCGGAACATTCCGGGCCAACCTTTCCCCAGATTATCGCTATATCTGGTCAAGTGCGCGCGAAATCTGGTGAAATACCCCTGTGACTCCCACTCCTTCCCTTTCTACTCCGGGCTCCTCGCTGTCCCGACGCGGCCTCCTGCTCGGCGCGGGGGGAGGCGCGGCGCTGGCCCTGAGCGGGTGCGTCGCAACCCCTGGCCCCGGCACCAAGGACGCCCCAGGCACCCAGCCCGCGTCCACGCCGTCCAGCGCAGCGGACGTTGTCCCGCCGCCGGATCCCAACAAGGCGCCCCTGCGCCTGCTCGTGTACGGCGACTCCATCACCCGCGGCGGGCAGAGCGACCTGGTGGTGGGCAAGGCGCCCACCACGTCATGGCTTGGACACCTGGGCTCCGGCATGCGCTGGGTGGGCGGGGCCGCCCGAAACGGTGCCACCGCGGCGGAACTCACGGCCATGCGGGTTGGCACTCCGACCTCTGACCTCTCGGTGTACTTCTTTGGCACCAATGATCTGCTCAAGAAAAGCTCCGTCCCCACCATGCTCAAGCAGATTCGCACCTTCCAATACTCGCTCCCGGCAGAGACTCGGCCGCGCGCCGCGACCCTGGTGGCGGTGGGGCCCATGAACGGCATCCTGACCGGTGCCCGCCTGCTGGCATGGAACCAAGAGCTGTTCCAGGCGGCATCGGATGTGGGGTGGGGCTGGATTGATCCGTGGCCCACTCTGCGACTGGCGACCAGCGGGGACAACTACGGCAAGTGGGCCCGCACCGATCAGCGCGTGGACAATCTGCACCCCAGTGCCGCCGGGGCAGCGGACCTTGGCGCCGGGATGACCGCGGCGATCCTCCGCCTGGCCCAGACGCGCAAGCTGCCCCTCCCCGCGATGGCGGCGATGGCACAGCCCGACGACGCGGCGGCGGTAGGATAGAGCGCGGATGGGTCGACTGGACGATCGCGTGCCGCGCAAGCGGCCCGAGGAAAGTCCGGGCTCCACAGAACAGGGTGGTGGGTAACGCCCACTCGGGGTAACCCGCAGGCTAGTGCCACAGAAATGAGACCGCCTGCCTCAGGGCAGGTCAGGGTGAAACGGTGGTGTAAGAGACCACCAGCGTCCCGGGTGACCGGGACGGCTAGGTAAACCCCACCTGGAGCAAGGCCAGACAGGCGCTGATTGAGGGCTGTTCGCCCGAGGCGCTGGGTAGGCCGCTTGAGGCCATCGGCAACGGTGGCCCTAGATAGATGATCGTCTCTCGCGCCGGGTGACCGCGCGCGAAGCCAGAACCCGGCTCACAGGTCGGCCCATCCCTTTTTCTCCCCGTGGTGCCCCGCGCCGCCGGCACGGACCCCCACACACGCCGTCGGGCACTCCGCTCGGTGACAGACCTCACCACCGCCTGCACGTCCGTGCGGGCCGCGGCACGTAAGATGGTCAGCGGTGCGTCGCGAAGGAGCCTCGCCTCCCAAACCGACGTGCACCCGCGGTGTGCAATGGGGCCACCGTGGATCATGCGGCCGTAACCGGCCCACGGATTTTCCAGGGAGACGTAGTGACCCAGCAGACCGAAGAAGCCCTCGCTGAGTGGAGCGCCCGCGAGGGCATGGCCGAGACCATGATCCCGCTGATCGGCCGTCTGTACCGCAACAACAATGTGGTGACCTCGATCTACGGTCGCAAGCTCATTAACAAGTCCGCCGTGGACATCCTGAAGGCCCACCGCGTGGTCCGCCACATCGATGGCGTGGAGATGGAACCCGCAGACTCGCTTGCCCTCATCGAGGCACTGAACACCCTTGATCTTGGCGCGGTCTCTGTGGACCTGGCCCGGCTGAACAAGAAGGCCAAGGCCGCCGGTGGCGACCTGACCGAGTTCCTGAAGACCGAGCTGGGGGAGGCCGTGGGCCAGAGCGGCGCCACCGCAGCAGAGCCTCGCGACATTGTCCTTTACGGCTTTGGTCGCATCGGCCGCCTGCTGGCCCGCATCCTCATTGAGCGCGGTGGCTACGGCCTGCGCCTGCGCGCCATCGTGGTCCGCAAGGGCTCCGAGGATGACCTGCTCAAGCGCGCCTCGCTGCTGCGCCGCGACTCCGTGCACGGCCCCTTCGACGGCTCCATCGTCGTGGATGAGAAGTACAACACCATCCAGGCCAACGGAACCCTGATCCAGGTCATCTACTCCAATGACCCCACCACCGTGGACTACACCTCCTACGGCATCAACGACGCCATTGTGGTGGATAACACGGGCCGCTGGCGCGATGCCGATGGCCTGGGCCAGCACCTCACCGCCAAGGGTGTCTCCCGCGTGCTGCTCACGGCGCCGGGCAAGGGCGAGCTCAAGAACATTGTGCACGGCGTGAACCACTCCGACATTGCGGAGGCGGACCGCATCGTGACCGCAGCCTCTTGCACCACCAACGCCATCACCCCCGTGCTCAAGGCGCTCAACGATGAGTACGGCGTGCAGGTGGGCCACGTGGAGACCGTGCACTCCTTCACTAATGATCAGAACCTGATCGATAACTTCCACAAGGGTGAGCGCCGAGGCCGCTCCGCCGTGCTGAACATGGTGCTCACGGAGACCGGCGCGGCCAAGGCCGTGGCCAAGGCCCTCCCGGAGCTGCAGGGCAAGCTCACGGGCAACGCCATCCGCGTCCCCACCCCGGACGTCTCCATGGCCATCCTGAACCTGACCCTGGACAAGGCCACGTCTGTGGAGGAGCTGAACACCTTCCTGCGCAACGTGTCCCTGACGAGCGAGCTGCACCGCCAGGTGGACTACATCGATTCCCCCGAGGTGGTCTCCACCGACTTCGTGGGATCCCGCCGGGCAGGCATCGTTGACGGCCGCGCCACGATCGTCTCCGCGGACGGCCACCACGTGGTCGTGTACGTCTGGTACGACAACGAGTTTGGTTACTCCTGCCAGGTGGTGCGCGTCATGGAGACCATGGCGGGGACCCACCCGGTTGCGGTTCCTGCCGTGCGCTGAGCTTCACTGATCTAACAAAGATCCCCTCGACGCCCGGTGGCGTCGAGGGGATCTTTGTTTGTTGCGTGGGTGTGGGCCACGCTCCTGGGGCTCAGTGGCCGAACGGATCGGCGTCCACGCCAGGCATCCAGGTATGACCGGGCCGGTTCAGGCCCTCCTTCTTCTGCGTCTTCTTCCAGCGCTTGGTCCACTTGGGATCCAGCATGTCCACGTAGAGCTTGCCGTCCAAGTGGCTGTACTCGTGCTGCATGATGCGTGCGAACCAATCGTGGGCTTCAAAGTCCACCTCGTTGCCGTCCAGATCCAGGCCCTGCACACGCGCGTAGTCGGCGCGTTGCAGCGGGAAATCAAGGGACGGGACGGAGAGGCAGCCCTCGGAATGTTCGTCCGGATCCGGAGCCGCCCCGGAGATCTTGGAGAGCGTGAGACGCGGGTTGATCAGGACGCCGCTGGTAGGGGCCTCATCCTCGTGGTCCTCGTAGCGGAACGTGAAGATGCGCAGGCCCACGCCCACCTGCGGGGCGGCGAGGCCCACGCCGTTGGCGACGTCCATGGTCTCCATCATGTCCGCCACGAGCGTGCGCACCTCGTCGTCGATGGTGGTGACCTCCGCGGCACGCTGGTGCAGCACGGGTTCGCCGTAGGTGACGATGGGGCGGACGGTCACGATCACTCCTGGGGGTTCGGTGGTGCTGATCAGCGCCCGCTGTGGCCGGGCTCGGCCGGGCTGGCGCCGATCTGCTCAGGCGCCAGAGGCACCGCACTAGCTTAGCGGTAGGTCCACGTGGGGGAGGGCAACGGAGTCCGGATCCGCCGGTAGGTTGGGAAGCGTAGTGACGCCGACCACCACCCACCCCATCCCACAAGGAGATCCGCATGGCAAGCAAAAGTGAGAAGGACACGGACGGGTTCTCCGCTCAGGAGCGTGAGGCCATGAAGGAGAGGGCCGCAGAGCTCAAGGCACAGGCCCGCCGATCCCGCGAAGCCGACAAAGCGGCGGCGGACGCGGCGGATGTGAAGGCCAAGCTGGAGCAGATGCCGGACGAGGACAGGCGGCTGGCAGAACGGGTCCATGCGCTGGTGCTGGAGGCGGCGCCGGCGCTTGCTCCGAAGCTTTACTACGGCCAGCCCGGCTACGCGCTGGAGGGCAAGGTGGTGTGCTTCTTCCGCAGCGGGCAGATGGACAAGGAGCGCTATTCCACCTTCGGTTTCAGCGCCAAGGCCGCGCTGGATGACTCAAGTGGCCTGTGGGGCACGTCCTACGCGCTGTTGGAGCCAAGCGACGCCGCGCTGGCCGCACTGGCGGAGCTAGTGAAGCAAGCGGTGGGTTGATTCATCGGTGACACGAAGAAGGCCGGCTCCCGAGGGAACCGGCCTTCTTGCTTGGGGTGAGTAACGGGGCTTGAACCCGCGACCTTCTGGACCACAACCAGACGCTCTACCAGCTGAGCTATACCCACCATCGTCAGGACAAAGCCCTGAAGATGTTGCCCGGCTTGCGCCCCGGCAACAGGAATAAGCTTACACGATCTTTGCCGTGGTCCTGACCATGGGGTGCCCCCGTGAGGCCCCCGTCACAGCTCAGTCGCGCGGAATCTGAGCGGCGATGCTCTCCGCCTCCGTGGCGTCGGGGCCGGGCCCCGCCACCATGACCGCGCTGCGGTAGTAGCGCAGCTCCACGATGGAGTCCTGGATGTCGCCAAGGGCACGGTGGTTCCCGGTCTTGGCGGGTGCGTTGCGATAGGCCTTGGGGTACCAGCGCCGGGAGAGCTCCTTGATGGAGGACACGTCGATGATGCGGTAATGCAGGTGCTCAATCACGGCGGGCATGTCCCGCTCCAAGAAGTTCTTGTCGTTGCCCACCGAGTTACCGGCCAGCAGCGCCTTGCCCTTCTGGGGTACGTAGCCCTTGATGTACTCCAGCACCTGCGCCGTGGCCGCCTCCATGGTGAGGCCATGAGGAAGCTCCTCCAGCAGCCCGGAGGTGACGTGCATGTTCCGCACAAAGTCATTCATCTGCTCCAGGGACGCCGGCTCCGGCTTGATCACCACGTCCAGGCCGGGGCCAAGGGTGTTGAGTTCGGCGTCCGTGATGATCACGGCCACCTCAATCAGGGCGTCCTTGGACAGGTCAAGACCCGTCATCTCGCAGTCAATCCAGACCAGGGCATCGTTAGTAGAAGTCACCTCGTCAGGTTACCGCCACGGGCGCGAACCTGGGCGGAGCCGCTCTCCCCAGCATGGCTTTCCCCCCAACACTCAGGCATGCCCGCAGGCACCTCCAAGGCTCCACAAGGCCCCGATGCTAGGCTGTCGCGAGTTCTGTGCGGCCGTGTGAAAGGGACGCTAACCATGAGTGACGCGGCACCCGCGACTCAGGCCGTTGGATCGGCCCTCCGGCCCCACCTTGGCACCCTCCTGTTTGGTTTTGTTGGGTCCATTTTGGTGCTCTGCGGATCCTTTGGCGTGGGTTGGCTTGCCCCCAGCTCACCCGTGAACCGCTGGAAGTGGCTCATCCCCTGGCGCACGGAGCTGCCCGGCCTCATCACCGTCACGGTCCTGTTAACGCTGGGTTGTTGGATGCTGGTCGCGGCCTGGTTGCGGTTGGGTCGCGAGCTGAAGCCGTGGACCGGCTCCATCAAGCCAACGGTCACGGCCATGGTGCTCTGGACCCTGCCCATGATGATTGCCCTTCCCATCTTTAGCCGGGATGTCTTTGCCTACATAGGCCAGGGACGCATTGTCTTGGCCGGCGGGAACCCCTACGAGCAGTCCATTTCCTCCATCAACAACTGGCTGCAGCTCGGCGCAGATGCGTATTGGGCGGATTCACAAACGGCTTACGGCCCGCTTTTCTATTGGATGGCTGCCGCCATCGTTCACTTCACCGGCACCAATACGGAGGCGGGGGTCTTTGCCTTCCGCCTGCTGGCGTGGGCCGGCATGGCGCTGGTGCTGGTCTTTCTGCCCAAGCTCGCCGCGCTTCACGGGGTCAACCCGCAGCGCGCCGTGTGGATCACCGCGGCAAGCCCCCTCTTCCTGCTCTCTTTCATCGCCAGCGCGCACAACGACGCGCTCATGGTCGGACTGGCCGTCGCTGCCACCTACTTCGCTGCTCGGCGCTGGGGCGTGCTCGCGGTCTTCCTCTTGGTGCTCTCCATCGGCATCAAACCCATCACCATCGTGATGCTCCCCTTCCTTGGCCTGCTCTGGGCCGGGCAGGGCTCCTCGTGGCCGCGGCGCATCCGCTACTGGGTGTATTCGGCAGCCTTGGCATTGGGCATGCTCGCGATCATGGGTCTGCCGGGCGGCTTCGGCTTTGGCTGGGTCAAGGCCACGCTGACCTCCGGCGGCGGGTACATGGTCAATTACGCACCACTTGGCCTGCTCGTCCTCTTCTTTGCCGGCGTCCTGACCGTGCTGCAGCTTGACTCGGCCTGGGTGTTGCCCGCCGTCCAAATGCTGGGCCGCTTGGTCGCTGTCGTGGTGATTGTGTACCTGCTCTTCCGCGGTAGCTACAGCCGCCTGGTCCAACGCATGCTGATCGGTTTCACAGCGTTGGTGGTGCTCTCACCCGTGATTCACCCGTGGTACCTGTTGTGGCTCCTGCCCTTCTTCGCCGCGACCGGGATTCGCGATGACTGGCAAAGCCTCTGGGTGGTCGTCACCGTCGGTTTCTTTGTTGCGCTTGGATGTTCTGACCAGCTCTTCGTGTGGCAGTTCGTGGCCGACTACAAGGCGATTCTTCAGGTCATCTCCGTCTGCGTCTCCATCGGCTGCGCGGCCCTCCTGGTCCTGGCGGCCAAGCCAACCAAGGCCTCTATCCAGGCGCTCTTGCCCCGCAAGCGGCCCTTTGCCAGGCGCCGCGAGGCCAAGCGGTGACCCGCGCCAGCGCGCATCCGCCCGCCAACGCCGTCGAGCGGTTGCGCAGGGCGCTGATGCGCCTGCCGCGCCCGCTGGTGTACGGCACGACGCCGCGCGGTGCCCTGATCTGTGGCGTGCTGGCCTCGGTGCTTGGCACCATCGCCTCGTGGGGCGTGGGGTTCATGCCAAGCGCGCAGGGTTCCATCTTCGCCACGGCCGGTGTGTTGCGCCCGCTGCGCGTCAATGACATCGGCCTGTTCGTGTGCGCCGTTGTCCTGGTGCTCAGCGCCATCGCGCTCATGTGGGCCTGGACTCAAATGGGCCGCTACATCAGGGGCGCCGGCGGCCTGAAACTTGCCACCCGCGCGGTGCTGATCTGGTCTGCCCCGTGGCTTGTCTCCTTCCCGGTGATGAGCCGCGACGTCTTCTCCTACGCCGCGCAGGGCAGGCTCCTGATGCTGGGTCAGGACCCGTACCACGACGTGGTGGGGCAGATGCCCGGCTGGTTGGCGCAGGGCTCGGACGGGCTGTGGGCGCAGTCCTCCTCGCCATACGGCCCTCTCTTCTTGCTGATCGCAGAGGGCGTCACGGCCATCTCGGCGTGGCGGCCAGAGATCTACGTGGTCCTCTTCCGGCTCCTGGCATGCGCCGGAGTCCTGCTCTGCCTTGTCACCCTTCCGCGCCTGGCCCGCTCCCACGGCACGGACGCCGGCTGGGCCGTGTGGATTGTGTTGGCGAACCCGCTCTTCATCTATTCCATGGTCGCCAGCGCCCACAACGACTCCATCATGGTGGGCCTGATGCTCGCCGGATTCACTGCGGCGCTGCACAAAAAACGCGCCTCAGCCATCCTGTTAGTCGCGGCCGCCATCGCCATTAAACCCATCATGGTGATTGCCCTTCCCGCCGTGGGTCTTGCCCTGGTGGGGACCAACGCCACCTGGCGCGCCCGCTTTCTAGCGTGGGGCGTGACCGGGGTGGTGGTCGGCGGCGTGCTGGCCGTGCTCGGCGGGATGACCGGGCTCTGGTTTGGGTGGATTGGCGCCATGATGGACCAGGGCGGAGCGGCGTTCCCGTTTGCCCCTTACGGACTGTTGGGCCTTGGCTTGGGCGCCCTGGTTGCGCTCGTGGCCGGACCCGCCGCCGGGTCAGCCGTGCAGTCCGTGGTCTATTCACTTGGCAAGGTGGTGGCCATTGGCGCCGCTTTCTGGCTTGCGCTGCGCCATCCACGCACCTCCCCGGTGTGGCAGACGGGCTGCGTGCTCCTGCTCGCCGTGATCATGAACCCGGTGATCCAGCCGTGGTACCTGTTCTGGGTGCTGCCCTTCTTTGCCGCCTGGCGCGCTTGGCACGGGCCGTGGGAGCAGATCCTGCTGGCCGGCTCGGCCTTCCTGGCCTTCTACTGCCTGGTGGATCAGCTCTCCCTGCCGGAATGGGTCAACGTCACCGTCATCAAGCTCACCGCCCTGGCGATCGGCGGGCTGGCCTGGGTCTTCCTCTTCATCCTTGCCCCCTCGCAACGGGCCATGTTCCACCGCTTTAGCCTGAAGGCGCTGTGGCGGGGCCCCACGGAGTCGGAGAGCATCGCCCTGCGCCCGCTGGTGGCCCAACCCGCCGACGCGCGGAGCACGCCCCGCAGCCCGGCGTCCTGAATCCGGCGGCGCCATGACATCGCGTCCGCTGCCGTCACGCTGATAACCTGACAAGCGGCCAAGAGGGCGCCAACGCGGCAGAAGGGGGGCCTCATGGCTCAGGCATGGAAGCAGTTAGACGAGGCACTCAAGAGTCGAGTGGCGTCCTCGGTGGATGACTACCGAGCACTGCGCCCCGAGCTGGAAGAGGTCACCGAGCACCTGCGCCGCGAGGTGGCGGACTTGTTTGAGGGCTCCGATGTGGTCCCCTTGTTCGTCACGGCCCGCAGCAAGTCCGTGGAGTCCTTTCGCCAAAAGGCCTCCCGCACCGTCTTTTCCCAGGACGACGCTCAAGAGCTGGAACTGGAGTTCCCCGATCCGGTCTCCCACCTGCATGACCTGGTGGGCGTCCGCGTGATTGTGAAGCTGCCCCGGGATGTCCGCGAGGCGGCCGCGGTCATTAAGCGCCGCCGCGGGCCCTTCTACTGCCGCTCGGATCGTGAGAAGGACATTGGCTCGCTGGAGTCCGGGACCTACGGCTACTCCAGCCGTCACCTGGTGCTGCGCCCGCGCCACGATGAGGTGGTTGACGCCTTCCTGGCCCGCCACCCCCGCTCGGAGCTGCCCTTCGTTTTTGAGGTCCAGATCCGCACCATCCTGGCCCACGCCTGGAGCGAGATTGAGCACGACATCCGTTTTAAGCGCAAGGACCCGCGCGCCTGGAGCCCCGCGCTTGATCGCCAGTTCACGGCCTCCGCTGCCATGCTTGAGTCGGTGGAGGGCGTGTTCACCGACATTGACGAGCGCCACGCCCTGATCCGCTCCTACTGGGACGCCCAGGGCGTTGGCGGCGAGGAACTCTCGCCGGAGCGCGTGGGGGAGGTGTGGCGCACCTTGTGGCCACACCTTGATCGCAAGACGGACAACGACTGGGATTGGGCGCTTGAGCTGCTTCACGCTCACGGCATCTTCACGGCGCGTGAGCTGGTGGAATTGCTGGACGCCCAAACCATTACGAACGTGCGCGCCGCCCTTGATCACCGCTACTCTCCGGGCCCCGACCGGCTGCTGGATGACCTGCTGTTGTGGACCTTTGGCCGCGATCACATCGAGAAGACGGCGGGGGAGGACCAGCACCGCCGGGCCTCACTGGGCCGGCGCCTGCAACAGATGCGCACCTACGGGCGCGGCAGCCTGGGCGGGGACGCGGACTACTCCTAGCGGAGTCTGCTTCGTCACCACCAAAAAAACTGTGCCCGACGGCGCGACGTGAGCGTCGCCGTCGGGCACAGTTTTTCTTGGGTCGGGACCGCGGTCCGCCGCGTTCAGCGGGAGGCGGTGAGGGACTCGGGGTCCCAGGTCACCGGACGCACGGCGGTCGCGGGGAGCCCGCGAACCAGCATCCCGGCGGGGAGCTCATCATCCACGAGCGGCACCATTTCCAAGACGGCACCGTCGCCAATGTTGGCGCCAGCACGGACCTCGGTGGCCCGCATGATCCAGACGTTGGCGCCGATCGTGACGTCGTTTCTGCGCTCGTCCTGGCGGGGGCCAAGGCGGCGGGAGTCATCTGCCACGATGCTCACGTTGTTGCCCAGGTGGGAGCCGGCGCCGATGCGCACGTGCGCACCGTCCGTCGTGGCGACCGTGAGAACCTTCTCCGTGGTCACGTTCGCGCCGATCTCGATCTTGGCGCCGTCCGCCACGGAGAGGTCCAGGCTGAGCCGTTCACCCGGGGCAAGGGCGCCAATGGTGACCTGCGCGTTGTCTCCCCGAAAGCGGATGGTGACCTTGTCCAGGCGCACCTGACCGTCAATCACTAGGCGGTTGTTGCGCCCCGCGAAGGCGACATGCGCGCGCTGGTCAAGCGTGCCGTCTTGGGCCACGATGTTGCCGCGTTCGTCGAGCGGGCGGGTGCGAAAATCACTGGAGGTCACGCGCATGAAACTACCATCACCGCCTGAGAGGAAGGAGATCAGCGCGCCGCAAAGGCCAGAGATTCCTTTCCGAAAGCATGTTTGCGCCCCTATCGTGGGCTGAGTCTTAGATGAAAGGACCCCGTCACCGCGCTGGGCTCCACGGGCTCCTACGCCTATCTACGCCCGGATGAGCGGGCCGCGGTGCCCGCCGATCCGGAGGCGGCGCGGGCGCGTGTGCAAGAGATTCGTGCCATAATTCCCCGGCACGTGAGCCTGGGGGTCTCCGGTGACTCGGTCGCCGCCGCGGGCCTGGTGGCCGGTTGCGACGCCTGGTACTCCGTCATCGCCGGGACGCTACCCCAGCCCGCGCTGCGCATCACACGGGCCGTCCAGGAGGGGCGCCACCAGGAGGGCCTGGACCTCTCTGAGGAGTTGGGGCCCTTGTGGGAGCTCTTCGCCCGCGAGGGCGGGAGCCTGCGGGTGACGGCGGCTATCGCCGAGGAGTTGGGCCTGGCGCCGCGCCGGAGCCTGCCGCTGCCCATCCAGGGGCTGGATGCACACCAGCGCGCCAGAGTGTCCCAGGTGTTGCGCGAACTTCACCTGCTCGCGTAGTTCCCGCAGCGGGACGAAACGCCCGCATCGCAGGGGCAGCGGTTTGAGGCGGCCCGTCCTTCACTCACCGCCGCCGGCGCCCGCCGCCGTCAACAGCGCCTGCAAGGCCCGGTTGAGGAGCACCGCATCTTCCGGCTGGAGTCGCTCACCCGCGGTGAGCCGGCCGATGACGTAGAGGCCGGCGATGGCCTCCTCGCGGAGCGCGCGATCCGTGATCCTCCCCAGTGCGCGCACCGATGTACTGCCGACGTTGACGATCAGGCGTGGCCCCGACGTGGCGACTGGCCCAGCTGGGGTGACCAGCTCTCCGAGGAGCTCGCCCCAGGCGTCATCGCCGTCAGTGTGGCCGTCACCGAGGTAGTCGAAGTCCGGGTTCCCGCTCGCACCGACGTACAGCACGGGCACGGTGACGGGCGCGAATTCACGTAGGTCTAGCGCGACGCCGAGGTGGCGCAGCACCGGTCCCGCCTGCTCCTGGAGCAACTGTGCGGCGGTGTCACCGGCGAGGGGCCGCGACAGCTCATCGACGAATCGGCCTGTATCGAAGGCGCGCAAGCGAGCCCCTCGGAGTGGGCGTTCCACCAGACGTCGCATGATCTCGTGTCCATACACATAGGAGGCGTTCACCAGGAGAGTCCCGCGCGCGGCGAGAAGCGGAGCAAAGGCCGTGTAGTCGGTCATCGAGGTGGTGTACTGCACCGACTCCGCACTTCGCCGCATCTGCACCAGCGTCTGGTCGCCCTGGTTGGTCTCCCACTGCACGCTCTGCGACACCAGCTCCAGCATGTCGTCGTCGCTGACGGCCATCGCCATCAGTCCCTTGGCATGCACGTCTAGGAACCTCGCGAAACCGGCCGGATCGGTTGCGGCGAACCGCTCGATGCCCTCGCGGATCTGCATCCCTATCTGTTCCTTGACAGCGTCGACCGTGGCCGAATCTTGAAGGGCCTCACGGGACGCTGTGAGGGGCAAATCGCCGGCGTCGATGACGAGGCGCACAAAGTACGCCCACGTGGGCACCAATTGCACGCTGCTGTCGGTGACGAACATTCCCCTGGAATAGACGGTGTCGCCCCGAAGCGAACCGACCTGACCCGGGCTACCTGCGACGAACGCGAGCCCTTGCACCCCCGCCGCTGGCACAGCGATCGGCAGGATGGCGAGTGGGCGGAAACCCAACTCGCGCTGCGACCAAGCCTCCATCTCCCGGGCACTGCCCTGCCACGGCAGAGTCCGCTGGCTGATCACTTCAGTGGGCAACTCCGGTCCGCGGTGCAGCACCACGGGCAGATCGAGGAGCCCCGCGAAGCGTTCGGCCAGCAGCCGCACCCGATGCGGGTGCGTCCATTCCCGGTCATCCGGCCGGGCCTGCACGCGCACCTCCGTCCCCGGCTCGGCCAGGGGTTCGGTGGCGGCGCGGATGGTGAACGTGCCGTCCGCGCTCCCCACCCAGCTGATCGTGGGCGCGTCTGCGGTACGCGCGCTGCGGGACCGCACCTCGATACGGTCCGCGATCAGGAAGCAAGACAAGAGCCCGATGCCAAACTGCCCCAGGTATTTGCGCCGGGTCTGAGCGAAGTCTTCGCGTTTGCTCGAGGCGCCGATCGTCGCCAACACGTCACGCATCTCCTCTTCGGTGAGGCCGATGCCCTGGTCGCGGACGACCACTGCGCCCGAGCCCTCATCGACGGCGATGGTGATCTCCTCCGGTGAGTCCAGGGCGAGCTCGTGCCGAGCGATCACCGCATCCCTCGCGTTCTGTATGAGCTCGCGCAGATAGACCCGTGGGCTGGAGTACAGGTGGTGGGACAGGATGTCGACCAGCCCTCGCAGGTCCACCAGGAAACGCTCGTCTGTCATGCCTGTGCCCCAAAGATTCGGTCCTCGCCAAGCCAACGGTCTCGTAGATGCGAGCTCCACCTGTGATTGCCGTTGCGCTCGTCCAGACCACGCGCCAGATCCTCCACGAAGTCTTGCAGTTGCGGTCCGCGCGGATCCTCCGGTGCGTGGTCCCGCAACACGCGGCTCGCGGCGGCGAAGAGTTCGATTTCGGTGAAGTCGTCCGTTGTGGCCTCCTCGAGCAGCGCATCGACGACCGATACCAGATCGATCCCCGCCTCTGCCAGGCCCTCGAGCAGCGCCCAGCCGGGCAGATGTTCGATCTCCGAGACGGCGCCGCCGATGGACTCGAGGAGCGCAGCAAGGTCGGTCGCGCCGGAACGGTCGCCGTCGCGAACCCGCATCCAGCACAGCCAGCCGGCAGCGCCGCGACGCTGTTGCTCGTTGCCCGCTTCTGCGACCCGGAGGGCCGCCGACTCTGCGATATCCGGGAGAGTCAGCGCCGTTCGCTGGATCGCGACGATGTCAAGGATGTTCCGATCAAAAGGTTCTTCGTCGGCGGCTAGGCGGGCGAACATCCGCTCGCTGTGTTCGCGAAGCCCCTCCAGATCGCCCAGGTGGGCGGCGATCTCCGCTTGAGCGAAGTGAATCCTGGCATCAGAGCCACCAGTCCACTGACGCAAATCATCCTCATCTGCGATGACCTCGTTGATCTGCGACCACGCCACGCTTGGCGTGGCGACGGCATCGAGAGTGGCGACCAGGAACGCTGCTGGCGAGAACCCCCGGTACATGGCGTTCACCGCCGTCGGGTCGCTCAGCAGGGCGCGCTGCGCGCGCTGGTAGAGCTCAAGGACGCGCCCGTTGGCACCGAGCGTCGACGCCTGCAGCGAGTGAAAGAGCGGCACACAGAAGCGTGTGGTGGCGCAGTGAAGTATCTTCCCCTCAGCCTCCAGCTCGGCAGCGAGGGCATCGGTTTCGTCCAGAGTCTGCGTGGACATGAGCTCAGGCAAGCGGGCGAACTGAGCCGTGTATGTGTCCCACAGGGACGTGGGGATGCGGTCCTCACGCACCACGCCTTCTCTGTCCAGCCAGCCGGCCGAGAGGATCCTCAGTGCGCGCTCACCCGGGTCTGCCCAGATGCCTGCGTCCTTCACCACAGCTGGCGCGGGGCGGGAGGCAATGCCTGCCCACCAGAAGTCTTCAAGCTCACGGCGCCGCACATCGGTTGCCCCGCGCCGGTCATAGGCGCCTGCGGCCTGCTCCGCGAGAGCTCTGAGCAGCCCACCCTCCTCCCCGTCAGGCGCGGCGAGGAGGCGGTTGCGCGCCACGGCCGCCAGAGTCTCTGCGTCACTCTCATCCAATGGCAGGTTGCGAAGCACGTCGTCAACCACGACGAGGGCCGCCTCGGGGCGATGCTCAAGAAGAGGAATGAGGTAGATGGCCACTGCCGTGCGCACGAGCACCTCCATCTCGACGCCTTGGAGCAGCTGCTCGGCAATGGCCCTGGCCTCATCGACGTTGCCGGAGCGGAGGTAGAAGAAGCCGAGCATGGCGAGCAGGGGAATTGCCTCGGTGCGCTGCTGAAGGTCGATTCGGTGGCGGTCAATGCCCACCATCCGTAGCCGCTGCTCTAGCGTCTCGGCGGCGTGCTTCACGTCAAAGCAAGCGATGAGCGGCAGCTCGATCTGGATCACACCGAGATCATCTGCTCGCCATTCCTCACTGGCCTCGGATCGCCACCGCTCAATCCACTCGGCGGTCTCGGCGCCATCGCCACGGGCTGCGGCGACTGCCGCCCTGGCGACCATCACGCCGACCGGGTCGGTGCCGCGGGTGCGCACCTGAGCCTCGACTAGATCGATGACTCGAGTGAGCTGCTCCAGCGGGATGGTCGGGTCCTCCAGCACGGTGAGAGTACTCGTGGCCACCGCGTTGAGCATGCGCGTGACGTTGCTGGGATGAACCAGGTCCCCGAAGCGGTCCAGATGACGCATGAGCCGGGCGAAGGTAGAGAGCGCTTCACGGGTCAATCCGCCGCTGCCGTACGTCATGTGCAGATTGAAGAGCGCACTCGCCATGAGGGGTGGCAACTGCGCACGCTCGCAGTCACCGATGAACTCCTCAATAGCGTCGATCTTGCCCATGTCCTCCGGCAGATCCCAGAGTTGGTGACTGCGATCGTAGAGCGCCTGGATGCGCTCACGCTGCTCGCCCTGAAGGTCCTGCAGGTCCGCGTAACCGATCATGTGGTCCTCCGAGTCTCCGAGTGTGTCTTCGGCGCGGCCCGCTGGGGCCCCAAGAGATGCTTCGGCCAACATAGTCGCTTTTGACGAACTCGCTCGCGTGTCGTTCGTCCGTGTGCATCGCCCGCACATGGTCAGTAGCGCTCCGCTGAACGCAAAAGGCCGAAGTCCCGACGACACCATGTGGCTGTACGTCGGAACTTCGGACCAGAGGTGCCCCCAGCGCGACTCGAACGCGCGACCGGCAGATTAGAAGGCTGCTGCTCTATCCAGCTGAGCTATGGAGGCGTGGCGACCCTAGAAACCGCCGAGAACAAGCATAGCGGGAGCCTGTCACGACCTTGACCCTGGTGTGGGGCTGCGGGAATGCCCCGGCGCGCTCGTCCCTCACAAAACCGCCCACACGGCGGATTCTCGGCGCGTTGTCCACGGATGCGGAAACTCGCCCCCAGCGGCCCCGCGGGGTGCAGCACGCTAAAGATCCGGGCGGCGCTCGTCCGGGGACGACGGATGAGAGGCAAGACCATGACTGAGATGGTGACGGTACGCGGGTTCGTGGCAACGGACCCCAGCTTGACGACCTATGACAGCGGGACGCGGGTCACCACGTTCCGCCTGGCCGCTACGCCGCGCTACTTTGACCGCGCCAGCGGGCAGTGGGTCAACGGGGAGACGAATTGGTTTGGCGTGTCCTGCTTCCGCGAGCTGGCCATGAACGTGCAGTGCTCCGTGAAGAAGGGGGAGCCGGTGCTGGTCACCGGGCGGCTGCGTATTCGGCAGTTTGATCGCAAGGAGGGCGGGACGGGCACCTCCGTCGGCATTGAGGCGGAGTCGGTGGGCCACGACCTGGTGTTGGGGACCGCCACGTACGCACGGCGCATGTTCTCCGGCGCAAAGCCGGCCGACGCCGCTCAGTCGGCTGACGGCGCTCAGTCGGCAAACACGCAGGGCGCAGGCGAGGACCGTCCCAGCAACGTGGATGCGGATGGGGTGATGCTGGAGGCGGAGCACCAGGACTCCGAGCGCCACGCCTGGGATCTGGACGGTCATGGGGCAGGGGATGCCCAGGATGCGGAGTCAGCGGATCAGCAGGAGAAGGAAGAGGTGAGCGTCGCGTAGCGCGGGCGGCGGCGGGCCGCGGGGGGAGAAACGGGCCGGGGATGGACTCACCGGCGCAGCGGCTTAGACTGGTGAGGAGTGGATGCGCGCGTCCTGCCGTGCTTGTTGCGGCGACCGCATCCCGCACCGAACTTCCGGGCCCTCCCTTCTGCGGCCCAATCGACGAACTAAGAGTGGAGAGCATGGCCGAGTTTATTTACACCATGACCAAGGCCCGCAAGGCGGTGGGCGACAAGGTCATCTTGGATGACGTGAGCATGTCGTTCTACCCGGGCGCCAAGATCGGCGTGGTGGGACCCAACGGCGCCGGTAAGTCCACGATTCTGAAGATCATGGCCGGCCTGGACACCCCGTCCAATGGCGAGGCTCGCCTCAGCCCCGGTTACTCCGTCGGCATCCTGTTGCAGGAGCCCCCTCTGAACGAGGAAAAGACGGTCCTGGGCAATGTCCAGGAGGGCGTGGGAGAGATCTACGAGAAGATCACTCGCTACAACGAGATCTCCGAGGAGATGACCAAGCCGGACGCCGACTTCGATTCTCTGCTGGAAGAGATGGGCACGCTCCAGGCGGATATCGACGCCGCGGACGCGTGGGACATTGACTCCCAGCTGGAGCAGGCCATGGATGCCCTGCAGTGCCCGCCGGGAGACTCCGCGGTCACCAACCTCTCCGGTGGTGAGCGCCGCCGTGTTGCCCTGTGCAAGCTGCTGCTCTCCAAGCCGGACCTGCTGCTCCTTGATGAGCCCACCAACCACCTGGACGCCGAGTCCGTCCTGTGGCTGGAGCAGCACCTGCAGTCTTACCCCGGCGCCGTGCTGGCCGTGACCCACGATCGTTACTTCCTGGATCACGTGGCGCAATGGATCGCAGAGGTAGACCGCGGTCGCCTGATTCCGTACGAGGGCAACTACTCCACCTACCTGGAGAAGAAGCGCGAGCGCCTCGAGGTGCAGGGCAAGAAGGATCAGAAGCTGGCCAAGCGCCTGGCGGATGAGCTGGACTGGGTGCGTTCTAGCGCCAAGGGTCGCCAGACCAAGTCCAAGGCTCGTCTGGCCCGCTACGAGGAGATGGCCGCTGAGGCGGAGAAGACTCGTAAGTTGGATTTCGAGGAGATCCAGATTCCGCCGGGCCCGCGCCTGGGTTCGCTGGTCCTGGAGGCCCAGGATCTGAACAAGGGATTCGATGGCCGCACCCTGATCGACGGCCTGTCTTTTTCGCTGCCGCGCAACGGCATCGTCGGCGTGATTGGTCCCAACGGTGTGGGTAAGTCCACGCTGTTCAAGACCATCGTTGGCCTGGAGACGCTGGACGATGGCGCGCTCAAGATCGGCGATACGGTCAAGATCTCCTACGTGGATCAGAACCGTGGCGGCATTGATCCGGAGAAGAACGTCTGGGAGGTTGTCTCCGACGGCCTGGATTACATCAACGTCGGCAACGTCGAGATGCCCTCACGCGCCTACGTCTCCGCCTTTGGCTTTAAGGGCCCGGATCAGCAGAAGAAGGCGGGCGTGCTCTCCGGTGGTGAGCGCAACCGCCTCAACCTGGCGCTGACGCTGAAGATCGGCGGCAACGTGCTGATGCTAGATGAGCCCACCAACGACCTGGACGTGGAGACGCTCTCCAGCCTGGAGAACGCTCTGCTGGAGTTCCCCGGCTGCGCCGTGGTCATCTCCCACGATCGTTGGTTCCTGGATCGCATCGCGACCCACATCCTGTCCTACGAGGGCACGGATGAGGACCCGGCCAGCTGGTACTGGTTTGAGGGCAACTTTGAGTCCTACGAGAAGAACAAGGTGGAGCGCCTGGGCGCGGAGGCGGCCAAGCCTCATCGCGTCACGCACCGCCGCCTGACCCGCGACTAATCCACGGGTGCAACGCCACAGGGCCCCGCCGATCCTCGGATCGGCGGGGCCCTGTGGCGTGTGGGTAGATCAGTCGCGACCAGCGGGGCGGACCATGCCCTCTTGCATCACCGTCGCCACGAGCTCACCCTGGCGGTTGTAGACGGACGCGCGGATGAGGGCTCGGGCCCCCTGGGCGCTCGGCGCCTCCTGGACGTAGAGCAGCCACTCGTCCACGCGGGCCGGGCGGTGCCACCACATTGCGTGATCAAGGCTGGCGATGTTGGCGCCGGCTGAGATCCAGTTCATCCCCGCGCGGCGCAGGGCCGTCTCAATCAGGGTGTAGTCGCTGCCGTAGGCCAGGGCCGCGCGGTGCAGCGCCGGGTCATCCCCGAAGGGCTCCTTAGTCCGCATCCACACCATGTTGCGCTCGGTCACGGACGGCGTCGTGAGGTACACGGAACCCTCTGGGTAGCGCATATCAAACGGCCGGTGCTCCGCCCACAGCCTGGCCATCGGGTGATCGATCCCGGCCAGCTCCTCCGCCGCCGTGGGCAGCGACTCCGGATCCGCCACCCCCTGGGGCATGGTGTCCTGGAAGTCCAGCCCCTCTCCGGGGGTCTCAAAGGAGGCAATCATGGAGAGGATGGGGACGCCGTTTTGGTAGGCGTGCACCCGCCGCGCGGAGAACGAGCGGCCATCGCGCAGCCGGTCCACGCCGTAGGTGATCGGCGTGCCGGTGTCACCGGGGCGCAGGAAGTAGCCATGCAGGGAGTGGATGGGCCGCTCATCATCCACCGTGTATGTCGCGGCCATGGCAGCTTGCGCTAGGACCTGCCCGCCAAAGACCCTGGGCGGGCCAAGCGCGGGGGTGTGGCCCACGTAAATGTCCTCGTGGGTGCGCGCACCCACGTCGTCCAACTCCAGCAAGCCAAGCAGCAACTGCGTGGTGGATGTCATGATCCTCCGTCCGGTGCTCCGGGCCTTCCCCGGCAGCCTGTCCATCGTATCCAGCCTGGAGCCCCGAGAAGTGCGTTCCGGGACGTGAAAGACTAGGACTGTGCCCCCCGATTCTTTGCCTTTGGCCCCTCAGGACACCCCAGCCGGGTCCTCCCCGCTCATGCTGCTTGACCTGCAGGACGCCCGGGACCTTGACCAATTCCTCACCAGGGCGGTGGGCGTGCGCGACGGCGTGGCTCGCCTGATTGCGCGCGGGCCGGTCGCGGCGCTGCACGTGGCGGCGGCCTTCCCGCTCATGCTGGGTGCCCCCGCGCCCGTGTTCATTGCCCAGCGCGGCGTGCGCTTGGCTACTCCCGCCGAGCTGGACGTGGTGGTTCCGGTCGCGGAGCTGCGCGACCGCCTGGCTCGGCTCGCACGCACCGAGGTGAGCGGGCCCGCCCAACTCGACGTACCGCCGTCGCGCCCCAGCGCCCCGTGGACGTCCCTGGTGCCCCTTGGGGTGGCCTGGGAGGAGCGGGGCACGGTGCCCGACGACGCGTGGGTGGCCGCCGCGCGCGGCGTCGCCTCACGGGTCCAAGAGGCCTTGCCGCAGGATCCTGGGCAGCCCCTGGTCTTCGCGGCGCGGGACGCGGTGTGGAACTCGCCGGAGGAATCGCTGGGCGAGGGCGTGATCTCCGGGGCTCCGTTCCTGGCCCACGCCTACGGCTTCCTGGCCCCCGGGCAGAGCTCACGACGGTTTGCGGCCGGTGCATGGCAGCGGCTCTCCGCCCACGGCGGCACGCTCCTGTGGCGCGCAGGCGCCTCACCGGGCGCCTAGCCGGCGGTGTTAACCATCGCGGTGGCCGCGCGCTCAAAGTAGTCCCACATCATGGCCTCGTACATGGGGGGCAGCTGGACCTCATCCAGGGCCAGGCGCATGTGCCGCAGCCACGCGTCCCTGGCCGCGGAGTCGATCGCAAACGGGATGTGACGCATCCGCAGGCGGGGGTGTCCGCGCTCCTGCGAGTAGGTGGTGGGCCCGCCAAAGTATTGGATCAGGAAGAGGCGCAGGCGGTCCTCGGCCGGGCCAAGGTCCTGCTCCGGGTACATGGGGCGCATGATCGGGTCCTCCGCGACCTGCGCGTAGAACGCCGCCACGAGCCTGCGGAAGGTGGGTTCCCCGCCCACTTGGGCGTAGATGGATCCAGGATCCACGCCCGCTTCGGCGTCAGTCGGGGCGGGCCCGGCCACTGTGGCCGCCTTGCCCACGCTGCGCAACCCACCCAATTCAATGGGGCCGCCGTCGCTCGGTGCGGCCGCCTCGGGAAGGGTGGCGTGGGGTGCGTCTGGGCGCTGCTGGGGACGTTCGGGGGAGACCATGCCTCTAGTGTCCCTGTTCCTGTTCCAGAACGCTCACCGGGAACGCCACCGAGTTGGCGATGAAGCACTGGCGGTGGGCCTCCTCATGCAGGCCCCGCAGCTGCTCCTGAGTCGGGTCTGACTCAAAGCGCGTGTGCGGGGTCAGCGCTGCGCGGACCAGCCGCCCGGCTCCGTCAGCGTCCACCGTGAGTTCCCCGTGGGCCCGCACCGTGGCGGAGGTCACGCGGAAGCCGTGCAACCCGGCTTGGCGCAGGAAGGCAGAGAGATGGCACTGCGCCAGGGCAGTGAGCAGCAGCGTCTCCGGGTTCCAGGCGTCGCGGTCGCCAAAGAAGGTGCGGGCAGCGGAGACCCGCAGCGCTGGCACCCCGGCGGCCGCCGGTTCCGCGGCCGCCGTTGCCCCGCGGGGGAAGCGGCGGACGTTGTCCGTGGGGTGCTCGCCCGGCCCGTCCCACGCCACCTGAACGTCAAAGCCGTGGCTGGGCTGGGGGCCGGGCGAGTCGGTGCTCATCGGGCCGCGTCGGCCTTCTGGGCGGTGACCGCGCGGGCCATGTCATCCCGAGCCTCGGAGAGCAGGCGCTTGAGCGCTGGCAGCTCGGAACCGAGCCCCTCCAAGGCCACATCCGTGCGGGCCAGGGTGGCCTCGGAGGTGGGCTTGGCCGGGTACAGGCCGGTCACGATCGCCTGGGCAATCTCGTAGGACCGGGTCTCCCACACGTTCTTCAACGCCCCGAAGTACGGCTCAACGTACGGCTGGAGCAACTCCGCGTTGGGCACGCGGGTGAAGCCCATGATGACCCTGCGCTGGATGGCGTTGGAGAGCGCGTCGGAGTCCACCACGGAGGCCCAGGCCGCGGCCTTTGCCTCCGCCGTGGGGACGGCGGCACGGGCCAGCGCCGCCGCAAGCTCGCCGCCGGAGGAGCGGTCCGATTCCAAGGCGGCAGCAATCTCCGCCTCGCCGGCCTCCCCACCGACCACCAGGCTGGTGAGCAGCTCCCAGCTGAGGTCGGTGTCGATGTCCAGGCCATCAAGGCGCACGGTTCCCGCACGCAGCCCGGCCACGGTCTGAAGCTGTTCCGGGCTGGAGGCCAGGAGGGAGAAGCTGGTCACGAACTGGAACTGCGAGTCGGAGCCGGCCTGAGCGTCCTGAGACAGCGACCACAGGCGATCCGCCGCCTCCGTTCGGGTGGCCCCAGCGGCGTCGGCCGCAACGTAACGGCCCACGGCGGAGCGCAACTGCGCCAAGGCCAACTTGACCACCGTGGAGTCAGACTCGGGGCCCACGTTGTCTAGCACCAGGTTGATGAAGTCGCGGGCGGGGATCTCGCCATCGCGCGTGGCATCCCAAGCGGCGCCCCATACCAGGGCACGGGCCAGGGGATCCTGGATGTGGCGCAGGTGGCCCATCGCGGTCGTGAGGGAGGTGGGATCCAGGCGCAGCTTGGCGTATCCCAGGTCGCCGTCGTTGACGAGGAGCAGCGCGGGGCGGGCCAGGCCCACCAGTTCCGGCACGTCCGTGCTGGCACCGGAGATGTCCAGGTCAACGCGCTGGGTGCGCACCAACGCGCCGGACTCGTCCAGGTCGTAGAAGCCGATGCCGATGCGCTGCGCGCGCAAGTGCTGGTGATCCGCCGGGGCCTCCTGGGAGATGCTCAGCGAGGTCAGCTTGCCGTCCGGGTCGGTGGTGAGCACCGGGCGCAGGATGTTCACGCCGGCCGTCTCCAGCCACTCGGAGCTCCACTGAGACAGGTCGCGGCCGCTGGCCGCCTCCAGCTCCACCAAGAGGTCCTTGAGCTCGGTGTTCTTGAAGGAGTGCTTGGCGAAGTAGCTGCGCACGCCCGCCATGAAGGACTCCTGGCCCACCCAGGCCACCAGCTGGCGCAATACCGAGGCGCCCTTGGCGTAGGTGATGCCATCGAAGTTGACCTGCACGTCCTCCAGGTCCCTAATCTCCGCCTTGATGGGGTGGGTGGAGGGGAGCTGATCCTGCGCGTACGCCCAGGACTTCTCCATGGCGGAGAAGGTGGTCCAGGCGTTGTCAAAGGGCGTGTTCTCCGCCGCGGCAAGCGTGGACATGAACTCCGCGAAGGACTCGTTGAGCCACAGGTCGTTCCACCACTTCATGGTGACCAGGTCGCCAAACCACATGTGTGCCAACTCGTGCAGCACGGTGATGGCGCGGCGCTCCACCGTGGCCTGGGGCACCTTGGACCGGAAGACGTAGTCCTCAATGATGGTCACGCAGCCGGCGTTCTCCATGGCGCCCGCGTTGAACTCCGGCACAAAGAGCTGGTCGTACTTCTCAAAGGGGTATGGCGTGCCGAACTGGGCCTCAAAGAACTCAAAGCCCTGCGCGGTGGTCTCAAAGATGTTGTGCGCGTCCATGTCCTGGGTCAAGGAGCGGCGGGTGAAGACACCGAGGGGAATCTCGCGGCCGTCGGAGCTCGTGACAGAGGAGCGGCTGGCCTCGTAGGGACCGGCCACGATGGCGGTCACGTAGGAGGAGAGCAGCGGCGTGGGGGAGAAGGCGAAGCGGCGCGTGCCGTTCGGGAGGGCCTCCGGCTCCGGGGTGGGCTGGTTGGAGATGACGTCCCAGTGGCCGGGGGCATCCACGGTGAAGGCGAAGGTGGCCTTCAGATCCGGCTGCTCAAACACGGCAAACACGCGACGCGAGTCCGGCACCTCAAACTGCGTGTAGAGGTACACCTCGTCATCGGCCGGGTCCACATAGCGGTGCAGCCCCTCGCCGGTGGTGGAGTAATCAAGCGTCGCGTCCACGACCAGCTCGTTACTCGCCGCCAGCTCCGGGAGCTGGATGCGAACGCCGTCGGCCACCACCTGCGGATCAAGGCTTGTGCCATTGAGGGTGATCGAGTGCACCTCCCGCGTCACGGCGTCGATGAAGGTGGAGGCGCCGGCCGTGCCGGCGAACCGCACGGTGGTGCGTGAGCGGAAGGTGGTGCCAGGACTGGTCAGGTCCAGGTGGACCTCGTAGGACTCGGTGCTGACAAGGCCGGCGCGCTCCTGCGCCTCGGCCCGGGTGAGGTTGAGACCCGGCACGGGACTTCCCTTCGTCGGTGAAAACTACGTCTGAAACGAGTGTTGAAGACTTCCGCACCATCCTTGCACCCCGCGTGACGCTTTACACCCCATAAACTGGTCCTAAGCAAAAAATCGCCCATGCGGGCCAGAGGGAAAGAGCTTCATGCGCATCCACATCGCGACCGACCACGCCGGCCTTGAGCTAAGCCACCACCTCATCGAGGTGCTGGGTCAGGACGGCCATGACGTGATCGATCACGGGCCCACGGCCTATGACGCCCAGGATGACTACCCAAGTTTCTGCATCAACGCCGCGCTGGCAGTCGTCGCGGACCAGGGCGCCGGGGTCCAGGCGCTGGGCATTGTGCTTGGCGGCTCTGGCAACGGCGAGCAGATCGCGGCCAACAAGGTGGAGGGCGTGCGCGCGGCGCTCGTGTGGAATCAGGACACAGCCAAGCTGGCCCGCGAGCACAACAACGCCAACGTGGTGGCCGTCGGTGGGCGCCAGCACAGCCTCGAGGAGGCCACGGAACTGATCCGGACCTTCATCGCGGAGCCCTTCTCCGATGCGGAGCGCCACGTGCGCCGCATCAACAAGATCGGTGTCTACGAGCGCACCGGGGTGGTGGAGGCCTAAGCGGGCCTCACCGGTGCCGGGCGGCGACTACCGTGGCGGCGGCTGCCATCGCGGCTACCGCCGATTTGCGGCTGACTGGGCCCCGCCGGTACTCTCAATCCGTACGGGCGCAAGCCCTGCGGGGTAGTAGCTCAATGGTAGAGCTTCAGTCTTCCAAACTGACTACGCGGGTTCGATTCCCGTCTACCCCTCCGCTAGAAGCTCGGCCCTGACCGAGCAACAGTTGTGGCCCCCATCGTTGATGGGGGCCACAACTTTTTTGCGCCGGGTGCTACTTGCTCAGCGGCCAGGTCCAGCCCTTGGCGCCCTCCGGATCAAACGCGATGGAGACCGTGCCCTTGGGCACATCCAGCATCAGCTCGCCCTGAGACGTGCCTCCGGCCTCCACCAGGATGTCCAAGGGGTTCTTGATCTCGCAGCCCTCGGCGGATTGGCTCCAGGCGGACTCGGCGAGCGGCTTGCCCTTGGCGTCAAGGGGAACAAAGGACTCGGCGGTGAGGCCCACCTGCTCCTCGGGGGAGGCCTTGGAGAGAGTCGCGGAGACCTTCACCTCCACAAAGCCTCCGCGCTCGGGTGTGAGTTTGTCCCCAAAGCCACGCATGACGCAGCCGTTGAGCCGGCGACTGGAGGCCACGGTGATGGTGAACGCAGCCTTGTTGTTGTTGGGCTCGGTGAGCGTCCCGGCCTGTCCAGGGGCACGTGAGACCCGGCCCTGCGCGTCGACCTCCACCTTGCTTCCGGTGTTGGGATCCGTCGCCAGCGCGGACGCGCTCGCTGGGGGAGTGCTGCTCGCGGGTGGCCCGGACGCCTGGGTGCTGGCACCGGAACCGCTGGAGTCACTCGCCGATCCGGTGGCGCTTGGGCCTGCCTGCTGTGAGGCGCCGGAGTCAGGAGCGGCGGTGCAGGCCGCCAGCGCAAACGCAAGAGCCGCCAGGCCCAGGCCAACGCCACATGACGCCCCTTTCGCCATCAGTAGCGCCGCCGATGGTTAAAGTCGCCGTCGCGGACCAGGGTGGACTGGCGCTTGAGCTTGGTTTCCAGCTTGGGATTGGCGTAGAACGTCCACGAGCTGGTGCCGTCCGTCAGCCGCTTCACCTGCGCGGTATACACGCGGGCCCCACCGATGCGGTAGTACGACTCGAAACCATCCAGTTTCTTGAACATCTTCTTGCCCCGCGAGGCGGAGTATATGTACTGCTCCTGCACCACACTGCCCTTGCCGCGCGCAATCACCGTGACGTCGTTCTTGGACTTCGCCATGCGCTTCCAGAAGTACAGGTTGGTGGAGTCGATGCGTGGCCGACCGTCGCGCTGCGTGGATCCAGCCATGTGGTGGTTGGAGACACCCTTGCTGCGCAGCGTGCCGTAGACGGAGAAGGAATTCTTGTTGGTGCGGACCAGATCCGATTTTTCTACCACGTAGCCGGTCGTGGATCCGTACTTCACCCGCGCCCAGCCGCCCACGCGCCCGGTGACCTGCACCTTGGTCCCCGCCGAAATCCGCTTCAGGGACTTGGCGTAGGGGGAGCGGCGCGGATCCGCGCGGAGGGCAATCGACTTGCTCGCGAAGCGGGCCGTGTTGGAGGCCTTATTCACCGTGAGGCGGGAGGAAAGGTGCTTGGACTTGGGAAGGAATCCGGTCCGCCCGGCGACCTTCACCTGCACCCAGTCCCCGCTTGAGCGCAGCGCTGTCACCAGCGTGGCCACCGGGAGCATTCGTGAGCCGCTCGTGGAGTAGTTCGGCAGCGGGGTCATGCGCATGGACTTATTGACCCAGCGCTTGTAATTGACCTTGACGCTCTTGGCGGAGGTGGCGAGCTGGGAGGTCAGGACCCAGGCCGACTTGGTGCCGACGTTGAGCTGGGACCAATCGCCGCGCTTGGCCACCACATAGCCGTGCGTCCCCGCGGGGATGGTGATGGCCACCTTGGCGGCGGGGGTGGTATCCGTGCGCAGGGCGGTCTTGGCATTGACCCAACGGCTGTACTGCTTCACCTTCACTGTCGGCGCGGTGGTGCGCCACGTGGAGCCCTTCAGGGTGAACCCGGCGCGGCCGTTGTAGCTGATGCGTTCCCAGTCACGCAACGAACCCACCACGGTGATCCGCGAGCCGGCAGGGACGGCGATGCGGCCGCCGTTGGGGTTGGTCGCTGCGGAGAGAGCCAGCGCCCGCGTGGAGTAAGCCGCGGTGTTCTTCTTGGCGGTGGGGTTGCTGCCGGTGAGCTGGCTGGAAAGGACCCAGCCCACCACGTTGCCGTAGCTCACCTTGGCCCACGTGCCGCGCGTTGCCTGGCGCATCAGGTGTGAGCCGCCCATGGCCGTCACGACGACGGGGGCCTTGGCGTCCGGGGACTTCAGCAGCTTGGTGGGGGCCTTGGTATAGATCGCCACAAACGGCTTGTCCGGCTTGTCCGCCGCGGCGGGCGGCTTGGGCGTGGCGCTCGCAGAGGGCTTCGGCGTGGCCGGCGCTGAGCTGGCCGGGGCCGACGGCGTGGGGCCGGCAGTGCTCTGCGGCGTTGGGCTGGGTGCGTCGCTTGACTCGGGAGTCGCCTCACCAGTGGGCGACGGCGTGGGAGCCGGGGCCGCGACGGCGGGGGAGAGCGGAATCAATCCCAACGAGAGAAGAAGGGCGGCACCCGCCCATCCCGTGCGGCGTGCGGTGCGTGAGAAACGTTGCGGCGGCTCGTTGGCCGCGCGCGAACGTGTGGTCTGGCTGTTCATGGACTTCCCCCAAAGACGAACTGATGACAGGCCGCAACGGGTGGCTACCACCGGTCGCTAGGTGTCATTCTATGCTTTCTCCATCCGTTGGCGCATCACTTTTGGTCCGCGAGGGCAGATCCGGCCGGGTCCGGGTCGGATTCGGGGCAGGGGCGCGGTTGTGCGTAAACTAAACCGTGCACCAATCGGGGTGTAGCTCAGCTTGGTAGAGCGCGCGCTTTGGGAGCGTGAGGCCGCAGGTTCAAATCCTGTCTCCCCGACTCGTAATCAAGACCGGATTCCCATGTCTTATGGGGTCCAACGATCCAACCGTCAGGAGCAGCACGCTGTGAAGAGCGCCGTCGAGAATCTCTCCCCCACCCGGGTCAAGATGCACGTCGAGGTCCCGTTCGCGGAGCTCAAGCCGAGCATCGACGCCGCCTACAAGGAGATCGCGTCGCAGATCCAGGTGCCGGGTTTCCGTAAGGGCAAGGTCCCCTCCCGCCTGATCGATCAGCGCGTGGGCCGCGGCTACGTCATCGAGACCGCCATCAACAACGGCCTGGATGACTTCTACCGCCAGGCGGTTGAAGAGGCGGACGTGGTCCCCCTTGCCCGCCCCGAGGTGGAGGTTGTCTCTGCCCCCATCGATGAGAACAACGCCGAGGGTGACCTCGTGGTTGACATCGAGGTAGACGTCCGTCCCACCATCGAGCTCCCGGAGTACTCCGGTCTTGAGGTTGAGGTGGAGGCCCGCGAGGCCGGCGACGCCGACGTGGAGAAGGCCATGGATGAGCTGCGCGGCCGCTTCGGCACGCTCAAGCCCGTGGAGCGCCCCGCCAAGGATGGCGACTACACCACCATCGATCTGACCGCCACCATCGGTGACGAGACCATCGACGAGGCCACCGGCCTTTCCTACCTCATTGGCTCCGGCACCATGATCGAGGGCCTGGATGAGGCGCTTTCTGGTCTGTCCGCGGATGAGGATGCGGCTTTTGAGACCACCCTGGCCGGTGGCGATCACTCCGGTGAGACCGCCCAGGTCAAGGTTGTCCTGACCGCCGTCAAGGAGCGCGAGCTTCCCGAGGCAGACGACGACTTTGCTCAGCTTGCCTCCGAGTTCGACACGATCGCCGAGCTGCGCGCCTCCCTCGTGGAGAAGGCCCAGGAAGACGTGATCGTGGAGCAGGGCATCGAGGCCCGCGACAAGGTCCTGGTCAAGCTCACCGATCTGGTGGAGGTGCCGGTCCCCGAGTCCGTCATCAACGAGCAGATTGAGCAGCACTTCAACGGCGAGAACCAGGCCGAGGATCACGACACCGACGCCCACCGCGCCGAGATCAAGACCAACACCGAGAACGCCTTCCGCAACGAGATCGTCCTTGACGCCGTCGCCGAGAAGGAAGACATCGGCGTCGAGCAGCCCGAACTGATCGAGTACCTGATCCAGACCTCGCAGCAGTACGGCATGGATCCCAACCAGTTCGCTCAGATGCTTGAGGGTGCCGGCCAGGTCCCGATGATGGTCGGCGAGGTTCGCCGCCGCAAGGCTCTGGCCCGCGTGCTTGAGCTGGCCAAGGTCACCGATTCGAAGGGCAAGACCATTGACCTTGCCTCCTTCGTGACCCCGGCGGGCGACGACGAGGCCGACTCGGCCGAGTAGTCCTTTCGGTGGGCCAAGCCCACCTGACCGACGGCGGGCCGTCACCTTTTTCGCGAAGGTGACGGCCCGCCGTCGTACGCTCTGGGCGCAGCACCCCCGCGCACCGTGCGCCAACAGCGAAACGGGCCCGACGCGCGCGCGGCGGGCGGGTCTTGCTGGGTACTGTCTAGGCAGCAGACCAGTCCCGGGCACCGCCTCATCGGCGGGAGCACCGGATACGTTGAGAGGGAATCTAAGATGACCAACGACGCCACCCCCCGCATGGCCTCGGTCGATGCGGCCAGTCGCGAGGACTACATCTACAACCGCCTCCTCAAGGAGCGGATCATCTGGCTCGGCACCGAGGTGGAGGACGGCATCGCCAACGCGATTTGCTCGCAGTTGCTGCTGCTCTCCGCGGAGGATCCCGAGAAGGACATTTACCTGTACATCAACTCGCCCGGTGGTTCCATCACCGCGGGCATGGCGATCTACGACACCATGCAGTTCATCCCGAATGACGTGGTGACGGTAGCGACCGGCCTGGCCGCCTCCATGGGGCAGTTCCTGCTCTCCTCCGGCACGCCGGGCAAGCGCTACGCCACCCCGCACGCGCGCATCCTGATGCACCAGCCCTCCGGCGGCATCGGCGGCACCGCCTCGGATATTCGTATCCAGGCGGAGCTGATCCTGGACATGAAGAAGGTCATGAGCGAGCTCACGGCCGAGCAGACCGGCCAGAGTGTCGAGACCATCCTCCTGGATAACGAGCGCGATAACTGGTTCAACGCCAAGGACGCCCTGGAGTACGGCTTCTTTGACCACATCGCGACCAATTCCACCCACGTGGCCGGCAACGGCGGCATGGGCGCCTGAGCGCCCCCGCCTCCCTCCAGACACCTTCCTTTCTGAGACGAGATACTCAATGATCTTCAACGGCAAGGCAGAGAACCTGCCCACCAACCGCTACACCCTCCCGCAGTTTGAGGAGCGCACCCCCTACGGCTTCAAGCGTCAGGATCCCTACGCCAAGCTGTTCGAGGACCGCATCATCTTCCTCGGCTCGCAGGTTGATGACGTCGCAGCTGACGACATCATGGCGCAGCTCCTGGTCCTGGAATCCATGGACCCCGAGCGCGACATCACCATGTACATCAACTCTCCCGGCGGCTCGTTCACGGCCATGACGGCCATCTACGACACCATGCAGTTTGTGCGCCCGGAGATCCAGACGGTGTGCCTTGGCCAGGCCATGTCCGCGGCCGCCGTGCTGCTGACCGCCGGCACCAAGGGCAAGCGGCTTGCGCTGCCCAACGCCACGGTCATGATTCACCAGCCCGCGCTGGGCGGCGGCAGCCGTGGAACCGCCTCTGACCTGGAGATTCAGGCCGAGGAGGTCCTGCGGATGCGCAAGTGGCTCTCAGAGACCATCGCCGGTCACTCCGGCCAGACCGTGGAGCGCGTGGACAAGGACATCGAGCGTGACCTGTTCATGACCGGTGCCGGCGCCAAGGAGTACGGCCTGGTTGACGAGGTCATCACCCCCCGCAAGATGAAGCCGACGGCCATCTCGCGCTGAGGTAACAGCCTGAAGGCGCGGCGTCACGAGACCTCGTGACGCCGCGCCTTCAGCATTCCGGGGTACCCCTCACTTACAGTTGAGTGAGGCGGTTCCCCCGCCAACCAAGAATGTCTAGTCGTAAGAGGGCAACAGATGAGCGAGAGTTCCGACCTGTTGAAGTGCTCCTTCTGTGGGAAGAGCCAGAAGCAGGTGCGCAGGCTGATTGCCGGGCCCGGCGTCTACATCTGCACCGAGTGCATCGAGGTCTGTAACGAGATCATCGATGAGGAGGCGGTAGAGGTCGTCGAGGAGTCGGCGTTTGAGCTCCCGCGCCCTCGGGAGATCTTTGATCACCTGCAGGAGTTTGTGGTGGGCCAGGAGGCCGCGAAGAAGGCCCTGGCCGTCTCCGTCTATAACCACTACAAGCGCATCAACGGGCAGGGTTCCTCCCTCTCCGGCGCCCTGGAGCACCGCGAGCTGGATGAGGTGGAGGTCGCCAAGTCCAACATCATGCTCATCGGCCCCACCGGCTCCGGTAAGACCTACCTGGCGCAGACCCTCGCCAAGCGACTCAACGTCCCGTTCGCCGTTGCGGATGCCACCAGCCTCACGGAGGCCGGCTACGTGGGAGAGGATGTGGAGAACATCCTGCTCAAGCTCATCCAGGCCGCGGACTTTGACGTCAAGCGCGCCGAGCAGGGCATCATCTACATCGACGAGATCGACAAGATCTCGCGCAAGAGCGAGAACCCCTCCATCACCCGCGATGTGTCTGGTGAGGGCGTGCAGCAGGCGCTCCTGAAGATCCTGGAGGGCACGGTGGCCTCCGTCCCCCCGCAGGGCGGGCGCAAGCACCCCCACCAGGAGTTCATTCAGATCGACACCACCAACGTGTTGTTCATCGTGGCCGGTGCGTTCGCGGGCCTGGATGACATCATCGCCAGCCGCGCGGGCAAGAAGGGCATCGGTTTTGGTGCCCCGCTGGAGCACTTGAAGAGCTCCGAGGTCTCCTACGCGGACGTGCAACCGGAGGACCTGCTGAAGTTTGGCCTGATCCCCGAGTTCATTGGCCGCCTCCCCGTCATCACCGCGGTGGAGAACCTGGACCGCGAGTCCCTCATCAGCATCCTGACGGAACCCAAGAACGCTCTGATCAAGCAGTACCAGAAGATGTTCATGCTGGACGGCGTGGAGCTGGCCTTTGACCAGGAGGCGCTGGACGCCATCGCGGATCAGGCCCTTGAGCGGGGCACGGGCGCTCGTGGCCTGCGCTCCATCCTCGAGGAGACGCTCGGCGCGGTCATGTTTGAGGTGCCAAGCCGCGACGACCTGGCGCAGGTCATCGTGACCCAGGCGGTCGTGACGGATCATGCCGCACCCACCCTGGTGCTGCGTGAAGAGACCCAGCGCCGCCCCAAGTCGGCCTGACCGCGCCTTCCCAGCGACACCGATCGTCACGGGCCCGCCCCTCCCGCACCCACCGGTGCAAGGATGGGGTGGGCCCGTCGCAGTTCCACCGGCCTTCCCCCTGCAGATGAAGGAGACTCACATGTCCACGAAGAACACCGTCGACTTCTGGTTTGACCCGGCCTGTCCCTTTGCCTGGTGCACCTCGCGCTGGATCCTGGAGGTGGAGAAGGTCCGCCCCATCACCATCAACTGGCATCTCATCAGCCTGGGCGTGGTCAACGAGGGCCGGGAGCTTGCCCCGGACTACCGCAAGCACATTGACGGCACCTGGGGCGCCATTCGTGTGGTGGCCGCGGCCCAGGCCGCCGCCGGCGCCGAGGTGCTCGGCGCGCTCTACACGGGCATCGGCACCCGCTTCCACGACCAGGGACTCTCTCAGGGCCAGGAACAGCGCAAGGAGTCCGTGGCTCAGGCCCTCGCGGAGGTGGGGCTCCCCGCGGAGCTGATCAACGAGTGGGACAACGCTGAACTGGACGCCGCGCTGCGTGAGTCCACCCAGGCCGCGCAGGAGCTGGTGGGCTCCGACGTGGGCACGCCAGTGGTGGCACTGAACGGCGTGGGCTTCTTTGGCCCCGTCATCACCCGGGTCCCCCAGGGTGAGCTGGCCGGCGAGCTCTTCGACGCGGCGGTCACGCTGGCGAACTACCCGCACTTCTTTGAGCTCAAGCGCTCCCGCAACGAGGACCCTTCGGCCACGGAAGAGGGCTAGTTCCGCGGTCTTTCCTGCCGCGAAAAAACGCATGCCCCGCCACACCATTGGTGTTGCGGGGCATGCGTTTTTCGGTGGGCTCGCGCCGTGAAGGCCTAGGCCTCCTCGGTGGCCTCTAGCTCAACGTCGGTGACCAGCAGCTCCTCGCCGCCCTCCACCAGCGCCAGCGTGGGCGCGGCCGTGGCGGCCTGCAGGTCGCTGAGACCCTGACGCAGGCGCTGGATCAGCACGGCGGGGGCCGTGACGGTCGCAGCAAGCACCGCGGTGCGCTGCTTCACCTTGGCCTCAGACTTGACCTTGCGCAAGCCAGCCAGAGCGTGACCCACGGTCGGCAGGACCTCCGGGTCCGCGTCGTCGAGCCCCGCGCGCAGCGCATCGGCAGTGGGCCACTCGGCGCGGTGCACCGAGCCGGTGCGCCACCAGCTCCAGACCTCCTCCGTGGCGAAGGGCTGGAAGGGAGCCAACAGGCGCAGCACGGCGTCAAGCGTGGTGGCCAGCGTGGCGCGCACCGAGGCCGTCTCCTCGGGGGAGACGCCGCCGTAGGCCCGATCCTTGATCAGCTCCACGTAGTCATCGGTGAAGGACCAGAAGAAGGACTCCGTCAGGGACAGCGCCCGGGAGTAGTCGTAGTCCTCAAACGCGCGGGTGGACTGCTCCACCACGTCAGCCAGACGCGTCAGCAGCGACTTGTCCAGGCCGTTGATGATGACGGAGGAGTCTCCGGAGAGCACGTCCTGGGCGGAGGCGCCCATGTTCAGCGCGAACTTGGAGGCATTGAGCACCTTGATCGCCAGCCGGCGGCCAATCTTCATCTGGCCCATCTCATAGGCCGTGTCCGCGCCAAGCTTGGCGGAGGCCGCCCAGTACCGCACCGCGTCAGCGCCAAACTGCTCCAGCACGTCGGTGGGGACCACCACGTTGCCCTTGGACTTGGACATCTTCTTGCGGTCCGGGTCCAGGATCCAACCGGAGAGGGCAGCGTGACGCCACGGGGCGGCGTCCTGCAACGAGTTGGCCCGCACGATCGTGGAGAACAACCAGGTGCGGATGATGTCGTGACCCTGGGGGCGCAGATCGAAGGGGAAGACCTTCTCAAAGCGCTCCTGGTTAACGCCCCAATCGCCCACGACCTGCGGGGTCAGCGAGGATGTGGCCCAGGTGTCCAGCACGTCCGGGTCTCCCATGAAGCCGCCGGCCACGCCGCGCTGGGACTCCTCGTAACCCGTCGGGGCCTGCGCGGCGGGGTCCACCGGCAACTGCTCCTCGGAGGGAAGGATCGGGGAGGCGTAGTCGGGATTGCCGTCCGCGTCCAGGGGGTACCAGACGGGGATGGGCACGCCAAAGAAGCGCTGGCGCGAGACCAGCCAGTCGCCGTTGAGGCCGTTGACCCAATTCTCGTAGCGCGAGCGCATGTGCGCGGGGTGCCATTCCACCTCGCGGCCGCGGGCCACCAGCTGCTCGCGACGCTCGGCGTCACGGCCGCCGTTCTTGATGTACCACTGGCGAGAGGTGACGATCTCTAGCGGCTTGTCACCCTTCTCGTAGAAGTTCACGGCGTGGCTGATCTTCTCCGGCTCGCCGATGAGTAGCTCGTTCTCCCGCAGCATCTCCACCACGCCCTCCTTCGCGGAGAAGGCGGTCTTGCCCGCCACGCGGGCGTACTGTGCGGCGCCCTCTGCGGTGGTGATCCACTCGGGGGTTTCGGCGACCAGGCGGCCATCGCGTCCCATGATGGGGCGCGTGGGCAGCTGCAGCTCGCGCCACCAGGTGACGTCCGTGAGGTCACCGAAGGTACACACCATGGCGATGCCGGTGCCCTTGTCCGGCTTGGCCAGCGGGTGGGCCTTGACCTGCACCGGCACATCAAAGAGCGGGGAGGTGACCGTCTTGCCAAAGAGCGGCTGGTAGCGCTCGTCGTCCGGGTGCGCCACCAGGGCCACGCACGCGGGGAGCAGCTCCGGCCGCGTGGTCATGATCGGGACCGCGGTCCCGTCCTGGGCAACAAACTCGTAGCGGTAGTAGGCGCCGGGCATCTCCCGGTCCTCCAGCTCTGCCTGCGCCACCGCGGTGCGGAAGGTCACGTCCCACATGGTGGGGGCCTCGGAGAGGTAAGCGTCGCCCTGGCCAAGGTCGCGCAGGAACGCGCGCTGGCTGGTGGCACGGGAGTGGTTGTCAATGGTGCGGTAGCTGATGTCCCAGTCAACGGAAAGGCCAAGCGTGGTGAAGAGGTCCTCAAAGACCTTTTCGTCCTCAGAGGCCAGCTGCTCGCAGAGGTCAATGAAGTTCTGACGCGAGACCACGTCCCAGTCGCGCTGATTCTTGGCAGGCTTCTCCGGGGGCTGGTAGCCCTCCACGTACTTGTACGTGGGGTCGCAGCGCACGCCAAAGAAGTTCTGCACGCGGCGCTCGGTGGGCAGCCCGTTATCGTCCCAGCCCATGGGGTAAAAGACGTTCTTGCCGCGCATGCGCTGATAGCGCGCCATCACGTCCGTCTGCGTGTAAGAGAAGACGTGCCCCACGTGCAGCGAACCGGAGGCGGTGGGAGGCGGCGTGTCGATGGAGTAGACCTGCTCGCGCGTGGTGTTTTCCTCGAAGGAGTAGGTGCCCTCCGCTCGCCAGCGGGTGTTGAGCTTGTTTTCGAGGCCCTCAAGTGCGGGCTTGTCAGGGACCTGGGATGCGGGCGTGTCTGTGCCCGGAATGTTGTCAGCCATGCCGCCCATTCTCCCATGAGCCAGGCGATGGATGGCCCAGCCCGCTCAGGCGGCGAGGCGTCGGTTGGCCTCCAGCCAATCGTGCAATTCATCCATCACGGCGGCCGCCTCGATGGCCCGGGCGTAGGGACTTGGCATGCGGAAAACCTCCGCGCCCCAGGAGGTCAGCGTGGGCTGAAGCCCCGGGCGGCCCTCGCGCCCCAGCAACTCACGCGTGCCGTGGCGCCACATGCTGATGACCAGCTCCACGCCGCGGGCGCTCAGCTCTGCCTCCACCCGGGCGCTGCCCTCGCGCATGAGCGTCAGCGTCTCCGCGTCGTCGTGGGTGCGGGGGACCTGGGAGAGGTTCATGAAGCCCACTCCGGCCGCCGCTGCCTGCAGATCCTGGAACTCGGCTGCTTCGGCACCGAGGCCGGCCGTGGGGTTGAAGAGTCCCGCTTGCCGCAATCTGTCCATCTGCCTGCGCCCGATGGGCCCGTGGTAGTAGTGAGCGTTGTTGATGGCGTCCGGGGCGGTCTTGCCGCCCACCACGGCGCACCAGAGCGGGACGTCGTCGGGGCCGGGCCATAGATCACCCAGGGTCACGGTGCCGTCGGGGAGGGTCAGCAAGAGCATCGAATCACCGGCGGGCAGGCCGCACCTGGGTGTGCCCGGCGGCGCGCGCCTGCTGCTCGGCACAGGCCATCAGCTGGCGGCCCCCTCCGCGGGCCTGCGGAGCGCGGGAGGAGAGTAGGAGGCGAACGAAGGTCTCTGGCTCCATGGCCGCGGAGAACGGTTCGGAGCGCGACTGTTGCGCCTTGCCGGTCGCCACGCACCACTCGATGCTCTCGTCAAGGAGTGCCAGGACGGCGCCCAGATCCGAGGGGTGGGCTGGGCGCGGCTCAGTCGGTTGAGGGGGCACGCGCATGGCTCATTCTTTCATGGGGCATCGCAAGAGCGGCCGCACCTCCTAGGCTGGTGTCATGACTGACGCAGCCACCCCCCGCCCAGCAACGAACCAGCCCCTTCGCCCGCAACCCGCCCGCTCGGCCCTGGTCACCGGAGCCTCCGCCGGCATCGGAGCGGCCACGGTGAGGGCGCTGCGGTCGCAGGGCTGGGATGTGGTGGCCGTGGCGCGTCGGCGCGAACGCCTGCAGGCCCTGGCGGAGGAGACCGGCTGCGCCTGGGTGGACGGCGACGTGTCCCAGGAGGCGGATGTGGAGCGGATGCGCCAGGCCGCGGCTGCCCACGGGGTGAGCACGCTCATCAACATTGCCGGCGGCGCGCGCGGCAATCAGGGCATCGCACAGGCCAAGAGCGAGGACTGGGAGTGGATGTTCCAGGCCAATGTGATGGGTTCCATGCAACTCACCCGCGCCCTGCTTCCGTTGCTCCGGGCTGCCGAGGGCGGCGGCACCGTGCTGAACCTGACAAGCACCGCGGCCCTGAGTAGCTACGAGGGCGGGGGCGGCTACAACGCCGCAAAGGCCGCTCAGAGCGCCATGACCCAGGCGCTGCGGCTGGAGGAGGCGGAGCACGGCGTGCGTGTGGTGGAGGTGCTGCCCGGCATGGTGCGATCGGACGAGTTTGCCTTGCGCAGGCTGGGTTCCCAGGAAGCGGCCGACGCCGTGTACGCGGGTGTGCAGGAGCCGCTCAGTTCCGAGGACGTTGCGGACGTGGTGCGTTACGCGGTCAGCGTCCCGCAACATGTGAACCTGGACCAGATTGTGCTGCGGCCCGTGGCACAGGCCGCGAATCACAAGGTGATCCGCCGCCACTAGCGAGCCGCCGCGGCGCTATCCGCGGGTGGCCGCCTGCCGTATAGTAAAGGCGTAACAAGGCATTGATCCGGCCATCACCGGTGAGCCGTCGGAAGAAACCCAGCCACACGCCGTCGGGCGCAAGCGCGGGGGAGTAGAACCGACCGGGACAGCCCGTCACAGCTGACACAAGCGGCTACGCCGCCCCGCACCCGGGGCCGGCGCAGCAAGCGGGGTGGTACCGCGGCCCCGGCGCCCATGCGCCGGATGTCGTCCCTGTATGTCGTAGAACATGTGGCGCGCAGCAGAGCGTCACGGACACGCAGGAAGCAGCGCATGAGCCTTTACCCCCGCGTCACGAGCGATCCCTCCGGCCAGACCCCCGCCTCACCGCGTTTCCCTCAGATCGAGGAACGCGTGCTGAGCTATTGGGAGGCCGACAACACCTTCCAGGCCTCGATTGATCAGCGTGCCGCCGGCGAGAACGAGTTTGTGTTCTACGACGGCCCACCCTTCGCCAACGGCCTGCCCCACTACGGACACCTGCTCACGGGCTACGTGAAGGACCTGGTGGCGCGCTACCAGACCCAGCGCGGCCGCCGCGTGGAGCGTCGCTTCGGCTGGGACACGCACGGCCTTCCGGCCGAGCTGGAGGCCATGAAGCAGCTGGGCATGACGGATAAGAAGCAGATCCTGGAGATGGGGATCGATAAGTTCAACGCCGCCTGCCGCTCCTCCGTGCTCAAGTACACCGGCGAATGGCAGAACTACGTCACCCGTCAGGCTCGCTGGGTGGACTTTGAGAATGACTACAAGACCCTGAACCCCTCCTTCATGGAGTCGGTGCTCTGGGCCTTCTCGGAGCTGCACCGCAAGGGCCTCACCTACGAGGGCTTCCGCGTGCTTCCGTACTGCTGGAAGGACGAGACGCCGCTCTCTAATCACGAGCTGCGCATGGATGACGACGTCTACAAGGACCGCCAGGACACCACCGTCACCGTGTCCTTCCCGCTGCTGACCGGCGAATCCGAGCTCTCTAAGGAACTGGCCGGCGTCAACGTCCTGGCCTGGACCACCACCCCCTGGACGCTGCCGACCAACCTTGCCCTCGCCGTCGGGCCCGCCGTGCAGTACAGCGTCCTTCCCGGTGGCCCGGAGCAGCCGGCAAGCAACACCGTTGCAGCCGGGGCCCGCTACCTGCTGGCGAGCGAACTGGTGGGCGCGCATGCCAAGGACCTTGGCTACGCCGACGCGTCCGCGGCGCAGGAGGCCGTGACGGCCACCTACACCGGCACCGAGCTTGACGGCCTGCGTTACGCCCCGCTGTGGGACGTCTTCAACGACGCTGAGAAGTGGGGCACGCAGGGCGCCTGGCGGATCGTCGTGGACGAGTACGTCTCCACGACGGACGGCACCGGCGTGGTGCACCAAGCTCCCGCCTACGGCGAGGACGATCAGCGCGTCTGCGAGGCCAACGGGATCCCCGTGGTGCTCTCCGTCGATGAGGGCGCACGCTTTTTGCCGCTCTTTGAGAACACCGTGCTGGCGGACGTGGCAGGGGTACAGGTCTTTGAGGCCAATAAGGCCCTCATCAACCACCTCAAGGCGGACGGGCGCCTGCTGCGCCAGGCCAGCTACGTGCACAGCTACCCCCACTGCTGGCGCTGCCGCACGCCCCTGATCTACCGCGCCGTCTCCTCCTGGTACGTGCAGGTCACGGACGTCAAGGCCCGCATGGGCGAGCTGAACCAGGGCATCAACTGGATCCCCGAGAACGTCAAGGACGGCCAGTTTGGCAAGTGGGTGGCCAACGCCCGCGACTGGTCCATCTCCCGCAATCGCTTCTGGGGCTCGCCCATCCCGGTGTGGCAGTGCTCCGACGCCGAGTGCCAGCATGAGGAGGTGCACGGCTCCCTGGAGGAGCTCAAGGCCCGCTTTGGCCGCCTCCCCGTGAACCATGAGGGGGAGACGGATCTGCACCGCCCCTTCATCGACGAGCTCACGACCGCGTGCCCCGAGCAGGGCTGCACCGGCACGCTGCGCCGCGTCGAGGACGTGCTTGACGTGTGGTTTGACTCCGGGTCCATGCCTTACGCCCAGGTGCATTACCCCATGGAGAACAAGGAATGGTTTGACACCCACAACCCGGCGGACTTCATCGTCGAGTACATCGGTCAGACCCGCGGCTGGTTCTACACCATGCACATCCTGGCGACGGCGCTTTTTGACCGCCCCGCGTTCAAGAACGTGATCTCCCACGGCATCGTGTTGGGTTCCGACGGTCAGAAGATGTCCAAGTCGCTGCGCAACTACCCGGACGTCAACGAGGTCCTTGATCGCGACGGCTCCGACGCCATGCGTTGGTTCCTCATGGCCAGCCCCATCCTGCGCGGCGGCAACCTGGTGGTCACCGAGGAGGGCATCCGCGAGGGCGTGCGCCAGGTGCTGCTTCCCCTGTGGAACGTCTGGTACTTCTTCACCCTCTACACCAACTCAGCGGACGGGGGCCGCGGCTACGAGGCGCAACTGCGCTACGACGCCAAAGACCCGCTGGATCGCTACCTGCTGGCGGCCACCGGCGACCTGGTGCGGGAGGTGCGCGTTGCCTTGGACTCCTACGAGGTCTCCGACGCCACTGACGCCCTGCGCTCCTACATGGACACGCTGACCAACTGGTACGTGCGCCGCTCCCGCCAGCGCTTCTTTGACGAGGACCACGAGGCCTTCGACGTGCTGTATACGGCGCTGGAGACCCTGTGCCGGGTGGCGGCCCCTCTGTTGCCGCTGGCCACCGAGGAGATCTGGCGCGGACTCACCGGCGGGCGCAGCGTGCACCTGAGCGACTACCCGGATGACTCGCTCTTCCCGGTGGACGCGGCCCTGGTGGAGCGTATGGCGCTCACCCGCACCATCGCCTCCACCGGTTCCAGCCTGCGCAAGGCCGCCAAGCTGCGCGTGCGCTTGCCGCTGGCCAGCATGGACGTGGTGGTGCCGGACGCCGCCGGGCTCAGTGGGACCTTCGCGGACATCATCAAGGACGAGTTGAACCTGAAGGCCGTGCATCTGGTGGACGCGGAGGGCGCCGACGAGGCCTCCTTCGGCATCTCCCGCACGCTGACGGTCAACGCCCGCGCGGCCGGGCCGCGCCTGGGCAAGCAGGTGCAGCAGGCCATCAAGGGCTCCAAGTCCGGTGACTGGTCCGTTGCAGAGGACGGTTCCGTGAGAGCCGGCGGCCTTGACCTGGTGGAGGGGGAGTACACCCTCACCACAGTGGTCGACGACGCTGGGTCAGGCAGGGCGGCAGCGGTGCTGTCCGCCGGTGGTTTTGTGGTGCTGGATACCGCGCTGACGCCGGAGCTGGAGGCAGAGGGCACCGCGCGTGACCTGGTGCGCGCCATCCAGTCGGCCCGCAAGGCCGCCAACCTCACGGTGGGTGATCGCATCCGCACCAGCGTGCAGGCGCGGCAGGACGTGGTGGACGCGGCGCAGACGCACCGCGAGCTGGTCACCGCGGAGACGCTCTCTAGCGAACTCGAATTGCTGGTGGCGGATCTGGATGAACCCGCCGTGGTCGTTGAGGCCGTGGCGAGTGACGCGGCGGGAGTGCAGGCATGAGCGCCTTTGAGCCCACCCCGGATCCCGCAGGCGTTCAACGCGTCTACGGAGCCTTGCTGAGCCGCGCGCCGGAGAACAAGATGGAGCGGCGCATCGATCCGCTGCGCCGGGCCATGGAGGTGCTCGGTGACCCGCAGAACACTGCGCCGGTCATCCACCTCACGGGGACCAACGGCAAGACCAGCTCGGCGCGCATGATCGAGTCGCTGCTGCTGGCCCATGACATCCGCACCGGTCGCTACACCTCCCCGCACCTGAGCTCCGTCACCGAGCGCATCGTCATTGACGGCGCGCCCGTCTCCGATGAGGCCTTTGTGCGGGTCTGGGATGAGATTGAGCCGTTCCTGCAGATCGTGGATGCCGAGCTGGAGGCCAAGGGCGAGCACCGCCTGACCTTCTTTGAAGCCATGACCGTGCTGGCGTTTGCGATCTTCGCTGACGAGCCGGTGGAGGCGGTGGTGCTAGAGGTGGGCCTGGGCGGCACCTGGGACGCCACCAACGTGGCCAAGGGGCAGGTCAGCGTGGTCACGCCGATCAGCCTGGACCACACCGATCTCTTAGGAGACACCGTCGGGGAGATTGCCGAGGAGAAGGCCGGGATCATCAAGCCCGGCGGCATCCTCATCTCCGCCGCGCAGGAGCCGGAGGCCGCGCAGGTGCTGCTAGAGCGTGCCCGCGAGGTGGGGGCTGAATGGCGCTTTGAGGGCGTGGAGTTTGGCGTGGAGTCCCGCACCCTCGCGGTCGGCGGGCAGATCATCAACCTGCAGGGCATCGCCGGGCGCTACCCGGAGATCACCCTGCCGCTCTTTGGTCAGCACCAGGCCCAGAATGCTGCCACGGCGCTCGCTGCGGTGGAGGCCTTCATCGGCGGCGGCACACGGGAGCTGAACCAGGAACTGGTCCAGGCCGGGTTCGCTGCAGTCAGCTCCCCTGGGCGCCTGGAGATGGTGCGCAGCTCACCCACCATGGTGGTGGACGCGGGGCACAACCCCGCTGGGCTGCGGGCCTCGGCTGAGGCCATCAAGGAGTCCTTCGGCTTCACCAAGTTGGTCTTGGTGCTGGGGATTCTGCAGGAGAAGGACGCCGCTGGCATGCTCCTGGAGCTGCGGGAGCAGTACGGCGAGCTGGTCAGCGACGTGGCCATCACCCAGTCGGCCTCTGCGCGCGCCATCCCCGCCGGTGAGCTGGCCGCACTGGCCATCGAGGCGGGTTTTGAGGAATCCGATCTCTTCGTGACGGAGAAGCTGGACGACGCGCTGGACTGGGCCGCGGCCCGGGCGGACGAGTCGGAGGAGCTGGGCGGAGGCGGCGTGCTCGTCACCGGATCCATCACCCTGGTGGGGGAGGCCCGCACCCTGTTGGGCGCGGACGCCGACGGCGGCCCGCGCATGGTGTCTCCCGCGCCGGTGGCCATGGATGGCTTTGCGCTGGAGGACCTGGAGCTGGACGGCCTCGACGCAGAGGACTTTGACGAAGAGGACGAGGACTGAACATGGCCAAGATGACCAAGTCGCAGCTGGCCTGGCGTCCGGGCATGCCCAAAAAGCGCCGGAGCACCCGAGTCATGTTTGCCTCGGTAATCCTGACGCTGGAGGCGCTCGCGGTGCTCTTTGCCGGGCTGGCCATGTTTGGCCTGCGCGGCCGTGTAGAGGGCGGCGGGGTGCCGTTCCTGATCATGGGCATCGTGGTCGCCATCGCACTGGTGCTCACATGCGCCGTGGTGGGCAAGCGCTGGGGCACGGCGCTGGGTTGGGTGCTGCAGGTGGTCCTGATTCTCATGGGCCTCTTTGAGCCCATGATGTTTGTGGTGGGTGCGCTCTTCTTGCTCTCCTGGGCCTACGCCATGTGGCAGGGAACCAAGATTGATCTGGAGAACGCGGCCCGCGCAGAGGAGCAGGCGCAGTGGGAGGCGGAGCACCCCGAGGGGTGAACCGCGCCCAGCCCTTCACCGCCGCTAGGATGGGAACCGAGAAACTTCCCCTGCACGTCAAGGAGACATCAGTATGAGCACCGAACGGACCCTGGTCCTGGTCAAGCCGGACGGCGTCAAGCGCCACCTCGTCGGAGAGATCCTCTCCCGCATCGAGACCAAGGGCTACGACGTGGTGGAGCTGAAGATGCTCACACCGACGCGTCAGATCCTTGAGCAGCACTACGCCGAACACGAGGGCAAGCCCTTCTACGAACCGCTGGTGGAGTTCATGATGTCCGGCCCCGTGGTCGCAGCTGTGCTTGAGGGCAACCGCGTGATCGAGGGCTTCCGCTCGCTGGCGGGCACCACCGAGCCCACCGCAGCCGCCCCCGGCACCATCCGCGGTGACCTGGGCCGCGACTGGGGCCTGAAGGTGCAGCAAAACCTGGTGCACGGCTCCGACTCCTCGGAGTCCGCTGAGCGCGAGATGGGCATCTGGTTCGGCGCCTGATCTGGTCCGACGCCTGATCTGAGACAGCAAAGGACGCCCCTCGGTTTATCCGAGGGGCGTCCTTTGCTGTGCCGGGCGTGTCAGGTGCAGCGCCGGGAGGCTCAGGAGGCCGGGAAGAGCAGGCCCATGAAGTTGATGATGATGGACCCGGCGCAGGCCAGGAGCAGCACAAAGGCGGTGATCCAGGCCCAGCCACTGGCCCAGCCCTGCAGCCAGCGCGGCGCCGCAAACACACCCGTGAGGATGTTGCGCGCCAAGGAGATGAAGAACAGGACCGTGATCATGAGCCAGCAGACCATGCAGTAGATGCACAGGGCGCGGATCTCAAAGAGGGCCACGCTGTAGAGCCAGATGAGGAACCCGAAGGCCGCCGCCACTCCGAGCTGGAAGCAGACCCAGTACCAGCGGGGCATGGACGCGCCGCTGAGCACGCTCACGCCGATCACCACGAGGATGCCAAAGCCCACCAGGCCCATGAAGGGGTTGGGGAAGCCAAAGGCTTGCGCCTGATCGGAGAGCATCACGGAGGTGCAGGAGAAGGCCCCGCCCCAGTCGCAGCTCGCCACCGCGTCAGCGTTCAGGTACAACTGCACGCGCTCGGCAACGAGCACGCCGGCGGCGATGAGGCTGGCCAGTCCGGTGATGACAGTGATCCACCCGAAGCCCGCGCGGCGTGCCCACCATGGCAGGTCCTTTGCGTCGGGAGCGGACGGGGCAACCCGCCCGGAGACGGCGGTGATGGTGCTGTCGGACACGGCGGTGGCCTCCCTGTATGCGCCGGGTGGGGCGCGTTCGACACGTTGTCGAAGTCCACCCTAGTCCGTCTCCACCGCCGGATCAGGCAGATGTGCGACAATGGCGACGGGTGAGCCGGTGTCCACAGCTCGGCTTCATCCCACCAGGAGGACCTTGTCCCCGTCCGGAGTGTGTGGCCCCGCGGAAGTTCGCGGAATGTGCCATCCGGGCTCGGCCCCACATGGGTCGCCGCCGATACTGGCGGGACGGACGAGCGGCCACTGGTGGCCGGCGCGGTGACAGCGCCCGGTATCAAATCGACTTCCGGGTCGCGAGAGGCGCAACAGGCGCCGGAGCGTACCGATGAGCCGCGCTGGCGGGGCCCACTGTGGGGGCTCTACCGGTGCAGGAGTCAGCAACATGGCAGAGCCAACACAGCCCACCGCATCAGAAACGAACGTGGCAGCAGATCAGCCCGCCAAGGCGGCGACCGCGCGTCAGGCGCCGGCCCGCAAGCGGGCAACCACCAAGAAGGCCGCGGCCCCCGCAGGAGCGGACGCCGCCACGGCTGACGAATCCGGAGCCGTCGCCGAGCAGGCGCAGGAGACCGAGTCGAAGCCCGCGAAGAAGCCGGCCACGCGCAAGCGTGCGGCCGCCAAGAAGCCGGCAGAGCCCGCGACAGAGCCCGCAGCGGAGCCGACGGAGTCCGCCTCGGCGGCCACGAACGACGCCGCAGCGGCGAAGAAGCCGGCCACCCGCCGCAGGGCAGCAAGCAAGAAGACCGCAGAGTCCGCGGAGCCCACCGCCGCCACCACGGAGGCCGCAGTAGCCGAGGCGGAGCCCGCGAAGGATCCAGTGCAGGAGCCGGCGCCGACGAAGAAGCCGGCCACCCGCCGCAGGGCAGCCAGCAAGAAGACCGCCGCCGCCCAGGTGAGCGACGAGGCAACGCCGGCCGCAGAGACCGCCGCAGAGACCGCCGCGGGGGCCCCCGCCGAGTCGGAGCCGAGCGTCGACGAGGCCCCTGCTGAGAAGACACCGGCCAAGAAGGCCCCGGCCCGCCGCCGGAGCAAGAAGACCGACGCCGTGACGGAGTCTGTGCCGGAGTCTGAGGCAACGGCCCCGGAGGCAGCAGTTGAGCCGGAGGCGGCCGACGAGCCCGAGGTCGCGACCGCCGAGGCGGCGCCCGCCTCGCCGTTCGACATCCCCACCGATTCCTTTGGCTTGCTCTTCCAGGAGCCGGACCTGGCGGCCGTGGAGCGCCCGGCCGCGTCCCGCCCGGAGCAGGAGCAGGCGGAGGAGGGCACCCGGCGTCGTCGCCGTCGTCGCCGCGGCACCGAGGACATGGAGATCGAGGGCGGTGACGACGGAGACCCCGCCGGCACCGTGACCCGCGTGCGCGCCCCCAGGGCAGCCGCCGCCGAGGCCCCCATCGACCATGTGGTGTCCATTAAGGGCTCCACCCGCCTGGAGGCCAAGCGCCAGCGCCGCCGCGACTCCCGCGAGTCCGGCCGCCGTCGCCACGGCATCACCGAGGCCGAGTTCCTGGCGCGCCGCGAGTCCGTGGATCGTCAGATGGTGGTGCGCCAGAACGATCAGCGCATTCAGATCGGTGTGCTGGAGGACGGCGTGCTCTCGGAGCACTTTGTCTCCCACACCACGCAGGACTCCCTGATTGGCAACGTCTACGTGGGCAAGGTGCAGAACGTGCTCCCGTCCATGGAAGCTGCGTTCATCGACATTGGCCGCGGGCGCAACGCCGTGCTGTACGCCGGTGAGGTGGACTGGGATGCTGCCAAGCTGGATGGCAAGCCTCGCCGCATTGAGTTTGCGCTGAAGTCCGGCGACTCGGTGTTGGTCCAGGTCAGCAAGGACCCGGTGGGCCACAAGGGTGCCCGCCTCACGAGCCAGATCTCGCTCCCGGGCCGCTACCTGGTCTACGTTCCGGCCGGCTCCATGACGGGTATCTCCCGCAAGCTGCCGGACGTGGAGCGCAACCGTCTCAAGAAGATCCTGAAGGAGCACCTGCCTGACAAGGCGGGCGTGATTGTGCGCACCGCCGCCGAGGGGGCCTCGGAGCAGGAGTTGATGAACGACATCAACCGCCTGCGCGCGCAGTGGGAGGGCATCTCTTCCGCCGCCACGTCCACCAAGACGCGTGCGCCGGAGCTGCTCTACTCGGAGCCGGACCTCATGATCAAGGTCGTCCGCGACGTGTTCAACGAGGACTTCTCCAAGCTCGTGGTCCAGGGCGAGAGCGCCTGGGACACCATCGAGGCCTATGTGACCTACGTGGCTCCGGACCTGCTTGGCCGCCTGGAGAAGTGGGCCGGCGACGAGGACGTGTTTGCGTCCTTGCGCCTGGATGAGCAGATCCGCAAGGCGCTAGATCGCAAGGTCAACCTGCCCTCCGGCGGCTCGCTTGTCATTGACCGCACCGAGGCCATGACCGTCATTGACGTCAATACGGGCAAGTTTGTTGGCTCTGGCGGCAACCTGGAGGAGACGGTCACCAAGAACAACCTGGAGGCCGCAGAGGAGATTGTGCGCCAGATGCGCCTGCGGGACATGGGCGGCATCATCGTGGTGGACTTCATTGACATGGTCATGGAGTCCAACCGCGACCTGGTCCTGCGCCGCCTGGTGGAGTGCCTTGGCCGGGACCGTACCAAGCATCAGGTGGCAGAGGTCACGAGCCTTGGCCTGGTGCAGATGACGCGCAAGAAGATCGGTACCGGTCTGCTTGAGGTCTTCTCCGAGCCCTGTGATCACTGCGACGGTCGCGGTGTGGTGATCGCTGACGAGCCCGTGGAGGGACGCAAGAGCCCCCAGCACGTGCACACGCCGTCAGAGCGCCCCACGCGGTCCGAGCGCCGCAAGAGCCGCAACGGTTCCGCCGAGGAGACGGCACAGGAGGCTCAGCCCGCAGAGAAGCAGGCTGAGAAGCCTGTGCAGACGGCTGAGGAGGCGGAGCGCGCCCAGCGCGCCCGTGCCGCCTTGGCCACCATCGCGGCGGCCTCCGGCCACGCGGGGGAGCAGGGTGACGCGGCGCACTCGGAGTCCAAGCAGCAGGGCGAGCCGGTTGCCGTCGGCGACTCGGAGGGTCATGGGCTCGACGACGCCGAGGACGACGGGCGGCCGCGTCGCCGCCGCCGTCGCGGACGTCGCGGACGCGGTGGTCGCCTCAATGAGGACGGCACCGAGATGGAGAACGACGACGCTGCCGCGCCCGCCGTTGTTGCTCCGGTCGCTACGCAGCCTGAGGCCGTCAAGCCTGCGGTTGCCGAGCCCGTCAGTGGCGTGGCTCGTTCCCTCTCGGGCGTGGAGCGCGCCGAGCGTGCCGATGCGGCCACCGCGCAGACGGCGGCCACCGCAGGTGCCGCAGCCAACGCGCAGGCCCCCCGCAGGCGCCGTCGGGCAGCTGCATCCGCCCAGGGTTCCAGCGCCACCGAGTCGGTGCGCGCAGGCGAGGCGGAGGGGAAGACGCTGAACTCGGCCGCCGTGGCCAAGGCCCCGCAGTCGCCCGTCAGCAGCGCTGAGCCCATCATGTTGGGTGTTGGAGTTCCCGCCTCCGAGCTGTGAGGCTGCTCACTCGCGACGCGCCGGGGCGAGCCTCATTTGCTCCGGCGCCCGCGGCTACCGTAAACTTGATCTTCGGTGCGTGTTGCACGGTTGAACCGTTCTGGTTCGTGACCGCCATGTCCCGCATGCTTTCCCCGCTCGGCCCCGTGTCGCAGTGGATTCTATTGTCAAAATCGAGAGAAGTGAGTACCTAGTGGTGTACGCGATTGTTCGCGCTGGTGGGCGCCAGGAGAAGGTTGCCGTGGGCGACATCGTCACCCTCGACCGCGTCCACGAGAAGGTCGGCGCTTCCATCGACCTCCCCGCGGTGCTGCTGGTCGATGGCGACAAGGTGACCTCCGACGCCAAGGCTCTGTCCGGCGTGAAGGTTGAGGCCAAGATCCTCGAAAACCTGCGTGGCAAGAAGATTGTCATTCAGAAGTACAAGAACAAGACCGGCTACAAGAAGCGCCAGGGTTTCCGCGCCGCGCTGACCAAGGTCGAGATCACCTCGATCGTCTGATCCGGTTACCCCCAACGCTTCGAAGGTAGGTAAGAACCATGGCACATAAGAAGGGCGCAAGCTCTACTCGAAACGGCCGCGACTCCAACGCCCAGTACCTGGGTGTTAAGCGCTTCGGTGGCCAGGTCGTCAAGGCCGGCGAGATCATCGTCCGCCAGCGCGGCACGCACTTCCACCCGGGCGCCAACGTCGGCCGCGGTAAGGATGACACGCTGTTCGCCCTCTCCGCCGGTGCGGTGGAGTTCGGCACGGCCCGCGGTCGCCGCGTGGTCAACATCGTCGGAGAGTAATTTTCCGACAGCTGGTCGTTGAACGGAGGGTGGGCCGTGTGCCCGCCCTCCGTTTGCGTCTTTAGCACGAGTTTTGACCGGTGCGAGCAATCTGCTTGCCCCGGCCCACAACCGATTTACTAGGAGTGAACCGTGGCGGCCTTCGTCGACCGTGTGACCCTGCACCTGACCGGTGGCAATGGCGGGCACGGTTGTGTCTCCGTGCACCGTGAGAAGTTCAAGCCGCTTGGCGGCCCGGACGGCGCCAACGGTGGCAACGGAGGGGACATCATCCTGCGCGCCGACGTGCAGGCCACCACGCTGCTCTCCTATCACCACGCCCCCCACCAGCGCGCCGGCAACGGCGAGCCTGGCAAGGGCGACTTCCGCCACGGCAAGAACGGCGAGACCCTGCTCCTGCCCGTGCCCGTCGGCACCGTGGTCAAGAACAAGGCCGGGGACATCGTTGCCGACCTGGTCACCCCCGGTCAGGAATTCATCGCCGCTGCCGGTGGCCCAGGCGGTCTCGGCAACGCCGCGCTTGCCTCGCAGAAGCGCAAGGCCCCCGGCTTTGCCCTCTTGGGTGTGCCTGGCGAGGAATCCAACCTGGTGTTGGAGCTCAAGTCGGTGGCAGACGTGGCGCTGGTGGGTTACCCGTCCGCCGGTAAGTCCTCGCTGATTGCCGCGCTCTCCGCTGCCCGGCCCAAGATTGCCGATTACCCCTTCACGACCCTGACGCCCCACCTCGGTGTGGTGGAGGCGGGGGAGACCCGCTACACCGTCGCGGACGTGCCCGGTCTGATCGAGGGTGCCGCGGACGGCAAGGGCCTTGGCCTGGAATTCCTGCGCCACGTGGAGCGCTGCGCCGCGCTGGTGCACGTGCTGGACACGGCCGCGCTGGAGACTGACCGCGATCCGGTGGCAGACCTTGAGGTGATCGAGGCTGAGCTGGATAAGTACCTGGTGGATGCGAGCTTCGCCGGCGCGGACGGCCACGCCGTCCCGCTGAACGAGCGCCCCCGCCTGGTCGCCCTGAACAAGGTGGACGTCCCGGACGGCCGCGACATGGCTGAGATGGTCCGCCCCGCCCTTGAGGCGCGCGGCTACCGCGTCTTTGAGGTCTCCGCGGCCTCCCACGAGGGCCTGCGCCCGCTCTCCTTCGCGATGGCTGAGCTGGTCAATGCGGCCCGCGCCGCCCTTCCCCAGCCGGAGGTGGCGGTGGAGGTCTCCGTGCACCGTCCCCGCGGTGTGGACCGGGACAAGGTGGAGTTCACCATCCGCCGCGAGGAGCGCAACAACCTGCCGCTCTTCCGCGTTCGCGGTGCCAAGCCGGAGCGCTGGATTGTGCAGACGGACTTCCGCAACGACGAGGCGGTGGGCTACCTGGCCGAGCGCCTCAACAAGATCGGCATCGAGGACGAGCTCTACAAGCTCGGTGCCAAGCCCGGTGACGCAGTGGTCATTGGCGGCGACGGCGGCGTGATCTTTGATTGGGAGCCCACGGTCTCCGCTGGCGCCGAGCTGCTGGGTAACCGCGGCGAGGACATGCGCATCACCGAGGCCAACCGCCGCTCCACCGCGGACCGCCGCGAGGCGTACCAGGCCCGCAAGGACCGCCGCGCAGCCACCCAGGGTGAGCTGGAGAACGAGCGCAAGGCCGGCATGTGGAACGTCAAGGCGGAGGGTGACTCCGGCTCTGCCGTAGAAACCGACCCCGGCGCATGAGCAGGGGCGGGGGGCAGCCCTCTCCGGTGACGGACCGTTCGGGTCTGGCCTCCGCACGCCGGATCGTGGTCAAGATCGGTTCCTCCTCGCTCTCCACCGTGGACGGCGGCCTCAACGTCGACGCGGTGGAGGCGCTGGAGCGCGTGCTTGACCGCGTCATCACCCGCGGCACGCAGGTGGTGCTGGTCTCCTCCGGAGCCATCGCTGCAGGCCTGCGCCCGCTCGGCCTCGACCGCCGCCCGCGCGACCTTGCGACCCAGCAGGCCGCGGCCGGCGTGGGCCAGGGGCTCCTGGTGGCGCACTACTCCAGGGCCTTTGCCCGCCACGGACGCACCGTGGCGCAGGTGTTGCTCACCGCGGATGATCTGGTGCGCCGCCAGCACTACGCCAACGCGTTCCGTTCGCTCTCGCGGCTCCTTGACCTTGGCGTGGTCCCGATCGTGAACGAGAACGATGCGGTCGCCACGCACGAGATTCGCTTTGGCGACAACGACCGCCTGGCAGCCCTGGTGGCAAACCTGGTCAAGGCGGATGCCCTGGTCCTGCTCTCTGATATTGACGCTGTCTATGACCGCCCGCCCTCCGCGGGCGGCACCCCGCTGCGCCTGGTGCGCGGCGCCGCAGACCTGGAGGGCGTGCTGCTTGGCAGCGCCGGGCGCGCCGGGGTTGGCACGGGCGGCATGGCCACCAAGGTGGAGGCCGCCACCATCGCTGCCCAGTCCGGGATTCCCTCCCTCGTGACCTCCGCTGCCCTCGCAGGGCCCGCTCTTGACGCGCAGGAGGTGGGCACCTGGTTCTCCGCGCGCCGCGGTAGGCGGCCGCTGCGCCTGCTGTGGCTGGAGCACCTGGCAACGACCAGGGGCCGTCTGGTGCTCGACGACGGTGCGGTCACCGCGGTCGCGACCGGGCGCCGTTCGCTCCTGGCCGCGGGCATCGTGGCCGTGGAGGGTGCCTTTGAACACGGTGACCCGGTGGAGATTGCCGGCCTGGATGGGCGGGTGCTGGCCCGCGGGCTCGTGAACTACGCCAGCGACGAATTGCCAGAGATGCTTGGCCGCTCAACGGCGCACCTGGTCGCGGCGCTTGGCCCGCATTACGAACGCGTGGTGGTCCACGCTGACGACCTGGCCTTAGTCGGCGCAGGAACTCATTAATCCAGCCCCGGGTCATGTACGTCATGGTGAGGCGCGGATCACGTCCGGCTTCGTATCATGGGGGACATGAGCGCAACCACCACCTCCTCCGTTCCCGTGCCCGCGACCGACGCCGCGCACGCGCCGGAACCGGACGTCGTCGAGCTGGTGAACTCCCGCGCCCGTGCCGCGCGTGAGGCGTCCAGGGCACTGGCGGCCGCCACCCGCGCGCAGAAGGATGAGGCGCTGGTCGCGATCGGCGCCGCGCTGCTGACTCACTCCGAGAGCATCCTTGCGGCCAACGCGCAGGACCTGCGCCGCGGGGAAGAGAGTGGCACCTCCGCGCCGCTCCTTGACCGGCTGCGCCTTGACCTTGGCCGGATTGAGGGCCTGCGGGACGCCCTGGAGGAACTGGCAGCTTTGCCGGATCCGATCGGCGAGGTCATCCGCGGCCAGAACCTGCCCAACGGGTTGCGCCTGCGACAGCTGCGCGTGCCGCTCGGCGTGGTGGGTGTCATCTACGAGGCCCGCCCCAATGTGAGCGTGGACATTGCCGGGATTGGGCTCAAGAGCGGCAACGCGGTGTTGCTGCGTGGTGGCTCAGCCGCGGCCTCTACCAATGCCGAACTGATCCGCGTCATCCGTGAGACGCTCAGCCTGCACGGCCTGCCAGCGGACGCGGTGCAGACCGTGGATGACGGGGGCCGTCCGGCCGCCCGGGCCATGATGACCGCCGTGGGGCTCATCGACCTGCTGGTGCCCCGCGGCGGGCACGGGCTGATTCAGGATGTGGTGCAGAACTCCCGCGTCCCCGTGGTGCAGACGGGGGAGGGCAATGTGCACCTCTATCTCGACGCGGACGCGAGCGCTGAGCGTTCCATCCCCATCGCCATCAACGCCAAGGTGCAACGGCCCAGCGTGTGCAACGCGGCGGAGACCCTGCTGGTGCACGCGGACGCTGCCGAGACCGGGGCGGCGGTGATGCGCGCGCTGGCCAAGGAGGGCGTCACCCTGCACGCCGATCAGCGCTCAGCCGCTTGGGTCCCCGAAGTGGAGACCGTCCCTGCCACCGAGGTGGACTGGATCACTGAGTACGGGGACCTGAACATGGCCGTGCGCGTGGTGGACACCCTCCAGGACGCGTTGGAACACATCCGCAGCTATTCCACCGGGCATACCGAGGCCATCATCACGGACTCCGTCAGCAGCCAGCGCGCCTTCATCGCCGGCGTGGATTCGGCCGCAGTGATAGTCAATGCTTCCACGCGCTTCACCGACGGGGGGCAGCTGGGACTGGGTGCTGAGGTGGGGATTTCCACCCAGAAGATGCACGCGCGGGGCCCCATGGGCCTGGCCGAACTCACCACGACGCAGTGGATTGTGGAGGGCGACGGCCACGTCCGTTCGTGAACGGTACGCCGGGCTGGGTAGAATGCTCAGCAGAACCTTGGTTCGGCGCTTGTGCCGTGCCCGCAATACTTTCGAGGAGATCCGTCGATGAACATTCTGGCAACCGCCGTGACTGTCGCCAATGAGACCGCAGAACATGGGGGCGGCAACGGCCTCATGTGGGGTTTCATCGTCGGTGGATCCATGATGCTCGGCTTCTTGCTGCTCCTGCTGATCACGGCCTCCTTCTCCAACGTCGGCACCAAGCATGAGGCCGGCCCGGACGTGATTGATCCCAGCAAGGAGATTGGGCCCTTTGGCCCCGCGGGCATCGAATCCCACTCCGGTCACTGAGGCCCGCTAGATCATGGTGCGTCGGCGCGTTGGCGTCATGGGTGGAACGTTTGATCCCATCCACCACGGACACTTGGTGGCCGCCAGTGAGGTGGCCGCGCGGTTTGAGTTGGATGAGGTGCTCTTTGTGCCCACCGGCCGGCCGTGGCAAAAGGAGGGCGTGGGTAAACACGTCACCAACTCGGAGCATCGCTACCTGATGACCGTGGTCGCCACAGCCTCCAACCCGCGCTTCACCGTCAGCCGTGTGGACATTGAGCGCTCCGGTCCCACGTACACGATTGACACGTTGCGGGACCTGCGCAAGCAGCGACCAGAGGATGAACTGTTCTTCATCACCGGCGCCGATGCGCTGGAGCAGATCATGACGTGGAAGGACGTAGAGGAGCTCACCTCGCTGGCACACTTTGTGGGTGTGACACGTCCGGGACATGAATTGCGCGACATGGGACTGAAGGACGTGCGATTGTTGGAGGTGCCCGCCATGGCGATTTCGTCGACAGATTGTCGCGATCGCGTCGAGGCGGGGGACCCCGTCTGGTATCTGGTGCCGGACGGGGTGGTCCAATACATCAATAAATACCAGCTGTATCGGGGGGAACACACCCCCTTGGGAGTGACATCGTCATGACTGATCGAAAGCCGCCGCTGACCCGCAGGGAACTGCGCGAGAGGCAGAGAGCACGCACGGGAGTACAGGCCCCAGAGCCGACGCCCGATGCTCCGGCGACGGCTGAGAGCGCCTCCACGCCGGGCAGCCATTCGGGCTCCGGCCCGGTGGACGCCCCCGCCGCAGGTGCCCACCCGCACGACAACGCCGCCCATCGCGGTCAGTCCGCCGCCCGCCGCACCCGACGCCGCGATGGCTCGGAACCGCAGCAGACCGGCACGCTGTTCATCCCGCGCGTGCAGGAGCAGAGCCCGGCCCAGGAGGCTGCCCCGGTGGCGCCGGCCCCCGTGACGCCTGCCCCCGTGGTTGAGAACCACGTCGAGTCCGCGCCTTCCGCCCCCGAGGCAGGACAGGATCTGCCGGACGACTCCACCAGCTCGCGTCATTCGCGCCGACAGGAGCGCCTGCGCCGCCAGGCCGCCGAGGCCCGCCTGGCCCTGGACTCCGCCGACGAGACATCCGCGGCGTCTGCACCGAGCGTTACTTCGGCCCCGGCCCCGGCGGCCGTCGAATCCATGCCCGCGGTGCCCGCTCCGGCGGCCCCCGAGCCCGTCGCGCCGCCCCGCATCGTTGAGCCGCCCGCCGCGCAACGCCCGGTCGTTGAGGCGCCCGTTGTTGAGCCGCCCGTTGTTGAGCCGGCGGTCGTTGAACCTTCGGTGGTTGAACCTCCGGTCGCGGCATCTCCTGCCGCGACGCCTGCTGCTCCCACGCCGTCCGCCGCGGCGCCACTTGAGGCCGCGCCTCGCGACGCAGCACCCGTGGACTCCGTACCGCCCATCGTGGGGCCTCCCGTGGTGGCTCCTCCCGAGCGACCCGCGCCTCGCAGCGGCTCCCGCCCCGCGGCGTCGAGCACCTCTGCGCCGTTGCCCGCGTTCGATGACCTCCTGGGGCAGGGCACCCGGCTCTCGCCGGCGTCGCCGGCCTCCGCTGGGTCTCCAGACGCCCCGGTCGCTGACCCCCCGGCGCTGCCGCCCGTCGTCGCCCCGGTCACCGCACCCGGCCCGCGCATCGGTTCCGCCTACGGACCCGTGGTGCAGCCCTCCCGTCCGTCCACCGGACGCCAGGACGCCGTCGCCAGCGCGGAGCCGGCCGGGGAGCGCCGGCGCAGTCGCAAACGTTCCATGGAAGCGCTGTCCCAGCCCGTGTTGCCTGAGGAGGTGGCGGCGGAGTATTCCGACGAACCCACCGACCAGCAGGCGCCCACCTTCGCCGACGTGCTCGGTCTGCCGGAGACGCCGTCCCGCGGCTCCAGCCGCCGCCAGCCAAGCAAGCGCCGCGCCAACGCACCCCAGAACCAAGACGGCACCCTGACCGTGGATCGCGAGGCGCAGAAGCGCCTGGAGAACACGGGCCTGATTGCCCCGGTGACCCAGGAAATCTCCTTGGTCATGCCCAAGGCTGCGTCGCAAGACGCCCTGCCGCTCAACGCCGAGCAGGGGGAGGCCAAGCCGCTTGGAGCGCGCCAGGCCCACGGCTTGGACCCCCTTGAATACAAGGTCTCCGGCGTGCAGCGCGCGCGAGTTGGCCTGACCGTCGTCATTTGTTCGGTCATCGTGGCGCTTGCCGCCGTGGTGATCGCCATTAAGCTTTGACCCCCGCCTTCATCGAAACGAGAAATGCAGTGAGCGTCCCCGCTATCGTCAGTGATCGAGTCCTTGCCGCCGCTACCGCGGCCCAGGAGAAGCTCGCCGAGCACATCGTCGCCCTTGAGGTTGGTGAGCGCCTCGGCATTGCCGACGTCTTCCTGATCGCCTCCGGCGGCTCCGAGCGCCAGGTTGAGGCCATTGCGGAGGAGATCGAGGATGCCCTGCGCCTGCAGTACGCAGAGCTCCCGCTGCGCCGCGAGGGCCGCGGCCTTGGCCACTGGGTCCTCCTGGACTATGGAGACATCGTGGTGCATGTGCAGCACGAGGAGGACCGCGCCTTCTACGCGTTGGATCGCCTCTGGTCTGACTCCCCGCGCCTTGATCTGCCCGGAGTGGAGCAGTCCACGCCGCCGGCCGAGCCCAAGGTAGAGGCCGGCCAGGCCGAGGAAGACTCCAACGCCTGAGTCTTTGAGGTCGCCGCCTCTCTGAGGTGGCACATCACGCGAGGGGCGCCGGATCCATGGATCCGGCGCCCCTCGCGCGTGGCTTAGAACAACTGGCGCCAATTGGTCGCGGCGAGATCAAGCAACTCATCGCCACGGCCGCTCAGGACCGAGCGCATGGCATACAGGGCAAAGCCCTTGGCCTGCGCCAGCTCAATCTTGGGCGGCAACGTGAGCTCTTGGCGCCCCGTGCGTACGTCCACCAACGCCGGGCCGTCGTGCGCAAAGGCGCCCCGCAGCGCGTCGTCGAGCTCCTCTGAACTGGTCACGGTCCAGGCCTCCAGCCCGCAGGCCCGTGCCACGGCGGCGAAGTCCGGATTCTCCAGGTCGGTGCCGAAGGTGACAAAGCCGGCGGCCTTCATCTCCAGCTCCACGAAGTTCAGCGAGGAGTTGTTAAAGACCACGACCTTCACCGGCAGCTTGGATTGCTTCAGGGTGATGAGCTCGCCGAGGAGCATGGCCAGGCCGCCGTCGCCGGAGAGGGTCACCACCTGACGCTGCGGATTCTCCGAGGCTGCGCCGATCGCGTGCGGCACCGCGTTGGCCATGCTGCCGTGATTGAAGGAGCCGATCAGGCGGCGCTTGCCGTTCATGGTGAGGTAGCGCGCGGCATAAACCACGGGGGAGCCCACGTCCGGAATGAAGACCGCGTCCTCATCGGCAAGGGCGTCGATCCGCTTGGCGACGTACTGGGGGTGCAGGGCGGCCCCCTTGCGCGCGGGGACGGCCAGCTCGTCCAGCTTCTCCCGGGTTTTGCGGTAGTGCTTCTGCGCGTCCTCCAGGTGCTTGCGGTCCTGTTTGCGCTCCAGCAGGGGCAGCAACGCGGCCGCCGTGTCCTTCACCGTACCGACCAGGCCCTGGTGCAGCTGCGTGCGGCGGCCCAGATTCTCCCCGCGCAGGTCCACCTGAACAATCTTGGCGTCCTGTGGGTAGAACTGCTGATACGGGAAGTCGCTGCCAAGCACCAGCACCGTGTCCGCGGACTCCATGGCGCGGTAGCCGGAGGCGAAGCCAAGCAGACCGGTCATGCCGACGTCGTAGGGGTTGTTGTACTCCAGGTACTCCTTGCCGCGCAGGGCATGGACCACCGGAGCGCCGAGCGCCTCCGCCAGGGCCACCACCTCATCGTGGGCCTTGGCCGCGCCGGCGCCGGCCAGAATGGTGACCTTGGACGAGGCATTCAACGTGGCCGCCAGCGTGGTCAGCTCCTCCTCAGAGGGCAGCACGCGCTGCTGGGTCGCCGCGGCGGTGACCAGCTCGTTGACGGGCATGTCCTTCAGCGACACATCGCCGGGGATGACCAGGACGGCGACGCCGCGCTTGGAGATGGCCTCTTGCATGGCGATTCGCAGCAGGCGCGGCATCTGCTCCGGCGTGCTGACCATTTCCGCGTAGACAGAGCACTCTCGGAAGAGCTCCTGTGGGTGAGTCTCTTGGAAGTAGGTGGAGCCCACCTCATCCGAGGGAATCTGTGCCGCGATCGCCAGGACGGGAACGCGGCTGCGCTGGGCGTCAAAGAGGCCGTTGATCAGGTGCAGATTGCCCGGGCCGCAGGAGCCGGCACACACAGCGAGGTCGCCGGTGAGTGCCGCCTCAGCTGCCGCGGCAAAGGCGCCGCTCTCCTCGTTGCGCACGTGAGACCAGGTCACGCCCTTGGTGGTGCGAATGGCGTCCGTGATGCCGTTGAGAGAGTCGCCTGGGACCCCGTAGACGCGCTTGACGCCCTGGGCCGCGAGGGATTGGACAAGGTTGTGCGCAAGAGTGCTCACAGAGGATCTCCTTAGCTGCGGTGATGTCTGTGCCTAGCCTCCGCCTCCTGGGCGTCAGAGTGCAAACGGCGTGGGGTCTCGGGCCGTTGCGGGCCCCTGGGGGAGAGGTTGCCCGTGGTCGCAGCGACACGCCGACGCGCGGGGTCATTTCGGTTCATTCCCTTCGCTTCGCCCTGTGCATGGGCTGGCCACACAGGCTGTGGATAGACCCGGTGGACCCGCCAGAATCCGGGGGTCATGTGCCCTCCTGCGTCCACAGGGCATGTGGATGAGTGGCGGTGGAAGCACACGCGTGTAAGACATGATGTAGGGGTGAGGGTCATGGCCTGGCACAAGATGTAGTGGTTGGGGGTAGGATGGTGAGAGTCGAAAGGGACCGGTCGCCTCAGGCGAATCCACCCCAGTCAGGCGCCCCGCGAGGATGCGGAACACACCGGCTCGACCACAAATCTTTACGAAGCATCGGCAGTCTCAGGACTGAAAGAACAAGGGGATCTCGACATGACCGTGACGGTGTACACCAAGCCCGCCTGCGTCCAGTGCAACGCCACCTACCGCGCCCTCGACAAGAAGGGTATCGAGTACAAGAAGGTGGACATCTCCCAGGATCCGGCCGCGCTGGAGCGCATCCGTGAGCTCGGCTTCATGCAGGCTCCGGTTGTCATCACCGAGACCGATTCCTGGTCTGGCTTCCGCCCGGACAAGATCTCCGAGCTGGAGCACGCGGCCGCTTCCGTCGCCTGATACCCCGTGTTGTCTGAAGCGCCGATCCGGACCCAACAGACCACACAAGCCAACCCGGCCAAGCAGCCCACAGAGCGGCTGGTGTATTTTTCCTCGGTCTCCGAGAACACCAAGCGCTTTGTTGGCAAGCTGAACCACCCGGCAGACCGCATCCCGCTGCACAAGGCGGATCCGGAACTTGTCGTAGATCGTGACTACGTCCTGGTGATCCCCACTTACGGGGGAGAGAAGGGCGAGCACGCCGTCCCGCCGCAGGTGTTGCGCTTCTTGCGCCACCCGCAGAACCGGGACCACCTGGCCGGCGTGATCGGTGCAGGCAACACCAACTTTGGCACCACCTACAACCTCGCCGCGCACAAGATCGCGAAGAAGTTGTCCGTCCCGGTGCTTTATCTTTTTGAACTCATGGGCACGCCGGAAGACGTGGCCCGTGTCAACCAAGGATTGGACGAGTTTTGGACACGTCAGTCGCAGAGTCGGCCATGAGCCGCGACAGCAAGGAGCTACCCGAGGCCTTCCAGGGCCTGGGTTACCACGAGCTCAACGCCATGCTGAACCTGTACGGGGCGGACGGCAAGATTCAGTTCGAAGCCGACAAGTTCGCCGCGCGCCAGTACTTCCTGGAGCACGTCAATAACAACACGGTCTTCTTCCACAACCTGGACGAGAAGCTCGAGTACCTCGTGGAGAAGAACTACTACGAGCCGGAGACGCTGGAGCAGTACCCCCGCGAGTTCATCCACGAACTCTGGGACTTTGCCTACGCCAAGAAGTTCCGCTTCGAGACCTTCCTTGGTGCCTTCAAGTTCTACACCTCTTACACGCTCAAGACCTTTGACGGTAAGCGTTACCTGGAGCGCTTCGAGGATCGCGTGTGCATGGTTGCCCTGCACCTGGCGCGCGGGGACCAGAAGCTGGCCCGCATGCTGGTGGACGAGATCAGTTCCGGCCGCTTCCAGCCCGCCACCCCGACCTTCCTCAATGCGGGCAAGGCCCAGCGCGGCGAGCTGGTCTCCTGCTTCCTGCTGCGCGTCGAGGACAACATGGAGTCCATCGCCCGCGGCATCAACTCCGCCCTGCAGCTCTCCAAGCGCGGCGGCGGCGTGGCGCTCTCCCTCACGAACATCCGTGAGCACGGCGCCCCCATCAAGCACATCGAGAACCAGTCCAGCGGTGTCATCCCCGTGATGAAGCTCCTCGAAGATTCCTTCTCCTACGCCAACCAGCTGGGTGCCCGCCAGGGTGCCGGCGCGGTGTACCTGCACGCGCACCACCCGGATATCCACCGCTTCTTGGATACCAAGCGCGAGAACGCCGATGAGAAGATCCGCATCAAGACCCTCTCCCTCGGCGTGGTCATCCCGGACATCACCTTCCACCTGGCCAAGAGCAACGAGGACATGTACCTCTTCTCTCCCTATGACGTGGAACGCGTCTATGGGGTGCCCTTCTCCGAGATCAACGTCTCCGAGAAGTACTACGAGATGGTGGATGACAAGCGGATCAAGAAGACCAAGATCAGCGCCCGTGAGTTCTTCCAGACCCTCGCGGAGATCCAGTTCGAGTCGGGCTACCCCTACATCGTGTTCGAGGACACGGTGAACCGGGCCAACCCGATCAAGGGCAAGATCACCATGTCCAACCTGTGCTCCGAGATCCTGCAGGTCTCCACGCCCTCCACCTTCAAGGACGACCTGTCCTACGAGGTTGTTGGTAAGGACATCTCTTGCAACCTGGGTTCCATGAACATCGCCAGGACCATGGATTCGCCGGACTTTGGCGCCTCCATCGAGGGCGCCATCCGCGCGCTCTCCGCTGTCTCTGACATGAGCTACATCTCCTCGGTTCCCTCCGTGGCGGATGGCAACCTGCAGTCCCACGCCATTGGCCTTGGGCAGATGAACCTGCACGGCTACCTGGCTCGTGAGCGCGTGCACTACGGCTCCGAAGAGGGCCTGGACTTCACGAACATCTACTTCTACACCGTGTTGTTCCACGCGCTGCGTGCCTCCAACATGCTGGCGATCGAGAACGGCTCCGCCTTTGGCGGGTTCGAGGATTCCAAGTACGCCTCCGGCGAGTTCTTCGACAAGTACACCGAGTCCGAGTGGGTTCCCGCCACGGCGAAGGTGCGCGAGCTCTTCTCCAAGGTGTCCATCCCGACGCAGGAGGATTGGCTGGCGCTGAAGGCCTCCGTCATGGAGCACGGCATCTACAACCAGAACCTGCAGGCCGTGCCGCCGACCGGTTCCATCTCTTACATCAACAACTCCACCTCCTCGATCCACCCCGTGGCCTCGAAGATCGAGATTCGTAAGGAAGGCAAGATCGGTCGCGTCTACTACCCGGCCCCTTACCTGACCAACGACAACCTCGAGTACTACGACGATGCGTACGAGATCGGTTACAAGAAGATCATCGACACCTACGCCGCTGCCACGCAGCACGTGGACCAGGGCCTGTCCCTGACGCTCTTCTTCAAGGACACCGCCACCACGCGCGACATCAACAAGGCCCAGATCTACGCATGGAGCAAGGGGATCAAGACGATCTACTACATCCGTCTGCGTCAGCTGGCCCTTGAGGGCACCGAGGTTGAGGGCTGCGTCTCCTGCATGCTTTAACCCGCGGCACCCCGGGGCCAACTGGCCCCGCCCACCCACTTCATCACCCGGCGTCGAGCATCGATGCCGCCGAAGGTCCCCGCCCGGTGCGGGGGAGAGGATCGAGATGAGCGACGGCGTCAAGCTGCTCGGCAAGGTCGAGGCCATTAACTGGAACCGCATCCAGGACGAGAAGGACGTGGAGGTGTGGAACCGCCTCACGAACAACTTCTGGCTGCCTGAGAAGGTGCCCGTGTCCAACGACGTGCAGTCGTGGGGCACGCTGACGCCGGAGGAGAAGCTGCTCACCATGCGCGTCTTCACCGGGCTGACGCTGCTGGACACCATCCAGGGCACCGTGGGCGCCGTGGCGCTCATCCCGGATGCGCTGACCCCGCACGAGGAGGCGGTGTACACCAACATCGCGTTCATGGAGTCGGTGCACGCCAAGAGCTACTCGTCCATCTTCTCCACCTTGGCCTCCACCAAGGAGATTGACGACGCCTTCCGCTGGAGCCTGGAGAACGAGTACCTGCAGAAGAAGGCCAACATCGTCATGGATTACTACCATGGCGACGATCCGTTGAAGAAGAAGGTGGCCTCCACGCTGCTGGAGTCCTTCCTCTTCTACTCCGGCTTCTACCTGCCCATGTACTGGTCCAGCCACGCCAAGCTGACCAACACGGCAGACATGATCCGCCTCATCATCCGTGACGAGGCCGTGCACGGCTACTACATCGGCTACAAGTACCAGCGCGGGCTGGAAGCGGCCACGCAGGAGCGCCGCGACGAGCTCAAGGACTACACCTACGAGCTCATGTACGAGCTCTACGAGAACGAGGTGGCCTACACCCACTCGCTCTACGACGGGGTGGGCCTGTCTGAGGACGTCAAGAAGTTCCTGCACTACAACGCCAACAAGGCGCTGAACAACCTGGGCTACGAGGCCATGTTCCCGTCCACCGTGACGAACGTGAACCCCGCGATCCTCTCGGCGCTCTCACCAAACGCCGACGAGAATCACGACTTCTTCTCCGGCTCCGGATCCTCCTACGTGATCGGCAAGGCCGTGAACACCGAGGACGAGGACTGGGACTTCTAAGATTTCTTCTTAGAGGCCCCAGGTAAATACCTGATCACGCCCCTGATCCGCGAGCTATCGCAGATCAGGGGCGTTTTTCGTGCTCCCAGTCGAAAGACAGAGGAGAACAGAGATGAAGAGGAATACCCACCCGAAATGGCACGGGGATGGCACGCGCGCACCTTCCACATGGAAGAGAGGCGAGGTAGAGACCGGAATTCGCGGTCGCTGCACCGTCCAAGCCGTGCCACTTCGTGCCACAAACGATCGAGTTAACCCCCGGAGATCCGCGGAATCATGCGGATTCATGAGGGGCATGAGGTCGAGTGGCACGAAGTGGCACGACGGTCCGCAAACGTCCGTTCGAGTCCATGGGAGGGCATCATGAGCAGCACCAAACGCGAGAACTGGGGGAGCCTGCGCAAGCTCCCTTCTGGCCGCTGGCAAGCCCGTTACCCAGGGCCAGACGAAACGACGGGGACTGCTGCACGGATAGGTGACATCTGATCTGGCTTGCCCGGGAGGCTGGCCTGGAAGGATGGCATCATGCCTAAGCCCTATCCCGCCGAGTTCCGTGACGACGTGGTGCGCGTCGCGCGAGGCCGTGAGCCTGGTGTGACGATCGATCAGATCGCGAAAGACTTCGGTGTTCACCCGATGACGTTGCAGAAGTGGCTCGGCCGCGCCGATATCGACGAGGGCATCAAGCCCGGCCAGTCCCGTACCGAGGCGGCTGAGATGCGTGAACTGCGGAAGAGAAACCGTCTGTTGGAGCAGGAGAACGAGGTCCTCCGGCGCGCGGCGGCGTATCTGTCGCAGGTGAACCTGCCGGGAAAAGGTTCTACCCGCTCGTGACGGAGCTCGCCGCTACGGGGATCCCCGTGACGGTGACGTGTCGGGTGCTCAAGCTCTCCCGCCAGCCCTACTACCGGTGGCTGGCCGACCCCATCACGCCCAGCGAGGTGGTGCAGGCGTATCGCGCGAACGCGATGTTCGAGGCCCACCGGGACGACCTGCGAGTTCGGGCACCGGCTGCTCGCTGACGAGGCCCGCGACGCCGGGGAGGCGATGTCGGATCGGACTGCGTGGCGGATCGCATCATCGAACGGCTGGTTCACCGCGTTCGGCAAGCCCAGGCGCGGCAAGCACCGCCGGCCCGGCCCGTCCGTCCACGACGACCTCTGCGCCGTCATCGACGAACACGGCAGGACGCGGCACGTGTTCGCCGCTCAGGCGCCGAACGAGCTCTAGCTGGTGGACATCACGGAGCATAAAACAAGTGAAGGCACGCTCTACTGCTGCGCGATCAAAGACGCGTGCTCCGGTCGAATCGTCGGCTACTCGATCGACTCGAGAATGAAGTCCCGCCTGGCCGTCCAAGCGCTCGAGAACGCTGCCCAGATGCGCGGCGACGTCGCCGGATGCATCGTCCACAGCGACAGAGGATCTGAATTTCGCAGCAGAAAATTCCTGCGCGCCCTGGCCCGTCATCGCGTGGTCGGATCGATGGGCAGAGTCGGCTCCAGCGGCGATAACGCGGCCATGGAATCGTTCTTCTCCTTACTGCAGAAGAACGTCCTCGACCGCCGGTCCTGGACCACCCGGGATCAGCTGCGAATCGCGATCGTGAGCTGGATCGAGCGGACCTACCACCGACGAAGACGCCAACCACGCCTGGGCCGTTTGACGCCCATCGAGTTCGAGACCATCATGAACACGACCGTCGCACTGGCGGCGTGACTACAACCTGTCACCTATCCGTGCAGCAGACCCGGCTGGTGCTGGGGGAGGATCAAGTGTTTGCGCTGACGGAGATCGCGGTCTCCGGTCGTGTCGTTGATCTGATCGTCGGCCCAGCTGGTGCCGGAAAGACTACAGCGATGAACGCGCTACGCCGGGCCTGGGAAAAGGAACACGGCCAAGGATCCGTTGTCGGACTGGCACCGTCGTCGAGTGCGGCACAAGTGCTTGCCGAGGATCTCGGGATCGCCACGGAGAACACGGCGAAGTGGTGGCAGAACCACCTGCGAGAAGGTGAGACCTTTCAGTCGGGCCAGCTCGTCATCGTAGATGAAGCCTCGCTCGCTGGAACGCTCTCCTTAGACCGAATCACCCGGCTCGCCGCTGAGGCCGGGGCGAAAGTGCTACTCGTCGGCGACTACGCACAGCTCCAGGCGGTCGACGCGGGCGGCGCCTTTGGGATGATCTCGCATGATCGTGATGACGTCCCCGAACTTGTTGACGTTCACCGCTTTACGCACGATTGGGAAAAGCGCGCGTCGCTCGATCTTCGCCACGGCCACGCCGGAGTCATCGACATCTACGACGAGCACCAACGCGTTGTTGACGGTGACACCGAAGGGATGATCGATGCGGCGTATGCCGCCTGGCGCCGTGATCTCGTCGCTGGGCGTGCAACGGTTCTCGTCTCAGACTCCAATGAATCGGTGACTGCACTCAACAACCGAGCGCGTACCGATCTAATCCTCGATGGCACCGTTCGCGGTTCGCGCGAATCAGAGCTACATGACGGGACACGTGCGGCATCCGGGGATATCGTCATCACGCGCCGCAATGACCGCCGTCTCCTGGCTGGACGCGGCTGGGTGCGCAATGGGGATCGCTGGAACGTCGTTGATGTTCGACGCGACAGATTGATGCTCGTGCGCCGCGCTGGAAGCTCCCGAAGGAACAGTGTCCTTCTGCCAGCCGATTACGTCACAGAGCATGTCGAACTCGGCTATGCGGTCACGTCATTTCGTGCGCAAGGTCTCACGACCGATACTACTCACGTGCTCGTTGACTCGACCATGACTCGCGAGACTCTCTATGTGGCGATGACACGGGGTCGAGACGCCAACGTCGCGTATGTCACGGTCGACAAGCCTGACGCTTCCCACGATGGTCCACATCCTGGTGAGAACGACGAAGTCACCGGCCGCAGTGTTCTCGAGGGGGTGCTGCAGCATGTCGGCGCTGAGCTTTCCGCGCATGAAACGATCGCCGTCGAGCAAGAATCTTGGGGAACGATCACGCAGCTCGCCGCGGAGTACGAGACGATCGCTGCGGCAGCGCAGCGCGACCGATGGGCTGCTTTGGTTCGTGCGTCTGGTCTCAGTGCCGAGCAAGCTGTGGAAGTGATCGAGTCGGATGCGTTCGGCCCACTGACCGCCGAGCTGCGCCGTGCAGAAGCCAACCACCATGATGTTGCGGTTCTGTTCCCGCGTCTGGTGCGAGCACGCGACTTCGGCGACGCGGACGATATCGCGGCGGTGATGCGGCATCGACTCACCGCAGCTACCGCTCGTCCAGCCGGAGCGGGACGCACACGCAGGGCACCGAGGCTCATCGCCGGGCTCGTACCCGAAGTGACGGGGCCGGTAGCTGACGAGATGTGTCAGGCGCTCGATGAGCGACGAGACCTTATCATTCAGCGAGCCGACGCAGTGCTCGATAGAGCTATCGCCGTTGGTGCTTCCTGGATCGACAAGATCGCGCCGCTACCGGACGCGACGAATCTGCGGGAGGCATGGTGGCAGTCTGCGCGGGCAATAGCCGCGTACCGAAACCGCTACACAATCAAGTTGGAGTCCGTCCTTGGGCCCAGACCAGAGGATACTGATCAACGAATTGATTACGCCCGGGCGGAAGCCGCGCTGAATCGGGCTCGTCGTAACGCTGAACATGAACATGTTGAGCTAGCGCACCGAGTGGTGAGGCAACGCAGCTCGTTCGGACAGACAATGTGAGACGGGCTTGCCTGCGTCCTTTCAAAGCCAACAGTCTTTGGGGCGCTCGATTCTCAACGTTGCAGTTATCGGCGCATCATGGGATCATCTGAGTAGGGTTCAACACTGCTGTAGGGAGTTCAGTGCACGACGAAGACGCCGCATCGGATACCGACGGGGAAGTCCTCTTGACGCCGCTGTTGATGCTGAAAGATAGCGATGCCACTTCGAAGGTCGAGTATGTCGTTGGAGGCGAACAATTAGTTGGTGCTTCGCGTGACCTTGCCGCCGCGCTCATCGCCGACGACGCCATGGTCGTTGCCTGTGGGAAATCTGCAGTGCTCGATCGATGGCGTCTGCGTCGTGACGGAGGACCGTCCTCGTCGGGGGCGCAGCTAGAAGCAGTCAAGGCATTTGTTTCTATCGGCTTCGGCACGCCGGGAGCACCGAAGCTGGTCGATCACGTACAAGGACATGTTGCTGAACTGCTTTGGCACCGTATTATCTCCGAACGCATATCGTGTCGCGACGGACGTACCCTGGTGGAAGCGCCGCCAATAAAGGCGGATGCGCTCGAACCTGGGGGCGATGGGCTAGTCGTCTATGCCGATGCAAGCGGGACCCTCGTTTTTCGGCTCTGGGAGATTAAGAAGCACGACTCAGCTGCCGGGGTGTCGAAAACGATCAATCGGGCCGCGAAGCAATTGCGCAGGAGAGGCCACTACTATCTCGCCAAGCTCGCCGGACCTGCGACTCTCTCCGCTGAGGGTGCTCTGGGTGAGCTCTACGACGGCATGGTTGATTTCTGGTTCGAACGCAGCCCAAAAGCGGGTGTTGGCGTCTCTGTGGGAGCATCCCTTGAGCATCGCCCGCGAAACAGCAACACGTTCAAATCGCTAGGCGCTCAGTTCCCAGACTTTCCGGCAGGCGGTCAAACAGAGTCAATCGTTGTCGCAATACCGGACTTCCCTGAATTCGCCGAGAGGGTAAAGGAGATTGTATGGAGCGGTCTCTAGACTTACGACTCCTCGGAGATGCGCTGGCGGGTCGCACTGGGCTGCCAACCGCCGAGCGCCTTCAGGAGCGACTAGCGCAAGCGGAGATTGCCCTAATTCTCAATCGCCCGTCAATCGACGAGAAGCTAATGAAGACTGCCTGGTACTTGCATGGTGTTGCCTCGGTAAGTGATGCGCGTCAACGCTATTCGGCAGCGCGCCAACGTCAGGCATTTTTGGTGAGTGCTCACATCTTTGATCTTGCATTGGCGCGCAACGACTGGAGCGATGAGGAGCGTTTATCAATTGGATTTGCCGCGGCTATTGGGTACAGGCGAGGCGGTCGTGACCCAAACGCATCCGCGATCGTGACCCGCCTGCAGCATTTGTTGGGTGGTGCAGATGGTCTGTTGTTGCCGACGCTGGAGCACTTTTCTCTGCGCACGGGGCTCATGTTTCTGAGCTTCGACACTAATAGGGCATTTCGCTGGTTTACTCAATGGCGTAGGTACTTCGCATCGATCGCGCAACAGTCAGCAATGGACAGTCTTCGCTTGACAGGTCTCGGATCACTACAAATGCTTGTCGAGGGCACCGAAGACATTCTCTCTTACCTGACTCGAGGCAACCGCGAACGCTTTGACCAAGGCGCTCAGCGGCTGCGCGAAGTCGCGACCGGTGAAACAGGAGGCGCTTCGCTCGACGCACGTTGGGTAGCTAGTCATCTACTGAGCTTTGCGAGCATCGCGGAAGCGGGATCACCGTGGAATTTGGCAGTTTTGCCTCCAGAAGTACCCGTTGCAGTGAGGCAGGCATTCACGGTAGGAAGTCCCGCCGTGCTGACGCTCTGGGAGCCGCAGCGCGAACTGTTCACAGGCGCTCAGTCGCCTTTCTCGCAGGATGTAAAGAGAATGGTGCTTTCTGTTCCTACGAGTGGCGGAAAGACCCTTGTCGCCCAGCTGCTGGCAACTGCTCATCTAGCGCAGACGGACATGAGTGTTTGCTTCGTTGTTCCGACGAGGAGTCTCGGCCGAGAGATTCGACGTGCGATGGGTACGAGAGTCCGAATTCTCCAGAAGGAAGTTAGCGCGGAGAAACCTGACTTCTCCGCTTGGCTTGAAGCGCTTGGCCTATTTGCTCCCGAGCTGGAGCAGGCTGAAATTGACGTGATGACTCCAGAGAGGCTTAGTCATCTGTTGAGAAATGACGCTGAAGCTGTGCTCGACAAGTTCAGCCTTTTCATTTTTGACGAGGCCCAGCTGCTGAAAGAGGCAGGTCGAGGTTTCGTGCTCGAATCTGTGATTTCGGCCTTGAATTTCCACACGAAGGATCGACCTCATCGCATCATCCTCCTTTCGGCCGCGATGGGGAATGTCGGCGGGATCGCCCAGTGGCTCAATCCCGAGGGCGGTGCTTTAAGCCAGAAGAGCGACTGGCGGGGGCCACGGCGGCTGCACGCGGTATTTAACACTGAGGCGCAGTGGGATCAGACCGTTGTTGAAAGTGGGGCTGGATCTGTCTGGCCCTATCGGCATACGACGCCACTGTCAGGTCTGATCCGCTTGCGGCTTGGAAACGGGAGTACCAAATCGCTCCGCACTCAATCCGACACTGGTTGGCGTCTGGTCAGAAAATCGAAAGATGGAGGAGAGCGCCCAAACGAAACGACGATCGACTCTGCTCGTAATACTAAGATCTACTCGATCGCCAGTGGAATGATCACTGCACTTGGGCATGCGGGTTCGGTCCTGGTCGTCGCGTCGACGAAAAAACAGGCGCAGTTGCTCGCTCGCGGTATCGCCGATGAGCTTACTGATCAACCACACCTAGTCCCGCTGGTCGACTTTGTGCGTCAGCAGGTGGGCGACGCTCACCCGCTTGTAAGCACGCTCAAACGTGGCGTGGGGTTTCATCATGCAGGTTTGCCGGTCGAAGTGCTGGAAGCACTTGAAGGGGCAGTGCGGGCGGATGATCTTCCTTACCTGACTTGCACCTCAACGCTGACTGACGGGGTGAACTTGCCGGTCAGGACCGTGGTCTTGTATGACGCACCTTACCCAGGCCAGCCGGAGGATACCCGCTTACGCGGAGCCCGCCTCGTAAACGCGATGGGACGCGCTGGACGCGCGGGCCGAGAGACCGAGGGCTGGATCGTGCTTGTGAGGGCAACTTCACCGAGCAGCCAGGACTTCGCGGATCTGAACCCTGACGATGGTGATCTGGAGGTGACGTCATCCCTCTTAACAGAATCCGCCTTGCAGGCCGTAGCCGAGCTCGAAGGTGCTCAAAGAGCTGATTCTGATGCAGTTTTCTCCGCAAGCGGTGCTGCTGCGGATTTCATCAATTTTGTCTGGATGATGCTGGCATCTGCTGAAGGGCAGATGGCTGACCCCGAGTTGGTCGATCTGGAAGCAGTAGTGGGCTCAACGCTGGGAGCAACTCAATCCGCCCAAGCGCGCGCGTTGTACATGAGGTTGGCAGCACGGACTAGAGACGCTTATATTTCGGTTCATTCCGCTGAGCGTCAGAGATGGTCACGGATCGGATGTTCCATTGGTTCCGCTCGCGAGATCGATGAATGGGCATCGCTACTTGCGCGCACTCTGCTGTCAACAGAAACGGGGCCGTCCGTCTCTACTGCTATAGAAGCAGTGACGTTCCTCCGACCGACAATCGCCAAGCTGCTCCAGCTTCCAGAAGCGCCGTCATGGGGGTTTCGTGAGTCTGCCCGAGGGGCGGACCTCAGTGTGGACGCCGCTGATGTATTGCGGGACTGGCTGGAGGGTGCTCCGCTGCCGCAATTGGCGGAGAATCATCTGGGGAGCGTGGCCGACCCTGCCCGGCGGATCGAGCAGATGGTCACCGCGACCACGGGTCACTTCGAGCACTATCTGTCTTGGACAGTCGGAGCGCTCATCGACCTCATCAACTCATATCTGCAATCTGCCGATGTCAGTAAAAGAATCTGCCCGGAACTCGGCGGGTATATCAGATACGGAGTCAGTACGCCCACCGCACTTGCGCTGATGGGTGAAGGGATTCGCTCCCGTCGAATCGCCAACCTGGTGGCAAGTCGCTTCGCGGGTATGGAGGACGAACTGGACTCGTTGAGAGAGAGTCTGGCCAGCTTGAGTGTATCCGGTTGGCGGCAGGAGTTTGACGCGGCGACCTCAGAGGTCCTTGATCTCCTCGATTTTACGCGTCAGCGGCGACGAAGCCTCCTGAAGAATTTGCTCGATCGTGGATTAATCAATGTCGTCGTCCAACTTCAGACTGTACCCAGCGGATCTGCATCGTTGCATCTGGCGCCGATAGAGGGAGAAGCTTTTCCTGCCCCATTCGGCCTTTATCAGGGCGCCCAGTTACTGGGGACGATCTCCACCAGAGACCACTCGGATATTCAGAGCATCGTGGATACTGGTTTTGCGCTGCGTATGGAGATTGAGCATGCCGATGGGCTCGGCCAGTTAACGATTACTCTGCTTGATAGTGGCGAAGGTGTCCTCTTCTGACCGATTCGGGCTTTCTCAATAAGGTGTCCCGACCATGAAAAACGTGCATCTCGTGGGCTGCGCGACTACCCTTGAAAGTGTCCCACCCCGCCGCTGGACAGCGCGGGACACGAGGCCCATTTCACAGTGGCACGCTGGGGCACGACACTCCACAACTGCCGGTAATCCGCGGAATCACGCGGGTGGTGATGAGGACTGGGACTTCTAGAGTCTTGGTGTGAAAGGCCCGGCCCCCGCGATGTTTCGTGGGGGCCGGGCCTTATTTTTCGTGAGGCGGTGCGCGCCTGGGCGATCAGGGCCTAGTGCCCCCGGTCGATCCACTCCTGGCGGTGCGGCGCCTCCGCCCCGATGGTGGTCTCGTCGCCGTGCCCGGTGAGCACACGAGTGGAACCCGGCAGGGTCAGCAGCTCAGTCGTGATGGAGTCCACGATGGTGGCGAAGTCCGAGTAGGACCTGCCGGTGGCGCCCGGGCCCCCGGCAAAGAGGGTGTCGCCGCTGAAGACCACGCCCGCGGCTTCGCTCACATAGCAGGTGGAACCCGGCGTGTGCCCTGGCGTCGCCACCGCGCGCAGCGTGATGGGCCCGGCGGTGAACTCCTGGCCAGGCTCCACGTCGCCGTCCGGCGCCGTTGAGTGCACCATGTCCCACAGCATCCGGTCCGCGGCGGGCAGGAACACGGGCGCAGCCAAAGCGCTCCCGGCCTCCACCGCCGCGCGCACGTGATCATCGTGTCCATGCGTCAGCAACACTGCCACCACGCGCCGTGAGCCGACTGCGGCACTGACTGCGACGACGTCGTGCGCAGGGTCTATCACCAGCACCTCCGCGTCGTCACCGACGATCCAGACGTTGTTCTCCACCTCCCAGGTGCCGCCGTCCAGGCTGAAGGTGCCAGAGGTGACCACGCGCTCAATGGTGCCGCTCACTTGGCCACCTCCACCACGGAACGCAGCACCTGACCCTTGGACATCTTGACGAAGGCCTCGTCGATGTCTGCCAGGCCGATCCGCTCGGAGACAAAGGCATCCAGGTCAAGGCGGCCCAGCCGGTATTGCTCCACGAGCATGGGGAAGTCCCGGCTGGGCAGGCAATCGCCGTACCAGGAGGACTTCAGGGAACCGCCGCGGCCAAACACGTCATCCAGCGGGAGGTCCAGGCGCATCCCGGGCGTTGGCACGCCCACCAGCACCACGCGGCCGGCCAGGTCACGGGCGTAGAAGGCCTGCTCGTAGGTCTCCGGGCGGCCAATCGCCTCTATCACCACGTCCGCGCCAAAACCGCCGGTCAGCGCGCGAATGGCCTCCACGGCGTCCTCCTCGCGGGAGTTCACGCCGTGAGTGGCGCCCAGGCGCAGGGCCTGGTCCACCTTGGTCTGGTCAATGTCCACGGCGATGATGGTGGTGGCCCCAGCCAGGCGCGCGCCCTGGATGGCGGCCACGCCCACGCCGCCGCAGCCGATCACGGCCACGGACTCGCCGCGCTGGACCTGTGCGGTATTGATGGCGGCGCCCACGCCGGCCATGATGCCGCAACCCAGCAACCCGACCGCCGCCGCATCCACGTCGTCGCGCACCGGGGTGCACTGCCCGGCCGCCACCAGGGTCTTCTCCGCGAACGCGCCGATGCCCAGGGCGGGGCTCAGCTCGGTGCCATCCGTCAGCGTCATCTTCTGCTCGGCGTTATGGGTGTTGAAGCAGTACTGCGGCTGGCCCTTGGCACACGCCCGGCACTGGCCACACACGGCGCGCCAGTTCAGGATGACGCGCTGGCCCACCTCCACCTCGGTCACACCCTCGCCAGTCGCGGACACCACCCCGGTGGCCTCGTGCCCCAGGAGGTAGGGGAAGTCATCGCCCACTCCGCCGTGCACATAGTGCAGATCGGTGTGGCAGACGCCGCAGGTGAGGATGTCTACGACGGCCTCTCCGGGCCCCGGGTCCGGCACCACAATGTCGACGATTTCCAGGGGTGCGTCTTTGGCGCGCACCACAACGCCCTTGACTGTTTGCGGCATCATGTCTCCATAGCTCTAGGAAGAGGTAAAGCACTCATCGTTCAACCGGCACCGGGGCGCCGTGCCTCCATCCGATCACGAATCCCGGCCCACTTCACGTCCGCTAGCCCCCGCGTCATGACGCTGAGATCTGGAATTCACCCCACAGACAGTCACGGATGGAACACAAACCGGCCACTACCGATGCGCCGCACGCCTGAGCTTGTTAGCGTTCCCTCAAGGGGAGAGGCGCCATCATGGCCGCCCCACGCAGTGCAAGGGGAAGGCCCGGGAATGGACCAGCTGCTCACGTGGAGCGCCGTCGGTGTGGGGACTGTGGTGGTCATCCTGGTGATCTTTGCGATTGCTTCCATCGTGTTGCGCCGTCGTCGACGCCGGGCCACCTTGGATGTGGAAATCACCACCGAGGCCCTGGGCGGGCAGCCGTACCTGCGCACCGAGCCCGTGAAGGTCCAGCACAAGGCCGCCCTCTCCTGGTTTAAGAAGGAGTACGAGGTCGGCACGGAGGTCAGCGTCTCCGTCTCCACGGGGCAGGGCGAGCGCAAGAGCGTGCCCATGCGGGTGGCTCGTTATTCGCGCCGCTCGGTCAATGCACCGGAGCTGCACCAGGTGGTGCTCTTCGCCTACCTTGAGCCTTACGAGGGCAGTGAATTGCCCATCACCCTTCCGGTGGATACGGACACCGATGTGAGCCGGATGCTCTTTGACGCGGAGGGGGTGACCGGTTTTGACCCCGGCGGTCGGCGACGCTGGCACTCGGCCTGGGAAGATCTCAGCTTTGCCTCCTCCGGCTACCTCAGCCTGCAGGGCCCGGATGGGGTGATGCGCGTGCGCACCGACCGCGGCAACGGCGAGCTCGCCGAGGCGCTCTGCGTCAAGTACGGGACCTGGCGCGAGAGCATCGCTCTGCCAGCTGAGACACCGGCTTCAGCGCCCGACGGCGCGGATGACGGTTCCGCGCCAACGCAGGCGAAATCTCCGGGCAGGGCCGCGGTTCAGGGCGCGGGTCGGCCTGCCACCAAGGCCCCGGGTGTCACGGCGGCGCGGGGCGGTCAGTCCGGGTAACGTGGCCCGCATGGCTCCCTCTCCCGATCAGCTGCCCGCCGACCTCGGCGAAGGGCAGGCGTACTACCAGTTCCTCTCTCGCGACGGCGATACGGCGACCTACCGCTCTACGATTCACGCCCAGGGCGCGTGGAACGTGGGGGAGCAGCACATGGCCCCGGCGACGGGTGTTCTGACGCACGAGATGCTCGCTTTCCAGGCACGCGAGGGAGTCCGTCTGGTTCGTTTGTCGCTGGACATCATTGGCTTTATCCCCGGTGGGGAATTCACCGTGACCACACGCATGGTGCGCCCGGGGCGCACCATCGAGCTGGTGGAATCGGTGCTGGAGGCACATGGCCGCACCAGCATCATCGCCCGCGGGTGGCGCTTGCAGACCGGCGACACCGCAGCGATCGAGGCCGTGCAGGAGCCCGGCATTCCCGGCCCGGACCAGACGGCTCCGTGGGAGATGGGTGGCCTGTGGGGCGGCGGCTACATCGGCTCCCTGGACGGTCGGCGGGACCCGGAATCCACGCCGGGTCACGCACGCGCCTGGCTGACCAACTCTTTGCCCATGGTCGCGGGGGAGGACACCGCGGACGTGGTCAAGCTGTTGGGCATGGTGGACACGGCCAATGGCATTTCCCAGGCGTTGCATCCCAGCGAGTGGCTCTTTCCCAACGTTGACCTGCAGATCCATCTCTTCCGCGAGCCTCAGGGGCAGTGGCTGGGGTACGAGACCATGCAGAGCGTCGGCGCGGACGGCGTGGGGCTCACCTCTTCCGTGCTGCACGATGCCAAGGGTCCGTTTGGACGCGCGGAACAGATTCTGACGATTAGGCCAATGCCCAAGTCCAGTAATTAGTTCAGTAAGCGCCGTATACCGCTTCGGGGATTGTGGTTGCTATCCTTTGCCATTAGCTGTTTTTTGGCGCACTCACAGAGGACCCCCCGATGCCCCTGACCTCCTCCTTTTTCCCTGCCCGACGGCGCGTGGCCGCGCGGGCTGCGACGGTCACCGTGGCGGCGGTGGCGGCCATCTCGCTGACCGCCCCGCTCGCCTCTGCCTCACCCGTGGCAGTGCCGTCCGCCGTGGCAGTGCCGTCTGCCGATGCGGCGCAGACGTCACGCCCGGCACCCGCCGCACGAGTGAGCGGCGAGAAGGTGGTCTCCGTCCCGGCGGAGGGAGTCTCCGGGTCCGCCGTTCGCAAGGACGCGGCGCTGGATGGTGCCGTGGCTCCAGAGCAACGCCAGGGTGGCGCCGCGGCCAGCACGTCTGCCCCGGACGTGGCCCCCAAGGACCTCGCGGTGCTCACCCCCGAGCGCAGTGCAGGCACCTTCACGGCCGCCGGCATCACATGGAAGTACACCGCCGGGGTCACGGTGGTAGAGGCCTCCATCAGGGTCCGCGAGCAGGGTAAGTGGACCGCCTGGAGTGATCTAGAGGTGCCCTCCGTGGAGGATTCCTCCGTGCGCGCCCAGGGCGGGCGGGACGGCACCGAGCCCCTGCTGACGCTCGGTGCGGACGCCGTCCAGGCCCGGGTGATCACCGCCTCAGGTGACGCGCCGCAGGACGTGCGCGTGGACCTGATCAACGGCGGCACTGCTGCGGCGCCGGAAGCCGGCACCGCGGCGTCGGGCAGGACGGTGGCGCACAGCCAACCGGCCGCCACCCGCCCGCTCTCCGTGGCGGGCGACGCCCTGCGTCCCAAGGGCGTGGTGACCCGTGCGCAGTGGGGAGCGCAAGAGAAGTACGCCAATCCAAGCAAGGTGCGTTCGCAGAGCCTGAAGGCCATGTACGTGCACCACACGGCGAGCTCCAACAACTACACGCGCGCCCAGGCCGCGCAGGCCGTGCGCTCCTTTTACCTCTACCACACGCGTTCCCTTGACTGGGGCGACATTGGCTACCACTTCCTGATCGACAAGTACGGAACCATCTACGAGGGCCGCAAGGGCTCCATGGATGATCTGGTGCTCGGCACACAGGCTGGCGGCTTCAATACGAGCACCATCGGCGTTTCCATGCTCGGCAACTATGAGACCGCCAAGCCCAGTAGCGCTGGCATGACCGCGCTGCGCAAGGTGCTGGCGTGGAAGGGTTACGCCCACGGGCTCAACGCGCAAGGGACAACCTCGCTCACGGCGCGGGTCTCTGGCACCTCCACCTCCAGGTACAAGAATGGGACCACGGTGAAGGTGCCCGTGATCCTGCCCCACCGCCAGACCAACAACACGGCGTGCCCTGGGCGCAACATCATGTCCAAGCTCCCCGCGCTGCGCAAGAATGTGGCCGCGGACATTGCCGCCGCCAACGCGAAGCACGGGGTGGCGGGTTCACCGGTGCGGGCCGTGGTGCCGGCTGCGGCGTATTCGGCCAACAAGCCCGTCACGGTCAACGGGGTGCTGGCTCTGAAATGGAAGCGCGTGGCCTACGCCAGCAGGTATCAGCTCATGGTGCGCGAGTCCTCGCAGCAGGGCGCCTGGGCAGGCACCGATTATTGGGAGGCCGGGGCAACCACCACGGCGCTGTCCACCGCGTACACGGTGAAGGCTGGACGCACCGCCGTGGTGGGCGTCCGGGCCATCGATGCTCAAGGCCGCCCCGGGCCCGTCACCCGCTTCACGCAGGCCACCCGCCCCGTCGGGACCGGGAAGGCGGACCTGGCTGCAGCCAAGTTTGCGTCCGTGCCCAAGCTGTCCGGGACCTCAAACAACGCCGGCTGGAGCAGCAAGACCAAGGGCGCCACGCTCACCATCAAGCGATCCACCGGCGGGGACATCCTCAGGGTCCTGGCCAGCGCCCCCAAGGGCGCCAGCTTCACGGTGAAGCAGGGTGGGAAGAGCATCGGCACCATGAAGTTTGCCGCCTCCAAGGCCGTGCAACAGCGCAACCTGAACCTGCCCTCCCGCGCGTCCGCGGACATCGTGCTCACGCTGAGCAGCACACAGCCCGTCACCGTGCGAGACCTCTCCGCAGCGCGTCCCACCTTCAAGGTGGCCTCGCAACCCTTCCGCGCCGCTGGCCCAAGCCGGGTCAGCCTCAAGGCCACTCCGAGCAACGGGCGCTATGCGTGGAACGCCAACAAGGAGGCCGCCAAGTACGTGGTGGAGGTGGACCGCGCCGCGCCCGGCAAAAAACTGAGTGGGGCGTGGAGGGCCCAGGCCACCACCACGGCCACCACCATCACCGTGAAGCAGAAGTCCAAGGAAACCGTGCGGGTGCGCGTCCGGGCCGTGAGCGTGTTTGGGCGCGGCGGCTCACCCTCCTCCTACGCGGCGGTGACCGCGCGCTGAGCTGGCCTACCGGGTGGAGTTGGCCGCGGCCAGCGCGCGCTTGAGGCGGCGCTTGGAAAGCGGGACGAATCCCGCCTCCAAGTGCCGCCGTCGCACCTCCGGATCGGCCCTCAAGAGGGCCACGCCGCGCTGCAGCAGGAAGGGCAACGGCTTGCGGTGCTCCCGCACATCCCGGGCAAAGCGCGCCAGTGCCGTGATCACGCGGGGGTGGTCCACGTAATACGCGTCCACCGCAACGCCCGCGGCGCGCAGCGCCCGCAGGGCCTCAGCGGCAAAGATGCCCTCCGCCACGATGGGTGCCGCGACCCCGCCGCCGGCGTTGCCGTCCCAGCGCAACCTTCGGCGGCCAAAGTAGGCGCTGTCCGCGATGGAGTAGTTGGGCACGGAGGTCTCGCCCGTCTCCAGCAGCTGGCGAATGCCGGCCACGGACGCGTCCTGGTTCCAGGTACCCGGGTGATCCCAGTCGATCTGGCCGTAGCTGGTGCGCGGCAGCGGCGCCGTCTTGTCCTCGCTAGCCTCACGGTAAAAATCATCCAGGGAGAGGTGCGGGGACCCGTAGCGCGCGGCCAAGTAACTCTTGCCGGAGCCGGAGGCGCCGCCAAGCAGGATGAGGGGGGCCGGGGTCTGGGGCAGCGCGGGATCTGACACGCCCTGCATCATTCCACACCCACGGTGCCAGCCTAGAGTTGAGGTGGACGTAGCATCTGATGCGTGAGTGATCCGACCGTCCTGACTTTGCTGCGCGAGCACGCCTCCGCCGACCCCGCCGCCGACTTGGAACGCGGGGTCGGGCTGTTGAGGGACGTCGCGGCAGGCCGCCGCCCGCCGCTACTACGGATCTACCGGCCGGCCCCCACCCTGGCCTTTGGTCAGCGCGATACGCGCCTTCCGGGGTTCGACGACGCGCGGAGGCTGAGCGCGCAAGCCGGGTTCGCTCCGGTGGTCAGGGCGGCAGGCGGGCGTGCTGCGGCCTATCACCCTGGCACTCTGATCGTGGATCAGATTCAGCCCTCCACCGAGGCGATGCGAGGCCACCATGGGCGTTTCCAGGAATTTGGGGAGCTCTTCGCCGCCGCGCTGCGCTCGCTCGGGGTGCAGGCCGGGGTCGGGGAGATCCCCGGGGAGTACTGCCCGGGGGAGTATTCGGTGCACGGCGTCCCGACCGAGGGAGGGGCGCCCGTGAAGCTGGTAGGGACCGCCCAACGCGTGGTGGCCGGCGCCTGGCTCTTCACCTCCGTGGTGGTGGTGACCGATTCGGAGCCGCTGCGCGAGGTCACCACCGATGTGTACGACGCGCTGGGGCTGCCGCTGGACCCGGGAACGGTCGGCGCCGCGGAGGATCTGGTGCCAGCACAGGAGCGGGCCTGCTTGCACCCGGAGGCAGTGGCCGAGGCCCTGTTGCACACGTGGGCGCAGGCGGGCTACCGAACGCGGGGCTGATGTGCCACGCTGGGGCGCATGTGTGGACGGTATGTAGTGGCGCGCGCCGCGGGAGATCTGATGGATGACTTTGACGCCTGGGATCCCGAGGAGACCCTGCTGCGTCCCAACTACAACGTGGCTCCCACCACGGATGTGCCGATCGTGCTGGAGCGGTTGGTCCCCGCGGGGGAGGAGGCCGCCGAGGCCGCCGAGGCCGCCGAGGCCGCCGAGGCCGCCGAGGCCGCCGAGGCCGGGCAGATCCGCCGGGAGCTGCACGTGGCCCGCTGGGGCCTGTTGCCCATCTGGGCCAAGGAGGCCTCCTTCTCCTCCCGCACCTTCAATGCGCGCAGCGAGACGGTGCTGGAGAAGCCCAGTTTTCGCTCGGCCGTGAAGTCCAAGCGCTGCGTGGTGCCGGTGGATGGCTACTACGAGTGGCTGTCCCCGAACGGACCCAAGGGCGCCAAGACCCCATTCTTTGTTCATCGTGAGGACGGCGCACCCATCGCCTTCGCAGGGCTCTACGAGTGGTGGAAGGACCCCACCGTGGCGGAGGGGGAGGCCGGGCAGTGGGTGCTCTCTTGCAGCATCCTCACCATGGCTTCCCCCTCCCCGGAGGAGGGCGGCGTGCTCGGGGAACTGGGCCGCCTGCATGACCGACTGCCCATCCCGCTTGCCGGCCCCGACGCCGTCGACTCCTGGCTGAACCCCGCCGACAAGGACGCCGGGCCGCTCGTGGAGCGCGTGCGCTCCGAGGCGTACCAGGCGGCCTCCGGGTGGACCATGCACCAGGTGGGTTCCGCGGTAGGCAATGTGCGCAACAACGGCCCGGAGCTGATGGAGCCGGTGGACGCGTTGTTTTAGCCCACCTCTCTGCTAGCCCACCTCCCTGCTAGCCCGCCTCCCTACTAGCCCAGCGTGGCCGTGCGCTCCGGCTCCGTGCCGTTGACGTGCTGATTCAGGAACCCTAGGACGGTCTGGTACCAGACCCGCGCGTTCCCAAGCCCCTGCACCCAGTGGGCCTCGTCCGGGTAGTACAGGAAGCGGTGCTGGGTGCGCCCCTCCTCATCCAGCGGTGTGGCGGAGAAGGTGAGCAGGTCATACCAGAGCGCGTGCCCCTGGGAGATGGGGACGCGGTAGTCCTTGTCGCCGTGGATGACGAGCACGGGCGCCACGATGTCGCTGGCAAAGAGCTGCGGGTTGTACAGCCCGTTCTGGGAGCGCATGGGCTTGTCCCAGCCGGAATTGTCCGTGGTGCGACCCATGGATTCGGTGTCCCACAACGAGGCGTGCGTGACGATGCACTTGAAGCGATCCCCGGTGTGGCCAGCCACCCAGTTGGCCATGTAGCCGCCGTAGCTGCCGCCGGCAAAGGCCGTGCGCTCGGAGTCCAGGTCCGGGGAGGTCAGGGCGGCGTCCGTGAGCGCCAGGATGTCCGTGTACGGCGTGCCTCCCAGCTGGTGCTGGCCGCGGTCAATCATGGCCTGGCCGTAGCCGGTGGAGATGGCGGGGTCCGGGAGCAGAACCGCATAGCCGGCAGCAACAAAGGGATTAGGGTGCCAGCGATAGGTGAAGGCGTTCCAGGAGCCCCACGGGCCGCCGTGGGCAAAGACCACCAGGGGGTGCGGGCCCTCTCCCTCCGGGACGCGCAGCCAGGCGCGCAGCGGCGTGCCGTCTTCGGCGACGGCCTCCACCTCGCGGAGGGTGCCCACCTGCTCGACGGCGTCTGCCGGGTTGGGCAGCTCCGTGACCTTGGCGTTCAGCGTCCCGTTGGCGGCGATGCTCACCGGGTGAGGCGCCACCGCGATGCCAGAGGCCAGTGCCACGATCCGCTCGCCCGCCTGCGTGGCTTGGCTGAAGCTCAGGTCCTGGCCGGGGCCGCCGGCGATGCGCTTGGGCGCGGCGTCGTTGATGTCTCCCAGCCACACAGATCCGCGCCCGTGGTCGTCGCTGATGGCGACCACGGTGGCGTCATCCGCCCACTCCGCGCGCACCCAAAAATCGTGCTGGGGCCACAGCGGCGTGCACTCGCCCGTGTCCAGGTCCAGCACCTGCGCCTTGCTTGTGACGGAGGCGGTTTCTGTCCACACGCCCTCGCGTCCCACCAGGGCCCGCGTGCCGTCCGGGCTGATGGGGCCGGAGGAGTACTCGTAGTCCGCCGTGGCGGCCCTGATCAGGCGCGGCTCGGTGGCGTTGCTCAGATCTACCAGGTAGAGGTTGGTGAAGCCGAGCAGTTCGTCCGTGGACTCGGTCATGCTGACCAGTGCCCGGCGGCCGCTCGCGTCAGCGTGCCAGGACGTCAGGCGGCCCGGGGGCATGGTGACGTAGCTGAAGTGCAGCAGCTGCTTCATGGCGTCCTCGTCAGCCTTGCCAGTCTTGTCAGCCTTGTCAGTGCCGGGCGCCGGGGTGGGTTGCGCGATGGAGAGGTCCCGTGGCAACTGCGCCACGGCCAGGACGCCGCGGGCCGGACCCAGGTCGGCGTCCCAGTAGCGCGTGGGGAAGTCATCGTGCAAGATCGCGGAGACCTTGGCCTCGCCTCGCTCCGCGGTCAGCTTCTTATGCTCGGCCTCGTTGGTGGCCTGGGAGTGCACGGATAGCTCGGCTACGAGCGTGGTACCTGCCAGGTGGAGAGAGCCAAAGCCGCCCGGGCGGGACGCAAGTTCACGGGCCTCGCCGCGGGTGGGCAGGGCCCACAGCTGGGCGTCGTCCGCCTCCTTGCCGTCCGTGCCCACGCGCTTGGAGGTGAAGTACGTGGTGCCGTCCTCACCCAGGGCCGCCGCACCCACGGAGGCGTTCCCGCGGGTCAAGGGCACCGCCGTGTCATCGGTCAGTTCGACGAGCGAGCTGACGTAGGCGTTGCCTGGGGAATTGGGGCGGGAGATCTGGGCGACCACGCGACCACCGCGGGTGGAGAGCAGGCCGTTCAGGCGCGTGGCGGCGAGGAGCTGCGAGATGCTGGAGTGGGTCATGTCACACATCCTGCCACTGTGAACGGTTTGTTTCACGTCACACGGTGACGGTGCCGTCGGCCAGCAGCGAAAAGGTGGGGTTGTGGACAAAATCGATCCGGAACCCGTCCGGATCCGCGACGCAGGCGCTGGTGCCGCCCCAGGAGCGCGTGCTGGGCTCCGTGACGAGCGTGGCGCCGGCCTCCAGGGCCTGGTCCGTCAGCGCAAAAACCTCCGCAGGGCTCGCCGCGTTGTGCCCCAGGGAGAGCGGGGGTGCCTGCGTTCCAAAGCCCACGTCACCGTATTCGCTGGGCATGGAAGTGAGGTTCCACAGCGAGAGCATGACGCCGGGGGAGATCTGCACAAAGGCAATTTCTCCTGGCACATGATGCATGCGGCGATACCCCAGGCCCTTTTCGTAGAAGGCAAGGGACGCCTCAACGTCCCGCACGCCAAGCGTGAGGGCGGTGATGGAGGGGCCGGGTTGCTGGGGGAACTGCGCTGGCTGGCTCATGACGCCACGCTAAACCGTTGCCCTGACAGTTTGCGTGGGCCCACTGGTCAGGCCAGCAGGCTCAGGCGGCTCAGGAGCCGGTTGGCGTCCCTGGGTAGATTGTCCGCCGCGGCGAAGGCGGCGCGGTCGGTGGAGGCCTCAACGTGCAGCGCCAAGTCGGCATCCACCAGGACATCTAGCAGGTACGCCAGGCGCTGGAACGGGTCCGCGCTCATCCGTTCCGGAGCCGGCACACCCACCAACTCCCAGCGGCTAAAGCGTGCGGCCAACGTCAGGTAATCGTTGACCGAGAGCGGGCTGGCGCACAGCTCGTTCCAGTGCACCCGCAGGCGGCCGCCCTCCTCCGCGGCGCTGGCGCGCAGCACCCGGGTGTTGCTCAAGGCGACGCTGACCTCAGTGCCCGACGCCGCGGCGTCGGGCAGGGTGTTCTGCGTCGCCGCGGGGATCGCAGTCCAAGTGCCGGACGCGAAGCCGGCGCTATGGGCGCTGTGGGGACGATAATCGTGCTCGCCACCCAACTCGATGATGTCCAGGTGCGTCAGGATCGCCTCGATAGCCGGCAGGACGGCGTCGTGGAAGGTGGGGTCAGGCAACAGGCGCTGCGGCGGGTAGTTGGAGGTCATCAGGACGGCCACGTCCGCGTCGAGGAGCGTGGTGACGGTGCGGCGCAGCATGATCGCGTCAGCGATGTCATGGACGTGGAACTCGTCCAAGAGCAGGAAACGCGCGTCGCCCAGCATGGCCCTGACCGCGTCCGGGAGCGGCAGGTGCTCCCGGACCATTTGGCGGCTCAGATCCGCCAGGAAACCATGCACGTGGAGGCGGCGCTTGGGGGCGTCCACGGCCGCAAACAACCGATCCGCCAACCACGACTTTCCGCGCCCCACCGCGCCGTGCAGGTAGACGCCGCGCCGGTGCCCCGCGCCCAAGGCCGCAACCGCTTGGAGCTGGTCCGAGTCCAGGGCGTGGCCGGCCCGTTGAGCCGCTGAAAGGAGCGTCTGCGGGGTGATGGTGGCCCAGATGGCCTGCGGCGTTGCGGCGGATACAGGTGCGTGGTGGTTGTTCGGGCTCACAAGGTCATTCTTGCGCAGTGCGGGGGGCCTGCGGACCAGGGGGCGGGCTCACCTGGGGGCGTGTCGCGGCGAGTTGTTGGTGCGTAGGGAAACGACGTTGGAGGCCGCGAACAGCAGCCTGGCCCCCAGGAGACCCGCCCAGATGATGCCGGCCGTTGCTCCCGCCTGGATCAGGAAAAAGAGGAGTGCAGGGACAGCGACGAAGTACACCAGGAGCAGGCCCAACAGCCCGGCGCGGGGGCTCACGGCCAATTTCAAGTAGCCAAACAGGACGCCGGCCGCTGGCTCGATGATGATCTGGGCCGCGATCATCAAGGTGAGCAGAAGACTACCGCCGATGGGGCCGCTCCAGAGCGCGTACCCCAGCATGCCGAGAAGGGCGGCAGAGAGATAGGGGGAGGCGGCAAGGAAGAGCTCTATCAGGCTCCGCCCGGGCGTGAGGGGCCTGTGGGTTGAGACAGCTAGCCGGCCGTAGGTGATGCCCACTTGCTTGAGCGGAACAGCCACCAGGCGGGCGAAGGCAATGGCGACGGCAATGGCGTCGCCTGTGTCCGGGCTGATCGTGGTCGCGGCGGACTGAACCACGAGAAAGACGATCATGAAGACGGCACCGTCGAGGGAAGCGGAGAGTCGGTCCCAGATTCCTTGCGCGTCCCACCGCAGACGGGCCGTGAGGAAGGGGGAACCAACATGGCGGCGCAGTCGCATGACGCGAAGGGCGAGAATCGCCACAGTTCCACAAGACTGCGAGAGGCCAAAGAGGGTCAGGGCAAGCAGAATTGGCAGGTTCGCTGTGAGCAGGAAGATCCCTGAGGCGCAATAGATCAGTCCAAAGGACGCCGTGGCAGAGAGGTTTTCTCGGTTTCTATCCAGGTACTGATAGGCGCCGTTGATGACGGCACTGTGGGGCGAACAGAGGATGCCCGGCAAGAGCGCGACGCAGTAGGCGACTGCGACCCCTTGCATCTCGGGGTTCGTGGCGACCAAGAGGCAGAGGGCCAGGGCTGAGCCGACCAGCGCGAGCAGGGAAAAGGTGTTGGCGTAGGCAAGATTCCGCTGGATCACCGAGCCCAGGATCGCGGGGGAGGGCTTGCCCCGGTGTTCGGTGCGGGCGCGGACCAGGGCAGTGATGGTGCAGATGCTCACGCCGATGGTGCCGATAACAGACAGGGAAAACAGGGAGGCCGCAAAGCCGAGCAGGCCGGGGATTCCGTCCGGGGAGGAGGACACCGCGACGGCGATGACGAGCAGGGACGTGAATTGTGGAATAAAGCCCGCGACGATGAGCGGCAAGGCGCGCCAAGCCGCTTTGAGCGGGAAACTGAGGGGGCCTGTCATCTGGGCGCCTATTTAACGGGCATCGTCCGGCACCCGTCAAGGCCACGAATGTCATTGAATCGACGCTGTACTCGGCCGGGGTGGGCGATTGGCTTGGCAACACCCACGGTGACGGCACATCGATTCCGGTCATGATCACGGGGCGGCTGAGGCGGTTTTGGGCTGCAGGAGCGCTTCTGGCTCTCTTTTGTGCTTGATGCGATCAACTCCAGAACTTTTCGCTGAAGCTGGTGCAGTGCATGGTGAGATTCCGTATTTCGAGTCGCTTGTGTTTGTGCCGCTGTTGTCTCTGGGGGCGGCATCTGTGGAGAACCTGCACGCGCGCGAGACGCTCACCGCCACTTAGGTGGTGGTGGAGTTTTGAGGCGATGCCGGCCCTTGGACATATCTCATCCGAGCGGGTTAACACGTGGGTGGCCTGTGAGGGACGGGGCCTGTGGATAAACCCTGTTTCTATGGGTCTGAAATATTCTTTGGTGGATCTGGCCGAAAACGGTTCAAAAGCGGAGCAAAGTGTCAGGGGGTCACGAGACGCTTGAGGTGTTCAAGGGGGAACGCCAGTCGCCTGGGGAGGTGAGCGGTCGTGGATCAGAGTTACGAGGGGTCGGGGTCGGGGGCTGCCGCCGGGGCCCTGGCGGGTGTGGTCGGGGTGCTGCGGGGCACGGTGTTGCCTGACTCGGCGCGGTGGGTTGAAGAGGCCAGCGATGCTGAGGTGGTGGCGGTGCTGGGTGAGTTGGCTCAGCTTTCGGTGGTGATGGATGCTTTGCGGGTGCGTGCCGCTGCTGCTGTGGTGTCTAGGTCTGAGGGTTTGAACGGCGGCGTGGGCAGGGCCGGTCCGGACTCGTTGGCTCACCGGGTGGGGGCGCGCGGGTCTAAGGCGCTGTTGATGCAACTCTTTGGGGTCCCTGCCCCGACGGCGCAGGGGTGGATCTCCGTGGCCGGAGCCGTCACACCGCGCAATGGTTTCTCCGCCGGGGTGTTGGCGCCGTTGCGGCCGGGGATTGCGCGGGGGTTGGAGGCCGGGGAGGTCTCCGCCGAGCAGGCGTTGACCATTCACCGGGAACTGCCGCAGGAGGTGCCTGACACGTCCGATAACCCCGAAGCGGTGGCGGGGATGCTGGAGTTCGCCGAGGCCGCGCTCGTGGCTCAGGCCAGTGGCGGGCGGGTGCTCCCGGTGGAGGGTGAGCCGGGGTTTGGGTGTGAGGCCGGGGTGGAGTTCGCCGCTGACCCGTGGGGTGGTCGACGCCTGGAGAGCGCAGCACTGGCTCAGGTCGCTAGGGCGTGGGCTAACGCGATTGACCCCGATGGGGTGGAGCCGGATTACGAGAAGCAGGTGAAGGCTCGATCGTTCAAGATCAGCATGGCCCGCGGTGGTGGGTGGAGGATGACAGGGTTCGCCCCGGAGCTGGAAGGTGCTGCGATCCGCGCCGTGCTGGATGCCTACACCTCACCCCGCCGGAAGGAACCAGCCCCAGACCACACGCCTGACCCCATGCCAGGCTCAAGCCCTGACAACGTGGGCCGCAGCGAGCCGACCGGGCAAGGGGAACTCCTTGGCATGGGCGAGACGGGCGAGATGGGCGCCGGACCGGACGTGGAGGCGGGGGAGGACTCTCGCACCATGGACCAGAGGGCCTTCGACGCCCTGGCCTCTTTGTTCGCCGCTCATGCCAGCTCCGGGAACGCTCCCACTAACCACGGCGCCGCTCCCACGCTGCTGGTGACCGCGACCCTGCCGGCCCTTCACGCTTTCCTCCACGCCGCCACCGCCCAGCAGCCCACCGCCCAGCCGTCCGCCGCCACTCCCCGCCCGGTTCTGACCGCTGCACCTGTGGCGACCGCCGACCGGGGTGCAGGCCAACGAGCCGGGGCTGATGGTCCGGCCGTCGGCGTGGATGTGTTTGCGGATCTGCGTTCGGCGGGTCAGGGGTGGGGCGGGCCGCCGGATCGGATGGAACCGCCCAATCCCTTTGAAGGAATGCGCGCCCCCTTCGGGGCGCCGCCACCAGAACAATCGCCGGTGCAGGCCGTGGCATCTTCACCACCCCCACCCACGCAGCTACCTCAACCTCCACCACGTGCATCTTCTGCGCCGGCGCGCGGGCTGGGCACGATGACTGGGATTGATCCTCAAACACTGGTGGATGAACGGTTCGCGAGGGTCGCCCGGTCGGACGTGGCGGTTCCCGTGTCCCAAGTCATGAGCATGTTGTGTAGCGCCGATGTGCAGTTCATGCTCACCGACGAGGCGGGCCTGCCACTGAAACTGGGTAGGACCAGGCGTCACTTTAGTGTTCACCAGCGCAGGGCGTTGATGGTCCGTGATCGGCATTGCAAGGCTCCCGGTTGCGGTGCGCCTCCGGGGTGGTGCGAGGCCCACCATGTGATTCCGTGGAATGAGGGCGGACCCACCGACGTGGATCATGCCGTGCTGCTGTGCAACTTCCACCACCACGAGGTGCACCTGGGGCGCCTGGTCGTGGAAGCCGCCACCGAGCCCGCCGCGATACGGCCGGCCAACCCTGGTGCGCCCGGGGCGGGGGCGGCTCCCGGAGGGGCGGCCCGGCGCCCCTGGACCGTCGTCAGCTCCTGGACCACCCGCCAACGCCGTCGCTGACCACTACCGCTGACCGTTAACCCAGGCCCGAAAGACCGATACACGAGAGATTCGGACGATGGGGCGCACCGGTTCGCCGTGATGATTTGGGGTTACCCGTTGGGGGTGCAGCCGGGGGCGGTGTTGTTTTTGTTGCAGGGTTCTGCGACGCGGTAGTGCTTGGTGCGCCAGACGT
>NZ_QQXL01000008.1 GCF_003640665.1 Galactobacter caseinivorans
GTGGCGCTGGCACAGCTGGATCCGCTGGATCCGCTGGCGATCCTAAACGACGGCGGGTACTCCCTGAACACCCTGCAGGGCACGCTCCTTGCCAAACTGGCCTTGGCCCTATCCCTGGCCATCCCCGCCCTGCTGGCCTGGCTGATCCCGCGCCCGCTGCGCGCCCTGCCTTACGCTGCCCGCGACCACATTGTTGGCGGAGAGAGGTCCACAAACGCGGACGATGCCAGCAGGGGGATCCTCAGGCTCGTGATCGTCGGCGCTGCGGCGTGGATCATTCCCTCAGTTGTACTTGCAGCAGGTATCGATTTAAGGGACATCTGGTCTGAAATGCAGGACCTCTGGATGCTGTTACTGCTAGCGGGACTCATGGCCGCTCCCCTCGCCGCCATTTCATGCCTCGGCACGGGCTTCGCGACGCTAGGGGTGCTGTGGCCCATCCTTTGCCGCGCCGGAATGCGCACGTGGACTGCTGGGTTGGCGGCCGCTAGCCTGTGCCAGCTTGGGCCGGTCGTGAGGCACACCTGGGCACTCCTGACGTTGCCCAGCGAGGCCACCGACCCAAGCCAACGAGCTGATCTGGGCGGACAAGTCAGCCTCGCAACCGGGTCGTTGTGGCTCATCCTCTTCATCGTACTGATCAGCGCCGCGCTCTCCCGGCTGGCGACCGAGCGCGGGATCATCTATCGCACCCTGCTGGGGAGCATCCCCCTTGCGGGGTTCTCGCCGCACTACTGGCTTTGGGAAATTTTGCTGCAGTCAAGAGGGATCGACTTTCCCTTTCTGTTGCCAATCACTGGCGCGTCCACCATCGTCGTTATCGCGATCATTCTGATGGCGGCCAGGCGAAATACCGCGGCCGAGGGGCGGGACTGCTCGCTAGAGCGTAGGGATCCCCACCTTCGCGCAGACAGCTAGGCACCCGTTCCCACGCCAAGTCACCAGCTCCATGAACCTCACCAAAGCAGAGGACCCCACCCTGGGACCCCTTGAAGACCACGAACACCCCGGTGCCCCGGCCGGACACCCCAGCCCGGCAGGATCGGCCGATGGCCCGCCGCGAGCTGATCCTCAGGCTCGCCATCTTCGTGGTCACCTCGGTGGCGCTGGCACAGCTGGATCCGCTGGATCCGCTGGCGATCCTAAACGACGGCGGGTACTCCCTGAACACCCTGCAGGGCACGCTCCTTTCCAAACTGGCCTGGGCCCTGGCCATCCCCGCCCTGCTGGCCTGGCTGATCCCGCGCCCACTGCGCGAGCTCGCCAGGGCGCCCCGCCCGGGTCGGCCGGCAAACAGCCAGCCGACCGAGGCATTCTCCAGTTGGTCCTCATCGCCGCTGCCGCTTGGATCCCCCTGACCATCTTCCTCGCGGCCGTGAGGGACCTGACTGACAGCTCCACTGAGTGCCCAGCGTGTGGGCCCTCTATCTGATCGTCGAGGTGCTCAGGGCACCGTTCGCGGCGATCGCGACCCTTGGCGCCGACTTCGCCACCCTGGGAGTCCCGTTGCTGATCCTAACGAGGGCTGGAATGACCCCGTGGGCCGCCGGCCTCGCGGCAACGGCCCTGCGTCAGCTAGGCCCGGCCACGCTCCACATCGCCACTTTGCTGACGCTGCCCGGCAACGCGGAAGCCGTCGCCAGACCCGGAGGAGTGGAGCGGCAGCTCAATCTGCCCAGCGGCTCGCTGTGGGTCCTGTTCCTGATCGTGCTCTTGGTGCCGCACGGTCCCTGCTGGCCCCGGGTCGCGGGCTGCGGGCTGCGGGCTGCTCTACCGCACGCTGCTGGGGCCCTCGCGGCAGCGGCCCGGGTGGTGCTGTGATCATCCTGCTGACCGCCCAAAGGCGCTACGCGATCGTCGCCAAATCCCCCAGCGCAACCGGCGCCGTCCGCAACGCCAACTCGGCCAGCACCTCAACAGCGCGGGGCAACACCGCGTCGTCGAACACCGCCAGCGGCGAATGGTTGGTGGGCGCCGACGCAACGTCGACGCCGGGCGGCACGGCTCCAAGCAAGACGTACGCGCCAGGTACCTCGTTGAGCACGCAAGAGAAGTCCTCGCTCCCCGGCTCCGCGGCGGGGAGCTCCGCGAAGGCGTCCGCACCGTAGAGGTCCTCGATGACCCCGCGCGCAAAGTCCACGTGCTCGGCGGAGTTCACGGTGACAGGGAACTCGCAGTCGTGCTTGATGGAGACGGTCATCCCGTGCGCGTCGGCGATGCCGCGCACCAGCCGCTGCACTGCGGGAATCAGGCGCGAGCGCGCCTGGGCAGAGAAGGAGCGCAGGGTGATCGCGAGGGTGGCGAAGTCGGGGATGATGTTGGACGCGGTGCCGGCGGTGAGGTGCCCCACCGTCGCCACGACAGGGTCCATCGCATCAAACTGCCGCGTGACGAGGGTCTGCAGGCCAAGCACCATCTCAGCCGCAACGGGCACCGGATCAAGGGAGAGATGCGGCACCGATCCGTGCCCGCCCTCCCCGTTCACCGTGACGATCAGGTCATCACAGCCGGCCTGAATGGTCCCCGCCCGGGAGACGAACTGACCGTGCGGGTACTTGGCGGAGTAGACGTGCAGCGCGTAGGCGGCGTCCGCCTTGGGTCCGGCCACCGTCAGCAGCCCCTGATCAATCATCTTCTGCGCGCCGCCGTCCGTTTCCTCGGCGGGCTGGAACATCCCGATCACGTCCGCCGCCAACTCCGAGCGGCGCTGGCTCAGCCATGCCAGGGCGCCAAAGAGCCCTGCGGTGTGAAGGTCGTGACCGCACGCGTGCATGGTCCCGGGCACGGGCGGCGCATAGTCCAGCCCCGTCTCCTCCGTCACGGGAAGCCCGTCCATATCCCCCCGCAACAGCACGACGGCGCGCCGGGTCCCCTGCGGGATCGGCGCGGCACCCCGCAGCACGGCCACCACCGAGCTCATTCCCTCACCGGTGGTGACCTCTAGCCCCTCCACCCGCGCGAGCCGCGCCAGCACGGCGGCCTGCGTGCGCGGCAGGTCAAGGTCAAGCTCGGGGTGCGCGTGAAGCTCGCGGCGAAAGCTGATGACCTCTTGGGCCAGGTGCGTGGGAAGCGGCACGGGATCCTCCTGGGGTGACTCTGACGGCGGCGCGCTGGGCACGGGGCTGAGGCCCCGTCATCAGACCCTAGCCGTGCGTCGTAGACTCCGAAGCACAGAGCACCACGTCATCCACAGCGTGCCGCAGATGGCATGCAGACGGGCGGCTGCCTCTCGGCGGCCACCCGATGCACAACGTAAGGGAACAGATTCTTGAGCACCTCACCTGACTCCACACCACGCAACGCGGCTCCCGCTAGCCTCCTGGCCGGCCTAGGGGAAGACCTGCGCAAGCGCACCTTCACGTGGCTGCTGGTCCGCGGCATCCTGGCCCTGATCCTGGGCATCCTGCTCTTTGTGGCCCCCGGTTTTGGCGCCGCAGCCATCGGCATCTTTGTGGCCTTCAGCATCGGCCTGTGGCTCATCATGGACGGAACCATCCTCTGCTCCATGGCCCTGCGGGACAAGAAGGTCGGCGCCGCCAAGTGGGGCTGGGTCCTCGCCGGCGGCATTCTCACCCTCCTGGCCGGACTGGTGGTGCTGATCTTCCCGCTCGCGATCGCCGCGTTCCTTGGCCTGTTCATCCTCTGGACCATGGCCATCGCCTTGGTCCTGCGCGGTGTGGCCGACTTGGGAGATCGCCACCTGGGCGGATGGGGCATTGCGCTCGGCGTGATCAACATCCTGTTCGGCGTTGTCTTCGCGATCCTGCTGTTCGCCAACCCCACCTCCGCCCTGGTGTCCCTGGTCTGGGTGGCCGGGGTCTACGGCGTGGTGTTTGGCGTCACCGGCATTGTCACCGCCTTCCGGGTGCGCAACGCCGCCTAAAGCCACACCAAAAGCACCAGCGCCAGTACCAGCACTAAGGACACCCCATGAGCTTCCACGATCAGTCCGCCCTCGTGACCGGGGCGGGTGCGGGCATCGGCCGCGCCATCGCCCTGCGCCTGGCCGCCGACGGCGCCAAGGTGCTGGTCAGCGACGTCAACGATGAGGCGGGTGCTCAGACCGCTGACCTGATCACCGCGGCAGGGGGCACCGCGCTCTACCAGCACGCCAACGTCGCGGACGCGGCGCAGGTCAAGGCGCTCATCGGCCGCGCCGTCAGCGAGTTTGGCGGCCTAACACTGGCCGTGAACAACGCCGGGGTGGGCGCCCAGCCCAAGCCGCTGCATTACCTCTCGGACGCCGAGTGGCAGCGCACCATGGACGTCACCCTCACCGGCACCTTCCAGTGCCTGCGGGAGGAGTTGGGGCACATGGTCAAGAACGGCGGGGGCGCCATCGTGAACATCGCCTCCATCGGGGCCCTGCAGTCCACACCGCATCTGAGCCCGTACGGCGCCTCCAAGCACGGCGTCCTCTCACTGACGCAGTCTGTGGCGGCCGAGTATGCCGCACGCGGCATCCGGGTCAACGCTGTGGCGCCGGGGCCCATCGTGACGGACGCCCTGGCGTCCCTGCCGCAGGAGGCGCAGGAAGACTACGCCGCCGAGGTTCCCCTGCGGCGCCTTGGCCGGCCGGAGGAGGTTGCTGACGCGGCCGCCTTCCTGCTCTCCGAGCGGGCCTCGTTCATCACCGGCCAGATCCTGGCGGTGGACGGCGGCGCGCTGGTGCGTTAGCGGCGGGCACCGGCCCGCGGCGCGCCACCAGCTGGTGCGTTAGCGGCCCGTCGCCTCGCCGCCGGTGAGGAACGCCCACTGGGCGTCGTCAAGGCCGGTGGCCTCTGCGTTGGCGGGGCTGGGGTGGAAGCGCTGCCACTGATCAAGGGAATCCAGCGCCAGACGGATGAGCGTGCCGTGGGCCACCACAATGATGCGGTCCTCCGGGTACATGCCGTGGACCCGGCGCAGCGCCTCCAGGCCGCGTTCGCCGGTGGCACGCGAGCGCTCGACGCCCGGGAGCAGTCCCAGCCGGTAGCCCTTCTCCTCGACGGGGGTGGGGTCCGCGCCGTGGCCCGGGTGCAGCACGTGGCGGGTCTGCTCCGGCAAATCGGCGTCGACGGCGCCCTCCAGTTCGCCGTAGGCCCGCTCCACCAGGCCGGGGTCCGTGGTGGGCACGGGCAGGCCAAGGTGCGCGGCGATGATGGAGCCGGTCTCAAAGGCGCGGCCAAGCGGGGAGGTCACCACACGGGTAAAGCCCTGCCCCTCGAGCGAGCGCGCGGCCAGTTGGGCCTGCTCCTTGCCCGTCTGATTCAGGGGAATGTCCACCTGCCCCTGCAGGCGGCCCGCCTTGTTCCAGTCGGTCTGACCGTGGCGGATCAGCACCATCTGCGCGGCCCCCAGGGGCACGGCGCTGGCGGTTGTTGGGTCCACGGCGACGACGGGGGTGGCAGGGAAGAGCTCAGAAGTCATGTCCTCCAGCGTATCCAAGCCGCCCGCGCGCCGCAGTGATGGGCGCGACGCTTACCCTCGGAAAAGTCACATCCGCGCACCATGCCCGACGACGCGACGGTTCCGTCGCGTCGTCGGGCGCAGGGTTCCAGCGGGCGCAGGGTTCCGGCGGAGACGGGGCGCCGGATGCCGCCCGGTGCGGGGTCAGCCGCGCAGGTACACCGTGGTGGTGTGGGTGAAGAATTCGCGCGCGGCGAGGCCCTGTTCCTTGGGCCCGTAGCCGGAGCGCTTGGCGCCACCGAAGGGCACGTGCGGGTCGGCACCCGCGGACTCGGAGTTCACGTGCAGCATGCCCACGTCAATCCCGTCCACGGCGGAGAGCGCGGTGGCGATGTCCCGTGTGAACACCGCGCAGGAGAGGCCCAGATCGCCGTGGTTGGCCGCCGCAAAGGCCTGCTGTACGCCGTCCACCAGGCGCACGGCCAGGACCGGGCCAAAGAGTTCCTCCGTCCAGGCCAGGTTCTCCAGCCCCTCGTCGCCGTCCGGCAGCTGCAGGAGCGTGGGGGTGAGGAAGGCGCCCTCGGCAGGCTCGCCTCCCAGGAGAAGGGTGGCGCCCTGTTCCACCGCCTGCTGCGTGGACGCCGCGATGGTGGACGCGGCACGGGCGGAGATGACCGGGCCCATGGCGACCCCGGGGGTCTGCGGGTCCCCCACCGGCCAATCGGCCAAGCGGGCACGCAGGCGCTCAAGGAAGGGCTCGGCGATGGCGCGGTCAAGGACCAGGCGGGAGGTGGCCGTGCACTTTTGGCCGGTGGAGCGGAAGGCACCAAAGAGGACCTGCTCCGCGGCCAGGTCAAGGTCGGCATCCGCGAGCACCACGGAAGCGTTCTTTCCGCCCATTTCCGCCTGCATGGGCACCCCGCGGGAGGCCGCGCGCCCAGCCAGGGCGCGGCCCACTCCGGTGGAACCGGTAAAGGTCAGGCCGTCCAGATCGGCGTGGTCCACGATCGCATCGCCCATCGATGAGGGGCCCATGACCAGGTTCAGGACGCCGGCGGGCAGCCCGGCCTGGTGCAGGGCGCTGGCCAGGCGGTAGGCCAGGAGCGGCACCGCGGAGGCTGGCTTCCACACCACCGTGTTGCCGTACACCAGCGCGGGGGCAATCTTCCAGGCGGGGATGGCGATGGGGAAGTTGAACGGGGTGATCACACCCACCACGCCCAGCGGCTTGTGGGTCACCAGGATCTGCTCGCCGGCGCGCGGCGAGGCAAAGACCGCGCCCTGCTCGCGGTGGGCGGCCTCCGACTGGTAGCGCAGCACCTGGGCTGCGCGGGTCACCTCTCCGACACCCTCTGCCAGGGTCTTGCCCTCCTCGGCGCTGAGCTCTGCCCCCCACTCCTTGGCGTGGGATTCCACGATCGTGGCCGCGGCCGCCAGCAGCTCGCCGCGCGCCTGCAGTGGCATCCGCGCCCAGCCTGGGGCCGCGGCGCGGGCGGCGGCAAACGCCTGGTCCACCTCTGCCGGGCTCGCCGCCCGCCCCACGGAGACGACTTCTCCCGGGCGAGCCGGGTTGCTGGAGCCAATGGCGTCCCCGGCACCCTCGCGCCAGGTGCCGTTGATGAGGTGCTGCAGGGTGATGGGGGCGCTCATGCGGCTCTCCTGGCTAGATGCGTGCGGTCGTGTGGGGCGGTCGTGCGGGACGGGCGGGCCTGCGGGTGAGGTCAGCGGGCCTGCGGGTGAGGTCAGCGGGCCTGCGTGTCAGGTCAGCGGTACGCGGGAAGGCCCGTGAGCTGCTGGCCCAGAATCAGGGTGTGCACCTCGTCGGTGCCCTCGTAGGTGCGCACCGATTCAAGGTTCGCTGCGTGGCGCATGGCGGGGTGCTCCGGGGTGATGCCGTTGCCGCCAAGGATGGTGCGTGCCTCGCGGCAGATCTCGATGGCCTCGCGCACATTGTTGAGCTTGCCCACGCTGATGTGGTGGATCTTCAGGGTGCCAGCGTCCTTCATTCGACCGGTGTGCAGCGCCAGCAGGAATCCCTTGTTGATCTCCAGCGCCATGTCCACCAGCTTCTTCTGGGTGAGCTGGAAGCCGGCGATGGGCCGGCCAAACTGGATGCGCTCCCCCGCGTACGCCAGCGCGTCCTCGAAGGAGTCGCGGGCGGCGCCCATGGCCCCCCACAGGATCCCGTAGCGCGCCTCGTTGAGGCAGGAGAACGGGCCCTTGAGTCCGCGAACGTTGGGCAGCATGGCGCTGCCGGGCAGGCGCACATCCGTGAGCTCAACATCGCACTGCACGGAGGCGCGCATGGACATCTTGGGGGCAATGGGGGTGGCCTTGAAGCCTGGGGTGTCCGTGGGGACAACAAACCCCCGAATCCCGTCATCCGTCTGGGCCCAGACCACACCGACGGAGGCCAGCGAGGCCAGCCCAATCCAGCGCTTGGAGCCGTTGAGCACCCAGTCGTTGCCGTCGCGGCGGGCAAAGGTCTTCATGGAGGCGGGGTCGGAACCGGCCGTGGGCTCGGTCAGGCCAAAGAAGCCGATGGCCTCTCCGGCTGCCATGCGCGGCAGCCATTCCTGCTTCTGCTCCTCGGAGCCGTGCTTGTGGATCGCGGACATGGCCAGCGAGCCCTGCACGGAGACAAAGGTGCGCAGGCCGGAGTCCCCGGCCTCCAACTCGGCGCCCGCCAGACCGTACTCCACGGCGGAGCGTCCGGCGCAGCCGTAGCCCTTCAGGTGCATGCCGAGCAGACCCATCTTGCCCATCTCCGGCACCAGCTCCGTGGGGAAGTGCGCGTCCTCAAACCACTGCGCAATATTGGGGCGAATCTGCTCATCCACAAAGCTGCGCACCCGTGAGCGCGTGGCGAGTTCCTCCTCGCTGAGCAGCTCGTCGAAGTCGATGAGGTCTGCGGGGCTGGGGCCAAGGTTGCTCACGGGTGGGGCTCCTGTCTGGGTAGCCAGGCTGCACGACGGCGCGTGGCTGGCTGGGCGGGCATCGCTGCGTTCCGCGGCGCGGCGGCCACGGACGTTCTTGGTCCACCGTAGGCCCGCGGCGTGAGGGGGGTCATTAGACAAACTATCCAAACCGCCCCGCCGTGTTGGATGATGAAACCGTGATTACCCTGCCCCACCTCGTCTCCGCGCTGGGAAGCGAGCTGCGCGTGGCGCCCGGCCTCGCGGCGTCGAACAGGCCCTTGAGTGGCGTCCACGTGTCAGAGCTCCAGGACCCGACCCCGTACCTGGAGGGCGGGGAGCTGCTGCTGACCACCGGCATGCCGTTGGCCGCGGGCCAGGCGGAGGTGCACGCCTACGTGACGCGCCTTGCCGCGCGGGGCGTGAGTGCGCTCGGGATTGGGCTGGGCCCGTGGGCCGCCACCCCGCCCGCCGCCCTGACGCAGGCCTGCCGCGCTGCGGGGCTTGACCTGGTCCTGGTGCCGGACGGCGTCCCGTTTCAGAACGTCTCCCGCGCCTTTTGGGGCCTGACCCTCAAGGACGGCACCGCCGGCCTGCGTGACTTCCTTGGCACGCAGACGGCGCTGGCCAGGGCAGCCACTCGCCCGGACGCCACCGCCGCCGTGATCCGCGGCCTGGCTCAGGCCCTGGGCGGCTGGGCGGCGTACGTCCCGGCGGACGGCGCGCCCCCCACCGTCTGGCCAGGGGACGTGGAGCCGCTGCTACCCACGCTCCGCGAGGACCTGGCCCGCCTCAACCGCTCCGGCGCGCACTCCGCGGCCACCTTTGAACTGCACGGCCAACCCGTGGTGGCGCACCCGATCATGGGGGCCAGTCGCACCCACGGCTTTTTGGTGATTGGCTCCGGGCGCACGCTGGGAGGGCCGGATCGCCAGGTGATCTCCACCGTCTGCACCCTGCTCGCCATGCGTGCGCGCCAGCGCGAGATCGTCACCGATGCCACCGCCACCTTGGGCGGCGCCGTGGTGCGGTTGTTGCACGCCGGGCAGACCGAATCCGCCCGGCTGGTGGCGGATGAGGTGGGGCTTGGTCCGCTGCCGGAGCGCGTGCGCTGGCTGGTGCTGCGCACCGGCCCCGCGCGGGACGCGGCCACCGCGCTGGCCACGGCGGAGCGGATGCTGGGGTCAGAGCGGATGCTGGGGACCACTCAGATTCCCGGGGCGGAGGAGGGCCCGTTGCCCTGGTTCGATGCCATGCTGGGCGCCCTGCTGGGTGCCATGCACCGCGTAGAAGAGGACGGCACGCTCGCCGTCTTGCTGCCGGCCGGGGGCAACCCGCCCGGCCCGGCCAGCACCGTCGCCGCCTCTCAGCCCCCCACCAACCCGGGCCCCGAACTCCCGCCGTTGCCGGAGTGGGCCGGAGGGGCGCTGGGAGAGGTGGTGGCCCTCTCGGCAGCCAGCCAGGCGCTCACTCTCACTCGTCGCGCTGCCGAGCAGGCGGCGTCGGGCACTATCACCCTGCCTGGCACGCCGCGCCCCGAGCGCGCCGAGGGATGGCTGGAGGAGCTGCGTGCTTACGAGCGGGCGGACCTGCTGCCCACGGTGACGGCGTATCTGCGCTGTCGTGGGCGCTGGGAGGAAGCGGCCAGGGAGCTGGGCGCGCACCGCAATTCGGTGCGTCACCGTATTGGCGTCGCGAGCGATCTGCTGGGCGTGGACCTTGACGATCCGGACGTTTCTGCGGAGCTGTGGCTGGCGCTGCGTCAGTCGCCCACGGCGGCGCGACCGCGCTGAATGATCAGCGGGTCCGGCTTGCCGATGCGCTCGGGGTCCTTGCCCTCGTACTCCACCTGCGTCAGGAAGTAGCGGATCGCGTTCAGGCGCGCGCGCTTCTTGTCGTTGGATTTGATGCTGACCCACGGCGCCCAGTCGGTGTCCGTGCGGCGGAACATGTCCTCCTTGGCCTCCGTGTAGGCCTCCCACTTATCAAGTGACTCCAGGTCCATGGGGCTCAGCTTCCACTGCCGCACCGGGTCAATCTGGCGGATGATGAAGCGGGTGCGCTGCTCCGATTGCGTCACGGAGAACCAGAACTTGGTGACCTTGATGCCGGAGTCCACCAGCATGTGCTCCAGGCGCGGAACGTCGCGCATAAAGTCCTGATACTCCGCCTCGTCGCAGAAGCCCATGACCCGCTCCACGCCGGCGCGGTTGTACCAAGACCGATCAAAGAGGACCAGCTCTCCCGCCGCCGGCAAGTACTTCACGTATCGCTGGAAGTACCACTGCGTGAGCTCGCGGTCGCTGGGCTTGGTCAGCGCCACGGTGCGGGCGTGGCGCGGGTTCAGGTGCTCGGTGAAGCGCTTGATGGTGCCGCCCTTGCCCGCGGCGTCGCGACCCTCAAAGAGGATGATGTGGCGCTCGCCGGTGCGCTGCTGCCAGGCCTGGAACTTGAGCAGTTCCACCTGCAGCTCGTACTTGGCGCTCTCGTATTCCTCGCGGCTCATGCGCTCGTCGTAGGGGTAGTTCTCCCGCCACGTGTCCACGGCGCGCCCCACCGGATCAATGAGCTCGGGGTCATCGTCAAAGTCATTGCCGAGGCTGAAGCCGTCGGTCTGGAGCAGGTCGATGTAGGCACGCACGTCGTCAAACATGGGCTCAGGCTATGCACTGAAGGTGACCGGAAGGTGAACAGTGTTGTGACACTGCCCGACGCCGTGTGGCCGGGTCGGCCGCCGAGCGGTGACTGTCCCGGTGGTGGGAGCGATCCTTGCGCTACTCGCGGTCAAGGCCACGCGGCGTCGGGCAGAAAAAACGGGCGAGGCAGGAGATCACACCCGCCCCGCCCAGCTCAGCGGCGCAGGCCGCCGGGCCGGTTAAACCAGTCCGCTCACATCCACTTCTTCTTGCGGAACGCGATCCAGATTCCCACGGCGAGCGCCACCATGGCGCTCACGGCCATGGGGTAGCCCAGGCTCCAATGCAGCTCCGGCATCTCGTCAAAGTTCATGCCATAGACGGCGCCAATCAGCGTCGGGGCAAAGAGGATGGCAGCCCAGCCGGAAATCTTTTTCATGTCCTCGTTTTGGCGTTGCGTCACGAGGGTGGAGTTCACGGAAAGGATCTGGCTGAGGGAATCGCGCAGTTCCACCACAAAGAGCGTGACGCTAGTGAGGTGATCCGTCACGTCCTGCAGGTAGGCGCGCAGGTCATCGCCGGTGCCGTATTTGCCAAAGCCTGAGCGCAGCCCGGTCAGCACCGCGCCAAGCGGGGCCACGGCATGCTGCAGGTCAATGACCTCTTGGCTCAGGCGATAGATGCGCTCCGTCACCGCGGCGTCGCCACCAAAGACCTGGCGCTCAATCTGCTCCTTATCCACATCCAGGCCGCGCAGCACCGGAAAATACCCGTCTACCAGCGCGTCAAGGAAGGCGTACACCACGGCCTCGGCGCCCAGCTTGAGCAGCTCGGGATCACGCGGGATGCGCTGACCGGCCCACGGCGCATCATCCTGACGCACCTGGCACAGCACGACCACAACATTGCCGCGAGAGAGCGTGTGGAACTCGGAGAACGCCACCTCTTCCTTCTCATCCAGGTAGCTGGCGGCGCGCGTGACCACAAAGAGCACATCGTCATAGCGCTCCAATTTGGGGCGCTGCTTGGCCTTGAGTAGGTCCTCCACAAGCAAGGGGTGAAGGTCCCAGAGGGAGGCCAACTCGGCGATCTGCTCAGGCTGCGGCAGGTCAAAACCAAGGACCACCAAGCGGCCCTCGGCCTCCTGCTCCCAGGCGGTGGCCTCGGCGAGCGCCGTGGGCGTCTTGGCCGCCGCATACTCTTCGGTGCTCACCGCCTCGCCGTCCTGGAAGAGCGACACAGTGAGCGAGCCGCGTGCTATCCGATGCCCGCCGGGATAGGGATTGCGTCGACTCAGGATGTCGATAAAGCGGTGCGGGGTGTGTGTGGTGCCGGCAGTGCGGCGGGCTGGGTTGGTCATGAGACCTCCTGAAGGGAAAACGGCGCGGGCCAACACGGAAATGGTCAGCCGGGCGGGTGCCCTTGCAGGGGGTTCGCGGCGGTCGCGTGCAACGCGAGGGCAGCGGGCCAAGAGGCACCTTGCGTAGGTTATCCCTTGATTGCTATCGAAGCCACCGGGGGCGTCATAGAGCGCGCTCCGCCCGTGGGCGTCGGCACGCATCCCAGCGCCCCCAACACGCTCACGGCGCCGCGCGCCCCCTTGACGGGACCGATTCCCCAGACGCCGGCCTCGACACTTGCCCTGCCAGCCTCACAGGCGTGAGGGACTCACGACGCGCAGGCCGCCTGCACTAGGCGCCAGAGACCCCGCCGTCCGGCCGGGGCACCAGATCCCGGCTGAAGGTTGCACGAACGTTGCATGGCCTCAGGTTCCCCGGGTTCACCGGGCCCCAAGTTCTCCGCGCGCCCCAGCGCGACCCCAGCGCGACCCCAGCGCGACCCCGGCGCGACCCCGGCGCAGCTCAGTCGCGCACCTCAAGCCACGCGCGCACCGCGTCGGAGTGAGCGCCGAGCGCGGGCGGCGCAGCCGCCGGCGCGGGGAAGGCGGGAACCCACGTGGCAGGGTGGCGGAACTGGCGCCCCACAGGCTCTCCAGCGTCGTCGTGCACTGTCAGGACCGGCTCCAAACCCAACGACTCCGCATACTGAACGCCCTCCTCGATGGTGGCGACCTTGCCAGCCGGAACGCCGGCGGCCTCAAAGCGCGCCTGCCAATTCTCGGCAGTGTCCGCGGCCAGGCCGCCCTCCAGCAGCACCTCCAACTCCTCCCGGTTGCGCACGCGGGCGGGGTTCGTGGCAAAGCGCTCGTCGGATTCCAACCCGGCCAGGCCCAGCTCGGCGCACATGCGCGCAAACTGCCCGTCGTTGCCGCATGCCACCGCCAGCGGGGCGTCCGCGCAGCGCAGCGATTGATACGGCGCGATGGAGGGGTGCACATTGCCCTTGCGCCGCGGCACCGCGCCGGCACCAAGGAAGGCCTGGCCCTGATTCACCAGCGCGCCCTGCAAGGAGGAGAGCAGATTGACCTTGACGTGCGAGCCACGCCCGGTGGACTCGCGGGCCCGCAGCGCCGCCAGGATCGCAATGGTCGCGTCTTTGGCCGTGAGCACATCCACCAGGGCCACACCGGACTTCATGGGCTCCCCGCCCGCCTCACCGGTCACGTCCATCAGGCCGCCCAGCGCCTGCACCACAAAGTCGTAGCCCGCCAGCTGCGCCCCGCCCACATCCCCAAAACCGGAGACGGAGGCATAGACGAGCCCCGGATTGTGCTCGGCGAGCGCGGCGTAACCCAATCCCAGCTTGTCCATGCCGCCCACCTTGAAGTTCTCCACGACCACGTCCGCGCGCAGGGCAAGGGCGCGCGCCACCTCGCGATCGGAAGGATCACCGAGGTCAAGCGCGATGGATTCCTTGTTGCGATTCACGGACTCGAAGTACGTGGCGGCGCCGGCCTCGGAGAAGGGCGGGCCCCAGCTGCGGGTGTCATCCCCCGCGCCGGGGCGCTCCACCTTGATGACCCGCGCGCCCAGATCCGCCAGCGTCATGGTGGCCAGCGGCCCGGCCAGGATGCGAGAGAAGTCCGCGATCAGCACGCCCTCCAGCGGGCGGGGTTGCTCGGCGGGTTGTTCGGCGGGCTGCTCGGCGGAATGCGGGGACGGCACGTGCTGGCTCACTCGGAGGGCCTTTCGACGGAGGGTGTGACCCACCTTACGGGCGCCCTGGCGCGGTGCGTGTGTGCACTCCGACCACCGCTTGGACGATTGGGCCCGGCTCCTGACTGAACCACCGGCGTCGGGCCCCCGCTCACCCGCCCATCGCGGCCATGTGGGTTGCGCTGCTACCGGCCGGTGAGCGCAGCCGCGGCAGGAATCGCGTCCCCTGCCGGGGCGTCGCCCTTGAGGTAGGGCTTGGCGATCGCCATGTAGAGCAGGCCAAGGCCAAGCACTATCGCGGTGGAGATGATGACCATCCAGTCAGCCACCCAGCTGTCGTTCACCGGGCGCGGCCAGGCCATGTTGAGCATGCCGAGGATGCCCCAGATCAGCGCCCCAATGTTGACCGGGAGGCCCCAGGCGCCCATCGTGAATTTGCCCGCTGGGCGCCAGCCCTTGAGCCGGGCGCGCAGGGCGGCAAGGACCACCATTTGGAAGCCAAGGTACATGCCCATGGCGGCGAAGGAGATGATGTAGACCAGCGCATTGTCAGAGCCCATGGAGGCCAGGATGACGATCGCGGGGAGCACGCCTGCCACGACCAGCGCGTAGGGCGGCACGTGGCGCTTGTGGGAGAAGCGGGCCAGGAAGGTGGATCCGGGCAGGATCCCGTCGCGGCCCATGGAGTAAGCCAGCCGCGAGGCGGCGGCCTGCAGGCTCAGCACGCAGGAGATGAAGGAGATCAGCACCACGCAGACCACCAACTTGTAGCCCACGGGACCAAAGCCGGCCAGCAGCACCTCGGTGACCGGATCCGTGACGGTGCCATCAATGACCGCGCCGAAGTCCGGCACGGCAAGCACCAGTGAGAGGCAGATGAAGACGCCGGCCGCGCCACCGATGTAGATGGTCATACGCATGGCCTTGGGGATCTGCACGCCGGGGTTCTTGATCTCCTCCGCTACGTCGCCGCAGGCCTCAAAGCCGTAATACATGAAGATGCCGATCAGCGCGGCGGCGGCGAAGGCCCAGAAGTAGGACTGGCCCTCCCCCGCCCCGAAGGTCTGGAAGATCACGCCAAGGTCGTGGTGACGGTTGAAGATCAGCAGCCACAGGCCCACCACAATGGCGCCGCCCAGCTCGGCGATCAGGCCCACCATGGCCACCACGCTGAGCACCTTGGTGCCCATGAGGTTCAGCACGGTGGCGAGGGCAATCAGGACCAGGGCGCAGGTCACCGTGGCGGCGGTGCCGCTCTCCAACCCCAAGAGCGCGGCCACAAACGGGCCGGCGCCGTAGGCCACGGAGGCAATGGTGATCAGCAGCGCCACCAGGTAGACCCAGCCGTTCATCCAGCCCCACTTGCGTCCCCAGAGGCGCCGCGACCAGGGGTACACGCCGCCGGCCACAGGGTAGTTGGACACAATTTCGCCAAAGACGCTGGCCACCAGCCACTGACCAAAACCGACCAGCACCAGCGCCCACACCATGGGCGGGCCGCCATTCCCCAGGGCCGCCGCAAAGAGCGAGTAAATGCCCACCACGGGGGAAAGGTAGGTGAAGCCCAGGGAGACGTTGCCCCAGAAGGTCATTTCCCGTTTGAAGGACGGGTCGTAGTCGTAGCCCAGCTCCGCCAGCTGCGCGGCGTCGTCGTCTTGGGCGACGCCGCCTGGCTGGCTACGTGGCGATGGTTGCGCCGCGTGGGCGGCGTGGTTTTCAGCGGACACGGTGGTCCTCCTCGGGGGGCGGCGCAGGCAGAGCGAGCGGATGACGGGGTGCGGATGACGGGGTGCGGATGACGGGTGCGGACTTGCAGTGATGCGCGTCACGCGAGTGATGCAAAAGACCGTAGCGCTGAGGGTCTTAAGTCACAAGGGCGCCAGCGTCCAAGGACGACTCAGATCTCGTCGCTGGCTGCCAGGATCACCAGATCCCAACCCAGCGCATCCTCCGCCTCCTGCTCGCCGCGAAACTCCTCCACGACCCGCTCCATCGCGTCGATCATGGCAACAAAGCGCTCACGCGTGAGCCGCAGTCGCATATCCGTCAAGGCTCCGCGCACCACGGGGTCCTCACCACTGGTGTAGCCGGGCACCCAGGCGGCCACGCGGTTCAGCACCGACATATCGTCCTCCACCACGCCCGCCAACACCTGATTGCCCAGAAACTTGTCCGCGACCGGATGCTGCGGGGAACCCACCGAGCGGGCCTTGCGCACCGGCCGCCAGACCCGGTCGCGACCATCCCTCGCCAGCTCCGGAGCCTCCTCTATCAACCCGGCCTTGGCCAGGGTGCGCAAGTGAAAGCTGAGCTTGTTGGCCGGGACATCCAGGCTCTGCGCCAGATCCGCGGCGCGACCGTAACCCGCCACCGAAAGCGCCCTCACCAGGCGTCGACGCAAGGGGTTGGCCATGGCCTTGAGCACCTCGGTGGACATGGTCTCGTAGTTGCCCTGCGCCGCGTCGTGAGTCGAGTTCTCAGCCATGAGGCAAGCCTACCGATGCCCGAGAAAAGTTGCGCAATCATACTTGTGCAACTTTTCTTGCGTATGTAGTGTGAGCGGCATGTCCCCCGCCCCAGCCGCCCACAGCACCCGCCTCTTGGGCGGCGCCTACCCTTGGTGGCTTGTCGTGGACACCGCGACGATCCTCAACATCTCCCTCATCGGTTTTGCCGTGCCGCTGCTGGCCCTCATGGTCACCAACTCCCCCGCCCAGGCCGGCCTGATCGGCAGCATTGGAATCGCCATCCGCGTCCTGACCTCCATGCTCGGAGGCATCCAGGCGGACCGTCACCCACGCCTGCGCCTTATGCTCTTGGGGGCCCTGAGCGGCCTGGCCCTCGCGGCGATCTTCACCGCGCTCGCCGCGGCGCAGGCACTGAGTTTTCCCGTTCTCCTGGCGCTCAACGCGGCGATGGCCGCCCGCAACGGGCTCTTTGCCCCGGTCACGGACGCGGCACTCAAGGACCTGGTCCCAGCCCGAGCACTGGGCCGGGCCCAGGCCGCGAACCAAGGGCGCGACGCCGTGTTGTCGCTGGCCGCCGCCCCGCTGGGTGGGGTGCTGCTCGCGGTGGGCGGCTGGCTACTGGGCGCCACTCTCATCTTCAGTCAGCTGATCGCGAGCGCGACCGCTTGGGTGTTGCTGCGGCGTTGGACCCCCCAGCCCGGCCCGGAGGCCGAGCCGGGCGCCGTAGCCGACCCCGCGGCGTCGAGCACCGGACCTGATCCCGCGGCCCGCCGCCGCGGCCACCAGGAACTTGGCTCCGCGTTCCGCTGGCTGTGGCGCCGCCCAGACCTGCGCGGCGCACTGTTGGTCACCACACTCGTGAACCTGGGATTTAATGTGCTCGTGAGCACCTTGGTGTTTGCCATGCAGCAGGACGGCGTCTCGGTGGCGCAGATTGGGCTGGTCTCCGGCGGCATGGGCGCCGGGATGCTGCTGGGCGCCACAACGGCCCCGTGGCTGGTCTCGCGGCTGCCTGCCGGGCCGCTCTCCATCGCAGGATTGGTGCTCCTGGCCGCGGCGTCCGCCACTCTGCCGTGGATCACAGAGCCCCTGGGGCTGGCCATCGCGTTGGCCTGCAGCATGCTCGGCACGCCGGCCCTCAACGCCGCACTGCTGGGGTACTTCATGGTGGCCACGCCGCCGGACATGATGGGGCGCGCCAGCTCCATCGTCTCGGTCTTCTCCACCGGGGCCATGCCGCTCTCACCCCTCATCGCCGGCGTGGGGCTCAGCCTGGCCGGGCGCACCCCCACGCTGTTAGTTGGCATGGGGATCTGCGTGGCAGCCGCGGCGCTGGCGTTGGGGACGCGCCAGCTGCGTCGTCTTCCCAAGGAAGCGCAGTGGACGGCGCACGCGACGGCCGCCGCGGCGCCAGCCGGGCCCGCCGGGCCAACCAGACCAGCCAGACCCTGACTGGCTGTCTTACCCCGCCAGGTGAGGTACGGGTTCGGCGACCGTGCGGTAGTGCCGACCTGAGGCGCCGGGCGACGCCGCTCTGGGGGCGCTCAACGTTTCCGGGGGGCAAGTCCATCTCCCCAGGGCACCCCCGGCCCCGCGCCTGCCACCTGATACGACATTCGCCGCGTTGCACGACGGCGTTTGTCGTATGAAGTGTCACTCCGCGGCAGCGACGTCGTACCAGGTGGCATTTGTCGCACGGGGTGGCAACCCGGCCCCCCGCAGACCCGCGCCCGTCCGAACTCGAGACAGGAACCCCGCCAACCGCGTACCTCACCTAGCGGGGTAATACAGCTAGCCCTCTTGCGGGGCCGGCACACCGATGCGGCGGTTGGCGAGCACGGGCAGGAACTCGCGGACCTCGTCCACGCGCTGGCGCGTGATGTCCGCGGTGACCAGCCCCTCTGGCTCGTCCTCCAGGTAATCCACGGCCTGGGCCATGGGGTCCAGGATGGCGGAGTAGCCGATGGTGCGCTCGTTGGAGGTGCCGGCGGCGGCGACCCACACCGTGTTCTCCACCGCGCGGGCGGCCAACAGGGTGCGCCAGTGAGAGACCTTGCGATCACCCTTGTACCAAGCCGCGCCAATCAGCAGGGCGTCCACGCCCTCCAGTGCCAGGTCGCGTGCCAGCTCCGGGAAGCGGATGTCGTAGCAGGTCATGATGCCGAACTTCAGGCCACCCAGCTCAAAAGTGACGCGCTGATCCGCCGGGCCGGCCGTGATGCGGCTGGACTCCTTGAAGGAGAACGCGTCGTAGAGGTGGATCTTGCGGTAGGTGGTGAGGATGGCGCCCTTGGGGTCCACCGCCACCACGGTGTTGAAGGGGCGGTCCTCGCCGTTGGGCTCGTAGCCGCCGGCCACCACGGCGATGCCGTGCCCGGCCGCGATGAAGGAGAGGCGCTGCACAAAGCGGGACCAGTCCTTGGCCACCTGCTCGGCAAAGTCGCCCTTGATCTTGCCGATGGAGACCATGGATTCCTCGGGGAACAGCACCAGCCCGGCGCCGTCCGCCTTGGCCTGCCCGGCAAGCCGATCCATGGTTTCCAGGTTCTCGAAGACATCCCCGCTCGGATCAAACTGACCGACGCTGACCTTCATGGTGCTCCCTTAGCTCATCTCGCCTGACACGTGCTCTCACTCTATCCGGCGCAACGCTAGCCCATCATGGATCCCCGCGGGCTGGCCCGGCTCACATCAGCCCTGCGACGCGGCTTGCGCCCTGCGCAAACGCTCCCGCGCACACCAACAGGACCACCACCACGCTGGCGGCGGCTTGGTATTGGGCGGACCTGATCTTGCCCGACGCCGCTGGGTCGGCTCCGGCGCCGGAGGGCCGGTTGCGCAGGCGGTTGGCAAGGATGCGCCACGCGTCGCTGCCGCGCAGCATGGCCGCAGCAGCAACCCAGACGCTCAGGCCCATCAGCGCCAGGCCGGAGCCGAGCGCGGGGCCAGCGCCGGGAAAGACGACTGGTGCCAGCAGGAGCAACAGCACAGGGATGGTGACTAGCCAGCGCAGGCGTGGCGGCCCGGACCCACCCACCGCGGCTCGGCTCACCCGCAAGGAGGCGAATTGGGTTTGGATGGAGAGTGGCGAGGCTTGGTCCAGATCATCACGGAGCACCGAGCACCGCACCAGCTCCCCGGCAGCCCACGCCACGGCCGCCGTCGCCACGCTGGCAAGCCACCCCCAAGCGGCCACCAGCCCCGGGCCGCCCGGAAGGGCAAGTGCCGCCGCGGGCGCCCACGCCAGGAGGCTGCACAGCAGCAGCACCCACCGCCCCCAGCGCAGCCCAGGGTGAGCGCTCAAGTACTCCCTGCCCGCGTCGTCGGCCACTACTCCCGCCGCCGCCCGCTCTCCTAGCCACCACACCACCGCGCTGCCCAGCGCACCAGCGGCCGCAAACCCCGCGTTCCACGGGGTGGGAGCCAAGGCCGCGAAGCCGACCAAGCCGAGCGCGCACACGGGCACATAGCGCAGGCGCAGGTGCGCCCTGTGCTTGCGCCGCAGCAGTTCTCGGCGCGCCGAGGTCTCATCCGGGTGCTGGGCCAGGGCGGCCGTCAAGATCTGGCCGGCCCTCCGGTGCCCCTTGGCGTCCTCGCCCAGAATCATGGCGTAGTGCAGGCGTAGCGCTTCGTCCTCGGGATGGGCACCCAGCGCCTCCACCAGAGTGGAGCGCGCACCGGCAGAATCGCCGCGCTGCACCTGCAAGAACGCGGTGAAACGCGCCACCAAGACGGGGTGGGCGCCCAGCCGAGCGGCCTCGGCAATGGCCTGCTCCGCTTGGTCTAAGTACACCTCATCCCCCAGCGCCAAGAGAGCCCTGGCCAACTGCATGTGTGCGTCGCCATCCATGGGGTCAAAGTGCAGAGAGGTATTGATGTAGCTGAGCCCCGCACGGGCCTGCCCCAGGTCCAGCGCCGCGGAGGCACGGTTGAACCAGAGGGCAGCGGACTCGGGTTCAAGGCTCAGTGCGTGGGCCAGGATCTGCTCCGCCACCTCCGGATGCCCGTCCGCCATCTCTACCGCGGACAGCGACTTTAACCACTCGGTGTCATTGCCGTATTCGGACCCCGTGTCCAGTAAAACCCGGCGAGCCTGCGCGTACCGGCCGCCCGCGAAGTAGACGTGTGCTCGCCGGAGAACGTTCTCCAACTCGCTCACGACCACCAGCCTTTGCGCTGCCCCGACTTTCCGCTCGCCTCGCGGGTGGACAGGTATCTGCGCAGATCGTCATAGCGGCCCGAATCGTTGGCGAAACGCACCACGTTGCGGGCAGATTGCATCCATTCCCCCGTGGAGGGGCGGACCTCTGCCAGGGCAAGTTGCAGGTGGTGCATGGTGAGTGGCTGCACGGAACCGGCCGCGATGGACTCCGTCATGGCCTTCTCCGCGGCTGTCACGGTGAGATGCTCAAGATCCGCGCCGGAGAAGCCTTCGGTGGCCTGGGTCAAGGCGGCCAGGTCAATGCCAGCCACTGGACGAGCGGCGAGGTGCGTGCGAAGGATGGCCGCGCGAGCCGTGGCATCCGGTGGGCTGACGAGCACGGCACGGTCCAGGCGGCCTGGACGCAGCACCGCCTCATCCAGGTCCCACGGGTGGTTGGTGGCGGCCAGCACGTAGAGCCCGTCGTTGTTTCCCTGCATTGAATCCATCTCCAGCAGCAGCTGGTTCACGGAGCCGCGGAGCCAGGATGCGGGCCCGGTGAGGCCGGAGCGCTTCAATGCCAATGCATCAATCTCATCCAAAAACAGCACCGTGGGGCCGTCGTTGTGACGGGCCTCCTGGAACACAGAGTGGATATTCTTCTCGGTTTGTCCGCGATAGGAATCAACTACATCCGTCATCACCAAGGACATAAACCCGGCGCCAAGTTCACCCGCCACCGCTCGGGCCATGTAGGTCTTGCCGCAACCGGGCGCCCCGTACAACAACAGCCCGCCGCGCAGCGACTTACCGAAGGCCTTGGCAATCTCCGCATGGCGCATGGGCTGGATGAAGGACTCATTCAGGCGCTGCTTCACATCATCTAGCCCGCCCACGTCCGCAAAGCTGATGCGGGGCAGCCCAGGCTCCAAAGGCGCCACGCCCTCTGCCTGTGGCGGGCCTCCGGGGCGAAGGTGCCCGGTCTCCGCCTGTCGCGGGTCCACAAAGGGAGGCGGCACCGCCGCATCCAACTGCTGCTCGGCATGGTGCCAATCAAAGTCCGGAGGGGTGTCCGCTGCCGGCTCCTGTGGTGCAGCGGCTTCCGAGCTGGCCGTTTCCGGGCTGACCGTTTCCGCGGGGGCCGCTTCCGGGGTGGGGGCCGACGCCGTCGGGCCGTCTCCCACGCCACCGGTCACCAGCGCTAGCGCCTGCGCGTTTCCGGGGTCTCGCGCAAGCACCTTAGCGGCCTCCGTGACGGCCTCTGCGGGACGCCCGCTGGCCACCAAGAGGTCCGCGAGCGCCAATCGCAGTGGCACATTCTCGGGATCGGCGCTGACGGCTGCCTGGACTGCCTTGACTGCTTCGTGACTCATTCGCGGATCCCTTCGGGCTGAGCTGAGAAGGTCTAGCGCGGCACGGAACCCAGCGCCCGCACCGCTACTCCGGAACCAGCGTAGTGGGCGCCGCCGGGGCCGCCCTCAGAACCGCCCTCGATGGATCCCCCGGGTTCTTGGGGATCCCCTGCCCACTCGACGGGGGATCCACGAAAACCCGGGGGATCCACGCCGCACCCCAGCCAGCCAGCCAGCCGGCCTCAGTCCAGCACGGGGCCAATCAGATCGTGAATCACAATGGTCTGGTCCCGGTCCGGGCCCACGCCGATGGCGCTGAAGCGGCAGCCGGACATGGCCTCCAGGGCCAGCACGTAGTCCCGAGCGTTCTGCGGCAGATCCTCCAGCGTCTTGGCGCCGGAGATGTCCTCGGTCCATCCGTCGAAGTACTCGAAGATGGGCTTGGCGTGGTGGAACTCGGACTGGGTCATGGGGACCTCGTCCTGGCGCTCACCATCGATCTCGTATGCCACGCACACGGGGATCTTGTCGATGCCGGTGAGCACGTCCAGCTTGGTGACGAAGTAGTCGGTGAAGCCGTTCACGCGCGCGGCGTAGCGGGCCAGCACTGCGTCGTACCAGCCGGTGCGGCGCGGGCGGCCGGTGTTCACGCCAAACTCGCCGCCCACGGTGCGCAGCTGCTCGCCCATGGAGTCAAAGAGCTCGGTGGGGAACGGGCCGGCCCCGACGCGGGTGGTGTAGGCCTTGATGATGCCGATGGAGCGCTGGATCCGGGTGGGGCCAATGCCCGCACCCACGGAGGCGCCGCCTGCGGTGGGGTTGGAGGAGGTGACGAACGGGTAGGTGCCGTGGTCCACGTCAAGGAACGTGGCCTGTCCGCCCTCCATGAGCACCACCTTTCCCTCATCAAGGGCGCGGTTCAGGACCAGCTCGGAGTCAATGACCATGGGGCGCAGGCGCTCGGCGAACGCCAGGAAGTAGTCCACGATCTCGTCCGTGAGCACGGCCCTGCGGTTGTAAATCTTGACCAGCAGCTCGTTCTTCTGGCGCAGCGCACCCTCCACCTTTTGGCGCAGGATGGACTCGTCAAAGATGTCCTGGACGCGGATGCCCAGGCGCCCCACCTTGTCCATGTAGGCGGGGCCAATGCCGCGGCCCGTGGTGCCGATGGCGCGCTTGCCAAGGAAACGCTCGGTGACCTTGTCCATGGTCTGGTGGTACGGGGCCACCAGGTGGGCGTTGGCGGAGACGCGCAGGCGGGAGGTGTCCCCTCCGCGGGCCTCGAGCGCGTCCATCTCTTCGAAGAGCGCCTCCAGGTTCACCACGCAGCCGTTGCCGAGGATCGGGATGGTGTTGGGGGAAAGGATGCCGGCGGGGATGAGCTTGAGCTCGTACTTCTCGCCGCCCACCACCACGGTGTGCCCGGCGTTGTTGCCGCCGTTCGGCTTGACCACATAGTCCACGCGCCCGCCCAATAGGTCGGTCGCTTTGCCCTTGCCTTCGTCGCCCCACTGGGCGCCGACGATGACGATCGCTGGCATCGGATTCTCCCCCTCCGTGTGCCGCGAGTGCGGCGGATGTGGCCTGGTGGCCGCGGCCCGGTGTCCCGGTGTCCCGGACACAGGAATGCCTCCCGCGCCCCTCCGTGGTGGTGACCGGCGGGGCTTGCAAGAGGCTCTTGCGATCAAAGTTTACCCGCCGAAAGGAGAAAGCAGGAAGGCCAAGCACCTCGGCGGCCGGTTTTTGACGCGCTGGCGCGCATTTTTGGCCGCCAAGTTCCCTGCCCGACGCCGCGTGGTCGCCGTGAGCGGGCAGCGTCGGGCAGATGCGCTGCTGAGTGAGGGGCGCCAGCGCCGCCCTACTTGCCCAGCCCCATAATCGTATTGAACGCCAGCGCAATGGTCAGCGCGTTGAGCCCAAACGCGAGCACGGAGTGGATGGTGACCACCCACCGCGTGCGGGTGTCCAACACCGTGACATCTGAGGCGGCGAAGGTGGTACCGACCGTGAAGGCGAAGTAGACGTGATCCACCAGTCCGGGGTGATCGCTCTCGGGGAAGTCCAGCACCTTGCCCGGCCGGGCCTCCTCACTGCGCAGCAGGTAGAGCTGGGCGAAGCCCCAGTGGAGCATGGCCCAACCCAGCAGCATGGACCACACGCCGAGGAACTTGTTGATGCCGCGATCATCCGCCCCCACGAGTGAATCGGCGAGGATGACCTGCAAGGCGGCTAGGATGCCGATCAGTGCCGGCACCACCGTAAAGATCGTCACGATGGGCTTGCGCGCGCGGCCCAACCACCGCCGACTGGCTTCAGCCGGGGGCCCACCGCCGTTGCGCGCCATAAAACTCAGGACCACCACGGCACCGAAGGCATAGAGAGTGCTCAGCATGCACCACCACGCCGCGCCATCCAGCGTCTCCCCAACCAGGGAGTAGATCCCGATGGCCGCCAGGACCAGCTGGATACCCCAGTTGGACAGGACCACTGCCGTGGGGTGGCGGGGGCGCTGCCTGGGCTGCGGGCGCGGCGGCCTGGCCTGCTCAGCCAATGTTCTGCCACCCGCCATCGTTCGCGGCCGAGCGCTCCACGGCCGCGAGGACCTTTTGCACGCGCAGGGCGTCATCAAAGGAGGGCGAAGGCGTGCGCCCCTCCGCGATGGCATCCAAGAAGTCCACCGCCTGGTGGGTAAAGCCGTGTTCGTAGCCCAGAGCGTGGCCCGGTGGCCACCATGACGCGTAGGGATGGGAGGGATCCGTGACATCGATCCTGCTGAAGCCTGCCCCGCCCCCACCGCCGGAGGAGGAACCGCCCCCCGGCCCCGCGCCGTCGGCCACTGAAAACACCTCAAGAAAGTTCGAATCCGTCAGGTCAAAGGCGATGGCGCCGGAGGAGCCGGAGAGCTCCACGCGCAGCGCGTTTTTGCGCCCCGTGGCGTAGCGGGTGGCCTCAAAGGCAGCCAGCACACCGCCGTCCAGGCGCGCCGCAAACACGGCAGCGTCGTCCACGGTGACCGGCGCGGTGCCGCCGCCGCCGGGCAGCGGACGCTCGTCCACGAAAGTCTGGGTGAGGCCACTGACGCCCAGGACGTGACGCCCGGAGACCCACTGCACGGCGTCCACGATGTGACTCGCGATGTCCCCCAAAGCGCCGGAACCGGCCTGCTCGCGATCAAGACGCCACACCCACGGCGCACTGGGATTGGAGAGCCAGTCCTGCAGATACTGCGCGCGGACCTGCCATAGCTGCCCCAGGAAGCCGTCCGCCACCATTCGCCGGGCCAGGGTCAACGCCGGCGTGCGGCGGTAGCTAAAGCCACACATGGCGCCTGCCCCACTCTGCTGCGCGGCCGCCCTAGCCACATCCGCCATGCGCTGCGCCTCCTCCACCGTGTTGGCCAGCGGCTTCTCGCACAGAACGTGCTTGCCGGCCGAAAGGGCTGCCACGGCGATGGGCTCGTGCGTGTCACCCGGCGTGCAGACGTCCACGATGTCGATATCCTCCCGCGCCACCACCTCGCGCCAATCCGTCGCGACCTCCGGGATGCCCCAGCGGGTGGCGAAGTCCTGCGCCGCCGCGGCATCTCTGCCCACCACCACGGCCAACTCCGGGCGCCGCGCCGGGTCAAAAAAGGCCGGGGCGTTGCGCCAGCCCAGGGCGTGTGCGCGCCCCATAAACGAGTAGCCGATCAGCGCGATGCGCAGGGGGCGAGCGGACTGAGCGGCGGCCTCTTGGCCAGAGGCCGGTGCGGGTGCGGGTACAGCGGCCGGCGCGGGTGCGGGTGCGGGTACAGCGGCCGGCGCTGGTGCGGGTGCGGGTACAGCGGCCGGCGCTGGTGCGGGTGCGGATGCGGATGCGGTCATGGCACCAGCGTGCCGGGTCACGGGCACCGCGTCCAGCGGCGGTCTAGATAGGGTGGTCGCATGGCTTTAACTCGCGCGGACGTGGTGGCGACCGCCACGCGCATTCTGCGCGACTATGGACTGGCCGACTTGACCATGCGGCGCCTGGCGCGGGAGTTGGGGGTTGGCCCCGGTGCACTGTATTGGCACGTCGCGGACAAGCAAGATCTGCTGGTGGCGGTCACCGAAGGGCTGATGGCCAGGCTTCCTGTGCACCACGACGCAGCGGAGCTGGCTTGCTGGCTGGCCTCCACCTTGCTCCCGGTACCGGATGCAGCGGACGTGGTGCGCGTGGCCCTTGCCTGGCGTCCCGAGGCTGTTAGTGCACTGGGCGCGTTTGAGGAGCTAGCTTCCGCAGCCGGGGTGGGTGCCGGTGTGGCCCCTCGCGAGGCTTGGGCCCGCGGGGCACTGGACCTGGTGCTGGGTGCGGTGTCCGATCATCAGGAGGCGGCGCGGGCCGCAGTTGCACGCCAAAGCGAGCCACCCGCCGCGGGTCAGGCCGAAGCGCGAGTGCGTGCGGCACTGACTCGTTGGTCTAGAGGGTAGCTACCGGACTGTTAACGGCCACGAAGGGCGGTAGGCAGAGCGCTTCCTTAGTCGCCCCCCAACGCCCAGGGCACAGCGGTCACAGTCAGCGGCACCACCCTCACACCCACGGCCCCGGCCGCATGGGCTGGCGCGGGCGGTGTGGGCGGTGTGGGCGGCGTGGGTGACAAGAGCAGTATTGTTCTGGCTGGCTATTGGCAGAGAAGTAACGGCACCGCCCCCGGATAGCGCCAGCGAAAATTGCTGAGCAGGCGTCAGATCCGCCAATTGTCCCTTCATTAAAATAGACTCAGCAGCTGGCCCATGAGCCAAACCCAAACTCGCACCAAAATAGAGCCCGGGGTACGCGGCCCTCCATGCACCATCAATTCGAGTCATCGCGGCAATTACGAGTTTCGAAACAAGAAACGAGGGTCCAAAAGAGAACAGTACGATCTCAAATCCGGCGACGACGGCGGCGATGGACACGATGGAGAGAGATACCGCGGTGACGATCAAGCTCGCCAACCGCTCTGCACCAGAAAGCGGCCAAGTCGCAACGACGATCCAGATAACCGTTCCTAGCCCGATAGCAGCAGGCGCCCACGAAAGCCATCCCAAGATCAGAGCGGCTCAAATGGTTACTCCAGGACCCGCTGGGGTTCGAGGCGTCTGGACAGTTGCCGACTTCGCAGGATTGAACTCCTCCTCACTAACCCCAGACTTGACCTGATCGCCACCAAATGCGCCCGACGAGTTGCTCAAGCCTCGTGCCCTAAATTGCGAGAGTCTCCGTCAACTAACCCCGCCGCTAGTCCAGCCAAACCGGAGGCCGAACCGGCAAACGCTCCACCAGGGCCGGGTCGTTGGTGTGCTCCGTGCGCAACAACTTGGCGGCCAGCACGCGGCCATCTCCCGTGCCGACGGTCCACACTTCGCCAACAGCGCCGGAGCCCACTCGCTCCATAAACCGGTACCGCGCGCCCAGCGCCTCGCCGCTGCGCGCAAGTTCCACTCCGACCCCCATCAATCATTCCCCCAGTGAGTCCGCATTAATGCCATCCAAAAGAACTCATCGCTCTCACCGTCATGCGCGGGGACCGCCCTCCGCCCAGAGACCCAAACCGCCTAGCCCAGCCGCCCCCCGGACTCGCTCAGATAACACGTGGCGCACAGGGACTCGTAGCTGACCTCGTCCCCGTCTATCGCCACCTGGTCCCCATCAAACACAATCTGCCCATTCACGCGCCGGGTATTAAAGATGGCTTTTCGCCCGCAGCGGCAGATGGTCTTGAGCTCCTCCAAGGAGTGGGCCACCTCAAGCAAACGCTGGGCACCCGGGAAGGCATGCGTCTTGAAGTCCGTGCGGATGCCGTACGCCAGCACCGGGACATCGTCCAACACGGCAAGCCGCAACAGATCATCCACCTGTTCCGGCTCCAGAAACTGGGCCTCGTCCACGAGCAGGCACGCCACCGGGTCCACCTCTACGTGTGGCACCAGCGCCGCGGGGTCGTCGCCGCGCGCTATGGCAGCAAAGAGCGCGCGCACGTCCCCACCGGCCGGGATCACCAAGTCAACGGCTCGTGTCACACCGAGCCGGGAGATAATCGCAGACTCGCCTTTGGTATCCACGCCGGGCTTGGCCAGGACCACGCGCTGGCCGCGCTCCTCGTAGTTGAACGCCGCCTGCAACAGCCCAGTGGATTTGCCGGAGTTCATGGCTCCAAAACGGAAGTACAGCTTGGCCACGGAAGGCCTTTCGGTGTGGGAAGCGGGGCGCGAACCAGTCTAGTGCGCGGCCCAGACGAATGGAGATGGCCCCCACGGGAAGGGCCCCGTCCCACCGGTGGATACGGCAAAACGGGGCCCTGCCAAAACAACTGGCGGCTATGCGCCGCCCTCAATCCCGGCCACGGCCGCCGGGTCTGAGTCGTTGAGGAAGGTCCCGATACGGTCCACTTCCTCGCTCTCTCCCATCGCAGCGGCGGCTCGGCGTAGTGCGTACAGCGAGCGCAAGAAGCCACGGTTGGGCTCGTGCGCCCACGGCACGGGACCCTGCCCGCGCCAACCGGCCTTGCGCAGGGCGTCCAGCCCGCGGTGGTAGCCAACGCGCGCAAAAGCGTAAGACTCCACTTCCCGCCCGTCCTTCCACGCGTCGTCGGCCATCAACGCCCACGGAAGCTGCGCCGAGGGGAAGCGGCGTGCCAAATCCTCCGGCTCATCCCCCGCCGCGTAACGCGCCTCAAGCTCGGGATCCACGGGCAGCCGCGTCTCCGGGATACCCAACAAATTCTGTCCCAGCTCCATGCTTACTTCACGCTCTTGCCGGCGGAGCCAAGCTGCTTGACGGCCTCCACCACGCGGGCGGACATGCCGGCCTCAGCGGCGGCGCCCCACACGCGCGGGTCGTACGTCTTCTTGTTGCCGACCTCGCCGTCAACCTTCAGCACGCCGCTGTAGTTGCTCATCATGTGACCGGCCACGGGACGCGTAAACGCGTACTGGGTGTCCGTGTCCACGTTCATCTTGATGACGCCATAGGAAACGGCATCCGCGATCTCCTGATCGGAAGAACCGGACCCTCCGTGGAAGACCAGGTCAAAGGGCTCCGCCTGACCGACAGCCTCGCCGACCTCCGCCTGAATGTCCCGCAGAATCTCCGGGCGCAGCTTCACGTTGCCCGGCTTGTACACGCCGTGCACATTGCCGAAGGTCAGGGCCGTGATGTAGCGGCCGTTCTCCCCGTTGCCGAGCGCCTTGATGGTCTCCAGCGCGTCCTGCGTGGTGGTGTAGAGCTTCTCGTTGATGGCGTTCTCCACGCCATCCTCCTCGCCACCCACGGTGCCAATCTCCACCTCAAGAATCTGCTTGTTGGCGTGGGTGCGCGCCAGCAAATCCACGGCAATGCGCAGGTTCTCTTCCAGCGTCTCCGCCGAACCGTCCCACATGTGGGAGTTGAAGAAGGGGTCGCGGCCGGCGGCGACCTCCTGTGCGGAGGCCTCCAACAGCGGCAACACAAAGCCCTCCAGCTTGTCCTTGGGGCAGTGATCGGTGTGCAGGGCCACGTTGATGTCGTAAGACTTGGCGGCCTCACGGATGTAGGCCACGAACGCGAGCGAACCGCGCACCATGTCCTTCACGGAGGATCCCGAGAAGTAGGCGGCGCCACCGGTGGACACCTGCAAAATCCCGTCAGATCCGGCCTCTGCCAGCCCGGCAAGGGCCGCGTTGACGGTCTGCGAGCTGGTCACGTTGATGGCCGGGAAGGCAAACTTTCCGCTCTTAGCGGCGTCCAGCATCTCGTTGTACTTGTCCGGGGTTGCGACGGGCACGGTCACTCCTTGGCTCAGTTGAGGGTGGCTACATCCCGACTGCATCGGTGGGGTCGGTGACGTCCACCACCCATCGTAGCGATGCATATGCCCGACGGCGTGTGCTTTGGACCCAGCGTGACGCTGGGCGCCGTTTTTTGGCGCCCTTGCGGCGCCGTTCTGCGGGCGTCTTTCTGACGTTTGGGTGCGGCACAATGGGCCCACGGATTGCGGTTGGTCCACCAGACTGAGTATTTTTCTTTACAGCACCGCAAAGAATCCGGGGAATACTCGGAGAAGTCGCGAACATTCTTGGGAAGGACACCACCATGAGCGAGCCAACGCCGAACTCCGGATGGGGCGGAGGCCAGCCCAACAATGGGCCACAGGGCTCACCGGCCCAGAACGGGGCGCAGGGTCAGGGAGGCGCGCCAGGCCAGGGTGGCTGGGGCGCGCCGCAGCAGCCGGGCGGGTGGGGTCAGCCCCAACAGCCGCAGCAGGGCCAGCCCGCCTATGGGCAGCCGGGTCAGGGTCAGCCCGGTCAGGGTCAGCCCGCCTATGGCCAGCCTCAGCAGGGCCAGCCCACGCAACCCCAGCAAGGCCAGCAGTGGGGTGCGCCGCAGGGTCAGCCCCAGCAGCAGAACGCTTGGGGTGCTCCCCAGCAGAACCAGGGCCAGTGGAACGCGGGTCAGCGCCAGGGCGGTGCCGGCCTCGGAGTTACGTCCCGCCAGTGGATCACCGCTGCCATCCTCGGTGGAGTGGCGTACATCGCCGCGCTCATCGCGGCCGTGCTCGTGTCGCTGCTGCAGCTAGCGGCCGGATTTAAGACCAGCTTCGGCCTGTTCGTCGCCGACCTCTTCTCCAAGGTCCCCGCCGCCTTCGGTGGCACCAAGTCCATCACGAACTCAAGAGAGATCGGCGGCCAGACCTACGAGTCTTCCTCTCAGATCTCCAGCTTCACCCTGTTCATCGTGGCTTTTGCACTGGTGGCTGTGTGGCTGGTGGGGCGCCGTATTGGACGCAACCCCGCGGCCCCCAAGGCGCTCCCACGGCTGCTGCTCGCAGCGGCGTCGGGCTTGGTCTTTAGCGTCCTGACCATCCTGCTTGGCCTGCTCATCCAGCACCGCTCGGATGAGGGCACGTACCACGCAGTCAGCTTTGGCGGCGTGGTGGCGGGCTTGGTGACGGTCGGATTCGTCAGCTACCTGGCGCTCTCCCCGCGCGGCGACTCGCTGCTGCCCTCTCGCTTCCGCCAGGCCGGCAGCCAGTTCGTGGAGCACGTGGTGCTCGCCGGTGGCCTCATGGCCGTCGTCATGTTCCTTTACTACGGCTTCGCCGCCAAGTCCCAGCAGACCTGGTGGTCCTTCCTGCAGGCCATCCCGGGCACCCACGGTGACTTCCCCTGGAATATCGGCAACAGCTTCATCTTCATGCACTTTGGTGCCGTGGGCGGAACGACGACCAGCGGGTCCGCATCCGAGACGCGCGCCTTGAGCGTGTTCTCCAAGGATCTGATCGGCGATCAGGTGTGGATCTGGATCATGGCCATGGTCCTCATGCTGATCTTCCTGGTCTGGACCAGCCTGCGCTGGCGCCTGCGGGTGGGCGTCACGGAGCCGCGCCAGTCGTGGCAGTCCTGGGCGCTGCTTCCCGGCATGTACTTGGTGGGCGGGCTGGTCCTCATGATCGCTTCCATCACCTCCTACTCCCTCACCACGCCCGGGTTCAACGGCGGAGAGAGCAACACCTACGGCTCCACCACCATGCACGGTGGCTGGGTCTTCCTCATCATCGGTGTCGTCGGTGCAGTGATCGAGGTCCTCTCGCGCTACGCGGCGGATCCCATCCTTCGCGCGCTTCCCGCCGGCCTGCTTGGCTTGGTGGGACTCAAGACCGGTGCCGATCTCGCGGCGACTCGCCAGCACCTGATCACCAACCGTCCGGCCCCCCGGGCCCAGGGCGGTCAGGGTGGCCAGAGCGGTCAGCAGGGCTGGGGTGCTCCCCAGCAGGGCGGCCAGGGCGGTCAGCAGGGTTGGGGCGCGCCTCAGCAAGGCGGCGGGCAGAATGCCGGCCAGCAGGGTTGGGGAGCACCTCAGCAGCCTGTGCTCCCGCAGCGCCCCCAGCAGGGTGGTCAGCAGCAGGGCGGTCAGCAGTGGGGTGCTCCGCAGCAGCCCGCACAGCCGCAGTCCCCTCAGCAGGGTGGCCAGCAGTGGGGCAACCCGCAACAGGGCCCAGGTGGCCAGCACGGTCAGTCCAACCAGCCCGGCCAGCAGGGCTGGGGCGCACCCCAGCAGCCCGCGCAGCCGCAGGCCCCCCAGCAGGGTGGTCAGCAGCAGGGAGGCCAGCATGGCGCCCAGCAGCAGGGAGGCCAGCAGGGTTGGGGAGCTCCGCAGCAGGGTCAGCCCGGCTCGCAGCAGCCGGGCCAGCCGGGCCAGAACCCCAACGATCCGGCGCAGAACGCTCAGCCGCAGTGGGGCACTCCCCCGCAGCAGCCCGGTCAGCCAGGCCAGCCAGGTCAGCCCGGTCAGCCCGGTCAGCCCGGTCAGCCGGGTCAGAACCCGTGGGGCGGCCAGAACTAATCGCCGTGGCCGGCACCTTCGCCGGCACTCACACGGCGAAATGGATCTGAGAAGTAGATCCGAGAACTAACGGAGGGGCCCCGACCGGCATCGCGCCGGTCGGGGCCCCTCCCGCATTCGCCGCAGTGGCCGCGTCGCCGCCGTCGGCCCCAACCGATTTTCCACCGGGTTTCGGACTTTTCCCACGAGCATCGTTCGGTGCAAAAGCCAGAAACCCGGTGAAAATCCCCGGCCCCCCGAGGGCACCCCCTCTAGACCCGCTGCCCAAACTCCCAGCGCCGAATCCAGGCGTGCATGGCGACCGCCGCGGCGGAGGCGGCGTTGATGGAGCGCGTGGAGCCGTACTGGGCAATGGAGAGCGTGGCCTTCGCCGCCGCGCGCATCTCCTCAGACAACCCCGGCCCCTCCTGCCCAAAGACCATGACGCAGCGCTCGGGCAGCTCATAGGTCTCCAGCGGCACGGAGTCGGGGAAGATGTCCACGCCGAGCACCACGAGTCCCTCGCCGTGCGCCCACGCAACAAAGTCCTCCACGGTGGGGTGGTGACGCACGTGCAGGTATTTGTCCGTGACCATGGCCCCGCGCCGATTCCACCGCCGCCGCCCCACGATGTGCACCTGCGCCGCATTAAAAGCGTTGGCCGTGCGCACCACCGTGCCGATGTTGAGGTCGTGCTGCCAATTCTCAATGGCCACGTGCAGGGGGTGCCTGCGGGTATCCAGCTGCGCCACAATCGCCTCGTGTCGCCAATACCGGAACTCGTCCAGCACATTGCGCCGGTCGCCGTTCTCCAACAATTCCGGATCAAAGTGCTCCCCCGCGGGCCATTCGCCCTCCCACGGTCCCAACCCAACCTCTGGCTGGGAGGGGGCCGCGTCGTCGGGCGCTGTGTTTGCGTCTTGAGCTTCTCCCTGCCCGACGGCGTGAGGCTGGGCGGGCGGGGTCGCGGAGGGATCGTGGGAGGTCACCTCTCCAGCCTAGTCACCGCGCGGTGACCCGCCGTGCGGTGGCAGACTGACGGCGTGAGCACAGCACCGCATCAACAGGGCCAGCAGGGCCAACAGGGCCAACAGCAGGGCGAACACGAAACACGCATGGGCCAGCAGGACCTGGCGGAACGCGTGAGCGTCTTTGTGGACGGCACCGTCACGGAACTCGAGTCCCGCGACCGCGAGGCCATCCGTTCGGCTCGGGATCGGGGCGGATGGATCTGGGTTGAGCTTGCGGGGACAAGCAAGGATCAGTGGCATCTCCTGGCTCAGGATTTCACCCTGAACCACCTGGCGGTGGAGGACATGATGGAGTCCAAGCAGCGCACCAAGGTGGACCACTACGGCGAGGACACCTTCTTGGTGATGCACCCGGCCTGCTACGACGAGGACGCAGAGAGCGTGTCGGTGGGCGAGTTGCACCTGTACGCGGGGCGGGACTTCCTGATCACGCACCGGGACGCGGGGACGCCTGCCCCGGATCAGGCCCGCCAGCGCGTGGTCCATAGCCCGGCGCTGGCGGGGCTTGGCCCCCGCGGCGGGGCGTATTCCGTCCTGGATCAGATCGTGGATGACTACGAGCCGGTGGTGGATGAGCTGGCCACTGACATTGAGCAGATCGATGAGGAGCTCTTTGCCCAGTCCCAGGGTGAGGTGGCCACGCGCATCTACAAGCTTTCGCGGCAGGTGGGCCACTTTCAGCGGGCCGTGCAGCCCCTGGATGACGCGCTGATCGCCGCCCGCAAGAACATCGCCGGGGATGACCCCGGCGTGCTGCTGGGTGAGGCGGGCGTGGGGTATAGCTACGCCATGCCGGCCGCGGCCCGCGAGCCGAAGAGCGCAGGCACCCCGGGCTCCGGACATGACCAGGATGCCGCCAAGGACTCAGCGGACCAGCGCGGACGCGTGCTGATAGATGCCCTTTTGCGGGACGTCCAGGATCATTCCACGCGGGTGGAGGCGCGCCTAGATGGCATGCACGCGACCCTGGTCAACGCGCTCTCGCTGGCCCTGACCCTGGCCTCCGAGCGCGCGGCGCAGGTGGGCCTGGAACAGAGCGTGCAGTCCAAGAAGGTCTCCTCCTGGGCCGCGATCCTGGCGGCGCCGACCGTCCTGGCCGGCGTGTGGGGTATGAACTTCAAGTACATGCCAGAGTTGGAGGCCGGGTGGGGCTATCCGGCCGCGCTGGCGACCATGCTCGGCGCCGGAACCACGCTGTACGTGGTCTTCAAGAAGAAGGGCTGGCTATGACTGAACTGCTCAATTCCCGCGAGGTGGTCCCGGGGCTCGTGTACCGCTCGGCGGCGCCGTATGGCCTGGACGCGGAGGATGTCCACACCGTGGTGAACGCCCTGGCGTTGGGCGCGGTGGCGGATCTTCGCGGACCGCGCGAGCGCGTGTTGGTGCCCTGGCTTGGGCTGGAGAGCGCGGGTGTTGAGTTGCTCGACGTCGCGATGGTCGCCTCCGCGGACGACGCCGCGTTGGCGTTGCAGACGCCCCAGGACCTGGGCGAGTTGTACCTGGACTGGCTGGACCTGAAGCGGGAGACCGTGGTGCGGGCGCTCAGCCCTCTGGCCTCTGGCACGCCGTTGTTGCTGCACTGCGCGGCCGGCAAGGACCGGACGGGAGTGCTTGCCGCGTTGGTTGGCCTGCTGGCCGGGCACGAACGCGAGCGGATTGTGGCGGACTACACGGCGACCGCCGCCAACATGGGCCAGGTCAAGGCCGCCATGCTGCAGGCCTACCGCGAGGTGGTGCCTTCTGAGACGCTGGCACACCTAGCGGAGGAGAATGCGCCCATCATCATGTCCGCCCCTGCGGAGGCCATGGAGGTCTTCCTCGATGGGGTGGAGCAGCATTACGGCGGCGTGGGCGGCTTCTTAAACTCCACGCACCTGCACCCCGGCGTAGCCGCCGCATTGCGCGGGCGGCTACGCGAGGTGCAGGGCTAGGAGCCTGCCCTTAGGCGTCTACGCCTTCCTTGGTGCTGCGACCGGAACGGCGCTCGTCCCACTCGGCCAGCACCGTGGCGTCGGTCGGCTTGCCCACGAGGGAGACCACCACGTAGACCAGCGCGGAGGCGATCAGGCCCACGTAGATGGGCTCGTTGGAGAGCACGCCGGCGACGAAGTCTTCCTTGATCACGGCCATGACTCCCATGGTGGCCAAGGTGGCCAGAGTGCCGACCGCCATGGACCAGGTGGCCCCTTCTCCGGTGCCGCGGCGCCACAGCAGGCCGCCGAGGATCGCGACCAGAAGGCCGCCCACCAGGATGTCGTAGGAGATGGTCAGCGCTGCGACCACGTCCTCCACCGCGATGGCGAGGACCACCACGAACAGGCCGAGCCCAAGCACCCAGTAACGGTTGCCCTTCACGTCCTCGCCCGGATCCTTGCCCTCGTCGGTGCCGGTTCCGTCGGAGATCACGGTGCGCCCAAACAGGCGGGCCACCATCGGCACCACGTCGGTGCGGGCCACCGTCGCCGCGGCGATCAGTGCGCCGGAGGCGGTGGACATCATGGCCGCGACGGCGGCCGCCAAGACCAGGCCACCCAGGCCAACGGGGAGCAGGTGAGCCGCGACCTCTGCGTAGACGGCGTCCTTGCCGCCCTCTTCAATGTTGATGTTCGGCAGCGCAACGCGGGCGCCAAGGCCAATCAGGGCACCGGCAATTCCGTAGAGGATGCAGTAGATGCCGGCGGTGGTGCCGCCCCACTTGGCCACCTGCGGGGTGCGGGCGGTGAACACGCGCTGCCAGATGTCCTGGCCGATCAGCAGGCCAAGGGTGTAAACCACGAAGTACGTGATGATCGTGTCAACGCCGATGCCGCCCCACTGGAAGAACTCGGCGTCCAGACGCTCCTGGATCTGACCCCAGCCGCCGGCCGCACCGAGCGTGAAGGGCAGCATGAGCGCAAACACGCCGATGGTCTTGATGATGAACTGCACCTGGTCCGCCAGGGTGATGGACCACATGCCGCCGATCGTGGAGTACACGATGACAACCAGTCCGCCGACCAGAATGGCCGCCCAGCGCTCCCAGTTGAAGAGCACCACAAAGATGGTGGCGTAGGCGCCGGTGGACGTGGCGCACAGCATCAGCGTGTACGCGAGCATCACCACGGATGAGGCCTGCGTGGACTTCTTGCCGTAGCGCAGGGTCAGCATCTGCGAGACGGTGAAGATGCGCAGGCGCTGGATCACCCCGGCGAAGCAGAGGCTCAGCAGGAGCACTCCCACGCCGATGGCGATGACGAGCCAGGCCCCGGAGACGCCGAACTTGTAGCCAAGCCCCACGCCACCCACGGTGGATGCTCCGCCGAGCACCACTGCAGCCATGGTTCCTGTGTAGAGGAACGGGCCAAGGCGCCGGCCCGCCACCAGGAAGTCGGAGCTGGATTTGGTCTTGCTCTTGCCCCACCAACCGAAGGCCAACATGGCCAACAGGTAGAGGGCAACGATTGATGCGTTGATCAGTGTTGCTGTGTTCTGGTCCATGAGGTCCTCGACAGGTAGTTGATGACGAAACAAGAGTTGCATGGTTGGCAACTTGAGATGTTCTCAAAGGTAGACTGTGACCGCGCCCACAGTCAAGGCCCATGCCCGGCGGGGCGTCAGGTGGTGGCACAATCCTCCGAGAGAGAAAGGACCCCCTCGGTCATGAAGGCACTTCCAGTTGAGCCCTCCAATCAGCCCCTGGCGATCGGGTCTCGCATCCGCACCGCTCGGCAGTCCCAGCGCATGACCATTGAGCAGGTCGCGGACGCCACCGGACTCACCAAGGGCTTCCTCTCCCGCGTGGAGCGGGACCTCACCTCTCCCTCCGTGGCCTCCCTCGTCACGCTCTGCCAGGTGCTCTCCCTGCCGGTGGGTGACCTTTTCCTCTCCCCCAACACACAACTGACCCGCTTGGAGGACGCCCCCCGCATCTCCTTGGGCGGCGAGGGGCTCACCGAACGGCTCATCACCCCCCGCTCGGAGACGCGGGTCCAGGTGATCCACGCGGTGATAGACCCGCGCGGCAGCGGAGAGTCGGAGCAGTACACGGTGGACTGCGACCTAGACGTGATGCACGTGAGCAACGGGCATCTGCGTGTGTTTATTGGTCCGGAGACCTTTGACCTTGGCCCGGGAGATACGCTCACCTTCCCCGGCCGGGAGCCGCACACGTGGGTCAACCCCACCAATGAGCCGGCACTGGTCTATTGGGTGCTCGTGCCCGCAGCATCGCGCTAGACACACTCCCACACACCAAAAGATTCCCATGAGTAAACAATGGCTGTATCCTGAATCACATCCGGTCCCGCGCCGGGTCCGGCCCCGCCGGTGAGTCGCATCAGGAGAAGACGTCATGGAAGAGATTCGCGTCCAGAAAAACGGCAACATCGGCCCCGTGGATTCGTCCCGCATCCCGCGGTACTCCGGTGCGGCCACGTTTGCGCTGCTGCCGCGTCTTGACCAGGTGGAACGCGCCGACGTGAAGGTGGTGGGCATTCCCTTTGATGCAGGCGTCTCCTACCGCCCCGGCGCCCGCTTTGGCTCCACCGCCGTCCGCGAGGCCTCGCGCCTGCTGCGCCCCTACCACCCGGCCCTTGACCTCTCCCCCTTTGAGGTGGCCCAGGTCGCGGACGCCGGTGACATGGCCGTGAACCCGTTCAACATCGAGGAAGCCATCGAGACCATCCAGGCTGAGGCGCTGGAGCTCACCGAGGACGGCGCCTCGCTGGTCACGATCGGCGGCGACCACACCATCGCCCTTCCGCTGCTCCGCGCCGCCGCCCAGCGCGCAGGCAAGCCCGTGGCACTGCTGCACTTTGATGCCCACCTTGACACCTGGGACACCTACTTTGGCGCCGCCTACACGCACGGCACCCCGTTCCGCCGCGCCGCGGAGGAGGGTGTCATCGACACAGACGCCGTGAGCCACGTGGGCACGCGCGGCCCGCTGTACGGCAAGAAGGACCTGGAGGACGACGCCCGCTTTGGCTTTGGCATCTACACCTCCGCGGACGTGTTCCGCATGGGCGTGGACAAGGTGGTGGCCGGTCTGCGCGAGCGCGTGGGCGACCGCCCGCTGTACGTCTCCATCGACATCGACGTGCTTGACCCGGCGCACGCCCCCGGCACCGGCACCCCGGAGGCCGGCGGCATGACCAGCCGCGAGCTGCTGGAGATCCTGCGCGGCCTGCGCGGGCTGAACCTGGTGGGCGCTGACGTGGTGGAGGTTTCCCCGGCCTACGACCACGCGGAGATCACCGCCGTGGCCGCCAGCCACGTGGCCTACGACCTGGTCTCGCTGCTGGCGGACCAGGTGGCCCGCCGCGCTGACGGCGCCGCGAGCGGCACCGAGACCGCCGCGGAGGCCAACTAACATGGCCACGCGCAACGGCGGCGATCTGGTCGTAGAGACGCTCACAGCTTTGGGCGTCACCACGGTCTTTGGCATCCCGGGCCAGCACGCGCTTGGCCTCTTTGACGCACTGAGCCGCAGCGATCTGCACTTTGTGTCCTCCCGCGTGGAGAACAACGCGGCCTTCGCCGCGGACGGCTACGCGCGCGCCACCGGCCGCCCCGGCGTGCTGTTGCTCTCCACCGGCCCGGGCGCGCTGACCTCGCTCGCCGGGCTGCAGGAGGCGCTCGCGACGGGCGTCCCCATGGTGGTCATCTCCTCGCAGATCCCCCGCGCCGGACTGGGCGAACGCCACCGCGGCATGCTGCACCAGCTGGATGATCAGAAGTCCTCCGTGGCCAACGTGACGGTGTCCCGCCGCCTGGTCCAGCACGCGTCCGCCATTCCCTCCGCGGTCGCGGCCGCCTGGGAGGACGCCACCTCCGCGCCCATGGGCCCGGCCTGGATCGAGGTCCCCCAGGACATCCTGTTGGGCTCCGCGGAGCACGTCCCGCCGGTCGCGGCCGGCTTCCCGGTGCGCCCCCGCACTCCCGAGCCGCGCGGTGAGTTGCTCGACGCCGCCGCGAGGCTTCTGCGCCAGGCCAAGCGTCCCGCGGTGATCGCCGGAGGCGGCGTGCGCCGCGCAGGCGCGGAGGCGGAGCTGCTGGCGCTCGCTGAGCTGGCCGGGGCCCCCGTGGTCTGTGCGCCAGGCGGCAAGGGCGCCTTCCCCTGGGAGCACCCGCTCTCCCTGCAGTCATGGGTGGAGGACGTGGCCGTCAGCGAGCTGTTGGAGGAGGCGGACGTGCTCTTGGCCGTCGGCACCTCGCTGGGCGAGGTCACCTCCAACTACTTCACGCTCAGCCCGCGCGGCAGCGTCATCCACGTGGACGCGGAGACGCGTGTGCTGGAGGCAAATCACCTGGCCCTCGGCATCCATGCCGATGCCAAGCTGGCCCTCGCGGGACTGGCGCAGCGCCTGGAGAAGTCTCCCCGCGGCGTCGAGCCCAACTGGGACGGTTTTACCGCCCAGGAACTCACCGCCGGGACCCTCAAGACCGTGGCTCAGCGCCTTGACTCGCAGGGGCTGGAGCACGAGCGCGCGTTCATGGACGCTGTGCGCGCCGGCACGCCGGATGGCGCCCAGACCTTCTGGGACATGACCATTGCCGCATATTGGGGCTGGAGCTGCTGGGACGCACGGTCCGGGCAGTTCCACTCCGCGCAGGGCGCGGGCGGCCTGGGCTACGGCTTCCCTGCCGCGCTGGGCGCCGCCGCCGGGCTCGCGGAGGACCCCGACGCCGGGGCGTCCGCCCGCGTGCTTGCCGTGGCCGGAGACGGCTCCTCGATGTACTCCATCGCGGAGCTGGCGACAGCTGTGCAGCACCAGCTCAACGTCACATGGCTGGTGGTGGATGACGGCGGCTACGGGATCTTGCGCGAGTACATGCAGGACGCCTTTGGCAAGGCCACCGCCACCGAATTGGCCCGCCCCGATTTTGTGGCGCTGGCCCAGTCCTTTGGTGTCCAGGCCAAGCAGGTGGAACCCGGAGACGTGGAGGCGGCGCTGCGCCAGAGCTTCCAGACACAGGGCCCGCGCCTGATCGTGGTGCAAACCCTGCTGCGCATGTTCGCGCCCACCCACCTGGAGCGGGAGTCCACCCTGCCCACCGAGTGATGGGCTCAGAGGCTGCCGGCGTGCCCCTTGAGCAGAGAGGCGAAGTCCGGCGTGGCGCCGAGCTGATTGCCTGAGACGCGGCGCGTGAGGTCCGCATCGGACTGCACAAAGCCGCCCACAGCGCTGCCCGCCTGCATCACCTGGGTCACCAGTTCGCTGGCCGCCTGGCGCACCCGGCCCGCGAGCCCTGCCCCGTCCGCGCCCCCACCGAAGTCCTCGGTGGCGGCAAAGACGCCGGTGGGGACCACCAGGGCGTGCAGGTAGGTGAACAGCGGACGCATGGCGAAGTCCAGCACCAAGGAGTGGCGGGCGGTGCCTGCGGTGGCGCCCACGATGGTGGGGACATTGCGCAGCGTGTCCGGGTCAAGGACGTCAAAGAACATCTTGAACAGCCCGGAGTAGCTGGCGGTGAACGTGGGGCTCACCGCCACCAGCGCGTCCGCGTTGGCCAGGACATCCCGAGCGGCGGCCACCGCCGGGGTGGGCAGGCCGCCGGTCACCATGGTCGTGGCCAGCTCCTGCGCCAGCTCGCGCAGTTCAATGAACTCCACCTCAGCTGCCTCCCCACGCGCGCTGACCTGAGCGGAGACCGCGTTGGCGATCTGCTCCGCGAGCATGCGCGAGGTGGAGGGCTGGGAGAGCCCCGCGGAGACCACCGCCACCCGGACGCTCACTTGGAGCCACCCACCGCGGCGGTCCCGGCCTGGGTTGAGCCCTGGGCCGCCTCCTTGGCCTGCGCCTCGCGGGCCACCGGAGAGGAGATCACCTGGCGGTAATCCGCATCCGCGGGGAGGGCCGCAAGCTCCGCGTGGGAGGGGACGTTGGAGCGCACACCGGCGGGGCGGCGGGCCTCAAACTCCTTGCGCAGCACGGGCACCACCTCGCGGCCCAGGATCTCTATCTGCTCCATCACCACGTCCTCTGGCAGGCCAGCGTGATCCAGCAGGAACAGCTGGCGCTGGTAGTCACCCACCGCATCGGCCATGCCGAGGTAGCGCTCAATGACCTGTTCCGGTGTGCCGACGGTCAGCGGCGTCATCTGCGTGAAGTCCTCCATGGACGGGCCGTGACCGTACACCGGGGCGTTGTCGAAGTAGGGGCGGAAGGCATCCTTGGCCTTCTTCTCCGTCTCTCCCATGAAGACCTGCCCGCCCAGGCCAACAATCGCGTTCTCAGCGGCGCCGTGGCCGTACATCTCGTAGCGCTCGCGGTAGAGCTTGACCATCTGCGCGGTGTGCTCAATGTTCCAGAAGATGTTGTTGTGGAAGAAGCCGTCGCCGTAGAAGGCGGCCTGCTCGGCGATCTCTGGCGAGCGGATGGAGCCGTGCCACACAAACGGTGCGGTGTTATCCAGGGGGCGCGGGGCCAGCGTGAAGCCGTGCAGCGGCGAGCGGAACTGACCCTCCCAATCCACCACGTCCTCCCGCCAGATCTTGCGCAGCAGGTGGTAGTTCTCGATCGCCAGCGGGATGCCCTGGCGGATGTCCTTGCCGAACCAGGGGTACACCGGCCCCGTGTTGCCGCGGCCCATCATGAGGTCCACGCGGCCGTCGGAGACGTGCTGCAGCATGGCGAAGTCCTCCGCGATCAGCACCGGGTCATTGGTGGTGATCAGCGTGGTGGCGGTCGTCAGCTTGATGCGCTCGGTCTTGGCGGCAATCCACGCCAGGTTGGTGGTGGGGCTAGAGACCACAAACGGCGGGTTGTGGTGCTCGCCCTGCGCAAACACGTCCAGGCCCACCTCTTCCGCCTTGAGGGCGTACTTGCGGATGGACTGCAGGCGCTCGCGCTCATTCTGCGAGGGGCCGCCGGTCGGGTTGGGGGTCAGGTCGCCTACGGTGAAGATGCCGAACTCCATGTCGGTGCTCCTTCTTCCTTGCCCCTCTCGGGGCTGTGCTGAGAGCGTCCCTGACGCCCAAGTAACTGATACGTCAACTATAACGCAGAGTCCGCCAGAAATCTTCCCTGCCCCCCGACCCGGCTCATCCGCGCGGACGACGCGCCCCGGCCTCGCCGGCACTAGAATTCGGGGCAAGGCACTCCTCCGCGATCCGCGGTTGGCGCCCACGGTCATCACCAGTGAGCGCCCCGGCGCGGTAGAGGAGTCAGCGTGAATCAGGAAGAGTGGCTCGCCGAACGGCGCCGCCTGGGCCTGCCCGCGGACCCCGCCAAGGATTTTCCCCCCACCTTCCGCGAGGATCCGGGAGCCACGGGGCGCCGCCATGGATCCGCCGCGGCGCCGGGCGCCAACCGCTCCCCCGATCAGGCCGTGACCGCCCTCCAGGCCGAGCAGCGCCGCCTGGCCGAGGCCGCGCGCAGGGCGGCGCAGATTCAACCCGGCCCACCGCCGTCGAACACGTCACAGCCGCGCCCTGCCCAACCACACCCGGCCCAGCCACACCCTGCCCAGCCGCGCCCTGCGCCTCAGAATGTGCCGCATCAATACTCGCCGCCGATGCGTCCCATCCCGTCCGGCACCTACCCGCAGGGCACGGGCAACGCCACGCCGCGCGTGCGCGGCGCGGGCTGGTGTGTGGTGGTCTTCTTCGGGTTCATCGTGCTCTTCATCGTGAGCATCGCACTGGTCATCGCGGGCTCAAATCCGGAGCCGGACGAGTCCAGCGTCGAGGTCACGACGAGCTACTCCGTGGATTCCTCTACCGAGTCATACACGGAGGAATACATCGAGGAATACGGCTACTCGACCACGGAAAACTAGCCGGCTCCGAACGTCAGTCCAGGCCCAGCTCGTCCTTGCCAAAGACGGCCAGGTACGGGACGCCGGCCTCTTCCTCGATGCGCTCCTTGGCTCCGGTAGAACGGTCAACGATGACGGCGACGGCGCGGATCTGGCCGCCGGCGTTGCGCACGGCCTCCACTGCGGTCAGCGCGGAGCCGCCGGTGGTTGAGGTGTCCTCCACGACCAGGGTGGCGCGGCCATCCACTCCGGGGCCCTCCACCTGACGGCCCATGCCGTAGGACTTCTGGGCCTTGCGCACCACGTAGGCATCCACGGAGCGGCCCGCCTCGCGAGCGGCGTGCATGATGGCGGTGCCGACCGGATCGGCGCCCATCGTCAGGCCACCGGCGGTCTCAAAGTCGATCCCGGCGTCGTCCAGCATCTTGAGCATGACGCGGCCCACCAACGCGGAGGCCTCGTGGTGCAAGGTGATGCGGCGAAGATCGACGTAGTAGTCGGCCTCCTTGCCGGAGGACAGCGTCACCCGGCCGCGCACCACGGCGAGGTCTTTGACGAGTTGAAGGAGACGAGCGCGATCTTCGGCGTGGGTCATACGTGCAGTCTATCGGGGGCGGCCCACTCAGCCCGCCTTGGTAACCTGACGGAGTCCCACGACGCGCCACTACCAAGGGGGTGGACCGTGCCCGGTCCGCAGAACGACGACGACAGCACGCCCCACCGCCCCGACGCGGCCGAGGGCCCCGAGCTGCCTCCTGTAGCGCCGCCCGTCCCGCCGCCCTCGAGCGCGGCGGAAGAGCCGGCAGAGGCCGACGACGCGACCAGCATCCAGGAGCCGACGGCGTTGCCGTGGGGCGCGCTGATGTCCTCGCGTTCAGACGCGGCACCTTCCGACCCGGAGCCGCTCACCGCGACGGACACCCCGGTGGATCCGGAGCCGGCCACGCAGCTGGTGTCCACGTCCACGTCCCCGGCCGCCGCGTCGGCGCTGAGCCCCGTCCCGGCGCGCACGCCCGGCACGGCCTTTGCGGTGACCGAGGAGGATCAGGCCTCGACTCACGCCACCCGGAAGCGGATCGCGATCATCGCCGGCGCCGTGGTGGTCGCCCTCGCGATCGGTCTGTTCGTCTTCTTCCAGTGGCTGCAGCCCAAGGCGGCGCCGCGCGCGGCAGAAGACCCCGCGTCGTCGGGCGCTGAGGCCGGCACCGGCGGCACCCCAGCGGACGCCGTGACCAAGCTGGGCACCGCCCTCAAGGCGGGCGACGCAAAAACGGCGCTGGCGCTCCTGGATTTCACGTCTGTCACCGCGACCGGCGGCACGGGCCACCCGCTGCTGGAGCAAAGCATCTACAAGGCCGCCAAGGACCGCCCGACGGCGTTGGAGATAGACCCGGATTCGCTGGCTGTTCCCAGCGCGCAGGCCAAAACTGCCATGGTGACGGCCACCGCGACGCAGGCCGGAAAGTCGGTCCCGCTCACGCTGAACCTGACCCGCGAGGCCCCCAGCGATCCGTGGAAGATCAGTCTTGCGTCGCTGCCGTCCATTGAGCTGTCGGATGCCGGTGGCAGCACCCTCAAGGTGAACGGGGAGGACGTAAAGTTGCCCGGCGCGCCGGATGATTACACGACCCAGCGGCTCTTTGTGCTGCCGGGCGAGTACAGCCTGGAGCGCAAGGACGACAAGTACACCGAGTACCCCAAGGCCAAGACCGTGGCTGCGGATGTCGCGGCGCTGTCCTCTGAGAGCACGGGAGACAAGCGCCGGGTCGGCAGTCTTTCCTTTAAGGGCAAGCACAACAAGGCCTTCAAGAAGGACGCCACCAAGGTCGTGAACGCGTGGCTGGATAAGTGCGTGGCGTCCACTGACATGGCGCCGGCCAAGTGCCCGTTCTCCGCTCCCACTACGTACCAGGGCGCTGCGGTCACCGCGGCGTCGTGGGAACTGACCATCCCGCCCAAGCTGAGTTTCTCTGACGACGGCACCGGCGAGACTACGGTGGACGGCACCGGCGGAACCGCCAAGGTCGCCGGAACCGCGAAGATCGACGGCGAGGACACCGCCGTGCGCGGCACAGTCTCCAGCTTTGGTTTCAAGGGTGACCTGGTGGTGAAGGACAACAAGCTGAAGTTCACGTACCGCGGCTAATCTGCGCATCGTCATCGGCGGGTTTCGCGTTGTAGTTGGCGTTCGCGTTGGCGTTGCCGAGTGGTCCAGGAGCTGACGACGGTCCACGGGCGCCTGGCCGCCCCTCCGGGAGCCGCGCCCGCGGCGGGCGCGCCCGTGTTGGCCGGTCGTACTGCGGCTGGCTCGGTGGTGGATTCCACGACGAGGCGCCCCAGGTGCACCTCGTGGTGGTGGAAGTTGCACAGCAGCACGGCGTGGTCCACGTCGGTGGGTCCGCCCTCATTCCACGGGATCACGTGGTGGGCCTCGCACCACCCAGGAGGCGCACCGCACCCTGGTGCCTTGCAGTGCCGGTCACGGACCATCAACGCCCTGCGCTGGTGAACACTGAAGTGACGCCTGGCCCGGCCTAGTTTCAGTGGTAGCCCTGCTTCGTCGGTGAGCATGAACTGCACATCGGCGCTACAGAGCATGCTCATCACCTGAGACACCGGCACAGCAGCGTCCGACCGCGCCACCCTCGCAAACCGTTCATCCACCAGCGCTTGAGGATCATTCCCGGCCATCGGGCCCTGGGCACGACGAGGTGCGAGTGGTGGTGGTGGTTGGAGAGTCACGGCTGCTGGTGCTGGTGGTGGCGGTGATTCTGGTGGCGCCGCCCCGAAGGGGGCGCGCATTCCTGCAAAGGGATGGCGCGGTTCCGGCGGTGGTTCTGGCGACCTGCCCCACCCTTGGCCCGCCGAACGCAGATCCGCGAACACATCCACGCCGACGGTCGGGCCATCAGTCCCAGCCCGTTGGCCGGCACCGCGGTCGGTGGTCGCCACTGGCGCAGCTGTCAGGACCCGGCGGGGACTCGCGACGGGCTGCTGGGCTGGAGCGCTGTTGAGGAAGGCGTGAAGGGCCGGCAGGGTCGCAGTCACCAGCAACGTCGGCGCGGCGCCGTGATTGGTGGGAGCGTTCCCCGAGCTGGCATGGGACGCGAACAGGGAGGCCAGGGCGTCGAAGGCCCTCTGATCCATAGTGCGAGAGTCCTCCCCCGCCTCCACGTCCCCCGCATCGCTCGACACTGGGTCAGAGCTTGAATCGGGGTCAGTTGTGAGGTCAGGTGCGGGGTCTTTTCGCCGGGGCGAGGTGTAGGCATCCAGCACGGCGCGGATCGCGGCACCTTCCAGCTCGGGGGCGAACCCCGTCATCCTCCACCCGCCACCGCGGGCCATGCTGAGCTTGAACGAACGAGCCTTCACCTGCTTCTCGTAATCCGGCTCCACCCCATCCGGATCAATCGCATTAGCCCACGCCCTAGCAACCTGGGACAGGGCCGCGCTCTCCAGCCGTCGACCACCCCAAGCATCCACGGCGAACTCCACATCGGCCTCACACCCAAAGCCTGGTTCGCCCTCCCCCGGGAGTACCCGACCACCACTGGCCTGAGCCACCAGGGCAGCCTCGGCAAACCCCAACATCCCCGCGACCACGTCGGGATTCTCAGAAGTCTCGGGCACCTCCTGCGGCAGTTCCCGGTGGATGGTCAAAGCCTGCTCAGCGGACACCTCCCCGGCTTCCAGCCCCCGAGCAATCCCGGGCCGCAACGGCGCCAACACCCCGGCGGAGAAACCATTGCGCGGGGTGATGGCTCCGGCCACACAGATCCACCCCTGAGCCGTTGGGGCAGGGACCCCAAAGAGCTGCATCAACAACGCCTTAGAGCCGCGCGCACCCACCCGGTGCGCCAACGAGTCCGGCCCTGCCCTGCCCGCACCACCGTTCAACCCCTCAGACCTAGCCACCACAGCAGCCGCGGCACGCACCCGCAAAGCATCCATCACCACCGAAAGCTGAGCCAGCTGGCCCAGCACCGCCACCACCTCAGCATCACTGGCCTCTTCAACCCACCGCAGCGAGTCAGGCAACACCGTGCCCCGCAGCACCCCAACCACACCCGCCAGGGCCCCGGCGGCCGCCCCCGACCCCGGCTCTGGCCTCGACTCCGGCTCCGGCTCCGACCCTTCATGACTCTGATCCACGACCGCTCACCTCCCCAGGCGACTGGTGTTCCCCCTTGAACACCTCAAGCGTCTCGTGACCCCCTGACACTTTGCTCCGCTTTTGAACCGGTTTCGCCCAGATCCACCAAAGAATATTTCAAACCCATAGAAACAGGGTTTATCCACAGGCCCCGTCCCTCACAGGCCACCAACCCACACCCGCGCACCTGGGCGCGCCAACGACGTCGACCCCCAGGGAGAGAGCCGGCAGCGAGGCACAAAAAGGGCGGGCCACCAGTTGAAAAACTGGTGGCCCGCCCTTCTGTACAGCCCGTGGGCACTCCCGCTAGTCGCTCGGGGTGAACACCAGCTTGCCGTTGGTCACCTTGGACTCGCCGGAGAAGTACAGGCTCACGTCGCCGCGGACTCGGGCGCTGCCGGCCTTGCCGGTCACGCGCGCCTTGCCGCCGCTCGTGTAGACCCGGTCGCTGCTGGGGCTCGTGGAGACCGTGACGGTGGGCTGCTTGGTGATGGTCCACTTGAGACCGGTCGCTTTCTTGCCCTTGTAGTTCGGGTTAATGCGGAACGGGCAACCCTTGGGTGCCGGGTCCTTGGACTTGACGCACTGAGCCAGGTAGGCCTTCACCGCATTCTGCGTATCGGTCTTGTAGGCCGCGGTGCGGGTCTCCTTGAACTCGATGCGCTTCAAGCCGGATCCCACGCTGTTACGGTCAAGGCCGCTGGCGTTGACCTCAACGGGCGCCACCTTGCCGAAGGCCGAGTAACGGTCGCCAGCACGCTCAAAGGTGTAGGTACCCGGCAGCACTCGCAGGCGCGCGGAGCTGTACTCGCTGCTACCGGCGGGGATCTTGACGTCCACGCCGTTGACCTTCACCGTGGCCGCGTTGGCACCGGAAACGGAAATGGTCGGCAGGGAGAACATGTCGATCTGCCACGGGTTCTCAGCGTTGTCCGGGCCGGTCTTGACGACCTGGAACGTCACGCGACGCTCCTCGGCGCCGGTCACGATGACAGCGGAGACGTCCTTGCGGTCATCCGTGTAGCTGTCCTTGGTCTCCTCGATCCGGATGTCGGTGGGACGCTTGGTCGCCGCCGTGTACACCGCGTCAGTCAGCAGCACGTCAGACTCATCGCCGCTGCCGCTGAATTGTGTGGTGTCAATGAACTTCATCGCGTTGGCCGCCTGACCATCCTTCAGAGCCGTCACCAGGCCGGTCACTGCCGCGTCGGCAGTGCCCTGCGGGATGGTCTGAGGGGACGGGGCACCCTCGGTGGAGCCGGAGCTTCCCTCCGGAGCGCCACTGCTTTCAGGGGCGCCGCTGCTTGACTCGGGCGACGAGGAGCTCGCGGCGGTGGAGTCAGCCTGCTTCTTGTCGTTGTTGGCGTTGCCAACCAGCACAATCACCAGCACGATGGCCGCGACCACAAGCGCACCGATGATGCTCAGGATGATCGCCATACGCTTCTTGTTGCTGCCGCCGCCCTGACCCTGGCCACCAAACTGGTCGCCGGGGCCACCGGGGCCACCAGGACCTACCGGCCCGCCCGGCCCGCCCGGGCCACCGAACGGGGACTGCTGGCCGCCCTGACCAAACGGCGCGGCACCGGCCGCGCCGAACTGCTGGGGCTGATCGCCAAACTGCTGATTCGGGTCACCAAACTGCGGGGGCTGCGCGCCAAAACCGTCCTGCGGGGCGCCGTCGGGCCCCTGCTGTGGGGTGTTCCAATCCGGCTGACCGGACGTGGCACCAAGCTCGCCACCCTGGCCGTAGTTCTCCTGGGAGGCCTGCCACGGGGCCTGGGGCAGGTCGCCCCCACCCGGGGGAGCGATGTCCGGCTGCCCAAACTGGGTAGTCGGGGTCTCGTAGCCCGAGGGCTCGTTATAGGGTGCCGGCTGACCCCAGCTCGGGGGCTGCTGGCCGTCCGGATTGACCGGATCGGGAGTGTTCCCCGAATCCTGGCCAGGCGTGGACTGATCGTTGTTTGCCATGGTCTCCCCCACTGCGCGAGTGATGATTTAGTCTTGTGGATCGAGATACTACTGGAATCTTTGTGCGTCTGAACTAAAAAGGCGGTGTGACACAGTGCTTCACTCAATCTAGATCACACTGTGACACAGCATTGTGCCAGGACGCGCATTCAAGAAGCCACTATCCGGCTCCACAAGTCGGCGTCAAGCCGCCACATCGCGTCAGATCAGCCCACGTCACGTAGTCCCAGCGCTTCGCACCGGGGCCACACCTCATTAGGCTGGTGGGTATGCGAGAACTCCAGCGGCAGATTATCGAGGAGATGGGCGTGCAGCCCACCATCGACCCGGCCAAGGAGGTGGCGCGCCGCGTGAGTTTCCTGCAGGACTACCTGCGAGCCACCCACACGGCCGGCTTTGTTTTGGGTATCTCCGGCGGGCTGGATTCCACCCTGGCCGGGCGCCTGGCCCAACTGGCCGTGGAGGGCCTGGCTAGCGAGGGGATTGCCGCGGATTTTGTGGCTGTGCGGCTGCCTTACGGCGAGCAGGCGGATGAGGAAGATGCTCAGGCCGCCCTTGAATTCATCCAGCCGGCCACGCGGTGGACCTTCAACATCAAGCCTGGCACCGACGGGCTTTCAGAGGAATTCGCGGCGACGACCGGCCGCGAGATCTCCGACTTCAACCGCGGCAACGTCAAGGCGCGCATGCGCATGGTGGCCCAATACGCGCTGGCCGGCGAGCGCAACCTGCTGGTCCTCGGCACCGACCACGGCGCCGAATCGGTGGTGGGTTTCTTCACCAAGTTTGGCGACGGCGGCGCGGATATCCTGCCGCTCTTTGGGCTCAACAAGGAACAGAACCGGGAGCTGCTGCGCCACCTTGGGGCGCCGGAACAGCTCTGGGCCAAGGTGCCCACGGCGGACCTCCTGGACGGGCGGCCCGGCCGCGCGGACGAGGACGAGCTGGGCATCAGCTACGCGGACATCGACGCCTACCTGGAGGGCCACGAGGTCCCGGAGACCTCCGCGGCCCTCATCGAAGAGAAGTACCTACGCAGCCGTCACAAGCGCACCACGCCGGTGACGATCATGGATTCGTGGTGGAGGAACTGATGACTGACTCATCCCAGAACATTGAATGCTGGCTCACCGACATGGACGGCGTGCTGGTGCACGAAAACGCCCCAGTGCCCGGCGCAGGTGACCTGCTCAACCAGTGGCGGGACCAGGGCAAGCGCTACCTGGTGCTGACCAATAACTCCATCTACACACCACGCGACCTCTCCGCGCGCCTGTCCTCCTCCGGGCTTGAGGTGCCAGAGGAGAACATCTGGACCTCCGCCCTGGCCACGGCGGTCTTCATCGCGGACCAGCAGGAGCGCGCCACCGTGTATTGCATCGGTGAGGCGGGGCTGACCACCGCGCTGCATGAGGCGGGCGTGATCCTCACGGATCAGAATCCCGACTTTGTGGTGCTCGGGGAGACGCGCACGTACTCCTTTGAGGCCATCACCCGCGCCATCCGCTTGATTGCCGGCGGTGCGCGCTTCATCTCCACCAATCCGGACGCCACGGGGCCCTCCCTGGACGGCGTGCTCCCGGCGACCGGCGCCATCGCCGCGTTGATCACCAAGGCGACCGGCCGGGTCCCATACGTGGTGGGCAAGCCCAACCCCATGATGTTCCGCTCCGCCATGAATCGCATTCAGGCGCACTCGGAAACAACCGCGATGATCGGTGACCGCATGGATACCGACATCGTGGCGGGCATCGAGGCGGGCCTGAAGACCTTCCTGGTCCTCACCGGCATCACGCAGCGCGAGGACATCCGCCGCTACCCCTTCCGCCCCAATCACGTCCTGGACTCGGTCGCGGACCTGCTGGAGCGCTAAGCACCTGCCCGACGACGCGGGGTCGCGCCTCGCTGGAAGGTCACCAAGCGGCGTCGGGCACTTCCTCCCACCCGGCCGCGGCGATACGGTGAGGTGAGCCAAGTCACGAGGGCGCCCGCCCGCCGGGCGCCGCCGAGAGGGGACCACCATGTCCGTTACGGACCAGTACCGCGCCGCCCGGGATCAGCTCCTTGCCCTCCGCGAGGATTACGCCACCGCGAAGGCGGAGTTTGTCTGGCCGCAACTGACCCACTTCAACTTTGGGCTGGACTGGTTTGATGAGGTCGCCGCCAGCCCCCGCGGCACCACGGAGGCGCTGGTGATCGTGGAGGAGGACGGCCGCCAGACCCGGCGGACGTGGAAGCAGCTCTCCGCCCGCTCAAACCAGGTCGCCAACTGGTTCCGGGCCCAGGGCATCAAGCGCGGCGACCGGGTCATCCTCATGCTCACCAACCAGGTGGAGCTGTGGGAGATCATGCTGGCCGGCATGAAGCACGGCGTGGTCATGATCCCCACGACCACGCAGATGGGGCCCGCCGATCTGGCGGACCGGGTGGAGCGCGGCGGCGCCTCCTGGGCGGTGGCGCGCTCGGAGGATCTGTCAAAGTTCGACGCCGTTCCGGGCGCCTACCAGCGCATCACGGTGGATGAGCCAGTGGAGGGTGCGCTGAATTACGCGGACTCCGCCCAGCTGGAGACCGCTTACCACCCAGACACCCTGACCCGCGGGGACGAGACGCTGCTGCTGTATTTCACCTCTGGCACCACGTCCAAGGCCAAGCTCGTGGAGCACACCCACACCTCCTACCCGGTGGGGCACCTCTCCACCATGTATTGGATTGGCTTGGAGCCCGGGGACGTGCACCTGAACGTGGCCTCCCCCGGTTGGGCCAAGCACGCCTGGTCCAACGTCTTTGCGCCGTGGATCGCGGAGGCCACCGTGTTCATCTACAACTACGCGCGCTTTGACGCCAAGGCGCTCATGGAGCAGATGGACGCGGAGGGTGTCACCAGTTTCTGTGCGCCGCCCACGGTGTGGCGCATGCTGATTCAGGCGGACCTGAGCCACCTGAAGACGCCGCCGCGCAAGGTGGTCTCTGCCGGGGAGCCGCTCAACGCGGAGGTGATTGACCGCGTGGCGCAGGCCTGGGGGCAGACCATCCGCGACGGCTTTGGGCAGACCGAATCCACCGTGCAGACCGCCAATCCTCCCGGCATCCCCATCAAAATCGGGGCCATGGGCCGCCCCATGCCCGGCTACGACGTGGTGCTAGTGGACCCGGCCTCCGGCGTGGAGGCGGATGCCGGCGAGCTCTGCCTGCGCCTTGACCCGCGGCCGGTGGGGCTCATGGTGGGCTATCACGGTGACCCGGAGAAAACCGCGGACGCCTTCCGCGATGGTTACTACCACACGGGGGATATGGCGGAGCGGGACCAGAACGGGATCATCACCTACGTGGGCCGCGGCGACGACGTGTTCAAGTCCTCCGACTACCGCCTCTCCCCCTTTGAACTGGAGTCCGTGGTCATTGAACACCCCGCCGTGGCCGAGGCGGCCGTGGTGCCCTCCCCAGACCCACTGAAGCTCTCCGTGCCCAAGGCCTTTGTGGTCCTGGCCGCTGGCTACCCCGCGGACGCCGACACAGCCGAATCCATCCTGAAGTACTGCCGCGAACACCTGGCCCCGTTCAAGCGCATCCGTCGGCTGGAGTTTGCCGAACTCCCCAAGACCGTCTCCGGCAAGATCAGGCGGGTGGAGCTGCGCCGGGCAGAAGAGGCGCGGCATCAGGGGGCCGGCGCGGAGAAGACGCAGCAGCCCGCGGGCCTTGGCCACGAATACCGGGACAGCGACTTCCCTGGTCTGAAGGGGTAGCCCGGCCCTCAACTTGATAGCGTGTGCGGGTGAAGATCGCGACCTGGAATGTGAACTCCCTCCGTGCCCGCGCAGACCGGGTTGAGGCCTGGCTGGAGGCCAACGACGTGGACGTCCTGGCCATCCAAGAGACCAAGTGCAAAGACGAGAACTTCCCGTGGGAACTCTTTGAGCGCCTGGACTACGAGGTGGCCCACTTTGGCTTCAGCCAGTGGAATGGCGTCGCGATTGCCTCCCGCGTGGGGCTGGACGACGTGCAGCGCACCTTTGCGGGTCAGCCCGCCTTCGGCAAGGGCGGCAAGGACCCGGTGCAAGAGGCTCGCGCCATCGGCGCCACCTGCGGCGGCGTGCGGGTGTGGAGCCTGTACGTCCCCAACGGGCGCGGGCTGCAGGATGAGCACATGCCGTACAAGCTGGAGTGGCTGGACGTGCTGCGCCAGGACGTGGAGGGGTGGCTGGCGCAGGACCCGGAGGCGCAGTTTGCCCTGACAGGGGACTGGAACATTGCCCCGCGGGATGAGGACGTCTGGGACATGCAGTACTTCCTCGAGAACAACCTCACGCACGTCTCCGCCCCGGAGCGCCAGGCCTTCCAGGACTTCCTCGATGCCGGGCTGACGGACCCCATGCGCCAGCGGCACCCCGGCCCCGGCCCCGGCGTCTACACCTACTGGGATTACACGCAGCTGCGCTTCCCCAAGAAAGAGGGCATGCGCATCGACTTCCAGTTGCTCTCCCCCGCCCTGGCCTCCCGTGTGGTGGACGCCAACGTGGACCGCGAGGAGCGCAAGGGCAAGGGCGCCTCTGATCACGCGCCCGTGGTGGTGGAGCTGTCCTGATGCTCCCGGACGTGGCCCCTGGCGTGCGGCGCAACCTGCCGCCCACGGCTCACCTTCGCGTGTTTTCACCGCTGCGGGCCTTTGATGACACGGATCAGTTGCTGATTCGTGAGCAAGAGCCCGCGTCCCGCATGTCCTACGAGATCACCGCGCGCCGGGCGCTGCTCACGCGCGTGACCCGGGACGTCACGGACCCGTTCCCGCACGAGACGCTGGAGCGCTACCGGGTGCTGCACCACCCCACGGAGGAGGGCACGGGCACCTTTTACTGCCCGGAGCAGCTCCCGTTGCGCGCGGGCATGGCCGCGGGGCTGTTGGAGGACGAGCTCCCCTTTGCGCTGATGGACGCGGTGATTCCGGCGACGGCGGCAGAGGCCCACTCGGAGCGCCTCCAGGAACACGGGATGTGGCTGGATGATGAGCCGCTTTTCACCCGGGACGCCACCTGGGGCATCCCCTTGAGTTGGTTCGCCACGATCCACGAGGACGATCCCCACGAGGTGGATGATCACGACGGAGTGCTCACCTCCGTGCGCCTGCGCGTGCCGGTGGTGCTGGCGGTGGAGCGCACAGCGCGGGCCGTTGCGATCGTGGCCAGGGCGGCGGAGGAGCTACCGCTCCTTGACCAGCTCTCCGAGCTCAACGAGTGGCTGCAGCGCTTCCACCCGGATTCCATCCTTGAGATGGACTACGGACCCATGGCACAGACGGTGTGGCCGGACGAGACCCCGAGCGATCTGCGTGAGGGCCTGGACGCCCTGGATGAGGGCGATCTGCTCTCCGCCGCCGCGGCGCATCACCGGATCAGCCGGCGCTGGCATACCGTGCGCCTGCTGGGGCGGGCCAGCTAAAAGGCCCTCAGGCCCCGGTGCTGGGGAAGGTGGAGTAGTCGCTGTTCAAGTCGGCGGAACCGGTGGCCGCGATCATGAGCCCAATGAAGAGGAAATAGCTCAGAATCGGCGCCACGCTGGCCACCACGATGCCAAAGATCCCCAGGGCACGGCCCTTGTTCGTGACGGTGCCGATGATGCCCAGGACCAGCCCGGCGATGCCCAAGAAGCTGGCGATGCTCTGCGCAATCACGGCGCCCCCAGCGGCGGCCACGCCCGCTTCACTATTACCGGTTTCGATGGCTTGGCGCATCTGGTCGATCACAATAAAGTCCGCGATCACGCTGACGGCTAAGGCGAGGACCGCCAATCCCAAGCCAAGAATGCCCGTGAGGGGGCTTCCCGGCGGCCGGGGCGGCGTCGGGGCCGCCACGGGGTACATGTAGGCGCCTGGCTGCGCGTACCCGGGCGCCCCGTAGGGCTGCTGGTAACCGGGCTGGGCATACCCGGGCTGCTGGTAACCGGGCTGCGCATACTGCTGCTGGTACCCGCCCTGTTGGTAACCGGGCTGCTGGTACCCGCCCTGTTGGTACCCGGGCTGCTGGTAACCGGCCTGCGGGTACGACGAGTTCGTCTGCGTCCCCTTCGTATCCCAGGCATCCGGATCAAAGGTGGAGGGCTGCGCGGAGCCGTCCGCGGGCTCAGTGCCGGGGGTGCTACCGCTTCGGCGGGCCTCGTCATCTCCGTTGGGCGGGGTCGGCGGGAAGAGCGTCATGCGGATCTCCTGGGGACTGCTGGTTGGGAAACGACTGCACTGAGCAGTCAGCGTACGCGTTCGGTGCGGGCAAAGCGGGCGCGGGTGCCGCTGACCAATTCCACGAGCACCGGCCCCTGCAGGCCCACCCGCTCGTCCAGTTCTTGAACCCAGCGATCCATATCCTGGACCAACCGCAGCGGTTCCGCGCCGGGACGGGGCTGGATTCGCACACGCAACCCAGCGGCGTCGGCCTGCTGATCCCACACGCTCATGGAGACGCTGAGGATGTCGCCGCGGTCCGCGAGCGCGCGCTTGAGCAGCGCGGTCGGCACGGATCCGGTAATTTCTACGACGCCGCGGGCCTGGCCCTCTGGCACCGCCTCGCGGCTGTAAAGCGTGACGCGTCCGCGACCCTGCGAGAGCATCCAGACCACGGCAAAAACCACGATCAGGACCGCCGGAACCGCCAGGGCCAGCCACACCCACCCGCCGCCGCCGGTGGACGTGGCACCCCACGTCTCCGTGACCCAGGTGTTGATGCTCGCCAAGGGGGCCGCGACCGCGGAGGCGTACGCCGGCAGGACCGAGACAAGGATGAGGTGTGCCCCGAACAGGACACACAGGACGCCCAAGATGGCCAAGATGGTGCGGTTGAGGCCGCGTGGTGTGCGGTTCACTGTCCCACCACCCCCGTGGCGGTCACGGTGACGGAGACCGTGAAGACGCCGGCAAAGCCCTGCCGTTCCAGCTCGGAACGCACGCCCTCCTCCACCGCCGCCCCCTCGATGGAGACGCCGGAGGTGGGGCGGACGGTGACGAGCACGGCCGCGCGGTCCACGATCACCCGCACCTGATCCGGCCCGACGCCGGCGGCGAGGTGGGCCGCGCGGACCAGGGACTGCCCAATCACGTCGTCATCCACCAGCGCCACCACTCGGTGGGTGGGCAGGCTGTGCCTGCGGCGGGTCCCGCGGGTCAGCGCCGCGGCCAACAGGCCAACGCCAATGGCCAGGATCAGCCCGCCCGCCACGGCGACGCCCACGGGGGGATTGCTGCTGCCGGGCAGGCCCACGAACCAGGCCCAGGCCCGTTCCGGCGCAATCAGCCAGGGCTCATGACCCACGGCGCGCGTGCCGGTTTCCAGGGCAAGGTAGCCCAGTAGCGCAATGACCACCACACCGACCAGCACGGAGAGGCCGGAGCGCGAGGCCCTGGTTTCGCGCTGAAGAATGTCCTGGTTCAGCGTGTCCAGGTCGCGGGCGCGGCGACTCATGCGGGGCTCTCCTGAGTCGTAAGGGTGTTCTTGGTCTTGGCGGGAACGGCGTCCGCGTCATCAAAGATGACTCCGGTGACCTGCACGTCCACGCGGGACAGGCGCGCGCCGGTCACGGCCTCAAAGTCGCGCCGCAACGGTGCGCGCAACCCCAGGGCACGTTCGCGAAGGGACACTGCGTCCCCGTCCACTCCCGAGCCCGGCTCGGGTGCGGCGGAAGGCGCCGTGGCGCTCAGTGGGCGCACCGGCAGCGGCAGGTTCAGGCGCAGCGCCAGGTCCCCCGCGTCGTCGCGCAGTGAAATTCCCACCCGGTTCACCGGCACCGCAAAAGCCCTCGCGGCCAGCTGCTGCGCGGTGGAGCTCAGCGCGCGGCTGCCGACCCGGACGTGGCCGGGAATGCTGCCCGACGCCGCTTGGTCGGCTCCCCCGAGCGGCGCAGGGACGGTGCCGGGGCTGGGATTCTTCTCCTCGGCGGCGACCTCTAGCACGTCCACGTTGACCTCCGCCAGGGTGCGTCCGGCATCCGCCAGCGCAGCGGCGACGGCCTGCTGCACGCGGGCCGCTGTGTCCCGCAGCGGGTAGGTATAGGAGACAACGATGCCCAGATCCACCGCCAGCTCGGCGTTGCCCTGGGTCACGGAGACGCCGGCCGAGGAATCCTGCCCGATCGCCTGAGCCAGGCGGCCCAACGCCCGGGAGACGGGCTCGCCGACACCCAAGACGCCGGGGACTCCGGTCACGGCGCGGCGAATGATGACCGCCGGGGACATGTCCTCCGCGGGCTCGGTTTCAAGCGCAGGCTCGGTTTCCTGTGCGGGCGTGCGGTCCACCGCCGGCATCTTGGGCGCATCACCCAAGGGACGCTGTGGCACGCGGGCCACCCGCTGGGCCCCGGTGGGCGGATGCGGGGGCGTGGCTGGAGGCTGCGGCCTGCTGGCGGGTGGCGCAGCGACAGGGGCAGCGCCTGGCGCAGGGACGACCGGCACGGCGCCCGTCGGCGGGGTGCTGGGGCGCGGCGGCACGGATGCGCCCTGCGGCTTGGGTGCTAACGGTGTTTCCTGGCGCGTTTCCGGGCTGCGCGCGGGGGGACGCGGCGACCGATCCGGGCGTTGTGGCTCCTGCATGCGCTCGCCTCCTCAAGATGCTCGCGGTGTGCGTGACGTGACGCCACCCAGCCTACCCGCGGGGGCAGACACCGTGCCTCAGAGCGGCGTTGGCAACACGCCGCCGTCCGCCCTGACCGCCGCCCCGTTGGTTGCCGAGGACAGGGGACTGGCCAGGAATGCGACCAGGTTCGCCACCTCCTCGGGTTCCAGGAATCTCTGGACAAGGGAGGTAGGGCGCACCAGCGCCGCCCAGGCCAAGCAGCTCGGCGCTTCCAGCCGGCGCATCACCCAGGCCATCAACGCTGAAGGGGCCTGGGCGCCCACCCCCTGAACGTGACAAGAGGTGCGCGTCAGTCCGGTTCCGGCGGCGCGTCAAGGAGCTGCGCCGCCTGCCCAAGCCACCGCGCCACGATGTCCAGCTCGTGGGGTTCAAACCCCTGCGTCAGCGCGGCGTTGAGGTGGCCTATGGCGGCAATGGCCTCCCTGCCCGTGGCCGCGCCCTTCGTGGTGAGCGCCACGCGGGTGACGCGCTGATCCGCCTCATCCAGGGCACGCTCCACGAGCCCGCTGGCCTCCATGCGCTTGATCAACCCGGTGGTTCCCGCCGGCGATGCGCCTAGCGCCGCGGCCAGCTGGCTCATGGTGGCGCCGGGCTGGCTGGCCAGGTAAAACAGCACACCACTCGTCGCCGCAGTCACCCCAGCGCCCTTGCCCCTCGCATCGATCCAGCGGCGGACGGAACGCTCAGCTGTCGTGAGGAGAAAGACCAGCCGGGGCGGCCTGCGGGGACTCATGCGGACGTCTTGGCTTGTTCTTGGAGCCACTCATTCACGCTGGGCCACAGGGTGTCGCGGTGCGCGCGTCGGAAGAATCCCATGTGGCCAATCGCGGCCCCACCTACCGGATCAAGGGTGCGCCGCTGAACGTCGGCGTTGCTGAGGTGATCCGTGATGGCATCGACCTGCGCCGGCGTGGCCCAGGGGTCATCACTGAATCCGATCGCCAGCACCTTGCGCGTCACCCTGGCCGCCCGCTCCGCGGCGTCCATGGTGGGGTCGTCAAAGAAGTAGCCGGGGAGCCGGGACCAGGCACTCCACTCCAGCATGGCGGCGCCGGGCATGTCCTCTCCCAGCCCCAGCCGCTTCCCCGGCACAAAGCCAAGCAGCCGGGCCGTGGCCGGCCCCAGCACCCTGAGTACCAGGCCAACACGACGCCGTTCGGCCGGGTTCGGGATGGTCGCGGTGACCCCGGCGTGGGAGGCGATCGTGACGAAGCCCTGCAGCCCGGACGAGCCGTAATCAAGGGAGAGCGCGTGCCCGCCGACGCTGTGCCCTACCGCGAGCTGCGGCACGTCCGGGAAGCGACCCCGCGCCCATTCAGCGACCGCCGGCACGTCCACGGCCATCCAATCCCGCATCCGCATCCCCCGGTGCTGGCGCGGGGAGCCGGAGCTGCCGGTGCCGCGGTAGTCATAGGTGAGGACCGCAAAGCCCTGGCCCGCCAGGTATTCGGCAAACCCGGTATAGAGGCGCTCCGGAACGGCGGTGGCCGGGTGCAGCACCACTGTGGCGATCACGTCCTCCGTGCGGGCCGGCTCCACGAGGTGCCCTCTCAGCTGACCGGAGGGGGTCTGGATGTGCAGGGGCGTTGAGGTGGTGGCTGATGTGCTGGTTTCTGAGGCGGTGGCGTCACCGGAATTACTTCGCATGCGAAGAATCTACGCGATGAACGCTCCACGGCACACCCCCGCGCCAGCGCGGCCCCGCCCAGTCAGTTGATGATCTGCGCGCTCTCATCGTGGCGCAAGGTCTCCAGCCGCACCCTCCACTCCTCCAGAGCCCTGGGCGTCAGCCGGGTCCAGTCGGTGACCTGGCGCACCACCCTGAGTGGCTCGGAGCTGCGATAGGAGCGGGTGGGGTTCCCGGGGAACTTCTTGTCCGTGACGTTCGGGTCGTCCTCAAACGGTCCGGTCGGCTCCACCTGGTACACGTACGCCACCCCGCCCCGCGCGCCCAGCGCCGCGATCTCGGCAGCCAGCCCCGCGCCGTCGGGCAGGGCAGTGAAATAAATGTGATTCATCAGCACTTCTGGCCGATAGTTGGAGCGAAAGCCGGGCGTGAGCAGGTCGCCAGGGGCCAGTGCCACCCTGGTTCCATGGAAGAACGGTCCGGCTTCGAGTGCGGTATCCATGCCCCGATCCTACGGAGGCGCCGCCGCGAAAACGCTCGGGACAAGACGAAACCCTCGCCGCGTAGAAGCTAGGCGAGGGTTTCAGTGGCTCCGACCGGCGTCGATCCGGTGACCTTTCGATTTTCAGTCGAACGCTCTACCAACTGAGCTACAGAGCCGAATGGCCATCTTTCGATGGCCATTCAGATTCTTCGTCGAAACGGAGAACCGTTGCGACCCTGACGGGACTTGAACCCGCGACCTCCGCCGTGACAGGGCGGCGCGCTAACCAACTGCGCTACAGGGCCTTGATTCCGGCCTTTTGGCGCCGTTCACAAGTGGAAACTTTATCAGAGCCTCCTTGACAGTTCCAAATCGCTGGAACCGTCCGTACCCCCAACGGGATTCGAACCCGTGTCGCCGCCGTGAAAGGGCGGTGTCCTAGGCCACTAGACGATGGGGGCGCAGGCGCAAGTGGCTCACGCGTGCGTATCCATCGTAAGGGACAAATCCTGCGCACGCGAACCAGGCGGGGCTCACTAGGCTGGGGCCATGCCATTCAGGGTCAGCACCGACGCGTTCCATCTCGCCGCCACCGAGGCCTTCCGTCTCCTGCCGCCCGCACTGTTGGAACCCCTCGACAACGTGCAGATCTTCATCGAGGAGGCCTACGAGCCGCTCCCCCACGAGCACCCCGACACCCAACTCTTTGGCTACTACGACGGCGTGGCACTGACGGAACGGGGGATCGACGAGATGGGGCGGCTCCCGGATCGCATCGTCCTCTTCAAGGCGACCTTTGAGCAGGCGTGCCAGAACTGGACGGACATGGTGCGGGAGCTGCGCATCACGCTGGTCCACGAGATTGCCCACCACATTGGCCTGGACGAGCGCCGCATCCACGAGCTGGGCTGGGGTTAGGCGCTAGACGCTAGGCCAGCAGGCTAGGCGCCGGGCACGGAGTCCGCATTGGCCACCGCGAAGTCGTAGTAGTCACGGTGCAGCAACCCCGCCGCGGCCGCATCGTCGATGAACACCTCGGTGTGTGGGTGCAGCTGCAACGCGGAGGCCGGGCAGGCGGAGGAGACGGGCCCCTCCACCATCTTGGCCACCGCGTCCGCCTTGCCAGCGCCGGAGGCGATCATCAGGACGTGCCCCGCATCCAAGATGGTGGCGATGCCCTGGGTGATGCAGTGGATCGGCACGGCGTCCATGTCCCCGCCAAAGAAGCGCGCGTTGTCCTCGCGGGTCCTGGGATGCAGCGTCTTGATCCTGGTGCGTGAGCCAAGCGAGGATCCGGGCTCGTTGAAGCCGATGTGCCCATTGCCGCCAATACCGACCAACTGCAGGCCCACACCGCCCGCCTCGCGGATGTCCCGCTCATAGTCCAGGGCCGCCTGCCGCGGATCCCCGGTGGTGCCGGCGGGGACGTGCACCTGATCGGCGCGCAGCCCCCACGGCTCGGTGACCGTCTGCCGAATCACCTGGTGGTAGCTCTGCGGGTGATCCTCCGGCAGCCCCACGTACTCATCCAGCGCAAAACAAGTGATCCCGCTGACGTCCAGGCCGTGGCGCTCAATCCGCTCCCGCACGTGGGCGTAAACGCCCAGCGGGCTGGATCCGGTGGCCACGCCAAGCACCAGGAGGGGGTTCGCGGCGATGGCCTCCGCTACGCGGGCACCGGCCCGCTCTGCGGCAGTGTGTGGCATGGGCGAAATCACAACATCCATGCCGCCAAGCCTATGCTGGTTCCAGCGTTCGCGGGCGTGAGACGACGAGCCGCGCGCGCGTATGACGAGGCCGTTCCCGCACCCCTGGAGACCACCGTGGCGCACATCATTCATTCCGCTCGACGCATTGATCTCTCCGAGGCCACCTCCTCCGGTTCCCCGGTGCCCGCGGGACGGGATTGGATCGCCACTGATCGCGGCCGGATGATCGCCGAGGGGGTCGGTGAGACCTGGACAACCCTGTTGCCCGACGGCGAAGAGTCGGGTTCCGGGGTCCGCGTCACGGACGCGCGGGGCCGGGCCCTCACGGCGGGCTGGGTTGATCAGCACTGCCATGGGGCGGACGGCGTGGCCTTTGACGATGACCGCCACCTTGGCCCGGCCGTGGCGTTGCATCGTGCCCACGGCACGCGCCAGCTGGTGGCCTCTCTTGTCACCAACCCCCTGGATGTGGAGGCCCGCGCCGCGCGGCGCCTGGCCGCCGCGGTGGAGGCGGACCCCACGCTGGCCGGCATCCACCTGGAGGGGCCCTTCCTTGACCACACCCACAGGGGTGCCCACGCGCCCCACTTCCTGCGCCCCGCCGAGCTGGCGGATGTGCAGCGCCTCTACGACGCGTGCGGCGGGCACCTGAAGCAGATCACCCTGGCCCCCGAGCGGGACCACGCGCTGGAGGCCACGCGCTGGCTGGCGGATCGGGGGGTGGCGGTGGCCGTGGGCCACACGAGTTGCACCCGAGATGAGGCCATGGCCGCCTTTGATGCCGGCGCCTCCGTCCTGACACATGCCTTCAACGGCATGCCAGGCATGCATCACCGCGAGCCCGGCCCGCTGGGGGCAGCGCTGGATTGCGCCCACGTCACGTTGGAGCTGATCGCCGACCTGGTGCACGTGCACCCCACGCTGATGCGGCTGCTGTTCTCCGCGGCCTCCGGGCGCGTTGCCCTGGTGTCAGATGCCATGAGTGCCACCGGCTGCAGCGACGGCGCCTACGCGCTTGGCTCGCTGGAGGTGACGGTGACGGGTGGTGTGGCCCGGCTGAAGGAGGGTGGTTCCATCGCCGGCTCCACCCTGACCATGGACCGGGCCGTGCGGCACGTCATCTCCAGCGGCATCAGCGTGAGCGACGCCCTGGCCGCCGCCACCCTCACGCCGGCCTGGGCCATGGGGCTCAAGGCCTTCCCCTCCCCGGGTGAGGCGTTGGAGCCCTTCCTGACCGACGCGGACGGGAACACCGTCGCCGCGTGAGCCCTACGTGGAGGCAGGGGCCGCCACCACGACGTCGTGCCCTGCCTTGTTAAACGCCGCCACGTCCGCGGCGCTCACCAACTCATCCGTGATCAGACCCAGCCCGTCCACGTGGGGCAGGGTCGCAAAGGCGCGGGTGCCCATCTTGACCGAGTCGGCAATCACCCACGCGCGCTGCGCGCGTGCCGCAATCATGGCGTTGACCACCGCCTCAGAGTCCTCGTTCACGCTGAACCCGTGCACCGGGTCCATGCCGTCCACCCCAATGAAGCTGACGTCGCAGGTGAGGCGGCCCAGCGTCTCCTCAGCGAAGGGGCCCACCAGTTCGTAGGAATGCGGATGCATCACGCCGCCTGAGACCACAACCTTGATGTGCGTGCGCACCGCGAGCGTGGAGGCGATGTTGACGGAGTTGGTGACGACCGTGAGGGTGGGCCGCCCGGACTGATCCCGCAGGTCCGGGCGCATCCCCAGCATCTGCGCCACCATGGCCGTGGTGGTGCCGCCGGAGAGGCCAACCACCATGCCCCGGGTGACCAACTGCGAGGCGTGAGCGGCAATGGCCCGCTTCCCAGCGTCGTCGCCCAGGCGGTACCGCTCCGTCAGGTCGTAGGCCACCGAGCCGCGCGCGGCGCCGCCGTGAGTGCGCACCAGGAGCTGACGGGAGGCCAGCGCGTCCAGATCGCGGCGCACCGTGGCGGGCGAGACCCCCAGGTGACCCACCAGCCGGTCCACGTCCACGGAATCCTCGCGCGCCAAAACGGCCAGGATCTCGCTACTGCGCTCGGCTCGGTTCATGCGCTGAACTCTATTTCACCGCGCCGGCAGCCAGGCCGCCCACCAGGCGCTTCTCGATGAAGAAGAACAAAATGACCACCGGGATGATAGAGACAATGGAGATGGCAAAAACGAACTGCCAACTGGTGTTGTACTGCCCCACAAATTTGGTGAGCGCCACGGAGAGCGGCTGATTCTCCGCCGTCGTCAGGATCACCAGGGACGCGGCAAACTCATTCCAGGCGGAAACAAAAGTAAAGATGACCGCCGTGACGATGCCCGGCCAGACCAGCGGCAGGTTCACCGTAAAGAGCGTGCGGAACTTGCCAGCGCCGTCCAACTGCGCCGCCTCATCCACCTCCTTGGGCACCGCCGCAAAGAAGGAGTGCATCATCCAGGTCGCGAAGGCCAGGTTGAAGGCCGCGTTGATCAGGATCATGGCCAGCCACGTGTCGCCAATGTCCAGCAGCAGCATCTCCCGAACCAGGCCTGTGGTGAGGATGGCCGGCTGCAGCATCTGCGTCAGAATCACCAGGCCCATAAAGGCCAGGCGCCCTGGGAAGCGGAAGCGCGCCGTGTAATACGCGGCGGGCACCGCCACCAGCAGGACCAGGACCGTGGCCGCCAGGGCAATCACGATGGTGGAGATCAGGTTGTACGGCAGCGGGGTCTCCGGGGTGTCCCACATGGCGCTGTAGTTATCCCACTGCCAACCGTCCTTGGGCAGGTAGGACGGGTCATAGCTCAGGATCTCGTCACGCGTCTTGACTGAGCCAAGGAACATGACCAGGTACGGGACCAGGAACACGATCGCGACGAGCAGGCCAATCACCATGCGGCCCACCACCCGGGACTTGGGGGCGCGGTCTTCAACGGCAAGGAACGCCATGGCTCAGACCTCCTTCAGCGGCTTGACGACGCGGACGTAGATGAGCACGATCAGGGCGACGATCGCGAAGTTGAGCACGGAGAGCGCGGAGGCCCAGTCAATACGCTTGTCGAACTGCATGGTCTTGAAGATGTAGGTCATCAGGGTGTCTGACTCGTAGCCGGGCAGGTCCTTGGTCATGATCTGCAGGATCGGCAGGTTGTTAAAGACGTTGATCATGTTGATCAGCACGGCCACGGCCAGGGAATTGCGCAGCTGCGGGAGCACCACGGAGAAGTAGGTGCGCAGGCGGCCGGCGCCGTCCATCTTGGCGGCCTCAATGGTGTCCGCCGGCACCGATTGGATGCCGGCCAGCAGCGTGTAAATGGTGAAGGGCAGGGAGACAAAGACGGCGATCGCCATGGCGGAACCCAGGGCTGAGACGGGGCTCTTGGTGAAGCCAAAGCCGTCAGGGCCCACCAGGTGCAGCTGCTCCAGCAGGTGGTTCAGGGTGCCGTAGTTGGGGTCCATCGCGTAGTAAAAAACGGTGGTGGTCATGACCACCGACGCCGCCCACGGCACCACCACGGCCATGCGCACCAGGCGCCTGCCGGGGAAGGGCTTGGAGAGGAACTGCGCCAGGACCAGCGAGATGACCACGGTGAAGACCACCACGACCACCACCCACACCAGCGAGTTGAGCAGGATGCGCGGCAGGTTGGGGTCCGTGAAGATGTGCCCAAAGTTGGAGAAGACGCCCCAGTCCGGGCCCTTGCGCGTGGGCTCCGCCCAGCCGTCGTCCACGGCATTTTTCCCGATGTGACGCATCGAGTTGTAGATCATGTACCCCGCCGGGAACACCACGACCACCAGGATCAGGAGCAGGGCGGGCGCCAGCCACGGCAGGGCGGCGGGGAAGCCGCCGCCCTGGGGCTTTGGCCGACGCCGAGTGGCTGGCTTGGCTGCCTGGTCCTCCGGTTCTGACGCGGTGGAGGTGGTCATGGTGTCTCCAGTGGGGTGTGCGCCCGGGCGGGCGCGGGCCTGGGTTCAGGCGCGGGCGGGGGGTCGGCGCGGGTCGGCCTTAGCTGGCCGCGTCCGCCTTAGCCTGAATTTCCTTGGCGATGTCCTCAGCGGAGGACTTCTCCAGCTTGCCGAGCAGGGCCTTAAACGCCGCATCGGTGTCAGACCACGCGGGGTTGGTGGTCGGGTAGAACTTGGAGCTGGGCAGCAGATCAATGAAGGGCTTAAGTGCCTCATCGGAGCCCATGGCCGTGGCGCCTGACTTGGTGGTGGGCAGGAAGTTCTCGCCCTTCACGAAGGCCAGGTACTGATCATCGGCAAAGAAGAAGTCCATGAACTTCTTCACGGCGTCCTTCTTGGCCTGGTCCTGGGAGAAGGAGGCCAGGCGGTCCGCCACACCGAGCGTCACCGGCTTGCCGTCCTTGGTGGCCGGCTGGGCAATGCCGTAGTCAAGCTTGGGGTTCTGCTTCTTGATGTCCGCCGCTGTGGGCGGCAGGGCGTACACAAAGCCCATCTTTCCCTGGACAAAGCCGGACATCATGGGGGTGCGCTGGGTAGATCCGGGGTTGGACTGCGTCACGCCCGCGTCCATCATCTTCTTCATCTGAGCAAAGGCGTCTTTGGTCTGATCGTTCTCGATGGTGATGTTCTGCTCGTCCCCCAGGCTGCCGCCGGCACCAAGGATCCACATGGCGGCCTCCGCCTGGGCCTCTTCCTTGCCCAGTGGCATGCCGTAGCCGGGGTTGCCGGTCTTGTCCTTGATCTTCTTGGACGCCTCCAGCAGCTCATCCCAGGTCTTGGGCACGTCCGTGACGCCGGCTTCCTTCATGAGTGCCTTGTTGTAGAAGAGCGCGCGGTCTGAGGCAATCAGCGGCAGGCCGTACTGCGTGCCAGCCACCTTCTCATTCTCGGAGAAGGAATCCGTGAAGTTGGCCAGCGTCTCCGGGGAGGTGATCTCCTCCGCCTTGGCCAGCTGGCCGGCCTCCGCGAAGGAGGAGATGGCGCCGCCGTTGTAGATGTCCGGGGCCTGCTTGGACTGGATCTTGTTGCTCAGCACGCCCTCGATGTTCTCCCAGGACTGCACCTCCAACGTGATCTTGATGTTGGGGTTCTTGGCCTCAAAGGCGGAGATGGTCTTCTCCCACAGGCCCTTGGTGCCGTCCGAGTAGGTCGGGATCAGCATGGTCAGCGCAACGCTCTCGCCGGACCCTCCGCCGGAGCCGCTGGCGGAATCGCCGCCCTTGTCTCCGGAGAAGCCGCAGGAACTGAGCGCCAGCGCGCCAATCGCTGCGACCGCAAGTGCGCCGGTGCGCCAGGTCTTCTTCATGGTGATGCCTCTCCTCGAACCGACCCAACGGCCGCCGGTGCGCGTAAATGATGATTTCTGAGTGATTGCGATCACACTTTTGCAAGTGCGACCATTTTGCCGCTCACGCATCCCGCCCGTCAAGGGGTTTGTTAGTTTTCCTGCGCTTTAGGCCCCCGGCCCCACGATGACGGCAGCCAAGCGCGCCACCTCCGCCCGCATGGCCTGCCGCGCAGGGCCCAGATACTTGCGCGAATCCACCCACTCCGGATGCTCCTCCAACACCTGGCGCAGTCGCGCAGTGAAGACCTTGTTCAGGTGCGTAGACACGTTGATCTTGGTCATGCCTGCAAGCACGGCCTCCTGCAAGTGCGCATCCGCCACCCCAGAGGAGCCGTGCAGCACCAGCGGCACGGGGACCGCCTCCCGCAGCCGAGAGATCAGCCCCAGGTCCAGGGCGGCGGTGCGCTGGGTCATGGCATGGGAGGAGCCCACGGCCACGGCCAGGGCGTCCACGCCGGTGTCAGCGACAAAGCGCGCCGCCTCCGCCGGGTCCGTGCGCACCCCCGGCGCATGCGCGCCGTCCTTGCCGCCCACCTCGCCCAGCTCCGCCTCCACCAACACACCCGCCGCATGCGCCCGCGCGCACACCCGCTCCGTGAGCCGGCGGTTTTCCTCGTCAGCCAGCCGCGCGGCGTCGAACATCACCGACGTAAAACCCAGCGACAGCGCCTCCTCTACCAGCGCCGGATCCTCCGCGTGATCCAGGTGCAGCGCAGCGCGCGCGCCGGAGCGCTCCACGGCGGCGAGCGTGCCACGCGCGATGGGCGCCAGCCCGCCGTGATACGTGGCGGCGTTCTCCGAGATCTGCAGGATCACGGGCAGCCCGGCGTCCTCGGCGCCGCCAAGGATCGCCTCCGCGGATTCCAGGTGAATCACGTTAAAGGCGGGCAGGCCGCGGCCGGCGGCACGCGCCTGCGCCAAGAGCTCGCGGGTGGGGATCAGAGGCACGGTTGCTCCTTCGGGAGGGGGTGGGGCGGGTTCACGTCACGGCCCGACGCCGCGGGCTCACGCAGGCGAGCCGGCGCGGGCTGGGGGCGGGGCTGGGGGCGGGGCTGGCAGCGGGGCTGGCGCGCATCGCTAGCCACACTGCACCCGCTGCATGAAGCGCTCCGCGTCCTCCGTCAGCTCCCCTGCCACGGGCGCCAGCACCGCGGAGGCGGACCAGGCCACGGCCGTGCGCAGCGCCCGTTCGCGCTCCGCGCCCAGCGGGGCCCGGCCAAGGGGCGCCACCACCGAGAGCCAGCCGGCCACGGCCGCGTCCCCGGCACCCGTGGGATTTCCGGTGAGCACCGCATCCAGGCGGGCGTGCAGGCCAGCGGGGTCCTCGCGGGTGTGGTGGCTCATGCCGTCCGGGCCACGGCTGAGCAGGACCGCCTGGGCGCCGAGCCCAAAGAGGATGCCCAGCCCGGCCTGCACGTCCGTGGTGCCGGTGGCCTCCGCCAGCTCCTCCACATTCGGCTTGAGCAGAGACGCGCCCGCGGCCGCCGCGGTCAGCAGGAGCGGCCCAGAGGTGTCCGCCACCGTGTACGCGCCGCCGGCAGCAAGAACCTCGAGGCTGCGACTCACCCAGCCGGCAGGGGCACCGGCCGGCCAGGAGCCGCACAGCGCGGCGGCGCTCGCCCCCTCGACCGCCACGGTCAGGGAGTCCAGCCACGCCTCACACTCCGCCTCCGTCCACGCCCCGGCCTGCTCGTTGAGCACCGTGGTGCGCCCGGAGGCCTCCACCCAGGCCGTACTGCGCCGCGTGGGTGCGGCGACCGGAACCCACCGAGCGTCCACTCCAAGGTGACTCAGGGTGCGCTCGAGCAGCTCCCCCTCCGCCCCGCCCCGCGTGGTCACCGCGCGCACGGCATGGCCCCTGGAGGCCAGGACGCGGGCCACATTGATGCCCTTGCCGCCCGGACGGATGACGGGAGGACCCACACGCTGGGCCTCACCGAGGCGCAACTGGTCCAGGTGGACCGTCTGATCCACGGCGGGCGCCGGGGTGGCCGTCAAGATCACGACTGGCTCCCTTGCTCCGCGTGGGCTTGCTCCAGGCGGCGCAGCGCCACCAGGCGCGCGCCGCGCAGGCCGGCGTCCGCGCCAAGCGTGGCCGTCACCAACTCCGGCACGGGCATGAAAGAGAGGCGGCGCGCCAGGGCAGCGCGGAGCGGGCTCAGCAGCTGCTCGCCCGCGCCGGAGAGCCCGCCGCCCACAATCACGCGGTCCGTCCCGAACAACCCAATGCACCAGTGCAGGCCAAAGGCCAGCGCCTCCACCGCACCGGCCCAGACCTCGATGGCGACTGAATCCCCTTGCTGCCCACGCCGCAAGACCTCCTCGGCGCCGCGCACACGCACCCCCGTGCGGCGTTCGTACTCCCGGGCTATCGCCGCCGCAGAGGCCACGGTTTCGAGGCAGCCCACGGCGCCGCAGCTGCACTGCAGTCCGCCGGGAACCGGCACGTGGCCCAGCTCGCCCGCGCCCGGGGCCGCAACGCGGCGGCCGTCCATGAAGGCGCTCGCGGCAATTCCGGTGCCGATGACAGCAACAAGGACGCTCGCGGCGTCGTGCGCTCCCGCGCCCTCCAGCAGCTCAGCCTCCGCGGCCATGCCGACGTCGTGCCCCAGACCCACCGGCACGCCCAAGCGCGCCGCCAGCGCGTCCGCCAGGGGCGCCCGCCGCAGCCCAAGATTCGCGGCGAAGACGGAGATCCGCGCCGCCTCGTCAACGATTCCAGGGATCAACAGGCCCACCGCGGCGGGCCGCTGGGACGGAAGAAGCCGGGCCGCCAGCCCCGCCAGCTGCTCCACGAGCGCGGCACCGCTCGCGTCCCCGACCTGGACCGGCACGCGGGTGACGGGGCCAAGGACGCCATCCGGGCCGTGGGCCACCGCCGCCTTGACGTCCGTCCCACCCACGTCAAAGAGCAGCAGGGGGCCCGGCGCCTCAGGCATCGTCACCGTCAAGAATGATGGAGCGCGTGAGGTGGCGCGGCTCGTCAGGATTCAGGCCGCGGGCCAGCGCCCGGTCCAACGTCACCTTGTGCACGCGGGCCAGCTCCGCGAGCGGGTGCACCTCGGGGTGATGCAGATAGGTGCCGCCGGTGACCTCCACCTCGCCGCGCAACGCGGAGGGCCCGTCCCCCAGCATCCAGGTGACGCGGCGCGGGCCGGCGATGGCGATGGGGCCGTGGCGATACTCCTTGGCCGGGTAGGACTCGGTCCAGCCCTGCACGGCCTCACGCATCTTCAGCGCCGCCTCATTGGCCAGGCCAAAGGTCCAGCCGCGGCCAAGGAAGGTGAACTGCTCCGCGTCGATGAGGTCCTGCGGGGTGGGCGCGTCCACGGCCGCCGCGGCATCCGCCACCGCCGTGCCCAGGTCCAGGCCGGAGTCCGTGAGGAGGTAGGCCAGGGCGGTGGTCGCGAAGCGCGTCTGCACCACGGACTTCTCATCTGCATACGGCAAGGCAACGATGCGATCCGCCAAGGTCACGATGGGGGTGTCGGTATCACCGATGAGCGCCACCGTCGGGATCTTGCCCTTGAGCTGCGCCAGCACCTCCAGGACCTCAGTGGTGGTGCCGGAGCGCGTGATGGCCACGAGGAGATCGTAGTCACCCACGCGCAGCTCCAGGTCGGATTCGGAGGCGGAGAAGGCGTCAGCGAGGCCCTCCCCCGCGCCCTCGCGCGCCTTGGCCCAGGCCTGCGCCATGAACCACGAGGTTCCGCAGCCAATGACCGCGACCCGGGTGCCCTGCGGCGCGATCGGATCCACCGCGCGGCGCTCCTTGGCCTCGCCGATGGCGCGCGTCCAGACCTCTGGTTGCGAGCGCAGCTCCTGTTCCATATGCGTGGTGGCCATGCCGTGGCGCCTTCCCGGCCAGCGCCGTCCCGGAGGGGAGCGCGACGTGTGGCCTCAACGTGGTGATTAGGCTTGATTGTTTCAAGCGCTACTCGATCATAATCTCGCAGTTGGGTCGACTTGGGAAGGGGATCCGGCGGACGGGGTGCTTCCCGCTCGGTAAATCACATTCGTGTTGTTTAGAGGGCTCCCCGGCTCGCATGAACTGTGGTTTATGTTGCCTATGTGACAGGTGTTGCCACTGGTGGTCATGTTCCGTATGGTGATCAAGTGACGTTCACCAATTTGTGATCAAACGGAACCGTTAGATCACGAAACAGCGAGCATCGCTCATCATCTTGTCCCCCTGTAGTGAGGAACCCCCATGGCTTCGCGACTTGCCATCGGCGTGTCTGTCGGCACCGCCGCTTTGGTTGCTGCCACGTTCACCGGCGCCACCTCCCTGGCCCAGCCGTCCAACCAGGCCAACCTGGCCCTGACCGCGGCGACCAACCAGCAGATCCAGGTGGCCTCCGTGCCCTCCGAGGCAGAGGTCAACTCCGCCAAGGTGGACCCCGCGGCCAAGAAGACCATGGCGGAGCGCCTCCAGCGCGAACTGGACACGACCTCCAGCGCCGTGGAGAAGATCGCAGAGCGCGCCCAGAGCAGCTGGGACGCCCTCACCGAGGCACAGCAGAAGGCCATCAAGCGCCAGGAGCTGGCCACCACCGCCACGACCCAGTCCGCAGCCGCCCAGAAGCGCCTGGCTGAGTCGCAGAAGCAGGTGGGCCAGATTGCCTCCGAGAGCTACCGCAACGGCGGCATGAACCCGTCCGTTGGCGAGCTGCTCACCGGCGACGCCCAGAAGGCCCTGGATCGGTCCCAGACCCTGAAGAACCTGGCCGAGTCCCGCACTCGCAACCTCAAGTCCTCCGAGTCTGACGCCGCCCTGGCCAGCGCGTGGGCCAAGTACACCGAGGCCGCCAAGCGCGAGTCCGACCGCGCAGTCAAGGCGCAGACCGACGCCGAAGCGGACGCACAGAAGGAAGCCACCGGCTACCGCACCGAGGTGCAGGCCCAGGATTCCGCCCGCAAGCAGCTCATCGCCCGCCTCGCAGTGCTCAACGGCACCACGTTCAAGCAGGAAGAGGCCGCGCTGACCAAGCGCGAGAACGTCAAGCGCGAGCAGGCCCTCAAGGCCGCCATGAAGGCAGAGGCCGCCAAGAAGGCCGAAGAAGAGCAGGCAGCCCGCAAGGCCGCAGCCGAGAAGGCAGCGGCCGAGGCCAAGGATGATTCCGCGGAGGGCCTGCCCCGCCCCGCGAACGTCCCGGGCACCGAAGATTCGTCCGCCGATGGGCAAGAGGAAGGCTCGTCGGCGGGCAGCAAGACACAGGCCCAGAAGGACGCAGAAGCCAAGGAAGCAGCCGAGAAGGCCGCGGAGAAGGCTGAGCAGGACAAGGCCAACAAGGCTGCCGCGGAAGCCAAGGCAGCACAGGAGAAGGCCGACAAGGAGGCAGACGCCAAGGCGGACGCCCAGGCCAAGGCTGACGCTGAGGCCAAGAAGAAGGCGCAGGAGGCCAAGGACGCTCGCGAGAAGGCAGAGCAGGAGCAGTCCGGAGACAACGACTCCAAGGATTCAGCCGAAGAGAAGGCCGCAGAGCAGAAGCGCGAGCAGGCCAAGGCCGACGCCGCTGCCATGGCCGCCAAGGAGAAGGCCGCGGCACAGAAGCGGGCCGCAGCCGCTGCCGCGGAGAAGAAGTCGGAGCAGCGCAAGGCCGCCCAGAAGGCCGCCGCCCAGGCCAAGGCCAAGAAGGCCGCGGCTGCGAAGAAGGCCCAGGCCCGCGCCGCCGCCCAGAAGGCAGCAAAGAAGGCCGCCGCCAAGCGGGCAGCCGAGCGCGCCGCAGCCAAGAAGCGTGCCGAGCGCGCATCGGATGACAACGGCGGCTCTTCCTCCAGCAAGGAAGCAGCCATCGACTGGGCCATGGACATCGGCGCCAACAACTACTACGGCTACATCTTCGGCGCCAACGGTCCCCGCTACTTTGACTGCTCCAGCTTTGCGCTGACGGCCTTCAAGAAGTCCGGGATCAGCATGACCCGCACCTCCACCTCGCAGTTCAAGAACGCCCCCAAGCGCATCCCGCTGAGCCAGCTCAAGCGCGGTGACCTGGTGTTCTCCTCCAGCAACGGTGGCGCCTCGATGTACCACGTGGCGATCTACATGGGTAACGGTCAGGTGGTCCACGCCCGTAACCCCAGCGCCGGTATCTCCCCGACGCCGCTGAGCTGGGTCAACAACCTCTACCCGCTGGCCGCTCGCTACTGAGCCGGCCGCGGCCCGAGTCACGGCCCCACGCGGTAACGCACCGCGAAGACGAAGGAAGCCGGTCCCCTGAGGGGCCGGCTTCCTTCGTTATGTGGGTGAGCTACCCGGCTGCTTCTGCCCTAGTCGGCGTCCGGCATGGGGCCAAAGTTGGGGCGGTTCTCCACTCGCTGATCCGAGCGGTTCGGGACCACCAGCACCGGGCTCTTGGCCAGGCGCAACACGTTCTGTGAGGTGGATCCAAGCAGCACGCCGGCAAAGCCGCCGCGCCCGCGTGTGCCGGTGATGACCATGCGCGCGCGCTGGGACTCCTCCACCAACACCTGCGCCGGAATACCCACCGTCACACGGGTCTCCACATGCAGGCCCTCAAAGTGGTGGCGCAGCCAATCCGCAGCGGCATTGAGCTGCTCCTCCATCTCCTGGACCACAGCCTCCTGATCAATGGCGGCAGAGACCCATGCCTGCGTGCCGGTGAGTGGGGGCAAAGCCCACACCACCCGGAGGCCGCAGCCGCGCGCCAAAGCCTCCCCACCGGCGTCGAGCATGGCAAGACGCGCACGCTCCGAGCCGTCCACGCCGACCACCACAATGTTTTCCTCGTCCTCGCGATCCAGGCAACCCCTGGGCACAATCACCGTGGCGCAGTGCGCATGCGGCGGCACCGCGGAGGACACCGAACCGAGCAGGCGGCCCATGAAGCCGCCGTGCCCGCGGGCACCAAGCACCACCAACGCCGCGCTCTTGCTGTACTCCAACAGCGTGCCGGCCGCGTCACCCGTCTCCACGTATGCACGCACGCGGTCCGCGCTCACCAACTGATCGCCGTCGGGCAACAGACGCCGCCGCTCCAACTCCACCAGCGCATCTCGCAACACCTGCTCCGCGCCGGTGCGCAGAGTCTCGTCATCCAGAGCCGCGTAACCGGCGTCCATGGCCGTCGCAACAAAGGTGGGAATGGAATAAGACATCACGGCCTCGACGTCCAAATCACGCCGCTTGGCCTCGGCTGCCGCCCACGTCAGGGCGTCATAGGACTGCTCGGAACCGTCCACGCCCACCACAATCGTGGCGTTGCCTGGCGTCTCACGGACGCCGTCCTCGGCATTGTCCTCACGGGGGCTATTGTTCGCGGTCATGGGACCACTCCTTCCAGCTGGAGGGACTCTCATTCAACACCTCAGCGCGCCAGGACGCATCCCACCCCCGAGATCCCGCTCACATCGTGGCGGTTTAAAGGCCGTATTCGCGCCTCACCTGCGCAATGGACTGCCCCCGAAGAACGGCGCGCCGATAAACTAGCGCTCATGTCATCACGCACAGCACCCCCCGCTGCCCGCGGCGGCCTGGACCGCTACTTCAAGATCTCCCAACGCGGCTCCACGCTGGCGCGCGAGGTCCGCGGCGGCTTCGCCACGTTCTTCGCGATGTCCTACATCGTGGTGCTCAACCCGCTGATCCTGGTGGGCCCGGACGGGGCCGGGACCGAGCTGGGGATTCCCCAGGTGGCCGCAGCCACCGCCTTTGTGGGCGGCATCCTCTCCATCATCATGGGCGTCTGGGCCAAGCACCCCTTCGCCATCGCGACCGGCCTCGGCGTCAACGCGCTGGTGGCCGCCACCGTGGCCACCCACCCCAACCTGAGCTGGCCGTCCATGATGGGACTGGTCCTGGTGGCCGGCGTCATCATGTTTGTGCTGGTCCTCACCGGCTTCCGCACCGCCGTTTTTAACGCCGTGCCCGCCGGACTCAAGACCGCGATTGTGGTGGGCATCGGCTTCTTCATCACGCTGGTTGGCCTGGTCAACGCCGGCTTCTCTCGCCCCGGCGGCACGCCGCTCGCCCTGGGCATCAACGGCCGGCTCAGCGGCTGGCCCACGCTCGTCTTTGCGGTGGGGCTGCTGCTGACCATTGCTCTGCTGGTGCGCAAGGCCAAGGGCGCCATCCTGATCGGCATCATCGTCTCCGCCGTGCTGGCCAACATCCTGGAGGCCGTATTCCACATCGGCGGGCAGAAGGACGCCACCGGAGCGCTCGTGAACCCGACCGGCTGGTCGCTGGTAGTCCCCGGAGCCAACTTCACGTGGCAGACGCCGGACCTGTCCCTGATCGGCAAGGTGGACCTGGCCGCGTTCACCCCCGGCTCGCTTGGCGCGCTGGCCGCGATCCTGCTGGTCTTCGTGATCCTGCTTTCCATCTTCTTTGACGCCATGGGCACCATGGTTGGCCTAGCCACGGAGGCCGGCACCATCGACAAGGACGGCCAGATCGAGGACGTCAACAAGGTGCTGCTGGTGGACGCCGCCGGCGCCATCGCCGGCGGCGGCTCCTCCGTGTCCTCCAACCAGATCTTCGTAGAGTCCTCCGCCGGAATCGGCGAGGGGGCCCGCACCGGCCTGGCCGCCATCGTCACCGGGCTGCTGCTGATCGTGGCCATGTTCCTTTCCCCGCTGGTCAACTTTGTGCCGTTCGAGGCCGTGGCGCCCGCCCTGGTGTGCGTGGGTTACATGATGATGCGCCAGGTCAAGAACATTGACTGGGACGACATGGGCATTGCGCTCCCCGCGTTCCTGACCGTGGCCATGATGCCGTTCACCTACTCCATCGCCGACGGCATTGGCGCCGGCTTTGTGTCCTTCGTGTTCGTGCGCTTGGTGCAGGGCAAGGCCAAGGAGGTACACCCGCTCATGTGGGTGGTGGCTGGCCTGTTCGTGGTCTTCTTCAGCATGGGCCTGATCGACGGCTGGACCGGCGCGGGGGCGTAGCCGCCTCGCGGATCCCTTAGCCTGATGCGGATCCCGGGCCCGCCCGTCAGGCCGCGGCAAGTTTCCACCGGGTTTTCGCTCCAGGACCGATCAACGCTCGGGTGAGTGGCGAAAACCCGGTGGAAAAGCGACATCGCGTCAGAGCAGACGAATCCGACGCCGCGGATCGCTCCGCAAGCCGGCTGCACTGAGCTGCTGCACCAAGCGATGCGGATGTGCCATGTCCTCCCACATCCAGCGCAGCACTCGGTTGCTCACGGCCGCGAGCCGCGCCTCCCGCCGCTTCTCATCGCGAATGACATGCCAGCTCTCCCGCCCGTCCTTCATCTCCGCATCGAGGTACTTCGCGGCACCATCCGCCTCAGCGAGGATGCGTTGCTCCGCCCACCAGAAGTCCGAGAAACCGATCAGCCCTTGGGCATCCGTGTGTCGCTGCTGCAGCACTGGTTCCTCGAATCCGTGCTGATACATAACCGCGCGGCTTCCCGATTCCAACGGGGACTCTGCTCCCGGCCGTCCCAACGCCAGCACTTGCAAGCCCTTGACCCTGCGGCACTTCACAGCCTGATCGCCAAGCCAACCCTCCACGTGTTCGGCGGAAATACCCATCGCGGGCCCATGCCTCAGCATCCCGTCGATGGCGGTCAGGCCGTGCCCCAAACGTGCCGTCGACATCGTTTCGCCAGCCGCCTCGTGGAGGGGAACGCACCAAAAATCCCCCACTCTCACGGGAGTTTCAAAGGGGTGATGATGCCTCTTCACCCTCGGCACGTCCATGATCTCGCGATGAACCCACGGAGGCGCTGACGCCTCCGCCCGGCAGGTGGGGTCCTCTACGCCCAGGCGGATCGGTCGAGCGGTGGCCACTTCAATGTGCTGCGGGACCCCGAGCGTGGGCAGGCCAGCCAAGCGCAGCGCTGTCTCTCCGCAGTACACAGTGTCCGGGGCCCGCAGGGTCTTGGCCGCCACCAATCGCAGAAACCGCTGGTGGTGGGGCAACTCCACCCACGTCTTGGCATCGATGTACACGCCGGGCCCCAAACGGACTAACTTCCCGGCTCGGTAAGCCCTCCGGAGCGATTGATCACCCGGACCGACGAGGAGGTCACCGGGAATTCTTGCCTCGACTAAACTCTTCATCCCCACATGCTGGTGGGGCCGCGGACCTGACCACAGCGCCTCCCGACAGTGTGGGGACAACACCCGGCGCCGCGCCGTCGCCCATCTGTTTGTGAGGGATCTCCACCGGCTTTTCGCCGTCACCACGTCCGTTGTTCGGGTACCCGTCCAAAACCCGGTGGAGAATCCCTCAGCGCCCCGTCACCGCAGGAAGCGCGTCAGCTCCGCCTCGTCCCACACCGACGCCGGCAGCGCGTCCGTCAGCAGCCTGCGCGTCAGCCCGGCGCCCAGCGGCAGCGGTGCGTCGGAGGCCGCAACCACCACATTCCCGCGCCGGCGCCCTTTCAGCATGGCCGGGTCCGCCACCGCGGCCACGTGCGCAAAGACGGTGCGCAGCGCCGCCGCCTCCGCGCGAAGATGGGCCAGATCCGGGGCGTCGCCCACGTTCAGCAGGTACACGCCGTCCGGCGCTAAGACCCGCTTGGCCTCCGCGTGATACTCCGCCGTGGTCAACTCCACGGGCGTGAGCGAACCAGCGAACACGTCGCGGATGATCACGTCCCGCGTCTGCGCGGTCAGCGTCGGCAGCACCTGGCCGGCGTCCCCGGCGCGCACGCGCAGCAGCGGCGCCGCGGGCAGTCGGAACCACTCGCGCGCCAACACGGTGAGCTTGGCATCCAGCTCCACCACCACCTGCCGCGCGTCCGGATGCGTCACGTGTACCCACCGCGCCATGGAGCAGCCGGCGCCGCCCAGGTGCAGCACGCGCAGGCGCTCCGGCGACGGCCAGCGCTGCGCCAGGATCGCCGCCATCCACCGCATGTACTCAAAGTCCAGCCGTTCGGGATGATCCAGGTCCACATGGGAGGACGGCACGCCGTTCACAAACACGATCCACGCATCCGCCGAATACGGGTCGCGTTCCAGCCGCACCGTGCCGGTGTCGGTCTCCCAGGTACCCTCGCGGGGGCGGCGCTGTTCGGTGCTCGACGCCGCCTGCTCACCCTGGTCTTTGCCGGCCCGTTTGCGTCCCAACCGCCACTCCTTCGCTGCCGTGCCGCGGGATTCTCGCGGACACCCCAGCCTACTTTGAGACGGCCACCAGCCACCGACCGCGGCCTCTTAGTCGACGTCCTCGCCCTCCGCCGTGGCCAGCGCCTTGGTGCTCTTGACGCTGCGCATTCCGGGGATCTCCGTCAGCGCGGGAATCATGGTCTGCGGGGCTGCTCCGCCAAGGAAGCGCAGGTCCACGGTCACCACCGTGGCGCCGTCCTTGGTTTGGGTCTTGCGCGAGCCCTCAAAGGACGTGGAGAAGCCGTTGCTGGAGGCCACTTCGAGGATGTGCCGCATGGCGCCGGTGCCGTCCGTGTAGACCACCCGGATGTCTGTGTCTGCGGAATCCGTGGGGATCTTGCGCACCAGCGGCGCGAAGACCAGCAGGGTGATCAGGTATCCCACGGTCGCCACGGCGGCGAGCGCCACCATGCCGGCGGCGCAGGCCATGCCCACGGCGGCGGTGATCCAGATGGATCCTGCGGTGGTGAGCCCGCGGACGGTGCTGGAGCCCTTGAAGATCACGCCGGCGCCCAGGAATCCGATCCCGGAGACCACCTGCGCCGCGATGCGCGTGGGGTCGTGTGGGGTGTCTGCGCCGGCCAGCCCGGAGAAACCGTAGGCGGAAATCAGCGTGAAGATGCACGCGCCAAGCCCCACCAGCACGTGCGTGCTGTAGCCGGCGGACTTGCGCCGCACCTGCCGCTCCACGCCAATCACGGAACACAGCACAAAGGCCGAGCCAAGCAGCATGAGCTGGACTCCCACCTCATCGCCCAGGAGCGATTGCCACATCTCTTTCACCCTTTCTTCCTGCCCGACCTTCCTGCCCGACGGCGTGTGCTCACGCCTGCGCGGCGCGCACCATCCGCGCCCCGCGCGCCACCGCGCCGGCAGAGTCCCCAGCCAGCCGCCCCGCTCTCTCAGCCGTCACCTCAACCGGACCTCCGCTACCCAGGCCGACCACGGCGTCGTCGGGCCCTATGGCCACCCAGCTCGGGAGCAGGCGGCCCTCCTCCAGCGCCGCCGTCCACCCGGCCACGGTGCGCTCAAAATTGGCGTCCATGCCCGCCAGCGCCTCGGCGCTGAGCCAGGCCGAATAGGCGTCGTGCCAGCCGCGATTCTTCACGGCGATGGCACCGCGAACGTCCTGGGGCGTCAGGGGCCGGATCCGCACGCCCGCGGGCAACGTCTCAGCGCTCTGGGGCGACTGGCTCATGGTGTGTCCCTTCTTCGCGGGTGCCGCGCAGTAGGCCACAGCCTAGGCCAACCGCGCAGGCCACACCGCCGGAACGCTCAGGCCCGCCGCACCATCCGGATGTCGTGCGCGCCGGACCATTCCTCCGGCAACTCCTCCCGGGCGCCGTCTGGCGCAAAGCCGAGTTTCTCGAAGAACGCGTGCGCGCGCGAATTCTCCTCCAGCACCCAGAGCAGGGCCGGCTCGTCGCCCAGCACGGCATCCGCCAGCCGCCTGGCCACGCCGGATCCCTGCCAGGCCCGCGCCACGTACATGGTGAACAGCTCCCACTTGGCGCCCGTCGCGAGCCGGTCAGACTCCTCCAGGACCGGCGCGGCGGAGGCCATGCCGACCACCTCCCCATCCTCGGTGACGGCGACGGCGGTGCGCGTGCGGTTTCCGGGGCGCTTCAGCGCGGTGAGCCACGCGGCCACGTCCTGATCCAGGCGCGAATCCATGGCGTCCAGCCAGCCGTCCGCGATGTAGCGCTCAAAGGTCTGGCGCCACCCCAGGTTCTTGACCTCCAGGGCGCCGCGCACGGTCTCTGGGCGCATGGGCTCCACGTTCACCCGCTGGGCCACGGACCCTGGCGCGGCGGCGCCGGTCACCAGGGCGATCGCGAAGCCGTCCCAGCCGTTGCCGCCCACCGTTTGCAGTGCGGTGGCGTCAAAGCGCGGGTCGGTGTGCAGCAACTCGAGCGCCTCGGCCATGCCGCGCGCCTCCGCCTGGGACACAGCGCCCGACGACGCCGCTTCAGTTTCCGCGCCCCGCACCACTCCGGCGCGGATCACCTGATCAACCACCACCACGGATCCCGGGGCCGTGAGACGCAACGCCCACTCCAGGTACACGCGGGTGGAGGCCTTGTCCGCGTCGATGAACACCAGGTCAAAGGGCGCTTGGCGCGTCCAGGTGAGCTGGTGCAGGGCCTTGACCGCTGGCCCGGTTTCCACGGTCCAGCGGGCACCCTCCCCCTCCGGGTCAACGAGCGCCAGGTTTTCCCTGGCCACGGCGGCTGTGGCCCGGTCAATCTCCAGGGAATGCAGGTGCCCGTCCTGCGGAAGGGCGTCCAGGATCCAGGCGGCGGAGTAGCCGCCCAACGTCCCAATCTCCAGGACGCGGCGAGCGCCACACAGGCGGGTCAGCAGCGCCAGAAACTTGCCCTCGGCCGGGCTGGAGGCGTCCGCGCCCAGGCCGGCGGCGGCGCTGCGGGCGCGCACGCGGGCCAGCAGCGGGGACTCGTCCACCAGCTTGGCCTGCAAAAAGGCGTCCACCTCCGCCGGCGTGGACGGGGCCGTGGCCATGTCCTGCGTGCTCAGGATGCGCTCCTCTCCCGCCCGCGCGCTCACGCCTCGGAGCCGCCCAACATGGCTCGGGTGTCGCGGGTCAGGGACGGCTGTGCGCCGCCCTGTTCTTCTTGATCCTGCGTGGCGATGGCCCGCTGCAGGCGGTCAATCTTCCCGGTGAGCTCACCGGTGTGGCCCGGGCGGATGTCCGCCTTGAGCACCAGGGAGATGCGGGTGCCGTACTTGGCCACGGCCGCGGTGGCGCGCTTGACCACCTCCATCACCTCATCCCAGTCGCCCTCAATCTCGGTGAACATGCTGGAGGTGCGAAAGGGCAGGCCGGAGTCGCGGACCACGCGCACGGCGGACGCCACGGCGTCGTGCACAGATCCATCGGCGTGATCCATGCCGGACGGGGAGACGGAGAAGGCGACGATCATGTCTTACAGACTCTCATCGTCTGCGCGCCCAATGAAGGTTGCGACCGGATGTGACCACGGGCGGTGCTTGGCCTGGGAGCGCGCCGGGTGCCGCGACACTTGCCCCGGCACATGCTCCCCGACACATGCCCCGACACAAGGAGGCACCGAATCGGCGCGGGCGGCCCCGAGGCGCTACCGTTCCTTCCCGTGAACCACCCCTCTTTGCCTTCTTCCCCGAACGACGCCGCTTCCGCCGGGTCCGGCGCGAGCGGCACCCCTGCCGGGGAGCTGCGGCGCGGCCTGTCCATGCGTCACGTGCGCTTCATTGCGATCGGCTCTGCGGTGGGCACGGGGCTCTTCCTGGGCTCCGCGGAGACCATTCGCTCTGCCGGACCGGCGGTGCTGATCTCCTACTTGGTGGCCGGCGCCGCGGTGTTCTTGGTGATGCGCGCGTTGGGTGAGATGGCCGTGCGCCACCCCGTGGCGGGTTCCTTCGCGAACTATGCGCACCGCTACCTTGGGCCGTACTTCGGCTTCCTGTCCGGGTGGACGTTCGTGTTCGAGATGCTGCTGGTCGCCATCGCGGACATGACGGCGGTGACGCATTACATGGCGCTCTGGGCCCCGGGCACCCCCGGATGGGTGTGGATGGCGGGCGCCATGTTGCTGATCGTTGGCCTGAACCTGCTGCGGGTGCGGGTCTTTGGGGAGCTGGAGTTCTGGTTCTCTCTCATTAAGGTCGCCACGATCGTCGCGATGATTGGTGGCGGCCTGGCGCTGCTCGTGTTTGGGGTGTCCGTTGGCGGGCATACGCCCACCGTGACGAACCTCTGGGCGGAGCCGGGCGGCTTTGCGCCGTTTGGCGTGTGGGGCATCATCATGTCCCTTGGCGTGGTGGCCTTCTCCTTTGGCGGCATCGAAACGCTGGGCTCCACGGCCGGTGAGGCGGACCGCCCGGAGCACGTGATCCCCAAGGCCGTGAACTCCGTGCCGGTGCGCATCCTGCTCTTCTACGTGCTCTCCCTGGCGGTCATCCTGTGCCTGGTGCCGTGGAATCAGTTGGATCCCAGCTCCTCCCCCTTTGTCACCGTGTTCTCCGCGCTTGGCCTGCCCGCCGCGCAGCACATCGTGAACTTTGTGGTGCTCACCGCCGCGCTCTCCGCCATGAACTCCATTACCTATGCCTCCGCACGGCTCATGTACGGGCTCTCCAAGCAGGGCCACGCACCGGCGTCCTTTGGGCGGGCCAACGGCTCCGGGGTGCCGCTCATCCCAGTCATGGTGGTGCTGGTGGCGCTGATGCTGGGGCTGTTCGCGTTCCTGCTCATTCCGGACACGCTCTTCTTGATGGTGGCTTCCATCGCGTCCTTTGCCACGGTGGCCACGTGGATGTTCATCCTGGCCGCCCATCTGAGGATGCGCCGCGAGATGCGCCTGGCGGGCGAGCGCTCGGTCTACCCCATGCCCGGAGCACCCGTGACGAGCTGGATCGCGATGGCGTTTTGCGCGTTTGTGCTGGTGGCGCAGGCCTTTAGCCCCACCACCATCTGGGCGCTCTACATCGGCTTTGGCTGGATCCTGCTGGCCTCGCTTGGGTACCTGTTGGTGCGCGGTCGCGGCCGCGAGGCGCTGGAGCTGCCGGTGAATCCGGCGTCGGTCGCGACGCTCGCACCCGCACCCGCGGAGGGCTGACGCAGGCTCTAGGAGCCCCTGCGGAATATCCGCACTACATTACTTGTTGCTTCAAGTAATGTAGTGCGCGGGTCGCCCCGCGACCATCCCCCCAGACCTCCAAGGAGAGCCGCCATGGCGAGCATCCACACCCAAGACAAGCTCGACGCCCGCAGTGACGTCGGCACGGTCACCCTCAACGTCGCGGATCTGGACGCCATGATCCGCTACTACCACCAGGGCGTTGGCCTCTCCGTGCTGGCGCAGCAGGGCGGCACGGCGATCCTGGGCCGCCACGGGGTCCCCAGCGTGATCCTGGAGCAGTCCCCGGCGCTGAAGCACGCGCCGCAGGGCTCCGCCGGGCTCTTCCACACGGCCATCGTCTTTGACTCCCGCGCCGACCTGGCCGCCTCGGTGTACTCCGTGGCGCGCAAGTACCCGCAGCACTTCACCGGATCCGCGGACCATTCGGTCTCCGAGGCCTTCTACTTTGACGACCCAGAGGGCAACGGCGTGGAGCTCTACTTCGACCGCCCGCGCGAGGGTTGGACGTGGGAGAACGGCCGCATCAGCATGGGCACCGTCTACCTGGATCCCAACGCCTACGTCCAGGAGCACCTCACCGAGGCCGGCCTCAGCAACCCCGTCGGCACGGACCAGTCGGCCTCCGTGGGCCACGTCCACCTCAAGGTGGGTAGCACCAAGACCGCGCGCGACTTCTACGAGGGCGTGGTGGGCTTTGACGTCACCACCACCCTGGGGGATCAGGCCATCTTCTTCTCCGTGGGCGGCTACCACCACCACCTGGCCGCCAACACCTGGGAGTCCCGCGGCGCCATGTTCCGCACGCCGGCGCTTGGCCTGGGAGAGATTGACCTGCTCCTGCCGAGCGACGCGGCGCTGGGTTCCCTGCGCGAGCGCCTTGCCTCGCGCGGCGTGGCGCAGCAGGACGATGGCCGCACGCTGCTGTTCGAGGATCCGTGGAAGAACGCCCTCCGCGTGAAGGTCCGGGAGGACTGAGGCCCTCCTGGGTTGGCGCGAATCCCCTGGGTTCTCAAGGATCCCCCGTCGAATAGACGGGGGATCCTCGCATACCCGGGGGATCCGCCAACGCGAGGGGCGCCCCGCTCCGCGCCCACGCCCTGATTCCCGTGGCCAAAAACCGCCAGCGCTCGGCGAGGATTCGCGGCACCATAGAGACATGGTCCCCACCGCAGCCCTCGCGCCAGGCCAGCCGGCCGCCGTCGCCGCCACCCCCGCCGGCACGCTGCCGCCCTTCGATGCGATGTACGCCGCGATCGACGCGCGCGATACCCGCTTTGATGGCGCGTTCTACACCGCGGTCACCTCCACGGGGATCTACTGCCGCCCGTCCTGCCCCGCGCCCACGCCGCAGGCCAAGAACGTGCGTTTTGTCCGCACGGCCGCGCAGGCCCAGCAGCTGGGATTCCGCCCGTGCCTGCGTTGCTTCCCCGAGGCGCTGCCCGGCACCGCAGGATGGGATCCGCATGCCACGCTCACCGGCCAAGCGCTGGCACTGATCGAGGACGGCGAGTTGGACGGCGGCACCGTTCCGCAGTTGGCACAACGACTTGGCACCTCCGCACGCACGCTGAATCGGCTCCTCACGGAGTCCACGGGCGCGCCGGCCCTGGCCCACGCCCGCGCGCACCGTGCCCGCACGGCCTTTCGCCTCCTGGCCTCCACCGATCTCTCCACCACGGACATCGCCTTCACCGCCGGTTTTGGCAGCGTGCGTCAGTTCAACGAGACCATGTACCAGCTCTTCGCCCGCACGCCCGGGGATCTGCGCGCGGCGGCCCGGCGCAGCCCGCGCCCCACCGCGCCCGGCACGCCGGTCAGCCTCAGCGCGCGCCTGCGTTATGGCGGCGCCCTGGACCTCGACGGGCTCCTGCGCTGGTTTGGCGCACGCACACTGCCCGGCGTGGACCGCGTGGACGCCGGGAGCTACAGCGTGGGCCTGCGCCTGCCGCGCGGCGCGGGACAGGCCCGGATCGGTGTGGATTCGACCGGGCAGTTGCGCGCACACCTGGTGCTCGACGACGCGGCGGACCTCCCAGCGGCCGTCGCCACGGCACGCCACCTCTTTGACCTCGACGCGGACAGCGCCGCGATTGACAGTTCGCTGTCACGCCATGAGTGGCTCACGGAGTCTGTGGCCCATCGTCCAGGCGCGCGCCTGCCCGGCGAGCCCACCCTGACGGAATCGCTGCTGCGCGCCATCTGCACGCAGCAGGTCTCCGTGGCCGCGGGGCGGGCCCAGCTCACGCGCCTGGTGCAGACCGTGAGGGACGGGGACGCCACCGCCACCGAGCCCACCCGGCTGCTCGCCTTCCCCAGCGCAGCCGAGGCCCTGGCCACCCTTCCGGGCTGGTTCCGCGGCCCGGGTGCCCGGCGGCAGGCCCTTGAGCGCACCCTGGCCCTGCTCGCGGAGGCGGGCGAACCGGCCGACCGCGACGGCACCGCGGCGCTACTGGAGCGCGTCGGCGCGCTCAAAGGGGTTGGCCCGTGGACGCTGGCGTATGCGGCGCTGCGGTCCGTGGGTGATCCCGATGTGGATTTGTCCGGGGACGCCGCGCTGCTCTCGCGGGCCCGTACGCTGGGCCTGGCTCAGGACCGCAGGGGCCTGGAAACCCTGCTCGGCACCACCCGACCCTGGCGCTCCTACGCCGCCCTCCACCTCTGGGGCTAACCGCCCCACCATGACCATCACCTGGAGACCACCATGGCAAGCACACTGCACGCCGCCTCGCCGAGCACCGCGCGGCACCTGCTGATCACCTCCCCACTGGGCACGCTCATCCTGGCCGGAGACGGCCAGGCACTCACGGGCGTGTGGTTTGAGGATCACCGCTACTTCCCCACGGACGCGACGCTCGGCGAGCGCGTGGAGCAGGGCCAGGATCCGGTGCTGGACCGCGCGGCAGAGCAACTCGGCGCGTACCTGGCCGGGGAGCGCGCGGACTTCGACGTGCCCCTGAACCCGGCGGGCACACCCAAGCAGAAGCTGGTGTGGCAGATTCTGCGTTCCATCCCGGCCGGGGAGGTCACCAGCTACGGGGCCATCGCGGCGCAGATGGGCAAGCCCAAGGCCGCGCAGTCCGTGGGGCAGTCGGTGGGGCACAACCCGCTGAGCATCATTGTTCCGTGCCACCGCGTGGTGGGATCAGACGGCGCCATGACGGGCTACGCGGGCGGGCTGGAGCGCAAGCGGTTCCTGTTGGACCTGGAGGGCTACGACCCGGCGCTGGAGCCGGCGCTGTTCTAGCGAGCCCCGGCCGCCGCGCCAGCTCCGCACCCGATCAGGGCAGCGACCCATCTCACCTCACGCGACCGCCCGGGATGTGAGCCGCACCGCCGCGCCGCGGCGCCCGCCCGAGTAGCGTTGCTGGCAACACCTCAGTAGGCGACGCCGCCCGGGAACCTGGGCACGCGGCGTCGAGCAGGTGGGAGCCATGCACCGCCCGGCTGCGCGCCTGAGCCGGGTCCGTTTTTCATTGCAGGGAGAGCACATGACCCGCGGCCTCTACGTCAGCGCCACCACCGCAGCAGCCGGAAAGTCCCTGATTGTCCTGGGGCTCGGGGACCTGTTGCACCGGCGCGCGGACACCGTGGGCTTTTTCCGTCCCATCACCGAGTCCGCGGACCCGGCGCAGGACCCCTCGGCTGGCCTCATGTCCAGCCTCTTTGACCTGCCGCCGGAGCGCGTGGGCGTGGGCCTGACCCGCGCGGAGGCTCGCGAACTGATGGTCGCCGGGCAAACCGAAGAAATCTACTCGCGCGCGCTGGATGCCTACTCACGGGTCGCCGCGAACTCTGACGTGATCATCGTGGAGGGCACGGACCTGACCGGCCACGACTCCACGCACGAGTTTGAGCTCAACGCCCGCCTGGCCAATCACCTTGGCTGCCACGTGGTGGGTGTGGTGAACGGCGCGGGCAAGTCCGCGCAGGAGGCCGCGGATGATGTGGACGTGGCCCGGGATGGCTTCTATGAGGATCACGTCTCGCTGCTGTCCATGATCGTGAACCGCGCGGATCCGGAGACGGTGGATCAGCTGCGCGCCACCGTGCGCCCCGGCCTCTCCGCGCGCAAGGTCTACGTGGTGCCGGAGCTGCAGGACGTGGTGGCCCCCACGGTGGGCGAGGTGGCCTCCGCGCTGGGCGCGCGCCTGATCGCGGGCACCCCGGCGGATGATCGGGACATCCGCCACATCATCGTCGCCGCCATGAATGTGGGCTACCTGCTGGAGCGCTTCGAGTCGGATGACACCTTCCTGGTCACCCCCTCGGACCGCACCGACGTGCTCGCCACGGCGGTCGCCGCGAGCCGCACCTCCGGCTTCCCCTCCACCGCGGGCGTCCTGGTCACGGGCCGCCGGCCGGTGGAGGTCTCCGTGCTTCCGCTCCTAGCCGAGGCCCCCTTCCCCGTGTACGTCACGGACATGGGCACCTTTGAGGCCACGACGCTGGTGGCCAAGGTCCGCGGCGAGCTCACGACCAACATTCCCCGCAAGACGGCGGCGGCACTGGGGGCTTGGTACCAGGCGGTGGATGAGGAGGAGCTGCTCACCCGCCTGGAGCTCCCGGCGCCAGAGATGATGACGCCCGTGCGCTTTTTGCACCAGATCGTGGCCACGGCCCGGACCGCGCGCCGCACGGTGGTGCTCCCGGAGGGAGAGGACCTGCGCATCCTGCGCGCCGCGGAGATCATTGCGCGCCGCGACATCTGCGACCTGATCGTGTTGGGCGGCCCCACGGTCGCCGGCCTGGCCAAGGAGCACGGGATTGACCTCTCCGGGGTCAGCGTCATTGACCCGGAGCGCGACGCGCGCACGGAACGGTTTGCCGCCGAATACGCGCGGCTGCGCGCCCACAAGGGAGTGACCCTTGAGCAGGCGCGCGAGCGCATGACCTCGCGCTCCTATTGGGGCACCATGATGGTCCACCTTGGCCTGGCGCACGGCATGGTCTCCGGCGCCGCTCACACCACCGCGGACACCATCCGCCCCTCGTTGGAGTTCATCAAGACCCGCCCCGGCGTCAAGATTGTCTCCTCGGTCTTCCTCATGTGCCTGCCGGACCGGGTGCTGGTGTACGGCGACTGCGCGGTGAACCCGAACCCCAACGCGGAGCAGCTCGCGGACATCGCGCTGGCTTCCGCCGCCACCGCCGCGCAGTTTGGCGTCACGCCCCGCGTGGCCATGCTCTCTTACTCCACCGGCACCTCCGGCACGGGAGAGGACGTGGACCGGGTGCGGCAGGCCACCGAGTTGGTGGACGCCACGCACCCCGACTTCCCGGTGGAGGGTCCCATTCAGTACGACGCCGCGGTGGACGCCTCCATCGCCGCCTCCAAGCTGCCCGGTTCCGATGTGGCCGGCCAGGCCACGGTCTTTGTCTTCCCGGACCTGAACACCGGCAACAACACCTACAAGGCGGTGCAGCAGTCCGCCGGCGCCGTGGCCGTTGGGCCGGTGCTGCAGGGCCTGAACAAGGCCATCAACGACCTCTCCCGCGGCTGCACCGTCCAGGACATCGTCAACACGGTGGCCATCACCGCGATCCAGGCGCAGACCCTTTCCCCCTTGCCCGCCTCATCCCAGGAGTCCTGAACCGTGCGCGTCCTTGTCATCAATTCCGGCTCGTCCTCGCTGAAGTACCAGGTCCGCGAGACGGACAGCGACACCCAGCTGCTCTCCGGTGTGGTGGAGCAGATTGGCTCCGGAGACGTCCCTGATCACGGCGCGGCGCTTGACCTAGTGGAGGCCGCGCTGGTCGCGGAGCTGGGCCAGGATCCCGGGCTGGAGGCCGTGGGGCACCGCGTGGTGCACGGCGGCGAGCGCTTTGCCGAGCCCGTGCTGGTCAACTACGAGATCACGCGCGCCATTGAGCGCCTTGCCCCGCTGGCACCCCTACACAACCCCGCCAACGCCCTTGGCATCCGCGCCATCATGCGTAAGTGGCCCTCGCTGCCGCAGGTCGCGGTCTTTGACACGGCCTTTCACCGCACGCTGCCGGAGCACGCGTGGCGCTACGCGGTGCCCAATGAGCTCTACACGGAGCACGGTGTGCGCCGCTACGGATTCCACGGCACTTCAGCGGAGTACGTCACCGGCCGCGCGGCGCAGCTGCTGGGGACTCCGGTGCGCGGCTTTGACGGGATCATCTGCCACCTGGGCAACGGCGCCTCCGTCACGGCCATCAAGGCGGGGCGCAGTGTGGATACGTCCATGGGATACACGCCGCTGGCCGGCCTGGTGATGGGCACGCGCTCCGGCGATGTGGACCCGTCCATCCTGACCCAGCTCATGATGCGCGGGGAGTACACGGCGCAGGAGTTGGACTCGATGCTCAACCAGGAGTCCGGGCTCAAGGGCATTGCCGGGAGCAATGACATGCGCGCGGTGGTTGCGGCCGCGGCCGAAGGGGATGACGAGGCGGAGCTGGCGCTGGCCATGGCCGCGTACCGGCTGCAGAAGTTCATTGGCGGCTATCACGTGGCCGTGGGCGGGGCGCAGGCCATCGTCTTCACCGCGGGGATTGGCGAGAACTCCTGGCAGTTCCGCGAGCGGGTCTGCGAGGGCCTTGGCGCGCTCGGCGTGAGGCTTGACCGGATGGCCAACGTGGAAAAGTCCCGCGAGCCGCGCGTCATTTCCGCTTCGGATTCCGCCATCAAGGTGCTGGTGGTGCCCACCGATGAGGAGGGCGCCATCGCGGATCAGACGGCTCAGCTGATCCGGGATTCCGGGGAGCAACAGGCACCGGAGGGCGAGTAACAGAAGGCCTCACGGCGTGGCGTGAGAAGTGGGGTCTGCGCAACCGGCCTTGTTTACGGCAAGATGTGCACTATGACTCACGCCACACCCGAGGCCTCCTCCGCGCAGTCGGAGCCCAAGCCGCTGCTCAGCGTCCGCGACCTCTCCATCTCCTTCCGCACCCAGCACGGGACCGTGGAAGCGGTGCAGGGGGCCTCCCTCACCCTGAATCAGGGCAAGACCCTGGCCATTGTGGGTGAGTCCGGTTCCGGCAAGTCCACCACCGCCATGGCGATCATCGGCCTGCTCCCGGACAACGGCACCATCACGTCCGGCTCCATCGACTTTGATGGCAAGGACCTGGCCACGTTCTCAGATAAGCAGTATCGCGGCGTGCGCGGGCGCCAGATTGGCCTGGTCCCACAGGACCCCATGTCCAATCTGAACCCGGTCACGCGCATTGGCGATCAGATCGCGGAGACGCTGCTGGTCAACAAGATGGCCGGCCGCGGGGACGTGGAGAAGCAGGTGCTGGATGTGATGTCCCGCGCCGGCATCCCGGACCCGGCCACCAAGGTGAAGTCCTACCCGCATGAGCTCTCCGGCGGCCTGCGCCAGCGCGTGCTCATCGCCATTGGCCTGGCCTGCAAGCCGCGCCTGCTCATCGCGGATGAGCCCACCTCCGCCCTGGACGTCACGGTCCAGCGCGTGATCCTGGACCAGATTGATCAGATGACCACGGAGCTTGGCACCTCCATCTTGCTCATCACCCACGACCTTGGGCTGGCCGCCGAGCGCGCCTCGGATGTGGTGGTGATGCACCGTGGCCGGATCGTGGAGCAGGGTTCCGCCCGCCAGATCCTGGAGGACCCGCAGGATCCGTACACGCAGGCGCTCGTGAAGGCCGCGCCGTCCGTCGCCGCGATCCGCCAGGCGCCGGGTGCCTACACGGCCCCGCTGGATGAGCGCGAGGAGACCGCGCAGGAGGAGGCCCCGGCTGAGGCTCCCTCCAACCTGGTGGAGCTGCACAACCTCACCAAGATCTATCCGGTGCGCGGCAAGCGGGGCGAGGATTTCTACGCCGCTAAGGACGTGTCCCTGGACATCCCGCGCGGCTCCACGGTGGCGATTGTGGGCGAGTCCGGCTCCGGCAAGACCACCACTGCGCGCATGCTGCTTGGCCTCATTGAGCCCACCTCCGGGTCCATGGTCTTTGACGGCAAGGACCTGCTCAAGCTCTCCAAGGCGGACCGCAAGGACTTCCGCCGCCGCGTGCAGCCGGTCTTCCAGGACCCGTACTCCTCGCTGAATCCCATGTTCACCATTGGGCGGATCATCCAGGAGCCCATGGACGCCTACAAGATCGGCACACCCGCCAGCCGCCGTGCCCGCACCAAGGAGCTCATGGAGCAGGTCTCGTTGCCGGTTTCCATGCTGCGCCGCTACCCCTCGGAGCTCTCCGGCGGCCAGCGCCAGCGCGTGGCCATTGCCCGCGCCCTGGCCCTTGAACCGGAACTGATCGTCTGTGATGAGCCGGTCTCCGCGCTGGACGTGTTGGTCCAGGCCCAGATCCTGAAGTTGCTTGGCAACCTGCAGGCGGAGCGTGGACTCTCCTACCTCTTCATCTCCCACGACCTGGCTGTGGTCCGGCTCATCTCCGATTTCGTCTGCGTCATGAAGAACGGCGAGCTGGTGGAGGCGGCCTCCTCCGAGGAGATCTTCACCAACCCGCGCCACCCGTACACGCGCAAGCTCCTGGGCTCCATCCCCGGCAACGAGCTGGGCATCGAGAAGGACCCCGAGGCCGCCTAGCGCGCTCCCCGGTGGTGTCCTGCAACGTGCGGCCCGGAGGTTGATGTCATGAAGACGCCCGAGTCGGTGCGCACGGAATCCACGGCGGCGCTGATGCTCGGCGGCATCGGCGTGGTGGGCTTGGGTGCCATGGGTGAGCCCATGGCCCGGCACCTGTTGGCCGCGCACGGCGCGCTGCACCTGGCCGGGCGCACGCCGCGGCCACAGCTGGTGGCCGCGGGTGCCACCTGGCACGCCACGTATCGCGAGTTGGGTGCCAGCGTGGGGGCGTTGTTGCTGATGCTTCCGGATCTGCCGCAGGCCCGCGAGGTGCTTTTTGGCGCCGACTCGGCGGACACTGGCGCGGCTGAGACGGTAGGCGCCTCCCAGATCCTGCCCGACGGCGTTCTGGCCGGCGCACTGGAACGCGACGGTGAGCTGCTGGTTCTGCTGGGCTCCACCTCCTCCGCGCCCGGCGTCCGGCGCCTGGGGGCCGAGCTGGAGGCTGCCACCGGCGGCCGGGTGCGGCTCGTGGATGCGCCCGTCTCCGGCGGGGAGGATGGCGCCATCGAGGGCACCCTGTCCATCATGATGGGCGGTGGCGAGGTGGATTGCGGGCACGCCGAGTCGGTCCTGTCCGCCTGCGGATCGCCGGTGCGCCTGGGCCCCTTGGGGGCGGGCCAGGTGGCCAAGGCCTGCAACCAGCTGGTGGTCTCCGCAACCATTTTGGCTCTCGGGGAGGCCACGGTGTTGGCCGAGCGCTCGGGGCTGGATGCCGGCGCCATGTGGGATCTGCTGGAGGGTGGCTACGCGGGCTCCCGCCTGCTCAACACCCGCAAGCAGCGCCTGGTGGAGCACAACGACTCCCCCTCAGGCGCCGCCAAATATCTCCTCAAGGATCTGCGCTGCGCCGGCGAGGTGGCTCAGGCCACCGGAACCGACGCGCCCCTCTTGCCCGTGCTGGAGCGGACCTTCTCCCGGATCGTGGAGGCCGGGCTCGGTGAGCGGGACATGTCGGTCACCCGGCGCTACGTGGAGGAACGCTCCGGCTCACCCCGCACGCCAGGTATCGAGTCCCCAAAATCCGGCGTTAGAATAGCGCAAAACGACGAATAAACCCGACGCCTGCGCGCCCGGCTGGCCCCCACGCCGTCGAGCAGCGCCGCCGGAGCACAGCATGAGGGGACACATGCCACAGCACAGCGCCACCCGCCGCAGGGCCTCCACCGCCGTCTCCGTCGGGGTCACCGCGGTGCTCGCGACCACCCTGGCCGGGTGCGCCAACGACGACTCCACGCCGAAGGCGGACTACGCCAAGATTTGCCGCGAGGAGTCCACGCAGTTGCGCGTGGAGGATGAGAAGTGCAACGGATCCGGCGGGCACGGCCACGGCTACGTCCCGTACTTCCTTCTCCTGGGCGCGGGCCGCACCACCATTCCGGCGGTCGGGACCAAGACCATGGGCGGCACCACCACCATCCCTGCCGGCAAGAGCTCCACCAGCGTGGACCGGAAGGGCAAGACTTTTTCCGGCACGTCCCGCGGCGGCTTTGGCGGCTCAGGCAAAGGTGGCTTCGGAGGGTGAAGCGGCTCGAGTTCACGGCTCGCCCGGGTTGGCGGGAGCGCATCAACGCCTCCGGGCTGATCTACTCCGAGAGTCACAAGCCAGGCGTTGGCGCGGTGGAGTATTGGAACGACGCCGCGGCGTACGTGTTCACGCTGGCCGAGGTGGAGGCGCTGGAGGCGCAGACCGAGGAGCTGCACCGCATGTGCCTGGAGGCGGCCGCCTACATGGCCACCGGCGCGCTGGGCACCCTGGGCTTGAGCGAGGGCGGCTTTGAGCTGGCCAAGCGCTCCTGGCAGGAGTACGACGGCGCAACCGGCGCCCGCGAGCAGGATGTGTACGCGCGCTTTGATCTGGCCTACGCCGGGGACGGCTCCCCGGCCAAGATGCTGGAGTACAACGGCGACACCCCCACGGGCCTGATCGAGGCCGCCATCACGCAGTGGGATTGGTTGCAGGATCGCACGGCCTCCGGCGAGCTGGCACGGCTCAGCGCCGGGAAACTCTCCACCGGGTCCGGGGTATGGGACCAGTGGAATGGCATCTACGACGCGCTGATCGCTCGATGGGAGACGCAGCTGGCGGCTTCGGTCGCGGCTGGAACCGGCACGCGCCTGTTTTATGGCTACTCGGCCCAGGATTCCTCCGGCGAGGACTGGAACACCGTGGCCGTCATGGCGGAGATGGCGCAGAAGGCCGGCTGGCGCACCACCTCCATCGAGATGGAGCAGCTGGGCTGGGACTTTGGCGCGCACGAATTTGTGGGTCAGCCAGAGAATCCCATGTACGCGGACGAGCCCTTCCGGCCCATCCTGGCGGATGGCACGGTGCAGCCGCGGATCCGCAACATCTTTAAGCTTTACCCCTGGGAGGACATCATGTCCGGGGAGCAGGGGGACCACTTTGGGCAGCTGTTGCTGGACTACCCTGGCGTGATTCCGCACTGGATTGAGCCGCCATGGAAGATGTTCCTCTCCAACAAGCTGCTGCTCGTGGCCCTCTGGCACCTCTTCCCGAACCATCCCAACCTGCTGCCCGCCTACGCGGACGGCCCGCACGGCATGAGCGACTACGTGATCAAGCCGGTCTTTGGGCGCGAGGGCGACGGCATCAAGATCGTTCGCGGCGGCACCACGCAGGCCAATGGCGAGGAGTATCGCCGGGCCGGGCGCGGCAACGAGCGCGTGTTCCAGCAGTACCACGAGCTGCCCAACTTCCCCGGCTCGGCGGGCCCCAATCACCCGGTCCTGGGGAGCTGGGTGGTGAACCAGGAGGCGTTTGGCGTGGGCATCCGGGAGTCCGACGGTCCCATCACGGACTACTTCTGCCGCTTTGCCCCCAACCTCATCGAACCGTAGGGGCGGTCCGCGCACCCGCCGGCCGCAACCGGCCACACCCGGCCACACAGCAAAGGCGCCCGACGCCGCGAACGTGAGTCCGCGGCGTCGGGCACCTTGGTGTGCGCTTGGCAGCGCTAGCTCAGCACCGTCAGCGCTTGCGCGCCTTGGGGTCCAACGCCTCTCGCAGGGACTCGCCCAGCAGGGTGAAGCCCAGCGCCGTGATGGCGATGCAGATACCGGGCAGGAACGCGAGCTGCGGCGCGGAGGACAGGAAGTTCTGCGCCACCGTGAGCATGCGCCCCCACTCGGCCGTCTGCGGCACGCCGCCGCCCAAACCAAGGAAGGACAGCGCCGCCGCGTCGATCACCGCGGTCGCCAGGGCCAGGGTGGCCTGAACAATCACGGGGCCCAACGCATTGGGCAGCAGGTGAGACATGGTGATCTTGCCGCGACCCAAGCCCAGGGTCTGCGCCGCGAGGATGTAGTCCGCGCCGCGCTGCTGCAGCATCGAGGAGCGCAACAACCGGGCAAACACCGGGATCTGCGCGGCACCGATGGCGATCATCACGGCAAACGGGCTCTGGCCCGCGATCGCCGCGATGGAGACGGCCATGAGCAGGTTCGGGACGGAGAGCAGAATGTCCACGATGCGCATGATGACGGTGTCAATCCAGCCGCCAAAACCGCCGGCCAGCGCGCCAAGGAACAGGCCGCCCACCAGGCCGATGCACGTGGAGATCACGCCCACCAGCAGCGAGGACCGCGCGCCCCAAATCAGCTTGGAGACCACGTCGCCGCCAAAGTTATCCAGGCCAAGCGGGTAGCCGGGCGTCCCGATCCCGGGAATGTTGGTCGGCGTGACCAGGCGCATGCCCGGCGTTGCCTCGCCCGGATAGGGCGCAAGGATCGGGGCGAAGATGGCCACCAGGATGAACAGGAAGATGATGATGGCGCCGCTGATCGCCATGGGGCTGCGGCGCAACCGCTGGAATGCCTCTCCCCAAATGGAGGTGCCGCGATCGGAGTGACGGGTATCCCCGGCATCCTTCTTGGGCGCCTTCCCGGCGGGCTCGGTGACGGCCGCGGAGGCAGTGCCGGTGACCGGCGCCCCGTCCGGCAGCAGGTTCGGATCCGGAATGTTGGCGCTCATTTCACACGCACCCTCGGGTCGATAACGCCGTAGAGCAGGTCCACGACAAGGTTGATCAGCGCGTAGATCACGGCAATAAACATGATGTACGCCTGCAACACCGGGTAGTCGGCGTTCGTGATGGCCTGTGCAATGCCATAACCAAGGCCCTGGTAGGCAAACACGGTCTCGGTCAGCACCGCGCCGGCAAAGAGCAGGCCCAGCTGCAGGCCCACCGTGGTGGCGACCGGCAGCATGGCGTTTCGCAGGATGAAGCGATCACGCAGGATGCTGGGGGTCATGCCCTTGGCCTTGGCCGTGCGCACGTAGTCGGCGCCCTGCACCTCCAGTACCGCCGCGCGCGTGATGCGCGTGATGATCGCCAGCGGGATGGATCCCAGGGCAATACCCGGCAGGATCAGGTGCTTGAACGCGTCCCAGCCGGCATCAAATTCGGCGGTGATCAGGCCGTCCAAGAGGAAGAAGTTGGTGTAATGCGTGGCATCCAAGCCCACGTCCTGGCGGCCAGAGGTGGGCAGCCATCCCAGCTGAACCGCAAAGATCCACTTGAGGATGAAGGCAAGGAAGAAGACGGGAATGACCACGCCAAGCAGGGACAGGATGACGGAGAAGTTGTCCTGCCACTTGCCGTAGTTCTTGGCGGCCCAGTAACCCAGCGGGATACCGATCAGCACCGCAAAGAGAATGGCGAAGAGGGCCAATTCCGCGGTGGCCGGGAACTGGTTAAAGAACTGGGTCAGGACCGGGCGCTGGCTCTGCGTTGAGTTGCCGAAGTCGCCGGTGATGACCTTGCCCATGTAGGTCACGTACTGCTCAAGGATGGGCCGGTCAAAGCCGTACGCCTTGTTAATCGCCGCGATGGCCTCCGGGGTGGCACGCTCGCCGAGCATGGCGGTCGCGGGACCGCCGGGCAGGGCACGCACCCACAGAAACAGCAGGATGGAGAGCCCAAAGAGGGTGAGAAGCAGCAGCCCCAGCCGCTTGATGATGAATTTGAGCACGATAACCCTTCGATGAGGTCATCGGAACGGGGAAGGGGGGCGCCGGCGGCCTGCGCCGGCGCCCCCAATCACACCGTCCGAATCACTTGGAGAGCTTGATCTGGTTGTAAACCTCGTCCTGCACCGGGGAGGCCGGGTAGGTCGTCACGCGCTCGTTGAAGGCGAGAGTCGGGACCGGATGTGCCAGCGGCACGGCCGGAACCAGATCGGAGATCTGCTTCATGATCTCCTCATACTTCTTGGTCTGCGCACCCTGATCACTCATCTGGCGAGCGTCCTCAAGGTTCTTGAACAGCTCAGCGTTGTCGAAGCCGAACTCGGGCTTCTCACCGTTGAAGAAGACGCCAACGAAGTTATCGGGATCGTTGTAGTCACCGGTCCAACCAAGCATGTGCAGGCCGTGCTTGTCGTTGCCCTGCACATAAGAGGTGTACTCGGTCCACTTCATGGGCTTGGCCTCCACCTTGATGCCCACGGCATCCAGCTGCTGGGAGATGTTGGTGAAGGTGTCCGCCGGGGTCGGCATGTACGGGCGGGAGACGTCCGTGGGGTAGTAGAACGTGGTCTTGAAGCCATCCGGGTAGCCGGCCTCCTTGAGGAGCTCCTTGGCCTTCTCCACGTTGTACTCGTACTTCTCCACGTTCTCCGTGTAGCCGCGCACCGAGCTCGGGATGAACTCCATGGCGGTCTTGGTGCCCTCTGGCATGACCTGCTTGATCAGGGCATCCTTGTCGATGGCGTAGGAGATGGCCTGACGCACCTTGACGTTGGAGAGCTCCTTCTCCTTGGAGTTGATGCCAAGGTAGAGAACGTTGAACGGATCGCGGTTGATCAGGTTAAAGCCGGCGTCCTTCAGGACCTTCAGGTCCGCGGGGCCCACCAGGTCATAGCCGTCAATCTCCTTGGCCTCCAGCGCCTGCTTACGGGCCGGGGCATCAGCGATCACGCGGAAGATGATCTTCTCGATCTGGCCCTTGTCTCCCCAGTAGTCGGCGTTGCGCTCCAGGGTGATGTGGTCGCCGTTCTTCCACTCAGAGAACTTGAAGGGGCCGGTACCCACGGGGTTGCCCAGGGCATACTGGGACAGCTTCGGGGCATCGGCACTGCCGGAGGTCTCATCGGCCTTGTACTTCTTCATGGCCTCAGGGGACTGCATGGCAAAGGCCGGCAGGGACAGCGCGGGGATGAAGCCAACCCACGGGCGGGTCAGGGTGACCTTGGCCTCGGAGTCACCGGCGGCCTCGCAGGACTTGTAGACGGCCTTGTCGGTGTCCTTGTCCGCATAGCCCTGGAAGAGCGACTTGTAGTAGTAGCCCACGCCCTCGCTCTGCTGGATCCCCTTGAAGTTGTACCAGCGATCAAAGTTGGCGCAGACGGCCTTGGCGTCAAATGCCGTGCCGTCCTGGAACTTCACGCCGGTCTTGAGCTTGAAGTCATAGACGGTGCCCTTGGAGGACTCCTCCCAGGACTCCGCGAGCAGCGGCGCCGGGTCGGCGGTGCCAGCCTTGGTGCCAACCAGACCCTCAAAGATCTGGCGCGAAACGCGGAAGGACTCGCCATCAGAGGCGAAGGCCGGGTCAAGGGACTTGGGATCAGACGAGGCGGCGAACGAGAAGGTCGAGTTCACGTTTCCTTCGGCGCTGCCGCCGGAGCCGCCAGTTCCTTCGTCACGCTTGGACGCGCAGCCGCTCAGCAGCAGAGCCGACACGGCCACGGTGGTGGCAGCGACGGTCAGGCCGCGGCGCATTCCCTTGCGGGTCATGGGTTCCTCCTGGGTAGGTGATGAGCCTCCCGAAACCGGGTCAACAACATGACCACCGGCAGGTTGGCGTGCTCAAAGACTAGTCGATCGCGTGAGCGCGATCACACATTTGTGTAATCGCTGTCATATTGAGACCGCTTAAGTATCTTTAAGCCGCGCCCGGGGGCCGCCAAGCCCGGGGTGCGGGCCCTACCCCCACCCCGCCAGCCGCAATAACGCCGCGGCCGCCGCTCCGGAGATCACGACCACCAGGAACGGCGCGCGCAACATCAGCGCAACCGCCGCGGCGATCAAGGCGCCAAGCCGCGCGTCCAGCACCACCGAGGAGCCAGAAACAAAGGCATTGGTCACCAGAAGCGAGGCCAGCAGCCCAATCGTGAGGCAGCCAGCCACGCGCAGCGCGCGCTCGGATTCAAGCCAGCGCCTGGACACCAGATAGCCAAGCAGCTTGGTCAGGTACGCCACCGCGCACGCCAAGATGATCCACATCCACAGCGTCATGCCGCACCTCCCCGGTCGCCTTGTCCCCTGGGGTTCCGGGGGCTCCGGGGGTTCCGGGGGCTACGCGGCGCGCGCGGACCCCGCGGATCCCGCGGCGCGCGCGTGCGCAGCAACCGCGGCGCCCCTGGCCCGGGCTCCGGCACAAACCAACCCCACAGCGCGGCCACCACGGCCGCCACCAGAATCGGCACCCCGGCGGGCACCCACGGCACCACCAGCGCGGTCACCAAGCCAGCCACGACCGCCAGCGCCCACGGCTCGCGGCCCTTCAGACGCGGCCAGAGCAGGCCAAGGAAGGCGGCCACGGCGGCGCCGTCCAGGCCCCAGACCTTGGGATCTCCCATGGCCTCGCCGAGCAGCGCCCCCACCAACGTGAGCACATTCCAGAGAATCCAGATACCGATTCCGGCCACCCAGAATCCGCGCTTGCGCTCCGCCGGATCATGCTGAGTCAGCGCGGTCGCGGTGGATTCGTCGATGGTGACGTGGGCGGCCAGCGGCGTGTATCCGGGGCGCACCAAGGCGTTGATCTGCATCCCGTAGACCACGTTGCGCACGCCGAGCAGCGCACCGGCGGCAAACGCCGGGCCGCCTCCGCCCCCGCCTGCGAGCACGCCGATGAAGGCGAATTGGCTGCCGCCGGTAAACATGAAGAGGGACAGCACTACGGTCTGCCACACATCCAGCCCGGCCGCGACTCCCAACGCCCCGAAGGAGATGCCATAGAGGCCGGTGGCGACGGCCAGCGAGAGCCCCTGCGCCACGGCTGGCGTCATCTTGGGCATTGTCATGCGGCCAGGTTATCCATTGCCCGACGCCGCGGGCGAACCGATGACGCCCGCGTCACCTGCCTGCCGGGGCACGTTGAGAGGGGCGCTTTCGCGCCGCGCTCAGGCGAGCCCGGCGGCCTCCAGCTCCGCGCGCAGCTGCGCGGGGCGGTTACTCGTCAACTCGGTGACGCCGACCCCCAAAAGGTAGCGAGCGTCGTCGAGCAGGTCCACCGTCCACACCCGGGCGCCCGCCCGCTCCAGCCAGCCGCGCACCACGTCCTCGTGCTGGCGCACAAAATCGACGCCTGGGCCTATCAGAGCGGCGCGGCCCCGATCCAATGCCCGGGCGGACTCAACAAAGCGGCGCCGGTACTCGCCGGGGCCGGCGGCGGCCGCCTCGGCATCCGCCAGGGCGTCTTCCTCCCACCCCTGTCCCTTGTCCTCAATCAGCGTGCACACGCCCTGGCGCGGGACCACCTCAAGGAGCCGGTCTACGGCGCGCGACTCAAAACTCATGAAGGACACAGTCACATCCCCGATGCGGCGCGTGGCGCGGTCAAACCCCAGCGACTCCAACACCTCCATGACGGCCGGCTCCAGGCGCGGATCGTCGCCGTCCTGATGCTTAGTCTCCACCGCGAGCTCGATGGGCCGCTTGGCGCCCTGGGCAATGCGGACCAGGTCAACCAGGGTGCACAGCTGATCCCCCACGCCGCCAAACTCCGGCGGGATCTGGGCGCCCTTCCACCCGCTGTAGTCAAAGCCGCGCAGCTGGGCCAGCGTCAGCTCCCGCACATGGCCCTCGCCATCGCTGGTGCGGCCGAGCGTGGCGTCGTGGTGACACACCACGTGGCCGTCCGCGCTCAGGTGGACATCGCATTCAATTCCGTCGGCGCCATCCCGCACGGCCTGCAGGTACGCAGCCCGCGTGTTCTCGGCAAAAGCGTGGGAGGAACCGCGGTGAGCAAAAAATCGTGGCATGCATCCACGCTAACGCGTCCGGGTGTCCTCGCGGTGAACTGCAGTGGGGCTGAGGGAAGATGGAGCCATGACCAGCCTCCCCTTGCTCTCCGGCCAGACGGACGCGGACCGGCGCGCGGCCCTGAACCGCATGAAGTGGATCGCGACCGGCGCCCTCATCGGCCTCGCGATCATCTTTGTCTTCGCCTTTGCCCTGCAGGAGCGCTACCCATGGCTCGCCTACGTCCGCGCCGCAGCGGAGGGCGGCATGGTGGGCGCCCTGGCAGACTGGTTCGCCGTGACGGCCCTGTTCAAGCGGCCGCTCGGGCTTCCCATCCCTCACACGGGCCTGATCCCACGCAAGAAGGACCAGATCGGTGAGAGCCTGGGAGACTTCGTGGAAGAAAACTTCCTCTCCGACGAGGTGCTCACCGCCAAGCTGGCCCAGGTCACGGTTGCCAAGAAGGCCGGCGCCTGGCTGGCCACCCCCGGCAACGCGGACCAGGTCGCCACGCAGGGCGCCGCCCTGGTGCGCGGCCTCTTGGACGTGGTCTCCGACGCGGACGTGCAGCGCGTCGCGGAGGACCTGGTGCGCAAACACATGCTGGAACCGGAATGGTCCTCCACGCTTGGCCTGCTGCTGCAGCGACTGGTGGAGGACGGGCATCACCGAGGTGCGGTGGACGTGCTGGTGGACCGGGCCGTTGATTGGGCACGCGAGCACCCCGAGACGGTCGTTGACCTGGTGACCGACCGCTCGCCATCCTGGCTGCCGCGCTCCGTGGACCGCCTAATCGGTGAGCGCCTGCACGTGGAGCTCACCAAGTTCCTCACCACCATGCGCCTTGACCCGGAACACCCCGCGCGCCGCGCCATCGACGAATGGCTGGAGGGCCTGGCCGTCAAGATGCAAAACGACCCGGAGACCATCGAGACGGTGGAGCGGCTCAAGCGCTCCTTCATCGACGATCCCCGCCTGCACCAGGTGGCCCTTGACGCGTGGAACCGCCTCAAGGACTCGCTGACGGAGGCCGCCGAGGATCCGGAGTCGCCACTGCGGCAGGCCTTCGAGTCCGGGCTGCGAGACTTTGGCACACGCCTGGCCGCGGGAGATCCCCTCGCGGACAAGATCGACGGCTGGATCCGCAACGCCGCGAGCTACGTGGTCACCACCTACCGCCACCAGGCCACGGAGCTCATCACCGACACCGTCTCCTCCTGGGACGGCGCCGAGGCCGCGGATCGCATTGAGCTCATGGTGGGGCGCGATCTGCAATTCATCCGCATCAACGGCACGGTGGTGGGTTCGCTGGCCGGCCTGGCCATCTTCGCCGTGGCCCACGCGGTGCTGGGCAGTTAGCCCCCGCCCCAGACGTTGACCGTCCGGGGCGCCTGGCCGGCTAGGCCCCGAGCTCTCGTCTGCGGCGCAGCTCGGCCTCCACCGCCGCGTCCACCTCGCCGCGCGCGGACGCATCCGTCGGCGAACCGGCGGCCGCGGAAGCACCGGCGGCCGTACCGCCGCGCGCCGACTCGAGCTGAAGCAGGTCCTTCTCGCGTTCCTTGCGCGCCAGGGACTCGAGGTGAGGGCTGGCCCCGGCCACAGCGGCGTCGAGCTCTCCCGCGTTCAGCGAGCGCAGCCCCGCAAACGCAGACATCGTGGACTGGACCACGCGCCGGCCCAGGACGCGGTTGGAGATGCCGCCCACGGCGGCCCCGATCCCAAACGGCAGCGCGCGTCCCATGGCGCCCGCCGCCTGCGACGCGGCGAAGTGGCGCAGGAAGCGGGTCTGCAATTCCTTGCCGATGCTTGACCACGCGCCGCCCTTGCCGGTCGCCACGCCAAAGGCGGCGCCCCAACCGGCCATGCCCTTGGGCCCGGAAACCAGCTGGTCGCTGACGCCGGCCATCATCCCGGCGGCCTCGTCTCCCAGCAGCACGGCCATGACCAGGTTGCGCGCCTGCTCCGGATCCTCCACGGCGATCCCGTGCAACTCGGCAATGGTCTGCGCGTACAGCGCGCTTGATTCAAGGAAGGCCACGGCCACGCCGGCGGAGACACCGAAGGAGGCAACAGTTCCCACACCCGGCACGACGGCGGCGACTCCCCCGCCTGCCCCGGTGCCGGTGACGGTGCGCAGATAGTCGCGCTCCGCCATGCGGGCCAGGTCAACCACGCTCGCGTTGGGGTGGCGTTTGCGCAAGCGGCGCAGGTACGCCAAAACCAGCGGGCGCTGGATGCCAAGGACCTTGAGCATGGCGTTCTGGACGCCCTGCTTTGGCTTGCCGTCCGCTCCGGTGACTTGGTGGGCAATGGCCTCACGCGTCTGCAGAGGCACCGACAGTGATCGCTTTGACTTCTTCATGGTGAGGCAAGCGTAGGTCACAAGCCTGGGCGGTTCCGGGATTCTGCGCGCAACGCGAAGCGGCGCCCCTGTTCCCGTGCGCTCACCCGCTTACGTCCCCAGGTACAGGCGCCAAAAGGCGGCGACGTCGCGCAACTCCTCGGCGCCGATCCCGTGGCCCATGCCCGGATACGTCCGGGCGGTGAGCCGCGTGCGTTCCTCCAACCACTCCCCTGCGGAGTCCTGCGCGTCAGGGTTGATGACCAGGTCGGCGCGGTCGCGACCCCAAAAGAACGGCACGGGATCCGCCTCCGTACCCCCGCCAAGGTCAAGCAGCGGTTGGTCCACCACAAAGCCTGAGAGCCCCACGCCAGTGGCATAGCGTCCTGGGCGCAGCCGCATCATGGTGGTGGCCATGGCCATGCCCTGCGAATGCCCCGCCACGGAGACGGAGCGGTGGTGCGGGGCCAGCTCGTCCTGCACCGTGAAGGCGTGCTGCGCGGCCTCCAGCACGTGGGCCAGGTCCGGGCGCAGTCCCCAATCCAGCAGGAACCAACCGTACTCGTCGTCGTCCATCTCAAAGGGGCCGCGGATGGCCACGCCGGTGGCGCTGGGCGGCAGCGCATCAAAGAGTCCGCTCACGCGATCGGTATCGGATCCGTAGCCGTGAAGGATCAGGACCAGGTCCGTGCCCTCCGCCTCACGCTCGGAACGCGAACGCACCACAACGGGGCGCCGGGGAGGCACGGAGTTGACCACGCGCCTAGCGGCTCAGGCTCACCCAGACCAGGCGCGAGCTGACGCCCGTGGGCTGATCGGTGGCGGCCTTGGCCATGCCGGAGCGCTGGGTGCGCATCTCGCTGGAGGGCACCACGTAGTCAAAGCGGCCGGAATCCTCCACGCCAATGCGGGTGGAACGGGCGCTGTCATCGAGCAACTTGCGCAGGGGTGCTGACCACACAAACGGTGCGGCGGCGCGGCTACGATCCGAGCCCCAGCTCGGTGCCACGGTGCCTGCGCCTGCGGCGTCAAGGAAACTCTGCACCGAGGAGGAGCCTGCATCGTTCTGGTCCGCGTCGGCACCCAGGGATCCCACCACCACGGTCCGGGCTGAGGCGGCCAGCGGGCCCGGACGGCCCTGATCATCCACGATGGATTTCAGGGAGGCGTCTCCGGAGGAGTAGCGAGTCAGGAAGCTGAGCTGATCCTCGTGGCGCTGCTCGTCCGCGGCCTCGGATCCGCCGGCGGGAGTGGCAGAGGTAGCAAGGACGTGGACGGTGGAGCTACCCACGGTCAGCGGCACGTCCCACAGGCTCGTCGACTGCAGGGGCAAGGTGCTGGTGACCAGGGACGAGTAGCCGGCCTGCTTCACGTGATTTCCGGGCAGGTCCTTCCACAGCATCGAGTCAAAGGTGCGCACAGCGGAGTTATCGATGGGGAGGCGCGAAAGCACCACCATTGATTCCTGGCCCTCAAAGGCGCCGTGCCCCAGCGCGTCCCCGGGACCCCCGACGGTGCCGTCTTCGTCCAGGTCGGCACCGGAGGCCACACCCGAGTTGGTCTGAGGGGCAAAAACAAAGGAGTACGTAATGGGCTGGGTGCCGTCTTGGGCCTTTTCCAGGTACTGCTCCCGCAGCACATCAACGGTGGCCGCGGAGGAGTCGACGTCGATTCCGGTCAGCACCACCACATCCGGGCGGGCACCCTGCAGGCTCTTGGCAAGATCCTTGGCGGCCTCGTCGTTTCCGGAACGCAGGGAGGACAGGACCTTTCCGTCCTCGTCAGCGCTGAGGCCCGCGTCCGCGGTGGCCACGATGATGCTCGGGTTCGTCGCTGCGCCGGGCTCCATCGCGGTGCGCGAAGGTGCGGCGGCGTTGGCTGCTACCGGCGCAAGCAGCACCAGCGCAGCGCTGGTGAAGGCGGCCAAAACCGCGGCACGGGAGCGTTGCATAGATTCCAGAGTAGGCCGCTGATGGCAGGGCGCAAGGTGGTTTATTCGTGCTTCACACTGGCTCAGACCCCTTGCAAAATGCGGCTCGCCGGGGATCAGGGAGTCAGGATCCGCGCCATCCATCGGAAGCCCCGTTGTCTATCATCTGGATGGATGAAATACGATCCTGGCCCCCGGGAACAATTCCGATACCGAACCTTGACCTGCCCGTGACCTTTTGTTGGCCGCCGGGCCGCGCATTAGCCGTGCAGTGGGCGCTCGGTCACCTGTTCCTCCGGCGGCTCCAGTTGAAAGGTGGAGTGCTCAAAGGACACGTCGAAATGCTCCGCGGCGCAGGTTTGAAGCTTGCGCAGAATCTCCACCGCGCCGCCGTCCCGGAAGGCCGCTTCCTCCACCACCACGTGCGCCGTCATGACGGTGGTGCTGGAGGAGATGCGGGAGACGTGCAGATCATGCACGGCCACGACGCGCGGCAACTCCTCCAGGTGCACCTTGAGTTCCCCGGCCTCGATCCCCTCCGGCGCGGCCTCCATCAGCACGCGAACGGCCTGCCACAGGATCTTCGCGGCGCGCGGCAGGATCAGCAGGGCGATCAACAGGCCCGCCACCGCATCCACCCAGGTCCAGCCCATCGTCACAATCAGGATGCCGGAGACCAACACGGCCACCGAGCCCACCGCGTCGTTCAGGACCTCAAGGGTTGCCGCGCGCATGTTCAGGCTGGCCTTGTCACCACCGCGCAGCACCAGCAGCGAAATCACATTGGCCAGCAGCCCGATCACGCCAAAGATAATGAGTCCCACGCCGGGAACTTCTGAGGGTTCACCCAATCGGCGAATGCCCTCGATCAGCACAAAGACGCCCACGCTGAGCAGGATCGCGGCCTGGGCCGTGGCGGAGACGATCTCCGCGCGCTGGAACCCCCAGGTGTAGCGCCCGGTCGCCGGGCGGGTGATGAGGCGCCCCGCCCCCAGTGCCAGCCCGAGCCCCAGCACATCCGTCAGCATGTGCGCCGCGTCCACCAGCAGGGCGAGCGAGCCCGTGATGATGGCCCCAACGACCTCCACCACCAGCACCACAGACGTGAGCGAGAACGCGATCAGGAGCCTGCGATGGTTGGTCGTGGCCGTGCCGTGAGCGTGGTCGTGTCCCATGAGAGCCTCCGGACTCTGGTGTTGCGTGGTGGCGCCCCGGTGGACGCCTCATGGAAGGACTCTACCTCGCTATCTGCGCATGTGCGCAGATAGCGAGGAAAGATGACGCGGTTCACAGGATTCGGCACGGGCGTCGGCCGTGGATCCCCTGAGTTACCCACGATCCCCCGTGTTTTCGTGGATCCCCTGCCCACTAGACAGGGGATCCCCGAAAACACGGGGGATCCACGGGGCACCCCACCCAGCCCCACGCCGTCGGGCAGGTGCTGACCCAACCAAGCTCAGACGCGCAGTCCGAGCGGATCAGTGCTCGGGCGGCTCGTCGTGCCCCAGCGGCACGCTGTCCGTGGCGTGCGCGGCCTGCTGCAACGCGTCCACCACCAGGCGAGCCGCGTGCGGATTAGCCAGGCCGTAGAAGACGCGATTCCCCTCCTGGCGGGAGTGGACCAGGTGCGCCAGGCGCAGCTTCGCCAGGTGCTGAGAGACGGCGGCCGGGGACTTGCCCACGCGCTCGGCGAGCTCATTCACGGAGACCTCGCCGCCGCGCATCGCCAGGATGAGCCTGACCCGCGTGGCGTCCGCCAGCATGGTGAAGACCTCCACAGCGATCTCCACGAAGGGGCTGTCCGGGTCCACCGAGTCCCGCGCGGGGTGCATATCCGTCATACCCCTATTCAACCGCGCCGCAGGCCCTCGCGCTCACCCGCGGATGCACGTGCCCGCGGAAACCAGGCGCCGGCCCCCCGCCCTTCCGGTAGCCTCGCTCCATCCCCGACCGTCAGGAAGCACCGTGCCCCGGACCACCGCCCTCCCCGGAGAAGACGCCGCGCGCCTTGCCGGCTACGAGGATGCCCTGCACGCCGCGGGTCTCGACTCGCGGCCGGTCGCCGTCCTTGACGCCGCGGCGCTGGAGGCAAACGTCGCGGACCTGGGAACCCGGGCTGCCGGGGTGCCGCTGCGCCTGGCGTCCAAGTCCGTCCGCGTCCGCGGCGTCCTGGACCGCGTCCTGGCCACTGAATTTTTTGAGGGCCTCCTGGCCTTCACCCTCCCCGAGGCCCTCTGGCTGGCTTCCCACGGGAACGGCAATCTGGTGATCGGCTACCCCACGGCGGACGCCGCCGGGCTTCGGGAGCTTGCCGCGAGCGACCCAGCCCGCGCCGCGATCACCCTCATGGTGGACTCGACCGAGCAGCTGGACTTCATCGACACCGCCGCCCCCGGCCACCCCGAGCTGCGCGTGGCCCTGGAGTTAGACGCCTCCTACCGCCCCACCCGTTCCCTGCAGATCGGTGCCGCCCGCTCCCCCGTTCACCGCCCAGATCAGCTCGCCGCGCTCGCCACGGCCGTGGTCCGGCGCCCCGGCTTCAAGGTGGTGGGGCTGATGGCCTACGAGGGTCAGGTGGCCGGCGTGGGCAACGCCGGCTCGGGCCCGCGCGCGGCGGCAGTGCGCGCCATGCAGGCGGCCTCCTCCAAGGAGCTGGCCCAGCGCCGCGCGGAGGCCGTGGCCGCCGTGCGGCTGGTCGCCGAGCTCGAGTTTGTGAACGGAGGCGGGACGGGATCCATCGAGTCCACGGCCGCGGAGCCCGCCATCACGGAGGTCGCCGCCGGCTCCGGGGTCTTTGGCCCCGGCCTCTTTGATCACTACACCCACTTCTCACCGCACCACGCCTTGCACTTTGGCCTGGACGTGGTGCGCCGCCCCAGCCCGGAAACGGCCACAGTATTGGGTGGCGGATGGGTGGCCTCCGGCCCGCCGGCCGCGGATCGCCTCCCCACCATCGCCTGGCCGCGCGGCCTCAAGTACCGCCCCACGGAGGCCGCGGGAGAGGTCCAAACCCCGCTGGTCGGCGACGCCGCGCGCAGGCTCCACCCGGGCGACGTCGTCTGGTTCCGTCACGCCAAGGCCGGAGAGTTGTGTGAGCGAGTCAACGAGCTGGCAGTCATCCGGGACGGCAGCGTCGAGGACGTGCTGCCCACCTACCGCGGCGAGGGAAAGGCCTTCCTATGAAGACAACCGGGTTCTCCGCGCAGCACGGCCAGCGCGGCGCCAAGCAGCCAGCACTCGTGGATCGCCATGGCGTGTGGCGCAATTGGGGTCGCAGCGCGCAGTCCCGACCCAGCGGCGTCGAGCAGCCGGGAACCGAAGACCAACTGCTGGCGCTCCTGCGCGCCGCACATCGCGAGGGGCGGCGGGTCAAGGTCGTGGGCGGGGGCCATTCCTTCACTGATATCGCGGCCACAGACGGAACCCTGATCAGCCTGGACCGGCTGCAGGGGCTCACGCGCGTTGATCCCGTCAGCGGGCTGGTTTCCCTGCTCGGCGGCACGCGGGTGTGGCGCATTTCTGACGCGCTGGAGCCGTACGGGCTGGCGCTGGCGAACATGGGGGACATTGATCGCCAGTCCATCGCTGGCGCCCTGGCCACGGGCACGCATGGCACGGGTCTGGGCTTCACGGGGTACTCCGGGATGTTGCGCTCGGTGCGGATCGCGCTGGCGGACGGCACGGTGCTCACGGCGAGCGCGCAGCATCACCCCGAACTGTTCCAGGCCGCTCGCGTGGGCCTTGGCGCCATCGGCGTGCTGCTGGAGGTCACGCTGCAGTGCGTCCCGGCGTTCACGGTCTCCGCGGCGGAGCACCCCGAGCCGCTGGAGCACATGATCGAGTCCTTTGTGCAGCGCAGCCGCGAGGTGGATCACCTGGAGTTCTACTGGTTCCAGCACACCCAGCTCGCCGCGACCAAGAGCAATATGCGCCAGGAGGCGGGGGTTTCGCGGCGCCCGCTGACACGGCGGCAACACCTGCTCGACGACGAGTTGCTGGGTAACGGCGGACTCCGCCTTCTCTGCGAGGCGGGCAGGGCGATACCCCGAGCCGTTCCCGCACTCAACCGTTTTGCGGCGACGGCCATGGGGGATCGGCAGTATTCGGACCGCTCCGACCGGATCTTCGTTTCGCCGCGGCGCACGCGCTTCAGAGAGATGGAGTACGCGGTGCCCCTGGAGGACTTTGAGGAGGTCTTCCGCGAGGTCATGGCCGCCGTGAATGGCTGTGGTTCCGGGATCACTTTCCCTGTGGAGGTGCGCACGGCCGGCGCGGACGATACGTGGTTGGGCACCGCGTCCGGCCGGGAGAGCGCCTATTTTGCGCTGCACCGCTTCGTGAAGGAGGACCACGTGCCCTTTTTCGCGGCGGTGGAGCCCATCCTGCGGGCCGCCGGCGGGCGCCCCCACTGGGGCAAGATCCACACCATGGACGCGCCGGATCTGGCACGGGTTTATCCGCGCTTCGAGGACTTCCGGCGGGTGCGCGCCCAAGTGGACCCCGGCGGGATGTTCGCCAACGCCTACCTGGATCGGGTGGTGGGGCGGGGCTGATTCCCTCAGGGGTCTGCACGCTCTGCGACATGGGTCAGCGACGACCCACCCTTGACAGCCACCCCACTTCAGTGGTTCATTAGTCGAGTAACTAACCAACAAAGCAAGGACGCAGTCGATGTTCGACGATTCGCGGGCGATCTTCTTCCAGATCGCCGAGCAGCTGGAGGAGCAGGTGCTGGACGGCACCCTCCCCGAGGGGGCGCGCGCACCCTCCACCAACGAGCTCGCCGCCTTCCACGGCATCAACCCGGCCACCGCCGCCAAGGGCCTGAATCTCTTAGTGGACGCCGGAGTCCTGCACAAGCAGCGAGGAATCGGCATGTTCGTCTCCACCGGCGCCCGCCAGGCGTTGCGCACCCGCCGCCAGCAGGACTTCGCGGCAACCTTCCTCACCCCCGTGCTGGCAGAAGCCGCGCGGCTGGGTATGACCCGCGAGGAGCTGGCGCAGATGCTCCTCTCCACCACCATTACCCCTTCGGAGAAGCCATGAATGCCACACCCGCACTGGAATTGCGTGGGCTCAGCAAGGCCTATCGCGACACCACGGCCCTTGAATCCGTCACCACCACCTTGGCCGCAGGCCACATCTATGGCCTGCTGGGCCGCAACGGCGCCGGCAAGTCCACGCTCATGTCCCTGGCCACGGCGCAGGCCTTCCCCAGCGCGGGGGACGCGCTCGTTTTTGGCCACACACCCTACGAGCACCGCGCCACGTTGGCGCGCATGTGCTTCATGAAGGAGTCCCAGAAGTACCCGGACGACTACACGGTCAAGCACGCGCTCGCCTCCGCCGCCATCGCCTACCCCAACTGGGATCAGGCCTTCGCGGACCAGCTGGTCGGTGAGTTGCGCCTGCCCCTCAAGCGACGCATCAAGAAGCTCAGCCGCGGGCAATTTAGCTCGGTTGGCATCGTGATTGGGCTGGCGTCCCGGGCGGATCTCACGTTCTTTGATGAGCCGTATCTGGGCCTGGATGCGGTGGCGCGGCAGGTCTTTTACGACCACCTGCTGGCGGATTTCGCGGAGCACCCGCGCACCGTGGTGCTCTCCAGCCACCTGATCGACGAGATCGCGGACGTCCTGGAGCACGTGCTGCTCCTGGAGGACGGGCACCTGGTTTTGGACGCGCCGGTGGAGGAGGTTCGCGGGGCGGTCACGTCCCTGAGCGGGCCTTCGCAGGCGGTGCTCGACGCCGCTGCCGGCCTTCCGATCTTGGCTCGCCGGGACTTGGGTCCCGTCACGCAACTCACCGTCCGGGGGCGCTTTGATGCGGCTGCCCGTGCGGCAGCAGAGGCGGCGGGGGTCGGCGTGGCGGCCGAGTCCCTGCAGCAGTCCATCGTTTATCTCACGCGGGCCTCGGAGGCCAGCACCACCACGGCCCACACCAGCACCCTCTCAGGAGGCACGTCATGACGACCCTTGCGACCCCACGTACATCCGGCTCGCCCATCCTGAAGGTGGCCAGAGTCCAGCTCACCAATCGCCAGACCTTTGTCTGGGTCCCCCTGCTGGTCTGGGGTGGAGCCTTTGCGCTGACGCTGGCGGTGTGGGCGGCGGTGTATGCAGCCACCGGCCCCAATACCAACCTGTACGCGGGCTCAGCCCAGGCGCCGCTCTGGTATCTCCTGGTGGTTGGCTCGCAATCCGTGGTCTACACCTTCCCGTTTGCCCAAGCGCTCTCCTTCACGCGGCGCGACTTCTACCTGGGCACCCTCTTGGTTTACGGGCTGGTGTCCGTGGTCTTCGGGGCGGCCATGTGGCTCTTTGGAGCGTTGGAGGGCCTCACAAACGGCTGGTGGACGGGCGGGCATTACGCCACGTTCGAGTATCTCGGCGAGGCCGGCCACCCCGGCTACTTCGTCCTCTACGCCATCTCCGCGCTCATGGCGCTCAACGTGGGCTTCTGCATGGGAACCATCTGGAAGCGAGGCGGCACCCTGGCCCTCACCACCACGCTCATCGCCATGGTCGCCGTCCTCATCGGCGTGTACTTCCTGGTCGCCAAACTGGACTGGTGGGGCGGACTCGCGACCCTGCTCGCCCCCGCCACCGCCGTCTGGGTGATCAGCCTCATCGTTGCCGTCATCGCGGCGGCAGCAGGCTTCATTTCCTGGGCGCTCATCCGCCGTACCCCGGCCTGACCGCCGCTTTTCCACCGGGTTTTGGCCCCACGACCGAACGTTGATCGGTCCCACGGCGAAAACCCGGTGGACATCGGCCAGCCCTGGAGCTCCTGCCCCCGCGCCGGATCGTCACGGTTGCACGACGATCGTGCGACGACTGCGCAACGGTGCAGCCACATGGCACCGAACCGTCACCTGGGGTGGCTACCGTTAGGGGTGCCACCGCCTCGATGATGCCGTCGGAGGCGTACCCCCTATGAGGAGTCCCCGTGCAGTTCTCTTTCAACCGTCGCTCGCTGCGAGTGTTGCCCGCCATCTTGGCCGCCGGTGCGCTCGCACTCGCTGGGTGCACCGCCTCCGGAGACCAGAATTCCTCCTCCGCCCAGCCCAACGGCAGCGCGTCTGCACAGGGCTCGGGGACTGCCCCCGCGCCGTCGGGCAGTGGGTCCGCCGGTTCCTCCGACGGGGCCAAGCCAAGCGATGGCACCACACCGGCCTCCGACGAGGCCACCAAGGTGGTCTCCACCCCGCTGGATAAGAAGGTCAAGACCAAGGTCTGGGCGGATAACTCGATGGTTCCGCACCTCTTCTTCCACTCCCTCGTGGTGAACCCGAAGGTGGCGTTCAAGGACCCGGAGTCCGGCCGCGGCTACCTGGACTACATGGTCACGGTGGGTGAGTTCAAGAAGGTGCTGCAGCAGGTCTACGACAACGATTACGTTCTGGTGAGCCCGCACGCGCTGGCCTCCGTGGACTCCAAGGGCAACATGAAGCCCACCAAGCTCAACGTTCCCGTGGGCAAGAAGCCAATGGTTCTCTCCATCGACGATGTGTCCTATTACGAGTACATGAAGGGTGATGGCTTCCCGACCAAGCTCGTGGTCACGGAGGACGGCTCGGTGAAGAACGAGTACACGGACCCGGAGACCAAGAAGACCACCGTGGGCGACTATGACGTGATGCCGATCGTGGATGAGTTCGTGAAGAAGCACCCGGATTTTGCGCCGTACGGCCACAAGGGCGTGCTGGCCCTGACCGGGTACAACGGCGTGCTGGGTTACCGCTCCTCGCCCAGCATCTACAAGGGCAAGAACAAGAACCTGGACGCGGACATCGCGGAGGCCACCAAGGTCGCAGACAAGCTCAAGTCCACCGGCTGGGAGTTCTCCTCACACGCCTGGGGTCACATCAACTTCACCAAGTCCTCGCTCTCGCAGATCAAGGCTGACACGTCCAAGTGGAAGTCTGACGTGGAGCCCATCGTCGGCAAGACGGACCTGCTGATCTACCCGTTCGGCGCGGACATCTCCGGCCTGCCCAAGTACTCCGGCGCCAAGTATGACTACCTGAAGAAGCAGGGCTACAACTTCTACTTCAACGTGGATGGCTCCACCCCGGCCTGGGGTCAGTGGGGCAAGGGCTATCTGCGCGAGGCCCGCATCAACATCGACGGCATCTCGCTGAAGGCGGCCGTGGACGGGCGCAAGGTGCTGAGCAACTTCTTTGACCCCAAGTCGGTCATCGACCCCGCTCGGCCCAAGAGCATCTCCGGAAAGTAGCCCAGCCCGCCGCCCCTGGTTCTGCCAGGGGCGGCGCTCGGCCGTGCTCCCAGCCCTCGAGAAACACTAGGAATCATGCGTAGGCCCCTGTCGCGTCGTTTCGTCCTGTCCAGCATGGCCGCACTGACCGCGGCCGCCCTCGCGGTCAGCGGCGTCGGCACAGGCGTTTTTGCCGCCACCGCCGGCCCTGACCTGGTCAGGGCCGCTGCGCAGACGAGCACCGGCGCGCTCACACCTTCAACCAAGCGCCCGACGCCGCTGCCTGGCCTTCCCGGCGCGGCGTTCGGTTTTGTGCCGAGCACGTCGGCGGGCGGATCCTCCGGCGGTGCCCGAGCGTCCGCGGGGCACTCGACTGCTGCGCGCAAGCCCAGCCCCAAGGCAGAACCTCAGGTGAACTGCGCCAAGGTCAAGTGCGTGGCGCTGACCTTTGACGACGGCCCCGGCCCGTACACCGCTCAGCTGCTCAAGCACCTGGAGGCGGGCCAGGCCAAGGCCACGTTCTTCCTCCTTGGCCAGCAGGTGAAGCAGTACCCGGAGCTGGTCAAGGCCCAGGCCACCGCGGGTATGGAGTTGGGCAATCACAGCTGGGATCACCCGCAGCTGAGCCGGTTGAAGAAGAAGGTCGTGGACTCCCAGGTCGGGCGCACCAACCGGGTCATCACCAAGGCCTCGGGCGGGACCAAGGCCGTGTTCCTGCGCCCACCGTACGGGGATCTGCTGCGCTCCCAGCGAGGCCAGGTGAGCATGCCGCTGGCGCTGTGGGACGTGGACACACTGGATTGGAAGACGCGCAGCACCAAGGCCACCATCACGTCCGCCGCCGCGGCCAAGCCCGGCGACATTGTGCTGATGCACGACATCCACGAATCCACGGTCCGCGCGGTGCCGCAGATCGTGAAGAAGCTCAAGGCCAAGGGCATTCACCTGGTCACGCTGAGCACGCTGATGGGCGGCAAGGTCAAGGAGCACATTGAGTACGGGTCGGGGCTGCGGCCACGGAGGTAGGTCCCAGGCGGTAGGCCCGCAGCGGTAGGTCCAGGCGGTTGGCCCCGACGGTAGGTCCCAGGCGGTAGGCCCGGGCGCTCATTCCCGACGCCCTCACACCCTGACGCGAAGCGGGCCAGACAGAGCTACCGCCCCCGCGCAGGTGGCGGGTGCGGCAGCCGTGAAGTGGTGGGCCCAGCGGGGTTCGAACCCGCGACCAGCGGATTAAAAGTCCGATGCTCTACCAGCTGAGCTATAGGCCCTGGTCTGCGATTTTCCCTGCGAGAGCGGGGATCTTCACTGTAAGTCATCCGTACTCGGACTCAGAATCGAGTGCCTGAGCGGCCACATCGTGGCCCACGGCCACCTCTCCCTCGGGGAGGGTGTCCGCACGAACGCCCGCCGACAATTCTTCCACATCCACGCGCCAGCCCCTGCCGCCGCATCACCCCGCCGCTTTATGTAATGAGTTTTATACCTGTATTTCTACGATTCTTTTACCCGCCGCGCTAATAAGATTAGCGCGACTATCCTCCGCCCCGAACCCCCCACGCCGAAAAAAATTCATGCACGGATTACCGCCTCAGATGCCCGCCTCCAGCCTCAGGAATCCGCGGAACGGCAGGGGATTTTTGGCCCATGAATATAAGCCCATGCGAACGAAAAAATAACAATGTATTGAATCTGCGAAAAAAGTCCCCACCCGCCGCCATTTCAAGATATTCTACAAACCGGTGCCGTAGGACCCCCATCTACCGGCACCCTGGCCGTCCAACCCCCAATGTGGCGGCCCACCGTGCCGAAGCTCCTCCCAAGGTCTCGGCACAGGAGGTCCCCGGGGACCTTCCCTTTTCTGGGCCACACCTGCATCACAGCGCCTAGACGCCTGGCAGGAGTACTCTTCGAGACGATGACATCCGGGACCCCGCGCCAGTACCACCGCCCCACCCTCTTCACGAGCGAGATGCTCGATAGCTACGAGGGTGGCACCGACCCTGCCCGCCTCTCCGAGGCAGCACACATGACCGCCGCCGCCCTGGTGCTGCGCGGCCGCGCCAACTCCGACCCCGCCATCTTGGAGCGCCTGGTCCGCCTGGCGGACGCGGACGGGCTGCAGGACATTGCCGAGCTGTGGTCCCACTCCCCCGCCGTGACCCTGCCCGGCAGCCTGTGGCGCATGTATGCGCTGCGACGCACCGTGCTGCAGGCGCCAGAGCAGCTGGCCGCATGGTTCCGCGACGGCCGCGCGCACGCACCGGTCTCCCGCGCCGTGGCGGGCGTTGCCGAGCCGCCCGGCCCGCAGGAGCTGGTGGCCCTCACCACAGACATCCTCACGGGCGCCTTCACTGGGGACTTTGACATTGCGCTGCTGCGCGCGGCCGCCTTCTGCCGCGTGGTGTCCCTGGGAGAGTCCCTGCATGCCGACGCCGCGGACCTCTCAGACGAGCGCCGCGGCACCGCCCTGACCCAGTCAGCGGCCCGCCTGAACCACACGGCCAGGGAGCTTGAGGCCTCCGCTGCGGAGTGGCGCAAGGGCCGCCTGGCCTGATTATTCTCCTGACCGCGAACCAGAATTGACACGGGCAGCCAGACACGCGAACACTGGTGGAGCGACGTCGGGCTGCGGCAGCCCCGGGCTCCACATTTAGCCGCCTTGAGCGGTATACCGCCGTGAGGCGCTCCCGGTCCGGCGTCGCGCTCACCTCTCAGCATCGCCATCGTGGCTCGTGCCGCGAAGACCGCCAGCTGGCCGGTTCACCCGCGGTGCGTACACTGGCCCAGACCCCTCGTCAACGGCCGGAAGGTACCCGTGAGCCTGCGCTTGTTCCCTAGCGAGACCCGCAGCCTTGACCTGCTCACATCCCTCGCGGATGTGTTGCGAGAGACGTTGGCGGCGGACTCCGAGCTGCTCGCGACGGACGAGGACGGCGAACGCTCGCTCCTGACTCAGCTGGAGCACCTCGAGATCAAGGCCTCTGACCTTCACTACGCGCTCCTCACGCACCTGCGCACCTCCTTTGTGAACCCGTTGCCACGCGAGGATCTTTACGCCTTCTCCCGGCTCCTGCATTCCGCCGTCTCCGCCGTGGCCGGCGCCGGCCCGCTGTTGCAGCTCGCCGGCGCCTCCCGCTCGGATCGTGTGCCGGAGTTGCTGGAAATCCTGGGCCGCCAGGCAGACCTGAGCCGCATCGCGCTGGCCGGCCTTGGCAAGCTGGAATCCCTGGAGGACACCTGGCTTGACCTGCTCCGCCTTGCCTCGCGCGCGCGCCGCACCCAGCAGGCCTGGCTCCTGGAGCTCGCAGACATTCAGAAGATCTCCACCGTGGTGCGCCAGGAGGTCCTGGCCAAGGACCTGGACCGCGCCGCCGAGGCCCTGCTCGGCTTTGCCGATCACCTTGGACACGTGCTCGTGAAGGAATCCTGAGGCCGTGGAGACAGTACTCCTCGGCACTACCCTGGTCGTTTTGGCCGGGGTGACATTCCTGAACGGCTTTCACGACGCCTCCAACGCCGTGGCCACAGCGGTCCGCACCCGCGCGCTGACGCCCTACTTGGCCCTGGCCGTCGTCGCCGGCTTTACGGCGCTTGGCGCGCTGATCTTTTCCAGCTTTGCCACCACGCTCGTGGGGCGCTTTGACACGGCCCTGCCCGGACACACCTCCGGGCTCGTGATCCTGCTGGTGGGCTTCCTCGTGGCCGGCGGGTGGGGGCTCTTCACCTGGTGGCAGGGCCAGCCCTCCTCCTCGACCCACGCGGTGCTCGCCGCCATCTCCGGCGCGGCCATGGTGGCGGCCCTCGCCAGCGGCTTCGGGCTGGCGGAGGCGGCCGGCCTGATGCTGCGCCAGGTCCTGCTGCCCATGCTGGTCACGACCCTCCTGGCGCCCGTCTTGGCATATGTCATCGTGGTCCCGCTGGTCTGGGCCGTGCGCCACTCCACCCCCCGCAGGGCCAACGAGGCCGGGCGCTCCGCCCAGGCCATCGGCACCTGCGCCGTGGCCCTGTCCCACGGCCTGCAGGACGGCCAGCGGGCCGTGGCCCTCTCCGTGGTGACGCTGGGGACCGTGGGCGCGCAGCTGCCCTCCGGGTCCGTCATGTGGCTGCAGGTGGGCGCCGCGGTGCTGCTGGCCGCCGGCGTGCTCGGCGGCGGCTGGCGCATCACGCACACGCTCTCCGCGCGGCTGGTCACCCTTGACCCGTTGCGCGCCGGCGCCGCCAACATCACCTCCGCCGGGATGCTCTTCATTGGCGCGTTTGTGCTGCACGCGCCCATCTCCTCCACGCAGGCGGTCACGGCCGGCCTGGTGGGCGCCGGCCTGAATCAGAGCCACTCCACCGTCAACTGGGCCACGGCCATGCGCATCATGAGCTACTGGATCATCACCCCGCTGGTCTGCGGCCTGCTGGCAGCGGTGCTGTACCTCGCGGCGTCGCCCCTTTTGCACTGACGCGCCGCCGGCTGACGCGCCGCCAGCCGCCGTCGTGCCCGGCGTTGCCGCGTTGCCCGCTTCCCGTTGCCCGACGCCGCGGGGCCCGGTCCCTGCCCCGCAGAAACAGGAGCGGCGGTGGGGTCCAAGACCCCACCGCCGCCGATCCCCCTCAGAATCCCCCGCAGACGCATCGCGCCCAGGGGCCCTGCCCCGCTACGCGTGAGCGTGCGGGGAAGCTATTGATCACCCAAAGCGGCCGGAGACGTAATCCTCGGTCGCCTGATCAGACGGGTTGTTGAAGATCGTGGAGGTCTCCGCGTACTCGATGAGCTTGCCCGGCTTGCCGGTGCCCGCGATGTTGAAGAACGCGGTCTTCTCAGACACGCGCGCGGCCTGCTGCATGTTGTGCGTGACGATCACGACCGTGTACTGGTTCTTGAGCTCGTTGATCAGGTCCTCCACGGCCAGCGTGGAGATGGGGTCAAGGGCGGAGCAGGGCTCGTCCATGAGGATCACGGCGGGCTCCACCGCGATGGTGCGGGCGATGCACAGGCGCTGCTGCTGGCCACCGGAGAGGCCGGAACCGGGCTTCTCCAGGCGATCCTTGACCTCATTCCAGAGGTTGGCGCCGCGCAATGACTTCTCCACCACGGCGTCCGAGTCCGACTTGCTCATGCGCTTGCCGTTGAGCTTGAAGCCGGCCAGGACGTTGTCGCGGATGGACATGGTCGGGAACGGGTTGGGGCGCTGGAACACCATGCCCACCTGCGAGCGGATGGTCACCGGGTCCACGCCCGGGGCGTAGATGTCGTCCCCATCCAGGAGCACGTTGCCCTTCACGTGCGAGCCGGGCAGCACCTCGTGCATGCGGTTCAGCGTGCGCAGGAAGGTGGTTTTGCCACAGCCGGACGGGCCAATGAAGGCCGTGACGGACTTGGGCTCAATGTTGATGTTCACGCCCTCTACGGCGAGGAACTTGCCGTAGTAGACATTCAGGTCGACGGCGTCGATGCGCTTAGCCATGAGTTTTTTCCTTGTCTAGAGTCTGTGAGGTGCTCAGCGGCCGGCGGTCTTGGGAGCGAAGATCTTCGCAACCACGCGGGCGAGCAGATTGAGGAGCATGACGATGATGATCAGGACCAGGGCGGCGCCCCAGGCGCGTTCCTCCGAGGCCGTGGGGGCCATGGGTGCGGTCGGGTTCATCAGCTGGCGGTAAATGAACACCGGCAGCGTCATCATCCAATCCTTGAACAGGTTGAAGTTGGTGGACAGCGCCACACCGGCGGTGACCAGGATCGGGGCCGTCTCACCGACCACGCGGGCAATGGCCAGCGTGATACCGGAGGCGATACCGGAGATGGCGGTGGGAAGAACCACCTTCAGCGTGGTGCGCCACTTGCGCACACCCAGGGCGGCGGAGGCCTCTCGCAGCTCGTTCGGAACCACGCGCAGCATCTCCTCGGTGGAGCGAACCACCACGGGGATCATCAGCACGGAGAGACCAACGGCCGCGGAGAAGCCCATGACGTTGGAGCCGGGCGGCATCTGCAGGATCTTCTGGCAGATGAACATCATCAGGCCGCTGGCGAAGAGGCCGGCGACGATGGACGGGATGCCCGTCATGACGTCCACGAAGAAGCGGATGACCTTGGAGAGTGAGTTGTCGTTGCTGTATTCCACCAGGTAGATGGAGGTCAGCAGGCCAATCGGCACCGAGATGATGGTCGCCGCCAGCGTGATCAGCAGCGTGCCCATCAGCGCGTGCTTGATGCCACCGATCAGCGGCAGATCTCCCGCCTCCGTCTTCTGGTCGGTGATGCCCGTGACGCCCTTCATGTCAGAGGCAAAGAAACCGGGAGCGGTCAGGCCGGGAGTGCCGTGGCTGATGACGGTCCACAGCACCGAGATCAGCGGGATCAGCGCAATCAGGAAGGAGCCAACAATCAGGTTGGTCCAGAGGCCATCCGTTGCCTTGCGGCGGTTCTCCATGATGGTGGTGGTCACGTACATGGCCACCACGTAGAGGATCGCGGTGATGATGAGCCAACCGGCAATGTTGAAGCCGATCAGCGCCATGAGAGCGGCGGCGATGATCAGGGCGCCGCCGGCCACGGCCCAGGCGGTCCAGCGCGGCTTCTGGCCAGCGGTCAGGCGGGAGCGGCCATGACGGCGTCCCGGACCCTGCTGGGCGTTTTTCACGTCGGTCACGTCGGCGCTCAACTCTCCGGCTGCTGTCTTGGTGGGATCGCTAGGAGTCTGTTCCTTGATCATCAGTTGGCCCCCGAGAATTCCTTGTGGCGGTTCACGATGAAGCGAGCCACCATGTTGACCAGCAGGGTGATGATGAAGAGGATCAGACCGGCGGCGATCAGCTCGTTCTGACGCATCCCGAAGGCCTCCGGGAAGTTCAGTGCGATCTCCGACGGGATGGTCTGGTTACCGGAACCGATGAGGTTCGCGGTGAGGATGCCGGGAGAGAGGACCAGGGTCACTGCCATGGTCTCTCCCAGTGCGCGGCCCAGGCCAAGCATGATCGCGGAGACCACACCGGAGCGGGCAAAGGGAAGCACGGACATCCGGATCATTTCCCAGCGCGTGGCGCCGAGGGCCAGTGCGGCTTCCTCATGCAGCTTGGGCGTCTGGACAAAGATCTCGCGGGAGAGCGCGGTGATGATCGGCAGGATCATCACGGCCAGGACCACGGAGGCTGTCATGAGCGTGCGGCCCGTGGTGGATGGCTCACCAAAGAGCGGGATCCAGCCCAGGTAGGTGTGCAGCCAGTCATACATGGGGACCATCAGCGGCCCCAAGACGAGCATGCCCCACGCGCCGTAAACGACGGAGGGGATGGCGGCCAGCAGGTCAATGACGTAGCCCACCGGCTTGGCCAGGTTTCGCGGCGCCAGGTGGGAGATGAACAGTGCCACTCCCAGCGCAATAGGGGTGGCGATCAGCAGCGCGATGGCCGCGGTGATCAGCGTCCCGATCATGATCGGGAAGACGTAGGTGAAGAAGCTGGTTCCTGCGGAGATCTGATCTGCCGGGGCAAAGAGTGCCGGGACGGACTCCAGGACCAAGAACCCGGCCACGAAGGCCAGGACGGCGAGGATGACGATGCCCGCGGCCAGGGTGAGGCCGGAGAAGAACTTGTCCCCAGCGCGACCGGATGAGCCGGAGCTCAGTGCCGGAGGTGCGGTGGTGGTGCTCACGTGGACTCCTGGGAAGGGTGAGAGGGAAGGATCGGTGAGGGGGATCCTGGGCGCTGGCGCCCGGCGAACCGGTGGGCGCGGCCGTAGCCGCGCCCACCGGATCTGAACTACTTGGCGACCGTGATGGTCTCGATGGACTTCTTGGCCTGATCGGAGAGCGAGGTGGAGAGCGGTGCGGCTCCGGCGGCCTCCTGGGCGGCCTTCTGGCCGTCCTGCGAGGTGACGTAGGTGCCGAATGCCTTGACCATGTCCACGGTGTTCTGATCCTTGTAGGTGGAGCAGAAGATGTGGTAGCTCACGAGCACGATCGGGTAGGTGCCGGCCGTGGTGGCGGTGCGGTCCAGCTTGACGGCCATGTCGTTGGCGCTGCCGCCCTCGACCTTCTTGGCGGTCTCAACCGTCTTGGCTGCGGCCTCCTCGGTGGGCTCCTGGTAGGAGTCGCCCACCTTCACGGAGACGTGGCCAAGGTTGCCGGTGGCTGCGAGGTCGGCGTAGGTGATGGCGCCGTCAGTGGTGGTGGCCAGCTTCACAACACCGGAGGTGCCCTGAGCGGACTCGGCGTTGATCTCGGACGGCCACTTCTCCACGACGTCGTAGGTCCAGGCCTTGGGCGCTGCGGCCGTGAGGTAATCGGTGAAGTTCTTGGTGGTACCGGACTCATCCGAGCGGTGCACCACGGTGATCTTGGTGTCCGGGAGGCTGACGCCCTCGTTCTGCTTGACGAGTGCCGGGTCATTCCACTTGTTGATCTTGCCGGTGAAGATGGAGGCGATGGTCTCGGCATCCATCTGGACCTTGTCAACACCCTTGAGGTTGTAGGCCACGGAGACGGGGGCGATGTAGGCGGGGATGTTCAGTGCGCCATCCGGGCCACACACCTTCTTTGCCTCGTCCTGCTCTTCCGGCTTCAGCGCGGCATCCGAGCCGGCGAAGGAGGCGGAGCCGGCCAGGAAGGCCTTGCGGCCGGCGCCGGAGCCAACCGGGTTGTACTGGACGGAGACGTTCGGGGCGGTGGCGGCGAGGCCGGTCTGCCACGCGGTGACGGCGGCTTCCTGGGAGGTGGCGCCGGAGCCGGAGAGGGTGCCCTCTACCTGGGAGCCGCCCTCAGCGGCGCTTCCGGAGGCCGCGCCGGAGCTGCTGGCACCCGGGTTGTTCGCCTGACCGCAAGCGGTGAGGCCAAGGGCCGCGATGGAAAGAACGGCGGCCGCCTGGCCGAGTCGCTTGAGCTTCACGAGTATTTCCTCTTTCAACCAAGTGGGGAGTTGATTCCCAGGTTCCACTGCCGCGCACGATCAGTGCCCGGGCCGGCAGACCGATTCGGCCTGCAACAGTGACGCTAAGAGGGCGAGGTGAAGCACGAAGGGGGTCAAGGTGAACGGCAGGTGAACTGTGCTCGCGTTCGCTCCGTGAGCTGGGGCACATGCCCGACGCCGCGTCGTCGGGCAGGTGCCCCTGCGTCACCTGACGCGCCGCGTCAGGGCGCAGAAAAAGCGCGCGAGCCGCGCCGTCTCGTGACGCCCGCGGGGCCGTCGCGGTGCAAGGATGGTGTTCATGGCGCGCGCATCCCTGACCTCGACCCGTTCGGTGATCGCGGCAAGAAGCCGCGCCGGGGTCACCCGCGTGCGCGTCTCGCTGCCCAAGATTGTGCTCGCGACGGTCGGATCCGTGTTCTCTTACTGGTTCGCGGAGGTGGTGCTGCGCCACCCCGGGCCACTGTTTGCGGCGACGAGCGCGCTGATTTCGCTCAACTTTGCCTCCACCTCCTATGTGCGCCGCACGCTGGAGGTCGCGGTCGGTTGCACCCTCGGCATCGCCGTGGGAGACGTGCTGCTCACGCTCTTTGGCACCGGGCTGTGGCAGGCGGCGCTGGTGGTTTTTGTGTCGCTTGCACTCAGCCGCTTCCTGGATTCCGGCGTGGTCTTCAGCATGCAATTTGGCCTGCAGTCCCTGCTCGTGGTGCTGCTCCCCGCGCCGGCGGGCGGGCCCTTTACCCGCTCCCTTGACGCGATCGTGGGCGGAGTGGTGGCGCTCCTGCTCGTGATCCTGTGGCCCAAGGACCCGCGCCGCCAGCCCTCACGGGAGCTGGCCGCCCTGCTGCAGCAAACCGGCGGGGTGCTGCGGGACCTCTCCGCCGCGCTCGTGGCGGATGACTCGGCGAGCGCGTGGCATTGCCTGGTGCAGGCCCGCAACACCCAGCCGCTGGTGGACGCCGCCGCGAGCGAGTTGGCCGCCGCCAGCGAGATGACGAGGCTCTCCCCTGCCGCCCGCCGCCACCGCGGCGACATCGACCGGCTGGCCCTGATGGAGGTCCAGGTGGACCTGGCGGTGCGCAATGTGCGCAGCCTGAGCCGCCGGATTGCCTCCCTCATGAGTCACCACGTGCTCTCCGTGGCTGAGCGCGAAGACCTGGCGGAGACGCTGGATGGCCTGGCAGACGCCGTGGCGACACTGGCCGCGTCGGTGACCACCACGTCATCCAGCGGGCACGATCACCTCACCGCCCAGGCGCGCGACCGCCTCACGGAGGTGGCCGGGTCCTTGGACCCGGCCAAGCTCGGTGGCGGCGACCCCCAGGTGGCTGGGGTGGTCATGATGCTGCGCCCACTCTGCGTTGACCTGTTGGAGGCGGCCGGGGTGCGCCACGACGATGCGGTGGAGTACCTGCCCAGGTTCTAGGAGGTGCACGGGCGCGGGATCCGGGCCGCGGGTTCCGGGGCGCGGGTTCCGGGGCGCGGCCCAGGCGGGGATGAGAGGATCGGCCTACACCCCAGCAGAATTGAGCACCTGTGGCACCCAACGGCACGTGGCACCCAGACATCCTGGGTCCGGACTTCAGCACCCTGACGTTGCCCCTCGGCGTGGATTCAGAGGGCGAGCTGATGGCCACGTTGGTGCGGTGCGAGCTTCCGCCCGCAGGCACCGGGCCGCTGGCTGGCGCCGACGTGCTGTACGTGCACGGCTGGTCTGACTACTTCTTCCAGGCGGACCTGGCCCGGACCCTGACCTCTTGGGGCGCCCGCTTCTTTGCCCTTGACCTGCGCAAGTACGGGCGCAGCCTGCGGCCCTGGCAGACCCCCGGATATGTGGAGGACCTCTCCGCCTATGACGACGAGATTGGCCAGGCCCTGCGCATCATGGGGAGCAGGCCGGCCGGGCGCAAGGTGGTCCTCCTTGGCCACTCCACCGGCGGCCTCACCCTCAGCCTCTGGGCCCATCGGCACCCCGGGCGGGCGGACGCACTGATCCTGAATTCGCCGTGGCTGGAGTTCCAGGCCTCCAAGTCCGGCCGCAACGCCCTGATGCCGCTCGTGGACATGGGGGCACGCATGGATTCCCACGCCCCCATGCTCAACGTGGACCTGGGCTTTTACTCGCGCGCCGTGAATCAGCGCCTCGAGGGCGAGTGGGACTACAACGAGTCCTGGCGCCCGGAGCGCGGCTTTGCCGTGCGGCCGGGGTGGTTGCGCGCCGTGCTGGTGGGGCACGCCCAGGTGGCCACCGGGCTCACGATCGACGCCCCGGTGCTTTCCCTGCTCTCCGCCCGCTCCACCCTGCTGGCCAGGTGGAGCACGGACATGCTCACCACGGATTCGGTGCTGGTCGTGAACGAGATCGCCGAGCGCTCCACCCGGCTTGGCGCCTCCGTGAGCATTCAGCGGGTCGACGGCGCTCTGCACGATGTCTTCCTCTCTCACCTCCCAGCGCGAAACGCTGCGTACGCCGCCCTGCGCCGCTGGGCCGGGGCGTACGTCGGCACCGAACCGGACGGTGGTACCGGGCCAGACGGTGGTGCCGGGCCGGATGCCGACGTGAATGGCGGGGCCCAAACGGGACCCGAGGCTGGGACGTCGGCGCAGAGCGTCGGCCCCTAGCCCTACGCTGAGACCATGCCAGCAAAGACCAAGACTCCCGGGTATCGCTGCTCCGAATGCGGCTGGACCACCGCCAAGTGGGTGGGCCGCTGCGGCGAGTGTCAGGCGTGGGGCACCGTGGATGAGGTGGGGCTCGTGAGCAGCCGCACCACGCCGGCCGCGAGCGTGGCCAACCCCGCCCAGCCCATCGGCCAGGTGGATGCCGCAACGGCCGGCTATCGCCCCACCGGCGTGACGGAGCTGGATCGCGTCCTTGGCGGCGGGTTGGTCCCCGGCGCCGTGATCCTCCTGGCCGGGGAGCCTGGGGTCGGCAAGTCCACCCTCCTCCTTGACGTGGCCGCCAGGACCGCGCGGGCCGGCTCCCGCGTCCTCTACATCACTGGCGAGGAATCCGCGGCGCAGGTCAAGATGCGCGCGGACCGGATCGGCGCGCTGGCGGACACGTTGTTCCTGACCGCGGAGGGTGACCTTGGCCTGGCGCTGGGCCAGATCCAGGCCATTGGCCCTGATCTCCTCATCGTCGACTCAGTCCAAACCCTGTCCTCCTCGGAGTTGGACGGCACCGCCGGTGGCGTCTCCCAGGTGCGAGAGGTCGCTGCAAGCATCATCAACGTGGCCAAGAGCAACAACATCTCCACCCTTCTGGTGGGCCACGTGACCAAGGATGGCTCGGTGGCTGGCCCGCGCCTCCTGGAGCACCTGGTGGACGTGGTCTGTCAGTTCGACGGCGAGCGCCATTCGCGCCTGCGTCTGCTGCGGGCCACCAAGAACCGCTTTGGCTCCACCGATGAGGTGGGCTGTTTTGACCTCACGGAGACCGGGATTGAGGGCCTTGATGATCCGTCCCGCCTCTTTGTGACCCGCACCAAGCAGCCCGTGGCCGGCACCTGCATCACCGTCGCGATGGAGGGCAGGCGCCCCCTGGTTGCGGAGGTGCAGTCACTCGTCACCCCCATGGCCGCCGGGCAGCCGCGGCGCTCCACCTCCGGGCTGGATTCCTCCCGCGTGGCCATGCTGGTGGCCGTGCTGCAAGCCCGGCTTGGGCTGCGCCTGGGGACCCTGGATAGCTACGTCGCCACGGTCGGGGGCGTGAAACTCAGCGAGCCGGCGGTGGACCTTGCCACTGCCCTTGCCCTGGCAAGCTCCTGCCTTGAACAGCCCATCCCGCCCGGGGTGGTGGCGTTCGGCGAGGTGGGCCTCGCCGGGGAAATCCGCCCCGTCCAGGACATCAACCAGCGCGTCACTGAAGCCGAGCGCCTGGGGTTCGGCGGCGCCGTCGTGCCCCTCTCACCCCAAGGCGCCGGCAAGGTGCCAGCCAATTTTAGGGTGGCGCAGGTGACCACCCTGCAAGAGGCCATGGAGGCGGTCTTCCCGTCCGGCACGGTCGCCGGGATCATGGTGAGGGCGCCGCGATTGGAACAGTCCCACCTGGACAGCCCACCGCGCTGAGCGCGCCGGCCGTCCTCAGCGCATGACCCCCAGTGAGGGCCAGGCCGGGGCCTCTGCATCGAGTGACCCGGCCTGGCCCGCCCCACTAGGATGAGGGGAGCACTCCCCCTAGGAAGGTCACCCCACCCCATGGCACGCACTCCCGAGGAGACGCTGCGCCTCACACTGGCGCTCGTAGCCCCCGGCACCGAACTGCGCGACGGCCTCGAGCGGATCCTGCGCGGGCGCACCGGCGCCTTGCTGGTGCTCGGGATGGATCGCTTGGTGGAGTCGCTGAGCACCGGTGGCTTTGACATCGGGATCGATTTTTCTCCCACGCGTTTGCGTGAGCTGGCCAAGATGGACGGGGCCATCGTGGTGGATAAGGACGTGACCCAGATCCACAAGGCCGGGGTGCAATTGGTCCCGGACTCTGCCATCCCCACGTCCGAGTCCGGCACCCGTCACCGCACCGCGGAGCGCGTCGCGGTGCAGACCGGTCACCCCGTCATCACCGTCTCCGCCTCCATGCAGATCATCGCGATCTACGTGGGCGGGATCCGGCACCAGCTGGAGGGTTCCGAGTCCATCCTGGCCCGCGCCACCCAGGCCCTGGCGACCCTGGAACGCTACCGCCAACGCCTGGATCAGGTCACCATCACGCTCTCCAATCAGGAGATCGAGGACACCGCCACCGTGCGGGACGTGGTTCAGGTGCTCCAGCGCCAGGAAATGGTGCGGCGCATCTCCGAGGAGATCTCCCAGTACGTCCTGGAGCTGGGCACGGACGGCCGCTTGGTGGCCCTGCAGCTGGAAGAGCTGGCCATCAAGTCCGGCAACGAACCCGAGGTGGTGCTGCGAGATTACGCGGAGGCCGCCTACACCGCCGGCTCCTCGGAGACGCCGCTGGACGTGGAGGCCGCCCTGGCCGTCTTCTCCGAGCTCTCCGCCGCGGAGCTGGTTGACCTGACCCGGCTGGCCAGGTTGCTTGGCTTCAACGGTGGGCCAGAGGTCCTGGACCGAGCGGTGCAGCCGCAGGGGTTCCGGCTCCTGGCCGGGCTCACCAACCTGCCCCGCGCGGTGGTGGAGCGCGTGGTCTCCCAGTTTGGTGGCCTGCAACAGCTCATGGCCGCATCCATCGAGGACCTGCGCGCGGTGGAGGGCATTGGCGATCAGCGCGCCCGCACGGTCCGCGAGGGCCTGGGGCGCTTTGCCGAGGACAGCCTGTTGGAGCGCTACCGCTAAACGCGCCGCCGCCGGCCGGCTCCTACTTCAGGACGAACTGCACCGGCTCCGATTCGGTCTTTCCGAGGTTGACCTGCAGCGTGTACGTGCCGCCGCGGGGCGTGGAGTCAATCGCCGCGCACTTGGCCAGCGAGCGTGCCCGGTTCCAGGTGAACTTGGCCTGCTCGTCCTTGCCAGGCTCCAGCGTGAACTCGGTATCCACCGCATCCTTCTGGCAGTCCTTGGTGGAGAAGATCCGGTCCTTGCCGGACGTCACCAAGAATTCCTGCTCCTTGGTGCCCACGTTGGTGGTGCAGGGCTCTGACAGGGTGTTGCGCAGCGTCATGATCAGCACCGGCTTGGCCCCGCTGGCGTAGCTGGGCTTGTCCGTTGACGCGGTCACCTTGACGGCGCCCGCCGGGCAGCTTCCGTCCGGATTCACCCCGGCCGGGGAGGCGGAGGACGCGGCCGCGCTGGTGGCTGGGCTGCTCTGCGTAGCGGCCGCGGGCGGCTGCTCTTTGCCCGGGCCTTTGGTGATGGCCCCGATGATGGAGCTGACGCCCCAGATCAGCAGGGCAAGCACCAGCAGCGCGCCGACGCCCACCACCAGTCGACGGCGGCGGTACACGGCCGCGCTGGGGCGGGGGGAACCCTGTCCGGTGCTCATGAGCGTCAGAATAAATGGCGCAGCGCGTCCGCCGCGAGTGCCGCGCCGCAGGCATGGCAGGTGGACTCACTCGGCGAGCTCTGCGGACTAGGATCGATGCGTCCGCGGGCGCGGCTGGGTTCGCGCCCATCCCGCCCTTCCAGCCCGTCAGTTAAGGAATCCCGTGTCGCCTTCTCCGAGTAGCGCCGGGACTCCTGCTGTGCCCGACGCCGCCGGGTTGGGTTCCACGGGCGGGGCCGCCGGGGCGCTGGCCCAGACCGACGCCGCCGGGTTACGTTCAGCGGTCAACGCTTGGTTCCTCGATCACGGCCGGGACCTGCCGTGGCGGCGGCCCGAGTGCTCCCCGTGGGGCGTGCTGGTGTCAGAGGTGATGCTGCAGCAGACCCCGGTGGTGCGCGTACTGCCGGTCTGGGAGCGCTGGATGGCCCGCTGGCCCACCCCCGCAGACCTGGCCGCGGAGCCCGCCGGTGAGGCCGTCCGGGCGTGGGAAAAGCTGGGCTACCCGCGCCGGGCCCTGCGACTGCACGCGTGCGCGCGGGAACTGGAGGAGGTGCACGGCGGGCGGGTTCCCTCGGACCTGGCGGAGCTGCTGGCGCTGCCCGGGGTGGGCGAGTACACCGCGGCGGCCGTCTCCAGCTTTGCGTTTGGCATCCCGGCCACGGTGGTGGATACCAATGTTCGGCGGGTTCAGGCGCGCGCCGTGACCGGCCAAGCGCTCCCGGAGCCCTCATACACCCGGGCGGAGGCGCGGCTGGCGGATGCGCTCATGCCCCAGCGCGAGACCCAGGACGGCATCCGCGAGGCCAATCTGTGGAACGCGGCGGCCATGGAGTTGGGCGCGCTCATCTGCACGGCGCGCTCCCCCTCCTGCGATGTGTGCCCGGTGCGCCAGCGCTGCGCGTGGATCGCCGCCGGGCAACCCGCACCGCATTACCAGCCCAAGGGGCAGGCGTGGGAGGGCACCGACCGCCAGGTGCGTGGCGCCATGATGACGGTGCTGCGCGCGGCGGAATCCTCCGTACCGGAGGCGCTGCTCACGGCAGTGGGCCCCCTACCGCAGGCGCGGGATCTCGACGCACAGCGCGGGACGCCGGAACAAACGTCGGAGCAGTGGCGCGCCCTGCGCCGTCTCGCCGCGGGCGCCGAGCAACGCCAGCGCTGCCTCACCGGCCTCATCGCGGACGGCCTTGCCGTCCAGGACGGCGCCGGCGGCGTCACCCTGCCGGCCTAGGAAGCGCGGCCGGCAGCTCCCGCTACACCGCGGGGATGGCCTGCGCCGGGCAGGAGGCCACCACCCGCGAGATGGCCGCCTTCTCCGCCGGTGTCATCCACAGCCCGTATTTCAGTTTCACGGCGCTCTGGCGGGCCACGTACTCGCAGCGATACGCCTTGCGTGGCGGCAACCAGGTGGCCGCGTCCCCGTCAGACTTGCGGGAGTTGGTGGGACCGTCCACGGCCAGCAGGTTCAGCGGATCGTTGGCCAGGCGCAGGCGGGTGTCCGCGTCCAGTTTCTGCGCGCCCTTTTGCCAGGCGTCGGAGAGAGCCACCACGTGGTCAATCTGCACGGCCATGGAGGTGGAGGATCCGCGCCGAAAGCTGATGCTCCCACCGGTGTATGGGTCCGCCAAGGTGCCGGTCAACACCACACACTCGCGGGTTCGTGGCTTGTACGTCTTGCCGCTCAGGTCGCGGCCAAGGATGTCGTTGCGGGAATCGCACCCATTGCGATCCGGGTCCTTCCACCCCCGCCCAAACTCGTCGCGCGCGTAACCGGTCTTGGGCGCCCGGCCCTTGGTCGGGATCTGCTCCAGCGCCTGCGCTACCGTCACGGCCCCGGGCGCCGGCGCCGGACCCGGACCCCGCGTGGCGGAGGAACCAGGCCGTTGGGCTGCACCCGATTCGTCCGTGCTGCCAGGTTCGCCTGTGTCGCCCGGTTCGCCAGCTCCCGGCTCCTGGGGCTCAAGCCAGGTGCTGGGGGCCGCGGGTTCCGTCCAGGTGCGCGGCGCGGCCTGGGGCAGGGAGCCGGACGGAGTGACGGCGCCACCCGGTGTAGCGTCGCTGCTCTGCGTGGAGTCGCTGTTCTGTGTGGAGTCACTGTTCTGCGTGGCGTCGCCGTCCCACGCCCCCGTCGCAGCGCAGGAGCTGAGGCCAAGCCCCACCACGAGCGCGAACGCCACGGCCCCCACACGGGCACCGCGTCGCGTCGCCGCCCCGTTCCCACCGGCCGCCTTGACCGCGCTATTCACAGGCAATGCCGTCCCCATCCCGGTCCAACTTGCGGCTGTACCCGGGGTCCCCGGAGCGGATCGGGTCCGCCCCAGCGTCACGCACCGCGGTGCAGTTCTGGTAATACACGGAGGCGTTCTCCTCCGTGCTGGGCAGGTTCGCGGCCCGCTCCTCCTCGGCCTTCTTCTCCTCGGCCTTCGCGGCCGCCGCCTTTTTCCGGGCGGTGGCTTTCTTCCGCTCGGCCCTCACCGTGGCGGCCCGCTCGGCCTGAGACTTCTTGGCGGCCGCCTGCTTGGCCGCAGCCTGGTGATCAGCACGCTGTTGATCCGCGCTCTTCTGCGCGGTGATCTTCTTGTCTGCGGCCGCCTTGTCAGCCGCCCGCTTGGCCTCGGCTGCCTTCTTGGTGGCGCTGGCGTGATCCGCCGCGCTCACCCAGGCAAGCGCCCCGGCCTGATCGGGGTCGCAGTAGATGGTCTCCTGCCCCAGGGTGACCGCCTCGCGGTCGTTGCCACAGGACTGCCCCAGCCGCCCCGCGAGCGTCTCCTGAGCGGGAGCGGCGGCCTCTGCGCCGGAGGATGCCGCGCCGGAGGGAGACTGGGCCGCCTTCTGGCCCGAACGCGCGTCGGGCACTGTGTTTGCCACCAGGCCCGCCACCGGCGGGGACTCCTGCGGATTCTGGGCGCCCGTGATGCCACTGGCCACAACAAGCAGCACCGCGCTCGCGGCGGTGAGCGTGATGGCCGGGCCGCGCAGCGGGCGCGGTGACCCGGGACGCTGGGCCTTGCCGGAGCGCACCCACTTGACGATGCCCACGATCAGCAGAACCAGGGCAAGCAACACCACGAGCGGCGCCGCAAAGATCAGCAAGAGCACCGCCACAACGGCCGCGAGGGCCCACCAGAACCACCGCTGGCGCCCAGGCCGGTTGCCCCGGCTCACCCGCGTGGACCGCGTGGGCGCAGAAGAGTGCGGAGGATATGCAGGCACGGTGGCTCCTAGGACAGCAGGCAATAAACCGTCACGCTATCCGCATAAGCCATCTACAACAGTGTTCTTTCTTCGTTTCGCGTCAGCGAAAAATCTCTTACCGCGACGCACCATCAAGCGAAGCGATCATGCGCGTATTGCCAAGGGTGTTCTGCTTGACGCGCGCCAGGTCAAGGAACTCCGCCACGCCGTCATCCGCGGAACGCAGCAGCTCCGCAAACACCTCGGGCGCCACCGCGGACTGCTCCGCCATCACGGTGAAGCCGTGCTGCTCAAAAAAGGGCACCTCAAAGGTCAGGCAAAAGACGCGGTGGATCCCCAGCTCGCGGGCATCCTCCAGCAGCGCCGCCAGGATGCGGTGGCCGGTCCCGGTCCCGCGCGCCTGCGGGGAAACGGCCAGGGTGCGCACCTCCGCGATGTCCTCCCACATGCAGTGCACGGCGCCGCAACCCAAGACCGTGCCGTCCGCGGCCTCTGCCACGCGGAACTCCTGGATTGACTCGTAGTAGGCCACGGCCTCCTTCTCCAGAAGGATGCGTTCGGCGGCGTACGGCTTGACCAGGTCCCTGATGTGGGGCACGTCCTGCGAGCGTGCCTTGCGGATCGTGATCTGATCGGTGTTCACCATGGGCACAGCCTACGTCGCCACGCCCCAGGATTCCGCGACCGTGCGCGGCATCACCGGCTTCTCTTGACCCCAGATGCCCGGCAAATATTCAGGGTCCCCGTGTTAGCCTGACAACGATTTAGCCCGGCATTTTTGCGCCTTTGGAGTGACACGTGGACCTTAATCTGGACAACCTCGACAAGCCCGCCTCCGCGAACGAGTTTGCGCTCGCGGTGCCGGAGCCCATCAAGCCCATGAGCTCAGAGGTCGTGGTGCAGCAGAGCCGCGCCGAGCTCGCGGAGCGCCCGCAGGTGAATGAGGCGCTGCAGCAGAAGGCCTCCATGTTTGTGGATGACCTGCTCTCCGTGAACGTGCAGTCCCCTGACTTTGAGCGCAAGGCGGACACGATTGCGCAGATGGGCGGCAAGGAGATTGAGCAGTCCGTCTCCGCGAGCAACTCCCTGCTTGATCGCCGCGCCAGCTCCGGAACCTCTGGGGCAGGCGACCGCGTGGGCAACACCCTGGTGGACCTGCGCAACATGGTCACGGACCTTGACCCCAACCGCGCGGACATCACCGGGCCCAAGAAGTTCCTGAAGTTCCTGCCCGGCGGCAAGAAGCTCACCAATTACCTGGCCCGCTTTGAGTCCTCTCGTGACCAGCTCAACGCCATTGTGCGTTCGCTTGAATCCGGTCAGGATGAGCTGCGCAAGGACAATGCGACGCTGGACGCCGAGCGCCAGAAGCTTTGGGACCTGCAGCAGAAGCTCAAGGACTACGGCTCCCTCGCGGACGCCCTTGACCAGGCCCTGGTCAACAAGGTGGAGGAGCTCAACGCCCAGGGCAACGTGGAAGACGCGCAGACCATGGAGAAGGACGCCCTCTTTGCCGTGCGTCAGCGCCACCAGGACCTCATGACCCAGCTGGTGGTGGCCCAGCAGGGCTACCTGGCCTACGGCCTGATTCGCGACAACAACCGCGAGCTCATCAAGGGCGTTGACCGCACCAAGAACACCACGCTCATGGCGCTGACGGTCGCCGTCACCATGGACCAGGCGCTGAAGCAGCAGGAGCGCGTGCTGGAGCAGACCACGGCCATCAACCAGACCACCTCTGACATGATCGCCAAGAACGCGGAGCGCCTGAATCAGCAGGGCGCCCGCATCCAGCAGCAGGCGGCCTCCAGCAGCATCGACATCGAGAAGCTGAAGATCGCCTTCCAGAACACCTTTGCCGCGATGGACGCCGTGGATCGCTTCCGCCTGGAGGCCAACAAGTCCATGGCCCAGACGGTGCAGGTGCTCAAGCAGCAGGCGGACGAGTCCCAGTCCTACCTGGAGCGCTCACGCCGCCGCGACGGCGGCGACGCCAGCCGCGCGCTGTACTAAACCGGCACACGTCCGGGTGTGTGGCGGCGGCTCCCCTGCCGCCGCCTTCACCCGTTTTGCGCCGTCCGCCCACCTTTCATCCGTCTTCCATCCGCGCAGAGTGAGTAGGGATCAGTGGTTTTCTCCTTCTTCCGCTCCAGCAGGCCAGCGGCCGGAGCGTCCAGTTCGCCGCAGGCGCGCTCGGATTCCCTGGCGGATCGCGCCTGGACGGTGCACCGGCGGGTGGATGAGGCCTACGAGGAGCTGGGGCCCTTCGCCACGGTGATGGCCAGGCGCATCCTGGACGGGGTTGCAGCGGTGCTGAAGCAGGCCGGCTCCGAGGAACGGCTGGACATCCGCGCCACGGTCACCCTGGAGCGAATCCTGGATGACTACCTGCCCACCACGCTGCGCACCTACGCTCGGGCGCGCCACGACCCGGCGTCCATGCCGCAGGTGGAGCGCCAGCTGGTGCACCTCGCCAGTGCGGTCGAGGAGACCCTCGTGGCCGTGCGGGATAACAACGTCCAGGACCTGCAGGTGCAGGGCGATTTCCTGGATACCAAGTACAACGGAAGTGACCTGAGGCTATGAGCCCCCTGCCCCGCGGCGCCAACGTGTCGCTCTCCCGCGAGAATCCGCAGTTGCAGACGGCGGATGTGACGATCGAATGGGGCCAGGTGGACCCGGCCTTTGACTCCGTCCTGGCCATGGCCGCGATCCTGGTCGGCGCGAATGGCAAGGCCGCCTCCCAGGAGGACCTGGTCTTCTTCAACCAGCTCCAGGCCCCGGACGACGCCGCGCAGTGGGCTGAAATGCAGGGCGGCGAGAAGGTGCGGGTGCAGCTCAGCCGCGTCCCGGACTCGGTGGAGCGACTGGCGATGGTGCTCTACATCGACGCGCTGCCCGCCTCGGTGCCGCGCACCCTCCAGAACCTGCAGACGTGCGTCGTGAAGGTCTCGGACGCCTCCACCGGCTCCACTATGGTCACCTCGGAAAATATGGCGCTCGGCTTCCACAGCGAAACCGCGTCCATCGTCGCAGAGCTATATAAGCGCAAGGGCGAGTGGAAGTTCCGCCTGGTGGGCCAGGGCTACGCCGCCGGCCTGCGCGGCGTCCTAGAGGAATACGGGGTGCCGCGTTGAGCGGCGCGGACGCGTTCCTGCAGCGCTTCCCGCGGGCCATGCCCTCCCTGCCCGACGCCGCAGGGCCGGCTTCCAGCGCCAGCGGCACCCCCGCGCGTGGCGCGACTTCCGCGACGGGCGCTGCGTCCGGCTCGGCGGCCCGCACCAGCGGTGGTACTGGTGGCGGCCTGTCAGACCTCCTGGGAAAGCCACGGGCCGGGCGCAGCGCGCCATCCTCGGCGGAACCGGTGCGTCCCGGCGGGCATGGTGCGGCCACCTCCGCGGAACCCGTGCGCCCCGGCGGACACGGCGCAGCGCCGTCCGCGGGATCGGTGCGTCCCGGCGGCCATGCCCCCGCCCAGCAGCGGGGTACCAGCCCCGATTTTGGGCGCAGTGACCGCGCGCGCGACCGCACAGAGTCGTCCACGCCCTCGGCGCCCGCCACGCCGTCCATGCCCGCAGCGGCATCTACACCTGCGCCCCCCAGCGGCGGCGGACTCCTGGACCTCTCCTCGGATCAGCCGGCCACCCGCTCCGGGCCCGCGGCCCCGTCCACCCCCTCGCCTTCGGCCGGTCCCGGCACACCCCCAGCTGCGACCTCCGCGGGCAATTCCGGCACGAGCAATCCCGGTGGGGGCGCATCCAGCGGCGGACTGCTGGACCTGTTCGGCGATGAAGAGCCGGCCACCGCCGGGGCAGCGCCAGCCAGCCCCACGCCGTCGGCCCCTTCCGCCCCGCCCGCCGGGGCGCCGGGAAACCTCCTTGACCTCAGCCCGGAGCCGCCGGCCGCCGCGCCGGCACCCCAGCACACGCAAACCCAGCAGACCCAGTCCCAGCCGGCCGCGCACGCGGCACCGGCCGGGGACGCCGGCGCAACAGATCAGGACGCTCCAAGGCGCTGGACCGATCACTTCCCGCACGTGCGCGACACCTGGAAGCAGGACGACCTGCGCCAGGGGCCGCGCGTGGTGCAGTTTGACCGCGTGCAGTCTGGCACCGGCCACCTGACCTTCAGCCAGCCGGAGGGCCTTGGCACGCCCGGCCTGGTTCAAGCGGTGGCGCAACTGGCCGATGGGCGGATCATCGGTGCCCCCCAGGGCGTGCGCAACCGGGACCCCTTGGTGGATTATTCGGCACGCTCGCTCAAGATCCACCTGCGCCTGCTCTCTCAGCTGCAGCGCTTCTTAGTGGTGTTCACGCCCCCGCAGGGCCTCACGGCCGACGCCGCTGCTGTGGTGCGCATGGAGGATGATTACTCACAAGGTAGCTATGAGGCCCATGTGAAGAAACTGGGAAGTGTCCGGCACGTTGCGGCCTTCTCAGGCTTTGTTGTGGACGGACATTTGGTGGTTCGCGCGGAAAACCGGCCATTTACTGGCGGGATTATGGAGCCCTTTGCCGCCTTCGGCTACGCCCTTGGCGCACCGCAAGCATTGGGACTTATGGAGCACCCCTGACACTGTGACGGCCTATTTTGGCCGACTATAGTGGGCAGGAAACGTTGGTCAATGAAATCCGGGAGGATTCGCATGGTTGTCAACCTCAGCAAGGGCGGAAACATTTCTTTGGCCAAGGCCGCGCCCGCGCTCACGCACGCGCGCATCGGCCTGGGCTGGGACGCCCGCTCCACCGACGGGCAGCCCTTTGACCTGGACGCCTCCGCCTTCTTGTGCGGCGCCGACGGCCGGGCCATCTCCGATCAGCACTTTGTCTTCTACAACCAGCTCTCGGACCCCAGCGGCTCCGTGGCTCACGTGGGAGACAACCGCACCGGTGAGGGAGATGGCGATGACGAGGCCATCGACGTGTTCCTAGACAAGGTGCCCGCAGAGGTAGAGACCGTTTCCATCGTGGTTTCCATTGATCAAGCAGTTCAGCGCCGCCAAAACTTCGGCATGGTCTCCAACGCCTACGTCCGCCTCTTTGATGCGGACAACCAGGCTGATGACACCACCATCATGTTCGAGCTCAACGAGGACGCCTCCACCGAGGCGGCCGTCCACTTCGCCGACCTCTACCGCCGCGGAGGCGAGTGGAAGTTCCGCGCAGTGGGTCAGGGCTGGGCCGACGCCACCGATCTGGCGAGCGTTGTGGCCAAGTTTGGTCTTCAGGCCGGCTAACACCCCGCCTTCCCTTTAATTCCATCCTGCCGCCCGCCACCCCAGCGGTCGACGAAAGGCCCCCGTGCAACTCCTTAAGTTCTTCCGCGTCGACCTAGCCATCACGTTCGCGTGTTTGGTCGTGGCGTACTTCTACGGCTCCTGGGAAGTCGTCATCATCACCTTGATGCTGATCCTGTTGGAGATCGTCTTCTCCTTCGATAACGCGGCGGTCAACGCCAAGTATCTGATGAAGATGAGCCCCTTCTGGCGCAAGATGTTCCTGACCGTCGGCATCCTGATCGCCGTGTTCGGCATGCGCCTGGTGTTCCCGTTCGTGATTGTGAGCGTGGCGGGGTCCATCAACCCCGTCGAGGCGTGGAACCTGGCCATGGCCAGGGGCGACGTCAACACCCCCGGCACCTACGGGTACATCCTCAATAGCGCGCACTCCACCATCGCCGCCTTTGGCGGCATGTTCCTGCTCATGCTCTTCCTTGACTTCGTCTTTGATACCAAGCGCGAGGTTGCCTGGCTGACCTGGATTGAGCGTCCGCTGCAGAAGATCGGTCGCATCTCCGCGATCGCCGTGGCGTTTGCCCTGCTTGCTCTGATCGCCGTCGGCGAACTCTTCGCAGATGACGCCCACCGTCACGACGTCTACCTTGCCGGCATCTTCGGCATCGTGGTCTTCCTTGCCGTCAACGGCCTGGCCACCTTCATGGAAGAGGCCCAGGAGCGCCGCGAGGAAGAGATGGAGGCCAAGTCCGCGGAGGCACTGGCCACCGGCCGCACCATGCTGCTGACCGGCCAGGCCGCGTTCTCCATGTTCATGTTCCTTGAGGTGCTGGATGCCAGCTTCTCCTTCGACGGTGTTCTGGGTGCCTTCGCTGTCACCACGGACCCCATCATCATCGCCATGGGCTTGGGCGTCGGCGCCCTGTTCGTGCGTTCCATGACCGTGTACCTGGTGGATCACAACGCCTTGAGCAACTTCCGCTACATGGAGCACGGCGCGCACTGGGCCATCGGCGTCCTGGCCGTCATGCTCCTGGTGACCGTCAAGTTCGAGATCCCAGAGATCGTCATCGGCATGGCAGGCATCGTGCTGATTACGGCTTCCATTATGTGGTCCATCCGGGCCAACAAGCGCGAGGCCGCTCACGCGGCCATCGCCTGACCCAGTACTGCGAAAGGAACACCGCATGGCTATCAATCTTGGTAAGGGCCAGTCGATTAACCTGACAAAGGCCGATGGTGCAGCGCTGCAGCGTGTGCGCATGGGCTTGGGCTGGGACGCAAAGATCGTTGAGAAGCGCGGCATGTTTGGCGGCGTGAAGCAGATCCAGAAGGACATTGACCTGGACGCCTCGGCGTTGCTCTGCGACGCCAATGGCCCGCAGGAGATCGTGTTCTTTGGCCAGCTGCGCTCCCGCGACGGTTCCGTGGTTCACACGGGAGATAACCGCTCGGGTGCAGGCGATGGCGACGACGAGTCCATCATGGTGGACCTTCCGGCCCTGCCGGCGTGGGTTCAGCACGTGTACTTCGTGGTCAACTCCTACACCGGTGAGACCTTCTCGGAAATCGACAACGCGTTTGTGCGCGTGGTGGATTCCCTCTCCGGGGACCAGGAGCTGGCCCGTTACGCCCTCTCCGCGAACGGCCCGTTCACGGCCATGCTGATGGCCCGCGTGTCCCGCGGACCGCAGGGCTGGGTCTTCACCGCACTCGGCGAGCCGGGCCAGGGCCGCGTGGCCAACGAGCTGGCTGCCATGGTTGCGCAGTCCGTCGCAAATCACCGCTGATCCGCGGGCGAACCTAGGGGGACGGTTCACCACCATGCAGTCCCAGGATCTGCTCCCAGAGGTCAAGGCGCTCAGCCTTGACCTCTGGGGTACCCTCATCCGGAGCCATCCGGACTTCAAGCCGGCCCGCACTCGCATGCTTGGCCAGGCCTTTGGCATCGACTCTGCGCGCGACGCGCAGGCAGATGCCGCCTTCCGTAGCGCTGATCGTCAAGCGGACGACGACGCGGAGCGGCTGGGTGCCGACGTCGGCTTTGTGCCGCGCGTCCTCGCCATGCACGCCTCCGCCGTGGCGGCCGGGCTCAGTTCTGCCCCCGCGCCGGACGCAGCGTCCTTAGCCGCACTCGAGGCCGTGCAGTCTGAGCACGTGACCCGTTTCCCGCCGCAGCCCTTCAGCGACGCCGTCCCCGGTCTTTTGCTTGCCCTCGGTGACCTGCTCCCGTTGGCCGTCACCAGCAACACCGGCATGCTCGGTGGCGCAACCATGCGCCGCGCCCTCGCGGCCAATGGGCTCCTGCCAGCTTTCCGCGTGCTGGTGTTCTCCAACGAGTGTGGGGCGGCCAAGCCCTCCCCCGCTATCTTCTCCGCGACGGTTGGCGCCCTCGCCGCCGTTGCCCCGCAGCAGCTGGGCAACCCCGCGGCTGATCACCCCCTGACGCCCGCCCAGATTCTGCACGTGGGGGATAACCCGCTGGCGGACATCGCCGGTGCCAAGACCTCCGGCCTGGCCGCGGCGCACGTCAACGTGGAGGGTGCCACGCACATAGACCAGCTCCTCAGCGCAGTCCTGACCCAGGCACGCGCCCGGCTCGGGGCACGCGCATGAGCCGGCGCATCGTCAGCCACACCCTCTCCAGCCTGGGCACCGGTGGGCTGACAGTCCCGGAGGGGCAGCCGGTATCGACCGCCCAGGAGGGGCTCGATGGGCTGGACCTGAGCGCCTACTCCCTCATGAAGCACGGTCACGTTCCCAGCATCAATCTGCTGGCCGATCACCTGGCCCAGGACCTCCTGGACGCCGAGCCACGCCTGCTTGACCCTCAACTGCGCATCACCCTGCCCGTGGCGTATCTGGCCGTGCTTCCGGCGTGTGGCCACCTGGCGCACAGGATGGCGCAGCGCCTCACCGAGGCACGGACCTCTGCGGCCAAGAACTCCGTGACCCGCACAGATGCCGCCGCCCAGGTGCGCGTGGTGCGCATCGCCAAGAGCGCGGTCGCGAGCATCGACTACGCCTCCGCCACGGCCCAGGAGCGCCGCGACCAGATGAGCGCGCTCTCCTTCACCCTGGACCCAGGACTGGACCTGGACGGTGATGTGGTGGTGTTGGTAGACGACGTCCGGATCACCGGGCTCGCCGAGCAGGCGGCGGTGCGTGCCTTGGCACAGGCCTCGCACCCGGCGGAGATCATCACCGCCTACGTCGCCGCTGCCACCCCAGCACTGGCCACGGACCCGTCCGTGGAACGCGCCCTGAACCACGCGGTCGTGACGGAACCCTCCCAGCTGCTGCCCGCCATGCATGCCGGGGAATTTGCCCTCACCATCCGCTACCTCAAGTGGGCGCTCAGCACCCAGCCGGTTGCGCCGCTGCTGGAGGCGCTCCCGCCAGAACTGGCCGCTCAGATGGCCCGCGGCGCCGCAGACTCCGGCCTCTGGGGCCGCCCCGAGTACGCCGAGGCCCACGCCTGGTTCGAGGCCTCGGCATACCAGGCCTCCACCGTCCCGGCCGCCACCTCCTTGGGGGCCAGCGCGTGAGTACCGAACGCCACGCCGTGGCCCAGCTGGCCTCCCATGGCAGGGGCTGGAAGCTCCAGGGCCCCTCCCGCGCCCACCCGGTGACGCTGCCGCGGTATGCCCGTTTTAAGTACGGCGACTCCACGCATGTGGACCGCTTTGCCCAGGCGCTGGTCGGCATCAGCCTTCCCGCGCTGCAGGGAACGCAGGGCCCGCTGTACGTGACCTCCTCCGGCTATGGCTTCACACCGCCGGCTGCCGCGGCGTTGCTTGAACCGGCCGTTGCCGCGCTGCGACGAGCCGGACTGGACGCACGCCCCTTCCACACTCACCGCGACTCGGTCACCCCGGCGGACTACGCGACGCTTGGGCCGGATGAGCGCAGCCTGGCGCTCTGCGCCGATCAGCTCCACCCCGCCCTCCCCCCCGACGCGCTTCGCGGCGCCACAGTGCTTGGACTCGACGACGTGGTGGTCACGGGCGTGCACGAGCGCGCCCTGGAGTTGGCCTTGCGTCGCGACGGCGCGGCCCGCGTGCTGCACGCCTACCTCGTGGACGCCTCAGAGGCCGCCTGCTCCCCGCAGGTGGAGTCCTGGCTCAACGGCCCAGCCGGCACCGACCCGGCGGCTCTGCTCGCGGCAGCGCATTCGGGTAGCTTCACGCCCAATTCGCGCTTCCTCAAGGCGGTGTTGCGCCTACCCGCGGCGCAGCGTGCCCGCGTGCTCGCTTCCCTGCCGCCCGGACTCGTGGCCTGGATGCTTGAGGGCGCGCAGCGGGACCGGATGGACCTGGTCCCGGACCTGGCGGACGGGATGGACGCGCTGTTGGCCAGCGCGCCCACCACGGCGACGGCGTAGCGCCGCCAGTGTTATCCCGGCGGCGTGAGCCGCCTCAGCGGCCTTAGCCGCGCCGCAGCTTGTTGTACTCGGCCTCTATCAGCGCGCCGATTTCTTGCAACAGTGGACCGCGGCGCACCTTGCCCGTGGGTGTGACGAAGCGCGGATCCTCGTCAATCCCCCCGCGTAGCAGCACCAGCGCTCGCGGGCGCTCGGGCCGGGAGAAGCCCTCGTTGACGCGCTCCATGAGCGTGGAGATCCGGGTGCGCAGCGCGCCCTCGTGTTCCCCGACGGCGTCGATGGCCCCACTGAAGCCCTCCTCCAGCTGCTCGCTGAAGACCACACCAAGCAGGAACGGCTTGTCCTCTCCCACCAGGATCGCGTGGGATACGGCGGGGTCAGCCTCCATGGCCTCCTCCCAGCGCGTGGGAGAAACGTTCTTGCCGTAGGCGGTGATGATCAGGTCCTTCTTGCGGCCGGTGATGATCAGATGCCCATCCTCCAGCCTGCCCAGGTCCCCGGTGTGCAGGAACCCGTCCGCGTCCACCGCTGGGAGGGGATGCTCCGCGTCCGCCCCGTACCCGGCGCACACGCCGGGCCCGGAGATGAGCACCTCACCATCCTCCGCAATGCGCACTGTGGTGCCCGGCTCCGGCGGTCCCACGGTCCCTGCCCGCAGGTCCCCGGGGCGCTGCCCTGTGGCCGGGGCGGTGGTCTCCGTGAGCCCGTACCCCTGGATCACCGGAAGTCCGGCACCCTGGAAGAACAGCCCCACCTCGGAGCGCAGGCCGGCGGCGCCGGAGAGGAGGTAGGTGATGCGGCCGCCAAAGATTTTGCGCACGCGGGAGTACAGCAGCCGGTCCCACAGCGCGAACTCGGCTCGCTGCGCCCGGGTGCCGCGATCCTGGGCATCCACTGGTCGACGCGCGTTGGCTTGGTCCCTGCGCGCAGCCACCATGGCCACGCGCTCGGCTCGCTGGATGGCGCCGCCAAGGTGGACCTTGTCCGCCACGGTGCGCAGGCGCTCCATGACCTTGTCCAGCACGCGCGGGACCACCACCAAGAACGTGGGCCGCACGCGCCCCATCACGTCGATCACCTTGGACGGGTCATCCAGGTGCGTGATCGTCATGCCCGCATGCAGGCAGACCAGCTGCAGGCCGCGCGCCAGCACGTGGGAGAGCGGCAGCAGGATGAGGGTGGATGCGCTCTCATGGAGCACGCCGGAGTAGGACGCCTGGATATTCTGCACCAACACGGAAAAGTTGGCGTGGGTGATCTGCACCGGCTTGGGCTCGCCGGAGGTGCCGGAGGTGAAGGCGATGGACGCGATGTCCTGCGGCGTGCGCTGCTTCCAGCGCGCACTCACCTGTTCCAGTTCCTCCCGGGTGGCCTCTGGTGCGTCAGTGAGCACGCTCAGGTCAACACCGCGCACCCCCGGGGTGGCGGAGAGGAGCTTCTGCGCGTCCACCCCGCGGCCGTCCACGAGTGCCAGCTCGGCGCCGGCGGCGCCGGCCATCTCCGCGGCCTGTTGCGGGGAGGAGCTGGGATAGACAGGCACCACTACGGCGCCGGCGTACCAACAAGCAAAGTCCGCCAGGGCCCACTCGTAGGTGGTGGGTCCAGCCAGCAGCACCCGGTCCCCCACCTTGATGCCCTCACGGATCAGGTACGCCGCCGCGCGTTCAGCCGCCCGGGCAAACGCGTCGGTGGTGACCGGGCGCAGCCCGTCCGCGTCGAGACCGGCCGCGTCCGCACCCGGCTGATCCACCAATACCCTGAACGCGGTCTTCTCAGGTGACACACGGCGTCGGGCCTCTAGAAGGTGCACCGTGGTGAGTAGCGCTGGGTCGTTGACCAACAGCGGGCTGCTGGCCTCCGGGAGCGGTGTTGCTTGGCTCATGCTGCGCTCTCCTTCTTTTCCCACAGGCCGCGGCGCCCCACCCACGGAAGCAGGATGGGCGTGCGGTCAACGTAGGCGCGGTACTCCGGGTCCTGGCCCCAGCGCTTTTCTGCGCGGCGCTCCAGCAGGGGCACGCCGCTGAGCTTGGTGAGCAGCAGCGTAACGAAAATCGGGGAAATCAGCACCACCCAGCGCCAGCCGTGCAGGCTGGGCACTGCGGCGATGGCCAGCCCAAGCCACAGGATGATCTCGCCCAGGTAGTTGGGGTGGCGGGAGATGGCCCACAGGCCTGTGGAGATGAACCCGCCGTTGCGGCCAGCTCCGGAGCGGAAGGCGCGCTTTTGCTGATCAGCCACTGCCTCCACGCTCATGCCCACCAGCCACACCAGGGAGCCGATGATGAGCCAGACGTCCACGCCGCGCCCGCTCGGATCCGTGATGATGGCCCAGGCAGCGGCCGCGGTGGCCACCACCCACAGGCCCTGCAGCGTCCAGGTCTGCAGCAGGCGGAAGGGCTGCGTCTTGATCTCGTCAAAGCGCCCATCCCCGCCCGTGCTGAGCACCCGGGCAAAGAGGAATCCGGCCAGTCGGATGGACCAGACACCCACCATGATCGCGGCGGCCCAGGCTGCGGCGCCGCGCGCGCCGCTGGCGATCAGGAGGAAGGCGGTGACCCCCACATAGGTGAGGCCGCCGGTCAGGTCGTAGAAGCGCTCCGTGCCCGCCAGCCAGGACGGCACAAAGGCGATCCACTGGATCACGAAGGCCAGAATGGCGCCGATCAGGAACAGCGAGACACCGCCAAGCATGGCCGAGCCGGTGGAGGCCGCCAGGGCGATCAGGAGGCCAATCACCACGGCAATGAGGGCCACGATGAGTGGCTTGGCCGAGGCCCGATCAGGGGCGGGACTCTGCTGGGGCGCTGACGCCATGGGTGTTCCTCCGGGATCGCGAGACCCATGCCTGAAGGAAGCCGGCATCGCGAGTGACCGGCTGGTGCGGAGCAACTACGGCGGAAGCGCAAAATACTTCCATCAGTGAACAGTATATCGGATCAACCCCCTTCCGCCTACGCCGGAAGGGGACTCATGCGGACACGAAAGCGGGCCGCCGCGCTCTCACGCGACGACCCACCGTCGGCCATCTCTTCCGGCCTAGCGGCCGGGGTGGAACAGGCTAGCTCGTGGCTTCCTGATCCTTGTCCAGATTCAGCTTCTCCACCGGGGCACCGGCAAGGATCGCGGCCTGGCTTGGGTCGGTCTCCAGCTCCGGGCTGCCGCCGGTAGCGGTGAAGGTGAACTTGCGATCATCGCCCTCACCCTCAACACCCACCAGCACGTCCTGACCGGCCAGAATCTCGCCGAAGAGGATCTTCTCAGAGAGTGGATCCTCGATCTCGCGCTGGATGGTCCGTCGCAGCGGCCGGGCACCCATGGACGGGTCGTAGCCCTTGTCCGCGAGCAGATCGCGAGCACCGTCGGTGACCTTGATGGTCATCTGACGATCCACCAGTCGCTTGGCCAGGCGGCCAATGAACAGGTCCACGATCTCCACGATTTCCTCGTGGGTCAGCTGCGGGAAGACCACCACGTCGTCAACGCGGTTCAGGAACTCGGGGCGGAAGTGCTGACGCAGTTCCTCTTGCACCTTGGCCTGAATGCGCTCGTACCCCGTGCGGGTGTCCGAGGCCGACTGGAAGCCGGTCATCACACCCTTGGAGATATCGCGGGTACCGAGGTTGGTGGTCATGATGATGATGGTGTTCTTGAAGTCCACCACGCGGCCCTGCGAATCGGTCAGGCGACCATCCTCAAGGATCTGCAGCAGCGAGTTGAAGAGATCGGCGTGAGCCTTCTCCACCTCATCAAAGAGCACCACGGAGAACGGGCGGCGACGCACCTTCTCCGTCAGCTGGCCACCCTCCTCATAACCCACGTATCCGGGAGGGGCACCGAAGAGTCGCGAGACCGTGTGCTTCTCCGAGTACTCGGACATGTCCAGGGTGATGAGGGCTTCCTCGTCACCAAAGAGGAACTCCGAGAGGGCCTTGGCCAGCTCGGTCTTACCAACGCCGGTGGGGCCGGCGAAGATGAACGAGCCACCCGGACGGTTGGGGTCCTTGAGGCCAGCGCGGGTGCGGCGGATGGAGCGGGCAATCGACTTGATCGCGTCGTTCTGTCCAATGACTCGCTTGTGCAGCTCGTCCTCCATATTCAGCAGACGTGCGGATTCCTCCTCCGTCAGCTGCACCACGGGGATGCCGGTGGAGGACGCGAGGACCTCTGCGATCATCTCCGCGTTCACCTCTGCGACGTCGTCAAGGTCGCCGTTCTTCCAGGCGCGCTCCTTGTCGGCACGCTCTGCGGTGAGCTTCTGCTCCTTGTCGCGAAGTTCGGCTGCACCCTCAAAGTCCTGGGCGTCAATGGCGGCTTCCTTCTCACGGCGTACCGTGGCGATCTGCTCGTCCATCTCCTTCAGCGCAGGCGGGGCGGTCATCCGCTGGATGCGCAGGCGCGCGCCGGCCTCGTCAATGAGGTCAACGGCCTTGTCAGGCAGGAAGCGATCCGAGATGTAGCGGTGCGCCAGCGTGGCGGCGGACTGCAGCGCATCATCCGTGATGGACACGCGGTGGTGCGCCTCGTAGCGATCACGCAGGCCGCGCAGGATCTCCACGGTGAGTTCCACCGAGGGCTCCGGGACCTGAATGGGCTGGAAGCGACGCTCAAGCGCGGCGTCCTTCTCGATGTGCTTGCGGTACTCATCCAGCGTCGTGGCACCAATGGTCTGGAGCTCACCGCGCGCCAGCATGGGCTTGAGAATGCTGGCGGCATCAATCGCGCCCTCGGCTGCACCCGCACCCACCAGGGTGTGGATCTCGTCGATGAACAAGATGATGTCACCGCGCGTGCGGATCTCCTTGAGGACCTTCTTCAGGCGCTCCTCAAAGTCACCGCGGTAGCGCGAGCCGGCCACGAGTGAACCAAGGTCAAGCGTGTAGAGCTGCTTGTCCTTCAGCGTCTCCGGAACGTCTCCGCGCACGATGGACTGGGCCAGGCCCTCCACCACGGCGGTCTTACCGACGCCGGGCTCACCGATGAGCACCGGGTTGTTCTTGGTGCGGCGGGAGAGGACCTGCATGACGCGTTCCATCTCATGCTCGCGACCGATTACCGGGTCAAGCTTGCCCTCGCGGGCGGCTGCGGTGAGGTTGCGGCCAAACTGATCCAGCACCACAGAGCCAGCGGGCGTGCCCTCTGCCTGTCCGCCGGATGAGACGCCTGCGCCTGCGGTCTCCTTGCCACCCTGGTAACCAGAGATGAGCTGGATGACCTGCTGGCGCACGGCCTGCGAGTCTGCTCCGAGCTTGGTCAGCACCTGTGCCGCCACGCCCTCGCCCTCGCGGATCAGACCGAGCAGGATGTGCTCGGTCCCAATGTAGTTATGCCCCAACTGCAGTGCCTCGCGCAGCGAGAGCTCCAGTACCTTCTTGGCGCGCGGGGTGAAGGGGATGTGACCGGTCGGGGCCTGCTGGCCCTGGCCGATGATCTCTTGCACCTGCTCACGGACGGCACCGAGGGAGACGTTCAGGGCCTCCAGCGCCTTGGCTGCAACCCCCTCCCCCTCGTGGATCAGGCCGAGCAAGATGTGCTCGGTCCCGATGTAGTTGTGGTTGAGCATGCGGGCCTCTTCCTGGGCGAGCACGACAACGCGACGGGCACGGTCGGTGAATCTCTCGAACATGCGCACACTCCTTATGACGAATTGATTCGATGCTACGCAGTTCCACACACACGTGGGGCCCTGTTCGCCACGGGGCGAACAGGGCCCCACGCGGGCCAAGCTCAAGAACTACCTGCGCATTACTTGCTGCCGTGCGCCTTGCGGTAGGCAGAGATGATGTCCTGATTCAGGCGGCCGCGATCGGACACCTCAAAACCCTTCTTCTGCGCCCAAGAACGGATTTCTGCCGCATCCTCAGCAGAGAAGGGCGTGGCCCGACGCCCGGCCTTGATGTAGGCGGTCAGCGAGGAGCGCAGCTCCTTCGCATGCTCCGAGGACAGATCCACCTCGTAGTGCAGCCCGTCGACTCCGAACTTCACAGTCTCGGCGGCAACGGAGCCATCCATGTCATCGATGAGCGAAACTTCAACCTTGCGTGCCATGTCGTTCTCCTTTCACAGGGCGGCCGCCTGCGGACAGGAAAAGTGGGGTGAGGCGGCCGGAAACGTACATGTGTCGTTTCCAAACACTATCCGCTTTCAAACTCAGTGTCATAAGAATCGAAGCCGACAACCGGACAAAAACCCTGTATTTATCGAGGAATGCCACGATTCTGGGGCCCTAAAAAACTCAGAAACCGCCAGAACTTCCTAGTTTTATGTTCTCCGCAAGGTGAATATAAGCGTTTCTTCAGGATTCCTGTGAGTTTTGCGGCGCGCTTTTCTGAGCGGTCTCATCCGCCTTAGTGGGCTCCCCTGAACCCAAAGTCCCACGCAATTCTTGCGCCCGCGCCGCGACTCGGTCGTCATACTCCTGCGCCACCTTGGCCTCCGCCTCGCGCTCGCTGCGATCCGCTCCAAGCACGGCCCTCATGACGAACCAGAAGATCAGCGCCACCACAATGGTGGGAAGCAGGACCTGAACATAAGGCATGACCGTATCCCAGAAACCCATAGCGATCAGGCCTCAGGCTTCAAAAGCGGGAACAGAATGGTCTCGCGGATACCCACATCCGTAAACAGCATCACCAGGCGGTCAATGCCCAGTCCAATGCCACCCATGGGTGGTGCGCCGTATTCCAGCGCGCGCAGGAAGTCCTCGTCCAACTGCATGGCCTCCGGGTCTCCATCCGCCGCCAGCAGGGATTGTTCCGTGAGCCGCTCGCGCTGCACCACCGGGTCAATCAGCTCAGAGAAGGCCGTGCCGCGCTCCATGCCGCCAATGATCAGGTCCCAGGCCTCAATGACGCCGGGCTTGGAGCGGTGCGGGCGGGCCAGCGGCTGCGCGGCCGGTGGGAAGTCATACACGAAGGTGGGGTTCAGCAGCGTGGGCTCCACGATCTCGCCGAAGAGCTCCATGACGATCTTCTCCGCACCCCACTTGGGATCCAGCTTCACCTCATGCTTCTGGGCCAGCTCCCGCAGCGTCTCCGCCGGGGTCTGCGGGGTGAGCTCCTGGCCCACCGCCTCTGACAGGCCGGGGTACACGGAGACCCAGGCCCAGTCGCCGGAAAGGTCAATGGTCCCCGCGGCCGTCTCGATCTGGCGACCGGCACCCACCGCATCAGCCGCGGCAAGGATGATCTCCTTCAGGCGCGCGGCCATGACGAACTGATCCGCGTACGCCTCGTAGCACTCCAGCGTGGTGAACTCCGGGGAATGCGTGGAATCCACGCCCTCGTTGCGGAAAATGCGCCCCATCTCGTAGACGCGGTCCACGCCGCCCACCACCGTGCGCTTCAGGTAGAGCTCCGTGGCGATGCGCAGCGTCATGTCCTGATCAAAGGCATTCAGGTGCGTGCCAAAGGGGCGTGCGGAGGCGCCGCCGTGCACCAGCTGCAGCACGGGGGTTTCCACCTCCACATAGTCGTACTTCTCCAGGGTGGTGCGCACCGCGCGCATGATCGCCGCGCGCTGATAAATCATCTGCCGGGCCTCGTCACGCACAATGAGGTCCGCGTAGCGCTGGCGCACACGAGTCTCCTCGTTGAGCTCTGCGTGCAGCACAGGCAACGGGCGCAGCGCCTTGGAGGCCATGGACCAGGAGGTGGCCATGATGGAGAGCTCGCCGCGGCGGGAAGAGATGACGCGACCGGTCACGAAGAGGTGATCGCCCAGGTCCACCAGGTGCTTCAACGCCTCAAGCGACTCCGCTCCCACCTCAGCGAGGGAGAGCATGACCTGCAGGCGCACGGCTTTTCCGTCCACGCCGCCCTCCTGAAGGGTGGCGAAGCACAGCTTGCCGGTGTTGCGCTGGAAGACCACGCGGCCCACCACGCCCACCACGTCCTGGGACTCCTCACCAGGGGCCAGGTGGGACCACAGATTGCGCACCTGCAAGAGGGAATGCGTGCGCGGCACGCCCACCGGGTAGGCCTCCTGGCCGTCCGCGATGATCTGGGCCCGCTTGGCCATGCGCACCGCGCGCTGGTCGTTGTTGTCCACTGCCTGGGTCTCGGGAATCGTCGCGTCGCTCACGAGAGTCAAGTCTACCGGGGTCGGCGGGGGCACGGTTGGCCGGGTAGGGTGCCGACATGGTCCAGCAGCTTTGGGGAGCGCGGCGCCTCGCGTCCCGCTACGTGATGCCCGACGGCGTTCGCCTCCCTGCCGATGTCTACGTCCCCCGCCGCCAGGCCGGGAGGGCGCCGCTGGTGATGGTGCATGGCACCTTAGTCTCGCGGCGCGATTACCGCAGTTTTGCGCCCTTTCTTGCCGCCGCCTGGGGCGGCGAGGTCATCGTGTATGACCGCCGCGGGCGCGATGAGCGCCTGCCCCAGCCGGCCGAGTTCTCGCTGGCAACGGAGGCTAACGACCTCGATGAGGTGACGTTGCGCGCGGGGGCCGCCGGCGTCGTCGGGCATTCCTTCGGTGGAACCGTGACGCTCGTCGCGGCAGGGCGCCGCCCCGGTGCCTGGAGCTGGGTCACCTACGACGCCGCGCTGAACCCTGACGGCGTGCTGGCTGGCATGTGGAAGCCGGAGTTTAGGGAGCAGATTGACGCCGGGCACCTGGATGCAGGGTGGGCGTTGCTGGTCAACGGCCTTGGCACCGCAGGGCTGGTCTCGCGGCTGCCGTTGCCTGCGCTGCAGTTGGCGGGCCGCGCGCTCTCTGACACGCTGCCGATTGGGCGGCGCATGTACCAGGCCCTGCCCGGGTCGCTCAAGGAGATGGAGTCCATCCTGGCGCAGCCCGGCCCCTTCCCGCTGCCCACCAGGGGGCTCATGCTCAACGGCGGATTCTCTCCCGCATACTTCAAGGCCGCCACGCGCTTTGTCACCTCCACCCAACCGGGCGTGCACCGACGCACCGCGCCGTGGCTCATGCACAACGGGCCCATGCTGCCGCTGCCGCACCTGGCCCGCACCATGGCGCACTGGCTCGTTGAACATCCGGCAGTGCCGACACCCGATATCCTTGGGCAGTGAGCGATTCCACCACGAGAACCATTCCCACCTCCGAGGGTGGGCAGCTGCATCTGGTGACCCATGGGCCAGCCGACGCCGCGGGAAAGAATCGCATCGTGATTGTGTGCGGGGCTTTCTTGCCCGCCGTGATCTACGCACCGTTTGCGCACGGCATCATGAAGGACCTGGGGGATGAGTGGGCGGTGGATGTGTATGACCGCCGCGGCAAGGGCAAGTCCAGCGACATCCCGGATAACTACTCCATGGACACGGAGATCGCGGACGTCGCCGCGGTCCTCAAGGCCACCGGTGCCCGCCACCTGCTTGGCCATTCCCTTGGCGGCTCAGTGACCCTGAACGCCGTGCAGGCCTTTGCGGGACTGGACATCAACGACCGCCACTTCCACGACCCGGCGCTGGTGCCGGAGCGCACCGCCGTGTATGACCCGGCCATCAACGTGGAGGGCAGCAACGACGCCACCTGGCTGCCGGAGTTTGAACGCCTGGTCAACGAGGGCAAGTTGGCGCGCGCGCTGGCCCTGGCCAACAGCAAGTTTGGCAACACCCCCACCCTGTCCAAGGCACCCAACTTCATGGTCGCTGGTGTGCTGGCGCTGAGCCTGCGCACCGGGCTTGGCGCGGTGGGCAAGGGCGTGTTCCCCGCCGCGGTGGCGGAGCTGAAGGCGGCGCTCGGCGAGGAGGCCGCGGCCAAGGACTTTGCGGATCTGCCCACCAAGACGCTGTTCATGACCGGCGAGAACAGTTCCACCTACTTCCAGACGACCACCCGCAGGCTGGCCAAGGCTGTGCCCGGCTCCACCCTGGAGATTGCGCCCAAGGGCATGCACGGCTCCGTTCCCGCCGTGCGCCACGACGTGGTCAGCGGGCTGGCCGCGTGGTTCTCCGGGGAAGAAGCGCCCGACGACGTCCGGGTGGAGTCCTAGGCGACGTCCGGGTTGTGGCGGGGCCGGGTCTGCGGGGCCAAGCATGCCAGCGCCAGGACCAGCCCCAGCAGTATCCAGCCAAGCACCCCACCCAGCGGGCTGGAGAAGAACGCGACGGGAGCCCCGAGCAGCGGCACCGCCAGTTGGTATTTTGCCCCGTCCTGGATCAAGAGTGTCCTGGTGGGCGTGGCGCCTGAATCCGCCCGCAGCTGCACCTCATAGCTGCCCTGCCCGGCATCGCGGATGCTCTGCACTCGCGCGGTGAACCAACCGGGTTCCCTGACCTGCGCAACGCTGATGATGTCTCCCGTGCGCAGCTCCGAGGCCGATTGGGGCCGAGCCATGACCAGGGCGCCCTTCCCGATGGTGGGGGCCATCTCCCCACTCGTCACGGGCACGGGGCGCACGCCGGCCGCGAGCGCGATCAGCAGGCCAAGCACCGCGGCGCCGACCACAGCGGCGCTGACGATCAACGCCACCAAGCGAACGCGAGCGTAGACCCGCAGCCACCGAGGAGTCAGCGCCGGTGAGGCGCTCTGCGCCAGGCCAAAGCGGTCCGCCACCCGGGCCTGCGGTGCCTGCAGAAGCTGCTGCGGTGCCTGCAGAAGCTGCTGCGGTTGGCTCAGCTGCTGCAGAAGCGATGCGGGGGCGCTCTGGACCGGGGCGGCCGGGAGAGTCGTCGGCGCGGGCAGTGACGGGGGCGCGGGCAGCGACGGAGGCGCGGGTGGTAACGGAGGCGCGGGTGGTAACGGAGGCGCGGGCGCCGCGGACTCCCCCCACCCCGCGGGTGGTTGCCCGTAGGCCTGATCCTGCAGCTGCGCGGCAGCCGCCGGAGCCCGGACGGAACGCCGGGCCACCTGGGATGTTTTGGTGCTCGAGGCTCCCCGCACCACGGTCGCATGCCGAACCACCGGCACGTGCGGCGGCGGCGCTTGCCCCGGCGCTACCTGACCCGGCTGTCCTTGCGGCGCCGGCGAAACCCAGGCCGAGCCCCGGGGCGGGGCCACGCCGGGCGGCGTCGACCGCTCTGTTTCCGGTTCTTGGGCTGCGCTCCGCGCTGCGTGGCCGTCGTCGATGCGACGGTAGCCCTCGGCTGCGCGTCGCTCGCGGCGCGAGGCAAAGGTGCGAGCCTCCAGCCGCGGGCTGTGGTCGTGATTCATGACTTCAACGACCCCCCGATCGCTTTCTCCCCCCACGCCACGCCGCCGTGAGGGCCCCAGCGTCACCTTAGTACAGCCCGCCCGTGGCCCACTGAATCCGCACATCACGGCGCAGGCCCGGCACCCCGCGGTGAGCGGGATACCGGGCCTGCGGGGTGCCGCGCGTGTGGGCATCATGCGCCCTGCGCGGGCCTTACCAAATGCTGACGCGCGCCTCCGGAGCCAGCCACATGCCGTCGCCCTCCTTGGTGCCGTAGACGGCGTGGAAGGCGTCCAGGTTGCGGGGCACCTGGTTGGCGCGGAACTCGCCCGGAGAGTGCGGGTCCGTGGTGACGCGAGTGATCATGGTCTCTGGGCGGGTGAGCACGGCCCACGCGCCGGCCCAGGCCTCGAAGAAACGCTGGTCTCCGGAGACGCCGTCCACCATGTCCTCGGGGTCGCCTCCGCCCGCGGCGACGGCCGCCCTGTACGCCTTGTAGGCAATGCCAAGCCCGCCCAGGTCGCCGATGTTCTCACCGAGCGTGAGCTTGCCGTTCACGTGATGCTCCGGCGCCTCCGGGGGAACCAGGGTCTCGTACTGGGCCACGAGTGCCACAGTGCGCTCCTCGTAGGCCGCCCGGTCCTCATCACTCCACCAGTTATTCAGTGCCCCGTCCCCATCAAACTGGCTGCCCTGATCGTCAAAGCCGTGGCCGATCTCGTGACCAATGACTGCGCCGATGCCACCAAAGTTGGCGGCAGCATCGCGATCCGCATCAAAGAACGGCGGGCGCAGGATCGCGGCGGGGAACGCAATCTCGTTCAGGAGTGGGTGGTAGTAGGCATTCACGGTCTGCGGGAACATGAACCACAGATCCTTGTCCACGCCATCATCAATCTTCTTCAGCTCGCGCTTGAATTCAAACTCAGCCACCGCGGCCGCGTTCGCAAGAACGTCCTGCGCGGAAAGCTCCAGCGGCGAGTAATCAATCCACTTCACCGGGTAGCCAATCTTGGGGCGGAACTTGGCGAGCTTATCCAGAGCCTTCTCGCGGGTCTCCGGGCTCATCCATCCCAGCTCGGTGATGGAGACGCGGTACGCCTCCAGGAGCTGCGCCACCAACTCATCCATGAGCTCCTTGCTGCGCGGCGGGAAGTGGCGGTCCACAAAGAGCTGGCCCACGTCCTCTCCCACCCCGCCCTCAACAAACGCCACGCCGCGCTTCCAGCGCGGGCGCTGCTCCGTGGCACCGCCCAGCGTCTTGGAATAGAAGGACCAGTTCTCCGTCACGAAGTCACTGGAGAGGAACGGGGAGCGGGAGCGCACGTACTGCACGCTCAGCCACGCCACCCACGCCTGCAGCGGCTGGGCGTCCAGTTCTGCCTGCAGGCCCTGCAGGAAGTCCGGCTGCCACACATCCACCGTGTCCCAATAGCGACGCTCAATCCCGGCGCCCTCAAACCAGGTGGACAGCGCCGGCATCAGAGCCAGCAGCTCCTCTGCGCTCATCCGGTTGTAGCGCGCCACGGCGTCGCGGCACTTCACGGCGTCCCAATGATGGGAGGCAATGGCGGTCTCCACCTGCACGACGGCGTTGGCCGCAGTTTCGGGGGACTCCTCACCGATGAGGGTCAAGAGGCGGACCAGGTGGGCCTGGTAGTCCTCGCGGGTCTTGGCGAAGGACTCCTCGCGGTAGTAGGACTCATCCGGCAGCCCAATGCCGCCCTGGAGCAGGGTGAAGAGATTGACGTTGGGGTCACCGGCGTCACTTGATGCCCCTGCATCAACAAAGGAGGACACGCCTGCGCGGAACAGCTCGCCGCTGCTGCGCACCAGCTCTTCCTTGGACGCGATGCTCCGCAGGCCGGCCAGGACCTCCTGCAACGGCTGGGCGCCGGCCGCCTCGATCCGCTCCTGGTCCATGAAAGAGGACCAGAGAGCGGCGATGCGCGCCTGGAGCGGGTTTGCCTGGTCCGCCGGGAGGGCGGCCGCCTCTTCGATGAGCTGAAGGACGTCCGTCTCAGACTGGTCCCGCAGAATCTCGAATGCACCGTAACTTCCTCGGTCGCCCGGGATGCTCGCGGTGCTCAACCACTCGTGATTGACGGACCGGTACAGGTCATCCTGCGGGCGTGCGGCGGCGCTGACTGCCTCGCTCATGGGGGGACTCCTTCCGAGGCGCCGTCCGTCGGCGCACTCACATCTCCGACGAGGCTACCGTTTCAGGGGTGCCGCGGCCCATGCACAGGTGCGCGTGTGCCGCTGAAAGGATGCTGAGATCTAGCGGACGTGGGCATGAGAAAGGCCCCGCGCCTCTCCGAACCCTGTTAGGGATTTGGGGGCTGCGGGGCCTTCCTGTGTGGTTGTGTCCGGCGGCGTCCTACTCTCCCACAACCTCCCGGTTGCAGTACCATCGGCGCTGTAGGGCTTAGCTTCCGGGTTCGGGATGGGACCGGGCGTTTCCCCTACGCTATGACCGCCGTAACTCTTTCACTCCGCCACAACCCTTCACATTGCTGCTGTTCGGGGGTGTGGTGGTGGTCTGTGTGTTACTTGCGTGTGCGTGGTGACACAATATTTAGTTGTGGTGATGCTGTATGAA
>NZ_QQXL01000009.1 GCF_003640665.1 Galactobacter caseinivorans
GGCTTCAAAACAGTTCAAGCAAGCTCTGCACGCGTCCACTATTCGGTTACGAAACAACAACCTTCGCAACCCCAAAATTTCATACAGCATCACCACAACAAAATATTGTGTCACCACGCACACGCAAGTAACACACAGACCACCACCACACCCCCGAACAGCAGCAATGCGCAGGGTTGTGGCGGAGTGAAAGAGTTACGGCGGTCATAGCGTAGGGGAAACGCCCGGTCCCATCCCGAACCCGGAAGCTAAGCCCTACAGCGCCGATGGTACTGCAACCGGGAGGTTGTGGGAGAGTAGGACGCCGCCGGACACAACCACACGGAAAGGCCCCGCAGCCCCCAAACCCCTAACAGGGTTCGGAGAGGCGCGGGGCCTTTCTCATGCCCACATTCAATCCCCGGCCGGCACCCACACCGCCGGCCGACGCGAATCCTGCCTTCAATGCCGATTCTGGAGCGGGCCGCCAGAGCGGGACTATCATGGGCGCATGGACAGTCTCTTCTCACACGCTGCCGGCGACGCCGATTCGCCTGGGCCAGAAGCCCCCAGGGAAGTGGTGAGCGTCGAGCTGCAGATCCCCGGCGATGCAGCCAGCGCGGCCGAGGGCTTCTTTGACTACCTGCACCTGTGGTGGCCGGTGAACCTCTATTCGGTGTCCGGCTCGGGAGCGCAATTGTGGTGGGACCAAGCAGGGCTGTTGGAGGACACGGAGCGCGATGAGCGTGTTCAGCTCGGGGCAAGCCTCCTGTGGAGTCCGCCGCAGGGTGCTGCGGTGAAGATGGGGGTGCCCGGCGCCGAGGGTGACGAGTGGGAGGTACGGATCGAGGACCGAGGGGTCGCCGCTCACGTCACCTTCACCGCCCCTCTCCCGCGCCATCAGCCCGGTCAGGAGGCGCAGCCAGTCCCCACGGATCTGTGGGAGCAGGTGATGGGCTTTTACGCACGGTTCATGGGTGCTGGGAAGGACTAGTTTCTGGCTGTCAGCTCTTCATTTAGCAGGCACCCGGAGGCTCCCACCGATTTGGGGATTGCTTTCAGGGTGAGTATGCTGGGTGAGCACGGTTTACGGGGTGTGGCGCAGCTTGGTAGCGCGCGTCGTTCGGGACGACGAGGTCGCAGGTTCAAATCCTGTCACCCCGACCAGCACAAAAAAGTCGGAGGAGAAATCCTCCGACTTTTTCGTTTCCCGGAACTGTTTTCGCTCGCCGGGCCGGGCCCGCGTTAGACGGTCGCGAGCGTACGGTGGGAGTCGTCCAGGCGCAGACCTGAAGCGGCGTCGAACAAGTGCACGCGGGTCTGATCAGGCCGCACGTGGATGGTGTCGCCGGGCTGGATGGCGGAATGTCCGCCGGCTCGCACCACCATCTGCTTTTGCTGGCCGGCAACGGTGGCGCGGCCGTACACGTAGGCGTCCGCCCCCAGTTCCTCCACCACGTCCACCGCGACCGTGATGCCGCCCTCGGCGATCTTGAGATCTTCCGGGCGCACACCAAACGTCACGGTGGCGCCGGTCAGGGAGTCGCGTTGAGAATCGCTCACGGGCAGCAGGAACTCGCCGAACCGCACGCCAGCCTCCTCCAGCGCCACGTCCACCAGGTTCATGGCGGGGGAGCCCATAAAGCCGGCCACAAAGACGTTCTTGGGGGTGTCATACAGCGCACGTGGGGTATCTACTTGCTGCAGCTTGCCGTCTGAGAGCACGGCGACGCGGTCTCCCATGGTCATGGCCTCCACCTGGTCGTGCGTCACGTAGACGGTCGTGACGCCCAGCCGGCGGGTGAGTGAGGCGATCTGGGTGCGCGTCTGGACTCGCAGCTTGGCGTCCAAGTTGGAGAGCGGCTCATCCATGAGGAAGACCTTGGGGGAGCGAACAATGGCCCGGCCCATGGCCACCCGCTGGCGCTGGCCGCCGGAGAGCGCCTTGGGCTTGCGCTTCAGGAAGGACTCCAGGTCTAGTAGCTTGGCCGCCTCCAGGACGCGCTTTTCGCGCTCTTCCTTGGAGACCCCGGCAATCTTGAGGGCAAACCCCATATTGTCAGCCACACTCATGTGGGGGTACAGCGCATAATTCTGGAAGACCATCGCGATGTCGCAATCCTTGGGTGCCACGTCGGTGACGTCCGCGTCGCCGATCAGGATTCGACCGCCGTCGACCGGTTCTAGCCCCGCCAACATGCGCAGGGTCGTGGACTTACCGCAACCGGACGGACCTACCAGGACCAGGAACTCGCCGTCCTGAATCTCCAGCTCAAAGCCGTCCACGGAGGGGACCAAGGCCCCGGGGTACAGGCGCGTGGCGCCATCAAACGTGACAGAGGCCATGGGGCATCAACCTTCCACGGGCAGGTACGTGCCCGACGATCCGTAGTGAATGGTGTGATCAGCCTCTCACATCCACCAGGAGTTGCAGTAGCTCCGCGATGTCACCAGGCCCGTCCACGCTGAACTCCGCGGCGGTACGTCCGGTACCCACCTTGATCCCCACATCCGCGGGGGAGAGCACCTTGAAGGCGTCCTCATCCGTCACGTCGTCGCCGGCAAAAAGCACCACGGACGCGTCGGTGACCTCGCGCAGCCAATTGAGGCCCTGGCCCTTGTTCGCCTCCAGCACGGTCACCTCGATCATGCCCTTGCCCTGCGTGGCCGTGACGCCGTCCAGGCGGTCAAGGCCGGAGAAGGCGGCGCGGACCACGGCCCCCAGCTGCTCCTGAGGGGTCATACGCACGTGCAGCACCAGGCCGGCGGGCTTGCTCTCCACCCACGCGCCCTCAAACTGCTGGGCCACGGCCTCCAGCGTGGCGGCGGCCTTCTTGAGCAGCTTGCTCTGCTTGTTGCTCAGCTGTGCCTGGGATACCTCAGCCTCAAACTCGGAGGGCGCAAAGTGCTCGGCGCCGTGGCTGCCCACCAAGAGGGTGCGCGGGCCGGGGGAGGCGACGTCGCGAAGGGACTCGAGCGCGCGCCCTGAGATGAGCGCGATGTCGGTATCCGCCGCGTCGGCCAACTCCCGCAGCGCCCTGGCGGCCGCGGGGAGCGGGCGCGCCTGGCTGGGATCGTCAACAAAGGGCGAAAGCGTTCCGTCGAAGTCCAGGGCGATGAGCAGGTGGCCCGCGCGGGCCAGCCGCCCCACACGCTCTCGCAGAGCGGGGGAGAGGCCGGTCATGCCGAGGACTCCTCGGTGGTGCCGGGGGCGTTGCCCATCAGCGAGTCAAGGAACTCCCTGGACCAACGGTTTACGTCGTGAGACTCAACGGTGCGGCGCATGCTGGACATGCGGCGCTTGGCCTCCGGCGGCGCCATCTCGATTCCGGACATGATCGCGGCCTTCAACCCATCAATATCGTGCGGGCTGACGATGATCGCCTGACGCAACTGATCCGCAGCACCCGCGAACTCTGAGAGCACCAGTCTCCCGCCGCCGTCGGCCCCTCTCGCCATGACGTACTCCTTGGCCACCAGGTTCATGCCGTCCCGCAACGGGGTGACCAGCATGACGTCCGCGGCCAGGTAGAGCGCCACCATCTCCTCCACCGGGTAGGAATGGTGCAGATAGCGCACGGCGGTCGCCGCAAACGAGTCATACTCGCCGTTGATGCGGCCCACGGTGCCCTCCACCTCCTCCCGCAGCTGCTGGTAGGAGTCCACCTTCTCCCGGGAGGGGCTGGCGATCTGGATGAGGCCGGTCTGGCCCACCTGCACCACACCGTCATCTAGGAGCTCCGCGTAGGCCTTGAGGCGGTGCCGGATGCCCTTGGTGTAATCGAGGCGGTCCACGCCAAGCAGGACCGTCTCCGGGTCTCCCATCTCCACGCGGATCTGCACTGCGCGGGCCCGCACGTCAGGATCCTGCGCCAACGCGGCAATGTGCGCGGCGTCGATGGAAATGGGGTGCGTCTCCGCGCGGCTGACCCGGGAGGTGCCCGGGACCTGCACGCCGCCCTTGCGCGCGGTCACGCCAAGGAAGCGACGCACGCTCGTCAGGAAGTTGGCGGTATCAGAGGCGCGCTGGAACCCGATCAGGTCCGCACCAAGCAGGCCTTCGAGGATGCGGGCGCGCCAGGGCAGCTGCGCAAACAGCTCGGCTGGCGGGAAGGGGATGTGGTTAAAGAATCCGATGCGCAGGTCCGGGCGGGCGTCGCGCAGCATGCGGGGCACCAGCTGCAATTGGTAGTCATGCACCCACACGGTGGCGCCGTGGGCGGCGGTGGCCGCGGCGGCGCGAGCAAAGCGGGCGTTCACCTCGCGGTAGGCCACCCACCAGGTGCGGTGAAACTCCGGCGGCACAATCACGTCGTGGTACAGCGGCCACAGGGTGGCGTTGGAGAAGCCCTCGTAGTAGAGGCGCAGCTCGGAGGCGCTCAGGGGAACGGGAACCTGATGGATGCCGCCCTCGTCAAACTCGTCCAGCGGCTCATCCACGCCGCCATGCCACCCCACCCACGCGCCGCCGGAGGACTGCATGGTGGGCGCAAGCGCCGTGACCAGACCGCCGGGGGAGCGGCGCCACTGAGGGGTTCCGTCAGCCCCAGTCACCCGATCCACAGGCAAGCGGTTGGCCACCACCACAAAGTCATGTTGTCCCGGTGATGTGCTCTTCTTCGTGCCGCGCATGCGATTCCTCCCAGAGTCCGTAATTGCGAGCCTACCCAGCAACAGAGCGTCATGGCGTCATGAAGCTGTGACGAGCCTGAAAATGCCTCACAGGCCGCTCGCGTATCCTGTGACAGTTGAAGTGACAACTTCCCCCACCGTGCGTCGTTGACGTGCGAGCTAAGGATCTGGACACATGGCATCGAATAGCCCGCGGCCCAGCAAGGCCGATCGACTTGAGGCCGCGCGCGCGCAAGCGCGAGCCACCCGCGACGCCGCTGAGAAGAAGCGCCGTCAGCGCTCCCTGTGGATCAAGATCGGCGTGATTGTTGCCGCGGTCGCCGTGGTTGCCGGTGGTATCGGCATCTACGTTTCCACGCAGTTCAACCCGAACAACACCGTGGCCAAGACCGGCCCCGTGCCGGCCAACGCCAACCAGTACGGCGGCGTGGTCAACAACGGCCCCAACCAGCTCGCGGAGTCCCCCGCTGATACTCCCCAGGAGATCAACACGGACACGGTGGAGGGCGCGGTGGGCAAGCAGGGCGAGCCGACCAAGCCGCAGGGCGCCAACGACAAGGCCAACCCGGCTCAGGTCATCGTTTACGTCGATCTTCTGTGCCCCTTCTGCAAGCAGTTTGAGGACACCAACGCGGCTCTGTTGGAGACGTACGTGAAGGACAAGAAGGCAACCGTGGAGTACCGCATGGTGACCTTCCTGGATCGGGCCTCTTCCACGAACTACCCCTCACGTGGCGCCAACGCTATGGCCTGCGTCGCCAATGAGGCGCCCGCCGCGTACATGCCCTTCATGAAGTCGCTCTGGAAGGCAGTGGACGAGGGGTTGGTCAATGAGCAGTCAGCTTCGAGTGGCCTCACCAATGCCCAACTGGGCGAACGTGCCGTTGCCGCTGGCGCGCCGGACTCCGTGAAGTCCTGCATCGAGAATGGCACCTACCGCCCGTGGGTCAAGCTGACCACCGGACTGGCCCAGCAGGCCAACGTGCAGGGCACCCCGTCCGTTTTGATCAACGGCGAGACCTACACCGGTGCTGCTGATAGTGCCGAGGCGTTCAAGGCGTTCGCCGACGAGAAGATCGCCGCGGCCGCCAAGAAGTAGCAGCCAGCAATTCGTCTGAGCCGCGCCAAGCTGCGCGGAGGAGGCCGCGATTCCCGCTCCGGGAGTCGCGGCCTCTGTGTTGGCGGCGTGTGGCCGCTTGCCCCGGACCGAGTGCAGGGCCATGCCCCGGGGCTGGAGGGGCTTGGCAAGGTCTCTGGCCGGATCATGGGTCTGGCGCAGGGCGGCGAAAGTGCTCGACGGCGTTGGCTTGGGTAGGATGGTTCGGGACCGTGCGCGGTCCGCGCCTCCTTAGCTCAGTTGGCCAGAGCACCTGTCTTGTAAACAGGGGGTCACCGGTTCGAATCCGGTAGGGGGCTCCACGAAAAAACCCCGCGATATCGCGGGGTTTTTTGCTTGTGCGTTCGCAGCTTGTGCGATCGCTGAATGCGCGGGTCTCCGGCTGGCGCCGGTCGCCGCGCCGGGCCTACGCCGCCGCGGCGGTGAGGCGCCGGCGATCCTTGAACGCGGAGGCCGCGACCGCCGTCGAGCACCCAAGCACCGCGATCACAAACAGGGCGTGGAGCACGTAAACCCACCACGGCAGGGTGTCGTCCGGGTGCATGCCGAAGCAGCGCACAATCAGCTTGGGCGTGAGGAAGAGGACGGCGCCGGCAAAGCCGCACGCGGCCCAGAACACGCGCCTCCACGGCAACGTCACCAGCGTGGAGGCCTCGGCCAGCGCGAAGGCGAAGAGGGGGAACCAAACCCAGTGATGCGACCACGTCACGGGGGAAATGAGCGCGGCGCAGGCCCCGCCCAACCCCAGCTGCGAGGCGATGCTCAGCCGGGTTCGGAGGGTGCGCATCGCCACGTAGAACACGCCGACGGTGAGCACGGCAAGCACCAACCACAGCGCCTGGGGTGCGCCCACTCGCTCAAGCACACCGCGCAGTGAGAGGTTGTCGATGTACTCCAACCCGCCAACGCGGGAGGGATCCACCACCGCCTTGGTCCAGAACTCCACAGTGAGATCCGGCATCACGAGAAGGGTGGCCAGCTGGGTCGCCAGGAAGGTGCCGGCTGCCACCAGGATGGGAAGGATCCGGCCAAGGGCCAGGGGGACCAGCATGAGGGCAAGCGGCGTCAGCTTGACGCCGGCGCAGAGGCCGATGGCGACGGCGAAGGGCAACAAGGACTTAAAGCGGACTGCGGTGAGGTACGCGGCGCCCATGAGGATGATGTTGACCTGGCCCAAGAGGATGGTGTCCCGGAACGGGCCGCTGGCCACAAACACCGTGGCTGTGAGCCACAGCGGCATCCACCGTGCGGCCCGGGGAAACAGGGCGTGAGCACGCGTGGTCAGATCCCTGACCACCAGCAGGCCAATCACCAGGGACACGGCGTTGAGCAGGAGGTAGCCGACCTCAAACGGCATGAGTGCAAAGACCGAGAACAGCACCGCGGCAAAGGGCGGGTACGTGAAGGGCAGGCCCGGATCGTGGACCGGCCCCAGGATGGGTGCGTACAGCCCGGAGGGGTTGTTGAGCAGCTCCGCGCCGCCGGCCCGGTACACCTTAAAGTCCAGCCCTGGGACGCGGGCGCTCTCCAATGCGATGGCGTAGCTGGCGCAAAGTACCGCCGCCACGCCAAGGCAGATCAGGACGATGCGGATTGGTGACGGCATCCCGCTGAACGGGACGTGGGTGCGCTTCGACATGTGGTGCTTCCAGATCGCTTGGACCGGACGAGGAAACAACGTCGCAGTTCCTGCCACCATCGTCATCCGGAGACTTAGACAACAGCCTAGAGTCAACGCGTCATGCAGCACGAATCTGGGGGTCGCCGGACGCGGATCCGGCGGGCGCCGCCGGCGGCCATCCGGGTCAGGGAATATCCCGGCCCAGCCGTGCGCTGAACCTGGGGAGTTCTAGGGGCAGTGATGAGCCCCTCCGTCATTCTGAAGGGAATTTCAGTGGAGCAGCAGCGTCCGATGTCCGTGGCCATCCTGGGAGCCGGGCACGTGGGCACCGTCTTGGCCAGGCTCTCCGTCGCGGCGGGGCACGATGTTCGGTTGGCGACCACGCGTGACGCCCGCGAGCTGGCGTTGATCGCTGACTTCCTGGTCCCGGGGGTGCGCGCCACCTCCATCCGTGAGGCCACGGTGGGCGCGGATCTGGTGATCGCGGCTGTTCCGCTGCACCGCTACTCCACGCTGGATCGCGAGGCGCTCGCCGGACATGTGGTGGTGGACCTGCTCAACTACTGGCCGGGCACGGACGGAACCATCGAGGAATTCGAGGTGCCGCGGGGTTCAAGCGAGGTGATCGCCGACTTCCTGGACACGTCGGTGACCGTGAAGACCCTGAACCACATCGGCTACCACGAGATGGAGTCGGATCACCGGCCTGCGGGCTCACCTGAGCGCCGCGCCGTGGCTCTGGCCGGAGACAACCAGGACGCCAAGGCAGTGGTGGCGCGCTTCCTGGACCAGATTGGCTTTGACCCGGTGGACGCCGGCGACCTGGTTGCCGGGGCAGCCATGCAGCCGGGCACCCCCATTTTCAACGGCGGGTTCGACGCCGTGGCGTTGCGTGCCGAGTTGGCCGCCTTCGCGGCCGCGAACGCGCCGGCGCGGCAGGACGCCTGACCGGAGGGCTCCCGGGCCGGCGCCGGCTCTCCTCCTCGGAGAGGTCCTCCACACGGGACATGAGTGACCACCGGACGCCGTAGGGGTCCCTGACGGAGGCGAAGCGGTCGCCGGTGACAAAGTCTGCCAAGGGCTCACGCACTGTGGCGCCCGCGGCCACGGCCCGCTCCACGAGCGCGTCCACGTCGGCGCAGTACAACGCGAGGGAATAGCAGTCGCCGTCTCCCTCGGGAGCGGCCACCAGCCCATACGCGGGATTGATCTCGCCGATCTGCAGCACGCCCTGATCAAATCTGAGCTCGGCATGGACCATGACGCCATCAATCACCGTGGAGTTGGCAGGGATTTCCGGGCCACGCTTGGCCTCACGCCCACCGCCTATGCCGCGGCCTTCGACTGGGAACATGAGGGGAGCGGGGCCGTGCCGCGAGGCATTTAGCCGCCGCGCCGCGCTGGGCCATGTGACCCGTTTGGTCAACCTTTGGGTGGGTGTCACGGGTGCCCTGTACGGTGGTCCGGTGATCGACTTCCAGCATGTGAGCAAGGAATATCCGGACGGCACCAAGGCCGTGAATAACGTTGAGCTGCACCTGGAGAAGGGCGCCTGCACCGTCCTGGTTGGCTCCAGCGGCTGCGGCAAGACCACGCTGCTGCGCATGATCAACCGCATGGTGGACCCGACCAAGGGCCAGGTGCTGGTCAACGGCCAGGACGTGGCCACGGCGGACCCCGTCAAGCTGCGCCGCGACGTGGGCTACGTGATGCAGGGCTCTGGCCTGCTCCCGCACCGCACCGTGCTCCAGAACATCCAGACGGTCCCCCTGCTGCGCGGGGAGCCAAAGGATGAGGCGCTGCGCCGCGCCAAGCTCCAGATGAAGAACGTTGGCCTGGATGCCTCCATGGGCCATCGCTACCCGGCACAGCTCTCCGGCGGCCAGCAGCAGCGCGTCGGCGTGGCTCGCGCGCTGGCCGCAGACCCGGACATCCTGCTGATGGATGAGCCCTTTGGCGCCGTTGACCCGCTGGTCCGCGCCGAATTGCAGGCTGAGCTTGCCCGCCTGCAAGCGGAACTGAAGAAGACCATTGTTTTTGTCACCCATGACATGGACGAGGCGCTGGCGCTGGGGGATCGCATCGTGGTGCTCCGCGCCGGCGGCGAGATTGTCCAGGACGCCACCCCGGCGGAGCTGGTGGCCAACCCGGCCAACGACTTTGTGCGCACGTTCCTTGGCATGGCGGATGGCAGGCGCACCCTTGAGGTCCGCTCCACGCCGGAGGGCCAGGTCGTCACGGACCGCTTTGGCCGGCCGCTGGGCGTGGTGGGCCAGCAGGAGAAGCCCATGGAACCGGGGCTGCCCGCGTGACCTGGATCCTCAACAACCTCCCGCTGCTGTGGCAACGGCTGCTGGAGCACCTGACGCTGGCGGCGCCGGCCATTGTGCTCTCGCTCCTACTGGCCATCCCCTTGGGCTGGATTGCCTACCGCTACCGGCTCTCCCGCTGGCTCCTGGTGACGCTGACCGGCTTGCTGTACGCCATCCCGTCCCTGCCACTCTTTGTGGTGCTCCCGCTCATTCTTGGCACCGGCATTCGCGATTCCATCAACGTGGTCGCCGCGCTGACCCTGTACGGCCTGGCGCTCATGGTCCGTTCCGTCTCTGACGCGCTCGCCGCGGTCCCGGCCGTGGTGGTGGACGCCGCCCAGGCGCAAGGATTTGGTGCCTGGCGCCGCTTTTGGCAGGTGGAGTTGCCGCTCGCGATCCCCGCTCTGACCGCCGGGCTGCGCGTCGTGACCGTCTCCACCGTCTCTCTCGTGACCGTCTCCGGTGTGCTCGGCTTGCCCTCGCTCGGGCTGCTCTTCACCGACGGATTCCAGCGCGGCATCCCGGAGGAGATCCTGGCCGGCATGGTGCTCACCGTGGTGCTCGCCTTGGTCCTGGACGCTCTGGTGGCCTTGCTTGGCAGAGCGCTGACCCCCTGGCGACGGGCGGTGAAGGCATGAACTACTTCAGCGAAGCCTGGACCTGGCTCACGGATCCGCTCACCTGGACGGGCGCGGATGCCCTGGCCGCGCGCCTCACGGAGCACCTGCTCTACACGCTGCTCGTCATCGTGGTCTCCGCGCTCATCGCCATCCCACTTGGCTGGTGGGTGGGGCACACCGGTCGCGGCCGCAACGCCGTCGTGGTGCTCTCCGGCGCCGCCCGCGCCATCCCCTCGCTTGGCCTGGTCACCCTCCTGGCGCTCTGGATGGGCCTGGGGCTGCCCGCGCCCATCATCACGCTGGTGGTCCTGGCTATCCCGCCGTTGCTGGCCGGCGCGTACTCCGGCATCGACGCGGTGCCGCGTGAGGTCACGGACGCGGCCCGTGCCCAGGGCATGAGCGAGTGGCAGATCCTCATGAAGGTGGAGGTTCCGCTGAGCCTTGGCCTGCTGATGGGCGGCGTCAGGTCCGCGGCGCTGCAAGTGGTCTCCACCGTCATGCTGGCCGCGTACGTGGGGGCCGGCGGCCTTGGCCGCCCGCTCTTCCTTGGCCTGAAGACGCAGGATTACGCCATGATGCTTGGTGCCTCGATTCTCACGGTGGGCTTGGCCCTGGTGCTCGACGTCGTTCTCTCGGGTATTCAGCGCATCGTTCGCCCGCGGGGAACAGCGGCACTGTGACGGCCCCCGGCGCTAGGCTTGCGCCTAGCGCCGGGTGGAAAGCCCGACAACGACGGGGAGAGGGCCAATGCGCCGCAATCCAGATCAGACTCAGCAGCCCAGGCGCCGCCGCGCCATCGGAACCGTGGCGGCCATCGCCGCCGTGGCCGCGCTTGGCCTCAGCGCGTGTGGCTCCAGCGACCCGCTGGCCAGCAGCAGCTCCGCGGTGTCCTCCGCGCCCGCAGACACGCTGGTGGTGGGATCGCAGCAGTACTACAGCAACGCCGTGATCGCAGAGCTGTACGCCCAGAGCCTGGAGGGCTCCGGATTTAAGGTGGACCGCCAGTTCAACATTGGCCAGCGCGAGGTCTACATGGGCCAGGTCTCTGACGGGAAGATCGACGTGTTCCCCGAGTACACGGGCAACCTGTTGCAGTACCTGGACAAGAAGGCCACGGCCACGGACCCGGCAGAGGTGCTGACCGCGCTCAAGGCCGCGCTCCCCAGTGGGCTGAGCGCGCTTGAGCCGGCGGGCGCCACGGACCAGGACAGCTTCAACGTCACCGCAGAGACCGCACAGAAGCATGGGCTCAAGGAAATTGGCGATCTGTCCAAGCTTCCCCAGCCGGTCAAGATTGCCGGCAACTCCGAGCTGGCCAAGCGCCCCTACGGCCCGGACGGGCTCAAGAGCGCATACGGGGTCACTGCGGAGGTGCAGCCGGTGGAGGATGGCGGCGGCCCCCTCACCGTGAAGGCCCTGAAGGATGGCACCGTGCCGGTCTCTGACCTGTACTCCGCCGACCCGGCCATTGCCACGAACAAGTTCGTCACGCTGGCAGACCCCAAGCACCTGGTGCTGCCGCAGAACGTGGTGCCGCTGGTCTCCACCAAGGTGGATGACAAGGCCAAGGCCGCCATCGACGCGGTGAACGCCAAGCTCAGCACCGAGGAATTGGTGGAGCTGAACCGCGAGAGCTCCGTGGAAAAGAAGAACGCCACGGACGTGGCCAAGGCCTGGCTGGCGGAGCAGGGCATCGTCAAAGCCGGCTGAGCCGGAGACCCAGACGGGCGCTGAAGCCGATTTGGAACCCTAGCGTGGCTCCGATAAGATTCAGGAGTTGGCCGGGTTCGCCCGGTTTCGTGGATCTTTAGCTCAGTTGGTTAGAGCGTTCGCTTCACACGCGAGAGGTCGCTGGTTCGAATCCAGTAAGATCCACCACGCACCCTGTGCAAAGGCCCCCGATCCTCGGATCGGGGGCCTTTGACGTTTCCCGCCGGCCGTGTGGGCCGGAAACTACTTGGTGAGCAGTTCCAGCACGCGGGGCTTGACCTCGGTGCCCAGCAACTCGATGCTGCGCAGCTGGTCGGCGTGGGGCAGGGTGCCCGCGGAGTACTTCACGTCCAGCCGGGAGAGCCCCAGCCCGCCGGCCACCCGCGCCAGCTTCTCCGCGACCGTGTCTGGGGAGCCGACGGCCAGGCTGCCGTCCTCCTCCGCCGCGGCCATGAACTGGCCCTTGGTGTACGGAGGCCAGCCGCGGTCCGCACCCACCTGGTCCATGGAGCGCTGGTAGTGCGGCCACAGCGTGGTGAGCGCTTCGCGGTCCGTCTGCGCCACAAAGCCGTGCACGTGCGCACCGATGGGCTGTGCGGGCCGTCCCATCTCCTCCAGAGCGCGGCGGTAGAGCCCGGCCAGCGGCTTGAACGCCAGCGGGTCTCCGCCAATGATCGCCAGGAACAACGGCAGGCCGTGCCGCGCGGCGCGGATCACCGACTGCGGGGAGCCGCCCACGCCCACCCACGTGAACAGCCGGCCTGCGTCCTCAATCTCCGGGAAGAGGGTGGCGCCCTTCAGGGACGGGCGCAGTTTGCCCTCCCAATCCAGCGGCTGCTGCTCCAGGAGTTGAGCCAGGAGGTCAAGCTTCTCCTCAAAGAGCTCCTCGTAGTCCCGCAGGTCGTAGCCAAAGAGGGGGAAGGACTCGATGAAGGAGCCGCGCCCCGCGATGATCTCTGCCCGGCGGTTGGACAGGGCGTCAACGGTGGCAAAACGCTCATAGACCCGCACCGGATCATCTGAGCTGAGCACGGTCACGCCGGATCCGAGGCGGATGGTGGAGGTGGCCTGTGCCGCGGCGGCCAGCACCACATCCGGCGCACTGATGGCGAAGTCGGGGCGGTGATGCTCGCCAATGCCAAAGAAATCCAGCCCGGCCTCCTCCGCGGCCACGGCCTCTTTCACGACCTCCCGAATCACCTGGGCGTGAGAGGTCGGCGAGCCATCCGCCTGAACGGTGCGGTCCCCAAAGGTCTCCGCACCGATCTGCAGGGGACCTTCCAGCGAGGCCGGGGGAACGATGGAGCCGGTGGTGGTGTCCATGTGGGTGCGGGTCCTTCCGAGGACGTGACTGCGATGAGATGGCCGCGCCGAGTGGCGCGGCCTATAGGTGAGCAAACCGTCCCACACGTGGGCCCATTCCCGATAGCGAGCGGTGCGTGCCAAAGCTCTCACCGCTCGCTCAGCGATGGGCCAGGGACAGCCCCACTTGCGTGCGTACAGTTGAGTCAGAGCAAGCACCACGGCTACATCCACAGGAGGCAAAACGCGCGTGTCTTCGTCCACGAAACATCCGGGTCAAGAGCCCGCGGAGCCTCAGGGCATCCCGGAGTCCAGCGTCCCACCGCTCCCGGCGGTACCGCCCTCCGCGGCTGGGCTGCGCCGTCCCGTGGAGGACTCGCCCAGCGAGCCGACGCCGCGTGTCTCGCTACTGCGCCAGGTCACGGCCTCGCAGGTCACCGCCCCGCCCTCACCTGGACCCGCCGCACCTGGACCCGCTGCGTCGCCCGCCGCACCTGGACCCGCTGCGTCGCCCGCTGCGCCCGCTGCGTCCTCGGCTGCGCCTGCGCGGCCCAGCCAGGCGCCGTCGGGCACAGCACGCACGCCCGACGCCGCTGCGGCTGGCCGAGGTGCCTCCACGGTGAACCGGCGCAAGGGCATGCCCCTGCTGCCACGCGTTCCCTCCAAGGGGCGCCCGTCCAAGACGTCCTCCCTGCTCTCCGACGCGCCCGGCGGCGCCGCCGCCCCCGGGCTGCCCCAGCCGGCTCACTCAGGCGCGTCCCCCTACGTGGTGCACACCGAGTTGGGCACCACCGCTGTGCCGCAGCAGGCGCACCCGCAGGCGCGGACCCTGTTGCGGCGCATGATGGAGGACGCCGCGCCTCCCACCACCACCTTCAACATCGTTGACCGACTGGTCGGTTCCCCCTACGCCAACCCCACGGTGACGGAGACGGAGGCGGCTGAGGATGTGGCCCGCCCCATCCTGCTCTTCACCCTGGACCTGGCGGAGACCATGATTCGGTGGGGCGCCAGCGCTCTGGACGTGGAGACCAGCGTCATCGCCGTCACCACGTCGCTGGGGCTGCGACACGTGGACATCGACATCACCAACCAGTCGGTGCACCTGAACTGGGCCCCGCCAGAGGGGCTGCCGGCCTCGATCCTGCGCGTGGTGCGCTCCTCGTCAGACAACTTTGCCGGGCTGTCCCTGGTGCACCAGCTGGTCGGTGACATCACCGCCGGGCGCGTTGGCCTGGACTTTGCCCGTTCGCGGTTACGCTCCATTCGCCGCCGGCCCAAGCCGTACAACAAGCCCATCGTGATCGCCGCCGGGGCGCTCTTTGCCGGCCTCTTTGTGCTCGTGATTGGTGGGACGCCGCGCGGTGCGTTGGCGGCCGTGGTCTCCGGGTTGCTCGTCACGCTGGTGACGCGCCTTGGTGATCGCTGGCGCATCCCCACGTTCTTCTCCATTGCGGCGGGAACGTCCGTCGCCACGATCATCGCGCTGATCCTCTACAGCAATGACTGGCTCAAAAATCCCGAGCTGGTGGTCGCCGGCGGCATCATGCTGCTGCTGCCAAGCGGCAGGTTTGTCTCCGCGGTGCAAGACGCCATCAACGGCTTCCCCGTCACAGCGGTGGGGCGGCTGTTCTCGGCCATGATTATCTACGCCGCCATCATCGCCGGCGTGATGTTCGGTGCGGTGAGTGGCAGGTGGTTCAATCTGCCCAAGCTGGACGCCCTGCTGGCCGCGGAACCGCCCAAACCCACGCTGCTCTTGCCGGTGCTGTGCGCACTGGTCATGATCGCCGTGGCGTGCGGGTCCATCGTGCAGCAGGTGGCCCCGCGCTACCTCATCACCACCTCAAGCATTGCGGTGGTGGGCTACCTGGTGAATTACGGCGCGGTGCACTTTGCCGGCGCCGGGGAGCGACTGGCGCCCGCCGCAGCGGCCGTGGTGATGGGGCTGATGGCCCGCCTGATTGGTCTACGCATCGGGACCACGCCCCTGGTGCTAGCCGTGCCAGCCATCGTGATTCTGCTACCAGGCCTGTCCATCTTCCGCTCCATGTACGGCATGGCGCTGGAGACCTCTGACGTGACCGTCAGCATCGTGAACATGTTCACCTCCTTCACCATCATTCTTGGTGTGGCGGCGGGTGTGGCGCTCGGAGACACGCTGGCGCGGCCGTTCACGAAGGACTGGAACGCCAAGTCCCGCCGGCGGATTCGCCGGCGCTGATTCCTTGGGTTGGCCGCGCCCAGGGTGCCGGCGGCCGGTGCCGGTGTTGTGGCTCGGGGCCAAACCCCGCCACTGGTGGCCGGGCTCTCAGGAGCCCAAGCCCCAATCCACCGGCGCCACGCCGAGGTTCGCGAGCTCGCTATTGGCCCGCGAGAACGGGCGCGAGCCAAAGAACCCGCGGCGGGCAGAGAGCGGCGAGGGGTGCGCGGACTCGATCACCGGGTGCTGGCCAAGCAACGGCCGCACCGCCTGGGCGTGCTTGCCCCAGAGAATGCCCACCGGCGCGCCGGGAAGGGACCCCAGGTGGGCCACGATCGCATCCGTGAGTGGCGCCCAGCCCAGCTTGGCGTGGGAACCGGCCTCCCCGGCCGTGACGGTGAGGGTGCGGTTCAGGAGCATGACCCCTTGCTGTAGCCACGGGGAAAGGTCCCCATGCGGGGGCAGTGCCGTGCCGAGGTCCGCGGCCAGTTCCTGGCGAATGTTCTGCAGGCTCCGGGGGAGCGGGCGAACGTCCCGCTCCGTCGCGAAGCTCAGGCCGATCCCGTGGCCGGGGGTGGGATAGGGATCCTGTCCCACGATTAACACCTTGACCTGGCCCGGAGCCATGGCTAGTGCCCGCAACGTCACCGCCGGATCCGGCAGGATCCGTTCTCCGGCCGCCCCACGTTCCCGCAACCCGCCCCCCACACGCCCCAACGCGGCGTCGAGCACTATGCGTTGTTGGTCCGCCGAGCCGCAGGCAAGGGGGGGCCCCGCGCCTAGCAGCACCGAGACCCACTCCGGATGCACGCCGTTCGCGATCCACCGCTCGGCGTAGCGCCCGCGCCACTGGGGATCGCTGTGTTGCTGGTCACTGCTGGGGAAAAGGTCCGCGTGCTGCTGCATAGCCCCATGGTCCCAGCCCGCGCCGCTGGGAGGGCAACCCGGCCGGACCCGGGCGGCGGGCTTGGGCGGGAATCCCCAGGCCCAAACCGTAGGATGGCTTTGGCACTGGATGAATGGGAGGGGGCGCGGACGTGGACGAGCCCGTTGAATCCGAGGCGAAGGGCCCGCTCAAGGCGGGGCTGAGCGCCCTGGATCAGGCGATGCTGGACCTGGAAGCGCGATCCTCTCAACGCCCCGGTGCCAAACAAGAGACCATCCGGTCCACCCTGCACATGACGAGCGCGCAGTTTTATCAGCGCCTCAACGCTCTGATCGACACGGAGGCGGCACTCGCCTACGCGCCGATGCTGGTTCGGCGCTTGCGCGCCAGCCGAGAGGGGCGCCTGCGTGTGCCCGGGCGGCCCACATCCGGTTGAGAACACGAGGAAACGCCACGATGACCCAGTACCCCCGCGACGAGTTCGACGTCGTGCCGGAGAATGCTCGACGCGAAGGATCGCACCGCTCCTTTGTGCGCCTGCGTGATCCCCGCACGGGCATCTGGACCCTGATCGTGATTGGCCTCCTGGCGCTGGCGGTCGGAGCGGTCATGTTCTTTGTGGTGCACCCCAAGGTGGAGACCGTGGCCGGGGATGCCGACTCCGGCACCAGCCAGAGCGAGGACTCTGGCGACGAGGCCAAGTCCTCCGACAAGGCCGGCTCATCGGATCAAGCCAAGTCAACGGACAAGGCCAAGGACGGCGGCGAGGGCGAGGTGAAGAAGTCCGACGAGGCCTCCGCGCCGGCTTCCTCAGGTTCGAGCGAGTCCGCATCCAGCAGCCCCTCATCCTCCAGCAGCGACTCCGCCGACCTCTCCGCCACCGTGGGCGTCTACAACGGAACCGGCCGCTCCGGCCTGGCCTCCGGGAGCGCATCCACGCTGAAGAGCGCCGGCTACACCAACGTGAGCAACGCGAACTGGACCAAGCGCACCAGCGTCTCCGCCGTGTACTACAAGGACGCCGCCTCCAAGGCGACCGCAGAGGCCATCGCCAAGCGCCTCAAGATCAGCACCGTGGTGCAGACCGCCAACATCCCGTCCCCGGTTTCAGTGGTCATCGGTACCGACCGCAGCAACTAAGCCGGTTCTCCGGCCGAACGGCCGAGCCCCAGTACCCCGCTCTGCTGGCAGTGGACTTGTGCCGGCAGTGCGCCCTCAGCAAAGCGGGCCCCGCAATCTTGCACTCGGCGTGGGTGAGTGCCAACATGGTGTTAGCACTCCGGTCGTGAGACTGCCAGGCGCCCTCGGCGCATGACGGCCCGGCCGGAGACCTACGGAACCGGTGGGTGAGGGTTTGCGGATGGCGCTTCGTGGCGCTGTCAGCGGCCCGTCCGTCGCGGGCACCCTCCGGATACTCCGACCACGCTTGTCAGTTCCGGAAAGGACCAACTGGAGCCATGGCTAAGACCATTGCATTTGACGAGGAAGCCCGTCGCGGATTGGAGCGAGGACTTAACATCCTCGCCGACGCCGTGAAGGTGACCCTGGGCCCGCGAGGCCGCAACGTCGTCCTCGAAAAGAAGTGGGGCGCCCCCACGATCACCAACGATGGCGTGTCCATCGCCAAGGAGATCGACCTCGAGGATCCGTACGAGAAGATCGGCGCGGAGCTGGTGAAGGAGGTGGCCAAGAAGACCGACGACGTCGCCGGTGATGGCACCACCACCGCCACGGTTCTGGCCCAGGCCCTCGTGAAGGAAGGCCTGCGCAACGTTGCCGCCGGCGCAGATCCGCTCTCGCTCAAGCGCGGCATCGAGAAGGCCGTCGCCGCCGTGACCGAGGAGCTCCTGGCCGCGGCCAAGGAGATCGAGACCAAGGAAGAGATTGCCGCCACGGCGTCCATCTCCGCCGGTGACCCCCTGGTTGGCAGCCTCATTGCCGAGGCCCTTGACAAGGTCGGCAAGGAGGGCGTGATTACGGTTGAGGAGTCCAACACCTTTGGGTTGGACCTTGAGCTCACCGAGGGCATGCGCTTCGACAAGGGCTACATCTCCGCGTACTTCGTCTCTGACGCTGAGCGCCAGGAGACCGTGCTGGAGGATCCCTACATCCTCATCGTGAACTCCAAGATCTCCGCCGTGAAGGACCTGGTCCCGGTGCTGGAGAAGGTCATGCAGACCGGCAAGCCGCTGCTGATCATTGCCGAGGACGTGGACTCGGAGCCGCTGGCCACCCTGGTCCTGAACAAGATCCGTGGCACCTTCAAGTCCGTGGCCGTTAAGGCTCCGGGCTTCGGCGACCGCCGCAAGGCCATGCTGGCAGACATCGCGATCCTCACCGGCGGCCAGGTTGTTGCCGAAGAGGTTGGCCTCAAGCTGGAGAACGCCACGCTTGAGCTGCTGGGCCAGGCCCGCAAGGTTGTGGTGACCAAGGACGAGACCACCATCGTTGATGGTGCCGGCTCTGCCGAGGAAATCGCCGGTCGCGTGAACCAGATCCGTGCCGAGATCGAGAACACCGATTCCGACTACGACCGGGAGAAGCTGCAGGAGCGCCTGGCGAAGCTGGCTGGCGGCGTGGCCGTCATCAAGGCCGGCGCCGCTACCGAGGTGGAGCTCAAGGAGCGCAAGCACCGCATCGAGGACGCCGTGCGCAACGCCAAGGCTGCCGTGGAAGAGGGCATCGTCGCCGGCGGTGGCGTGGCCCTGATCCAGGCTGGTGCCAAGGCATTCGCCAGGCTGCAGCTAGAGGGCGACGAGGCCACCGGTGGCAACATCGTCCGCGTCGCCATCGAGGCACCGTTGAAGCAGATCGCCTTCAACGCCGGCCTCGAGCCGGGCGTTGTGGCGGACAAGGTCAAGTCCCTCCCCGCAGGGTCCGGCCTGAACGCCGCGACCGGTGTGTACGAGGACCTGCTGGCCGCCGGCGTCAACGATCCGGTGAAGGTCACGCGCTCTGCCCTGCAGAACGCCGCGTCCATCGCCGGCCTGTTCCTGACGACCGAGGCCGTTGTGGCGGACAAGCCGGAGAAGAACGCCCCGGCCGCAGGCGCCGATGAGATGGGTGGCATGGGCGGCTTCTAAGCGCCCGACGGCGTGCGGTGAGCTTCACCGCACGCCTCACCTTCCGCAGTACCCCTGCCAGGGCCCCGATGGATTCGCGTCCATCGGGGCCCTGGTTTGTGTTGGAGGGCCTTGGTTTGTGTTGGAAGGCCCTGGCCCGTGGTGGGGTGGCCCGCGTGGCCCGTGTGGCCTGCGTGGCCCGAAGTTAGGATTCCAGGCCGCGGAGCTCCCGCTCCAGATTGGCCCGAGCGGTGGCCTCCCACGCTTGATGCCCCGCTTGCGTCACGTACAGCCGCTCACCGCCCAAGAGGGAGCGCAGGACCTGGGCGCGCCCACGGGCAAAGTCAGCGTCTTCCACGTGGGCGTAGTCCCTGCGCACCTGAGCCACATAGCGATCGTAAGAGGCCTCCGGCCGGGCCAGGACCCGCAGATCCGCGTCGTTGAGCAGGGTCTGCGCCGGGTCGCCACCGGGGAGGTGCTCCACCGTCATGAGGATGGCGTCCGAGACCCTCTGCACCACTGCCGCGGAAGGTGCCCCCGCCGCACGGTCCGCGTCGGGTTCAGCCAAATCCCGACGAGCCAGCGCCGCCGACTCCTGCTCGTCCTGCCCGGCCACCCCCTGGTACACCGCGTCATGCCACCACCCGGCCAGCTGCGCCACGAGCACGGTGTCCCGCGTGGAGGCGTGTGAGGCCTGGTCCAGCTCCTGTGCCGCGAGCCAGTCAAGGGAGCGCAGGACCTCGGAGAGATGCCTGCGATCGTGATAGTGGCGGTGCGGCTCAGACCAGCGGGCCAGGAGCGGCTCTCGCACCTCGCTTCGGCCTGGCAATAGCTCGTCAAAGCGCCGGCGCAGCCACGCATCGTGGCGGTCTGGACGCTCCCGGGCTGGCACCCGCACGCCACCACGGATGAGGCGCCGCGTGAGCTCCCCAGCGGAGACCGGTTCGGCGCCGAGCGAGACGAGCCGTTCGTGCTCGCGCAGCGGAACGTCGTAGTGGTCCCGATCAAAGGCGCCGGGCGGTAGCCCGGCCTCCGTTGCGAAGGCGTGCAGCTCGTCAACGGAGCTGTCCGAGACCAGATGTGAGAAGAACGTTCCGTGGGCTGGCCACAGGGGCGGGTCAATCAGCACGCTCATGCCGGTCAGCCTAGTGGCTGAGGCGCCGAGCGTTGGCCAGTCCCGGCGGTGCAGGGGTTTGCGCCCGTGGGCGTGAACGCCGCCGGCCCCGGAAGGCCCGCCGGGGCCGGCCAGACGCTTTGCGCGGGCTCGCTACCAGCTCAGTGCTGGAACAGGGCTCGGTTGGTGCGCTCTGCCTCGTCGTATTGCGTGGAGGCCGTGGTGAGGGCGGTGCTGATCTGCGTCAGCGAGGCCTCCACCTTGCTCTGCACGGCACGCCACTGCGTCAGCAGCGACTGGAACTGCGTGCTGGCTCCGCCGCTCCATGCGCCCTGGAGCTGCAGGAGCGAGGCTTGGAGGCTATTGACCTCCGTGCGGACCTGCTCCGCCGTGCGCAGGACCTGCGCGCTCTTGGTTCGCATCTGCTGAGTGTCTGCGGTGAACTGCGTCATGGGATCCTCCTGGTTCGTGTTCCGGCGGGTTGCCGGGGCTCTCTCCAGGATCGGGGCAGGCGCCCTACTGCGGGGCGGCAGATGCCGGGACTGTGGACGACACGCCGCGTGTGCCGCACTCACGCCGGGTGTGAGGGACGGGGGCCCGCCCGTTACTCGTCGTCCGGGCTCAGACTGCGGGCGGCCCGTCCTCGGGCCGCTTGGCGTCGGCGTCCTCGCGGGCGCCATCCTTGGCAGTGCCCTCCTTAGACGCACTGTCCTTAGCGGCGCCCTCCTTGGACGCGCGCCGCGTGAAGGTATTGCGCAGCAGAGCCAGGGGGCGTGTGGAAGGCGAGGCAGCGTCGTCGGGCACGTCAGCGGCGTCCGCCGCGTCCGTATCGGGTTCTGGCTCCTGCGGCACGTAGGGGACGTGAAGCGACATGGTCGCGCCGCCACCAGGCGTATCGGTGAGCCGGATGCCGCCGTCGTGCTGCTTGGCGATGGCCGCGACAATCGCCAGCCCAAGACCCGTGCCGCCCGTCTCCCGCTGGCGCGAGGAATCGGCGCGGTAGAAGCGCTCAAAGATGCGCTGGGCATCCGCCGGCGGGATGCCGTCGCCGTGATCCACCAGGGCAATGACAGAGTCGGAACGGCCGGAGATCACGGGGCGCACACCCACCGCCACCTCAATCGGGGTGCCCTCCGGCGTGTAGCGCAGGGCATTGGTCATGAGGTTGACCACCACTTGGCGCAGCTTGGGTTCGTCTCCCACGGTGGGTGCGGACTCCGGCGGATTGCCGTCCACGCCGACCAGGCGCACCACACGATCCGGCGCGTTGACGCGCGCATCAGCGACCGCGTCATTGGCCAGGACCAGCAGATCGACGGGGGCCGGCTCCAACGGGCGCTCCTCGTCCAGGCGAGCCAGGGTCAGCAGATCCTCCACCAGCTGGGTCATGCGCTTGGCCTCTGCCTCAATGCGGCCCATGGACTGATCCAGCGGCTCACCGGCGGGGATGCCGCCGTGGCGGTACAGCTCGGAGTAGCCACGGATGGTCACCAGCGGCGTGCGCAACTCGTGGGACGCGTCCTGAATGAAGCGGCGCATCTTGGTTTCTGAGGCTGCCTTGGCGCGGAAGGCGGCCTCGATTTGGGCCAGCATCGCGTTCAGGGAGTAAGAGAGGCGCCCCACCTCCGTCTCAATGGGAAACTCCTCGATGCGCCCGGACAGATTGCCCTGCGCGATCGACGCCGCCGTGCGCTCCACGCGGCGCAGCGGGCGGAAGGACCGCGTGGTCACGGCGTAGCCAATCAGGGACATGACCATGGTCGCGAGCGTGCCCGTGAGCAGGATGGAGGCGGTGGCCCGCTCCACGTTCTCCGTGGTGTCCTGCAAGGGCCACGCCACCAACACGGACCCGGCGTCGCCGCTCGCGGGCACCACCAGCACCCGCCACCCGCGGGACCCGGGGTCGGTTCCGCGCACCGTGAAGGGGGCCCGCTTGTGTTGGCTAACCACGGCAGGGGTCACGGACCCCACCGCCGGGGTGTCCCGGGTATTGGCGTAGGCCGGCTTGGCGAAGAGCAGCTCGCCGCTGGTGTCATACAGAGAGGCGTAGAAGTCAGCGGTCCGCCCGCCGGCCGGCGCGATGGCGTCCCTGTCCTTGGCGACGGCCGTTTGCATGGCGCTGCCAAGGTCCGTGTAGGCGGCCCGCAGGTCCACGTCGATCTGCCCCACCAACGCGGCCTTCGTCGACTGCGCTGTGGCCCATGCCGTGGCCAGGATTCCGGCCATCATGAGGGCCGCCATCAACGCCACGAGCTTGGTGCGCAGCGAGATGTGGCGGAACAGTCGGGTCATGCCACCCACGTGTCAGTCAGCGCCTGTCTGCAGAGCGCAGCAGGTAGCCCACGCCGCGCTTGGTCTGGATCATGGGCTCCCAATCCTCGCGGGAGTCAATCTTGCGGCGCAGGTAAGAGATGTATGACTCCACGATGGAGGCGTCTCCATTGAAGTCGTATTCCCACACGTGATCCAGGATCTGGGCCTTGGAGAGCACACGGTTGGGGTTCATCATCAGGTAGCGCAGCAGTTTGAACTCGGTGGGGGAGAGGTCAATGACCTCGCCCGCGCGGCGCACCTCGTGTGCGTCGTCATCCAATTCAAGGTCATCCACGGCAAGCACCGCGTTGTCCTCATCCGGGTGCGTGCGGCGCAGTACGGCGCGGATGCGGGCCACCACCTCGTCCAGGCTGAACGGCTTGGTGACGTAGTCATCCCCGCCCACGGTCAGGCCGGTGACCTTGTCATCAGTGTCATCCCTGGCGGTGAGGAACACGACCGGGAAGTGACGCCCGGCGGCGCGGAGGCGGCGGGTGATGGTGAAGCCGTCCATGTCCGGGAGCATGACATCCAGGACCGCAAGGTCCGGTTCTTCACGCTCCACGGCGGCCAGGGCCTCGCGGCCATTGGCGGCGGCCGTGACGTCAAAACCTGCAAAGCGCAGGGACGTGGAGAGCAATTCGCGAATGTTGGGTTCGTCGTCCACAACGAGGAGCTTGGCCTCGGGCTGTTGAGCGTTCATGCTTTTATCCTGGGCAGTGAGTCTGGGAGTTTTCTGGACGCTTGCTGTACGACGCCGCGTGGTCGGGTGTGCGTGTGGCGTGCGTCACCAGGGTAGCGGCTCCCCATTGGCGGGGAGTTCCCCGTCAACACTGGGAAGGCGGCGCCAAGTGTGCTGTCAGGCGCCAGGCTCAGGATCGCCGGTAACGATTAGGGCGCGAGCCTCAGGCTCGGCGGGCCGCGGAATCCTCCAGGCGCCTATCCCGCACCGAGAGGAGGAGCATGGCGACGAGCCCCAGGAACGCGATGGGCAGGCCCCACAGCCCCACCGCCATCAGGGGTGGCCACACGGCCACCTGGGAAAAGTACTCCACGAGGATGGCCGCGAGGGAGACCAAGGAAAGTACTGCCGCGGCGACCGTGAGCACCAGCAGAGCGGCACGAAACGGGCGATGAGCTGAGGGCGCAAGCTGTTCTGACACCCTTTCAGTCTAGTCGGGAGGCCATGCCGTACGCTGGAACACATTCGTAGGCCCCTGAACGGGCCCTTTCATAGCCCCCTGCCCACGGCAGGCGCGGCGCGCGCGTTCTCCACGCGTAGCAAGTACAAGAGGAGTGGCCACAGTGCCAAGCGGAAAGATCAAGTGGTACGAGCCCAGCAAGGGCTTCGGTTTCATTGCAGGGGAGGACGGGGAAGAGGTGTACGTCCACGCCTCCGCGCTGCCCCAGGGCGTGGAGAGCATGCGCCCAGGCACCAAGGTGGAGTTCGGCGTGGCAGATGGCCGCCGTGGCCCCCAGGCGCTGGCCGTCACCATCCTGGAGTCCGCGCCCTCCGTGGCCCGCGCCAAGCGCCGCCCGGCGGAAGACACGGCCCAGGTGCTAGAGGACCTCATCAAGGTGCTGGAGCGCACGGCGGATGGCCTGCGCCACGGCCGCTACCCGGAGCCGGCCTCCGGCAAGCGTGTGGCCGAGGCCATGCGTCGCCTCGCCGATGAGTTGGAGGCCTGAGATGGCCCGCACCCCCAAGCTGGATACCCTGCTGGCGGAGGCCACTGCAGAGGCCCGCGAGGCGCTTGCCCCCGTGGCACCGGACGCCCACGTGGGTGGACACCTTGGCGTCAGCGCGGACGCCGAACGGCTGGTGACGCACCGCTTTGAGGCGCTGGTGCCCGGCTACCGCGGCTGGGAATGGTACGTCAGCCTGGCCCGCCCCTCCCGTGGCAAGGAGGCCACCGTCTGCGAGTCCGGCATCGTTCCGGGTCCGGACGCGCTGCTTGCCCCGCCGTGGGTTCCCTGGTCAGATCGCATGGAACCGGAGGAGCTCGCCGCAGCCAAGGCTGCCAGCGAGAGCGTGCACGGTGCCCCGCCGGAGGCAGAGTCTGCCGAGACCCCCGCGGAACCCGCGGAATCCCCGGCGTCCGCGACGCACCCAACGGAGGTCTCCGACCCGGCCGCGCCGGAAGGCGAGGACGAGCTGGAAGAGCACCACGCGGCGTCGGGCACTGGCAGTGATCGCGACGAAGACAGCGAAGACGACGACGAACCGCGCAACGTGCGCGGCCAGCGCCGTCGCCGCCGGCGCAAGCGCTGAGCCAACCGCCCGCGTTGACACATCGCTAAAACGCAGCGAGGCGCCCTCCAACAAGGAGGGCGCCTCGCTGCGTCTGGCCGGGCCTAGGCCATGGTGCCAAGCACGTAATCGATGCTCTGCGTCAGCCGCGTGACGTCCTCCGGATCGATGCTGACAAACGTGGCGATGCGCAGCTGGTTGCGGCCCAGCTTGCGGTAAGGCTCGGTATCCACGATCCCGTTGGCGCGCAGGGCCTTGGCCACCGCATCCGCATCAATGGACTCATCAAAATCGATGGTGCAGATGACCTGGCTGCGATCCTCGGCCCGCTGCACAAACGGGGTCGCCAGCGGGTGCGCCTGCGCCCACGAGTACAGGCGCGAGGAGGAATCCGCCGTGCGGGCGGTGGCCCAGTCCAACCCGCCCTGATCGTTCATCCAACGCACCTGGTCCTCCAACGTGACCAGCGTGGTCAGAGAAGGCGTGTTGTACGTCTGATTCTTGGCGGAGTTATCCACGGCCGTCTTGAGGTCAAGGAAGTCCGGGATCCACCGGCCAGAGGCGGCAACCTGCTCCACGCGCTCCAAGGCGCGCGGGGAGAACAAACCAACCCACAGGCCGCCGTCGGAGCCAAAGTTCTTCTGCGGACCGAAGTAGTACACGTCCGTCTGCGCCACGTCCACGGCCAAGCCGCCGGCACCGGAGGTGGCATCCACCAGGACCAGCGCATCCTGGTCCGCGCCGTCAACGCGGCGCACCGGGGCCATCACGCCAGTGGAGGTCTCATTGTGCGGCCAGGCGTACACGTCCACGCCCGCGGTGGCGTGCGGGGCGGGGCAGGTACCGGGATCCGAGGTGATGATCTCTGAGGCACCGAGGAACGGCGCATTGTTGGTGGCCTTGGCAAACTTTGAGCCAAACTCGCCAAACGAGAGGTGCTGGGCGCGCTCACGAACCAACCCAAAGGCGGCGGCGTCCCAGAAGGCGGTTGACCCGCCCACGCCAAGCACCACCTCGTAGCCATCCGGAGCGGAGAAGAGCTGCGAGAGCCCCTCCTGCACCTGGCGCACCAACGTCTTGACCGGCGCCTGGCGGTGGGAAGTACCAAGCAGTGTGCGGCTCGCGGCGGACACGGCGGCGGTCTGGGCGTCGCGAACCTTGGACGGTCCCGCGCCAAAACGCCCATCGAGGGGCAGCAGTTCGGAAGGAATGATCGGGTACTCGGGCACGTTGATACTCCTGTCGGTGCGCTCACTGAGCTGCGCATGGGATGGGCGTTGCCACGCCCATCGTGTCGCAACGGGTGGCCAGGCACCGCATCCGCGTAGGGAATGTGACCGATCAGGGGCCTCGGCGTGACTAAGCTGGGGAGGGCCTCGCGATCGTCAGCCGTCCCGCTTTATAAGGAGTCGCCAGCGTGTCCGATCTCATCGACACCACCGAGATGTACCTGCGCACCGTCCTCGAACTCGAGGAGGAGGGCATTGTTGCTCTGCGCGCCCGCATCGCCGAACGTCTGGGCCACTCCGGCCCGACGGTGTCGCAGACCGTGGCGCGCATGGAGCGCGACGGGCTCATGATGGTTCGTGAGGATCGCCACCTTGAACTCACCGAGCTGGGCCGCCGCCGCGCCACCGAGGTGATGCGCAAGCACCGCCTGGCGGAGCGGCTCCTGGCAGATGTGATCCGCCTGGACTGGGAGTACGTCCACGAGGAGGCCTGCCGCTGGGAGCACGTCATGAGCGAGCGCGTGGAGCGCCGCCTCTTTGAGCTGCTTGGCCGCCCCGAGGAGTCCCCGTACGGCAATCCCATCCCGGGCCTGGAGGCCTTTGGTGGGAATCCCGTGGAGTCCTTTAGTTACGGAGTGCAGAACCTGGACGCCGCGCTGGCAGAGGGGGCCGAAGGGCCGCTGACGGTGGAGCGCCTGGCAGAGACCATCCAGGTGGATCCCATCCTGCTGAGCCAGCTCAGCGAAGGTGGCATCCGACCCGGTGCCCGCATCACTGCGGAGCGCCAGGGCGAGTACGCAGTAGTGCGTGTGCAGGGTGTTGAAGGTGCGCTGGAACTGCCGACCGAGGTCAGTGCGCACCTCTTTGTTGCCCGCGCCTGAGCGCCGCTATCCCTCGTATCTTTCCGTGATCTACTGAGACCGGATTGTTATCTACGCGCGGAGAAGTTAGGCTGGTACGCGTTGGCCTTCACGTTTGCGTGATCTGACCGCCCCCTATCTTCTGTTGGAAGGACATCTCTGTGGCCGAGTCGCGCACTTCCGGACGCCGCCGTGCGAGCCTTCGCGAGCCCCTCGCCGTAGCAGCGGCACCCGCGAATGCCCGCCACTTTTCCGGACAGGGACGCCACTCTGAGCCCCTCAGCCTTGAGGAACTGAGCCGCCGCGCGGCACAGCATGCAGAGGCCCTTGCCCTCGGCTCTTCGCTGGTGGCCCAGAACGCTGACCTTGTGGCCGAGCAGGCAGCCGCCTTTGTGACCCGCCGCGAGGCGCGCGCCGCAGAGCGCCTGGCGCAGCAGGCCGCCGGTCAGCATGAGCTGGCCCCCGTGATCACCATGCCTTCGCCGGCGCCGCTGTCCGTCGCCTCCGTCCTTGAGGGCGAGGAGACCCCGGCCTTCGCGAACCGCCGCGAGGCCCGCGCCGCGCTGAACGGCCCCAGCCGCGGCCGTCGTTTCATCGCCACCCTGCCCCACCAGGCCGCCGCCGCAGCTGCGGCAACTGGCCTGGTTGCTGCGGCCATGTGGCAGCCCGCCGTGGCAGACGGTGGCCCCAAGGAGCTCAAGCCGGACCGCGCCGCCAAGACCGCAGTGACCGCCAAGGACGTCAAGGCCGCACCGGCCGAAGGCGACTCGGATCTCCAGGTCGCCAGCGTCAAGGCTGAGGCCGGTGTCGAGGACCGCCTGGTCAACTTCATGAAGGCTGTAGAGAACGACGCCGCGACGTTGGCTCCCACCGAAACCAAGGGTCTGCTGTCGCAGCCGTTGACTTCCGTGCGCATCACCTCGCCGTTTGGCGGCCGCGCCGATCCTTGGGGTGGCGGCGGTTCCGTGGGCCACATCGGCCAGGATTATGGCGTGAAGTGCGGTACTCCGGTGTACGCCGCAGCCGCCGGCACCGTGACCCAGGCGGAAGATACCCAGGGCCACTCCGGCATCCGCGTGACGATTGATCACGGCAACGGCCTGGAGACCACGTACAACCACAACTCCGGCCTGAAGGTGAAGGTGGGGGACGTGGTGAACCGCGGAGACGTCGTGTCTTTGAGCGGTACCACGGGCAACTCCACCGGGTGCCACCTGCACCTGGAAGTGGTTGTCAACAAGAAGCCAGTGGACCCAGCCTTCTGGCTGTGACCTGATATGTATCTTTCCGTGATCTGAACGTGACAATCACGGAGCGATGCGATACTGTTATCAAGTGCCCAACCCGCTCGGGTTGAGCACCCGCGATCGGTAAGCCGAGCACTGCCGCCGATCACGGTCCAAATACGATTTTCGCTGGCAGTGGCGGGGGACCCAATATCGGTTCTGGGAAACCAGGGCCTTGGGGTTAAGTATCCGATTCGCACCGGATGCCGAGAGACTCCCTCTCGAACCCGACAGCTCACCTCGTAGGCACAGGGAGAGGTACAACAACGTGACCAAGCGTCAAGACATCGCACGCCACCGCGCTGCTTCGTCCACCGGTTCGCTGGAAATTCTGTCCAAGGCCGTTGCGTCCAACGCCGGCACCATGGGCCGCCAGGCAGCAGTGATCGCCGCCGCCGGTGGTCTTGTCGTCACTCTCGGCGTCTCGGGCTCCAGCACCGCCAACCAGCCGCAGGCCGCTCCGGCCCCTGCAGACAACAACACCGCCGCACTGGACGTCCAGCGCGCCGCTTCCACCAAGGTCGTCTCGGCCAAGGTGAACGCCAAGAACTTCAAGGCCTCGCTGCCGGTCGTCAAGGTTGTTGCCGCCCCGGCTCAGGAAGAGGTCTCCTCTACTTCCGCCGGCAAGGCCACCCTGGCTGTCGACACCACTGCCGAGACCGCGCAGCAGACCGAGTCCACCACGGGCTCCACCGGCTCCACGACGGGCTCGGGCGTCACGAAGAAGAGCACCACCTCTTCCTCCAAGAAGAAGAGCAGCACCTCCACCAAGAAGGTTGCTTCCTCTGCTTCTGACGACTCCGATTCGGGCTCGGCCTCCTCGGTCTCCGGCTCCGGCCTGGCCGCCACGGCCAAGGGCTACCTCGGTTCCCCCTACGTCCTGGGTGGCAACACCCCGTCCGGTTGGGATTGCTCCGGCTTTGTGCGCTACGTGTACAAGCAGAACGGCAAGAACATCTCGGCTCGCACGGCTCGCGCCATCTGGAAGGGTGGCCAGTTCGTCAAGACCAGCAACCCCAAGCCGGGCGACATCATCATCCAGCGCGGTGGCGCACACATCGCCATCTACATGGGTGGCGGACGCTACATCGGCGCGCAGAACCCGAGCTCGGGCACCGCGTGGCGCGATCTTGGCACCACCTACGATTCCTTCAACGGGTACTACACCTGGGCTGGCTGATCGATAGCACTTTCTGAAGGGCCCGGCTTTCCTCACGGAAGGCCGGGCCCTTTGGCGTTCCCGGGGCTTGAGGTCGGGTCGCGGGGCGGCGAAGCGGGCTTATCGGCGTGGAGCGGGCTTGAAGGGTGCTTCGTGGCGAAAAGGGTGCTTGCGCCGGGCGCTGGGCGTTGGGGGAGCCGGGCGCTGGGGCGACGGCGACGGGTCGCGGGGCGTGCGGGCGTGCGGGCGTGCGGGCGTGGGGGCGACGGCGACGGCGACGGCGACGGGCCGGGGTCGGCGGGGTGGGGAAGCGGACTTATCGGCGTGGGGCGGGCTTGTGGGGTGCTTCGCGTCGATAGGGGTGCTTGGGGCGGGCGTCGTGGGGCGGGGAAGCGGGCTTATCGGCGTGGAGCGGGCTTGAAGGGTGCTTCGTGGCGATAGGGGTGCTTGCGCCGGGCGTGCTTGCGCCGGGCGTGCGGGCGACGGCGACGGGCCGGGGTCGCGGGGCGGGGAAGCGGGCTTATCGGGGTGGGGCGGGCTTGTGGGGTGCTTCGTGGCGATAGGGGTGCTTGGGCCGGGCGTCGCGGGGCGGGGAAGCGGGCTTATCGACGAGGAGCGGGCTTGTGGGGTGCTTGGCGTCGATAGGGGTGCTTGGGGCGGGTGTCGTGGGGCGGGGCGGAGAAGCGGGCTTATCGGCGTGGAGCGGGTTTGAAGGGTGCTTGGTGGCGATAGGGGTGCTTGGTGGCGATAGGGGTGCTTGCGCTGGGCGTCGGGGGAGCCGGGCGCTGGGGCGACGGCGGAGGGTCGGGCCGGGCGTGCAGGCGTGGGGGCGACGGCGACGGCGACGGCGACGGGCCGGGGTCGCGGGGCGGGAAGCGGGCTTATCGGTGTGGAGTGGGCTTGTGGGGTGCTTGGTGGCGATAGGGGTGCTTGGGCGACGGGTCGGGGTCGGGGTCGCGGGGCGGGGCGACGGGGCGGGGCGGCCGGACGGCCGTGCGCGCGTGGAAACACATAACGCGGACGGAGAGTCGGATTAACTCTCCCCAGAAACGTGGTGGCACCGTAGGCTGTTCATGGCCGGGTGGCCCGGTCGTGAGCAGAGAACCCGAGGTCGCCGTGCGCACACTCGTTCTGAATGCTGGATTTGAACCACTCGCGGTGGTGAGCGACCGCCGCGCAGTGGTGCTAGTACTGCGCTCCCGTGCCCGGGTGCTCGAGGTCGCGGAGGACCCCCTCGTGGCACCAGCCGGATCCTTCCCGCGGCCCACCGTCATCTTGCTCGATCGCTACATCCGCCCCAACCGTCGCCGGCCCGGGCCGGTGTCCCGCAGGGCCGTGCTGCGCCGAGACGCCCACCGGTGCGCGTACTGCGGGGCGGGAGCGGACACGGTGGACCACGTCCGCCCGCGCTCGCGCGGCGGCCCCTCATCCTGGACCAACCTGGTGGCCTGCTGCCGCAAGTGCAATCACGCCAAGGCAGACCGGCTCCTGGAGGACCTGGGCTGGAAACTGCGGGTGAAGCCGGGGGAGCCCGCGTGGGCGGTTCACCCAGGGCCATGGGATAGCCCAGGCCAGCTCGACGACGCGTGGTTGGCGTACCTCAGCGGCGTGGCCGCCTGAGCGCGTCGGCAAAGAGCGCCGGCGACGAGCGTTGGCGGGGCTAGAGCAGCGTCGGAAGCACGTGCTCGCGTAGCAGGGGCGCCAGATCATCGCGCAACAAAGCGTCATGTGGAACCATCCACGCACCTTCGGCGAGTTCCGCGCCGACCTGCGCCGCGCCGTCGAGCACTGGGTCCCAGACCGCAGCGAAAAGGTGCGCCGTCAGCGAGGTCTCCGGCTCGTTGGCGGCCGGTCCTTCCCAGGTTCCCAGGGACTCGAGCCGCTCCGGGCCCCAGTGCACGCCCAGCTCCTCGGACAGCTCGCGAAGGGCTGCAGCTGCGGGGTCCTCGCCCGGTTCAAGCTTGCCGCCGGGTTGCATCCAGGCGCGCGTTCCGCTCTTGCGGACGGTGTAGATGCGCCCCTGCAGATCGGTGATGCGAACGGCGGCGATGTTCAGGTGATCGGGCACCAGAACACGCTAACATCAGGGGGATAGAGAGTTCCCGGCGTGCAGACGTGCCGGGCGGTGCAGGTGACCGCGTCAGACGGATGGAAGATCCGCCGCGGAGGGGAGATCGAGTCAATGCAGCGAGGCACCAACCTTGGTCGGCTGGGGGGCTATAACCAGGCGGTTGTCCTTGAGTCCATTCGGCGTGCGCCGGAGGGAATCTCCCGAGTCGAGCTGGCGGGGTCCACTGGGCTCTCCCCTCAGACCATCTCAAACGTGGTCCGCAGGCTGCTGGATGACGGGTGGGTCCGCGAGGGTCGCACCGTCATCTCCGGGCCGGGCAAGCCGCGCACGCTGCTGGAGCTGGTCCCGGACCGTCTGGTCTCCGTGGGCATTCACCTTGACCCGTCCATGCTGACGTACGTGATCGTGGATCTGCGCGGCACCATTGTGCTGCGCCGCCGCGTGCCGCTGCCCACGGCCGGCACCCCGGAGGAGACCGTGGCCGCCATTGCGGCAGAGGTCAATGCTTTGATCGAGGAGAGCGGCTACCCCCGGGCCAACGTGGTGGGGGTTGGCGTTGCCTCCCCGGGCCCCGTTGACCTGGAGCGCGGCGCCGTCATTGCCCCGCCGCTGCTGACGGGCTGGGGTGAGGTGGAGTTGACCGCTCCGCTGCGCGAGGTGCTTGGCCTGGAGGTGGTGCTCGCCAAGGACACCGTCGCCGCCGCGACCGCAGAGGTGTGGGTGGGGCAGGGCCAGGACCTGCGCGACTTTGTTTGTGTGTACGTCGGCACTGGAATCGGTGCCGGCTTGGTGGTGGACTCTCAGGTCCTCTCCGGGCAAACGGGCAACGCGGGCGAGTTTGGCCACCTGATTACCGGAGTGCAGCAGCCCGTTGACTGCACGGTGTGTGGGCGCAACGATTGCCTCGCGATCAACCTGAACTTTGACACCGTGATCCGCCTGGGCCGCGAGGCCGGCATTGAGTCGGCTGAGCTGGACAGCGCGCAGGCGGGCGATCACATTCGCGCGGCCGCCGCGGTGATTGACGCGGCAGATCGCGGAGTGGACGGCGCACGTGAGATTGGGCTGCAGCTGGCCGAGCAGGTGGCGCGGGCCGTGGGCCACATTTGTTCGCTGATGGACGTGGACCAGGCCGTGATCTGTGGACCGCTCTGGGAGCAGCTGCGCGGTTACGTCACGGACGAGGTCACGACGCAGATCAACGAGTCCTTCCACGGCACGTTGGAGCGCCCCGTGACGGTGCTCAGCTCGACGCTGGGCGGCTGGATCAGCGCCATTGGCGGGGCCTGCGTGGTGCTGGATGATTTGCTGGCGCCCAAGACCAGCGGGTTGTTGCTGCGCTAGGCCGCCGGCCCTTCCGGGTCAACGCGAGCGAGTTTGCGCATTCCCTTGACAAAGGGGTCAAACTCGACTGATATATATTTCGGTGGGAGTGCGGTGTCGCGTCTGTCACCGGTACCGCACCAGACTCAACTCCTGTGCGACCGGTCGGCGATGTGACGCGGATACCGGGGGGACACGCCACCGGGGGCCGCCGGTCGGGCAAGGAATGATCCTTGCGCGACCGGCGGTTTTTCTTTGCTCGCGCCTCACGGTGAAGAGCGCCTGCGCCTGCGCCTGCCCTTAGGCGCGAGGCCCGGTGGGCGCGGCCACGAGACCTGCGGCCGCGAGGAGCCTGCCCGACGACGTTCGGCCGGGTACACGACGGGCCCCGCACCGAGGTGCGGGGCCCGTTTGTTTGGGTGCCCCTGACCGGAATTGAACCGATGACCTGCCCTTTAGGAGAGGGCCGCTCTATCCAACTGAGCTACAGGGGCGTGGCGGCCCGGCGCTGCCGGACGACCGTGACCATCTTAGCGGGCACCCGGCTCCTGCAAAGTCGGATCATTCCAGCGGCGGCGGAACTCGCGCACAAAGGAGGAGACCAGGCAGTAGATGACCAGCAGGATGCACAGCGCCAAGAGGATGCCAGAGGCGGTGGTGAGGGCAGAGGCCAAGCCGGCCAAAGCGTCGTCGGGCGCTCCGAGCAGCTGATCCACCACAATATTGTGCGTGATCGCGACCAGCGCGAACACGATGGGGAGGGCAAAGAGGGCCTTGCGCCACGCGGTCTTGGGCCCGTGCAGGCCAATGCTCAGCGAGGTGGCGAGGGCGACGACGATCGCGAAGATGGTGCCGGCGGTCTTGTGTACCCAGGAGAGCTGGCCGCGGGCGGCGGAATCCATGGCCTGGCGCAGTGAGTCAACGTCCGCGGCGGAATAGCCAGCCCAGCGATGATCCAGCATGGTCTGGCCCACCAGATCACGCATCTGGGACATGGAGGAGAGGTGGTAGTACCAGCCCATGAACAGCGCCGTGACAATCACCACGATCAGGATCACGTTGGGGCTGCCGCCGTTCTCCTCCGCGACCGGCGCCTGCGCCGCACCGGACGACTTGGCTGGCTGGGGAGCCGGACGCCGCTGCGGGCTCTGCTGGCGCGGGACGGGGGAACCCGCCTTGTTGCGGGATCGTTTGGAGGACATGTCTTCCATTATCGGTGATGCCGAGCGTGCTGACGACGAGGGCGACGGCGACCACCACAACGACGACGACGCTGGGCAGGGTGTCAGGGTGGGCACCTAGACTGAAGGAGCCATGACTGCCCTCTTTGCTGATGCCCCAGACCCGCGCCCCGCGCCGACGCCCCAGTCCCTTGTTGCCGGGCTGAATCCGCACCAGCGGGAGGCGGTGGAGCACCAGGGCGGGCCGCTGCTGATCGTGGCGGGAGCCGGTTCCGGCAAGACCCGCGTGCTGACGCACCGCATCGCCTACCAACTCGCCACGGGCCGTGCCCGTCCGGGTGAGATCCTGGCCATCACCTTCACCAACAAGGCCGCCGCTGAGATGCGGGAGCGCCTCGAGGGGCTCATCGGGGACGTGGCGCGGCGCATGTGGGTCTCCACCTTCCACTCCTCAGCCGTGCGCATTCTGCGCCGCGAGGCCAGCGCCGTTGGCATCAAGAGCAACTTCTCCATCTACGACTCGGCAGACTCGCTGCGCCTGGTCACGCTCGTGGCCAAGGGGCTGGAGCTTGACCCCAAGCGCTTTGCGCCCAAGGCGCTGCTGAACAAGATCTCCGCGCTCAAGAACGAGCTCATTGATGCCGAGGACTTCGCCTCCACGGCCTCCTCGCAGGACCCCTTTGAGCGTGCCGTCGCCGAGGTGTATTCCGGCTACTCGCAGCGCCTGCGCCAGGCCAACGCCATGGACTTTGACGACCTCATTGCCCAGGTGGTCTACCTTTTCCGTGCCTTCCCGGCCGTGGCGGATGACTACCGCCGCCGCTTCCGCCACGTGCTGGTGGATGAGTACCAGGACACCAACCACGCCCAGTACGCGCTGGTGCGTGAGCTCACGGGCCCGGAGGGGCACACGCCTCCGGGGGAGCTCACCGTGGTGGGAGACTCCGACCAGTCCATCTACGCCTTCCGCGGCGCGGACATCCGCAACATCGTGGAGTTTGAGAAGGACTACCCGAACGCGGACACCATCAAATTGGAGCAGAACTATCGCTCCACGCAGACCATCCTCTCTGCCGCCAACGCGGTGATCTCCAACAACACCAATCGCCCCGTCAAGCGCCTGTGGACCGCCGAGGGGGACGGCGAGCAGATTGTGGGCTACGTCGGGGAATCGGAGCAGGACGAGGCGCGCTGGATTGCCGACGAGATCCTGCGGTTGGAGGACGAGGAGGGCCTGCGTCCCGGGGACGTGGCCATCTTCTACCGCACCAACGCTCAATCACGCTCCCTGGAGGAGCAGCTGATGCGCGTGGACCTGCGCTACAAGGTGGTGGGTGGCACCCGCTTCTACGACCGCAAGGAAATCAAGGACGCGGTGGCGTACCTGCGCGTGCTGGTGAACCCGGATGATGACATCTCCGTGCGCCGCATCCTGAACGAGCCCAAGCGAGGGATCGGGGATCGCGCGGAGGGTGCGGTCGCCGCCCTGGCCGCGCGCGAGCGCATCACCTTCATGGAGGCGCTGCGCGCGGCGGACACCGCCCCGGGCATCGCCACCCGCTCGCTGAACCAGGTCAACGGCTTTGTGAAGCTCATTGACGACCTGGCGACCGTCGCAGAGGGCTCCGGCGCGGTGGCCGCGCTGGAGGCCGTGCTGGAGCAGACGGGCTACTTGGAGACCCTGCGCCTCTCCTCAGATCCGCAGGACGAATCCCGCGTGGAGAACCTGGCGGAGTTGGTCGCGGTGGTCAGGAACTTCGAGAAGGAGCACCCCGATGAGGGGCTCTCCGCCTTCCTGGAGCAGGTCTCCCTCGTGGCGGACGCGGACCAGATCCCGGCCACCCCGGATGACCAAGAGGGGGCGGACATGGCCGCGCGGGAGGGGCAGGTCACGCTCATGACCCTGCACACCGCCAAGGGCCTGGAGTTCCCCGTGGTGTTCCTCACTGGCATGGAGCACGGCATCTTCCCGCACCAGCGCTCCATGACGGATCCGTCCGAGCTCGCGGAGGAGCGCCGCCTGGCCTACGTGGGCCTCACCAGGGCCCGCCAACGCCTCTACCTCTCCCGCGCCGAGTACCGCTCCCTGTGGGGCCAGTCCCAGTACAACCCGGCCAGCCAATTCCTAGAGGAGATCCCGGTGGACCTGGTGCGCTGGGAACGCGAGGGAAGCGTGCGCACCCCCGTGGGCTTCCAGGGCCAAGGCAGCGGCGGCTGGGCCAATTCACGCTACGACCGCGGCTCCAGCTGGGGCGCGGGCGGCAGCTCCTGGGCGGTGCCCGGCGGCGGATCAGCCTCGCGGCGCACCGGGGATCCCGAGCCGCATTCCCTGGTCACCTCGCCCTCGCAGCGCGCCTCCACGCGAGCAGCCAAGGGCTCCGCACCGCAGGGAGACGGCGAGATTCTGGTGCTGGCACCGGGGGACAAGGTGATCCACACGACCTTCGGCGAGGGCAACGTGCTCAGCACCGAGGGCTCCGGACCCAAGACTGTCGCCAAGGTCGCTTTCGCGACGGTGGGGGAGAAGCGGCTGTTGCTGCGTTACGCGCCGCTCTCCAAGGCGTAGGTGACGCCTGTCACGCCCAACTTCTCTACGCGGCGTCGAACTGTGATCGCGGCGCATCAAGCGCTACGCTGAAAGACGGCGCCCAGTGCGCTGCGGGACCTTTACGGTCTCGCGCCGCCCCTCCCGCCCGGTCAACTGCCCGGGCGGTGGACGGTGCATCCATGACTTCTTCAGGAAGAGGACACAACCGTGGACCTGTATGAGTACCAGGCGCGCGACATGTTCGAGAAGCACGGTGTGCCCGTGCTTGCCGGCATCGTGGCTACGACCCCGGACGAGGCCCAGGCGGCCGCAGAAAAGATTGGCGGCGTTGTTGTCGTCAAGGCCCAGGTCAAGGTCGGCGGCCGCGGCAAGGCCGGTGGCGTGAAGGTCGCAAAGACCCCCGCAGAGGCCCGCGAATACGCAGAGGCCATCCTGGGCATGGACATCAAGGGCCACACGGTCAAGAAGGTCATGATCGCCCAGGGTGCAGACATCGCCGAGGAGTTCTACTTCTCCGTGCTGCTGGACCGCGCCAACCGCAACTACCTGGCCATGTGCTCGGTGGAGGGTGGCATGGAGATCGAGGTCCTCGCCGTTGAGCGCCCCGAGGCCCTGGCCCGCGTGGCCGTGGACCCCACCGTCGGCATCGACCAGGCAAAGGCCGACGAGATCGTCGCCGCCGCGAACTTCCCGGCCGAGAAGGCCCCGAAGATCGCCGCCGTGATCCTCAAGCTCTGGGACGTCTTCAAGAACGAGGGCGCAACCCTCGTTGAGGTCAACCCGCTGGTCGCCACCGGCGCCGGCGACATCGTTGCCCTGGACGGCAAGGTCTCCCTGGATGACAACGACTCCGAGGTGCGCCACCCCGAGCACGAAGAGCTCGTGGACCAGGACACCGAGGACCCGCTGGAGGCCAAGGCCAAGGCTGCAGGCCTGAACTACGTCAAGCTGGATGGCCAGGTCGGCATCATCGGCAACGGCGCTGGTCTGGTCATGTCCACCCTGGACGTGGTGGCCTACGCCGGCGAGAACCATGGCAACGTGAAGCCCGCCAACTTCCTGGACATCGGCGGTGGCGCCTCCGCAGAGGTCATGGCCAACGGCCTGGACGTCATCCTCAACGATGAGCAGGTCAAGTCCGTGTTCGTCAACGTCTTTGGCGGCATCACCGCCTGTGACGCCGTCGCCACCGGCATCGTGAAGGCCCTGGAGATCCTGGGCGATAAGGCCTCCAAGCCCATCGTCGTGCGTCTTGACGGCAACAACGTCGAAGAGGGTCGCCAGATCCTCGCCGACGCCAACCACCCGCTGGTGACCATGTCGCTGACCATGGACGAGGGCGCCGACAAGGCCGCCGAGCTCGCCAACGCCTGAAGGGACTGAAGGAACAAACTATGTCGATCTTCATCAACAAGGACTCCAAGGTCATCGTTCAGGGCATCACCGGCTCTGAGGGCGCCAAGCACACCCAGCGCATGCTGGCCGCTGGCACCAACATCGTGGGCGGCGTGAACGCTCGCAAGGCTGGCCAGGTCGTGTCCCACGAGGGCAAGGACATCAAGGTCTTCGGCACCGTCAAGGAAGCCATGGCAGAGACCGGAGCGGACGTGTCCATCGCGTTTGTGCCCCCGGCCTTCACCAAGGACGCAGCCATCGAGGCCATCGAGGCCGAGATTGGCCTCCTGGTCGTCATCACCGAGGGCGTGCCGGTGCAGGACTCCGCCGAGTTCTACAACCTCTCCCTGAAGAACGTGGGCGCAGACGGCAAGCCGAAGACCCGCATCATCGGCCCCAACTGCCCCGGCATCATCACCCCGGGCGAGTCCCTGGTGGGCATCACGCCCGCCAACATTACCGGCAAGGGTGGCGTGGGCCTGGTCTCCAAGTCCGGCACCCTGACCTACCAGATGATGTACGAGCTGCGTGACCTGGGCTTCTCCAGCGCCATCGGCATCGGCGGAGACCCGGTCATCGGCACCACGCACATCGACGCGCTGGAGGCCTTCGAGAACGACCCGGAGACCAAGGCCATCGTCATGATTGGTGAGATCGGTGGCGACGCAGAGGAGCGCGCCGCGGCCTACATCAAGGAGCACGTCACCAAGCCGGTCGTCGGCTACGTGGCTGGCTTCACCGCCCCGGAGGGCAAGACCATGGGCCACGCCGGCGCCATCGTCTCCGGCTCCTCGGGCACCGCGCAGGCCAAGAAGGAGGCCCTCGAGGCCGCCGGAGTCAAGGTCGGCAAGACGCCTTCCGAGACCGCTCGCCTGCTGCGCGAGATCTACCCCGCCTGATCCCCTGATCACGCACTGACAGCTCGCAGTCACACAGCAGGGCCCCGGTTCAGAGATGAACCGGGGCCCTGCTTTTTTGTGCCCGACGGCGTGTTGCCGGGTGTGCGCTGCGGTGCGGACCGCTGCAGGCCGCTCCGAGGGGCCGCGCCGTGTGGGACGCCCTCGCGGCGTCCCACAGCAAGCCGGAGCTACTCCGCGAGCAGGTCCCGGATGTCGTCCGCGGTGAGGGCGGAGCCAAAGCCGTCGCCGCCGTCCATGACGGAGGAGATCAGCGCGCGCTTGGCATCCTGCAGAGCCACGACCTTCTCCTCGATGGTCCCCTCGGAAACCAGCCGGTACACCATGACGTTGCGGGTCTGACCGATGCGGTGGGCACGGTCAACCGCCTGAGCCTCCGCGGCGGGATTCCACCACGGATCCAACAGGAAGCAGTAATCCGCCTCGGTGAGGTTCAGGCCAAAACCGCCTGCCTTCAAGGAGATGAGGAAGACCGGAGCATCGCCGTCCTTGAACTCGTTGATGGCATCCTCGCGGCGCCGCGTGGAGCCGTCCAGGTAGGCGTACTTGATGCCGGAGGCGTCCAGGCGCTCCGCGGCCTTGCGCAGGAAGGAGGTGAACTGCGAGAACACCAGGGCGCGGTGGCCCTCTGGTAGCAGCGCCTCCAGGTGCTCCTGCAGCACGTCCAACTTGGCGGAACCCACCTTCAGGTACTCGTCATCCACCAGAGCGGCATCCAGCGCCAGCAGACGCAGGATGGTGAGCGACTGGAAGATGGTGAAGCGGTTGCGGTCCATGTCATCCACCAGGCGCAGCACCTTCTGGCGCTCATGCTGCAGGTGCGTGTCATAGATCTTGCGGTGCTTCTCGCTGAGCTCCACCTTGAGCACCTGCTCCTGCTTGCGGGGCAGGTCCGTGACCACGGCGTCCTTGGTGCGGCGCAGCATGAACGGGCGCACCCGCTTGCGCAGGCGCGGCAACTGATCCGTGGCCTCCCCGCGCTCAATGGGCCGGGAGAACTGCTCCGCGAACTTGGTGGAGGACGGGAACAGTCCGGGGGAGGTAATGGCCAGCAGCGACCACAGCTCCATCAGGTTGTTCTCCATGGGGGTACCGGTGATGGCCAGCTTCACCCGGGCGCGCAGATCGCGGGCCGTGTGGTGGGCCTTGGTGGCCTTGTTCTTCACGAACTGAGCCTCATCCAGCAACAGCGTGGCCCAATCCACCTCCTGATACGCGTCCGCGTCCAGGCGGAAGAGCGTGTAAGAGGTCACCAGGATGTCCACACCGGCCAGCGTGGAGGAGAGCGACTGCTTGGACTTGGCCTGCGTGTCACGCACTGCCACGGCCTTCAGGTGCGGGGCAAAGCGCTTGATCTCCGCGAGCCAGTTGGGCACCACGGAGGTGGGAGCCACTACCAGCACGGGGCCGGGACCGCCGGCGGCCACCGGCAGGCCGGCGCGCTCCGGGGTACGCCAGGCGCGCTTCATGTAGCTGAGCAGGCCAATCATCTGCAGAGTCTTACCCAGACCCATGTCATCGGCGAGGATGCCGCCAAGGCCCTGACCCCACAGCGACGCAAGCCACTGGAAGCCCTCGGTCTGGTACGGACGCAGGGTGGCGTTGATGTCATCCGGCAGGTCAACCCGCTCGCCCTGACCCAGCTTGGCCAGCCCGGAGATGGCTGCATGCCAGGAATCCGGGCCCTCCACGGTGGTGGCCAGCGCCTCGAACTCCTCCCACAAGGAGACCTGGTACCGCGTCAGGCGCAGCGGGTCCTTCTTGTTATCGGTGAGCTGGCTGGCCTCAGAGACCAGCGCGCGCAGCTTCTCAAAGAGCGGCTGTTCCAGCGACACATACGTCTTGTCGCTCATGAGTAGGCGCGTCTGGCCAAGGGACAGGGCCCGCAGGATGTCCGCGTACGGGATCTGCCGCCCGCCGACCGTGATGATCAGCCCCAAATCAAACCAGTCGTGCTTCTCAGACTCCACGGTGGTGACCGTGAGTTCCGGGGACTCGGTCAGCTCGCGATAGAGCGGACGGGTGCCCTGAATGTCCAGCTTGACGTTCTTGAGCGCCTCCAACTTGGGCAAGGTGCGGCGCACAAAGTCCACGGTGTCCAAGCCCTGCAGCACCCGCGGGGTGAGCTCGCGACCTGCCAGCGCGGCGGACTCTGAAAGCACCTGCAGCACGGCATTCTGCACAGTCTCCTCTGCGGCGCGGTCACGCGAATCCGGATCCACCCCGCCCGGCCCGTAGTCCACGTCAAAGTCCAAGCCGACCGTGTCCTCCGGGCGGAACTGCACCGTGATCTTGAGCGACGGCGGCGCGATGCGCGGCAGCTCCACGGAGCCGTCCGGGCTGTTCAGGCGCACGCGGCGCCCCAGGCGGGCGTACACGCCAGAGAAGAAGTCCTTGACCTCGTCTGCGGGGATGTCAGCGGTGGACGGACGCACCACCATGTGGCGCGTGGCATCGTCAATCCGCTCATCTGACGGCGCCATTTCCAGCGTCTCGCCGTCGGTGCCCAGGGCGTACGCCCCGTGCCTGCCCACGGTGCCGGCCGGAACGTCGTCTGCCAACACGACCCGCCGCCCACCGATACGCAGCGTCGGTTCCAGGCACAAACCGCCGTCGGGCGTCTTGGAGAAGTCCATCTTGACGGAGGAGCTCTCCAGCAACTCCACGGACTCCACCATGCCGGTGCCGATCAGCTCGATGCCAAGGTCAGCGGCCTCGTGCAAAAGCGGCCACACCAGCGAGGAGGAAAAGTCATCCAGCAGCAGCCAGTCGTTGTCCTCGCCAAAGTACAGCTCGCCGTTGGCGCGGTAGAGCGGCACAAACTGGCAGAACCAGCGGTGCTGCTCCGGGTCAAGTGCCAACCCGTAGGTCTTGAAACTGATGGTGTTCCAGCGCAGATTGCCGCGCACCCAGCGGTCCTGGCTGTTGAGCACCATAGGGCGCACGGCCAGCTGCCAGCGCCCACGGATGCCCTTGATGTGGGTGGGAGCCTGGCCCGGCGCGTAGGCGCGCCGAGCGGCGTCGCGCGTGTCCTGCAGCTCGAACTGCAACGCCATGGGCTGGTACTCGGGGTCCGTCTCGGTGCCGCGAGGCGGGCGCCCGGCCTCCAGGATGCGATCAAGCGAGGAACGCCACGCAGTGTCCTTGGGAGGGGTGTTAGCGGCCGTCGCGGCCGCCTGATCCTTGGCCTGGCGGTGGCGCGTGTTGGAGCCGATCAGCAGCGCCGCACAGTGGCGGCAGTCGCCGTCCGGATCCGTGGCACAACTGGTATCGGTGACCACCCAGGCCTCTTTCACGTGGGCCAAAGCGACGGTCGCGGAATGCTCCACACCGTCGTCATCTGCCACGCGGCCGGAGAGTTGGCCGGTGGCCACATCCCAGTCCAGGTCTGTGAGGCGGTCAGAGTCCACCAGGGACTTGCCGCGAGTGAAGGACGCGCCGCCCACCTGTCGGAGGACTTCGCGTGCGTCGATCATGGGGAAAACGGAAGAAGGCATCAGCGGAATTTTCTCACTCATCACCCCCAGCGCGAAATCAGGAGGACTAAGGAGGGGGCCTTAGGGTGGTGTGCATGATCACACGGCTGGGGCGCAGCGCCCCTCGCATCCTTGATGTGGACCGGATTGAGGACTTTGAGCGCCGCGCCGCCGGGGCCAAAGCCATGCGCGGCTGGCACCTCTACGGCCTGGATTTATCTGGGCAGGAGGCCACGCTGGCGCGGCTTGATCCCGCCGGGGCCGTGCTGGTGGATTGCCTCCTGAGCGCCGCCGCTGCCGCGGACTTACGCGCGCGTGGCGCGTATGTGGTGCACGACGGCGTGGGGTCCGCTCCCGTCCTCGCGGACCGTTCGCGCCTCTACACGCCGCAGGAACTCTACGCAGGGCTGGGGGAGGGCCCCTATGAGGACGTGCCGGACGCGCGCATCTACGCGTGGGCGCGCCAACACCTGGGCGTCTCCGGAGAGGCGGTCACGGACGTGGAGTTGTCCCAGGACGCAGCGCGGCTGGCGGCCCTGCACGACCACGCGATTGCGACGGCCCTGCACGCGGCCGTGTCCTCCGGCCCCTTGGCGCACTTCCCCCTGGTGGGTGTGATGGGCGGACACGGTTCCCAGCGCGGCAGCGCCGGATATGTTGAGGCCGCACACTTGGGGGCGGCCCTGGTGCGCTCCGGCGCTCGCGTGGCCACGGGCGGCGGCCCGGGAGCCATGGAGGCGGCCAACCTGGGCGGGTACTTGGCTGGGGTGCCGGGCATGGATGAGGCCCAGATGAACGCGGAGATAGCGCAGCTGGCCGCGGTGCCGGGACCGGTGCCGGACCCGGGTGCGTGGGCGCGTGGCGCCTTTGAGGTGCTGGCGCGCCACCCCGGCGGCGCCGAGGGGCTGGGCATCCCCACCTGGTTCTATGGCCACGAGCCGCCCAACGTCTTTGCCACTCACCTCGCCAAGTACTTCTCCAACGCCCAGCGCGAATCCGTGCTGCTGGTCGTGACTGGTGGCGGCACCGTGGTGATGCCCGGGGCAGCGGGAACCGTGCAGGAAATTTTCCAGGAGGCCTGCGAGGGCTACTACGGCGCACCGGAAAAGGTGGCGCCGATGGTGCTCTGGGGCACCGAATACTGGACCAAGAAGCTACCCGCCTGGCCGCTGCTCCTGGCCCTATCCAAGGGCAGCCCCCTGGAGGGGAAGGTGCACCTCGTGGACTCCGTCCCGCAGGCGCTGGCCGCCCTGGGTCTCACCGACCCCCAGGGGGTGAACGCGTGAGCAGCACCCTGGTGGTGGTGACCCAGTCCGCGGCCAGCCCCGAACGGCTCTTTGACGTGTCGCTGTCTATCGATGAGCACCTGGGGTCCATGGCGGGCTCCGGGGAGCGAGCCGTGGCCGGGGTGACCAGCGGGCTGATTGGTCTGGGCGAGACCGTGACGTGGCGCGCCAGGCACTTCGGGGTGTGGTTCACCATGACCTCGCGCATCGAGGAACTGGAGCGGCCCCGCGCGTTCGTGGATCAGCAGCTGAGGGGCCCCTTTAAGCTCTTCCGTCACGAACACCTCTTTGAGCCACTCGGCACCGGGACGCTCATGACGGACACCATCACGCTGGCCTCCCCCGTGGGAGGGGCGCTCGCCGAGCGGCTCTTCCTGGTGCCGTACCTGCGCAGACTGATCCTGCAGCGCAACCGGCACCTGCTCGCATCCCTGGAGTAAACGCCGTCGGGCAGGGCAGGGCAGGGCAGGGCAGGGCAGGGCAGGGCGTGGCAGGGCAACCTGGCTGGGGCGGCCGCCGCAACGCACAAGGCAGCGGTCAGCGCGCCCAAGGCGCGCCGGCCGCTGCCCGGTACGGCTACGCAACTACGCTGCGGAAACCCCGAAGATCAAGCCGAGCAGGTAGGTCACGGCGGCGGCGCCCAAGCCGATGCCGAGCTGGCGCAGGCCCCTCTTCAGGGGAGACGCGCCGGAGAGTAGGCCCACGATGCTGCCGGTGAACAGCAGCGCCGCGCCGACCAGCACAGCCGCCCAGATGATGGCGGTGAGGCCGGTCAGCCCCAGGATGTAGGGAATGATCGCGACGACGGCGCCCGCAGAGAAGCACAGGAACGAGGAGAACGCGGCGCCCAAGGCGGAACCGATCGTGTCCGGCTCCTCGCTCTCCTCCAGCGTGTCGCCCTCCTTGAGACCGGGCGGCAGGGAGGTGGACGGATCGCAGTCACAAGACAGGCTGCCCAGGCGCTCGGCCGCGCGATGCTCGGCCGCCTCCTCGCTCATGCCCCGCGCCAAGTAAACGTACTTGAGCTCGTTTTCGCTCAGATTCAGATCAGGAGCGGCGCGCAGGGTGGCGTGCGTGGGCTGGGACGCCTGCACCAGTTCGCGCTGGGACCGCACGGAGACAAACTCTCCCGCACCCATGGACAGTGCGCCCGCGAGCAGGCCGGCAATGCCGGAAAAGAGGACAAAAGAGCTCGAGACGCCGGTCGCGCCGATGCCAAGCACCAGAGCCAGGTTGGAGACCAGGCCGTCGTTGGCACCAAAGACGGCGGCACGGAAGTTGCCTGCCAGGCGCAAGCGTCCCTCCGTCGCGAGCCCGCGCATCACCTCCTCATGCACCGCCTCATCCGCGGCCATGGAACGCAGCGCGTCCGAGTCCTTGGCGTACGGCGAATTGCCCTCCGCACGCTGGGCCAACGCCAGGATGAAAACGGAGCCAAAGCGCTGGGCAAGGAAGCGCAGCAGCACGCGTTGGGCGGACGGGCGCGAGGGCGTGGCGTACTGGCCAAGCTGCCCGCGCCAGTGCTCGGCATGGCGGGCCTCCGCGGCGGCGATGCCACGCAGCACGCGGGCCTCCTCCGGGCTCTTGCTGCGCTCGGCGAGCGCCTCATAGATGGCGCCCTCAGCCTCCTCATCTGCGAGGTAGTGCCGCCAGCGCTTGATATCTCTGGGGCTAGCCGGGCCTCTGCGGGGTACGACGTCCTTGCGGGGTGCCGCTTCACTTGGTGAGGCTGGGGTCCGGGCCGGTAGGTGATCCGCCACGGTTACTCCTGACGATTGGGGCCGGCCCTAGGCGCGGCGCTCATCAGCGGCGGGAATGCCCGCCGTCCCTTGATCTTAGAAAAATCCCCGGCGGGGTGCGGCGCGGATTCTTCGCCTGGATTAACCCGGGCTTGCAGCCCAGGCTTTCCTGCCCGACGCCGCGTGGTCAGCTCACATGCACCCAGGGTCGCCTGGTCAGGTCCGGTTCCGCCTCACGCAGCACCTCGCGGGTCACCGGAGCAATTTCTCCCTGGCCCAGGAACACAAAGCGGACAAAGTTGGTGACGGGGGAGCCCTCCGTCCAGCGGAAGTACACGTGACTCATCACGCCGCCCTGGTCACGGATGGCTAGGAGGACGGCTGCGATGGCGGAGGGGACCGAGCTGGCGGAGACCTCCAGGATGCCAAAGCCGTGGCGCTGCGCGGCGGTGACAAGCAGGTCGCCGGTGAACTCCGAGGCGTCGCGCACATTGACCTCCAGGAAGAGCGGAGTGCAGCCGCCGGGGAAGGAATTGGATTCCAAGGCGTGGGCCAGCTTGTGCTTGTAGCGGGCGGCGGTCATGCGGACCGGCTCGTGCGCCACCAGGCGCAGTTGCTTGTCCCTCCCGGCGCTGGCCCGGATCATGGCCATGGCCTCATCTGAGAGGGTGACGGAGGTGGCGCGCACCTCCGTTGAGCGCTTGAAACGGGAGGCAAAGGAGACGGCGATGATGCACAGAATGAACACCCCGCCCACCTTGAGCCCGTCAGGACGCTCGATGCAGTTGGTGATCAGCGTGTAGACGAACACGAGCGTGATGACGCCAAAGCCGATCGCGGAGCGCCGGTGCCCCGTGCGGTGTTGTTGCAGCGTCACGGCGAGCGCGGCGGAGGTGATGAGGACCAGCACGCCCGTGGCGTACGCGCCGCCCTGGGCCGTGACGTCCGCCTCGAAGATCACGGTGATGATGGCGGCGATCACGCCGAGGAAGAGGACAAGCGGCTTGGTGGCCGCGGCCCATTGCGGGGCCATGCCGTAGCGGGGCAGGTACCGGGGAATCAGGTTGAGCATGCCCGCCAGCGCGGAGGCGCCAGCGAACCAGAGCACCAGGATGGTCGCGAGGTCATAGACCGTGCCGAACCCCTCTCCCAGCAGCTCATGCGCCACGTATGCCAGCGCGCGGCCGTTGGCCTTGCCACCCTCCTCAAACTCCGCCGCCGGGATCAGCACGGTTGTGGCGAGGGAGGAGGTGAGCAGGAAGGTGCTCATGATGATGGCGGCGGTGGTGAGCAGCTTGCGGGCGCCCACGATGCGGCCGATGGGGTTGGCCTTGGTGTCCTGCGGGCCGGACTTGATCTGCGGCATCACGGCCACGCCGGTCTCAAAGCCTGAGAGCCCAAGGGCCAGCTTGGGGAAGACCACCAGGGCGATGATGAGGATGGAGAGCGGGTCAGGGTGGGCGGTGGTGAGGGCGGTCCACCAGTTATCCACCAGGTGCAGATTGGCGCCGATGTGACTCAGGGCCACCACGATCACCACGGCGTTCAAGGCCAGGAAGACGGCGACCAGGACCACGGCCAGGTTGATGACCTCGTCAAAACCGGCCAAGAACAGAAGCACTAGGCCAAGGATCAGCACCAGCGTGATGGCCACGCGGTGCTCGTCAAAGACGTCCGGAACCAGCGGGTTCTCCACGATGTGCGCCGTGGCATCCGCGGTGGACAGGGTGGTGGTGATCATGAAGTCCGTGGCCGCGAAGCCCAGCAGCACCAGCACCAGCAGCTTGCCCCACCAACGGGGCAGCAGCTTCTCCAGCATGGCAATGGAGCCCATGCCGTTGGGTGAGGCCTTGGCGACCTTGCGGTACACGGGCAGCGCACCGAAGACCGTAATGAGGATCAAGACCACGGTCGCGAGCGGGGCCACGGCGCCGGCGGCCAGCGCGGCGATGGCCGGCTGGTAGCCCAGCGTGGAGAAGTAATCCAGGCCGGAAAGGCACATGACTTGCCACCACGGCTTGCCCTTGCCGTGGGATTCTTCTGCCTGCTGCGCAGGGGGAGGTGCGTACGTCACGCCGCGACACTACGCGCCTTCGCGGCCCGCAACGCCAAGAAGGCGTGAGGATCCTGTGAGGATCTGCCCCAAGCTGTGTGGTTCCCGTCACCGGAGGGCGGCGGAGGCGGGCGGGGCGGTACACAACAGGCTCGACGCCGCTGCGGTTCAGTACGGGAGCGGGCGCCGGTACCCGGCGGCGTCGCGCCGATCAACGATGCCCTTCAGCACCGCGCGCGCGGGGGCCGGATCAGCGCCAGGCGCCGCGGCCACATAACAGGGACGAAAGACGGGCCGCTGCCCCTGGCTGGTGGTGGGTGGCCCTGCGGTGGTGGGCTGCCCGACGGTGGCGGCCCGCTCAGAGGAATAGGAGCGCGCGTCGTAGCTGCCCCCGGACGCAGTGACGATCAGCGCCGCGGCAGCCACGTCCCACGGCTTCACATCCACGCCGAGCACCACATCATCCCGCCCGGCGGCGATTCCGGCCAGAGAGAGGGAGGCACAGACGGGCCTGCGCACCGTGGCATAGGAGGTGATCAGTGTGCCCAAGTCCTCCATCACCACCGGCCCCTCCGCGCGCACCGCCTCGCCGCCGGGGTAATCGGTCGCCAGGGCGCAGGCGCTCGCCGCACCCCGCCCAGAGGGGGAGAGGCGCGTGGAACCCAACCACGCGGCGTCGGGCACAGCACTGAAAATCTCACCCGTGGCCGGGGCGTGCACCACGGCCGCTACCGGCTCGCCATCGACGCACGCCGCGAGAGAGATGGCGAAGAGCGGGTGGCCGTGGGCAAAGTTGCTGGTGCCGTCGATGGGGTCAATCACCCAGGTGATGTCCCCGGTGCCGCGGCGGCCGTGCTCCTCTCCCAGGTAGGCGGCGCGCGGCCCGTGGGCCTGGAGGAACGCGATCAGTTCCTCCTCCACGCGCCCATCCACGGCCGTCACCAGGTCGTGGCGGGAGCTCTTGGTGGCGCTGGTGACGCCGGTCAGGAAGGCCTCGCGGACGGTGGGGGCCACCGCGGCGGCGGCGCTGAGCGCAAGGTCAAGCAGGGATTCAGGGGTGGGCGTTGGCACCCACCCAGGCTAGGCCCTGCCCGGATTGCGGGTGTGGTTCGGGGCGCGCGCGCCGAGGATTCATGCAAAACTGGGGAGCGTGTCCGTTCCTTACCGCGCCGCACCTCTGAGCGGCCTTGCCCTAGCCCTTGAGGACCGTTGGCACCAATGGCGCCTGGTTCAAGCGGAGCGGCGGGGCTGGACCCCGACCGTGCTGCCCTACCGGGGTTACGGGCTCTCTGGCCCGGACGGCTGGGTGCGCATCATTGCGCGCACCGTCATGACCAAGCCCGGCGCCTTTGTGGGCGGGCGCCACCTGCCCGCAGTGGTGGAGGACGGCGTGCGCGGCTGGCGCAACTTCATCTCTCCCACCATCCTTGGTGGCCAGGTCACCGTGCGCATCGCCGGGGCCGAATACGAGGTCCAGGCGGATCGCGGCGGCGTCGTTGACGCGCGCATCGCGGTGAACCTGCCCGTGGGCTGGCACTCCGTCAGCCTGAGCATGGGCGGCGGCGACACCGCCAACGCCGCCGTGTTTGTGGTGGACCCGGCAGAGGACTTTGGGCTCATCTCAGATGTGGATGACACCGTGGTGGTGACCGCGCTGCCGCGGCCCATGCTCGCGGCGTGGAACTCGTTTGTGCTGGATGAGCACGCGCGCAACCCCACCCCCGGCATGGCCGTGCTCCTGGACCGCATCACGCGCCAGCACCCGGCCTCGCCCACCCTGTACCTCTCCACAGGCGCATGGAACGTGAACCAGGCGCTGAGCCGCTTCCTGGCGCGGAACATGTACCCGGACGGCGCGCTGCTGCTGACCGACTGGGGGCCAACCGAGGGCCGGCTCTTCCGCTCCGGCACCCAGCACAAGGTGGATCAGCTGCGCCGGCTTGCCCAGGAATTTCCGCACGTGAAGTGGCTGCTGATTGGCGACGACGGCCAGCATGACCCGGAGATCTACGCCGAGTTTGCCCGCCGCTACCCCAACAATGTGCGCGCCATCGTGATTCGCCAGCTCACGCCGAGCCAGGCCGTGCTGGCTGGTGGTCGCAGTGCGGGCATCATGAACTCCACCCCTGGCATCCCCTGGGTGTACGCGGCAGATGGCGGCCGGATCGCCACGCGCCTGGAGTCCCTTGGTCTGCTGGAGGCGGCGCCGCAGCTGGATGCGGACGATAAGGAACTGCACCCGTGAGCAGGGTGGAGGTACAGATTCCCCTGCGCTGGGCGGATATGGACGCCTACGGTCACGTCAACAACGTGAACCAGGTTCGCCTCATGGAGGAGGCCCGCGTGGCCGCCTTTGGCGTGCCAGGCGGCACCGGTTCCCCCGTGGCCCAGGCCGGCAAGGTGGACCTCTTTGAGAACGTGGGAGATCACGTGCTGATCCTGGTGGTGGATCACGCGATTAGCTACGTACAACAGCTGCCCTACCGCGACGTTCCCGTGCGCATCCACGTGTGGATGGACAAGATCAAGGGGGCGTCTTTCCGCGTGAACTACGAATTTTTTGACGGGCACGACGGCGCGCTGACGACCCGTGCCAGCACCACCCTGGCGCTTTTTGACGAGACAACAAACCGGTTGGTGCGCCTCCCAGAGCAACACCGGGCGGCGTTTGCCGCCTACACCGACGAAACGGAGTAGAACCATGAAGCCAGAAGGTCGCAAGGACGCCAGTCGCTCGGAGAAGCGCAAGTCCCGCCCGCAGCACGTGGCGCAGGTCCTCTCCACCCGGCGCATCAGCGATCATCTGGTCTCGCTCACCCTGGGCGGGCCCGGCCTGGCGGCCTTTGAGGCCAAGGACGCCACCGATCAGTACATCAAGCTGCTCTTTGCCGACCCTGCCCTCGGCCTGACCCCGCCCTATGACCTGGATGCCATCCGCGAGCAGCACGGGCCGGGCGGAGTGCCGGTGCGGCGGACGTACACGGTGCGTTCGGTGCGAGCCGGGGCCGACGCCGCCGGCATCGAGATTGACGTGGAGTTTGTGACGCACGGCGACGAGGGGCTGGCAGGCCCGTGGGCCGCCGCCGCCCAGCCCGGCGACGTGATCGCGTTCTCTGGCCCCGGAGGCAATTTTGCCCCGACTCCCGGCTCCTGGCAGTTGCTGCTCGGGGACGAATCCGCGCTGCCGGCCATCGCCTGCGCCCTGGAGGCCATGGGTCCGCAGGAGCGCGGGGTGGTGCTGTTGGACGTTGAGGGTCCGGGGGATGAGCTGGAACTTTCCGCCCCAGCCGGCGTCAGCGTGAGGTGGCTGCATCGCGGTGCCGCGTGGACGCCGTCGAGCACTCAACTGGACGCGGCCGTCAGGGCCGTGCAGATCCCGGAGGGTGAGCCGGTGCAGGTGTTTGCCCATGGCGAGCGCGAGACCATGAAGGCGCTGCGCAAGCACCTCGTGGAGGAGCGCGGCCTTGATCGCCGCCAGCTCTCCCTGTCCGCGTACTGGGCCTATGGCCGCGCTGAGGATGCCTTCCAGGCGGAGAAGCGCACGCCGATTGGAAAGATCTTTCCAGAGGACGCCTGAGCTCGCCACCCTCGCGTGTGACGTACGCCTCAGCGCGCGGTAGGCTGGCCCGGCACCCTGGCGACACCCCACCAAAGGAACTCTGTGACCGCTCAGCCTCTGCCCTTTGGGGCCCGCCACAGCTTTCTGCGCGCGGTGCCGGCGCTAGCCCTCCTTGGCCTCGTTGCCGCCGCGCTCGGCCTGGTGTCCCTCTCCGGACCCGGCCCCGAACTCGTCACCCACGCCTGGGCCTCACTAGCGCTCGCCGCGGGCCTGCTCACGGGGATCGGCAGCGCGCTGGAGCGCCGCGAATCCGTCCAGTTCCGGCTGGCCGTCATCACCCTGATCAGCGTCCTGTGCGGCGCCGCAACGATGGGGATGAGCTACGTCAGCTAAACAGCCCCGCCTCGACCCCGAGGCAGAGCGCGTCGGGGCAGCCTACGGGGTCTCGGCGCAGGCCTACGCCCGCGCGCTCCCCGACCTTGGATTCGAAGCCCCAGCGGACGTGGCGTGGTTGCGTCGCTTTGTCGAGTGCGTCGTTGACGCGGGTGACGGGGACCTTCCGGTGCTCGACGCCGGCTGCGGGACCGGGCGCCTCTTCTCACCTTTGCGCGCGTGGGGCCTGCACGGCGTCCACGGAATCGACGCGAGCGAGGGCATGCTCGCGGTGTCTCGGCGCCTGCACCCGGGAGTCCGCGTGCGGCAGGCGTCCCTTGACCGGGTGCCGGAACCGGACGCCTCACAGGCCGGCATCCTGTCCTGGTACTCCATCATTCACACGCCCACCGAACTGCTTGGCCCGGTGGCGGCGGAGTTCGCCCGGCTCCTGCGACCCGGCGGGCTGGCCCTCGTGGCATTCCACAGCGGCGGCGAGCCGCGGCCGTCCCGCTTCCTGGACGGCGCCGGAGGCAACGTGGAGTTGCACCCCCATCCGGTGCCAGCCGTAGCATCCGCTCTCGTTGAAGCGGGCCTGGAACTGGTGGCGTCCGGCCTGCGACCACCCCGCGCGGATGAGCGCGACGCCCAAGCGTTTGTGCTGGCACGCATGCTGGACCGCCAGCCTGCGGCCGCCTGAGCACCAAGGGGCGAAAAGCGGCGCGTCGCTGTGCCAGGCTGAGGCGTATGAGTTCACTCCCTGAGCACTACCGCCTCAGCCCCACTCCTCCCAGCGCGCAGCGCTACCGCGAACTGCGCCAGCTGTGCGGCCTCAGCGCCATCACCCAGGCTCAGGCCGAACGCGGCATTCAAGGCAGCTGGGCGTGGCTCACGGTGCTCTCGCCCACTGGCCAGGTGGTGGGGATGGGCCGTGTGGTGGGAGATGGCGGGTGGTACTTCTTGATCTCGGACATGGCCACGCTCCCGGAACATCAGGGCCTGGGGATTGGCCGGGCAGTGCTCACCTCACTGCTTGGCCGCATCCGCGCGGAGGCCGAGCCGGGCGCCTACGTCACCCTGACCGCGGACCCTCCGGGGCGGCGCTTGTATGAGTCCATGGGATTTGCCGACGTCGCGCCCGCCCATACCGGCATGGCGATGAAGCTCTGAGGCCCTCGATGAAACAGGAATCGACGCCGCGGGGTTCGGCGCCGCAGGAAGCGGCGCCGCAGAGCTCGGCGCCGCAGAGCTCGGCGCCGCAGGAAGCGGCGTCCGGGTGGGTGATCCAGGGCGCGCAGGTGGCCGGCATCGCGGACTTCTACGCTGAGCTCAACCGGCTCCTGATGCAGGACGAAGACTGGGAAGTGGGTCCCAGCCTGGATGCGCTCAACGACCTGCTCTACGGGGGCATCGGTGCGCTCGTGAATGTGGAGCGCCCACGCTTTGTTTGGCGGGACCACGCCGCTTCGCGAGCGGCGCTGGGGGTTCCTGCGACCGAGGAATGGCTCCTGTCCAAGCTGACGAGCCCGGCCGGATTTGATCAGCAGGGGATCCGCGTCCAGCTGGCGGCGCTGCGGGCGGGGGAGGGCCCCAGCTACTTTGACCTGATCCTTGAGGTGTTTGCGGAGCATCCCGAGGTGGAGTTGGTCCTGGAGTAGCTCGCGCGGCTTCCGCGTGTGGGTTTGCGGCTCGGGATCGTGGTTTGCGGCGCCCAGGTGGGCCGCAAAGGTCGATGGGGAGCCGCAAACCTTGGACCGGGCGCCCAGGTGGGCCGCAAAGGTCGATGGGGAGCCGCAAACCTTGGGCCGGGCGCCGGCGTGGGGCGTGGGGTTGGTTGCGTGGGGCGAGCCGGGGGCTGGGCGGGAGGTGTGCGGCTTCCGCGTGTGGGTTTGCGGCTCGGGATCGTGGTTTGCGGCGCCCAGGTGGGCCGCAAAGGTCGATGGGGAGCCGCACACCTTGAGGCGGCACGGACTCCTGGACCTCGCCCCGCCCCGACCCGGACCCCCGCTTAGGCGGCCCGCGCAGGTCGCAACGGGCCCACGCGCAGGCGCCCACCGACGTCCAGCACTTCCACCGCCGTGCCGTACACCTGACTCAGCACCGCCGCATCGCACACCTGGGCCACCGGACCAGCGGCACGCACGCGCCCGTTCTCTAGCAACACCAGACGATCTGCGTAGGAAGCGGCAGCGTCCAGATCATGTAGCACCACCCCCACCGCCGCCCCGCGGGAGGCCAGCTCGCGCATGAGCACCAACGTGGACTCGGCGTGGGCCACGTCCATGGCGGAGGTGGGCTCATCTAGCAGGATCACCGACCCCTGCGCCACCGGGGTGGCCTGGGCGATGACCCTGGCCAGCGCGGCGCGTTGGCGCTCGCCGCCAGAAAGGGTGGTGATGTCGCGGTCCGCGAGCTCCGTGAGCCCGGTGAGTTCAAGGGCATGGGCCACCGCGGTGGCGTCATCGGCGAAGCCCCTCCAGGCGCGGGTCCGCCCGGCGAAGCCCCTCCCGGCGCGGGCCTGACGCCACGGCGTGCGGCCCATTTCCACGACCTCCTCCACCGTGAACGCGAAGGCCACGCCGGAGTCCTGCGGCATCACTGCCCGACGCCGCGCGGCCTCCGCCGTGGGCACCTTGTGGGACTCGCGCGAGCCCAACATGACGCGGCCGGCGCGGGGTTTGAGCTGCCCGGCGGCCACCGCAAGGAGCGTGGATTTGCCCGCGCCGTTGGGGCCAATTACGGCGGTGACTTGGCCGGCGTTGAGGCGCAAACCCACGCCGCTGAGCAGGTCGCGCCCGTCAATGCTGACGGTGATGTGGCTCAGATCAAGGGAAGAGCTCATGCCGCGCCTCCCGGACGCTTGAGGGTGCGCCGCAGCAGCACCAGGAAGAGGGGGCCGCCCACCAGCGCGGTGAAGATGCCCACCGGCAAGTCGGCGAAGGGAATCACGGTGCGCGCGCCGATGTCTGCCAGGCCAAGCAGCACCGCGCCGCCCAGCGCGGAGAGCGGTACAAGGTAGCGGTGGGACGGGCCCACGATGAGCCGCAGCGTGTGCGGCACAATCAGGCCAACAAAGGAGATGACGCCGGCGAAGGCGACGGCAACCCCGGTGAGCACACACACCAGCAGGATCGCCAGGATCCGCAGCCGCTCCACGTTGATGCCAGAGGCCGCGGCGGAGCGATCCCCCAAAGCCAGCACATCCAGCCGCCCGCGCACCCCCAAACAGGCGATGAACCCGAGCACAAAGACCAGCCCGGTCAGCCCCACGTGATCCCAGGTCGCGTTGGACAGGGTGCCCATCTGCCAGAAGATGATCTGCTCACGCGAGGACGTGTCTCCCAGAAAGACCAGGAAACTTGTCGCCGCGCCCGCCACGGCATTGATGGCGATGCCGGTGAGTACCAGCGTCAGCACCACGGCGCGTCCTCCGGATCGCGAGAGCGCCCAGACCACGGCGGTGACAACTAGCGCTCCGGCGAAGGCTCCGGCGGGGAGCGTCCATGGCGCGGCGGCGGAGAAGCCGAAAACGATGGCGACGCAGGCGCCCACAGAGGCCCCGGAACTCACGCCGATGATGCTTGGCTCCGCCAGCGGATTGGCGAAGAGCCCCTGCATCACGGTGCCAGCCACGGCCAGGCACGCCCCCACAAGCAGGGCCAGGAGCGTGCGCGGGAAGCGGATGGTCCACAGGGTGGCGTCCACGCGGTCATTGAGCGGATCGGCGCCGCCGAACAGCACACGGCCGATCGACTCAATGACCTGCTGCGGGGTCGTGCTGAATTGGCCAAGCGAGGCGGAGATGAGCACCACCGCACCGAGCGTCACCACCAGCACGACGGCGGCCGCCCACGCGCGCGCGGCACGGCGGTTTTTGCGCGGGGAGCCGCCGGGACGCTTGCCCGGCTCGCCCTGCTGAGCCGCGGCGTCGGGCGCTGAAGCCGAGCGCGCGGCGTCGGGCAGATCCGTGCCGTGCTGCTGCGCCGCCGGGGCACTCATTACTTGCCCTCGGTGTAGATCGCCGTGGCGAGCGAGACCAGATTGGCGGGCGTGCGCGGTCCGTAGGAGAGCAGCTGGCCGTCCGCGGCGGTGATGATGCGCTGGTTGGCGCCGGCGGTGGTGGCCGCCATGCCCTGACGCTTGATCAGTCCCTCCACGCCGCCGGTGGATTCCACGCCGTCCTTCATGGCAAGCACCACCTGCGGGTCAAGGCTCACGAGGGCCTCAGCGTTGGCGGGTTTGAGCTGCGTGATGCCGTTCTTGGCTGCGGCGTCCTCCAGCCCCAGTGCGGTGACGATGTCTCCCGCGCCGTAGTCCTTGCCCAGGATGAAGAAGACGCCCGCCGTGCCGCGCACGTACAGCACCAGGCCACGCGGCGCCACGGGGGTGTTGGCTTTGAGCTGGCTCACGGTGGCCTTGGCTGCCTCCAGCTCCCGCTCGGTGCGATCCGCTAGTTCCTGTGCGGCTTGGGGCAGGCCGAGGGCGTCGCCTACCTCGTCGATCGCGTCGTCGATGGTGTCCAGGGAGGGGGTGGACTCAAAGCGCACCACGGTCACGCCGGCTGATTCAAGCTGGCGGTACTTGTCCTCGCTGCCGATGGTGGTGTTGGTCAGAATGAGCGAGGGGCGCAGGTTCAGCACTGCCTCGGTGTTGAGGTCGTGGCCGTCCTGTGTCACGACCGGCAGGTCCTTGAGCGCGGCCTGCGTGTCCGAGTTGGAGCGGCCCACCAGGCTCTTTTGCAATCCCAAGCCGATCACCGTGTCGGTGAGGGTGCCGTACAGGTCAAGGGCAAGGAGGCGATCCGTCTTGGCCACGGTGATCTTTTTGCCCGTGGAATCAGTCACGGTGGCGGGCAGCTTGGGCCGGGGGTTCTTCACTGCGGCGGTGACGTCCGGGACCGTCTGCGCCAGGGCCGGACCCTTGAGCGCCAGGGCGTCCTTGCCTGTCACGGTTGGCGCGGAGGAGCCGCCCGCCGCGTTGTCACCCGAGCCGCTGGCAGGCACGGATCCCTGCGGCGCTACCGCCGCGGCGCTGGTGCTCGACGACGGCGGGGCGGCCTGGGTGCCCGGGGCTGCGGTGGCGCAGGAGGCCAGGGCGAGGGCTGCCACGGCGGCCGCTGCGGCGAAGGAGAGGGCGGTGCGTGTCTTCACGGGAGTCTCGATCATCTTGGGGAATCAGCGTGTTTTTTTGGGGGGCTGCGGTGCTGGGGGTGTTAAACGATGAGGGCCGGAGGGCCGGGCGCGGTGGTGACCACGCCCGGCCCTTGTTCCGGATCAGCGCTGCGCGGCGTAGGCCTTACGGCGTGCTGCGAAGGTGATGGCCGCTGCGCCCAGGAGGGCGAGCAGGCCGGCCGTGCCCACCAGATCGGTGGTGTTCTCTGCGCCGGTCTTGGCCAGGTTCCCGCAGACCACCTTGGAGGTGGCGGCGGAGGACTTGCCCACGGACAGGGTCATGGGATCCATGACCTGGCCGGCGCTGTAGAAGCCGGCGAAGGCCTTGGCCCCTGCCGCGGTCAGCGTCACCGAGGCGCCGCTGAAGCCGTTGGCGGAGCCGCCGTTGAACTTCACCGTGGCGAAGGAGACGTTGGACGCGGAGAGGTCCTTGCCCTCCATGTCCTGGCTCTTCACGTTGGCGATCAGGGTCGCCGAGCCGGGCCCGGTGACCTGAACACGCAGCCCGGAGAGCGTGGTGTTCATGAGGCCCTTGTGGCCCGTGAACTGCACGGAGCCCGGGAAGGAGACCGTGCCGGTTCCGGCCGCCGAGAGGGCGCCGGAGCCGGTGCCCCACGTGAAGCCGTTGCCGCTAGCGACGGCCCCGCCGCCCGTGGAGATCTTGCCCTTGGCGATGCCGCCCTTGGTGTAGGAAACGAAGGAGGCCTTCACGCCCCAGCTCAGCGAGACGCCGCCGGACGTTCCCGGCACCGAGACGGTGCGGCACTGCTGCTGAGCGCCAGCGCCCGTGCCTGGTGCAGCGGCCGCGCCGTCGGCGGTGCCGTTGCTGGCGTCCTTGCCATCGCCCGCCCCGGCCCCGGCGATGCCGGCGCCGAGCGAGGTACCCAGGTCAACGCCGTCGACCGTGGCGGCACTGGCGGAGGCCTTGCCGTTGATGCTGACGTTATCCAGCTTCTCTCCGGCGGTGTAGAAGTCGCCCATGGCAGCGGCGCCGGCCCGTGTCAGCGAGGCCTTGGCGTTGCTGAGGGAGAGCGCCTGCGCGCCGTTCGCCGCGGCGCCCGGCATGGCAACGCCGGCCACCACAAAGTCCTTGGACCCGTAGCGCAGGTCCGCGAAGACCACGTTCTTAGCGTTCACGGCCGGGCGATCCATGGTGGGGGAGGCATCCGCCTTAGCATCCAGGATCAGCTGGGCCCGGCCGGCCCCGGTGAACTTCACGCGCAGCTTGGAGAGCTGCATGTTCAGCTCGCCGTGGTGACCGGAGACCTGCAGGGAGCCCTTAAACGCCAGGGTGCCCTTGCCGTCCTTGAGCGTGCCGGTGCCTCCCGTGAAGGAGAACACGCCGTTGTTCTTGGCCTGGCTTGCGCCGTCGACGCCCGTGAACTTGCCCTTGGCGATGTTGCCGACCACGTACGTGCGGAAGGACTGGCGCAGGCCCCAGTTCAGCGTCGCGGAGTTGATGTCCACGGACTTGTTCTTGGTGTTGTCCTTGTCCTTGCCCGGGGTGGGCTTGGGCACGACAACCTCGTCGTCCTTGCCCGGGGTGGGCTTGGGCTTGGGGTCCGGGGTGGGCTTGGGGCCGGCAGTGACGGTGGCGTTGATGGAGAGCTTGTCCAGCTTCTCGCCGGCGGCGTAGAAGCCTGCCATGGCCTTGTTTCCCTCCTCCGTCAGCGTGACGGAGGCATCCTTCAGCGTCAGCTTGGCGTCCTTCAGGACCAGGGCGTTCTTGGGGAAGGTGACCTGGCCGAACTGGACGTTCTTGGCATTGATGGCGGGCAGATCCATGGCCGGGGCGGCGGGCGCCACGGCGTCCAGGATCAGCACGCCCTCCGTCGCAGAGGTGAGCTTGACGCGCACGTTGGAGTACGTCAGGTCCATCTGGCCGTTGTGGCCGGTGAAGTGCAGCTTGCCCTTGAAAGCCAGGGTTCCCTTGCCGTCCTTGAGCTCGCCGGTGCCGCCGGTGAAGGAGAACTCGCCATTGTTGGCAGCCTGGGTCACGCCGCTGGTGGCGGTCACCTTGCCCTTGGCGATCTTGCCGACCACGTACTTGCGGAAGGATTCCTTCACGCCCCAGTTCAGGGTCGCGTCCTTGACCGTGCCTGCCGGATCAACCGGATCAACCGGATCAACCGGGTCAACCGGATCAACCGGATCAACCGGCTCCACGGCGGTCGGGAAAAGGGCCTCGCGCTGGGCGTCCGTCAGGGTCAGCGGCTGGCGCTCCAGCAGGGTGTCGGTGGTGACGTTGCCGTGGGCGGACCACGTGACGATGTCGTACTGGCCGTCCTTCTTGAGCTTGCTCACCGGGGCGGTGACGTTGGTGGAGAAGGCACCATCCACGATCATCGCCTTGTAGGCGAAGCCTGCGCCGAGGGCGTTGTCGCCCGTGATCTCGGTGGAGGTCATCTGGCGATCCACGATGGCGGAGTAGACGCCCTGCGAGCCGTTTTCGGGCTTGTTGGTCGGCGCGGGCAACTGGGTGTAGCCGGAGCCTGCGACCGTGACGACGAGGTTCTTGTCATCGGCGCTCTTGACCGTGGCGGTCGTGGCGCGCTTCGCGGGTTCCACGGCGGTCGGGAAGAGGGTCTCGCGCTGGGCGTCGGTGAACTCCAGCTTGGCGCGGTAGGCCACGTTGGAGTCGGACGGGTTGGTGCGGCGGGGCCACACGATCACGTCGTAGTTCTTGGTCTTGTCCAGGCTGCTGGCCGCGATGGCCTTGGTGGCGCCGGTAAAGTCTGCGGCCACGCTGGTGACGGAACCGGTGCCCAGGTAGGTGGCCTGATCGGCGGAGTAGGGCTTCTCGCGGTCCATCACGGCAACGTGAACGCCCGCTGGGTAGGCGGCGGTGCTGTAGTTGCTACCCGAGATGGACACGGTCAGGCCGGCGGCGGCATCCACCTTCACCTCGTGTGAAGTGGTGGCCTTGGGGCTCGGGAAGAGCGCCTCGCGCTGAGCCGCACTGATCGTCAGCGGCTGGCGGTCAATGATCGCAGCGCCCTCGGGATTGCCGGGCGCGCGCCAGGTGAGGATGTCGTAATTCTTCTCCTTGGCCAGATTGGCGGTGGGCGCCGTCAGGGTGGTGGAGAACGCGCCGTCCGTGATGGCAGCGTCCTTGACGTGGCTGGCGGTGTCGGTGTCCACCGAGGTGGCCTCGGCGCCGCGCTCCACCAGCGCAGCGTAGATGCCCGCATCCATGTTGACGGAGGAGTTGGGCAGGTCCTTGTAGCCGGAGCCATCCACCTTCACGCTGAGGCCCTCGGCCTGGCTGGCCGCCGTGACGTTGGAAGTCGTGACCGGCTTGAACTCGGAGACCTTGGTGAAAGCGCCGGAGATGGACGCCGGGTCCAGTTCGACGCCCGCCTCGTAGAAGCCGGCAAAGGCTTTGTTGCCCTCGGCCGTCAGGGTGGCGGCCGCGCCGTTGATCTCCAGCTTGCCGCTGGCGACGTTCACGCCGGAGAAGGTGATATCAGCAACGTGGGCGTTCTTCTTGGAGAACGCCTCGGTGCCGATGGTGGGGGAGGCGGGCACGTCCGCGTCCAGGCGAATCTCTCCCGTGGTTGGGGAGGTGATGACCACGGACGGGTTAGCGAAGGTCACGTCCAGCTCGCCCTTGTGGCCCACAAAGTGCAGGGAGCCGGTGTAGGCGATGGTGCCCAGGCCGTCCTTGAGCTCGCCCGTGCCTGCGCCGAAGTCAAAGATGCCGTTGCCGCTGCGCTGCGTGGCGTTGCCGGTGGCCTCGATGGTGCCCTTGGCGATGGGGCCTTTCAGGTAGCTGCGGAAGGAGGACTTGACTCCCCACGAGAGGGTCGAATCGCTGACGGCGCCGGTGGCGCCGGCCGCGGCCGAAGCGGCTGGCACGGCCGCCAGGGCGCTCGCGGCAACGACGGCAGTCGCGGCAACCGCGCTGACCAGACGTCGCCAGCGGGGGGACTGGGTGGATGACATGGGTGATCTCCAGGTCTCAAGGGAAAGGGCATGGCACCCGCACTGGGCACTCAAAGGCAACACTAAGCGCACGTTTCGATATAACGCAACACGGGCGTGATGTAACGCCACGAAGGGTCGGTTATGCTTCCCTTAACTTCTAAGAAAGGCTCCCTGCCGTGCACACCGACGTCTCCACCTTCTCGGCTCGCCTGCGCCAGGCGACCCGCCTGGATCACGGCGAGGCCGAGGCCTCAGAGTTCATCTCTTCCCTGATGCAGGGAGAGCGAAGCGGCGCGGATTACGTGCTGTTGCTGGCCCAGTACCGCCCGCTGTACGCGGCCCTGGAATCCGCGGCTGAACGCCTGCGTAGCGACCCGGAACTGGCCGAAATCCTTGATCCCGCGCTGGATCGACTGGCCGCCTTGGACGCGGATCTTCCCGGCCTGGCCCAGTGGGCCGGCCTTGATGCCATCCCCGCCGTGACGCCCGAGGCCCTGGCCTACGCGGACCGCATCACGGAGGCCGGCCTTGACCAGGACGCCTCTCGACTGGTGGCCCATCACTACCTGCGCTATTTGGGTGATCTCTCCGGCGGCCAGGTCATCGGCACGCTCGTGGCCCGCCACTACGGCGTCCCCGCGCACCTCCTGAACATGTGGGATTTCCCACACATCCCCAAGCCCAAGGTCTACAAGGATCGCTACCGCGACCTCATGGACGTCTACGCGAATCAGGAGCGCGGCGATGCCATCGTGATGGAGGCGGTGCTGGGCTTCCAGCTCAACCGCGAGCTCTTCAGGGCCCTCTCCGCCATCTCTCCCCGCACGGTCATCGCGTGAGCACGGCTCGCCCGGCAAGCGCCCGACCCGCGGCGCCCCGCCGCTCACTTCTCAGCCGCGCCACCGCCACGGCGGCAGCGCTGGGACTGCTGGCCTCCGGCGCGGTCGTCGCCGTCGGCGCCACGTCGCTGGAACTGGCGGCCGCCCCGGCGGCCCAGGCCGCGACGTCGAGCACGGTTGATGGTGCAGCCAGCGCCGCAACGCTGAGCTGGGGGCTGAAGGAATCGTTCCGCTCGTACTTGACCAAGCCCTTTGTTGGCGGAGTAATCACCACTTCCGGGGGCGCCACTCAAGGCGCCAACAATGGCGTTTTCAGCTTTGGATCCGGCGCGGGCACTCTGCGCGGCGGCACGGGAACCCTCTCCTTTAAGGGCACCGTGCGCATCCAGGGCCACCACGGACAGATGGACTTGACGCTGTCCAATCCCCAGGTGGTGCTGACGTCCGGCACCGCCGGCGAGCTGCGCCTGGACGCCAAGCTGCCCCAGACCACGCAGACAGAGGCGTTCGAAAAGAAGAACGCCGTGGTCGCGAAGCTGAGCTTCAGCGGCGCGTCGGTCGCGTCCGGCAAGTTGGAACTCAACAACGCCGCCGCCGTCCTGACCGCGGACGGCGCCAAGGCCTTTGGAGGCATGTATTCGACCGGTGACGCCGTAGATCCGGTGAGCGTCCGCGCCGCGTTTGCGGCCCGCACCGCCACCGCGATCAAGGCCAGCGCCGGCTCCTCACAATACGGAACCAACGCCTGGCTCACCGCGAGCGGCCTGCCCTCCGGCGCCAAGGTCGCCTTCAAGCGCGGCTCGACGACGCTGGGTACCGCCACCGCGAACAGCCGCGGCACCGCGGTGCTCAAGGCCAAGGCCGGCGGCGTCGGGACCCAGCGCCTCAGCGCCAGCTTCGGCGGATCCGCCAGCAAGAAGCCCGCCGCCGTGGCCTTCACCGCCAAAGTGAACAAGCGCTCCAGCGCCACCCAGGTGGCCGCGCCGAAGTTCAAGAAGAACACCAAGGCCAAGGCCACTGTGACGGTGCCGCGGCTGGCCGACGGCAGCTACGCCGCGGGAAAGGTCTCCGTGACCTGGGACGTTCCGGGCAAGAAGGCCACCACCAAGAGCTACACCCTGAGCGCCAGGTCCAAGGGCAAGCTGACCGTGAGCGCACCGCACGCCAGCAAGAAGACGGTCGGTCTGCAGGCCACGTTCCAGGGCTCATCCACGACCCACGGCAGCAAGTCCAAGAAGACCTGGGTGAAGGTGCGCTGATGTAGCAGTCGGTGGGTTCAGGACCCAACGATGATGGGCGGTGAGGCACTGTGTGCCGCACCGCCCATCATCGTTCTTGACTGCGGGCCTAGTGCTTCGCTGCTCGCTTGGCGTCGCGGCCGGCCTGGCGCTTGGCGGCCTGCTTGGCGGCCTGCTTGGCCTCCTGCTTGGCGCGGGAGGCCTTGGAGCCGCCCGCCACCAAGGACGTCAGCGCAGTAGCTGCCGTGACAACGCCCACGGATTCCCACGCGCCCAGCTTCTTGGCCAGGGGATGGGAGGCACCAAAGGCGCCCACGTACAGCAGCGTCAGGGCGGTGGCCCGGCCCGCCCCCGCATCCTTCTTCCACCGCGCGAACGCCAAAGCGCCAGCGGCGGCCAGGACGGCGCCTCCGAGCTGGCGATTGCCGGTCTGCCTGGCGGTGGCGTAACCGCCCACCAGTCCGGCGGCGGTCACGATGGCGGTGGACGGCGAGGCCATGTCCCACTCCTAGGGTTCAGAGAAAATGCGCTGTTGTGGGGCCCGGATAGGGGCCCCACAACAGCCTAAACCTTGGCCGAGTTTTAGGCCTTGCCGGAGCGCTGGGACTTGGCCTGTTCGCGTGCCTCGCGGCGCGCGGTCCTGACCATCGCCGCATCCTGGTTCAAGCGGCGTCGGGCACTGAGCAACGCAACAAAACCGGCCGCGATCCCCAGCGCCCAACGCAGCCCATGACGCGGAGGAATGTCATCCGGGCCAATCGGGTTGGCCATGGCACGCAACTCACGCCCGGTCTGCACATCCCGTGCCAGGGCAATCTCCTGCTTCTTGCTGACCACCGTGGAGCGCGGCGGGAGCTGCAGCTCCTCCTCGGCCTTGAGCCCGGACTGCAACTGCTTTGCGCGCTCCGTCTCCGCATCCACCTCCGCACCAAAGAGCAGCACGGAGTTGGCGATCCAGAGCCACAGCATCAGGGCGATCAAACCACCGATGGTGCCGTACGTCTTGTTGTAGTTGGCGAAATTGGCCAGGTACCAGCCAAAGCCGGCGGTCGCCAGGGCCAGGACCAGCAGGGCCACGACGGCGCCGATGGACAGCCACGGGAAGCGCTCGCGGCGCACATTCGGGGTGAAGTAGTACAGGCTGGCAATCATGAGGATCACGATGATGATCAGGACCGGCCACTTGGCGTAACCCCAGATCGTCAGAGACTGCTCGCCCAGGCCCACGAGGTTGCCGATGGTGGTCGCCACCGAGCCGGAGAACACCAAGATGCCCACGCAGAGCACCGCGCCAAGCAGCACGCCCAACGTCAGCAGGTACATGGCCGGGCGCAGGACCAGCGGTGAGCGGCCCTCCGGGGTGTCGTACACCTTGTTCATGGCGCGGCCGAAGGACACCACGTAGTTGGAGGCGGTCCAGATGGCACCCAGCACACCGATCGCAAACGCGAGCCCGGCGCCCTGGCCGTCCGCCAGCTGCGCGATCATGGGCTCCAGCGCCTTGGCCACCTCAGGTGAGCCGTACTTCTTGATCGCGTCAATCATGAAGGCGGTCGTTGATTCCGCCTGGCCCACCAGGCCCAGGATGGAGACCAGCGCCAGGAGGGCGGGGAACATCGCGAAGAGCGAGCGGTACGTGAGCGCCGCCGCCAAATCCATGCACCCATCACGGGTGAACTCGCGGATGGCCCTGCCGAACAGGTACTGCCATGCGGTGCCAGGTAGCTTGCGCACAGACTCGATCTGATCCGCGTCCGTCGCTGCGACGTCCTTGGCCACGGTCCCCTCCGTTTCTGGGGGCCGGCGGCCGCCCTTCGTTCGGAAGGCTACCGTGCCAGGTGCCGTGGGGTGGTGCGGGGGCAGAGGGTGTTGAGCCCCGTGCCCGGGAAATTAACGCGGCGCCGGCGAGTCCCGGGAGGAGCGCGGGGCAAACGTCAGCCCGGTGGCGCGGGCGGCCAGCCCGCGTGCGGCAGGGTCAAAGAGCAGCCCGATGCCCGCGGCCAGCACCCACAGCCCGGCGACGGTGCCGAGCCACTCTGGCGCACCTGGCACCAGCTCCGAGGACAGCAGCCACAGTGTGTAGCCGGCCCCGCCAAACAGGGCGCGGACCAACGCCCAGATCAGGGGAGCGCGCCGACCGTCCTGCCGCGCGACGTCGAGCCAGACGCACCGCTGCCCCCACGAGGCGCGGCGCGGGCCAAGCACCGGGAGGAGCGTGACCGCCAGCGGGAGTAGCCAGCCCAGCCACGCCGCCCACGTCGCCGCTCCGGCGGGGAGCCCCATCCGGTGCCCCTCCGCGCGCACCAACTCAACGATGACCGCGGCGGCCACGCCGGCGGCGCCCACAAAGGCAAGGTCAAAGACCATGCCCCAGAGCCTGCGCCCGCGGCTCAGCGGGCGGCGGGTGGCCGTCGCAGTCAGTTGTCCCGGCGTTTTAATCCACTTAAACAGCGGCGTGAGTGCCAAGAGCACACCGACCAGCGTGCCGAGGGTATTGGTCGTCAGGTCGCCAATATCGGCCACGCGGTAGCGGCAATAGAGGCCAAAGATGCCTGTGTATTGCGTGGCCTCGATGCTCAGGCTGGCCAAATAGCCCAGCGCCACCGCGCCGACAGGGTGGATCCCGAGCAGGCGCACCGCCAGGATTCCAAACGGAATGAAGAGCAGTACGTTGAGCGCCAGCTGCCAGAAAGCGAGCTCGTGCAGCCCGGAGACGAACCCGTCCCTCATTGCGTAGCGGAGGTCATTCACGGGTCCCATCGGGTTCAGCGAAAGCCCACCGGCTGGCGCCACACACGATTCCCGGCGCGAGGCAGGCAGCGGCAACTGGGTAAACGTGCCCACCGCAATCAGATAAACGATGGTGGCGGCGCCGGCCAGCGTGCGCCCCCAGGTCAGCCGCCCAAAGCGCCGGTATTGCAGAGCGAGCAAGAAGACGCCGCCGAGCAGGATGCTGAGCCCGCCAAACAGCACGGCGACGAGGCCCGGATACAAAACGGCGGAGGTGTTCATAACGAACGATTCTATGAACGCCCGACGCCGCTGGGCGAGTTTGGTGGGCAAGCGCACCTTGGCGAGGAGGCGCGCGGGCGGGCCGGTTTACGCCGAGTGCGGACCCACGGCGATGAGCAACGCGACCGCGAGCGAGGTCAGCGAGGCCGGGTCGGAGAGGCTGATGCCCAGCTCATCCTCCACCTTGGAGATGCGGTGATAGACGGCCGGGCGTGAGAGATACAGACGCGTGGCGGCGGCCTGCTTGGAGCCCCCGGTTTCCACGAGCGCGCGCACCAGCGCCAGGTCCTGTTCGCGGCCCGTTGCCAGAAGGGACCCCAATTCCGATGCGGCAAAGCGTTCGCACCGCGGGTCCGACGCCAGCATGGCCATGAGCCCAGGCAAACGCACATCCGCGGCGCGGAACCAGAGCCGCGCGTCGGGGGAGTGGGTGTGAGGGGCCGCGCCGCCGGAACCGGACAGGGTTGCGAAACCCGACCCAGCGGCGTCGGGCAGGGTGGCACCCAGCTGCCGCGCGGCGTCGGCCACATGGTGCGCCTCGGCGAGGTTTGCCGCCGCCTCCAGCACGCCGCCCGCCGCCGGGCCGACGCCCACCCAGCGCTCGCCGGGCGCCGCAGCCGTGACCACAGCGCGGGCCACCCGGTCCAGGGTGGTGCCGCGGGGCGCGCCGCGGCCCGGGGCCAGCAGCACCGCCACCGCATCGCTGCCGGCGTGGCCCACCAACGCCGTGGCGCCGGCCTTGGACACCGCGCGCTGCAGGTCCTCGCGCAGCGCGCGCTCCGCCCGCGTGGCCGCCAAAGGGTCATCGCTCCGGGCGGGAACTCGGATGGAGAGCGGGATCAACCGCCCACCGGAATCTAGGCCAAGGGACGCGGCGCGCGCCTCCGCCTGCACATCGGTGCCCGGCCACTGCGCCAGCTCAGACAGGAACGCCGACTGCGCCAAAACCGCCAGATCGCGGGCATCCCGCTCCGCCATGAGGTGCAACGCCAGGGCCTGTGCGGCGCGCTCCGCCACGTGCAGCGCCGTGGCGTCGCTGCGATCCGGGACCAGCAACCGGCCCCAAGCGCTGTCCCTCACAGAGACAAGCACCGCGGTGCCGGCCGCGCGCTGGTGCGGGTCTCCCAGGTCGACGCCGCGTGGCTGGGTGCCGGGGGCTGTTGCCGCGCCGGGGTCTGGCGCCGTTCCGGGGGCTGTTGCCGCGCCGGGGGCTGTTGCCGCGCCGGGGGCTGTTGCCGCCCCGGCGACCTCCACGACGCGCCCATCCGGGTCCTCCAGGAGAACCGCGGTGCCCAGCATCGACGCGGCGGCGCCCACGATCTGTGCGGGGGAGGCGTCGGAGAGCGCCAGGTCGGTGAACGTCTCGTGGATGCGCCGATTGGCTTCCAGCTGCTCCAATTGCTCGGCGACGATGAGGCGGTGCACCGCCTCCGTGATGTCCACGAAGCGGACGCGCTGATGCAGGATCACTACGGGCAAGGTGGCCCCGGCGGCCGCTGTGCGCAGGGCCTGGCGGGTGGGTTCGCGGCCAGGAGGCAGCTCCACGATGACCCCAGCGGCGCCTGCCCGCTCCAATTGCGCCAGCTGCGCGGCGGCGGCCGCGGGGTCCGCGCCGATCATGAGCCCGGTGGTGAGGACCAGCTCGCCGCCCTGGAGAAGCTCCGCGATGCGGAGCTGTTCGCTGACGTGGACCCAGCGCACTACCGCGTCCAGCCCTTCGCTGCCCGCGATCAGTTCGGGGTGCCCTGCCGCGACGGTGGGCAGGTTGAGGACGGAACGCACGGTGACCAGCATGGACACAGTGTAAATGTGATACCCAGCTTTCTTTACAGGGTGAGTGATGTGTGGCGGTGGTGTGGCGGCAAGGATGGAGCCAAGGGAACGCGGCGGCCCGTCAACTGGAGGCGCGCCGGGTGTCCCAGCGACATCGCACGCAAGAGCAACCGCAACATCGCAGGCAACATCACAGGCAAAGGGACGAACATGGCGCTGACGCAGCACTGGATCAACGGAGCAGAGACCTCGGGGCAAGGCGGACGCCTCTCCGATATCACGAACCCGGCCACCGGCCGCATCACCGGGCAGGTCACGCTTGGCTCCCGCGAGTTAGTGGACCAGGCCGTGGCCAACTCCTACGAGGCGTGGAAGTCCTGGGGCTCTATCTCCCTGGCCAAACGCGCCACCGTGATGTTCAGGTTCCGTGAGCTGCTCAACGAACGCAAGCCGGAACTGGCCGCAATCATCACGGAGCAGCACGGCAAGGTGCTAGATGACGCGCTCGGTGAGATCAGCCGCGGCCAGGAGGTCGTGGAGTTTGCCTGCGGCGCCCCGCACCTGCTGAAGGGTGGCTTCAGCGAGAACGCCTCCACCAACGTTGACGTGCACTCCAAGCGCCAGTCCCTGGGCCCCGTCGCCATCATCTCCCCGTTCAACTTTCCTGCCATGGTGCCCATGTGGTTCTTCCCGGTGGCCATCGCCTCCGGCAATACCGTGATCCTGAAGCCCTCGGAGAAGGACCCTGCCGCCGCGAACTGGATGGCGCAGCTGTGGAAGGAAGCCGGCCTGCCGGACGGCGTCTTCAACGTGGTGCACGGCGATAAGGAGGCGGTGGACGCCCTCCTGGACCACCCGGACGTGAAGGCCGTTTCCTTTGTCGGCTCCACCCCGATTGCGCAGTATGTCTACGAGCGCGGCACCGCCAACGGCAAGCGCGTTCAGGCCCTGGGCGGCGCTAAGAACCACATGCTGGTCCTGCCGGATGCGGACCTGGACCTGGCCGCAGACTCGGCGATCAACGCCGGCTTTGGCGCCGCAGGCGAGCGTTGCATGGCCATCTCGGCGCTGGTGGCCGTGGGCGAGATTGGCGACGCACTGGTCGCCAAGATTGCCGAGCGCGCCCGGACGCTTCGCACCGGCGACGGAACGCGCGGCTGCGACATGGGCCCGCTCGTGACGTCGCAGCACCGCGACAAGGTGGCCGGCTACATCGAGGCCGGCATCTCCGCCGGCGCCACCCTGGTGGTGGATGGCCGCCCGGGCCAGAGCGCCGATCAGTTCGACTCCGACGGCGAGGGCTTCTTTGTTGGCCCCACGCTCTTTGATCACGTCGGCGAGGACATGAGCATCTACCAGGACGAGATCTTTGGCCCCGTGCTGTCCGTGGTCCGCGTGGACTCCTACGATGAGGGCCTGGCCCTGATCAACCGCAATCCCTACGGCAACGGCACCGCGATCTTCACCAATGACGGCGGTGCGGCACGCCGCTTTGAGAACGAGGTGACGGTGGGCATGATTGGCATCAACGTGCCGATCCCGGTGCCGATGGCGTACTTCTCCTTCGGTGGCTGGAAGGCCTCGCTCTTTGGGGACTCGCACGCGCATGGCACCGAGGGCTTCCACTTCTTTACCCGTGGCAAGGTGGTCACCAGCCGCTGGCTGGATCCCAGCCACGGTGGAATCAACCTCGGCTTCCCGCAGAACGACTGAACTCGCAAGAACTGCACCAGCAACGACTGCACCTGCAGCACAACAAGGAGCGCATCACCATGACGGCATCCACCGACACCGGCGTGAGCCAGGAGCTGCTCGAGGCCGGCCGCCGCGCCTACGAGCTGGACCGCGAGCACGTTTTCCACTCGTGGCAGGCTCAGGGCCCGTTCAAGCCCATGACCATCGTGAAGACCGAGGGGTCCTACGTGTGGGATGGCGAGGGCACTCGCATGATTGACCTCTCCAGCCAGTTGGTCAATACCAACATTGGCCACCAGCACCCCCGCGTGGTGGCGGCCATTCAGGAGCAGGCGGCGCAGATCTGCACCATTGCGCCGCAGCACGTGAATACGGCTCGCTCGGAGGCCGCGCGCTTGATCGCCGAGCGCACCCCCGGGGACTTGAACCACATCTTCTTCACCAACGGTGGCGCGGATGCGGTGGAGCACGCTGTGCGCATGGCGCGCCTGCACACCGGGCGCCACAAGGTGCTCTCGGCCTACCGCAGCTACCACGGTGGGACGCAGCTGGCCGTGAACATCACGGGGGATCCGCGCCGCTTTGACTCGGATTACTCCTCTGAGGGCGTGGTGCACTTTATGCCCGCGTACACCTACCGCTCCTACTTTGGCTCGGAGACCCCCGAGCAGGAGACCGAGCGCGCGTTGCGTCACCTCGAGGACATGATGGTGCTGGAGGGGCCCAAGAACATCGCGGCCATCATCCTGGAGACGGTGCCGGGCACCGCGGGCATCTACGCGCCGCCTCCCGGTTACCTGGCCGGCGTGCGCGCCCTGGCGGATCGGTACGGGATCATCTACATCGCGGACGAGGTCATGGCCGGCTTTGGCCGCACGGGCCAGTGGTTCGCGGTGGAGAACTATGACGTCACCCCAGACCTGCTCACCTTCGCCAAGGGCGTCAATTCCGGCTACGTCCCGCTAGGCGGCGTCGCCATCTCTGACGCCATTTTCGAGACCTTCCGGGACCGCGCCTACCAGGGCGGGCTCACGTATTCCGGCCACCCGCTGGCCGCCGCGGCCGCCGTCGCCACGATCGGCGCCATGACGGACGAGCACATGGTGGAGAACGCGGAGCGCCTGGGCAGGGAGATCATTGGCCCGCGGCTCCAGGAGTTCAAGGCCAAGCATCCCAGCGTGGGAGACGTGCGCGGGCTGGGCTGCTTCTGGGCCATCGAGCTGGTCAAGAATCGCGAAACGCGCGAGCCCATGGCTGCGTACGGCGGTTCCTCGCCGGAGATGAACCAGGTCGTCGCGGCCATCAAGGCCGCCGGCGTGCTGCCGTTCAACAACTTCAACCGCATCCATGTGGTGCCGGCGCTGAACATCCCGGACGAGCTCCTGATCCAGGCGCTGGACGTGGTGGATCGGGCCCTCACGATCGCGGACGGCTTTGTGACCGGCTGACCTGCCGGCTCAGTCGCCTGACGACGCCCGCCCAAGGTGAGCTCCTAGCTCGCGGTGGGCGGGCGTCGTGGTTTGCAGTGTCTGGGCGCGCTGTGGCGTGGTGGTTGACACGGAAAAGTGCGCCGCGAGACGGCAATCCTTGGGTGGGTTGGTGTTCGACGACGCCCGCTCCCGGTGCGTGGGCCGCAAACGTCGATGGTGAGCCGCAAACTCGGCCACGGGTGAGGTTTGCAGTGTCTTGGCGCACTTTGCCGTGGTGGTTGGCACGGCAAAGTGCGCCGCGAGACGGCAAACCTTGGGTGGGGTGGTGTTCGACGGCACCCACTTGCGGTGCGTGGCGCCGTCGGGCCGGGCGTCCGCATCCCGGCGTGCGGGAGGTTTGCGGCCCGGGATCGAGGTGTGCGGCGGGTACGTGGGCCGCAAACGTCGATGGAGAGCCGCAAACTCGGCTGCGGGTGAGGTTTGCAGGGTCTTGGCGCACTTTGGCGTGGTGGTTGACACGGCAAAGTGCGCCGCGAGACGGCAAACCTTGGGCGGGGTGGTGTTCGATGACGCCCGCTCCCGGTGCGCTGCCCGCTTGCGGTGCGTGGCGCCGTCGGGCGGGGCGACTAACCTAGCCAAGTGTCGCTTTCCATCCTGCTGATATTGCTCATCCTGCTCATCGTTGGCGCCATTGCCCAACGCGTCGCCGGGCTCGGGTTCGCCATGGTGGTCTCGCCGTTTGTGGTGATTGTGCTGGGCGCGCATCAGGGCATTGTGCTTGTGAACCTGTGCGGCGTGTTCTCCTCAATGCTCGTGATCCACCATGTCTGGAAACGCGTGCGGTGGAAGGCGTTCCTCTGGCTGATCATCCCGGCGCTGATCGGCTCGCTGCCCGGCTCCTTCCTGGCCAACTGGCTCCCGGCCGGCCCTCTCTCCGTGATCGTGGGCGGCGTCGTGTTGCTTGCCCTTGGCGTTTCCCTGCTGCTCAGCCACCGCGGAACGCAAATTCAGGAGTCCGGCCCCAACCGTTCCGTGGCCGGGTTCTTCGCCGGGTTCAGCAACTCACTCTCCGGCGTGGGCGACCCCGTGCTGACCGCGTACGCGCAGCTGAGCCGGTGGAAACAACAGGATTTTGTGGCCATGCTGCAGCCCTTCTTCATCCTCGCCGGCACCTTTTCTGCCGCTACCAAGGTCGCCGCAGACCCCAGCACCATGCCCGTGCTGGATTGGTGGCAGTGGCTGCTGCTCGCGGCCATGATTGTGCTCGGCGTGCAGATTGGGCACCGCCTGGCTCCCAAGGTGAACGACACACTGGCCCGCCGGATCGTCGTGATCCTCGCGATCGTTGGCGCGGCGAGCGCTGTGGTCAAGGGCATCATGGACACGGTGGGTGCCTGACCCGGTGCCGACGGGTGCGGGGTGGCACCATGGATACACCGGCGTCGCGCCGGGCTGGGGCTGGCAGTCACGCCGTTCCCGCCACGCGGTGCCGGCCGTACCGAGCCACACGTACCGAGCCACACGTACCGAGCCACACCTACCAAGCCCTACCCAGCGATACCTAGCCCTACCTAGCCAGCCCGAGAGGCCCCCGCGAATATGACCCCGCCCCGCATCCCGTCCAGCGCCGGATCGTCCTCATCGACGAATCCTGCCGCCGCTGACGCCCACGCGGAGTCAGGTCGGCCGGGCGGCCCGGGTGCCTCGAAGTTGCCGGGTGCTTCGAAGGTTCCGGGCGCCTCGGTAGAGGTGGAAGCAGAAGGCGTCTACCCGGAGAATGAGCGCCCGTCCTTCACCACGCGTAGCCGTGGCCGCTGGGCCCGTTTCCGGCAGGGGCTGCGGGACGGTTTGCCGTTCCCGCTCTGGTGTCAGGGCGCCATCGAATCTTTTCAGGCTTATCTTTTTGGCGCTCTTGTGGTGCTCATCCCCGCTCTGGCCGCGTGGTTTGCGGGCGCGTGGAGCGATAAAACGTGGCAGGACGCGGTGTCCATCGGTGCGCAGTGGTGGCTCAGCGCCCACGGCGTGCCGCTGTTCCGTGCGGAGAACGCGCAGGGCGGCGGGGGAGTCTTGTGGTTTGTGCCGTTGCTTCTGACGTTGGTGCCCTTTGCCCTGGCTTGGCGGGCCGGGCGGCGTCTGGCCCGTGCCTCGTGGTCGGATCAGCTGTGGCAGGGAATTGCCGGGGCCAGCCTGTTTTACGCGGCCGCCGGCGCGCTGACGGGATGGATCGGGCGAACGGAGGACGCGCAGAGCAGCTGGTGGATGGCCGCCGTGATCCCGCTGGTGGTGGTGCTTCTTGGCCTGGTGGTGGGGGCGCGCCGTGAGGCCGGCAGTTTTGGTCGCCTGATTGGAGTCGACGCCGCGGAGTGGTTGCGTCGCACCAGTCAGTATTCGCGTTGGGCCGGGTCCTATTTGTGGGCCGTGGCCCGCGCTGGCCTGATTGGTTGGGTCGCAAGCTTTGGCATCGCCGCCGTGGTCCTGTTGGTCCGCGGATTGACCCACTGGGTAGAGATCGTCACCGCCGCGCTGCACCTGGCACCGGGCCCCGTGGGTGGCGCCGTGCTGGCGGGCGGGCAGGGGGTCTACCTGCCTAACCTGATCAACTGGACGCTGGCCTGGATCTCCGGCGGCGGCTTCTCCGTGGGCACCGAGTCCTCCTTCTCGCCGCTGGAAACGCACGCCGGACCCATGCCGTCCTTCCCCGTCCTGGCCCTGCTGTCCACTGACCTGACGGACGCTTGGTGGGTCATGATCCTTCCCGTGGTGGCCGGCGTGGTGGCCGGCTGGTGGTTCCTGCGCGAGGGCGAAAATCACCTCGAGGAGTCCCTCCAACTGCGCTTTGGCCCCAGGTGGCTCGCGCTGAGTGTCTCCACTTTGCTGCTCGGTGCGCTGGTGGGGCTGGTTTCCGCGGTCCTGGCGGCGCTGGCCTCCGCGCTCTCCTCCGGCAGCCTTGGCGTGGGTGTGTTCACGGATCTTGGCCCGCACATTTGGCTCACGTCGCTGCTGCTCATGCTGGAGATCGGCGTCGGCACCATGATCGGTTACCTGCTTGCCCCGCTCTTTGAGCGGGATTTGGTCCTGGACGCCTGAAGCCGGCGGTCCTGTTCGGCACGCTGATGGCTGTGCCCGACGACGCCGCGTGAGTCGCCGCGGATCGGTGCCTTGGCGCCTGGGCGGGTGGCGTACGGCGCCGGATAGACTCGACGCATGCGTGTTGTCGCCCTTGTCTCCGGTGGTGGGACTAATCTCCAGGCCGTGCTGGATGCCGTCGAGGACGGCTCCCTGAAGAACGTTGAGGTGCTCGCCGTTGGCGCGGACATTCCCGGGACGGGCGGCGTGGATCGCGGTGTGGACGCCGGAGCTGAGGGCTTTGTTGTCTCGCCCAAGGACTTTGAGACGCGTGCGGAATGGGATGAGGCGCTGGCCTTGACGGTGGCGCAATACGAGCCGGATGTGGTGCTCTCCAGCGGCTTCATGCGCATTCTTGGCGCCCCCTTCCTGGAGCGCTTTGCCGGCCGGACGTTGAATACTCATCCGGCCCTGCTTCCATCATTTCCGGGCGCCCATGGTGTGCGCGATGCCCTGGCATACGGCGTCAAGGTCACCGGCTGCACCGTGCACTGGGTGGATGCCGGTGTGGATACCGGCCCCATCATTGCCCAGCGCGCCGTGGAGGTGGTGGAGGGCGAGGGAGAGGCGCAGCTGCACGAGCGCATCAAGTTCGCGGAGCGCGAGCTCCTGGTGCAGACGCTGAGCCGCCTGGCCGCGGGGGAGATCCCCTACCCGGCCTGAGCGGTGCTGAGGTTTGCGGCTCCGGATCGAGGTTTGCGGCAGCCGTTGAAGCCGCAAACCTCGATCGTCGGCCGCAAACCTGGCTCGCCCGCCCCGACTACCCCCGCCCAGCCACCCAGCCCGCCCAACCGCCGAAATATATATGATGGACGATGCTGGGACCTTCCCGGGCGGCACCAGCCGGACGCCGGCCGGGGACTCGCAGAATGGATGACGTACCCCTCTCCTGGTGCAGCCAAGACACCCTCAGCACCAGGTCGTTGCCCCCTCAAGATCGACGATGCGGATCCACTCGTTGGCACTCCGCAACCCTGAGCCAAGGAGACCACGTGGACCGCAGGCAGAATCCCCCTCTCGACGATCTACTCCAGCCTCCCTCCTGCGCCACCGCGCCTTCCGCGATGACCCCCGCCCCGGACGTCGCCACCGCACCAGAGCTGCACCTGGCCCCGATCCCCACGCCCACCACGCGGCTGCCCCGGCTCTTCCCCGCCACAGAGGCGACCCTCGTGATGAAGCTGGATTCGTTGCAGCTGGCGGGAAGCACCAAGGAGCGCACCGCACACGCCCTGCTGACCGGCATGTTGGAACGCCAGGAGCTCGCGACGGGAGGGACCGTGGTGGAGTCCACCTCAGGGAACCTGGGCATTGCGCTGGCCCGGCAGTGCGCGGTGCGTGGCCTCACCTTTGTTGCCGTCGTGGACGAACGCGCCAATCAGGCGGCCTGCAAGACCATGCTGGCCTTTGGTGCCACGGTTGAGGTGGTGCCGACCCCGGCGGACGGCAACCGCCTGCGGGCCAGACGCGAGCGCGTCCAGGAGCTCCTGGCGGCGACCCCCGGCGCCGTGACCACGCACCAGTACGGCAACCCGGACAATCCGCGTGCGCACCACTTCGGCACCATGCCAGAGCTGGTGCACAGCCTGGGGCGTGCCCCGAGCAGGCTGTACGTCGCCATGAGCACCACGGGAACCTTGCTCGGCTGTCAGCGTGCCATTGCCGAGCACGGTTGGGATACCGAGCTCGTTGGCGTGGATGCCGAGGGGTCCGTTCTTTTTGGTGGCAAGGCCGGCGAGCGGAAGCTGCCTGGGCTCGGCGCGGGAGTCGTCACGGAGCTCTCGGAGCAGGCCACGCCGGATCGGGTGGTTCGCGTCAGCGAGGCGGACATGGTGCTTGGCTGCCGCGTCCTGGCCCAGCGCGAGGGCCTGCTGGCCGGTGCCTCCACCGGCGCCATCGTGGCGGCGGTCGGCGCGGACCTCCAGCGCCTGGCGGCTGGTGAGGTGGTCGCCATGTTGATGCACGACGGCGGCGCCCCCTATCTGCCGACGGTGTTCGACGACGCGTGGGTGCGTTCCGAGCTGCCCGACGCCGGGCGCGGGCTGGCACGGGCCTCTCTGTCCAATCCCTTTGCGACCGTATGACGCAGACGGCGGATCTGGCGATCGTTGGCGGCGGCCCGTCGGCCCTGCGCGCCCTGGCGGAGCTGGACATCCTCCTGGCGGCCCGCCAGGAAGCGGGCGCCCAGGAAGGAGGCGACCAGGAAGTCCGCGGCGAGGAATCAGCCGGCCGAGCCACCCTCGCGGGCACACCTCCGCGCCTTCCACGCATCGTGGTGATGGAGCTGGCAGAACCAGGGGCAGGCGCGGTCTGGGACACGCAGCAGCCCGAGCATTTGATCCTCAACGCCAGCAGTTCCATCGTGGACCTCAGCTGCCCCCAGGTGCCGTTGAGTTATGACCAGTGGGCAGGTTCAAGCCAGGATTCGTTCCCGCCGCGGGCCAGCGTGGGCCGATACCTGGCGTGGGCCTTCGCCCGTCTGCAGGCCTCGCCGCGGTGGGAACTTTCCGTCCGTCGCGCCTGGGTGGATGCGGTGAGCCCCCACGCTGTCGGGTACAGCCTTCGCCTGCTGCCGGCGCGGGAGCCTGCCGACGCTCTCGACGCCGGCCACGCCCAGCCGCGGGAGGAGGTGCACGCCCGCGAGGTGCTGCTGTGCACTGGGCACGCGCCCCGCACGGTTCCGGATCATCTGGCCCTCTCCGGTCGGCACTCGGGCCTGCAGCCGCACCCCAACCCAGCCCCCGGCGTCCCGGCGGCGGGATCGCTCTGCGCCATCCGGGGCGCCGCCCTGACCGCCTTCGACGTGATCGCCGATCTGACTCTGGGCCGCGGCGGCGGGTTCGCTGCGGCGCCTGATGGCCGCCTGAACTACATCCCGTCCGGCGCGGAGCCCGCTCACCTCCAGATGTGGAGCCGCTCGGGCCTGATGATGCTGCCCAAGCCCTCCGGGCGAACCCCTGGCCTGGCCGCGGCCGTGCAGGCGCTGACCCGGTCCCTGGAACCGGGCTCCGTCCCGGACGATGCCTGGTGGCAGCAGATCCGGGACGCAGCGATCGCCGCGGCATGCACCGCGGGCATCGAGCTGGCACCCGCCGCACTGGACGCGGTCTGGGCGGAAACGCACCACGTCGCGAGCGGCCAGCAAACCGATCCGGCCCACCACCACGCCCCTGCCCACCGCCACGATCCGGCCCACCACCACGCCCCGGCAGACATCACCCCCGCGTGCCTGGAGCGCTGGCGCGCGGACCTGGCCCGTGCCCAGGGCGTGGTGGATGCCGACCCGCGCTGGTGGTGGGGCCGCGCGTGGGCGGCCGGGTACAGCGACGTCGTGCGTAGCCTTGATCGCGCCCAGCGCGACCGGGAGAGCTGGAGCCGGTTCCGCGCCCGCGCCGCCCTGCTGGAGAAGTGGGCCTTCGGGCCCCCGGCGCGCACCATTGAACGCCTGGTAGCCCTGAGCGAATCGGGGCTGCTCACGGTCCATCACGGAGCGCCGCCGCCGTCGGGCGGGGAGTCAAACACCCACACGGTGGACGCGATCACGCCGGGCCCCGGCGTGCTGCGAAGCCCGGCGCTGTGGGGGCCGCCGGCAGCGGAAACTGGGCAGGACCCCGCAGCGCCCGCCGCCGCGATGCCCGACCCCGCGATGCCCGACGCCGCGTGGTCGGCTCTGTGGGCCGGCCTCCTTGCGGACGGCTTGGCGACGGTGCGACCCGGCGAGCGCGGTGTCCTGACGTCCCGGGAGGGGCAGTGCGCGGGGCCAAACGGCGCGCCCACACCCGGGCTGTACGCGCTTGGCCGCCCCACCGAAGATCCCACCGTTGGCCACGATTCGCTCCAGCGGCGCCTGCGTCCGGAGTTCAGCCTGTGGGCGGCAGGATGGTCTCAACGCTTCCGTGGGAGGCTCTTCTCGCCGCTTCTTAGCCCACCGCTTCTCCGCCCCACCAAGAGCAAGGATTCCTAGCGTGGCAACCACTTCTGCGCCCGCCTGCCATGGCACCCCGGCACTCACAGCCCTCACGGAGCCGTGGATGGAGGAGCTCCTGGCCGATCACCAGCAATGCCAAACCTTGCTGTCTAAATATGGATCACCGCTCAACGTGATGGACTTTTCGGCTGTGGCCCGCAATATCGATGAACTGGTGAACGCGGCCACGGATCGCGGGGTGGAGCTGCGCGTCTTTGTTGCACGCAAGGCCAACAAGGCACTGGGCCTCGTGGACGCGGCCCATGCGGCGGGGCACGGAGTGGATGTGGCCTCGCTGCGCGAGTTGGAGCAGTGCCTGGAGCGCGGAGTCCCGGGTGAGGACCTGATCGTCACCGCCGCAGTGAAGTCCCGCGCCCTCCTGCAGGTGGCCCTGGGCTCCGGCTCCGTCGTGAGCGTGGACAACGCGGACGAGCTGGATGATGTGCTGGCCGTGGCGGAATCGCTGCCCACGGATCAGCTCCCGGCGCGGCTGGCCGTGCGGATGGCAGCCTCACATCCGGACATTGCGCCATCCAGGTTTGGGCTGAGCTGTTCGCGGTGGATCTCGGTGCTGGCACGGCTCTCGCCGCAGGAGCGGGGGCTGCTGAGCGTGGACGGCATTCACTTCCACCTCAACGGATACTCGGCGCGGGAGCGGGCCCTCGCGCTCGCCGAGGCCGGTCACTTCGCGGATGAGTTGCGAGGGCAGGGCCACCCCGTGAGCTTCGTGGATATGGGCGGCGGCGTGCCCATGAACTATCTGCGCAGCGAGGAACAATGGCGGGAGTTCTGGCGCGCGCTGGCCGCGGACTCCGCCGGAGTCCTGACGTGGAAGGGGGACCGGCTGGGGCTGCAGGACCCGGAGGCCGCACGCCCGTCCGCCGCCCTCTACCCGTTCTGGCAGGAACAGATCAGGGGGCCCTGGCTTGGCGCCGTTCTTGACGCACGCACCGCGGAAGGCGAGAGCATCGCCTCCATGCTCACGCGGCGTCGACTCCACCTCAGATGCGAGCCCGGCCGCGCCGTCCTGGATGGCTGCGGGCTGACGCTGGCTCACGTGGCGTTCACCAAGCGTGACCGCGAGGGCACTGGCCTGGTGGGGCTGCACATGAACCGTACCCAGATGCGCTCCACCTCGGTGGATGTGCTCCTTGACCCGCGCTGGGTGGAGGATCCCGCCGCGGAGCGCACCGAGGCTCTGGACGGCTTCCTGGTGGGTGCGTACTGCATCGAGGATGAGGCGATCCTGCGGCGGCGGCTGGCGTTCCCAGGCGGGGTGGCGCGCTCTGACATCGCCGCTTTTGTGAATACGGCCGGGTACCTCATGCACATCATCGAGAGCGCGTCGCATCAGCTGCCGCTGGCGCTGAATCTGGTGAAATCCGGCGGCGGATGGGCATTGGATGACATCGATAGTGAGGGTTCGCGGCCCCAGGAGCTGGCGCGCTGAAGCGCCACTTCTCCTGCTCGACGCCGCTGGGTCGCCTCAGGAGGTGCGCCCGGTTCCCCTGAAGCGAGCCAACAATCCTCGTCCGGTACGCACGCGGCGCGCGTGTCGCAGCTGGACGTCGCCGCCAGCCCACTCCGGGTCGCTCTCAGTCAGGGCGTGTTCCTCGCCGGGAGCATTGACCTTGAGTGAGCGAAGGAGTGCCTGCTCCAGGCTGACCGGTCGAAGATCGGCGGTCGAGCTGATCACTTGGCTGTAGTGCCGCCGGGGCTCCGGGGTGAGGTTTTCCCCGAGCGAGGGGATGAGTGCCTTGACGGTGGGCAGGGGGATCCGCGTGATCCAGGCAGCGGGGTAGATCAGGACCACGTAAGGAACCCTGGGGATGTTGATGAAGACGCGCTTGAGCCCAGCCACCCGCGCAAAGGTCTTGACGAGTTGCCGGTAACTCACGGCGTCCGGTCCGGCCGCATCCACCACCGCCGGTGCGGGGGCGGCGTCGTGGGCGGCCACGAGCACCGAGAGCAGCTCCTCAATGGAGATCGGAGCGATGGTGGCGTCCATGAAAGCCGGGAGGGGAATGAGCGGGAGCCGTTCCACCAGGCGCCGAATCAACTCGAAGGAGGTGGACCCGCCTCCCAACACAATTCCGGCGCGCACGGCCACCACGGCGCCGTCAAAGTGACGTAGCTCCGTCTCCACCTCCAGCCGGGAACTCAGGTGCTCCGAGAGCTCCCCGCCGTCCGGAACCAGGCCACCGAGATAGACGATTCGCTCCACGCCTGCCCGGGTTGCCTGCTCGGCAAAGCGCGCGGCCAACTCCCGGTCCTTGCTCCTAAACCCGGCGCCGTCCATGGAATGTAAGAGGTAGTAGGCGGTCTTCACGCCGGCAAGGGCGCGCGCCACCTGCCCTGCATCCTGGGCGTCCATGGTGCGCACGTCCACCTGTTCGGCCCAGGGAAAGGCGGAGGCCTTGTCGGGGGAACGCATGGCCGCCGCCACGTCGTGGCCGGCCGCGAGGAGGCGCGGGATCAGTCGGGAGCCGACGTATCCGCTGGCGCCAGTGACCAGAATGGTGGGCTGTGCCTGCTGAGGCCGTGTCATGGTGTGCCTGCTGTCGGGGGGTGGGGTGAGGCGGGGGGTGGGGTGAGGCGGGAGTGGGGAGAGGAGGGGGATGGGTGAGGCGGGGGATGGGTGAGGCGGAGGGAGCGGGGGATGGGGCCGGGCCGGGGGGCCAGGCCGAGTCCGCTCATCGTCGCAGACCGGCACGGCAGACACCAGCGGGCTGGCAGGAGAGGGCCGGTATCAGCGGGCCGAGCGCAGCCCGGGATGGCGCCCGGGATGGCGCCCGACATGGCGCCCGACATGGCGCCCGCGATCGCGCCCGACATGGCGCGCGCGGTGGCGCGCGGTTGCGTCGTCGAGCGGGACGTCGTCTGAGAGGATCGAGGCATGACGCTCCCGGTGCGGCAAGCCATCTGGCTCCCCTTGATCACGCTCGTGCTGGGAAGTGCCCTGCTGGCCACTGCCTTTGCGGTCTCTGCCACTCCGGCGCTCTTTGTCCCGGTTTCGCTGGCTGTGGCCCTGGTCTGGACCGTGGGAGGCCTGTGGAGCAGGCGGCTACGCCGGCGCCTCGGAGCAGGTGGGACGGACCGTGACTTGGCCGGCGCTGGGCTGTGGGCAGGGCGGAGCCGAACCGTGTCTGGGCCACCCGGGCGCCCCATGTCATGGACCAGGAGCCTGGGCTTCTCGAGTGCCGCCGCGGTTGCCGTCGCCGTGCTGTTTCTGGCCGGGACCTGGGTCCTGTCCATGGTTCCGTTGACCCGTGACTTCCTGCTCGCGGCGAGCACGGCCGCCTCAGCCACCCAGCTCTGGCTGACCGTACTTGTTGCGATGCTCACCGGCTGGGGGGAAGAAATCTTCTTCCGCGGTGCGCTGCCTGCCTACCTGGGACGGCATGGTCAGTGGTGGGCCATCGCGGTGTATACGGCCAGCACGGTCTTCACCGGCAACGCGGTCCTGGTCCTCGCGGCACCGATCCTCGGAGTGATGTGCCAGTTGGTGTTCAACCGCACGGGCCGGCTGTGGACTGCCTGCGTGGTCCACACTGGCTTCAGCTTGGGCGTGGTGGGATTGGTGCCCCTGCTCCTTCGCTAGTGGGCCACCACGCCGCGCGACGAACCGCCACTACTCCAGCTCGACGCCGCGCGTCTCCGGGGCCTTCCACAGCATGGCGGCGATCGCGATGACCACCAGGATCAGCGCCACCATGAAGCACGTCGCCAGGCCGTAGACGGGCCAGGCCAGCGCAAAGAGCAGCGGGCCCACGCCGGCGCCGAGCCGGGACATGGTGGAGGCCCAGCCAAAGCCAGAGGCGCGCAGTTCGGTGGGGTAGAGCTCGGACGCGTAGGCGTAGAGGACGGGGATGGCGACCTGGATGAGCGCGCCGAACACGAGCAACCACACCACGGCAACGCGTGGGTCATCGAGGGTGGCGGCCACGATCACCAGCAGCAGCGCGGACAGGGGAGCGGAGACGGCCAGGAGCACCTTGCGCCCCACAATCTCCACGAGCCACGCGGCAATCACCACGCCAATCAGCCCGGCGGCCGCCATGCCGGCGCCGGAAACCAGGGCGGCGGTGCTGCCAAGGCCGGCCTCCTTGAGGATGGTCGGCATCCAGTTCAGCGCCAGGTAGTAGACCAGCAGCACGCTCAGGAACAGGCCCCACGTGATCGCGGTGACGCGCGGCGCCTCGCGCCAGAGCCGCGTCAGCTGCTCCAACCACGCGGGGGTCTTGCTGGCAGCGCGGGGCGCAGGGCGCTCGACGTCGTAGGGCACAGCGGGTGCGCCGGTGCGCCTGACCAGGTCATCCACCACCGAGCGGGCCTCGGCCTCGCGGCCGCGGGCGGCCAGGAAGAGCGGGGACTCCGGGACGGAGCGTCGCACCCAGAACACCAGCAGCGCGGGCAGGATCATGATCGCCAGCGACCAACGCCAGGTGCCGGTGGCGGCGAGCAGCCAGGCGCTCACAAAGAAGGCCAGGGCGGCGCCGATGGGCCACCAGCCATCCATGGCGGTGAGGACGCGGCCACGTTCCTTGCGCGGAGTGAACTCTCCCACCAGCGCGTAGTCCACGGGGATGCAGCCGCCCAGCCCCACGCCGGCCAGGAAGCGGAATAGGGCAAAGAGTGCAAAATTGGGTGCCAGCGCGCCGGCGGCCGTGAAGACGGCAAAGATCAGCAGCGTCCAGGTGAAGGCGCTGCGCCGTCCCACGCGGTCTGCCACCGTCCCCCAGATCACGGCGCCAACCGCCATGCCGATCAGGTTGGCGGTGCTCAGCAGGGCTGCCGTGGGCCGGTCAAGGCCCCACTCCTGCATCACGGCGGGGATCAGCGCGCCGTTCAGCGTCACGTCCCAGGCATCGAACATGAAGCCCAGCCCGCCGATGAGGAAGATCTTGCCCTGGACGCCCCACCTGAAGGGGAGCCCTTGAACCACGGCATCCGAGGTGGGACGCGCTGGAGCCGACTGCGACACGGTGTCTCCCTGAGGGCAATGAAAGCGAAGCGGATGAGTGATGATCGCGGCGGCGGATCCCTGGCGGGTGCCGGACTGCGCCGCACCATCATTGCAGACGGGTGCCGGCCTGCACCGCCGCTACCCACAGATTCGTCCGCGCCCCTTCAACCGCATGGCTGGGCCGCGTAGTGTCGGGTCATGGGACTCGATTGGACAGCCCTGGAGCAGGGCTTGCAGCGCGTGGCCACACAAAAGGCCGCGGCGATCATGGCCGAGCATGAGGGCCATTCCTTCTATGGGCTTGCCCTGCATGGGGTTCCCACGGAGGAGGACGGCGAGCTGGTGCTCCCCGTTCTTGCGCTGAATTCTGAGGAGGCCCTCGCCAGGGACCTGAGCGATGAGCCTCCTGTGGATTCAGAAGATGACGATTTTGAGACGGACCCGGAGGCGGAGGAGTGGTCGGAGCCACCGCTGGATGGCTCGGATCCGCCGGACCCGGAGGAGGACGCCGCTGCGGATGACGCAGAGGCGTCCGCGCCGGGCGCGGTGGAGGAGACGGGCGACGACGAGCTGGACCTGGACGCTGACGTCGACACGGATGACTCCACGGCCGGTTTCTACTCCCGGCGCTGGGACCCGGGGGAGTGGCATTGGAACGCCGTCGATTTGGTGGAGTCCGCCGCGGCGGGTGTCTGGGAGCGCGCCTTCGCGGCAGAGGTGCAGGGCAACGGCTGGGAAACCACGGCGCTGCGCTACTACGGCCTCATGGTCCGCGTGGTCCAGGCGGTGCGCCAGGATTTGGAGGCCAGCGGCGGCAAGGAATTGGTGTGCTTTGTTGCGGACGATGACCACGCGGAGCGCCTGCTGCGCGCCAGCCTGACCGCTGAGCAGTTGGAGCGTCACTTCCCGGAATTGGTCGCGAACTAAACGCCAAGGCACCTGCCCGACGCCGCGTCGTCGGGCAGGTGCCTTGCCTTGCCTTGGTTGCCCCCGGGGCTGGGCCCCGTCAGCCCTTGGGCTCCGTCACTGCTTGGGCCCGCGGCGCCTGACCGCCGTAGACTGGGCCTGCCCCCACCCGCACCAAGCCGCCCAGGAGCTTGAACCGTGAGCCAGACCGCGCCCGATCGCGTGCCGCTGAAGCGTGCACTCATTTCCGTTTACGACAAGACCGGGCTCGAGGAGCTCGCGCAGGGTCTGCACCAGGCGGGGGTGGCGATCGTGTCCACCGGTTCCACCGCGTCTCGCATCGCGGCAGCCGGCGTTCCCGTCACCGAGGTGGCGGACCTGACCGGCTTCCCTGAATGCCTGGAGGGGCGCGTCAAGACGCTGCACCCGCGCGTGCACGCGGGCATCCTGGCGGATCGGCGCAAGGAAGATCATGTGCGCCAGCTGGAGGAGCTGGAGATTGAGCCCTTTGATCTGGTCGTGGTGAACCTGTACCCGTTCGTGGAGACCGTGCAGTCCGGCGCCAGCCAGGATGAGGTCGTGGAGCAGATCGACATCGGCGGGCCCTCCATGGTGCGCGCCGCGGCCAAGAACCACCCCTCGGTGGCGATTGTGGTGGATCCGGCCAAGTACAACGACGTGGTCGCGGCCGCGCAGTCCGGCGGCTTTGACCTGGCCACGCGTCGCCGCTTGGCGTCCCTCGCCTTTGCGCAGACCGCCGCCTATGACACGGCCGTGGCGACCTGGACCGCGTCGCAATTTGGCGATCCGGAGGCGCCGGAGACCCCGTCCTTCCCGCCCTACGCCGGCCTGGCGTTGGAGCGCAGCGAGATCCTGCGCTACGGCGAGAACCCGCACCAGGCCGCCGCGCTCTACGTGGAGGTGGGTGCCGCCCCCGGCATCGCCCAGGCGGAGCAGCTGCACGGCAAGGCCATGAGCTACAACAACTATCAGGATGCGGACGCCGCCGTGCGTGCAGCCTTCGACTTTGCCGAGCCGGCCGTGGCGATCATCAAGCACGCCAATCCGTGCGGCGTGGCCGTGGCCAGTCCCGGCGCGGCGGATCCCATCGCGGACGCGCACCAGAAGGCGCACGCCACCGACCCGGTCTCCGCCTTTGGTGGCGTGATCGCGGCCAACCGCCCCGTCACGGCCGCCATGGCGCAGACCGTGAAGGGCATCTTCACCGAGGTGGTGGTGGCACCGGGCTTTGAGCCCCAGGCCGTGGAGATCCTCTCCGCCAAGAAGAACATCCGCCTGATCCAGCTTCCCCAGGGCTTTGCCCGGGACAGCGTGGACGTGAAGCAGATCTCCGGCGGCGCGCTGTTGCAGCAGTCGGACGCCATCGACGCCGCTGGGGATGACCCGGCCAACTGGACGCTTGCCTCCGGGCAGGCCGCCGACGAGGCCACGCTCGCGGACCTGGCCTTCGCCTGGCGCGCGGTGCGTGCGGCCAAGTCCAACGCGATCCTGCTGGCCAAGGACGGCGCCGCGGTGGGCATTGGCATGGGCCAGGTCAACCGCGTGGATTCCTGCCGCCTAGCGGTGGAGCGCGCCAACACGCTGGGCGTGAAGGTGGAGTCAGACGTGGAGGGAGCTGGCGGGGCGGAGGCCGCGGCGGACGCGGTGTCTGAGGAACGTTCCATCGGTTCGGTGGCCGCCTCCGATGCGTTCTTCCCGTTTGCCGACGGGCCGCAGACGCTGATCGACGCCGGCGTGAAGGCCATTGTTCAGCCCGGCGGTTCCATGCGAGACCAGGAAACGATCGACGCCGCGAACGCCGCCGGCGTGAGCATGTACTTCACGGGGGAGCGCCACTTCTTCCACTGAGGTGGTTGGTCCGTTGAGTTGAGCGGTCCGCGGATCGCCGTCCGCACTTTCCACCGGGTTTTCGCCGTCAGTCAGTCCGATCCTCGGGGCTGGGGCGAAAACCCGGTGGATTTTTGCGTCGTGGGTCTGGGTCGCGGCCGGCGGCGGGGCGAATCCCCTGAGTTTGCGCAGATCCCCTGGGTTTGCGCAGGCCCCCTGAGTTTGCGCAGATCCCCTGGGTTTGCGCAGATCCCCTGTCGAGCAGACGGGGGATCCACGAAAACCCGGGGGATCCGTGGATGCCGGGTCAGGCGAGCAGCGTTCGGCGGGCTAGATCAGGAATGGGCCACCGCGGCGTCCACCGCGGAACCCGGCGCCAAGGACGCAAGCAGCGCCGCGCCGTCGAGCCCCGAGCCCTCCGGTTCCACCAGCACCGCGCCCGGAAGGTGCACGCCGAGCGCCTCGCGGAAGGCCGCGTCCACCGTGGGGTCCGTGAGGACCTTGCCCAGGCGGGCCACGCGGACGTCGTGGTTCAACCCGACCCGGGCCGCGGCGGTGGCCACCGAGGTGGCGAGTTCCTGCCCTGCCCACTGCGCAATCCCGTGCGCCACCTGGTCCGTGCCGGCCAGGGCGGTCACGCGGCGGGAGTATGAGGCCATGCGGCGCACGCGATCGGGGTCCGCCTGGATCTGCACATAGGCGGCCTCCAGGTCGGGGAAGTCCGTGCGGAAATCGTCGGTGAGTGCCGTGGCGGGCCCGCGTCCGTCGTGGTGGCGCATCACGGCGCGCCAGCCCTGGGCGCCCACGGAGTAGCCGGAGCCGTCGTCGCCCATCAGGTAGCCCCAGCCGTCCACGCGGGCGGTGCGCTCCGCGCCGACGCCAAAGATGATGGCGCCCGTGCCCGCCGCGACCACCACGCCACTTTCGTCGCCGAGGGCCCCAAGGTAAGAGGTCACGGAGTCGTGCGCCACGATGATGCGCTCTGGCCCCGTGCCTGCCTGGCCCAGCTCCTGGCGCAGGGCTGCCGCGAGGCCAGGGACGTCCGCCACGCCTGAGGTGCCGATGGCCAGCGTGACCGCGGCGGGGTCCTGCCCGGCGCGCAGCAGCACCGACGCGGCCATTCCGGCCAGCTGCGGCGCCAGCGGCTCCGCGGTGCGCACGCCGGGGAACTCGATCTCAGGGTGAGCCTCTCGGTTTTCAGAGCCGGGGGAGCCCGACGGCGTGTGGAGACGAAGACGGACGCCGGTCTGGCCGGCGTCCACGGCGAGGACACTCTGGTGCACAGGAAAACCTCTTGGCTGCGGGACGAATCACGGATGATGCAAACGACGGATGGTGCAAACGACGGGGGGTGCTCGGTAGGGCGGGCTGTGCCGAGGGTCTTGCCCCGCGGCTAGCGCCCCAAGTCTCTCACCTGCCGACACCCGCGCGGGCGAGGGCGGCCCGCCTGTCCCGCCCCGGCATCGGGGCTACGCGCCGTGCACCAGCTCCACGATGAGCACTGTGGCCAGCACCAGCATGATGAGCGCGATCAGCGCATCTAGGACCCGCCAGGTCCAGGGTTTGGCGAAGAGCGGGCGCAGGGCTCGGGCACCAAAGCCTAGGGCCAGGAACCACGCCCAACTGCCCGCGGCGGCGCCCAGCCAGAACCACCAGCGCTGATCCCCAAACTGGTTGCCGATGGAGCCAAGGAACAGCACGGTGTCCAGGTACACGTGGGGGTTGAGCCAGGTGAAGGCCAGCACGGTGAGCACGGCGGGCCATAGTCGCGGCGGGCTGGCGTTGGCTGCCTCCAGCGTCTCGGGGGAGCGCAGTGCCCGGCGTAGCGACAGGGCGCCGTACACCAGCAGGAACACGATCGCGGCCAGGCGCAGCACCACCAGGACGGGCGGCGCCAGCTCGGTGAGCGCCCCGATTCCGGCGATGCCGGCCGCGATCAGCGCGGTATCGGAGACGGCACACACCAGCACGACGGCGGTGACGGTGCCGGTTTTCGCGCTGAGGCCAATGCGGAGCACGTAGGCGTTTTGGGCTCCGATGGCGACGATCAGGGCAAGGCCGGCCACAAAGCCCGTGGCGAGGATGGAGAAGGGCATGAATCGAAGCTAGGGCCGAACGCCAAAGACCATGCGCAATGCTTCAGATTGGTCAAGCCTCTTAAGCAACGCTTCATACCGGGTTAGGGTGGCCACCATGAGCGCACCGCTTCCCCTGCATCAGCTGGAAACCCTTGTTGCCGTGGTGGACGAGGGCGGATTCGAGGCCGCCGCCCGCCGCCTCCACATCAGCGCGCCCGCCGTCTCACAGCGCATCCGCGCGCTGGAGCTGGCGGTCGGGCGAACGCTTCTGCAACGAACGGTGCCTCCCGTTCCGACGGATCCCGGTGAGCGCCTGCTTCCCGTGGCCCGGCGCCTGGTCCTGCTCTCCGCGGAGGCGCAGGCCGCGGTGGGGCTGGACGGAGCTGGCGGAGACGGGGCTGGCGGGGACGGAGTGGGAGGGAGCGGCCCGGACGGGACTGGGCCGGGCGCCGGCCGCATCACCCTTCCCCTCGCGGTGAACTCCGACAGCCTGGACACCTGGTTCCTGGATGCCATCGCGAGCGCCCCGGACGCACGCAGGACCGCCGTGCATCTGGAGCGAGCCGACCAGGATCACACCGCCGCCCTCCTGCTCTCCGGCCGGGTGGTGGGCGCCGTGAGCACCGCGGCACAACCCGTGCACGGCTGCACCAGCACCGCCCTTGGCGTGGTGCGTTACCTGCCGTTGTGCACCCCCGAGTTCGCCGTTGCCTACGGCCTGGGCTCCGCCCACGGCCCAGGCGGCCCGCGCGCTGGCGGGAGTCGCGCCGGCGGCCCGCACACTGCCAGCCCGCACACTGCCGGCCTCGCCACCGCACCACGCGTGGATTACGAGGCGGGCGATGACCTACAGGCCGGCTTCATGCGCCAACTCCTGGGGTATTCCAGCGAGCCGCCGCGCCACCGCATTCCCGGGTCCATCGCCTACGTCCGGGCCGTGGAGGCCGGCCTGGGCTGGGGGCTGATCCCGGAGGAGCAGGCCGCTCCTGGCCTGCGCTCCGGGCACCTGATCCCCGTGGTCCCGGGCAGATTCCTGGACGTCCCGCTCTTTTGGCAGCGACTGGAGCTGCCCTCCGCCACCTTGGAACGCTTCAGCGCGCACGTGGTCGCCTACGCCGCGCAGCGGTTGCGCCCCGTCGACAGCTGAGCGCGATCTGCCCGGAGTAACGGCCGCGGCGCGGTAGTCAGCCCCGAAGCCGCTTGATCAGGCGCAGTTCCCACTCACCCTCAGCGATGCGGTGGCGCACCCGCCCGCGGTCCGGCCCCGCGTCGTCGAGCACAAAACCGTGGCGCTCATAAAAGCGCCGCGCGCCCAGGTTTTTCTCGTGAACCTCCAGGCTGAGGACGTCCCCGTGCTTGCGCGCCCAGCGCTCCACGGCACGCAGGAGCCGCGGTGCCACGTCCCAGCGGCGCCCGCGCGCGGAGGGCGTCACGTACACGCCCACCAGCCAGGGGCCGGTGCCATCCTCTGGAAGGTAGCCGCCCATGGTGCCAAGCCAGCGGCCCTCATCGGTCTCCGCAACCACCACGGTGGTCGTGGGGCCCTCGCCACGCTCGCCGCGAGTGCGCCACTCGTCCTCTGAGAGCCCGCGCGCGTCCTCCAGGGTCTGGGCGAAGGCCAACGGGGAGTCCTGCAGCATTTCGAGGCGCAGGTCCCGGACCCGCTGCCAGTCCTGCTCGGTGGTGGTGCGGAGGCGGAACGGCTGCATCCGGACAGGGTATCCGGTGGCAAGGCGCTCCGGACCGGGGTTACTCATCATCCGCTCGGAGGATGACACAAAATGTGGCGTGGGGCACACTGGAAGACGTGGCGCTGGCCGTCCAGGCCGCGCCGATGGAAGGAGAACTCCATGTCCCCTCTGCTTGTAGGAACACTGACCTTCTCGGTCGCCGTGATTGCCGTGGCGATCTGGGCCATCCTCGCTCTCACGGCCCGCCGCAGGCAGCTCTCCGCCTCTCGCATCGCGGCGCTCAACGCCCAGCAATCGGCAGAAACGGGCACCGGAGCGGACGCGGCTCAGCACGGTTCCCAAGGCGCCCCGGGCCTCAGCGGGCGGCACATGGTCAACCAGCCAGGCTCCGCGGCAGGGATGAGTTTCTGAGCCATGGGCGGCGGTGGTCTCCCTCACCCGCGTCCGCATTGGCCTCAGGTCTGACGTAGAATCGGGCCGATTGGGCTCTGTCCAATCCTGACGCTGTCGAACCGTTGAGGGAGACGCCTTTCCATGGCACAAATCATCTACACCCACACCGACGAAGCGCCGATGCTCGCGACCCACTCTTTCCTGCCGATGGTAGAGGCCTTCGCCTCACAGGCGGGCGTGGAGATTCAGACGCGCGACATCTCGCTGGCCGGGCGCATCATCGCCACCTTTGCCGACTACCTGAGCCCGGAGCAGCAGGTCGCCGACTCGCTGACCGAGCTGGGCGAGCTGGCCAAGACCCCAGAGGCGAATATCGTCAAGCTGCCGAACATCTCGGCGTCGGTGCCTCAGCTCAAGGCGGTCATCGCCGAGCTGAAGGCCCAGGGTTACGACCTTCCTGACTACCCGGATGATCCCTCCGGCGACGTTGAGACGGATGTGCGTGCGCGCTACGACAAGATCAAGGGCTCCGCCGTGAACCCGGTGCTGCGCGAGGGCAACTCGGATCGCCGCGCGCCCCTGTCTGTCAAGAACTACGCCAAGAAGCACCCGCACTCCATGGGCGCCTGGAGCTCCGAGTCCAAGACCAACGTGGCCACCATGGGTCAGGATGACTTCCGCTCCAACGAGAAGTCCGTGACCATGCCGGCCGCGGACACGCTCACCATTCGATTTGTGGCAGAGAACGGCGCCACCAAGGTGCTCAAGGACAAGATCGCCGTGCTGGAGGGCGAGGTCGTTGACGGCACCGTGCTGCACGCCGCCGAGCTGGATGAGTTCCTGGCCGCACAGGTGGTCCGCGCCAAGGAAGAGGGCATCCTCTTCTCCGCGCACCTGAAGGCCACCATGATGAAGGTCTCCGACCCCATCATCTTTGGCCACGTGGTCCGCGCCTACTTCTCTGAACTCTTTGAGGTGTACGGCAAGCAGCTCGCCGCAGCCGGCCTGAACGGCAACAACGGGCTCGCCGCCATCCTGGCCGGCCTGGATGAGCTGCCAGAGGACGTTCGTGAGGGCGTCAAGGAGCTCATCGAGAAGGGCTACCAGGACGGCCCGGCGCTGGCCATGGTGGACTCAGACAAGGGCATCACCAACCTTCACGTCCCCTCCGACGTGATTGTGGATGCCTCCATGCCTGCCATGATCCGCACCTCGGGTCAGATGTGGAACGCCGCGGGCGAGTCCCAGGACACCCTGGCGGTCATCCCGGATTCCTCTTACGCCGGCGTGTACCAGGCCGTCATCGAGGATTGCCGCGCCAACGGCGCCTACGACCCCTCCACCATGGGAGACGTTCCCAACGTTGGCCTCATGGCGCAGAAGGCGGAGGAGTACGGCTCCCACGACAAGACCTTTGAGTTGGATGCCAACGGCCACGTGCAGATTGTGGACTCCAAGGGCTCCGTGCTCATGGAGCACCAGGTCTTCCCGGGCGATATCTGGCGCGCGTGCCAGGCCAAGGACCTGCCGATCCGCAACTGGGTTGAGCTGGCCGTTGAGCGTGCCCGCGACTCCCAGACCCCCGCCGTGTTCTGGCTGGATGAGGCCCGCGCGCATGATGCGGAGCTCATCAAGAAGGTCAAGACCTACCTGGCGGATCTGGACACGGAGGGCCTGGTCATCGAGATCATGTCCCCGGTGGATGCCACCAAGTACTCCATTGAGCGCATTCGCCGGGGCGAGGACACCATCTCCGTGACCGGCAACGTGCTTCGTGACTACAACACGGACCTGTTCCCGATCCTGGAGCTTGGCACCTCCGCCAAGATGCTTTCCGTGGTGCCGCTGCTGGCCGGAGGCGGCCTGTTTGAGACCGGCGCCGGTGGCTCCGCTCCCAAGCACGTGCAGCAGCTGGTCTCCGAGAACCACCTTCGCTGGGATTCCCTGGGCGAGTTCCTTGCCCTGGCCGTCTCCTTCGAGAAGCTTGCCAAGCAGGATGAGAACCCACAGGCCAAGATCCTGGGCGTGACCCTGGACGCGGCCACGGGCACCTTCCTTGATCAGAACCGGTCCCCGCTGCGCAAGGTGGGTCAGCTGGATAACCGCGGCAGCCACTACTGGCTGGTGCGTTACTGGGCGCAGGAGCTGGCAACTCAGACCGAGGACACCGCGCTGGCGGCGGCCTTTGCCCCTGTGGCCAAGGAGCTGGCGCAGCAGGAGGAGACCATCCTCTCCGAGCTCAACGGTGCTCAGGGTGTGGCCGTGGAACTGGGCGGCTACTACCACCCGGATGAGGACAAGGTCGCCGCGGCGATGCGTCCCTCGGCCACGCTGAACGCGATCATCGACGGCTTCAAGAAGTAGGCGGCTTGGCGAGGTAGTGGGAGGCTGTCGCCTTCCGCTGCACCCGCACTGCCCGACGGCGCGGTACCCCACTGGGGTGCCGCGCCGTCGCGTTCTCCGGGTGCGCTGACAGCGATTTTCGCTGCGCGAAGGGGGCGTTGCCTGGGGAGGTGCCCGGTAGGGTTTCGAGGGTGAACACTCCCGATCCGGATTCTCGACCGTTCCAGGTTCACCTGCGCGGCGTCGTCGAACTCTTGAGCCGCAGCATCTACTCCGGCCCCTCCGTCTATTTGCGTGAGCTGCTGCAAAACGCGCACGATGCTATCGCGGCGCGCCGCGATCACGACGGCCAGGGTGGCCTCATCACCATCACGCCGCTCTCGCCTCGCAGCGAGGTCCTGGTGGTCACGGATGACGGCGTGGGGCTGAACGTGGACGAGGTCGCGGAGCTGTTGGCGACCGTGGGGCGTAGTTCCAAGCGGGACATTCTTGACCTGCCGCGCGGGGACCGGCTGGGCCAGTTTGGGATTGGTTTGCTCTCTTGCTTCATGATCGCGGATGAGATCACGGTGCTGACCCGCTCCGCCAAGGGCGCGGAGCCCGTGGAGTGGGTGGGGCGCGCGGATGGCACCTTCAGCGTGCGCCCGCTGGAGGGGATTGAGGCGCTGCAGGTCCCCGTGGGCACGCGCGTTCAGTTGCGGCCAAGGGCGGATGACGCGCAGATGGCCTCCGAGCCCACGGTGCTGGCGCTGGCGCGCAAGTACGGCGAATACCTCTCCGTTCCCATCGATGTGGACCGCGCGGATGGCCGCCAGGTCCGCATCAACAAGCCGGCCATCTTCGCCAAACCGCTGGATGCGGAGCCGGAGGAGCTGCTGGCGTTGGGGGAGGAACTGGTCGGCGCCCGCCCCGTGGAGGCCATTGCCCTGAACGTGCCCTCCACCGGGACCGTTGGGGTGGCGTTTGTGGTGCCGTACGCGCCCAGTCCCGGCGCGCGCCAGGCCACCCGCGCATACCTTGGCCGCATGCTGTTATCGGAGAGCCTGGATGACCTGCTCCCTGAGTGGGGCTTCTTTGTTCGCTGCATTGTCACCACCTCCGGGCTGCACCCCACGGCCTCCCGCGAGGCGCTCATCGAGGACTCGGCGTTGGAGGAGACGCGGGCGGCGCTGGGGCAGATCCTGCGCCGCTGGGTGCTCTCCATGGCGGCCACGCGTCCCGCCTCGCTGCAGGAATTTCTCGCCGTGCATCACCTTGGCCTGCGCGCCGTGGCCGTGCATGATGACGAGCTGGCGGAGCTGATGGTGCCGCATCTGCGCTTTGAGACCTCGGTGGGGACCAGCACCCTGCGGGACCTGGCGGCGGCCCACCCGCGGCTGCGTTACACGGAGACGGTGGAGGAGTTTAGGCAGCTGGCGCCGCTGGCGAGCCCGGATGAGCCGGTCGTCAACGGCGGTTATGTGTATGACGCGGCGCTGCTGCGCCGGGCTGCCCAGGTGCTGCCTGGCCTCTCGCTGCAGCGGGCAGATCTGAGCGAGGTGCTAGATGCCCTGGCGGAGCCGCCGCTGGAATACCGGGCGCAGATCGCGGCCTTTGAGGAGCGCGCAGAGGCGGTGCTGGCTGAGCTGGATTGCGCCGTCATGGTGCGCAGCTTCAGCCCCGCAGACGTTCCTGCCGTCTACGTCACGGATCAGCGGGTGGTGGGCGCTGCCAGACGCCGCGAGGTTGCCCAAGACGCGGGCGGCCTGTTTGGCGCGCTGCTGGGCAAGCTTGACTCCACGCCGGCCGGCCCGCGCGGGCGGCTGTGCCTGAACTTTGAGAACCGGCTGGTCCGCACCCTGATGGGGACGGAGGATCCGGCGGTGTTCCCCTCGGCGCTGCGTGTGGTGTACGTGCAGTCGCTCCTGGCTGGCCACCACCCCCTCACGCGTCAGGACCGGAAGGTTCTGACGGATGCCATGACGGACATTGTGCACCTGTCGGTGGGCCTGGGCTCGGAGTCCTGACTCCGCTCAGCCAATCGTGACAGGATCGCCAGAAGACGCAGGACCAAGCAAGAAGGAGCCACACATGACGCAGCAGCCGGGCCAGGGAGAGTCTCGTGATGCGCGTGATCCGCGTGATGGACGCGGCGGCGCCGACCGCTCCCAGATTGAGGAGCTGCTGGGACAGGTGGACCTGCTTCCCTACGGCCCGCAGGGTCGCGCCCTCCTGGATGAGGCGCTGCGCCTGGTGCAGGAGTCCGGGGATGAGGAGACGGAGTACCGCATCCGCATGCGCCTGATCTCCGCAGCTCAGATGATGGGGGACACGGACGGCGTGCTCTCCAACTTCGCGTGGTGCGTGAGTCGCAACGAGCTGGACCCGGCGCGCTTTCCCACCGAGGTGGATGAGCAGGATTTGCTGTGGTTCTACAAGTGGATTCCGTCTTCGCTTGCCACGCATCCCACCTTCGCCAGGGCGGACATCCTGGACGCCCTGGCGAACATGCAGCAGCGCTACAGCCGCGAGGGCGTGGGGCAGCACGGTGTGCTGCAGGCCCGCTTCAGTGAGGCGCACCGCTCCGGCCACACGGAGGAGGCGCAGCGCTGGCGCGATGAGCTGCTGAGCACCCAGCGGGACGAATACAGCCACTGCGAGGCCTGCGTGCGGGCGGAGCAGGTGGACTTTGCGCTGGATCAGGACCGTCCGGCGGACGCGCTGCGGTTCTTTGACGAGATCATGGAGCAGGGGCTCACCTGCGGCGAGGAGCCGGAGTCGGTCATGGCGACCATGCTGCTTCCCCTGCTGCGCGCGGGCCGCCGGGAGGACGCCGAGCGGGCTCACCGCATGGGATACCGCCTGGCCAAGGACAACGTGGGCCTCATGGCCTCCATCGCTTTGCATATCGAGTTCAGCGCCGTGACGGGCAATCACGCCCGTGCCCTGTCCTTGCTTGAGCGCCACATCGGGACGCTTGCGCATGACGAACTCAACATCAACGGGCACTTCGCCACCCTGCTCTCCGTCGCCGTGGCCGCGGACATCATCGCCGGGGCGGGGCACGGGGACCTGGAGGTGCGCGGCAGCGCAGAGCCCCGCCTGGCGAGCGTGCTTGGCCCCCACGAGGGTCCCTATACGGTGGCCCAGCTGGCGCAGGCCGCCTGGTCTGCCGCCGCGCCCATCGCCGTGGCCTTTGACGCGCGCAACGGCACGGATCGCTACGCCCGCCGCATCACGGAGGCCCGCTCCCACGTCCTGGAGTCCTACCCGCTCGCCCTGAGCGAGCAACAAATCGTGCGTCACGAGCGCGCCGCGGAGCCGGTCGCCGGGGACGTGGACGGCTGGACGGATGTGGCCGTCTGGGCGGCCGTATCCGGCGACGAGCCGCGGGCTGAGGCGGCCGTGCAGAAGGCACTGGCCGCGCAGCCCACGCCCCGCCAGCGCCTGGCCCTGTGGAGCATTCGGGCCGCGCTGCTGGAGGCGGAGGAGCGAGAGCGGGCCATCAGCGAGCGCGTTGCCGCCTACCACGAGCTGGGCCTGAGCGCAGAGGCGGCCTTTGAGCGGGAGTACGGCTCCTTGGTGGCCGGCGTGATTGGCGATGAGGGCGCAGCGCAGCTCACGGCACTGTTGTCGCAGCTGGAGACGGCGGAACTGCGCGGGCGCGTGCACACCGAGCTGGGGCTGCATCAGCTCGCGGCCGGCGAGGCGCAGGAGGCCATGACGCAGTTCCTGCAAGGCGCGGAGGAGGCGGACCGTGCGGGGGATGCCGAGACGTTCCGCCGCGCCCTGATCGGTGCCTGCTGGGCCGTGCCCCTTGAAGAGGAGGACGGCGCCCTGCAGACCCGCCTGCTGGACATGGCAGAGGCCGCTGGGCCGCGCGCAAACCAGCAGTACGACGTCGCCTACTTGCGTTCCGTGGAAGCCGCGGCACTGCGCGATGACCAGGACCTGGCGGCGCAGCTTTCGCTCGCCGCAGCGGACCTGGCAGTGGCGCACCGCGCGACCGGGCCGCTGAACCAGATCACCCGGTTCCGCACCGAGCTGCTGACCGGCATGGAGCGCCACCTGGAGGCGGCGGCAGCGCAGCGCGTCTACAACCAGACGCTGCGCGAGCTTGGCCAGCCCGCGGACGTGGGCATGATGGTGGGGGAGGGCCGCTCCCTGGTCCGGGCCGGCGAGATGCAGGACGCCCTGGAGGTCCTGGCGGACGCGGGGCGGGAGATGGAAGAGAACGAGGTCACCACACCTGGGCAGTGGGCCGTGCAGGATCGTTGGTACGGCGAGGCTGCGGAGGGCTGCGAGTTCTACGGCACCGCCTTTGAGGCGTGGGAGCGCGCGGTGGAGCGCGGCGAGGAGGCCTGGGCAGAGGCACCCGAGCTGGAGGACGCGCAGCTGGCAGCGCTGGAGGCGTGCATGTCCGCACGCTCCCTGGTGGCGTTGGCCCAGCGCGCGGAGGAAGAGGACGACGTGCGCGGCTTTGGCGAGCGGGCCCTCTTCCTGGCCCGCGAGTTGGCGGAGCTGGAGCCGGGGCTGCTCCCCGTGACCCTGCAGCAGATGGGCAGGGCGTACGCCGGCGTAGGAGATGAGGCGGCACTGGAGCTACTGCAGGAGGCGGAGGACCTGGCCCGCGCAGAGGGCGCGGACTGGTTTGCGGCGGACGTACTGGATTCGCGCGGGCGCAGCCTGCTGGACCTTGGCCGCCCGGATGCTGCCATGCCCGTGCTGTTGCGCGCGGCGGATGAATACGCGTCCCAAGGGGACCAGGGCAACGCGGCGCTGGGAGAATACTCGGTGGCCCGCGTCTTGGAGGCCCAGGAAAGGGGTGAGGAGGCGCTCGCCGTCTTTAGCAACGCCCTGGAACGAGTACGTGAGGAACCCGGGCAGGTGCGCAGCGGCGTCGCCGGCGCTTATGGGGACCGCCTGGAGGCCGAGGGCCGGCTGGCAGAGGCGGAAGAAGTGCGCCGGCTCATCCTGTGAGCGTCGCCTTGGCCGGTGGATGACCCAGCACCATGAGTGAGGGAGTGAACATGAGGACCGTCCCAGAACGCGAGGACACCCGTGATGATGGGCCCATGAGCGGCTCCATGCGTGAGGTGCTTGATCACTGGCTTGGGCTCTACCGCGAGTCAACCCTCATCAAGGTCGGGGGTCTCAACGGCGAGCAGCTCTGCGAGCGCTCCGTGCCGCCCTCCTCCATGAGCCTCATCGGTGTGGTGCGCCACCTGACGGAGGTGGAGGCGTACTGGGTGCGCATGGTGTTGGAGGGGCGCGAGGACGTCCCGGACTATTACGCCACACAGGCCAGCCCGGATGGGGAGTTTGACGATGTGGACCCGGCCACCGCCGTGCAGGAGGTGGAGGCCTACCAGCGCGAGGTGGCGCAGACCCAGCAGATCCTGGACTCCTGGACGGACGTGGAGGCCCTGGCCCGCGGCCGCCGCCACGGCAAGCAGGTCAACGTGGCCTGGATCCTGACGCACCTGATAGAGGAATACGCCAGGCACCTTGGCCACATGGACCTGCTGCGCGAGCGGGTGGACGGGCGCACTGGGTACTAACTGGGTACTAAGCGGGCACCCGGCACCCGGTACCCGGCACCCGCTAGTCCAGCGGCCACTCGTGCACTGGGGTGCCCACATTCATGTGGTGCGCGTAGCGCTCCAACATGCCGCGCAGCGCGGCGGGCCGGTCAAGACCGGCGCTTTCGCGACGCGCAATCGCGTTGGTGATCCAGGTGGCGCCGTTCTGTTCGGTGATGCAGCGCTGCTCCAGGATGCCGAGGTAGCGATCAATCTCCTCCTCCGTCACCTCCAGCTCCCGCAGCCCAGTGCGGGCCAGCGGCAACAGATGGCGCAGGATGAGCTCCACGACCGGAAGCTCGCCCAAGCCGGGCCAGTACACGGTGGCCTCCAGGCCGCGCTTGGAGCATTCCAGGAAGTTCTCTGAGGCAGTCGTGAACGCCATGCGCGTCCACAGCGGCCGGTCCGCCGTGCGCAAAGCCTTGACCAGGCCAAAGAAGAAGGCCGAATTCGCCACCGTGTCCGCCAAGGTGGGGCCAGCGGGCAGCAGCCGGTTCTCCAGGCGCAGGTGAGGCTGATCCCCCGAGGGGTCGTAGATGGGACGGTTCCAGCGATACACGGTGCCGTTGTGCAGGCGCAGCTCATCCAGGGCGGGCACGCCGCTATCGGTGAGGCGGTTGGGGTCCTCGGAGAGCTCCGGGAGCAGCGCGGGGTAGTAGCGCACGTTCTCCTCAAAGAGGTCCAGGACGGAGGTGATCCAGCGCTCCCCGAACCACACGCGCGGGCGCACCCCCTGCTGTTTCAGCTCCGGCGCGCGGGTGTCGATGGCCTGCTTAAACACCTCGATCCGCGACTCCTGCCACAGCAGCTTCTCCATGAAGACCGGGGAGTTGGCGGCCAGGGCCACCTGCGGGGCCGCGATGACCTGGGCAGCGTTCCAGGTGGCGGCAAAGTTCTCTGGGGTCACCTGCACGTGCAACTGGACCGAGGTGCATGCCGCCTCAGGGGCAATGTTCTCCGCGTGGAAGCGCAGCCGCTCCGGGCCGGCGATGTCGATCAGGACGTCCTCGCCGCGGGCCTCAAGCACCTGGGAGTTCAGCGCCGCGTAGCGCTCGCCGGGTGAGATCCATTCGTCGGTGCGGCCAAAGGAGCGGCCAAGCGTGGGCAGGATTCCCACGGCAATGATCTCCGCGTCCGCCGCTGCCGCCTTCTCTTGGGCGTGGTTCAGCTCCGTGCGAAGCGAGTCCTCCAGGCTCTGCAGCCCGCCCCCGCCAATGGAGAGCGCAGGGTGATTGAACTCGATGTTGAAGGCGCCAATCTCGGTCTGGAAGGCCGGGTCCGCGATGGACTCCAGCACCTCCTGATTGCGCAGGGCCGGTTCGTAGTTCTCATCCACCAGGTTCAGTTCAAGTTCCAGGCCAATGCTGGTCCCCTCATCGAACTCTCCGCGGCGCAGCAGGGACCCCAATGTTTCGAGGTGCTCCACGAGGCGTTCGCGGTATTGACGGCGTTCTTCTCGCGTGAATGATCGCGACCTGACTTCGGCTCCCATGGCCGGGAGCGTACATGTTGTGGGGCCCCCACGTCGCGGGCGCGCCGCAGATTTCGCGGTCTGCGCGGAACATGTCGAAGGGCCGTGCGAAATGGCCAGCATCGATGCCGGGAGGACATTGACAAGGGTCCGTCTCAGGTGCCTCGCCTTCCCGACGCCGCGCGGGGTGTGGGTGCCGCGGTTTCGGTCGGCTGTGGGTGGGCGTGGGGGCGGGGTAGGGGATAGGGCCTGCGACCTGGCCCCATCACGCAGCGCCCCCGGACCGCGCATGATCAAGGCCCCCGGGGACCCGCATGATCAAGGCCCCCGGGAACCCGCATGCTCAAGGCCCCCGGACCCCGCATGCGCGGGGCCCGGGGGCCTTGAGGTCCAACAGCCGGTGGGTTCCGACCACTCCTGAACGTTCCGACTAGACCTGAGCGTTCAACCCAGGCTCAGCACCTGGAGGGGTGAACTCGGAGCCGTGACTGCTTGCCGTGACTACTTGCCGTTGGCGATAGCGTCCAGGTCCGGGTCGTTCTTGTAGGCGGTCTTGACGTTGGCCTCCGTCACCAGGACGGGGTCCAGGTACAGAGTCTTGACGTCAACGGTGCCGTTGTTGGCGGTGGAGGTGGTGGCAGGATCCTTGCCGGCCTGCAGGTCCTTGATCATGCCAACGGTCTTCTCCACCAGGGAAGTGGTGTCCTTGTTGATGGTGGAGTACTGCACGCCGGCGGCGATCGACTTCACCGACTCCTTCTCGGAGTCCTGACCCGTGATCACCGGGGTGCTCTGGCCGGCGTTCTTGGCGGAGAGCATCGCGGCGCGAGCCAGCGTGTCATTCGGGGACAGGACGCCGTCCAGCTTCTTGCCGCCCTTGTAGTTGGCGGACAGGATGGACTCGAAGCGCTGCTGGACGTTCTTGGGGTCCCAGCCCTGCGTCGCCACCTGGCTCTGCGAGGTCTGGCCGGAGGAAACGGTCAGGGTCTTGTCGTCAATCTTGGGCTGCAACACCTTCATGGCGCCCTCGAAGAACGGCTTGGAGTTGGCATCATCAGCGGAACCGGCAATCAGCTCCACGTTATACGGGCCCTTGCCCTTGCGATCCTTGAGCCCGTCAAGAAGAGCCTGGCCCTGCAGCTCGCCGACCTTCTCATTGTCATAGGCAATGTAGTAGTCAACGTTCTTGCTGTTCTGGAGCAGGCGGTCATAGGCAATGACCGTGACGCCCTGGGCCTTGGCGTTGGCCAGCTGGGTGCCCAGCTGCTTGCCGTCCACTGCACCGATGACCAGCACCTTGACGCCGGAGGTGATCATGGCGTCGATCTGCTGCTGCTGAGTGGGAGCGCCGCCGTCGCCGGCGAACTGCACCGAAGGCTTGAAGCCCGCGGCGGAGAGGTCCTTGTTGAACAGGTTCTCTGCAAGAACCCAGTTCTCCGAGGTCTTGGCGGGGAGGGAGATGCCGATCTTGGCATCCGCCGGGAAGGCCGCGGCAGCGGAGCCGCCGTCGGAGCCGGGGGTCGCACCGGTTTCGGCGCGGCCACAGCCGGTGAGGGCCAGGGCCGCGGCGGCCGTGATGGCTGCTGCTGCGGTAAGAAGCTTGCGCCTGCGCATGATGTTCTCCTTCAAGAGGTCGCCGGGGCGGTCCCGGCATAAGTGGTGTGAGCGAATGAGGTTCTTGGGGGTGTTACTTGCCGGAAGCGGCGTCTTTGGTGGAATCGATGGGCGGCACGGTGATGCCTGCCGCCGCCTGCTCCGGGGTGGGCTTGGGGCCGCCGGAGCCGCCGCCGCGCAGCGTGCGCTGCATGGCGCCGATGAGGGAGGGCTTGCCCTGCTTCTTGCTCCACACATCAAAGGCCACAGCGATCAGCAGGACCAGGCCCTTGACCACGTAGGTGGTGGACTGCGGCGAGGACATGAGCTGGAGGCCGTTGTTGAGCACGGCCATCACGAGCGCGCCAATGATGGAACCGATCACGGTGCCGACGCCGCCGGAGACTGCCGCGCCGCCGATGAAGACGGAGGCAATCGCGTCCAGTTCCCAGCCGGTGCCATCCAGCGGGCCGGAGGCCTGGGCGCGGGACACGAAGATCATGCCGGCCACCGCGGCAAGCATGGACATGTTCATCATGACGAAGAAGTCGACCTTCTTGTCGTTGATGCCAGAGAGGCGCGCGGCCTGGCGGTTGCCACCCACCGCGTAGATGGCGCGGCCGGACACGGTGCGTGAGGTCAGGAACTGGTACAGGGCCACCAGCACAATCAGGACAATGCCAACCACTGGGAAGGAGGTGCCCGGGGAACCGGTAGCGAACAGGTACGTCGCGAACGCCACCACGATGCAAATCAGTGCCACCCGCACGCCGTCGACCCATGCCGGTGCCAGCGTGGAACCGGCCTTGCGGGAGCGGGCGCGCTTACGGAAGGTGCTCCAGATCAGGTACGCAATGGCGAGCAGGCCCAGCAACAGCGTGAGGTTGTTATAGCCGGTGATCGGGCCCACCTCAGGCATGTAGCCGCCGCCGATGAACGTGAGGTCCTCGTTCACGGAGACCGTGTTCTGCTTGCCGATGATCTGGTTCACGCCGCGGAAGATCATCATTCCTGCGAGGGTGGTAATGAAGGCCGGAATGCCCACATAAGCCACCCAGAAACCCTGCCAGGCTCCCGCCAGGGCGCCCATGCCCAGGCCAATCACGATGCAGACCCACCAAGGCATGCCCCAGGTTCCTGAGGCGGTGGCCACGACGATGCCCACGAACGCGGCCACCGAACCGACTGAGAGGTCAATGTGGCCCAGGATGATGACCATGACCATGCCGATCGCCAGGACCATCACGTAGGCGTAGCCATTGACGATGTTCTGGACGTTGGACGCGATCAGGACGTTGCCGTCCGCCCACGGGGTGCCGGCCGCTTTCAGCGACGTGGCGACCTGGAAGAAGACGATCAGTGCGGCCAGCGCAAAGACCATGCCGAACTGGCGAATATTGCCGCCGAACAGCTGCTTAATGGAGTTCACAATCCGTATCTCCTGGTGCGAAGGGGTGCTCAGGCAGCCGGGGCGGCGCTGTGGCGGTCAGAGGTCATGAGGCGCATCAGGTTTTCCTGAGTTGCGTCCTCGCGGGGGAGCTCACCGGTGATGGCCCCCTCAAAAATGGTGTAAATGCGATCAGAGAGGCCCAGCAGCTCCGGCAGTTCGGAGGAGACCACAATGACCGCGCGGCCCTGCGAGGCAAGCTGCTGGATGATCGCGTAAATCTCATACTTGGCGCCCACATCGATGCCGCGGGTCGGCTCGTCCAGGATCAGCACCTGCGGGTCGGTGAAGAGCCACTTGGAGAGCACCACCTTCTGCTGGTTGCCGCCAGAGAGGGTGGCCACGCCGGCATCGATCGTGGAGGTCTTGGTGCGCAGGCGCTTGCGGTAATCCTCCGCGACCTCATATTCCTTAAACAGGTCGACGACGCCGCGGGGCGAGATTTTGCTGAGGGCGGCGGACACTGTGGTGCGTTTGATGGTGTCCAAGAGGTTCAGTCCCAGCGTCTTGCGATCCTCCGGGACGTAAGCCAGGCCGGCATGGATGGCCTTGCGAACGGTGGAGAGGTTGGCTGGCTTGCCGTGCACCCACGCCTTGCCAGAAATCTTGCGGCCGTAGCCCTCACCGAAGAGGGAACGCATGAGCTCGGTGCGTCCGGCGCCCATGAGCCCGGCAAAGCCAACAATCTCGCCGGCGCGGACCTCAAAGGCGGCGTTCTTGGAGCTGAGGCGGTCCGGGATGCGCGGGTGCTCCACGGTCCAGTCCTGGACCTTGAACAGCACCTCGCCAATCTTGGGCTCGTGATCAGGGAAGCGCGAATCCAGCGAGCGGCCCACCATGGCCTTGATGATGGAGTCCTCGTTGAAGCCGGATTCGTGATCCATGGTCGTGATGGACTTGCCGTCACGGATCACGGTCAGCGAATCCGAAATCTGCTCAATCTCGTTGAGTTTGTGGCTGATCATGATGCAGGTGATCCCGCGGCTGCGCAGCCCGTCCATGAGCTTGAGCAGGTCCTGGGAGTCCGTCTCGTTCAGAGCGGAGGTGGGCTCATCCAAGATGAGTAGCTTCACGTTTTTGGCCAGGGCCTTGGCGATCTCCACGAGCTGCTGCTTGCCGACGCCCAGCTCCTTGATCTTGGTTTCCGGCTCCTCGATCAGGCCCACCTTCTCCATGATCAGGCGCGCCCGGCGGTTAGTGTCCACCCAGTCGATCACGCCCTTGGAGGACTGCTCGTTGCCCAGGAAGATGTTCTCCGCGATGGACAGCTCGGGGATGAGCGCCAGCTCCTGGTGCACAATCACGATGCCGGCGTCCTCCGACTGCCGGATCCCGCCAAACTTGACCCCAGCGCCGTCGAACACGATGTCACCGTCGTAGGAACCGTGCGGGTAGACGCCGGAAAGCACCTTCATCAAGGTGGACTTGCCGGCGCCGTTCTCGCCACAGATGGCGTGGATCTCGCCGCGACGCACCGTCAGCGTGACGTCGTCTAGCGCAATGACCCCAGGGAAGCGCTTGGTGATGTTGCGCATCTCGAGGATCGCGTCCTGGGTTGGCATGGTGGCCACCTCTCGTGTGTGTCCCGGATCACCCGGGGAACTCGTAGAAAGTAAAACGACTTGTGGGCTTGGCGTCAAGTGTTGAAAGCAAAATGGTCTTCGGAACTACACGGCGACCGGCCCATAAAGTTCGGCGGGATCCGCTGCCGAGAGCACGGAGACGGCGCCACCAAGGGCCTCGGCTCGGTCCCGTAGGCCGGAGACCCGCACGGAGATGGTGCCGCCAATTTCTGGGACGGTGTGGCGCAGGAGCCCGCGGATCACGGGCTCCAGGAGTAGGTCACCCAGATCGCTGAGGGGGCCGCCAAGCAGGATGGTTTGCGGGTTGATGAGGCTGGCCATCTGGCCAAGCACCTTGCCGATGGAGAGGCCGGCGTCCTCCACGACCCGGCGGGTCGCCACGTCGCCGCTGAGCGCCGCGCTCACCAGTTCGTCTGTGGTGGTGGGTGGGTGGGGCGCCGCGGCCAGCGCGCGCAGCATGGAGGAGGTGCTCGCGACGGTTTCCAGGCATCCGCGGTTGCCGCAGCGGCACACCAGGCCCTGCTCCACCACGATCGTGTGCCCAATCTCGCCAGCCAGTCCGCGATAGCCGCCGTACAGCTTGCTATCCATCACCAGGCCCGTGCCGATGCCGGTGCCGATCTTGACGAAGACGAAGTTCTCGCCCGTCTCTTGATCCCCCCAGCCAAGGTGGGCCAAGGCGCCGAGGTTGGCGTCGTTGTTGACGTGGACCGGGACCTGCAGCGCGGCAGAGAGGGCCTCTGAAATGTCGATGCCCACCCATTCGGGGAGGATGGCGCCGGAGCCAATCCGGCCGGTGGCCGGGTCATAGGGTCCGGGCAGGCCGACCCCGGCGCCCAAGACCTGGGAGTGGGTCCGGCCGGCGTCCTCCAAAGCCTTGGACATGACCTCACGGGCGGCCAAAATGCCGGTCTCCGCATCGTGGCCAAGAGGGAGCGGGCGCTGCACATCCGCCACAATCTCGTGCGCGGGGGTCACGACCAGCGCGCGCACGTGGCGGCGGCCGATGTCCAGGCCAACGGCGACGTGACCCGTATCCACGAGGTGGATGTTCAGAGCGCGGCGGCCGGAGGAGGTGGTGGGGGTCAGTGTCACGCGCCCTGAGGAGTCAAGGTCCTTCACGATGCTGGCCACGGTTCCGGCGGAGAGGCCGGTGGCGCGGGTGAGCTGGGCCTGCGTTGAGGGTCCCTGTTCGCCCAAAACGGCGACGACCCGGCGCACGTTATCGCGGCGCAGGGCGGACTGAGAGCCCGGTCCTACGGACCCCAGCGAGACACCATTGACTTCAGGAGGCATGCCCACATCGTGATCTACGTCATCCTTGATGTCAAGAACTGAAGCCAACGCGGCTGGGTGTCAAGCCGCGGGGGAGGCAGTGAAACCCGCCGCCGGGCCCCGGAAACGCGACCAAGCGGCGTCGGGCACGATCAGCGGCCCAAGGCCGCGAGCCGCCGTGCGGTCCTAGCCGCCGGTGGCGGCGCGGTGACGCTCGGCGAGGCCAACGTAGGTTTCGGCGTTGCGCTTCAGCGCCTCTACCTCGTCCTCGCTCAGCTCGCGGCGGACCTTGGCGGGGGCCCCGGCGACGAGGGAGCGCGGCGGGATCTTGGTGCCCTCAAGCACCAGAGCCCCGGCGGCGATCAGCGAGTACTCGCCCACCTCGGCGTGGTTCATGATCGTGGCGGACATGCCGATCAGGCAGCCGTTGCCGATGGTGCAGCCGTGGATCACCGCGGTGTGCCCCACCGAGACGTCGTCGCCGATGCGGCACGGAGCGTCCGCGTCGGCGTGGACCACCACATTGTCTTGGAGGTTGGTGCGCGCCCCGATGCGCACGGTGCCGGAGTCGCCGCGGGCGCTGACTCCGTAAAAGGCGCTGGAGCGTTCGCCCATTTGGACGTCGCCGGAGAGCACGGCGGTGGGGGCCAGGAAGGCGGTCGGGTGGGCCAGTGGGGCGGCGTGGTCAAGTGGGATCAGGTGTGCCATGCCCGCGAGTCTAGATGGCGCCCCGCGCCCGCGCCCGCCGAAGCGCGCACTAGACTTGCCCAGTCATGGATTGCGCGTATTTTGATGCCGGCCGCTGCCGCTCCTGCACCCTCATGGGCGTGCCGCACCCGCAACAGCTTGAGCTGAAGCAGGGGCGCACCGCCCAACTGCTCGGGGCGGTCCCCGGCCTGCGCTGGGACGAGCCGTTTGCCGGGGCAGAGGCGGGGTTCCGTAATCGCGCCAAGATGGTGGTGGGCGGCACCTGGCGCAAGCCCACGCTGGGGATCCTGGACGCGGAGGGCCACGGGGTTGACCTGCGCCGCTGCGGCGTCATTGATCCTGCCATCACGGACATTCTTCCGGCCATCGCCACCTTTATTCGCGTGGCCAGGTTGCACCCGTACGACGTCCCGACGCGCCGCGGCGAGCTCAAACACGTCCTCGTGACGGCCAATCCGCGCGGGGAACTCATGCTTCGCTTTGTGGTGCGCAGCCAGGACGGGGTGGACGCGATTCGCGCCGATCTGCCCGGGCTGCTTCAGCGCCTTCCCCAGGTGCTGGTGGTCACCGCCAACCTGCTGCCCCAGCACATCGCAGCGCTGGAGGGGGCGCAGGAGGTGCACCTTTCTGGGCCCGCGACCCTGGACATGCCGGTGGGCGGCCTGCACCTGCGCCTGCGCCCGCAGGGCTTTTTCCAGACCAATACCGAGGTGGCTGCGGCGCTCTACGCGCAGGCTGCCGAGTGGATCAATGAGGCTGCCCCGGCCTCCGTGTGGGACCTGTATTGCGGCGTGGGCGGCTTTGCGCTGAGCGCAGCGGCGCCCGGACGCCAGGTGCTCGGCGTGGAGATTTCCGCAGAGGCGGTGGAGGGTGCCAGGGCGGCGGCGTCGCAGGCCATGCTCGACGGCGTTCGGTTCCGTTCCGGTGACGCGACGGCTTTTGCGCAGGGTTCGTCCGCGGACGAACAACCCGAGCTGATTGTGGTCAACCCGCCGCGGCGTGGGCTGGGGGAGCGGTTGGCCTCCTGGCTCAACGAGTGTGCGGCGAGCACGGTGGTGTACTCCAGTTGCAATGCGGAGAGCCTGGCCAAGGATCTGGAGCGCATGCCCGGCTGGCGGCCAGTGCGGGCCCGGGTGATGGACATGTTCCCGCAGACGGATCACTTTGAGGTCATCACGTTGCTGCGACGGGCGTAGCTTCGCGGTCCGTGGTGGGCCGGCCGGGACGTTTGCGGCCCACGTTCGAGGTGTGCGGCGTGTGGCGGGCGGTTTGCGGCCCACGTTCGAGGTGTGCGGCGCCCGGTGGAGCCGCAAACCTGGATCCGGAGCCGCAAACCTGGGCTGGCCGGGGATGTGTCTGACCGGGGAAGTGGCCCAGAAGTACGTCCGTGAAGAGCTTGACCCTCACACAGTGTGAGGCGGAATCGTCGGAGACATCATGTTCAGCATCGGAGAGTTCGCATCGATTGGCAGGGTGTCCGTCAGGATGCTGCGCCACTACGACGAGATAGGCCTGCTTGCCCCGGCCCGAGTGGATCCTCACACCGGATACCGCTCCTACCAGGGCAGCCAGTTTGCCGTTCTTGGACGCATTCTTGCGTTCAAGGACCTGGGATTCCGACTCGATGAGGTGACGCGGATGGTGCACGGCGGCGTTGATGAGCGCGCCCTGCACCAGTTGCTCGCCGCACGACGCTCGGAGTTGGCACATCAGCTTGACCTCGACGCAGCCCGGCTACGCCGGCTCGACGCGCGCCTTCGTCACTTAGAAGGAGAACCACTCATGTCCACCATCGCTACCGACCTCAAGCCCCTGCCCGCCGCGCGCGTGGCCCAAGCGAGCGCCGTCGCCCAGGGTTTTGGGCCAGAGAACATCACGCCGATCATCGGGCCGCTGTTCGGCCGCCTGGCCGGAGCGCTCGACGACGCTGGGGTCAGTTTTGGGCCCGAATCCCTCGCCATGTATGAAGCGATCGAATCCGGTGCAGGGGAGGAGGTGCGCGCGTACGCCGCCTTCCCCGTGGGGAAGCACGTTGGTGAGGGCGAGGGTTTCTCCATCGCCGAGGTGCCGGCGGTGCCGCTAGCCGCCACCACCGTGCACTACGGATCCATGGACACTATCGGCGAGTCATGGGAGGCGCTGCACGCCTGGATCGAGGAGAACGGCTACGAGCTGGCCGGTGTGTGCCGCGAGCTGTATGTGGTCTCCGAGCCGGAGGAACAACAGAACTGGGTGACGGAGTTGCAGCAGCCCGTGGCCAAGGCCCAAGGGTCACGCGGCCCGAACGGCGCGTGACAGCCTGATTCCAGACAAGGAGGGGCCGGGCACCATCATGGCGCCCGGCCCCTCCTTGCGCTGAAGAGTGTTAGTTGAACTGACCCAGCGTGGCCTCGTCGGCCAGCCCGGAGCCCGCGCGTGAGCCCACCTCCACCGCCACCACGGAGAGGATGGCGCCAACGGCCACTGCCGTGACGGACCAGACGCCCGGGACCACAACGGCGGCGGCCATGACGGCCACGCCGAGCAGGAAGAAGCCGCTTCCGACTCCGCTGAGAGACTTGCGCAGCGTGAGCCACCAGACGGCCAGGAAGAACACGGCCACCGGGACGCTGAGGGTGGCCGCCCCCACGATCTCGTTGAGGTGAGCCTCCCCACCGATGTAGTCGATGGCGACCTCGATGCCGGCAGAGAACGCTCCGGCGGCCGCGAAGATGAAGTAGTGGAAGTAGCCAAAGGTCACCGACGAGCGGATTCCGTCGATGTGCTCGTGGTGCTCGCGGGCAAAGTAGACCCACCACATGCCCGCGGCGATCAACAGGCCGGACCCGGAGATGATCAGCAGGTCGTTGAGGTGATGGCCGGTCTCGATCGCATCCACCACGGCGTTGGTGGAGGCCAGGATGGACTCGCCCAGCAGGATGAGCGTGAACAGGCCGTAGCGCTCGGTGATGTGGTGCGCATTCCACGGCGTGGTCTTTTTGCTCTCTGCAAACAGCGGCACCGAAATCTCGATCAATGCCAAGACGATAAAGGCAATGACACCCAGCGACTTGGGCACAAAGAGGTATCCAACCCACATCACCTGGATGATCACAATGCCGATCGCGTAGCGATAGGCGGTGGGCCGGTACTCCGGGTTGTTCGCCGCTGCGCGCAGCCACTGGCCCACCAGGGCCAGGCGCATGATGATGTAGCCAATCACGCCGAGGGAGAAGTCGCCCTCTTCCATGGCCCGTGAAGCGCCGGCGGCAAGGATCAGCACACCACCCATCTGCAGGACCGTCAAGACCCGGTACAGCCAGTCATCTGTCCCGAAGGAGGTGGCGAACCAGGTGAAGTTCATCCACGCCCACCAGATCGCGAAGAAGATCATGAGGTAGCCCACGACCCCCTCTGCGGCGTGGCCATGCGTCTCCATGTGGTGCAGCTGGGCGGAGGAGAAGGCCACAGCGACCACAAAGACCAGGTCAAAGAACAGCTCAAGCGGGCTGGCTGCGCGGTGGGGTTCGTTGGGGTCCCGGGGCTTCATCCGGGAGAGCCCAAAGCGGGGCAGGACGGAGGCGGCCGGCTGGTGATGATCAGTAGGCATAGCGGAGTTCGATTCTGTGAAGACGAGTGGCGGTGAGCGATGTCCCGGGGAAGCCCGGGGAAGAGTATGCCACGCGCTGGCTCGGCCAGTCGGGGATCCGCGCGGGGGTTGCGTTAGTCCGGTGCTGGCTGCGGCATTGGCTGAGCTCGCAACGGTGGCCCACCTCGCGGCAGCGCCCACCCACCCCCAAACACTTCCCGTTCTCGCCCACGGCGGAATAGCTCGCGCGCCACCGCCGTTGAAGCCTGCATGAGTGCCACGGAAGACGCCGCCCTGGAACGCCTGCTTGCGGACTTTGAGTGGCGGGTCGATTCGTCGGTGCGCCATCAGGTCTCTGCCAGCCGGCCATTTGTGGTGACGCCCGGCTCCACGACCCTGGTGTACGTCCTCAGCGGCGCGCTGCACCCGGGCTCCTCCGCCGCCCAGCCCCGCACGGAGGCGCCGTTGATCCCGGGGGACCTCTCGCTCTTCTCCGGCCGCTCGCCGGCCACTCTGCTGGGTGAAGGCACCGAGGAGAGCACTGTGGTGGTCACCAAGCTGCGGCCGGCCCCGGGTGCTGAGGGCATCGCCGACGCGCTCCCGGAGGTGCTGACCCTGCGTGGGCTCCCGGCCGAGGAGCCCGCCATCGCCGCACTCGCTGCCTCCATGGCACCGCCCCAGGCATGCAGCATGTCGCGGGTGGGGGACGCGACGGTCTGCGCCCGCATCGTCACCACCATCGTGACCGTCGCGTTGCGCTCGTGGACGCAGCACGGGTGCGCTCCCGTCGGATGGCTGGCCGGGGCCAGGGACCCGCAGCTGGGGCGTGTGCTCGAGGCCATCCGCAGCGATCCCGGGCGCCAGTGGACGGTGGGCCAACTCGCCGCGATCGGCGCCATGTCTCGCACGGTCTTTGCCGAGCGATTCCGCGAGCTCATGGGGACCTCGCCGGCCAGCTACGTCACCTCGGTGCGCATGGCGGCGGCCAAAAACCTTCTGGCGCCGCAGGGCCCCACGATCGCGGAGACGGCGCACCTGCTTGGCTACGAATCCGAGGGCGGATTCAGCCGAGCGTTCCGCCGCCACGCCGGGATCTCACCGTCCACCTGGCGTCGCGATCGCGACCGCAGCCCAGAACTGGTCGGCTAAGCGGGCCCGGCCACGCGGCGTCGGGCACAGGGTTGAAAGGCCCAGCGCCCGACGCCGCGTGCGCACCGCCCGCTGTCAGCGTTGCGTTGAGCGGGCGGCCGCGCCAAAGAGCACCGAACCGGCCGCGAGGATCACGCCGGCCGCCAGGAACGTGGGCACCACTCCGGCGGCGTCCACGACCAGGCCGCCCAGCGCCGCACCCAGCATGATCGCGAGCTGGAAGCCGGTGACCACCAGGCCGCCTCCGGACTCCAGGCGGTCTGGGGCTGTGCGACCAATCCAGGTGTTGATGACCACCAGCCAGGCGCCAAATCCGGCGCCCCAGAGCAGTACGGCGATCGCGACGGCGGCCAGGGAGCCGGGCAGGAGCGCGACCGCAAAGACGCCGAGGGCGATGAGCCCGGGAACGCCGTATGCCATGGCGATCAGGTGCCTGTCCACGAGGCGTCCCACGATGATGTTTCCGGCAAATCCGCCCACCCCGTACAGAACCAGCAACAGCGCCAAGGAGGTGGGCGTGATGCCGTCCACGCGTTCAAGGGCCAGGCGCATGAACGTGTATGCGGCGATTTGGCCCAGCACCGTGAGGACGTGGCCCAGCAGGCCAAGGCGAATGCCGGGGCGGCGCAGGGTGTCGATCAGCTGCCGCAGGCCGGTGCCGGGGGTAGCAGGCACGGGCGGAAGGACCAGGCGCAACAGGAGCGCGGCAAGGACAGAGAGCACCGCGGCGCCCACGAAGATCACGCGCCAATCGGCGAACGTGCTGATGACCACCGCGATGGGGACGCCGGCCACCGTGGCCACGGAGGTGCCAAGGGTGACCCTGGACATAGCTCTGCCCAGGCGGTCCGGGCTCGCGAGCGAGGACGCCACCGCCATGGACATGGCCCAGAATCCGCTCAGCGCAGCCCCGAGCAGCACCCTGGCCGCCAGCACCAACCAGAGATTCGGGGCCAGCGCCACCCCAAGATTGGAGACCGCGGCGACCAGCGCCAGGATCACCAGGAGCTTGCGCCGGTCCATGCGGGGGACCAGCGCGGCGACCGTGGGCGCCACAAGGAAGCCAACAAACGCGGTGACCGTGACGGTCTGGCCCGCCTGGCCCGGCGTGACGCCCAGGGACTGCGCCATGGGAGTCAGGATGCCGCTGGGGATGAACTCCGCGACCACCAGGACAAAGCTGGTGAGCATCATGACGGCCAGGCCCAGGGGGTTCATGTGGCTGGCCGGCGCGGGTGGGGACTGCGGCGGGTGGTGGCCGGCGGCGTGCTTGGTGGGAGGCGCCTCGGCGGCCAAGGGGTTGGCTTGCGGGGGATTCGGTGAGGTCATGACTCCAGTCTGGTCTGTTCCGCCCCGCCGGACTCGACGGTGCGTCCGGATGATCGCACCGTTCGTCCGGGGTCCGGGGCCCGGGGCCCGCTTGCCACGGTCCGCTTGCCCCCGGCCCACCCCTGCGCTGTGTTCGGTCCCTGCTGCCACTTGATACGACATTTGCCGTCTTGGAAGACGGCGAATGTCGTATCAGGTGGCATTTGCGCGGGCCCGCCCGGTGGAAGCCAACGTTGACCGGGGGCTAGGGTGAAGGGGTGAGTTCACCCGAAGCATCCAGAGCCGAGCTACCGGCGCGCCGGTAGCTCACCCCCTCTTCGCCCGGCCTGCTGAGGCCAGGCGATGCCTTCGGCGACCCCGTGGCGGATGCACGTCCCCACCGTGGATGGCGAGCGTGAGCACCGTGGTGCCGGTCCCTCTCCGACCGACACTTCTCTTGCAAGGACTCACCCATGCCCCCTGTCATTTTCCTGCTCGCCGTTGCGGTGTTTGCCCAAGGAACCTCAGAATTTATGCTCGCCGGATTGCTTCCGGCCATCGCCGCCGACCTCGGCATCGGCATACCCCAAGCCGGACTCCTGACCTCCGCCTTTGCCGTCGGCATGGTGGTGGGGGCCCCGCTCATGGCCGCCATCAGCCGCAGGTGGTCACCGCGGCTGGCGCTGTCCGGCTTCCTGGTCATCTTCATCCTGATGCACGTGCTCGGGGCGCTCACGGACGAGTTTGCCGTGCTGCTCATCTCCCGGATTGTCGCTGCGCTCACCAACGCCGGATTCCTGGCCGTCACCCTCTCCACCGTGTCGGCGCTGGTTCCTCAAGATCGGACGGCGCGAGCGCTCGCCGTCATCCTGGGCGGAACCACGCTTGCCCTGATCGCTGGCGTGCCCGGGGGAGCGGTGCTCGGCTCCCTCTTCGGATGGCGGTCCGCCCTGTGGGCCGTCGCCATCATCTCGGTTCCGGCGCTCATCGCGGTGGTGATCGCGACGCCCCGGGCGGCTGGGAGTGGAAGCCCAGTTGCGAGTGGGAGTGCCGCGGCGCCTGGGAGAGCCGAGGCGAGCGGCACGCAGGCTGTGCGGCTCACCGCCGAACTCGCAGTGCTGCGCCGCGGAACGCTCCTGTTCCCCCTCGGACTAGGTGCCCTCGTCAACGGGGCAACTTTCTGCGCCTTCACCTATGTGGCACCCGTGGTGACGGAGGCGGCCCAGCTGCCCACCGGCGTCGTGCCCCTGATTTTGGCGATCTTCGGGGTGGGCTCCTTTGCCGGGGTGTGGGCGGCCGGGCGGTTCGGTGATCTGCATTCCGAGCGCATTCTGGTGTTCGGGGGAATGGCATTGTTCCTGGGGTGGTGCGCATTCTTCGCCGGCGCGCACCTTCCCGCGGTGGTGTTTTCGCTCGCCTTGGTGCAGGGCGCGCTCTCCTTCGCGGTGGGCAGCACCCTGATCGCCACGTCCATCCGCGCTGCCGCGAGCGCCCCGACCATGTCCGGATCGTTCGCGACCGCGTCGCTGAACATCGGCGCGGCGGCCGGCCCGGTCCTGGGTGGGCTGGCGTACGCGAGCGCGGCCGGGGCCCTTGGGCCGCTGGCGGTCAGCGCCGCGCTGGTGGGCTTGGCCGCGTTGGTCTTCGCGCTGGGCCGCGGACGTGGTCCTGGCCGCCCCTGACTCTGCCCGGCGCACCGCGTCAGCCCGCTCCTAAAGTGACCGCGCGGCTTTGCCGTCTCCCGGCGCGCTGTGCCGTGGCTACTGACACGGCACAGTGCGCCGGGTCAGTGCACACCTTGGGAAGGGCCGGGCCCACACACGAACGCCCCACCTGCGGGCCTGCGGCGGGTGGGGCGTTCGTTGGTACGGCGGAACGCCGCGAGGTGGGTCAACTAGTCAAAAACGACGGTCCGGTGCCCGTCCAGCAGCACCCGGCGCTCCGCGTGCCAGCGCACGGCCCGCGCTAGCGTCTGTGCCTCCACGGTGCGCCCGCGCTCCACCAACTGCTCCGGCGTCCTGTCATGCCGCACGCGCGTCACGTCTTGGTCGATGATGGGCCCCTCATCCAGATCCGCGGTCACATAATGCGCCGTGGCCCCAATCAGCTTCACGCCGCGCTCGTGCGCCTGGTGGTACGGGCGCGCGCCCTTAAAGGACGGCAGGAACGAGTGGTGAATGTTGATGGCGCGCCCGGCCAGGGCGCGGCACAGGTCATCGGAGAGGATCTGCATGTAGCGGGCCAGGACCACCAGTTCGACGTCGTGTTCCTCCACCAGCGCCAGGATCCGTTCCTCTGCGGCGGCCTTGGTCCCGGGCCCCACGGGCAGGTGCTCAAAGGGCACCTCGTGGAATTGGGCTAGCGGGCGCAGCACCTCGTGGTTGGACACGATCACGGGGATATCGATGGGCAGCGAGCCAGTGCGCCGTTGGAAGAGCAGCTCATTCACGGCGTGCTCGGCAGTGGAACACAGAATGAGCGTGCGCAGCGGCGCCGCGTTCGCGTGCACCTCCAGGCGCATGTCGAAGGCCTCGCGCACTGGCTGCAGGCGCTCCTGCAGCGGTCCAAGGCCGGAGGGGGTCTCCACCTCCACGCGCAGGAAAAAGGTGCCGGTTTCCGGGCTGCCAAATTGCTGCGACTCAACGATGTTGCTCCCCGCGGCCAGCAGCGCGCCGGTGATCGCGTGCACAATCCCGGGGCGGTCCGGACAGGCCAGGGTGATGATGTAGCGCGGAAGGTTGCTCACCCTCCGGAACCTTAGTGCGCGGGCGCGGCCAGTTCTGCATTCTGCGCGGACCATGACATGCCCGACGCCGCTGCTGACGCGGCTGCCGACGCCGCGGCTGCCGACGCCGCGGCTGCTGACGCGGCCAGCGCCGCCCGCGCTGCGCGCCGCCCCGCACGCGTTGCCCCCAGCGTCGACGCGCTGGGTCCGTACCCCACCAGGAACACTCCGGGCGCGCGGAGGACGCTGACGTCGTCGGGCGCCATCAGCACGCCGCCGCCTGGCTCACGCAAGCGCAGCGGGGCCAGGTGACCCAGCGAGGCCCGGAATCCGGTGGCCCACAGGATGGCGTCCACGCTCTCGTGGCTGCCGTCCGCAAACTCCACGCCGCCCTCCGTGAGCCGCCGAATGGCCCCGCGTGAGGCCAAAACGCCGCGCCTGATCCCGGCCACGTAGCGCGGGATCAGCGGCAGGCCCGTGGCCGCCACCACGGAGAGCGGCGGGAGGCCGGTGCGCGTGCGGGAGGCCACGCCTCGTTCCACCTCCGCGCCCCAGTTCTTATCGAAGGGCAGCTTGGTCCATTGCGGCGGCCGCCGGGTGGACCAGATCGGTTGTGCGCCGGCGGCCTCCAGGAGCAGCGCAAATTGCACGGCGGAGGTGCCGCCGCCCACCACCAAGACCTTCTGCCCGGCAAAGTCCTGGGCCGCCACAAAGTCCCGTGTGGTGAGTTGGGGCCCGGCGAAGCGGCCCGGATAGGCGGGGAGGTACGGCCGATCCCAGGTCCCAGTTCCGGAAATCACCGCGTCGGCAAGGAAAAGCCGCCGCGCGCCGTCCGGCGCTTGGGCCAGCACCTCGAATCGCGCGCCGCCTTCAGATCCGCTCTCCACGTCACCCTCCGCAACCCCGGCCGGATCAAGCGCCTGCACCGACGTGACACGCCACGGCCGCGACACCCGCAGCCCCTCCACGGCCTCGAAGCGCCCGTAGTAGCGCTTGACCACCTCCCGAGCCGGCTCCGTGGGATCGGTCTGTCCCAGCGGCAGCCCGGGGAGGTCGTGGATGCCGTGTGCGTCGTCAAAGGTCAGCGCATCCCAGCGGTGACTCCAGGCGCCGCCGGGGGTGGGGTTGGCGTCAAGCACCTCCAGATCCCGGCCGGGCTCCAGCCCCGCGCGGCGCAGAAAGTGCGCGGCGGAGAGTCCCGCCTGCCCCGCGCCGACGACCACCACGCGCCGGCGCTCGGGAGCGGGCCGCGCGGCGTCGGGCACCGAAACTGCGCCCAAGGTCGCCGGCCTTGCAGCACCCCGCTCTGCGGCACCCGGCTTTGCGCCACCCACCTCAGCGCCACCCAACCGGCGGGAATCGCGGGGCTCGCTGAGTGGGGTCGTTGCGTCCATACCCCTATCCAACCCCACGCAGATCCCCGGTATTCCGGCACTGTGACGGCGTGTGACAGAGCCCATGACGACACATTTCTGGGGCCTAGTTGCCAGAGCCCGGCGGCGGGGCGCACGCTTGAGGCACAACCCATCAAGAGCGACTGAGAGATCTGGCTCAGTGACGTCGCAGCAACCTTCGTTCCGGCAGGGCGAAAGGTGCTTCCGCCAGGAACGATGGAGACGCGTCAGCCTCTGATCCGCGTGGTCCCTCGAGTTCCGCCAGCGCTCCTGGCGTGGCGCGTGGACTGCCGATCGCCCGGATCTGCCGGCGCTGCTCCCTTGTGAATAACCACGAGGAGCCACGCTCATGCCCCACTATCCCGCGACGCCCCCGTCGCTCTCTTACGAGGTCTACCCGCCAGCCACCCCGCGGGCCAGGGAGGCCCTGAACACCACGCTGGATGCCCTGGCAGCCACCCACCCGGATTTTGTCTCGGTGACCTATTCCGGCACCCCGGAGCGGCGCCGAACCACCCTGGAGCTCATCCACCAGATCCTGGACCACACCCGGCTGCGGCCGCTGGCCCACTTAACCTGCGTGGGGGAGTCGGCGGACACCCTCACCGACCTGGTGCGCCACTTCATTTCATTGGGCGTGCGAGGGGTCCTGGCCATGCGCGGGGACCTGCCAGCTGACCCGAACGGCGAGCGCGGCGAGTACCCCTTTGCCCGCTACTTGATTGAGCTGATCCGCCGGGTGGAGGCACAGAATGCGGTGGCGCTTGGCGCCGGCCGGCTCTCCATTGGGGTGGCCGCGTACCCGGTGCGGCATCCGGAATCGCCGTCCTTTCAGCACGACATCGAGGTGCTGCTTGGCAAGCAGCGCTCCGGCGCGGACTACGCCATCACCCAGGTCTACTTCCGCCCGGAGGAGTACACGGGGTTGGTGGCGGCGGCGCGCACGGCCGGCGTGAGCATCCCGATTGTGCCTGGGCTGCTCCCGGTGGACGATGTGCGCCGGCTTGAGCGCCTCAGCGCCATGACGGGAGTGGCCCCTGACCCGCTGCTGGCCGCCGCTTTGGAGGCGGCCCGCACGGAGTCTGAGCGCACGCGGATCGGTGTGGACTTCGCCGCGAGTTTGGCGCGCCGGGCCCTGGAAGACGGGGCACCGGGCGTGCACGTCTACACCTTCAACAAGCACCGCGGCGCCACCGAACTCGTTGAGCGCCTGGAGTTGCCGCGGCGACGCGCCGACGCGCGCCTGGACTCCGCCGCTCGCGTCGGCGCGTAGCCGTTTGCCTGCGGCACCCGCCGCTTCGCGCCCACCGCGACCACACGCCGTCGGGCAACGACGGCACCCCCACTAGACCTTCCCGGAGCGCGCCCGCGCCCGGGCCAACGACGCCCACCAGCGGGCGCCACCCAAGGAGAATCATGTCCCAGCAGCCGCTGACCCCCGCCTTCGCCTCCACCGTTCTTGGCTACCCGCGCATCGGTGCAGCCCGTGAACTCAAGCGCGCCCTCGAAGCCCACTGGGCCGGGCGCAGCAGCGAAGAAGAACTCCACGTCGCCGCCCACGCGGTGCAATCGGCCGACCTGCGCCGGCTCACCGATCTGGGCCTGGATCCCAGCAACGGCGCGCTTCCCGGAGACGTGGCGTACTACGACCAGGTCCTGGAGACCACGGCCGCGCTGACCGCCGTCCCGGAGCGCTTTGCCGGGGCCATCCCCGGCCCTGTGGACACCGCGGCGGCGTTCCTGCTGGCCCGCGGGGATGCCGAGCACCCGGCGCTTGAGCTGACCAAGTACTTCGATACCAACTACCACTATCTGGTCCCGGAGATCTCCCCGAGCACCACGTTTGTGGCCAATCCTGATCGGCTGGTGCAGGTCCTGCTGGCCCACCAGGCGCAGGGTCACGCTCTCCGCCCCACGCTCGTGGGCCCCCTCAGCTACCTGCTGCTCGCCAAGGCTGCCGCGGACGCGCCGGAGGGCTTTGATCCGGTGGATCGGCTGGACGACGTGGTGGCTGCCTATGCCGAATTGCTGACCCAGCTGGGTGCCGCCGGCGCCCAGTGGGTGCAGCTGGATGAGCACGCGTTGAGCACGGAGCGCGGGGCGGCGCTCGCCGCGGATGGGCACACCGTGGCGCGGGTGTACTCGGTGTTGGCCCGTGCGGCGGAGGCCGGCGCCGAGTCGGCCGGGCGCCCGCGCCTCTTTGTCCCCACGGGCTACGGCAGCGCGGGGGACCCTGCACGTCCGGGGCACGTGCAGGGCGAGTTGGCCCGAGCCGGCGTCGCAGCCGTCCACGCGGACCTGGTGCGCGGCGTGGCACCGCGGGCCCAGTATTTGGGGGACCTGGTCGGGGCCACTCTGGTGGGCGGGATCGTGAATTCTCGCAATGTGTGGCGCAACGATTTGCGGGCCTCGCTTGATGCGCTCATCTCGCTACAGGCCCAGGTCACCAGCGCCGGCGGTGCGTTGGCCGTCGGCACGGCCACGAGTTTGCAGCACGTTCCTCACACGGTGTCCGCGGAGCAGAATCTGCCGGCACACCTGCCCCAGTGGCTGGCTTTCGCGGACGAGAAGGTCACGGAGGTCGCCACGTTGGCGCGCGGTGTGGCAGAGGGCGCGCAGGCCATCGAGCAGGAACTGGGACAGAGCGACGCCGCCCGCGAGGCCCGCGCCGGGTTCGCCGGCACCCGGATCCAGGCGGTCCGCGACCGCCTGGCGGCGCTTGGCGCGGCGGATCTGCAGCGCAGCGACGCCGCATCCCGCAGCACGGCCCAGGCCGCAGCCCTTGGTCTTCCGCCGCTGCCCACCACCACCATTGGGTCCTTCCCGCAGACCGGCCAGGTCCGCACTGCCCGTGCGGACGCCCGCGCCGGGCGCATCAGCGAGGCGGAATACCACCAGTTCCTGCGCCAGGAGATTGCCCGGGTGGTGGAGCTACAGGAGCAGTTGGGGCTGGACGTGCTGGTGCACGGGGAGCCGGAGCGCAACGACATGGTCCAGTACTTCGCGGAGCACTTTGACGGCTACGCGCCCACGGAGTTTGGCTGGGTGCAGTCCTACGGCTCACGCGCCACCCGGCCGGCCATTCTCTGGGGGGACGTCACGCGACCGGAGGCCTTCACGGTCCCGTGGATCTCCTACGCGGCGTCCCTCACCAACAAGCCGCTCAAGGGCATGCTCACGGGACCGGTCACCATCCTGGCGTGGAGCTTTGTGCGGGACGATGAGCCGCTGGAGGTCTCCGCGCAGCAGGTCGCGTTGGCGCTGCGGGACGAGATCGAGGACCTGCAGGACGCGGGCATCCGGATCATCCAGGTGGACGAGCCGGCGCTGCGGGAACTGCTCCCGCTGCGGGCCACGGACCAGGCTGACTACCTGCGCTGGTCGGTGGATTCCTTCCGCCTGGCCGTGGGCGGCGCGGAGACAGCCACGCAGATCCACACCCACCTCTGCTACTCCGAGTTCGGCGAGGTGCTCACCGCGATCGACGCTCTTGACGCGGACGTGACCTCCATCGAGGCGGCCCGTTCCCGCATGGAGGTCACCGCTGACCTGGCCAGCTTTGGCTTCTCCCGCGGCATTGGTCCCGGCGTCTATGACATCCACTCGCCGCGCGTTCCCTCACAGGCGGAGGTCGCCGAGCTGGTGGACATCGCCCTCACGGATCTGTCCCCGCACCAGCTCTGGATCAACCCGGACTGCGGGCTCAAGACCCGCGGCTATGCCGAGACGGAAGCCGCGCTGCGCCACCTGGTGCAGGCCGCGCAGTTGGCGCGCACCGCGCTGGCCGCGCGCGTCTGAGGGCCGCGCACCCTCCTGCGCACCCTCCCGCGCAACCCCCTGCTCGACGCCGCCCGCTCACCCGGGCGGGCGGCGTCGGGCACCTCACCCGCTGAGCCGGCACCCGGCCAATCCACCCCCCAGCCACGAGCGAATCGAGACGGGCATGACCGCCACTCATCACCCCTTTACAGCCGGTGTTCACGCGGGTTACGCGCCCGAGGGGCCGCTGCGCCCGCTCACTGCGCCGGTGCACCACTCGGCCGCGTTTGCCTTTGCCAGCCACGCGGAGGCGGCCGCAAAGTTTGCCTTGAAGGCACCAGGTTTTACGTATTCGCGCACCGGGAATCCGACCGTCGCGATCCTGGAGCAGCGCATCGCGGCGCTGGAGGGTGGCAGCTCGGCGGTTGCCACCGCCAGCGGGCAGGCTGCCGTGGCCCTGGCGCTGCTCGCGCTGCTGCAGGGGCCACGCCACCTGGTGGCCAGCGCGCGGCTCTACGGCGGCACGGTGGATCTGCTCACCGATAGCTTCAACGACTTTGGCGTCACCGTCACCTTCGTGGAGCCCACGGATGCGGACGCGTGGCGTGCAGCGATCCGCCCGGACACCGCCGCGTTTGTGCTGGAATCGGTGACCAATCCGCAGGTGCAGGTCGTGGAATTGGAACCCATCGCCGCCGTGGCGCACGCCGCCGGGATCCCCGTTGTCGTGGACAACACGCTGGCCACCCCTTTTGCCTACCGGCCGCTGCAGCACGGCGCGGACGTGGTGGTGCACTCCCTGACCAAGGGGCTGGGCGGGCACGGCGCCGCGCTGGGCGGTGCCGTGGTCGCTGGCAGCTTTGACTTCTCCGATCCGCAGCGCTGGCCGCAGATCGCGGCCCCGCGGGATCGCTATCGCGGGGATTCTTTGCTGAGCCGCTATGGCGAGCACGCCTACGCCATGCTGGTGCGCTCCAAGTTTTTGCACGACCTTGGTCCGGCGCTCCCGGCCGGATCCGCCGCCACGTTGCTGCAGGGCATCGAGACCCTGCACGTTCGCGCCGGGCATGTGGCCGCCTCCGTGGTGGCGCTCGCGGACGCGTTGGAGGGGCACCCAGCGGTGGCGCGGGTGCATCACGTCTCGCGCCCGGATCACCCGCAGCACGCCCTCGCCGCACAAGATTATCCGCGCGGGACCGGCTGCATCCTGGGCGTGGAGCTGGCGGACGCCGCCCTGGTGGCGCCCGTCGTGGACGCGCTCCAGCTCATTGCTCTGGCCGCCAACATCGGCGACGCCCGCACCCTCGTGGCGCACCCCGCCTCCATGACGCACTGCCGCCTCTCCGAGGCACAGCTGGCCAGCGCCGGCATCTCGCAGGCGCTGCTGCGTCTCTCCGTGGGGCTGGAGGATCCTTCGGATCTGCTCGCAGATCTGCGCCAAGCGCTCGACGCCGCGTGGTTGGGTTCCGGCGCCCGGTTGGAGTCGGGCGCGAGGCCAGGTTCCTCAGCTGCGCCCGCTTCCCAACTCGCTTCCCAACCCGCGCCCGCTTCCCAACCCGCGCCCGCCTGAGGGCCCCGGCCACACGCCGTCGCCCCTTCCTGTAGAGCCCGCCTTCCCGATCCAAGGAGAACCCCATGACCACCGTCGAACAGGGTTTTGACACCCGCGCCATCCATGCGGGCCAGGCCCCGGACCCGCTGACCGGGGCCGTGGTGCCACCCATTTACCAGACCAGCACGTTCATTCAGGACGACGTCAACGTGCTGCGTGCCGGGCACGAATACTCGCGCGGTTCCAACCCGACGCGCAACGGTTTTGAGGAGCAGCTTGCCGCGCTGGAGGGTGGAACGCGAGCGTTCGCGTTCGCCTCCGGGATAGCGGCGGAGGACGCGCTGCTGCGGGCCGTGCTGCGACCCGGGGATCACGTGGTGATCGGCTCGGATTCCTACGGCGGAACAAACCGCTTGCTGCGGGACGTGCTTGGCCCGTGGGGCATCACGCACTCCGCCGTGGACGCCGGGGACCTGGAAGCCGTGCGCGCCGCCATTCGCCCGGAGGCGACCGCCGTGTTGTGGGTGGAGACGCCGTCCAATCCGCACCTTGGCCTGGCGGACCTGGCCGGCTGGGCGGCGGTGGCCAGCCAGGCGGGATGCCTGCTCTTTGTGGACAACACCTTTGCCTCGCCAGCCCTGCAACGCCCGCTGGAGTGGGGTGCGGACGCCGTGGTGCACTCCACCACCAAGTACATCGGTGGGCATTCTGACGTGCTGGGCGGCGCCGTGGTGGTGGGCCAAACGCAGTTCCAGGGCAGGCCGCTGGGGGACGCGGTGGCGTTCCAACAATTTGCCGCCGGGGCCGTGGCCGGACCCCAAGACTGTTTCCTGGCGGCCCGCGGGCTTAAAACGCTGGGACTGCGCGTTCGGCAGCACAGCGCCAATGCGCTCGCCGTGGCCCAATGGCTTGAAACGCAGCCAGGGGTGGCGAGGGTGTTCTATCCGGGGTTGGAATCCCATCCGGGGCACCGGATCGCCGCCCGTCAGATGCACGGCGGCTTTGGTGGCGTGGTGTCCCTGCGCCTGGCCGGGGGAGAGGCTGCCGCGCGGCGCTTTGCTACGGCGACCAGGCTGTTTGGGCTGTCCGTGTCCCTGGGCGGGGTGGAGTCGCTGATCTGCCTGCCCACGGAGATGACGCACGGGCCGCTGCGGGGGACCCCGCGGGAGATTGGCGCGGACCTTGTGCGCCTGTCGGTAGGGATTGAGGACGTGAGCGATGTGATCGCGGACCTTGAGCAGGCCCTGGACGTGGTGGCGGCGGAGGCCCTTGGCGCTCCGGTGCAGCGGGCGGCGCCAGCTGCGGCGTCGGGCTCAGTGGGATCTGGCGCGGCGGGTTCCGGCTCCGTGGGATCTGGCGCGGCGGGTTCCGGCTCCGTGGGATCTGGCGCGGCGGCGTCGGGCAGAGCGGCCCGCGTGGCTCCCCGCGTCGCGGCGGTGCCTGTCATGTCTTGGCGGTGAACCGGTGCCTGGCCGGGCTGCCGTGCCGGTCCTGGGGCAATCCCATACGCCGCAGGGCTCGGTCCAGCTAGGTGTCCGAGTGTGACGCCAAGCTGGACCGGGGCTGTGAGGCGGGTCAGGCGACGCTGTGCAAAGCGGGTTTTTGCTGCCGCGAGCTCGAAGACTTGAAGGTTCAACCGTCAGAGTGGTGACGTTCGGTCGCATGGCCGACGGACCCGAGTGAATCGAGAAATAGATGTCCACCCGAGCCCAGACCCCCCTGAGCCCCGGCGCCTCCCTTCCCTGGACCAACAGCCTGGCGCTGTTGCTGCTCCGAGTAGTGGTGGGCGGCGTTCTCCTGGCTCATGGCGCGCAGAAAATCTTTGAATACACACCGGCCGGAACCGCCGCGAGCTTCGAAAAAATGGGCGTGCCCGCGGCCGCATTCGTGGGCCCGGCCGTCGGGTGGCTTGAGCTGATTGGCGGCGCGCTGATCGTGGTTGGCCTGCTGACCCGCGTTGTGGCGGCGTTGTTGGCTGTGGACATGCTTGGCGCTCTGTTCCTGGTGCATCTGAAGGCCGGCCTCTTTGTGGCCCAGGGCGGCTTCGAGTTCGTGGCCGTCCTGGCCGCGGTGCTGCTGGCGCTGGTGCTGGCTGGCCCGGGCAAGCTGGCCCTGGACGCTGCCGTGATGCCCCGGATGCGTCGGTCCCGGGCGGCGCAGGCCTGATACGCAGCCGGGCCGGCCGGCCGGCCCGATCCCAAGGCAAGATGCCGTGAAGCCCTTGGGCTCCACGGCATCTTCTGTGCGGGTGAGGCTCAGTTCTTCAGCGGCCACGACTTGGGCTCGGGACAGGGCGCTCCTTCTCCGGTTGTCCCTGCTGCGCAGGCGGTCGTGGCCCAGTCGGTGGGCTCAGGCGCTACTGGGGCGGCGTCGACTACAGTCGTGGTCACGGCTGCCCAGTTATCCAGGTCTCCCGCCGTGAAACCCGGGCCGCGATACATCCGTTCTCCGATGTACTGCCCGGACTCTGGATCCACGATGACCTCGCGGTGGAGCTGCGTGGACCGCAAGGCCACACCCTCGCGACCATTGAGTTTCACCTTGGTGTCCGCCAGCTCGATCCCAGGGGTGAGCGCCGCCGTACGGAAAAGTAGGGAACGGTCCTGGCTGGGGTGCTGGCCTTGGCGCAGGTTGTCGGCGATCCAGGTGAAGACCCGCTCGTGTTCCGAGGATTGACCCCCCTGGGCTTTGGCGTAGTTGTACAGCGATTGCGGGTCTGACGGCCACTTGGCACGATCGGCATTGGGTACTCCTGGGCCGTAAAACTGCCCGTTCAGGCCGGATAGGACGGAACCAGGGGTGGTGTATTCCGGATCCGCTTTGATCTGAGCGAACTTCTCCGGGGAGAGTGCGCCCTGCGGCTTGACAGGCGTTTCCGGATGCCGCAACCAGATCCAGGCGCCTGTTCGATCGGCCGGAATGTACATCTCGTCCCGCACCGAGCGGATGAAGGAAAGGTCTTCGGTTCCTTCATTCATGTACGTGCTCGAGTACTCCGCCACGTTGGCGATCTTGAGGTACTGCCCAGGCTTGAGAACGGGGTCGCTGAACTTCACAGCATTGTCCGCGGCCTGACTCAGCACGGCTGCCGCGGCGGCAGACACCGGAGCTCCCGGCGTCCCCACGGGCAGCAGCGTCTGGGTGACCACCAGCGCACCGGCGGCCAGGGCGGTGGCGCCGGCGGCGAGTCCCCAGCCCAGCCAACGGCGGCGGCGACGCGGTGCCAGGACTGGGCCACGCGCCGCTGAGCGGGTGGTGGATCCCGCGGCGGCCGCGACGGAAGATTCTTCGGCGGAGATGGCGCTCATTAGCGCGGCTCGCGCGTCGATGGTTGCCTGGGCGCTCGGGGCGTCTGGGGTGGGGCGGGTTTCACGCAGTAGATCAAGCGATTCCATGACCAACCTCCTTGGGAAGTGAAATGAGTGTGGAAGCGCCGGCCGCGCCGAGCTTGCGGCGGGCGCGATTCAGGCGTGAGCGCACGGTCCCTATGGGGATCTGCAGCGCCAACGCGATGTCTTGGTAGGAGAGCTCTTCCCACGCGAAGAGCAGCAGGACGTCGCGGTCGCCGGGGGAGAGCTTGGCCAGCTGATGACCCAGCGCCCGCACGGCGGCGGCGGCATCTAACCGGCTGTCGCTGTCCGTGTAGGCGTCCGAGGCCAGCACCCGAGCGGCCTGTTCGGCGGCGATGCCCTGATACGCCCGGGCCTCGACCCGCCGGTGCTTGCGCAGCAGCGTGGTGGTGATGCCCAGCAGCCAGGCGCGGACCTCGCCGCGTTCAAGATCGAAGCGTTCCCGCCGCTCAAAAGCGACCAAAAACGTCTCTGACATCAGGTCATCCGCGGTTTGCCGGTCGGACCGGCTCGCCGCGTACCTGTGCACGGTGGCCGCGTGCCGATCAAACACTCCGGCGAATGCGGCGGGCTCCACGAGGGAGCGAGCGATGAGTTCGTGATCTGTATTCACACTGGGTATTGCTCCCCGGGCGGTAATGGGTTCACGGCAATCTACCCGTTCTCTCCGCAGGGTCCGGTGGGCGGGGAGGTGTGCGGCTCCGGATCGAGGTTTGCGGCGTGCATGGCGGCCGCAAACCTCGATCGCGGGCCGCAAAGCTTCTGCGCTGCCCGGCGGCCCGCGCGCAACTGATCTCCGCGCACAGGTGACCCGCGGCTGGGGCTGTACCCAGCGGCGTCGAGCAGATGAAGACCCACGCAGACACATCCCCTCACCGAGGCGACTCCCGGTCGCGGTACCGGATACAGTGGTGACGTCGCGACTGGCGTGAGGTGGAGCACCACCGGGGAGCGGCACCTGTGTCAGCCGGACCGAACGCCTGGGTCCGGCCCGAGTCAGGGGCCCGCGGCCCCGCCAGTTTTGTTCCGCTCACACACAGGAGTAGCCCGTGTCTCAGACCCCAGACGTCACCAATCTTCCCCTCTCAGAGGTGGACCCGGACATCGCCAAGCTGATCAACCAGGAGTTGGGTCGCCAGCGCGACACCCTGGAAATGATCGCCTCAGAGAACTTTGCCCCCCGCGCCGTGCTGCAGGCTCAGGGCTCCGTCCTGACCAACAAGTACGCCGAGGGTTACCCGGGCCGCCGCTACTACGGTGGCTGCGAGTTTGTGGATGAGGTGGAGAACCTGGCCCGCGAGCGCGTCAAGTCCCTCTTCGGCGCCAAGTACGCCAACGTCCAGCCGCACTCGGGCGCCTCTGCCAACGCCGCCGCCCTGGCCGCGATGATTGAGCCGGGCGACAAGATGCTGGGCCTCTCCCTGGCCCACGGTGGCCACCTGACGCACGGCATGAAGCTGAACTTCTCCGGCAAGCTGTACCAGGTCGCCGCCTATGAGGTGGACCCGGAGACCTTCCGCATCGACATGGACAAGCTGCGCGAGCAGGCCATCAAGGAGCGCCCGCAGGTCATCGTCGCCGGCTGGTCCGCGTACTCCCGCCAGCTGGACTTTGAGGCCTTCCGCTCCATCGCGGATGAGGTCGGCGCGCTGCTCTGGACGGACATGGCCCACTTCGCCGGCCTGGTCGCCGCGGGTCTGCACCCCAACCCCGTTCCTTACTCCGATCTGGTCACCTCCACCGTCCACAAGACGCTGGCCGGCCCCCGCTCGGGCCTGATCCTGACCAACGATCTGGATCGCTTCAAGAAGATCAACTCCAACGTGTTCCCGGGCCAGCAGGGCGGCCCGCTCATGCACGCCATCGCCGGCAAGGCGGTGGCCTTCAAGATCGCCGCCTCCGAGGAGTTTGCGCAGCGTCAGCAGCGCGTGCTCTCCGGCGCGCAGATCCTGGCCGAGCGCCTCACTGCCACGGACGTCACCGAGGCCGGCGTCTCCGTGCTGACCGGCGGCACCGACGTGCACCTGGTGCTCGTTGACCTGCGCAATTCCCAGCTGGATGGCAAGCAGGCGGAGGATCTGCTGCACGAGGTTGGCATCACCGTGAACCGCAATGCCGTGCCGTTTGACCCGCGCCCGCCCATGGTCACCTCCGGCCTGCGCATCGGCACCCCGGCCCTGGCCACGCGTGGTTTTGGCGACGCCGAGTTTGCCGAGGTCGCTGACATCATCGCGATTGCCCTCAAGGACGGCTCCAGCGCGGATATGCCGGCGCTGCGTGCCCGCGTGGACAAGCTGGCGGAGGCCTTCCCGCTGTACTCCGGCCTCGAAGAGTGGTGATCGCCGGTGGTCGCTGAGGTGCTTGACGGGCGCAAGGCGTCCGCGACCATCCGGGAGGAACTGACCCAGCGGGTGACGCGCTTGAAGGAGCGCGGCATCACGCCGGGCATCGCCACCGTGCTGGTGGGCGCCGATCCGGGTTCGCAGCTCTACGTGGGAATGAAGCACAAGCAGTCCCACGCCATTGGGATGAACTCGATTCAGCGTGAGCTGCCGGCGGACGCCACGCAGGCGGACGTGGAGCAGGTCATCGACGAGCTCAACGCCGACCCCGCGTGCCACGGGTACATTGTGCAGCTCCCGCTGCCCAAGCACCTGGACACGGACGCGATCCTGGAGCGGATTGATCCGGACAAGGACGCGGACGGCCTGCACCCCACCAACCTGGGACGCCTGGTGCTCAACGTCAACAAGCCCATCAGCTCGCCGCTGCCGTGCACCCCGCGCGGCGTCATTGAGCTTCTGGTGCGCAATGGCTACGACTTGGATGGCAAGCATGTGGTGGTGGTGGGTCGCGGTGTGACGATTGGTCGTTCCATCGGCCTGTTGCTCACGCGCCGCGAGTACAACGCGACCGTGACGCTGACCCACACGGGCACGGTGGACTCCGCGCAGTACCTGCGCCAGGCGGATGTGATTGTGGCCTCCGCCGGCGTGAAGCACCTGATCAAGGCGTCCGATGTGAAGCCCGGCGCGGCAGTTTTGGACGTGGGTGTCACTCGTGAGACCCCGGCCGACGGCGGCAAGCCTAAGGTCTACGGCGACGTGGACCCCGGTGTGGCGGACGTGGCTGGCTGGCTCTCCCCGAATCCGGGCGGAGTGGGCCCCATGACGGTGGCCCTGCTCATGACGAACGTGGTGGAGGCGGCCGAGCGCCAGGCCGGTATGTGAGCTCGTGGAGCTCCGGTCAGCGGTCGGCGAGGGAAGCGGGCTTATCGACGAGGAGCGGGCGTGAGCCCTGCTTGTGGGCGATAGGCCCGCTTAGGCTCCGAGGTAGACGTTCGACGGCGGTCGCGCACCAGAGGTGCGCGGCCGCCGTCGTGCGTTGGGGGGAGCGCTCGACGGCGCGTGGTGCGGTCCGGCGGTCGGCGAGGGAA